>NZ_FWXX01000031.1 GCF_900176475.1 Tropicibacter naphthalenivorans
CCCCCGGGGTATTCGGATGACGCTCTACCTAAATAGATTTCGCGGAGAACCAGCTATCTCCGAGTTTGATTGGCCTTTCACCCCTAGGCACAACTCATCCCGACCTTTTTCAACAGGTGTGGGTTCGGACCTCCAGTAAGTGTTACCTTACCTTCATCCTGGTCATGCCTAGATCACTCGGTTTCGGGTCTGATCCATCTAACTCGACGCCCTATTAAGACTCGCTTTCGCTGCGCCTACACCTAACGGCTTAAGCTTGCTAGATAGACCAAGTCGATGACCCATTATACAAAAGGTACGCCGTCAGGACTCGAGGTCCCTCCGACTGATTGTAGGCGTTCGGTTTCAGGTACTGTTTCACTCCCCTCGTCGGGGTGCTTTTCACCTTTCCCTCACGGTACTGGTTCGCTATCGGTCAGCAAGGAGTACTTAGCCTTCGAAGGTGGTCCTCCGATCTTCAGACAGGATTTCACGTGTCCCGCCCTACTTAATACGTCCATCAGAGCTTCTCATACGGGGCTGTCACCCACTATGGCTGTGCTTCCCAACACATTCTGATCACTCATCTGGCTCGGCTGGTCCCCGTTCGCTCGCCGCTACTAGGGGAGTATCAATTGATTTCCTTTCCTCCGGGTACTTAGATGTTTCAGTTCCCCGGGTTTGCTCTTCAAACCCTATGTATTCAGGTAAGAAGTACCTGTTTCAGCCCGTTATAAGCTACCTTGCGGTAATTATAACAAACTGTCAGGTGGGTTGCCCCATTCGGAGATCCATGTATCAAAGCCTATTCTCGGCTCCACATGGCTTATCGCAGAGTATCACGTCCTTCATCGCCTCTTGCTGCCAAGGCATCCACCAAACGCCCTTCTCGCGCTTGATTTGATCCAGTAAAAGCAAGGTGTGGTCCGCTGGTTCGCAAGACCCTTGCATGGATATGCAACCGGCAAGCTGACATATCCGTTTTACTGCATCATAAGCATACTATTTTCCCGCCCTGACTAGTGTCAGGACATGTCAGTAATCAGTGATTACTGACGGGTTAGTGTACTTGACTTGGACAACGATTGCTCGTTTCAAGTTGGGATATCGAAAGCATTTCCGGCTAGGAATGCAGTCAACCTTCCACAAAAGTGGAACCAACTGAGGTTATCCGCTTACTTACGGTAACCAAGCAATGTTGATTGATTATCTCTATACGATGTCATTCTCACCCGAAGGTGAAGTGTGTCCGATTGGACGGATAAAAACCAAACCTGGTTCTTATCGATCAAATCGAGGAAGTGGTGGAGCCTAGGAGGATCGAACTCCTGACCTCCTGAATGCAAATCAGGCGCTCTCCCAGCTGAGCTAAGGCCCCATATTTTTTGGCCTACCGCCTTTCGGCTAATTGAGACCAACGTAAATCCCGCAGGATTATGGTGGGTCGAGGAGGACTTGAACCTCCGACCTCACGCTTATCAGGCGTGCGCTCTAACCACCTGAGCTACCGACCCAGACAGGCCGGTAGGCCTGAAGTTTACTGTACTGAAGAGATATGAGGACGACCCAGGTTCGTCTGATATAGACCGGCAAAGGTACCGGTCATTGCTAAGTGCATCATGAGAAAGACAAGTCTTTCTAACTAGATACATCCTTAGAAAGGAGGTGATCCAGCCGCAGGTTCCCCTACGGCTACCTTGTTACGACTTCACCCCAGTCGCTGATCCTACCGTGGTCCGCTGCCTCCTCGAGAGGTTAGCGCACGGCCGTCAGGTAGAACCAACTCCCATGGTGTGACGGGCGGTGTGTACAAGGCCCGGGAACGTATTCACCGCGTCATGCTGTTACGCGATTACTAGCGATTCCGACTTCATGGGGTCGAGTTGCAGACCCCAATCCGAACTGAGATATCTTTTGGGGATTAACCCACTGTAGATACCATTGTAGCACGTG
Source organism: Tropicibacter naphthalenivorans (assembly GCF_900176475.1). Lineage (GTDB taxonomy): Bacteria > Pseudomonadota > Alphaproteobacteria > Rhodobacterales > Rhodobacteraceae > Tropicibacter > Tropicibacter naphthalenivorans. The sequence continues at coordinate 1,933 of NZ_FWXX01000031.1, forward strand.
TGTAGCCCAACCCGTAAGGGCCATGAGGACTTGACGTCATCCACACCTTCCTCCCGCTTATCACGGGCAGTTTCCCTAGAGTGCCCAGCCGAACTGCTGGCAACTAAGGATGTGGGTTGCGCTCGTTGCCGGACTTAACCGAACATCTCACGACACGAGCTGACGACAGCCATGCAGCACCTGTCCTGCCGTCCCCGAAGGGAACCATCCATCTCTGGATGTGGCGACAAATGTCAAGGGTTGGTAAGGTTCTGCGCGTTGCTTCGAATTAAACCACATGCTCCACCGCTTGTGCGGGCCCC
>NZ_FWXX01000029.1 GCF_900176475.1 Tropicibacter naphthalenivorans
ACCGTGGTTCTGACCTATACGCTGGAGTTGGCCGACGACGCCGCCCCGGCGCTGAGCGTGACCCAAGACGTCACGATCACCATCACCGGCACCAACGACGCCCCGGTGGTGTCGGCAATCGACGCGGGCAGTGTTAGCGAAGACGACCCGCTCCAGACCATCGACCTGCTGGCTGGACAGACCGACGTGGACAACGGCGCGGTGCTGACGGCGATCAACATCACCGCCACCGACGACTTTGGCGCTTCGGTTCAGTTCATCGACAACGGCGATGGCACGATCTCGATCAATCCGATCCAATACGACGCGCTGGACGACGGCGAAGCGCGCACCGTCACAGTCAGCTATGAGGTCAGCGACGGGCAGACGAGCACGGCAAACACGGCAACGCTTGTGGTGAACGGGGCCTCTGACGGCTCGCCCCCTGTGGCCAATGACGACGTCCTTGGGGTGCCTTTGGGCAACAACCGGATCATCGAAATCGAGCCCAACAACTCGATTGCACAGGCGCAGAACCTTGATGGGTTGTTCACGCTGAACCCAAACCCCAACATCCTGAACTCTGATACCTTGCCCAGCGTCAATATCGTCGGCACCGGCAACAACACCGCCGATTACTACGCCTTTACCGTGACCGAAGCCGGCACGTCCATGCATTTCGACATCGATTTCGGGAGCAGCTCTGGCGGCAGCTTTGACGCCTATATCCACCTGTGGAATTCCGCCGGTGCCCGCATTTCGCGCAGCGACGACAGCCCCAGGGATCCGGGGTCCGTCAGCAGCTTGGATAGCGAGCTGTCCTACACCTTTTCGACGCCGGGCACCTACTACATCTCGGTGGGTCGCTTCCCGGGGTATTCGAACCCGGATAACCCCGTGCCCAGCGGCGGGACGTATGAGCTTCAGATCACCACCACCGCGCAGATCGGCGGTGTGGGCACCGATGAAGACACAGCTTTGACGATCCCGGCGGCGCAACTGCTGGCGAATGACACCGATCCCGATGGCGATGCGCTGAGTATTTCTGCGGTCTCGGCCAGCAGCGCTCTGGGCGCTGCGGTAACGTTGAATGGTGATGGGTCCGTGTCCTATGATCCGACCGGGGCTGCGGCCCTTGCGGCCTTGGCGGATGGCCAAGAGCTGACGGACAGCTTTACCTACACCATCACCGACGGGAACGGCGGGTTCGACACGGCCACGGTGAGCTTGACTGTCGTCGGCACCAACGACGCGCCGGTGGTGTCAGTCATCGACGCAGGAACTGTGACCGAAGACGACGCGATCCAGACCATCGACCTGTTGGCCGGGCAAACCGATCCTGACAGCGGGGCCGTACTGACCGCGATCAACATCACCGCCACCGACGACCAAGGCAACGCGGTCAGCTTTACCGACAACGGCGATGGCACGATTTCCATCGACCCATTCCAATACGACGCGCTGGACGACGGCCAAGCGCGCGCCGTCACGATCAGCTACGAGATCAGCGACGGGCAGGCCGCCACCGCCAACACCGCGACGCTCGTGGTGAACGGCGTGACCGATAACCTCGCCCCCGTCGCCAATGACGACGCTCTTGCCGCGCAAGCCGATGAGAATACCGCATTCATCATCTCGGCGGCGGATTTGCTGACCAATGACAGCGACCCCGATGGTGATGCGATCGGCATCTCGGCCGTCTCCGCGACCAGCGCTTTGGGGGCGACGGTGACGCTGAACGGCGATGGCTCGGTCAGCTACGATCCGACCGCCTCAGCAACGCTGGACGCGATGGCCGGGGGCGAAAGCCTGACCGACAGCTTTACCTACACGATTTCCGACGGGAACGGCGCCTTCGATACCGCCACCGTGACCCTGACCGTGACCGGAGTGAACGATCCGCCGGTTCTGACCGGAACAACCGCGCCGCAAACCGGCTTTGCCGATGAGGCCTTTAGCTATCAATTGCCCGCGGATTTGTTCGCCGACCATGACCAAGGTCTGGCGGTCACCTATGACGTGACCTTGGCCGATGGCTCGCCTCTGCCGAGTTTCATGAGCTTTGATGCCGCCACCGGGACCCTCAGCTATGCCGCAGGCGCGCCGCAGGTCGGGGACATCGGGCTGTATACCCTAATGGTGACCGCAACCGAGCCTGATGGCCAGAGCAGCAGCACCAGCTTTACGCTGTCGATCCTTGATGGCGAGCTGATCCAAGGAACCGAGGGCAACGACAGCCTGACCGGCACGATCCAAGGCGACCTGATCCAAGGTCTTGGCGGCAATGATACCATCGTGGGCATTCCCGGTGCCGATTTCCTCGACGGCGGGGATGGCAACGATACCCTTTACGGCGAGGCCGGCGATGACGTGCTGCTTGGCGGTTTGGGCAACGACCGCCTGGACGGCGGGAGCGGGTCGAACGTGCTGCGGGGCGGGGATGGGCATGATTACATGTCCGCTTCGGGCAGCACCGGCAACCTCTTTGACGGCGGCAGCGGCAATGACACGGTGTATGCCTATGACTCGGGCAGCAACAACGTGGTTGTGGCCGGTGACGGGGATGATCGTGTGTCGCTTTACGGGTACGGGTCGAACTCGGGGTCGAACCAGCTTGATGGCGGTTTGGGCAACGACCAGCTTTACGCGGGCGGCGAAAACAACACGATCACAGGTGGCGAGGGCAACGACACGCTGTCCGGCAGCGGCGTTCAGGATGGCGGCGCGGGCGACGATTACCTCAATGGCTATTGGCAGACCGATGACACGCTGCTGGGCGGCGATGGCGCGGATTTCCTGCGCAATGTCGGCGGGCGTTCAGCGGATAGCGTCGATGCCGGGGCGGGCGATGACATCGTTCAACTCGGGCTCGACCGTTACACCAACGACGTCTCGACGATCACTCTGGGGGCCGGGTCGGACACGGTGCGGCTTGGCAATGCCGAGTTCAACGGCACGGGTCATGTGGTTGTAACGGACTTTGACGTGGCCCAAGACCTTGTGGACATTGATCAATTCCTGACCCAGCGGCTGAGCGGCTGGGACGGGGCATCCAACCCCTTTGGCGCGGGCTTCCTGCGGCTGGTTGCGGACGGCGCGGACACGGTGCTGGAGATCGACGCCGATGGCGGCGGTGACACCTATGTCGCCGCGATCCGCTTTCAAGGCACCGCGCCGGGTGACTTCACCGATGCGAATTTCCTTGTCGATGTGGCCACCGCCCAAGGCTATGCGCCGGACGGCAGCGGGGTCTTTGGAACGGCACTTGGTGGCACGTTGGGCGACGACGCGCTGGCGGGCAGCATCGGGGACGACACCATGACCGGCCTCGACGGCAACGACAGCCTGTCCGGTGAGAACGGCGCAGACCTACTGGATGGCAATGCTGGCGCCGACACGCTGATCGGCGGGTTTGGGGATGACACCTTGACCGGCGGGGCGGACGCTGATGTCTTTGTCTTTAGTCCCGGGGGCGGAGACGACGTGGTCACGGATTTCGACCTCGCCGCTGACATCGTGCAACTGGACGCGGCCCTCGCCATTGGCAGCTTGTCCGAGGTCGACACCGATGGCGTAGGAGGCGTCGACAGCACCTTGGTGACCTTTGACGATCAATCCTCGGCGCTCTTGCTGCAAATCCTTGGCGTGACAGATCCCAACGACTTGCTGACTTGATCCCTTAGGGGCATCCATTGATACTTACAGCCAACCGCTGGCCCTAAAGGCTGGCGGTCGGTTTTTGCATATAGGCGTTTTATGGAATTTACGGTCTCGCGGAATTTTACGAGTTGGTTGGCCAATTGTGGGATCAGCCTTGCGTTTACCGCTTATGAAGTTGGTCGTCTGATGCTGCTGGGACATACGCGTGATGGTCGTGTGTCGTTATATGAACGGCATTATCCGCGCTGCATGGGGCTGCACGCGACTTCGAGCGGATTCTATATGGGCGGGATTGCCCATATCTGGCGCTTTCAGGATTTTGGTCCGGACTATGCAGGGAAAGGCGGCTACGACGCAGCCTTTTTGCCGGTTCAAACCTGGACGGTGGGCGATTTGGACATCCACGATGTCACGTTGGATGGCAACGGAGCGCCGATCTTTGCCTCGACCAATTTCAATTGCATCGCCGGGCTTTCGGAAACCGCCAGCTTTCGCCCAATATGGAAGCCGCCTTTCATTGATCGTCTGGTGTACGAGGATCGTTGCCACCTCAATGGCTTGACCTGCGCGCCCGACGGCGCATTGTTCGCCACGGCGTTTTCGAAAACCAATTCCCTCGAAGGATGGCGAAATGTCGGGACGGGGCAGGGGGTCATCTTTAATGTAAGTGCTGGCGAAGATCTGGCCCAAGGCCTGACGATGCCACATTCCCCGCGTGTTCAGGGCGAGCATGTCTATTTTCTGGAGAGCGGCACTGGCCTGTTAAAACGGGCCAAGATTTCGAACGGGTCCGTTGATGAAATCGCCTTAATTCCCGGCTATTGCCGCGGCCTTTCATTCCTTGGCGGTTATGCCATTGTCGCCAGTTCGACGGAAAGAGAAGGGCGCAGCTTTGATGGCCTTCCGCTGTCGGAGACTTTGGCGAAGTCTCAACAGCCGCCCCGATGCGGTTTGTTCATCGTAAATTTGTCCACGGGCGCGATTGAGCATTACTTCCAGATTTCTGGAGAGGTCTCGCAGATTTTCGATGTTTGTGTGATCCAAGGTTGCACCCAGCCGATGCTTTATGGGGCGAATGTGGATCAACTCAAGTTGCTGGTGAAACCGGGCGTTCCGATCGCCTGATTCAACAGGCGAGCACGTTCTTCCTCTCTTGATTTCCGAAGGGGATGGCTTGCTCTGAGAGGGGCTCAAATTTGCGGTTGATATGGAAGTGCGATTTGTTTAATTTTCGAGGTGATACATACCAAAGATTTTAATTCGGGACGGTTTTCGTGGAAGTATCTAGTGTCACAAGCCTGAGTAATATCGTTCACTTTGATTATGACTTTTCAGGTTCTGAACGGACGGTTGTCTCCCATGAATTCATCGATGTCGATGGAACAACGGCGCATCGTTTTTTCGATAGCCACGGGCGTATTTTTCGGCCAAACGATGATGTCTGGTAGAACGTCGTAGCCTCCCACGCTGCGTCTGAGTCTTTGACTTCCTTGAACTACTCTCTGCGGCAGTCTTACGGCACAACGCTCATCTCGAATATTGACAGCCAAATCAGCAGTTTGGTGTGGAACTACGTGTGGGAAACCACGGTGTCCACAATTGTCACCGGAGCAGTAGGCCTTGCCGCGATTGCATTGACAGTTGGCTCAGGTGGCCTAGCGACTCCACTTGCATTGCTTGCGGTTTCCGTTGTCGCAAACTCCGCATCCCTCTGGAGCTCAAACGCGGCAGAAAGTGAAATTCTCAATATGGCGAGAGCGATTCTCGCAAATTCCTTCGAAGGTCAGGACTCGCTTCTTGGAGAGTTGGAGCGAGTAGCCGCAGACGTCAAGACAGAATTGCAGGACAACGATCTGGTCTTAATCTCCGATGTTCGGAAAATGGACATATATTTCAACGCCATCATGAACTCACTAGAGGCATCCGGGGGAGCGTTGTCAGAGGTCTCTGCCACGCGGGGCGAAGAAGCTGACAACCTGATCGACGGCATGTTGGCAGACACCTCCCTATCGGCGTTGTCAGTTTACGCAACGCAGGTTTTTGGCTCAACGGCCGGCAGCGTATTTAGTTGGGCTTCATCTATTTTCAGCGTTTGGCAGGCTTGGGAGACTTGGGTTGACAATGATACACGTATCGAGAGCGTGTCAGCCCAGATGAACCAAGCCATGCAGTCCACGACATGGAGTTTCTATAACGCCGAAACCATGAGCCAGATCCGATCCGAGATAGACAATACCCTCTATGGTACGAATGGCGACGACGTTTTCCTTTCTAACAGGAACGGAACCCTCATTTATGCCTTCGCCGGCAATGATACAGTCGAAGCGATGGGCTTGAATGACACGCTGGACGGCGGTTCGGGCACGGATACGCTGGTGCTGGATTACACCGGCTTCGGCGCGCGGCGGAGCGGCGGCAACGATTACGTGCGGATGCGGACGGCCAGCGGCGATCTGGCCACCACCTTGGCAGAGGCGACCGAGGTCTACGGCTACGAGAACATCGGCTCCTATCCTGGGTATGCGGCCTACTCTACCGTCATCTCCGGCTTCGAGCGTCTCGAGGCCACCGGCTATGACTACAACGACAACTTCGCGGGCGGCGACCTGGACGACACCCTGCGCGGCGGCGCAGGCAACGACACCCTCTGGGGCAACGCCGGCAACGATATCATCGAAGGCGGCGACGGGGACGACAGGATACAGAGCGATCA
>NZ_FWXX01000027.1 GCF_900176475.1 Tropicibacter naphthalenivorans
TTCGCTGCCTGTTTGCCCGATGACACGCGCAGGTAAAGAAAAGCACGTGCCCCGGATCCGCGAAACTTCTTCGTCTTGCTCATGAAATTCGGCCCGTTTGTTGGTCGGAGTACCGGCTGGCCTTGATTGTAAAACCCAATACCGGGCACCATTTATCGCAAAGATTGCCTGCGCGACCAAGCAGCTTCGCTTTACAGCGTTAACCAGGGCGCACTGAAGTGCTTTGCGCACGCGTCTCGTTGCGGCGCAGGCAGTCCGCCCACCATGACGATACCGCAGGATGTCAGCGGCCTATTTCGTGGAAAATCGCGCCATGCCGGGCAAGGACCAGAAGACGGAGCTGGCGTCGTCGAGCTTGCCCCAGAAGAACTCTCGGCCCAGGCTTTCCAGTCGAGATTGAGCCTGTTCCTTGAAAAGTGCTTCGCTCGCCTCGGCCGACTTCTTGTCCGCGAAAGGTTGCGAGATCATGCTGATCGTCCACTTGCCGCGGGCTGCCGGGGGGATGCCTGCGTTCAATTCGGCCATCCGCCGCTTGGTGTCGTTCGAAACGCCGATCTTCATGGCCACAGACTTGTCGGCGAACTCCTTCCGCCGATTGAGAAGCGCATGCCCGTCGCCTTCAAAGACGGCGAGGTAGACGTAGGCCTCTCCGTCCTGGTAGTTGGCCGTGCGCTCACCATGGCTGCCGGGGAAGGCCCGGGACGGTTTGAATACCTGCCCGAACGGGATCGTCCCTGGTTCATCCGTTTCCACAGGGGGTTCGCCGAAGACGTTGACCTCCCGGACCTTGAGCTTCAGGGCCTGCTCGATCTCGGCGTCATCAAGTTCGGCACCGTGCACAGCAAGCGCTTGCCCGGCTTCGGAGCGGTAGGAGTTGAAGGCGATCCGTCCGATCATCATCTTCTCTTCCGTGCGCCATGCCCGACGGACGGGGAGAGCGTGGGTCCACCGGTCTGCCCATCCCCTTTCGCGCTTTTCCTGCAAGGCAAGGTCAGAGGACTTGTCTGCATCCCGGATGGGGCGGGCCTCGATCTCGAGGAAGCCCAGGACGTAGGACCGCTCGGCCTTCTTGGTCTCGGAGGTGCTGGCGCCGTAGATCATGATCAGGTCGCCGTCATTCAGCTTGCGCAGGTAGGCGTCGCGGTCCGTTTCCTTGGACCAGCCGACATAGCCCGCGTCCTCGGGGTTGAAGCCGTAGAAGGAACGGATACGGATGCGTTTGCCTTCTGGCAGGCCGTTGTTCATGACGTGGATTTCCTTGGCAGGCGGGCTTTGGACGCCCGATGTATCAGACGGGCGGTGGGCGCAGGACCGGCAGACGGTCTTGCTCGGCCAGATCGTTCGACAGTCCGGTCAGGCGAGAGAGCGAGATTGGGCGCTGGCCGTTCTTTTGCATCGCGCCTGCGGCGGCCCAAGCGACGGGACCGGGGCCGTTGAAGACCACCCGGATCGGGCCGCCGGCGGGGCGGTGCAGGACGATCAGGTGTTCGGGTTCGTGGCGGATGGCGACACGGCTACCTTGGGTCAGCTTGATTTCCACCTGGCGGCCATCGCGGGCGCGGGCGTCGTGGCCGTGGGTGGAGGCCGGGTTCAGGTCGAGGTCGAACATGTAGGCGGCGACAACCTCACCGATGCTGCCGACGAGATGGCCGTCCAGGGTGAATTTCCGACCGGGGAAGATCCGTTCGAGGCCATCGGCAGCGGTGTAGAGATCGTCGAGCAAGGCTGTGACGCGCGCCCAGTCGACGTTCTCGCTCATTCGGCGGCCTCCAGAGTGTCGGTGGCGGGCTCAAGCGCCTCGTGGAGGAGGGCTTCGAGGAGGCGGGTGCGCGTGGTTTCTGCGGTGGTCAGGGCGGCCTCCAGCCGGTCGCAGAGGGCCATGAGGGCGTCGACCTTGGCGACGATGCGGTGTTGTTCGGCGAGGGGAGGTAGCCAGAAAGACAGGTTTCCGAACTCAGTCAGGTTTACATTCTTCAATCCGACCGCAGATCTGATCGGTTTTTCGATCTGATCCCTGATGAGTTGCGAGTTCATCGCCATCCAGACGTACTTGGTATTCAGATGCTCGACGTCGGTGCGCAATCTCACGAGATATCCAGCGAACGCCATGCCGTCGGCTTCGGCGGGCACCACGGCCGAGCGTCCAACGATATCGAGACTGCCATTCGAGCGGATCATCAGCAGATCGCCGGTGGCCAAAGCAAGGTCCGCCTGTTCTCGTTCGTTCAGGGGGCCGAACTTCATGTCGTCCAAGGTCACTTCACCTGAAGACACGTTTGGAATTCGGAGAACCGGGACGAGAGAAGTGTCCGCCCCGCACTTGATTGAGGTCCCATAGCGCATGGAAACTGCGATGTCCGATAGTCGCACACCTTCCCATCCGATTGGCAACTCAGACGCTTCTGTCTCGGAAGATGGCGGCAGCCCGCGCGCACGTTTCGATTTCCGGCTCGCATCAGCATCTCTGGCCTCTGCAATCCTTTCCAACGATACGGAAGCCGGTTCATCCGCCGCATCTTGCTCCACCAGTTTGCCGCGGACGGCGAGGTTGAGGATGGTTTGGCGGAGGGTCTTGATCTGGTCGGGGCGCGTGGTGAGGGTGGGGAGTGCCTCGAGGGCGAAGGCGGCGTGGGTGGGGAAGTCCTCTTCCATGGTATCCGGGGCGGTCAGGCGGATGAGGCTGGCGGCAGTAAGCTTGTCGCGCACCTCCTCCCGCGACTTGCGGGCCTCCTCCAGCCGATCACAGAGCGCCATGAGCTCATCGACCTTGGTGACGATCCGGTGCTGTTCGGCGAGAGGGGGGAGCGGGAAAGGTGCGACGACTGCATCTTCAGTGCGGAGCCTTGGCATTTTCGTGCCTTGGCCCTTTCGTTCGACATAATCGACGAAGTCTGGCCGCCGAAAAGCTAAGGCGACATAGGCTGAATAAAGCGGAAGATATGGTCGGATCGCGACGATTTCTGTTGTCGAATACCCCATGTCGTCGGCTACGATTACCTTGTTCAGATATGGTCGAAGCTTCCCATATAGGACGTCACCAGCGTTGAAACATGACTTGGTGCTTTTGGAAGCTCGGTCTGAAACGAGCAATTTCTGCAATAGGCGCCCAGTGTCTTTCTCGACGTCTTCAAGTTCAAGAAGCCAGCGGTTCTCAACCAGATTTTTGGGGTCCGTTTTCGCGCCCGCGTCATAGACGAAGCAGTTTCCCACCGCGATCCAAGTCCATGACGCGGGAAGCTCGTATGGAGGAGGCAGCATTGCGACAGCCTTGGCGTCCCTCTTCCTGATCTCGCCGTCTTTGGCTTGGCGCTTCCTCTCAGCTTCTATCTTTCCAACGAGGGACTGAGCTGGTTCATCCGCCGCATCCTGCTCCACCAGCTTCCCACGCACCGCCAGATCCAGCACGAAGCGCCGCAGCCGGGCGATGGCATCCGGCGCTTCGCTGATCTGCTCGTAGACGTCCAGCAACCGTTCCGCGTTCATCGCGCCGCCAGTCATCGGGAAAGGGCCTCGGTCAGGATGGCCTTCAGCTCGGCCCGGAGGTGGTCGACCGAGGCCTCGGCGCGTTGCAGGTCGGCCAGCAGTTCTTCCGGCTCACCATGGTCCACGTCCTCGACGTGCGGGTTCTTGATGTCGAGGTTGAAGCCGCGCTCGCGGATTTCATCGATCGACACCTTCCAGGCGCGCTCGCTTTCCTGCCGCCCCTCCCGGGCCTCTCCGCCCCACCATGCGGCGCAGTCGTCCAGATGCTCCAGCCGGATCGGCTTGGTCATGGAATAGGCCTTCTGCGTCTCCGGCACGCGGTGTTCCCAGTACCAGATGTCCTGCGTGGGCGTGCCCTTTTCAAAGAACAGCAGGTTGGTGCCGATGGAGGCGTAGGGTTTGAAGACCGAGTTCGGCAGCCGCACGATGGTGTGCAGGTTGCATTCCTCGAGCAAGTGTTCCTTGAGCCGGGTCTTGATGCCCTCGCCAAAGAGCGAGCCATCGGGCAGGACCACGGCGGCGCGGCCAGTGTCCTTGAGCAGGCGGATGATGAGCGCGAGGAAGAGGTCGGCGGTTTCGCGGGTGCGGAAGGTGGGGAAGTTGTTCTCGATCCCGTCCTCCTCCTTGCCGCCGAAGGGCGGGTTGGACAGGACGATGTCGACCTTGTCCGCCTGCCCCCAGCTGACCAGCGGGCGGGCGAGCGTGTTGTCATGGCGGACCCAGGACGGCTCCTCGACCCCGTGCAACAGCATGTTCGTGACGCAGAGCATGTGGGGGAGCGGTTTCTTTTCGACCGCGCGCAGGGAGGCCTGCATCAGCGTCTCGTCCTCGGGGCGCTTGATGTGGGTGTCGCGCATGTGGCGCATGGCGCAGGTCAGGAAGCCGCCGGTGCCGCAGGCCGGGTCCATGAGGATCTCGCCGGGCTTCGGGTCCATCTGCTGCACCATGAAGGCGGTGACGGCGCGGGGCGTGTAGTATTCGCCGGCGTTGCCCGCGTTCTGGAGGTCGTTCAGCAGCTGTTCGTAGATGTCGCCGAAGTGCTGGCGTTCGGACAGGTTGTTGAAGTCGACCTCGTTGATCTTGTTGATCACCTGCCGCATGAGCTGGCCGGACTTCATGTAGTTGTAGGCGTCCTCGAACACGTCGCGCACGACCTTGGCGCGGGGGCCTTTCTGCGGCGACAGGATCTTGAGGCGCGGGAAAAGCTCGTCGTTGACGAAGGCCAGAAGGCTGTCGCCGGTGATGCCCTCGGGATCGGCCGCCCAAGAGCGCCATTGCAGGTCGTCGGGGATGGGCGAGGTGTAGTCGTCCAGGGTGATTTCCAGCGCCTCGTCCTGGTCGTCCATGATTTTCAGGAAGAACATCCAGACCAGCTGCGACATGCGCTGCGCGTCACCGTCGACGCCGGTGTCCTTGCGCATGATGTCCTGGATGGATTTGACGAGGTTGCGGACGGACATGGATCAGGCACTTTCTTCGTAGAGCGCGGCCTGCATTTCATGCACGGCGCGGATGTAGTCTGGCTTTTTACCGAAAGCCCGGATCAGTTCAACCTCGGTGCCCATGCCGGAGAAGGGATTGATTTTCAGGATCTTGGGATCGTCGATGCTGATGACGCCGTCGTCGGAGTATTTCTCGAGTAGGGCTTCGAGGACAGCGCGGGCCTGCGTGCCATATTTGGTGAAGACATCGCGCTTCTTGACGTTCTCGGCGCGCTCTTTGCGGCTCAGCGGCTTTGCGTCGAAGGCGATGTGGCAGATCAGGTCGAAGGGGTCGAGGTCGAGCCCCAGTTCGTCGGCGATCACGTCGAGGGGCAGGCCTTCTTCGGCGAGCTCCTCGATCAGGGCGTTCTTGCGCTCTGTCTGCTTCCAGCGGCGCAGGAAATCGTCGAGGCTGGTGAAGCGCTGGCGCATGGCCTTGCGGGTGTAGTCGCGCAGGGACTCGGTAACGAGCTTGCCGTTTTCGTCGAGGTATTCGACGCGCTCGGCCACGATATCCGCCCCCACGCCATCGATGTAGACCTTGGGGCGCGGGCCGGTGTTGGTGTCGCTTGTGATGGTGTCGTTGCGCGGATCGATCAGGATGGTCTCGTTCTCGCCGATGTCATCCGGGACCGACGTGTCATCATTGTTGGTAGGCGTCTCATCGGGTGGGGTCACAGGTTCGTCCGGCCCCGGCTGGTAGATCTGGACCGGTTCACCGTCGAAGTCGGGATCGGCAAAATGGCTCGACGCGCCACGGAAATCCATCAGGGTGAAGAAGAGTTTCCGGGTGTCTTCATGCACACGCGTGCCGCGACCGACGATCTGCTTGAACTCAGTCATCGACCCGACCTCGCGGTCGAGCACGATCAGGCGGCAGGTCTGGGCATCTACACCGGTGGACAGCAGCTTGGAGGTCGTGACGATCACGGGGTAGGAAGCCTCGGGGTCGATGAAGTTCCCGAGTTGGTCGATCCCTTCCTTGTCGTTCCCGGTGATGCGCATGACATAGCGGGCGTTTTTCGCGACAAGGTCGGCATTCTCATTGATCAAGGCCTGCCGCATACGCGCAGCGTGCTCTTGGTCCACGCAGAAGACGATGGTCTTCGCCATGGGGTCCCCGCTTTCGCGCAGGAACTCGGTCACCTTCTTCGCGACGAGCTTGGTCCGGTCGTCCAACACCACGGTGCGATCGAAGTCCTTGGCGTTGTAGATGCGATCCTCGACCTCTTCGCCGTCACGATCCAACTGCCCCTTCTCGGGGCGATACCCCTGCACGTCGCGGTCGATATGGACTTTGATGACCTTGTAGGGCGCGAGGAAGCCGTCGCGGATGCCTTGCTTCAAGGTGTAGCTGTAGACCGGAGCGCCGAAGTAATCGATGTTCGAGGCGTATTCCGTCTCCTTGGGGGTTGCGGTCAGGCCGATCTGCACAGCGGATGAGAAATGATCGAGGATCTCGCGCCAAGCTGAATCCGCCGACGCGCTGCCCCGGTGACATTCGTCGATGATGATCAGGTCGAAGAAGTCCTTGGAGAATTCCCGGTAGATCTTCTGGCTCTCGTTCGGCCCGGTGATCGCCTGATACAGCCCGAGATAAATCTCGTAGGACGAGTCGATCCGGCGCTTCTTGTCCATCGCAAGGGTCACGCTCTCCTTGGTCCCATCCGGGCGCTCGATGGTCTTCGATTGTGTAGACAGCTTTGCCATCTTGCCGCTGAAAGGCCGGAAGTCGTTGACCATGGTCTGGTCGATCAGCACGTTCCGGTCGGCCAGGAAGAGAACCCGTTTTCCCGGGAAAGCATTGCGAAAGCGCCAGATGATCTGGAAAGCGGTATAGGTCTTGCCTGTCCCCGTCGCCATGACGAGCAATACGCGATCCTGCCCCTTGGCAATCGCTTCCATCGTCTTGTTGATCGCGTTGACCTGATAGTAGCGCGGCTCCTTGCCCGATCCGTCGTCGTGGTAGTCCTGTAGGGCGATCTCTTCTTCAGCGTCGGTCAGACCCTTCCAGACCTTGTAGCGATGCCAAAGCTCCTCGGGACTCGGAAACTCGTCCATGCCCAAGGTGCGTTCGACTTCGGATGATGTGCCCGTCCGGTCATGGAAAACGAAGCCGTCACCGTTCGAGGAAAAAACGAAAGGGATATCCAGCGTTTCGGCATAGCCGAGGGCCTGCTGCATACCGCCGCCGACAGGCTGCTTGTTGTCCTTCGCTTCGATGATCGCGATGGGGATGTTGGGCTTGGCAGAGAGGATGTAGTCAGCGCGCTTGCCCTCACCGCGACTGACCATCTTGCCGCGCACGATGATCCGCCCCTTGGTGAAGCTGACTTCTTCCCGGATCTGCGTGGTGATGTTCCACCCTGCGGCGACCAGCGCGGGCGTAATGAATTTCGTGCAGATATCGCGCTCGCTAAAAATCCGCTTGTCCATGTCGCCCCACCGAATTGCTCAACCAGAAGATCAATGCCTGACGCTACTTTGTTACCATGCACAAAGACAAGTACGAGGTCTGACAGTTGGGCGGGCAATGGGCGCGGGCTGAAAGTATCTTTGGGATGTCCGTCCGGATGGGGAAACGTCGCGAGCCCCTTCTCACATTTACGAAGGGAATTTCGACAGCCATTCGATCCTGCGCGACGATGTAACGGCGTAATTTCGGAGTAGACCTCCAGGGGTTCGCGATCTCCCCTAACGTCCCTGGCTGCCACCTTTGCGAGGCAGCCAGGGACATTGAGGGAGATCACCTTACTGACAGCCAAACAGCCCCAAGTTTCAGCGAGCGCGAACCGTAGGTCAGAGCAGGGAATGCTCAAGGCGTCCGTCGGCCAATGGATCAAGAGAAATCCAATCCGGTCGACCATTCCGATCTCCGGGAAAACTTTTTTGAAAATCTGCTTCGCTCGAAGCGAAACTGACCAAAATCCTCTTTGCCAAGACGCAGACGGGCACTGCGCGAGGCCTTTGAAGCCGGATCGATACCGGCGCCCCAGTCAAAGCCGGCAACAAGGAGGTTCCTGCCGCATGCCCCACGATCTCTACCCTACTGCGCCGACAGCGTGTTTCATTCTGTCAAACGTTCGAGCCTTGGAGTGCGCCGCTGTGCTGCTCGGCGGACCCGCTGCACAAAAGCGGTGTCGGCTGCTCTTCGATGACATCGCCATGTCTCCGCAGCTGACGCGCCGTCTGCACCGTGAATTGGATGTGCTCGACGACCTGCTCTCACTCCGCCATGTCAGCGATGAAACCAGCATCGAAGCAAGCCGATTTTCCCAAATCGATCCGATGGATCCTGCGGTTGAGGACATCTGTGTCCTGCTCGACGGATTGCGTGACGCCCGTGCCCACGAAGGACCTTTCCCCTGAATATTCCCATGGTGTCAGCGACATCGAGTTACGTCGTGCAAGATTGCACTGCGACCAGGAATACACACCAGCCCCCTCAGAATAGGAAGCTCAAATGGCTCAGAAAACCAAAGACATCGCCCTCCTTGCCGCAATGGAATTCGCAGCGCTGCGCGATCAGATGGCCCAAGTGAGGCACCTTATGTCGTCTCCGTCGATGGCAGCATTCGACCGTATGGCCGCGGGTATTGAAGAGTTCGGCTACTTCGGCAACGTCGAGATCCAAAAGGCTTATGAGTTTCAGCAATGCCTGTCTCATGAAATCGACATGTGCGGCGGCGCACCGATCACCACGCGCAGCGACGAAGGTGACCTCATCTGGCTGGGAGGTACCGAAGAGAGCCGTAAACTCGCCAAGTTCGAACGCCACCTTGCTCAGTACGTATGCCATGCACGGCACGTAAGCATCGCCCTTTCTGCGGAGGTCGCGATGCAGCGTCGAAGGGCGGAACTCCTCGAACATTGATCTGAAGACCCCTGGATGCCGGTACACTTGTTGCACCGTGTGATTGACCTCAATGGAGGTCGCCCAGTTGCGGCGTCTTCCGGCATCCACAACCACGATTGCACGCTTCGAAGGAGTTTCCGGACGATGTGTGCGGCACAGGATTTTGCAAGGTTCAGCGATCTTCAGTTGAAAGCGTAGGTGCGGGGTTGAGCGACCAAGGCTGCATCAAGATAGCTTGGGCAGCTTTAGCAGACTGATAACCATTGACTGAAAATTGCAGGGAACTTGCTTCGCGAACGACGAAAGTGGCCAACTAATAAGTTGCTGAAATTATTGAACTTTTTTGTTGATTCAGCCGGTTTAGTTTGTATTTTGTTCCAGCGAGGGCGGAGAATCACCGCTCAGCACCAGCTCTCGGCAGGTGCGGCGCGTCTCGAAATGAGATCGATAGGGCAACCCCACATTCAACCATCAGGCGACCTTGCGTGCGTCTGATGTAAAGGAAGTTCGCACCGGAGGCCTCCAGGCTTTCGGCATCGAATCCGCTTGGCAACAGGTGAGGAGAAGACGTGAAAATCAACCGCCGCAAAACGGGAGCCGCGACAGCGCCCGGAATGGAACAGAGCTTGTCAGTAGGCGCCTCCATCAGCGCCAAACCCGCCCGGCAATCTCGTTGGAACCCGGCAGCTGTAACCACGGAATGCAGGGTTTCGAATTCCATCCTTGAGGCGGAGTTCAAAGCGATCGAAGGATCCTTGAGACCCGACCTCAAGCTTCTGCTTGAGGATCTGTGAGACGACAGGAGGGCCGAATTTCATGAGCAAGACGAAGAAGTTTCGCGGATCCGGGGCACGTGCTTTTCTTTACCTGCGCGTGTCATCGGGCAAACAGGCAGCGAA
>NZ_FWXX01000030.1 GCF_900176475.1 Tropicibacter naphthalenivorans
GGGGGTAGAGCACTGGATGGGTAATGGGGCCCCACAGGCTTACTGATCCTAACCAAACTCCGAATACCCGGGAGTACTAGATGGCAGACACACTGCGGATGCTAACGTCCGTAGTGGAGAGGGAAACAACCCTGACCTACAGCTAAGGCCCCCAATTCATGGCTAAGTGGGAAAGCAGGTGGGACGACCAAAACAACCAGGAGGTTGGCTTAGAAGCAGCCATCCTTTAAAGATAGCGTAACAGCTCACTGGTCTAAATAAGTTGTCCTGCGGCGAAGATGTAACGGGGCTCAAGCCATGAGCCGAAGCTTAGGATGCGCATAGCGCATGGTAGCGGAGCGTAGTGTGACATAGAACTCTGTCTCTTTAGCCTTCCTCGGAAGGCGTTAGAGACATGAGTTCTTTCGAAGAAGCCGGGCTGTAAGGCATCCGGTGGAGAGATCACTAGCGAGAATGATGACATGAGTAGCGACAAAGAGTGTGAGAGACACTCTCGCCGAAAGTCCAAGGGTTCCTGCTTAAAGCTAATCTGAGCAGGGTAAGCCGGCCCCTAAGGCGAGGCCGAAAGGCGTAGTCGATGGGAACCAGGTTAATATTCCTGGGCCGTGTGGTGGTGACGGATCGTGGCGACGCATGTTCCTTATCGGATTGGAGCATGTTCAAGACGGTTCCTGGAAATAGCCCCACTTTAAGACCGTACCCTAAACCGACACAGGTGGACTGGTAGAGTATACCAAGGCGCTTGAGAGAACGATGTTGAAGGAACTCGGCAAAATACCTCCGTAAGTTCGCGAGAAGGAGGCCCGGTGTACGATCACCGGGGGCACAAACCAGGGGGTGGCGACTGTTTACTAAAAACACAGGGCTCTGCGAAGTCGCAAGACGACGTATAGGGTCTGACGCCTGCCCGGTGCCTGAAGGTTAAAAGGAGGGGTGCAAGCTCTGAATTGAAGCCCAGGTAAACGGCGGCCGTAACTATAACGGTCCTAAGGTAGCGAAATTCCTTGTCGGGTAAGTTCCGACCTGCACGAATGGCGTAACGACTTCCCCGCTGTCTCCAACATCGACTCAGCGAAATTGAATTGCCTGTCAAGATGCAGGCTTCCCGCGGTTAGACGGAAAGACCCCGTGCACCTTCACTACAGCTTCGCACTGGCATCAGGCACAATATGTGCAGGATAGGTGGTAGGCTTTGAAACCAGGACGCTAGTCCAGGTGGAGCCAACCTTGAGATACCACCCTTATTCTGCTTGATGTCTAACCGCGGTCCGTTATCCGGATCCGGGACCCTGCGTGGTGGGTAGTTTGACTGGGGCGGTCGCCTCCTAAACGGTAACGGAGGCGCGCGAAGGTTGGCTCAGAGCGGTCGGAAATCGCTCGTTGAGTGCAATGGCAGAAGCCAGCCTGACTGCGAGACTGACAAGTCGAGCAGAGACGAAAGTCGGCCATAGTGATCCGGTGGTCCCAAGTGGGAGGGCCATCGCTCAACGGATAAAAGGTACGCCGGGGATAACAGGCTGATACTGCCCAAGAGTCCATATCGACGGCAGTGTTTGGCACCTCGATGTCGGCTCATCTCATCCTGGGGCTGGAGCAGGTCCCAAGGGTATGGCTGTTCGCCATTTAAAGAGGTACGTGAGCTGGGTTTAGAACGTCGTGAGACAGTTCGGTCCCTATCTGCCGTGGGTGTAGGATACTTGAGAGGAGTTGCCCCTAGTACGAGAGGACCGGGGTGAACGATCCACTGGTGGACCTGTTGTTGCGCCAGCAGCAGTGCAGGGTAGCTATGATCGGAAAGGATAACCGCTGAAGGCATCTAAGCGGGAAGCCCCCCTCAAAACAAGGTATCCCTGAGGACCGTGGTAGACCACCACGTCGATAGGCCGGAGATGTAAGCATGGTAACATGCTCAGTTGACCGGTACTAATGGTCCGATAGGCTTGATTTGATCCAGTAATAGCAAGGTTATTACCAACTCAAATCATAAGCATACACGCAAGTGTACTGACTTGGGCGACATACGCACTCAAGTAGCCGATAGGCGGTAGTGCACTAACATGTTGATTGAAACGTTGCGCTATCAGCATCCGGAATGGATGGGTGTGGCTCTCGGGACATTTTGCTCCGCAAAATACCCTGCCGCCACCCACCAAACCAAGAAAATGCAGATCGCGCAGCGATCTGGTATTTCCTTGGTTTGGTGGTCATAGCGCGAGCAAAACACCCGGTCCCATTCCGAACCCGGCCGTTAAGTGCCGTAGCGCCGATGGTACTGCGTCTTAAGACGTGGGAGAGTAGGTCACCGCCAAACCTAGTAAATACCAAATTATTATCTCTATCACGATCAAAACACCGATCAGGACACAAAACTCCCGCGGGATGGAGCAGCCCGGTAGCTCGTCAGGCTCATAACCTGAAGGTCGTAGGTTCAAATCCTACTCCCGCAACCA
>NZ_FWXX01000025.1 GCF_900176475.1 Tropicibacter naphthalenivorans
GAACCAATGGCGCCATCAATGGCTCACTCCTGGACCGCTCCCCCGACGTCACACCATCCCTCTGGCCCGTGTCGGCCTCTTCGTGCTGAACCCAACGCCGCAACGTGTCCCGGCCACAGCCAATCTTAGGCGCAATCGCTTTGATCGCCGCCGCCTGACTCGCGTAGTTGCCCTGATTTTCGAACACCATCCGCACGGCCCTTGCTCGTGTCTCAGGTGAATAGCGGTTCGCTCTGTTGTCTCTTTCCATGGCTCCAATCCTTCCTTGATTTGGAGCCTCCGGAAAACCAGGAGCGGTTCACCCTGCAAACGCACATGAAGTACGGATGTCCGCAGTGTCTAAGGTAGGACTTTGAGCAAACCGGCGAAATGAAGAAGCGAGGGCATTGGCTGGTCCCGCATGTCTCAGTCTATGTCATCCACCAAGCCGCGCTTGTCCCGTTATGGCGCGAGGCCAGTCCGCTGAAACGCTACGACAGCGTGCCTCTGCTGGAGGGGAGTAAGGACGACCTCCTGTCGGGGCGTCTTGATGGTAAGCCGCCGCTTATGGTCCGAAAAGCTGCGCGATGTCTCAGGTTGCAGTTTCGGGGAAGCTGAGCTGAAGTGACAACGTAGGGTGCCAAGGTCCGGAGAGGGCCGGGCACGACGGGTGGCGCCCGGCTTGGGTAGCATGCCAAGCGTCAGCTTCCTGCCGCATCGCGGACGCCGGCGGTTCTCTCTCACTACTTTACATCGCACATGCGAGGGGGATGTTGAGTAAAAGGCTGTATTACCCAGAGCCCCGGACAGTTGGCGAGGAGCCGAGCCTGACCAGGATACAGGTGCAGGCAGTCGTTAATCAAACCACTAGAAAATTTGCCTAAATACAGGCAATGTTATTTCGGACCCGGGAACGCCATTCCAACGGGCCTCTATTACTTTTGGATCGATTTGCCGGTGTCGAAACCAGTTTGAGCGTTTTCGGGGCGAAGGCGTTGGCCTTGTCTTCAGGCCACAGGTCAGCACCAGGACGCCAACCCAAGCCAAAGGTGCGGGGTGATCAAAGTTTAGGCTTGATGCTTCCACATCAGTGTTGCCAGGATCGACATCGCGCCTCAAGCCCGACGGTACTGCTGGAGTACACGAGCCTGGCAACTTTGATCTCGCATTCAACGAGATGATGCTGAGGTGGCGAAAAAAGGGAGTTGGAGCTGTACAAGCTCGATCGTCAGGTCGAGGCAGGCAAGTCGTCTCTTTACCAAAGCTTCGAGGATGCCTTGGCCGGACGTAGAGCCTTGGGAAAATGGCTTTCGGTCCGTCATGCGGTGCGCCGGGTTTGCTCTGAAGTGCCTCAAATGTGTCTCGAATGGCGTCCGGGCCATGTCGGGCGACTTGAAAGCCCATCTGATAGAGGATCGGATGATCCTCGGAGGTGCTGCGCGACTGGGGGATATCCTCAAGCCGCAGTCGTGCCGCGCCAAGCAGATGGCAGAAATTAGAGGCTGCGTGCAGCGGATGATCGTCCATCCAGGTTGCCGGGACGTGGGTGACAGCCAATCTGGCTTCGATCCACTGGTCGAACGCGAACAGCTTTCTTGGCTTTGCGCAGGAAGCAAACCCGCATAGAGCGACGAAACCGCACCGGTGATCTTTAAGAGTGCCTTTACGATTTGGCCTCATTTGTCGTCAGTCTTTGCTCCGATGCGATAGCAAGCATCGCAACCTGGAGCTTCGGACCTCTGCTTGGCTTACTCAAAGGGCGAAGGAGGACACTCACCTTGCTGGTTCACCCAACAGATTTTGCGGCTCCGTGTTCGACGACTCTTAGGAAGCCGCTAAATCGCGGAGAACTGTGTCATATATTCCCGCGAACACTTGGGCTTTGAAGGCTTCGCGGTAATGATTGAGGTCGTCCTCCAACGCGGCGGATTGCCCTGCGGCCCGCATCACGTCGGTCGGATCAAAGACCGTCAGCCCTTCGGCGGCGGCCACCTCTTTGACCATCGTGATATAGCGGTCGCGGGTCTTGATCAGCCCCTTGCCCGGCTCCTCGGCGTTGACATGCGTGACAAAGACCACCCGCGGCAGCGCCTCGGCCAAAAAGCGCATATCCCGGACCGTCATGTCACGGGTGGCACGCGACTGGCGGATCTGCCGCAACGCGGCCCGGTCTGCGGCGTTGTCCTCTCCGGGCCAGTTCGTGGCGAGAAAGGCGTCGATCTCTTGCTGCGTGCCGCGCTCGATGGCTTTCCAATAGCCATTCTTGCGCGCGCCATCCTTGAAAAAGGCGTCAAACTGCGTGCGTAGGTAATTCAGCTGCAAATAGGTCTCGCCCACGCTGAGGATCTTTTCCGAGGACAGCTCGACCAGATAAAGATCGGACATGGGGTGCTCTTGCGCGCGAACTTCGGCGCGATCAAACCCGGACACGCAGGGCCACCACTCTTTGGGGATGTCGATCTCTCCGCGCATAAAGCGCAGCTGCTGCACCGCCTCGGGCGAGGAATGGGTGAACCCAAAGCTGCGCCCCCGGTTCATCGACACGTCAAAGCGGTCGCGGCCCTGGCGCAGGGGGTCAACGATACGGCAAGATCCGATGGGCGCGATACTGAGCGTCATGGTTGGTCCTTTGTCTTGCTCTTGGTCTTAGGCGGTCATCAGCGGCGGGCGGCAAGCGCCGCCGAAACAAGGCGCACCGCCGTGCCGCCCAAAGGCCCGTGCTGGCACTGCTCGGCAAAGCCCTCTTGGCGGCAAAAGCGCAGCATCGCGCCCAAGGTCGCGCCGGTCAATCGTCCGTTCAACCGGCCTGCATACATACCCAACCGCGTCAGCTCGGCCTGCACGGCGTGGATGTAGACGTTGCGGTCCGCGCGCCAGGCGGCGACCAGCGTCACGTCCACCAGCGCGGCATCCGCCTGCGCCACGCGCTGTTGCACGAGGCGGCGGGCCTTGGCGGGCGCGTTCACCGCCACCAGCAGGCGGATTTCCTCTTCGATGCGGGCCTCTTCGGGCAATTGATCGCTGTATTTCGTCAGCCACGGCACCCGCCGCGCCCCAAGGCCCGGCACCAGCCGGGGACGTTCGCGCGACACGCGGATCAGCGCCAGGGCCGCCTGCGATGACCCCGTATCAGCGGCACGTTCCACCATCTCCAGCACCTCGGGCGCAGGCACGCCGGGGGTCAGGCGATCCCCCATCAGGTCCAGCGCCAGCAGGGCAAAGTCCAGATCCTGCCGGTCAAGACCATCGCGGATCAGCGCGGTCCCCGCTGCCGGGTCAGAGCGGCTGCCCAAGTTGCGGCGCAGCTCGGCCTCGGCCAGCGCCAGCGCTGCGCCTTCGACGTCGGCCTCCATAGCCTTGTTCAGCGTGGTGCGCGCGCGGCTGTACAGCCCCCGGCGCATTTCCATTTCAGCAGCGGACAGCAGCGCCCCGCCCTGCCCCGCCGCAGCGGCCTGTAGGTACAGCGCATTGGCGCGGGCATAGTCGCGCGGCACTCCCAGCCCCGACCGATAGAGCCGCGCGAGCCGCGACAGCGCCTCGGCATCGCCGCTCTGGGCCATCTCTTCGAGCAACGCGCGCGCCGCATCGAAATCGGCAAAGCCGCTGGACGCGTTGGCGCGGACCTTGGCCAGCTCCATGCGCGCTTTGTCGTCGCCGCCGTCCGCCAGCGTTTGCAACATCGCCAGCCCTTCGGCGGGAGCAGAGCGGGTCCCAAAGCGCCGGGTCAAATGGGCCTTGGCGGCGCTGAGCTCCCAGCCGGTGACACCCGCCTTGCTGGCGTTGCCAAAGGCCTCCAGCGCGGCCTCTCCCCGATCCTGCGCCAGCAAGGCGTTGCCGAGATAGCGCCACGCGTCGTCCATCCCCAGCTCTGCCGCCTGGCGGTAGCGATCCGTGCCGCGCGCGGGGTCGGCAGGCACCAGCGTGCCCCGGTAAAAGATATTGCCCAGACGAAACGCCGAACGCGCATGACCGGCATCGGCCAACGCCTGATAGTCGGCGATGATGCTTTGCATCTCTGGCAAAAGACGCGCGGCCTTGCGCCGTTCCTCGACGGCTTTGTAGCGCTGATCGAGGCTTGGTTCCTCTTGCGCAACCGGGGCGCCTTGGGCCTGCGCCTCTTGCGCCGCGCCCAGACAGGCCGCCCCCAGCACCAGCGCCGCAGCCATCACACGCAAAGACGCCATCGCTGTCATCTTGTGTCCTTTCGTATCACGGGCGCTCATTTCACCACCGCCGTGCAGAAAATCCAATGGGTATCAAAGTCGCGCCTGTCCAGATCGGGATGGCGCGCGCGGATGGCGTCGGTCAGCCGCCCAAGGCCGGTTTTTTCAGTGGCGAGGTGCTCCGTCAGGGTTTCAATCGTAAAGTGCCGCTCGATGGATTGCACCAGATCGCCCAGACGCACGCGGTTGAGGCTGCGGCGGATGTAGTGATCCTCCGGCGCTTGCCAGCTTAGGTGCCCCCAATCTGCCACTGCCGCCTGCGCGGGGTCGGTGGGGTCAAAGGCGTCGACGGTCTTGGGCTGGCCACTGTGGCCCGTCCATCCATAGAAATTCTTGTGGCGGATGACGACCCGCCCACCGGGCCTCAGCAGCGCGGCCGCCTTTGCCAGCGCCGCCTCGGGGTCATCTACATGGGCTAGGCAATCATGCAGGATCGCGAGGTCGAACGCAGTAGCCGCTGGCTGATCCGCGATGCTCTCGGAGCGCAGCTTTAAGACTGGCATGTCTTGCATGATCTGCTCGGGCGTCCAGCCAAAGCCTTCGCGCCGTCGGCTGCGCAGGTTCTTGACCCGGTCGCGCGTCGGTTCCAGCGCGGGGTCGATCCCCACCACGGACACAGCCCCATGGGCCAGATACCCCAGACCGTGCAGGCCAGACCCACAGCCAAGGTCAATCACCGCGCGTCCGGGCAGAAAATCAGCGATGCGATCCGGCCAAGCCATATAGCCAAAGGCCTGCGCGCGCTGCAAAAGCGCAGGTTTGAGCGCGCGGCACCGCCACGGCTGGCCAGCGTGGTGCTGCCAAAAGGCGCGCACCGGCGCCATGGGACCGCTGCTTAGGGCTTTGGGCGCGGGTTCGGCACGGGCCAGCGGATCATTTTGCCGGGTCAGCAGGTCGGCAAACACCGCCAGATCCAAGGGCTGCAAGTCGGGGCCGGTGATGCTGGGTTCTGTCGCATCCCATAGACGGATCATGTCGGGATCGGCGGGCTGGCGTTCGAGCAGCGCCAATGCCCCGGCGAGGTTGCCCTCGGACAGCATCGCTGCGCAGCGCGCCACGACCTGCGCCGCGCCCAGCGTAACCGCCACATCATCGGGGGCACTCGCGTCGGTATCAAGCAACTCCGTCCCCCCGGAGCCCGTGCGCTCCAACGCAAGGATATTGGTCTCGGACGGATCGTTATCCTTGGCAAAGCGAAAGAGATCGCGGCCAACCAAGGCTTCGACGTAGCCCATCATCTCGTATTGCTTGGGGTTGAGGCCGTTCTTGATCAGAACCGTCGCACCGGGTTTGAGCGCGGTCAGCACCGGCAAAAGGCAATCTTTCAGTGCCTCGGGCGATTTGGGCGAGTCGATCACCAACAGGTCGATGGCCGCGCCAGTTTCTGTGCCAGTTTCTGTGCCAGACCATGTGAAATCCGCGAAACTGGTTTCATGCACCGTGGCGCTGGCCCCGCAGGCGGCCATGATCGCCTCGAACAGCGCCCGGAAGCTGTCGCCCGGCGCGATCATCTGCGGCACACGCCGGTCGTGATCGGCGGTCCAGCGGAAGGTGTCGACGACATGCAGCTGCCCATGCGCGGCCAACGCGTGACTGAACCACCCCAGCCACGGCCCCATCTCGACGATCACCGCATTTTCAGGCAGCGCAGAGGCGACGCGCAGCAGGCGGCCCAGGTCGGCCTTGCCCACCATCCGCGGATGGCCCTCGTCCAGCAGCGCGCGCACCCGCGCTTGCGGCACCGGGGCGGCACTTTGGCTGTCATAGCCTGTGGTAACTCGTACGCTGTTCACTGCCCTGTCCACGCCTCGACCTGAGCCCCTTGTCAGGTCCTTTTCCCGTTGCCTTCGTTGCCGGTGCCGTTGCCGCCGCCGTTGCCCTTGCCGTTGCCGCAGTTTCCGCCGCACTCATAGGCGCCGCCGCGGGCTTGGTACAACCACTGCTCCAGATAGTCTTCGCGCCGCAGGGGCAAGAGGCCACCGGCCTCGCCCGGCGCATCGGCGGACAAACGGCCCAGCACCTGCGCGCGCACCTCGAGCACCCGCAAAAAGCCCGCCTCGTCGCGCCGCTCTGTCATGAATTGCGCCCACCAGACATCCAAGTCTTGCAGCTCGTCGGTCCGCGCCACCGAATAGCTCAGCCACAGCGCGCGCTCGGGATCGTCCATCGGCTCGACGCTGCGCAAGATCTGCGCCACCGGGGCCGACAATTGCGCCAAGGGATCGGCACGCTCCAGCTCGCTGCGGATGTCGCGCCAGATGTCCGCGCGGGTATCAGGTTGCGGCGGCACAGGCGCGGGTCCAGCCCCCACAGCAGGCCCAAGCACAGCCGCCAAAGCAGCCCCCACCCGGCCAAAGCCGCGCAGGCTGCCGCCCAACAGGCGCGTCACTGTCCAACGATGCTTGTTCATGGTGCGACCTCTTGCAACACGATGCCCGCCACCGAGTAGTCGCTGCTTGTCTGATAGCCCGCGCCGAACACCAGCCGATCCGCGATCAGCCTGTCCTGCGGCGTCCAGCCCAGTTCCCCGTTGGACAGATCGCCCACGGTCCGCCGCGCCTCGGCGCTTTGTTGAATGTCGCTCAGGCGCTGCATTTCCTTGCGGATTTCCAACAGCGTCGCAGCATTCTCGCGCCCGTCGTCAAAGGCGCGGATCTTTTCGGGATCATTGAGCAAAGCCGCCACGAGCGCCTCATCCTCGGCGCTGGTCGTCTGGGCCACGTCGATCCGCGTGAGGGGGCGCACCACGCCGCGCTGCTTTTCCTCGTCCGGCATCAGAACGCTGAGCTCCGGACCTTGGACAATGACGCGGTTGAGCAGGTCGCCATCCTCGACAAACATCTCTGCCACCGCCGCGTTAAAGGGATCATCGGGCAGCTCAAAGACGCCGGTGACCCGAACACGGCCCTGATGCGTGGCCGTCTGCCAAAGGTCGATGTCAGCCAGTTCGACGTCTTCGTCGCTTTCGGGCCACCCCTGATAGCGCGCGCCCTCGCCGATGAACAGATCGCTCAGCCAGACGCCGCCGACGACGCGCGGCTCGGGCAGACGCACCACCAGCCGTTCATCCACGTCGATCTCGTCGTTTTGCTGCCCGCCCAGCACGCCAAAGCCGTCAATGGGATCCCAATACAGCCGAGCAGGCTCCCACACGCCAGGTCCAACCTGCCGTTCCGCAGCGATCACAACCCCGCCGACCGCGCACTCGGGCTGGTCAAGGCAATCGCGAAACGCAAGGTTGCGAAAATCCATCTGACCGCGCAGGTCCACATCAATCTGCCCGGGCTGCGCGACAAAAGCGGCTTCCTGCGCCCACACAGCGAGAGGCAAAGCACATAGGCCAAGGCTCAGAGCAATTTTCGACAAAAGACGAGGGGCCACGGTGGCTCTCCACTGGTTAAAGGGTCGATTCGGTCTTGCGGTTCTTCGTGCCAAGCGTGTCTAACGCCTGCGATCAGTCGATTTGAGGGGAATTTCTTAGCCCTTTATTCATCAATGATCTCTGGCCTTTGAATAGGGAAAATTCGCAGCTAAAATAAGGCTAAACAGTGGCAAAGGTTAATTTATTGCAAGGTGACTCAACGCAGCCGCGAGGCGTGGAGCCGGGCTTGGACTTGAGCGTCTGGACCTGCCTGTGCGGGCATGTTTTTCATACGCTTGATGTCAAAGGCGTCTTGCCGTGAATGCCCGCTCTGACACCCCTTCTGGCGAGGCCGATCAAGACTACGGGAGGTTGCGCCGGGCTTTGGTGCAGCTTTGCGCCCAAAAAGCCTACATTGAGGCAATCCTAAGGCTCGAAGCATCGGATCTGCCCGTGGATGAGGTCACCGAGCTTTGGGAATACCTCGAACGGCAGCTTGCGGAGACAGGCGAAGAGCGGCTGGCCGCCACGGTGCGCGCAAGGCTGGCGCAGGCTGGGCGCTACACGCCGCAGATGGCGCTGGCCGACGCGCGCGAGGCGCTTGGCAAGGGTCAGCCCGCGCGCGCGGCGCGCATCTTGCAGGCGGCCTTTGGGGCGGACGATTTGCCAGCCCCGGCAGCGCGAATGCTGGCGCAGGCGTTGACGCAGACCGCGCATCCCCAAGCGGTGGACGGCCTTCGGGCGCTGGCCGACAACGACAGCGATATGGCGCTTATGACCGTCGATGCCCTGCGCGGGCAAGAGCGCTTGCATGAGGCGCAGGACCGGTGCCGCAGCGCCGCAGAGCGCTTCCCGTCCGACGCGCGGTTTCGGGTTCGGCTCGCCCGGATCGCAGCGGCTTTGAACCGATGGGACGAAGCGCTGGCTGGATGGATGGCGCTGGCGCAGGATCCAAACGCCGACCGCGCGACGTCTTTGGGCAATGCGGTGCGGTTGTTGATCCGCCTGGAGCGGACAGGACAGGCCGCGGACTGCTTTGCCGAGTTTCTGCACGCCGAGCCGAGCCTGCCGGATTTGGTTCAGGTGGCCCGCGCCCTTGGCCTCGAAGAGGTCGCGTCAAGCGCCATCCAGCAGGCGGTTTTGGCCGGTGCCCCCCCCTTGCCAGAGTGGCCCGCTCTGGCGGAACAGCTGCTGGACACGGGGCGGTTGGGCGAGGCGCTGTGGCTCGATGGCGAAGGTTTGCCCGTAGGCAAAACCGCGCAAGAAGCCCTGTCCACTGCGCGGCGGCTCTTGCCCGAACGCGTCTCGCAGATCGACAGTTGGCGGGCTGCGCAGCAGCTGACATCGCCCGAAGCGCTTTTGCCGTTTCCGCCTTGGTTTGGCCTGCGCCGCCCTGCGCCGGATCGCCCTTTGAATCAGCTGCGCGTGCTTTTGGTAAATGCCGGGCTGGGCAGCGGTGGCGCCGAGCGGCAGTTTGTCATGCTCGTGCGTGCCCTGTTGCGGGCAGGGCTGCGGGCCGATCAGATCGACGTCGCCTTGTTCTCGCTGTCTGCGGATCGCGGACGGGCCCATTTCCTTGCCGATTTACAGGCAACAGGTGTCACTCTGCACGATTTGCAAACCCGGACGCGCACGCATCTGGCGGCAGAGCCAGACTTCCGTGACCGGATGCAATTGCTGCCCTCGCCCTTGCGTCAGGACGTGGCGGCGCTTGATGATCTGGTGGGCACGCTGCGGCCGGACATCCTGCACGGCTGGCAGGATCGCGCCAGTCTTGCGGCGGGGTTCGTCGGCGCGCATCACGGCACCGGACGCATCGTTCTGAGTGCCCGCAACATGCAACCCGCCCTCCGCGACCGCCACAACCGCGTCGATGATCGCCCGCTGTACCGGGCGCTGTGCAGCTTGCCCAACGTCAGCCTTTCGGCCAATGCAGCGGCTGCGGCCCGTGATTACGAAGCTTGGCTGGAGCTCGCGCCCGGATCGGTGGCGACGATCAACAACGCCTTGGATTTTGACCGCTTTTCTCTGCGGCCTCATCAGACCGGCTCTGAAGTGGTGACCATCGTTGGCGTGTTTCGGCTGGCCGCGAACAAGCAGCCCTTGCTTTGGCTTGATACGGTGCGCCGCTTGCAGCGCATGTCCACAAAGCGGATTGTCCCGCGCATGGTCGGAAGCGGGCCATTGGCCGAACAGGTTTTGTCCCACGCCAAAGCCATTGGGCTGGAAGACCTAACCCTCGACGGCGGCTTGTCCGATCCATCCGAGATTTACGGGGAGGCCGATGTCATCTTGCTGATGTCGCGGATCGAAGGCACGCCAAACGTCCTGCTTGAAGCGCAGGCCATGGGCATAGCCGCTGCGGCCTGCGATGTGGGTGGCGTGGCCGAAGCCCTGATGCCGCAAGGCCCCGCCGCTGGACTGCTTTTGCCTCCGTCGCCAAGCCCCGAGGACGCGGCCCAACGGATCGCGGAGTGGCTGCCTCAGGCGCTTGAGGCCCCACGCCACCTGCGCGCGGATTATGTACGCGCGCGATTTTCCCCCGAGACACTCGGTCAACGCACCTTGACCTTATACACAGCGCAGGAACATTCCGATGGCTGAGCCGCAACGGGTGCCACACCGGCTATTTGCCCTGCCTGATGATCCGATGGCCGGGCTGTTGGGGGCTTGGCTTGATCTCCAAGGGGGCGTGGTGCCCGGTGACATGGGCAGCGCCGTGCAGGATGGGGATTGGTTCGCCACTCAGTCGCTGTTTCTGGCAGCGGTGCCCCGGCTGGCGGGGGTGTCGGGCGTCCTGAATGTCGTGTTGCGTCGCCCCAACATGAGAGAACAGTCGGACGCCCCCGTACTGGCGTTGGAAGTACAGATTTTGGCACGCGCGGCGGCGCTCCTGCCTGCGGTGATGGTGAAGTGGTGGGCTGCCAGCGAGGTCGCCGCAGCCGCTTTCGCGGCGCAGGGCATGGATGTCCGGGTTTTGCCGACGTCGCACCGGGAGGACGCCCCGGTTTGGCAGGCCCGTCTTGGCGCCGATGGCCGCTTTGCGCTGGAGCGGGGGCCGCAGGGCGGCGCGCTGGCGCAAGAGGCCGTCAACTGGGCCCGTCTGGCGCGCGATTATCGGCTGGTTGCGCAAGACGGGATCGGCGCGGACCGTCAGGACATGGCCGATCTGGCCAACCGCCTGCCCGTGGTCCCTGCATCAGCGGACCTGCTGTTCATTACTCCGAACGGGGTGGGCCTCGGCCATCTCACTCGGCAACTCGCGGTGGCCCGCGCGCTGTGCCAGCAGTTGCCCGCGCCGCCGCGCATCACTTTCTGGAGCTTTTCTCAGGCGGCGGTGATCGCACAGGCCGCCGGGTTTGACGTGATCCTTCGCCACACCGCCGAAGCACTGGGCGCCGATCCGCAGGTCTGGACCGCGCATGAAACCGCTGCTCTGGCACAACAGATCCGCCATGATCGGCCCGCGGCTGTGATCACCGATGGCAACCGGATCGAGCGGTTTGTCAGTGATGCCCTGCGTCAGCCCGGTTGCCATCACCCACGTCTGATTTGGATTCGCCGGGGCATGTGGCGCGCGGACGCCGAAACCGGAGGATTGGCCGATGTGCGCTACTGCGACGAGGTGCTGATCCCGGGAGACCTGGCGCAGGCGGCAGACAAAGGCGCCACGGCACGGCCCAACGCCTTTGATACCGGACTGTCGCGGGAAACGGTGACCGCACCGGTGGTCCTGCACGCAACCGAGCCCCCGAAGAAACGCCGTGCGGCACGGCGGGCCTTGGGGCTGCGGCGTGGCCCTGCGTGCCTTGTCTCCTTGGGCGGCGAAGCCTTTGCCCGCACGGCGATCCTGCATGACAAACTGGTACACGCTGCCCGCGCCACCGGGGTCCGGCTGGTTTGGGCGCAATCGCCTCTGGCAGCGCGCGGCTGGACCGACGTTCAAGAGGAGCGCCACATTTCGCGCTATCCGATCAGCCCGTGGTTGGCCGCCTTTGACGGGGTGATTTCGGCCTGTGGGTACAACTCATTCCATGAACTGATGCTGCTCTATGACGGTCCCGTTCTTTTGGTGCCCACCACCAACGAACGCCTCGACGATCAGGCCGCACGGGCCGGTCATGCCTTGACACAGGGCTGGGCGAGCGTGCTCGATCACGAAACCGGTGAGGCTGAAGACGCTCGCCTGCGCGCTTTCCTCGCTGGGCTGGCCAAGCCTGCGGTCCAAAAGCGCCCCCGTATAGAGGCCTGTGGCGCAACGCAAATGGCTGAACGGATCACCGCCTGTCTGTCGTCCGCGCCAAAAGAAAGCCCGGCCCCATGACGGACCGCCCAAATACCGAAATGCTGGCGCTCTTGCGCCAAGCCGGCGTCGAGCGCGACGCCATGGGCCGCCGCCTGTCGCGTTACGAATTTCAGGCGTTGCGCGACGAGCTGCGCCTGCCTGATGTCTTTGGCTTTAATGCTGACCTGGGGGAGGCTCTGGGTCAGGTTCGGTGGCCGGCAAAAGCCAATATTAGCCGCCTGCCCGCCTTGCCCGTGCCCCTTGGCCGCATCGCTTGGGCCAAACGGGCGGAGGATCTGCCTGTGGTGGGCATTCTGGTCGAAGAGCTTCCTGACGCGGCTCTGGCCGAGGCGCTGTTGGCTTTGCTGACCGAGCATCACCGTGCGCCGTTTGCGCGGCTGCTTTTCCTGTGCCGGACGTTGAGGCCAGTGCATGTCCTCGCGCGGTACGGCTTGCTGTGTGAGGCGGTCGGGCACGCTCCATTACCCGTCGTCGCCGCTTCGTTGGCCCTGCGCTACCAGGTCGGCGAAGTTCGCGCCCTAACCGATGGCAAGCGGTTGTGGCGTACCTAGGAAACCGCATCACAAGGGGGGCCAAGGGAATACGGCCCCACAGTTGCAGGGGACCGTGGCCCCCAGTGGGGCCGCGCAAGCCCCGGAAACGCTTTACAACCGATGGCGCAGGTGGAGCAAGATGGGCGTCTTTGCGAGGATCCTCGTCGAACTGGCCGATCGGAGCACCGAGGCGGATACCGTCATGATCGACGTGAGCAGGCGAACGCCATGCGTTCGTGTGAGCCTACGCAATGCACTGCGGGGCAGCGATGCGAGATTATGGTCGTCCGATTGAAAGAGTGGCGGCGGCTCGCCACACAGTACGACGGGGACCCGGTCATTTTCTCTCGGCCATCGCCTTGGCTGCCATTGTCATCTTCTGGCTATGAATGGGAATGTATCCTGAGCGGAGTAGAGTCGCCGATTGGATGTGATTGGCTCGGCATCCAAATTAATTGCGTATGTGGATCATCCCGTTAAATGCGTTTGCCTTGCAATGAGCCACGGATTTAAATTTGAAACCCACTTTACACACGTCTAGGTTTATATTAGTAAACCCTAAGTAGTTTGTTGCTGCTTGATACTCCTGTGAAAATACTGATGACCAAGAAGATTTGGGCTGCACGCAGCGCGCACACAATAAGAGACTGGCTCTCGTTGCATGAGATTGGCGCAAGGGAGATTGAATGTCTCCTCATGGCCGCCAGCCGCCCGGATGTACCCGTGAAAGCGAACTGCGTGGAGAGGAGCATGCCTCTGTCGGCAAGGGGCGCATGGGCGCTTGCGGGGCAGGCTCTCTCCGCGTTCTTTCCTAGGGGGCAAGACCTGATCAATTGTGCAAAGGAAGCAATTGAAACAGAGTCTTACGAGTCTGACGGCGGATCTGGCGCACCTTATACTATTGACAGGGGGCGAGATGACTCTGCGCATGTCGTCCAATCTTTCGCGGGATCAGTGGCCGACGTTGTCGCTGTCGCACACGAGTTCGGCCATGCAGTGCAGCTGCGCGCGGCGCAAGGCCTCTTCATCCCCCCTATATTGCGAGAAATGGCGGCTTTCATCAGCGAGTTGGCTCTGCTGGATTACCTGAAATCCATAGATCATGCGTGTGCCCATGCCATTGCAGATGCGCACCTTCGAGACACCGCCATTTATATGTCATCTGATTTCGATGCGCTGATGCGCGCCATCGAATGCGGCACAACAGAGTATAATTATAGGTGGAATTATCCACCCGCCAGAGCTTTGGCATCCGTTTTATTTGGCAATGTGCCACGAGATGCTCTGTGGCGGATATTAATCGGCAAAGTTACATTTCCCCATTGTATAAATATTTCACAAAATACGGGAGGATTCGAGACTGTGAAGAAACACCTTCCAGAAGTTCCGAAGGCTAAAGATGATTGCCTCGCTCTTGGCGCGTATCGTTCGCTTGGAATGATGCCATTGCGAGGCATCGAATCCTGGCAAGGAGCCTCCTACATACCTGTCGGGGAATGCCATGAGACGTTTCTTCGTCGTATGCGGGAACGTACGGCGCGGGTTGTCATCGGTGATGAACGAAAACCTGTCGGACATACGGCTTGGGACATCGATGAAACAGCCTCGAAAACCGGGCGCCTCCCTCGACAATCGGCACCGCTCGGCGATCATTTTGAGTTACAGAGGAGAGCCCGCAGCTATCTGCCTGAGGATGTTTCCGTGCATGCGCGATGCGC
The DNA here is from genome assembly GCF_900176475.1 of Tropicibacter naphthalenivorans. Taxonomy (GTDB): domain Bacteria; phylum Pseudomonadota; class Alphaproteobacteria; order Rhodobacterales; family Rhodobacteraceae; genus Tropicibacter; species Tropicibacter naphthalenivorans. Next base: position 14,121 of record NZ_FWXX01000025.1, read on the forward strand.
TCGGCAGGAGCAGGCCGCATGGTGAAGATCGATTACTACCCCAGCCCGGACATGTCTGTAAGTTACATCTGACGCCATGGAGCGTCAGGATCGATTTCGCCCCAAACGTTAGGGATGGGCGGAAGTGGGTGAAGGGGTCTTGACCACCCCTCCACCCGATTGAGCCGCCGGGCAGGAAAACCCGGCAACAGCAATGGCGGAAAGGGTAACACACCAGCGCCGCAACAGGAAGGAAGACAGAAATATGTCTCGTATCTACAAAAGCACTTGCCACGATCTCTTTGGTCCCGTCAGCTTCGGTGGCGGAGGCGGCGGCAGCAGCGGTGGTCGAAATGACTCTGGCAGCCGTTCAACCGGTGGTCTGCAGCAAACGGGAAGCTACACCGATTGGAATGGGGATGGCGATTCCCGCGATGAGGCGGGCGTTGTCGCAACCACGGCCGTAGGCTTCGCGACGGGGCCTGTTGGGGGGATCGTGGGTGGTCTCGCTGGTGGCTTGGCATACGCCTATGATAATCAATCGGGAGGCACAACTCAGGGCCGCAACAACCCGCGCTAAGTTCCAAGGCTGGCGGTCGCCCTTTTCAAAGAATGGGCCGGCCGCCAGCCACCCATATCCCCATAGGAGTTATAAAATGAAAGAAATTGCTTGGTTGTGGATAGCACGAGGGGTCTGTTTTGCTATCCTCGTGTCCTTACTTATCCGAAATGCTGAAACCGGAAAAATGCAGATATTACCCATCGTCATGGCTATCGCCTTGGTCGCAAGCTTCGTTTATCCGCTGCTCCAGAACTACCGCAGGAACGACTAGAGCGGACGCAATGATGGTCACCGGCCTCCCAATGGTGACAGCACCAAGTGGTTTCATCTCTCTTTGCGCGGGTTAGCTTCGAAAAATTCTGAGAACGTAGCTCCCTTGTTTCAGTTTCGATGGATCGTTTTGCCGACTATCGCCATAGCGGCACTGGACTTACATCACTTCCGTTACGGTTTTCTGCGAGCAATGCTCGCCCTGAAGGAGACCGGATATGGCACCTAAACAAAGTGAAGACTTCAGCGCGAAGCGGTTCGGATCGCGACGCAGAGCGGCCTGACACGTCGTCAAGTGACCTCAGATCTTGGGGGAGGATTTTCGACCCTGGGCAAGTGGATGCGAGATTATTCCGCAAATCCAACTGCCGCCGAGGACGCAGAACTGCGCCGCGAGAATGGGCGCTTGCGCAAAGAGAACCGTATTCTGCGGGAGCAGAGGGAGGTGTTAAAAAAGGCCGCGATCCACTGACCGGCAGGGCATTCTGCAAGAATGTCCCGAGAGGTTTCTTCGCGAGCCAAAAGCAATGAGATTTCAATTCTTTGCAGAGTATCGCGGCAGCCTTTCACGTGCTCATTTGTGCCGCATGATGCAGGTGTCAGACCGTGGGCTACGGGCGTCGCGCAGCGGACCGCCGTCGCGGCGTCAGCGTCGTGACATGATCCTCTTGGCGCATATCCGCGAACAGCACCGGCTCAGCCTGGGCCGCTATGGCCGCCCGCGCATGACGCAGGAATTGAACGAATTGGGCATTCATGTAGGGCAACGAAGGGTCGCCCGGATCATGCGCGACAACGGCATCCAAGTTCTCCGCAGCCGCAAATTCAAACGCACGACCGACAGTGATCACAGCTTCAACATCGCGCCTAACCGACTGAACCAGGATTTCATGGCGACGGCGCCAAATCGGAAGTGGGCTGGCGACATCACTTACATAAGGACCCGCGAGGGTTGGGCCTATCTCTCTGTTATCATTGATCTATATTCGCGCCGCGTGATCGGTTGGGCGATCGGCAACCGCATGAAGCAGGGTCTTGCATTGCGCGCCTTGGACATGGCAATCGCGTTACCCCGACCGCCACACGGTTGCATTCACCATACCGATCGCGGAGCCCAATACTGCGCTCACGAGTACCAGAAGCGCCTGCGTCGTCATAAGCTGCGACCTTCAATGAGCGGCAAGGGACATTGCTTTGATAACTCGGCTGTTGAGAGCTTCTTCAAATCCCTCAAGACTGAGTTGATCTGGCGAAACGCGTGGCAGACGCGCCGGGACGTCGAGGTCGCTGTGTTCGAATACATCAACGGCTTCTACAACCCGCGCAGGCGCCATTCAGCGCTGCACGGCAAATAACCCGTGCCGTTCGAAAAGAGCACCGCCTAAAATGAGCAACACACCGGAACAGAACCGGTGCAAGTCCAGTTGCACCTTGGTGAACCGTCAAGCATTTCAAGTTTGACTTAGGAATGAAGACGCGTTGGTGAGTTCAAAGCGCTACTTCTGTCATCAAAAAAGATGGTAACCGTGTGGGGTTGGAGAAAGGAGAGCGAGGATAAAAACGTGAGCGGGATCAGACATATGGCGGACAGAAACAAAGAAGCCCCCGCGAGTTGCGAGGGCTATGAATTTGGTTGCGGGAGTAGGATTTGAACCTACGACCTTCAGGTTATGAGCCTGACGAGCTACCGGGCTGCTCCATCCCGCGGGAGTTTTGTGTCCTGATCGGTGTTTTGATCGTGATAGAGATAATAATTTGGTATTTACTAGGTTTGGCGGTGACCTACTCTCCCACGTCTTAAGACGCAGTACCATCGGCGCTACGGCACTTAACGGCCGGGTTCGGAATGGGACCGGGTGTTTTGCTCGCGCTATGACCACCAAACCAAGGAAATACCAGATCGCTGCGCGATCTGCATTTTCTTGGTTTGGTGGGTGGCGGCAGGGTATTTTGCGGAGCAAAATGTCCC
>NZ_FWXX01000023.1 GCF_900176475.1 Tropicibacter naphthalenivorans
GACGCAGGGCGGCGGCACGGATGTCTATCTGGTGCAGCCGGGCGGCTTTGGTGGCACGACCGTTGACCCCGACTTTATCGCAGGCACCACCGGCGATGAGACCCTGTCCGGCGGCGTCAGCGACGACACGGCGGTGGGTCTGGACGGCGCGGACGAGCTGCAAGGCGGCACCGAGGACGATATGCTTTACGGCGGTCGCGGCAACGACACGCTGGATGGCGGCGATGGCGACGACACGCTGACCGGGGACGCGGGCGACGACTCGATCGTGGGCGGCTTTGGCGCGGATGACATCTACGGCGACGAAGGTCTGGATACGGTCACGGGCGGCTTTGGCAATGACGACATCGAAGGCGGTGATGGCAACGACCTGCTGTTCGGCGACGCGGGCGTCGACACCCTGAGCGGCGAGAACGGCAACGACACGCTGAACGGCGGCGATGACCGTGACACCCTGTACGGGGGCGACGATCAGGACGAGCTGAACGGCGGCGCGGGCGACGACTATATCCAAGGCGATAGCGGCGACGACGACCTGAACGGCGACGCGGGCCAAGACTACCTGTCCGGTGGCAATGGCTTTGACAGCCTGCGCGGCGGTCTGGACAATGACACCCTTCAGGGCGGGCAGAACACCGACTATGCGGTCTTTGACGGCTTGCAGGCCGAGTATACGATCACCCAAGGCGGTAGCGTCGGTTCGGCCAGCTACGTCGAGCACACCGGCGGCACCACGCTTGACGGGCGCGATACGCTCTACAGCGTCGAACGTCTGATCTTTGCCGATGGTATGGTCATCATGTTCGACAATGCGCCGGTGCTGGATGGCTATATCGGCACGCAGAATTGGCGCGCGGGCATGTCCTACACGCTGGACGCCGATCTGTTCACCGAGGTCGACAATGACGCCATGACCGTGACGGCAACCCTGTCCGGCGGGGCTGCGCTGCCTGCGTGGCTGGTGTTCGACCCCACGGCGCTGGAATTGACGGGCGTGCCGGTGGATGGCGCGGCGGGGACGTATCAGGTGACTCTGACGGCCACCGACTCTCAAGGGCTGTCGAACTCGATGACCTTCAACGTCAACGTGACAGAAAGCCGGATCGACGGTACGGCGGGCAACGATTCCTTGAATGGCAGCTACCAGCTGGATCGGATCTTTGGCTACGCCGGGGATGACACGCTGCGCGGCAACGGCGGCGGCGATTTGATCGAAGCGGCCGAGGGCGCGGACTTTGTCTATGGCGGGTCCGGCGACGATACCGTCAACGGCGGCATCGGCAATGACGCGCTGTTTGGCGACGGTCAGAACGATGTTCTGAACGGCGACGCGGGGGCCGATACGCTGGATGGCGGCGCGGACGATGACACGCTGAACGGCGGCGATGACAACGACAGCCTGCTGGGCAGCACCGGCAATGACGTGCTGAACGGCGAGGCGGGCTTTGACACGCTGGACGGCGGCGAGGGGAATGACACCCTCAACGGCGGCGACGACAACGACAGCCTGCTGGGCAACCTCGGCGATGACGCTCTGAACGGCGAGGTCGGCAACGACACGCTGGATGGCGGCGACGGCGCGGATACGCTGGCCGGGGGCAACGGCGGTGACCGGCTGATCGGCGGCACGGGCGATGACTCGCTGCTGGGTGAAGTTGGCAACGACCTGCTGCAAGGCGGCGATGACAACGACACGCTGGATGGCGGCTTCTCGCACGATACGTTGCAGGGCGGCGCGGGCGATGACCTGCTGATCGGCGGCTATGGCGATGACAGCCTCGATGGCGGCGCGGGGATCGACACCGCTGACTATTCGGGCTTTGGCGGCAACATCGTGGTCAACCTCAACAACACCGGCGCGCAGAACACCAACGCCGGCGGCACTGACACGCTGACCGGGATCGAAAACCTGATCGGCGGTGATCACGCCGACCGTCTGACGGGCCGGACCAACGACAGCCTGCTCGAAGGCGGCGCGTCTTCGGACCGGCTTTATGGTCTGGGCGGGGATGACACGCTGGATGGCCAAACCGGCAACGACCAGTTGCTGGGCGGCACCGGGGCGGACCTGCTGATCGGCGGCACCGGCTATGACGTCCTGATGGGCGGCAGCGAGAGCGACACTCTGCAAGGTGGCAGCGGCAACGACCAGTTGCGCGGTGGCGACGGTGCGGACACGCTAGAGGGGGGCATCGGGCGCGACGTGCTGATCGGCGGTGATTTTGTCGGTGGCGGCGTTGGCTTCCCCGGCGATGGCGCGGCGGATGTGTTCGTGTTCAACAGCGCTGCCGAGTCGACCCGCTTTGGCGCGGGCCGCGACATCATCCGCGACTTCGAAGACGGGCTGGACATGATCGACGTCAGCGGCATCGACGCCGACGAAGGCACCGCGGGCAACCAAGCCTTTACCCTGATCGGCACGGCGGCCTTCAGCCACACGGCGGGCGAGCTGCGCTACGTCAACACCGCCGCCGCGACCTTGCTGCGCGGCGATACGGACGGCGACGGGGTGGCGGATTTCGACGTCTACCTGAACGGGGTGATCGCGCTGGACGGGTCGGACTTTATCCTCTGACCTTGCGCTAACGCTTTGAAATCTGGCGCGCCCCTTTGCTGGGGCGCGCCTTTTTTGTTGTCGGTGTCTGGCGCCTGTCAGGCCCAGTCCATCGCCTCGAACCCTTCGCGAAAGGCAAAGCGCGCAAGGTGGCTGTCGATGATCCGCTTGGCCTGCGACAAACCATCTAGCGTGGCGGCCTGCACGGTGATGCGCAGCGTATCGGGGCTGGCCTGCATGGTGCACGGCCCGGTCCCAAGCGCCGCGGTCCCGGTGCCGCCCTCGACGTGGGTTTCGATCTTATGGGCAAAGTGTTTGCACAGCTGCGCGACATATTTCTCGCCGTTTTGGGTGTCGAAGCGTCCGGTCGCTTGCAACGCCGGGTTTGTGATTGCGTGCACATCGTCTGTTTGCATTTGCAGAATTCCTGAGTTATCTCGTCGGGTATAACTTGAGTGTTATAGTCGGAAATTGCAACCCGCAGCGAACATCATAGGAAAACGCCATGAAAATCCCCTTTGCCGCCCTTGCCTTGGCCTGCGCGCCGCTGACCGCCATGGCGCAGGACGTCACGGTCGATGCCTTTGGCGGGCCGGTCACCGTTGCCCAATCCCCCGAGACCGTCGTGGCGCTGGACTTGGCCGCGATCGACACGCTTCACGCGCTTGGGGTGCCGCTGGACGGGGTGCCGAACCTCACGCCGCCCGCCTTCCTTGCCAGCGCCTTTGACGGTGTGCCGAACGTCGGCACCCTGTTCGAGCCTGATTTCGAAGCTTTGGCGGTGCTTGGCCCCGATCTGATCGTGGCGGGCGGGCGCTCTCAGCCTGTTGTCGGCGCGCTGTCCGAACTGGCCCCGACGCTGGACATGACCATCGACGGTCTCGATCTGGTGGCCGAAGCAAAGGCCCGCACCACCGCCTACGGCGCGATCTTTGACAAGACCGCAGAGGCCGAGGCGTTGAACGCGGCGCTGGACGCCAAGATTGCGCAAACCCAAGAGGCCGTGTCCGGCAAGGGCAGCGCGCTGATCCTGATGGCCAATGGCGGCAAACTGTCGGCCTATGGGGCGGACAGCCGCTTTGGCTGGTTGCACAGCGTCACGGGGCTGCCGCAGGCCTACGCCGACATCTCGGTCGAGTCGCACGGGCAGGCGGTGTCCTTTGAATTCATCGCCGAGGTGAACCCCGAGTGGATCCTGGTCATTGACCGTCTGGCCGCCATTGGCCGCGCGGGCGAAGCGGCGGCGGCCACGCTGGACACGCCGCTTTTGGCGCAGACCACCGCCGGGCAACGCGGGCAGATCCTGTATCTGGATAGCGCACCGCTGTATCTGGCGGCGGGTGGGGCGACCGCCCTGCCGCATATCCTTGATCAGCTGATCGACGGTTTTCAGGCCACAAACGGGAGCTGACCCTTGCGCAGCACGACCTTTGCGGTCCTTGGGCTGGCCCTCTTGGCGGGGGCGAGCCTTTTGATCGGCGCGACCAATATCCTGACCGGCGATCTGGACAGCGGGATGATCCTTGCCATTAGCCGCCTGCCGCGCACGCTCGCGGCGATCCTTGCCGGGGCGGGGCTGGCGCTGGCGGGGGTGGTGATCCAGCAAGTGGTGCAGAACCGTCTGGTCGAGCCGGGTCTGGTCGGCACCCCCGAGGCGGCGATGATCGGCCTGCTGGGCGTGACGCTGCTGGCCCCCGGTGCCGCGCTGATCGTCAAAATGTCGGCGGCCGCCGGGGCGGCGCTTGTCGGCACCTTTGGTTTTTTCGCCCTCGCGCGGCTTGTCCCGCGCCAAGACCCGATGCTGCTGCCCTTGATGGGGTTGATCTATGCCGGCATCCTCGGCTCTGCGGCCATGTATATGGCGTGGCTCACCGATCTGGTGCAATACATTGGCATCTGGCAGTCGGGCGAGTTTTCCGGCGTGCTCAAAGGCCGGTACGAGCTGCTGTGGCTGGTCGCGGGGCTTGGGGTCGCGCTGTATGTGCTGGCGGATCGGATCACCATTCTGGGACTGGGCGAGGACTACGCCCGCTCGCTGGGGTTGAACTATCGCCAGACCGTCAGCATGGGCCTGACCATCGTGGCGGTTCTGGTGGCGGTGATCGTGGTCACGGTAGGGGCGATGCCCTTTGTGGGGCTGGTGGTGCCCAATATCGTCTCGCGCATTTGGGGCGACAACCTGCGGCGGAACATGCCGATGGTGGCGCTGCTGGGCGCGCTGTTCGTGCTGGGGGCCGATGTGATCGGGCGGCTGGTCCGCTGGCCCTACGAGATCCCGGCGGCAACGGTCTTTGCCATTGTGGGGGCGGTGATCTTTTTGGGGCTGCTCTACCGGCCAAAGCGGCGGGCGACCCATGCCTGATCGCCGGGTGATGCTTTTGGCGCTGGGGCTGGTGGCCGCATCCAGCCTGTTTCTGCTGTGGAACCTGCGCGGCCCGGTGGCGTACATCCTGGACTTGCGCGCCGAAAAGCTGGCGGTGCTGGTGCTGGTGGGCGCGTCGGCGGGGGCGTCGACCGTGGTGTTCCAGACGGTGGCGATGAACCGCCTGCTGACGCCGGGGATCGTGGGCTTTGACGCCTTGTTCGTGTTCTTGCAGACGATGCTGGTGATGGGCATGGGCAGCGCGCAGATGCTGGCCCTGCCGCCGGTGCCCAAGTTCGTGGTGGAAGCGGCGCTGATGACCGGCCTTGCCGTGGCGCTGTTCGGCCTGATCCTGCGCAAGGGGGCGGGCGACGTCATTCGGATGATCCTGACCGGGGTCATCATCGGCACGCTGCTGCGCGCGCTTGCGGGCTTTGCGCAGCGCCTGCTGGACCCGTCCGAATTCGCCGTGCTGCAACAAGCCTCTGTGGCCAGTTTCAACGCGCTGGATGACCGCTTGATCGGCATCGCGGCGGTGCTTTTGGGGCTGGCGTTTGTGCTGTGCCTGCGCCTTGCGGGGCGGCTGGACGTGGCCGCCTTGGGGCGGGACAAAGCCCGGACGCTGGGCCTGCGCTACGACCGTTTCGTGCTGCTGGCGCTTTGCGTGGTATCGGTGATGGTGGCCGTGTCCACCGCGCTTGTAGGGCCGGTGGTGTTCCTTGGCCTGTTGGCCGCCAGTCTGGCGCAGGCCACGCTACGCGATCACCGCCACGCGGTGCTGATCCCGGCGGCGGCCTTGATCGGTGCGCTGATCCTTGTGGTCGGGCAAACCGCGTTCGAGCGGCTCTTTGGGCTGCAATCCTCACTGGCCATCGTGGTCGAATTCGCAGGGGGGCTGGTGTTCCTCGCCCTCGTTCTCAGGAGACCAACATGATCGAGATCGACAACCTTCGCCTGACCCGCGGCGGTGCTCCGGTGCTGTACGGGATCGACCTGCGCATTCCGGCGCAGGGCATCATCGCCATCATCGGACCGAACGGCGCGGGAAAATCCACCCTGCTGCATACGGTGGCGGGGTTGATCGCGCCGGATGCGGGGCACGTCACGATCGAAGGGCGCAACATCCACGCCATGACCGAAGCCGAGCGCGCCTTGCACCTGTCGGTCCTGACCCAAAGCCAAGGCGCCGTCCCTCGGCTAAGCGTGGCCGAGCTGATCGCCTTTGGCCGCTGGCCCCATCACCGGGGGCGACCCGGCCCGCAGGATCGCGCCGCCATCGCCGAAGCCATCGACCGCTTTGAGCTGAAGCCGCTGCTGGACCGCGAGGTCGAGTCCCTCTCGGGCGGGCAGAAACAGCGCGCCTACGTGGCCATGGCCTATGCGCAGACGACGCCTTGGATGCTGCTGGACGAGCCGCTGGCCGCGCTCGACCCCAAGTATACGCGCGACATCATGGATCGGCTGCGCGGCCTGACGGATCGGACGGTGCTGCTGGTGCTGCACGATCTCGCGGTGGCGGCGATGTATGCCGATTGGGTTGTGGGGCTCAAGCACGGGCGCGTTCACTGCGCCGGACCGTGGCGCGAGGTGGTGACCTCTGAAGTGTTGTCGGACCTCTATGGCGTGCCCTTGGAGGTCACCGAAACCTCGGTGATTTGGGCCTGATCGGGCGCTTGCGATCTTGTCAAAGGGCGCGCTTTTGGGCAAAGTCCGCGCCGTCAGGTGCCCTCCTTTGCCGGGGGGATAATCGGGAAGTCGGGGCAGAACCGACGCGGGCCCGCCGCTGTAAGAGGGACGAATTGGCACAGGCCACTGGAGCACTCCGGGAAGGCGCCAACTTCGGATGAACTCAAGCCAGAAGACCGGCCTGACGACATGGCGCGCGATGTATGGACGGCATCGCGGCAATGTTCGACCTATAGGAGGCCACCCGTGCCCAACCCGTCCCTGTGCGCGCCGTCGCGCGCCCGCGTCTTTACCGAAACCGAACGGCAATCGCTGTACGACGTGATCTTTAACCGGCGCGACGTGCGCAACGAATTCAAGCCCGACCCCATCGACCCCGCCGCGCTCGATCGCGTGTTGCGCGCGGCTCATGCGGCGCCGTCGGTTGGCCTGTCGCAGCCATGGAACTTTATCCTGATCCGCGATCCCGCCCGCCGCGCCCGGATCAAGCGCGCCTTTACCCGCGCCAATGACGAAGCCGCCGCGATGTTCCCCGAAAACCGCCGCAGCGATTATGCGGCGCTCAAGCTGGAGGGGATCGAGAAAGCGCCGCTGAGCATCTGCGTGACCTGCGATCGCACGCGCGGCGGCAAGGTGGTATTGGGGCGCACGCACAATCAGGATATGGATTTGTATTCAACGGTTTGCGCGGTGCAAAACCTATGGCTCGCGGCCCGCGCCGAGGGCATTGGAATGGGTTGGGTCAGCATCTTTCACGAACAGGACGTCAAAGACATCCTGAACCTGCCTGAGCACGTCACGGTGGTGGCCTACCTGTGCCTTGGCTACGTGGACGCGCTGTTCGACCGCCCGGAACTGGCCGCCCGCGGCTGGGCGACAGAGGACGATCTGGCCTCTGTGGTGATGCAGGAAACATGGGCGGGCTAAGCCGCTTGGGGCGGCCTGTATACACGGGTGAGGCCGGTGCTTTGTTTTGAGGGCTGATCCGGGGCCCCTTGGGGGTGGGATGGGGCCCCGGATGAAGGCTCCTCCTGGAGGTTTTGCGGCGAAACCTTGTTTGTTAACAATGGGTTAATTTGCCTGGTTGGGTTTGGCGCTGCAAGCGTGCCCTCCAAAATGCTAGCGTAGCATTTGATTTGAAATAAAGGTCGCAGGCAGGCAAATCAGTTCGCGTGTTAGTTCGTATCCTGTGTAGAGTTCACTGATTTTGCTGCAATAATTCGATCTTTCACGCAATCCTTAATCTTTTCCTTGAACTTCGGTCCTTTTGCTACCTGATCGGAAGCACCTTCACCTTGAAACATTAGCCAAACCTCATCGATAGCCTTATTGATAGCGCCATCGGAAATGTTCCCCCTTAAGTTTGCGACCCGCTGAGGAGTAAGGGAAAGAGAATGCGCTGCCATAGCTATTACCCAGTACAACACATAGAATCTTATGTTGTTTCTGTCTTTGGAGACGAGTTCTGGTTTTTTCTTTAATTCCACTTCAACGCGTTTTATCGTATCGGCAGCCACAAAATATGCGTCGAGCGGGTAATCTTCTGTGAAAATCGACGTGTATACAGAATCCACTTTAATAATTGATGACGGGCGCGCACGCGCATTATCCGGCTCTCCCCGAAAGAGAGTCATTGCAGCTTGAGCTAGAAGAGATATGCTAACGATCTTATTCGCGGGTCTTCCTTCGTTCTTATAGAAGTTTTTGCGTCGATCGTAATACAGGCCATTGTTTTTGAGGTGATGTTCTATATCCCTCTGAATTTTGTCTGTCGCTCTAAGGGATGCGGATGGTACTGTGTTTTGGCTGTTTGTTGCCTTGATGATCTTGTCACGTATTTCATCATCTTCTGATGCAACGACCTTGACCATCACACTTCGTTTCTCGGCATTGTCACGAGTTTTGCGATATTTTCCGATTTCCGTGCTAGTTTGCAGGCCATTCACAATTTGGGGATTTTCAATCGTGATACATGATCCAGAGGAAGTTGCGCGTGATGCTAGAACTGTTACGCCGTTATTGAACCACCAAAAGTCCCGTTCACTTTCGGTTTCAAGTGTTGTAGATATTTCGCGATTCACCTCGGTAGATCCTTGATAGTCGCGAACATTCGCCTCAAACAAATCGGTCCTAATTTCTTCCCCGCCTGCACAGAGAAACTCGAAAAATCGATCAAGTTTAACTAATGCAATGTAGCCTCCAGAACCATTCAAGGCTTGCTCAAAGGTCAAGTCAAAGGTTTGGGTTGGTTTCTTTCTGGCAAGGGCGACGATTTCCTTGGCTCCCCAAAAATAAAACTTTACTTCGGCTTCATCAAACAGAGAGGATACCTTATCTACAAGCTCTTTTGACTTCAGCTTGGTGTTGTTGTGTATGTCGTCTGTGCTTTTGGTGCAGGCGTAAATAACTTTAATTGAAAGCGAGGGGAATTTTGAAGCAAGGCGGGTGTAGCATTTCCTAAATATCCCAGCTTTAGATCTAACCTCTTCATTATATTGCGTTAGATCGTTAAGATCTGTGGTGAGGTCTAAAAGGTGCCCAATTGAGGAAATGAGGCTGTTTATCGGTGTTTCGGAGAAGCCTTTACTAGATTTGCTTTGGACGATAATAACTTCAATATTGGCTGTTTTTTTGATGCTGGTGTAATCGAAGTCTTCGGTTACGTAATCGTCGTTTAATAGTACGTAAAAACCGTCGATGCCCCCATCGTGCTCGCCGTCAACTATGCCCTGCTCAATCTCTTCGTATGATAACTCGTAATCTTTCGTGGCCTGCTCGCCGCAGAATATCTCAAAGAAATCTTCTTTCGACATTTCACTGGCCACTTCGAGCCTTTTGTCTTCAAGAATTTGTGATAATATTACTTCAGAGTTGCTAGCCAATTTAGCTTCCTTGTTTGCATTTCTCCTCTTGTGTGCACCTAATCAGCTAATGAAAACAACCGCAAGTGGTTTTCTTTTCGTCGCCATTTGGGTGAAAACTCACCCCCAATCCCCCGCAAACCCCTTCGGAACCATCAAAATATCCCGGTCCACGCCGTTGATATCCCGGTGGCCGCAGAGGGCCATGGACATGTCCAGCTCTTTGTGGATGACCTCCAAAGCTTTGGTCACCCCCGCCTGGCCCATGGCGCCCAGACCATAGACGTAGGCGCGGCCGATCCAAGTGCCCTTGGCGCCCATGGCCACGGCCTTGAGCACGTCCTGGCCCGAGCGGACGCCGCTGTCGAGGTGGACTTCGATCTTGTCGCCAACAGCGTCCATGATGGGTTCCAGAGCGCGGATGGAGGAGAGCGCGCCGTCCAGCTGCCGCCCGCCGTGGTTCGACACGACGATGGCGTCGGCGCCGACGTTGCAGGCCTCCAAAGCGTCGCGCGGGTCGATGATGCCCTTGATGATGAGCGGGCCGTCCCACATCTTGCGGAACTCGCGGATGCGGTCCCAATCGAGGGATTGATCGAAGCTCTGCGCGGTCCAGGTGGTCAGCGAAGAGGGGTCGGTGACGCCCTTGGCATGGCCCACGATATTGCCAAAGAAGCGGCGCTTGGTTTGCAGCATCCCGAGGCCCCACTGGACCTTGGTCATCATGTTGGCGACGGATTTGGGGGTCAGCTTGGGCGGGGCGGAGAGGCCGTTCTTGAGATCCTTATGGCGCTGGCCCAGCAGTTGCAGGTCGACGGTGATGACGGCGGCGGAGCAGTTGGCGGCTTTGGCGCGGTCAAACAGACGCTGCATGAAGTCGTCGTCCTTGAGGGTGTAGACCTGCATCCAAAAGGGTTTGTTGGTGTGCTCGGCCACGTCTTCGATGGAACAGATGGACATGGTCGAGAGGCAGTAGGGCACGCCAAAGTCGGCAGCGGCCTGGGCGGCTTTGATCTCGCCGTCGAAGTGCTGCATGCCGGTGAGGCCGACGGGGGCGAGGGCGACGGGCATCGACACGTCCTGGCCGATCAGCTGCGTGGCGGTGGAGCGGTTGGCCATGTCGATGGCAACCCGTTGGCGCAGGTAGATTTTATCGAAGTCAGAGACGTTCTCTCGGAAGGTCTGTTCGGACCAAGAGCCGCTCTCACAGTAGTCGTAGAACATCTTGGGGACGCGCCGTTTGTAGATGCGCTTGAGGTCTTCGATTTCTGTGATCACAGGCATGGCGGACTCGCTTGGTCAAAATTGGTAAGGTCTGGTTACCAATAAAGGCGGGGAGGTACAATCCTATGCGTTGTGTTGCGCGCTTTAATCCAGAGTTCACGCATTTGCTGTAGCCCATGAACCGGGTCGGTCTGGAGGTGCCCGTGAAAGGCATGATTTTTACGGAATTGCTGGATTTGGCCGATCATCTCGCGGGCGAGGAGGCGGTGGATAAGCTGCTGGATGATCTCGATCTGGACAGCGACGCGGCCTATACCTCTGTCGGGAATTATCCCTGCTCAGAGCTGGTGCAGATCATGACCGCGCTCGGCGCACAGTCGGGTGTGTCCTGCGACGAGGTGCAGCGCGAATTTGGCCACTGGGTTTTGGGGATATTTACCGATCGGTACCCGCATTTCGTCAAAGACAAGCATACGGCCTTTGACCTGCTGGAGGTCATCGAAACCGAAGTCCACGCCGAGGTGCGCAAACTTTACCCCGACGCCGAATTGCCGACCTTTCGGACGCGGCGGCTGGGGCCGGATCGGATGGAAATGCACTACCACTCGGAACGGCCTCTGCGGTCGTTTTGCCATGGCCTGATCGAGGCGTGTTTGCAGCGTTATGGGGTCACGGGGCAGGTGCGCATCGCGCAGGACAATGGGGCCAGCGACACCGTGTTTGACATCCAGCTGGAGCGCTAGCCGGTGGAGCCGTTCCCCCCTTTCAAAAGCGAGCGTGTTTCGCGGCGGCGCTATGAGCGTGAAAGGCGTGGGCGCCAAGAGGCGGAGCGGATTCTCGAACACCTGAGTCGGGAACTCTACGAGGCCAACGCGGCACTCAAGGCGCAGGCGGCGTCGCTTGAGGAAACGGTGCGCCACCGCACCGAGGAATTGCGCGCCGCCAAGGTCGCCGCGGAAACCGCCAGCGATGCCAAAAGCGCGTTTCTGGCGATGATTAGCCACGAAATCCGCACGCCTTTGAACGGTGTTCTGGGCATGGCGACGGTGCTGGCGGAAACCGAACTGGACGCGGTCCAGATGGACATGGCCGAGGTGATCCTGACCTCCGGCAATGGCTTGCTGGCATTGCTGAATGACGTGCTGGACCTGTCCAAGATCGAAGCGCGGCAGATGGAAATCGAGGAAATCGGCTTTGATCTGGCGAACCTCATGGCCGAACAGCGCCGCATTTTTGAGCTGCGCGCCGCCGAAAAGGGGTTGAGTTTTCGGATGTCGGGGCAAGCGGGGTTGCCCAGCTATATTCAGGGCGATCCCAATCGGTTGCGGCAGGTGGTGTCGAACCTATTGTCCAACGCGATGAAGTTCACGGCCAAGGGCGGCGTGCATCTGGATGTGTCGCTGGATCAATGGCTGTTGACCGTGGCGGTGACCGACACCGGCCCCGGCGTGCCGGAAACCAAGCGGCACAAGCTGTTCAAACCCTTCAGCCAGACCGATGCGTCGATCACGCGCCAATATGGCGGTACCGGGCTGGGGCTGGCGATTTCACGGCAAGTGTGCCGGTTGATGGGTGGTGATCTGGTATTTCGGCCTGCGCGCGGCGGTGGATCGGTGTTTACCGCAACCATGCGCTTGTCGCCCCCGAACGTGGGCGCCGCGCCAGTCGATCTGGGGCATTGTCCCTTTCAAAAGGTGCTGGGCGCGCGGCGTTGGCGGATTTTGGTCGCCGAGGATTCGGAAACGAACCGCAAGGTCGTGGAGTTGCTGCTCAAACCCTTTGATCTGGACATCCGTATGGTGTTCGACGGGGCGCAGGCGGTGGAACAGCACTTGGCCCGGCCCTTTGACCTGATCCTAATGGATGTGAACATGCCGGTGATGAACGGGCTGGCGGCCGCGTCGCTGATCCGCCAAGAAGAAGAACGGATCGGGGCAGAGCGGGTGCCGATCATCGCGCTGACCGCCAACGCGATGACCCATCAGGTGTCGGACTATTTGCGGCAGGGTATCGACGCCCATGTGGCCAAACCCGTCCGCCGAGAGGATTTGGCCCGCGCCATGGCGTTGCAACTGTGCGAGCAGACCCGCGCCTTGATGCAGGGGTAGGCGACGGCGTCTTAGGCCGAATGCGCACCGTCGGCCAAGCCTTTGACAAAGCTCAGGACTTCGGAAACCGGCTTGCCCGCTGCGATCTCGGCCACGATGGCAGAGCCCACGACGCAGCCATCCGCCACCGAGGCAATCTCGCGCGAGGTGTCGGGCGTGCGGATGCCAAAGCCGACGATGATCGGCAGGTCGGTTTTCGCCTTGATGCGGGCGACCTCGGGGGCCACGTCCGCCGCTTGCGCCGCCGCCGCACCGGTAATCCCGGTGATCGAGACGTAGTACACAAAGCCAGAGGTGTTTTGCAGCACCTTCGGCAGGCGTTTGTCGTCGGTGGTCGGGGTCGCGAGGCGGATAAAGTTAAGACCTGCGGCCTGCGCGGGAATGCACAGTTCTTCGTCTTCTTCCGGGGGCAGGTCGACGACGATCAGCCCGTCGATGCCTGCCTCTTTGGCGTCGACCAGGAATTTATCCACGCCGCGATTGTAGATCGGGTTGTAGTAGCCCATCAGCACGATGGGCGTGGTGTCGTCCTCTGCCCGAAAATCGCGAACCATTTGCAGCGTGCGCTCTAACGACATGCCGTGGTCCAGCGCGCGCTGACCGGCCAGCTGGATGGTCTCGCCGTCGGCCATGGGGTCGGTAAAGGGCAGGCCCAGCTCGATCACGTCGACGCCCGCGCCCGGCAGACCCTTCATCACCTCAAGCGAAGTTTCCACATTAGGATCGCCTGCCATGATATAGGCCACAAAGGCTTTTTTGCCCTGGGCGCTGAGGTCGGCAAACTTGGTCTCGATACGGGTCATGGCGGTCTCCGGCTATGGTTGAAGGTCTGTTGCCAGCCCGCGCGGGAAAAATCAATGGCTGGCGTGCGTGCGCCGTGAAGTCGGGAATACCCGACTGCCGCCATAGTTGACCGAATCCGCGCGCCGCCCTTACACTTTTCCGTAATTTTACGGCGCATTTTATAGTGAGGATTTAACGATGACGACGGCACGCATAGCAAGTAGCCCGTCCCTGTTGGCCGGTTTCGGCGGGGATGCGGGCTTTGGGTCCGAATTTCTAGGGCGCAATGACGATGGATCGACCAGTTTTGTCGATGCCACGTCGATTTTCGAAAATGGCATTAACTTCTTCGGCACCGTTTATGATGGTTTTTTCATCAATAACAACGGCTCGATCACCTTTTTGGCGCCGCGCAGCACCTATACGCCGGATGTGATCACGGGTGTGTCGAACAACCCCGAGATCACGCCGTTCTTTGGCGATGTGGACACGCGCAACAGCACCGATATTGGCGATCCAACGGAAGGGGGCAATTCCACCGGCAGCAACCTTGTCTATTGGCACATGGACAGCGTCGGCGACCGGATCATCATCACCTGGGACGACGTCGGGTTTTACCAGCGCGACAACAGCTTGTTGAACGCCTTTCAGCTGGTGATCAGCGACGAAGGCAACGGCGATTTCGATTTCCAGTTCCGCTACGAGGATATCAACTGGACCACGGGCAACGCCTCGGGCGGCACCGATGGTCTGGGCGGCACCCCGGCGCGGGCGGGCTGGACGGCGGGCACGGGCGTCGCTGGCGAGTTCTTTGAACTGCCGCAGTCGGGGGACGAGTCCGGCATCCTCGCGCTGGACATCACCGGCGGCAACACCGGCCTGACGGGCATCTGGGAGTTCCAGGTCCGCAACGGTGGCGTGGTTGAGAGCGAAATCCCCCGCGCCGAGGTCGAGGCTGGCGGCTGGGTCACGGGCGACCCGCACCTGCTGACGTTGGACGGGATGAACTACAGCTTTCAGGCGGTGGGCGAATACGTGCTGCTGCGCTCGACCCGCAACGACTATGACTTTGAAATACAAGCGCGTTTCGTGCCTGCCGGGGTCGAAAATGTCTCGCAGACGCAGGCGATTGCCACGGCCATCGACGGCCAAGAGATCACCATCGACCCGACCTGGCCCGGCGACACGCCGCTGCTGATCAACGGCACGCCGATCAACGTGGCGGACTTCGGCTCGGTCAACGTGGGCAACGGGCGCATCTACCGCGAAGGCGACACCTACACCATTGTTTATCCCGGCAGTGACGGCGTCATGGACGGCAGCGATACGCAGGTGGCGGTGATCGTACGCGGCGACCGGGTGGACATGAACCTTGCGGTCTCGGCAGAGATCCTTGGCGATCTCGAAGGTCTCTTGGGCGACGGCGATGGCCGCCTGTCCAACGATGTGGCCTTGGCCGATGGCACGCCCCTGTCCAGCGGTTTGCCCTTTGACGAGCTGTATGGCCAGTTCCGCGACGATTGGCGCGTGACCACGACGACCCAGAGCCTGTTCACCTATCTCATCGGTTTTGGCCCGAACAGCCATTATGACCCGGACTACCCCGGCGAAGTCATCACCTTGGCCGATCTGGACCCGGCGGTGGTCGCCGCAGCGCAAATCGCGGTGCAAAACGCCGGCATCCCCGAGGGCACGCCGAACTACGACAACGCCGTGCTGGACTATGCGCTGACCGGCGATACGACCTTTATCGAGTCGGCGGCACAGGCACCCGTGGGCTTTGACGACGGCACCGAAGCCGCGGATTTTCTCACCGGCACGGACAGCGCCAACCGGATGTTTGCCCTTGGCGGCAATGACACGCTCTATGGGCAGGGCGGCGACGACACGCTGCGCGGCGGCACGGGGCAGGATTTCATCAGCGCGGGCGACGGCGCGGACGAGGTCTTTGGCGACGGCGGCAATGACACGATCTTTGGCGAGGCGGGCGACGACTTTTTGCGCGGAGGGCGCGAGTTCGACGAGATCTACGGCGGCAGTGGCAACGACCAATTGCGGGGCCAGCGCCATGGCGACTTGATGCGTGGCGACGCGGGCAATGACAATGTCAACGGCGGCGGCGGTCAGGACAGCCTGTATGGCGGGATCGGCGACGATTTCGTCAAAGGGGGCACGCGCCAAGACCTGCTGGACGGCGGCGATGGCAACGACACGCTGATCGGCAACCGCCACAATGACACGCTTGATGGCGGGGCGGGTGACGACACGCTGAACGGCGGCGGCGACGACGATCTGCTGGTTGGCGGCACGGGCAACGACACCATGAAGGGTGGCGCCGGGGCCGATGTCTTTCGGTTCAACGAAGAGGACGGCACGGACGTGATTGTCGACTTTGATGTCACGCAGGACCGGCTGGAGCTTATCGACTGGCAGTCGGTGTCGGTTGTCGTGCTGGACGACGGGATCCGCTTTAGCAGCTTTGGGGCCAACAGCATCCTGCTGGAAGGGCTGGACGCCGACGATGTTGCCTCGATCAATATCGATCACCTTACGGCGACGGACCTTTTCTGATGGCCATTTGACACGGCTCAAGGCGGGCGGGGGCAACATGTGACAGACTCTGGGCAACACCGAAAAGGAGAGACGATGCCCAAGGACAGCACAGCCCCGCTTAGCCCCAAATCCAAGGTCGGTCTGCCCGCCGTTGTGGGGATGCCGACGCCCAGCACGGACGAAATCCGCCGTGCCTTTGAAACCGGTCGCTACCCCTATAGCAAAAAGATGAAGCGCCGCGATTACGAACGTGAAAAGGCCATGTTGCAGGCCGAGCTTTTAAAGGTGCAGCTGTGGGCGCAGGAGACCGGGCAAAAGTTCGTGCTGCTGTTCGAGGGCCGCGATGCCGCTGGCAAGGGCGGTACGATCAAGCGCTTTACCGAGCACCTGAACCCGCGCAACGCCCGCGTCGTGGCGCTGAACAAGCCCACCGACGAAGAGCGCGGCCAGTGGTATTTCCAACGCTATATCCAGCACTTGCCCACCGCCGGAGAGATCGTTCTGTACGACCGCTCTTGGTACAACCGCGCCGGGGTCGAACGGGTCATGGGCTTTTGCGAGCCGAACGAGTACCTCGAGTTCATGCGTCAGGCACCGGATCTGGAAAAGATGCTCGTGCGGTCCGGCATCCGGCTGTACAAATACTGGTTCTCGGTCACGAAAAAGGAACAGCGCGCGCGGTTCAAATCGCGTGAGACCGATCCGCTGAAACAGTGGAAGCTGTCGCCCATCGATAAGGCCAGCCTCAACAAATGGGACGACTACACCGAAGCCAAGGAGGCGATGTTTTTCTACACCGACACCGCCGATGCGCCGTGGACGGTGATCAAGTCCGATGACAAGAAACGCGCCCGGCTGAACTGTATGCGCCACTTCCTGTCGACGGTGGATTATCCGGGCAAAGACCCGCGCATCGCCGCCGCGCCGGACCCGTTGATCGTGGGCGGGGCAAGCCATGTGATCCACCGGGCCGATCATATCCTTGGGACCGCGCTGCACCCCGATACGCGCAAAAGCGTGTAGTCTGTTTCAGCCTCTTGCCTAAGCGCGGGGGCGGGGGTACGGCATTGGGATGAAGAGTCCTGTTATGTCGTTCCCCCAGCACATCCGCGCCGTTCTGACCCTTGGCCTGCCGCTGATCGGCGGGCATTTGGCGCAGTTTGCCATTGGCCTGACCGATACCATCATGATGGGCTGGTACGGCGTGCCGGAATTGGCGGCGCTGACCTTGGCGTCGTCGTTTTTCTTTACGGTGTTTTTGTTCGGCTCGGGCTTTGCCTGGGCAATGATGCCGATGGTGGCGACCTTTGCCGCGCAGGGCGACGAAGTGCAGATCCGCCGGGCGACGCGCATGGCGCTGTGGCTGTCGATCCTGTATTTCGCGGTGATGATGCCGCTGTTCTGGTGGTCTGCGCCGCTGCTGCGCGCCATGGGGCAGCCCGAGGATTTGGCCGTACTGGCGCAGACCTACCTGCGGATCGCCGGCTTTGGGATGCTGCCCGCGCTGGGGGTCATGGTGCTCAAGAACTACCTCGCGGGGCTGGAACACACCCGCGTCGTGCTGTGGGTCACCGTGGCGGCGGCGCTGGCGAATGTGGTGCTGAACTACGCGCTGGTCTTTGGCAACTGGGGCGCGCCCGAGCTGGGCATCAGAGGGGCGGCGATTGCCTCTGTCGCGGTGCAGGTCGTGTCGCTGGTGCTGATCATCGCCTATGCCTTGCGGATTTTACCGCAGCACGCGCTGTTCCAGCGCTTTTGGCGCCCGGACTGGGAGATGTTCGGGCAGGTCTTTCGCCTTGGGCTGCCCATCGGGCTGACCACGCTGGCCGAGGTGGCCTTGTTCGCGGGGGCGTCGGTGCTGATGGGGATGCTGGGGACGGTGCCCTTGGCGGCGCACGGCATCGTGCTGCAAATTTCGACCGCGACCTTCATGATGCAAATGGGCCTGTCCAACGCCGCCACGGTGCGGGCGGGCAATGCGCTGGGGCGCGGCGACGCGCAGCACATGCTGACCGGGGCCAAGGCGGCGCTGACCTTGGGCGCTGTGGGCGTTGGCCTGTCCATCGCGCTGTTCGTGACGATCCCCGAGCTGCTGGTGGGCCTGTTCCTTGACCCGAACGATCCGCAGCGGGCCGAGATCCTTGCCATGGGGGCCAAGCTGATGGTGCTGGCGGCGCTGTTCCAGCTGGTGGACGCGACTCAGGTGCTGCACATCGGCCTGCTGCGCGGCCTGCATGACACGCGGGTGCCCATGTGGGTGGCCGCCTTTGCCTATTGGGGCGTGGGGATGCCCGCCGCTGCCGGGCTTGGGATCTGGCTGGGCTGGGGGGCCGAAGGCGTCTGGCTGGGCCTGACGCTGGGTCTGACCGTCGCCGCCGTGCTGCTGACGGCGCGCTTTTGGCGCCATGGCGCGAGCTTTGTCACTGCGCCGCAGCCGCAATAGCCCCACCACGCTTGCAAGCCAGCCCCTGCCGGATTAAGAGCAGCCCGTCACGCAACAAGGAGGGCGCCTGATGGGCTTCCGTATGGGTATCGTGGGTCTGCCGAACGTCGGCAAGTCGACCCTGTTCAACGCGCTCACCAAGACCGCGGCCGCGCAGGCGGCGAACTTTCCGTTCTGCACGATCGAGCCGAACGTCGGCGACGTAGCGGTGCCGGACGCACGTCTGGACACGCTGGCCGAGATCGCCGGTTCCAAGCAGATCATCCCAACGCGCATGACCTTTGTGGACATCGCCGGTCTGGTGAAAGGCGCGTCCAAGGGCGAAGGTCTGGGCAACCAATTCCTTGCGAACATCCGCGAGACGGACTCGATCGCGCATGTGCTGCGCTGCTTTGAGGACGACGATGTGACCCACGTGGATGGCCGCGTCGACCCGGTGGGCGACGCCGAAACCATCGAGACCGAGCTGATCATCGCGGATATGGAGAGCCTTGAGAAGCGCTTGCAGAACATCGTGCGCAAGGTGCGCGGCGGCGACAAGGAAGCCGTCCAGCAAGAGCGCCTGATGAAGATGGCCATGGCCGCGTTGGAAGAGGGTAAGCCCGCGCGCACCGTCGAGGTGGACGCCGAAGACCTCAAGCAGTGGAAGATGCTGCAACTGCTGACGGCCAAGCCGATCCTGTACGTCTGCAACGTCGACGAGGGCGAAGCGGCGACGGGCAACGCGCTGTCCGCCGAAGTGGCCGAAATGGCCGCCGCGCAGGGCAACAGCCACGTCATCATCTCTGCCAAGATCGAAGAGGAAATCAGCCAGCTCGACGCCGAGGAAGCCGCAGAATTCCTTGGGGAACTGGGTCTCGAAGAGGCGGGTCTGGATCGCTTGATCCGCGCCGGTTACGAGCTGCTTAACCTTCAGACCTATTTCACCGTCGGCCCTAAAGAGGCGCGCGCCTGGACCATCAAGGAAGGCACGCAGGCCCCGCAGGCCGCAGGCGTCATCCACGGCGATTTCGAGCGTGGTTTCATCCGCGCCGAGACCATCGCCTATGACGACTACGTCGCCTGCAAGGGCGAGGCGGGCGCAAAGGAAGCGGGCAAGATGCGCGCCGAGGGCAAGTCCTACACGGTGCAAGACGGCGACGTGCTGCACTTCTTGTTCAACACCTGATTTGTCGCGACCGGCGCGGGACACGACCTTTTGAAATCACCAGGGTAATTTTGCCATTCGGGGCATTTCGGCTGCCACTTGACGGGTCTTGCTCTGCCACCTTCGGCTAAGTCATTGATTTCTCGTGACCGCGAAAAACGTCGCTCCGACCGGGGCGGCGTTTTGCATGGAAGGTGGCCGGGCTTTACCTTTTGGCTTTGGGGCGCCTTCTTCTACCGCATGACACAGCATCTTCCCATCGGCCTCATACGGGGCGCCTGATCCGCCCCTTGCCCTGCTTTGCGGGGTTCATTCCCCATGGCCCACGACGGAAGACCACCATGACCAAGATCCAGATTATCCAGGTGCGAGAGTTCAGCACCGATCACGTTGAGATGAAAAAGCGCCTGCGCAGTTTTCTCCAGGAATTTCGAGCGCGAAAAATCACGCGACAGCTCGTTGGTGATGACGAGTGGTCTGCCGAACTGGACGACATCGAAGCCGAGATCAGCGACGCGGCGGTTCCCGGCAGCGAGCTGACCTACAAGGACGAAGCGGCCATCGCGGATCGCGTGCGCTGCCTCGTGGCCAAGCGCATCCGTGCAAGTGGGACGGCTCATTTGAAGGACGACGACCGCGAGCGGCTCAGCCCGAAAGAGGCGTGCATGCGGGCCATCATGGCACCGTCCGAGCATTGGGCGGACGGAGTCGCCGCGGCGCTGAATGCCGAGATGCCATGGATGGGACGGGCGACGGAAACCGCCTGGCATGACCTGCGCCGCGCCGCCCGCCGCGGCACCCCGATCAAGATCCAACCCCTGTTGCTCAACGGTCCTCTTGGGATCGGGAAAAGCGCCTGGACGCGGTCCTTGGCCAATCGCCTCAAGCTGCCGATGGGGCAGAGCGATGCGGGTGCGGGCAGTGCAGGGTTTGACATTGCGGGCGTGGAACGTGGCTGGGGAAGCTCCACGCCAGGGCGGCCCGTGAACCTGCTGCTGGATCACCGCATCGCCAACCCGATCTTCGTGGTGGATGAGATCTGCAAGGCAGGCGTCGAGAAATCCACGAGCGGGCGGGTGTTTTCGTTGACCGAGGCCATGCTCGGCCTGATGGAGCCGGGTTCGGCCCGCGCCTGGAATTGCCCCTATTTCCGCGTGACGTTCGACATGAGCCACTTCTCCTGGCTGTTCACTGCCAATCAGCTCGACACCGTGCCCGAGCCATTCCTTTCTCGCTGTCAGATCGTGGAGGTTCAGGACATTGAACCGCTCCTGGTTTTCCGGAGGCTCCAAATCAAGGAAGGATTGGAGCCATG
>NZ_FWXX01000009.1 GCF_900176475.1 Tropicibacter naphthalenivorans
AAAATACCCTGCCGCCACCCACCAAACCAAGAAAATGCAGATCGCGCAGCGATCTGGTATTTCCTTGGTTTGGTGGTCATAGCGCGAGCAAAACACCCGGTCCCATTCCGAACCCGGCCGTTAAGTGCCGTAGCGCCGATGGTACTGCGTCTTAAGACGTGGGAGAGTAGGTCACCGCCAAACCTAGTAAATACCAAATTATTATCTCTATCACGATCAAAACACCGATCAGGACACAAAACTCCCGCGGGATGGAGCAGCCCGGTAGCTCGTCAGGCTCATAACCTGAAGGTCGTAGGTTCAAATCCTACTCCCGCAACCAGATCTAGCGAACAGCCGTTCAAAACCAAGCCCGCCCCAAAGGCGGGCTTTGCTTTTGTGAGCATCGCCGAGCGCGCGGCGAAAAAACGGGTGAATCCCCGCTTTGGCCTAGGGGATGGTCGTTTCGTGGTGCGTTCCGCAGATGGCGCGGTCCGCGCTGACCACACTATTGTCGGTGAATGCCACCGAACCGGCTGTCGTTTTCGCATCAATTTCGCTCGCACTCACGCCCTGTCCGTGCCGCGCGTCCACAAGTCGCAGATCCGCGCACATAAACGGCGCGACGTCAGGACGGTGCTGCGGAAGCAGAAAAGTGTAAGTGCGGCCGATGATCTTTTTGATGCGGACCAAGACGATCTGCGCATCGGCGCGCGCATTCTGCGCCAGTACGCGCAACCCCTGCGCCACAAACCCTTTCATTTCGAGAACCGTGCCAGAAACGCTCATCACCCGTTGTTCCAATGTTTCCGGCAGATAGGACAACAAGAGGTCAAGAAACTCGGCGGCAAAGACTTCGTGAATGCGCAATCGTTGCGAAAAATGGGTGGCATTGCGCAGCGCCGGCGTGCGCGTTTCGATCAGATCCACAAACCACTCGCCGCTTTCAAGGTCGCGGCGCAGCGTCAGGCCAAGTGACATTTCTTGCTGATCGACGGTGATTTCGGACATCTGTAGCCTCGGAAAAAGATATATCGTTACTTAAACTACAGGTAGAAAATCGAAGTTAAAAAATAGTTACGTGTTGGGCGAAAGTTTGGCAGCGTTCGCCCACGGTTGCGTTACTCGCTGCCAAGCTCTTCGAGAATCTCGAAAGACCCAAAGACGTGGGTGACTTCGCCAGCGTCATTCTTGGCCAGATGGCCCGCGCCATGCACGCGCGCCTTTGTCCCGTTGGGGCGCGTCATGACCTCTTCGTAGTCATAGGGCTTGCCCGCTTGGATCGCCGCACCCAAAAGGGCTTCGACCCGTTCGCGGGTCGGCGCATCAAAGACGGCCAGCCCCATCTCGATGGTGGGCGGCTGGTCAGCGGGATAGCCCAGCACCTCGTAGAGGGACGGGCTCCAATACGGCAGATCATTGGCGATATCGTAGGAATAAAAGCCGATGCCGCGCGCGCGGGCGACGATATTATAATGCCGGATCAACAGGTTGCGGTTCCACTCTTCCGAGGCATTCTTGAGCAGGCCAAACAGGATGATATCGTTGGTTTCCGGGTCCTGCACCGCTTCGCCGATCACATGGGCGACGATGATATCGCCTTTGCCCTGCGGCCCGCGCGGGATGCGCACGTAGTATTCAAAAGCCGACAGGTCCTCGGCGGCTTGGCTGAGGATCTCTTTGATGCGGGCGCGGTCCTTTTCGTCGATGCGGGCAAAGGCGTCGTCCATGCTGATGTTGGTCTCAGGGCCCTCACGCCCGAGGATTTCGCTTAGCTTTTGCGAGGTCTCGGACTGGCCGGTGGTCAGGTTGGTGCGCCAGACGGCATAGTCGGACAGGGCCCGCAGCTTTTCGTTGATTTGCCTGTCACCGGCCATTTCAGAGACCAGGTCGAATTGCAGCACCAGCCCGACCAGCGCGTCGGAGTTCCCAGAGATCGGCATGATCCGCAGTTGGTGCGATTGCAGACTTGAGTCGCGGAACAGGGTGGTGACCGGCTTGCGCTGGACCAGCGCTGTGGAACACAGGCTGACCAGATCGGGCATCCCATAAGGCATATTGACCTGCGACAGGTGGCCAAAGCCGGTGCCCCGTTCGGACAGCGAGAACATGGTCATCGCGGTCTTGGAGGCATAGCGCAGCATCAAGCCCTGATCGACCATCACGGTCGGCGCGGGCATACTGTCGATCAGGCCCATGACCTCGGCGCTGGTGCGTTCCAACTGACCCGAGTTGACCAGCAATTCCTCGTTGACGGTGATCAGCTCTTCGTTGGTGGACTGAAGCTCTTCGTTAGAGGTTTCGAGCTCTTCGTTGGTGGACTGCAGCTCTTCGTTCGAGGATTGCAGTTCCTCGTTCAGCGCTTGCAGTTCCTCGTTCGAGGTCTGCAACTGTTCGATCGTCACCTGAAGCGCGTCGCGGGTGCGGGTCAGCTCGTCTTCGAGATAAGCGACGTAATCGCTTTTTTCTTCGTCGGCGGACGCGGGCTCCTGTCGGAGGCCGGTCTTGAACCCCAAGAGCACCAAGTCCTCGGTGGTTTCTTCGCCCACCGACGTCAGAGGATAGGCAGAGATTCGTGCCTGCTGGCCCTCGGGGCCACCTGAAAGGTCATGCCACTGCCCGTCGCGGGCCTCGCCGTATTTCAGGGCCACCAACGACAGGCTGGCGGCGTCGGACGCCAGAGGCTTGCGGAGCATGGTCAGAGAGGCTTGCCCCAAGGAAACGGCCGTCAGCGCGCAGAACGGCGCGATGTCGCCATACACGCGCAAGATCACCCGTTCGCGGTTGACCAGCACGCCGTTCGTCACGATGCTTTCCGCAAGTCGGTCAAAGTAGCGCCATTCGTTATTGCTGCGCAGCGTGCTGGGGCTAAAGGTTTGGCCCTCGGCGAGGCGCGCGCTTGCAGTGGGCCAGCGGTCCTTTGCGCCCACGGGCATCTGAGTTGAACCCTGCCGGATTTCCTTGCGGTATATCCGGGCGTGCGAAACGGTCTGGGTGAACTGCATGTCGACGGCGCCCAGCGTTTCCGAGGTGCCCAGCATCAACAGACCATTAGGCACAAGGGCATAGGCGGCCCGCGTCAGAACACGTTCTTGCAGCCGGGAATTAAAGTAGATCAGCACGTTGCGCAGGCTGACCAGATCGACGTTGATAAAGGGCGCGTCCTGAAACACGTTGTGCCGCGAGAACATCACAAAGCGCCGCAGCTTTTGTTTGACGATCAGCGAGTCGTCGTTGATGTCAAAGTACTTTTCGACATAGGCCGACGGAATGTCGTTGACGGCCGAGAGCGGGAAGACGCCTTTGCGCCCGCGGTTCAGCGCCGCTTCATCGATGTCGGTGGCAAAGATCTGGATCGCGTCGGGGTCCACCTCGTCCAGCCCGCCCATCGCTTCGGCGGCAAGGATTCCGATGGTATAGGCCTCTTCGCCGGTGGCGCAGCCCGCGACCCAGATCCGCACGGGCGCGTCGGTCTTGCGGTTGGTAATCAGCCGTTTCAGCTCGACGCCCAGCGCCTCGAACTGTTCGGGGTCGCGAAAGAACCGCGTGACCGAGATCAGCAGATCGCCATACAGCGCCTCGACCTCTTCGACCGAGCGGCGGCACAAATCGACGTAATCGTCAAAGTCGTCGATGCCCTTGGCGACCATGCGGCGTTCGATCCGCCGGTGAATGGTGGTGTCCTTGTACTGGCGGAAATCCACCAGCGTATGTGACAGCAGAATGTCAAAGAGGTCTCGGTTCTTGCTGCCGCGTTCGGCCAATTCCTTGATCATCGACAGGTCGCGAGGATGCTCCATGATATGCGACAGATGCGCGCCAATTTGCTGCGGCATCAACACCAGATCAATGCACCCGGTCCGTATGGCGGCGTGCGGCATCGAATCGTATTTGCAGCTTGATGGTTCCTGGGCAATGGTGATGCCCCCGGCCTCGCGGATCGCCTGAATGCCGTAGCTGCCGTCGCTGCCGGTGCCGGACAGGACGATGCCGATGGCGCGCTCGCCGATTTCCTCGGCAAGGCTGATCAGCAGGCGATCCCCCGACGGCTTGGGCGAGGCATAGTGACCCGCCGGTTCGCGCAGCAGGAACGCACCTTCGGCACAGATCACGTCATAGCCCGGAGGCGGGACATAGATCACGTTGGGTTCTGGAAAGGTGCGTTGTTCCAGTTCTTCTACGCGCAGCTTGGTCTCGCGGCTCAGCAGCTGGACCAACATGCTCTTATGTGTCGGGGACATGTGCTGGGTAATGACATAGCAACAGTTCTGGTTCTGCGGCAGGCTGCGCGCCAAAAGGCTGGTCGCCTCCAGCCCACCCGCCGAGGCGACCACGCCCACGATATTCTTGACCGAGCGATTATCGTTGCGGTTCATTTTATCGGAACTGGCCATCCGCGTGCTCCCACTCGCACCAAAGGGTAATTTAGTGTGGCGGACCTTAGCTTGACGCGATCATTGTTTAAAGCGTGCTTTGTAAGACCCAATTCAAAACTAAGACGAATGCGCTTGTGAATCATAGACTACCGCCCAGGTGGCGACGCTTTGTTTTCTGGGCGCAAAAGTTGTCCCGTTAATCAATCGTTAAACAAGTTATCAGACAATGCTAAGGAAGTGTGAATTTATTTGGCTGGCGGCCGGGATGCCTGGGCGCTTCGATCATGTCGACAGCCCGGCTTTTGTTGCGCTTGTCGGTCAAGCTGTGGCGGATTGTATGACGGACCTGAAGCTGACAATCAAACTCAAGCGCGACTTGGACAGCGGGGACTGGTTTGTCGATCGGATCGACGCCAAGCTGGAGCGCATGCAATTCAGCACGCGCTTTACCCCCGCCTATCCGCTGCATCTGGCCTTTCGCCCTGAGGTGGTTGAAACGATGCAGGCGCATTTGCCGATCTACCCCGCCCATTCGGTTGCCGCGATCGATGAGATCCATTTTAGGCAAATGGATCTGAGCCTTCTCGGGGTTCGGGTGATTGCGCAAAAGGCCCTTGCGGGTATGCAGTCTGCGGTCATCAGCGTTTTACACGTGGTTGGATCGGTTCAGAAGATATTGTCTGACCGATTGATCGCAGAGGCAGGGTTTCTGCCAAATCTCTCTACCCAATCTTCGCTGAACGGGTGAGGTGATGGGGCGGTTTTACGGTTGCGGGTCAACGCCTGCCCATATGCAAACCCACGGTGACGTCGTTCCGCGGGACAACGAAGCAGCGGCCTCTGTGACCCGCGCGCACGCAGGCAATGACGCGTGCTTTGCGGTGCTCTCGGCGCAGGGGGAGGTGTTGGAAATCAGCAGCGGATTGCAGCGTCTCTTGGGGGGGATACCCGCGCAGGAGCAAAGCGGGCCGTCACAGATTTTCGGCATTGACGACTGGCATGCCACAAAGGCGCGCATCGCCAAGACGGGGAACGCGGCGTGGGACGTGTGGCTGGTCAACGAGGCGGGCGGAAGGACGGGCTTTCGCATGATTGGCTACGCCATCAACCACCAGGATCAAAGCCGGACGTATTTCCTGTTTTGCCTGCCGCGGCCGGATTTCACCGCCGAGCGAGACACCCTTGTGATGTCTGCTTATGTCGATCCGCTGACCGGGCTGTTCAACCGCCGCTATCTCGAAGAAGCGGCCAAGGACGCCATCGCCGCCAGTGCCGCGCTTGCTTCGCAGGTGGGAATTCTGGTGCTGGATCTCAATGATTTCAAGCGGATCAACGACACCTTCGGCCATGGTGTTGGGGATCGGGTGCTGTCGCGCGTTGCCACGGCCATCGTCGATGCTGTGCCGCTGGATTGCATCGTGTCCCGCTACGGCGGCGACGAATTCGTCATCCTGTGCCAAGACCTGAGCTATCCCGGCGAACTCGCGCAAATCGCCGAGGCGGTCAAACGCGAAGTCTCTGCGCCCATCACCATAGGCAAAGACCAGATCATGCCTTCGGTCAGCGTTGGCTATGCCCGCTATCCCGACAATGGCTGCAACCTGACCGCGCTGATCGACTTTGCCGACCTTGCGATGTTTCAGGACAAGCGCGGCGAGGAGGCGGCAGAGGGTCTGCGTCCGGCGGTCGAAGGGCACGCCATGCAGCAGGCGCTGGTT
Source organism: Tropicibacter naphthalenivorans (assembly GCF_900176475.1). GTDB lineage: Bacteria > Pseudomonadota > Alphaproteobacteria > Rhodobacterales > Rhodobacteraceae > Tropicibacter > Tropicibacter naphthalenivorans. The sequence continues at coordinate 6,074 of NZ_FWXX01000009.1, forward strand.
GACGCCATCAACAATCAAGAGTTCGTCCCCTATTTTCAGCCGGTGATTGACCTTGTTACCGGCCAGATGATCGGGGTCGAGGCGCTGTGCCGCTGGATAAAACCCGATGGCACCATTCTGACCCCGATGAACTTCATTCCGCTCGCCGAACGGCTCAAGCTGATCGGCACCATCGACCATACGATCTTGCAGGCGGTCTGCGCGCTGCACGCCCGCTATCGGTCTGAGTTGCCCGAGGGGTTTCGCTACCATGTCAACTTTTCGGCGGCGAGCTTTTCCGATCCCGAGCGTCTGGACCGGACGCTGGACTGTCTTGATACCTTTGGTCTGCGGCCGCAGCAGTTCCTGATCGAGCTGACCGAAACGGTCGCGCTGGCGCCGGATATGCTCGAAGGTCAGGTCATCGAGCGGTTTCACGCCCATGGGTTCGGGATCGCGCTGGACGATTTTGGCACCGGGTTCTCGTCGATGTCGCTGCTCAAGGAAATTCCGGTCTCACAGATCAAGATTGACCGATCGTTCATCATGGACATCAACGTGTCTGCGCGCTCTCGCGGGATCGTCACGGGGCTGCTGGGGCTGTGTCGCGCGCTTGGCATCGAAAGCGTCGTCGAAGGCGTCGAAGACGCGGAAACCCTTGATGTCATTTCCGATCTTGGGGCCGATTGCGCCCAGGGCTATCTTTTTGGCCAACCCGCGCCGTTTGCCGACGTTCTGACGCGCCATGTGGGGCAGCGGCCGCATCTGTGGGCCTAGGCTTGCCTGCCAAAAAGCCCCTGAAAATCATCCTGTAACCTCCTGAAAAATATAGTCGCGCCGCAATCCGCGCTGGCCCGCTCGTGGTTTGCTACAAAAAATCGTTTGCCATCCGTTCCGACTCAAACCAATATGTAAAATATAATTCCGCATAATGGAATTAAGGGAGGAAACATGAAACTGATTAAGGCCGCCGCTCTGGCGACGCTCATGGCACCTGCAACGCTGGCAAGTGCGGAAACCACGCTGATCCTCGGAGAGGCGGGGCCCAATCGCGGCGCCCGCGCCAATGCGCTCAGCTGGTTTACCGAGCAGGCCACCGATCTGTCCGGTGGCGATCTGCAATTCGATATCCAATGGGGCGGTGCCCTGTTCAAGGCTGGGGCCGCGCTGAACGGCATCGCCGACGGTGTGGCCGATCTGGGCACCGTCATCTCGGTTTATTTCCCGCAAGAGATGGTCGCCTATGGCATCGCGGACCTGCCGCTTCAGAACGACGACGCCTGGGTCGGGATGAAGGCGACGGACGAGTTGATGCGCACCAACGCCAGCATCCAGGCGAACCTCGCGGATATGAACCTTGTCTACATCGGCACCTTCACCACTTCGGCGGTGCATATCGGCTGCAAGGGCGGCGCGATCCGGTCGGTTGCGGACATCGAAGGCAAAAAGGTGCGCGGCGTCGGGGCCTATGGCGACACCTTCAAGGATCTTGGCGCGAACATGGTGCCGATGTCGGTCTATGACGCCTACCAAGGGCTGGATTCGGGCTTGCTCGACTGCTCGCAGGGCTACAGCTACGCCACCGCGGCGCTGAAACAGCACGAGGTGATCGACAGCTATACGCTGCTGAACTGGGGGCAGGTGGGCGCCTTGGGCATCCTGATGAACAAGGACATGTTCGACAGCCTGTCCGAAGCCAACCAGACCGCGCTGCTGACGGCGGGCGAAGGCATGGCGGACGAGCTGGGCCGCCTGATCACCGCCGACAACGACCGCGCCATCGAGACGATGAAGGCCGCCGGCGTCGAGATCATCACCCTTCCGGACGCCGACCGCGAAACGCTGGTCAAGGGCGGTCAGCCTTATGTCGACACTTGGGTGGAGCGGGCCAATGCCGTGGGCCTCGACGGTGCCGCGATGCTGGACGACTACGCCGCGCTCTTGGCGAAATATGCCAAGGAGCGTGACGAACAGGGCTATCCCTGGACGCGCTAAGCGCTTGAAAACCGGGCGATCCCTTGGGTTGCCCGGCCCCTCTTTTTCGCCCAACTCAAGGTAGGTGCTCTTATGCTGAGCCGGATCGAGCGTTTGCTCGTTGACCTCTCTATTTGCGCTGTGCTTGGCCTCGGCTTTGTCATCACGCTGAACGTGGTGCTGCGCGCGCTGTTCAATTCGGGGCTGCCTGACAGCACCGTCATCGTGGCCGAGCTGATGGTCGCCGCCGTGGTGCTGCCGCTGGCCGCCACCACCGCGCAGCGCGCCCATATCGCGGTCGAGTTCGTGGCCAACCGTCTGCCGCGCCGCGTCTCGGATGGGTTGATCGTGTTCGGCTCTGTCTTTGGCTTGTTTGCGCTGTCGCCGCTGATCTGGGCGGGGGCCCGCGAAGCCATCGGGGCCATTGAAAAGGGCTCTTTCTTTTTTGGCGAGCTGATGCTGCCGAAATGGCCCGGACGGGTGATCTTTTTGGTGGGAATGGCGGTGTGCTGGCTGCGGCTGCTGAGCATGGTTGTCACCGATATTGCCACGCTGCGCCGGGGCGAGCCCCTGTCCCAACCGACCGGAGGTCACTGACATGGACGGAACCCTCGTGGGCCTCGTGGCCTTTGCCGCGCTGATCGGCCTGTTGGCCATCCGCGTTCCCATCGCCTTTGCGCTGGCGGGCGTTGCGGCGGTCGGCACCTTTGTGATGTTCGCCTTTCGCACCGGGGCGTTTAACCCTGACCGCGCGTGGCGACCGACGTCGAGCCTTGTGTTCTCGAACAGCTTTGACCTGATCCATAGCTACGATCTGTCGATGATCCCGCTGTTCGTCGCCCTGGGCCATATCGCCTACAAGGCCGAGATCACGACGAAAATCTACCACGCCGCCCGCGTCTGGCTGGCGTCCGTGCCCGGTGGCGTCGCCATGGCCAGCGTGTTCGGCTGCGGCGGCTTTTCCGCCATCACCGGCAGCAGCATCGCCTGCGCCTCGACCATGGGCCGCATCTGCTCGCCCGAGATGTTGCGCATGGGCTATGACAAGCGCCTCGCCACCGCCTCTGTTGCGGCGGGCGGCACGCTGGGAAGCCTGATCCCGCCGTCGGTGCTGTTCATCATCTATGGCATCTTTACCGAGACCTCGATCTCTTCGCTGTTTTTGGCGGGGATCATCCCGGGGCTGATTTCGCTCTTGGGCTTTATCCTTGTAATCTGGCTGTGGGTGAAGCGCGACCCGGCGGCGGCCCCGGCCTATCCCGGCACCATCACCGGGCGCGAGCGGCTGGAGGCGGCGCTGCAAGCCTGGCCTGCGGTCTTGCTGTTCGTCATCATCGTCGGCGGCATCTACGGCGGCATCTTTACCGCGACCGAAGCCGCCGCAGTCTGTGTCTCGGCTGCGCTGCTGATCGGCTTTGCCCAGCGGATGCTGTCCGTGCGCGACGTGATCGACGCGCTGCGCGAGACGGTTGTGCAGACGACCTCGATTTTCGTGATCGCCGCGGGGGCCAAGATCTTTGTCGCCTTTGTGGCGCTGACCGGGGTCGCGGGGGATATCGTCGGCGCGGTGCAAGCCGCCGAGCTGAACGTTGTGCTGCTGATGCTGGCCATCGCCGCGATCTACCTGATCCTTGGCATGTTCCTCGATCCCATCGGGATCATGGTCCTGACCCTGCCTCTGCTGGTGCCGCTGGTCGAAGGCTACGGCCTTGACCTGATCTGGTTCGGCGTCGTGGTGATCAAGCTGCTGGAGATCGGCCTGATTACGCCTCCTGTCGGCCTGAACGTGTTCGTCATCGGCTCGGTCGTCGGCAAGGACGTTCCCATCGACCGCATCTTTTCCGGCATTCTGCGGTTCCTGAGCATCGACATTCTGGTGCTGGTGTTGCTCATGGCCTTTCCAATACTGTCGTTGCTGATCCCGAACTCAATGTGAGAGCCAGCAATGACCGCCCTTCCTGACACCACAGACCGCCGCTTTGCCACCACCCTTGCACGGGGGCTGATGGTGCTGCGCGCCTTTCGCGCCAGCGACGACGGTCTGGGCAACGCCGAGATCGCCGAGCGCACGGGCCTGCCCAAAAGCACCGTCTCGCGGTTGACCTTTACGCTGCGCTCGCTCGGCTACCTGACCCACGCCAAGCGGCACGACCGTTATCGGCCCGGTCCTGCGCTGCTGGCGCTGGGGAACGTGGCGTCGGCCTCGATCAGCTTTGTCGAGGTGGCCAGCCCGATCATGCAGCGCCTCGCGGATGAGACCGGCACGCTGGCGCTGCTGCTGGTGCGCGACAACGCCAAGCTGCTCATCCTGCGCACGTGGCGGCCGCGCGGGGTGTCGTCGCTGTGGCTGGAAACCGGGCATCGCCTGCCGTTCAACGGCACGTCCAGCGGGCACACCATGCTGGCCGCCATGTCCGAAGAGCTGTTCGAGACGACGGTGGCCAACGCGCTGAACGACCGCGGCCTGACGATGGAGCGCGCGGTCGAGGCCCGCCGCAAGGCGTGGGATCAGCTGATCACGCGCGGCTTCGCCATCACTCCGCCGTCCGAATACTTTGCCAGTGACATCCACGCCGTGTCCAAGCCCTTTAACGCCCGCGATTTTGCCGAGCCGGTGGTCTTTACCGCCGGGGCCATGCCCTCTGACCTCAGCATGGAGCGCATGGAAGCCGAAGTCGGCCCGCGCCTGAACGCGGCGGTCATGGACCTTGAACGCCAGATGGGCCAGCCGCCCTCTATGACCCTGAACACCTGACCTTTGAACGGAACGCCTGATATGCCCAACGACCAACCCGTCCGATATGACCGCCACGGCGAGATTGCCGTGATCACCGTCGCCAATCCTCCGGTAAATGCGCTGGGGCTGGCGGTGCGGCAGGGGCTGTGGGCGGCCATGGACCGCTTTGACGCGGATGACGCGCGGATCGCGGTGATCGTGGGTGAAGGCGCGCTGTTCCTAGGCGGGGCGGACATCCGCGAGTTTGGCAAACCGCCTGTTGCGCCGCATTTGCCGGACGTTTGCGACCGGATCGAAGCCGCTGTGAAACCCGTGATCGCGGCGGTGCATGGCCCGGCGCTGGGGGGCGGCTGCGAAGTGGCGCTTGGCGCGCATTACCGGCTTGCGGTGACGGGCGCGCGTTTTGGCTTTCCCGAGGTGCATCTGGGGCTTATCCCCGGCGCGGGCGGCTCGCAGCGGATGCCGCGCCTGACGGGGGTTGCCCCCGCGCTGGAGATGATGTGCAGCGGCGCGCCGATTTCTGCGCCGCGCGCCTTGGAGATCGGTTTGATCGACCGCGTGGCAGAGGGCGACCCGCGCAAGGCTGGCATCGCCTATGCTGGCGAGCTGCTGGCCGAGGGGGCCGGGGTGCGCCGCACGGGCGCTTTGCCGTGCCCTACCCATGACGCCGCCGCCTTTGCCGAGGCGCGCGCGGCCTGGGCCAAGAAAGCCAAGGGGCAGGTCGCGCCGCTTGTGGCCATCGACGCGGTCGAGGCGGCGACCCGGATGGACTTAGCGGAAGGCATCAAGGAAGAGCGCCGCCTGTTCCTTGACCTGATGCAGACGCCGCAGCGGGCGGGCATGATCCACGCGTTCTTCAACGATCGCAAAGTGTCCAAGCTGCCGGAACTTCAGGGGATTTCCCCTCGGCCTTTGGACAGGATTGGCGTGATCGGCGGCGGCACCATGGGCGCGGGCATCGCCACCGCCTGCCTGCTGGCGGGCCTGCCGGTGACCTTGATCGAACGCGACGCGGCCAGCGCCGACAAGGCCCGCGCCACCATCACAGGCAACCTCGACGCCGCCGTTAAACGCGGCAAGCTGAAGGACGCCGCCGCCACCCTTTCGGGCCTGAGCACCGCCACCGACTATGCGGCGCTGTCGGACGTGGATCTGGTGATCGAAGCGGTCTTTGAGGACATGGGCGTCAAGAAAGAGGTCTTCACCCAGCTCGACGCGGTGCTCAAACCCGGCGCGATCCTTGCGACCAACACCTCTTATCTGGACGTGACCGAAATCGCAGCAGCGACCAGCAGGCCGCAGGACGTGATCGGTCTGCATTTCTTCTCGCCCGCGCATGTGATGAAACTGCTCGAAGTCGTGGTCCCCGAAACCACCGCCAAGGACGTGACCGCGACGGCTTTTGCGCTGGCCAAGCGGCTGAAAAAGACCGCCGTCAAGGCTGGCGTCTGCGACGGCTTCATCGGCAACCGCATCCTCGCGACCTATCGCGGGGCGGCGGATCGGATGATCTTGGGGGGCGCCACCCCGTGGGAGATCGACGCCGCGATCAAGGATTTTGGCCTGCCGATGGGGCCGTTTGAAATGGGCGACCTTGCCGGGCTGGACATCGGCTTCATGACGCGCGCCCGCAAGGCCGCGACCCGCGATCCGCGCGACATTGTCCCGATCTGGGCCGACGAGATGTATCACAAGGGCTGGCTAGGGCAGAAAACCGGGCAGGGGTATTACACCTACGAGGGCCGCAAGGGCACGCCGAACGAGGCCGTGATGCCCTTGATCGAAACGGCACGCGAGGGCCGCCCCCAGCAGGCCTTTACCCCCGAGATGATCCAGCGCCGCTACATGGCCGCCATGGTGAACGAGGCGGCCAAGGTCGTGGGCGAAGGCATCGCGGCGCGGCCCTTGGACGTCGACGTGACGCTGCTATACGGCTACGGTTTCCCGCGTTGGCGCGGTGGGCCGATGCTCTGGGCTGACACGGAGGGGCTGCCGGGGCTGTTGGCGGACATCCAAGGCTGGGCCAAGGACGATCCCTACTTCTGGCAACCCGCGCCGCTGCTGGAGCAATTGGTGGCCGAGGGGCGCACTTTCTCGGACCTGAACGAGGCCACGTCATGAGCCGCGCCGTCATCGTTTCCACCGCCCGCACCGCCATTGGTAAGGCCGCCCGCGGCGCGTTCAACCTCACGCACGGTGTGACCCTCGCGGGCCATGTCGCCCGCCACGCGGTGGACCGTGCGAAGGTCGACCCGAGCCTGATCGAGGACAGCATCTGGGGCACCGGCTACCCCGAGCATGTGACCGGCGGTAACCTTGGACGGCAAGCGGTGATCCGCGCGGGCTTGCCTGTCACGGTCGCCGGGACCACGGTAAACCGCTTTTGCGCCAGTGGCTTGCAGGCCATCGCCATGGGCGGCCAAGCGATCAACGAAGGGGCGCGCGCGGTGCTGGTGGGGGGCGTCGAGAGCATCTCTCTGAACCAGCCGACGCCGCGCCACGCCCGCGAGCCGTGGATCGAGGCGCACAAGCCCGACCTCTATATGACCATGATCGACACCGCCGACACGGTCGCCGCGCGCTATGGTGTGACGCGCGAGGCGCAGGATGCTTTGGCCGTCGAGTCTCAGCGCCGCACCGCCGCCGCGCAGGAGGCGGGGCTGTTCGCGGATGAAATCGTGCCGATCGAGGTCATAAAGGCGGTCAAGGACAAGGCGACGGGCGAGGTCTCGCACCAAACGCTGACCCTGACGCAGGACGAATGCAACCGTCCGGGGACGAGCCTCGACAGCCTGTCCGGCCTCAAACCCGTCATGGGCGAGGACAAATTCGTGACGGCGGGCAATGCCTCGCAGCTGTCAGACGGGGCGGCGAGCCTTGTGATGATGCACGAGGACGCCGCCGCTAAGGCAGGCATCGCGCCGCTGGGCCGCTACCTCGGCTTTGCGGTCGCGGGCTGCGCGCCGGACGAGATGGGCATCGGCCCGGTCTTTGCCATCCCGCGCCTGCTGGAACGCCACGGGCTCACGGTGGACGACATCGACCTGTGGGAGCTGAACGAAGCCTTTGCCAGCCAAGTCATCTACTGCCGCGACCGGCTTGGCATCGACGATACGAAACTGAACGTGAACGGCGGCTCGATTTCCATCGGGCATCCGTTTGGCATGACCGGTGCGCGCATGACCGGGCACCTGCTGCTCGAAGGGCGTCGCCGCAAGGCCCGCCTCGGCGTTGTGACCATGTGCGTCGGCGGCGGCCAGGGCGCTGCCGGTCTGTTTGAAATTTACCACTAAGGAGTGCTGCGATGAATCTCGGCTACACCGAAGAGCAAAAGGCGTTCCGCGACGAGGTCCGCGCCTTTTTGAACGACAACCTGCCCAAACGCTTGTCCGATAAGGTCGCGGGCGGCAAGCGCCTGACCAAAGCGGATTACGAGGAGTGGCACGCCATCCTTAACGCGCGCGGCTGGCTTGGGGTGAACTGGCCCACCCAGTACGGCGGCACCGGCTGGGACGCCGTGCAGCGCCATATCTTCGAGGAAGAGACCACCGCCGCGCACGCCCCGCGCATCGTGCCCTTTGGCGTTGCGATGCTGGGTCCGGTGCTCATGGCCTTTGGCTCGGACGCGCAAAAGGCGCATTACCTGCCGCGCATCCTGAATGGCGAAGATTGGTGGTGTCAGGGCTATTCCGAACCCGGCGCGGGGTCCGATCTGGCGAACGTCCAGACCACGGCGGTGCGCGATGGCGACGACTACATCGTCAACGGGCAAAAGACATGGACCACGCTGGGCCAGCACGCCGACTGGATCTTTTGCCTTGTGCGCACCTCGAAGGAAGGCAAGCGGCAGGAGGGGATTTCCTTCCTGTTGATCGACATGAAAACGCCAGGGATTGAGGTCCGCCCCATCGTGCTGATCGACGGGGAACCCGAGGTCAACGAGGTTTGGTTCAAGGACGTGCGCGTGCCCGCCGCGAACCTCGTTGGCGAGGAGAACAAGGGCTGGACCTATGCCAAGTATCTGCTGACCCATGAGCGGACCAATATCGCCGGGGTGGGCTTTGCGCGCGCCGGTCTGGCGTCGCTGAAACGCATCGCTGGCAGCCAGAGCCACAACGGCAAGCCCTTGATCCAGAACCCGTTCTTTGCCGCCAAGGTGGCGCAGGTGGAAATCGACCTGATGGCCATGGCCACCACCAACCTGCGCACCATCGCCGCCGCCGCCAGCGGTCAGGCCCCCGGTGCCGAAAGCTCGATGCTCAAGGTCAAGGGGACCGTCATCCGCCAGCAGATCAACGCGCTGGCGAAACAGGCGGTCGGCCCCTATGCCGCGCCCTTTGTCTCGGAACTGCTGGACGAGGGGACAAACGTGGACCCCGTCGGCCCCGCCGAGGCGATGCCCGCCACGCAGGCGTATTTTAACAACCGTAAACTGTCGATCTACGGCGGCTCCAATGAGGTGCAGCGCGCGATCATTTCCAAGGCCATTCTGGAGCTCTGAGATGCAATTCAAACTGACCGAAGAACGCCAGATGTTGCAGGACGGCCTGCGCCGCTATCTGGCGGACAGCACCGACCACGAGAAAATCGCCGCCGCCACCGATGGCGCCACCGGCTTGGACCACGCGCTGTGGGACGGCCTCGCCGAGATGGGCCTGCCGGGGGCGATGTTCACCGAAGACCAAGGCGGCTTTGGCGGCGAAGGTTTTGACATCATGACCGTGGCCGAGGAACTGGGCCGCGCGGGCTTGCCCACGCCCTTGATTGACAGCGCGCTGCTGTCCGGCACCGTGCTGGCCGAGACGCGGCCCGAACTGACCCAAGACCTCGTGGCGGGCAAGATCGTCGGTTTCGCCCATGCCGAGCCGGGCGCGCGCTATGACCTCGCCCATGTGGCGACCCGCGCGGAAAAGACCGCCGAGGGGTGGACGCTGACCGGCAACAAGGCGATCGTGCAGTTCGCTTTGGCCGCTGACGGCTTTGTGGTCAGCGCGCGGACGTCTGGTGCGACCGACGCAAAGGAGGGCATCAGCCTGTTCCTCGTCCCGCATGAGCATGTCACCTTGCGCGACTACCCGCTGAACGGCGGCGGGCGGGCCGCCGAGATGACGCTGGACGCGACCCTGCCCGAGGATGCCCTGCTGGGCGAGGCGGGCGCGGCCTATGCGCTGATCGAGACCGCCCACGCCCGCGCCATCGCTGGACAATGCGCCGAGGCGCTCGGCCTGATGGAGACGATCAAGGATCTGACCGTCGATTACCTGCGCCAGCGCCGCCAGTTCGGCCAGCCCATCGGCAAGTTTCAGGCTTTGCAGCACCGCATGGCCGATGTGCTGATCGAGATTGAACAGGCGCGCTCTGCCGTCATCAACCTCTGCGGCAACCTCGACACGCCGGAACGCGACCTGCATGTCTCGGCGGCCAAGAACCTGATCGGGCGCGTGGCGCGGCAGGTGGTCGAAGAGTCCATCCAGATGCACGGCGGCATCGGCATGACCATGGAATACGCGCTGGGGCATTTCGCCAAGCGGCTGTCCATGGTCGATCACCGCTTTGGCGATGCGGACACCCATCTGGAACGCTTTATCCACCTCAGCCAGAGCGCCGCATGATCGAACGTATCGAAAATGAAACCGGCGCGCAGCGGACCCTTGGCTACGTGATCGAGATCGGCCACGCCGATGGGGGCGCGCGCTGTATCCTTGATGTGACGGACGCGCACACCAACCGCCACGACGTGCTGCACGGCGGGATTGCGGCGACGCTGCTCGACAATGCCATGGGGGCGACGTCGTCGCTGACGGTGGATGACAGCGGGCGCACGCCCTTTTTGACGATCTCGATGACGACGCAGTTCATGGCCCCGGCGCGGGCAGGGATGCGCGTCACGGCGACGGGGCGGGTGACCGGCGGCGGGCGCTCGATCCTGTTCCTGGAGGCCGTGTTGCGCGCTGAGGACGGGACGGAAATCGCCTCGGCCACCGGGGTGTTCAAGCGGGCCTCCATGGCCAAGGGCGGTGACGCATGACGCGCATTCACGAGCTGATCGACCGCAACGCCGCCCAGCGGCCAGACCGTCCGGCGATCCGCGATTGCGACGGGGCGACGTATACTTGGGCCGAGTACGCGGCGCTTGTGGCCGAGGCTGCGGCGCTGCTGGAAAGCTACGGCGCAGCCCCCGGCGAACGGGTCTTGATCGTCGCGGAAAACTGCCTCGCGCTGCCGGTGTTGATTAACGCCTGCTCGCGGCTTGGGGCTTGGGCCGTGCCGATCAACGCGCGTATGTCCGCCGCCGAGGTCGCCCGGATCAAGGCCCACGCTGCCCCGGTCGTCACCTTTTACTGCGGGCATATCTCGCGCGAGGCGCAGGCCCACGCCGGAGCGGCCCCCGAGGTCGCCACCGCCTTTGGCACGCTTCAGGTCGAGGTCGGCAGCCCCGATCCCGAACGCGTGGACGGCGACCCGGCGATCCTGCTTTATACCACCGGCACCACCGGCGATCCCAAGGGGGTGATGCTGAGCCACGGCAACTTGCTGTTCGCCGCCAAGGCCTCTGCCGATCTGCGCACCCTGACCGAGGCCGACCACGTCTACGGCGCGCTGCCGCTGACCCATGTGTTTGGCGTGGCCTCGATGCTGATGGCCTCGGCCCATGTGGGGGCCATGGTCGAGCTGGTCACGCGCTTTGATCCCGCCAAGCTGTACCAGGCGCTTGTGAACGGTGCGAATGTCCTGCCCGCCGTGCCGCAGATGCACGCGCTGCTGATGGCCCACGCGGAAAAGACCGGGATTTCCCGGCTGGAGGGCGCGCGGCTGCGCTATGTCTCGTCCGGGGCGGCGCCGCTTGATCCCGCGTGGAAGCGCAAGGCCGAGGCGTTTTACGGCATCGCGCTGCAAAACGGCTATGGCATGACCGAAAGCACCGCCGGCGTGTCCGGCACCCGCAACGCCATTGGCGATCCTGACATCTCGGTCGGCCCGCCCTTGCCGGGGGTCGAGGTGGCGCTGGATCATAGCCTTGGGGCGGACGCGGATGTGGGCGAAGTCCTCACGAAAGGTCCGCATGTGATGCTGGGCTATTTCCGCAACCCGCAAGCGACGGCGCAGACGGTGCAGGACGGCTGGCTGCGGACGGGCGATCTGGGGCGGATCGACGAGGCGGGCCGCCTGCATATCGTCGGGCGCGCCAAGGAGCTGATCATCCGGGGCGGCTTTAACGTCTACCCGCCCGAGGTCGAAGCGGCGCTGAACGATCACCCGGATATTGTCCAGACGGCGGTGATAGGCCGCGCTGCGAACGGCGATGAAGACATCCTCGCCTTTGCGGTGCCGCGCGCGCCGGGGGTGGTTTCCGCCAGCGATCTCAAGGCTTTCGCCGCCGAGCGGCTGACCGGCTACAAGCGGCCCACCCATGTGTTCATCGTCGATGCGCTGCCCGCTGCGGCCACAGGCAAGATCCTCAAGCACCGGCTGCTGACGCATTTCGCTGATCTGGTGCAGGGCTGACCGCGCCGCAGGCAGGTGGGCCGCCTTTGGCCCGCCGCGCCTCTACAGTGGGCTTTGGGCCTAAGCGTCCGCCAAGGCGCGGCGGTCGATCTTGCCGGTGCTGGCCATGGGCAGGCGCCTGGGCTGAGGCAGAGGAGGAAGGGCGCGCTGGGCGGACCGGAACGTCAGCTGTCTTGCGCGACGAAAACCTGCGTGCCCCATCCCTCGCAATCGCGTGCCAGCTTGGGCGGCAGGGGCGCGTCGGTGTAGAATTCGTCGATCTGAGACAGTGACGCGATCCGCGCCGGGGCGCTGCGCGAGAACTTGGAGTGGTCCGCCACGAGAAACACCCGCCGCGCGTGATCAAGGATCGTCTGACTGACGGCGACCTCTTGAATGTCAAAGTCCAGCAAATCGCCGTCCTGATCCAGCGCAGAGCAGCCAATCACCGCGAGGTCAAACTTGAACTTGCGGATCGTGTCGGCGGCCAGATTGCCGATCAAGCCGCCATCGGCCCGCCGCAACTGCCCGCCGGTGACAATCACCTGCGCGGATGGGTTCGCCAGCAGGATATTGGCGACGTTCACGTTGTTCGTCACCACCATCAGGTTCTGATGGTGCAGCAGCTCATGGGCCACCGCCTCTGTGCTGGTGCCAAGGTTGAGGAACAGCGAAATATCCGACGGAATCCGCGCTGCGCAGGCCCGCGCGATGGCGGTCTTGGCCTCTGGATATAGAACCTGGCGTTCCTCGTAGCCGATGTTGGTGGTCCCCGAGGGCAGCACCGCGCCGCCGTGCACGCGGTCCAGCTGGCCCGAATCTGCAAGCTCTGTCAGGTCGCGGCGGATCGTTTGCAGCGTCACGCCAAAGTGCGCGGCCAGATCCTCGACCACGACCTTTCCCTCACGGCGGGCAATTTCGAGGATCTCCGTATGGCGAAAATTCAAGGACATGGGCTGCATTCGTTTTGGGTCACTTGTGTTCGGATTACGCGAATCCGAACAAAATGAACAGAAAACAATGGTCTTATGGTCGCTTTTTGCACCGCAGCATCGCGGTTTCAGCGACAATTTGTCACAAAATATCTATTGAATTCAGAGCAATACCAGAAAGCGAACCAAATCGAACACATTGAGCTTGCGAAAATGCGCGTTAATGGGCAGTTTGCACTCTAACTTGAGACGCCAAGGGGAGAGGGCGCATGAACGCGGGAGCGCCGGACCAGACATCCGGGACAGGGACATCCGACATTGTCGATCTGTTCGTCATCGGCGGCGGCATCAACGGATGCGGCATCGCCCGAGACGCGGCGGGGCGCGGGCTGTCCGTAACGCTGGCCGAGATGAACGACCTTGGCTGGGCCACGTCCTCTTCGTCGACCAAGCTGTTCCACGGCGGTTTGCGCTATCTCGAATACTTTGAATTCCGCCTCGTGCGCGAAGCGTTGATCGAGCGTGAAACCCTGCTGCGCGCCATGCCGCATATCAGCTGGCCCATGCGCTTCGTGCTGCCTTATCACGCCTCGATGCGGTTTGACTCCGATACGCCGACCTCGCGTTTGCTGGGCGTCTTTATGCCGTGGATGAAGGGGCGGCGGCCCGCGTGGCTGATCCGGCTGGGGCTGTTCATGTATGACCACCTGGGCGGGCGCAAGATTTTGCCAGCCACCTCTACGGTGTCCTTAAATGGCACCCGCGAAGGTGCGCCGTTGCAGGAACACTTTGAAAAGGCTTACGAATACTCCGATTGCTGGGTCGAGGATTCGCGTCTGGTGGTGCTGAACGCCCGCGACGCCGAGGCGCGCGGCGCGACCATCATGACCCGCACCAAGGTGCAAAGCGCCGCCCGCGTCGGCGACATCTGGGAAATCCAGACCGAGGATCGCGAAACGGGTCTGCGGCGCACGCACCGCGCGCGGATGCTGGTGAACGCGGGCGGCCCTTGGGTCGGCGAGATCATCCAAGGCACCGTTCGGATCAACTCGACCGAAGGCGTGCGCCTCGTGCGCGGCTCGCACATCGTGACCAAGCGGCTGTACGATCACGACAAGTGCTATTTCTTCCAAGGCACCGATGGGCGCATCATCTTTGCCATTCCCTACGAGACCGATTTCACCCTGATCGGCACCACCGACGCCGAGCACAGTGACCCGTCGGTCCGGCCCGAATGCACCCCGGAAGAGCGCGACTATTTGCTGAACTTCGCCAACCAGTACTTTGCGCAGAGCCTGACCAAGGATGACGTGGTCTGGACCTATTCCGGCGTGCGCCCGCTGTATGACGACGGCGCCAGCAGCGCCACGGCGGCGACGCGCGACTATACGCTCAAGGTGGATGCCAACGGCGCGCCGATCCTCAATGTCTTTGGCGGCAAGATCACCACCTATCGCCGTCTGGCGGAAAGTGCGCTGGAAAAGATCGCCGAGCAGCTGGGCCATGTCGCAGAGCCCTGGACCGCGGGTGTGGCGCTGCCCGGCGGCGATTTCCCGGTGAACGGCGTCGCCCCGCTCGCCGCCAAGTTGAAAAAGACGTACGGTTTTCTGACGGATCGCTGGGCGCTGCGCCTTGTCCGGGCCTATGGTAGCGAAGCGGCGGCGATTCTGGGCAATGCCCAGAGCGCGGCTGATCTGGGTCAGGACTTTGGCGCGACTCTCACCGAGGCAGAGGTGCGCTGGCTCATGGCGCATGAATACGCGCGGGTAACCGACGACGTGCTATGGCGCCGCAGCAAGCTGGGCTTGCGCCTGACAGAGGCCGAGGTGGCCAAGCTGGCGGCCTTTATGGAAACACACCGCGGGGCACTGGCCGCGGAATGAACGAACGACACCGCGCCGCAGCGGTGAAAAGGGGAGGAACACGGGTGACGCTTGAATTGAAAGCGGTCTCGAAGGTTGTTGACGGGCAGGTGCATATCCACCCGACCGACCTCGTGCTGGAAAAGGGAACGATGAACGTCCTGCTGGGGCCGACGTCTTCGGGGAAGACCTCGTTGATGCGCTTGATGGCCGGGCTGGACGTGCCCAATGCGGGTCAGGTGTTCTGGCAGGGGCAGGACGTGACGGGGATGCGTGTGCAGGACCGCAAGGTGGCGATGGTCTACCAGCAGTTCATCAATTATCCCTCAATGACGGTCTACGACAACATCGCCTCGCCGATGAAGCTGATGGGCGTGTCGGCGCAGGAAATCGACGCCCGCGTGCGCGAGACCGCCGAGCTGATGCAGCTGACGCCGATGCTGGATCGCAAACCGCTGGAATTGTCCGGCGGGCAACAGCAGCGCTGCGCGCTGGCGCGGGCCTTGGTCAAGAACGCCGGGCTGGTGCTGCTGGACGAGCCGCTGGCGAACCTCGATTACAAGCTGCGCGAAGAGCTGCGGGTCGAGATCCCCAAGATCTTTGAAAAATCCGGCTCGATCTTTGTCTACGCCACCACAGAGCCCGAAGAAGCGCTGCTGCTGGGGGGCAATGTGGCCACCCTGCACGACGGGTGCGTCACCCAGTTCGGCCCCACCCCCGAGGTCTACCGCCAACCGGTGGATGCTACGACCGCGCGGGTGTTCAGCGATCCGCCGATGAACTTTTTGCCGATCTCGAAAACCGGCACCAAGATCATGTTCGGCAAGGGCCAATCCGCCCCTGCGACCGGCGCGCTCGCGGCGCTGCCCGATGGGCGCTACACCGCAGGGTTCCGCCCCAACCACGTCGAGATCGGCAAACACGCGGCGGATGCGGTGGAATTCACCACCACGCTGACCGTGACCGAGCTGACCGGGTCCGAAACCTTTGTGCACCTCGACCACGAGGGCGAGCGCTGGGTCGGTCTGATCCACGGCGTGCATGATCTGGCGATCGGTGAGGCGCTTAAGGTCTATCTGGACCCGCGCCATGTCTACATCTTTGCCGAGGACGGCGCGCTGGTGGCGCCCGCGTCCTATGCGCTGGCGGCTTGAGGGGGGATCATGGCCAAGATTACACTGGATAACCTTGCGCATTCCTACCTGCCGAACCCGGCCAGCGAGGATGACTTTGCGCTCAAGGAGCTGAACCACGATTGGGTCGACGGCGAAGCCTATGCGCTGCTCGGCTCTTCGGGCTGTGGCAAGTCCACGCTGCTCAATATCATTTCGGGGCTGCTGCACCCGTCGCAGGGGCGTATCCTGTTTGACGGCAAGGATGTGACTCACGCGCCCACCGCGGAACGCAACATCGCGCAGGTGTTCCAGTTCCCGGTGGTCTACGACACGATGACCGTGCACGACAACCTGGCCTTCCCGCTGCGCAACCGGGGCCGGGACGAGACCTACGTGGCCGAGCGCGTTCAGGAAATCGCCCGTATGATCGGCATGGAGGACATGCTGCACCGCAAGGCGCGCGGTCTGGGCGCGGACCAAAAGCAAAAGATCAGCCTCGGGCGGGGCATGGTGCGCAAGGACGTGAACGCGCTGTTGTTCGATGAGCCCCTGACGGTGATCGACCCCCACATGAAGTGGGAGCTGCGCACCCAGCTGAAGAAGCTGCACCACGACTTTGGCCACACCATGATCTACGTGACGCACGACCAGACCGAGGCGCTGACCTTTGCCGACAAGGTGGTGGTGATGTACGACGGCCGCGTGGTGCAGATCGGCACCCCCGAAGAGCTGTTCGAGCGCCCCGAGCACACCTTTGTCGGCTATTTCATCGGCTCGCCGGGGATGAACGTCATTCCCGCCAAGGTGGACGGCAACCGGGCCTATATCGACGGCACAGAGCTGACCCTGGCCCAGGGGTACGGCCCGCTTGATGGCAAGGTCGAGATCGGCGTGCGCCCCGAGTTCGCCCGCCTGTCCCAGACCGAAGGTCTGCCGGTGCGCGTGCGCCGGGTCGAAGACGTGGGCCGCCACAAGATCATTCGCGCCGAGTTCTTTGGTCAGGACATCAACATCATCGCCGGCGAAGACGACCGCATCAGCGCCGACATGAACCGCGTCAGCTTTGATGCGGCGCACGTCAATGTCTACGCCAATGATTGGTTGGTGCGGGGGGCAGCGTGATGATGGCGAAACCCGACATGACCCCTCAGCAAAAGATGGAATGGCAGATCCGCATGTTGGATCGCCTCTATGACGCCGCCACGCGCGCACCCGCCAAGTCAGAGGACAAGTGATGGAAAAGACAGTCAATCAAAAGGCGTGGTTCCTTGTGCTGCCGGTGCTGATCCTCGTGGCCTTTTCGGCGGTGATCCCGCTGATGACCGTGGTGAACTATTCGGTGCAGGACACCTTTGGGAACAACCAGTTCTTTTGGGCGGGCCTTGAATGGTTCGAAGAAATGCTGAGCGATGAACGCATGTGGAACGCGCTGCAACGGCAGTTGATGTTCTCGGCGATCATCCTTGCCATTGAAATTCCGCTGGGCATCTACGTGGCGCTGCACATGCCCAAATCCGGGTTTTGGTCGTCCTTTTGCCTTGTGGTGATGTCCCTGCCGCTGCTGATCCCGTGGAACGTGGTGGGCACGATCTGGCAGATCTTTGGCCGCGTGGACATTGGCCTGCTGGGCTATACGCTCGACGCGCTGGGCATCGATTACAACTATACGCAAGACGTGTTTGCCGCCTGGGTGACGATCATCGTCATGGACGTCTGGCACTGGACGTCGCTGGTGGCGCTCTTGGCCTTTGCCGGGCTGAAGTCGATCCCCGACGCCTATTACCAAGCGGCCAAGATTGACCAGGCGTCGCGCTGGAAGGTGTTCCGCTTTATCGAGCTGCCCAAGATGATGGGCGTTCTGATGATCGCTATCCTGCTGCGCTTTATGGACAGTTTCATGATCTACACAGAGCCGTTCGTCGTCACCGGCGGTGGCCCCGGCAACGCCACGACGCTGCTGTCCATCGACCTCGTCAAGATGGCGCTGGGGCAGTTCGATCTGGGTCCGGCGGCGGCGTTCTCGCTGATGTATTTCCTCGTTATCCTGTTGATTTCATGGGTATTCTACACCGTGATGGTAAACCTCGACAAAAAGGGCATGTGACGTGACTGACGCGACAACTCCCGACACCCTGACCGCTGGCGGGGCGACCCCCCGCCGCCGGATCAAGGTCAACACCTCGGCCATCGTCATGGGCCTGTACCTGCTGTTCCTGATGCTGCCGCTCTACTGGCTGCTGAACATGAGCCTGAAGACCAACACAGAGATCCTCAACGATTTCACCTTGTTCCCGCGCGATCTGACCTTTGCCAATTATGCCACGATCCTCACCGATCCGGCGTGGTACATGGGCTACGTGAACTCGCTGATCTACGTGGTGATGAACACGGTGATCTCGCTTCTGGTTGCGCTGCCCGCGGCCTACGCCTTCTCGCGCTATCACTTCATGGGCGACAAGCACCTGTTCTTTTGGCTGCTGACCAACCGTATGGCGCCGCCCGCCGTCTTTGCGCTGCCGTTCTTTCAGCTCTATTCCTCGGTCGGCCTGTTCGACACGCATATCGCGGTGGCTCTGGCGCACTGTCTGTTCAACGTGCCGCTGGCGGTGTGGATCCTCGAAGGCTTCATGCGTGGCGTGCCGAAAGAGATCGACGAGACGGCCTATATCGACGGCTATTCGTTCGGGAAGTTCTTCGTAAAGATCTTTATGCCCCTGATTGCGAGCGGCATCGGCGTCGCGGCCTTCTTCTGCTTTATGTTCTCGTGGGTTGAGCTGCTGCTGTCGCGGACGCTGACCACGGTGGACGCCAAGCCCATCGCCGCGATCATGACCCGCACCCAAGGCGCGTCGGGCATCGACTGGGGTGTTCTGGCGGCGGCAGGGGTGCTGACCATCGTGCCGGGGGCTTTGGTGATCTATTTCGTGCGCAACTACATCGCCAAGGGCTTTGCCCTGGGCCGCGTCTAAGGGAGGTCTGATCAATGGACTGGATGGCATGGACCTGGCCGACCGCGATCTTCTTTATGGTGATCGCCTTGGCTCTGATCCTCTTTACGATCCTCGCGATCAAATTCCCCGAAACGCCGCGCGTTGGCGTTTTGCGGATCGAAACCACGCGCGGCGACCGGCTGTTTATCACGCTTCTGGGCAGCGCCTTCATCAATCTGGCGTGGCTGGGGCTGGTTGGCCCCGACACGCAGCCGTGGGCGCTTGGCGTCTGCGCGATCTACGCCGCAGCGGTGTTTCGCTGGGTGTGACGTGAACACGCGCGCCCCTGTCACAGGGGGCGGCGGAACCAACATCAAGTTCGATAAGGGAGGAAAACCACATGAACTTTTCGTTGAAATCCACCACCGCACTGGCGGTGGCGCTAAGCCTGACGGGCGGGGCGGCATTTGCGGACATGGACGCCGCAAAGCAGTTCCTCGACGCAGAAATCGGTGATCTCTCGGCCTTGTCCCGCGCCGATCAAGAGGCCGAAATGCAGTGGTTCATTGACGCCGCAGCGCCGATGCAGGGCATGGAGATCAAGGTCGTCTCCGAGACCATCACCACCCACGAATACGAAGCCCAGGTGCTGGCCCCGGCCTTTACCGCGATCACCGGCATCAAGGTCACCCACGACCTGATCGGCGAAGGCGACGTGGTCGAAAAGCTGCAAACCCAGATGCAGTCCGGCGAGAACATCTATGACGGCTATGTCAACGACTCTGACCTGATCGGCACGCACTGGCGCTATCAGCAGGTGCGCAACCTGACCGACTGGATGGCGGGCGAGGGCGCGGATGTGACCTCTCCGACGCTGGACCTTGGCGATTTCATCGGCACCGACTTTACCACCGCGCCCGATGGCAAGCTGTACCAGCTGCCGACCCAGCAGTTCGCGAACCTCTACTGGTTCCGCTACGACTGGTTCAACGACGAAAAGAACAAGGCCGACTTCAAGGAAGCCTTTGGCTATGATCTGGGCGTTCCGCTCAACTGGTCGGCCTATGAGGACATCGCCGAATTCTTCACCGGTCGCGACCTGAGCCACATGGGCGTTGATGGCGAGGTCTTTGGCAACATGGACTACGGCAAGAAAGACCCCTCGCTGGGCTGGCGCTACACCGATGCGTGGCTGTCCATGGCCGGCGCCGGTTCCAAGGGTGAGCCGAACGGCCTGCCGGTCGACGAATGGGGCATCCGCGTCAACGAGAACTCGCAGCCCGTGGGCTCTTGTGTGGCACGCGGCGGCGCGACCAACGGCCCGGCAGCGGTCTATGCTGTGACCAAGGCCATCGAATGGCTTGAAAAGTACTCGCCCCCCGCGGCCGCTGGCATGACCTTCTCCGAGGCAGGCCCGATCCCGGCGCAGGGCAACGTCGCACAGCAGATGTTCTGGTACACCGCCTTTACCGCGGACACCGTCAAAGAAGGCCTGCCGGTGATGAACGAGGACGGCACGCCCAAGTGGCGCATGGCCCCCTCGCCGCACGGCGCCTACTGGGAAGAGGGCACCAAGATCGGCTACCAGGACGTGGGCAGCTGGACGTTGATGAAATCGACCCCGGTCGATCGCGCCAAGGCCGCGTGGCTGTATGCGCAGTTCGTGACCTCCAAGACCGTGGACGTCAAGAAAGCCCATGTCGGCCTGACCTTCGTGCGTGAATCCACGATCCAGCACGACAGCTTTACCGAGCGTGCGGACAAGCTGGGCGGTCTGGTGGAATTCTACCGCTCCCCGGCGCGGGTTGCGTGGTCGCCCACCGGCACCAACGTGCCTGACTACCCCAAGCTGGCACAGCTGTGGTGGCAGAACATCGGCGACGCCATGTCCGGCTCCAAAACTCCGCAAGAAGCGCTGGACGCCCTGTGTGAAGATCAGGAAAAGGTCATGGCCCGGCTCGAGCGCGCTGGCGTTCAGGGCGACATCGGTCCCAAGCTGAACGACGAGATCGACCCGCAGGAATGGCTCTCGCAGCCCGGCTCGCCCAAGGCCAAGCTGGACAACGAAGACGAGGCGCCCCAGACGATCGCTTATGACGAGCTGATCAAGTCCTGGCAGTAACCCAAGTCTTGGTCGGGGCGCTTTGCGGTGCCCCGACCGCTTTCCCATCCCTTGATTTTTCGGCCGTTCGCCTGTTTTCTGGCCTCTCTTCGGATCGAGGCCACAGCGCCCCGCCGCCCAAACCCTCCCCCCACGAGAGGCCCGCATGACCCATATTCTTGCCATTGATCAGGGCACCACCTCGACCCGCGCGATCCTGTTCGACACCGATCTTCAGGTTGTCGCCACCGCGCAAGAAGAGTTCCCGCAGCATTACCCCGCATCCGGCTGGGTTGAACATGACTGCGGCGATCTGTGGACCACGACGGCGGCGACCTGCCGCGGCGTGATGGAGCGCGCCGGGATCAAAGCCGAGGACATCGCCGCCATCGGCATCACCAACCAGCGCGAGACGACGCTGGTCTGGGACCGCAAGACCGGCAAGCCGATCCACAACGCCATCGTCTGGCAGGATCGCCGCACCTCCGAGCTGTGTAAATCTCTCAAAGCCGAAGGCTTCGAAGAGGTCGTGACCGACCGCACCGGCCTGCTGCTTGATCCGTATTTCTCGGCCACCAAAGTGGCGTGGATGCTCGACAACGTCGAGGGCGCGCGGGCGCGGGCCGAGGCCGGAGAGCTGGCCTTTGGCACCGTCGATAGCTGGCTGGTGTGGAACCTGACCGGCGGCGCGCAGCACGTCACCGATGCCACCAACGCCGCGCGCACCATGCTGTATGACATTCGCAAGGGCCGCTGGTCGCAGACCATGTGCGACAAGCTTGGCATTCCCATGTCCATGCTCCCCGAGGTGCGCGACTGCGCCGCCGACTTTGGCGAGACGCGCGCCGATCTGTTTGGGGCGCCGATCCCGATCCTTGGGATCGCGGGCGACCAGCAGGCCGCCACCGTGGGGCAGGCGTGTTTCCAGCCGGGCATGTTGAAATCCACTTACGGCACCGGGTGCTTTGCGCTGATCAACACGGGCGACACGCCGGTCCGGTCGCAAAATCGCCTGCTGACGACGATTGCCTATCAGCTGGACGGCAAGCCGACCTACGCGCTCGAAGGGTCGATCTTTATTGCGGGTGCGGTGGTGCAGTGGCTGCGGGATGGGCTCAAGATCATCCGGGACGCAGCCGAAACGCAGCCACTCGCGCAAGGGGCCGACGACGCCCAGGAGGTGGTCATGGTGCCCGCCTTTACCGGGCTTGGCGCGCCCTATTGGAACGCCGAATGCCGCGGGGCGATCTTTGGTCTGACGCGCAATTCCGGCCCGCAGGAGTTCGCCCGCGCCGCGCTGGAAAGCGTCGGTTTCCAGACCCGCGATCTGCTCGAGGCGATGATGGCGGATATGAGCGCCGCTGGCGAAACCGGGTTCGGCCAAAGTGATGCCGCGACGCTTAGCGACAGTCATAGTGCAACCCTTCGCGACAGTCGCAGTGCGACCCTTCGCGACAGTCACAGTGCGACCCTTCGCGACAGTCACAGTGCGACCCTTCGGGTCGACGGCGGCATGAGCGCGTCGGATTGGGCCATGCAGTTCCTGTCGGACATCATCGGCGCGCCGGTCGAGCGCCCGACGGTGCTTGAGACCACCGCCATGGGGGCCGCGTGGCTTGCTGGGCACAAGGCCGGTCTGATGCCAGCAATGACAGAGTTCGCGGCCACTTGGTCCAGCGGGGCCCGGTTCGAGCCCGCGATGCCCGAAGACACCCGCGCCGTGCGTTACGCAGGTTGGAAAAAAGCGGTCGAGGCGACGATCGGCTACGCCTCTTGATCCGTCTGCCGGGAATTGGCGGTGTGACGGGCTGAAAACCCGCCCCTCTGGCGGAGGTGACGGGGCAGGGCCGGCCGCCAAGCCAAGGGGTTTTCCCGCGTTTTCAGAGGCTTGAAAGTTGTTCCTTGGTTTTGCTCAAAAAGTGAAATTCGCCCTTGTAAATCCGACGTTTGGCCAGCTATACCCGTCGGCGGAGACGTGGCCGAGTGGTCGAAGGCGCTCCCCTGCTAAGGGAGTAGGCGGGAAACCGTCTCGAGGGTTCGAATCCCTTCGTCTCCGCCACTTGCACAGTGCAAACCCGAAAACAGGTCCCTCGCGGGGCCTTTTTCTTTATGTGTCAAAGGGGTTTGCAGGAACCATCCGCCCTTCGGAGACTGGCCGCCTGCGCGAGATCGGTCTCCAAACGCCCACCGTCTCTTTCCACCCGCCCCTCGCTCTGGGCGAGACGGGTTCAAAACCTCCATACATTTCAATGAACTGACGGGGTCGCGTTGCGCCCGTTTTTCGCTGGTTCCGGCTTGTCTCAAAGCGGATGGCGACGCGACACGGGCGGCGTGATCGTTGGTATATCTTGGGAGTCTTGCGCGAAGTCTCTGATGACAAACGCAGTTTCCGCCCCTAGCCTGGCGAAATGTCGAACGGGGCCTGGGCAGATCAAGAGAACGACCTGATCGTTGCGGATTACTTCGCGATGCTGGCCGACGACGTCTCTGGTCGCCCCTACAACAAGGCCGAGCATCGGCGCGGGCTTCTACCCCTGTTGAACGGTCGGTCCGAGGGATCGGTCGAGTTCAAGCACCAGAACATCAGCGCCGTGCTGAAGGGGCTGGGTGAGGACTGGATCCCGGGCTACAAGCCCGCCTTCAATTTCCAGATGACGCTGGTGGATGCCGTGGCGCGTTGGCTAGCGCTGAACCCGGCTTGGCTCGGCCGCCATTCGGGTACCAGAGCGACGACCGGCCTCGCGGAGGCGCGGCCGATCTGGATCGGGCCGCCGCCCACCTTGTCGAACCAGCCGCCGCCGCAGGAGTTGGAGCAGATGCTGCACATCGCCCGCAAATTCGATGTCGCAGCGCGAGACGAGCGAAACCGCGCCCTCGGCCGTGCCGGTGAGGAGCGCGTCCTGGCGCACGAACGAGCCGCCCTGAAATCAGCGGGCCGCGACGATCTTGCGCGCAAGGTCAGGTGGGTGTCGGAGGAGGATGGCGATGGTGCCGGCTACGATATCGCCAGCTTCGCGCCGGATGGCCGCCCGCGCCTGATCGAGGTGAAGACGACGAATGGCTGGGAGCGCACCCCTTTCCACATCAGCCGCAACGAGCTGGCCGTGGCCGAGGAGCGGCGCTCGGAATGGTCCCTGTTCCGGCTCTGGAACTTCGCGCGCGAGCCGAAGGCGTTCGAGCTGCACCCGCCGCTGGACGCGCATGTCTCGCTGACCGCGACGTCCTTTCAGGCGAGTTTTCATTGAACCTCTACAAAGGTAAAAAATGGCGGCATATAAGATCGTAAGACAGCAATCCAACAATAAGACGGGCAGGAAAAGTTGAAGCAAAACCAAGAAGTCTGGCAACAACTCATAAGTGACGATCTGGCGGGCATGGGGGAATCGGAGATCCTCAAAAGATACCGGGTCCTCAAGAAAATCAGCATCGACGATTTCAACGGAAGATTCGGCGCTGGCACTAAAAGTGCAGAAAATAGAGCTGTCATAATTGACGTGGAGACAACTGGCTTAGGCTATCAAGATCAAGGTGTCACCCAGGTGGCCATGATTGAGGTTTTCTACCAAGACAGCAGAATTATCAGAATAGGAAACTCGTATAAGGCCCTTCATGATCCTGGAATAAATATTTCACACGAGGCCACACTCGTTACCGGAATAGAAAACTCCGATGTTCAAGGAAGAAGTATTGATCCCCGCGAGTTAACTGATTTCATAGGGAGCCGTGAGACACTCTTGATCGCCCATAATGCCTCGTTTGATCGCCCGGCTTTGGAGAGAGAGTTCTTCCCACAATTCCAGGCTAACCCTTGGGCATGCAGTCTCTCAGATGTCAACTGGCTAGCGCGCGGGTTGGCTGGAAAGCTGGAACTGGCTCTGTGTCAGCTAGGATATTTTTATGAAGCACATGATGCGCTCGAAGATGTTATTGCCGTTGCCTATTTGCTCAATCATGTTGACGAACGTGGGCAGACCGCATGGTCAGAACTGGTCGCTGGTTCTGATGTAAAGGGAGGCATGATACAAGTGGCCCTTGATGGAAAAAACAAGCGCCCAAATGTCTTTGAGCACTTCAAGAACGCGCTGAGTCCCCGAGGTTTCCGGTACAAGCCTGCTTTAGAAGCTGCCGGTGGACGAGCAAGTTTCCTTAAATCTTACAA
This sequence comes from Tropicibacter naphthalenivorans, assembly GCF_900176475.1. Taxonomy (GTDB): domain Bacteria; phylum Pseudomonadota; class Alphaproteobacteria; order Rhodobacterales; family Rhodobacteraceae; genus Tropicibacter; species Tropicibacter naphthalenivorans. The sequence goes on from NZ_FWXX01000009.1 coordinate 31,348, forward strand.
GTCGCTTACGTCTGAAGATGCCGAAAGTGATCTCTCCTACATTGAATCTGAAACTATCGCACAGGAGGTGATCATATACGAAGTTGAGTCGCGAGATCGGTTTACTAACAGAACTGGCACAGCAATTACCAAACCTATCAAGCGCGATTTGAAATTTTAGGAGTTGAGAAGTTGCGCCGAATGCTTGTGGGAGTATCGGGCCGACCTCGACGTTCAAATTGTGGTCTTGTCTAACGCCTGCTCAGCCTGCACCATCCATGTCTCCCCCGCCAGAAAGCACAGGTCGTATAGGCTGACCGCCGACGCCTCGTGGCCACAGGTCAGGCGCTTCAGCACTTCTGGCGCTAGATAGGCGAGACGCAGCTGGCGGCTGACATGGCGTTCGGCCAGACCGACGGCCTCGGCCAGTTCCTGGATCGTGGCGAACTCGCCTGCCTCCATGCGACGCCGCCAGCCCCATGCCCGGCCGATGGCGCGCAGGATGTGCGGGTCCTGCGTCTGATCCTCGCTGGGGCTGTAATCGGCGGGCGGCATGATTTTGGGCCGCCCGTTCTTCTTGCGCAGCTTCAGGGGGATCAGCACGCGGATCGTGTCGTTGCTTCGTGTCAATCGGCGGCCTCCATGTCGCGCGGAGCGATCATTTCGCGGATGACGCCCGCGACGCCTTCGCGTCGGATGTCGACCTCGAGCCCGGCGGCGGTGACGGTGACGCGCCGGACCAGAAGCTGGATGATCCGCGCCTGCTCGAGCGGAAACAGCTGCGCCCAGAGCGTGTTGAAATCATGCAGCGCCGCGATGGTTTCGGCCTCGGACACCTGATCGCGCTTCAGCACCGCCAGCACCTGGGTGACCACCTCGGGCGTCTGCAGAATGCGCCGGACCTCGGTGACGATGGCGTCCTCGACCATGCCCGCAGGCAGGCGGACCGGTGCTTGATCGCCGCCGCTGTCATCCGCCGTGGTGCGGTTCTTGATCACGTCCATCGACACGTAATAGCGATAGAGCTTGCCGCGTTTCTTGGTCGCGGTCGGGGTCATCGCCGCGCCGGTGTCGGTGAAGATCAGGCCCTTCAGCGGCGCGGGCGTCTGCATGCGGCTGTTGCTGGACCGCGCGTGGCGGTTGCCCTGCAGGATGGCGTCGACCTGATCCCAGACCTTGTCGGTAACGATGGCTTCGTGCTCGCCCGGATAGGCCTTGCCCTTGTGGACGGCCTCGCCGCGATAGACGCGATTGCGGAGCACCCGATAGAGGTAGCCCTTGTCGATCAGCGTGCCCTGCTTGCTGCGAAACCCCTCCCGCCGCAGTTCCTTCGCCAGCATCGTGGCCGAGCCGAGTTCGACGAAGCGCTCGAAGATCCGACGCACCGAGGCGGCCTCAGCCTCGTTGATCACCAGCTTGCGGTCCTGCACATCGTAGCCGAGCGGCACATAGCCGCCCATCCAGATCCCGCGCTTGCGCGAGGCGGCGACCTTGTCGCGGATGCGTTCGCCGATGACCTCGCGTTCGAACTGGGCGAAGCTGAGCAGGATGTTCAGCGTCAGGCGCCCCATAGAGGTGGTCGTGTTGAAGGATTGCGTGACCGAGACGAAGGTGACGCCATTGCGGTCGAAAACCTCGACCAGCTTCGAGAAATCCATCAGGGCGCGGCTGAGCCGGTCGATCTTGTAGACCACGACCACGTCGATCAGCCCGTCGTCGATGTCGGCGAGCAACTGCTCCAGCCCCGGCCGGTCCAGATTGCCGCCCGAGAAGCCGCCGTCATCATAGCGGTCGCGGGTGGCAACCCAGCCTTCGGATTTCTGACTGGCGATATAGGCCTCGCAGGCCTCTCGCTGGGCGTCGAGGCTGTTGAATTCCATGTCGAGCCCTTCCTCGCTCGACTTGCGGGTGTAGATGGCGCAGCGCAGGCGGCGGCCGGGGCGCGTGTTCATGTCCATAGTCAAACCTCCCGCGGTCGGACCTGCAGCCCGAAGAAACGATAGCCGTTCCAGCGCACGCCGGTGATTTCCCGCGCGATGCCGGAGAGCGATTTGTATTTGCGGCCCTGCCACTCAAAACCGTCCTTCAGCACGGTAATGGTGTGCTCGACCCCGTTCCATTCCCGGATCAGCCGCGTGCCTGCCACCGGATTACGGGGATCCGCGATCTGGTTCTTGCGGCGGGAGACGCCCTCGACCTCGTCGGCAAGCAGGTCCAGCATGCGGCGGGTCTCGTGATCAGGGCCGCCATAGGTCAGTTCCTGCAGGCGATAGGCGATGCGGGCCTCGAGAAAGGCACGGCTGTTGTTCGGCGCGGCGCTGCCGAAGAGCCGTTCCCATTCGGTCTTCAGCTCTTTCACCGACATGACCTTGAGCGCGGCGATGCGCGACAGGACGCTTTGGTCCAGGCGCACGTCCTGCCCGGGCTTGGGCGGCGATATCTTACTGTGATGCTTCATCAATTCCTCCGATGCGGATGCGTTTCCTGCGACGACCACCGCTCTTTCGGAGCGGGTAGTCCACGGAACTGTCTCCTTCGGTGGGCGATAAAGAACTGGACTTCCCGGCGTTCAGGCGAACGACGCCCGCGGCGAGGATGCGGCCCAACTCGGCAAGTCGGGCATCGGGGGACATGCGTTCAGGGCAAAGAGGATTGGGCCCGGAAACCGGGTCTTCGGGGGGAATGGACATGGCGGGTTTTCGCGACTGTTGTGATAGGCAAAATGTGTCGCGAAATCAGAAAAATATCAAGAAAATCAGTTTATTACGACCTAATTGGGGCGCTGCGCGCCGTGGCGAAAATCTGCGTAGCTGAAATGTCCCCGCGCGCTCATGTCGGTCGGGCGGTCGTGGCGAATCAACCCGTCCGGCCGTCCATGAACTTGTCGAAGCTGTCGAGGACCGGTTCTTCCTCCAGATCGGCCATCTCCCATCGCGACGGGGCGCGGTCGGGGTAGAGCAGAAGCGAGATCGTCATCTGGTCATTGCTGGGCGAGAACACCGTCATCTCGTGGACCGGTTCAGAGCCGAGCCAGACGCCGGCCGGATGGCGGCAGCCGTAGCGGCCTTCTTCTCCGTCCACCTCTTGCGCGGCAAGCGAGGCGGGCGGCAATTCGATCACCTCTTGCCGTGCCCGGTAGAAAACCCCGGACTTAAACAGCGGTTCGCTGGACCAGGCCCAGTCGATGAAGCCTTCCTTGCCGACCACGATCATCGCGCGCTTGTCGGTGATGGTCATCCATTTCAGGATCGCGGCGGTCAGCGATACGGCATAGCGATCCGCGAGCTCGGTCATCACGTCGATGTCGATGATCCGGCCTTTGATCTGCTCGCGGAAATCGTCGAGGGGCATCAGCAGGTAGGAGGCGAATGTGTTCGCCTCCGCCTCGATCCTGTTCCGTGCCTCATCCCAGTCGGCCATGTTACGGCTGGTGCATTCCAGCCCACGCGGGTTGGCCTGCCGGTGCAGGAGGTAGTGCCCCAGCTCATGGGCCAGCGTGAAGTTGCGCCGCCCCGGCGACCGGATGGTCTCGTTGTAGACAATGCCCCACTCGCCGGAGCCGCTGGGATGCGGCATCAGCATGCCTTCGACGCCCTTGGAGAGTTTCAGCCCTTGCACCATCGTGATTGGCGCGTCCGGAAACACCTGACGTGAGAAATCCTGCGCCAGCGCGGCCACATCGATGGGGAACCGCGGAAGTCCATGCGTTCCTTGCACCATCGACAGGATCTGTGTCAGGCGGATCGCCCACCCCTTCGGCGTCGTCGGCAGGCTCAATCCTTCTTCCCCCACATGTCGATCATCTGGTTGATTTTCTGTTGGTCTTCGGGATCGAGCTTGCTGAACTTGCGGAAGAAGGCCTCCTTCAGAACCTCGTCGCTGGGCTCCTCGCTGTCATCGAGCAGGTAGTCGGTCGTGACCTCCAGAGCCTGGGCGATGCGGGTCAGCTTCTCGCCCGACGGTTTTCGCGTATCACGGTTCTCGAGTTCCCAGAGGTAGCTCTTGCTGGAGTCGGTCAGCTCGGCGAGCTTGTCGAGGGAATATCCCTTTTCCTTGCGGTGGCGCTTGATCTTCGCGCCGAGGGACGTGGTCATCGTATCATCCTTGGTTTCCTTGGTTGCAGGACGTTTGTTCGCTATGCCGAACAAAATTGTGCCGCGCAAGTAGACGTGGCAATTTGTTCGGTATATATCGAACAACATCGTATCGCATTTTCGCGATTCCGTCCTCCTCCCCGGCCAAAGAAAGGGCTCTCATGACCGCCATCGCCGCGTTCCTTCGCAAGACCCCCGTGATCCGTCTGCAGGATTACTTCACTGCTGGCGGGTTCACCTCGCTTGCGCCCATCGACTGGACGAAGCCGGAGCCCGAGGTGGTGGAGCCGCTGATCAACGCCGTCGACGCCATGTCCGATGAGGAAAAGCAGCGTGTCGTTCTCGCTGCGGCCCGCGTGGCGGCGCTGGCGGATGAACCCGGCCAGAACGCGTTGCAGAACGTCGTGCTGAACCGCGCGGTGTTCGATACGCTACAGGGGGCCAACAACCGCTCGCTCTGGGTATTCCTGAACGAGTACGATCGGTTCCGCAAAGCCGAGGAGGTGCGCTACAATGACGAGCATCGCCGGACGCGGTCGTGGAGCGGGTTCGGCGTCGATCCCGATCTCGCGGTCAAGAAGGACCCGGTCTCGCTCGCCGCGTTTACGGCCGCGATCCGCGAACGGTTCGAAACGCCCAACGTCCATGTCGACATCTTCGACCGCCACCGGGTGATCCTCGAGGGCGAGGAATGCGAATTGGTCCAGGTCGCGGTCTACCGGGAGGGGCGTCCCGAGGACACGCTGGGATTCGATGCCAACAGCACCCTGTCGCGTCGGATCGTGAAGCCGGTCTTCGAGGCGGCGCTGACCTATGAGGCTGCGACCGGCGTGATCGAGGTCGTGGCCAAGACGCGCGAGGACCGGATCGACCTGACCCGGTACATGGCGCGCGACCTGCTGGGAATCACCCTTGATGAAGAGCAGGCGCTGCCGTGGCGCGAATACGATCTTAGCATGCTGCTGCGGCCGTTCGACTTCCCGAGTGATCCGGCCGACGGGATTGCCGGCGTGACCGTCAAGGAACTGCGCCTGATGGATCTGGGCGATCCGAAGGAGCGCATCACGCTCGAATCCATGTCGGGTGCCGACCGGACGATCTGGCAGATGGCGGAACACCGGATCGGCCTCGATATCGGTGGCGGCGCGCGTGTCTTGGGTGGCACCGGCGACGTGGCGGAATGGGTGGTCACCCGTGCGCGCTTCACCATCAAGTTCCACCCGGGCCCCGATGGTGGGCGGGGCAAGTCTTTGTCGTTGACCGTGACCATGCCGCATGGCTGCAACCTGAAGGACATGACCCCGCAAGAGCGCCTGATCGGCGAAAAGTATCTGCGGCTCTGGGGCATCCTGAAGGACGACAACGACGAAGGCGACGTCCTTGAGTAAGCGTGCGGTCGACCTTCTGCTGCGGGCCATGGAAGCCCGCAGCATGTCGCTCCAGGCATTGGCGTTGCACCAGGTTTCGCGCAGCGCGACCGACGCTTTGATCGCGGCCAAGCTGCTGGTGCCGAGCGGGCACGTCCCCGTCGTCGCTGCGATGGACGACTATGAGGATGAGCCGGTCGAGGCCACCTGGTCGGCTGAGCTGAAATCTTACGGCTATCACGACAGTACCGGCCGCTGGGTCAAGGTCGCCCATGAGGACATCGCGGCGTGCAAGGTCGACTACGGTCTGGCTCTTGCCAAGATTCTGGTGGCGTTCGAGCGTGCCGGACCTTCACGCCCGACACCCTTGGTTACGGATCTCGTCTGGGAGGTGGGAACCATCAAGCTCGCCGGAGCGAAGGCCCAGGTGCCCATCTGGTTCGCCCGGCGGCTTGGCGATCCGGGGGTCTGGGCTCAGCTCGAGGCGCTGATCGGACGCAAGCCGCCGCAGGAAATCCGCATCATTCTGACTTCCACACCCGGCGAGCGTATCCCTGAGACCACCCAGAAGCGCAACCACATCATCAACGTGGCGGATGTTGCGGGCGATCCGGCAAGGCTCGCGATCTCGGCACAGGTCCTCGGGGCTCGGGTGTTCCCCGAACAAGTGCAGCGTCGTTTCCCGATCGATCATTCGGATGACTACGGCATCGTCTGGCTGCGAGGCGAAACCCTCACCTTCAAGAGCCCCAAGCAGCGTCGCTTGTTGAACGTGTTGTTCGATGCATACGAAACAGGTTCTGCAACATGCCTGACAGAAGCCGTGTTGTATGAAGCGGGCTACAAGGACGGCACGAATTCATTTTCCAAGGTGTTCAGCGGTCGCGACGACTGGCGCTCGTTCATCAAATACGCCGACGGAAACTGCTGGATCGAGCCCTGATCCGGTCAGCCACCGCCATCTCCAAGGCCGTCCATCAGGGCGGCCTTTTGCTTTTGTGCCTCTCCTACCGGCTTCCCTACCAGTGCCCTCCCCAAGCCCTCCCACGCCCTCCGCCATGTTGAACCCGCAAGTGTTCGCAGAAATCCCAAGGAGGTTCACATGGCGACCAGGCACCTTTCCCAGATCGAGCTGGCGGCTCGCTGGAACATTTCGCACCGCACGCTGGAGCGCTGGCGGTGGACGGGCGAAGGCCCGAAATTCATCAAGCTCGGCGGCCGGGTGATCTACCGGCTCGAGGATGTCGAGGCCTTCGAGGCCGAACAGATCCGCGGCGTGGATCACGAACCCCATCGTCCGATGTCGGCGTGAGGGGGCGGAATATGACGATCTCCAACCACATCACCCTGGCCGATATCCACCGCATGCCGGTGGGCCAGATCGCGGCGCTGCCCGCCGATCAGCTCGCGCTGCTGAAAGGCGCGGCGGACGAGCAGCTGACGCAGGCGAAGTCGGTCGCGGACTGGCTCGACGGCGCCATCTCTCTGAAATACGCCGACCGCGCCCAGGACACCCGCCAGGAGGCGGGCAAGGACACCGGCACGATCCGGTTCGAGGATGACGGCGTCACCGTGATCGCCGAACTGCCCAAGCGCATCGACTGGGATCAGGCGTTGCTGGCGCAGATCGCCGAGAACATCGCCTCGGCGGGCGAGGACCCGGCGGAATTCATCGAAACCAAGCTGTCGGTCTCCGAGCGCAAATACGGCGCATTTCCGGAAAGCTGGCGCAAGGGCTTCGAGCCCGCGCGCACGGTCCGCACCGGCAAGCCCAAGTTCCGCCTCGTGCTGAACGAGGAGGTGCGCTGATGGCCATTTCGCTCGCGTCCCTGCGCACGACCTCGGTGCTGACCCCGCCGCGCATCCTGATCCACGGCGTGGCCGGGGTGGGCAAATCCACCTTCGCAGCCGATGCCGACCGGCCCGTCTTCCTCATGACCGAGGATGGCCTAGGCAAGCTGCAGGTGCCCCATTTCCCGCTCGCGACCAGCTATGCGGAGGTGGCTGAGGCGCTTGATGCGCTTCTGAACGAGGACCACGATTTCGGCACGGTCGTCGTCGACAGCGTCGACTGGCTGGAGCCGCTGATCTGGGCCGAGGCCTGCAAGCGCAATGGATGGGCCTCGATCGAGGCGCCGGGGTTCGGGAAGGGCTATGCCGAGGCGCTGACCATCTGGCGCGAATATCTCGACCGGCTCAACGCGCTGCGCGACCGCAAGGGCATGGTGGTCATCCAGATCGCCCATACCGACATCAAGCGTTTCGACAGCCCCGAGCACGAGCCCTACGACCGCTATGTGATCAAGTTGCAGACCCGCGCCTCGGCGCTGCTGCAGGAGCATTCGGACGTGGTGCTCTTCGCCAACTATCAGATCTCGGTCGCGAAATCCGATGTTGGCTTCAACAAGAAGGTGACCCGGGCGCTAGGGTCCGGTGCGCGCGTCATGCACACCGAAGAGCGCCCCGCCTTCCTCGCCAAGAACCGTTACGGCCTGCCGGAAACCCTGCCGCTGATGTGGTCGGAGTTCCTCGCGGCCATGCCCCAATCCCAATGAACTGAACAAGGACAAGACCATGGCACGTTTCGACAAGTCCTTCGACGCCACCAGCGTCGAGCCCACCACCGCCTACGAGCTGCTGCCCGCCGGCAAGTACCGCGCCCAGATCGTCGAGAGCGAGATGCGCGTCACCAAGAACGGCATGGGCCAGTTCCTCTGGCTGATGCTCGACATCCTCGAGGGAGAGCACAAGGGGCGGAAGATCTTCGACCAGCTGAACCTGGTGAACCCGAACCCGACCACGGTGGAGATCGCGCAGCGCACGCTCTCGGCGATCTGCCACGCCACGGGCCGGATGCATGTCAGCGACAGCGAGGAGCTGCACCTGATCCCGATGACGATCCAGGTGAAGATCCGCCCGCCGAAGAACGGCTACGGCGAGAGCAACGCGATTGCCTATCTGTCGCCCGAGCGGGGTTCGGCCCCGGCCGCCCGCTCGGCAAAGCCCGCGCCCGATCCGGCCAGCTCTTCGGTGCCGCCGAAAATGGCCTCCGCGCCCTGGAACAAGAAGGGCTGAGCACCCGCGCTGTCCTGCGCCCTGACTGACAGGGCAGCGCGCAACCCCATCTGAGGAAACTCCCATGACTGACATTACCAACGCGGCCCTCGTGGCCGTGAACAGCCCCGGCTTGCCTGAAGACCAGCGGCGGCTGATCGAACTCGACGATGCCATCGCCAAGATCCGCACGCAAATCGCGACGGCCGATCTGGCCCGCCAGCGCGGCCAGAAGCCGATCGATCCGGACTGGTTCCACCGGGCCCGCACGGCGCTCCGCCACCTGTGCCGCGAGCGAGCGGAACTCTTGGCCCAGGGCACCGGCCGCCGTCGTCGCGAAAAGCTCAAGGACGCGCTGATCGGCATCCTGCGCGAACGCCATGACCCCGAGACCTAGGATGGCATTCTGGCCGAGGCCCAAGCGAGAACCGAACGGGAGGGTCTGTGATGACAGAGTTGCCCTGCGCCCCCACGCCGACGCTGACGGCGATCTATGCCGATTATGAGGCCCGCCAGGGCGATGGTTTCCGCGATCACCTCGGGGCGTCGATCATCGGCAAATCCTGTGCCCGGGCGCTCTGGTATGATTTCCGCTGGATCACGCCCGCGCGCCATTCCGGCCGCCTGCTGCGCCTCTTCGAGACGGGGCAGCTGGCAGAGGACCGGCTGGTGCGCAACCTGCGTGCCACCGGCGCGACCGTGCTCGAGGTCGATCCCGAGACCGGCCGCCAGTTCCGGGTCGAGGCCCATGGCGGCCATTTCGGCGGCTCGCTCGACGGCGTGGCCCTCGGGCTACTGGAGGCGCCGAAGACCTGGCATGTGCTGGAGTTCAAGACCCACTCGGTCAAGAGCTTCAACGAGTTGGTCGCGAAGGGCGTCGTTCTGTCCAAGCCCCAGCACGCAGCGCAGATGCAGGTCTACATGCACCTGACCGGCATCACGCGCGCGCTCTACGTCGCGGTCTGCAAGGACACCGACGCGCTGCATGTCGAGCGCATCGAGGCGGACCGCGCGATGGCCGAGCGCCTGCTGGAAAAGGCCGGGCGCATCATCTTCGCCCAGCATCCGCCCGCGCGGATCAGCGAGGACCCGGCCTGGTTCGAATGCCGGTTCTGCGATCACCATGCGGCCTGCCATGACGGCGGTGGCGCGGCGGTGACCTGCCGGTCCTGCCTGCATACGACACCCGTCGAGGGTGGTTGGCACTGCGCCCGCCACGACCGGATGCTGGCCCTGGCAGAGCAACGCGCCGCCTGTGGCCGTCACCTTTTCATCCCCGATCTCATCCCGGGCGAGGTCATCGATGCGGGCGACGATCTCGTCACCTACCGCATGGCCGATGGCACGACCTGGACCAATGACGCCCGTTCCCCGGAGGCCGCGCCATGCTGACCCTGCGCCCCTATCAACAGGCCGCGATCACCGCGATCTACGGCTATTTCCAGACCCACACCGGCAATCCGTTGGTGGTCATCCCGACCGCGGGCGGCAAGTCGCTCGTCATGGCGTCCTTCATCGAAGGCGTGCTGAAGGCCTGGCCCGATCAGCGCATCCTGATCGTGACCCATGTCCGCGAGCTGATCGCCCAGAACCATGCCGAGATGATCGGCCTCTGGCCCGATGCCCCGGCGGGCATCTATTCGGCAGGCCTCGGTAAGCGCGAGGCGCAGGCGCGGATCCTCTTCGCGGGCATCCAATCGATCCACCGCCGCGCGGCTGAAATCGGCCACACCGATCTGGTGTTGATCGACGAGGCGCATCTGATCCCCGGCAAGTCGAGCACGATGTATCGGCGCTTCCTCGACGCGCTGAAGGCGATCAACCCGGCGCTCAAGGTGATCGGGCTGACCGCCACGCCGTTCCGGCTCGACTGCGGGATGCTGCACGAGGGGCAGAACGCGCTCTTCACCGACATCGCCTATGAGGCCCCGGTCCGCGAACTGATCGATGCGGGGTATCTGAGCCCTCTGGTCTCGAAACAGCCCGCGACCCGGCTCGACGTCTCGAAGGTGGGCACCCGCGCGGGCGATTTCATTGCGCGCGATCTGGCGGCGGCGGTCGATCAGGACGCCATCACCCGCGCGGCCGTGGCCGAGATCATCGAGCATGGCCGCGACCGCAAATCCTGGCTGGCCTTCTGTTCGGGCGTCGAGCATGCGCGCCATGTGGCCGAGGAATTCGGCCGCCAGGGCATCTGTTGCCGCACGATCTTCGGCGACACGCCGAAGGACGAGCGCGATGCGATCCTTGCCGCCTTCAAGCGCGGCGAAATCCGGGCGCTGGCCTCTATGGGCGTGCTGACCACCGGCTTCAACGCGCCGGGGGTCGACCTGATCGCGCTCCTGCGTCCCACGCAATCGGCCGGGCTCTATGTGCAGATGGTCGGGCGCGGCACCCGCCTCGCGCCGGGCAAGGATAATTGCCTGGTGCTGGACTTCGCCGGCAATGTCCGCCGCCACGGGCCGATCGATCTGGTGCGGCCCAAGCGCCCCGGTGACGGCGGCGGGGGTGAGGCCCCGACCAAGGTCTGCCCGGACTGTGACAGCATCATCGCGCTATCGGCGACGGAATGCCCGGATTGCGGCTATGTCTTCCCGGCGCGCGAGGTGAAGATCGCGCCGACGGCCGCCACGCTGCCGGTGCTTTCGCCGAAGCAACGATGGCTCAAGGTCACGGGCGTTTCCTATAGCCGCCACGACAAGGCTGGCGGCCGTCCGTCGCTCAAGGTGACCTATAGTAGCGGCCTTGCCACCTACAGCGAATGGGTCTGCCTCGAGCATCAGGGCTATGCCCGCCAGAAGGCGGCCGAGTGGTGGCGCAAGCGCGCACCCGGCTGCCCCGTGCCGCTGAGCGTGGCCGAGGCCCTCGCGCAGACGAGCCGCCTTGCGCGCCCCAGCGACATCTCGGTCCGTCCTTCGGGCCGTTATCTTGAAATCTCCGGTTACAGGTTCGCCCCATGCGCCCATCCGACCCCGGCCTCTGCGCCGTCTGCCACCGGGAACCTCGCGGCTTTGGCTGGTTCGAGCCGGGGTTCCGCCGCACCGACCCGCGGCGTGACGCCAGCCGCAAGCGGTTCTGCAGCCGTGCCTGTCAGGACCTCTGCCATGGGAGGAAGGGCATGATCGATCCGACCCCGAATGAGACCGAAGCCATGATCACGGGTGGCCAGATGGGCGGCGAATATCTTGAGAGCATCGGCAAGTCCGACCTCGCGACCCTGTCCGAGGAGGAATGGGCCCGGTTTCTCGACGCGGTCGTCACCGGCTATTGCGACCACCTACGTGCGCTGGCACCAAAGGATCGCAACTGGCTCGACGCGATGGCGCCGGAGGTGCCGTTCTGATGGCCGACACGTCCTGGATGGCGCGCTTCGGCGCGCGGCTCGTCACCAATGGCTATGCCATCCTGCCGATCGGCCCGGGCACCAAGAAGCCCGGCCGGTTCCAGCGCGGTGGCTGGTCTGATTACCCGGAATGGAACCGCCATGCCGAACGCCCAACCACGGAGGTCGAGGTCGCGACCTGGGCCACTTGGCCCGATTGCGGCATCGGCATCGTCGGCGGCGCGGTGGCGGCGGTCGATATCGACATCGCGGCGGACGCCGACCTGGCGCTGCAAATCGAGGCGCTGGCCCGGGCGCGCCTCGGCGACACGCCCGCTCTGCGCATCGGCCGCGCCCCGAAGCGTATGCTGGTCTATCGCACGGCCGCACCGTTTCGAGGCATCAAACGCCATCCGCTCGAGGTGCTCTGCCTCGGGCAGCAGTTTCTGGCCTATGCCGACCACCCCGATACCGGCGCGCCCTATGTCTGGCCCGACGAGGGGCTGGCCGATCTCGACATCAGCGACCTTCCGGAAATCACGGCCGAAGCGGCGGCGGCCTTTCTCGACGAGGCCTATGCGATCCTGCCCGAGGCCCTGCGTCAGCGCGGGTTGCGCTCGGCAGCACCGGCAACCCTGCTGCGCAATCACGGGCAGATCGGCACCTTGCCCGCCATCCGGTCGGCGCTCGACTGGCTGCCGAATGACGAGCTCGATTACGACAGCTGGATGCGCATCGGCATGGCACTGAAAGGCGCGCTTGGCGATGAGGGCGGCGAGGTCTTTGCCACCTGGTCGGCCCAGGCGGCCAAGGATGTGCCCGCGACCACGGCCCGCGCCTGGGCGAGCTTCAAGCCCGACCGGATCGGCGCAGGCACGATCTATCATCTCGCCATGGAACGCGGCTGGCAGCCCGTCGCCGCCTTGCGCCTCGATGGCAGCCTTGATCCGGACGGCCCACATCCAGCCGCCGATCTGCTGGCCCGGCTGGAGGGGAGCGCGCCCACCGTCGCCGACCCGGAAAATCCTGCCTTCAGCCTGACCATCCCCGACGGTCTCGTCGGCGAGCTGACCGGCTACATGCTGGCCACCGCCCGCAGGCCGCAACCGCTTCTTTCGCTCGGGGCGAGCCTCTGCGCCATCGGCGCGCTGATGGGGCGGCGGTACCGCACGACCAGTAACCTGCGCTCGAACCTCTATGTCGTGGGGATCGCTGACAGCGGCTCAGGCAAGAACCACGCCCGCGAGATCATCAACGAGGTCTTCTTCGAAGCGGGTCTCGCCCACCATCTCGGCGGCAACAAGATCGCCTCTGGCGCGGGGCTTTTGACCGCGCTCCATCGCCAGCCGGCGATCCTGTTCCAGATCGACGAATTCGGAATGTTCCTGTCGGCCGCCGCTGACCGCAAGCGCAGCCCGCGCCATATCACCGAGATCCTCGACAACATGACCGAGCTCTTCACGACCGCGGGCGGGATCTTCCTCGGCGCCGAATATGCGAACCGCGACGGCACCAATGAGCGGCGCGACATCAACCAGCCCTGCCTTTGCGTCTATGGCACCACGACGCCGCTGCATTTCTGGGGCGCGCTGCAGGGCGCGAATGTGGTCGACGGCTCGCTGGCCCGTTTCCTGATCCTGCCCAGCGACGAGGACTACCCCGATGAGAACCTCGCCGTGGGCATCCGGCAGGCGCCGCCCGCGCTGATCCAGGCACTCCAGCTGGTCGCGAACGGCGGCGGGGCCGTGAAGGGCAACCTGACCGGCAAGACCGCCGATCAGAACACCGCCGTGAGCCCGATGACCGTGCCGATGTCAGACGCGGCGCGCGTCCGGTTCGCCGACCTGAGCGACGCCCTGACCGAGGAACTGCGGGCAGCGGCCGGCACCGCCTTTACCGCCATTCTCGCCCGCATCGGAGAGAATGCGTTGAAGCTGGCGCTGATCGTCGCCGTCGGGCGCGACCCGGTGCGCCCCGAGATCGACATCGCCGTGGCGGACTGGGCCATCGGCTTCGTGCGCCATTACGCGCGGCGCACCATGGAGGCGGTCGAGCGCCATGTGGCGGATACCGAGACCGAGGCGCATCTGAAGCGGCTGAAAGAGATCGTCCGCGCCGCCGGGCCCAAGGGGATCACCAAATCCGAGATCACGCGCGCCTCCCAATGGCTGAAATCGCGCGACCGCGACGAAATCCTGCTGACGTTGATCGAGAGCGGAGACATCACGACGGGCATGCGCGGATCCTCGACCAAGCAGGCCATGGTCTACCGGATGGCCCGATGGGGTGGGTGACCGGAGATCCTTCAAGCCGCCTGAAGCGGCCCTTGAAGCCGAACTACCGCCAAGCAGCAGAAACGAAAGGGAAAAACCGAATCCTTCAAATCCTTCAATCTTTCAAGAGGACCCCTTTTCCCTATACGTGTACGCGCGCGGTTTAACATTGGGAGAGAGGTACCCATTGAAATATTGAATAATTGAAAGATTATATATTACACATACAGGACAACCACTTACGGGCGGAAATCCTTCAAGACGCCCCTCTGAAAGTTCTGAAGGATTTGCCGGGCGGCCCAGCTGCCCAGCCCATGAACTGACCAGACCACCCTTCGGGGCCTGGCGAGACCGCAGCCTTCACCGGCCAGCCCGCTCGCCTCGCTCACAAACGCGAAGAGGAGGTCTCTCATGACCCAATCCAACGAACATCCGCCCTGCATGCTGGCGCTCGATCTCGGTACCACAACCGGCTGGGCGCTGCGCAGCCACGAAGGGCTCATCACCAGCGGCACCGCCAGCTTTCGGCCCGGGCGTTATGACGGCGGCGGCATGCGCTATCTGCGTTTCACCAACTGGCTGACCGAACTGGACCGCCTGTCCGGTCCCATCGCCGCGATCTGGTTCGAGGAGGTCCGCCGCCATGCCGGAACCGATGCGGCCCATGTCTATGGCGGGCTGATGGCCTCGCTCACCAGCTGGGGCGAGTTGCGGGGCATCCCCTACGAGGGCGTGCCGGTGGGCACGATCAAGCGCCACGCCACCGGCAAGGGCAACGCCCCCAAGCAGGCCATGATCGATGCAGCCCGCGCGAAGGGCTTCAGCCCAGAAGACGACAACGAGGCCGATGCCATCGCGATCCTTCTCTGGGCCCTCGACGCCCGGGGAGGTGCGGCATGAGGTTCCACCCAAAGGGCTATGGCGGCCAGCGTCGGTCGCCTGATGAGGTGAAAGGCGACGGTTGGCGCGAACAGGGCCTGCTGGCCGTCAGCGTGGATGACCAGCGCCTGACCTGGCCCGAGCGCGAACTCGTCGAGCAGCTGGGCACGCGGCTCTATGGTCCGCGCCCGGTCGAGGATCTGCGCCATGGCTGAGCACATCTGGACCGCCGAGGACGTCGCCGATCACTTCGAGGAGGCGTTCCGCACCCTGCGCAAGCTGCCGCCCGTGAAGGTGCAGGGCTATTTCAACGCCTGGCCGCAGGTCATCCGCACCGAGCGCGAAATCCTCGCCATGGAGCCCGAACCGATGCGGGTCTGGCCCTCGGCCGCCGCGATCTCGCGGCTCGAGCGGACCTTCGACTGGGTACTCTGGCTCGGCGAAAGCGAGCGCCGCCTGATCTGGTGGCGTGCCGCCAGGCGTCCGTGGAAGCAGATCACCTATGAGCTGGGCGTCGACCGCTCCACCGCCTGGCGCCAGCACAAGCTCGCGCTTACCAAGATCGCCGCGCGGCTGAATGCTGCGGCTGCGTGAAGTGTTGCAACACTTTGTTCTTCGACAGCTGCAACAGATCCGTGCTATCTGAAGGATATGATGGGGAGAGTGCGTCGGAAGACGGCTCTCCCCGTTTCCGTTCGCGCGGCCCCACGACAGCAGGGCCGCAGCGGAGCGCATTTCCCTGAAATCGGCGGGTCCTTCCCGGCGTCCACCCTATGCGGGCGGGCGAAGCGCGAGGGTTTCCCAGTGACGCCCCTGAAAATAGCCGTTTCGTTTCGCTTGGGCCCACGCGGCAACGAGCACAGGGTCTGACCGCCGGAAACCCCATGCCTGAACCGAAACGGCCCTGTGGGGGCATTTCGGTTCACGCCCCCATTTCGCCGCCCGGCACCCCAAGGACATTCCCATGGACGTCGTCGACCTGCCGCTCGAGCAGATCATTCCCTATGCGCGCAATCCCCGGCGCAACGAGCAGGCCATCGCCACGGTCGCGGCCTCGATCCAGGAGTTCGGCTGGCGTCAGCCCATCGTGGTGGACGAGGCGATGGTCGTGCTCGCCGGGCACACAAGGCTGGAGGCTGCGCGCAAGCTCGGCTTCAAGACCGCCCCGGTGCATGTCGCCAAGGGGCTGACAGCCTCCCAGGCCCGTGCCTTCCGGATCATGGACAACCGTTCCGGCGAGAATGCCGAATGGGACAAGGACCTCTTGAACCTCGAACTGGCTGACCTGCTGGAGGCGGATTTCGACCTTGGCCTGACCGGCTTCACCGAGGACGAGTTGAACGCGCTGATGTCGAGCCTCGATGCAGGCACCGGTCCGCAGGAGGGCGAAGACGAGATCCCGGAAACCCCGGAGGAGCCGATCAGCCGACCCGGCGATCTCTGGCTTCTGGGACACCACCGGCTTCTCTGCGGCGACAGTACGGTCGCCACCGATGTCGAGCGGCTGCTCGGCCCGGTGAAGCCGCTGCTGATGGTCACCGATCCGCCCTACGGCGTGGAATATGACCCGGGCTGGCGCAATGAGGCGGGGGCGGCCAAGACCAAGCGCACCGGCAAGGTGCTGAACGATGATCGGGCCGACTGGCGCGAGGCCTGGGCGCTGTTCCCCGGCGATGTCGCCTATGTCTGGCATGGCGCGCTGCATGCGGCGACCGTGGCGGAAAGCCTCGAGGTCGCGGGCTTCACGATCCGGTCCCAGATCATCTGGGCCAAGGAGCGGCTGGTTCTGAGCCGCGGCGATTATCACTGGCAGCACGAGCCCGCCTGGTACGCCGTGCGCAAGTCCGGCAAGGGCCATTGGGCGGGCGACCGCAAGCAGACGACGCTCTGGCACATCTCGGGCAAGGACCAGGACGAAAAGACCGTCCACGGCACCCAGAAGCCGGTGGAATGCATGCGCCGGCCGATCCTCAACAATTCGAGCCCGGGTCAGGCGATCTACGAGCCCTTCATGGGATCGGGCACCACGCTGATCGCGGCCGAGACCACGGGCCGCGTCTGCCTCGGCATCGAACTGAACCCGGCCTATGTCGATGTGGCCGTCCAGCGCTGGCAGAAATTCACCGGGAAACAGGCCGTCCTCGACGGGGATGGAACGCCCTACGACGACCTCAAGACCAAAGACCGCTGAGGGATGGATGACCTGGCTTTACCTTCCGCAGGCCTGCCTGACGGAACAGGCGACGCATGTCTCTTCGGCCTCTCGCTCTGCTCCGGCGCCGGTGGCATTGACCTCGGGCTCACCATCGCCTTGCCCGGATATCGAACTGTGGGCCATGTCGAACGGGAAACCTTGTCTTATGACTTCTCTCGGCTCCTTTGGGATAAAGGAGCCGCTGCCCGGCACGGCATTTATGCCGGGCAGCGGCGGGGGTCGGATCGAGGGAAACCAGGTGCCGCAACACCGAGGCGTAGTATGATCGCCCCCGTCTTTTCATCTGTCCTGAACGGATACCCGGTCCTTGGGACCGGATGACAAGCAGAGGAAGACGAAGAGACCATGCAGCATATCATTGGAGTCGACATCTCGAAACCTACCCTTGATGCCTTCCGGCTGAGCCCAGCCGAGCATCGCCAGTTCCCGAACGACCGCGCCGGGTGCGCGGCGCTGATCCGCTGGATCGGCAAACCCGCAGCACGGGTCGTGTTCGAGCCGACCGGCGCCTATCACCGGCTTTTCGAAGCCACTCTGGTCGCGGCCGGGATCGAGGCCGTAAAGGTCAATCCCCGTGCCGCGCGCCGTTTTGCCGAGGCAACCGGACGGCTGGCCAAGACCGATCGGATCGATGCGGCCATCCTCGCACGGATGGGTGCGGTTCTCGACCTTGAAGGGCGTCCTGCGAAATCCGAAACCCTGCATGATCTCAGAGAGTTGAGCGTCGCGCGACAAGCACTCGTCAAGGACCGCATCGCCACGACCAACCGCGAGCAGATCGCCGTGAACCCGCTGATCCGGCGCCAGCTCAGGGCCCGCCTGAAACAAATCGGCGCACAACTGAAAGAAATCGATGCAACGATCGCAGCGCTGACCGTCGGCGATCCCGAACTGTCGCGCCGTCGGGATATCCTCACCTCCATTCCCGGCATCGGATCGGTCACGGCCATGGCGATCCTGACCGAAATGCCCGAGTTGGGCCAGTTGGACAACAAGCAGGCTGCCAGCCTGGCAGGCCTCGCCCCAATGACGCGCCAATCGGGGACATGGACCGGCCGCGCCCGCATTCGCGGTGGTCGCGCCGGTTTGCGCCGCGCGCTCTATATGCCGGCACTGGTCGCACTACGCTTCAACGACGATCTCGCTCGGAAATACCAGGATCTCAAGGATGCCGGAAAACCGTCAAAGGTTGCCATCACCGCGATCATGCGCAAGCTGCTGATCCTCGCAAACGCGCTGCTCCGCGACGGCCGGAAATGGAACGAAAAAGCCGCTTGATCAAAACGGATACTTCGCTGCAGCCACTCTCGTGGCGCGGATGGAAGACGCGTCCTTGGATCAGGCTGTTGTCTGGGACGACGTTGGAACCTTCGACGGCCGCCCGTGGCGCGGCGCGGTGGATATCGTCACTGCGGGCTATCCGTGCCAGCCATTCTCCGTCGCGGGCAAACGCCGGGGCGCGGACGACCCGCGCCACCTCTGGCCGCATGTCGCCCGCATCATCGGCGAGGTCGAACCGCCCTTCGTGTTCCTCGAGAACGTCGCCCATCATCTCCGCCTCGGCTTCCCCGAAGTCGCCAGCGGACTGGTCGGAATGGGCTACCGCCTTGCGGCAGGCCTCTTCACTGCGGCGGAAGTCGGCGCGCCCCACAAGCGCGAGCGCCTCTTCATCCTCGCCCACCGCGATGGCGACGAGCTGGCCGACCCCGCGCGCCTGCTCTGGGACCCGGTCGAGTGGCGGGAACCGGACGGAACTGCTGCGGCTCTGGCCGACGCCGAGGGCCAGTGCGAACGAGAACCGGCAGACGAAGCCGACACCCTCGCAGGCAGCGGGTCAGCACGGCATGAACCTTGCGACGACGGCCGCGATGTGGCCGACGCCGCAGACCGACAGCTTTCGGAGCCGGGGTGGCGACAGGCGCGACGAGAAGGGTCTCGACGGCATGGCGCGGGATTGGCCGACGCCAATGGCGACGGACGGAAACAAGCCGAGCGCCGGCAACCGCCGGACGGCCGATCTGGCCAACGCCAGTCAGATGTGGATGACGCCGACGGCGCGGGATCACAAGGACGGGGCGACGACACTGGCCAACACGCCGGTGAACGGGCTGCTTGGCCGCCAGGTCCTGGTGACGCCGATGGCTGGGCCGAATACCTCCGAAGTGCGCCGAACCTTGAACCCGCTGTTCGTCGAGGCGCTGATGGGCTGGCCCACCGGGTGGACCGGCTTCGCCTCTGTGGCAACGGCGTGGTCCCCCTGGTTGCAGCGCATGCGCTTCGAACTCTGGCAGCTGAACTGCTGGCCGATGGATGAGGCCGCGGCATGAAACAGTCCCGCCTGATGTCGCTGGTCGAGTCCGTCGCCAACGTGATCGTGGGCTACGGCGTTGCGGTCGTCACACAGATCCTGATCTTCCCGATCTTTGGCCTGCACACGACGCTGGCCCAGAACCTGAAGATGGGCGCTGTCTTCACCATCGTCTCGATTGTGCGCTCGTACTCCATTAGAAGGATATTCGAAGCAGTTGGGCTCAGGAACGACCGAACCATCTGCTTCCCCAAAGACCCTTGATTGCTGTGTGAACTCACGATGTCCCAATTCCTTCTTTCGCCAGCAGAATGCCTCGCCGCATTGCAGTCGCAGGAACTGAGACGGATTGACGATCTTCCTGATGCTGTCGGGGTATACGCGCTCGCTGATCACCGCGGAGATCTACACTATGTCGGAATCACGGAAGCCAGCTCGTTTCGGGACCGGATCTATAGCCGTCACGTCAATGGGAGTGAGGAGCGAAGCCACAAACTGGCCTGCAATTACAATATTGGTAGGATGTGGCGAAACCGGAAACTGAGTTGTCATGTAGGCACCGACGCGCAGTTGGCCAAACTCGTCCGCAAGGAGTTCATTCGTCGCCATTGCCGCGCCGCATGCGTCCCGTTGACAGGCTCAAAAACCGAACTCGAAAGCCTCGAGAAAGCAATAATCGCTCTGGCGCCGCCGGAAATGGTGAGCTGGAACAAGACCCGAAAGCGCGTCAACCAACTGCCGGAGCCGCGAGAAATGGTCGACAAAATCGTGGCCGACCTCGGGTTCGGAACCCACGAAATAGCCGCGCTTGAACGGCAGGCGCAGCTATTCGACCTTCATGGTCACTTGGACTTGGCCGATTGATGTATCTAGGAAATCGCCGGGTCGCGCCTCAAAGGAATCCGTAAGCTGCGTTCAACGCGGGTGCATGGCAAATCATTGCCGCTTAAAGCCGGTAGACCCTTCCGCGCCCCTCGACTTTCTCCGAGGTCACCTCGAGCCCAAGCCTCTTTTTCAGCGCCCCGGCCATCGCGCCGCGCACCGTGTGCGACTGCCAGCCCGTCGCTGCCATGATTTCCTCAATGGTCGCGCCGTCCGGCGTGCGCAGCATGGCGATCAGGGTGGCCTGCTTGGTGCCCTCGCGCGGCGTACGCGTCTTGGGTGCGGGTTCGGGGGCGGCGGAAGTGTTCGGTTCGATGCCGACGGCGGCAAGGCCTGCGTCGGTGGCAACCAGCATGACGCCGTGGCCGTCGCCGGTCTCGCGCCAGACGGGTTCGCCCTTGCGCATGTCCGCCTCTACCTCTTCGAGCAAGCCCTTCGCGAGCATTGCGCCGATCACCTTGGCGGCGGCTCCGCCCCGCAGGCTCTCTGGCAGCGGCAGGGCGATGAGCTCGGGCCGCTGTGCGGCGGCGCTGAGGATGATGGCTTGGGTATCGGAAAGCTGGGTCATGGGGTCGTCTCCGTATTCGGGTCGCGGCCGTCGCGATCCCTTCTACGACCCCAAGCCGCGCCCGCGCGCGGCAATGGTCCGGCGATGCCGGAGGTCAGTCTGCGAATTCGCCTTCGCCGAACGCGCTGTCGGTGATGCACTTCATCAGGCTCGCGTAGTGTTCGAGGGTGCCGACGTGGCCCCAATTGATCTCGTCGGGATGGGCGTTGAAGTGGTCATCGCTCAGCCTCTGCAGGCGGGCGAGCATCGTGTCGATCTCGGCCTTCTTTTCCATGAAGGCCGCCAGCGCGACTTCTTGGTTCCGGCGGGCCTTTTCGGCGCGGAGTTGGTGGCGTTCGGTCATCGTCCTGCCCCCTCAGTTCTTTTGCGCGATCATCGCGAGGATGGCGCAGGCCATGCCGCCCAGAAACTCGCCGCGCCGGAAGACGATCTCGTCGATCTCGGCCGCACGGGTGATGGCGGGATCGACCTGAAGGTCGGCGGCCATGTGCGGAAGCAGGCGGGCGGCTTCGAGGTTGTAGCGTTCGGCGAGGGTCATGGCAGGCTCCGTGGGGCGCATCGTTTTCGTAGGATCAGCTTCGCTCCGCCGGGGCACATCATCCAGTATAATCGCAGCAATTACATGGCTTTAATCGGAGCGCGCGGATCATCTCATGTCGTCAGCCACGCAACCCATCGGCGTGATCGCGCGGCTCCTCGATCTCTCGGAACGCCGGGTCCAGCAGCTGAGCCGCGAGGGCGTGATCCCGAAGGCCGAGCGCGGCCAGTACGACCTGATCGGCTCGGTGCGCGGCTATGTCCGCTACCTGCGCGATCAGGCCACGAAGGCGCAGGCCGGTGCGCCGGATTACGCGGCCGAGCGGGCGCGCTTCATTCGGGCGCGGGCTGATCTCGCCGAGATGGAGGCCGAGGAAAAGCGTGGCGCGCTGATCGCGGCCGAAGAGATCGAGGCCGCCTGGATCGCCGTCCTGGCGCTTCTGCGCACCCGCTTGCTCGCGCTGCCGGACCGGCTGGCGCCGCAGGTTTTTGAACAATCAACCGTCGGAGACACCCGGAACCTGATCCGAATGACCATCCGCGAGGTGCTCGATGATCTCGCGCAGCCAGATGTCCAACTCGAAGCCAGCGCTGACATTGACGGGCTCGCCGATCCTGAAGCGGACGGTGGAGACGGCGCTGAAGGTGCTGCGCCCGCCGCCGGAACTGACGATCAGCGATTGGGCGGATCAGAACCGACGGCTGAGCTCTGAGGCCAGCGCCGAACCCGGGCAATGGCGGACGAGCCGGGCCGAATATCAGCGTGGAATTATGGAGGCGATCTCGGACGCCTCGACCGAGACGGTGGTCATCATGTCCTCCGCCCAGGTCGGCAAGACCGAGGTGCTGAACAACGCCTGCGGCTATCACATCGATCAGGATCCCGCGCCGATCATGGTCGTGATGCCGACCGAGCGCGACGCGGAAACCTGGTCGAAGGATCGCTTCTCGCCGATGGCCCGCGACACGCCCTGTCTGAAGGGCAAGATCGCCGATCCCCGCTCGCGCGACGGCAACAACAAGATCCTGCACAAGCGGTTTCCCGGCGGGCATCTGACCATCGTCGGCGCGAACGCGCCATCGGGTCTGGCCAGCCGTCCGATCCGCCTGCTGCTTTGCGACGAGGTGGACCGCTACCCCTTCAGCGCGGGCGCCGAGGGTGATCCAGTCAACCTCGCCAGGAAACGCACGGTGACTTTCTGGAACCGCAAGATCGTGCTGGTCTCGACGCCGACGAACAAGGGCACCAGCCGGATCGAGGCAGCCTTCGAGGAAAGCGATCAGCGCCGGTTCTGGGTGCCATGCCCGGACTGCGGGGCGGAACAGGTGCTGACCTGGACACAGGTGCGCTGGAGCAAGGGGCCCGAGGGCGACCACCGGCCTGAAACCGCGCGCTACCATTGCGCCGATTGCGATGCGGCGTGGCGGGATGAGACCCGCTGGGCGGCCGTCTCAAAAGGACATTGGGTGGCGGAGCAGCCCTTCGCGGGCGTGGCGGGCTTCCACCTGAACGAGATCTACTCGCCCTGGGTCAGACTGGAGACGATGGTGCGGGCCTTTCTCTCGGCGCGCTCCGGCGGGGACGAGACGATGAAGACATTCGTCAACACATCGCTGGGCGAGACATGGGTCGAGACCGGGGAAGCCCCAGACTGGCAGCGGCTCTACGACCGCCGCGAGGCTTGGAAACCGGGCACGGTGCCAGCGGGCGGGCTGTTCCTGACCGCTGGGGCCGACGTGCAGAAGGACCGGATCGAGGTCGATGTCTGGGCCTGGGGGCGCGGGCTCGAAAGCTGGCTCGTCGATCACGTCGTGATCGAGGGCGGGCCCGACCGGCACGACGCGTGGTCGGAACTGACAACGCTGCTTGATCGAAGCTGGCCGCATGAGCGCGGCGCGCATCTCAGGATCGCGCGGCTCGCCATCGACACTGGCTACGAGGCCCCGGCGGTCTACTCCTGGTCGCGGGCGCAGGGGTTTGGACAGGTGTCGCCAGTCAAGGGCGTCGAGGGGTTCAATCGCTCCAGCCCGGTGTCGGGGCCGACGTTTGTCGATGCGACCGAGGGTGGGAAACGTCTGCGGCGCGGAGCCCGGCTTTGGACCGTGGCAGTTTCGACCTTCAAGGCCGAGACCTACCGGTTTCTGAGGCTGGAACGGCCGACTGAGGAAGAACGCGCCGAGGGCGCGGTCTTTCCGCCCGGCACGATCCACCTGCCGACATGGGTGGAAAGCGAGTGGCTGAAGCAGGTCGTGGCCGAGCAACTGGTTACTGTGCGCACCAAGCGCGGCTTCGCAAAGCTCGAATGGCAGAAACTCCGCGAACGCAACGAGGCGCTGGACTGCCGGGTCTATGCCCGCGCCGCCGCCTGGATCGCGGGCGCGGACCGCTGGCCCGACGAGAAATGGCGCGACCTCGAGGATCAGCTCGGGGCGGCCCCCACCGACACCGATCCC
Source organism: Tropicibacter naphthalenivorans (assembly GCF_900176475.1). Lineage (GTDB taxonomy): Bacteria > Pseudomonadota > Alphaproteobacteria > Rhodobacterales > Rhodobacteraceae > Tropicibacter > Tropicibacter naphthalenivorans. The sequence goes on from NZ_FWXX01000009.1 coordinate 55,280, forward strand.
GCCGGGCAGATCAACCGGCCGGGACAGGCCCCGCAGGGCAAGCGCCGCTCCGACTGGCTCGGGCGGCGCGGAGGATGGTTTTGATGACCGACTGGACGGAAACCGAGCTTTCGGCGCTGCGCCGGGCCTATGCCAGCGGCACGACGCGGGTGAGCTATGATGGCAAGTCGGTCGATTACGGCTCGGCCGACGACCTGCTCGCCCGCATCCGCACCATCGAGCGCGCCATTGCGGGCGTCAGCCGACCGCTGCCGGTGGCCGGGCTCGCGGGCTTCAGCCGCGGGGATCGCTGATGTCCGCGACCTGGTTCGACCACGCCATTGCAACGGTGGCGCCGCGCATGGCGGCCCGCCGCGTAATAGCCCGGCAGGCCTTCGAGACCCTGACGCGGGGCTATGACGGCGCGGCGCGCGGGCGACGGACGGAGGGCTGGCGCGCGCCGGGATCCTCGGCCGACACCGAGATCGGCGTGGCCGGGGCGCTGTTGCGCGACCGGATGCGCGATCTGGTGCGCAACAACCCGCATGCGGCCAAGGCCGTGGCGGTGCTGGTCAACAACATCATCGGCGCGGGCATCATGCCGCGCGCTGCCAGCGGCGACGACACGCTCGACCGCAAGGTCGACGCGTTGTTCGAGCGCTGGACGGCGGAGTGTGACGCCGACGGCCAGCTCGACTTCTACGGGCTGCAGACGCTGATCTGCCGCGAGATGGTCGAGGCGGGCGAGGTTCTGGTGCGCCGACGCCTGCGGCGGGCGAGCGATGGCCTGCCGGTGCCGCTGCAACTGCAGGTGCTGGAGGCAGACTTCCTCGACGCCACGAAATCCGGCGCCCTCGGCGCGGGGCGGCTGGTGCAGGGGATCGAGTTCGACCCGGTCGGCAAGCGCAGGGCCTACTGGCTCCATTCCGAACACCCCGGCGACGCCTATGGCGCCTTGCAGAACGGTCTGCAGAGCCGCCCGGTCCCGGCGAGCGAGATCGCCCATGTCTATGAGAAGCAGCGCACGCAGGCGCGCGGCGTTCCCTGGGGCGCGCCGGTGATCCGGTCGTTGCGCGATCTCGACGATTACGAGGTGGCCGAACTTGTCCGCAAGAAGACTGAGGCCTGCGTCACCGCCATCGTCTTCGGCGACGACGAGGCCCAGCAGGGCATCGCGCCCTCCGTGGTCGATGCCGATGGAAACCGGGTCGAGCAGTTCGAGCCAGGGCTGATCGCCTATGCGCGCGGCGGCAAGGACATCCGCTTCAACCAGCCGTCCGCCACCGGCGGCTATGGCGAATATAAGCGCGCGAGCCTGCACACGATCTCGGCCGGGTTCCGGGTGCCTTACGAGCTGCTGACCGGGGACCTGTCCCAGGTCAACTACTCCTCGATCCGCGCGGGCCTCGTCGAGTTCCGCCGGATGATCGACGCCGTCCAATGGCAGCTGTTCATCCCGATGTTCTGCGCGCCGGTCTGGCGCTGGTTCACGGAAGCCGCATGGGCGGCAGGCAAGATCCCCACGCCGGATGTCCCGGTCGAATGGCAGCCGCCGAAGTTCGAGGCGGTCGATCCGCAGAAGGACGCGATGGCGGACCTTCTGGCGATCCGCTCGGGCACCACGACGCTGGCGCAAGCCATCGCCCGGCAGGGCCGTAACCCCGACGCCGTGCTGGCGGAAATCGCCGCGACCAATGCGAAGCTCGACGAACTCGGCCTCGTGCTCGACAGCGATCCGCGCCGCGTCACCAAGACCGGCAGCGCGCAGGCGGGCGACCCGACAGCCCCCGCCGATCCGGAAATCACACCGGCGCAGGCCGACCAACAGGACTGACCCATGGATACGATGATCGAACTACCGGCCCTTCGCCGGTCGGCGGAGCTTGCGCCGAACAGCGTCGACAATGACGCGCGCACCGTCGAAGTGATCTGGTCGGCGGGCGCGCGTGTCCGCCGCGCCAGTTTCTTCGGCGAGCCCTATGACGAGGAGCTGAGCCTCGACCCCGCCCATGTGAGGCTCGAACGGCTGAACGCGGGCGCGCCGTTCCTGAAGGTGCACGAAATCGACACGCTCGACGCGGTCATCGGCTCGGTCGTGCCCGGTTCGGTGCGGATCGAGAACGGGCGCGGCATCGCGCAGGTCCGGATCAGCGAGCGCGCCGATGTCGAGCCGATCTGGCGCGACATCCAGGCCGGGCACATCCGCGCCGTCTCGATCGGCTACCAGGTCCACCGCTTCGACATCTCGAAACCCGATGGCGGGCGCGAGCTTTGGCGGGCGGTCGACTGGACCCCGTTCGAGATTTCGGCCGTGCCAGTCGGCGCCGACCCCGCCGCGGGCTTCCGCGCCAAGGGCGAACATCACGACTGCGTCCTCCATCGCCGGGACGCCCAAACCAGCGAAGGAGCATCCCCGATGACCGACAAGACGACCCCGGCCGCACCGGCCGACGACACCCCCGATACGGCAGCGACCGAGGAGATCACCATGCCCGACGACAAGACCGGCGCGGCCGAGACGCAAACGCGCGCGGCAGAGACGCGCAGCCAGCCGAAGCCTCCGAAGCCCGAGGCCCCCGACACCGAGGCCATCGCGACCCGCGCCCGCGAGGCTGAGCGCGACCGCGTCTCCACCATCTACGATCTGGCCGGACGGCTGAACCTCGAGCGCGGCTTCGCCGAGGATCTGGTCAAGCGCGGGGTCAGCGTCGACGAGTCGCGCCGCCTGATCCTCGACCAGGTCGCCGCGAAGTCCGACGAGACCCGGACCTTCCCGCATGTCTCCGTGCCCCTTGGCGGCCGCGACGAGCGCATCACCCGCCGCGACGCCGTGGCGAACGCGCTGCTGCACCGCTACAGCCCGACGCTCTTCCCGCTCGAAGACGCCGCGCGCCAATACCGCGGCATGACGCTGCTGGAATTGGCCCGTGAGAGCCTCGGCAACTCCGGAGTGAACACGCGCGGCCTCTCGCGCGACGAGGTGGCGACGCGCGCGCTGCACTCGACCTCGGACTTCCCCGAGATCCTGTCGGCCGTCACCAACAAGACCCTGCGGCAGGCCTATGACGCCTATCCCCGAACCTTCTCGCTCTTCTGCCGCCAGGTGCTGGCCACCGACTTCAAATCCATGCACCGCGTCCAGCTGGGCGAGGCACCCCAGCTTCTGGAAGTGGGCGAAAGCGGCGAGTTCAAGCGCGGCACGCTGGGCGAGAGCAAAGAAAGCTACAAGGTCAAGACCTATGGCCGCGTGGTCGCGATCACCCGGCAGGTGCTGATCAACGACGATCTTGACGCCTTCACCCGGATCCCGGCGATGTACGGCAACTCGATTGCCCAGCTGGAGAGCGATGTGGTCTGGGGGATCATCACCGCCAACCCGGCGATGGCCGATGGAACGGCGCTGTTCCACGCCAATCACAAGAACCTCGCGGGCACCGGCGCGGCGCTGGCCGTCGATGCGGTGGGGGCGGCGCGTGCGGCGATGGCGCTGCAGACCGGGCTCGACAAGAAGACGGTGCTGAACATCCGTCCCGCCTTCCTGATCGTGCCGGCCGCGCTGGAACTGAAGGCCGAGCAGCTGGTCGCCCAGAACCTCGTGCCCGCCGCGACCTCCAGCGTGGTGCCGCAGTCGATCCGGACGCTCTCGCCGATCAGCGAGCCGCGCCTCGACGCGGCGAGCGCCACCGCCTGGTATCTGGCGGCGAGCCCGAACCAGATCGACACCATTGAATACGCCTATCTCGAGGGCCAGCAGGGTGCGTACATCGAGACCCGCAATGGCTTCGATGTCGACGGCGTCGAGATCAAGTGCCGCCTCGACTTCGGCGCCAAGGCCATCGACTGGCGCGGCCTCTACAAGAACCCGGGCGCGTAAGGCACGAATCCTGAACCCTAAAACGCGGGCGGTCCAATCGGGCCGCCCTTCGTCTTTCCACGAGGATGCTCCCCATGAAAAACTACGTCCAGCCCGGCAATACCATCACCTTGACCGCACCCTATGCCGTCGCCTCGGGCGATGGCCTGCTCGTCGGTTCCATCTTCGGCGTGGCGGCAGGCACCGCCGCCCTCGGCGAGAGCGTCGAGGTCGCGCTCACCGGCGTCTTCGACGTCACCAAGATCGGCTCGCAGGCCTGGACCGCGGGTGCCAGGATCTACTGGGACGATACCAACAAGCGCACCACCAACGTGGCAACCTCGAACACGCTGATCGGCGTCGCCATTGAGGCAGTCGGGGGTGGGGCCGGTGAGACCATCGGCCGGGTGCGGCTCAACGGCAGCTTCTGATGACTGCCTTCGCCGCTGCCGTGGACGCGCTTTTTGCCGATCCGAATATCGGCAGGGATGCCATCTACATGCCCGAGGGCGGCGCGCCCGTTCTGGTGCGCGTCGTCGCCCGGCGCGCGGATGCCATCACCGACTTCGGCGATACGCGGCTCTGGTCCGAGACCACGCGGATCGACCTGCGCGTCGCCGAGGTGGCGAACCCGCGTCCCGGCGACCGTATCGAGATCGACGGAGACGCCTTCATCATCCAGGGCGAGCCGGTCCGTGACCGCGAGCGGGTGGTCTGGACCGTCGACCTGCGCCCGGCGTGACCGCGATGAAACTGAAGCTCGACATCGATCCCGACATTGTCGCGATAATGGCGGCCGAGGTGGCGGCGGGGGAGCGCGCGGTGACCGCTGCCATGCGCGAGGCCGGGACCGGGCTGAAGGCCGCGTGGCGCTTGCAGGTCACAGGCGCAGGGCTTGGCACACGGCTCGCCAACACGATCCGCAGCCAGACGTTTCCGAAGTCGGGCGAAAGCCTAGACGCCGCCGCGCTCGTCTGGTCCCAGGCCCCGGTCATCGTCGGCGCGCATGACACCGGCCCGCTGATCCGTTCCAAGGATGGGTTCTGGCTCGCGATCCCGTTGCCCGCCGCAGGCAAATCCCTGCGCGGCGGCCGGATCACCCCCGGCGAGTGGGAGCGGCGACGCGGGCTGCGCCTGCGCTTCGTCTATCGCCGCACGGGGCCGAGCCTGCTGGTGGCCGAGGGGCGGCTGAACACGAAAGGTCAGGCGGTGGTGTCGCGCTCAAAGACCGGGCGCGGCAAGGTCACCGCGCCGATTTTCCTGCTGGTACCGCAGGTGAAGCTTCCGAAACGGCTGGATCTGGCTCGGGATGCAGACCGGGCGTTGGACCGCGTGCCGGAGCTGATCGTGGCGAACTGGGTGGAGGATTTGGCAAATCGCTGACTCTGCGAGCGATTAAGGATTGTCAGGTAAAACCGGCGCAGCGCGGCCAGCCAGCTTTTTCCAGTCTTGGTTGTCGATTAGGGTTGATCGATAGATCTTTATCTTCGAACAGCCATCTATCGACTTTAGTGCGGCCTTTACTGAGTCCGAGAGTGCCGATGCCAACCAAGGGCTCAAAGTGATGCGCTTTACATGCCTCAAACTAATCGGCACGTCATGAAATGGCTTTGAGACGTCGGGGTCTACGTGGACGACGCGGTACTCGGCCTCATCGCCATAGGGCCACCTTTTTAGGAAAGGAAGCTGCTCGACATCAATGTCAGCCATCTTCTTCGCCTGCTTGAGAAGGGTGTAATTCATGGCGCCGTGCCGAATACTCCCATCCCGGTTGAAGCTACCCAATAGCCCTTCCTTTTCGAATTCGATGCAAACGCCGTCGGAGCCGTGCGAGAAGACCCTCCAATGGTGATATGTCTCATGGCTTTCAGCAAAGCACAGTGCCAACACCGAAGCTGACTGCGTGCGTCGCTTGTATTCTGACATGAAGAACGCATCATTTCTGTCGTCCCATGTCGAGGGATCAAGGAGCGTGATCTTGCGTTTCTGCAGGAGATGAATGGCTGCGGCCAAATTCGTGTAGCGTCGAAAAGTCGTGTTTGTCATATTCTTGGACACCCCCTTGAAATCTCGAGCCGATCATAGGCATCAAGCGCAGCAAAGCGCCAAGGCAAAGTGGATCCCAGGTGACTTTGCTCTTGGATAGGATCAATGCCCACCACTCGCGAAACCATCTTAACCGCGCTGCACGCGCGGCTATCGGCGCTGCCCGCCACCGCGCTGCGGGGTGACGTGCTGCCCGAGCGCGTCCCGGCCGAGGGGCTGCTGATTCTGCGCGATGGTGATCCGGGGGAACCCGAGGTGACGCTGTCGCCGCTGCGCTATCACTACCAGCACCGCGCCGAGATCGAGGCGGTCGTGCAGGGCACCGCCCGTGACGCCGCCTTCGACATGCTGACCGCCAGCATCGGCGCGGCGCTCGCCGCCGACCGCACGCTGGGCGGGCTCTGCGACTGGGTCGAGGCGGAAGCCCCGCGCCCGGTGGACCTGCCGGTCGAGGGCGCGGCGAGCCTGAAGGCGGCCGTGATTCCGGTGGTGCTGCACTATTCCACGGCCGATCCACTGGCCTGACCCAACCAACAACAGGAGATCACCATGGCACGAGCCCAAGGGGCGCGGGCGCAGATGGCGCTTGCGTTCGAGACCGTCTACGGCACGCCGCCCGCGGGCGGCTTCACGAAGATGCCGTTTGCCAGCACCACGCTCGGCGCGGAGCAGCCGCTACTGAACTCCGAGCTGCTCGGCTATGGCCGCGATCCGCTGGCGCCGATCAAGGACGCAGTGACGGCCGACGGCGATGTCGTGGTGCCGCTCGACGCCGAGGCTTTCGGCTTCTGGCTGAAGGCGGCCTTCGGGGCGCCGACGACGACCGGCACCGGCCCCTGGACGCACGAGTTCCAGTCGGGTGCCTGGACCCTGCCGAGCGTCTCCATCGAGACCGGCATGCCTGAGGTGCCGCGCTACGCCATGTATTCCGGTTGCGTGCTCGATCAGATCACCTGGCAGATGCAGCGGTCTGGCTTGCTGACCTCCACCGCCCGGCTGGTGGCGCAGGGCGAAACGGTGGGCACGACCACCAGTGCCGGCACGCCCGCCGCGTTGGAGCTGAAGCGGTTCGGCCATTTCAACGGGTCGATCACCCGCAACGGTTCGGCCCTCGGCAATGTGGTCTCCGCCGACATTACCTATGCCAACAACCTCGACCGGATCGAAACCATCCGTTCGGACGGCCGCATCGATGGCGCGGACCCGTCCATCGCGGCGCTGACGGGCTCCATCGAGGTCCGTTTCGCCGACAGCACGCTGGTGACGCAAGCGATCAACGGCGATCCGTGCGAGCTCGAGTTCGCCTACGTCCTGCCGTCCGGCGAGAGCTTCACCTTCACCGTGCACGCCGTCTACCTGCCGCGCCCGCGCATCGAGATTTCCGGGCCCCAGGGCGTGCAGGCGACCTTCGACTGGCAGGCCGCGCGCGACAGCACCGTCGGCCGGATGTGCACTGCCACCCTTGTGAACGATGTGGAGACGTATTGATGCTGACGCTCGACCTGACCAATGCGCCCTGCTGGCATGACCTCGCCCCTGGCGTGCGGGTGCAGCTGCGCCCGCTGACCACCGCGCTGATGGTCGCGACGCGCAGCGATCCGGCCGTGGAAGCTGTTCCAGAAGATGCCTCCGACGAGGAACGCGCAGTGGCCTTCGCCAAGGCGCTGGCGCGGCGGGCGGTACTTGCCTGGGACGGTATCGGCGATGCGGACGGCAACCCCATCGAGCCGAGCCCCGAGGCCATCGATGCGCTGCTCGACGTCTGGCCGATCTTCGAGGCCTTCCAACTGACCTACGTCTCCAAGGGCCTGCTGCTGGAGCAGGAAAAAAACGCCTCCGCGCTCTCGCCGAATGGTCCTTCGGCGGGGGCGAACGATATTGCCAAGCCTGCGCGCAAGCCTGCCCGGACTGCCCGGCGCGGCTGAACCGTCCAGAAACTCCGGAGGGCTGGCAGGTCTGGGACCTGGTCGGCCGCCTCGGCGGTCAGCTGCGTGTGTTGCCTGGCGCGGTGATTGGCTGGGACATGTCGGCGGCACTGGACCTTGGCAATGCCCTTGGCGTGCCGCCCGCCGTCGCGGCCGAACTTCTCCCCGTCATCGAAGCGGTGATGGTCGCGAAACTCAACGAACAGATGGAACGCCGCAATGGCTGAAAAACGCGTCAGCGTCCGCCTTGCGGCGGTCGGTGGTCGGCAAGTGCGCGCCGAGCTGGAAGGTGTCGGCGAAGCCGGATCGCGTGGCTTCGGACGGCTCAGCCGGGAGATGGAAGCGGCCAATGCTCGGCTCGCGGCTTTCTCGCGGCGCGTGCGTGTGGCCGCCGCAGCCGCTGTGGCCGCAGCCGCCGCTGCTGGCGTGGCGATGATCCGCTCCGGCCTGCAGACCGTCGATGCGCAGGCCAAGCTCGCGCAGTCGCTCGGCACCACCGTTGCTTCTATCCAGACGCTGGAGCGTGCGGGCGAGCTGGCGGGCGTGTCGATGTCCGGCATCGAGCAGGCGACGAAGGATCTGACACGCCGTCTCAGCCAGGCGGCCGCTGGCACGGGCCCGGCCGCCGATGCGCTCGACCGGCTCGGGCTGTCCGCCAACGACCTGATCGCGCTGCCGCTGGACCAACGTGTCGGCGCGATCAATGCCGCCATCGAAGAGTTCGTGCCTGCCGCCGAGCGCGCCGCCGTGGCGGGGCAGCTCTTCGGCGAGGAAGGCTCCATCGCCATGTCGCGGATCGACACCGCGACGCTGCGCCAGGCGACCGAGGACGTGCTCGCGTTCGGTGTCGTGGTCTCCGAACAGGATGCCGACCAGATCGAGCGGACGAACGACGCCATCTCCCGGCTCGGGCTGATCTGGCGCGGGCTGTCGAACCAGCTGGCGGTCGCCGCGGCTCCGGCGCTCGAGGCGGTCGCCAACGCCATGGCCGCCATTGCCAGCCGCACCGGGCCGCTCGGCATCGCCATTCGTGGCCTCTTCGACAATATCGGCCGCCTGACCACCTATGCCGTGACCTTCGCGACCTTCCTCGCGGGCCGCTGGGTCGCCGGATTGGCCGCTGCGGCGCTGTCGGTGCGTGGGTTCGCCACCGCGCTCGTCGTGCTGCGCGGGGCTCTGATTCGCACCGGCATCGGTGCGCTGATCGTCGGCGTCGGCGAACTCATCTATCAGCTGTCCCAATTCGTCGCCCGCGTGGGCGGGGTCGGCGACGCCTTCCGGCTGCTCTCCGATCTGGCCTCCGAGGTCTGGTCGCGGGTCGGGCTCGCGCTCGATGCCGCGCTGGCCCGCATGGCGGCCGGATGGGCGGGGTTGAAGGCTGCCGCGCTTTCGGCGCTCGAAGGCACCGTCGCGGGCGTCGTGGGGTTTGGGGACCGCACCGTCGCGATCTTCCAGGGGGCCTATGACGGCGCAGTGGCGATCTGGGGCAGCCTGCCGGGCGCCATCGGTGACTTCGCTTACCAGGCCGCGAACGGGTTGATTGGCGGGGCGGAGGCGATGCTGAACGGCGTCGTCACCCGCATCAACAGCTTCATCGCGACCCTGAACGCCGCGCTGGCCCTGCTGCCCGAATGGTCGACCGGCGAAGGCGGCGTGCGGATCGGCACGCTCGACGCGGTGGACCTGAGCCGGATCGACAATCCGTTCGAGGGGGCCGCGACGGCGGCGGGTACCGCCGCAGCCGATGCGTTCTCGGCGGCGCTCGCCCGGACCTACGTCGCACCGCCCGATCTCGGGCTTGGCGCGATGGCGGAGGACGTGCGTGCCCGGGCCGATGCCTATCGCGAGGCTGCGGGCATGCTGACCGATGCCGCGACCCGGCCGCTCGCCGCCTGGCAGGCGCTGAAGGATGCCGTCGCCGGGTCCGGCACGGAGGCCGAGACCGCGCTGTCAGACGCCGCGACCTCCGCCGATGCACTCGCGGCCGGGCTCGACGACACCGCATCCGCAGCCAATGGCGCCGGAGGTGCTGCTCGCGATGCCGGAACCGCCGCGGGCGAAGGAGCGGAGCGTGCCCTGACCGGATGGCAGGCCGTAACGGCGGCGCTCTCGGACTATGCCAGCCGGGCCCGGGAGATCGGCGGCGATATCGGCCAGAGCCTCGTCAGCGCGTTCCAGTCGGCCGAGGACGCGGTCGGGGAGTTCGTGAAGACCGGCAAGCTGAACTTCCGCGATCTGGTGACTTCGCTGATCGCGGACCTGGCGAAGCTGGCGGCGCGGCGGTTCATCCTCGGCCCCATCGCCAACGCGCTCTCAGGCGCGCTCGGTGGCGCGGGCGGGATCTTCGCCAACATCCTTCACGCAGGCGGCATGGTCGGCTCGTCCGGCCCCTCGCGCATGGTCCCGGCCATGGCCTTCGCCACCGCGCCCCGGATGCATTCGGGCGGCGCGGTGGGGCTTCGGCACGACGAGGTGCCCGCGATCCTGCAGCGGGGCGAGCGCGTGCTCTCGCGCCGCGAGGCGCAGAGCTACGGCACGGGCGGCGGGATCAACGTCACCATCATGGCGCGCGACGCCGAGAGTTTCCGGCAATCGCGCACGCAGGTCGCGGCGGACATTGCACGGGCGGTCTCGCTCGGGCGGAGGGGGATGTAAGCCATGGCGTTCCATGAGGTCCGGTTCCCGGACAACATCAGCCGAGGCGCGCGGGGCGGGCCCGAGCGGCGCACGCAGATCGTCGAGCTCGCCTCGGGTGACGAGGAGCGCAACGCCAGCTGGGCCAATTCGCGCCGCCGCTACGATGTCGCCTTTGGCATCCGCCGCGCAGACGATCTGGCGGCGGTCGTCGCTTTCTTCGAGGCGCGCAACGGCCGCCTGCATGGGTTTCGCTTCAAGGACTGGGGCGACCACAAGTCCTGCCTGCCGTCGGGCGCCCCGTCGCCGACCGACCAGGCGATCGGCACCGGTGACGGCACGACGACCGCCTTCCAGCTGGTGAAGCGCTACGCTTCGGGCAGCCAGACATGGGTGCGGACCATCGCCAAGCCGGTCGCGGGCTCGGTCACCATCGCCTTGAATGGCGCGCCCCAGGCGTCCGGCTGGTCCGTCGATACCACGACCGGCGTCATCACCTTCACCACCGCGCCGGGCCTCGGCGTCGCGATCACCGCGGGCTTCGAGTTCGATGTCCCCGTCCGCTTCGACACGGACGTGCTCGACGTGACGCTCGACCTCGAACGGCTGGGTTCGATCACCTCCATCCCGCTTCTGGAGATCCGACGATGAACGACGAAACCGGATTTCTGGCGGCGGCGCTGAAGGAACTGCTCGCTTCCACCGCCGTGATCCTCGCCGCCTGGGGCGCGCTCGGGGGCGCGACCAACGCGCTGACGACGAAAATGCGGCTGCGCGACGCCCTGCGCCACATCCTGCTCGGGGGTCTGATCGCGGCCGGGATGGGCAGCCTGTCGATGGCGATCATTACCCGCTGGCTCGGCCTGCCGCCCGAAGCGATCCCGGCCGGGGGCGCGGCCGGATCGGCCGCCTATCTCGTCGGCGTCTTCGGACCGGCCTTCATCGAGGTGCTGCTCGCCCGTCTGCGCCATGCCGGGAAAGGTGATGGCGATGCATGACCTCCTGCGCCTCGCGCGCTCCCTTCGCTGCGACCCGGCCGATCCCGGCCAGGCCTTCCGCCACCACCTGGGCATCGGCATCGCCGTCGCCGCGCTGATCCTGATCCTCTCGCTTCTGGGGTAACTTCCATGCAGATGACTGACCGGGGTCTTCTGGCCCTCGTCCGGCACGAAGGGATCGTGCTCGGACCCTATCTCGATGTGAAACAGGTCTGGACGTTCGGCATCGGCCACACGGCCGCAGCCGGGGCACCCGATCCCGCCACGATGCCGCGCGGCATGCCCGCCGATCTCGATGCCGCGATCCGCGAGGCGTTCCGGGTCTTCCAGGCCGACCTCGCGCGTCACGAGGCTGACGTTTTGCGCGCCGTGAAGGTGCCGCTCGAGCGGCACGAATTCGATGCGCTGGTCTCCTTCCATTACAACACAGGCGGCATCGCCAAGGCGGCGCTCACCCGGCTCCTGAACGCGGGCGACCGGGCTGCTGCGGCAGCAGCCTTCATGGGCTGGCTCAAGCCCGTTGCGATCCGCCCGCGCCGCGAGGCCGAGCGCGACCTCTTCGCCAAAGGCCACTATCCCGCTGGCAACATCCCCATCTGGTCGGTCGACCGCAACGGCCGAGTCGATTTCTCGCGACCGATCCGGAGACTGACCGAGGGCGAGGCGCTGGCGCTGCTGCGCCCCCCAAGCGTGCCGATACCGAGACCAACCGTGCCTGCCGCCAAACCTGAACCCGCAATCAGCTGGTTTACCCGGCTGACCTCCTTCTTCTCCACCCTGATCCGGAGGGCCTGATCCCATGCGCTACATCCGTCCGACCTCGCTCACCTGGTGGGCGGGATGCCTCGCCATGCTCACCGGCATCGCCTCTCTTGCGCTGCCCGCCACCGGGCCGCTCGGGGAACTCTCCCGCTTCGTCGCGTTGCTCGCAGGTTCAAGCGACGCTTCGCCTGCGGGGCTGATGTTCCTCGGGCTGGGCCTGATCGGCCTGCGCGACCGGATCGAGCGCGGGTTCCATGGGCGTGCTTGAGTTCCTCGCAGGTCTGGTCGTGGGCGGGGTGCTCGGCGTCTTCATCGTTGCGCTCTGCGTCGCTGCCGCGCGCGGGGAGCGGGACGATGGCTGAGTTCCTGGTCTGGCTGATCGCGGCTCTGGGCGCGGTCGGGGGCGTCGTCCTCGGCCGGGTCTGGGGGCGTGCGGAGGGCGAACGTACGGGTAAGCGAGAGGCAGAAAGCGATGCGATGGAAGACAAGAACAAGCGCGTCGAGCGCGGGCAAGATGCGGTTCGCGACGGCCGCAGCGCTGGCGATCCTGCTGACCGGCTGCGCCGCAACGATGGGCGCTGGTGATGCGGGCTGCGTCTCCTATGCCGAGGCGCGGTTGGCCCGGCCAGCTGCCCAGACCGTCGCGGAGGTTCCGCCGGAATGGGCGACCTGGATCGCCGATCTCGACGACCGAATGACGGGAACCTGCCGACGAAATCCCTCTCACCCGCACTGCAAGCCCATCTCGACGATGGCACCACGACGCTCGCTTGGTGCTGGCGGATCTCGCAGGCCGATGGGGTCACCTTCGGCTTCACTGACCACGACCGCACGCTGAGCTTCGACGGCACGGATTTCGAGCCCGAGAGCGGGCTGACCGCCTCCGAGGTGCGCTCGGGCTCGGACCTCTCGGTCGATGCGCAGGATGCGGAAGGCGTGCTGACCTCGGACCGGATCACCGAGACCGATATCCTCGACGGCCGCTGGGACAACGCGGCCGTCGAGGTCTGGCGCGTGAACTGGGCCGACACCGCTCAGCGCGTTCTGATGCGGCGCGGGGCCATCGGCCAGATCCGGCGCGGGCGGCTGGCCTTCGTCGCCGAGGTCCGCTCGCTCGCGCATGTGCTCGGGCAGACGGTCGGGCGGACTTTCCAGGCGACCTGCGATGCCGCGCTCGGCGATGCGCGCTGCGGCGTCGATCTCGAGGACCCGGCCTTCAAGGGCGCGGGTGCTGTGGTCGATCTGCTGCGGGATCGCGCGTTCACCACCTCCGGTCTCGGCGGGTTCACGTCCGGGTCTTTCACATTCGGCACCCTAGACTGGACCTCCGGCGCGAACGCAGGGCGGCGCACCGAGGTGCTGGGCCATGATGTGGCGGACGGTATCGCCGTGCTGACCCTGCTCGAGGCCCCGATGCGGGCCATCAGCGAGGACGACGCCTTCACCATCCGCGCGGGCTGCGACAAGCGGATCGAGACCTGCAGCGCGAAGTTCGCCAATACCGCCAGATTCCGGGGCTTTCCGCATATTCCGGGTCAGGACGCCGTTCTGCGCTACGCCACTAAGGACGGCGGCCACGACGGAGGTGTGCTGTGAAAGCCGCTGATCCGGATCGGGTTATCGCGGCGGCACGGTCCTGGCTTGGCACGCCGTATCACGACCAGGCGAGCCTCAAGGGCGTCGGCTGTGATTGCCTCGGCCTCGCGCGGGGCGTCTGGCGCGAACTCGTCGGCCCCGAGCCATTCCCGATCCCGCCTTACAGCCGGGACTGGGGCGAGACGGGCCCGCGCGAGGTGCTGGCCGAGGGCGCGCGGCGCATGATGCCGGAGATCGCCCCGGCCGATGCCGGTCCCAGTGCGCTGGTTCTCTTTCGGATGATGCCGCGCGCCATCGCCAAGCATGTCGGGATCCTGACCGGCCCCGATACTTTCCTCCATGCCTACGAGCGGCTCGGCGTCATCGAGGAACCGCTGAGCCAAGCCTGGCGGCGGCGCATCGCCTTCGCCTTCATCTTCCCGCAACGCTGAGACCCCCGACATGGCCACCCTCGTTCTCGGCGCGGCCGGTGCTGCCATTGGCGGCAGCATCGGCGGCGCGATCCTCGGCGTCAGCGCTGCGACCATCGGAGGCTTCATCGGCTCCAGCATCGGCTCGGTCGTCGACAGCTGGATCATCTCGTCGCTGGCGCCGACGCAGCGCATCGAGGGCGCGCGGCTCGACACGCTGCGCATCACCTCGGCCACGGAGGGCGCGGTCATCCCGCGGCTCTACGGCCGCATGCGGATGGGTGGCAACATCATCTGGGCGACGGATTTCCGCGAGGAGACCACGACCACGACCCAAGGCGGCGGCAAGGGCGGTGGGGGCGGCAAGGTCAAGACGACCGAGTATCTCTACTACGCCAGCTTCGCCGTGGCGCTCTGCGAAGGCCCGATCACCGGCATCGGCCGCATCTGGGCCGATGGCAAGCCGATGGACCTCTCCGGCGTCACCTGGCGCTGGTATCCGGGCGACGAAGCTCAGCCTGCCGATCCGTTCATCGCGGCGAAGATGGGTGCGGCGAAAACCCCGGCCTATCGCGGCACGGCCTATGTGGTCTTCGAGGAACTGGCGCTCTCGACCTACGGCAACCGGCTGCCGCAGCTTTCCTTCGAGGTGTTCCGGCCGCTCGCTGATCCCGACACCGCCGAGGGGCTGACCCGCGCCGTCACTCTGATCCCGGCCTCGGGCGAGTTCACCTATGCCACCGAAGGAATCCGCAAATCCTCGGGCGGCGCAACGCAGGCCGAGAACCTGAACGCGCTGCCCGACACTTCCGATATGTTGGTCGCGCTTGATCGGCTCCAGGCCATGGCGCCGTCCGTCGAGAGCGTCAGCCTCGTCGTGGCCTGGTTCGGCGATGACCTGCGAGCGGGAACCTGCAAGCTGCGCCCGGGCGTCGAAGTCACGGCGAAATCCACGACGCCGGTCGGCTGGTCGGTCAATGGCGTCAGTCGCGCCAATGCCTTCCTCGTCAGCCGCGACGATCAGGATCGACCCGTCTACGGCGGCACACCCGCCGATTTCGCGGTGGTGCAGGCAATCCGGGAGATGAAGACGCGCGGGCTGCGCGTGACCTTCTATCCGTTCATCCTGATGGACGTTCTGCCCGGCAACACGCTGCCGAACCCGTATTCCGACAATGCCGCCGGGGTGGGCCAGCCCACATTCCCCTGGCGCGGCCGGATCACCTGTTCGCCTGCGGCGGGCAATGCTGGAAGCGTGGACAAGACGGCAACCGCAGCCAGCCAGGTCGCGGCCTTCTTCGGCAGCGCCAACCCTTCCGACTTCGCGATCTCGGGCGACACCGTCTCCTGGACCGGCCCGTCCGGCGACTGGGGCCTGCGCCGCATGATGCTGCATTACGCCCATCTCTGCGCCGTGGCAGGCGGCGTCGACGCTTTCCTCATCGGCTCGGAGATGCGCGGCCTGACCACCATCCGCTCGGGTGCCAGCACCTATCCGGCCGTCACCGCGTTCAAGGCGCTCGCCGCCGATGTGCGCGCCATTCTCGGGGCAGGCACCTATATCGGCTACGCTGCCGACTGGTCCGAGTATTTCGGCCACCACCCGAGCGACGGCAGCGGCGATGTCTATTTCCACCTCGATCCGCTCTGGTCGGATGCCAACATCGATTTCATCGGCATCGACAACTACATGCCGCTCTCCGACTGGCGTGACGGGTTCGAGCACGCGGACGCGGCCGAGGGCTGGCCCGCGATCTACGACCGGGCCTATCTGCAGGCGAACATCGCGGGCCGCGAGGGCTTCGACTGGTTCTATGCATCGTCGGCCGACCGCTCCGCGCAGGTGCGCACGCCGATCACCGATGGTGCTGCGGGCAAGCCATGGGTCTTCCGCTACAAGGATCTGCGCAGCTGGTGGTCGAACGCGCATTACGACCGCCCCGGCGGCGTGGAGAGCGGCACGCCAACGACATGGGTGTCGCAGTCCAAGCCCATCCGCTTCACCGAACTCGGCTGCCCGGCCATCGACCGGGGCACCAACCAGCCCAACGTCTTCTTCGACCCGAAGTCGTCGGAGAGCTACACACCGTATTTCTCGCGGGGCTGGCGCGACGACAGGATCCAGCGCGCCTATCTCGAGGCGACCCATCTGTTCTGGGGTGAGGCCGCGAACAACCCGCTGTCCTCGGTCTACGGCGACCGGATGGTCGATGTCCCCGAATGCGCGGCCTGGACCTGGGATGCGCGGCCGTATCCGTTCTTTCCCGAACTGACCGATGTCTGGACCGACGGACCGAACTGGCGTCTCGGCCATTGGCTGACCGGCCGACTCGGGTCCGTGTCGCTGGCGGCGCTTGTACGGCACCTCTGTCTACGCGCGGGATTGTCCGACGATCGCATCGACGTCACCGGCCTCTGGGGCGCGGTCGAGGGCTATGCCATCGGCGCGCTGGAAAGTCCGCGCGCATCGATCACCACGCTGGCGCGGCATTTCGGGTTCGATGCCGTCGAGACCGAAGGCGTGATCCGCTTCATGATGCGCGGGCGGGCGGCGGTGGCAAGCGTCGCACCGGACGATCTGGTCGCCGCGCGCGAGGGTGATGTTCTGGAACTGACGCGCGGCCAGGAGACGGAGTTGCCGCAGGCCCTGAAGTGGCAGGTCGCCCGCGCCGACGAGGATTACGAGGCGGCTCAGGTCGAGGCCTGGCGCATCACCGTCGACACGACCCGCATCGCATCCGAGAGCTTCCCATTGGCGGTGCCGCCAGAGGAGGCCGAGCGCCGTTGCCGCCGCGCGCTGATGGAAGCCTGGACCGGTCGCGAGAGCGCGGCATTCCGGCTGCCGCCCTCGCGGCTCGCGCTCGACCCGGCCGATGTGGTAACGCTCGCCCATGACGGCCGATCCATCCCGCTGCGGCTCATCTCCATCGCCGATGCCGATGCGCGCAGCATCGAGACCGTCCGCCAGGACCGAGAGGCCTACGACCTGCCGCCCGGCGCGCCGCGCCCCTCGGCGCTGTCCCAGGCCGTCGTCTTCGGCGCACCCGAGGTCATGCTCCTCGATTTGCCGCAGCTCACCGAGGACCAGGCCGCGCATCGGCCCTTCGCGGCGGCGCATGCCGTGCCTTGGCCCGGCGAGATGGCGGTCTATCGCAGCCCGTCGACGGATGGTTTCGACCTGCTGACCACGTTTGGCACACGCGCACGGATCGGCACGCTGGTCTCGGACTTCTACGCCGGACCTACCTCGCGCTTCGACCTCGGCAATGCGCTGGTAGTCGACCTGCTGGCCGGCACGCTGGAAAGCGTCACTGACCTGGCACTGTTCGGCGGTACCAACGCGCTGGCCATCGAGAGCGCGCCAGGTGTCTGGGAGATCGTGCAGGCGGGCGCGGCCGAACTGATCGCTCCTGGCCGGTATCGCCTGACCCGGCTCCTGCGCGGCCAGCGGGGGACAGAGGCCGCCATGGGAAATCCGGTGCCTGCGGGTGCGCGGGTGGTGATACTGGACGCCTCGCTGGCGTCGCTGCCGATCGCCGAGGCCGATCTCGGCATCCCATGGAACTGGCGCATCGGCCCGGCAAGCCGACCGGTCAGCGACGAGACATATGCGGCAAAGGCGTTCACGCCCGCGGGCGTGGGGCTTCGCCCGTTCTCCGTCGCCCATGTCGAGCAGCCATGGCGCAGGCCTCGCACGCCAGGCGATTTGACGATCCGCTGGACCCGGCGATCCCGCGCGCTCGCTGCCGACAGCTGGGGCGGGCTAGAGGTCCCAGTCGCCGAGGAGCTGGAGGCTTACGAGGTCGAGATCCTCGACAGCGCCACCGTGAAGCGCGTTCTGAGCGCGGCTGCCGCCAGCGCGGTCTACACCGCCGCCGCCCAGACCGCCGATTGGGGCGTGCTGCTCGGCCCGGGCGACACGCTCACCATCCGCATCTACCAGCTCTCCGCCCTCGTCGGGCGGGGCGCGCCCAAGACCGCCACGCTTACGTTCTGAAGGCCATCCCATGTCTGACGCAACGACCCATCTGCTGCTGCCCTACATCCTGGCGGCGCAGGCCCAGAAGCACGTCACCCACAACGAGGCACTGCGGATCCTCGACGGGCTGGTCCAGCTTTCCGTTCTTGATCGGGGCCTGACCGCGCCGCCGGGAAGCCCTGCTGATGGCGACCGCTATATCGCCGCTTCGGGCGCGACGGGCGATTGGGCTGGTTGGGACCTGAATGTCGCCCTCTGGTCCGACGGCGCCTGGCTGCGTCTGCCGCCGCGCACCGGCTGGCGGGCATGGGTCGAGGACGAGGGCCTGCTGCTCGTCTGGACCGGTGCTGCCTGGGAGGTCGTGGGCGAGCCCAGCGACATCTCGGATGCTGTCTTCAGTCTCGTCAACGACGCCGATCCCACCAAGAAGGCGGTGTTCTCGCTGTCCGGTATCAGCACCGGGACGACTCGCAGCTACACGCTGCCGAACACCTCGTCGGAACTGGCGATCCTGGCCGGCACCCAGACCTTCACCGGCAACAAGACCTTTTCGGGCACGCTGACCGCGTCCGGCACCGTCACGGTCTCGGGCGCGACCGCGACCATCGGCACGGCGACGGGCACCGCGACCTACGGCATGGGCACCGGGGCGACGACCACCGGCCTTACCAAGACCGTGAACCTCGGCACCGGCGGCGCGTCGGGGTCGACCACGGTCGTCAACATCGGCTCGGCGACCTCGGGTGCGAATGGCACGACGGTGGTCAATACGCCGACCGTCACCTTCGCCAATGCCGTCACGCAGGTCGGCATGCCCCAGGCCAACCTGACTGCGCAGCTTCTGGGCCTCGGCGGGGCGGCGGCCGACAGCTACAATCGGCTCTCGGTCAACACGCCCGCGGTGCTCCTCAACAACGCGGGCGCCGGAATCGAGGCGACGGTCAACAAAGCCGCAGCCGGGAACGATGCGAGCTTCGCCTTCAAGACCAACTGGTCGGCCCGGGCGCTGATCGGTCTTCTTGGCAGCGACGATTTCAGCTTCAAGGTCAGCCCGGACGGCTCGGCCTTCTACGAGGCGATCCGGATCGACCGCGCGAGCGGCCGGGTCGAGATGCCCGAGCCCGTGGTGCTCCCGGCGCTCAATGCCGTGCCCACGCCGCCGCCGACCGGCAAGCTCGCCCTCTATGCCCGCGACCGCGCCGGGGCCGGATGGCTCGACGTCCAGCGCCCCTCGGGGCGGTTCTTCCCGCTGCAGCCGCATTTCGGGGTGAATCGCATCGCGACCTGGGCGCCGTCCACCGGTACGACCGTGAACACCAACGGCATGCCGCGCACTGCCGTCGGCACCGTCTCCACGCCGACGCTCGCCACCACGAACCTCTCGACCTCGATGCGCCGCTGGCGCGTGACCAGTGCCGCCACCGCCGATGCAGCGGCCGAAGAACGCTCGGCCGGCTGGGTCTGCTGGCGCGGAAATGCGGATGGGCTGGGCGGCTTCACCTATGTGAACCGGCTCTCGCTGGTGACGCTGCAGGCGACCGGCATGGGGTTCTTCGGCCTCTATGGCTCAACGACAGCGCTGGCGACCACCTTGACGTTGTCGGCGGCAGTGAACTGCATCGGCATCGGCTTCCAGCGCGGTACCCATACGAACTGGCAGCTGGTGCAAAACGACACCTCGGGCGCGCCCACGCTCACCGATCTGGGCGCGAGTTTCTCGGTCGCGAGCACGACGAACGTCCTGACCCTGACGCTCCTCGCTGCCCCGAACAGCGCCGAGATCGGCGTCCGGGTGGTCGAGGAGGTCAGCGGAGCGGTGGTCGAGGTCATGCTCGACACCGACATCCCGGCCGCGACGCAACTCCTGAGCCCGCGCAACTACATGAACAACGGCGCGACGGCGGCGGCGGTCGCCTACGATTGCTCGGGCGTGTATGTCGAGACTGACTACTGAGCTGGGCGTTTGCGGAAGTGATGATTGCAGGGGCTCATCCCGCCGGGAATTCCCGCCCCTTAGGGCGAGGTCAATAAGGGCAACCCGGCGTTGCGCTCCCTAGACCGCAGTGAAACTTGATGTACCCAACCACTTGATCGAAAAGCCCAAAAGCTGCGCGCGGATCGCCGCGCTATCCGCAGCGAGATCCACTGTGGCGAACCGGATGCAATGACCCTGCACAAGGATTGCCTCGTCGACCGTTTCGCCGATGGCGGGGTGCAGTAGCAGGCCCTCGGCAACGTCGGCCAGCGAGTCACCACGCCCGGTCTGCGACCGTAGATAGACGTAGATCTGATAAAGGTATCCGCTGCGCAGCGTGGTTTCGCGCCGCCAACCGGCCGTGACGATCCCGGTGAACTTTGTATCAATCACGATGCGTCGGTCCGCCACCAGATCGTCGAGTACGACGTCGGTCCGCATGCCAGGCAGGATGTCCCGGGCGCCGTCGCTGCACCAGTCGACCGGCCAATCAAGTGGACGGCCCGTTCGCACATCCCAGCGGCTAGACGGCAGCACCGCGCGGTAAAAGCCGCCCACAGCCCGCTCGAAGAGCCGTCGTGCCCATTGTTCCTCCCGATCCGGCATCGGCAGGGGTCTGGGGCCCGCCGACTCGGTGGGCAGGACGAGGTCTACGGCCAGCTTAGCGGCCGCCAGCATCTCGCGATCCGCCGCGTCGTGTCGCCCGATGCGGTCAGCACTTAGCTCGCTCCGCGACGGCATCGCACCCGAGACCCCCAAAGCCTGCATGTCCGCGGCGAGGCGACGGCAGCGATGGCGCAGATCCGGGTGTGACACCAGTCGCGCCACCGCTTCCAACGCACCGCGAACAAAGCGGTTGCGCGGCGTGTCGACGCTGAGTTCGACGAAGCGACAGGCCACCGCGCCGCGCGCGAGCAGCTGGCGACGCTCGGTGCGCAAGACGTCGATCCGGCCCCGCACGCGCGAGAGGTCCGCGCTGCGCGGCCGATAGCCGAGACTCAGCTGCCGGCGCTGTCGCTCCTCCACAGCCTGTGCCAGCAGTCGCGCGACGAGGTCGGCGATCTCATCCGGGTTGCGTTCCGCGTCGACCAGCGCGCGCTCTGACGTTTTCAGCAGATCCGACGCGTAGAGCATCAGCAGCCAGATGTTGCGCACGGGGATGCGCCCGATGAAGCCCGCAGCCTCGTGCGACAGATTTGTCGCGGCAGTCACCATCCCTGCAGCAGCTTCTCGACGGCATCGCGCGCTGATTTTGGGGCATCGAACCAGTATTCATCGAGAAGTGGTCCGATTTCCGTTTCGGCAACCTGTCTGAACCACTCGCGCGTAGCGTCAGGTTCGAGTCTTGCCGTCGGCGTCACGTAGCTATGCCCGATCTCGAACTGGTGGCCAAATGCCTCACCGATCTGCGCATTCAGCGCCACGATACGCCGTTCGATGTCGTCGACGAGGGCGGGGTCGACGCCGCCTATTTCGGTTACCCACCGCCGCCAGGCTTCACCCAGCCTCGGCTCAAGACCGACGAAGGCGAAGCGCCTCCGGAACGCGAGGTCGACCAGCGCCAGCGAACGGTCTGCGATGTTCATCGTGCCAATGACAAAGAGATTCTCGGGCACATGAACCGGGCGGCGTTTGCCGTCAGCATCGGGATAGCAGAGTTCAAGCGCCTCGCGCGGCGTGCGTTTTCCAGCCTCGAGCAGGGTAAGCAGTTCGCCGAAAATCTGTGCGGGGTTACCGCGGTTGATCTCTTCGATGATTACGACGAAGCGGGCTTCTGGCCGGCTAAGCGCCGCACGGATCGCCTCCATGAAGACGCCGTCGGCAAGGGTCAGCTTGCCATCGCCGCTCGGACGCCAGCCGCGCACGAAATCCTCGTAGGAGAGGTTTGGGTGGAACTGGACCGCACGGACGCGCGCCTCGTCGCGTTCCCCCATCAGTGCGAACGCGAGGCGCTTGGCCATCCAAGTCTTGCCCGTTCCCGGCGGTCCCTGCAGGATCAGGTTCTTGCGCGTGCGCAAGCGCTCCAGCAGGCGGTCGATCTCCCCGCGCTCCAGAAAACATCCCTCGCGCAGGATGTCGTCAGCATCGTATGGCACAGCTGGCGCTGGCATCTGGACCGGATCGACAACAGCCGCATCGTCTTCGTCCTCATTGGGCGCGGCGCCTCCTTGGTCGGCCTCGGCCTGAGACTCTTCGGGCCCCTTATAGTGCCATGCGGCCAGCGACAGTTCGGGGAAGCTGTGGACCGGGTAGCTTTCCTCAGAAAAGCGCGCCTTCAGGTCGTCCACCAGCTTGAGATAGGTCGCGCCACTGCACGGCTTCTGCGGCCCTATCGTCGGGACCCGCATCTGTAACCGGCTAGTGAGGAATGAGCGCGAGTTGCTATCAAGGGTCGGGAACTCCCACGGATGTGACCAGTAGAGCCCTGTCGAGAGGTTCCATGAGGCGCCCCAAACGTCGATGGCCGCGTCGTAGTCGGCGATGAATTGGTCCCGCTGATCGGGCTGATCAGATTCCACCAGCGCTGCGGCGGCAGCGAACAGGTCCCATAGCTTGTCGATGTCGCCTTCGCCGCGCTTGTCGCCGTATCGAAAGAACCAGGATCGCTGGTTGTTGAGGACCGGAATACCCTCGAAGGTGCTCGGAGGCTCCTCCTCCACGCCGATCAGCTTGGCAATCGCTCTCGCGATCACGCTCCGATTGGAGTCGGTCATGGATCGGTTGAACGTGCCCATCGCCGTAAAGGGGCAGATGTCGCGCAGTGGGCCAGTACCGCCTTCCGGGTAGCGGTCCTGCAAATAACCGAGCCCCGCCATCTCTTGCGCGATTGCATGGATGCCGTCGATCAGGGGCTTGCGGTCTGCCCGGTAGTCCAGGAGCTTTGCCGCAACGGCGCTGTAGAAGGATGTCCAGCGGAAACGCTGCTCGCCGTCCGCGTCGCCGAACCGCTCCCGCCAGAACGGTTCATTCCGGAACCGGTCGAGGTCCTGCCGCTGGCCGTCGAATGTGAAGGAGAGGAGGCCATCCTCCATCCAGCCGCCCGGCGCGACCCGCCAAACCGTGGCGCGGTTTGTGTAGAAGTACCATTCGCGGGGCGGCGATACGGGCGTCCAGTTGACCTGAACACGCTTGCCATCGTCTAGATTGGCAGTGATCGTGCCGACCGCCTTTATGGCCATCACTGAGACAGTGGCACCGCGGTTGTCGAACGGCAGTTCCCGCTTGCGAGTATAGGATGACTTGATCGCGATCCTGTCCCCCGGGCGCATTGAGCGCACGAGATCGCTATATTTGCCGTCTTCGTAGCCGTTCTCCCAGATGCCTTCAGCGAGAAATCTGGGCGTCTGGTCCTCGGTGCGATTATACGCGGCGCCGACAAACCAGCTGGGCCTGATGTTTAAAATTTCCGACATTCCGCAAAATCCTGTCTATGCCGCCATGCGATTTATTATCGAGGCGACATAGGTGTCTTTTCGATCCTCCATGAACAGAACATGCATGTCCTCCAATTCATGGATCGTTTTGCCCCAGTTCAGCTTGCCGAACCGTGTTGGTGTGACGATAAAGCTGTTCAATATGACGTTCTCGCTGGCGAGCCTTGCCTGGATGCCCTTGATGACCTGATGGAACTCAATCTTCTTGTGGCCAGGGCCTTCATGCTGGAGGCCATGAGGCTCGACGAAAGCCAAGTGCTGTCTGCCGTCCTTCACGAGCCATAGAAGGAAGTCGGGATAAAAATTTCCTGCCTCAAAGAAGCCCACCCCGCGCCCGCGGCTCTCGTTGCGAAGCAAGAAGAGTTCAATTCCCTCCGCCGCCAGCCGTGCTTGATCCTTTTCGATGAAAAGGCGCAGATCATCCAAGAACTGGAACTCGCTCTCATTCAATGAAACCGGCGCGATCTGGATTTTGCTTCCCTTGGCCGCATGAAGCACGGGCTCGTAGAGATGCGTGCCAAACAGGCAGCCTTTCAAGTCGCCAGCACGCAACACCCCGGCTTTTCGAGCCGATATCTCGCCGGTGAGGTTCTGGATGTCGTTGATGAGCGCGGTTTCGCTGGCATCGACGATTAGCTGGTATTCCTCCGCTTCAGGCAGGCTTCCGTCACCGGCTTCGATCTCACGGAGTTCAAGACGTGGCTCAATAAAGGCTGCCTTGCAGTAGTTATAGTATTCTTCCGAGAATTTCTGCAGCAGCTCCGCCGCCATCTCCTGCCAGAGCGCGACGTTCCCAAAATCCGAGAACTCCATCTTCCCCGAAGGCACGACGACCTTGTACCAGGTCCGGTCAGTGAGCAGTGCCCTGATCATGGACTTGGAAATGTTGAGATTGTGCCAAGTGCGCTCACGCTTGAATTTCTCAAGACGGAAGAAAAGATCGTCGTAGTCCAAGAAGTCCAAGTGGCCATCTTCGAAAACGGTCTCCTCCTTGGTGCCCAGCCTGCTGCCCTTCTTGGACTCGAGAGACTGGATGCGGGGATACCAATCTATCGTGACGCCCTTTTGGTGTATCTTTGCCGGGACCAACGTCAGGGCCGGCACAGCGCCATCCCTCTTAAAATCGTACTCGCGACCGTCACCGCGCTTCTTTCGGGGGCGCAGCACCTTGAGGCGTTGCCCGAAGTCGTATGTGACCGTCAGCGGAACTGTGAAGACCTGCTTCTGATCGTTGCGGGGCAGCTCTTCCTCTTCGAGGAACTTCCGGAATCGCTCCATGAAGTCAGCCTCGATCCCGAAGACATTCAGGGTCTCGACATACTGTATGAGTTCCGGTTGATGGGTGGGGGTGGCGAAGCCGCTACGCTGGAGCGACCAGTCATACCCTTTTAGCCGGACGCCGCGCCCGAAAAGCTGAATGATCTGCGCGCCTTCGCTCTTGCCGACATGCATGAGACCAAGGGTGCTGACGCGCCAGCAATCCCAGCCCTCGACAAAGCGTTTGGAGCCGATGAGCAGATTGACCGGGGAGCTGGACAGGTTGATCTGCCCGAACATCGTCTCGGCAAACTCAGATTCCAGGACCGCGACGTTGTCGAACTCCTGCTCAGCGATGTGGGTCGCCAAGCCGGATGCGTCGCCGACGTTTATGAGCCCGAAGGGCTTCTCAGCCTGGCCGACGCGCAACATGATCTCGTTCTCGTCGCCCTTGATCCGGGCAATCGACAGCTCACCACCGGCCCGGTTCTGAAAGAGCTTTTCAAGGATGTCGCGGAACAGGTCGCCGGGCTTCCAGCCCTCGCGAAGCATGAGCTGCTGTAGGTAGACGAAACCGCCGGCGAATATGTCGCCGCCGTTCTCATCGAGGAGACCGGTCTCCTGAGCGTTACCGCTGAGGATCCGCTCGATCTCGGCGGCCGACGTACCCTCGCTCTTCAGGAACTTCGCTATGAAGGCAAGAATCTTGCCCACGTCAGAAACTGTAGCCTTCTCGGCCTTGGATCCGGTGGCCTTGGTCACGCTGGAGCCGACGAAAACCCAGAGCGGTTTCTCGATGTTGTAGGGCGCATAAATGCCCTGCTTGTCCTCGTAGAGCTTCAGCTGCTGGTAAAAACTCAGAAGGCAGGCAGTCAGGTACGAGAATTCGAGCTGGGAGAAGGTCCGCGGAAGGTTGAAGATGCGGTAGTCCTTGCCATAGCCGTCCTCGTAAAAGTACCGGTACGAATAGTCGAACAGGATCGTCTTCGCGTAGGACGCTTCGATATCGGGACGCTTCGCGGCAGTGACAGCCTCCTTCAGCGTCGCCGAATACTCGAAAACAAAACCCTTCTCCGACAGGCGGGCGCGGCTTCGGAACCAGCCGCGTTCTTCCTGGCTTCCCATGCCACGATGGGCCTCGTCGACGAGCAGCAGATTCTGGTCGCCGAGATTGCGTGTCGCGATGACGTTGGGCCCGTCGGTGTCTCCGAGCTTTGTCACCTCGGTGAAGTCCACCTGACGCAGCCCGTTCTTGCCCGAGGACAGCAGATCGCCGCTGTCCGTCAGCAGGCGCGACGCGACGATATTGCTGCCCTTCATCTCGCGCGCGTGCTGCAGGGAAAGCTGCTCGTTCGGCGTGATCAGTACCGTCCGCGTCAGGTCGTGCTTGAGTGGCGACTTCGAGGCGTAATGCCTGAATTGCAGGAAGTTGACGTGCATCAGCAGCGTCTTCCCCGAACCGGTGGCGTTCTGCAGGCAGAGCTTATTCAGGTCATCGAGCTCGTAGGGCGTGATCCCCGTCTCGTAGCCCTCATCGGTCCAGTACTTGTCGAACGCATCGACATAGGCGTTCAGCGCATCGAGCAGCGCGGCGCGATCAGCGAAGAACCGGTCGAGATAGATCTCGGCGAACAGCAGCGAGAGCCACTGGTAGTACTTCCACACGATCGGCCGGTCACGCTTCTCGTTGATCGCCAGCGTGTGGCTGACGATGTTGTGCTCGTAGCGCAGCAGATCGGCCCGCGTGATCTCGGCGCCTTCCTGCAGGTGGACGTCCAGCGCCTTGTAGAAGTGGTGCAGGTTCTCGGACGTCATGCCCTCGGGCGCATCCTTCACCGTCTTGGCCAGCGGCTGCACCGGCCGCAGGGTGCGCTTGCCGTCCTTGTGGTCCTTCAGCGGATCGAAGCCGAACAGGCTGACGATCCACTGGTTGAGCACCAGCTTGTGGCCAAAGGGGAGCGGCTTGATCTTGGATTTGGGCTTTCTTGCCATCGCTCAGCCCTCCACGTCCCACATCGCCTGGTGGAAGGCTTCCTCGATGAGGCGCACCTTCCAGGTCTCCTCGTCCTTGCGGAGGTTGGGCAGGTTGTTGGAGCCATTCACGTAGATCACGTCGAACTCGGTGTCCTGCGCGGAGAGGCGGTACTTCCGGAACCACTCGTCCAGCATCAGATTGTCCTGCTCGAGATCGCCGGTCAGCTTCCGCCAGACCACCAGCGCCTTCTCCCGGTCGTTGTGATCACCGGGGGTGCGCAGGGTGTAGCCCTCGACCTTGCGGAAGCGCCAGGTGCCGTCGTCCGTCTCTTTCAGCGCGCCGTCGAGCATCAGCCGGGTGTTCGTGTCGCCCGGTAGCTCGGGATCGACCTCGCGCTTGAACGCGGCGTCATAGCCGCGCCATCGGTCCAGATGCTCGACATGCAGGCCGGTCAGCCAGTTGAACGTCTCGACCAGGTCCACGGCTTTCTCGACATACTCGTCCGTGCCGGGCTTCTTGATCTTCAGCTTGTAGGCGGTCGGATCGTCGAACCACTCGATGTTCAAAAGCGACGGGCTGCCCTTGGTCTCGAAGTCGAGCCAGTAGCGGAGCATGTAATCGCGCTCGAAGTCGCCTTTGGCCCCTTTGAAGCCGGCTCCGGGGAGGAGCGTAAGGTTGTTCAAGGCATCTTCGTAGCTTTCGAGCCGAACATATTTGAACAGAGCGGACAAGCCGTCGTTCGAAAGCGGTTTCCCGTCCCGCCACTGTGACGCGTAGATTGCCTTCTGCATTCTCGGTCGCGTCACTGTATCAAAGTATTCGCCCATCTCAACTAGACAGAACTTGCGGGAGCCGTGATCAGCTCTGTTCAGCGATAGCACGGCATGCCCAGTGCTTGCCGAGCCGCCGAAACAATCAAGGATCGTCGAGTCTTTTTCTGCCGCGTGCGTTATGAAACGAGAGACAAAATCAGCATGCTTCGGCGCAAGGAAAATACCAGACTGACCGAACATCGCAGAGGTTTGCTTTTCGCCGTCTGAATAATCTACAAAAATACTTTTTCCGACGTTTGTTTCGACTTCATGAAGCATTCTCTTGATTTGGGGAACCTTGGCTTCGGTGTCGCCCCATGCAATACGCCCGTCCTCGTCCAACGTCTTAAGTGTTGTTCGATTTGTGTCATCCTCCGCTCGGTCATACGGAAACTTCCAACCACTCTTGGGCATTGTGACCGGCTTTCCTGTTATTGGATGATTGGCAGTATAGAATCGATAGTTAGGGCTCTTGGGATCACGTGTACTTGCGGCTTGTTTGGTCGCAGGTAGTGCGAGGTCAGACTCCCTGAAGACCCAGATCTGCGCTTGAAGCTCTCTGGCAACGGACTCGTCAACGATCTTCCCATCAGCATCGCGGTATTCTGCATTCTTATAGTTAAACAGTCCCTTCCACGGGTCGTCCTTCTGAAAGTCTTCCCACTCAAGACCTTGCGCTTCTATTTCTTCGCGGTAAGCGATTTTGTGATCGTTGTATAACTTCTTGATTGCCTCTTCAATTTCCGAGATCGGCGGATAATCCGGGTTTAGGGCTGCAACAAGCTCCATGACTTCCAAGTAGCCAGGCTTTGGCTCACGGAACATGCTGCGGTCTTTCTCGGCAGTCGGCTTATCTTTGGCATAAACCAATACATACTCGTGGTTCGTCGAGTAATTTGGGACCTGGCTATTATTTGTGTTCATTGACCAGATCAGCTCTTCGACACGGTTCTCCGCCCCAAATACGGCATCCATCGCATGTTCAAGTACCGTGCGTTCGGATTTGTCGATACTCACGAAGATCGCGCCATTTTTTGGCAGCATCGGCTTCATCGCTCGAAGCCGATCATGCATCAAAGTCGCCCATGAAGAGTGCTTGTAGCTGTTCTTGTAGGGAATTGAACTGCTATCAGTGTTGTAGGGCGGGTCAATATAAATGCACTTCACGCTATCCCTTAGCTTTTCCTCAAACAGCCTCAGGGCCTGAAAGTTGTCCGAATGAACGAGTTGGCCCGATTGCTCAGCGTCTATGTCTTGAAGTCGCGCCAATATGTCTTCTTTGGTTTCGGCCGTGAGGAAACAGGTGTCCAAGAGAAGCTTTTGATTTTCCCTCAAGAAATCGACGGATAGTGGCTCTGAGTATCCCTGCATTTGGTCGATCGCAAAAAGCTTGACCCACTCTTTCCGCTGGGCCTCGTTGGCCGCAATCTCTGGATAGAATTCCTCCGGGATGCGGTCGAGCGTGATGCAGTACTGGGTGTCGACGACGAATTTCTTCTTCAGCCACAACCGCTTCTGGAAGTCCTCGAGCTGGGCGAGGAAGTCGATCAGATGCTGTGCGATGCGGCGCAGCACCTTGACCTTGGCCAGGTAGGCTTCCACCCGCGGCGCATCGGCGGACTCGATGTCGTCCAGCCGCATCACCTCGTTCTTGATGTAGAAGTCCAGCTCGCGCCGCAGGAACCCGCCCAGATCCTTGTGGATGAAGTAGTCCATCGTGTTCCGGCCCGTGTACTGGGCCAGGTACTTCTCCAGCAGCGTCCGGTCCTTCTCGGCCTCGGTCGGCGCCGGGGTCGTCAGCGCGGTCACATAATCGTTCGCGCCCTCCAGCTTGGGCAGCAGTGCCTTCACCTTGTCGGCCGCCTCGGCGAGGCGCTTCTTGCGCCAGGTGCCGTCCTGGCCGGTCTTTTCGGGATCCGGGCGGTACTGGAACTGGATGACCAGCTCCGGCTCGCCGGTGTCGCCCATCTCGATCTTCACCGGCTCCGGCTCGTGGATGATGAAGTAGCGTTCAGTCTGTTCGGACGCCTTGACGTTGTTGTGCTCTCCCTCGGACGCCGAGACGATCCGGCAGTGGACCTTGAGCGGCTTCTGCTCAAACAGCGCGCCGTGCTTGTCCTTGAACTCCTTCGCCTGCGTCGGATCGAAGGTGAAGTTGGTCAGGTACTCGGACGTCTTGATGTAGTATTGATCGCGGTTGGCCCAGTGCAGATAGACCTCGCGCCCGTCATAGGGAACGGCGTAGGGGGCCGCCTTGCCGTCCGTCTCGCGCGCGAAGTAGCGGCGGCTCATGAAGTCGCCGTTGTCGTAGTAGCGCTCGAAGAAGCGGTAGAGGTGGTCGTAGACGTCGCCCTCGTTGCTGCCGCTCTCCTTCGCCGCGTCCCAGGCCGCCTTGGCCTTCTTCACCGGCTCGGTCACGTCCGGATCGGGCGCGCCGTATTCGATGGCCTGCTGGCGGGCAGCCTCATGCGCGGCCTTGGCCTGCTCGACACGGGCGCCATCCGCCTCGCCGAATGCATCGCGGATGATGCTCAGCAGATCTTCCTCGAGAAACTTGGTCACCCGGCCGGCCTTCGCATGCATGATGCGATAGAAGCCGAAGTCCAGGTCGGGCTGGTCGAGCTGGAACAGCTCCTTCAGCAGGCTGATCAGGCGTTCTCGTTGTTTCTCGACGTTCGGCATGTGACGGGTTTCTCCTGCATTCTGTTGGCTCACACGACCGCCCAGCGGACGGCGAAGAGCTCCTGTTTGCTGATATCCTGTTGGAGGCGGGTTTCCAGGTCCGAGATCATCTGATCACGCTCGTCGATGATCTCGTCCTCCACCTCGAAGATGCGTTGGCGAAGCCGACGCTTGGATTTCTCCAGGTCCTGAATCTGCATCTGGATCCG
Organism: Tropicibacter naphthalenivorans; assembly: GCF_900176475.1. Classification (GTDB taxonomy): domain Bacteria; phylum Pseudomonadota; class Alphaproteobacteria; order Rhodobacterales; family Rhodobacteraceae; genus Tropicibacter; species Tropicibacter naphthalenivorans. The sequence goes on from NZ_FWXX01000009.1 coordinate 85,806, forward strand.
GTGCTGATCCTCGGGGGACTCGGCCGTTCGCGCCTCGCGCTTGAGTTCGAGGATCCGCGCCTTCGCGTCCTTCAATTCCTTTTCGGCGGCGAAGACCTTGTCCTCGGCCCACCTTTCGAGCTTCTGGCTCTCGGCCGAGAACCACTCCGCGTTCTGGCGCTTCAGAGCGTCGGTCACAGCTTGTTCGCGTACAGCGAGCGGGCCCTCCAATCGGGATTTCTCGATGGTCGCGACCCCGCCTGTGATGCGGCAGGGCATGTCGAAAAGGCGCCGAACGACATCTTCTTCGATCAGCTCGCCCTCATCGGTCATCGCCGCGAACAGGATGTGGTCCTGCGCATCGAAGCCTGAAAAGCTGAGGCAGCGTGCAGCGAGGATTCCGCCGCGCCCCACAAGCGGTTCGATGCTGACGGCCTTGGCTGGCCATGCTGAGTAATCGAATGCCAAAGAGGCTGCTTCGAGGATTCGGCCCTTGGCCCGCTCAATGACATGCTGCGCCAGCGGGTGACCCAAACGGTATCTGTGTTCGCTCAGACCGTTCTTGGCGATCCCGTAGCCTCCAGCGGGCACAGCAAGCCCACCCGGCGGCTCCTTCAGGGTGAAGGTGAGGTGTTCGTCATCGAACTGAGCTCGGTCGCGGAGCTCATGCCGCGTCACCGCCCAGAGCATCCTCTCGTATCGCCCGACATACTCCTTGCTCTTGTCGAGATTGATCTTCAGGCGGTCATGCACCTCGGCGTCGAAGTTCTCCAGCAGCTTCCGCCGAGTGTCCTCCATCGCAACGCTGATGTTCTCGTCCATTTCGCCCCGAAGCCGAGAGAACTCGGTCTCGATCTCTTCTGTTGTTCTGCACGTCTGGTAGATGGTGACGATCCGCTTTTCGAATTCGACACCGGACTCGATTGACCCCAAAACCTCGTCGGAAGCGCCGAACACCCCGGAGAATAGCTGAAACTTTTCGGCCAGAAGCTCGTAAACGCGTTGGTCTGCGGCATTGTTTTTGTTCAGGAAATTGACAACCACAACGTCATAGAGCTGGCCGTAGCGGTGGCAACGACCAATGCGTTGCTCGATTCGCTGGGGGTTCCAAGGCAGATCGTAGTTCACCACGATGGAACAGAATTGAAGGTTGATGCCTTCTGCGGCGGCCTCTGTTGCAATCATGATCGAGGCATTCTCGCGGAAGTACTCGACCAATGCCGCACGTATGTCGGCTGTCCGTGAGCCAGTAATGCGATCGCTACCTTTGTGCTTTTCGAGCCAGGCATCATAGATCTGTTTGGATTGCTCGTCGGTGTTAGACCCGTTGAAAAGAACGAGCTCATCGCCGTAGCCGTTGTCTGACAGAAGGCGGACAAGATACTCTTGGGTGCGGCGTGACTCTGTGAAGATGATAGCCTTCTGCGCGGCACCAAGTTGTTGGGTCTTGGCGAAACCAGCACTCAACGCGCTGAGAAGTGCTTGCCCCTTCGCGTTTTCAGAAATCGAAACAGCGAGGTCGCGGAATTCGCGTAGGTCGGAGATTTCCTTCTTGATCGCGTTCACATCTTCCGGGGACAGCAATTCGGGCTGGTCATTGCTTTCTGGCCACTCGTCTGCGAGTTCATCGAACTCCTCGTAGTCTTCCGCTAGTTCCTCCTCGAGCTTGCTCCGCAGGTCAGTGTCTTGCTTGAGTTGCCGCTCAAGCTTCCGCGCAAGGGAGTCGAGAGCGCCTGCGATGGCGAAAGTCGAGGATGCGAGCAGCTTCCGCATGATCAACGTCATTAGGGTTCGCTGCGATGACGGCAACGCGTGCAGAGAAGGCCTTCGGAGGTAATCCGATACCATGTCGTAAAGAGCCTGCTCTGCCTCGGTTGGCACGAACTCCTGCGTGATCGGAATGCGATTTGTGTACCGTATATATTCGAGCACCTGGCGACGGAGCGTTCGATGGCAGACAGCTTGCAGTCGCAGCTTCAGTTCGTCGAACTGATCATCACCGGTCAGCCGCGCGTACTTGGCCCTAAAGCTCTTGGCGTCACCGAAGGTGAAGTCATCGATTAGGCTGACGAGTCCGTACAACTCCATCAGCGAGTTCTGCAGGGGCGTGGCGGTCAACAGGATCTTGGGCGCGTTCATGAGTGCGCCCTTCAGAGTGCGTCCGATCCGATTGTCTGGTCGGTACACGTTCCTAAGGCGATGCGCCTCGTCGATCACCACCAAATCCCAAGGAATGACCATCAAAGCCTCGGCGTGCCGTGCCGCAAATTGAAAAGAGGAGATCACAAGGCGCTTCTGATCGAATGGGCTACGCACCCCATCCTTCGACATCTTGTTGTAGTTCTTCGCCTCGAGGATAAGCGTCGGAAGGAAGAACTTTTCCTCGACCTCTTGCGACCACTGCTTCCGCAAGTTGGCTGGCGTAATGATCAGAATGCGACGTTTCCCTTCGGCCCATTTCTGAGCGAGAACCAATCCAGCCTCGATTGTTTTTCCAAGACCCACTTCGTCAGCCAGAATCGCCCCTTTCGAGAGCGGTGACTTGAACGCAAACAGCGCGGCTTCAACTTGATGAGGATTGAGGTCCACCTGCGCGTCCAACAGTGCCCCAGCGATTTTTTCATTGTCGGCGACGGAATGCCGCTTGCTCAGTTCGTGCGCAAATAGCTTGGCGTGATACTCTGTGATCAATTCAGCACTCCGGAACCTGGCTTGCAGGACCGACGGCATTGCCGACGGAGGGGATATGGCAAGTAATGAGTTCCCGATTGAGGAGCACGATCTGCTGATCCTGCGGCTTCCTGGCGAATGGATCCGTGTCCAGCCCAAGGCGCTTGAGGGTGTAATAGAGAAGTGCACGGCGAACCTTGATTTCGGCTTTCCCGTCTTGCATGCCGTAGTCGAGCGCGATCACCTTGGCCTGTGTCTCGGACAGGTCCGGGTGGGGCCCCACCTTCAGCGTGACCTCCGAATGCCAGTCGTCGTCTTCGGCGGCAGAGGTTGCAGCATCGGCGGTCTCGCGCACCTCAAGTATCCGAGACAGCAGGAAGTCCTTGAAACTATTGCCCGTCATGCAAAAGGCTCGCGCATGCCAACGAAACCCATCGAAGGCAATGGCGTGGGGCGCAATCCAGCGCCAACGCGGCTCGGGATTGGACAAGGATTGGTAGTTGATCTCTATCGCCTCAGTCCGGCGAATGGCACCAACGACCGCGCGTAAGGTTTCAGGATGAACGCCGCGCACAGGAGTAGGCGTCGAGCCAAAGGCCGGCAGGTCAGTGGTCCAGCAGTCATCGCGGTCGAGGAGCCCATCCTCAAGGGAGCGCAGCTGGGCCAGGTAGCGGCCAGCGTCCAGCTTTCCGAACACAGACTTGAAGCCCGGGCCGCGCACATAGGTGCGCGCGCTCTTGTCGTAGGTCATGTTGTCGGGGGCAAAGCTGATGTAGCGATTCAGGTCGGTTGAAGCCTGGTTCACCGACAGCCCGAACTGCTCCATGACATCGCTTCGGTTCACATGACCCTCCCAGAACAGGCGAAACTCGATGAACTCGAGCCGCTGCTCGACGCCCCAGCGAAGTTCCGACCTGTCGATTTCCACTACGCGCTCCCGCCTTGGTCGATGCGCACGATTACTATGCGCGCCCAATTATTGGGTTCTAGCCGACGCTATCCGACGGGGTGAGCGCGCGCAATCGAAATTGCGCGTAAAGCGATTGATATTGCTGGGGGTTGTGGGTGGGACCTAGTTTCAGCAGGGATCGCGCAGTCACCGATCAGGCATGATGGCGGTCCTCACTGTTCAGCTTCCCTGCGGCATGCGGCACGGGGGACGTCAGGCTGCATGGCTCAGTCCCCGGCCTTGTCCGCTGGGATCTCGCTCAGCTCCCGATTTTCGAATGCCACGACATCCTCCATCCGGTAGATGACCAAGCGTCCGATCTTGATGAAGCGCGGCCCTTCGCCAAGGGAGCGCCAGTATTCGAGGGTCCTGTGGCTGATCCTCCATCGTGCTGCCAGCTCAATTTGGGTCAGACGGGTGTCAAACATTTTCGTTTCCTTTCGTGCGATCTCAACGGCCGAAATGCAAACTCCCTGCGCGTCCATAACAATGCTTCGCGCAGGGTTTTGCTGACGATGCCCGCGCGGGATTCAGCGCCCGGCCTTTATCTCCTCCAGGTCGCGCAATTCTTGATTTTCGAACGCAAGGACATCTTCGAGGCGGTAGATCACGCGCCCGCCGAGCTTCATGAAGCGCGGCCCATCGCCGATCCACCGCCACCGCTCAAGTGTCCTTGGGCTAATTCTCCATCGAGCAGCCAGCTCGATTTGCGATTTGACTGAGGCACATTTCTCGCATTTTCGTTTCCTTTCGAGCGACCACCGTGGTCGCACGACAACGAATGCGTAGAAAGAAAACCTATTCAAGTCAGTGCGTTGCGGGGTTTTTCGCGTTGCGGGCTACGTCCCTCGGACATTGGGCGCAGCAGCGAATTGCCCGGTGGACCGGCGTCAAATTGCGAAATGTTCCCTAGAAGTCCGTAGGACACGTTAGCCTGCCGGAGCTTCCTCAGGGGTCACAGGAGACGGTCCGGTTGGAAGCGCACTTCCTCCGCCACTAACCTAATAAGATCAACAGGTTAGTGAGTATTCTGGGGATCAGACACACAGATAGCTCCACAGTTGCGCCGCCTTTGGTTCCCGCTCAATGTCGTGCCCTATGCACAACGTTCAGCGGCAAACTTTCCGTCTGTCTCCATCCGCCGGAAGCATGATCACCACGGAGCCAGTGCCTTTGGATTGGCTGGTAGGGGGCATCCCATCGACGGGGGCGGGGTGGCTTTTCGCTTGAGCGGGGCCCCCATCAAGCCCGACATCAAGGGAACCCAGAATGCTACTAATGGCGGGTGAGAGGGAGCCTTGGCTTCCCCGGGCGACATGAAATTTCCAGCGCCATCAGGGCGAGGGCAAAGTTTGCAAATCCCGGCGTGAAGACCGGATCACCCAAGGGAGAAGCGCCATGAACGAGACGTCCAGCTGCTAGAACGGCAGCAAAGGCGGCCAGCCTATCACCATGTCGTCGCGTTAAATCGCAGACACTTGCTGCATCTGACATGCCCCCCATCGTAATGCAGATTCTGCGCCAACTCGGAAGGAGCAGACAAATGCGAAAGAGCCGTTCCACCGGTTAAGGGGACCGTGGCCCCGGTGGGGCCGCGTAAGCCCTGTACCAGATTATCGGGATGATCAAAGAGCAAGAGGCCGGCATGGCGACAGCCGAGGTTTGCCGAAGGCATGGCCAAAGCACGGCGACTTTCTACAAGTTGAAGGCCAAGTATGGCGGGATGGAAGTGTCCGAGGCGGTCAGGCTGAAGGCGCTCGAGGACAAGGACGCTAAGCTCAAGCGCGCCGGACGCTTGAGCAATTTGGGGGCTCCGCGCCCCGCGCGCTTGCGTCAGACGCGGAAGCCGAACACCCAGATCCAACATGCAGACTCTCATTGTGAACGAGGGATCCGCAGGGGGGCAGGTCGGTCGGAACGGTATGACATTGTTTGGCTGCTGGAAGGACTTCGCGCATTGCAGGCGGTCGCGAATGACCGCGAAGCGCGGGTTGACACTGCGGCTTCTGAAGGCGGTCTCACGCCCCGGGACATTGGCATTCTTAAACGCGAGCACGTGCAGAATACACCTCGTGGCCGACGCCTCTACTTCCGCCGGGCGATAACGGGCAAATTCATCAGCATTCCTGTGACGCCGGCGTTGGCGCGCCTCATCGACGGAACACCTGCAAGCCAAGAGTTCCTCATCGTTTCGCTTGAGGGGTGCTAGCTGACGCCGGAGCGCGCCTCCGTCATTGTCCGCGACCACAAGGCCCGTGCAAATGCGGCTGCCGAAAGAGACAAAGAAAAAATCCACATTCGCGATGAACTGCGGTTTTACGATATGCGAGCCACGGCGGCGATGGAATTTCTTCGCGCAGGTTGCAGTCTGAATGAGATCGCCGTCACAATGGGATGGGGCTGCGTCATGCCGCCAACATCATCGAGAAAGATGCCGCCGTTGTACCCGAGATTGCGGATGAGGTTCTCGACAAGCTGTACGCGCAGCGACAGAAACGCGAGGAATAGGTCCCGCGCCTTTATTCATCTCTCCCGCAAGAACACTTCATCTCCTGTCGCCCAGCCTAGGATCAACGGCATGCCGCAAGGAGCCGTGATCGTGCTGGGCGAATTGCGGTTTGGTGAAGCCCCCAGGAAGTCACAGAACGCCGCGAAGTTGTCATACCAGCGGTGCTCCTGCGAGAATGACTGCACGATCATCGCGGCGGCCTCTGTCCCGAAACGGCGCGCCTCGATGATGGCTGCTGCTGTGCGATGGAAGAGTTGGTAATACATCTCTTCCGGAGGGTTGCTGCACCCGAGGAGATCGCAGATGGCAGACAGGCGCGCTCGCTTGCCATCCGAGGCGTTCCGCATCCAATCCCCGATAGTCCGGTCGAAAGGCTCGGCAACCTTCGCTTCCACGGCCACCGCGATCCGGCGATCAGATTCGCGCACCAAGGCAAAGACGTCGCACTGGCTTGCCGCACCACGGCCGGGCAGGGGGACCTTGTGCTCGGGTATCGCCAGCAACAGCTCTGCATCAGGCGCGAACATGGCTGCGATCTCCGGCGGCAACCCGGCCGCAGCTTCCCACGATTGAGCGGCGGCCATAGCTGAGTAGCCTGCGCGCCAGTGCTTGTCGGGATCGCCAAGCAAAGCGCGCCAGTCGAGAGGAGTGCGTGTCGGGATGTAGATCTTGGCCATGCCAAAACATCGCCCAGAAGAGCCGAAGTTGGCAACAGTTCCGATGTTCAAAGGGCGGCGCGACAGGGCAGTTTGTAAACCAACCTGTAAACCGGGCATTTTCTGGCCCCTCGTAGTAGGTCCAATTTTGCCAGAAAGCTCAGAATAAAAATATGGAGGCGAGTACCGGAATCGAACCGGTGTACACGGATTTGCAATCCGCTGCGTCACCACTCCGCCAACTCGCCTTCCGAATGCTCCGGGCGGGGCCCGGGGCGTGTGGTTGGCACTGATTATGCCCAACGTCGGGGCGCGTCAACTGCATAATTCCCACTTTTCGACGCCCTGCTCGCAACCTTTGACAGGTGATCGCTTTCCCTCAATTTGAGGCGTGCAAGACATTGCCGCCGCTCGGCAAGTATGGCACAAACGTTGCAAAGTAACTGAACGAAAGAGTTTAGTGCATGACCGATTTTGCCACTCGCCGCCGCATGATGGTCGACACGCAGGTGCGTCCGTCCGATGTGACTGAATTCCCAATCATCGACGCCATGCTCAGCGTCCCGCGTGAGGCGTTCGTGCCCGGTGACAAGGTCGAAGCGGCCTATGTCAGCGAAGACGTGGATCTTGGCGATGGCCGCGTCCTGCTGGACCCGCGGGTGTTTGCCAAGATGCTGGATGCGCTGAACCTGACCAATCAGGATCTCGTGCTCGATCTTGGGGCAGGGCTGGGCTATTCCTCTGCCGTGATCGCCATGATCGCCGAGGCGGTCGTGGCCGTTGAGGACGACGAGACGCGCGCCACCGAGGCGCAGGCGCTGCTGTCCGAGCATCACGCCGACAATGTCATCCTGCACGCCGGCGCATTGACCGACGGCGCGGCGGGCCACGGCCCCTATGATGCGATCATCATCGAAGGCGGCGTCGAGGAAATTCCGACCGCCGTGACTGATCAGCTCAAGGACGGTGGGCGGATCGCCGCCATCTTTATGGACGGGGCTTTGGGCACCGTCAAAGTCGGGCATAAGCTGGACGGGACGATCAACTGGCGCTTTGCGTTCAACGGGACCGCGCCGGTTCTGGACGGGTTCAAAAAGGCCGCTGAATTCGCATTGTAAGCGAAGGCCAACATAAGAAGGGGGCAAAAAATGCTGAGCAGAATGCGAGCAAAGGTCGTGAAAACGGCCGCTATGGGCGCCCTTCTGGTGTCCACGGCGATGCCGGTGTGGGCAGAAACCTTGGCCGAGGCGCTGACCTCGGCCTATATGAATTCCGGCCTGCTGGAACAGAACCGCGCCACCCTGCGCGCCGCAGACGAAGACGTGGCACAGGCCTTTGCGGCGCTGCGGCCCGTTCTTAGCTGGCAAAGCGATATTCAACGGACGTTTGGCACCAGTGGCGGGATCGTCACGGATCGGAGCTCGGCGGCCTTTGGTCAGTTCCGGATCGGCGGCTCAGTGTCCAACTCGGCGTCCTTTAGCCTGTTGGCCGAATTGGTGCTGTACCGCGGTGGCCGCAACAAGCTGGGCATCGACGCCGCGAAAGAGGCCGTGCTGGCGACCCGTGCAGGCCTGCTGGCGATTGAGCAGCAGGTTCTGTTCGACGCGGCGAGCGCCTTTATGGAAATGCGCCGCGCGACGGAAACCGTCGCCCTTCGGCAGAACAACGTGCGTGTGATCCGCCAAGAGGTGCGTGCCGCGCGGGACCGTTTCGATGTGGGCGAAGTGACCCGCACCGATGTCGCCTTGGCCGAGGCGCGCTTGGCTGCGGCGCAATCCGCGCTGGCTGCCGCCGAAGGCTCGCTGGTCTTGGCGCAAGAGGAATATCTCGCCACCGTGGGGCACAAGCCCGGCGCGTTGCAATCGCCGCGGTCTTTGCCCAAGCTGCCCGCCAGCGTCGACGCGGCCAAGGCGCAGGCCGTGCGCCAGCACCCGCAGATGATCAGCGCGCAACATGCTGTGACCGCTGCGGAAATTGGTGTGCTGATCGCCAAGGGCGCGACCAAGCCGACGGTGTCGCTGTCTGGCGGGTTGAACACCCAAGAGGACTTTGATTCCAAGTCGTTTAGCCGCGGTGGCAGTGTCACCCTGCGGGCCACTGGCCCGATTTATAGCGGCGGGGCGCTGAACTCGGCGATTCGCAAATCGCGCGCGCAGCGCGACGAGGAACGCGGCCGCCTGCATGTGGTTCAGGCGGAGGTGATCCAGAACGTTGGCAACGCCTACGTGCAACTCGGCGTCGCCCGCGCCAGCCGCGCCTCTTTCGAATCGCAGGTTCGGGCCGCCACGGTCGCCTTCCGCGGTGTCCGTGAAGAGGCGGCGCTTGGCGCGCGCACCACGCTGGACGTGCTCGATGCCGAACAGGAACTGCTCGACGCCCGCGCCAGCCTGATTTCCGCGCAGGTGGACGAAGCCATCGCCGCCTACGCTGTTTTGGGCGCGCTGGGGCTGCTGACGGCGGATGCGCTGCACCTGAACGTGCCGAAATTCGACCCGGCAGAGTATTACAACCTCGTGCGCAAATCCCCCGCCAGCCTGTCCAAGCAGGGGCGTGAACTGGATCGTGTCCTAAAGGCCCTCGGAAAAGATTAACTTTTTCCACATCTGTTGTGAGAATCTCGGCGGGCGGGTAAAGTCCGTCCTGAGGCAGAGTGGTAAAAAAGAATGTCGGACCCCGTAACCAACGTGGAAATAGAGGATGTGCTGTCCTCGATTCGCAGACTCGTCTCCGAGGATTCGCGACCGAGGCCTGCCGCCAAACCGGCGCAGCCGGACCGTTTGGTGCTGACGCCCTCTTTGCGCGTGCAGGATGCGCCTGTGCCTGAGGTTGAAAAGGGCTCTGGGCCAGAGGCGGCAGCGGATACGGCAGCGACCTCAGCAGAGGTGGCCGACGGCCCAATGCTCTTGACGGACCCAGACCCCGATTCCATTTCCAGCCCGGACGAGGAAACCTCTGTCGACGCGGGGCCTTTGGATTTGGGCGCGCTTCAGGCCGAACTTCAGGCGGAACTGGCGCGTGATGCGGCGGATCGGGACGATCCTGTCGCGGATGTCCATGTGGCCGAAATCGAAGTGGCCGAGGTCATGGAGGCCCAAGAGCCATCCGCCGATGACGCCGAGGCTGCCTCGGATCAGGACTTTGCCGATTTGCTGGCCGAGGTGGCCGTGGCCGAGGAAGACGCCCCTGTCGAGGCCAAACCCTCTGCGGTCGGGATTTTATCCAGCTTGATCGAAGAAGAACTGGCGCGGTTCCGCGAAGCGGCCAAGGCCAACGCGGTTGAGGAGGCCGAAGAGCCGACCGAAGCCGAGCTTTCCGAACCTGACCCCGAGCACGTCCAGCCCGAAGAGGCACAGGAGGAGGCGCCGCAAGAGCCGCAGGCCGAGCCGGATCAGGATTGGGATGCGCCTCAGCCCGAGCAAGCGTGGGCCGAGCCGCAGCAAGAGGCCGAAGAGGACGAAGAGGACGCCCCGGTCGATCTGGCGCAGGCCGAGCGCGACTTTGACCTCGGCGACACCCACGCCGATGAGACAGAGCTGCTCGAAGCCTTGGGCGAGGCGCTGGCCGGGCCGGAAACTCCGGTCGCCGAGGTGCCGCGCGACGTCAAGGGCGAGAGCCTCGAGGACAAGATCGCCGCATTGGAAGAGCTGGTGGGGCGCAAGCAGGACGATTGGGACATCGAGGCCGACGCCGAGGCCCCCGCGACCTTTATCCGCCGCGCCCCCGAGCCGCTGGCGTGGGAAGACCACACGCCCGACGTGGACGAAGTCCGTGAGACGCTGACCGCGCCAATGCAAGAGCTGGACGACATCGAGGCGTCTTATGACGAGCCCGCCGTGGCAGAGCCGCAGGTACAGGCGCTGAGCCTTGATCTGGACGATGAGGCGCTGCGCGCCATGGTCTCGCAGATCATCCGCCAAGAGTTGCAGGGCGCCTTGGGCGAGCGGATCACGCGCAACGTGCGCAAACTGGTGCGCCGCGAAATCCACCGCGTGCTGATGAGCCAGGATTACGACTAAGGCCTACGGGCCTTGGATCGCGGCCCGGGCCGCGCCGGATCAGACAAATAAAAAACGCGCCCGGCAGAAGGGCGCGTTTTTTTCATGGTACTGACAAAAATACGTTAGGCAGCTTCGGCCTGTTGTGCAGCGGCATTGCGGCGTTCGCTTTCCTCGCGGGACAGTGCGACCGAAGTCCGCACACCCTTGGAAACGAATTCCATAAGACCGGATACAACCCGTTCGTTCGGGTCGATCCCGGCACAGGACAAAACTTCACGCCCATCGCGAGAGCGTGCCCAGCGGGCGATTTGTTCCGGGCCGTTGCCGTATTTCTTGTCGTCAGCGATTGCGTCGTCTAGGGCAGCCAGCACCACAGCGGCAAACAGCTTACGCGCACGATTGCCTTGCTCCGCATTGAACGCGGTGCTGTCAACGAAATCCTTCATATCTCGACCTTTGATTATTGCTCTTGTCTTTTCCGGCGTGAGGGGGGTTATGACCTAATCGAAACGATTCGGATACCCCGCAAACGCATACCACCCATGCGAACCACGCATATCTTTCGTCAAATGCAAACGAGATTTGGTTGGCTTGCACGGGTGCGGTAGGCAATATATAGGGGCCGTCAAACATTCATCAACCTTTCGCCACGGAATCGCCACATGCCCAAAATCAACGGGAACGAGATCCGCCCCGGCAATGTGCTGGAGCATAACGACGGTCTTTGGGCCGCAGTCAAAGTCGACCACGTCAAGCCCGGCAAGGGCGGCGCGTTTGCTCAGGTCGAGCTCAAGAACCTGCGTAACGGCTCGAAGCTTAACGAACGCTTTCGCTCGGCTGACAAAGTCGAACGCGTCCGTCTGGAGCAAAAAGACATGCAGTTCCTCTATGAGGACGCCGGTCAGCTGATCTTTATGGACACCGAGACCTACGATCAGGTCCAGCTGGACGCCGACATTCTCGGAGAGCGTCGCCCGTTCCTGCAGGACGGCATGACCATCGTCGTGGAATTCCACGAGGCCGAGGCGCTGAACGCGACCCTGCCGCAAAAGGTGATCTGCGAGATCGCAGAAACCGAGCCGGTCGTCAAAGGTCAGACCGCCGCCAACAGCTTTAAGCCCGCGGTTCTGGACAACGGTGTGCGTGTCACGGTGCCGCCCTTCGTGGCGCAGGGCGAAAAGATCGTCGTGAACACCGAGACCATGGAATATTCCGAGCGCGCCTGACCCAGGGGCTCGCGCGCACATACCCCGGATTTAGCCGGGGGTGCGATATGACAAACAAGAGGCCTCCGGCGCAACGCCAAGGAGGCCTTTTTCATGATTACCCCCGCCCATCCCGACGACATTCCCGCCATCGCGCGGATGCTGTTTGATCTGAACGCTTTGGATGCGTCCACCCGCGCCCGGTTCCACAACTGGCGCGCCCAGCCTGCCTTGCAGGCGTTCCTGTCGGAAAGGATGCAGGACGGCGCGCAGGTCTTGGTCTACCGCACGGCGGGCGTGCCGCGCGGTGTGCTGATGTGGCGCGCAGAGGGGCAGGGGGCCGTGCTGGAGCAACTGTTCGTCGAGCCGATCTGGCGCCGGCGCGGCCTTGGCGCGCGGCTCATCCAGCGGTTCGAAGCGGACCTTTGCGCGCGCGGGCTCAGGCGGTATAGCTGACCGTCGCGCCCTCGGCCTGCATATCGGCCCCAGCGCGGTCGAACCGCAGATAGGCAATCGCCTTGCCGCCGCTTTGGGTGAACAGCGTGCCCGCCACCTTGCCATTATTGCTGATCTCGGTCCCCACGGGGGCCGCGCCGGTGACGTCCACCACCGCCAAGCCCTTGCGAAGTTCGGTCTTGTGCTTCATCCGCGCGGTGACCTCTTGGCCGACGTAGCAGCCTTTCTTGAAGTCGACGCCATTCAGCCGTTCAAACCCGGCCTCCAGGATAAAGGTGTCGGGCGTCAGCTCGACCCCGGTCTGCGGCACGCAGGCGGCCACGCGCAGCGCGTCCCAATCCACGTCCTGCCCCGGTTGCCCCGCATAGCCGCGCCAGCCCAAGGACGCATCACGCGGATCGGCAAAGGCCCCCTCGGGCGCATCCCCCAGCCCGCGCGTCACGCTCAGGTCGGTCGCCTCAATCGTCACGTCCGAGCGCAGCTTGTACATGCTCAGCACCTTCGTCAGCTGCGGCGCAAGGGCGCTGTCCACGTCCAGCAGGATGTCCGCCCCGTCCGGCACCAAAAAGAAGTCGGCGCGGTACTTGCCCTGCGCGGTCAGCAGCGCGGTGTAGACCAGGCCATCTTTCAGCCGTGCCACATCGTTGGTGACCAGACCTTGCAGAAACTCCTGCGCGTCGGTGCCGCTGATCCTCAGAACGGTGCGATCGGTGGTGTCCATGGTTTTCCCCTTGCTGACTTATGTGCCATATAAGGCGCGCAGCTTTCGACGAACAGGCCCATGCGCGCACCGATTTCCGTTATTCTCCCGACTTTGAACGCGGCGGACCATTTGCCCGCCTGCCTCAATAGCCTTGGCGAAGGGCTGGCCGAAGGGCTGATCCGCGAGCTGATCCTGTCCGATGGTGGGTCCACCGATGCCACCTTGCAGATCGCGCAAAGCGCCGGGGCCGAGGTGGTCACCGGGCCTGCCTCTCGCGGGGGGCAGCTCAGGCGCGGGGCCGAGGCGGCGCAGGGCGAGTGGCTGTTGATCCTGCACGCCGACAGCGTGCTTGCGCCGGGATGGGCCGAGGCGGTGCTGCGCGCGCTGCCAACGCCGGGCGCCTATCATTTCCGCTTGCGGTTTGATGCTGGGGGCGTCGCGTCGCTTATGGTCGCGGCATGGGCCAACGCGCGGGCGCGGCGGTTCCATCTGCCCTATGGCGACCAAGGCCTGCTGATTGACCGCGCGACTTACGAGGCGGCGGGCGGCTACGCCGATATGCCCCTGATGGAGGATGTGGCGCTGGCGCGTGCGCTTGGCGCGCGGTTGCAGGAATTGCCCGCCGAAATCGTCACCTCGGCCGAGAAATACCAGCGTCAAGGGTGGCTGCGGCGCGGCGGGCGCAACCTGCTGACGCTGGCGCGCTATCTGATGGGGGCGGACCCGGCCAAGCTGGCGCAGGCCTATCGCAAAGCCTGATCAGCCTTCGAATTGCAGGGCGTAGAGCTGCTTGTAGGGGCCTTCGCGGGCGATCAGCTCTTCGTGGGTGCCTTCGTCGACGACGCGGCCTTGATCCATCACGATGATCTTGTCGGCGTTGCGCACGGTGGACAAACGGTGCGCGATCACCAAGGTCGTGCGGCCCTTGGACAGGCGTTCCAGCGCCTCTTGGACCACCGCTTCGGATTGCGCATCAAGGGCCGAGGTCGCCTCGTCCAGCAGCAAGATCGGCGTGTCGCGCAGCAGCGCGCGCGCAATGGCGACCCGCTGACGTTGCCCGCCCGACAGCGCCGAGCCACGCGTGCCCACGCGCGTGTCGAGGCCATTCTCAAGGCGCGGCAAAAAGTCGGTCACATGGGCGGCCTTCAACGCGGCCTCCAGCGCCTCTTCGGACACCTCGCGGTCCAGAACGATGTTCTCGCGCAGGGTTTCGTCGAACAGCAGCGCCTCTTGGCTGACCACGGAAATCATGTCGCGCAAATCGGCCAAGGGCAGCAGCGACACCGGGATGCCCGCGATTTCCACCGCGCCGCCCTGGGGGTCCACCAGCCGGGTCAGCAGGTTAAAGACCGTGGTCTTGCCCGCGCCGGACGCGCCCACCAGCGCGGTGGTCTGACCGGCTTCGGCGCGCAGGGTCAGGCCGTGCAGCACCTGCGAGTCGCCAAAGGACAGCGTCACATCGCGCAAGCTCACCTCTGGGATGCCACTGGGCACGGGCAGAGGGTCGGCGGGGTCGCGCTGGCTCGGCGGGGTTTCCAGCAGCTCCTTGAGGCGCTCAAGGCTGGCAGCGGCCACTTGCCAGACGCCGCTGAACGCGCCCAGACGGCGCAGCGGTTCGAACGCCAGACCAATCGCGGTGAAAAACGCCATAAAGTCGCCGACGGTCTTTTCGCCGCGCAAAATCTCGGAGCCGCCGAAATACAGCACCCCGACAAAGCCGATGCCCGACATGATGTCGATCAGCCCTGGCAGCGACGCCTGACCAAAGGCAGAGCGCGTCTCGGCGTCGACGCGGTCACGGGTCAGATCGCGGTAGCGCTTGCCCTGATAGGCTTCGAGCCGGTTCAGCTTGACCGCGGTGATGCCGTGGAAGGTCTCGTTCAGGCGGGTCGCCAGGTCGGTCGAGATGTCGCGCGCGTGCCGCGCCGTGCTGCGGACAAAGCGTTGCAGCAGCACCGACGGCACCACCAGCAGCGGCGCCCCGATCAGCGCCACCAGCGTCCAGCGCCAGTCGATCACGATGGCCACCCCCAGCAACGAGATCAGCGCGATCACGTCGCGGCCCGCCCCGGTGATCAGCGTGCGCCACAGCTTGGCAATGCTGTTCACGTCGCCCTCGATCCGCTGGATCAAAAAGCCGGGGCCGAACTCTTGGTGAAAGCTGGTGTCGAGCCGCATGACGTGCTCGAGCAGGTCTTGGCGCAGATCACCCATGGACAATTGCGAGACCTTGGTCAGCAGCACCTTTTGCGCCACGCCCGCCACGCCGCGCAGCGAAAAGATCACCATCACCGCGATGCCGACCCAGACCAGAGCGGTGGAATCGCCGCCCACAAAGGCTTGGTCGAACATCGGTTTCATGATGTAGGACAGCAGGCCGAACATCGACCCTTCGATGGTCATGAACACCATGGTCAGCGCCATCAGCGCCTTGTAGCGGGTCAGGTAGCCGTGCCACAGCCACAGGAACAGTCGCTTGGGCGGCGGGGCGTCCCGGTCTTGATGCGGCGCGCTCACGGGCGGGCGCTTTCGATCAGCTCGGCGGCCACCTCGGCCTCTGGGCGGCGGGTATCCCAGCCGTTTTGCAGGATGCCGTTGTTGTATTCGGTGCGGATCCAGTCCTCAAAGCCGATCTCGCCAAGGGCCAGACGCGCCTTGTAGACCCGCAGGATGTAATCCTGAATGCCGGTGGCGGTAAAATCGAGGTGGATATACTTGAGGCTCAGCTGCTTCATCGCCTCATCGACCGACGCACCTTCAAAGATCATCAGGTACATGGCGGCGGTAAAGCCCGCCCGGTCGGCCCCTGATTTACAGTGGAACAGCATCGGCTTTTCGGCGGCGCGCAGCGCGTCGATCACCCCGATCACCCGGTCCAGAGAGGCGGCGTTGCGGGCGTGGATCTTGGCGTTGATCAGCTTCAGCCCCAGCGCATCGCAGCTTTCTTTTTCAAAGAGGTAGTGGGCGTGGCCGTCCTCGCCGCGCAGGTTGACCACGGTCTTGATGCCCATGGCCGCGTATTTTTCGAACCGCGCGTGGGTCGGCTGGTTCGAGCGCCAGACGCCGGGGGCGATCTGGTAAAAGTTGGTCCACAGCACCCGCAAAAACGCGTGGTCAAAGACGTGGTAGTGAAACCGGGACCAGCGCCGCCCCTCGGGCGTGCTGATATCACGGCCAAACGAATGGCGCAGGCGGCGCTCTGCGTTGTCGATTTTGGTCCAGAGGTCTTTCAGCATATCTGCCTTCCCAAGCTTCAGGGGCGCGGTTTACTTGGCCTTTGGGGCTGTGTCCAGCGCGGGGGGAATTGACCACGCGGTCAAGGCGGGTAATGTCGGCCCGTACCTCAGATAGGAGCCCCCCATGTCGCTTGCAAATGGCCGTCCGCATATCGCTATTCCCGGCCCGTCGGTCATGCCGGACCGTGTGTTGCAGGCCATGCACCGCCCCGCGCCGGACATCTACGATCCCGGTTTGGTGCAAATCATGTCGTCGATCGTGCCTGACCTGAAATACGTGGCGCAAACCGATGGCTACGTGGCGATGTATATCGCCAATGGGCATGGCATCTGGGAGGCGTCCTTGCAAAACGTCACCGATCCCGGCGACACGGTGCTGGTGCCTGCGACCGGGCGCTTTGGTCACGGCTGGGCGGAAACCGCGCGCAGCATCGGCCTGACCGTCGATGTGATTGAACATGGCCGCCAAAGCCCCATCGACCCAGAGCGGGTGCGCGCGGCCTTGCGCGCCGATACCGATCACAAGATCAAGGCCGTGCTGGCCGTGCACGTCGACACCTCGTCGTCGGTGCGTTCTGACATTGCCGCCCTACGCAAGGTCATCGACGCAGAAGCGCACCCGGCGCTGCTCATGGTCGATTGCATCGCCTCGCTGGGCTGTGACCGCTTTGAGATGGACGCCTGGGGCGCCGATGTGATGCTGGCCGCCAGCCAGAAGGGTCTTATGACGCCGCCGGGCATGGGCTTTGTGTTCTTTAACGAACGGGCCAAGGCGCGGCGGGCCGAGGTCAAAAGCGTGTCGTTCTATTGGGACTGGAGCAACCGCGCCGAGCCAGAGATGTTCTATATGTATTTCGCAGGCACCGCGCCGACGCATTTGCTGTATGCGCTGCGCGAGGCGCTGACCATGATCCGCGAAGAGGGCATCGAGGCGGTGTGGGAGCGCCACGCGCGCCTTGCGCAGATGCTGTGGACGGCAGTCGAGCACTGGGGGCAGGACGGCGCGTTCCGCCTGAATATCGCCGATCCCGCGCATCGCTCGCACGCGGTGACGGCGGCGGGGCTTGGCAAGGGGCAGGGCGACCGCTTGCGCGCTTGGCTGACAGAGCAGGCGGGCGTGACGCTGGGCATTGGTCTGGGGGCAGAGGATGCGGACGATCCGACCGCGTCGGGCTATTTCCGCTTTGGGCATATGGGCCACGTGAACGCGCATATGATGCTTGGCGTGCTTGGCGCGGTCGAAGCGGGCCTGACGGCGCTGGAAATCCCGCACCGCGCGGGCGGCGTCACAGCGGCGGCGCAGGCGATGGCGGCAAAGCCCTAACCGGCCTTAATCCGTACGGGCCTGTGCGGCTTGCTGCGCGGTTTTGCGCCGCAGGGCGAAATCCAGCCGGGTGATTGCGTGATTGAGCAGCGCAGCCACCACCAAAGCGCTGGCAAAGCCCCAAGCGGCCGAAATCGCGGCCATGATCCATGTGAGATTGACGAACAAAAGCACCAGATTGGTCGTGGTAAAATCTTCGACCGCGGTGGGATGATGGTTCTTCATGACAGCTCCGCAAACAAAACGCTTGAACCCGTAATACTCAGTATAAACGCTGCCCCCGACGGAAACGTTGCATCAGAAGTCTGAATTTTCGGTAAATTTTATCGGATTAGCTGTTGCGGGCGGTCTCCAGCGCCTTGGGCAGTGCCTCGGCCAGCAGCGCCATATCCTCGGGGCGGCCTGCGCTGATGCGGATGCAGCGATCTTGGGGCGCGACAAAAGGCATACGCACGAAAATGCCCTGAGCCAGCAGGGCGGCCAGCACCTTGCGCGCGAAATCGCCATCCTGCCCGCAGTCGACGGCAACGAAATTGGTGGCCGAAGGCAGGGTGGTCAGCCCATTGTCCTTGGCGATGCGGGCGATGTCCTTGCGCGCGGCATCCACCAGCCGCAGCACTTCGGTCAGCCACGCGTCATCCGCCAAAGCGGCCAAAGCCCCGGCCATGGCGGGCCGGTTCATGCCGAAATGGTTGCGGATCTTGTCAAAGGCCTTGATGGTCTCTGCCGCGCCCAGAACATAGCCGATCCGCGCGCCCGCCATGCCATAAGCCTTTGAGAACGTGCGAAAACGCAGAACGCGCGGGTCTTGCGGGTCGATCTTGGGCGCGGTGCCTTGGGGCGCGAATTCGATATAGGCCTCGTCCAGCGCAAAGACGCAGCCCTCGGGCAGGCGATCCAGCGCCGCTTCGATGGTTTTGCCGTCGTACCACGTGCCCATGGGGTTGTCGGGGTTGGCGAGGTAGACGATCTTGGCGTCCACCTCGGCGGCCTTGTCGAACAGCGCCAGAATGTCTTCGCGGTCGTCCTTATACGGCACCTTGTGCAGCACGCCGCCGAACCCCGCCACGTGATAGTTGAACGTCGGATACGCCCCGTCCGAGGTCACCACCGCGTCGCCCTGGTCCACCAGCAGGCGCACGGTGTACCCCAGCAGCCCGTCAATGCCTTCGCCGATCAGGATATTTTGCGGGGTGCAGGCATTGCGCGCGGCCAAAGCGCCCTTGAGGTCCAAATGCGCCGAGTCGGCGTATTTCCAGATCTCGGCGATCTCGTCCTGCATGGCGGCCACCGCAAAGGGCGAGGGGCCGAACATCGACTCATTTGCGCCAAGCCTTGCCTTAAAGGGAAACCCCTGCGCGCGCTCCTGCACTTCGGGGCCGACGAAGGGCACGGTTTCGGGCAGGGCTTTGATCAGGGCGGGGTAGCGTGGTCCAGTCATGGCGCGCACTATGGCGCGTCTGGGCGGTTGCGCAAGGGGGTTCTGCGTGTGCCTGCGGGCACGAACACGCGCAAAAGGCGGGTTTGCGGGGCAGATCGCTTGACCCCACCGGGGCAACAGGCCAGTTTCGCGCCGAGCAGCCGGGAAAGAGCATAAAATGGCCAAGACCCCACCCCCTTTTGCCGCCTTTGAATGGATGATCGCGTGGCGCTATTTGCGCGCCAAACGCGCCGAAGGTGGTGTGTCCGTGATGACGTGGATCTCGCTTGTGGGGATCACGCTGGCGGTCTTCGCGCTGATCGCGACACTCGCGGTGCGGTCGGGCTTTCGGGCGGAATTCGTGGACACGATCCTTGGATCGAACGCGCATATCACCGTCTATCACGTGACCCGCACGGATGAGAATGGCCAGAGCACCCGGACTCTGCCGGACCATCTGGGAATGGCGGAACGGGTGCGCGCCGTGCCCGGCGTGGTGCGCGTGGCGCCCTTGGTCAAGGGGCAGGTGATGGGGACAGCGAACGGCAATAACGCCGGGGTCGAGATCTTTGGCATCGCGGCTGACGACCTTGCGGCGATCCCCCGCGTGGCGGACCCGGAAACCGGGCGGGGCGATCTGGCGCGCTTTGACGACGGCATCGCCATCGGCTCTGGGGTTGCGCAAATGCTGGGTGTGGGCGTGGGCGACAGTGTCAAGTTGATCTCGCCCAACGGGGTCAAGACGGCCTTTGGCGTCTCGCCTCGGGTCAAGAGCTATGACGTGACCTATATCTTTACCGCTGGCCGCTATGACATTGACCGCACGCGGATTTACATGCCCTTCGCCGAGGCGCAGCTGTATTTCAACCGCGAAGGCGTGGCCGATGAGCTGGAGGTGATCGTGACTGACCCAGAGCGGGTCGAGGACTTGATCACCCCGGTGGCACAGGCCGCAGGCGCAGGGGCGCTGGTCTGGACATGGCAGGACTCGGCGGGCGGGTTCCTGCGGGCGCTGGAAATCGAGGACAACGTGATGTTCGTGATCTTGTCGGTGCTGGTCCTGATCGCGACGATGAACATCGTGTCGGGCTTGATCATGCTGGTGAAAAACAAAGGGCGCGACATCGGGATTTTGCGTACCATGGGGCTGACCGAAGGCTCGGTCATGCGGGTGTTTTTTATCTGCGGGTCGTTCACCGGGATGATCGGCACGGCCCTGGGCGTGCTGCTGGGGTGTCTGTTCGCGATCTATATCGACCCGATCTTTGCCACGGTGAACTACCTTTCTGGGGGCGGGGTCTGGGATCCGTCGATCCGCGGCATCTACGCGTTGCCGGCCAAGCTGCAACTGGCGGATGTGCTGTCGGCGGTGGTGCTGTCGCTGGGCCTGTCTTTTGTCGTGACGATCTTTCCGGCGCGGCGGGCGGCCCGCATGAACCCGGTCGAGGCGCTGCGTTATGAATGATCTGACCGCTCTCCGCCGGTGCCAAATTCCTTCCAAGGAATTTGCAAATCTTTTGGGAAAAGATTTGTCCCACTTCGTAACGAGGGTCTCATGAGTTCTGCGGTTTTGCGCCTTTCTGGCATCGAAAAGGTCTACAACCCCGGCACCCCCGGTGAGGTCAACGTCTTGCGCGGCGTCGATCTGACCGTGAACACCGGCGAAGTGGTCGCCCTCGTCGCGCCCTCTGGTGCGGGCAAGTCGACGCTTTTGCACATCGCCGGCCTGTTGGATACGCCTGACAAGGGCGCGGTTGAGATCGCCGGAGAGGCCATGCAAGGGCGCAGCGACCGGAGGCGGACCGCCGTTCGGCGGGATCAGTTGGGCTTTGTCTACCAGTTCCACCACCTGCTGCCCGAGTTCACGGCGATCGAAAACATCGTTCTGCCGCAGCTTGCCAACGGCGTGTCCCGCGTCGAGGCCGAGGCCCGCGCGCAGTCCCTTTTGGCCAGCGTCGGCATTGCCGCGCGCGCATCGCACCGTCCCGCCGCCCTGTCCGGGGGTGAACAGCAGCGCGTCGCATTCTGCCGCGCCATGGCCAACGCGCCCAAGCTGCTGCTCGCGGATGAACCCACCGGCAACCTCGACCCCGAAACCTCGGCGCTTGTGTTTGACGCGCTTATGACCCTCGTGCGCGACACCGGGTTGTCGGCCTTGATCGCCACGCACAACCTTGATCTCGCGGCACAAATGGACCGCCGGGTGCGGCTGGACGCGGGTCACCTGCGCGAAGACTGACCCAAGAAAATAACCTTAAGGAATTAACCTTAACCGCCCGTAAACGGCCCCAGACCGGCCCGATTTCTGACGTGATCTCTGCATAGCTTGCGCAAGATTATGTGTGAGAGGTGCGCCATGGGCTTGGAACTGTTGATGTTGATGATCGGCTTGCTGCCGATGACGGTGGCTGCCGTTGGCCCCACCGGCGAAGACGACACCGCAGATGCGGACACCGTGGAGGACACGGACGACGACACCGTGGCAGAGACCACGGACGAACCAGCAGAAGAGACGGCAGATGAGGCTGGGGACGCCGCCGATGCCGTGACCGACCCGGCCACGCCGGAGAGCCCGACCAGCGAAGATACCGTCAGCGCCGCAGGCGAGACCGTCACCGGGACCGATGGCAACGACAGCCTCGTGGGCACCGAAGGCGACGACACGATCCTTGGGGCCGATGGCCTTGACGCGCTGTCCGGAGGGCTTGGCGACGACTCGCTGGATGGCGGCACTGGCGCGGACCTGCTGAACGGCGAAGACGGCGCGGACACGCTGCTGGGCCAAGAGGGCGATGACACGCTCTTGGGCGGCGATGGCGACGACGCGCTGTTTGGCGGTGCGGATGCCGATTCCCTGTCCGGCGGCATTGGCATGGACAGCCTGCTCGGCGAGCTTGGCGCAGACACGCTGGTGGGTGGGGCCGGTGACGACATCCTGTATGGCGCGGCCCCGGGCGAAGTGGACGCGGCCTCGGACGAGCTGGACGGCGGCACGGGCGACGATGCCCTTTTCCTGGATGCCACCGATGTGGGGCTTGGCGGCGAAGGGGCGGATGCCTTCTACATGCTCGGCAGTGCCACCGTCAGCGATTTCGACGTGGCCGAAGACATGCTGATCGTGCCTTATCCGGGCGGAACGGCGCCGACCTTGGCCAGCCAGACCTTGACCGACACGGGCCTGACGATGACCCTGTCCGACGCGACAGAGATTGTGCTGACCGGGGTGACCACCGAATTCGCCGAAGACCCGATCATCTATCTGGACACCACCGACGCCGAGGCTACGATCACAGCAGACACGACCGAAGACCCGGCCTATGATCCTGCGGATGACACGGCAGAAACGCCAGATGCAGAGACCACCGATACCGTGACCCGTGATGCCCCGAGCGGCGAAGACACCGCACCTGCGGCGGATGAGGCGGTCGTGGATAGCGAAACGACGGCAGCCGATACTCCGGCGGACGACCCGGCTGGCACCACTGCAGCGGATGCCGATGCAGCGGATGCAACCATAGCGGACTCAGGGGCCGACGCGACCCTGCCATTGACCCCTGCCGAGCTTTGATCTGACCAACAAGTCCCCTTGTGCTGCGGTAATAACCTACCGTAGGGATAGACTTTAGTCGGATATTTTCGAACGCCGGGGGCCTCATGCCAATCGTTTCAGTGCTTGACATCGCGCAGCAGTCGCGGGCCGCGATGCTTGCACATGGGGCCAGCCCCACGGTCGCACGGGAAATGTCACGCGCCATCGCCTGGGCAGAGGCGCGCGGGAACCGGATTTGCGGGCTGTACTACCTCGAAAGCTATTGCCAGCAGATGAAAACGGGCCGCGTCGACGGGCAGGCTGTCCCGCAGGTGCATCACCCGCGCCCCGCCGAAATCGTGGTCGATGCGCGTCATGGCTTTGCGCAGCCCGCCTTTAGCGCGGGGCTGGACGCGGCGTTGCAAGCGGCCAAGGACAATGGCATCGCGCGGCTTGGGATCATCAACGCGCACACCTGCACGGCCTTGGGGTATTTCACCAAACGCATCGCTCTGGGCGGCTGTATCGGCGTGGGGTTTACCAACGCCTCGCCGATTGTTGCGCCTCCGGGCGGCAAGACCCGCGTGATCGGCACGAACCCGATCGCCTTTGCGGTGCCCGACGGCAACGGCGCGGTGTCGATGATGTTCGACCAGGCCACCACCACCGTGGCCCTTGGCGCGGTGACCATGGCCAAAGCGGCGGGCGAGCCGATCCCCGAAGGCTGGGCCTTGGACAAGGACGGCGCGCCGACCACCGACCCGGATGCGGCGCTTCAAGGCTCGCTGTGCAGCGCCGGCGGCTACAAGGGCTGGGGGTTTGGTCTGATGTCCGAGGTGCTCGCGGCCTGTCTGCTGGGCGGCACGCTAAGCAAGGACGTCGCCCCGCTCAAGGCGCCCGATGGCGCGCCGCATGATCTGGCCCATAGCTTTGTACTGATCCACCCGTCGGATGCGACCTTCTTTGACCGGATGCGCACGCTGGCGCAGGCGGTGGCCGCGGACGAAGGCTGCCGGATGCCGGGGCAGGACAAGCTGCCCAAGGAAGCGGTCGAGGTGCCCGATGCCCTGTGGGCCTTGGTGCAGCGGCTGGCGGGCTAGGCGCGCTGGGTGATCCAGACGCCAAGCGCCATGACCGCGATACCAAGCGCGCGTTTCATGTCCAAGGGCGAAATGCGCGCGCCGAACAGGCCGAAATGGTCGATGGCGGCGGCGCTGATCAACTGCCCGATCAGCACAAAGAACACCGCATTGCCTACCCCGAACTTGGGCGCGATAAAGGTCACCGACAGCACGTAGAAGGCTACGAAAAACCCGCCCGTCAGCAGGTGGCGCGGCACCTGCGTCACGCCGGTCATCCCGCCGCCGCCGCGCGCCAGCCACACCACCAGCGTCGCCGTAAAGGCCACGCAGAACAGCACCATCGCCGCCCCCACGGGCGAGCCAAGCCGCTGCCCCAGCGTTCCGTTCAAGGCCGCAAGGATCGGGATACCCATCCCGGCGAGCAGCATCACCAGCGCGTATTGTGTCATCTTGGGGTCTTTCATGGCTGGAAAAAGGTGGCGGTTGCGGCGGCGACTTGGCGGCCATCGGGCTGTGCGGTCAGCACTGCTTCGGCGAACAACAAGGCGCGCCCGCCCTTGATGATGCGGGCCT
Source organism: Tropicibacter naphthalenivorans (assembly GCF_900176475.1). Classification (GTDB taxonomy): domain Bacteria; phylum Pseudomonadota; class Alphaproteobacteria; order Rhodobacterales; family Rhodobacteraceae; genus Tropicibacter; species Tropicibacter naphthalenivorans. Next base: position 110,095 of record NZ_FWXX01000009.1, read on the forward strand.
CGCAGCGGATGCGCTCGCCCTTGGCGGCCGACAGGAACCGCGTTTCCAGATTGGTGGTTGCCACGGGCTTGAATTCGCGCAGGAATCCCGCGCAGGCAAAGACCATGGCCGTGTCCGCCAGCGTCGCCAGGGCTTGCCCGCAGACGATGCCGCCGACGCGGGAGATGTCCGGCGTGATCGGGATCTCCAGCACTGCGCCCTGCGGCGAGATTTCGGTCACAGTCGGGGATAAGCTTTTGACCCAAGGGGCGAAATTCTCTTCCAACAGGGTTTGCGCGGTGGCAGGGTCTAGCATGAAAACCTCTTTGTTTGTTGCGTCCACAATGGACGCAAGCGGGCCGCCTGTCACCTGCGATGATGCAGATCAAGGCCTTGGCCCGCAAGGCGAGAGAGGCTAGAGCACGAGCAGGCAAGGAGACGGGCAATGACATATAAGATACTCGCCATAGGTGCGGCGCTGCTGGTTTTGGCGGCCTGCGATGGGCTGCCGGTGGCCAAGGCGGACAAGACCCCTGTGGTCAGCAGCGCAGGCGACGCGGCGGCGGGCAAGGCGATTTTCGACAGCTATTGCGTGACCTGCCACGGCAAGGGCGGGCAGGGCGACGGGCCGTTGTCGCAGGACCTGCCCACGGCCCCTGCTGATCTGACCATGCTGTCAGAGGTCAACGACGGCGCGTTCCCGTCCGAACGGGTGATGGCGCAGATTTACGGCTATCCGGGGCGCTATCATCGTGGCTTGATGCCTGAATTCGGCCCGATGCTGGACGGGCCGATGGTCGAATGGACCTCGCCCGAGGGTGAAAAACTGATGACTCCCAAAGCGTTGCTGGATCTGGTGAGCTATCTCCAGAGCCTTCAGCAGTAAGAAAGGGCGATGATGCGAAAGATCGTGATGGGCATGGCGGGCGCGCTGGCGCTGGCGGGCTGTGTCGAGAAAGACGTGATGCCGGGGCCGCAGGACGGCAAGGCGTTGTTCATGGAAAACTGCGCGGTGTGCCACGGCGCAGACGGCAAAGGCGACGGAGAGATGGCCCGCGCCATGGTCAAGCCGCCCAAGAACCTGACTCTGATCGCGGTGCGCAATGGCGACGCCTTCCCGCGCGCGCGGATCATGTCGGTGATCGACGGCTATGCGCGCTCGGACATGGCGGGGCCGGGGATGCCGGAATTCGGCGCTTTGCTCGAAGGCGACTTGGTGCCGTTCGACAGTGGCGACGGCAAGCAGACGCCCACCCCGCGCAAGCTGGTGGCTTTGCTCGAATATCTCGAAACCATTCAGGCCACGCGCTAAGCGGCCACCGCCTTGCGGACCATGTCCCAGTAGACCGCCTGCACCTGCGTTACGGACAGGCGGCCTGCTTGTCGGTACCACGTTGTCACGCCGGTCAGCATGGCGATGACCGCCAGCGTGGCGATCTTGGTGTCGGCGACCTCAAACACACCTTGCGCGCGGCCCTGTTCAAGGATCGCCTCAAGGCGGTTTTCATAGGTGCGGCGCAGGGCTTCGATCTGGGCGAAGTTCTCAGGGCTCAGGTTGCGCAGCTCCATGTAGGAAATGAACACCGCCTCGGGCCGGTCGAGATGAAAGGCGATGTGGAAGTCGACGAAATCGCGCAGGCGGTCCTGCGGGGTATTCAGCGCGGGGCGCTCCTCGCAAGCCGCCAGCAGATCGTCCATGTGGCCCTTCATCAGGCTGAACAGAAGCGCCTGCTTGTCGGGGATGTAGTTGTACAGCGCCCCCGCCTGCACGCCGACCTCGCCCGCGATCTGCCGCATGGACACGGCGGCAAAGCCATGTTTGGCAAACAGCGCCAAGGCCGCGCTGCGGATGCGCGGGCCGGTGATTTCAGAATGACTGCCTTGGGTTCTTGCCATGGCCCAGCGTAACTGAACGCGCGTTCATATCCAAGAGCCCACGCGCGCAGGACGCTTGCCCCGGACGCGGGACTGCGGCATGAGGGTAACATGACGTTTACCACGCGCCTTTTCTGTGCCGCTTTGCTGGCGGGCCTTGCCGGATGCACCCAGTTCCCGGAGCTCGACGCGGTGCAGACGCCGGGGATCGAGAACGCGGCCTATCCCGATCTGGTACCTTTGGACGATCTGCTGAACGCCTCTGCGCCCAGCGTGACGCCGGAAATGGCGGCGGGCCTTGAGGCGCGCGCGGCGGGCCTGCGGGCGCGGGCGGCGCGATTGCAGCGCACCAGCGTGGCCCAGCCGCGCAGCACGGCGGCGCGTGTGGCGCGTTTGCGGCAAAAGGCGGCGGCGCTGCGGGCGCAGTAAGTGGGCCACAAAGCGGCCCATGCGGCTGTTCGGCCAGTTGCGCAAGGGCCGCTTTGCGGATAACCGATGCGCAAACGATCACGCCCACTAAGGAGCCTACTTATGTCCCACCCCTTGCGTCTTGGTATTGCCGGTCTTGGGACCGTGGGCGCCGGTGTCGTCAAGATCGTCCGCCAAAAGGCGGCGCTGCTGGCCGAACGTGCGGGCCGCGAGGTGCAGATTACCGCTGTGTCCGCGCGCAACCGTGACAAGGATCGCGGCGTGTCCCTGACCGATTACGCATGGGAAGACGATCCGGTCGCGCTGGCGACTCGCGACGACGTGGACGTCTACATCGAACTGGTCGGCGGCAGCGACGGCCCGGCCAAAGCTTCGGTCGAGGCGGCGCTGAAAGCGGGCAAGGACGTGGTCACCGCCAACAAGGCGCTGCTGGCGCACCACGGGCAAGAGCTGGCCGAACTGGCCGAGGCCAACGGCGCGGTGCTGCGCTTTGAGGCGGCGGTTGCGGGCGGCATCCCGATCATCAAGGCGCTGACAGAGTCCCTCGCGGGCAACGAAGTCCAGCGCGTCATGGGCGTGATGAACGGCACCTGCAACTACATCCTGACCCGGATGGAAGACGGCGGGCTGACCTATGACGAAGCCTTTGCCGAGGCCGACGGGCTGGGCTATCTCGAAGCGGACCCCAACCTTGACGTTGGGGGGATCGACGCGGGGCACAAGCTGTCGCTGCTGGCGGCGATTGCCTTTGGCACGCAGGTGAACTTTGACGCGGTCGAGCTGGAAGGCATCGGCAAGATCACCATCGAGGACATCCGCCAGGCCTGCGACATGGGCTACAAGATCAAGCTGCTGGGTGTCTCCCGCATGACGGGCCGCGGGCTGGAACAGACCATGACGCCGTGCCTTGTGCCTGCGTCCTCGCCCCTTGGGCAGCTGGTGGGCGGCACGAACATGGTGGTCGTCGAGGGCGATCAGGTCGGCCAGATCGTCATGCGCGGCGCGGGTGCGGGCGAAGGCCCGACCGCCTCGGCTGTCATGGGCGACGTGATGGACATCGCGCGCGGTTTGCGCGTGTCGACCTTTGGGCAGGCGGCGTCTTCGTTGAAACCGGCAACCCCGGCGCAATCGACCATGCCCGCGCCCTACTACCTGCGCATGGGGCTGGTGGACAAACCCGGCGCGCTGGCGAAAATTGCGACCGCTCTGGGCGAGGCGGGCGTCTCGATCAACCGGATGCGCCAGTATGACCACGTCGAAGGCGCGGCCCCGGTGCTGATCGTGACCCATAAAACCACCCGCGCGGCGCTGGAAACCGCCCTGCGCGGCATGTCCGCCACGGGCGTCGTGGTGGCCGAACCTGTCGCTTTGCGCATCGAAAACGTTTAACCTTTGCACTGTTAGCGCGACCGGGCTTGTCCCGGTTGCCCCCAGAGGGCTAGATCGCGTTAACCCCATATTTTCCAAGGAAGACCCATGTCCACCCCGATTGATTTCAATGACCGTATGCTTTCCCTTGGCCTTGCCCGCGTGGCAGAGCAGGCCGCCATCTCCAGCGCCGACTGGATCGGGCGCGGTGATGAAAAGGCCGCCGACCAGGCCGCCGTCAACGCCATGCGCGAAGAGCTGAACAAGCTGGAAATCTCGGGCGTCGTGGTCATCGGTGAAGGCGAGCGTGACGAAGCCCCGATGCTGTATATCGGCGAAGAGGTCGGCTCCGGCGGCCCCGGCGTCGACATCGCGCTGGACCCCCTTGAAGGCACCACGCTGACCGCCAAGGACATGCCCAACGCGCTGACCGTGATCGCCATGGGCCCGCGCGGCTCGATGCTGCACGCGCCGGACGTTTACATGGAAAAGCTGGCGATCGGTCCGGGCTTTGCCGAGGGCGTCGTGACGCTGGATATGACCCCGTCGGAACGTATCGCCGCGCTGGCCGAGGCCAAGGGCTGCCGTCCGCAGGACATCACCGTTTGTATCCTTGAACGTCCCCGTCACGAAGAGATGATCGCCGAAGTGCGCAGCACCGGTGCGGGCATCCGCCTGATCACCGACGGTGACGTTGCGGGCGTCATGCACTGCGCCGAGCCGCATATCACCGGCATCGACATGTACATGGGCTCTGGCGGCGCGCCCGAGGGCGTTCTGGCGGCAGCGGCGCTGAAATGTATGGGCGGTCAGATCTTTGGCCGTTTGCTCTTCCGCAACGACGACGAACGTGGCCGCGCCACCAAGGCGGGCATCACCGACTTCGACAAGATCTACACCCGCGATGAAATGGTCACCGCTGACGTGATCTTTGCCGCGACGGGCGTGACGGGCGGCTCCTTGCTGCCGGGGATCAAGCGCGAGCCGGGTTGGGTCACCACCGAGACGCTGCTGATGCGCTCGAAAACCGGCTCTGTGCGCCGCATGAACTATCGCAACCCGCACAAGTAAGCCTTGGTTGCCGCCTTTCAGGGGGTCGGGATTTTCCCGGCCCCTTTGCTTTTCCGCGACCCTGCGCCTTTGCCGCGCGGCGCTGCGCTTGCCCCCAAGCCGCCCATTCGCTAAGGGAGGCGCGACACATTTTCCAAGTCGGATCGAGTGATGGCCAAGCAGAAAAAAGCTCCCCGCCCCAAGGCGCAGACGCCCAAGGGGTTTCGTGACTATTTCGGCGCCGAGGTGACCGAGCGCGCCGAGATGCTCAAGACGATTGCCGGGGTCTACCATCAATACGGGTTCGATGCGCTTGAAAGCTCTGCCGTGGAGACGGTCGAAGCTCTGGGCAAGTTCCTGCCCGACGTGGATCGTCCCAACGAGGGCGTCTTTGCCTGGCAGGACGAGGACGACGCCTGGATGGCGCTGCGCTATGACCTGACCGCGCCGCTGGCCCGTGTCTATGCGCAATATCGCAACGATCTGCCGTTGCCCTATCGCCGCTACGCGATGGGGCCTGTCTGGCGCAACGAAAAGCCGGGGCCGGGGCGTTATCGCCAGTTCTACCAGTGTGACGCCGACACCGTGGGCGCGCCGAGCGTCGCCGCCGACGCCGAGATCTGCGCCATGCTGTCCGACACGCTGGAACGGGTGGGCATCCCGCGCGGCGATTATCTGGTGCGGGTGAACAACCGCAAGGTCTTGAACGGCGTGCTTGAAGCGATGGGCGTCTCCGAAGAGGCTCAGGCCGCAGACGTGCTGCGCACCATCGACAAGTTCGACAAGGTCGGCGAAAGCGGCGTGCGCGAGCTGCTGGGCAAGGGGCGTCTGGACGCTTCGGGTGCGTATATCGACGGTGTGGGCCTGTCGGACGATCAGGCCGAGCCGGTTTTGGCGTTCCTGACCTCCAAGGGTGCGGACGCGGCCAAGACCTTGGCCAACCTGCGCGATGCAATCGGCGGGTCGACCGTCGGTGCGACCGGGGTCGATGAGCTGGAGACGATTGCAACGCTGCTGGATGCAGGGGGCTATGGCCGCGACCGGATCGAGATTGACCCCAGCGTGGTGCGCGGTCTGGGCTACTACACCGGTCCGGTGTTCGAGGCCGAGCTGACCTTTGAAATTCTTGACGAAAAGGGTCGCAAGCGGCAGTTCGGCTCTGTCTCTGGGGGCGGGCGCTATGACGATCTGGTCAAGCGCTTCACCGGCCAAGAGGTCCCGGCGACCGGTGTCTCGATCGGCGTCGACCGCCTGCTGGCGGCTTTGCGCGAAAAAGGGCGGATCGGCTCCAGCGTGCAGGGGCCTGTCGTGGTCACCGTCATGGACAAGAGCCGCATGGCCGAATACCAGACCATGGTGGCCGAGCTGCGCAATGCTGGCATCCGCGCCGAGGTCTACCTTGGCAACCCCAAGAACTTTGGCAACCAGTTGAAATACGCCGACAAACGGCAGTCTCCGGTGGCGGTGATCGCGGGCGGCGACGAATTCGACGCGGGCAAGGTGCAGATCAAGGACCTGATCCTTGGCGCGAAACTGGCCGAGAACGCCAGCCTCGAAGAATGGCAGGATCGCCCCAGCCAATACGAAGTGGCGCGCGGCGATCTGGTGGCCAAGGTGCGCGAGATTCTGGACCTCTACCAATGACGCTTTCTGCCGTGAAATCAAAGGCGTATGCCCTGCAAGCGCAGTTCGAAGAGGCAAACGCCCAGCCCGTCGATTGCGCCATTTTGCAACCCGCCGAGACCCTTCTGGACCTCTATGGCGAGGACATCCGCACCCGCGCCTATGTGACCACCGACCCCGTGCAGGGCGAGGTCATGCTGCGCCCGGACTTTACCGTGCCGGTCGTGCAAAAGCACATGGACGAGGGCGCGGAGCCTGCGCGCTATACCTACGCGGGCGAAGTCTTTCGCCGCCAAGAAGAGCACCCCGAGCGCGCCAACGAGTATTTCCAGGTCGGCTACGAGGTCTTTGACCGCACCGATCCGGCAGCGGCGGATGCCGAGGTTTTCGCCTTGTTTTCCAAGACCTTGCAGGGCTACGGCCTGCGCGCGGTCACCGGCGACATTGGCATCCTGACGGCCGCGGTCGCGGGGCTGGAAACGTCGGAACGGCGGCGCGCGGCGCTGACGCGGCACATCTGGCGGCCCCGGCGCTTTCGCAACCTGCTGGACCGTTTCTCGGGCAAGCTGCCGGTGCCTGCCACCCGCGCGGCCCTATTGGCGGATGCCAACCCGATGGCCAAGGCCGGTCCGATGATCGGCCTGCGCGGCGAGGACGAAATCAAAGACCGCATCGAAGCCCTGCGCGAGGACGCCAAGGAACCCAAGCTCAGCCGCGATCAGGTCGCCTTGATCGAAGCGCTTCTCAAGGTGTCCGAGGCCTGCCCCTTTGCGCTGGAACAGCTGCGCGACATTGCCGTCGATCTGCCCGCGATCTCTGAAGCGGTGGAACGGTTCGCGCGCCGCTGCGATGCGCTGGAGGCGCGCGGCGTCGACGTGCAGACCTTGGGGTTCGAGGCCAGCTATGGCCGCACCTCGATGGAATATTACGACGGTTTCGTCTTTGGCTTTGTCGCGCCGAAACGCCCCGATTGGCCTTCGGTGGCCAGCGGCGGGCGCTATGACGCGCTGACCCGCCAATTGGGCAAGGGCCGCGAAATCCCGGCGGTGGGCGGAGTCATCCGCGCAGGCCTGTTGGTGGAGCTGGAGCGATGAGCATCAAGCTGGGTGTGCCGTCCAAGGGGCGGCTGATGGAAAAGACCTTTGACTGGTTCGGGGCGCGTGGCGTGTCGCTGGCGCGGACCGGGTCGGAACGCGAATACTCGGGCGCGGTCACGGGCATCGACGGCGTGGAACTGGTGCTGCTGAGCGCCGGGGAAATCCCGCGCGAGCTGTCCGCCGGGCGCATCCATCTGGGCGTGACCGGCACCGATCTGGTGCAGGAAAAGCTGGTGCAGTGGGAACAAAAGGTCGAGCCGCTGGCGGAACTGGGCTTTGGCCACGCTGATTTGATCCTTGCGGTGCCCTCCGCCTGGGTCGACGTGGACACGCTGGACGATCTGGACGCGGCGGCGGCGGGCTTTCGCGCGCGGCACGGTTTTCGGATGCGGATCGCCACGAAATACCACCGTCTGGTGCGCCAGTACCTGCATGACGGCGGCGTGTCCGACTACCAGCTGGTGGACAGCCAGGGCGCGACCGAAGGCACGGTCAAGAACCTCACCGCCGAGGCGGTGGCCGACATCACCTCGACCGGCGAGACCTTGCGCGCCAACCACCTCAAGGTGCTGGCCGAAGAGCCTGTCTTGCGCTCTCAGGCGACGCTCTTCCGCTCGCGAACAGCCCCGATGACCAGCGCCGAGCGCAAGACGCTGGACGCGCTCTGCACGTTGCTGAACGTGGGCGAATGAAAACAGGCCCCGCTGTGGGGGCCTGCCTAAGACTTGAAGCGCGGGGCAGGATCAGCCGATCTTGTCCTGCGTTTTCGTTTCAAAGTCGCTGGCGGCGTGACGCTCGTGCAGCTGGCCCGACGGCGCGCCCGAGGTTCGGTTGACCATCTGCCCGCGCTGCACGGCGGGGCGCGCGGCGATCTCATCGGCCCAGCGGATCACGTTCTTATACGTGGCAACGTCAAGAAACTCGCCCGCGTTATAGCTGTCGCCATGCACGGTGCGGCCATACCACGGAAAGATCGCCATATCGGCAATCGTATACTCCGCGCCGGTCATGAACTGATTGTCCGCAAGGTGGCGATCCAGCACGTCGAGCTGGCGTTTCACCTCCATCGCGAAGCGGTTGATCGGGTATTCCATCGGGTAGGGCGCATAGGCGTAGAAATGGCCAAAGCCGCCGCCCAGATACGGCGCGCTGCCCATCTGCCACATCAGCCACGACAGCAGCTCGGGGCGGTTATCGCCAAGGAAGGCCCCGAATTTCTCGGCCAGGTGCATCAGGATCGCACCGGATTCGAATACGCGCACGGGCGTGTCGCCAGAGCGGTCCATCAGCGCCGGGATTTTCGAGTTGGGGTTCACGTCAACGAACCCCGAGCCGAACTGATCGCCATCCATGATGCGGATCAGCCAGGCGTCATATTCGGCGGCATGACCGGCGGCCAGCAGCTCTTCGAGCAGGATGGTGACCTTTTGGCCGTTGGGCGTGGCGAGCGAGTACAGCTGAAAAGGATGCTCGCCCACGGGCAGATCCTTGTCGTGGGTCGCCCCGGCGATGGGGCGATTGAGCGAGGCCCACTCGCCGCCGTTGGCTTTGTCCCAGGTCCAGACTTTCGGGGGGGTGTAGGTTTCGGTCATGGCGCGTCCTTTGTTCGTTCCGCTGCAAGGTAACGTCCCGCGCCGGGAATGCCAGAGGGGGTCGCGCATTGCACGAAGGTTGTGCATATCTGCGGATATGAAGGATGCGGTGAATCACGGGCCTGTGGCCTTGGTGCTGGGGGCAGCGGTTTGGCAAGGCGGACGCGCCTCGCCCAGCTTGCGGCGGCGCGCGGGCCATGCGGCGCAGCTGTGGCTGGACGGCAAGGTGCGCGCCATCGTGGTGTCGGGGGGCGTTGGCCTGCACCCGCCCTCCGAGGCGCAGGTCATGGCGGCGATTTGCATTGAGGCAGGGGTGCCCGAGGGGGCCGTCTTCCGCGAAGAGCAAGCGACCAACACTTGGGAAAACATCGAACGGTCGCGCGCCCTGCTGGAACGGATCGGCGCGCGCGAGGTGGTGATCGTCACCGACGGATACCACGCGCCGCGCGCCCGGATGATGGCGCGGCGCATGGGGCTGGAGGCGCGGAGCGACTGCCCGCGCCGGGATTACCCGCTGACGTGGGGCATGGTGAAATTGCGCCTGCGTGAAGCAATGGCATATCTTTACACGTGGTCGCGCGGGTTCACGGGCTAGCCTGTCACCGCGCGGCCCAGTTTGCGTGCGTCACCGCACGGCCTAGTTTGCGCGCGTCACCGCACGACCGTCACCTCGACCGACCGGCCCGTGTTGCCGCTGCCATAGATGCGCACAAAGACCGTCGCCCCGCCGTTCACAAGGATCCGTGCGGCGCTGGGTTCGATGTAACCGTTCATGATCATCCGCTCCATCGCGGCACGGTTGTTGATGTTGCCAAAGAACGGATCCCATTCGTCGCCCGGCTGGCTGCGGCCAAACTTGTGATAGTTCGCGCGGTCCTGACGCAGGATCTGCCACGGCTCGGACAGCCGCGCGCCCTTGGAGTTATACAGATCGTCGCGCCCGATATAGGCCACATAAGAGCCGATCAACTGGTCCGCCTGCGCGGTGGCGGCGGTGGCGATAAGGGCCAGCGCGGTGAGAAGGCTTTTGACGGGTTTCATGGGCTTCATGGGACCTCCCTCCTGAAAATGCACGGCTAGTTTACCGCATTTTGGGGCAGGGGGCTTTGACATGGGGCAAAGCGCCGCTTGCACAGTGCGGGCAGGACGCTTAGGTCCGGTGCAGACATATAAGGAATTTGGAATGAAAAGCGTGCAAAGACGGTTTGTGCTGGGGGCCGGGGGCGCTGCGGCGGTACTGGCGATCTATGCGGGCAAGCGCCTGTTCGCGGATACGCCGATCAACCTGACGCTGGCCTCGCCCAGCGGGGCAGAGCTGGCCGCGGATGACAACACTCTGCTGGTCGACATCAGACGCCCCGAGGAATGGAAGCAAACCGGCGTCATCGAGGGCGCGCTGCTGGTGACCTACACCGACCCGGACAGCTTTATGCAAGCGGTCCTGCCGCACATCCAGCCCGGTCAAAAACTGGCGCTGATCTGCCGGTCGGGGAACCGGACGTCGCGCGCCAGCCGCCAGATCGCGCCGCTGGTCGACACGGAGGTCGTCGATGTGGCGGGCGGCATGAACCGCGTGCTGGGCGAGGGCTATCGCCCGCAGCTGCCGACCCGCGCTATGGGCTGCCAGAGCTGCTAAAGCGTTAAAGCACCCCAATATCGGCCAGCGCCCCGGCCAGTTCGGGGGGCAAAGGCTCTTCGGCGGCGCGTCCTTTGGGCAAATCCGGGGGCGCGTCGTCGGGCGCAAGATAGCGCCAGCCCTGAAAGGCGCGTTTCGGTGCCAAGGCGGTACGGATCAATTCAGGGTCGAGCACCAGCGCGCAACGCTCCACGCCGTCGTCCCCGGTCACGCGGTCCAGACGCACCACGCGCTGACGGCACTGGATCTGCCCCTTGATCACCCAATAGATTGATCCGCCTGCCAGAATCTCGGGCTCGCGCTTTGGCCACATGCGCGTCACATGGCGCGGCATCCCATCGGCAAAGCGCGCGGCATAGGACGCCTGCCACGCCTCTAGCGTGTCGACGCTTTCGGTGCCGGCGCTGAGTTTCACCAGATGTGTGATCTTGGACACGAATCTTTTCCCCTTTTGGCGCAGCATATGGTATGTCTTGCGCTGTGTGCTTCAAGCCCTAGCGTTAAACACGCTGCGATCAAGCTCGATTTAGGGCTTTAAAAAATCATTTAGGATCGCTACGCAGCCATCCTGCTTGCCGAACTAAGACACAAAGGATTCGCCCCATGACCCGATTTGCCGCGCCCATCGCTGAACAGATTTGGGACATGAAGTATCGTCTCAAAGACGCCGACGGCGGCGCGCTGGACCAGTCGGTCGAAGATACCTGGCGGCGAATCGCGCGGGCGTTGGCCTCTGTCGAAAAAGACGCCAAGGGCTACGAGGAAAAGTTCTATAACGCGCTGGAAGATTTCAAATATCTCCCCGCTGGTCGGATCACCGCAGGGGCGGGCACCGACCGCACCGTGACGCTGTTCAACTGCTTTGTCATGGGCACCGTCCCGGACAGCATGGGCGGCATTTTCGACATGCTCAAAGAGGCCGCGCTGACCATGCAGCAGGGCGGCGGCATTGGCTATGACTTCTCGACCATCCGCCCCAAGGGCGCGCCGGTCGCGGGTGTGGCCGCTGATGCCTCTGGCCCCTTGTCGTTCATGGACGTGTGGGACGCCATGTGCCGCACCATCATGTCCGCAGGCTCGCGCCGCGGTGCGATGATGGCAACCATGCGCTGCGACCACCCTGATGTGGAACAGTTCATCGCCGCCAAGGCCGACAGCGCCCGCCTGCGCATGTTCAACCTGTCCGTTCTGGTCACCGATCCCTTTATGGAAGCGGTCAAGGCCGACGGCCCGTGGGAGCTGCAATTCGACGGCAAGGTCTACCACACGGTCCAAGCGCGCGATCTGTGGAACAAGATCATGAAGGCGACCTATGATTATGCCGAGCCGGGCGTGATCTTTATCGACCGCATCAACAAGGCCAACAACCTCAACTATTGCGAGACGATTGCCGCCACCAACCCCTGCGGCGAGCAGCCTCTGCCGCCCTATGGTGCCTGCCTGCTTGGCTCGATCAACATGGCGCGTCTGGTGTCGAACCCCTTCACCGCCGAGGCCGAAATCTCGGACGAAGCGCTGGACGATCTGGTCGCCACCGCTGTGCGCATGATGGACAACGTGGTCGACGCGTCGAAATTCCCGCTGGAACAACAACGGCTTGAGGCGCAGAACAAGCGCCGCATCGGTCTGGGCGTCACGGGCCTTGCCGACGCGCTGCTGATGAAGGGGCTCAAGTACGGCTCGCCCGAGGCCGCCGCGCAGACCGAAATCTGGCTCAAGCGGATCGCCCGCGCGTCTTATCTGGCGTCGGTCGAGCTGGCCAAGGAAAAGGGCGCTTTCCCGCTGTTCGACGCGGACAAGTACCTTGCCTCGGGCAACATGATGCAGATGGATGACGACGTCCGCGAGGCGATCCGCACCCACGGCATCCGCAACGCTCTGGTGACCTCGATCGCGCCGACCGGGACGATCTCGCTTTATGCGGGCAACGTGTCGTCGGGGATCGAGCCGGTCTTTGCCTACAGCTACACCCGCAAGGTTTTGCAAAAGGACGGCTCGCGCACCGAAGAAGAGGTCGTCGATTACGCGGTTCAGATGTACCGCGACCTGCATGGCGCCGACGCCGAGCTGCCCGATTACTTCGTCAACGCCCAGACTTTGGAGCCGCTGGCCCACGTTCGGATGCAGGCCGCCGCGCAAAAGTGGATCGACAGCTCGATCTCCAAGACCATCAACTGCCCCGAGGACATCTCCTTTGAGGCGTTCAAAGAGGTCTACATGGAAGCCTACGACTCGGGCTGCAAAGGCTGCACGACCTACCGTCCGAACGATGTGACCGGTTCGGTGTTGTCGGTGTCCGAGAGCGCGGAAAAGACCCCCGCCGAGACGCCGGAACTGGCCGAAGAGGCCGCGGGCGGCGACGTGATCTACATGTCCGAACCGCTGGACCGCCCCGAGCACCTCGAAGGCAACACCTACAAGCTGAAGTGGCCGGATTCTGAGCACGCGATCTATCTGACGATCAACGATATTGTGGTCGGTGGCCACCGCCGTCCGTTTGAGGTGTTCATCAACTCCAAGAACATGGAGCACTACGCCTGGACGCTGGCGCTGACCCGGATGATCTCGGCCGTGTTCCGCCGTGGCGGCGACGTGTCCTTTGTGGTCGAAGAGCTGAAAGCCGTGTTCGACCCGCGCGGCGGCGCATGGGTCAAGGGCAAGTACATCCCGTCCATCCTGGCAGCCATCGGCGGCGTGATCGAAACGCACCTGGTGTCGACCGGTTTCCTCGAAGGCGAAGGCATGGGCCTGAAGGCGGACCCGACGGCCAAGGTCGTGGGGCTGGACGCCCCTCGCGGCAAAGCCTGCCCCTCCTGCGGTCAATTCTCGATGATGATGGTCGAGGGGTGCATGACGTGCTCTTCGTGTGGGCATTCGAAGTGCGGGTAATCGATTAGGGAAAATAGCTGTTTGTCGTCCGACATCCATTGTTGGGTTTTGCGACAAAAGCTGCGTTTTTGAATCGGTGATGGATAAGGGCTGATTTCCGACCCTGAGTATGAAATTGGGCGGCGCGATGTGCGCCGCCCTTTTCATTTCAGGCCTGATCGTCTGGATCAGATGCCCAGAGCGCTCTCGACCTCGGACTTGAGGTACAGGTAGCCGTAGTCGATGCCGTCCGGGCTGAAGGGAAGCACACCAGCGTTGCGCAGTTTCGGAGCCAGGCTCTGCCATGTTACGCCATGAGCCTTCGCAAGCGTGCGGAGCGTCACGAAACGTGCATGAAACACGGCGGCGTCTTTCTCCGTGATGTAGCGTTGCATCGCCTTGGTCCGCGGATTGCGCATTTCGGTAGACGGCACATGGCCGTCCTTGACCAGTCGATTGATGAACACCGGCTGAGCGAGACCGACCGACTTCGTGAACAACTCGAGAGACAGGGCGGCAGGTTCGTCGCTGCCCAGCACCTGCGCGACTTCTTCGTGGTAAACGTGGACAGAGCCGTAGCCGTGGAACTGTACGTTGCGCGCCACGCGCTGGATCCGCCCTTCACGGATCGCCCGGATGATATCTGCCGGTCTGATCTTGAGCCGTTGGGAAGCCTTCGCGATGGTTTCCCATCCATGCTGCGCCTGCTGTATAGTCTCGGCTCCGGTTAGGAGACCATCGATAAAGCCCCGCCCATCCCGCGGATCCCATATGTGCTTCGATTGCGCATCAGTCAGCGCGGGTCTCAGGATGCCATCGTCGACGAGCAGGTCAAACTGGGATCGACTGATCCCATGCATCTCGGCGAATTCCTTCGCGCTGGTGTATGTGACCATCGTTCCAAGCAAGGCCTTGCCCGCCTCGGCGTCAAAGACTGCCCAGTTGTCCGGCAGGTTTGGGTCAATCAGGTCGGCCGACTCCAGCATTTTCCGGAGTCGGCGGATATCGATGCCGGTTGCCTCGGACGCCGTACGGACCGAATGCAGGTGCCGGTATTCTACAGGTTCTCCAAGGAGGTCGTCACCAGGCCCCAACGGCCAGCTGTCCATAAGATGCCGAGCCATGAGGTCGCGGTAAGGTTTGAAATCGGGGTCGTTCTGATGTTCGCGTGACAGATGATCGTAGAGGACAGGGAACACCGCTTTCGGCCCCAGCCGCGGTTCCGCTCGTGCGTTCAGCTGTTTGAGGTGAGACAGAATCTCGGCCTCGCCTTGGGAAGCAACGGCAAATCCGGCATCATAGGTGAGGTGCCCCCAAGCTGGCGTAATGTGTTGTGGCCTGAGATCATGGAGCGGGAGAAGCGCGTATCCAAGGAGGCGGCAGAACACCGACGCGGCATGAAGTGGATGCGCGTCGAGCCACGTTTCCTCATGCGGTTCGCCGGCAAGGCGTTGGTCGAACCAGATCTCGAACTCGGTCGGCGCACGCGCCTTGCCATCCATCTCGCCGGATACAATCTGATCCGCGATTTTCCGGAACTGCATTGCCGTATCGTAGCGGAGGGTCGGAGCTGTGTCTTTCCAGAGAGGAACGAGGCTGCACTCATGCTTCAGACATAGAGAAACGTGATGGATCAGCCAGTGCGCCTGAAATGTCATCGCCTGATGCGGCGAAAGGGAAGAACCCTCAATGTCTTCGCGGAGGCACGCCGGGCAGCCGCGCACCGCGGACGTCAACAACGGCCTAACGGGAAACTGATGGCCATTGATGCTGCGGCGGTGACCTTCGGCGGCGACAGTTGTCCAAGACGAGAGCGCGCCCAGATCATTGCCGGACAATTGTTCAAGCTGCCTCAGGGCATCCGGGACGCCTCTCACGATCTGAGCGAACGGCAGATCCACATCCTCGCCGAAATCGACAGCGCTCACACCGCCGGCGGAGGCTATGCGAGAATGGAACGCAAACGCAGGTTCGCGCCGGCGCGGCCTGTCATGGAGGGGCGAGGGAAATTCGTGGTTCATCATTGTCGTCACGTATGAGCCGAATTTCGAAACGTCAAACCTGCGGGGAGGGATTTCGGAACAATCCATTAGCTTGCCGCAGGAACCCCTGTCAGTTGTAGCAGTAGCCTTGCCTGAGAAGATCCGATGGAGGACGCGCGATATGCCAAACGACGACATTGTAGTTCATCGGTAGACGCCTTGCCATCCGCTGCCTCACGCGGAACTTCCCTCTCGACCCTCTCGACCCTCTCGACCCTCTCGACCCTCTCGACCCTCTCGACCCTCTCGACCCTCTCGACCCTCTCGACCCTCACGACCCTCTCGACCCTCTCGACGGTCATTGCGCAACAAATGCAATCTCGCCCCACAGTTGGCACGCCTACCCCTAACCCAGCCTACCTTGTTCCATTAGTAGCGACAGGTACGGCGGAAAGTGTGAATTCGCTGCACGCACCTTGAAAGTCCGGTTTGCATAGAGCAGAGACCCTCATTGAGTATGGGGGCGGCACTACAACACCAAGCGCCCCCACAGTGCTCTGGGCTGCCGCCCACCAGCCCCTGAAACGATCGTCCCGGTAGACTCGAGGCCGGTCATGCACTAACACCCAAGCCGGTCCACTCAAGTGGGGCTGACCGTTAGGATTTAGCGGCTAACCGCATCAGAAGCGCCCGGTTGGAAGACGAGTGCCATCCAACGAGATTGCCTCAAGGCGATCTTCCCCTTTCAGCATCGCGTTAAGATGCTCCTCGAGTTGCTGATCGTAGTTCATATCAAAGATTGAAGCACCGCCCGCCGCTATGATGAAATTGTAGGGCGTTACAAAACGAGACCGCAATTGTGCCCGCCCTGCGATTGACTGCAATTCACCCCGGATCAGCGCAGTGCCGTCATCGTATACCGAACGGCTTACCAGATGCTCACCGTCGACGATGGCATATTCCTCCCAATAATAGGGGAACGGACTATCGCCACGCTCAACCTCCACGATGCGCTCGGGAGTGTGCTCGTAGATCCCCACCGGGGGCAACGGGTCTAATTCGACGTAAACGAAATTGTACTTGTATGATCCGCGATTAATGTCAGTCACCGCATACCTTTTCCAGAAATCACACCATAGGTTTTCCAAGAGCTGGTATCCGCTGGGTTAAACGCCAACGCAAAGAGTTGGAGGGCTGGTGCCCTGCAACTCTTTTTCTTTCATGAAATTAATAGATTAAGACAGGATCCGATCGGTATCGTCGCGAAGGTAGACGTGCCCGAACGGACCTTCTCGGCCGCCCAATGGTTCAATGCCGGCATCACGCAGCTGGCGGAGCAACCTCTGCCACGAGGCCCCGTAGACTTCCGCCATCAGCTTGGGTGTCACGAAGCGAATTCGAAAGGCGGTCTCGTCATCCGCGGTGAAGTAGACCTGATCGGCCTTGGTGATCGGGTTCATCAGGATCGTCGTCTGAACATGACCGGCCTCGATCAGGCGCTTCAAATGGGACGGCTGACCGATGCCGATGAACTTCGCAAAGACCTCGATGCTCTTTGCGTCAATAGGGTCGGGTTGAAGCGCCGCGACGACATCGTCGTGATAGACGTGAATGGCTGCGTAGCCTTCCCATTCCATTCGATTGCCGACACGGGTGATGCGGCCATCTCGGATCGCGTCGATGATCTCGACTGGCCGCACTTTCAGCCGCTGTGCGGACTTGGAGATGTGTTCCCAGCCGTGCTGTGCCTGCCGGAGCTGCTGGGCGCCGGTCAGGAGATTGTCCAAAAACCTTTGACCTTGGGCCGGGTGCCAGACAGCTTTGACATCGGGCGCATCAAGATCAGGCATCAGCACGCCATCCTCGACCAGCAGATCGAATTGCGAGCGCGTGGCGTTGATCGCGGCTGCCATGTCCTTTGCGGTGATGAGCTCGGTCAGGCTGGCCAGAACGGGTTCGGCTGCGGCCGCATCGAAGACTTCCCATGCATCCCCCAATCCCTGAGCGGCTTCCGGCACAATGTTCGCTGTAGCCAGAGCTTTGCGCAGACGCCGACGGTCGATCCCTGTCGCTTGGGCAGCCGTCCGGACCGAGTGTAACCGGCGCTGCATGACTGGCTGGCCGAGAAGTTCATCGCCCGGCCCCAACGGCCAAGTCGCGGCGATATGATCCCGCAGGAGATGCCGGTACGGCGCATAGTCGGGATGATCCTTGTAGGCATAGGCGAGCCGGTCATAGAGCTTGGGGAAGATCGCCTTTGGTCCGTCATGTGGCGCGCCGGGTTTGCGTTGGAGGCCCACGAAGGTATCCCGGATGGCGTCCGGGCCATGTCGGGCGACTTGAAAGCCCATCTGATAGAGGATCGGACGGTCCTCGGGCGTGATGCGCGACTGGGGGATATCCTCGAGCCGCAGCCGTGCGGCGCCAAGGAGATGGCAAAAATTGGAGGCCGCGTGCAGCGGATGATCGTCTAGCCAAGTTGCCGGAAAGTCAGTGTCAGCAAATCTTGCCTCGATCCACTCGTCGAAAGCGAACAGCTTTCTGGGCTTCCCATCAAACTTCCCCGACAGGAGGTCGTCCTTGATCCCCTCCAGCACAGGCGCACTGTCGTAACGTTTGAGCGGACTTGCCTCGCGCCATAACGGAACAAGCGCGGCTTGGTGAATGATACAGACCGAGACATGCGGTACCAGCCAATGCCCTCGCATCTTCATTTCGCCCGTCTTTTGAAAGTCCTCTCTGAGGCACTGCGCACATCCACGCATGACGGACGTTTGAAGGGATTTGGTCGGGAAACTATGGCCTCGGAACACCCTTGTTCCCTTGCCGACCAGCTGTGGCGACCATTCGCGGATGTCCTGCGCGAGCTCCTCACCATGTTCGGCGAGGATCGCGATGACATCATCCGTGTTTTGAAGAACCGCCGTGAACGACGTGCCCTTGTCCACGCAAAACGTCGCGGCATCCACCCAGAAGTGGGCAGCACGACGAGAGATCCACGATGCGACGGTCTCTCTCGAGGGGGGCAGGGCAAGCATTGTCGGTGTCGCTCGATTGGCTGGTGTTTTCACCCAGATATGCCAGAGAGAAGTGAATGCAAACCGTCGTCATCTTCCGTGGTATCGTTTTGCCGCAGCTCCGGAGTATGATCTCAGTCGTAAACATGGACGGTTTCCGGACCTTCTCTGCTCGCGCGAACGTGCCCTTGTCAGGACACTGAAGCGGACACTCTTCCAGGATCACGCCCTGAACCCGGCGCGACCTACGCGGAGGGCGGGGAGCCGAGCTTCGCTGCTCCACTCATGAACGGCCAAGATGCGAAAGGAAGCGAACTTTGCAGAGACGTTGTTGAAAGGCCACTCTGAACAGAGAGAACAGACACGAAAATTCTTTCGGCGTGGCCGCTCCTTGTCAGGTGCGTGTTGCCAAGACACCCGTACCTGACAAAGCGGGGCAACGATTGCACCTCACGCTTTCCGACAGCATGGTGCTTGGGCGTAGTTGCTGCGAGAGCGATTTACGTCCGGAAATCGCATCGAAGGACGGCTGACATGTTGGGGCACCCGCGGCCTCCTTTTAGACTTGGCTTCTGCGCTCTGTCATTTAATGTCCGGCGTTAGCTATAGGAGGTTGAACGATTGGGCGGCTTAATACTTCAGGGTTTTCTTGTCAAAGGGTTGATCGACGTCGGTGGAGATGACACCAAGCTGGAAAAACTATCACAGGCGGCCAAAGACCTCGCGAGCGCGCTGAAAAAGAAGCCGTCGAAGGCACTGAGCTATTCTTTGATCGCTTTCGATCCGGATGCGCCGGAAGACGATCCTGTGGTCCAAGAGGCACTTGCCGCGCTCCAGAAGAGATGGGTGACATATCGCAACACATTCGCTGACATGCCGATCTCTGTGGTTCGCGCCATTCTTCTCGATGCAATCGTCGATGCTGCAACCGAGGATGATCGGGTAGGTGTTTGTTTTGTGGCGTCAGCGCGCAACGCGCTTCCACTTATGCCTGTCGATAGCGAGCGTGATATCTGGATCGATATCGTCAAGAAAATCGAGCGTCGCGTTGATGAAGTCGCTGAAAAAGAGTGGGCGACACCGGAGACGATCTCAATTAAGTCTATGAAGTATCAACAACCCTCTATTGGCTCACCAAAAATAACCTTTGGTGAGGTGTCAGAGGCCGATTTGCAGATTGCTTTGAGGGCCGCCGCTGGGCCTCACGACCAAAGTAACAACCCGACAAACGGAAATAGGTATTTTCCAAATCAGAACCCTGCCAATTGGGTCTCAGAATTTGGAGATATGTCTGGAACGGCTATTTCGGATGCAATCAATAGTGCTATATCGGAAGTAGCAGTCAGTGATCCTGACTTGTCCGAACCCTTCGGCAACTTAGTATCAGCGGTTTCCGGCTACGTAGATGAGGCTCTGAACTCCTTCTCTGCCGCCACCGCAGGACTACAGCGACGCACCAAGCTTCTTTGGTGGCGCGAGGCGCTTTATTCTCCGTCTGCCGCTAAAAGCTACCGCGAACTTTCACCAACAACTGCCGCGGCCCTTATGGCGCTCGACCTTTTTGAGACGGTTCCGCTTTTCACGCCCGCAAGCGTCTCGGCCTTCCTGGGTGAGACGGTGCTGCGCTTGGGCGCGGAAACTGTTGAAGCCCAAAAGACTATATGTGAACTGGTAAAGGAAGCGCAGGACCATGATGACCTTTCGCCATTACGTGCTATTGCTGCAAAACTCGCAGATGTACCAGAAGGGCGAGGGCCGCTACTGGCCTTGATTGGACACCCTGCGCATGCCAATGCTCGGAGAGAGGAAGATTTCCAACGGCTGACAGGTCTTTCTCCCTCGTCCAAACTTGATCCAGTGTCGTGGGCAGGTTGGCTATTCCGCGAGCTCCAAGCTTCGAAAGCTGCGATTGACGCATTGTCTGCAAAGCGTCGTCCCGCAAGAAACGCATGACTATGGAAAAGTGCGCGAACGAAACTTGCTTTGCTCCTGAGATAGGATGTGCTCTCGGCCACACTGACATTTCTAAGTGTCAGATCTGGAATAGCTCCAAGGTATCCGAAGCATCGGAAGAGATCACCTCAGGAGAAATGCTCCTGCCGTGGACCGGTAGTGCCTTTGGACTTGCAGATCTGGGATTTGTGTCGGGGCGCGGAAAGCCTATCGTTGTAGCAGTTATCGGACCGCAAAACGCTGGTAAAACGACGTTGCTGGCAGCATGGTATCTGCTGCTCGGACGAGGCTTGATCGGCTGCGGAAAGCGGTCGTTCGCAGGTTCTTTTACACTTTCGGGGTGGGAGGCTGTCGCTGGATCGCTCCGTTGGGAGCCGGGTCAGTCGCCCCGTTTCCCGGCTCATACTACAAGTCGAAGCGGCAGGGCTCCCGGCCTTCTCCATTTGAGATTTCGACATGAGAACGATGACAGTCCGGTCGACTATCTATTTACGGACGCGCCTGGAGAGTGGTTTCAGCGGTGGGCGGTAAATGCGAATTCCGACCAAGGTGAGGGCGCCCGTTGGGTATCAGACAACGCTGACGCATTCATCATTGTAGCTGATCGCGAAGCTTTGGCTGGAGAGGCCAAGGGGGCGGCGCGCGGGTCGCTGCAACGCATCGTGGCGCGCTTGGGTGCAGAACGGGGAGGTCGTCCAGTAGCTCTTGCTTGGACGAAGTCTGACGTCGAAATTTCGGACCAAATGGAGACTGCGGTGCGCAGTGCTGTCACCGGCGCCATGCCAGATGCAGTCGAACATTCCGTGAGCGTTGTTGATGTATCAGGTGGAAGCCCATCCATGAGCACCGGTACCGGCTTGGTCGAGCTTCTTCTTTGGGCGATGAGCGTCAAACGATCAGGCATTCAGCTGCCGACGCCAGTCTCGGCATCACTCGATCCTCTGTTCATTTGCGGGAGTGAGAAACTTTGAGCGAAACGTCGAACTCGATCCTCCTCGTTGGTGAAAGCGGTGTCGGCAAAACCCACTTTGGTGCGCAACTGCTGCGTCGTCTTATGCAGGCACCAGGGGCATTACGGATGAATGGCGCCGCCACAAACCTTGAGGCATTTGAGGCGGCATTGGAACAGCTTGATGAGGGCCGCGCGGCTGGCCACACCGCACGATCCGTAAGCGTGGACAGCGTCTGGCCAGTTATTGACGCCAACGGATGTGAGGCAGATTTGGTTTGGCCGGAATATGGCGGAGAGCAGATCAAGTCTATGATAGAGAACCGACGGCTCACGGAGAATTGGCAAAAACGGATAGAGGTGGCTGACGCTTGGCTGCTACTTATCCGGCTTCAACAGACGAGTGTCGGAGATGACATATTCACCAAACCACTCGCCGATTTAAGAGATCTACGGATCGAAAATCACTCTGTAGAACCTTCTGATCAGGCAAGGTTGGTTGAGCTTCTGCAAATGCTTATCTTCACGCATCGGTCTACATCTAAGGCACGGCACCTCCCGCGTTTCGGTGTCCTCCTCACGTGCTGGGATGAGGCCGAGTTTGCAGCAAATCCCTCAGAGGCATTCGAAGAGCGGCTTCCGCTGGTTTCAGCGTTCATTCGCTCACACTGGAAGCTGCCGCTCATCATGGGCCTTTCCTCGCTGGAACGTCCGCTTAGCTCCGTGGCAGGCGACGAAGATTATGCATGCATGGGGCCAGAACATTTTGGCTATGTGATCAAGCCTGATGGCACGAAGGATCGCGACCTCACACTGCCAATCCACCACATGCTCACAGGCGACGCGTGATCTGGTGTGGAGATTTGTATGCGTGTCGATCAAGCTATATTCGGTAACACGAAACATGGTTTCGCTCTCAGGTGCGCAAGCGGCGACCAAAAGTTCGCGGCCGAGCTGGCTCAGCGATTAGATCTTCCCGATACTGAGCCGCCTGGTTCCGACTGGTCGCCAGTTATTTCGGGCTTCCAAGTCGGTAACCGGTACGTAATCGCTCGGATGTTCAGAGATCTGACGGCTGAACGCGCAGGGATGGTTGTCACCCATGCTCTGATTTGTGACTTGGATGCCATTGAGGTTGTCGACAACCTTCAACCTTTGGTGAAGAACCTCCACACTTCCTTTGACTCAATGCCAACATCAGTTGCGGCATTGGAAGTTAACTTTGGATCTGGTGAACCTAATCTGACGCCTGATTTGGTGGACACCGCCAAGGCTCTGGTTTCGCGCGGCACAGGTCCCGTGGTTCGCATAGGAACAGAAGGATTTGAGGAACTCATAGTGGCCCTGTGGGCTCGACTTTGGCCTTCCTTGCGCAGATCATTTTCTTTTCGGCTGAGCTTCGGTCCCAGGGACGTGGGGGATACCCCGGCGCCAACTATTGTTTGCACCCCCGAAGCTCTAAGAGGACGGTGGCAGCAAAAACGGCTTGTCGGTCAGTGTGGAGACGATCAGTCACAAGCCGCGTGGATGTTAGCCGGTTCCCATGAGGGGGCTGAGCTCCGCGCATTTGGTGATAGGATCGGTGCAAGTCTTGATAGTTTTCAAGATCTCCACCTACTCGAACAGGCGTACGCTTTGTTGGTCAGGACGCCTGATGTTGTTTCAGGCCTCATTTCCGCGGCCCGGCTTGTTGAGCGCCTGTCGTCGGATCCTCAGATCGGAGTGGTCGAGAAACGTTTCATTGTTGAACGCCTCGTAAGAGTGTTTCCCGATGCTCAACCGTCAGACATTCTGGCACTGCGAAATCTGCCGTTCTCAAGTTACGATTCCGGGGATCTCGTGTGGCAAGCCATGACGAGTTGGTTCGAACGGAATCAATTTTCCTCGCGAGATGATGCAGGCTTGGTAGCGATCATCTCCGACGCATTCGTTGACAAGAATGCTGTTGTCCTATGGCGCGAAGCGGCAAAGAAAGGTTTGGAGCAATCGAGCTGTGCAACGGGAGGTCGGTTTGCTGCCGGATTTTGGCGTTGGGTGAGCGTTGAGCCAAGTTTGGTTAGCCCTCTCATCGCCTTTGTTTCAAATGACATAAGGAGGTTAGATGCGCTCGAGATCGCGGCCCCAAGAAGCATTGATACTCGGACGGCGAAGCTAATCATGACTTTGGCAGCGGAGAAGGGGCTTTTCAGGCTTCACGCCATCGCTGCGGGCGCGAGCATGGAACCGGTTGAAGCAGCGCGTATTCAAAGTGCTTTGGAGCCGGGTGAAGACACTGCCTCTATGCAACTTGCCATGCGGCGTGCGACGCCCAGTGGGATCCTCGACGTGGTGGAAAGCTTGCCGGACGTTCGAGTACTTGCGATCGCAGGCGAGAGGGTTGCGAAAGATCCTTCACTGTTGATGACACGCGATATGACAATGGCTTGCAACCGACGTGTATGGGCGGCTGCATTAAAGATTGACCAGGAATCTTGGCGCGGACCGGAAGACCCGCAGATGGCTTTCGAAGGTTTGCTCGAAGAACAGATCGGCGGAAAGAGCCCGCCTGCAGACCTCCTTTATCAACTGTCTGGAACGCCGCTAGCGGATCTCTCGACTTACCCGCGGCGGGCTCAAGTATGGAAAAAGTTGCCCCAGTCAACACGGGAACGATTGCTAATGGGAACGGCAAACGCGTGGTTTCAGAGCGCTGGGTCGTTCGAACCAAAGGACTCGATTGAAATTGAGCTGGCTCAATGGATAATAAGTGACCCACGTTTCGACGAGTTCATGCGGCGCTTTCAGGCAGGTCGGATTGCAGAGGGTTTGGAGGTCATCAACTCCCTCGGAGGGCTTGACGATGCATGGCTCAGCCGATGGATTCTTGATGCTGTCCGCGAAAACAAATCGATCCTTGGAACCGATGCGGATCTGTTGGGACGTACCTTGTCATCGAGGGAATTACGATGTGCCGTTGATGACATAATTGCGATCTATAGGGCTGGCCGTAAAGACGTCGAGCCTGCGCTTCGCCAATGCATCGGCCTGATTGGCTTTTTCGATCGTCTTCTGCTTGGGATCTCGCCACCGAGCTCCGATGAAAAGTGGGTAATGCTAATAGAATTGGCGGCAGAACTCTTGCCCAATGGCCCAGATCAAGACTCCCTGTGGGAACGTGCGGGCGGTCGGACCGCTGATCTGCTGAACCATGGAACTGGTCAAGAGCGTTGGCGTCACGCAATTCGCGCAATACAAAGTGGGAGGTCCCCGCGTGCGCCGAAGCTAATTCAACAGTTGCAGGTAGACTTCCCTGGAAATAAAAAACTGAGGCTTTTGGCGGCAGACCCACAGTTTCAGGATCAGATTAGCCCGCGATCCTCTTTATGGAGATGGTAATGAAGTTCATTCAGGGACATGCGCTCGTTATCGGCGTCGCAACATACGAGAACGTTAACAGCCTTCCGATCGCTGTGCGCAATGACGCAGTCGACACCGCTGATATATTGAAGTCGCCCTCATATTGCGGCTATCCGGAGGCCAACGTTACTGTACTCGCTGACGACGCCGCTACTCTAGAGAACATCCGAAACGCGCTGTCGAATCTGGCGGCGACTTCGACAAATGACGACACTGTAGCAATTTTCTTCTCGGGGCATGGCGCGCGAATTGGTAATGTTTCTGACATAACGAGCGCACTGATCCCGTACGATTGTGACCCAACGGATCTCGCAGGGACTTCACTTGGAGAGACCGAGCTATCTGCAGCGATCGCCGCGATAAATGCGCCGCGCGTCGTCGTCGCTATAGATGCATGTCATGCAGCTGGTGCCACCTCGCTGAAGTCGGGTTTGAGCGAGGCTGGCGTGAACTTTGCAGGCGGTGGGTTCGATGAGAAGTCACTGCAGAAATTGGCGCAAGGGACTGGCCGAGTCGTGTTCGCGTCTTCACGCGTAACCGAGACGTCGTTAGTGCTTCATGGCGAGCGAAACAGCGTTTTTTCGACGGCAATGTTATCGGGTCTCAGAGGCGCAGCAGCTGCCTCAAACGATAGCATGGTTCGTGTTTTCGACCTTTTCAATTACGTAGCTGAGAAAGTCAGGCAGGCGGTCCCGGGACAACAGCATCCAGTGTTCAAGGCGAGTGGGCTGGAGGAAAATTTCCCTATTGCGCTCGCATTGGGGGGGGGCAAGTCAGTATCGACCACAGGTTTTCAACGCCATCGCGATCTTGAGCAGATCATGCCGGACCTGTTCCCTCTTGGGCCGTCGGACCAAGATATTTGGCTTCGGGCTGGCGGCGATATCTCACGATTGAGACTGAACGGGCATGGAAGGGCACAGTGGTTCGCCGCGCTCCGGTTGATTTCTTTGGGCGGTGGCGGTGCGGGTATCTCGCGTGAAAGCTTAATTCACGCGGCATTGGATGAATTTCCGTCACACCGTGAACTGGAAGCACTGCTGTAGCGATACTGCGCAGTTCAACTCGTCCAGAACGACCTGTCGACTGCCCGCTTTCTGTGAGGTGGTTAGTACCGGGCGCAGTAACATTCCGCTCGCTGCTTTACCTGATGATCGGCTTCGATACTGTGACAGCACAGCTCACGTCCGCTTCGGGGCTGCCAAAGGCAATTCAGCAAGCTCAGATTGAACGGCAGGTTAGGGCCGGGACCGACGTATACCGCTGATCGTGTCAGGATCCTGTTGCTGCGTTGCCGCAAGTCCGCTCCCAGCCCAAACGGTTCATCTTCGATATGACCGCTGATAGACTTCAAAGGCGCCCTGTCTTTTCGCGTTCGTCAAGTAACTCGGTTCGTAGTATTCGATTCATTCAGGGAGAAGGCCATCATTGATCTCCGCAGATCATGAAATCGTCGCCCAGCCCCCATCGAAGCGCACACTAAAAATTTTTTTGTGCCGCGTGGGTGGCGCAATTCTTCCTTCCCGCGATCCGTGCCTCAATGTATTGTGCAAAAAATAAAAATCTGTTGAAAACAGTTTATCATTGTGAAGGGACGGAAATGAAATTTAGTTATGTGTTGGCGACATTTTTTGCGCTTGGTGCAGGCTCAGGCGCGCTGGCGCAGGAGGTGACTGAGCGGGCAGGGGAAATCAAGGCGTGGCGCGAGCAGTGCAGCCATCCTGACCCTGATCTTCGGCTCGCCTACCTCGAGGCGGCGCTTAAGACCAATGACACTTCGATTGAGAGGATCTGCGTGCGGCTCGCTCTGCAAAGCGACAATGCCGATATCCGAAATCTCGGCCTGCGCGCCGCAATTGCCCAGTTCGACCAACTAACCTTCGACGTGGATAAGCCCGAAGCCCTGGTGGAAAAAATTGCGGATGCGGAAGGCGATGAAGACCAGCTTCGGACAATTTCAGGTTGGAATGTCACGAAGACGTACAATTACATCCAGAACGGAATGGTTTTCGAAATCAAGAAGGCCGACGTCACGAATGGCCAATCGGTCTGGTATCCACTGGGATCCATGTCGTCGGCAAGCGATAAGTACTTGGGTAAAGCGGTGGTTGTCGGGGACCGGATCCGCTGGACCGGCAGAACTTGGTTCTTCAGCGATACGACCTGCACTTTGGATGTGCAAATGACGGCTGGAGGGGCGCTGGACGGGGCAATGCAGTGCGGTGACCTTTGGCCGTTCCCGGTGCGTGCGCCGCTACTCTGAGGCCGCGCCGCCGACCAGGCGCAGGTGGCTGAGGGCCACCGCGCCGTGGTCGGTCGGGAAGCGTAGGCGCAGTTGAATCCTGCCGGACTTGTCCAGGGCGCAGGACGGCGTTTCGGGCGCATCCGCCGTCCGGACGGCGCAAGTTCCGTGATAGGTCCAGCTATCGAGAGGATCCCTGCGATACTCGACATAGGCCATGGCCGGGGCGGGGGCGCACTCCGGCCCAGCCTCCAGGGCGATGGCCTCGACATGGTCGAAGCGACTCCGGGTCTCGATCACCAGGTCCACGGTTTGCGCGCCGCCCTTGGCCGCGGCTTGCCAGCATCCTTCGGGGGTGCGCAGGCTGCCGGGGCCGCTGCTGCCTGATAGGGGAAAGCCCTCGAACCCCGCGATTTCGTATCCCAACCCGTCCTCGCTGATCTGCTCCGCCCGCGCATCGCGCTGCCACTGGGTGCGGATCCGTCCAAACGCCGCGCGGATCGCATCGAAGCGCAGGCTGATGGCGATTTGCTTGTCCTCCCGGACGCGGAAGACCATCGCGAAGGGCGCGATGCCCTCTGCCCTGGCCAATGTCGCAACCGCTCCACTGATACCCTTGCTCATGTTGCCCTCATCCTCTGCACGCAGCGGCCAAAGTGCGATGACCCGGCCACCCACGTCATCGACACGGATCAGGCGGATCGCCACGTCGAAGGGCCGGCGGGACGTGGACAGGTGGTCCGTCAGTTGCAGGACGGGATTGCGCGCGAGCTGCGCCTGGTAGGTGTAATCCGGCAGGCCAATGCTGGAGAGACAGGTGATCGCCGTGCTCTTGACCGGGGCAAAGGCCAAGTCGGCCTGTCCGCCAGTGGCTGCAAGCGCCTCGTCGTTGCTGGCAACGGGGATCACCGGCCCGGTTTCGCCGCTACGGCCGGTGATCGTGGTGAACGTCACGCCTGCGGCTTCGTGGCCGCGCGCCACGTGTTCTGGAAGCGCCAGCCAGCACGCGCTGTCGCCCGACGCGCCGAATAGCCATCCCTGGCCCTGGGCTCCGCCCCGGGTCTGGACGATTACCGGATCGGCAGCAAGCGCCGGACCCAGGAACACGAAGGCCAGGATTGCGGCAAGTTGGAAGAACGGGCGGTTCATATCATCTTTTCCGGTTCAGTCTGCGCCTTCGGACGGCGTTCCGACCGGTGGTGCAGCCCCTTGGGCTTTCTCATTCCGGTCCCGCGCTGGGGCCGAAGCAGAGGGCTTGGATTCTTTGCGCTTGCCGGGTGACAGCGACAAGGCTGAGATCGCCAGTTGCAACACCGTGATGACGAACAGGGTCCCAATGCTCCACGGTGCCACGCTGGGATCCTGAAACAGCTTGGCCAGCAGGCCGACGTGCAACGGCTCGAACTCGCTGCGGTCTCCGGCGCGCACCAGCACGAGTGTCGCGGTCTCTGTATTGGCCGCAATCACCAGGCCGTCGGACGTGACGCGTGCGGTGCCGTACCAACTCTGACCAGCGCGCAGCTCGTCCGCAGCCGCGAGACGCCCGCCTTCGGGCAACACAATCGGTGCGTCACTGGCGGGGTAGAGCGCCCCCCTATCGGGCGGGAGCAGCGCGCGCGCGCTCAGGTAGATCTCTCCGCCGAAGAAATGGTCCTGTCCGACGTTCTCGGCACCCACTTCGGCGGGACCGGCGACGGGGAGCACCAAGAGCCCGTCTGAGACGGGCAACTCGAGGTTGATGACCAGCCGGTTCGCCACGGCGCAGCCGATGTCATCGCGCGCCAAGTCCGCCACCGGCAGCCCCGCAGGGGCATCGGACAGCAGGATGGCGAGGCGCCCGGGGCGCCAGCGGTATCGCAGCCGGATTCCGGCGCGGGGATGGACCTCCACGGTGGACTCCGACCCTCGCTCTGAAATGGACAAGAGGCAGGGGTCGCCTGCAGCATTCAGCCACGGTCCGACGGGAAGCTTCATCTTGGCGAGGGCTTCTCTCTCGACGATCTGTTCGAGGAAGGTGCTGCGCAACTGCATCACGGCATATGGCGGGGCTTGGCGCAGCAGCATGAGGAAGATCACAAAGCCGACCGCAGAGACAACCCCCACGATGACCAGCAGCCACAGGTTGCCCGGTATCAGCAGGCGCGAAGCGTGCCAGCGCCATGATAGGCGCGCCGTGCGGCGGAGCGAAGCGGGAGATGTCATTGCGTTGTGGACGGATCGGGAATGAAGGCTCGGAACGCGGTGTCCTTCGTCTCCATTCCGTCGTCAAGCGTGACGGTCAGCGCAACCACCTGTCCGCGCGCGGCAGGAGGAACCTCCATCTGGCAGATCCGGTCGAAGGCGAGCCGTGCAGTGCCCGCAGAAGCGCAGGCAACCCGCGCCGGCGGCGCGTCTCCGTCCGGCAGCGCGAGCGTCATGCTTGCGTCGAGATTGCGCGCCATGACTTGGACGGTCAGCATGTCTTTCGAACCGCTGTGCCCAAGGCGGGCGAGGAATACGCTGTCATCTTCGCGGCAGTCGGCATCTGCGGCAAGGATCGCCCGCACCGCCACGGCGCTGCCTTCGTACGTCGCGAGATCCTCCATGTGGGCCTGCGACACCGGATGTGCCTTTAGGCCCGTCGTCGTTTTCCGTGCGCTGCGTTCATAGGGGTTCGCAGAGGTGAAGCGGCCATCCTGCGTGACGACCTGCATGCAAAGAACTTTCACCGGGCTGATTTCGACGGAGGGATTCCCCAAGATGACATAGTTCCTGTCGAATCTGTCGCCGAAATCGCCGATCATCAGCCCAACGATGTCGCGCGTCGACGTCTCAGGATAGGCGTCGAAGGATTCTTGGAAACGTTCGGGCGGAGACAGTGGGCCGGCGTCTATGGTTTCGGAACTCAAGGGGTGGGCAAAAAACGCAGCGAGAACCAATGTCGCAAGCGCAATCCAAACTGCTGACTTGAAAAAGACCATTTTCATGCGACCTGTGGTATGCAACCTGCATTGCGAATTCCAGCAAAAGTGTACAGTCTGGTGTCCAATGCTGCAATGGGGCAGGCTTCATATAGGACCCAACAGGCGCAGCATGCATTTTTTGGAAGACCGCCGGGTAGAGACTTTTTCGAAATTCGCGCCCAAGCCTCTTCTGAATTCTGAAACGCTATAATAATCTAGGAAGAAATCGGTACCGGATGTCCTCTCGCAATTTGATCGCCGTATTTGGGCGTGCGGTGGCCAGCGTCAAAGCTCTCACGCGAAACCCTTCCGCTCCCTGCGCATTGCCGACCATGATCTTGCGCGGATGGTGCGCGATCAACCAATGGCCGGTCTGGTGGAAAATTGCACCGCCTCCATCACGGCGGGACTGAACGGCTGGTGCGGGACGTTGGCTTTAGATTATTTAATGGTTAAGCTGGCAGGAGCCGGCGTAGTTTTCTTCCTATGCGTCCCGCGCGAAAGATGGAGACCGGGCTCGTTGACCGCTGCGTCAGGAGTGCGCCGATGAAACTGCCTGAAAAAAATCTATCCCACATGAGTGAAAGACCTACTTACGAAAACATCGCCGCAGAGCAGACAACGTCGCGCTTCGTGTTCATCGGCCCGCCGGCGCCGCTACAACTGCCGAAGGTCATGCCGTCCGGTGAGAGGGCAGCTCTGAGTGAGAGCTATCGCGCCAGACAAGCAGAGGACCTCGCCTTTGACACCCAACGTGCCGCGCAACTGTTCCAGCATGGGCCGGGCTGGGGCCCGCTTGTGCGTGATCTGCTGGCCGATCTGCAAGAGATGGCCGAGGAGATTGATGAGCCTTTCCTGGTCCAGCAGATAAAATCGCAATCAGGGGACCTGCGCGTGGATGTTCACTCAGGAAACCCTGAAGTTCTGGCTCGGATCGAACGCGCTCGGAACGAAGCGATCCACACCTGCGAGAACTGCGGTAGCTCGTCCGAAGGCGTGGGCTCCACGCGTCTCCCTGCCTCGCACATGTGCCATCCCTGCACGGAGGCGCGCCTGCGCAAATTGCCGGGTGGTAGAGTCAAAAGCAAACGGCAGTAAGCCACTAAAACAAGGCGTGTCATACGCCCGAAGGAGGCTTGTCCGAGAACGTGTTCATCGTCATCGGGCGCTCCAAGGCGGCTTTCATACCGCGATATCCCAGGTAGGGATAACGCAATACACGCTGCCGATCGTGCCGTGTATCGCCTCATACGGTAGCGTCCATCACGGGAAAACGGCCTGGTCGCAAGGTGCCGATGCAGGTCGATGTAGCCGATTCCGTGGAAAAACATCCGTTCGCTGGCGCAGAATATTGACGGCTGAACGTGGCGCGAACGCCTTTCCTGTCAGGCTTTTCGTGGTTGCTGCGGTGCAGGAAAGATTTTGGCCAGCTTGCGGAGGTTCTCGGCGGTGGCAGCGAGGAGGAATTCGTCGTTTGCGCCGCACGGTCCGCGTAATCGTAGCCGGTTCAGGCCAAGGATCCGTTTGAGGTGGGCGAATAGCATCTCAACCTTCTTCCGCAGTTTCATCGAGATGACGTATTGCTCGGTCTTGGCGATGTTCCGTGCGACCTGTCGCGCGTCTTCATGTTCCTCGCGGGTGATCTTGCGGGCATCCGCGTTCGGGCAGCATTTTGCCTTGGAGGGGCAAGCCTGGCAGACCTCTTTCAGCGCCCGATAGCGCGCTGTTCCCTTGCCGGTCGGCCCCCGGTTCGGGTCGGAATAGGTTCGGCGGAATTGCTTCAGTTCATGTCCCTCAGGGCAAATGTACTGGTTGTTTTCCGCGTCCCACTCGAAGTCGGCGCGGGTCCACGTCCCGTCATTGCGCCCTGACTTGTCGAATACGGGAATGTGGGGCGCGATCTTTCGCTCGACCAGCCAGCCCAGCATCGGCGCGGTGCCATAGGCGGTGTCCGCGATGAGCCGCTCTGGGTGGAGGCCAAACCTGGCCTTCACGCGCTTGAGCATGGTCTTGGTGGAGCCCACTTCAGCCTGCCGGATGGACCGTGTCGCTTCCACGTCCACGATGACGCCGTGGTCCGTATCGATCAGGTAGGTGTCGGAATAGCTGAAGAATGCCGGACCCTTGCGGGCTGCGGTCTGAACCGCCCCGGGTCTGCCGGAGGCTGATTGTCGTTAGTTACGCCGCGATGTCTACGGTTTCCAGAACTGCGTAGAAGTTGGCCTCTGCCTCGGCTGGCGGGATATTCCCGATGGGCATCTTTTGCCGGGCATGGCGGATACGGTGATCGATATGGCCTATGATCGTTTTTATGCGCGGCCCGGGCTCGATCTCAAAAGCCGCTACATAGCGACCATTGCCGCGTTGACGGCGATGGGTGCGCAGACGGCACCGCAACTTCGGATCAATATCGAGGCGGGCCTGAAGGTCGGTCTGACCGAGACTGAGATCGCAGAAACTATCTGGCAAATGGCGCTCTACGGTGGGCTGCCAGCCGCGGTCAATGCGCTGAACACCCTTAGAACTCTCCGCTCTGAAGGGTGACCTATCGCCAACGCCTCAAAGTGTAGAACGCTCGCGGTCTGCTGGCAGATCAAGCTTTGCTTTGACAGAAAGTCACGTCCGTGAAGAACTGGTCTGCAGAAGCAGCCCGCGTCATCGACACTTTCAGGCAATGGCCGGAAGGGGCCGAGAAAGACGTCTACCGTATGTGAGCACGCGCTTCTAGCGTTGAGCCGCCGCAAGTCCGCTCTCGGCCCTTCCACGAACTTAGTGCCCCGCGTTCGTTCTTACAGGTTGACGCAAGCGGAGATGCAGACGCCGTGCGGTAAGCCCTCGTGGCTCGTCATCCATCAGGACATCAAGGGCGCTCCCGCGACGCGCGCGATCGCTGATGCCATCCTGAGCATCTTCAGGCCAGAGGCTGCTAGACAACGGCGCGCTGTTTGACCGAAGGCTGCTTTGGTCCTACGCTACGCGCGTCATCCTTCCAGAGAGATCCGTCGTGTCTATGCAAGACAAAAACGGCCGCAAGGACCAAGTGACCATTCGGTCGCGCCCGGAACTTTATGGCATCGAAACGCTGTCTGCGCATTACGTGAAACAGAGCTTCAAGCCCCATGCCCATGACGAATACCTTTTCGGGGTGATCGACGGCGGGGTTCATGCGGTCTGGTGTCGGGGCGAGATCCACCAGGTGCCGCGTGGGTCTGTGGTAACGATGCGGCCCGGAGATATCCACCATGGTGGCGCTAGCAGCGAGGTGGGTTGGCGGCAACGGATGCTTTACATCCCCGAGCCCGGGATGCGCGCTTTGGTCGAGGACTTGACCGGCCATGCCCCTACGGGGACGCTGGATTTCGGAGCAGCGTTTCACGCGCGACCCGATCTGGCCCGGAGGTTCGCTCTATTGCACGAGGCGCTGCATTCGTTGGATCAGCGTCTCGCGCGCGACGTGGCACTGGACGCGCTACTGGGGGCACTGATGCGCGAACTGGCCCCGCAGAGCGTTTCACCTGTTCAGGCGGCGGATGGGCGGATTGCGGATGCAATCGAATTTCTCGATGCCCAGATCGAGGAGGATGTGTCGCTTGGCGATCTGTGCCGGATCACCGGCCTGCGCCGCAGGCAGACGATCGACGCCTTCCGACGCGCCACGGGCCTGCCGCCCCATGCGTGGCACCTGCAGAGAAAGGTCTTGCGGGTCAAACGCCTGCTCCGGGACGGCCAGACCCCGGCACAGGCCGCAGCACAGGCGGGCTTTGCCGACCAAAGCCACATGGGGCGGCATTTCCGCGCCATCGTCGGCGTGACGCCTTCGACGTTTGCCAAGAGCTGAGATCGCGTTTTCGTTCTATATCGCCGCCCACCGTCCGGCCTATTGCGCTCTCATCTCACGTGAGACAGGAGGCCAAGGTGACGGTATCAGAGAATTTCAATGCACGGCGCACGTCTCTTTGGGCGGATCTCGCGGTGTTGGGCGTGGCCTTGGTCTGGGGGGCGAGCTACCCGGTGGCAAAGGGGGCGTTGGCCTATCTGCCCGTGCTTGTGCTGATCTTTTACCGCTTTAGCCTGACGGCTGTGGTCATGGGCATCGTGGCCTGCCGAGACCTACGCGCGGCCCCGTGGCGCGACCTGCGGGCCGGGGTGATTTTGGGTGCGATCCTTTGTGCCATCTTCCTTGCGGAAACATGGGGCGTGTCACTGACAACGGCGACCAATACGGCGCTGATCATCTCGCTCTGCACGATTTTCACACCATTTCTTGAATATGGCCTGCTGCGTCGTCTGCCCCCCACTGGGCGTAATGGCCGGGGCGGTGGTCGCGGTTCTGGGTGTCTTGGTGCTTTCGGGCGGCTTGGGCGCGCTCGGTGTGGGGGACCTGCTGGTGCTTTTTGCGGCGAGCCTGCGAGCGGTGATGGTGGTCTCGACCAAGCGCCTGATGGATGGCAGTGGCCTGTCCTCTGTCGCGTTCACGGCAGTTCAGGCCGCGGCGGTCGCGGCGCTGACGGGAGCGTTGCTCTGGGTGCGATTCGGCACGGCGGGCCTCATCGTTCAGGCCAACCTTGCGGCTTGGGGCGCGGTAGCCTTTCTTTCGCTGTTCTGCACCATCGGAGCTTTTTACGTCCAGAACGCCGCGGTGCGCCGAACCAGCCCCACACGGGTGAGCTTCCTGATGGGCACGGAGCCGCTCTTTGGCTTTGTCCTTGCCTGGATGCTTTTGTCAGAACCTGCCACCCCATCGTTAATTCTCGGCGCAGCGCTTATCGTTTCGGGCACTTTCCTCGGCCTTTGGGTCGAAAGACGCCGCTGACGCCCGCAAGGCCTGAAAAAGCGCCAATCACAACAAGCGGCGGCTCACAGTCGACGCACGACGCAGGGACGGCAATCGCAACGCGACCGGGCCCGTTTCGCCCGTGGCCCGATACGTTAACCTGAGTGAGTACGTCTCGGATACCTGTCTCGTGGACGCCGCGCTGCATCGCCTGTCATCTCGGCCAGGGCAGGGTTGACCGATTTTGACGGACATGCTGTTCTCGGAGCCTCTACGCGGTTCGGCAACTACCTTCGCATTGCCGACCTTGGCCGATCAGAAATGCTACGGGATGCCTCGAAAGTCCGGTCTGGTGAAGCTGCAGTGCGGAGTTTGATGACGGGATAAAGGTCCGCAATGGGCCGGGAACGCCATGTTACCCTGCCATGGGGGCTCGCCGCTGCACCGCTCCATGACCGCTCCGAGCCTATGGTTGCCATGCTTGGTGAACACCGCGAACAGAGTGCGATCAGAACGACACGCTTTGCCTTTCTGTATGGTAAAACACAGTGTACCAATAGGACAGTTTTGTCGACGCGGAACTGTCGAGTCTT
The DNA here is from genome assembly GCF_900176475.1 of Tropicibacter naphthalenivorans. Classification (GTDB taxonomy): domain Bacteria; phylum Pseudomonadota; class Alphaproteobacteria; order Rhodobacterales; family Rhodobacteraceae; genus Tropicibacter; species Tropicibacter naphthalenivorans. Next base: position 145,460 of record NZ_FWXX01000009.1, read on the forward strand.
TGCCTTCATAACCCAAGTGTGTGGGTATTCCCAAGAAAGGGGGCGTCTTGAGAAAATCTTATGGGGCGACCGTTTGGAACGCGTTGCGAGAATATGGTGTATGGCACCCAGGCTCAGACATTCAACTGGGAGACTTTGGTCATATCGCGGATGGGTGTTTTGTGCGGGAAGGCAATATCTGCGAAGTCTTGGATGCTAAGCTTGGTGAGACCCGATCATCCAAGTGGGACGACGTTTTCCTTACGTCGCAGCACGGGTTTGAAGTTAAGGGTGAAGGTGCAGCACCTGCGGACGGTTCGTTTGAAATCGGGTTTGGCCAGAAGGCAGGTGTGGTCCTGGCCGCAGCAACCGTTAAGACAAAGAGCATTGTAGACCTTGATGATTTGAACGATTACATCGCCCGGTTTTCCAACTGGAAATCGACTTTCCGCATTGTGACCACGGTGCGCCGCTGCAAATCATACGCGGTGTTTGCGACATCCAAACGCGGAGGAGCGCTTTGCTTCTCGGCCCCGAGTCCAATTTTGAACCGGTTCCACCTTGGGGATGCCGGTGTGTCGGGACAGATTACCATCAATGGCGCTACCGGCTTGAACCTGCGCGGATCAAACGGGGCGGTATCTGTACAACTGCACCGTCGTGCCCGATGGGGAAGTACCTTGAAACAACTCGAAACCGGTGCCCAAGAAGAGCCTATCGATCGGCTCGTTCCCGAGATTTCTCCCGTGGAACCCGAATGACCTCTGGCGATTGGGCGAGCGTCGAGGAGCGCATTGCCCAAATACAGCTCAACGCTTTTGAAAACATGGGCCTGTCTCCGCCGGATATCCTGCATGAATTCGCCAGACGGCGGCAGGAGATCGTGCGTTTTTCCGCGGCGCGTCCGGGCTATCTCGGCTCTCGGATCCCCCAGACGCCCGACTGGGATCACTACATCGAACGCAACCTTCGCAAACGGTACAATGTCCCCACACCGACCCCTTTTCAGGATCCCTATTTGTACAGCTATCTGTCCGATGTCTGGGGCTACTATCGGGCAAGGATTTACGCGGAGGATGCATTTGCATCCGATCTGGTTCTGGCGACCGCGCCGACGGGCCGATTCAACGCGCTGGCCATTCCCGGCACTGACAAGAACGGCATATTGATCGAAGACGGGCTGCTGCACTTCGCGCGCGAGTTTGTCAAACTGACCAGCGAAATCCTGTATGTGCGGGCAGGCAAGAATTTCGAGGTGGTGGACCCCGGTCCTGCCCTGCAACGGCGGATTGGAGCACACGTCCTCCAGATCGACAGCCTGATTGATCTGACATTGGGCTATCTCGTTGACGGCTATATAACTCCTCCCAAACCCAGCGATTTTGATCTGGACGACCAGCCGGGCGGCGACATCCACAATGTCATCTTCCATGGCTTTGTCGTGTTTGTGCTCGAACATGAACTCCATCACCTGATTGCGGAACCCCAAGGGCTTCACGTCCTGCCGTCCCTCGAAACCAGCTTCGATGCGATGTGGCAGACATTTGAGCAAGACGTCATCCCGCATTTAAGCACAAAAGTGGATAAGGAGGTGATCCGGTCACTTCATGCACAACATCAGGAAGAAATCTTAGCCGATTATCGGGCGATGAATCGATTGCTTGCGCTCGGCCGCATCGACCATTTGGTTTGGCCCTTGCTGGATGGCGGAATGCTGTTTTTTCACATGGCTGAATTAATAAGATGGGTGACACTCAAGATTGAAGACCCTGAACGTCTGATCCTTGAGCAAAAGATTGACGGCCGCTGGCTAACGATTTCCGCCATCCTTCATCAGGAAAGTCATCCCTATCCCTTGTTGAGACGTTCCGGCGTCATTGCCCGTACCAAGGCACACAACGTACCTTACGCGGAGCTTCTGATCGAACGTGAAAAACGGTTGATCCAGCTCTTTAATGCGATACGCCTCCGCTTCAACCAACGACATCAGGATCTGCCGTTGCCACAGCACATCAATCGGAAATGGCGTATCGCAGAAAAGGCTCTCTTTGGGTCGACCTAACTATTCAAAATGGGAAGCGTTTGCTCGCCTCTGTTCTGAGCCGACCTCGGGCCGCATGGGCTCGCTCTTGTAAGGTGCGAGGACTGGATGCAGGAGAGCAATGTGCCCTGCTGCCGGTTTCGTCCGCGTTGCTGATCTCGCCTGCAAGGCCATGCTGCACAATGCCTCCAATGTCCGGAATGACGGGCTGCTGCGCAGCGTAGTGGTAGGATGTCGAGCGGTCACTTTGGGCCGTTTGTGTTACGTCGCCGAGTTCGGCGGGGGCGAGTTAAGCGAAGGTGCTATCGATAAAGCCCCGGAAGGGACGAGGAGAAAAAGCAGATCGCTGACTTCCTGATTGCGCTGATGACGGAGAAGAAGGCTTCGGCCTGTTCTTCTTGAGCAAACGCGATATTCATGCACGGGATTGGATCCGCATCGAAGGCTTGTATCATTCGACACGTCGGAATTCGTAGTTGAGCAATGTACGTCCGTTGACGTTCTACTGTGGCCGGCCGACGCTCCTTCACCCGCTGCGATGCAGCGTCACTTTTTGTTGACAGCTGCCCTTAGGGAAGTCAGCCTCAACCCAATTTTCTTGGATTTATTAATGTTTGGGGTGTGTCATGGCTGGCAAAGCATTTGGAAAAACGAAAACGGTTGGCAATCCGGTGACCGGGACGGATGAAGACAACGTCATCGATACATCGGCAAATACCGACAGCACCAAGATCAACGGCGGGGATGGCAAAGATAGCATCATCGGGACGGTCGCGGCTGACCGCGTGAATGCCGGGGATGGGGACGATACCGTCTTTGGCGGGGCGGGCGACGATATCCTGTTTGGCAATGACGGCGAGGATACGGCTGTTTTTTCCGGGTCGATCGTCGATTACGTTTGGAACTGGTCCAAGGGCAATACGCTGAACGTGTCAGGGGCTGACGGGGACGACCAACTCAAGCATTTCGAATATCTCCAGTTCGACGATTTCACCTATTCGGTGGACGGGAATAACCGGCCCTTGGCGTTGCTGCGCAGTGCTTCGGTGACCGAAGAGAATACTGCGCTGGTCTTGTCGGTGGATATCTATGACTTTGACGGTGATGCGATTTCCGTGGTCAGCGCCACCTCGACCCGTGGCAGCGTTGTCGCAATCGAAGACCTGACGGCCATCCAGCCGGCAGCCATTGGGACCAGCGAAGGAGTGCAGATCGCCTTCGATCCCTTGACGGATTTCGACTATCTCGCCGTCGGGGACAGCACGACCGAGACGATCACGCTGGTGGTGCAAGACAGCGCCGGGAACCAGACGACCACGACCTTTGATGTCACCGTGACGGGCAGCAACGATGCACCGACCTTGGCGGCGGGCGCGATGGCCGCCGATGAAGACGGCGCGGCGAGCCTGCTGGATCTGGCGGCGCTCGGCGCGGACGTGGACAGTGACAACGACGGGACCACGCTGACCTACAGCGTGACGGGGCAGCCCGCAGCAGGTGTGGCGTCCATCTCTGGGACCACGCTCAGCTTTGACCCCGGCGCGGACTTCCAAGACCTTGCCGATGGCGAGACCCGCGATGTCACGATCTAAGTCACCGCTACCGATGCGCACGGTGCGACGGCTGTGAATGAGGTCACAGTCACGGTGACCGGGACCAACGATGCGCCCACGCTTCAGGCCACCGCGACGAATGCTGTCGAAGATGGCCCGAGCGTCACCGTCGATCTGGCAGCGCTTGGCGCGGATGTGGACAGCGACGACGACGGCGCGAGCCTGACCTATACGGTCAGCGGCCAACCGGGCGAAGGCGCGGCGACCATCACCGGCACCACGCTCACCTTCACCCCCGGCGCGGACTTCCAAGACCTCGCCAAAGGCGAAACCCGCGACGTGACGATCCAAGTCACCGCCACCGACGCCCACGGGGCGACAGCCGCGAACGACGTCACCGTCACCATCACCGGCACCAACGACGCGCCGACCATCGTTGCAGGCGGGGCCAGCAGCAGCGGGACCACCATCGACTTTGACAGCGGCAATAACAGCCTCGGGATGAACACCGGCGATTACCGCGAGGGCACCTATACCCAAGACGGCTTTACCGTCGCGTGGAACGTCGAAAACTATGGCTACAATTACCCGCCCGATGGCAGCGAAGTGCGCGTCAACGACGTGGCCGAGATGCCCGTGCAGGACGTGGACGGCGATGGCGACAACGAATTCGGTGTCTTCGACGAGGTGCAGGACCAAGAGTTCGAGTATAACTTCGGTTACTTCTACCTCAGCAGCGATGACGGCAGCAAAGTCTCGCTTCAGGGGTTTGACGTCTTGAACGACGACGGGCTGAACGGCGAACAGAGCCAGGTCCGCCTGTACGGCTTTTCCGGCGATCTGTTCGTCTATGCCGAAACCGAAGATGACGGCAGCGACGACTGGTACATCGAGATTTACGACAACGCCAATTCGGTCAATATTTTCACGACCTATGGCGGCACGCGTGCCGATATTTACGCTTATTTCCAAGGGATGGACGGGATCAGTGCCTATACCCAGAGCTTTGGCCCTGCCTCGGCAGGTTATGGCAACGGTATCGGCATCGACAACCTCGTGGTGACGCGCGGCGGCACCGGGCCGGTCATGGACGTGGCCGAACCGCTGGTGGAAACCGACAGCGGACTGACCGCCTCGGGCAGCTTTGACGTGCAGGACGTGGATGTCTCGGACGTGGTCTCGATCGCTTCGGTCGAGGTGGCGGTGTCCGGGGACAATCCCGGCGTGGCCCCCGATGCGGCGGCCTTGCTGGCGATGTTCACCCCGCAAGGCGGCGTTGCGGTGGACGGCAGCGCGGACACGGGCACGGTGGCTTGGGCCTTTGACTCTGGCTCCGAGCCGTTCGACGCGCTGGCCGTGGGTGAAACCGTGGTTCTGACCTATACGCTGGAGTTGGCCGACGACGCCGCCCCGGCGCTGAGCGTGACCCAAGACGTCACGATCACCATCACCGGCACCAA
>NZ_FWXX01000011.1 GCF_900176475.1 Tropicibacter naphthalenivorans
GCTCATAACCTGAAGGTCGTAGGTTCAAATCCTACTCCCGCAACCAAATTCATAGCCCTCGCAACTCGCGGGGGCTTCTTTGTTTCTGTCCGCCAAACTCACCTGCGGCAATCAAAACAATTGAATGCCAAACACGCGAATCTTAACGCTCAAGAAAGATTTACCTTTTTAGGAGCTACATAGATGGACCCTCGCCGCCTCGAAATGACTGTTCTCATGACGCCTGACATGGCCAATTTCAGCGGCAAGGTGCATGGTGGCGCGTTGCTTAACCTATTGGATCGGGTCGCTTTTTCCTGTGCGTCGCGCTACTCGGGGAAATACGCGGTCACTCTGTCCGTCGATCAGGTCACCTTTCGCCAGCCTATCAACGTCGGAGAGCTGGTGACATTCAAGGCCAGCGTCAACGACGTGGGGCGGACCTCGATGGAGATCGGTATCCGGGTCGAAGCCGAGGATATTCGTGCGGGCACCCGGCGTCACACCAATTCTTGTTACTTCACCATGGTGGCGGTTGACGACGCGGGGAAGTCTGCCGAGGTTCCGCCGCTGGAAATTACGACACCCCTAGATCAAAAACGCCAGCACGCCGCGAAAGCACGCAAGGAGCTGCGTAAACGCTTTGGCGACGAAATGGCGAAACTCACCGATTACGACCACGAGGATTAAGCCTTGAGCCGGTAACCCGTGCGGAACATGACCCAAGCGACGGCGCAGATCAGTGCCGTCGCAACAAAGGCAAACCCAAAGCCGAACAGCGGGTTGCTGTCAGACACGCCAATCACGCCCCAACGCACCCCGTCGATCAGGTAGAATACCGGGTTGAGGTGCGTGATCTGGTAAAGACCGGGGGGCAGCGCCTCGACCGAGTAGAAGGTGCCCGACAGGAATGCCAAGGGCGTAACGATAAAGTTGGTGATCGCCGCCATTTGATCGAATTTATTGGCAAAAATTCCGGCGAGTATGCCCAAAGCCGACATGAACCCAGCTCCGAGGAACACGAACGCCAGCGCCCCAAGCGGATGCGCGGGCACGATCCCGAGCGTCAGCCAAAGCGCCGAGGCAATCGCGACGGCGACAATCAAACCGCGCGTGATGCCTCCTGCCAGATAGCCCACCAGCATCTCGCCCCCGGACAAAGGCGGCATCAGCGTATCGACGATATTCCCCTGAACCTTGGAAATCACCAACGAACTGGACGTGTTGGCAAAGGCGTTCTGAATCACCGTCATCATCAGGATACCCGGCGCGATGAAGGTCGAAAATGACACACCCATCACGTCGCCTCGGCGCGGCCCGATGGCGATGGTAAAGATCACCATGAACAGCCCGGCGGTCACCAGGGGCGCCAGCAGAGTTTGCGTCCAGACATTGGCGAACCGCAAGATCTCGCGTTTGGCAAGGGTCTGCACCCCCAGCCAGTTGATCCGCCCAAAGCGACGGGTTCCGGGTGCGTAATCTTGAATGTCGGACATGAAGCCTCCTGTAGCTGCGCCACCTTGTATATTGTTCTGCAATGATTAGAATAGAGCCTGATCAATGAAACGACAGGCGGCCCGCGTCCCGTGGCCGCTTTTTTCCGTGGAGTGGCCATGTCCTGGACCGATGAACGCGTCGAACTGCTCAAAAAGATGTGGGGTGAGGGGCAATCCGCCAGCCAGATCGCCAAAGAATTGGGCGGCGTGACCCGCAATGCCGTGATCGGCAAGGTCCACCGTCTGGGTCTGTCGAACCGCGCTGGCGCAACCCCCGCCGCCGAAACCAAACCCAAGGTCGAGGCCAAGCCCAAGCCCGAGCCGAAACCCAAGGCGAAACCCGCCGCGCCCAAGCCGGTCGAGGCTGCGGCCCCCGCGCCCGAACCCAAGCCAGAGCCGACCCCGGCGCCGGTCTCGACCATGCCGGCGCGCAAGCAGATCATTCCGGCCGGCCAGCCTCTGCCGCCGCAGCCTTCGACCAACGAAATCTCGCCCGAGGCGCTCGCCAAGGTGAACGAGGTCGAGAAAAAGGCCAAGAAGCTGACCTTGATGGAGCTAACCGAGCGCACCTGCAAGTGGCCCGTGGGCGACCCGGCGACCGATGATTTCTGGTTCTGCGGTCTGCCCGTGCAGCAGGGCAAACCCTATTGCGAAGCGCATGTGGGCGTGGCGTTCCAGCCCATGAGCGCCCGCCGCGACCGTCGCCGCTAAGGCGGATCGTCAAATCTTAGCGAAAGCGGGCCAATTCGGCCCGTTTTTGCGTTTCGGGACTGCAAAGTCTTTCCCGGATTTAAACAGAGGTTTATACGCGCCCTATGCAGAATCCCCCCGATCTGAGGCCCGATCTGGCCCGCGCCCGCATCAATGAAACCCGCCGCGATGGTCAGCCGACCGTCGGCATGGTCTCGCTTGGCTGTCCCAAGGCTTTGGTCGACAGTGAGCGCATCCTCACCCGCCTGCGCGCCGAAGGGTATGGGATCAGCGCCGACTATGCCGGGGCGGACGCGGTGATCGTGAACACCTGCGGTTTTCTCGACAGCGCCAAGGCCGAGAGCCTCGAGGCCATCGGTGAGGCGCTGAACGAGAATGGCAAGGTGATCGTCACTGGCTGTCTGGGGGCCGAGCCCGAGTATATCACCGGCGTGCACCCCAAGGTTCTGGCGGTCACTGGCCCGCATCAATACGAACAGGTGCTCGACGCGGTGCATGGCGCGGTGCCGCCTTCGCCCGATCCGTTCATTGACCTGCTGCCCGCGACGGGTGTCAGCCTAACCCCGCGCCATTACAGCTATCTCAAGATTTCCGAAGGCTGTAACCATAAATGCAAGTTCTGCATCATCCCCGACATGCGCGGTCGTCTGGTCAGTCGTCCCCACAAGGCGGTGATGCGCGAGGCGGAAAAGCTGGTCGAAGCGGGCGTCAAGGAACTGCTGGTGATCTCTCAGGACACCAGCGCCTACGGCACCGACTGGAAGGACCGCGAGAGCAAGTTTCCTTTCCTCGATCTGGCGCGCGATCTGGGCAGTCTGGGCGCTTGGGTGCGGATGCACTACGTTTACCCCTATCCGCATGTGCGCGACGCCATCCCCCTGATGGCCGAGGGTAAGATCCTGCCTTACTTGGATATTCCCTTTCAGCACGCACACCCCGACACGCTGCGCCGCATGGCGCGACCCGCCGCCGCCGAGCGGACCTTGGACGAAATCGCCGCCTGGCGTGACACCTGCCCCGACATTACTTTGCGCTCGACCTTCATCGTCGGCTATCCCGGCGAGACCGAGGACGAGTTCCAGACTCTGCTGGACTGGATGGACGAAGCGCAGCTGGATCGCGTCGGCTGTTTTCAGTACGAAAACGTCGATGGCGCGCGGTCCAATGACCTGCCCGACCATGTTCCCGCCGAGGTCAAGCAAGACCGCTGGGAGCGCTTTATGGAAAAGGCGCAGGCAATTTCCGAAGCCAAGCTAGAGGCCAAGGTCGGAAAGCGCATGGAGGTCATCGTCGACGACGTGGACGAGGATGGCATCGCCACCTGCCGCACCAAGGCGGACGCCCCCGAGATCGACGGTAACCTGTTCATCGACGAAGGCGCGGACCACCTGAAACCCGGCCAGATCGTCACCGTCGAGGTGGACGAGGCGGGCGAATACGACCTCTGGGGACAGCTGGTCCAGGGTTAACCCTGATCGGTTTCCATCACGCGAGGCTTCAGCGGGCGCGGCGGGACGTAAACGTCTTCGCCGACCAGGGTCCGCGCATCCCGTTCAGGCCGGCTGAGCGGATGCGGTAGGACACCCAGCGACATGGCCAAAGTGGCCAGCTCCACCCGGTTGTTCATCCCGGTCTTTTGCAGCAGCGCATTCAACCGCTGCCGCACGGCCGAGACGGAGATATCCAAAAGCTCGGCAATTTGTTTGTCGAGCAAACCGCCCCCGATCAATTCCAGCAGTTCTTGCTGTTTCGGAGTGATCGAATTCCGGTCCGGGAATTCCTGCGCAAAATGAAGCAGATAGCGCTGGTGCGCGGCCAAGGCTCCGGCGTTTAGGGTCCAGCCGTCCGTGCGAATGACTTCGAGCAATTCGCTGCGCGACAGATCGCCCGCAAAGGTCATCAAGGCCGACTGCGCGGGCGCATACTGCCGCAACGGGATGGAAAACCCGGCCCTGATTCCACGGCGTGCCGCTTCGCGCAGCACGTTCACGCGCGCTTCTGGCAGTTGGTGATACTCGTCCAGAAACTCGATGCCCACGGTGATCGGCGTCAGGCAAGACATGCCGTGACTGCGAAAATACGACCAGCGATACAGCGCGGGATCATCGTTGAATTGGTGCAGCCAAGAGGCGTCATAGGACGTGCGAATAAACTGCGCGCAGGTCCAATCGTGGTAGTCGTTGGCCGAGATGAAATCGATGCAAGGCAGGCGCAGCGAGGTGCCCAGATCAACGATCAACTCCCAAACTTCTTCAGAGCTTTCAGTGACTTCGAGGTCTTGTAGGAACGTCTGAAGGCGCCGCGGAACATGGTTTTCCGCGGCGATGGGGGCACGTCTGACCGAATGAAACGGCTCAGACCGTTTCATCTTCGAGGTGCAGCTTCATGTCGATCAGCACTTTTTGGATGGCCAAGGTTTCCTTGAGCAAGCGCTTGGCTTCGTTCGCGGAAATGACGCCGTCCTCGATCGACTGATTGTATTCGGCCATAAGCATGGCAAAGCGCTGCGACAAGGCGATGACGTCGGCGTTGACGCCGCCTTCGCGCTTGGAGTTGCGCGGCTCGTTGTCGAAATGCAGCGTGATGCCCTTCAGCTCGGCCAGCGCCGAGGTGACATGCGGATAGCTTGCGGCCTCCTCCAAAGCGGCGACGGCATCGACGGGGATAAAGCGGTCGGCGTGTTCGGGATAATCGGAATAATAGCGACCCAGCGTGGCCTTGGATTTGCCCGTCAGTTCGCAGGCGGCTTCGATGCCCACGTCCTTGACCAGCGCCTCGGTGTGCTTCTTCAGATAACGTCCAACAGTCGACATAGCGCCCCCAAAACCCCGGATGAGTGTGCCCGGGGAAACCCTTTGTTCATTTCCCATTAACGCAGAACGTCTGGAAATGTCATTTAAAAAACAGTCCTGCGGGTGTTGCAGGCCGTGTCAGTGATCGGTTACCGGCCCGGTTCTAGTTTAACGGAAACGCAATCATCCCCAATCGCCGGTGGGGCGTTCTGGTCTGTCCCGTTTCCATAGTGTGTGTCCCGGTGTTTTGACTAACGAGTATCGCGCGGGCGCTTCGTAGAGGAAGCCCCGCGCCTGATCTCTTGCACCCGCCTGTTGGCTGAGGCAAACCCATAGAATGGCCAAGCTGCACTTCCAATATTCGACGATGAACGCCGGCAAATCGACCCTGCTTTTGCAGGCGGCGCATAACTACAACGAGCGCGGGATGCAGACTTACCTGCTGATCGCGTCCTTTGATGATCGGGCGGGTGTCGGGCAGATTGGCTCGCGGATCGGCCTGGCGCGCGAGGCCGATGTCTTTGGTCCTTCCGAAGATCTGTTTACCAAGATCGAGGCGCGCTTGGCCCAAGGCAAGGTCGCCTGCATTTTCATTGACGAGGCGCAGTTTCTGACCCGCGAGCAAGTCTGGCAACTGGCCCGTGTTGTCGACGATCTGAAGGTGCCGGTCATGGCGTACGGGCTGCGGGTCGACTTCCGCGGAGAGCTATTCCCCGGCTCTGCAGCGCTGTTGGCCTTGGCGGATGAAATGCGCGAAGTCCGCACGATCTGCCATTGTGGGCGCAAGGCGACGATGGTCGTGCGGCAGGATGAAAACGGTCAAGCCTTGGTTGATGGGGAGCAAATCCAGATTGGTGGGAATGAGACCTACGTTTCGCTATGCCGCCGCCATTGGCGCGAAGCTGTAGGCGCTTAGACCATGGGAGGGATGCAAGCGCTCGCAACCGGCTTTGTCGTCGCAATTGTCGGTTTTTTCAGCTCTTTTCCGATTTTCCTTGCAGGGGTTGAGGCTATGGGTGCGTCCCCGATGCAGGCGTCTTCGGCCCTTATGGCGGGCGCTTTAGCCATGGGGATCGCCGGGATCGCGCTGGCGTTTTGGCAAAAAATCCCGGCATCCTGCGCTTGGTCGACGCCTGGGGCTGCGCTTTTGGCGGTCTCTGCGCCGGACCCAGCCGGGTTCTCTGGCGCGGTCGGCGCGTTCATCGTAGCGGGTGCGCTGGCCGTGATCGCGGGCTTTTGGAAGCCCTTGGTGCGCTTGGCCCAAGCCGTGCCCGCGCCGATCACCCAAGGCATGTTGGCAGGGGTCCTCTTGCCTATTTGTTTCGCGCCTTTTCGCGCTGTTGGGGACGCACCGATGGTGGCGGTGCCGATCCTGCTCACATGGTTCGTAGTCAGCCGGGTTTGGCGTTTGTTCGCGGTGCCCGCAGCGGTTTTGGTAACCTTGATTCTGGTCGTTTGGCACAACGGCGCCTTGCCCTTGCCAGAGACTGTGTTGACCGCGCCGGTTTGGATCACGCCAAGTTTTTCGGTTGCCGGGGTGATCGGATTGGCGGTGCCCTTGTTCATCGTGACCATGGCGACGCAGAATATCCCAGGGGCGTCCGTGCTGCGGTCAAATGGCTACCAGCCGCCGACGGGTCCGTTCTTTGCCGCGGTGGGCGCGATCAGTATTTTGTCTGCCCCCTTCGGTGCCATCGCGACCAACCTTGCTGCCATCACCGCAGCGATGTGCGCCGATGAAAACGCACATTCCGACCCCGCCAAACGTTACTGGGCAGCGGTTTGGGCGGGGCTCTTTTACTGTTTGTTTGGAATATTTGCCGCTGTGGTCACCTTTGTCGCCGCTGCCGCGCCACCTTTGGCGATGGCGAGCCTTGCAGGGGTCGCTCTATTCGCAGTGTTCATGAATTCCGCCGCGGGGGCTCTGTCAGAGCCAGATACGCGCGAATCAGCGGCTTTGACCTTTGTGATCACAGCTTCGGGCTTGACCGTATTTGGTATCGGCGGCGCAGTTTGGGGGCTGCTGGCTGGCACCATCGTGCATGGGTTAACGCATCGCGTGTCGCGTTAACGGCGCTCCAACAGGACAGATCCCACGGAATATCCCGCTCCAAAAGAGCAGATCACGCCCCGATCTCCGGGTTCCAAGTCGTTGGAATATTTTGAAAATGCAATGATCGAACCGGCAGAAGACGTGTTGGCGTAGTCTTGCAGGATGTTGGGTTGTTCGCCGGCTTCGGGTGTGCGGCCCAAAACCTTTTTCCCGATGAAATCGTTCATCGCCTTGTTCGCCTGATGCAGCCACATCCGTTTGAGATCATCGGCGGTCCAGCCTTCGGCATCCATGTGATCACGAATGTGTTGTGAGACCATCGGCAACACTTCCTTAAAGACTTTGCGACCATTCTGCATGAATTGCATGTCGCGCCGATCTTCCATTTGATCGCGGGTGCGGCGCAGAAAACCGTTGTTGTTCCGAATGTTGTTCGAAAACTGCGTCGCACAGCGCGTGGAAAGGATGTCGAACTTTGCACCTTTTGCCTCGTCCGAAGGTTCAATCACGACGGCCGTGCACACATCGCCAAAGATAAAATGGCAGTCCCGGTCGCGCCATTCCAAATGCCCAGAGCAAATCTCGGGGCAGACGACCAAGGCCCGACGTGCGCTACCGGCGCGGACCATATCAGCGGCCGCCTGAATGCCGAATGTCGCCGAAGAGCACGCCACATTCATGTCAAAGGCGAATCCTTGCGCCCCGATAAGGTTCTGAATTTCGATGGAAATCGCGGGATAGGCGCGCTCTTGGTTGGAGGAGGCGCAGATCACCAAATCAATCTCGGACCCTGTGCGCCCCGCCATTTCAAGCGCCTTTGTGCACGCATCCAAAGCCATCTCGGCCATGACGCCCGGCTCATCGTCGCTACGGCTGCGCAGGCGCGGGAACATCCGTTTGGGGTCAAGAACGCCTGTTTTATCAATCACATAGCGTTGCTCAATTCCCGACGCTTGGACGATGAAATCACTGCTGGAGTGCGCCATCGGTTCCGCTTTGCCTGCTTCGATCTCTGCCGCGTTCTTCGCGTTCCACAAATCTGCGTAGGCGTTGAAGGCCTCGACCAGCTCGTCATTTGTGATCACTTCGGACGGGGTAAAGATGCCGTGGCCGGAAATCGTGGGCTGGTTCATGTGCGGATCCTCCTGCGGCGCAGCGAACCCGATGGGGCAGAGGAAATCAAGGGTGGGCGTTACGGAACTTTTACACTCCGGTGCGATTATCCTTTGTGAAATGGGGGCTTACCGATGACCTTTCAAAACATGCAGAAGATTCTTCATATTCCTCGGGCCGATGCGCTGATCAACGCTTTGCTGCCGTCTTGGCCGGTTCTGCGTCAAGCGCCTGAACACGACCCGTGGGATCCGACCACGCAAGAAGACGCGCGGCTGATCTTTCGCGAGGATCAGCACTAGTTAGTGCATCCGCGCACCGTTCGGCACCGGTTTATCAGGGTTCAAAAGGACGATTCCGTCGGTTTCATCCGATAGCCCGAGGACCAGAACTTCTGACATGAACTTGCCAATTTGTCGGGGCGGAAAATTGACGACACCCATGATCTGTCGCCCAACGAGCGTTTCAGGCGTGTAGTGTGCGGTGACCTGAGCGCTTGTTTTGCGCTCTCCGATCTCGGGGCCAAAGTCGATCCACATTTTTATCGCGGGCTTGCGCGCCTCGGGGTAATGTTCGGCGCGCAAGACAGTCCCGACGCGGATGTCGACTTTGAGGAAATCGTCAAAGCTGATGTCAGCCATTGGCCAGCTCGCGGGATCGGTTCGCCGCGGCGGCAACGGTGTCGGTGATGATTTTGGGCAGCGCGTCGTCCGCCATCAAAACCTCCAGCCCGGCTTGGGTCGTGCCGTTAGGCGACGTCACATTCTTGCGCAGTTGCGCTGGATCCTCGGCGGCCTGCATGGCCAAGGCGCCGGCACCCGCCACGGTTGCCTTTGCCAGCGCCATCGCCAGCTCCGGGGAAAGCCCTTGCGCTTCGCCAGCGGAGGCCAAACATTCAATCATATGAAACACATAGGCAGGGCCAGATCCGCTGACGCCAGTGACGGCGTCCATTTGTGACTCAGCGTCCAAGCGAACGACTTGGCCCACGGCAGACAACAACTCTTCGGCCGTTGAAAGGTTTTCTGCGGACGCCTGTGCGTTGCCGATGATCGCCGTGATGCCCTGGCCCACGGCGGCGGGGGTGTTTGGCATGGCGCGGATGATCGGCGTGTCGTGGCCGAGCAACTCTTCGTAGGTGGCAATGGAAATTCCGGCAGCGACGGACAAAAACAGCGTATCGCCGTTGCCCAAAGCCTGAAGCGACGGCAAAGCGTCCGCCATCATCTGAGGTTTCACCGCAATCAGGACAATCGCCGGGGCTTTGGGCAGGGGTTCGTTGACATGGACCCCCTTCGACATCACCCAATCGGAGGGATGAGGATCCTGCACCCAGACCGAGGACTCAGGCAAGCCTTGCGCCAGCCAGCCTTCCAGCATGGCGGATCCCATTTTGCCGCAGCCCAGCAGCACCAGCCCGTTTTGAGCAATCTTACCGTCGCGCATCTTTGCCTCCATTTGTTTAACAAAGGCCTACGCAATGCCCGGCTTGGCCGCAAGCGGGCTGTCAGGCTGCAATAACGCGGCGACCTTGTGCAGATCGTCTGTGAAGTTTGAGAGTGCGGCGGCGCGCTCTGAATTGGGCAGTCGAAGAATATAACTTGGGTGCACAGTGACAAACACGGGCCGACCATCCGGTGTCCGCTCAAGACTGCCCCGACAATTTAACAGATCATGGCGCGTGCCGGTCAGGCTCTCCAGCGCGGTCGCCCCAAGCGCGACCAGCAGCTTGGGCGCAACACGCTCAATTTCCAGATCAAGCCACCATTTGCAGTTCTCAATCTCGGTGCGGTTTGGCGACTGGTGAATGCGTTGCCGACCATTTGCGCGGAATTTGAAGTGTTTTACGGCGTTCGTGACATAAACGCGCGAACGGTCAATCCCCGCCCCCGCCAAGCCTTGGTCCAGAAGTTGCCCGGCAGGGCCGACAAAGGGCTGTCCGGCCAAGTCTTCGTGGTCGCCGGGTTGTTCGCCGACGATCATGATCTCGGCATCCAGCGGCCCAGTACCCACCACGGCTTGTGTTGCGTTTTTCCATAGGGAACAACGCCGGCATCCCTGTATCGAAGTCGTAAATTGATCCGCGTTTTCAGAATGTTGCGCCTGTTGCGCGCGGAGCCGTTCTGACACACGCGCAGCCCGCGCAGGGGCCAGCGTCGGAGCCGCATCCGCCATGGATTGCGCACGCGCCTGCGCCTCTGCCAACATCTCGGGGATCAGTTGCGCTTCGGGCAGGTTTTTCCAGTACTTCTTGGGCATTTCAGACTGCATTGCGCGGGTCTTGACGCGGGCCGGATTGAAAATGGACCGGTAGTAGGTCCGCCAAAGCTCCTCGGTCGCGTCGTCTGCAATCGGTGGTTTCGGCTGACCAGGGGCAAAGCTGATGTTTCCGTTAAAATGAATGCTCAAATCCGGCGTAAAAATCTTCCAATCCATGTCGCCAAATCGTTTGGCAAAAAACGGCGCGATGGGTTCGCAAATCAGGTGCGTCGGCTCGAACCAGGCGGCAAAACTGCGTCGTGGCGCATTGCGATCGCCAACTTCTCGAAACCGTAAAAACGCAGTCATCTTATGTTTGTCTCGGCTGACCTCCTTGGACATCGCGGTCAGTTTCGCAACGCGGGGGTCGGCTTTGTCCGACATCAGGCGCTGGTCCGATTGCAGCGCAAAGAGCAGCGCGTAGAGCCTGGAAAAGCGTTCCGGATCGCGGTGCCAGATGGCAAGGTTTGCCATGGAAATGAAGGCTTTAGAAGCGGTGGCGGTGCGGTCTCCCTGTGGCAAAGGACCAGCGGCTTGGAACAGGTCCGGGCTGTCACGGCCGCAGGTCCACAGAACATCTTCGGGCGCAACGGCGGCGGCCAAGAGAGCGCGCGCCTTGTCCCGCCAAGCGTCAAAGGTGCCGATTTCGGGTAAATGGATGCTGTACATCAAAAGAGCGAAAGTTGTTCTGGCGGCGGGGCGAAACGGGCACGCAAATCAGCGGTGTCCGTCAGCCCGCGAGGTGTCCAATCCAAGGCGTGCATAAAGGGCTTGGCGCTGCGCAGGTTCGCCCCCATCCGCCGCAAATCGTCATACCGCAGCGTGCGATGCCGGCGTGTTTTTAACACGCGATCAACCGTTTTCGTCCCGAAACCGGGCACACGCAGCAGCAGCTCTCGGTCCGCGCGATTGACATCGATGGGAAAGAGATGGCGGTTCGCAAGCGCCCAAGCGAGTTTGGGATCGACGGCCAGATCAAGGTTTCCGTCAGAGGTGGCCGAGGCGATTTCGTCCACGTCGAACCCATAAAACCGCAAAAGCCAATCGGCCTGATACAGGCGATGTTCCCGGACCAACGGGGGCTGGATGAGCGGCAAAACGGCCGAGGCGTCCGGGATCGGAGAGAAGGCTGAATAGTACACCCGACGCAGTTTGTAGCTACTGTAAAGCCTTGAAGAGCTTTGCAAAATAGTTGTGTCTGTTGCGCCATCCGCGCCTACGATCATCTGGGTCGATTGACCCGCGGGGGCAAATTTCGCCGGTCGCTTTCCGGTAAAGCTCTTGTCTTGGCGGGCCTCTTTGAGCAACCGAACGTCGGCCATGGCGCGGCGTATCTGATCGGGGCTTTTCTCGGGGGCGTAGTCCTTGACCGCGCGATCCGTCGGCAGTTCGACGTTGATGGACAATCGGTCGGCGAACAATCCCGCCTCTTCGATCAGCTTGGGGTCCGCGTCCGGGATGGTTTTGAGGTGAATATACCCGCGAAAACGGTGCTCTTGCCGCAGGGATTTCGCGATCCGGACCATGTCGGCCATGGTGTCATCAGGCGAGCGGATAATGCCCGAGGACAGAAACAGGCCTTCGATATAATTGCGCCGATAGAATTCCAACGTGAGGTGAATGACCTCTTCGGGCGTGAACCGTGCGCGTTGGACGTTTGATGAGACGCGATTGACGCAATAGGCGCAGTCGTAAATGCAGAAATTTGTCATCAAAATCTTGAGCAAACTAATGCAGCGCCCGTCGGGGGCGTAGGCGTGGCAAATGCCGGAACCTGTGACCGAACCGATCCCTTTGCCGTCGCGAGAGTCGCGTTTTTGCCCCCCGCTACTGGCGCAGGAGGCATCGTATTTGGCCGCGTCCGACAGAATCGCGAGTTTTTTATCTAAAGTCATCGTTGCCATGTGTTCACAATATGTTCGTCAAAGCGTGCGAACAAGAGGGGAACGGATGGCTGTAACGCAGACGTTAGGCTTGGGGGGCGTCGATCAAAAAGGCAAATAGATCGCGTAGGCGGTCCCAAGTCGCTTTGTCGCTGGCGACCAACAGGTAGCCGTCCTTCAGGTCGCCGCGGTAGTCTGATCCGTCAAGCATCGCGGCATGGCCACCGGCTTGCTGAACGGCGACAACACCAGCGGGCTGATCCCAAGGGGTCAGCTTGGAATACAGCGCAAAGTCCACAGCGCCTTGCGCGACCATGCGCATTTCGTGGCAAGCGCAGCGCAAGGACAAAGCGCGGGCAAATTGCGGCAGGGTCGCCGCCATCTCGGCTTGTTTGGCTTCGGGGATCAGGTTGATCGCGATGTATCCAGACAAGTCTTGGATCGCGCCGCCGGTGCTTGTGCTGAGCTTTCGGCGCACGCGGCGCGGCATGACCAATTCGGCATCTGATTGCGTGTCGGCGATGATGAAATCGTTCATGATCGGATCATACAGCAGCCCGAACACGGGAACGCCAAAGCGCAGGATCGACACCATCACACCGAACATCGCCAGCCCGTGCGCATAATTCCACGTGCCGTCGACCGGATCGATGGTAAAGCAAAGCTCGGCTTCTGCGATCTGATCAATGATGTCGGGATTCACGCTGGCGTTTTCTTCGCCGACAACCAAAGCGTGGGGAAACATGGCCAAAAGGCCGCGTGTCAGCATGGCTTCCGCGGCTTTGTCCGCATCGGTCACAAGGTCTTGCGGACCGGATTTCTGATCGATCTGATGCGCGCCAAGCTGCCGAAACCGCGGAAGGATTTCGGCCTTTGCCGCGCGGCGCACGAGGTTCATGATCTGCGTGCGCTGAGCATGGGTCAGTGGGGCGGTGACAGCGATGGGAAGAGAATCGGTCATGGCGGCGTCCAGTCTTGCTGTGGTTGCACGAAGGCTTGCCAGCCCACGCGCCGCTGTGCAAGACGCGTGAGGGGCCCAAGATGTCGCGTTTCCCTATTCTCGGGCGCGCAAAATTCCCGCTGGACGTGCTGCCAAGGGCCGCCAGGCAAACGCCAAACCTGCGAGCAAAGTTGCGATGATCCCACCCGCAACGATGCCCAACGCGCTGCCCCAGATCACGGAAAAGTCTGTTTCCATGACAAAGGTCGCGACGGCCCATCCCCCTGCAATGCCTGCCCCGATGGCGACCGCTCCGGCCCCCGCGCCAAGCAAAGCAGAGCGCAGGGCAAAACTGCTGAGGATGCGCGCGCGGCTGGCGCCGAGGGTCTTGAGGATCGCGGCCTCGTAGGTCCGCGCGCCTTCGCCTGCGGCGGCTGCGCCGATCAGGACGAGGAAGCCGGTCAGCAAAGTCGCCGCCGCACCCCAGCGAATCGCGGCGCCGATCCCTTCGAGCAATTCGGACACGCGGTCGATGGCATCGCGCACCCGGATCGCCGTGATATTGGGGTAAGTGTTTGCCAAATCGCGCAAAATAGCGGCTTCGGCTTCTGGCTCGGCGTAGACGGTCGAGATGAAGGTATGCGGGGCACCTTGCAAGGCGGCGGGGTTCATCGTCAGCACGAACCCGATCCCCGCGGTTGAAAAGTCGACGTCCCGGAATGACGTGATCGTCCCCGTGATGTCGCGGCCAAGCACGTTGATCGTCACCGTGTCACCCAGCTGGAGGCCCATTTCCTCGGCTTCTTCGGCGGCAAAACTGATTTGCGGCGGCCCGGAATAATCCTCGGGCCACCATTCGCCTTCGGTCACGGTGGTGCGCGCATCAGGTTGGGCTGCGTAGGTCACCCCTCGGTCACCGCGTACCACCCAATGTGGGCCGACGACCTCTTGGGCGGGCTGGCCATTGATCCGAGTGACAACGCCGCGCAGCATGGGCGCACTGTCGATCCGGCTGACCGCGGGGTCGTTTTCCAGCCGGTCCAGATAGCCGGGCATCTGGTCTTTTTGAATGTCGACAAAAAAGTAGGACGGCGCAATATCAGGCAGATCGCGCTGAATGGCGGCGCGCAGATTGCCGTCGATCTGCCCGACTGCGGCCAGAACCGACAGGCCAAGACCCAGCGACAAGACCACCGCGCCTGCGCTTTCGCCAGGGCCACCAATCGCGCCCAAAGCCCATCTTAACACGGGGCGACCACGGGCAAGGCCCGTCGCCAGGCGCGCGAGCCAACGGATCAAAAAGGCCGTCAGCACCAGCACAAGCAACGCGCCAAAGATGCCGCCAGCGGTCCACAAGGTCAGCCGAGCACTGCCGGACAACAGCGCGGCAGAGCCGACAAGAGCGATCAAAAGCCCAGCCGTGGCAATGAGATAGCGCGGGGCGGGCAAGAGCTTTGCACTGCCCAACGCGTCGCGGAACAGGGTCGCGGCACGGACATCTTCGGCGCGGGCCAGCGGCCAGAGGGTGAAAACCAGCGCGGTCAGCAGGCCATACAGGGCAGCTTCGGACAACGGCCCGATGTGCAACGTGAACACGGCAGGGACGGGGAGCGCATCATTGATGATCCCACCAAATGCAATTGGGATCGCCGCGCCCAGCACCAAGCCGATCGCGATGCCAAGCAACGACAACGCCCCGATTTGCAGAAAATACGTTCTAAAAATCACCGCGCGCGTCGCCCCGAGGGTGCGTAAAGTTGCGATGACAGAGGTCTTTTTCGCCAGATAGGCCCGCACGGCAGCGGAAACGCCGACCCCGCCGACCGCCAGCCCGGACAGGCCCACGAGCACGAGGAACGAACCTAACCGTTCTACGAAACGCGCGATTCCCGGTGCGCCGTTGCGGGCGTCCCGCCACGACAGGCCGTTGGCTTCGAATTGATCCAAGGCCGCTTGCTTGGTTGCGTCCAGATCCGCGCCTTCGGGCAAAAGCAGCCGATATTCCGTCTCATAAAGCGAACCGGGGGCGAGCAGGCCAGAGCCTTGTAGGTCTTGTGTCAGAACGATGGTTCGGGGCCCAAGGCCAAAGCCGTCGCCGGCATCATCTGGTTCGGTGACGATGGTGGCGCGCAAGGTGAACTCTTGCGTGCCCAAGCGGAACGTATCCCCCGGCGCGAGACCCAAGCGGTCGGCCAGAACGGGTGCCATGACGCCGCCCTGATTGGACAAAGCCTCTGACAAGGGCATCGCGGGGTCGAGAACCATATCGCCGAGCAACGGATAGGCTGCGTCCACCGATTTCACCTGCGTCAAACCGCGATCAGACGTGCCATCGCGCAGCACCGTGGCCATTGACCGAAAATCGGTGACTTCGGACACGGCTGTGGCGGCGCTTTCCATCCATGCGCGCTCTTCTTCGGATGCGAAACGGTAGGTGAATTCTACCTGTGCATCGCCCCCCAGCAGGATTGCGCCTTGTTCTTCAAGGCCTTGCTCGATGGCGGACCGGACCGAGCCGACACCTGCAATTGCGGCGACCCCCAAGGCCAGACAGGCGAGAAAAATTCGAAAGCCGGACAGGCCGCCGCGCAACTCTCTGCGCGCGAAACGCGCGGGGACGGCCCAGCTCATTCCGCGGCCTGCCGTTGCGTATCGATCAACCCGTCCCGCAGCTGGATCACACGATCACAGCGCGCGGCAAGTTCGGGCGCGTGCGTCACCAGAACCAAGGTCGAGTCCCGTTGTTCTGACAGGCCAAACAACAGCTCGATGATCGCTTCACCATTGGCCCCGTCCAGGTTGCCCGTCGGCTCGTCCGCCAAGAGGATATCGGGCTGCGTTGCAAGGGCGCGAGCCAGCGCGACGCGCTGCTGCTCGCCGCCCGACATTTGCGCAGGATAATGGTCGGCGCGGTGCCCAAGGCCAACGGCGTCCAGCTCTTGCTTGGCCTTGGCAAAGGCGTCTTTGTCGCCCGCAAGCTCTAGCGGCGTCGCAACATTTTCCAACGCGGTCATGGTCGGGATCAAATGAAAGCTCTGGAACACCACCCCCATATGGTCCCGCCGAAATTGGGCCAAGGCGTCCTCATCCATGCTGGTCAGATCGCGCCCAAGCGCCAGAACAGACCCGCTTGTGGCGCGCTCCAGCCCGCCCATCACCATCAATAAAGAGGATTTCCCAGAACCGGATGGGCCAATCAGGCCGATCGTCTCGCCTTTTGCCACGTCCAGCGAAATTCCATGCAGGATTTCAACATTTCCGGCATTGCCCTTGAGGCTGAGGGTGACATCCTTAAGTGACAGAACAGGTTCGGGCATAGGAGCTTCCTCATGTTATGCTTTCTCACATATGGGCTGCGTGCGCTGCGCCTCAAGGTGTTTGCGGCAATTGTCCTTATCAATGGGTTACCGGCCCAAGCGGCAGAGGTGAATATTCTCGCGCTGGGGGACTCGCTGACCCAAGGGTATGGCTTGCTCGAACAAGACGGGTTTGTACCGCAGCTGCGAAATTGGCTTGCGGATCAAGGACATGACGTGCGGATCGTAAACGGCGGTGTGTCGGGGGACACGACTGCCGGTGGTCTTGGGCGTGTCGAATGGTCTTTGACGCCCGAGATCGACGCGATGATCGTCGCCTTGGGCGGGAATGACCTGTTGCGCGGCATTGACCCAACGCTGTCGCGGGCAAACCTTGAGGGGATCTTGCAGGTGGCGCAGGATCGGAACCTAGAAGTTTTGTTAATCGGAATGAGCGCGCCGGGGAACTATGGCCCGGAGTACAAACAGACGTTCGATGCGATCTACCCAGAGCTGGCTGATGCCTATGGAACTGTTTTTCTAGAGAATTTCTTTGCCGGACTGATGGCCGAGGGCAGCGATCCCAGCGAACTGCGCGCTTTTATGCAATCGGATAACATTCACCCAAATGAAAAGGGTGTTAAAAAGATTGTCGAGAGTGTCGGGCCAAAAGTTGAGGAGCTGATAGATCGCTTGAGCAATTAAGCCTTGAGGGGCATGTCACCTTCGGAGGGGCGCGCCACAATCGCGTTGGCCAGCGCCAATGCCCCGCAGCCAAAGCTTGCGGTTAAGTACAGGCCAAACGCTTGCAAGACGGTGAAATCCAGCACGACCCAAGAAAATACGCCCGCGAAAAAGCCCAAGATGCTACCCAAGACCAAAGCCGCTACTGCCATTTCATCCTCCACGTGCGAAGCCTAGCGTAAATCGCCAAAGCCTTCAAAAGATTTAACGTGGAGATTTGGGCAAGAATGGGGCGGCTGTTGGTTCAGTTTGTGCGGATCACCGCCCCAAAAGCGCGCGTAGGGCGAACCCTGGCAAACGCAAAGCCATTTTTTGCATGAGCGGGCCGTACTCGGTTTCCCCCGCGAGCAAGCGAAGATATTCGGTGCGGAGCGTTTTAGAGCGTTGAAAGCTTTTGATAAAAGTCGGCCGCAGGCGCTCGTTGAACATCAATGGCCGCAGTCTGTTCGCGTGCCGCAGCCCTGAATGAATGGGGGCGAGCGACTTTTGATACAGCCCGAGGGCTTGATCAGGTCTACCCAATTTTAACGATTCAGTCGCCGCGAGTGCTGCCAACTCTCCGCTATGCAGCGCATGAGCGATGCCTTCCCCGGTGATGGGATCGACAAGTCCCGCCGCATCTCCTGCCAACAGAACCTGGTCCTTGCCCGGCTGCACGCGGAAATCACCAAACGGCAAGAACTGTCCTTTGACGGTTAGATCATCCGGCACGTTTAATTTGGCCAGATAGGCGGACATGTGCGCTTTCATGTCGGCATTTTTAGCAAGCACGCCGCCGACGCCGATCGTGGTCCCGTCATGTTTCGGAAACTGCCAGCCATAGCCCCAGTCGGCGGCCCCAAAATCAATCCGCAGCGCTCGGCTTGGATCGCGGGTCGGCAGCTCTACTTCCAGTGCGAACCCGATCTGATCGCGAGCAAAAGCCTGACCGAACAAGAGCTTGGCGGTCGGGCTATTCACGCCATCGGCGGCGATGATCAAGGGGGCGCGCAAAATCATGCCGTCAGTTGCAACGCTTTTCTCAGTCGGCTCGACCGTCGCCGGGCTGCCCGTGAAATCGACGGCCCCGCTTGCCAACGCGGCTTCAACCAACGCGGCATCCAAGTCGCGCCGCATGGCGAGATGCAGGGCGGGGGCGTCTGTGTTGGTGCCCAGATCCTGCCCAAAGGCGTGAAAAGAAATCTCGGTACGCTTTTCCAACGGGATTGGTGGTAGCGTCTGCGAGAAAATTCTACGGTAATGCGTGATGGCACGGCCAGTTAGGCCGCCGCCGCATAACTTATTGCGTGGAAATGACTTTTTATCGCACAGCGCAACGCGTAAACCGCTTTTTGCCGCAGTGAAAGCAGCCGAAGCGCCGGCTGGCCCGGCGCCTACGACGATAAGGTCAAAGCGCTGCTCGGCGCGATTTCGTGTTGTCACAGAACGGTAACTTTGGTGCCGATGGGAACGCGCTTGTAAAGGTCGATCACGTGCTCATTGATCATGCGGATGCAGCCGTTCGACACCGACTGTCCGATGGACCGCGGGGACGTCGTGCCGTGAATCCGGAAATAGGTGTCACGGCCATTCTGGAACAGATACAGCGCCCGCGCACCCAATGGGTTGCCGGGTCCGCCGGGTTGAACGTAGTCGTTGTCCTTGAACTTGCCGTAGGTTTCAGGGGAACGCTCGATCATTTCATTGGTTGGTCGCCACGTCGGCCATTCCTTCTTGACGTCAATCGTCGCCGTTCCGGTAAATTCCAAACCTGCCTTGCCGACGCCGACGCCGTAGCGCATCGCTTGTCCCGGCGCTTCGACGAAATACAAGAAGTGCGCGCGCGGCAGAATCAAGATTTGCCCAGGTTCCAGATCGCTTTTGATGCTGACCTGCTGCGGCCGAAAAATCGGGTCCACCTCAAAGGCGGCGGCAGGGAGGGCGGCGGTTGCTGCCGCAGCAGCAATTAGGGAACGACGGGTGATCATGGCAGCACTCTTTCTAGAAATCGGCGGCAGGCGTTCTGCCTGTTTCGAACATTTTGCGTAAAGGGTAGGGAAAATCAATCCCGTGATCGGAACTCGCCTTGTCACGATGGTGTGTTACCAACATATATTGATCCTGATATGTAAAAGGGAAGCATCATGGCCGGAGTGAAACTTGTTTGTCTTGAGTGTGCTCAGACGAATCGCGTGCCCAAGGACCGCCTGAATGATGCCGCCAAATGTGGCACTTGCGGCGCACCCTTGGTGTCAGGCAAGCCGGTTGAGGTCGATCTAGCAACGTTGTCGAAGGCCGCGCGCGTCGACGAGGTTCCCTTGATCGTAGATTTCTGGGCGCCGTGGTGTGGGCCGTGTCGCATGATGGGCCCCGAGTTCGGAAAAGCAGCTGCGCGGCTAAAGGGCAGCGCACGTTTGGTGAAGCTAAACACCCAAGACTTTCCCGATGCGGGGCAGCGGTATGGCATTCGGGGCATCCCGACCCTGATTGGATTTTCAGGCGGTCGAGAAAGGAAACGTCAGTCTGGCGCAATGCCCGCAGCCCAAATTGAGGCCTTTGCCGCGCAGGTTGGTAAGTAGGTTTACTCCTTAGGAACATTCGCATTTCGGCCAGCAAGAACGACGCTGATCAAATAGGCGGCCTGCGGGGTCAGACCCGCCATGATGGCGGCGGCGGCATCCGGTTTCATTCTGCCTAGGAAGCCGGCGGAAAATTCCGGGTCCATTTCTTCGAACAAAGCGGCGGCTTGCTTGGGCTTCATGTTGGCGTACACGTTGGTGAGGCGGCTTAGGTCATCCTCGGCAGCGGTCTGTGCAATCGCCAACGTGGCTTTGAGATTGGCTTCGGCCTGCTCCAACGCCTCGAGCTTGCGATCAATCTCTTGCTCGGCAAGAGACAATGCCTGCATCCTGACCTCAAGGTCGGATTCGCGCTTTTTGATCCGTGTTTCACGTGCATTGAGCGCTTGGATAAGCGGCAAAATATCGCTGTCGGCCATCATGGGCTGCCCGCCTTCTGCCGCCGGGGCCGCGTGATCTGCTTGTGCCTGATGTTGCTCAGGTTCGGGCGCGGCGTTGGGCGCAGGCTCATTCGCAAAGGCTTCGCCAGCCCCAGTTGCGGCACGAATCGCCGCTGACGCCAGCAAAAGCGCCCCGATTGCGGTCAAAGTCCCCTTGTTTTTGCGCTTGATCGCAGGGCTCGGTTTTTTGGGCCCAATGGGAGCATCCGTTTGAGCCGCTGCGTCTTTTTTCTTACTGAAAATCTTGAATATTTTCATCACGGACCTCAGTTGCGGGGATGGCGTACAAAGACGGTATCGCTGCCTGCCGGGGGCGCAGAATCGCCGGGTAGGTCGTGCATTGAGGCCACAAGCAATTCGAGCCGCCGCGACACATCTTCGGCCCGCTCGGTCAGCTCTCCTAATGACTTGGCGGATTCTCCGGCGGTGTTCTGAGCGTCTGCAAGCGTTTTGGTCAGATCGTCGACCTGAGCCGAAAGCACCGCGACGGCGCCTCCTACCCCGTTTTCAAGATCGGTGAACTTCGTAAGGCGTCTCGACAAAACAAAACAATAGAACCCCGCTCCAAGGGCGCCTGCGACCAGCAGAATGTCGGCAATCAGTTCCATTTAAATCCCCTTCAATTCAATACGAATTCAAGCACCAAGAGGTCGCGGACGCGGCCCTCTCCGGCGACGAGTTTCACGCGGCGAAGCATCTGACCGCGCAGGCGAACAAGCGCGCCAGGTGCTTCAATGTCTCGCGGTTCCAGCGCACGCAGATAGCTGTTAAGCACGTCTTGAACGCGGGGCAGGATGCTCTCCACTTCGCTGGCATATTTCCGAGGCACCTCAAGGCTCGCGCGAAAGCGTAGGTGTCTGGCCTGCGATTTTGGCCCGAGCGAGACCGTCAGCTGCGGTACCTCGACAAAGGAAACGTCTGGCAAAGGCTCGGTTGCAGCATCGGCGGCGGCCTGTTCTTCCGCCTGTGCGTCAGCAGCCTCTTCCTCGGCCGGTGCGGCACCGCCCCCCAACATGCCCGATTGGACAGCGAAAAAACCGCCACCGCCACCGGCGAGCGCAAGCACGACGCCGATAATAAGTGGCAATTTAGACGGTTTCTTTTCTTCGACCTCCTGGTCATCGGCGGTTGCGTCAGACATGTAAAACCTCTTTTCAGCCTCGAGGCCGTTATAGATGCAAAGGGGCTAACTTATTGTTAAGTCGAATAGGTCAATCTGAGCTCAGCCGAACAGAACGTTTGGAGCGGAGGTCGATCTTGCAATCACTCATTAACAGTTGGAGTTCTTTGGGCGCGCGTCAGCGTCTTGTCGTGATCGGGGCCACGCTGGCCATGATATTTGCGGTTTTGGGGCTGTCACGTCTTGCCACCGCGCCGAATCTCGCACTTTTGTACGCGGGCCTAGAAAACGGCGCGGCTGGGGAAGTCGTGTCCGCATTGGAGGCGCGCAATGTCCAGTTTGAGGTGCGCGGAGGGGCGATTTTTGTTCCCGAATCAGAGCGGGACGCTCTTCGCCTGACTTTGGCGAGCGAAGGGCTGCCAGCCAATGGCGGTCAAGGATACGAGTTGCTGGATGGCCTATCTGGTTTCGGTACGACGTCCCAGATGTTCGACGCCGCGTATTGGCGTGCAAAGGAAGGGGAGTTGGCGCGGACAATCGTGTCGAATCCCCAGATTTCGGCAGCGCGCGTGCATATCGCCAATAGCAGTGCGAATCCCTTCCAGAGGGACGTGACGCCGACGGCATCGATTTCCGTGACCACAACGGGTGGTGTTTTAAATGCGCAGCAGGCACGCGCTTTAAAGTTCCTTGTCGCATCGGCCGTTCCGGGCCTCGTGCCTGAAAGCGTCGCCGTCATCGATGGCAAGGGTGGCTTGATCGGCGCGGAAGCCGAAAATGGCGGTGGCGCGACCGCCGACGATAAGGCCGCCCAACTGCGTGATAGAGTTCAGCGTCTCATGGAAGCGCGGGTGGGCATCGGCAACGCAGTGGTCGAGGTCAGTGTCGATACGATCACCGAAAGCGAGCTGATCCGCGAACGCAGCTTTGATCCTGAGGGGCGCGTGGTCATTTCCACCGATACCGAAGAATTGACGGATCGTGCGGAAAACTCCGGGGGCGGGGATGTGACCGTGGCCTCGAACCTGCCGGCAGGCGGTGGCGGCGGGCCGGATACATCGTCCTCTCAAAAAGCGGAAACCCGCGAGCGCGTGAATTACGAAGTCTCTGAAACGATGCGTGAAATTACGCGTTCTCCTGGGGCGATTCGTCGTCTCACCGTGGCTGTCCTCGTGAACGGCACTTACGACGTGGCGGAGGATGGGGCGCAAACCTTCATTCCCTTGCCCGAGGATCAACTTCAAGCTCTGCGAGATCTCGTCTCGTCCGCGGTTGGATTCGACGAGGGACGTGGGGACGAGATCACCATTCGCTCGCTGCCCTTTGAGCGCCCTGAAGGTTTGGGAACCGGGCCAATCGAACCCAGCCTCTTTGCCGGTCCCATCGACACGATGCGTTTGATCCAAATGGGAGTTCTTGCGGTGGTCGCTCTGATTTTGGGTCTATTTGTGGTGCGCCCTGTCCTATCGCGTGGAGACGATGCGCAACCTGCCGGTGCCCTGCCCGCCCCTGGCGGCGAGATGGGCGCGGCGCTGGATGGCGAGATAGAGCCAGCAGGCGGCTTTGGCGACCTTCCGATGATGGGCGACGGTCCCGATTTCAGCGGTATGGGCATGGTGGATTTTGACTCGCCCCCTGAAGAGGACCCCGTCGACCGTCTAAGAAGCCTGATCGAAGAACGTAAAACCGAGACGGTCGAAATCCTTCGTAGTTGGTTGGAAGAAGACAAGGAGGAAGCAAGTTGAGCGCACTTCGGCAACTTTTAGAGGACTTCAGCGCCGCCGCCCCAAGTGCGGGCGCCCAAGAGGCGGGTGGGGTCAACGAAGCCGAGCTTGAGGGCCATAAGCTTGAAGCCTTCGAAAATGGATATCGTGCCGGATGGGATGACGCTGTCAAAGCCCAGTCGGAGGATAAAGCGCGCATATCCAGCGGACTGTCGCAACACTTGCAGGATCTCTCCTTCACATACCACGAGGCCTACAGCCAAGTGATGAATGGCATGACGCCTTTGCTGAACGAGATTGTGAACGCGCTACTGCCAGCCTTGGCGCGCGAGACGCTAGGTCAGCATATCGCTGAGCATCTCAAGGAAATGGCGCAGCAGATTGGGTCCATGGACGTCTACATTGCCGTTTCGCCTCAGAATATGGACGCGGTATCGCCGCTTCTTGAACAGGATTTTGGGTTTCCGATCCAAGTTGTCGCCGACGATACCCTCGCCGAAGAACAGGCGGACATCCGGTTCGGGGAAACGGAAAAGCAAGTCGATTTGGGCGATCTTATCGCCTCGGTAACCGAAGCCGTTGCAGGGTTCGCCCATGACAATCGGAGGAAGATAGCAAATGGATAGCACTCAAACCGCGATGCGCAGCGAAAGCGGCACGCCTTTCACGTCTGTCCCGATTGAAATTACCGTATCTGTCGGTCGGGCGCGTCCGCTTGTGCGGGAGCTGCTTCAACTGGCCGAAGGATCGGTCCTAAGCTTGGATAAACAGTTGGACGATCCGGTAGAGCTATATGTTGGTGAAAAGCTCATTGGCATTGGTGTTCTGGAGGTCGTCGAAGGGGATGGTCAAGGGCAGCTTGCCGTGCGTTTGACCGAAGTGGTCGATCTTCAATCGCCGTCTTGATTATGCGTTTCTCGCCACTTGCATTGCTCATTCTTTCGGCTTCGTTCCTTGCGCCGGGCGGGGCCGAGGCGCAATCCGTCGCCATTGACTTGGGCGAAGGCGGGTCGATTACGGCGACGTCGATCCAGCTTATTGCGCTGATCACCTTGCTGAGCCTCGCGCCGGGCATTGCGATCATGGTGACCTGTTTCCCTTTCATGGTGACCGTTTTTGGCATTCTGCGCCAAGCGGTTGGCCTGCAACAGTCGCCGCCGAATATGCTGATCGTCAGCCTTGCTTTGTTCTTAACCTACTTCGTAATGGAGCCGGTTTTTACCGAAAGTTGGGAAACAGGTCTGCAGCCGCTGTTGAATGAAGAGATTGAGATCGAAGATGCGGCCGTGCAGGCCATCGCGCCTTTCCGGGTGTTCATGGCCGGGCGCGCGGACCCTGACACCTATCGCGCCATGGCGGATCTTCGTCCGGATGCTGCCAACACCTCGCTCGCGCCCGAGGCGCCTTTGTCGGTCTTGATCCCGACATTCATGCTGTCCGAAGTGGCCCGCGCATTTCAGGTCGGCTTTCTTATCTTCCTGCCGTTCCTGATCATCGATCTCGTCGTTGCAGCGGTTTTGATGTCGATGGGGATGATGATGGTGCCGCCCGCGATCGTATCCTTGCCATTCAAACTGGCGTTTTTCGTAATCGCGGACGGGTGGTCTTTGCTGGCTGGCAGCCTTGTTCGTGGGTATTTTTAATCAAATTAGACTAAAAACACCCGTAACTTAGCATTTAGCCGAGCACTTCGGCGACGGCCTGCGCCGTTTTGCCGACAACTTCGTCAGCCTCTTCGCGGGTCAGACAGAAGGGCGGCGCGAACCCGAGAATGTCGCCTTGCGGCATCGCGCGTGCGATCACCCCCCGTTCCAAAAGTGCGGCGGCGATCCGCGGGCCGACCTTGTCTGTCGCATCAAAGAAGGCGCGCTCTTCGCGGCCTTTTACGAATTCGACCGCGCAGAGCATCCCTTCACCGCGCACTTCGCCCACATGGACGTGCGCGCCAAGCGCATCTCGCATCGCTGCATTCAGATAGCCACCTACTTCGCCGGCTTGCTGCACCAGGTTCAACTCGTCGATCAGCTTGAGGTTTGCAACGCCCGCCGCGGCTCCAATGGGGTGCGCCGAATACGTCCAGCCGTGGCCAATCGGGCCGTTTTCGTCGGTGCCTTGCTCCAGCACTTTCCACATTTTCTCGGACACGATCGAGCCGGACAAAGGCGCGTATGCAGAGGTCAAGCCTTTGGCAATGGTGATCAAATCCGGCTTTAGCCCATAGTGTTCAGACCCAAACATGCTGCCAAGACGGCCAAACCCGGTGACGACTTCGTCGGCGACCAAGAGGATGTCGTGCTTGTTCAAAACGGCTTGGATCGCAGCCCAGTAGCCGCCGGGCGGGGGCACGATGCCGCCGGTGCCCAAGACCGGCTCGCCGATGAACGCCGCAATCGTGTCGGCGCCTTCACGTTCGATCAGAGCCTCAAGCTCGGCCACGCAATGCGCAACAAAAGCGCCTTCGTCCATATCCAGCGACGGGCGGCGATAATAATAGGGCGCTGCGGTGTGGATCACCTGCGCCAGCGGCAAATCGAACTTTTTGTGGAACAGCTCAAGCCCGGTCAGCGAGCCGGTCATCAGCCCAGAGCCGTGATACCCCCGCCAGCGGGAAATGATCTTTTTCTTTTCGGGGCGACCTAGGATGTTGTTGTAATACCAGATCAATTTGACGTTGGTTTCATTCGCATCAGACCCGGAGAGGCCGAAATAGACCTTGGACATGTGGTCCGGCGCGCGATCCAAGACCATTTTGGACAGGGTGATCGACGCCTCGGTGCCATGACCGACGTAGGCGTGGTAGTAGGCCAACTCCTTGGCTTGCTCGGCGATGGCGTCGGCGACGTCCTGACGCCCGTAGCCCACGTTCACGCAATACAGACCCGCGAAAGCATCCAGCAGGCGATTGCCGTCGCGATCTTCGATGTGGCACCCCGAGCCGCCCGTGATCACGCGGTTCGGCACATTGCCGCGCGCGAATTCAGCCAAATGGGTCGACGGGTGGAAAAAATTGTCGCGATCCCACTGATCGAGCTGGTCGTTCTTGAGCATGTCGCCTCCTGGTAAATTGGATTTGCCCAGAGCATAGGCATCCCTGCCCTCTGTTGAAAGGGCGCCAGCGACAGGAAGTTGCATACAACCGACGCTTTGCCGTTAATCTATGCGGGCAATGCGGATCGTCGTCACCTGACGATACGGTGTTTCGGGAGAGCAAAGAATGTTGCCAAATCCCTTTTGATTAACAGCATTGGGAAAGGCTTGGGCCTCGACGCAAAAGCCGGAGAAAAGATTCATTGTCTGACCGGGCCAAGGCGTGCCGTGCGGCGTAAGCATGGTTGATGTGTACAACTGGACGCCGGGCTGGTCGGTCCACATCTCCAACTGCATCCCATTAGGCGCAGTAACCCGCACCTTTGCGTGATCGCCTTCGGCCAGCACAAAGTTCACGTCATAGCCTTGGCGATCGGCGTCGATCTCGGACAAATGCGGCCCTGCGCGAAAGTCAAACCGCGTGCCAGCGACGGGCGCGATTTCTCCGGTTGGGATCAGGTCCGCATCGGTGGGGGTGTAGGCGGGGGCGTCCAGCGTAAAGCGATGATCGCGAATATCGTCGGTGCCGTTGAGGTTGAAATAGACGTGCTGCGCGAGGTTAATTGGCGTCACGCGATCCGGCACCGCGCGCATGTCCCACGTCAGCGCCCCACCGTCCAAGCTGATGCGAACGGTAAAATCCACATTGCCGGGATAGCCGCATTGTCCGTCGGGCGAATGCAGGCGCAGCGTCACGGCGCGCGGGCCTTCGGGCTCCATCTGCCAGATCTGTTTGCCGATCCCCTCGGGGCCGCCGTGCAAGCTATGTTCGCCGGAGTTTTTCGGCAAATGGTAAACGATCCCGTCCAGCGTGAACCGGGCATCCTTGATCCGGTTGGCGACACGGCCGGGGATCATGCCCATCGAGGCAGGGTTTTCGCGATAAACCTCTGGGTCAGAATGCCCAAGCACCACACGCTGCCCGCCAACCGTCCAGTCTTGGATGACGCCGCCGATATTAAGGACAGTGACCTCTGTGTCGCCGTCGCGCAGGGTGTGAGATTGGATCTGGGTCATGGCGTCCTCCGTCCTGATAGCGGTATCAGAACGCAAATGGCGCGCCTAGAGCGCGCCACCTTGTTTCGCATTTTTCCCAAGTTATTCCGCCGCTTCGGCGATGTCTTCTATGGGCGGGCAGGTGCAAATCAGGTTCCGGTCGCCAAAGACGTTGTCCACACGGTTGACCGGCGGCCAATATTTGTCGACGCGGAACGCGCCGGGCGGAAAGCACCCTTGCTCGCGCGTGTAGGGCCGATCCCAATCCTTGACGAGGTCTTCCATTGTATGCGGTGCCATCTTGAGCGGGTTTACCTCGCGGTCCATGTCACCGTTTTCGATGGCGCGGATGTCCTCGCGGATCGCCAGCATGGCATCGCAGAAACGGTCCAGCTCGGCCTTGGTTTCGCTTTCGGTGGGTTCAACCATCAGCGTTCCGGCGACGGGCCAGCTCATGGTTGGGGCGTGAAAACCGCAATCTATCAGACGCTTGGCGATGTCTTCGACGGTCACCCCGGCGGTTTTCTCAAACGGACGGGTGTCAAGGATACACTCATGCGCGACGCGCCCCTCACCGCCGCGATAGAGCACGTCATACGCGCCCTCCAGCCGCTTGGCGATGTAGTTGGCGTTCAGGATCGCCACGCGGGTCGCTTGCGTTAACCCTTCGCCGCCCATCATCAGCACATAGGCCCAAGAGATCGGCAACAACGACGGCGAGCCAAAGGCCGCGGCAGACACTGGCGCTTTGCCGCCGTTCGGATCGCCGGGCAGATGCGGGGCGAGGTGGGCCTTGACGCCGATGGGCCCCATGCCGGGGCCGCCGCCACCGTGCGGAATGCAGAAGGTTTTATGCAAGTTGAGGTGCGAGACATCGCCGCCCAGATCGCCCGGACGCGACAGGCCGACCATGGCGTTCATATTCGCGCCGTCGATGTAGACCTGCCCGCCGTGTTCGTGCGTGATCGCGCAGACCTCTTTCACCGTCTCTTCGAACACGCCGTGGGTCGAGGGGTAGGTGATCATGCAGGCGGCCAACGTATCCGAGTGCTTTTCGGCCTTGGCTCGGAAGTCATCGAGGTCGATGGACCCTTGATCGTCGCATTTCACCGCGACCACTTTCCAGCCGACCATGTGGGCCGAGGCCGGGTTGGTGCCGTGGGCGTTCACCGGGATCAGGCAAACGTTGCGCTGGCCTTCGCCGCGGGCGGCCTGCCAATCGCGGATCGTCAACAGCCCTGCGTATTCGCCCTGCGCGCCGCTGTTCGGCTGCATCGAAAAGGCATCGTACCCGGTAATTTCGCAAAGCTTTTCAGACAGATCGGTGATCATCTCATGATAGCCCTGCGCCTGATCCTTGGGCGCGTAGGGGTGCAGCATCCCGAACTCGTCCCAGGTGATCGGCATCATCTCTGCGGCCGCGTTCAGCTTCATCGTGCACGACCCCAGTGGGATCATCGCGCGGTCCAGTGCCAGGTCGCGGTCGGCCAGACGGCGCATGTAGCGCATCATCTCGGTCTCGGCGCGGTTCATGTGGAACACCTCGTGTTCGAGGTAGCCAGAGGTGCGGATCAGCGCCTCGGGCAGGCGATAGTCGGCGTCCAGATCGTCGTCCTTGCGCAGCAGGCCAAAGGCTTTCCACACCGCTTCGATGGTCGCGGGGCGGGTGCGTTCGTCCAGCGTGATGCCCACCTTGGTCTTGCCAACGCGGCGCAGGTTGATGCCCTCGCGCACGGCGGCTTGCAACACGCCGCGTTGCAGCAGGCCCACGTCGACGGTGATCGTGTCAAAGAACGCCTCAGGCTCGACCTTGAAGCCCGCCGCCTCAAGCCCCTTCGCCAGACGGGCGGTCTTGCGGTGGATGCGCTGGGCGATGGCGCGCAGGCCCTTTGGCCCGTGGAACACCGCGTAAAACCCGGCCATCACCGCCAGCAAAGCCTGCGCGGTGCAGACGTTGGAGGTCGCCTTTTCGCGGCGGATGTGCTGTTCGCGGGTTTGCAGCGCGAGGCGGTAAGCCTTGTTCCCGTGGCTGTCGATCGAGATGCCGACAATCCGCCCCGGCATGGCGCGTTTGAAATCGTCGCGGCACGCCATATAGGCCGCGTGCGGGCCGCCGTAGCCCACAGGCACGCCAAACCGTTGCGTGCTGCCGACGGCGATATCGGCGCCCATCGCGCCCGGTTCCTTGAGCAAACACAAAGACATAGGATCGGCGGCGACAATCCCCACGGCCTTGGCTTCGTGCAGCGCGGCCATCTCGGCCGTGAAATCGCGCACATGCCCATACGTGCCGGGATACTGGAAAATCGCGCCAAAGACAGCACCAGCGTCAAGCGTTTCCGGCGCACCAACGATGATCTCAATCCCCAAAGGCTCGGCCCGCGTCTTCATCACCGCGATGTTCTGCGGGTGGCAGTTTTCATCAACGAAAAAGGCGGTGGCTTTGGATTTCGCCACCCGCTGCGCCATGGTCATCGCCTCGGCGCAGGCGGTGCTTTCGTCCAGCAGCGAGGCGTTGGCGATTTCCAGCCCGGTCAGGTCGCTGACCATGGTCTGAAAGTTCAAAAGTGCCTCAAGACGGCCCTGCGAAATCTCGGGCTGATAGGGCGTGTAGGCCGTGTACCACGCTGGATTCTCAAGGATATTCCGCTGGATCGCCGGGGGC
The DNA here is from genome assembly GCF_900176475.1 of Tropicibacter naphthalenivorans. GTDB lineage: Bacteria > Pseudomonadota > Alphaproteobacteria > Rhodobacterales > Rhodobacteraceae > Tropicibacter > Tropicibacter naphthalenivorans. The sequence continues at coordinate 29,857 of NZ_FWXX01000011.1, forward strand.
GTGACGGTGCCGTGATAGCCTTGACCGATCAGCGACACGAGCACCTTGTTCTTGTCCGCGACTTTGCGCATCCGGTGCAGCATCTCGCGCTCTGACAGCGGTTTGCCAAAGTCCAAGGGGCGCTCTTGGCGGATACTTTCGGGGACGGTTTGCGCGATCAGCGTGTCCAGATCGGCGACGCCGAGCGTGTCAAACATCTGCGCCATTTCCTCGGGCGAGGGGCCGATGTGGCGACGGTTGGCAAAGTCATAGGGCAAGTAGTCGATCGGATCGTAGGTCACGGGTGCACCTTTTCAGATCAAGTGGAAGGGCGGCCCACGCATCGCAGGCCACCGGGATAAGTCAGTCAGGCCAGAGGCTTAGCTGATGAATTTCTTGTAGGCGGCTTCGTCCATCAGGTCGTCCATCTCGGCCATGTCCTCGACCTTCATCTTAAAGAACCAGGCGTCGCCCTCGGGGTCTTCGTTCACCTTGCCGGGATCGTCGACGATGGCGGTGTTGACCTCGACGATCTCGCCGTCCAGTGGCGCGAGGATGTCGGACGCGGCCTTGACAGATTCGATCACAACCACCTCGTCGTCCTTGGACACCTCGGTGCCTTCCTCGGGCAGTTCGACAAAGACGACGTCGCCCAGTTGTTCGGCCGCGTGGGCGGTGATGCCGACGACAACCACGTCGCCTTCGACCAGCAGCCATTCGTGCTCTTCGGTGAATTTCATGACACTTCTCCAGTCAGTTTATCGTTTGAAGCCTGCGGGGACGAACGGCAGTTTGGCAACAACCAAGGGCAGCTTTTTGCCGCGGACTTCGCCGAACAATTTGGTGCCTTCCGCGGCCAGCGTGCTGGGCACATAGCCCATGGCCACCGGGCCGCCAACCGACGGGCCAAAGCCGCCAGAGGTCACCTTGCCCACCGGCTGGTCGTTTTCGTCAAAGATTACAACGCCTTCACGCATGGGCGCGCGGCCTTCGGGCAGTAGGCCAACGCGGGCCATATCGCTACCCTCGGCCAGTTCCCGTAGGATCACGTCCGCGCCGGGAAAGCCGCCCCCGCGTGCGCTGCCCGTCCGGCGGACTTTTTGGATCGCCCAAGACAGGCGCGCGGCGACCGGGGTCGTGGCGCTGTCGATGTCATGGCCGTAAAGACAAAGCCCCCCTTCGAGCCGCAGCGAATCCCGCGCGCCAAGGCCGATCAGCTCGACGGTCTCATCCGCCAAGAGCGTTTCGGCCAGCGTGCGGGCGACCGTTGCAGGCACCGAAATCTCAAAACCATCCTCGCCGGTGTAGCCGGATCGCGACACCCACGCCTCGGCCCCGCAGAGCGTCACCGTCGCCACATCCATAAAGGCCATGTCGGCCACGTCGGGCGCAAGCCGGGCAAGCGCCGCCTCCGCCCCCGGCCCTTGCAGCGCCAGCAGCGCGCGGTCGGTGATGATCTCGACGTCGACGTCCAGGGTTTGCAGGCGCGCGAAATCGGCGTCCTTGCAGGCGGCGTTGACCACGAGAAACAGGTGATCGCCCCGATTGGTGACCATCAGGTCATCTTCTATCCCACCGTTTTCATTAGTGAAAAACCCATAGCGCTGACGCCCCTCGGCCAAGCCCACCACGTCCACCGGCACCAGCGTTTCCAACGCTTCGGCGGCATTATCCCCACGCAGGATCACCTGGCCCATATGGCTGACATCGAACAAACCGGCGGCGGCGCGGGTGTGAAGATGTTCTTTCATCACGCCCAGCTTGTACTGCACCGGCATCTCGTAGCCAGCAAAGGGCACCATCTTGGCGCCCTGTTCCACGTGCAAATCGTGCAGAAAAACCCGTTTCAGATCATCCATGCGCTTTCCCCATTTCCCGCAATGAATGTCTGCGGGCAGTCACGGCGCGCGGTTGCGCACCCTTGCTGCCCCCTCTGTCCATGTGCCTGAGATCGTTATCCCTTCGGCGGACGCGTTCTGCGCCTCTCTCCAGAGTGTTTGCCTCACGGCGGTCCTGTGGCCTGAGCGTTTCCGGGGCGGTTGCGCCTTCGGCACCGGATATCCGGTTCTCCCGTCGTGAATGACCTCTGATTAGTCGCTTACGGGCGCTTTGACAAGCGGCACGTCGCAGGGACTTTTGTCGCAACGCGCGTTCGGCGCAATGATGTTCAAAAGCTGGGCATTGTCGCAGACCAGCGTGTCCAGCGTGATCGGGTCCAGCGTTTCGTAAAAGGCATTGGCCGCAGCGGTCAGCGCCTCGCGCAGGCGGCAGGCGTCGGTCAGCGGGCAGGTGTTGTCCACATCGGCAAAGCATTCGGCCAGCGGCACGGGTGCTTCGAGCGCGCGAAAAATCTCTCCGATGACGATCTGATCGGCGGGGCGGCCCAGTTCCAGCCCGCCGTTGCGCCCGCGTTGCGTGTGCAGATAGCCAAGCTGCGCCAGTTGGTTAATCACCTGCGCCAAGTGGTTTTCCGAGGCGTTGCAGACCTCGGCAATCTCATGCTTGGTCACCAGGCGACCGGTGTTCCCCGCGCAATACATCAACACACGCATTGCGATATTCGTTCTTTTCGTGACTCGCATACTCGCCTCCTGCGGACCAAGTTGAGGTCTTATGGCACCTCACGGGCCTGTGACGTTTGACTTGCATCAACTGCGATGAATATTTGCCATATGACCGATACATATTTCTTTGGCTACGGGTCCTTGGTGAACCGATTGACCCATGGCTATACGCCTGCGCACACCGCGCGGTTGCGTGGCTGGCGGCGGGCGTGGCGCGCGGTGCCAGAGCGCGACCTGTGTTTCCTGACAGCGATTCCTGATCCCAAGGCCGAGATACTCGGGCTGATTGCGCCGGTGGGCGCGGACGGCTGGGCGGCGCTCGACACGCGCGAAGCAGCTTATGAACGGCACGACGCAACGCGGGCGATCGCCCATGACAGCGCAGCGGCGCATATCGCGGTCTATGCCATTGCACCGGGACGGATTTCTCTGCCGACGGATAGGAATCCGATCCTGCTGAGCTACCTTGATGTGGTGATCCAAGGTTATCTGACAGAGTTTGGCCCCGAAGGCGTTGCGCATTTTGTGGAAACGACGTCAGGCTGGGATGCGCCGATTTTGAACGATCGCGCAAAGCCGCTCTATCCGCGTGCACAAAGCTTGACCCAAGATGAACGGCGCATGGTAGACGATATTTTGACCCGCTTGGGCAGTAAGGTTTTGGTATGATTTCTAAACGCGTGATGCAGCTTTTGAGGCTGTCGAAAAAGCTGTCGGTCCGCGTGATGCTGATGACCTTGCTGGCGCTTGTGGCGGTGCTGGTTGCGCCCTTGGCCGATACTCTGATTCCGGATGCGCTCAAGGAACGCTTTGGCGAACAGGCCGCCTTGCCCGTGCTCAACATCCTTGCGGCGTCGATGCTGACCGTCACGACGTTCTCGCTTGGGGTGATGGTGCAGGCTTCTCAGTCTGCGTCGAGCCTTGCAACGCCGCGCGCTTATCGAATTCTTATGGAGGACACGACGACGCAAACCGTTCTGGCGACCTTTGTTGGCAGCTTTTTGTTCTCTCTGACAGCGATCGCTATGTTCCGCGCCCACTACTATGACACCGCCGCGGCGGTGGTCGTGTTTTTCATGACGGCCTTTGTGATTGCCGCGATCATTACCGCGTTGATCCGCTGGATTGGGCATCTTTCACAGCTTGGCAGCATGGATCATATCCTTCATTTGGTCGAAGACGCCGCGCGCCCACCGCTCCAGGCCTTGATGGATCGTCCGGCGCTGGGCGGTCATATCGCGGGCGAGGGTGTCGATGCCCCGCCGAATGCGGTGGAGATTTGCGCCAAGCGGTCGGGCTATATCCAGTTCGTCGACATGCCAGCCTTGCAGGAGAGCATGGCGCAGGGGGGGCATATGTGGTTGGCGAAAATGCCCGGAACCTATGTGATCGAAGGGGACGTTTTGGCGCGCACGACCTGCGCGCGCGACGTGAATGACGCCGTTTGCGATTGCTTTACGATTGCTAAGAGCCGCTCGCTCGAGCAGGACGCGCGCTTTGGTCTGATGGTCTTGGCCGAGACGGCCTCACGCGCTTTGTCGCCCGGTGTAAACGACCCCGGTACGGCGATCGACGTCATCCACCGCCTGACCCAACTGCTGGCTGATTGCGCTGGGCCTTCGCAGGTGCAACCGCAATTCGATCACATCACTGCGCCCGCGATTCAAGCCCGCGATCTGGCCGAGGATGCCTACGACGTTCTGATCCGAGACGGCGCGGAACGCCCTGAAGTCATGGAACATATTCTGGCTGCACAGGTGCGTCTGATCCACTCGGCCTGGCCGGAAATGGCGCAGGCCGCAGATGAAAAGATCGCCTATGCCTATGCGCATATCGATGCGGCAGGGATGCTGGCACCGGATCGAGCGCGGATGGAATCTGTGGCCGCGCCCCGCTAGCAGAGCGCGGCCAGAGTCTCACAGCAGGGCGTCGAACGCGGCGAGATGGTTGGCCGAACCAGCCAGCAGATTTTGGTAAACATCCGCCAGTGCCGTGCCTTCGACTAGCTCGGCAGCTGCGGCGATATCTTCGATATCCTTGGCTTCGATGGCAGCGCCGACTTCCAGTGCGGCGGTCAGCGACTCTGCGCCCTCGGCAAGCAAGCTGTCATACATGTCCTGCAAGTCCGGGTCCTCGAACTGGCCCGTCTCGGCAAAGACGAACTGGTCCACATCCAGCCCAATGGTTTCGGCTTGAGCGATCAGCGCGTCGAAATGCTTGTCCTCGGACGCGGCGATATTGCTGAAAATCCGAATGCCGTACATGTCGTAGAAGGCATCATAGATATCGCCTGCCAGCTTTTCTTCTTCGATCATAAAGAGCAGTTCGTCGACGGCCTCGTCCGAGTAGGTCACGGTGGTTTCTGTCGGCGTCACCTCTGACGGAGTGCTGGTTTCGACCACGGTTTCGCTGCGACCGCCGCGCCAGCCAAAGCCACCCTTCATACCAAATTTGCCTGCTTTCATAGTGTACCTCTTTGTCTAACGTTCACGCGCATATAGTGGGAAGTTATATTCCAAAGTGGATATGCGATAAAAGTTAGGGCGGAATTAAGGCGCAAAATTCAAAGACCTTCCAGCGCAGGAGGGTTTCCGCCGAGCGGCAGGCCAAAACCCGCCGAAAAACGCAAAAAGGCGCCGTGTTGGGCGCCTTTTCGAAAGTTTTTTAACGATTGGGGCGTTAGCCGAGCTTGGGCCGGATCTGCAAAAGCTGCATCACGTCGCCCATATCGGGGCCGCGCTCTTGGCCGGTGATCGCCTTGCGCAGCGGCATGAACAGCCCTTTGCCCTTGCGACCTGTCTTTTCCTTGACCGCGTCGGTGAAGGTTTTCCACGTCGTGGCGTCATAGGGCGGCTCTGGCAGCAGCGGCAGGGCGTCGGCGATAAACGCGCGATCTTCGTCAGCGATCAGCGGTGTTGCCCCATCGCGGAACAGCGCCCACCACGGCGCAATGTCCTTGCGGGTGGTGATGTTTTCACGCACGACTTTCCAGAACAGCTCGGCCTTTTCGGCGGGCACACCCAGATCGGCAACCTCTTGGGCAACCGCGTCCAAAGGCAGCTCGTGCAGCTTTTTCGCGGTCAGCGGGTACAGGTCCTGGACGTCGAACTTGGTCGGTGCAGAGCCAAACTGCGACAGGTCGAACCCGTCGGCAATCTCGTCGAGCGACAGGCGCAGCTCAACCGGCTGACTGGAGCCCAAGCGGGCCATCAGCGATAGCAGAGCCTCTGGCTCGACGCCTGCTTCGCGCAGATCGCGCAGCGCGAGCGTGCCCAGACGCTTGGACAGCGATTCCCCCTGCGGGCCGGTCAGCAGCGAGTGATGCGCAAAGTCCGGCGGCGTGCCACCCAGCGCGCGGATCATTTGGATCTGCGTCGCGGTGTTGGTCACGTGGTCGTTGCCGCGCACAACGTGGGTGATTCCCATTTCGATATCGTCAACGACCGACGCCAGCGTGTACAAAAACTGACCATCGGCGCGGATCAGCACCGGATCAGACACGGACGCGGCGTCAATCGACACCTCGCCAAGGATACCATCGTCCCAGGCGATCCGCTCGTGATCCAGCTTGAAACGCCACACGCCATCGCCACGCTCTGCGCGCAATGCAGCTTTTTCCTCATCGGACAGGGCCAGCGCAGCGCGGTCATAGACCGGCGGTTTGCCCATGTTCAGCTGCTTTTTGCGCTTGAGATCCAGCTCGGTCGGGGTTTCCCACGCCTCGTAAAAGCGCCCCATCTCGCGCAGCTGATCGGCGGCGGCGACATAGCGATCCAGCCGGTCGGACTGACGTTCAACCCGATCCCAGGTCAGGCCCAGCCATTCGAGGTCTTGCTTGATGGCGTCCACATACTCTTGCTTCGAGCGCTCGGGATCGGTGTCGTCGATCCGCAGCACAAATTGCCCACCGGTCTTGCGAGCGATGAGATGGTTAAACAACGCAGTGCGCAGGTTCCCCACGTGGATATAGCCAGTGGGCGAGGGCGCGAAACGGGTGACGGTCATATGCAGGCCTCCTGATCAGCGCGCGTGGTCTCATACAACGGGGTTTTTGTCCAGCCGGGGCTTTTACATGTGCGTCGCAATTGCCATGGTAACGATAACAAAAGGTGTATGAATGACCCAGATTCTGACAGTGACTTTGAACCCGGCCCTTGATTTGGCCACCTCGGCGGCGCGTGTGGTGCCGGGGGTCAAGCTGCGCTGCGCGCCCGAAACCCGAGAGCCGGGCGGAGGCGGGGTCAACGTGGCCCGCGCGATCACCCAGCTTGGCGGCAAGGCGACGGCTTTGGTGGCCTTGGGCGGGCCAAACGGCTCTGTGCTCGAGGAATTGCTGCGCGCGCGAAATCTGGACGTGATGCGGGTCGAAGCGCCGGGCGAGACGCGCCATTCCTTTGCGGTGACAGATGAGCAAAGCGGAGAGCAGTACCGGTTTGTCTTGAGCGGGCCAACGTGGAGCGCAGAGCAATTGGACGACATGGTGGATGGCATGGTGCGCGATGTGGACGAAGACGCCTTTGTGGTGATGTCCGGGTCGATGCCGCCGGGGGCGGACGTGGACTTTCTGCCGCGCGCTTGCGCCAAGCTGGGGGCGCGGCGGATCGTGATCGACACCTCCGGCATTCACCTTGACCATCAGGCCAAGGGTCCGGCGCCCACCCCGGCCGTGCTGCGCATGGACAGTCACGAAGCGATGACCCTGTCGCGGCAGCCTTTGGCGAGCCGAACGGACAGCGTGGCTTTTGCGGAAATCCTGCGCAAACGCGGGGCCGGAGAGATCGTGATCATCGCGCGCGGCAAGGATGGATCGGTCATGGCGGGGCCGTCGGGCCACTGGCACGTGAATGCGGCCAATGATGGTGTGGTGTCGGCGATCGGTGCGGGGGACAGCTTTGTCGGCGGCTTCACCATGAGCCTCGCCGCGGGGCTTTCCCCACAAGAGGCGCTGCGGCGCGGGGCGGCAGCGGCGTCGGCGGCCTGTGTCAGCGAAGGCACGCAGCTGTGCCTGCCAGAGGACTTTGAGCGCCTTTTGCCTTTGACCCAACTGACACAGATCTAACCGTCGAAAATCTAAAGGAAAAGGGGCGCAGGACGCGCCCCCTACGCCGTTCAGGCCACTTGCGCGCCCGAGGCTTCGGCGGACTGAATCTTGACCTGCACCATGGTCTGGTTCAGCAGGATATAGGCGACCTCGCCAAAGGTGACAGGGCCGGTGCAGTTGCCGGTCGTCTTGCCTGCCATCTCGCCGTAAAGGTAGTTCAGGATGCAGTTGCACGACATCTCGTTCTGGCCGTCGCTGGTCACGCGCTGTGCGAACACATCGGCGTAGGCGCCGGGCGATTTGGCCAGACGATAGGAGACACCACTGACAACCGGCGCGTAGAAATCGACGCCGTTGTCCGCGTCGACATTCTGGAACGACACGTTGATCATCGCGCCCGCGTAGTTCGCGACCAGCGGCAGCGCGGTGTCGAGCCCCTTGTCGGCGATGTAGCCTGCCAGATCGACCTCCTGGCCGTTGACCATGGCCGTCTTGGCGTGAAACCCGCTTTCGGCAAAGGTGATTTCGTCGGCGTCGGCGTCCTGTTCGAACAGGTTGACGATGTCGATATCGGCCATCTTGCCTTCGGGCAGTTCGACATGCAGCAGGATCGCGCCATCCTCATGTGCTTTGCCGGTGCCGCCGTCAAAAATCTTGGGGGTGACGGTGCCAAGATCATCCAGATGCACCCCGGCGATCCACCCCATCAGGGGCTGATCGAACAGACCGGCATAACCCGCGCCGTTCAGCGCGAAATCGGTGTGCGCCTTGGAAAAAGCGGGGATCAGGATCATGCTCATGCCGTTCTCAAACCGGTTCATGGTCATCATCGGCAGGTCTTCGCCCTCGACATGGCGCACGCGCGCGTCCGAGGCGGCCTCGATCTCGGTCACAAAGACGTTTTCGCGGTCCTCGACGCCGCCCTTGTCGGTCATGAAATAGACCGACGTGCCGCCAATCCACTTGCCGCGCGGCAGTTTTGACAGCGCCTCTTCCGAGCCTGCGATGGACAGCACTGCGCCCGCTTCGATCCGGCGCGCGGCATCGGCCACGCTCATCATGGAATTTTTCATCAGGTCTCTCCTAGAACAGGGCGATGTCTTTTTGGGCGAAGGTGTTTTTCTCGAAATAGGCGCGCAGTTCGGCGATCTTGGCCGCAAGCGCACCGGGAGAAGATCGCACATCGCCGCGCAGGCGGGTCAGTAGAATACGCGTCGCCAAAGAGGCCTGCGGCAGCTCTTTGTCGGTCTGTAAAATCCGCGACCACCGCGGATCGTTAGGGGCTGGCAGCATCAGCACTCTCCGATATCAAATTCGAAAGTGGGGATACGTCCGGTTTCTTAAGCACCTGCTAAAGGTCAATTTTTCTTTTTCGGGATTTGAGCGGTGTTTAAACCATGTGCAGGCGCATGAAAAAAAACGCCGCGCGGGCGGGCCGGCGGCGTTTTTGTTAAACCTATAAGGGGCTTACCCCTGATCGCGCCAGCGGTTCGCAATGGGATAGCGCCGGTCCAGCCAAAAGGCGCGCGGGGTCAGACGGGCGCCGGGTGCGGACTGGAACCGTTTGTATTCACTGATGTAAACCAAGTGTTGCACGCGTTTGGCATCTTCGGCGGCATACCCGGCGGCCACGCAATCGGCGATAGAGCCGTCCTGATCCACGAGGATATCCAAAATCGCGTCCAAGACGGGATAATCGGGCAGGCTGTCGCTGTCTTTTTGGTCGTCACGCAGCTCGGCGCTGGGCGGTTTGGTGATGATCCGGTCGGGGATCACCTCGCCTTCGGGGCCGTTCATCCAAGTGCGATGGTTGGCGTTGCGCCAGCGGCAGGTCTCGAACACGCGGGTTTTGTACAGATCCTTGATCGGGTTGTAGCCGCCCGCCATGTCGCCGTAGATCGTGGCATAGCCCACGGCCACCTCGGATTTATTCCCGGTGGTCAGCAGCATCTCGCCGAACTTGTTGGACAGCGCCATCAGCAGCAGACCGCGCAGGCGGGACTGGATGTTTTCCTCTGTCAGATCGGCGTCGCGGCCTTCGAACAGCGGCGCAAGCGTGTTGGTGATCGCGGCGCGCCCCTCTGCGATCGGGACATAGTCGTAGTGCACACCAAGCGCGTTTGCGCAGGCTTCGGCGTCCTCCAGCGAATGCTGGCTGGTGTATTCTGACGGCAGCATGACGCAGCGCACGTTCTCGGCGCCCAAGGCGTCGGTCGCGATGGTCGCCACAAGCGCCGAGTCGATGCCCCCCGACATCCCCAGCAGCACCTTGCCAAAGCCGGTCTTGCGGCAGTAATCGCGCAAGGCTTCGACCATCACGCGGTAGTCCTGTTCCCACTCGCCGGGGTGCTGGGCAAAGTCGCCCTCTTGCGCGACCCAGCCATCGTCCCCACGGGTGAACTCGACCGTGGAGATCACCTCGACAAAGACCGGCAGCTGCACGGCGGGGCGGCCATGCGGGTTCATCACGAAGGAGCCCCCGTCAAAGACCTGATCGTCCTGCCCGCCGACCATATTCAGGTAGACCAAGGGCAAGCCGGTCTCGACCACGCGGGCGACCATCTTGTTCAGACGGGTTTCGAATTTGTTACGGAAGTAGGGCGACCCATTGGGCACCACGATGATTTCCGCGCCGGATTCCTCCATCGCTTCGACCACGTCGGGGTACCATGCGTCTTCGCAGATCGGCATCCCGATGCGCACGCCGTTCACGTTCACCGGGCCTTGCAACTGATCACGGCTGAACAGGCGGACCTCGTCGAAGACGTTGTAATTGGGCAGATAATACTTGTGCGTGACTGCGGCGACCTTGCCGCCTTGCAGCAGGTAATAGCTGTTGTGCAGCTTGGTGCCATCGGGGCAGGGGCCACCAATCGCCAGCGCGGGCCCATCGGCGCATTGCTCGGCCAGCGCGTTAATCTGTGCGACAGCCGCGTTAATAAAAGCAGGCTTGAGGATCAGATCCTGCGTCTGGTAGCCGGTGATGAACATCTCTGGCAGGGCGACCAGATCGGCCCCGGCCTCTTTGCCGGCGCGCCACGCGTCCAGCGCCTTGGCAGCGTTGCCGTGCAGGTCCCCGACCGTGGGGTTCAGCTGTGCCATCGTCAGGCGAAAGGTGTCAGTCATCTCGCAGGCCTTCTTGGGTCATCACGGCTGACATAGCATAGGACGGCGGGAATGAAAGCCGCCCGGTTCGGTGCGCAGGCCGTGCGTTGCGGCAAGCGAATGCCGCCCCGCCCCAAAAGCCATTGCTCAAATGCCTATCCTCAATTAGTTTTCCCGCAATTCAGGGGGGACCGTGCGCGCATGAAACTTGGCTTGATCACCGGCATTCTGGCTATCACCGCCGCGAGCATCACGCTTGCGCAGGATACGGACGTGACGTCCAAGGAATACGAAGACGGCGGCCTGTACGAGGGCACCTTTGAGGATGGGCTGCAACACGGCACCGGCACCCTGCGCCTGCCCAACGGGTATGAGTACACCGGCGAATGGGAGCGCGGCGAGATCAAGGGCCAAGGCGTGGCGCGCTTTCCCAAGGGGGCTGTCTACGAGGGCCAGTTCGCCAAGGGCAAACCCGAGGGTATGGGCAGAATCGTCTTTACCGATGGCAGCACTTACGAAGGCTCGATGCTGGACGGTAAGATTACCGGGCAGGGCGTGATGATCTACGCAGGCGGTGTGCGCTACGAAGGCTCTTTCCGCAATGCGCTGCACCACGGCAAAGGCGTGATGACCTCTCCTGATGGCTATGTCTATGACGGGCAATGGGTGAATGGCGTCAAAGAGGGCAACGCCAAGATCACCTACCCGGATGGCTCGACCTACGAGGGCCGCGTGGCCAATGGCGAGCGCGACGGCGCGGGCAAGCTGACCATGGCGGACGGGCTGGTCTATGAAGGCACGTGGCGCGACGGCCAGACCGATGGCGTGGGCAAACTGACCCAGCCCAACGGCGACATCTACGAAGGTGAGCTGGTCGATGGTCGCCGCGAAGGCCAGGGCAAGGTCACTTACAAGAACGGTGACATCTACGAGGGCGCGTTCAACAACGACCAACGCCACGGCATAGGCACGTTCATTGGCCGCGACGGCTATCGCTACGAAGGCAACTGGGTGGCGGGGCAGATCGAAGGGCAAGGCAAGGTCACCTACCCCGACGGTTCGGTCTACGAGGGCGCAGTCACCGGCGATCTGGCGAATGGCAAAGGCAAGATCACCTACCCGGACGGCGCAACCTACGAGGGCGATTGGGTCGACGGCGTGATCCAGGGGCGCGGTACCGCGACCTATCCCAACGGGCTGACCTACACCGGCGAGTTCCAGAACGCGCGGTACGATGGCTTTGGCGTCATGACCTTTGCCGACGGTGAGAAATACGAAGGCAACTGGCAAGACAGCCAACGCCACGGCAAAGGCATCGCGACCTATCCCGATGGCACCGTGTTCGAAGGCGACTTCCGCGAGGGGCTGCGTCACGGCACGGGCACCATCACCATGTCGAGCGGTTTTACCTACACAGGTGACTGGTCGAAGGGCGAGATCAGCGGGCAGGGCGTGGCCACCTACGCCAACGGCGACGTCTATGAAGGCGCGTTCGAGAACGGCAAGCGACACGGCCAAGGCACCATGCGCTACGCCAGCGGAGAGGAAGCAACGGGCGATTGGATCAACGGCGCCTTGTCCGCCCCGGCTCCGGCCCAGGAGTGACCGCGCGGCCCGCGGTGGAAAATTTTTAAGTAAAAATTTTGGTCACCGTCGCGGGCGCCGGGTGCGGTCGCTGCGATCAGACGCGGGTTCCGTTACTCATCCGGTCCAAGAAGGCCTCGGCCTCGGTCAGGATCGTCTCTCGGCGGTCTTGATCCATCCGGTCCCACGTCCGGTACATATTCCCCATCCTGTGATTGCCCTCGAACCTGTCGCGGTGGCGGTCCAGAAAGTGCCAATACAGCAAGTTGAAGGGGCAGGCGTCCTCGCCGGTCTTGGCCTTGACCGAATAGGCGCACCCCTTGCAGTAATTTGACATCTTGTTGATGTAATTTCCCGAGGAAATATAAGGCTTTGAGGCGATAATCCCCCCGTCGGCGAATTGGCTCATCCCCACCGTATTGGGGCTTTCGACCCATTCGAAGGCGTCGATATAGACCCGCAGATACCAATCGTGCACCTCCGTCGGATTTATCCCCGCCAGCAGCGCAAAGTTTCCCGTCACCATCAGTCGCTGGATGTGGTGGGCATAGGCCTCGTCGCGCGTCTGCGCCACCGCCGCGCCCAGGCAGGCCATATCCGTAGGCGCGCCCCAGAACAGATCGGGCAGACCGCGCTGGTGGTTCAACGCGTTGCGGCGGGGGTAGTCGGGCCCCTCAAGATAGTAAATGCCGCGGATGTACTCCCGCCAGCCAATGATCTGGCGGATAAAGCCTTCGACCGCGTTCAGCGGCGCGTGCCCCTCGCGATAGGCGTCCTCGGCGGCTTCGCAGACCTCTAGCGGGTCCAGCAGCCCGATGTTCATGTAGGCGGACAGCAAGGCGTGGTAAAGAAAGGGCTCGCCCTCCAACATCGCATCCTGATAGTCGCCGAAACAGGGCAGCGCATGGGTTATGAAATGCGTCAACGCGCGCCGCGCCTGCGTCTGGTCTGTGGCGTAGTGGAACGGGCGTAACCTGCCGAAACTGTTGGAAAACCGCGCTTCGACAAGGTCCAGAACCTCTTGCGTGGTGTCGTCGGGCGTAAAGCTCATGGGCGAGGTCGTCACGTCCTTGGGCGGCGCTTTGCGGTTTTCGGCGTCATAGTTCCACTCGCCGCCTTCGGGTTTGTCGCCATCCATCAGCAGCCCGGTTTTACGCCGCATATCGCGGTAAAAATACTCCATCCGCAGCGCCTTGCGGCCGTTGGCCCAGTCCTGAAACTCCTTGTGAGTGGCGATAAACCGGGTGTCTTCCAGCTGTGTCACGCTCAGCGGGCAGTCGTTCAACGCCTCGATCAGGCGCCATTCGCCGGGTTCGGTGGCGATCACGTCCGTGGTGCCCACCTCTTCGGCGCGGCGCAGCAGCTCGCCACAGATCGAGCCGGAATTCTCGGTATCGTCCAGCTGCGTATAGCGCACATCCCAGCCGTCATCGCGCAGGCGCTGGGCGAATTTACGCATGGCAGCAAAGATCAGCGCGATCTTTTTGGGATGGTGTTGCACGTAAGAGGCTTCGTCCGCGACCTCGGCCATGACCACAACATCTTGGGCCTTATCGGCAGACGCCAGTGCCGAGACATCTTCGGTCAGCTGGTCGCCAAGGATCAGGATCAGTTTACTCACCAGACGATCTCCTTACCTGCGTAGTCGTAGAACCCGCCGGTTTGTTCAGGCGTCAGGCTGTTGATAACGTTCACCAAACGCGCAGCGGCTGTACCCGCAGGCACCGTGGGATGGCGGCCTGCGTACTTGCGGGTGAACGCGGTCTCGACCGTGCCGGGGTGCAGGCAGGCGCAGCACAACATCTTGTGTGTTCGCGCCAGTTCAATGGACGCGCCGTGGATCAACTGGTTCAGGCCGGTTTTCGCGGCGCGGTAGCTGTACCAACCGCCCAATCGGTTGTCGCCGATGGACCCGACCCGCGCGGACAAGGCCGCAAAGACCGCGCGCCGGTCCTTTGGCAGCAGCCTGACCGCATGTTTCAGAACCAAGGCTGGGCCGATGGCGTTGACAGCATATTGATCGGCCAGCGCCTTTGCCGACAGCGCCGAGAGCGATTTTTCCGGCTCCGCGCCGTCGATTTCGAGCGCGCCGGTGGCCACAAAAATCAGATCAAAGGAACCCGTGAGCGCCTCTAAGGACCGTTTGATCGAGTTCTCATCGGTGACGTCTAACCCATCGCTGTACCGAGAGAGGCCAACCACATCAATGCCTTGGGCCGATAGGTGGGTGTACAGGGCCGATCCGATGCCCCCGCTGCTGCCGATGATCAATCCACGTTCCATGAGGCGGAAGTAGCGGCGCGCGGCACCGGTTCAAGCGCGGCCCACGTCTTGTGGGGCAATGGACACGGTTTTCACCACCGCGTGGCAGCTGATGCCTTGGGTCAGGCCCAATCGCTGCGCCGAGCGCCGAGTGACCCGTGCAAGGATGCGCCCCGCAGGCGTGCGCAGCGAGACGATGGCGCCGGGGCCGCCGCCCGCGCGGATGGCCTCGACCGTGCCGGGCAGGATGTTCAGCGCCGAAAGGCCTTCGGGCCGGTCTCGGGACAGGATCACCTCAGAGGCGGCGATGCGCACCCGGATCGTGTCGCCGATGCCTTGCGGGACGCGCGGCAGGAACAGGGCGATGCCCGCCGCATTCAGTTCGGTTAACCCGTCCTCGTGATGCGCCTTGACCACGGCCTCCAGCATCGCGCCCGCGCCGCGCACGCCAGCGGGCGTCACCGACGGATCGCTGAGCACATCGGCGGCGGACCCTTGGCGCACAACCCGCCCATTTTGCAGGACAACGACGGTGGTTGCCAGCCGCGCGACCTCGGCGGGGGCGTGGGTGACGTACAGGATCGGCAGCTTGGCCTCGTCCCTAAGGCGCTCAAAGTAAGGCAGAATTTCGGTCTTTCGTGCCTCGTCCAGTGCGGCCAGAGGTTCATCCGCCAGCAGCATTTCCGGCTCCGCCAGCAGCGCCCGCCCGATGGCGACCCGCTGCTTTTCGCCCCCTGACAGGGCACCGGGGCGTCGATCCAGCAACGCGCCGATCCCCAGCATGTCGACCACATCGGGCAGGCGCGTGCGCTTTTTCAGGGCGAAAAATTGCCCGTACAACAGGTTCTGCCCCACGGTCAAATGCGGGAAAAGACGCGCCTCTTGAAAGATATAGCCCAAGCGGCGGCGATGCGGGGGCAGGCGCACCCCCTGCGTGCTATCACACAAGACCCGCCCGTCGACAGAGATCCGCCCGGCGTCGGGCTGCATGAGCCCTGCGACCGCGTTGATGATCGTTGTCTTGCCCGAACCGGATCGCCCGAACAGCACCGTAAGCCCTTGAGGCGCTTCGAAATCTACGTCCAAAGCAAAGCCACGCAACTGGTGTTTCAGCCTGACTTGCAGCGTCATGAGACTCGCCTCGCGACACGGCGTGCCAGCCATTCCGACAGCAGAAGTGCGCCCATGGCGACGCCGACCGACACCAGTACCAACCGCAGGGCCGAGCCTTCGCCGCCGGGCACCTGCAAGAACGCGTAGATTGCCGATGGCAGCGTTTGCGTTTGCCCCGGAATGTTGGACACAAAGGTGATCGTCGCGCCGAATTCCCCCATCGCCTTGGCAAAGGCCAGCACGCTGCCTGCGAGGATTCCCGGCAAGATCAGCGGCAAGGTCACGGTGGCAAAAACCCAAGTGCGCGAGGCACCTAGCGTTGCGGCGGCTTGTTCCAGCTTGGGGTCCACCGCCTCGATCGACAGGCGCATGGCGCGCACCATCAAGGGGAACGCCATGATCCCCGCCGCAAGCGCCGCGCCCGTCCAGCGAAAGGCGAACACGATCCCAAGTTCGGCGAGAAAACTGCCCAAAGGCGCCCGCGTGCCAAATGTTAACAGCAACAGATAGCCGGTAACCACCGGCGGCAGGATCAGCGGCAAATGCACGAGGCCGTTAACGATCTGCTTGCCGGGAAACTGCCATCGGGCCAAGGCAAAGGCGGTCAACAGCCCCAAGGGCAAGGCCGCAAGGGTCGCCCACACTGCGACCCGCAGGGACAGCGCAACAGCCTGCCATTCTTGCGGCGTCAGCCAGTCTGTCATTCGTCCCTCAACGGGGTAAACCCATGTTTTGAAAAGATGTCCTTTGCCGCGTCTTGCCCCAGCCACGTTAGAAAGGCGCGCCCTTCTTGGGTGTCGCGCCCGTCGATCAGCGCGGCCGGATAGCGGATGGCGGTGTGGCTGTGCGGCGGGAATTGCGCCACGATGGTCACCTTGGGCTCGGCCAGCGCGTCGGTGCCATAAACCACGCCCAAGGGCGCCTCTCCCAACGCCACGAGGGCCAGCGCGGCGCGCACGTTATCGGCTTGGACAACCTTGGGCGCGGCGGTTTCCCATAAATTAAGGTCGGTTAAGGCGGTTTTGCCGTAGATGCCCGCCGGGACCGCGTCGACCAGAGCCATGGCGATCCTTTCGGCGTTTTGAACCAGCGTGGGGATGTCGCCTGCGGTTTGCCCCTTGGGCGCGATCAGAACCAGTGAATTGCCCAGCAAATCGGTGCGCGTGTCCGGGACCAGGAGCCCTTCGGCCTCGAGGTGATCCATCCATCCGATATTGGCAGAGATAAAGATATCCGTCGGCGCACCAAAGGAAATCTGCCGCGCCAAAGCGGACGATCCAGCGTATGACAGGCGTAGATTAACGGCAGTTTCAGTTTGGTAAACCTCTGCCGCCTCATCCAACGCGGTCTTGAGACTGGCGGCGGCAAAGATCGTCAGCTCCGCTGCCGAGGACGCAACCGGCACCAGCAGAGCCACGAGCAAGGCCAAGGGTTTTGCGAAAGTCATCCAAGCGTCCCGATGTTAACCACTGGGCAGACTACCCGAAAAACCAACAGGCGACAGCCCCTAGCGCGCGGCGCGATTGGGGATCTTAGTTTATGCGACCTTAGTCGCAATGTGCACAAAAATTCATTGAGTGAACGGAGGAATCCCCCGGCGCTGCCCGATATGCGCAAAATACTGCACATAGATATCCGGGATACGGCGCGGGAGGGCGCCCATCCGGGACGGGACGAAATGGGAGGAAACCATGTTCACCACGAACCAAAACCCGCTGGCGGCGGGCGATATCGTTAACGCGTTAGAGGCGGCGCTGTACCGAGGCAAGATCGGGCGTCGGCGCTTTTTCCAGCTGGCCCTGGCCGTAGGCGCATCGCTGAGCGCGGTCCAAGCCATGGCGCAAGAGGGCGGCGACGCGGCCATCACGCAGCTCTACAACGCGCAAAATCTGCAACAGTCATAAGACTATATCGTGGTCGGCTCTGGATCGGGCGGGGCGACCGTGGCAGGGCGTCTGGCTGATACCGGCGCGTCGGTTCTAGTGCTCGAAGCGGGTGAGACCGACCAGATCAAGGCGGTTCTGAACCCCGCCATGTGGCCGACCAACCTGCGGTCCGAGCGCGACTGGGGCCACACCTCGGACCCGTCCGACGGCGTGAACGGGCGGCAGCTGATCCTGCCGATGGGCAAAGTTGTGGGCGGCGGCTCTTCGATCAACGTTCAGATCTGGGCGCGCGGGCACAAGAACGACTTTGACATGTGGGCCGTCGAGGCGGGCGATGACGCGTGGAATTACGACAACGTGCTGGAAATCTACAAGCGCATCGAAGACTGGCAGGGCGCGCCCGACGCCGACCGTCGGGGCACCGGCGGCAAGCTGTATGTCGAGCAGGTCCAGGACCCCAACCCCATTGCCCCCGCGATGCTAAGCGCTTGTGAAAGCGTTGGAATTCCGGCCTATGACGACATGAACGGCGTCATGATGGAAGGTGAAGGCGGCGCGGCGCTGGCCAACGTGCGCATCAAGGACGGTCGCCGTTTGAACCTGCCGATGACCTATCTGTACCCGGCTTTGAAAAAGGGCAACGTGACCCTGCTGACCGGGGCCGAGACCACCAAGCTGATCATGGAGGGCACCCGCGTGACCGGCGTGACCTTCGTCAAGGATGGGCAGATGCAATCGGTGTCGGCGTCCTCGCAGGTGGTGCTGGCTGCGGGCGCGATCAACACGCCGAAAATCCTGATGCTGTCTGGGATTGGCCCCAAGGCCGAACTGGATCGCATTGGCGTCGAGACCGTTGTCGACCTGCCCGGCGTGGGGCAGAACTTTCAGGATCACGTGCTGGTTGCGGGCTGCATCTGGGAATACAAGGAACCGCTCGCGCCGAAAAACAGCCTCGCCGAGGCGACGTTTTTTTGGAAGAGCGATTCCAGCCTTGATGGCCCGGACATGCAGCCCTTTCAGATCGAAGTGCCCTATGCGACCGAGGTCACCGGCCCGGAATATGGCCCGCCCGCCGGTGCCTGGACCATTTCGCCGGGGCTTGTCCGGCCGAAAAGTCGGGGGCGCGTTTACCTTGAAAGCAGTGACCCCATGGCGCAGGCCAAGGTTGATGCGCAGTTCCTGTCGCACCCGGACGATCCGACGGCGGTGGTGCGGTCCATCGAGCTGTGCCGCGAGATCGGCAATTCGGACGCGATGAAGGACTTTGTCAAACGCGAAGTCATGCCCGGCGCGTTGTCGCCTGAGGCGATGCAGAACTTTGCGCGCAACGCGGCGGGGACCTATTTCCACGAAAGCTGCACCTGCAAGATGGGCACCGACGAGATGTCGGTCGTGGACGGCAACCTCAAGGTTTATGGTGTCGAAGGGCTGACCATTGCGGACGCGTCGATCATGCCGCGCGTGTCCACCGGTAACACCATGGCGCCGACGGTCATCATCGGCGAACGTGCGGGTGATATTCTCACCGCATAAACCGGATCAACAAAGCTAAAACGCGGGCATCGGCAGGTTTCTGCGGATGCCCGTATTTTTTGCCATATGCGGCATAAACTTCGCGCACTTTGGTTAATAATGTGTATAAGACGGCGCGAACGCTATCATTTTTTTAACCTAGACCCAAGTTTCGGGAGTGTGCAGTGTTTGACTTTGGTGCCGCGCAAGCGATTGATTACGAAAATGCGTCTTTGTCCTACGGACGCTACCGCATCAAAAGCAGTCTTTTTCTCGCTGGAAAACGCGTGTTCGACATCCTGATGAGCTTGGCGCTTTTGCCGCTCTTGATGGTCTTTATGTTGACGCTGCTGGTGCTCAACCCCTTTTACAACAAGGGAAATCTCTTTTACGTGCAGCGCCGCATGGGCCGCGACTGCAAAGCCTTTCCGGCGATCAAGTTCCGCTCTATGCGGGCCGCTACCGTTGCGCGCTCTGCGGACGATCCGCTTGAGGTGGACCGGATCACGCCTTTGGGGGGCTTTCTGCGTAAGAGCCGAATCGATGAGCTGCCGCAGATCCTGAATGTGCTGCGCGGCGATATGAGCCTGATCGGCCCGCGCCCCGATTATTACGATCACGCGGTGCATTTCCTGCGCGAAGTGCGTGGGTATCGCCAGCGTCACTCTGTGCGCCCCGGCATCAGCGGCCTTGCACAGACCGAGCTGGGCTATATCGAAGGCGTCGAAGCCACCCGCCGTAAGGTCAGCGCCGACCTGTACTATATCACCCACGCCAGCTTGAAGCTGGAGCTTTGGATTGTCTGGCGGACGCTGTCGGTGGTGTTGCGGCGCGGCGGAGCCTAAGCGCTACAGCGCGCTGACATCCAGCATGTTGGTAAAGAACTCGACCTCACCATTGGTGCAGACATAGGCCGTGGTTAAAACACCCGTTGCGTAGGCTCCGGTGTCCACGGCGATCCGTCCTGCACGGGCGTGCGGTGTCTTGACGATGGTGTGGCCATGCAGCACCCAAGTCTCATCCGAACGCGGCTTGGTTACGAATTCCGGATGGCCCCAAAGCAAGGTGCGCTGCGCTTGCAGATCTATCGGCACGCTGGGGTCCGCCCCGGCGTGGACCACCGCGACATTGCCGCTTTGCCAGCGGTCGGGCAGATTGCGCATCCAGTCGATCATGTCCGGGCCCATGGCGTCGGCCAGTTGATCGCGCAGGGTCTCTAGCGCTGTCTCAGCGTTATAGCCCAAGCCAAAGCTGGCAACCGTCTGCAAGCCACCGTGCCGCAGCCAGCGCCGCCCATGTTTGCCCGGATCGTCGAGAAAGTTCAGCATCATCTCTTCGTGGTTGCCCTTGAGGCACAAAAAGAGATCGGGAAACTCGGTATTTAACCGCTTGAGAAGGTTGAGGATCTCGGCGGATTCCTCCCCGCGGTCAACGTAGTCCCCAACGCAGATCACCGTCGGGCGCTCTTCGATGGTTTCGATCACGCGCAGCGTGGCGCGGAACGGTTCAAGCGATCCGTGAATGTCGCCGATGGCGAAAAAGGATTGCTCTGGCGCGATAGGGGCCGAGAACGTGGGCGCCGCAGGGGCCGGTTTGGATTTTCCAAGGAGTTTGCTGAACAGGCTCATGATCGCGGTATGTGTGCCCAGAAATGCGATTTGGCAAGCCTTCCCGAACGAGACGGTGAAAACTTGCCAAACCTTTTAGAGCGGATTTTCCTTTAGATGGCGTTTTGTGCCGCCTGAAGCAGCGACGGGAACAACTGTTGCAGCGCGCGATTCCATTTGGTGATCGGCTGCTCTTCGATAAAGATCACGTCGTTCGGCCGCATTTCCAGACGCGTCGCCATCACCAGCGCGGCGGCGTTTGTCGCGTTCAGGTGGTAGGCCGTGATCGCATCGCTCGACGCGCTTTGGCTGCGCAGGACGTAGATCTCGGCAGGGTTGCCGGTGGTGGTGTCGAACCCGCCTTCGCCGAACAGCACGTCCGCCAGCGTCGCGTGGTGGCCATAGGGCAGCGCGAACCGGCTTTGCTTGTTCACTTCGCCGGTCAGGTAAACGTAGTCGCGTTCCTGCGCGCCAAGGCTTTCGCGCAACTCAAAGGTCGAGCGCTGCTCGTTCAGGGCAGAGCGGCGCAGGTTCACTTCGATATCCAGCGCTTGCAGCGACTGGCCACGGGCCGAGCTGCGCAGGGCGATCACGTCCAGCTTGGTCTTGTAAAAGCTGATCGCGCGGTCGAGGTCATAGGTCGTGTCGACAAACACCGCATCGCCGTTTTGCAGCACCTTCTTTTGAAGGTCCGAGCGTTCAAGGTACATCGACACCGGCATCTGGTAGAGCGTGCCGTCACGGTACACCCGGATAGAGGCGAACTCGCGGTTCTTGACGTTCAAGCCGCCCGCCGCGGTCAGCGCATCGGACAGGGTCAGGGTTTGCAACGTGATCGGCACCAACGTCGCGTTGTTCACAGCACCGCCGATGGCCACACGCTTGGAGTTGAAATCGGCCACCTCAAGGCTAAAGGACGGGTCAATTTGATTGTTTACCAAAACCTGAAACAGGGCGTCCTCGGCCTGTTGGATGGTCAAACCTGCCAACTGAACGGTGCCGACTTCGGGGATTGCAATCGAGCCGTCGTCACGAACGGTATAGCCTTGACGGCGGCTTTGCGCGGCCAGCAGGCCCGAAAGCTGTTCGACGGTGGTCCCGGCGCTGCGGGTCGCCAGCAGCAGCACGTCGCCGATGCCGATGGTGTAGGGCGCGGGCGTGATGTCGGGCAGGGGGCGATAGTCCAGCTGCTCGCGGGTTTCAGAGGGCAGGTAGGGCTCGCTCGGCATGGCCCCGGCCCCAATCGCGCCAGAGCCAGCGCCAGCCGCCGCGAAGAACGCCGCCGGCAACTGGCGCGGCGTGTAGTCAGAGCTGTTCGCCGCGGCAACGGTCTGCGCCGTCAGCGCAACGACGGTCACCGGATCGCCATTGGAGGTCTCCTTGACCGACGGGCTGTAGTAGCTGACGCCGCACCCGGCGAGCGTGAAAAGAAGGCCGGCAAGCATGGTACGTTTGAAAGTCGCAGCGCCGGTCACAAAAGAAAAATTCATTCCAAAGTCCCTTGTTCCTCGCACCTAGCCCTCTTGCGAGGCTTCGGTGCCATGACCGTGCGAAATTCACGCCGGCCAGCCCTGCTCTTGTTGTTTCCGGCACCGTAACAATTTGGACGGGCGGTCACTATCTCTCATTTCGTCTGTTGCGCTGTTTGGGGCAAATCTGCAACATTTTTTTAACTATTTTCGCGGGGGGATTTGCTGCGCGGCTGGCGTGCGGACTTACCAGTGCTTGCGGCTGCCGTTCGATCCCCTACAACCTCGGGTGTTTTGCAGGAGGACGCCGATGTCAAATCCCGAATGGGTCGCTGTGGATTGGGGGACAACCCACCTGCGTTTGTGGCTTATGTCCGCGCAGGGGGATGTGCTGGAACGCTTGGACAATGCTCAAGGCATGGGCGCCCTTGCGCCCGTCGAGTTCGAGCAGGTCTTAACGGGGCTGATCGGCGATCGGCTGTCCGGGGTGACGCCGGTTGTGGTCTGCGGCATGGCAGGCGCCCGCCAAGGTTGGCAAGAGGCGCCTTACGTGCCGGTGCCCTGTGTGCCGCCGGGCGCGAGGGATGCGATCCGGGTTACGACGGCTGATCCTCGGCTGGACGTGTATATCCTGCCGGGGCTGTCACAGGCGCAGCCCGCGGACGTCATGCGCGGCGAGGAAACGCAGATCGGTGGGTTCATCTCCCAAGAGCCGGATTTCGACGGGGTGCTGTGCCTCCCCGGAACCCATTGTAAATGGGCGCATATCAGCGCGCGCGAGGTTGTCTCTTTCCGCACATTCATGACCGGAGAACTGTTTTCTCTGCTCGGCACGCAGTCAGTCCTGCGCCATTCGGTGAGCGATGGCTGGGACGCTGACGCCTTTGAGACGGCGGTGAATGACGCCATGGCCCGTCCCGCCGGGATCGGCGCAGAGCTGTTCTCGATCCGCGCGGCTGGCCTGGTGCATGACCAGTCCCCTGACGTGGCCCGCGCGCGTCTGTCCGGCCTGCTCATTGGTCTCGAACTGGCCGCCGCGCGTCCCTATTGGCTGGGGCAAGAGGTGGTGGTCCTTGGGGCCGATGGCCTGTCCGACATCTACCTCAACGCCTTGAAAACACAGTCCGTCTGGTGCCGTGCCGCCAGCGGCGAAGACACCGTGCTGAATGGCCTCAAGGCCGCTTATGCCCAACTGAAAGCTGACACATGAGCCGTGAACTGATTGCCATCCTGCGCGGGCTGACCCCGCCCGAGGCCGCCCCCATGGCCGAAGCCCTCATCGACGCGGGCATCACCAAGATCGAGGTTCCGCTGAACTCGCCGCAGCCTTTCGACAGCATCCGGGCGATGCTGGACGTGGGCAGGGGCGCGCTGATCGGTGCGGGCACGGTGCTTGATCCTGCGGATGTGCATCGGCTGGGGCAGATGGGTGCGCATCTGGTGGTTTCGCCCGACACCAATCAGCGCGTGATCGTGGCGACGAAAAAGGCGGGAATGCTGTCCTATCCCGGCGTATTTACCCCGACCGAAGCCTTCCTCGCGCTGCGATCCGGCGCCGATGGGCTCAAGTTCTTTCCGGCGTCCAAGCTGGGTCCAGACGGCATCGCGGCGATCAAGGCGGTCCTGCCGGGCGACGTGAAAACCTATGCGGTCGGTGGCGCGGGCCCCGAGAATTTCAAACAATGGCAAGAGGTTGGTATCACCGGCTTTGGTATCGGCTCGGCCTTATTCAAGCCCGGACGCTCTGTCGCCGAGGTGGCCAGCCGCGCCGCAGAGATGGTTGCGGCCTTTGATGAGGCGTTCACCTAACCATCTTTGTACGCTGCGGTTAAAAGATTGACGTGCCCGGTGCGATCCGCCATCTTTGGCGGGTCAAACGGAGTCTGTCATGAACGCCCCATCCCCTTCGCCTCGTACGTTTCAGGTCGGCCTGATCGGCGATGGAATCCAGAAATCGCGCACGCCGCCCATGCACGTGGCCGAAGGCGCAGCGCAGGGGTTTGACCTTTGCTACGATCTGATCGACACCGGCACGATGGACCCGGTTCCGCCGCTGGCACAGTTGCTGGATCGGGCTCAAGACGCGGGTTTTGCCGGGCTGAACATCACGTTTCCCTATAAAAAAGAGGTGCTTGCGCATCTCGACACGCTGTCCGACTCGGTCACGAAACTGGGGGCTGCGAACACCGTGGTCTTCCGCGATGGCAAGCGTTTCGGGCATAACACCGATTTTTGGGGCTTTGCCGAAGGGCTGCGCCAGCGCCTGCCGGATGCGGAAAAAGACTGCGTTTTGCTGCTAGGCGCGGGTGGCGCGGGCGGCGCGGTCGGGCACGCCTTGGTTGATCAGGGCGTCCAGCGGCTGTTGGTTGTGGACCGCGATCCGGCCATGGCGCAGGCGCTGGTGGACAGCATCAACAGGTTTACTCCCGGTCGCGCAGAGGTGGCCCGCGACGTGACCCAAGCCGCCGCGCAGGCCCAAGGCATCGTGAACGCGACCCCCATGGGCATGGCGAAACTGCCCGGCACCGCCATCGACACCGCCTTGATCGACCCGCGCCACTGGGTCGGCGACATCGTCTATTTCCCCATGGAAACCGCATTGCTCGCCGCCGCCCGCGCCAAGGGCTGCCGCACCATGTCCGGCGCGGGCATGGCCGTTTTCCAGGCGGTCCGCGCCTTTGAACTGTTCACCGGCCAGCCCGCCGACGCCGCGCGGATGCGCGCCACTTTCGAAAGCATCGCGCCATGAAAACCTCGATTGCCACCGTTTCGATTTCCGGCACCTTGACCGAGAAACTGCGTGCCATCGCCGACGCAGGCTTTGACGGGATCGAGATTTTCGAAGCCGATTTTATCGCCCATGATGGCGCGCCGCGCGATGTGGGGAACATGATCCGCGATCACGGTCTGGACATCACGCTGTTCCAGCCCTTCCGCGATTTCGAAGGCCTGCCAGCGCCCCTGCGCGCCAAAGCCTTTGACCGGGCCGAGCGAAAATTCGATTTGATGCAAGAGCTTGGCACCGATCTGGTGCTGATCTGCTCGTCGTGCCATCCTGCCAGCCTTGGGGGTATCGACCGCTGCGCTGATGATTTCGCCGAGTTGGGTGAACGCGCCGCCAAGCGCGGTCTGCGCGTGGGGTACGAGGCGCTGGCCTGGGGGCGGCACATCAACGATCACCGCGACGCGTGGGAAATCGTGCGCCGCGCCGATCACCCGAATGTCGGTCTGATCCTCGACAGTTTTCACACGCTGGGGCGCAAGCTGTCGCCCGAAAGCATCCGCGCCATCCCCGCCGACCGCATCTTTTTCGTGCAACTGGCCGACGCGCCGCAAATCGAGATGGACCTGCTGTATTGGTCGCGTCACTTCCGCAACATGCCGGGCGAAGGCGATCTGGACGTGACCGCCTTTATGCGCGCGGTGATGGCGACGGGCTATGCCGGGCCGATCAGCCTTGAGATTTTTAACGACCAGTTCCGCGGCGGCGATACCAAGCTGCTGGCGGGGGATGGGCATCGTTCTTTGTTAACCTTGATGGACGACGTGCGCCGGGCCGAGCCTGTGGCCGTGGATTTGCCGGTGATGCCCGCGCGCGTCGCGGCCAAAGGCGTGTCGTTCATCGAGTTCGCCAGTCGCGGCGCAGAGGCGCAGACATTGTCTAACCAACTGCAAACGTTGGGGTTTCGTAAGGCCGCCAAACATCGCAACAAAGCGCTGACGCTGTTTCAACAGGGCGACGTGCGCATCGTCCTGAACGAGGAAACCACGGGCTATGCCGCCACCGCTTGGACTGCGCGCGGCACGACGATCTGCGATATTGGCCTGCGAACCGCTTCGGCGCGGGATGCGATTGCGCGGGCAACGGCGCTGGGGGCGCAACCCTTTGAGCAGCCGCTTGGCCCCGGCGAGCTGAATATTCCGGCAATCAGGGGCTTGTCCGGCTCTGTCCTGCATATGATGGATGACGATCTGGCCGATGTCTGGCAGGTGGAATTTGCCCCGCTCGACGCACCAGATGTGGATGCCGGCCTGACCCGCGTTGACCACCTCGCGCAGACCATGAGCTATGACGACATGCTGTCGTGGTCGCTGTTCTACACCTCGCTTTTTGATCTGGCCAAGACGCCGATGGTGGACGTGATCGACCCCGATGGGTTGGTCCGCAGCCAAGCGCTCAGCACGCCCGGCGGCGATCTGCGCATCACGCTGAACGGCGCGGACAGCCATCGAACCTTGGCGGGGCGGCTGTTGTCCGATACCTTTGGTGCGCCCTTGCAGCATGTGGCGCTGGCCTGCGACGACATCGTCAAAACGGCCGACAAGCTGGCCGCGCGGGGCTTTGAGGCGCTGAACATGCCCGCGAATTACTACGACGATCTGGCCAGCCGCTTTGATCTGACGAGTGAAAAACTCGACGCGCTCCGGCGGCGAAACATCCTATATGATGAGGATGCGCAGGGTGCTTTCTACCAGATCTATTCGCGTGACTTCGCCGGTGGGCTGTTCTTTGAGATCCTTCAGCGCGAGGGCGATTACCAAGGCTACGGCGGGCCGAACGCGCCCTTCCGCATTGCTGCGCAGAAACGGCTCATGCGCGCCAAGGGGGTTCCGGGCGACGCCGGTTGACGGCCAAGGGGCGCTTTGCATACGCTGCGTGTACAAGGAGCCCCGATGCTGACCAAAGACCGCAAAGCCGCCGCCCGCGCCGATCTGACCGCGCGCATTTTATGCAACGATCTGGCACCGGGAGCCGAGTTGGATGAAACTCGATTGGCCGCCGATTACGCGTTGTCACGCACGCCGATGCGCGAGCTCTTTCAAGCGCTTGCGGGCGAAGGCTTGGTTGTGCTCAACCCCAACCGCGGCGCGCGGGTCGCGCCCTTGGGGGTGGAGCAACTGCACGATTTCTTGCAAATGGCGCCGCTGATTTTGGCCACTGCCGCGCGATTGGCGGCGGAGGCGCGCAGCCCCGATCAACTGGCAGAGATGCGCGCGGCGCTGGATACGCTGGCTGGGGCCGCCGACCATGAGGCGACCATGGCGGGGCACCGCTTTTTCCGGCTGTTGGGCGAGATGGCGGGCAACGCCTATCTCATGCCCAGTTTTAACCGTTTGGTGATGGATCACACGCGACTGACCCAAGGCTTTTTCGCCCCTTCGTCAAAGAAGGAAAAGAAGCAGGTCAAAAGGATGATCACCCAAAAAGAAGCGGTCTTGGCGGCCTTGGCAGCGCAGGAACCGGACAATGCGGTTGCCGAAATCCTATCCCTGTGCGAGCTGTCCCGCGAGCACATCACAGCGTCCCTCTCGCCCAACCCCGTGCCGATTGACGTCGCCTAACCCGTTGCAAGATCGCGCAAAATCGGACAATCGGGGCGGTCATCCCCAGCGCAGCAATCGACCAGCTCCGCCAAGGTCGCGCGCATCCCTTGCAGTTGGGCGATCTTGTCGTCGATCTGTTGCAAATGCTCTTGGGCGACGCGTTTGACATCGGCGCTGGCGCGGTGGTCATCCTCGTATAGGGCAACCAGCACGCGGCAATCCTCGATCGAAAAGCCCAAGGCCCGCGCCCGCGCGAGAAAGGCCAGCTTGTGCACCTCGCTTTCGCGGAAGCGGCGGTAACCGTTGGCGTCACGCGGCGGGGTCACCAGCCCGATGTCCTCGTAGTAGCGGATGGTCTTGGCGGGCAGACCGGCGCGTTTGGCGACTTCTCCGATGTTCATGCGTGGGCCTCTTGCATCATGGTTTTCCCGGCCTTTTCAGGTGTTTCGCCGAACCGTCGCAGCCGCAGCGCGTTCGACAGGACAAAGACCGAGGACAGCGACATCGCCCCCGCCGCCAGCATCGGCGACAGCATCAGCCCGGCAATCGGGTACAGCAGCCCGGCAGCCACGGGAATCAGCGCCACGTTGTAGCCAAACGCCCAGAAGAGGTTCTGACGGATGTTGCGCATCACCGCGCGGCTGAGCGCCGAGGCGGTCACAACGCCGTTCACATCCCCCGACACCAGCACCACATCGCCAGTCTCGATCGCCACGTCGGTGCCGGTGCCGATGGCAAGGCCCACGTCCGCTTCGGCCAGCGCAGGGGCGTCGTTGATGCCGTCTCCGACAAACGCAACCGCACCGTAGCGCGCGCGCAGGTCTTTGACAGCATTTGTTTTTCCGTCGGGCAGGGTCTCGGCGTGGACGTGGTCGATGGCCAGGTCACGCGCCACGGAGTCGGCCACGGGCTGTGCGTCGCCGGTGATCATCGCGACCTTGAGGCCTTGGGCGTGCAGCGCGTCGATGGCGACCCGCGCGCCGGGCTTGATCCGGTCGGCAACGCCAAACAGCCCGGCCAGAGCGCCGTCCACCACAACGTAAACGGGAGTTTCGATGCCATCATAGGTGGGCGCGTCGATGCCTTCGCATGCCATCAGCCGCGCATTGCCGACCAGCACGTCGCGGCCTTCAACACGGGCGCGAAGGCCGTGGCCGGGGATCGCCTCAACGTCCTGGGGTGCGGTGGTGCCGGTGGCGGCGCGTTCCAGCGCGCGGGCGATGGGGTGCTCTGACCCGGCTTCGGCGCTGGCCGCAAGGCGCAACGCCTCTTCAGCGGACATGCCGAACCCCTCCGAGCGGACCAGCTCGGGGCGGCCTTCGGTCAGGGTGCCGGTCTTGTCAAAGGCGACAACGCGCACGTCGTCCAGCCGTTGCAGCGCGTCGCCTTTGCGGAACAAAACGCCCAATTCGGCGGCGCGGCCCGTGCCGACCATGATCGAGGTCGGCGTCGCGAGACCCATGGCGCAGGGGCAGGCGATGATCAGCACCGACACGCCCGCGACCAGCGCAAAGGTCAGGCCCGGCCCAAAGGCCAGCCACGCCAGCACGGTCACCAAGGCGACGGCCATGACCACCGGCACGAACCAGCGCACGACCTTGTCGGCCAAGGCCTGGATCGGCAGCTTTGCGCCTTGGGCCTGTTCGACCATGGCGATGATGCGCGCGAGCATGGTGTCGGCGCCCACCGCCTCGGCCCGGAAAGACAGCGCGCCCGCGCCGTTGACGGTGCCGCCAATGACTTGGGATCCTTCGGTTTTCTCGACCGGGACGGGTTCGCCGCTGATCATGCTTTCGTCGACATAGGACCGCCCGGTCAAGACCGTGCCGTCCACCGGCAAACGCTCACCGGGGCGGACGTGGACTGTGTCGCCGGGGGTCACGTCGGCGATGTCGATTTCGGTGATTTCGCCGTCACGCGCGACGCGGGCGGTGCTGGGGCGCAGGCCGACAAGGCGTTTGATGGCTGCGCCGGTGCGCCCTTTGGCACGGGATTCGAGGAAGCGGCCCAGCAGGATCAGCGTCACAATGACGCCCGCCGCTTCGAAATAGACGACGCGCGCGCTTTCGGGCAGCAGCCCGGGCGCGAGCAAGGCGACGGTGGAATAGCCCCACGCCGCCAGCGTGCCCAAAGCTACCAGCGAGTTCATGTCCGGCGCGCCCTTGGCCAGCAGCGGCAGGCCGATCTGGTAGAACCTGCGCCCCGGGCCGATCAACACGGCGGTGGTCAGGACGAACTGGATGGTCCACCACAGCGTCATGCCCAGCGTGTCCATGATCCAGCCGTGCAGCGCGGGGATCAGGTGCCCACCCATGACGCCCAGAAACACTGGCAAGGTCAGCGCCGCGGCAAGGATCAAGTCCCGGCGCAGGCGCGTCTGTTCGGCGGCTTGGCGGGTTTCGGCGTCGGCTTGTTCGCCATCGTTAAGCGCTTCGGCGGGATAGCCTGCTTCGGTCACCACGCGGGCGAGCGCCTTCGGATCGACCGAGCCGCTCAGGATCTGCGCTTCGGCCACTTCGGCGGCGAGGTTCACGCGGGCGTCCACGACCCCCGGCACGGCGGCCAAGGCGCGTTCGACCCGGCCCGCGCAGGACGCGCAGCTCATGCCCTGGATCGCGAGGCGGACGCGGGTTTCTGCCGCCGGATAGCCCGCCGTTTGCAAGGCATCGCGCAGCGCGGCGGTGGTGCCGCCCTCGACCTGCGCCATCTTGGTCGCGAGGTTGACGCTGGCGGTGTTCACGCCCTCGGCCCCGGCAAGCGCGCGCTCGGCCCGGCCGGCGCATCCGCCGCAGTTCAGTTTGGTCACTTCAAATCGCAAGGCAGTCATGGTGAATCCTTTCCTTGACGCCTCAGATAGGGCTTCCAGTCACGGGAAGGTCAAGGGCGCATCCAGAATAATCCGCCAAAAATGAAAAAGCGGACCCCGAGAGGCCCGCTTGATCCGTCAAATTATCGGCAATTTTACAAACCGGCTTCGGCTTCGATCTGCTTGCGCGACTTGCGGGCGCGCTCCGTCGCGGATTTCAGCTGCCCACAGGCGGCCATGATGTCTTCGCCACGCGGGGTGCGGATCGGCGAGGCATAGCCCGCTTGCATCAGGATCGTCGCAAAAGCGCGAATCCGGTTGTTCGAAGACCGTTTGTACGGCGCGCCGGGCCATTCGTTGAAGGGGATCAGGTTGACCTTGGCCGGGATGCCGTCGAGCAGCTTGACCAGGCGATGCGCGTCCTCGTCGGTGTCGTTCACCCCGTCCAGCATCACGTATTCAAAGGTGATCCGCTCGGAGTTCGAGACCTTGGGGTATTCGCGCAGCGCCTCCAGCAGCGTGTCGATGTTCCAACGTTTGTTGATCGGCACCAGGATATCGCGCGTCTCGTTCGTGGTGGCGTGAAAGCTGACCGCCAGCAAACAGCCGATTTCCTGCGCCGTCCGCGCGATTTCCGGCACAACACCAGAGGTCGACAGCGTGATCCGGCGACGGCCCAAGGCGATGCCCTCGCCGTCCATGGCGATCTTCATCGCGTCACGCACGTTTTCAAAGTTGTACAGCGGCTCGCCCATGCCCATCAGCACGATGTTCGACAGCAGACGCGGGCCGCTTTCGCCCGTACCCACACCCGGCTCGGGCCATTCGCCCAAGTCGTCGCGCGCCAGCATCACCTGCCCGATGATCTCGGCCGGGGTCAGGTTGCGCACCAGCTTTTGCGTGCCGGTATGGCAGAACGAACAGGTCAAAGTGCACCCCACCTGCGAGGAAATGCACAGCGTGCCGCGATCGGTTTCAGGGATGTACACCGTCTCGACCTCATGGCCGCCTGCGATCTTGACCAGGTACTTGCGCGTGCCATCCTCGGACACCTGCCGCGATACGATCTCGGGCAGTTCGATCACGAACTTTTGCGCCAGCATCGCGCGGTAGTCCTTGGCGAGGTTCGTCATCTGCGCAAAGTCGCGCACGCCCCAGTGGTACAGCCACTGCCAGATCTGGTTGACCCGCATCTTGGCCTGCTTTTCCTTGGTGCCGGCGGCGATCAGCGCCTCGCGCAATTGCTCCCGCGTCAGGCCAATCAGGTTCACCGGCCCCTCGGGCAGCTTGCGAGGGATCGTCACGACGTCTTGGGTGATCGGTGCATCAGCAGTCATGGAAGGCAGCGTCCTATGAAAAGAAGCCCGCGATATACAGGATTCGTCAAAAAACACAAAGGGCCAGTAAAAACCGGCCCGTTTGCATAAAAGTCGTGTCATTTTGCCGTTTTGCCAAGCGGTCTCGCAAAAGCGTGACCGTTCAGGCGTTACGAGCAGCGCTTTTCGGCGTCTTCGACTGCGGCGGTAAAGCCGAGCAGGGAAAAGGTGTCCTGCGTGCGGGTGCCGCGCGAGGAAACCGCCGTCAGAACCGCATCGGCGCCGCGCTTCATCGCGGTGACCAGCTTGGCGTCATCCTGCGGGGTCGCGGGCCAGGCCCATTCGCCTTCGGTGTACAGCTCGAACTCGTTGCCCGAGATGTTGACGCTGACGGTGGAGCCGTTCGCAAAGGGATAACCGCCGGTAAAGGCGACCTGACCTTTGACCCCTGCTTCGGGGCGGTAGAACACCATCAACAGGATTTCGCCGCGGGTCACGGCGACGACGCGGCCATCCTTGGTGTTGACGCTTTCCTTGTACTTGCTGACAGCCCAGCACTCACGCGGGCTTTGTTCCTCGAAGACGGACCAGTCGGTCATCGCGTCCACGCGGTTCGTGCTTTCCTGTTGTGCACCTGCGGCGGTCGCGCCCAGCAAAAGCGCGGCCGCGCCGACCATCCGCCCAAGACCTGAAATCATTCTGCAGCCTCCAGCTGTCCTAGCCTCAATACCTGTCCCGCGCCTTGCCTGTCTCGGCCGTTCTCGCGGCGAGGGAACTTTCCTCTCGACGGCGGGACAATAGCCTGAAAGAACCGAATGGTGAAAGCCCCGTTGGCAGAATATCGCTCAGAGGAGAGATGTGCATGTCCCTAGCCCCCGTTCCCTTGGTCGAAATCCACCGCGGCCCTATCCTTGAGAGCCTGCATACAGGCCACGCGGTGATCTGCGATGGCACCGGCCAGATCGTCGAAAGTTGGGGCGACCCTAGGGCGGTCGTCTTGCCGCGCAGCTCGTCCAAGATGTTGCAGGCGTTGCCCTTGGTGGCGTCCGGTGCGGCGCGCGCCTTTGGCCTAAGCACCGAGCGGCTGGCGCTGTCCTGCGCCTCGCACGAGGGCGCACCGCTGCATGTGGCGGCGGTCAACGCGTGGTTGGCGGATCTTGGCCTGGGCGACGACGACCTGATCTGCGGCCCGCAGGTCACGCGCGATAAGGCGCTGAAACTGGACATGATTCGCCATGACCAGTCGCCCTGCCGCGTGCACAACAACTGTTCCGGCAAGCACACCGGCTTTCTGACGTTGAACAAGCATCTGGGCGCGGATGCGAACTATGTCGATCCGTCCCACCCCGTGCAGACCGCCTGCAAGGAGCTGTTCGAAGCGGTCACCGATGAGACCTCTCCCGGCTTTGGGATCGACGGGTGCTCGGCCCCGAACTTTGCCACGACGATGCACGGCATGGCGCGGGCGATGGCCTTTTTCGCCACGGCCCATGGGCGCGAAGACGCCGTGTCCAAGGGCGCGGCAGAGCTGGTTCAGGCGATGATGAAGCACCCCGATCTGGTCGCGGGCGACGGCCGGTCCTGCACGCTGCTGATGCAGGCCGCGAAAGAGCCGTTTGCCGTCAAGATGGGGGCCGAGGGGTTCTTTGTCGGGATTCTCCCGAAACGCGGCTTTGGCATCGCGCTCAAGATCACTGACGGGGGGCTGCGCGCGGCCGATAGCGCCATGGCGGCGCTCTTGGTGCGGATTGGTGCGCTGGATGCGGCCAACCCGGTGGTGCAGCAGTTCCTGAACCCGCCGGTGCGCAATTGGGACGGGCTGGTGACGGGCGAAATCCGCCCCGTGGCCGGGCTGACCGGGCCGCTTGCGTAAAGCTAAAGCGGCCGTAAAGCGACCCTGTCGCGTCAGACGTGGTCGGCGCGCGGGTAGCCTTGCAGGTACAAAAGCGCGGTCAGATCGCCGTGGTTCACCCGCAGATCGCACTGCGCCTGAACGCTGGGCTTGGCGTGCAGCGCAACACCCATTCCGGCGCGCCCCAGCATCCCCAGATCGTTCGCGCCATCGCCCACCGCCAGCACGTCGGCCTCGGTGATCCCTTGCTGGGCCGAGAATTCCTTGAGCGCCTGGATCTTGGCTTCGCGGCCAAGGATCGGGCGACCGACCTCTCCGGTCAGCTCCCCATCCTTGATTATCAAGGTGTTGGCGCGGTTTACGTCGAACCCTAGCAGGCCCGAGACACGCTGCGTAAAGGCGGTGAACCCACCCGACACCAGCGCGCAATAGCCGCCGTGGGCGTGCATCGTCGCCAGCAGCGTCTTGCCGCCGGGCATCAGGGTGATGCGCTCGGCCACAACCTTGTCGATGACGCTTTCGGGCAAGCCTTTGAGCAGGGCGACACGCTCTGTCAGGGCGCCGTCGAAATCCAGCTCGCCGTTCATGGCGCGCGCGGTGATGTCCTTGACGTGGGCGCCGACGCCCGCCTCCTCGGCCAGCTCGTCAATGCACTCTTGCTGGATCATGGTGCTGTCCATATCGGCCAGCAGCATCTTTTTGCGGCGGCCCTCGGCGGGCACGATGTTCAGGTCGGCTTGGGCCGCGATCGAGGCGCGCACCTCTTCGAAGTTCGCGGGGATCGCCTCGAGCGGGAATTCCGCCGCTTCGTCCATGGACAGCCAGGTCGCGACACCCCCGCCAAAAGCGTTGCGAAGGCTGTCGACCAAGGCCGGGTCAAGCTGGCCGGGTTTGGCAATGAGCGAGGCGATAAACATGGGTCCTGTCCCCTTTTGGCGCGGTTGCGCGGCTTGTGCCATGGGCGCGCCGGTTTGGCCAGTGCTGCGGGTGTCGCGGCGGTGGGGTCAGGCAAAGCTGCCGTGACAGAACCACCCCGCCGACAGCGCCGCGCCATGGGCGTAGAAAATCCACAGGGCGTCGCCGTGATCTGTGATCACACGCCAGTAATCGCGCGCGCCGGTCCGCCACGCCGGGTCGTCAAACCACCACTCGGGCGTCAGTCGTTCGGGGCCGATGGCGCGCAGGGTGGTCCAATCGCGCCCGCGCCAGCGAAACTGCCGGGGCAGGGTGGGGGCATCGGGGGCGCCGAGCGCCTCGGCGGGCCAGAGCAGCACCGGGCGGAGCGGTCCCTTGGGCCAGCGCGGCGCGGGCTTCGACCACGCGGCGGCAAGGGTTTGCGCCTCTTTTTCCGGGACATGACTGTCGCCGGGGTGCCTCCGGGTGATCGCCTCCATCCCGATGCGCGCGCCAAGGCGGCCGATCAGATCTTCGAGCGCGGCGGCGCTGCCGAGCCGGGTTTTGGCCTGCGCATTGGCGGCCAGATGCCCCGACTGACGCCGCCTGTGCAGCGGTTCGTGCAGCACGGTTTCAAGGCGCAGCATGTCAATGCCGGGGCCGGCCTCGAGCAGAGGAAGTTTTAGCCTTATCAAGGGTATAATCCGATTCGGGTCGTGGCTGGGCACGGCGGTCAGCACGGTCTGCCACTGCATGGTGTGGTCGCACAGATGCGCCTCAAGCCGCAGGGCGCGCGCGCCGCGTCCCTTGGCGCGCAGCTGGCGACAAAGGGGCGTCAGGAGCCGTTCGAACCCTTCGGCGACGTCGTCCTCCAGCCCGATTGGATCGGGAAAAGACATGCGCATGGCAAAGCGATCAGGCGGCGCGGCGGGCGAGATCGGCTCGGGCGCGGAGCCGGTGGCCTGATCCAGCCGATCCACCAGACCGCGCCCAAAGCGTCGCGCAAGACTGGCACGCGGCTGCCCCAGCAGATCGCCCACGTGGCGCAGGCCAAGGCGGTTGAGCTGCTCGGTGGTCTCGGCGTCGATCCGCAGGGCGGCGATGGGCAGCGGCGAAAGGCTGAACCAGCTTTGACCGGGCGGGGCAATGCAGCTTTGCCGCGCAGGGGGCGTGCCGATTGCCGGAGCGGTCCCGCCCCGCTCCCAATGCCGCCGCTTGCCCGCGCGCGACCGGGTGGCGCGCGCCTCTTGGTCGATGGCATCGCCCGAGCGATGGGTCTGGGCAGGGGCGTGCGCATACCGCGCCAAGGCCCAAGCGGTGCCCAAGGTGTCGGCCAGCCCAAGCTGCACGGTGATCCCCAGATCGGCACAATCCTGGGTGATTTGATCGCAAAGCGCGGCCTCGCCGCCAAACAGATGCGCGCAGCCGGTCAGGTCCAGCACCAGCGAGTCCGGCGGCTGCGCAGACACCCAAGGAGAGAACTTGCCCGCCCAACGGTGCAGCACATGCAGAAACGCCGCCTCCTTGCGCGGGTCGGTGGCGCGAGTGACCAGCTCGGCGCATAGAGCGTGGGCGTCGCGCAACAGCTGCCCCACGTAGATCCCTGCCTGCGCCGCGCGCACCGACACGCTGGCCACACGCTGGGCGCTGCCGTCCTCGGCCACCGAGGCCAGCGGCAAGCTCGCCAGATGCGGTTCGGCGCGGATCAGCCGTTCGGCCCCGAGGCGGGGAAACCACAAGGAAAGGATGCGTTTCTGCATCGGGCGACTCGCTAGATGTTCTGTCTTTGTTCTAACGCTAAAGGGGCTTTGAGTCGAGTCCGTGATCCTTTGGACATCAGGCAAAACTGGCCTTTTGGCACAACCGCCCCACCCTTAATCCAAAGAGATAGGAGATATGTAAAATGCGTAAGAGTTTGACATATGCGGTGCTGCTGATCGCAGCCAGCGGCACAATGGTCTTCGGCGAAGAGGACATCGCCAGTGAAACCGTCCGCGAACGCATGGCCCTGATGGAGGAGGTCAAAGGCGCGATGGGGATCCTTGGCGGCATGGCCAAGGGCACCGACGCCTTTGACGCCACGCGCGCCGAATCCGCGCGCTCTGCCTTGCAAGGATACAGCGCGCAAATCCCGGCGGTGTTCGAGACCAACGAGACCCACCCCAAATCCGAGGCCGCCCCGGCGATCTGGGACAACTGGGAGGATTTCACCTCGCGCGCGCGGGCGATGGAGACCGCCTTGGGCGCGATGGACACCACCACGCTTGATGGCGTGCGCGCGGGGCTGGGCGGTGTGGGCAAAACCTGCTCGGCCTGCCACGAAGCCTACCGCATCGAGAAATGACTTTACTGTGCGGCGGGCTGCGCCGGGTGCATCAGCCGGTCGCGCAGATAGGCAATGCGTGCGCTCAGCTCCTTTTCCGCGAGATGCGGGCCGATCTGCGCCGCGCGCAGCATGTCGCGCGCCCCCTCGGCGGCGCGGATACGCGACAGCAATTGCGCGCTGCTGTCGCGGTGGGCCGGCCCGTCGAACAGCGCGGACAAATCGGGCAGGGTGGTGCTGAGCAAGGTCGAGGAGTGCAAGGACATTCTGTCGGCTACCTTCGTGCAATAGGAAACGTTGATACGCTGCCCCAGAAGTCCAAAGATTTCCTGAACCGCATCAATGTTTCCCTATCGGCGTCGCTCAAAACCTCCACACCTTCGGTTCGGTGCTTGCGGCGGGTGCGCGATTGTCGCACTGTCCGCGGCAAATACTTTGGTAGGAGATAAACTCATGCGGACACGCGCGGCAGTGGCACTGGCCCCCGGTAAGCCCTTGGAAGTGATGGAAGTAAACCTCGAAGGCCCGAAGAAGGGTGAGGTTCTGGTTGAAATCAAGGCCACGGGCCTGTGCCATACCGATGAATTCACCCGCTCGGGCGACGACCCCGAAGGCATCTTTCCCGTGATCCTCGGTCACGAGGGCGCGGGTATCGTTGTCGAGGTCGGCGAAGGCGTCACCACGCTGAAACCCGGTGACCACGTGATCCCGCTGTACACACCGGAATGCCGCGAGTGTCACGCTTGCCTGTCCGGCAAGACCAACCTGTGCACCGCGATCCGCGGCACCCAAGGTCAGGGCTTGATGCCCGATGGTACCACGCGTTTCTCGATGCTCGATGGCACGCCGATCTACCACTACATGGGCTGCTCGACCTTTGCGAACCACACGGTTCTGCCGGAAATCGCGCTGGCCAAGGTTCGCGACGACGCGCCTTTTGACAAGATCTGCTACATTGGCTGCGGCGTCACCACCGGCATCGGCGCCGTGATCAACACCGCGGGCGTCGAAATCGGCTCGACCGCCGCTGTGTTCGGTCTGGGCGGCATTGGCCTGAACGTGATCCAGGGCCTGCGGATGGCCGGGGCGGACAAGATCATCGGCGTCGACCTGAACGACGACAAGGCCGAGATGGCGAAAAAGTTCGGCATGACCGACTTCGTCAACCCGTCCAAGCTGCCCGAAGGTCAGACCACGACCCAAGCGATCATCGAGCTGACCAAAACCGAGAAAGACCAGTTCGGCGGCGTGGATTACTCGTTCGATGCGACCGGCAACGTCAACGTCATGCGCGAGGCGCTGGAATGTTCGCACCGCGGTTGGGGTGTGTCTGTGATCATCGGCGTGGCGCCTGCGGGCGCTGAAATCTCGACCCGTCCGTTCCAGCTGGTTACGGGGCGCGTCTGGAAGGGCACCGCGTTTGGCGGCGCCAAGGGCCGGACGGACGTTCCCAAGATCGTGGATTGGTACATGGACGGCAAGGTCGAGATCGACCCGATGATCACGCACAAGCTGACGCTGGACGAGATCAACCACGGGTTCGACCTGATGCACGAGGGCAAGTCGATCCGCGCGGTCGTCGAGTTCTAATTCGGCCAGCGGCACCGCCCGCCTAGGTCAAGGTACACGCGAAGGCCTGCGAGAAATCGTGGGCCTTCAGCGCCTCGGGGGGGATGTAGAACCCCAGGTAATGCCCGTATTCAAAGCCCCAGTCGCGGTCGATTTCCAACCGCAACAGAGGGATTTGACGATCTCGCATCAGGTCCCGGTCGCGGTCACCCAGAAAGTCGAACATCGTGTGCACGACGCCGCCTTGCCGGGGCGCTTTGAGCGCGGGATTGCCGGGGGCCGTGACTGGCGTTTCAAACAGCGTTTGATAGATCTCTGAGCCGCGTTTCCACGCTTTTTGTTGCCAGCCCGCATTCTGGCTGAATTCTGAATTCAAGCTGTCGAATTTGCGCACGGTGACGGGCCATTTTCGAAACGGCTCGGGTTCGTCGAACCAACCACAAAGATCTACCTCGTCCCAGAAGTCTTCGGGGAACGGGGGCATGGCGCGTTCCGGGCAGGCGCTGACGTCCTGCGTCACATGGATGACCGAGACGCTCCCCGTCTGCCCTTCTTGATGTTCGCAATAGTTGGCAAAGAAGAACAGCGTGCCTTGTCGCGGGATGGGCGCGAAATCGTCGCCCAGCGGCAAGGAGTCCAGACGGATTTGTGCCATGAAGTGCATGGGCACCAGCGGCGCGCCGTCGCGCTCTACCCAAGGCCAGTCGATGTAGAACGGAAGCGTCGGAAACCCGCCCAGCCAACAGCCCGGCGCGCCCTCCAGCCCCTGAAACTCGGTTTTGGTCAGCAGCAAGGCCGGGTGGGTCGCAAGCTCGAACAGATGCGCGGTCTCTTCTGGCGTGAACTGGCGGTTGGCGCTTTCGCGGGATGTCAAATGCGTCGGGTGTTCGAAATCGGGAAATATGCCGGGTGAACCTTGGGTTGCTGAATTTTGCCGCCAAGAAACCCACAGATTGTAGCCATTCCTTGACCAAGACAGGGTTAATCAACGGCAATTTTTCGGTGCCCCTGCACGGCAGTCTTTCGCTTTTGCCCCAGCTGTGCCAAGCACTTGACCCAACACAAAGGGTGAGCGGCATGAAAAACCGGATACGCGAGCTTTACGCAGGCGACAGCGATACCGCGCATAAATTTCGCTATGCGCTGCTGATCTTTGACGTGGTGACGATCCTGTTCGTGATCGCCACGTCCTTTAGCCATCACGGTCCGGTGGTCGAGACGATCGATGCGGTCTTTGGCGTGTTCATCCTTGCGGATTTTGCTGCGCGGATCTGGATTTCCACCAACCGGATGCGCCTGTTCACGCGGCTGACGACGCTGGCCGATCTGATTGCGCTGATCTCTTTCCTGGCTCCGCTGGCGGGCGAGGGGCTGGGGTTCTTGCGGGTGCTGCGGACCTTGCGGCTATTGCACACCTATCAGTTGTCTGAACGGCTCAAGGAAGACTTCCCCTATTTCCGCCGGAACCAAGATGTGGTGGTCGCGACGTTGAACCTTTTTGTGTTCATTTTCGTGATGACAGGCGTGATCTATGCCACGCAATACCCGTTGAATCCGCAGATCCAGAACTATGCCGATGCTCTATATTTTACCGTCACAGCGCTGACAACCACAGGATTTGGGGATATCACCCTGCCGGGGACGGTGGGGCGGATGATCTCTGTTGTCGTGATGATCGCCGGGGTGACGCTGTTCTTGCGGCTGGTGACGGTGCTGTTCCGGCCCAGCAAGGTGCGCTGCGAATGCCGGACCTGCGGGCTGATCCTGCATGACATCGATGCGGTGCATTGCAAGCATTGCGGGAGCCAGATGCACATTCAGACCGAGGGCGTCACATGATTATTCGCGGGGCAAATGAAGGCGACAAGCCCAGCATTTGGGCGATGCTGGAGCCGGTGTTTCGCGCTGGCGAGACCTATGCCATTGACCGCGACATCTCTGGCCCCGCGGCGCTGGACTATTGGTTTGGGCCAGAGCGGCGGGTGTTTGTCGCTGAGGATGGCGCAGAGTTGCTTGGTACCTATTATATCGTGCGAAATCAAAAGGGTGGCGGCAGTCACGTCTGCAATTGCGGCTATGTCACCGCCGCTGCTGCGCGCGGGAAAGGCGTCGCCCGCGCCATGCTGGCGCACTCGCTCGACCTCGCGCCGACGCTGGGCTTTCGCGCGATGCAGTACAACTGCGTCATCAGCACCAACACCCGCGCCGTCGATACCTGGACCCGCGCGGGGTTCGATACCGTCGGCCGCCTGCCCGGCGCGTTCGAAATGCCGGACGGCCAAGAGGTCGACGCGCTGGTGATGTTCCGCCGTCTTTAGGGGCTTACTTCGACCAAGCTGCAATCGCCGCCTCGACCGCCTCTCGACCTTTGTGCTTTACCCCGTCCGGAGTGGTGAGAGTTTCAAGTTGATTGAGGTTGGCAAGAGGCGAAAGATCTTTGGTGAGGATATCCCCAAGGTTCAAACCCTGTAAAGCAGTGAGACCGCTCAGTGGAGAGATATCTTCAACATCGGTTTTATAAAGGGACAAATATGCTAGGCGTGTCAGGTCGCTCAGTGGTGAAATGTCGGAAATTGCAGTCCAATCAACGTAGAGACCACTTAAATTTTCAAGATCTTTCAAGGGCTCTATTGATGAGATCTTGGACCCGCCTGCATAGATAACCTCCAATGATTGAACCTTTTCCAAGCCAGTCAAATTACTGATATCGGAACCCCTGATTTCAAGCGATTTCAAGCGCTTCATTCCTGCCAAGGGTTTCAGACTTAAGTCTTTGGTATCGTGCAGGTTCAAATCAATAATGTAGCGATGGTTGCGGATTGCTTCCAACGTCTCAACTTGCGTGCCTGCGATGCTGAGAGATACCAGTCGCGGCAAGTGTTCTAGCACAGAGATATCGTCAATGTTTTTTGCTGACAGGTGAAGTCCAGAAAGGCCCTTTAAATTCTGAAGGGGTGTAATATCCTGAACATCGGTCCCTGAAATGGATAGACTATCCAAGTAGGTCAGGTCGCTCAGCGGCGAAAGATCGGACACATTTGTATGCGCTAAGGATAAATCTGTAAGATAGGGCATATTGGACAAAGCG
Organism: Tropicibacter naphthalenivorans; assembly: GCF_900176475.1. GTDB lineage: Bacteria > Pseudomonadota > Alphaproteobacteria > Rhodobacterales > Rhodobacteraceae > Tropicibacter > Tropicibacter naphthalenivorans. The sequence continues at coordinate 71,152 of NZ_FWXX01000011.1, forward strand.
CTAATGTCGGCGACCCTTGTGTCTTGCAGGGACAACTCTCTCAGTAGTGTCAAATTTTGAAGCGGGCTTATTTCGGAAATTTTGGTAGCGGTTAGGTCCAATTTCTCCAGCTTTTTTAATTCAGAAAACGGTGACAGATCCGCAATGTCACTATACCCCAAGTCCAACTTGTTAAGGTTGGTGAAATAGGCCAGCGGTGCGAAATCTGATGTGGGTGCGAGACGGTTTTCAAATTCGATTTCGAGGGCACGTATGTCATTGCAGTTGTCCCCAAAAAGGACGCTGACGTGGCCAAATTCCTCAGCGCAAATGTACGCCTCCGGTATATTCTCAGGAGGTGTCGCTTGCGCGAACGCGGCCGAGTGGACGGACATAAATGTTGCCGTCAAAAATACTCGTAGATGTGGCATAACTTGCTCCTCACTCTAACTTACTCTCAATGCAGCGACGCTTTGGCCGGGATCGCGGATCTTTGGGTTTAAGGTAGTCTAGCTGGTTCATTTCTATTGAGTCTATTGCTTGATGGCGCTGACTGCTTCAGAGGTAGGGTATGAGACAAGATACACGACTGCTTGCCGTTCTGATCGACGCGGACAACACCTCGCCCAAATACGCCAAGGCGATTTTCGACGAGATCGCCGCCATGGGCGAGGCCAGCGTGCGGCGGTGCTATGGCGATTTTTCCAGCCAGCAGATGGCCGGGTGGAACCGGGTTCAGGCCGACTTTGGCATCGTGCCGCACCACTCGCCCGCCAACACCGTGGGCAAGAACGCCAGCGACATTGCGCTGGTGATCGACGCAATGGATTTGATGCACTCTGCGCGGTTCGACGGCTTTGTTCTGGTCAGCTCCGACAGCGACTTTACCCGCCTTGCCAGCCGCATCCGAGAGCAAGGGCTGGACGTGTTCGGCATGGGCATGGAAAAGACCCCCAGCGCCTTTCGAAAAGCCTGCAAGCGCTTCATTTTCCTTGAAAACTTGGACGGCGGGGTGGACAAGGCCGCCCCCGGAAAACCTGCGAAAACCCATGATCTGACCGAGGCGCGCGACCTGATCTTCAAGGCGATGGCGCAGATCGAGCAAGAGGACGAATGGTACGGTCTGGGCGAGATCGGGCAGGTGATTTCTGCCGCGAACCCCGATTTCGACACCCGCAGTTACGGCAAGCGCAAGCTGTCCGATCTGGTGTCCGAGATGAAGGTGTTCGAGCTGCGCCGCGCCGAGAACAACCAAGCGGTCGTGCGCCGCATCGACTAAAGCGACAGCGGCGCGGTGACGGCGGCGATGATCATGCTGACGGTTACGATGCTGGCCGCGGTCGAGATCAGGATTGAGGCCGACACCCGCTGCGGCGCAACCCCGTAATGTTGCGCGAGGATAAACACGTTGCCCGCCACCGGCAGTGACGCCGCCGAGACCATCACCGCAGCCCGGTAGGCATCCACCGGGAAGAACACATAAACGCCCAAAGCGACAAAGCCGGGGTGCAGGATCAGCTTGGCAAAGGACAACCACGCAGCGATTTCCAGCCGCTCGGCGCTTTTGCTGGCGAGCGATGCGCCGATGGCGAACAGCGCGCCGGGGGTGGCTGCATTGCCCAGCAAGGTCAGGAACGAATTGACGGTTTCCGGGACCGGCAGCCCAAGACCGGACACCGTCAGACCCACCGCAATCGAGGCGATCATCGGGTTTTTTGCCAGCCCGATCAGCACGGTTTTGAAGATGCGCGGGGTGATCGTGCCTTCGCGCGAGGCGGTGATCAGGATCGTCAGCATCGAGGAAAAGACGATCAGGTCGATGGACAGGATCAGGATGATCGGGCCTACCGCCTCTTGGCCCAGCAGCAGCGCCAGCATGGGCACGCCCAAGAAACCGGTGTTGCCAATGGCGGCGCATTGCGCCTCGATCGAGGCGGTCGGCACGTCCAGCCCGCGCCAGAACGCCCACATCATCGCGATGGCATAGGCAAAGGCCGTGCCCCACAGATAGGCAGCGGCAAGGCGCGCGTCAAAAATCTCGGAAAAGCTGAGGTTGGCGGAAAAGCGCACCAGCATCGCCGAAAGGGCAAAGTAAAAGACGAACTTGGTGATGTAGGCGGTGGCTTCCTCGGGGAAAAACTTCGACTTGGCCGCGCCGTAACCGACGCCGATCAGGCCAAAGAACGGAAGGGTCTTGAGGAAGATGTCCAGCATGGGATGTGCTTAGCACGGGGGGCGGCGGGGTCAACGCCTCGTGGGTCTACTGCATCATCCGTTCGTGCACCGCCTGCATCCCGCGATCAGCCATATCGGTGACCTCTTCGGCATGGGTTTGCAGCAGGGTGACCATGTCCGGATTGTCCGAGGTTTGGATCACAACGATGCCTTCCTCTGTGATGTCGATTTCAGACGTGATGTCATCGCGCCCGGCGAAAATCGGCGTCAGCGTCGGGCTTTGGATGATGACTTGGGGGTCGCGCCCCTCTTCGACGCGGGCGATCATGCCGGTGACGTGGCTGACCAGCGCTTCCATCACCATGGGATTGGTCGACGACGTCACGGTGCGAATGCCATTGGGGAGGTTTTCCACGCTACGCTCAATTTCGTCGAAGTGGTGGAACATCACCCGCAACTCGCCGCTTTCCTGTGGCGTCGCGTCGACCCCGCGCAGGCCCGGCATCCCGACCATATCGTGTCCGGTGCCGTCGGCGCCGTGGCCATGCCCGTGCATCATCTGCGCCGAGGCCATCGAGGCAACAGAGGCGGTCAGCACAACGGCAAGGGTCAGAAGAAAACGCATGGTGGGATCCTTTGTCATCGCGGTGGCGCGTATCATACGCCCTGCACCGGTCCTGTCGAGCATGACATGATTTCCTGAACAGTTCGTGATCCTGCGGGCATTTTCGGATCCAGCGCGACCAACGCCAGGGCATAGCGCGGATGCGAGGATTTTCCGTCCCCCAGCGGCAGGAAAAGCTCTTGGGTGGACACGTACCCCGGCAGCGGGCCGACATAGGGCAACGACACATACAAGGGGCACGCTTTGCGAAACAAAGCCTCGTAGGCGGCCCAAAGCTGGGATCCCGGCCCCTTTCCGGGCATGTTGGACAGCCGCTTGCCTTCCAATTTGGGGCTGGTAAAGGCGCGGACGTTCGGGCCGATATACATCAATTCAAAGTCCAGCCCACCGGGGCCGTCGTGGATTTCGGTGAACACGAAATTCTTGGAGCTGTCCAAGGTTGCGCCGTGCTGGAAGTCATCCAAAAGCGGCAACCCACGCGCGCCGCTGCTCGCCATCCAGCGATACAGCAGATGGCGGTGCGCCTCGGGCAAATCGGCAATGTGGAACGTGTCTGTGTGCATTCTTGGCGCGATCCCTTTTCGATATCGTGAATCAAATCGCTTGCAAAGCAAGCAAATCGTTCAGCTATAGGCAGAGCTTCGCCTGCCACCGTCAGCCATAGTGGCCTAGACATGGGCGCGCGGGTGCATAAGGGGAATTTCAGCGTTGACCTACCCGGACCCGGTGGTATCGCATAGCGCATGACCCAGCCCCCCGATCCCCAAGCGCCCAAGCGCCGGCCTCGCATCGGATATGCGCGCTACGCGCTGCTGACCGTGCCCGCGCGCCGCACGGCGCAGCTGTGGCGGTTGGCGCTGGGGGTGCTTTTGGTCTTTGCGATCATGTTCGGCATGACGCAGGGCATCATGACCATGCTCGGGACGGTGCTGCCGGCCGAGACGTTTGACCGCATGACGCGGGCCTTGGCGATTGGCGATACGCCCGCCGGGTTGTTGGGGATGCTGGTGTCGATGGGGGCCATGGGTCTTGCGGCCTTTACCGTGGTAGAGATCGTGCACGACCGGCGGCCCGCGTCGCTGGTTGGGCCGTGGCCGCTGGCGCGTCGGCAGTTCTGGGATGTGCTCTTTGCGCTTGTGGCGCTGAATGCCGTGCTGATGATCCTGCCGCCTTGGGGTCTGTTCGAAGGCACCGTGCCGGGGCTGAGCCTGGGTCATTGGCTGGCGCTGCTGCCTCTGACGCTGATCGCGCTGTTTATCCAGACCGGCAGCGAAGAGCTGCTGTTTCGCGGTTACCTGCAAAGCCAGCTGGCCGCGCGGTTCAAGCACCCTGCCGTTTGGTTGATCGTGCCCTCGCTGGTCTTTGGCCTTGGACACTATGCGCCTGAAATCTACGGCGGCAACGCTTGGCTGGTGGTGATCTGGGCGGTGATCTACGGCATTGCCTCGGCGGATCTGACCGCGCGGGCGGGCACGCTTGGGCCTGCGGTTGCCATGCACTTGGTCAACAACTTCCTCGCCATGGGGCTTGTGTCGATGCAAGGCGACATGTCCGGGCTGGCCTTGCGCTTGCTGCCCTTTGGCCCTGAAGCGCAGGGCGAAGTCCTCAGCCTGTTGCCCATCGACCTTGCCTCGATCCTTGTGTCCTGGCTGGCGGCTCGCATTGCCATCCGCGCGTGATTGCAATTCGCGCAGTCGGGCATTAAGTCACACCCCAACGTATCGCCACGCATCGCAACGTCAGGCCCGCCATGAACTGGATCACGAACTACGTCCGCCCCCGGATCAACTCTATCTTCTCGCGCCGCGAGACGCCGGACAATCTGTGGTCCAAGTGTGATGGCTGCGGCACAATGCTGTTCCACCGCGAGATCAGCGACAATCTGAACGTCTGCACCAACTGCGGGCACCACATGCACATCACGCCGCGCGACCGCTTTTTGGCGCTGTTCGACGGCGGTGTGTTCTCGGAAATCGACGTCCCCGAGCCGGTGACCGATCCGCTGCAATTCCGCGATCAAAAGAAATACCCCGACCGCATGAAGGCCGCGCAGAAAAAGACCGGCGAGCATGAGGCGATGCTGGTCGCTGCCGGTGAGATTGGCCGCACGCCGATCGTCGCCGCAGCGCAGGACTTTAGCTTTATGGGCGGCTCCATGGGGATGTATGTGGGCAACGCCATCATCAAGGCCGCCGAAGAGGCCGTGCGCCTTGGGCGTCCGCTGGTGCTGTTCTCGGCGGCGGGCGGCGCGCGGATGCAAGAGGGGATCCTGTCCCTGATGCAAATGCCGCGCACGACTGTGGCCGTGCAGATGCTGCGCGAGAAAAACCTGCCCTATATCGTTGTGTTGACGCACCCGACGACCGGCGGCGTGACCGCGTCCTATGCGATGCTGGGCGATGTGCAAATCTCCGAGCCGAACGCCCTGATCGGCTTTGCCGGCCAGCGGGTGATCGAACAGACCATCCGTGAAAAGCTGCCCGAAGGCTTTCAGCGCGCCGAATATCTGCTGGAACACGGGATGCTGGACCGCGTAACCGACCGTCGCCACATGCGCGAAGAGCTGATTGTGATTTGCCGGATGCTGATGCAGATGCCGCCTCCGACGTGGGGTGATCTGCCCGCGCCCGGCCCCGAAGAGGCCAAGATGCCTCAGACGAAGCCCGCCGAATGAGCGCGTCGTCGGACGTCATCCTTGACCGGATGATGGCGCTTCACCCCAAGGTCATCGACCTTGTGCTGGACCGCGTTTGGCGTCTGTTGGAGGCGGTGGGCCACCCCGAGCAAAAGCTGCCCCCGGTGATCCACCTTGCCGGGACGAATGGCAAAGGCTCGACCCAGGCGATGATCCGCGCCGGGCTTGAGGCCGACGGCAAACGTGTGCATGCCTATACCTCGCCGCATCTGGCGCGCTTTCACGAGCGCATTCGCCTTGCCGGTGAGCTGATCTCCGAAGCGCACCTGACCGAGATCCTCGATGAGTGCTACGCGGCCAACGGCGGCGAGGCGATCACCTATTTCGAGATCACCACCGTGGCGGGTCTGCTGGCGATGAGCCGCACCCCGGCGGATTACACCTTGCTGGAAACCGGGCTTGGCGGGCGGCTGGACGCGACAAACGTGGTTGAACGTCCGGCGATCACCATCCTGACCCCGATCAGCATGGATCACGAACAATTCTTGGGCGACACGCTGGCCAAGATCGCGGGCGAAAAGGCCGGGATCATCAAGCGCGGCGTGCCTTGCGTCGTTGGCCCTCAGCCCGAGGAAGCCATGGAAGTGATCGAAGCCCGCGCGCAGGCGCTGGGCGCGCCTTTGTTGGCCTATGGGCAGCAGTGGCACGTCTTTGAGGAACGCGGACGCCTTGTTTTCCAAGACGAAAATGGCCTCTTGGACCTGCCTTTGCCGTCGCTTCCCGGCGCGCATCAGTACCAGAACGCCGGGGCTGCCTTGGCCGCTTTGCGTCACCTTGGCGCAGGCGAGGCCGCCTTTGAAGGTGCGATGACGAACGCCAGTTGGCCCGCGCGGATGCAGCGTTTGCGCCACGGGCCTTTGCTGGAGGCCGCGCCGGATGCCGAGTTGTGGCTCGACGGTGGGCACAACCCTGCCGCCGGGGATGCGCTCGCGACCCATCTGGCCAGCCTGCCGCCGCGTCCCACGCACCTGATTTGCGGGATGTTGAACACCAAGGACGTGCGCGGTTTCCTGCGGCCCTTGGCGGCGCAGGCGGCGACGCTGACCGCCGTGTCGATCCCCGGAGAGGCCAACACCTTGCCCGCCGAGGACACGGCGAAAATGGCGGCGGATTGCGGCCACGATGCGCGCACGGCAGACAGCGTTCAGGGTGCCTTGGCCCAGATTATCGCGGCTGATCCGGCGGCGCGGGTGCTGATTTGCGGATCGCTTTACCTCGCGGGGGATATTCTGCGGTCCAACGGGTAAATTTCCCGAAATCGGACGGAAGTCCCGCCTTGTGCCGTCCCCCTGCATATTGACTGATTTGCAGGCCGTGCCCTATATTTTGCATAACGATAAACGGTAGGCCAAACCGGCCCCAGAGGACGAGCAGATGTTCAAAGGTCTTTTCCCGACCCTTTGCTGTGCCGCTGCTGTTGCAATGGCCGTTCCGGCTTGCGCGCAGTCCAGCCGGATCACAGAAGATCGGGGCAGTTTTCAGTTTACGCTCAACGGACGGATGGTGACCATTGACCGCAATGGCGCGGCGTGTCCGCCCGCCTGCGTGCAACCCATGCAAGCCGCCCCCGGTGTCGCCACGATTGGCGAGCTGGAGGTGATGGATTTCCTTGATATTTTCGTCTCGGGTGGCCGTGGTCTGCTGATCGACGCGCGCCTGCCCACCGGGTTCAGCGCCGGGACGGTGCCGGGCGCGGTGAACGTGCCCGCCGCGACGCTTGGGCCGGATAACCCGTATCGCGACGACCTGCTCAATGCGCTGGGCGTGCGGTCGGGCGATTTCTCGGGGGCGTTTGACCTGGTGCTGTTCGGCGCCGGGCCCGATGACGAAGGCGCACAGATCGCCTTGCGCAGCTTGCTGGATAGCGGCTATCCGGCGGAAAAGCTTAAATATTATCGCGGTGGTGTGCAGGCTTGGATGGGCCTTGGCTTGACCACCGCGGGTGGCCAGTAAAGTAGGGTTGAGGGGAACGACATGATCAGGATGGCACTTTTTGCCCTTGGGTTTTTGGCGATCACCGTGACTTTGGTGATCATGCAGCCGGGTGCAAGCCGCAAAGCCGCTGAAGCGCCCAGCGTCGAGCCGGTGGTCACGCGCGCCGCGCCGCAGGTCGACCCGTTAGAGCCGATGTCCGGCCTTGCCGATGTGGCCGCGCCCAAAGTGGCCCAGCCCTTGCCCCCGGTTCAGCGCCCGCAGGTCGCGCGCGGCGGCGACATGGACGACCAATCGCTGCGCAAGATGACGTGGGACACCCTGTCGAGCCTGAACCACGCAACAGGTCGCGAAACCGCGCCGGGGCAACCGGGCAGCTTGCTGCATACCATCGTGCGGCGGTCCCTTGATGCGCCTGCTGCGGGCCAGGCCGCGCCCCAAGGTGTCGCCCCGACGATTTATGTGGTCCAGCCGGGCGATAGCCTCGTGTCTATCGCAGACAAAGTTTACGGCGACGTTAACATGACCGGCCCGCTGTTTGCCGCCAATCAGGCCATCCTGACGCGCCCGGACGATCTTGCGCCCGGGCAAACGCTGGTGCTGCCGCGAAAGTGAATCTTTTTGCGGCACATCAATGTGGTATCCGCTGATTTCGCCTCTGCTACCCATTGACAGCTCTACTATATGTTGACTGCAGAAATTTGATTCGGCTATACACGTAGTCACTCGCGGACCCGCTGCCTCTTGGGTCTCGCGCTGGGGGACTACAGATGTTTTTGACCGATGCGACCGGCTTTGCCGGACGTGCGCCCTGTATGCGGGGGCGCGCATGATTAGGATTTTGATGCTCGCCGTGGGCTTTGTCGTCGCGACGGGCGCGCTGCTCTGGAGCCTTGGGGCCGGATCGGATGAGCCCTCTGCCGTCGATCAAGTCAGCCGCACCGCGCCGGATGTTATGGGCCTTCAGCCGACGCTGACGCCGGCCTTGCCCGCCGCCCCGGAAGTTGTCGAAGCGCCCGCACCAGTTGTTGTGGCAACGCCCACCCCCGTGCCTGCGCCCGTGGCAAATGATCCGGTGATGGATGTGTTGCAGGCGATGAGCTACGGCATCGTCCAAGAGCTGAACAAGCCCGTCGCGGCCGCGCCCAAGGCAACACCTCCGGTTGAAACAGTGCGCGCGGTGCCGACGGCGATCACCACCCGCACACATGCCGTGCAGCCGGGCGACAGCCTGCCGGGCATCGCGTTCCGCTATTACGGCACCACGGTGGCGTACCTACAGATTTTGCAAGCCAACCCCGATGTCCTGTCGGACCCCGCGCAACTGCGCGCCGGGATGGTTTTGCGCATCCCCGAGTTACACTAACAGGCGACAGACCAAAGCAGAGCAGGCAGACTACTATCTATAAAGGGCCCTTCGGGGCCCTTCTTTTTTTGCAGTGCTGTCAAGGGGTTGACGTCCAATTGCTGCCCCAATTGGCATCTTGCATCTCGCGCAGGCGGCTGGCCGTGCGTTCGAATTCGAAACTGCCGGTGCCTTCGAGATAGAGAAACTCCGGCTCGGCGGCGGCAGAGGCAATCAGCCGCGTCTTGGCCTCATACAGAGCATCGATCAGAGTCACAAAGCGCTTGGCCTCGTTGAAGTTCGAACGGCCCAAGCAGGGGATGTCTTCGATCATCAGAACGCGCACGCTTTCGGCGAGTTTGAGATAGTCGGCAGGGCCGAGCATCCGCCCGCACAAATCATAAAACGTCGCGCGCGCAACGCCATTGTGATAGCGCGGCAGCTCGACCTCGCGGCCTTTGACATGCAGGGTCAAGGTTTCCTCAAGACCGTGGGTCAGCTCGTCCCACAGGCTGTCGATCTGCTGACGCGCGGCGGCGTTGGCGGGCGAGAAATAGACCTGCGCGCCTTGCAGACGATCCTGCCGGTGGTCCTTGTCAGAGGCCAGCTCGCGGACCTCCATCTTGTCCTTGAGCAGGTCGATGAAGGGCAGGAAAAGCTGTCGGTTCAGCCCGTCCTTATACAGATCATCGGGCACGCGGTTCGAGGTGGTGACAACCACGGTTCCGGCGTCGAACAGCCGTTCAAACAGCCGCCCGACGATCATGGCATCGGCGATATCGGTGATCTGCATTTCGTCAAAGGCAAGCACCTTGACGCTGTCGGAAACGGCCTTGGCGACGGGCTTGATCGGGTCTTCGACGCCCTCGGCACGCAGGCGGTGCAGTTCGGATTGGATTTCCTGCATGAAGGCGTGAAAGTGCACGCGCCGCGCGGGCACCGGCAGGGTTTCGACGAACAGGTCCATCAGCATCGACTTGCCGCGCCCGACGCCCCCCCAGAGGTACAGCCCCTTGGGCGGCTCTGGCGCCTTGCGAAAGAAACCGCGCTTTTGCGGCGTGGCAAGGTCGGCGCGGATGCGTTCAAACGCCGGCAAGGCGGCAAGTTGCGCGTCATCGGGCTTGAGCCGGCCCTCGGCCACGCGGGTCTGGTAGAGACTGTGCAGATCGGTCATGTCTAGGGATTTAGCGGGGTTACCGTCCGTGATCCAGAGGGCAGCTGCGCTGTCAGGGGGATTTGCGTTCAGGCCACGCAGGCCTTGGGGCGGTGCCCCAAACCCCCGGGCGCAAGTTTTGAATTTGACGCCGTGACGAAATGGCGCAATAGATTTGCAGCTTTTGAGGAGACAGCCATGGACCGCCCTGCAACGATTTTTAACCCGGTTTTGGTGGTGGGCTGCGTCATCATCATGGTGTCCTTCGCGGTGCGCGCGTCCTTTGGCGTGTTTCAGATCCCGATCGCCGAGGAATTCGGCTGGGCGCGGGCAGAGTTTTCCCTTGCGATTGCGATCCAGAACCTTGCGTGGGGGATTGGGCAACCGCTTTTTGGCGCATTGGCCGAGCGTCTGGGCGATCGCAAGGCGATTGTTCTGGGGGCGCTGTTCTATGCGGCGGGGCTGGTGCTGTCGTCCTTTGCCCAGACGCCTTTTGCCATGCAAGCCTATGAAGTTCTTGTGGGTTTTGGTGTTGCGGGCACGGGCTTTGGGGTGATCCTGGCGGTGGTTGGCCGTGCGGCGAGCGATGAGCATCGCTCGATGGCTCTGGCAATTGCCACGGCGGCGGGCAGCGCGGGCCAAGTCTTTGGCGCGCCGGTGGCAGAGGCGCTTTTGGCGGTGATGTCGTGGCAGTCCGTGTTCATGATCTTTGCCGCCGGGATTATCGCGCTTTTGCTAAGTCTGCCGATGATGCGCGCGCCCAGCGTCAGCCGGGTAGAGTTGCAAGAGAGCATGGGGCAAATCCTGGGGCGCGCGGCGCGGGACCCGTCCTTTGCGATGATCTTTTTGGGGTTCTTTTCCTGTGGGTATCAGCTGGCCTTTATCACCGCGCATTTCCCGGCTTTCGTGACCGAGATTTGCGGGCCGATTGCGGCGGGCGGCGTGTTGCACGGGCTTGGGATTACAACAACCAGCGCACTTGGGGCGGTGTCAATTTCGTTGATCGGGCTGTTCAATATCGTGGGGACGCTGGCCGCAGGCTGGATGGGCAAGCGGTTTACGAAAAAGTATCTTTTGGCGATTATCTATACTGCGCGGACTGTGGCGGCAGCGGTGTTTATTTTGATGCCGATGACGCCGACGTCTGTGCTGGTGTTTTCCGCAGTGATGGGCGCGCTGTGGCTGGCAACGGTTCCGCTGACGAGCGGTTTGATCGCGCATCTTTATGGGTTGCGTTACATGGGCACGCTGTACGGCATCGTGTTCTTTAGCCACCAGCTTGGGGGGTTCCTTGGCGTGTGGCTGGGGGGTCGGTTGTACGACCTTTATGGGAACTACGATCTGGTCTGGTGGATCGGCGTAGGCGTCGGCGCGTTTTCGGCGATTGTTCACCTGCCCGTGCGGGAAAAAGCGCCTCAGCCGGCGGTTGCCTGATCTACAGGAGGCGCGTGATCTGATCGGTGTGGGTGTAGGGCAGGCCGTGTCCTGCGTCGTCGATTACGATGTGGCGTACGTCGCGGTTCCATTGCGTCAGTGTGCCCATGGCGCGCAGGGGGATCGTGCGGTCATCGCGGCCCCAAATGGCGGTCACGGGCAGCTGGGCCGCGGCAAGCGTCCGGTGAGCGCTTTGCATGTCTCGGCGCAGGGTGCCGCGCAGCGAGGACAGGACCGAGCGGACAAAGCCTTTGCGCCTCAGTTCGGAGATTTGCTGGTCCCCGATGTTTTGCACGGTAGAGGGCAGGGTGCGCTCGGCCAGGACGGCGGCGCGATGCGCTCGCGGGAAGGCCATGTGAAAGGCCCAGTCGCCCACGATCGGCCATTCGGTCGCCCAAGTGGCCATGCGCCCTAGGGTGTGCCCCATCCCGGCGGGCGCGACCAAAATCAGGCGGCTGAGGCGGTGATGCTCTTCGGCGGCAACGCTCGTGGCGATCGCCCCACCCATGGAATAGCCGATCAGGGTGATGTCTTCGTGCAGGTTCTGATCGCTCAGCAACGCGCGCAGTTGTTCGGCAAAAAAACCGGGGCTCTGCTGGCCGCGCGGCGCGTCGGAATAGCCGCGCCCGTAAAGATCGTAGGTCAAAACCCGGTAGCCCTTGCGCGTCAGGTCAGACACCAGCCCAAGCCAGACAAACGACGGTGTGGTCAGCCCATGGACACAGACCACCACGGGACCGCTCTCAGGCCCAAACCATTGATAATGCGTGCGACCTTCGGACAGTTCGGCAAAGCGACCGGGCGCGGTCTTCTGCAAAGCGCCAACCGGGGTGCGCACCGCTTCGCGCGCGGCGGGCAGGGCGGCCAGACCAAGCCCCGCCAAGGCGATCCAGCCGCCGGGGGTCATGCCGCCTCGGACTGGGTCAGCAGGCCATGGGCCACAAGGCAGTCGGCCCAGCCTTGCGATCCGGTAAAGTGATGCACCTGCCAGCCGCGCGCCTGCGCTGCGCTGATGTTGTCGATGCGGTCATCGGTGAACAGCAGATCGCCCGGCGCGAGGCCGCTGTGCTCTTCGACCATGGCGTAAATCTCTGGCGAAGGCTTGATGACCCCCATGTGCCCCGAAACATAGGCGTGGTCGAATTCGTTGAGGAAATCATAGGCCGGGGTCGCAATCGCCCAGGTGCCGATTCCGAAATTCGTAAGCGCGAACACCGGGTGCCCCTTGGCCCGCAGCGCCCGCAACAACCGCACTGAATGGTCGATCCGAGGGGTCGCCAGATCCAGCCAGTTGTCGTGCCAATGGCGAATTTCCTCTCGCCATTCCGGGTACTTGCCGGCCCAGGCGTAGACCGTCTCGCGGAAATCATGCCCGGTGTCGATCAGATCGTTCATCCCGTGCAGATCGACCTGCGCAAACATCTCTTGTCGCCGTTCGGGCCCGATCAACGCGTCGTAGTACCGCTCGGGTTGCCATTCGATCAGCACGTTGCCGATGTCGAAAATCACTGCCTTAACCATATCCTTACCCCTTCAATGCCAACCTGAGCGCGCGCTCCAAAGCGTCCAGAAACCGCGAGCGGTCCGCCTTGGTAAAGCCTTTGCCTCCGCCTTGCCGGAATGGATCGGCGGCGCGCAGATCGGCCATCAAATCGCGCATCGCCAGCTGTTGCCCGATGTTGCGCGCGTCCAGAACCGATCCGTCGTGCCGCAGCACCTGCGCGCCATTTTCAACGCAGCGCGCGGCCAGCGGCATGTCACTGGTGACAACGACGTCGCCCTTGCCCGCGCGGTCGGCGATCCACATGTCGGCCACGTCTGGGCCTTCGGGCACGATCACCGTCTCGACCAAGGGGTTGCGCGACGGACGCAGCCCCCCGTTCGACACCACGAACATGCGGATTTTATGCCGGGTTGCGACGCGCTCGGCCTCTTCCTTGACGGGACAGGCGTCGGCGTCGATGTAAAGCGCCGTCACGAATGCAGCGCCTCGGCGTGAAAGGCGACGTGGTCTTCCATGAAGGTCGAGATGAAGAAGTAGCTGTGATCATAGCCCTTTTGCATCCGGAAGGTGCCTTCCTGACGGCGGGCAGCCATGGCCCCGGACAGCGCTTCGGGCTTGAGCAGATCAAGGAACTGGTCCGCGCCGCCTTGATCGATCAGCACCGGCCCGTCAAAGCCGACCTCTTGCATCAGCAGCGTCGCGTCGTGCTTGTCCCAGCCGCTGTCGCCCAGATATGCGCTCAGCTGCTTCTTGCCCCAATCGCTTTGCGTCGGGTTGGCGATCGGCGCAAAGGCTGACACCGAGCGGAAGCGCCCGGGCAGTCCCATCGCCAGCGTCAACGCGCCATGACCGCCCATCGAGTGGCCGGTGATCGACTGGCGATCCATGTCCAAAGCGAAGTTTTCGCCAAGCAGAGCGGGAAGTTCTTCGGCGATGTAGTCCCACATCTGGAAGTGCGGCGCCCACGGGTCTTGGGTCGCGTTCACATAGAAACCAGCGCCTTGGCCCAGGTCATAGGCCTCGTCGTTGGCCACGCCTTCGCCGCGCGGCGAGGTGTCGGGGAACACCAGCGCGATGCCCTGCTCCGCGGCCCAGGCCTGTGCCCCGGCTTTGGTCATGGCGTTCTCGTGGGTGCAGGTCAGGCCCGACAGGTACCACAGCACGGGGACTTCGCCAAACTGTGCCTCTTCGGGCAGGAACAGGCCAAAGGTCATGTCGCAGGCACAGGCCTTGGACGCGTGTTTGTAGACACCTTGGGTGCCGCCGAAGCATTTGTTTTCAGATACCGTTTCCATGGAGTCCTCCGTCGCGGGTCGGCCCCCGAAACGGGGGCTAGTTTGCGCCGTAACGTGCCATGAAGGTCGCGGTAGCGCCATCCACAATCCGGTCGATTTCCGCATCGGTGACATCGGTTTGAATGCCAAAGAGGACCTTGGGCCACAGGTCAGCCTTGCACAGTTCCGCGAATTGATCGGCGGCAAGGTTCATGTCGTCGATCTGCAACTCGCCGCGCTGGGTCGCCTCGATCAGGTAGGTGGTGACGGCGCGGCGCATGACCATGGGGCCGGATTGATAAAACTGGCGGCCAATCTCTGGAAAGCGGTCGGATTCCGCGACGCAAATGCGAAAGATGCGCATCGCGGTTTCGGAATAAAGAAAGCAAAGGAATTTGCGGCCGGCCTGCGGCAGCACAACGCGCGGCGGCTGCGACAGGTCCAGCGTCAAGAGCGCGTGATCGGCCTGTTCACAGCACTGGCTGGACGCCATTTCGGTGAACAACAGCCGTTTGTCTGGAAAATAGCTGTAGAGCGTCGCCTTGGACACGCCGGCGGCCTTGGCGATGTCATCCACGGATGCGCCTTCAAAGCCGTCACGCAGGAAAATCTCTCGGGCGCCTTCGAGCACTTGGTCGAATTTGCGGCCTTTGCGGATCACGGCTTCTGCGGTCATTCAGACCCTCCTTATTGGGGCGCACGGGCGGAAACGGGCGTCCGGTTTGAGGGAGGACTATAAACCGGACGCCCGTTTCGGGGCAAGAAAGCCTGTTACTTGCAGGCGGTCTGGCCCTGCGGCGCGGCGCAGCCCTGTGTGGAAACGTCGGGGGTCGGCGCGGGGAAGGTCAGGTCGGGCAGGACCATCGGCGGGACGCCCGCAAAAGCGGCAGAGGCAGAGGCGGACAAGAGGGCGGCAAGCATGAGGTTTTTCATCGGATCACTCCATCTGAACTGGTTCGTTTAGTTACCTAAACCGAGTCGTTCAGTTTGTCGAGTCAATTTTGAACCGATCGGTTTAGTTTGTGCCTCTTGCACCTGCCGCATGGTGCGCTAAATTAGAATTATTCTAGAAAGGTGCCTGTCATGCGCTTCTTTACCCAACGCCGCCATTTCCGTGATCTGTCCGAGCAAGAAGTCCTCGCGCTTGCGATTTCGTCCGAAGAGGATGATGCGCGGATTTACCGGACCTACGCGCAGCAATTGCGCGAGGAATATCCCGATACCGCCAAAGTCTTTGATGGCATGGCGCTGGAAGAGGACAATCACCGCAAGGCCTTGATCGCCGCGCATAAAAAGCGGTTCGGCGAGGTGATCCCGCTGATCCGGCGGGAGCATGTGGCGGGCTATTACGCGCGCCGCCCTGTGTGGCTCGTCGAGAACCTGCCGCTGGAGCGGATCCGCGAAGAGGCGGCGATGATGGAGCGGGATGCTGAGCAGTTTTACCTGGAGGCTGCGAAGGCCTCGAGTGATGCGGAAACGCGCAAGCTGCTCGGGGATTTGGCAGCGGCAGAGGCGGGACACCAGCATTCCGCGGAACGGCTGGAGCGGGAGAACCTGACCGACGAGGCGTTGCAGTCCGAAGCGGACATGGCCAAGCGCCAGTTCGTTTTGACATGGGTGCAGCCGGGCTTGGCGGGGTTGATGGACGGGTCGGTGTCGACGCTGGCGCCGATCTTTGCCACCGCCTTTGCGACGCATGACCCTTGGACCACGTTCCTTGTGGGCTTGGCCGCGTCGGTGGGCGCGGGGATTTCCATGGGCTTTACCGAGGCGGCATCGGATGACGGGCAACTGTCCGGGCGCGGCTCGCCGGTCAAGCGCGGGATTGCCTCTGGTGTGATGACCACGGTGGGCGGTTTGGGGCACGCGCTGCCCTACCTGATCCCGCATTTCTGGACGGCGACGATAATCGCTATGATCGTGGTGTTCATCGAGCTTTGGGCGATCGCGTGGATCCAGAACAAGTGGATGGAAACGCCGTTCCTGCGCGCCGCGTTCCAGGTGGTTCTTGGCGGGGCGCTGGTCTTTGCGGCGGGCGCTTTGATTGGCAGCGGATGATGGGCGGACGCTCGTTCGTGCCTCACATCGCCCCACCCACCATCCCGCAGCTTGCCCGCACCCGGCAGAGCCGCTATGCCAAAGGGTGAGTTTAGTTTCAGGCGGTTGGCGCAGATTTGCGCCCTGGGGAGAGGTCATGCGGGCACGGGTTTTGACGCTGATTTGCGCAGGCGCGCTGGTGGCGGGATGTATGGGGACCGCGCCGGTGTCCAACCCCGATAAGGCGGCCAAGCCCGCGGGTGTTTTCGGGTTCCTATCCCCTGCGGGGCAGGCCATCTCGCCCAAGGCCAAGAAAAAGCCGCCCCTTGCCAAGGTGTCGATGGCGCGTGGCGATGTGGTTGTCGCGGGGCCAAGCGGCTATTGCATCGACCCGCAAACCGTCCAGTCGCGGCCAGAGCGGGGCTTTGCCTTGATCGCATCCTGTTTCATCCTGTCGAACGGCGAGGCGGGCCGGATCGTCGAGCCTGTGCTGGTTTCGGTCACGGTCGGCCCGCGCGGAGAGGCTGCGGATTTGCCGACACCGGGGGCTTTGGCGCAGACGGCCAAGGCCAAGCTGCTGGGTGGGGATCGGTCTTCGGGTCTTGTGACGGCGCATTTGGCCTCCGGTGGGGACAAGATTTTGCCGGGCGGTGATGCGCGCTATTGGCGTGGCGCGTTCTTGCAAAACGGGCGCATGGTCGGGCTGGGGCTGTATGCGCCCAAGGGCAGCGTCATGGCAGGCAGCGAAGGGGCGACCCTGCTCGCGCGAGTCAAGGCTCAGATCGTGCACCTGTCACCCAAGGGCAACGCGCCCGCCGCGCAATCGGTGAAAAAACAAGGCAATACGGGGCTTCTCGGCGGCTTGTTCAAGCGTTAAGACTATCGGTAATAGTTTCCGATATCGAAACAACCGAACGCAACCGGACAAGAAGGGCACGGCATGGCTGGCGAAAAGCAGGGATGGCTGGAACGCAGGCTGCACGCGGCGGCGTTGCGTCGCTGGTCCCAGGCTGCGGCCGCTGCCGAAACCACCGATTTGGCAGAGCTGCGCCAGCAGCGGGCGCGGGCGCGGCGGCTGAAAAACCACATCGACCGGCTGATCCACGTGTCGGAATCGCGTCTAGCCCTGCCCTTGATCGGCAACCAGAGCTTTCCACGCCCGGCCGATGCCGATTGGGCTTGGCGGCCTGAACTGTGGTGTGGGCCTTTGCCGGTGGCGGGGGTGTCCTCGGTCCAGTCCAAGTCGATGCTGGGTCATGAGGCGACGCTGTTCCACGATTGCGCCCATTCCGAGCTGACCCTGCGCCAGATCCGCAACATGCGCGAAGCGGACCTCGCGGCCTTTGGTCTGCGCATGGACGTGTTCCAGTTCACCGGCTCTTATCTGTCGTTGGCCATCGACCTGCCCGAAGAGGCGGCGCGCGGGCTCAAGCGCAAGCATCTGATCCGCATCGACACCATCGTTGAGATGGAAAAACCGCTCGAAATCTTCGCCCGTCTGAACATCAAGCACGGGCCGAACACCGAACAGATCGTGCGCGAACTGCCGCTGCACGAGGAAGACATCACCGTGGAATTCGACTTGGCCTACACCAAGCTGAACGAAAAGCGGGTGGAAAAGATGTGGCTCGACCTGATTTTCGAAGGGCCACAGATGAACCAGGTGATCCTGCGGGATCTGACCTTTAGCCGGCGCAAGCGGGCGGAACTGTAAGGAGAGCCGGGCATGAGCGCCTATACGCTGACCAAGACACGCTTCCGCGAAGGGGTCTGGACGGGCCTGTTGGTGGCCAAGCAAGCGGACGCGGCCCCGCCCGAGATCAATGTGACCCTGCGCGATCAGTCCGTCAAAGGCGTGACCGTGACGGCGACCGCCGAGGCGGGGCGCTACGCGGTGGAAATCCCGGTGCCGATCGAGGCGCTGGGGGACGGGGTGCAGACCTTTTTGATCTGCGACGCCAATGCCGACGTGGTGCTGGAAAGCTTTACCCTGATGGCGGGCGAGGCGCTTGGCGAGGATATCCGCGCCGAGGTGGAGCTGCTGCGCGCCGAGCTGGACATGCTCAAGCGCGCGTTCCGGCGTCATTGCCTGGAAACGATGTAAGCCTTAGGCGCGCCCGTAGGCCTCGGCCATGGCGATTTGCAGTGCGTCGCTGGGGGCTTTGTCGGTCCAGCTCATCAGCTGGAAAGCCGGGTAGTAGCGCTCGGCGCTGAGGACGGCGGCGTTGATCATGGTGTCGATCTGCTCGGGCGAGGCGGTGTTGCCCCCCGCCAGCACCAGACCGTACTTGTAAACCATCAGCTTTTGGGCGGCCCAATAGCTGAACGCGCCGGCCCAGCATTGATCGTTCACAAGGTTCAGCCCCTCGTGCAGGGTCGCCATGCGGTCGTGCGGCGGCTCCATCTCAAAGGTGCAGATCATCCGCAGCGTTTCGTCCCGCCCGGACCACGCCAGCGTGATCGAGTAGGTGCGCCACTGGCCTTCGACGGCCATCGCGATCTGGTCATCGCCGATACGGTCGAAATCCCAATCGTTGTGGGCCGCGATATCTTCTACGATATCAATGGGGTGCAGTTCTTCGGACAGATAATGCTCGGACAGGGCCATGCCACCACCTCTTTTTATATGCGCGCAAAAGGGGGTGAGGCCCCTAGCGCTAGCCGCCTGCTCTAGGGTCTGCGGGATATGCCGCGCGCCCTTACTAGATATGGTGCCAGTGCAAGGAGTCCGCTGTAAAGTGAAATGTTGTTGAAAACTCAATTTACCTGTGGACGAAATCGCGAAAAGAGTTACGATTCGGGCAATTGGGCCGAAATCTCTGTCAGCGCGCGGGTGAACAGCTGCTGGCTGCGGGACGGCGCGGTGTCTGGCCGTGTCATCAGGCCAACCGGCCCGGCGGTCAACCCCAAGTCCAGCGGAAGTGTTAACAGACGCCCGTCGGCAAGGTCTTGGGCCACCACGCCTTCGGAAATGAACCACAGCGCCTGCGCGTGCCGTAGGTAGTTGCGGCCAAAGGCGCCGGACACGCATTCGATCTGGTCGCGGAACGGCCCGAGCCCTTGCGCCACGCACCAGCGGTCGAGCAGGGGGCGGATCGCCGCGCCCTCGGGCGGGTAAAGGACCGCCCAGTCGGACAAATCCCCCGGCGCGAGGGTTTGTCCGGCCAAGGGGTGGTCCGGGGTGGTCACGCAGACCACGCGTTCTTGGTAAAGCTGGGTAAAGGACAGGCCGGTCATCATGCTGGCCGTGCCCATGCGCCCGATCACCATATCCAGCCCCCCGGCGCGCAGATCCGAGGTCAGCGCCCCATGCGCCCCGTCGCGCAGATGCAGCCGCGTGTCGGGCGACAACTGCCGGAACCGCGCCACCGCCTGCGGCATCAACCGCGCCGCGACCGAGGGCAGAGAGCCGACGCGCAAGACTTCGGCCCCGCCTTGTTTCAGCGCCGCGACCCCGTCAAATCCCCGCCGCAGCGCGGCGAGGCTCTGGCTCGCAAATTCCAGAAACACCTCGCCTTCGGGGGTCATGCGCACGCCGCCGCGGTCGCGCGTCATCAGGACGGCCCCAAGGATGTCCTCTAACTCTTTCAAAGTCTTGGACAAAGCGGGCTGCGACAGGTGCAGCTCTTGGCAGGCTGCCTTGAGAGAGCCTTGGCGCGCAATGGCGGTCAGCGCTTCGATGTGGCGGAACTTGATCCGGCGATCCATGGGATGCTTTCCATTTTAGGCAAGTATACAGACGAAAACGCAATTTTACATATCAAAAAGGTTCAGTCTAAATCCCCGCAAGAAGAGGAGAGTCTCATGCGTACTCAAGTTTGCATCATCGGCGGTGGCCCCTCTGGCCTGCTGCTGGCCCAGCTGTGCCATGTGGCCGGGATCGACGCGGTTGTGCTGGAACGCCGCAGCCGCGAACACGTGCTGACGCGCATCCGCGCAGGCGTTTTGGAAACCGGCTTTCTCAAGCTGTTGGAGCAGGCGCAGGTCAAAACCCGTATGGATACAATGGGTTACCCCCATGACGGCACCATGATCAGCTTTGAAAACCTCGAAGTGCGGATCGACTTTAAAAAGCACGCCAACACCCCGGTGATGGTCTACGGCCAGACCGAAGTGACCCGCGATCTGTACGACGCGCGCGAGGCGACCGGCGGCGTGACGCTGCATAATGTGGACGACGTCGAGATCATCAACGCGCCGCTGGACGGCGACGCACTGGCCAAGGTGCGCTTTACCCACGACGGTCAGACCAAGGAAATCACCTGCGATTACATCGCCGGCTGTGACGGTTTCCACGGCCCCTCGCGTCAGGCGATCCCGGCGGACAAGCGCCGCGAGTTCGAAAAGCTCTACCCGTTTGGCTGGCTCGGCATCCTGTCGGAAACGCCGCCGGTGCACCACGAGCTGATCTATGCCAACAGCGAACGCGGTTTCGCGCTGGCGTCGATGCGCAACGAGAACCTGTCGCGCTACTACATTCAGGCCCCCTTGGCGGACGATCCCGAGGATTGGACCGACGCCATGTTCTGGTCCGAGTTCAAGAAGCGCATCCCTGAACGCTTTGCCGATCAGCTGATCACCGGCCCGTCGATCGAGAAAAGCATCGCGCCGCTGCGCAGCTTTGTCTGTGAGCCGATGCAATATGGCCGCCTGTTCCTGGCCGGGGACAGCGCCCATATCGTGCCGCCCACCGGGGCCAAGGGCCTGAACACCGCCGCCAGCGACGTGCATTACCTGTTCGAGGCGTTGCAGGCGTGCTATCTGGACAAGGATCCCGCGGCGCTGGGGCTGTACTCGGAAAAGGCGCTGTCGCGTGTCTGGAAAACCCAGCGCTTCAGCTGGTGGATGACCAAGCTGCTGCACCGCTTCCCCGATACCGACGATTACGAGCTGCGCATCCAGCGCGCCGAGATCGAACACCTCGCCAGCATCGAATCCGCTCAGGCCATGCTGGCCATCAACTACGTGGGCCTGCCCTACTAAGCCCGGAGGCTGCCAATGACCAACCGTTACGACACCGGCATGAGCGTGCGCCGCAGCGTCCTTGGGGATGCCCACGTGGACCGCGCCGAAGCCAACAAGACCCCGCTGGACGAACCCTTTCAGACGCTGATCACCGAAAGCGCCTGGGGCACCGTCTGGGCCAGCGATGGCCTCTCGCGCCGCGAGCGGTCGATGCTGACCCTTGCGCTGCTCGCCGCTTGTGGCAACTTTGAGGAAATTCCCATGCACATCCGGGCCTGCGCCAACACCGGCGCCAGCAAAGAGGATGTCATGGAGGCCTTTCAGCACGTGGCGATTTACGCCGGCGTGCCCAAGGCCAACCACGCGATCAAACTGGCCAAGCAGACCTGGGCCGAGTTGGAAAAGTAACACCGGGAAACGCGCGAAACCTTCCCGAAGGAGGAGAGACCCATGCCGCTCAAAGGCGAATTCTACCAGCGTGACCGCGAATGGCATCCGCCCGCGTACACGCATGACTACAAGACCTCTGTCGCGCGTTCGCCGCAGAAGTCGCTGATCAGCCTCGACCAGACCGTGTCCGAGATCACCGGCCCGCGGTTCGGGCATAGCGACATTGCCGCCTTGGACAACGATCTGATCTATAACTACGCGGGCGAAGGCCAGTCGGCCATCGGTGAGCGGATCATCCTGCACGGGCGGGTTCTGGACGAAAACGCGCGCCCGGTGCCGAACACGCTGGTTGAAGCGTGGCAGGCCAACGCGGGCGGGCGCTATCGCCATAAAAAGGACACGTATCTTGCGCCCATCGACCCCAACTTTGGCGGGTGCGGGCGGACGCTGACGGATGAGAACGGCTATTATTTCTTCCGGACCGTGAAACCCGGTGCCTACCCGTGGCGCAACTGGGTCAACAGCTGGCGTCCTGCGCACATCCACCTGTCGATCTTTGGCACGGGCTTTACCCAGCGCCTGATCACCCAGTGCTATTTCGAAGGCGACCCGCTGCTGGGCAAATGTCCGATCGTCAAGACGATCCCGACGCAGGAAGGCCGCGACAGCCTTGTGGCCGCTTTGGACATGAACGCGACGATCCCGCTGGATACCATCGCCTACAAGTTCGACATTGTGTTGCGCGGTCGCCGCTCGACCCTGTTCGAAAACCGTCTGGAGGGGAACTGATGTATTTTCAGAAAAAGTGGGCACCGGTTTTTCGCCCGGAAAATACACGAGGAGAATGACCATGGTGCAAAAGCTTGAGTACCTCAAGGAAACCCCGTCGCAGACGGCGGGCCCCTATGTTCACATCGGCCTCGCCCCCGGCGCGGCGGGCTTTGACATCTACGAGCGCGAGCTGGGTCAGGACATCGCCGGCCCCAACGCCAAGGGCGAGCGCATTCGCATCGAAGGTCTGGTGATCGACGGCACCGGCAGCCCCGTCAAGGACGTGCTGCTGGAGGCGTGGCAGGCCAACGCGGACGGCATCTATCCGCACCCCGAAGTGGACGGCGACGTCGAAGAGGGCTTTCGCGGCTGGGGCCGGGTCATCACCAACTTTGAAACCGGCGAGTGGGGCTTTGACACGGTGAAACCGGGCTGCGTGCCGGGCCGCAATGGCAGCACCCAAGCGCCGCACATCAACCTGTGGATCGTGGCGCGCGGCATCAATGTGGGCCTGAACACTCGGATTTATTTCGACGATGAGGCAGAGGCCAACGCCAAGGACCCGATCATCAACATGATCGAATGGGAAAACCGCCGCGCGACGCTGATCGCCAAGCGCGGCGAGCGGGACGGGCAGGTGGTCTATCGCTTTGATGTCTACCTGCAAGGCGAGTCCGAGACCGTCTTTTTCGACATCTAAGTTACACATCCAAGGCGGGGACCGTTTGGCGCGGACCCTGCCTTTTTGCTATTCAAGGGGGCAACCCCGCTGCGCAACCTCTGGAGAGCGTAAATGACCAAACCCTGCATCATCTGCGTGGCGATCACTGGATCGGTCCCCACGACCAAGGACAACCCGGCGGTGCCCGTCACCATCGAGGCGCAGATCGAAAGCACCCACGAAGCATTCGAGGCGGGCGCGACCATCATGCACGCCCATGTGCGCAACGACGACGAAACCCCCACCTCGGACCCCGAGAAATTCGCGCGTCTGGTGGAAGGGGTGCAAAAGCACTGCCCCGGCATGATCATCCAGCTGTCCACCGGAGGGCGGTCGGGCGCGGGCAAGACGCGCGGCGGGATGTTGCCCCTGCGTCCGGACATGGCGTCGCTGTCGGTGGGGTCGAACAACTTTCCCACGCGCGTCTACGAGAACCCGCCCGATCTGGTCGATTGGCTGGCGTCCGAGATGCGCACCTATGACGTGAAACCCGAGATCGAGGCTTTTGACCTGAGCCACATCTTCAAGGCCGCCGAGATGAACCGCGACGGGCGCATCCCCGGCCAGCTGTATGTGCAGTTCGTCATGGGCGTAAAGAACGCCATGCCCTGCGACCGCGAAGTCTTTGACTACTATATCAAAACCGTGGAACGGCTTGCCCCCGATGCGCAGTGGTGCGCCGCCGGGATCGGTCGTCACCAGATCGAGGTCAACGAGTGGTCCATCGCCGCGGGCGGTCACACGCGCACCGGTCTGGAAGACAACATTCGCATCGACAAGAACACGCTGGCCCCGTCCAACGCGGCGCTGGTCAAGCGCGCCGCCGAGCTGTGCGAGAAATACGAGCGGCCCGTCGCCACGTGGCAACAGGCCCGCGAAATCCTTGGGCTGCGCCCCGCGTAAAACGTTTAACCCCGGCCACTGCGCCGGGGTTTTTCTTTAGGACAGGATCTGCGGGGCAAAGCAGGTCTGCTGCACCTGCGGCACGCTGCCCTTGGGCAGGACGGCAAAGCTTTGTTCGATCAAAACGGTATCGCCTTGGACCAGTTGAAAGGTCCACGTGCCCTGAACCAGCTCGTATTCGTGTTCGAACGTAAAGAGGTTCAGCAGGGTCTGCCCCGGCGCCACATCCGCCCCCCAGCGTTCCACCGTCACGCCCGCATCGCCCATGGGCGGGTGCTGCACCACCACGGTGAGCGCCTCTGGCACGCTGTTCTCAGCGATCTGTGCGCGGATGCCAAAGCTCAGCCCCCGCTCTGCGGGCACGGCAGAGGTGGTCACGTCGATGGGCTTGGACTGTTCGATGATGTTCAGGATGCCGCTCTCGGTGCCGGGGGCGGGGCGGGTGCCTTCGGGGTCGACCTGACAGATCACGCCGTGGTCGATCAGGGTCACGAGCGCGGCGTCGCTGCCGCTCTCGGCTTGGGCCATCGCGGCGCATAGGGACACAGCGGCGGCAAAGCGCAGTACGGTCATGAGCGGCCTCCTTTTGCCCTTGTCTAGCACGGGCGGCGGCAAAACAGCAGGGCAGGAAAGCCTGACCCACGCGAAGTTGACCGCCCAAAGAAAAAGCCCCCCGCGCGCGGCGGAGGGCTCTATCAGATCACGCGAAAGGCGTTTAGCCGATGGCGACGGCTTTGACGTCTTCGTCGATGTAGGGGACGTACTGTTCAAAGTTGTCCGCGAACATCTGCACCAGCTTTTGCGCCTGCGCGTCGTAGCCAGCCTTGTCTTCCCAGGTCTTGCGCGGGTCGAGCAGCAGCTCGGGCACACCTTCGACCGACACCGGCACGTCAAAGCCAAAGTTCACGTCTTTGCGGAACTCTGCCTCGTTGAGCGAGCCGTTCAGCGCGGCGGTCAGCAGGGCGCGGGTCGCCTTGATCGGCATCCGCGAGCCGGTGCCATATGCGCCGCCGGTCCAGCCGGTGTTCACCAGCCAGCAGGTCGCGCCGTGCTTGGCGATCTTGTCGCGCAGCAGGTTGCCGTATTCCTCGGGGCGACGCGGCATGAAGGGCGCGCCAAAGCAGGTCGAGAAGGTCGGCTCGGGCTCGGTCACGCCACGCTCGGTCCCGGCCACCTTGGAGGTGAAGCCGGACAGGAAGTGGTACATCGCCTGCGCCGGGGTCAGACGCGCGATCGGAGGCAGCACGCCGAACGCATCACAGGTCAGCATGATGATGTTCTTGGGGTGGCCACCCAGAGCGGTCTTGGACGCGTTGGAAATGTAGTGCAGCGGGTAAGCGCAGCGCATGTTGGCGGTCAGGCTGTCGTCTTCGAAGTCCAGATCGCGGGTCTCTTCGTCGTAGACCATGTTCTCGATCACGGTGCCGAATTTCTCGGTCGTGGCGTAGATTTCCGGCTCTGCTTCGGCGGACAGGTTGATGGTCTTGGCGTAGCAGCCGCCTTCGAAGTTGAAGGTGCCGCGCTCGGACCAGCCGTGCTCGTCGTCGCCGATCAGAACGCGATCGGGGTCAGCGGACAGGGTGGTCTTGCCGGTGCCGGACAGGCCAAAGAACACGGCGGTGTCGACCGGGTTGCCAACCGCATGGTTCGCCGAGCAGTGCATCGCCATGATGCCTTTGCCGGGCAGGATGTAGTTGAGCAGGGTAAAGATCGATTTCTTGTTCTCGCCCGCGTACTCGGTGTTGGCGATCAGGATGCGCTTTTTGTCAAAGTTCATCGCGACCACGGTGTCGGTGCGGCAGCCGTGCTTGGCCGGATCGGCCTTGAAGCTGGGGCAGTTGATGACGGTCCAATCGGCCTCGAACGTGTCCAGATCCTCGCGGTCGGGACGGCGCAGCATGTGGCGGATGAACAGGCCATGCCATGCCAGCTCGGTCACCATGCGCACGTCGATGGCGTTGGCCGGATCGGCGCCGCCCACCAGGTCCTGCACGTAGTAATCGCGGCCCTTCATGTGCTCGAGCATGTCCGCCTCAAGCGCGTCAAAGCCTTCGGGCGTCATGGGTGCGTTGTTTTCCCACCAGATCGAATCCTCGACCGACGGGGTGCGCACGATGAATTTGTCCTTGGGGGACCGGCCGGTGAACTTGCCGGTAGAGACAAGGAACGAACCGCCCTTGCCCAGAGCGCCTTCGCCCTTTTTCAAGGCCGCTTCGATCAGAGCGGGTTCCATGAGGTTATAATAGACATTACCCAGACCTTCGATCCCTTGATCTTCAAGCCGGAATTGCGGGTTGACCCGTCCAAATGTCATTGCCTTGCTCCTGTCGCAGCGCTGCTAGGGTAAGTTTGTTGCGGCGAAAATCTCGCCAGAGGAATTTTCTATAACATGACGTTTTTCGCGGTGAACAGGACGTAAACGCACAGTTAGCGCAACCATTTTCGGTTTAGCGCAACCAGCTTGTCGGTTTAGCGATACCAAGGCGGAAGCTTGCCGAAGTGACTTAAATGGTAAGGAAACAGGTGAGGCTTTTTAGCCATTCCTTTGCCAAAATCGCCTGCAATAAGGGCCAGAGTGTGGCCTGATTCGCACTTTGGCATTGCTGAAAAGTGGAAAATCTCCAATAGTGACCGGAAAAAACAGGCAAACAGAGCAGTATAAGGACAAGTCTAATGTCTAAAATCGCCCTTGTGGACGATGACAGGAATATCCTGACGTCGGTTTCGATGACTCTTGAGGCAGAGGGTTTCGAGGTGGAAACCTACAACGACGGGCAATCCGCGTTGGACGCCTTTAACAAGAAGATGCCCGATATGGCCGTCTTCGACATCAAGATGCCCCGCATGGACGGCATGGACCTGCTGCAACGCGTCCGCCAGAAATCCAAGATGCCGGTGATCTTCCTGACCTCCAAGGACGATGAGATCGACGAGGTGCTCGGCCTGCGCATGGGCGCCGACGATTACGTCAAAAAGCCGTTTTCGCAGCGTCTGCTGGTGGAACGCATCCGCGCGCTGCTACGCCGCCAAGAGGCGGTCGCCGGTGACGTCGTTGGCGACACCGAAGAGACCAAGCTGATGACGCGCGGTTCGCTGACCATGGACCCGCTGCGCCACGCGGTGACCTGGAAGGGCAACGATGTGTCCTTGACCGTGACGGAATTCCTTTTGCTTCAGGCGCTTGCGCAGCGTCCGGGCTTTGTCAAATCCCGCGATCAGCTGATGGACGTGGCCTATGACGATCAGGTGTACGTCGACGACCGCACCATCGACAGCCACATCAAACGTCTGCGTAAGAAAATGCGCACCGCTGACCCGGAGTTTTCGGCGATCGAAACGCTCTACGGGATCGGCTATCGGTACAACGAAGAGTAACTGATGGCCTTGGCCGAGCGGATAGGCATGGACGACGATCAGATCGATCGACGCGACTCGGATGTTGTTCTGGGCGATGACTGGATCGCCCCGGACAGCACGGTCGAGAAAGAGCTGCGCGACACCCGCGCGCGGCGCGGCCTTTTCACGCTCAATCGCTCGCCCCTGACTCGCAAGATCATCACCTTCAACCTGATCGCGCTGAACGTTCTGGCCGCCGGGATCCTGTGGCTGAACTCGTCGCGCGATACGCTCGCGGTGCAGCGCGTCAACGCTTTGCAGTCCGAGGTCGAGCTGATCGCCGACGTCTTCGAGGCGCAGCTGCCTATGGGCGCACCGGTCGCGCTTGGCACCTCGCCCGAGCTGGACGTGCAGGCCACCGTCGGCGGGCTGGAGCTGCGGCAAGGCACGCAGGTTTTGATCTACGACAGCGCCAATTTCCTCGTGGGCGAGACGGCGGGCAACATGGCGCCTGTCCTGTCCTCTGCCCAGCCCGAGGAAAAGCCGACGCTGATTTCCGACTTTTTGAACACGGTCTGGACCTCGGTCGCGGGCCTGTTCACCTATTTCGGCGATGAGCCGGATCTCGTCCTTGAGGACAAGCTGCGCCGCATGATCGAAGCTGGCCAGCCCGAGGTGACCCGCGTCGAAGCCGGCACCGGCCCCAGCGGCGAGACCTTGTTTCACGCCTTCAGCCCGATCCGGCAGGGCGATCTGATCATTGGCACCGTGGCGCTGGTGTCCACCGCCGCTGAAATCGACGCCGCCGTCAGCGCCGAGCGTGAGCGCGTCTTGCAGATGTTCGTCATTGCCACGCTGGTGTCCATTGGCCTCAGCCTTGTGCTGGCCTCGACCATCGCAAACCCGATTTCCGATCTGGCCGACGCCGCAGAGATTGGCCGCGACCGCAACCGCCGGTCCAAGACCACGGGCCGCATCCGTATCCCCGACCTGACCGCGCGCCCCGACGAAATCGGCCGCCTGTCCGGCGCTTTGCGCGGCATGGTCAGCGCGCTTTATGACCGGATCGACAGCAACGAACAGTTCGCCGCTGACGTCGCCCACGAGATCAAGAACCCGCTGGCCTCCTTGCGCTCTGCGGTCGGCTCTTTGCGCATGGTCAAGAAAGAGGATCACCGCCAGAAACTGCTGGACGTGATCGAACATGACGTGCGCCGCCTGGACCGTCTGGTGTCGGACATCTCTAATGCCTCGCGTCTGGATTCCGAGCTGGTCAAGGAAGAAGAGCAAGAGTTCGATCTGCTCAAGATGCTGGGCAACCTGTCGGAATTCCTTGGCGAAGACGCGCGCAAGAAGGGGGTCGAGTTCATCACCGACCTGCCCAAACGCCCGATCCAGATCCACGGCCTAGAAGCGCGTCTGGCGCAGGTCTTTGTGAACCTGATCACCAATGCGATTTCCTTTTGCGAGGATGGCGACGCGATCCGCGTCTGGGCGCGCCGCCGCGACAACCGCGTGCTGGTCGTCGTCGAGGACACCGGCCCTGGCATCCCCGAAGAGGCTTTGGCCAAGATTTTCAAGCGCTTCTACACCTCGCGTCCACAGTCCGATTTCGGCAATAACTCCGGTCTTGGTCTGGCGATTTCCAAGCAGATCGTCGAGGCGCATGGCGGCGTGATCTGGGCCGAAAACATCCGCCCCACCGAAGCAGACGTCACATCGGAACCCTTGGGCGCGCGTTTCGTCGTCGGCCTTCCGATCTAAGCCATGACCTTGGTGCACGCCACGACCGTCGCTGTGGCAGGCCGCGCTTTGCTGATCCAAGGGCCGTCGGGCAGCGGCAAATCCGGGCTGGCGCTGGAAATGATGGCCCGCGGGGCGCAGCTGGTATCCGACGATCAAACCGTGCTGACCGTCAGCGACAAAGGGATTCTCGCCGACGCCCCGGACGCCATCAAGGGCATGATCGAATCGCGTGGGATCGGCCTGCTCAATGCCGCGCCCGCCGGGCCGACGCCGCTTGCTGCCGTTTTGGATATGTCGCAAACCGATGGGGCACGCCTGCCGCCTATACGAAAGATAAAACTTTTGGGGCACGACTTGCCCTTGCTTCACAATTTCGCGTCCCCCTATTTTGCGGCAGGTCTCGTGCAATATCTTAAAGGGGACCGGAGAGAGCATTCGTGACCCAGGATTTGCGCACATCTCAACATGTTGTCCTTGTGACCGGGCCAGCGGGTGCCGGGCGGTCGACTGCGATCAACGCGCTTGAGGACTTTGGGTTCGAGGCCATCGACAACATCCCCCTCAGCCTGATCCCCCGCCTGATCGAAGGCGGGGCGGTGACGCGGCCGCTTGCCTTGGGGATCGACACGCGTAACCGCGATTTCAGCGCGGCAGGCGTGACCGAGCTGCGCGACATGCTACGGCAGCGCCCCGATCTGACCGTTGATCTGACCTATCTCGATGCCTCGCCCGACGTGCTGGCACGGCGCTATTCGGAAACGCGTCGCCGTCACCCTCTGGCGCCGCTCGACACGCCCGCCGATGGCATCGCGCGCGAACTGGCCTTGCTCGAAGACTTGCGCGCCCACGCCGACATCCTGATCGACACCTCGGCCCTGACGGTCCACGACCTGCGCGCCGAGATGGAAGGGTGGTTCGGCGAGCAGGTCGCGCAGGGCGTTGCGATCTCTGTCCAGAGCTTTTCCTACAAACGCGGGCTGCCGCAGGGCTTGGACATGGCGTTTGACTGCCGGTTTCTGCGCAATCCGCATTGGGAGCCGGACTTGCGCGCCTTTACCGGCCAAAACCCTGATGTGGCTGACTATATTGCGCAGGATGCGCGCTTTGCCCCGTTCCTCGAAAAGGTCGCTGATCTGCTGTTGTTCATGCTTCCCGGCGTTGTCCAAGAGGGCAAAGCGCATTTCGCCATCGGTTTTGGCTGCACCGGGGGTAAACATAGATCGGTCTGCATGGCGGAATCCGTCACGGCAGCCCTTGCGCAAGAAGGCTGGCGGGTGTCAATTAGACACCGAGAGCTTGAACGGCGCGGCGCTGCCGCCTTGTCGGGCCCCCAAGTTGGAAAGGAATCCCAGTGATCGGAATTGTGATCGTGGCGCATGGCGGCTTGGCGAAGGAATACCTCGCCGCGGTCGAACATGTGGTCGGCAGGCAGCCCGGCATGATTGCGATCTCGATCGAGGCTGACTGCGATCGAACGATCAAACAGGCCGAGATTTGCGACGCCGCGAACGACGTCGACAGCGGCCAGGGCGTGGTTGTGGTGACCGACATGTTTGGCGGCTCGCCGTCCAATCTGTCGCTGAACGCCTGTCGCCCCGATGATCGCCGCATCTTGTACGGCGCGAACCTGCCCATGCTGATCAAACTGGCGAAAAGCCGCGACAAAACCGTCCCCGAGGCGGTGCGCACCGCGCTAGAGGCCGGTCGCAAGTACATTGACAGCCAGAACATTCCGGCCGATTAAGCGCCGCCCCCAAATTCAGGACACACCATGACCGACGCCACCCGCCGCTCGCTGAAGATCGTGAACGAGAAAGGCCTGCACGCCCGCGCGTCGGCCAAATTGGTCGAGGTCGTCGAGGGGTTCGACGCATCGGCAGAAGTGTCACGTGACGGCATGTCCGCGGGCGGAGACAGCATCATGGGCCTTTTGATGTTGGCAGCTGCCAAGGGAACCACTATTGAGGTCCAGACATCCGGTCCTGACGCCGAGGCTTTGGCAGACGCCATCGAAGCGCTTGTCGCCGACCGGTTCGGGGAGGATTGTTAGGTCCGGGCGACGGCTCGGCAAAGGGATTTGAAGGCGCATGGTGGAAAGTACCCAAGCGACGCAATTGGACGAGGCGCCCGTCACGGCCGCCGATGCCCCCTATGACAAGCGCAAAGTCTCTTACGCCAACACCTTTCCCAACCCGATCAAAGCCAACACCATCCGGGTGATGGAGTGGCTGACCGGCAAGATCCCCTTGCTGCGCATGGTGCGCCGCTTTGAACGTATGGGCCCCGCTGAGGGCCAGGCGTTCTGGAGCCAAGCGCTTGATATCATGGGGATCGACCTGCTGACCCCGCCCGAGCAGATCGCCCACATCCCCAAGACCGGCCCGGTGATCGTGGTGGCGAACCACCCGCATGGGCTTGTCGATGGCATGGTGCTGGCCGAGCTGATTGGCCGCGTCCGCACCGATTACAAGATCCTGACCCGCTCGCTGTTGACCGGCGTGCAAGAGGTCGAGCCGTTCATGATCCCGGTTCCCTTCCCGCACGAGGCGGACGCCCGCGAGCAAAGCCTGGAAATGCGCGCCCGCGCCATGGAGCATCTCAAGCAAGGGGGCGTGATCGTGCTGTTCCCGTCCGGCGTCGTGGCGCATTCGGAAACTTGGTGGGGCCCGGCGATCGAAGCGGGCTGGAACCCGTTTACCGCCAAGATGATCACGCGATCCGGCGCAACCGTGGTGCCGATCCACTTTCCAGGGCAGAACTCCCGCGCCTATCAAATTGCCAACAAATTGTCGGCGACCTTGCGGCAGGGTTTGCTGATCCACGAGGTGATCCACGCCTGCAACCGGGCGCAAAAGCCGGTGGTTGGCGCGCCTTTGTCGCCGCAAGAGATCAAAGAGTTCGCAGGTGGCCCGCGCGAGCTAGTGGCCATGCTGCGCGCGCGGGTGATGGCCCTCGGCAATAGCTAAGGGCCACGGCGTTCAGCGCGTCGGCACCGGCGTCTCACCGCGATAATCGTAGAAACCGCGCTGCGTTTTGCGGCCCAGCCAGCCGGCCTCGACGTATTTCGTCAGCAGCGGGCAGGGACGGTATTTGGTATCCGCCAAGCCATCGTGCAGCACGTTCATGATCGCCAGACAGGTGTCCAGCCCGATGAAATCCGCCAGCTCCAGCGGCCCCATGGGGTGGTTCGCGCCAAGCTTCATCGCCATGTCGATGGACTGCACGTTGCCCACGCCTTCGTACAGGGTATAGCAGGCCTCGTTGATCATCGGGATCAAGATGCGGTTAACGATAAAGGCGGGGAAGTCCTCGGCGCTGGCGGCGGTCTTGTTCAGCTTTCCCACCACAGCAAGGCAGGCGTCATAGGTGTCCTTGTCGGTGGCGATGCCGCGGATCAGCTCGACCAGCTGCATCAGCGGCACCGGGTTCATGAAATGGAACCCCATGAATTTTTCGGGCCGGTCGGTGCGGCTGGCCAGACGGGTAATCGAGATCGACGAGGTGTTCGAGGTCAGGATCGTCTCGGGCTTGAGATCGGGCAACAAAGCCTCGAAAATCTTATGCTTAATCTCTTCACGCTCTGTGGCGGCCTCGATCACAAGGTCGGTCTGCGCCACATCGGCCAGTGACAGCGTCGTTTTGATCCGCCCCATGGCGGCGTCGCGTTCCTCGGCAGAGATCTTGTCCCGGCTGACCTGACGGTCGAGGTTCTTACCGATCAACGCAAAAGCGCTGTCCAGCGCATCCTGACTGATGTCGTTCAAGCGCACATCGTACCCCGCCAAGGCCATCACGTGCGCGATGCCGTTGCCCATCTGCCCGGCGCCCACGATGCCGACCGATTTGATCTCCATGCCCGTCATCCTTTTTGGTTTCACGCAACCATAGGCCCGCAAAAGGGCAGGCCGCAAGGGCAGGTCCAAAGAGTTCTATACGCTTTTTAACATTAGCTAAATCGCAAGAGATTTCAGCGAATCTATGTGTTGGGTGAGAAAAAATAGGTGGGTGATATGTCCGTACATGGCGGGGGCCATGGCGCCCTTGAATATTATCCGTGTCGCTATGGCGGCTCGCGAATCCTGTTTCGCGGTCCTCGGCGGCAATTGGATCAAAAATACATTGCCTTTCTGGGCAGTACCGAAACCTATGGGCGGTTCATCGAACGACCCTATCCGGGTTTGGTTGAGAAACGCTTGTCGATGGCTTGCGTGAATTTCGGTGTCGTGAACGCCGGGGTTGATCTGTATCTGAACGATCCGTCTGTCCTGAGCCTTGTGGTGGGGGCCGAGGCCAAGGTCGTGCAGTTGATGGGCGCGCAGAACATGTCCAATCGGTATTACTCCGTGCATCCGCGCCGGAATGATCGCTTTTTGAAGGCATCAGAACGTTTGGAGAACCTCTATCCAGAGGTCGATTTTACCGAGTTCCATTTTGTCCGGCACATGCTGGGGCAGCTGCATGACATCTCGGCAGAGCGGTTCTCTGAGGTT
The DNA here is from genome assembly GCF_900176475.1 of Tropicibacter naphthalenivorans. Taxonomy (GTDB): domain Bacteria; phylum Pseudomonadota; class Alphaproteobacteria; order Rhodobacterales; family Rhodobacteraceae; genus Tropicibacter; species Tropicibacter naphthalenivorans. The sequence goes on from NZ_FWXX01000011.1 coordinate 104,627, forward strand.
GTCACCGAGCTGCGGCAGGCCTGGGTTGCCCGGATGAAGAACATCCTGACGCAAATCCGGGGCAAAGTTGTGCTGTTGTGGTTTGCCGATCATCCGGTGCCGATCGAGGGCAGCATTCCAACCGCCAGCGATCCCTTGTTCGTCACGCGTGACATGGTCGAAACCCTGCGTCCGCGCGTGACCGCAACGGTCGAGGTTGTGCCGTCCGAAGCGGCGCTTTCAGCGGGCACCAGCGGCATGGTCTATTCCGATTTCGAGGCATGCGCCGCCGCTGAAGTCATGGGGCCGCTCGCCCATCTCGAGGTGGCGCGCGCGCTTGAGGACATTCTTGCGCCCTTGATCGGGGCGGAGCCCGAGGCATGAAAAAAAAGGCCCACCGCGGGGATGGGCCTTTTGAAATGTTCAACGAAAGCGGTTGCTTACAACTTGCCAGTCAGTTCCGGCACGGCTTCGAACAGGTCTGCGACCAGGCCGTAGTCCGCCACTTGGAAGATCGGGGCTTCTTCGTCCTTGTTGATCGCGACGATCACCTTGGAGTCCTTCATGCCCGCGAGGTGCTGGATCGCACCCGAGATGCCGACCGCGACGTACAGGTCCGGTGCCACGACCTTGCCGGTCTGACCCACCTGCCAGTCGTTCGGTGCAAAGCCCGAATCGACTGCCGCGCGGGATGCACCGACTGCCGCGCCCAGCTTGTCTGCCAGCGCTTCGATGATCTTGAAGTCTTCTTCGGAGCCAACGCCGCGGCCGCCGGAAACAACGATGCCAGCCGAGGTCAGCTCGGGGCGATCGCTTTCGGCAACCTTGTCTTCGACCCATTCGGACAGGCCGGGGTTGTCGGCTGCGGCCACGTCGGACACCGAAGCAGAGCCGCCGGTGCCAGCCGCGTCAAAGGTCGAGGTGCGGAAGGTGATAACCTTCTTTTCATCCTTGGACTTTACAGTCTGGATGGCGTTGCCCGCGTAGATCGGACGCTCAAACGTGTCGGCATCGACAACGCCGGTCACGTCCGAGATCGCCATCACGTCCAGCAGCGCGGCAACGCGCGGCAGGATGTTCTTGGCGTCCGTGGTGGCGGGGGCGACGATGTGGGAATAGTCGCCAGCCAGCGACACGATCAGCGCCGCGGTGGGCTCCGCAAGGCGGTGACCATAGGTGGCGTCTTCGGCCACCAGAACAGCGGCAACACCGTCGATGGTCGCAGCTTCGGCAGCTGCGTCCTTGGCGGAGGAGCCGACGGCCAGAACGGTCACGGGGCCCAGCGACTTGGCCGCGGACACGGCCTTGGCGGTGGCGTCCATCGCCAGCGCGCCGTCGTTGATTTCAGCAAGCAGGAGTACAGCCATCAGACGATCCCCTTTTCCTTGAGTTTCGCAACCAGCTCGTCGACCGAGCCAACCATTTCACCAGCCGAACGCGCGGCGGGCTCGTCGGTTTTGACGATCTCGAGACGCGGGCTGACGTCGACGCCATAGTCGGCGGCGGTCTTTTCATCCAAAGGCTTTTTCTTGGCCTTCATGATGTTCGGCAGCGACGCGTAGCGCGGCTCGTTCAGACGCAGGTCGGTGGTGATGATCGTCGGCAGCTTGACCTTGATGGTCTGCAGGCCGCCGTCCACTTCGCGGGTCACAACAGCGCTGTCGCCGTCCACGTCCACGGTGTTGGCGTTGGTCGCCTGCGAGCACCCCATCAGCGCGGCCAGCATCTGACCGGTAGCGCCCAGATCGTTGTCGATCGCCTGCTTGCCGGCCAGAACGATACCCGGCTCTTCTTCCTTGACGATGGCGGCAAGGATTTTCGCAACGGCCAGCGGCTCGATGTCGGTGTGCACGTCATCGGCGGCCACGACGAGGATCGCGCGGTCGGCGCCCATGGCCAGCGCGGTGCGCAGGGTTTCCTGCGCCTGCTTGACGCCGATGGACACAGCGACGATTTCGGTCGCTTTGCCGGCTTCTTTCAGGCGGATCGCCTCTTCGACAGCGATTTCGTCGAAGGGGTTCATCGACATCTTGACGTTCGCGAGATCAACACCCGTGCCATCCGCTTTGACGCGGACCTTCACGTTGTAATCAATCACGCGCTTGACGGGTACGAGTACCTTCATAAGCGTGTCTCTCCTCAGTACAGCGGGTGCCCCCGCAAAAGATTCCTCTGACGATGGTGTAACGCGCGCCGTCCGGCTGAAACAGAGCAAAAACGTCTTGTTGCGGCTGAACTACGTCGCGTATTCCGATAACGCCACCTGAATGGGTGCATATTTGTCGCGCACTATAATTACAATAGCAGCGCAGAAAACATCAGATAATTACGCTGCGACAGCATAGCGCGCCTAGCTGGCCTCTAGGCAACGCATGATATGCGAGGCCTGCACGGTTCGCGTTGGCCTGCATGATGCCGGGCAAGAGATAGCGGGCCAGCTGCGGCTCGGCGATGCCGTCGAAGGCGCAGAGATACCAGTCGCCTCGCCAAGCGTCGGACAGGCTGCGCGCGCTGACGGTGTAGAAATGTTGATCGTGCTCGGCATCCATACAGCACGCGGTGCAAGCGCGATGAGACGGCGGGCGGCGCGCGTCAAACAGGCGCTAAGCCTCTTCGACGAGATCGCTTAGTCGCAGATCGACTTGAGGCTCTGCCATTCGCTCTCACTTAGGATCGGGCGGGTTGCGCCTTGGGTCTGTGCTTCGCGTCGGGCCAGGGCCGCGCGCCCGTCGGTCACGGGGTGACTCGATAGATACTCTGGGATTTCAATAGCTTGCAGGTCAGAGATCTTGTCGAAAAACACCGCCATAGCGCTGACGTCCACATCTGCGGCGTGCAGCATCTCGTGGGCAAAGGCGTCGGCCTGCGCTTCGGCTTCGCGCGAGAAAGAGGCGTTCATCACGTGATCCAGCACGATGGCGATGCCCGCGCCGCCCGTTACATCGCCAAGGATCATGGTCAACAGCCCGGCAGAGCCCGCCGCCCGCAAGGTCGCCCGCGTCGGGTCACGCGATTCGATGTGACCGATCTCATGCGCCAGAACGGCGGCGACTTCCTCGGCGCTGTCGGCCTCGTCCAGCAGGCCGCGCAGGACCACCATCTGACCGCCGGGGGCCGCAAAGGCGTTGACCATCTCGTGATCAAACACGTGCATCGTGATGTCGTAGTGCATGTCCTGACCGTCCGTCAGCCGGACCATCATCGCGTTCAGCGCCGCCAGACCGTCGGCGTCAGTGCAGCGCAGGTTGTTGTCGATGCTGCCCCCAAGGAACCCTTCGATCTGCCGCACAACGGTTTGACCAAAGGCGACTTCGCGTTCGATCGGGATGACGCGCGCCAGCGTTCCGGCCATGGCGGGCAGGATCACGAACAGCATGAGAAGCGTCGCCGCCGTCGCCCCGCCGAGGAATTTACCGATCTTCAGCCACGTCCCTTTGCCCAGATCGCGCCGGAACAGGCCGGGACGGGTGCGGTGCATCCAGTCGATCAGATCAGGATCCAGAATGACCAGCCGCGCCGGATCGCGCGGGGCTTCGTCATCGGTCAGCGCGTGGCGCGTAAGGGTCAGGCGGCCCTCGTCCGAATCGTCGCGCAGCGCGCGCAGGTCTTGAAGCGGCCAGCGCAACGGCTCGGGCAGGGTGTCGGCGTGGATCATCAGCGCCTGACGGTCCTCGGACAGGGCGACGTGTACCGTGTGCCGCCCCGCTGTCAGACCGTCAAAGAACTGCGCCGATGTTCCAGCTTGCATCAGATCGCGCCCCCGATGTCCAAGGCGTCGGCAAAGCCTTCGGCGTCAATGCCCGTCTCGGTCGCGCGCTGGTGAATCCGGTTCAGCGCCGGGGCGTTCTGCACGCTGATCGTGCTGACGTAATGCGCAAGGATCGGCTGCACGATGATCATCAGGCTCAGGGCTTCGAGCGTGGCAAGGATCAGCACATAGGCGGCGATCACCAGCAAGCCAAAGCCTATCATCATACCGGGCGAGGCAAATAGCAGCTGCATGGCGACAAGGTTGGTCACAAGCGCCAAAACCCCCAGCAAAATCGCTGCCGCCAAACCAACGGCCAAGCTGCCAAGCAGCGAGATTTTGATGACCTTGCCGGCGCTGGGGTCCGAGGTGAACAAGACCTCTTGGCCCAGGATCTTGTGGCGGGTCAGGTAGGCAAAGCTGTGCACGCGGTAGTAAATCAGGCCGATCGTGCCCCAGATATAGCCGACCAGCACCATCAGCATCGACAGAACGTTAGAGCCAGCAAAGCCCGCCGCGATGCCGGTAATCACCAGCAAGACACCGACCAGCACATGTTTCAGACAGGCGAACAGATCGGTCCACTTGCCGCCCTGTTCGAATCGCGCATCGCCGTAATAGCTGCGGTCGGCCATGTATTTTTCCAGCTTGAAGGTCGCCAGCGGGGTCAGGATCCCCAGCGTCACGACGCTCAGCAAACCATAGCCGATTGCACGGGCCGCATAGCCCCAAGCGCCTTTTTCCATGCCAAAGCGGATGCCGCGCCAGCGCGTCCGGGCCATCTTGTAACGGCGCGCGCGATAGGCGGCATAGAACAGCAACGGCAGGACCGCGACGATGGAAATATAGAACGCCGCCATAAAGCGGGCGATCTCTGCCGGGGTGGGGTAGTCGCCGGTGGGCACCGCCAGCACCGACAGGCCAAAGTAGAACAGGATCATCTGCACGATGCCCAGGTAGACCGCCAGCACCACGATTGCGATCAGAAACCCGAGGAATTTTTCCAGCCCGGTGCCGGTGTATTCAAACGCATCGCCGCCCGCGCGGGCGGAGGACCACATGAACTTGCGGATGCGGGTCTTTTGCCAAAAGCGGTAAATGCCCAGGGTGATGAATACCAAAAGGCCCGTTTTAAAGGCGAGGCTGAACAACCCGCCCGAATTTTCGCGATACTCGACGGGCAAATGGTCTGACGTTTCCATAATCACAGTTCCTTAACACAGTGACGCCTAGTAGCTTCAAGCGGGGGAGGGGGCGCAAGGGGGCGAAAACGCACCGCTTTCGCCCTGTGATTGAAAAGCCGCAAAAGAAAACGGCGAGGTGTCCCCCGCCGTTCCGTATCAGTTGAATTTGTTGTCGCGGGGGAAGCCGCGTGGGGCCATGCGCCCGGTCCCTGCGCGTTTGCCGATCCATTCACCCAGATCGGTTTCCGTGCGCGTGCGCCCGGCGGGGTCAAGCCACGACAGCCCGTCCGCAAGGGTAAAGGTCCGCGCGTCCGACAGGCCTCCGTCCTTGTACTTTTGCATCCGCACGCCCTTGCCGCGACCCATCTCGGGCAGCTCGTCCAGCGCGAAGACCAGCACCTTGCGGTTCTCGCCCACCACCGCGACGTGATCGCCATCGACGGGTTTGCAGACCTTGGCCCGCACCGGCGCCTTGACGTTCAGCGCCTGCTTGCCCGCCTTGGTTTGGGCCACAACGTCTTGTTCCAAAACGACAAAGCCGTCGCCCGCGTCAGAGGCCAGCAGCAGCTTGCCGTCGGGGCGGTGGATGAACAGATCGACAATCTCGACGTCGTTGGGCAGGTCAACCATCAGGCGCACAGGCTCGCCCATGCCGCGCCCACCGGGCAGACCGGCGGCGGATAGCGTGTAAAAGCGCCCGTTCGACCCGAACACCAACAGCTTGTCGGTGGTTTCAGCGTGGAAGATGAAGCGCGGCCCGTCGCCGTCCTTGAACTTCAGCTCACGGCCAAGGTCGATATGTCCGGTCATGGCGCGGATCCAGCCCATCTGCGAGCAGACAACCGTGATCGGCTCGCGCTCGATCATCGCCTCCAGCGGGACTTCCTCGGCCTCGCCTGCTTCGGCAAAGGTCGTGAGGCGATTGCCGCGCGGGTGGTTCTTGCCGAACGCTTTCTTGACCTCTTTCAACTCGTCGCCGATGCGGTTCCATTGCAGGTCTTCGCTTTCAAGCAGGTCCACCAGCCCGGCGCGCTCTTCCATCAGCTTGTCGCGCTCATTCACCAGCTCGAGCTCTTCGAGACGGCGCAAGGCGCGCAGGCGCATGTTGAGAATCGCCTCGGCCTGCACGTCGGACAGCCCATCCTCGCGGCCCTCGTAGCGGCGCGGGATTTTCTGTTCCTCGTCGGACAGCCAGTCGGGCACCACGGCGTCGGGGTCTTCGACCAGCGGCGGCAAGGCCGCACCAGCCGCCAAGGGCGAGACATAATCCGCCTCGTCCATCGCGCGGGCGATCGTCGCCTGATGCGCGGTCGACCAGTTTTCGAACATCAACGCCGCCTTGGGGTCGTCATCGTAGCGGATGATGTCGATCACGCGGTCGAGGTTGAGGAAGGCGATCAAATAGCCTTCGAGCACTTCGAGCCGGTTGTCGATCTTGGCCATCCGGTGACGCGACCGGCGGATCAGCACGTCGCGGCGGAAGTCTAGGAACGCGCGCAGCACCTCTTTGAGCGAGCAGACCTTGGGCGTGACCCCGTCGATCAACACGTTCATATTCAACGAAAATCGCGTTTCCAGATCAGAGTTCCGGAACAGCGCGTTCATCAGCACGTCGGGATCGACGTTCTTGGATTTCGGTTCCAGGATCAGGCGGATGTCGTCGGCGGATTCGTCGCGCACATCGCCAAGGATCGGCACCTTTTTCGTCTGGATCAGCTCGGCGATCCGCTCGACCAGCTTGGATTTCTGCACCTGGTAGGGGATCTCGGTGACGACAACTTGCCACTGGCCGCGCCCGAGGTCTTCGACCGTCCAACGCGCGCGCAAACGGATGGACCCGCGCCCGGTGCGATAGGCATTCGCGATATTCTCGGCCGGTTCGACAATGACGCCGCCGGTGGGGAAATCCGGCCCCGGAACGTATTGCAGCAAGGTATCATCCACCGCGTTCGGCGATTTGATCAGATGCAGGCAGGCGCTGATCAGCTCGGCAATGTTATGCGGCGGAATGTTCGTCGCCATGCCCACGGCGATCCCGCTAGAGCCATTGGCCAGCAGGTTCGGATAGGACGCGGGCAGAACCGACGGCTCCATCAGGCGGCCATCGTAGTTGGGGCGGAAGTCGACGGCGTTCTCGTCCAGACCCTGAAGCAGCGCCTCGGACATGATGGTCATGCGCGCTTCGGTGTAACGCGAGGCCGCCGGGTTATCGCCGTCGATGTTGCCAAAGTTGCCCTGACCGTCCACCAGCGGATAGCGAATCGTAAAGTCCTGCGCGAGGCGCGCCATGGCATCATAGATCGCCGCATCCCCATGCGGGTGGAAATCCCCCATGGTGTCGCCGCTGATCTTGGCCGACTTTAGAAAGCCTCCACCGGAACTTAACCGAAGTCTGCGCATTGCATATAGGATACGACGATGCACAGGCTTGAGCCCGTCCCGCGCATCCGGCAACGCCCGGTGCATGATGGTCGAAAGCGCATAGGTCAGGTAGCGCTCGCCGATGGCTCGGCTAAGCGATTCCGCCAGATCGCGCGGGTTGTCAGTGGGGTCGAGTGCGTCGTCATCCATGAGAGAGGTGATACCGTTGCCCTCGGGCACCGGCAAGCGTGGTTGGGAGAATTTCCCGGTTTTCCCCCTTAGCGGTTGCCTTGGAATCGGTTATCACGGAATAGAGAGCCGCAGATGCTGCATTGCGGAATTTCATCGGGTGATAAGTTTGGGGGTAGGGGCATGACGCGTGTCATCCTGTTGACGTTTGGGTTCATGAGTTGGGCTTGGTATGAGCTGTCCGGGGGCGCGGATTTCGTGCCCGGAAACAACGGCGTGCAACTGATCGCTGTCTATGAACCCACCGAGACGCCAGAGCCCGTCCAAGAAAATGTCCAGCCGCAGGTCGCCCGCGCGAACATGGGCTCTGAACTGACCACCTTCGAAGGTTTCGCGCGCCAACAGCGAGTGTACGAATTCGACAATGCCCAGCCGATCAAAACAGTTCTCGCGCCTGTGGCCGCGCGCGCAATCCCCGCTGAGGCCGTGATCGAACAAGTCGCCGTGCGCGATCAGGGCAAGCCGGGTGTGACCGTGGCGTCGAGCATTGATTATCGCGAAGTGACCGGCAGCCGGGTGAACCTGCGCGGCGGTCCGGGCACCTCTTACAACGTGGTCACGCAGCTGCTGCGCGGCGAAGAGGTCGAGATCATGGACGAAACCGGCGACGGCTGGGTCAAGCTGCGCGCGCTCGATGGCAACGACATCGGCTGGATGTCGGACAGTTTCCTGACGGCGGCGCAATAAGGGCCTTTGCGGGCGGGGCGGCTTGGGCTACCCCCACCCGCATGACACAGAAAACCATCCTCATTACGGGCTGTTCGTCGGGCATCGGCTATGACGCGGCCCATGGGCTGAAGGCGCGCGGTTGGCGCGTCTTTGCGTCTTGTCGGCAAGAGGCGGATTGCGAACGCCTGCGGAGCGAAGGGTTTGAGAGCCCGCGCATCGACTACACTGATAAGGAAAGCATCGCGCAGGGCTTGGCCGAGGTGCTGGGGGCGACGGGCGGCACGTTGGACGCGCTGTTCAACAACGGCGCGCATGCGATTCCCGGCGCCGCCGAAGACCTGCCCGCCGACGCTTTGCGCGCGATCTTCGAATCGAACGTCTTTGGCTGGCACGATCTGACGACACGGGTGATCCCGGTGATGCGCGCGCAGGGCCATGGGCGGATCGTCAACCATTCCTCGGTCTTGGGGATCGTCTGTGCGCCGTGGCGCGCCGCCTATAACGCGACGAAATTCGCCACCGAAGCGCTGACCGACACCTTCCGGATTGAGATGCGCGACACGCCGATCCACTTCGTGGCGATGAACACCGGGCCGGTGACCTCCAAGATCCGCGTCAATGCCATCCCCCATTTTGAGCGTTGGATTCGCTGGGAAAATTCTCCACGGGCAGAGCAATATCGCGCCAAGCTGAACAAGCGCCTGTACGAGGATCGCGGCAAGGATACCTTTGAGCTGCCGCCCTCTGCGGTCACCGCCAAGTTGATCCATGCGCTCGAAAGCCCGCGCCCCAAGCCGCGTTATTACGTGACCACCGCGACCCATCTGATGGGGGCGGCGCGGCGGATTTTGCCGACGCGGACGCTGGACTGGCTTTTGGCAAAAGGCTGACCGCGACCCTATGGAGGTTCGCTTTTTCTGGCGGCTCCGCTATGTGGCAGGGAAAGCTGAGGAGCGACCCTTATGACCAAAGACCCTTTATTCATTTTAATGGCGCTGGTGATGGCTGGCGTTGTGGTGATCCTGCTGTTTGGGATCGGATCGTTCGCGCGCGGCGGTGAGTTCAACCGCAAATACGCCAACAAGGCGATGCGCTGGCGGATTGGCGCGCAATTCGTGGCGGTCCTGCTGATCCTGTTGTTCGTTTACGTGCGTCGTGGGGGCTAAGTCATGGTTGTTCTGAACAAGATTTACACGCGCACCGGCGACAAGGGCGAAACCGCGCTGGGCGACATGACCCGCGTGCCGAAATTCGATCCGCGCGTCGAAGCCTATGGCACAGTGGATGAGTTGAACTCGGTGGTGGGGGTGGCGCGGCTGCACGCCTCTGGCGAGGTGGATCAGCAACTGGCGACGATCCAGAACGATCTGTTCGATCTGGGGGCCGACCTGTGCCGCCCGGACATGTCCAAAGACGATGAGGCCGGGTATCCGGTGCTGCGCATGGTCGAGAGCCAAGTGGATCGGCTGGAGGCAGAGATCGACGCGATGATCGCGCAACTCGAGCCGCTGCGCAGTTTCATCCTGCCGGCGGGGACGACTTTGGCGGCGCATTTGCACCACTGCCGCACGGTGGCGCGGCGCGCGGAACGTCTGGCGGTGCATCTGGCCGCTGTGGACGATGCGAATCCTGCGGCGGTGAAATACCTCAATCGCCTGTCCGACTGGTTCTTTGCCGCCGCGCGGATTGCCAACGACCAAGGCAAAGCCGACGTGCTTTGGATCCCGGGCGCGAACCGCTGATATCGGGCGCGGCCAAATTCTTTATTTAAAGAATTTGCAAATTCCTTGGACAAGGAATTTGGCCCCCCGTCACAAAGGTTCCGCTTCGAGCCACACCCCGCCCTCGGGCCGCACGGTCAGGATCATGACCGGCTCGGGGGTGCGGCCTTTGACCGCTTTGAACCGGAAATTCGCCAGCAAGGTGGCCAGCACGATCACCGTTTCCTGGATCGCAAAAGACGCGCCGATGCAGATGCGCGGGCCGTCTCCGAACGGCAGGTAGGCGTAGCGATCCGGCTTTTCCGCCCAGCGGTCGGGGCGAAACGCGTCTGGGTCGTCCCACAGCAGTTCGTTCCGGTGCAGCGCGTAGATCGGCAGGATCACCGTGTCGCCGGGCCGCACCTCGCGCCCGCAGAGCGTATCCGCCGTCCGCGCCGTGCGCTCCAACATCCCGGCAGGAGGATAGAGCCGCAACGCCTCGTCCACGATCTGCCGGACAAAGGGCAGGCGGGCGATGTCTTGGCCCTGCGCCACGCCGCCTTGCACCACCGATAGGGCTTCTGCGCGCGCGCGGTCCTGCACATTCTGATCAAACGCCAGCAAATACAGCGACCACGCCAGGGTCAGCGCCGTCGTCTCGTGCCCCGCTACGATGAAAGTCAGCAGGTTGTCGCGCAGCTCGGACGTCTTCATCTTGCGCTTGGTCTCGGGGTCTTCGCCTGCCAACAGCAGGTCCAGCAGGTCCGGAACGCCGTCCGCCCCGCGCGCCGCTCGCGCCTCGATCGCCGCATCGGCCACGCGCTTCATGTCGCGCACGCCACCTGTGCCAAAGGTCCGGCCCAAGCGCGGCACCCAGTCGGGCAGCCCGAGAATATCGGCCAGAGAAATCTTGGCCGCCTCCGAGATATAGGCGTCCAACGCATTGTGCACCCCGTCGCGGTCGAACCCCTGATCGCCCGAAAAGGTCACGTCCGAGATCACGTCGAAGGTCAGCGTCACCATCTCGGACAGGAAATCCACCGCGCGCGGACCGGCCTCGCGCACCCGCTCAACCGACCGCTCCGCCGCGGCCGACATCACCGGCGCAAGGTTCATCACGTTGCGATGGGAAAACACCGGCGCGGCGGCGCGCCTTTGCCAGCGCCAATGCGCCCCTTCGGCGATGAACAGCGATTCGCCGATAGCGGGTTTCAGCATGTTCTTGGTGACCAGCGACTTGGGATAATTGTCGAGATTCTCCAGCAGCACCCGCCGGTTTGCCTCGGGGTCCATGATCATATGCCAGCGTTTGCCCGTCCGCCCCGAGACCATCGGCTGCTTGACTGTCAGCTCTGGCAGGATCGACAGCACGTTCCTGCGCAAGGCTTTCAGGCTGCCCCACAGCCCCAACGGCTGCGTGACCAGCGGCACCCGAACGGGCAGGCGCTGCGGTTCAATCGGTTGCATCTGGGTCATGGCCTTCCCCTATTTGCTTGCCTCAAAGATAGGCGCAAACCCGCCCCGGCCAACCCGTGGGGCGATTGCGCCGCAGCCCCCTTCGCGCTATCCCAACGAAAACTCAGCCTTGAGGGACCCGAATGAAGCGTATTTTCACCGCTCTGGCCATGCTTTTGGCCCTGACTGCCTGCTCTGAGGCTACCAAGGATCTCAACGGTCCGCTGGAACCGCTTGGCGATTTCAAACTGGGCCACGCCGAAGTGGTTGCGCCCAATTTGCAGCAAATGCTGATCTCGCGTGAGGCGACCGCCGAAGAGTGGACCACCCTCGTTGATGCCGCGCTGGAACGCCGCTTTCGCCGGTTCGAAGGCGATCAGTTCTATCACATCGGTGTCAGCGTCGAGGCCTATTCCCTGCCGCCCCCCATCGTGCCGGGCAAATCGGCCCTCGCGGTGCGTGTGACGGTTTGGGATGATGCGACGCAGGAAAAGCTGAACCCGGAAACAGAGGTCATCAGCACCATTCAAGTCTTCGAATCGCGCCTGAGCATGACCCGCGAACAGCAAATGCAGCGCCTTGCGGACATCATCGCGCGCGACACGGAACTGTGGATGCGTAAAATGCAAAAGGAAAAGGGCTGGTTCGGTGGCCTGCCCGCAGAACCCGAAGAGGTCGAGGCCGCAGAGCCCGCAGACGCTGAAGCCGAACAGGCCGTCGAGGCGCCTGAAGAACCCGCGCAAGACGCCGAAGGCTGACGATCCGGGGCCGCTTTGCCCCCGAAATTGCGGCCCCAAATCTGCGACCCGAGACGATTGCGCACGCTTTGTCAGCAATCGCTTGATTTCTCTCTCCCAAATCTGTATCCGGCGCGCGATGCAAACCCCGGGGCCCGTCTTGGGTCCCTTTCAACTGTGAGGCGTCTCAGAGATGGGTAAGGAAAAGTTTGAACGCGGCAAGCCGCACTGCAACATCGGCACGATTGGTCACGTTGACCACGGCAAGACCACGCTGACGGCTGCCATCACCAAGTACTTTGGTGACTTCAAGGCATACGACCAGATCGACGGCGCGCCGGAAGAAAAAGCACGCGGGATCACGATCTCGACCGCGCACGTGGAATACGAAACCGAAGCACGTCACTACGCACACGTTGACTGCCCCGGCCACGCTGACTACGTGAAAAACATGATCACCGGCGCGGCGCAGATGGACGGCGCGATCCTGGTTGTGAACGCAGCTGACGGCCCGATGCCGCAGACCCGCGAGCACATCCTGCTGGGCCGCCAAGTGGGTATCCCCGCCATGGTCGTGTTCATGAACAAGGTTGACCAGGTCGACGACGAAGAGCTGCTCGAGCTCGTCGAAATGGAAATCCGTGAGCTGCTGTCCGAGTACGACTTCCCGGGCGACGATATTCCGATCATCGCAGGGTCGGCTCTGGCCGCAATGGAAGGCCGCGACCCGGAAATCGGCGAGAACAAGATCAAGGAACTGATGGAAGCGGTTGACAGCTACATCCCGCAGCCCGAGCGCGCTGTGGACCAGCCGTTCCTGATGCCGATCGAAGACGTGTTCTCGATCTCTGGCCGCGGTACCGTTGTGACCGGCCGTGTTGA
>NZ_FWXX01000008.1 GCF_900176475.1 Tropicibacter naphthalenivorans
AGGCGGCTCGACGAGGTGCAGCGCTCGCCGTTCAGCGAGTAGATCATAAAGGTCGCCGCATCCACCGCGCGGTCGATGTCGGCGTCGTCAAAGACGATCACCGGGTTCTTGCCACCCAGCTCAAAGTGTACGCGTTTCAAGCTCTTAGCGCCTTGCGCCATGATCATCGACCCGGTGCGGCTTTCGCCGACAAAGGCGATGGCCTTGATGTCGGGATGCTCGGTCAGGCGCTTGCCCGCGTCCTCGCCAAAGCCGTTAACCACGTTCAGAACGCCCGCAGGCAGGCCCGCGCTTTCGGCGATTTCCACCAGCAGCTTGGCGGTCATGGGCGAGAATTCGGCGGGTTTGTGGACGACGGTACAGCCCGCCGCCAGCGCCGGCGCGATCTTCCAGGTCGACAGCATAAACGGCGTGTTCCACGGTGTGATCACACCCACCGGACCGATGGGACGGCGCGAGGTGGTGTTCATTTGCGTCGGCGTGCGGGTGACCTCGCCGTTCTCGGCGTGGGGCGCTTGATCGGCGAAAAAGCGGAAATTCGCGGCGCCGCGGATGGCGGCTTTGGACATGAAACGCAAGGCCTGGCCCGTGTCCAAGCACTCGGTAAAGGCGAGTTCCTCGGCGCGCGCCTCGATGGCTTCGGCCACCTTGATGAGGATCTTGCGGCGCTCGGCCCCGGGGGTTTTCGACCACGCCGGAAAGGCTTTCTTGGCGGCGGCAACGGCGGCGTCGATGTCCTCAGCGCCCCCTTTGGCGACCTTGGCCAGCGGCGTCAAATCGACCGGCGAGATCGTCTCGAACGTCTTGCCCGAGGCGGCGGGCACAGAGGCCCCGTCGATGTGGTTCAGAACGCCGGTCTCGGCGAAATGGGCGATATAGCCCTTCGCCTTGGCGATGTTGGCATCAAGCGTCATGGCTTAGTCCTTTTTCGAAAGCCGACCGTGGATCGGCGTGTCTTTCCAGCTGAGGTCCGGGTTGCTCTCGCGGATATCCAGCGACAGGGCGAAATGCGGCGAAGCCAACGGCTCGGCCAGGTAGGCGCGCACTGCGTCCCAGATATGCGCCCCGGCCTGTTGCAGGGTTTCCGTCGTACGCCCCGCCCCAACCGTCAAAATCAGCGCGGCAAAGTCATTGTCCGGGTGGTCATCGGCGACGATGCAGTGATCGGCGCAAAACGCCCGCACGCGGATGCCCGCCAGCGGAAACACTCCGGTTTCAACCATCGCCCGATGCGCCGCCCGGCACAGCCCATCCATGTCGAGACGGGCCGCAAGGCCCGGCGAGTATTCGATTCGCAAGTGCGGCAAAGATTCGTCCTCCCTCTTCGCGCTCCTCTTGCTTAACATGTTAAATTAAACCGGGCGTGTCAATGGGGGCATCCTTGATACATCTTTATAGGGGCGTTTTTGCGCAGAAATCGCAGACCCCGAATTTGGCCCGAAATCCCGACAAAAGCGCATCATTTCCCATGACAGTTGCGTCAGACGCGCTAAACCAAGTTGCGTTCCCCGTGCGCATCAAGGAAAAACCCTTAATTTCCAGATTTCGGAGCCGTGAATGCACCAGACATCCAGTCTTCTGCCGATCATCGCGATCTTGCCGTTTATCGGCGCGCTTGTCCCCGGCGTCATGATCCGAGCGGGGCGCACCGCCTGCGCCAGTTTCACCGCCGTTCCGACCGTCCTCGCGCTGGTCATGCTGGGCACCCTCGCCCCCGGCGTGATAGAGGGCACCGTCTACACCGCCAAGATCGCGTGGATCCCGCAGCTGGGCCTTGAGGCGGCATTCTTCCTCGATGGGCTCGGCCTGATGTTCGCCTGCATGATCCTTGGGGTGGGTCTGCTGATCACGCTTTACGCGCGGTTCTACCTGTCCAAGGCCGACCCCATGGGGCAGTTCTACACCTATCTGCTGCTGTTCCAAGGCGCGATGCTGGGCATTACCCTGTCCGATAACATCCTGCTTTTGCTGATCTTCTGGGAACTCACCAGCCTCTCGTCCTTCCTGCTCATCGGCTATTGGAAGCACCTGCCCGAAGGCCGTCAGGGCGCGCGCATGGCGCTGACGGTGACCGGCGCGGGCGGTTTGGCGATGATCGGCGGGATGCTGATCCTTGGCAATATCGTCGGCAGCTACAACCTGACCGACATTCTGGCGGCGGGGGACCAGATCAAGGCCGACGTCCTGTATCTGCCCGCGCTGATCCTGATCCTGCTGGGCGCGTTCACCAAGTCCGCGCAGTTCCCCTTCCACTTCTGGTTGCCGCACGCCATGGCCGCGCCGACGCCGGTCTCGGCCTATCTGCACTCGGCCACCATGGTCAAAGCGGGCGTTTTCCTGATGGCGCGCATGTGGCCCGCGCTGGCGGGGACCGACGCGTGGTTTTACATCGTGGCGACGGTGGGCCTGATCACCATGGTGCTGGGCGCGGTGATCGCGCTGTTCAAGGATGACCTCAAGGCGCTGCTCGCCTTCTCGACCGTCTCGCACCTGGGCCTGCTGACCATGCTGCTGGGGTTCGGGACAGAGGCCGCCGCCATTGCCGCCGTGTTCCACATCCTCAACCACCTGACCTTCAAGGCGGCGCTGTTCATGACCGCCGGGATTGTCGATCACGAAGCGCACACCCGCGACATCAAGCGCCTTGGCGGTCTGGCCAAGCTGATGCCGATCACCGCCGTGATTGGGACCATTACCGCGCTGTCCATGGCGGGGATTCCGCTGTTCAACGGCTTCCTGTCCAAGGAGCTGATGCTTTACGAGGCGGCCAAGACCAGCTGGTGGGAAAACCCGTGGCTGGTGCCGGCGCTGGCAACTTTGGGGTCGGTGTTCTCGGTCGCCTATTCCTTGCGCTTCATTTTCCACACCTTTGGCGGGCCGGTGCGCGACGACTATCCGCACACGCCGCATGATCCGCCCTTTGGCATGTATGCCGCGCCTGCGCTGCTGAGCGTGTTTGTCATCGCCATTGGCGTGATGCCCTTCCTCGCCGAGCCCATCGTGGCCATGGCCGCGACCGCTGTGACCGGCGTGGAACAGCACCCGCATTTCGCCATCTGGCACGGTGTGAACGCCGCGCTGATCATGTCGCTGATCGCCATCGCGGGCGGCGTTGTCCTGCTGCTGCTGCACAGTCCGCTGGACCGCGCGTGGCTGGCCACCCCCCGCCCCGAGGCCAAGGCGATTTTCGACGCCCTCATGGGCGCGCTGGTCAAGGCGACCCAAGGCCTCACCGCGACCCTGCACAACGGCGCAATCAGCCGCTATCTGGCGGTGTTCTCGGCCACCGTGGTGATTGTCGGCTACCTATCGTTCCGAGGCGGCGGCATGGGCGCGCCCACGCGAGAGCTGTTGCCGACGCCCATTCTGGCGGTGATCGGCTGGGCCATGCTGGTGCTGGCGACGATCCTCGTGGTGGTCTTCCACCGCAAGCGCTTTGCCGCGCTGGTCATCATCTCGGTCATCGGCCTGATGGTCTCTGCGGGCTTTGTCTACATGTCCGCGCCGGACCTTGCGCTGACCCAGATCAGCGTCGAGACCGTGACCATCATGCTGCTGCTGCTGGCCCTGCACTTTTTGCCCAAGGAAACCCCGGTGGAATCCAGCGCCGGTCGCCGTGGCCTTGATGCCGGGATCGCCATCGCGGGCGGGGTGGCGATTGCCGCGCTGGCCTTTGCCTTTATGACCCGCGATGTCAGCACGATTTCCGACTATCACCTGGCCAACAGCTATGCGGGCGGTGGCGGCACCAACGTCGTCAATGTGATCCTCGTGGATTTCCGCGGCTATGACACCTACGGCGAGATCATCGTCCTCGGGATCGCGGGCCTTGCGATCTATGCGCTGATGGAAACGCTGCTCAGCGGCCCCGCAGGCGCGCGTCTGCGCAACTCTGGCTATAACGCCGACCGCAGCCACGACCGTCACCCGCTGATGATGGTGGTCGCCACGCGCCTGATGCTGCCGATTGCCGGGGTTGTGGGGATCTTTATCTTCCTGCGCGGTCATAACGAGCCGGGCGGCGGCTTTGTCGCGGGTCTGGTGATCTCGATTGCGCTGCTTATGCAGTATATGGCCAGCGGCTTTGCCTGGACCACGCGCCGCCAGCGGCTGGAGTATCACGGGTTGATCGGTATCGGCGTCGTCATCGCCGGGCTGACGGGCATGGGCGCTTGGCTTGCGGGCCTGCCCTTCCTGACCAGCTGGTTCGGCTATGTGCACTTGCCCCCCATCGAGGAATTCGAGCTGGCCACCGCTGCGCTCTTTGACCTTGGGGTGTTCCTATGCGTGCTGGGCGCGGTGATGCTGATGCTCTACTCGCTGTCGCGCCTTGCGCGCCACTCGGGCGAGACCGTCAACCGCGAGCCGATGGATTACGATCCGTCCAAGGCGATCAAGACCTTCGACCACGACGCAAGGGAGGGCGTGTGACATGGAAGCACTGGTTGCAAGCGCCATCGGGTTTCTGACCGCCGGGGGGATCTACCTGATCCTGCGGCTGCGGGTCTTTGCCGTGGTTCTGGGGCTGTCGCTGCTGTCCTACGCGGTGAACGTGTTCCTATTCTCGACGGGGGGGCTGCGGATCAATGCCGCGCCGATCCTTGATAAATACAACGACGCGGCGGTCTACACCGATCCGCTGCCCCAAGCGTTGGTGCTGACCGCCATCGTCATCAGCTTTGGCATGACCGCCGTTTTGGTGATGTTCGCGCTGGGGGCCTATCTCGAAGCAGGAAATGACAAGATCGACATGACCGAAGTCGAACCGGACGCCGAAGCGCCCACCGTCGACGGCATCGCGCTGGACATGAGCGCAGAGCCCACGGAGGACCGCGCATGAACCACTGGATCATTGCCCCCGTTGTCCTGCCCGCGCTGCTTGCGCCGATGCTGGGCTTTGTCATGCGCCACGACATCACGCTGGCGCGGGTGTTTTCCGTCGCCGGGAACGTGGCGCTGGTCGCCATTGCGCTGGGTCTGACGTGGATCGCCGCCGATGGTGAAGTGCACGTCTATCGCCTTGGCGCGTGGCCTGCGCCCTTTGGGATTGTCTTGGTGCTGGACCGCCTCAGCGCCATGATGGTGCTGCTGACCGCCCTGCTGGCCTTGATCGTGCTGTGGCACGCTATCGCCACCGATTGGGACATGCGCGGGCGGCATTTCCACGCGCTCTGGCAGTTCCAGCTGATGGGGATTTCCGGCGCGTTCCTGACCGGTGACGCCTTTAACCTGTTCGTCTTCTTCGAAGTCCTGCTGATCGCAAGCTATGGTTTGATGATCCACTCTGGCGGGCGCGTGCGCTTGCAAGCGGGTCTGCAATACGTGGTGATGAACCTCGCCGGCTCGACCCTGTTCCTGATCGCTCTGGGGACGCTTTATGCGACCACCGGCACGCTCAACATCGCCGATCTGGCGGTGAAGGTGCAGGACATGCCGCTCGACGATGCGGGTCTGCTGCGCGTGGCCGCGATCCTGCTGTTGATCGTCTTCGCCATCAAGGCGGCGCTGTTTCCGGTGCAGTTCTGGCTGCCCGCGACCTATGCCAACGCCCCTGCCCCGGTGGCGGCGCTGTTCGCGATCATGACCAAGGTCGGCGCCTATGCGATCATCCGCCTGCACACGCTGATCTTTGGCCCCGGCACCCCCGCGGTCGAAGGGCTGATCACCCAGTGGCTCTATCCCGCAGCCCTGATCACCATCGCCGTGGGTGCGTTCGGCGTCATCGGGGCCAAGCGCCTGATGTCGCTGCTGGCCTACGCGGTTGTGGGGTCGATGGGGACGATGATGCTGGCCGTGGCGGTTTTCACGCCCGAAGCCACCACCGCGGCGCTGTACTACCTCATCCACTCGACCTTCTCGGCGGCGGCCCTGTTCCTGCTGGCCGATCTGGTGGTGACGCGGCGCGGGAACGACCACCTAAGCGCCCAGCCCAAGACCTTGCAGAACGGCCTGTTCGCGGCGCTGTTCTTTGGCGGGGCGATTGCCATGGCGGGGATGCCGCCGCTGTCGGGCTTCCTTGGCAAGCTCTTGGTGATGGACGCGCTGCGCGGCGACTGGCTGGTCCTGTCCTGGGTCGCGATCCTTGTGGGGAGCCTTGTGACCATCGTGGGCTTTGCCCGCGCAGGCTCGGTGATCTTCTGGAAGGCCGAGCAGGTCACCCCGCCCGAAGGCACCGGCCCCGTCGATGCCCTGCCCCCACCCCCAGAGGCCAAGTTCAGCGAAATCGCCCCCACGGGTGTGGCGCTGGCGATGCTGGTGGCGCTGTCGGCCTTTGCCGGGCCGGTAACCAACTACGCCCAAGGGGCCACCGCCGATCTGTTCAACCCCGCCGCCTATGTGGATGCGGTGCTGGACCCGGACGCGCCCACCAAGGTCTTTGGCAAGGACCACTCTGACGATTACGGCGCGGCGGACAAAACCGACGCGCCCAGCAACGAGGGACATTAAGCCATGCTCAAACGCATCTTTCCCCACCCGCTGCTCAGCCTTTTGCTGCTGATCGTCTGGACCATGCTGGTCAACAAGGTCACCCTTGGGAACCTGCTGCTGGGCGTGATCATCGGCATCGCCCTGCCGATCATGACCGCCGCCTATTGGCCCGAACGGGCGCTGATCAAAAGCCCGCTCAAGGTCGTCAGCTACATCGCCCTTGTGGTGTGGGACATCGTGGTGGCCAACGTGCAGGTTGCGCTGATCATCCTGTTCAAGCCCACGTCCAAGATCAACTCGCAGTGGGTCACCGTCCCGCTGGAACTGACCTCGCCCGAGGCGATCACCGTCCTGGCCGGGACCATCACCATGACGCCGGGCACCGTCACGGCGCTGCTGTCCGCCGATGGCGGTTCGCTCTTGGTGCATTGCCTGCACACCGACGACCCGCAGGGCGAAATCGACGGCATCAAGACCCGCTACGAGGCCCGCCTCAAGGAGATTTTCGCATGATCGCTTACGCGCTGACCTTTGCCTTTGTCTGCTTTGGCCTTGGGCTGCTGATTTGCCTGTGGCGGCTGCTGCGTGGCCCCACCCGCGCCGACCGGATCCTTGCGCTGGATACGATGGTGATCAACATGATCGCGATCCTCGTGCTGTATGGTCTGAAAAACGGCACCGCCGTCTATTTCGAAGCCTCGATGCTGGTCGCCATGGTCGGCTTTGTCTCTACCGTTGCCTACTGCCGCTTTTTGCTGCGCGGCGACATTATCGAATGAGGGCCTGCCATGATTGTTGAACTTCTCATCACGGCGTTTCTGGTCATCGGCGGGCTGTTTGGCATCGTCGGCTCCTACGGCCTGATCAAGCTGACCGACGCCATGCAGCGCCTGCACGGGCCGACCAAATCCACCACGCTGGGTGTGGGCGGGGTGCTGATCGCCTCGATGCTGTACTTTGGCTTTGTGGATCACCACGTGTCGTTCCACGAGCTGCTGATCACGCTGTTTTTGTTCATCACCGCACCGATCACCGCGCATTTCATGGCGCAGACCTACCTGCGGATGCACACCAAGGAAAGCGAGCTGCCCCCCACGGGCCGCCGCTATGGCTGGTCAATCTACCAAGACCCGCCCGTCGTCGAAGAGGACGAATGACCCCGGACGCCCTGCCGCCCCTGTCGGAAGGGTTCTTGACCCAGCCACAGGTGCGCGCGCTGTCTGGGGGCGTCTTGGTGCAAGGGCGGTTTGACCTTGGGCGCTTTGCCCCCGCGTTGTTCGAGACCTTGGGGATTACCCGCCCGCCCCGCCTGTCGCGCGCCGTGGACAAACGGCTGGCCGAGTATCTGGCGGGCCGCGCCATGGCCGCCGTTGCCCTGGATGCCCTCGGCCTGCCCCCTGCCTTTATCGACACCGCCGAAAGCCGCGCACCGATCTGGCCCGCTGGCCTGTCTGGCTCGATCACCCACGCGCGCGGGCACTGCGCCTGCCTGCTGCTGCCAGCCCCCGCCCGCGCGCCGGGGCTGGACATCGAAGCGCTGGCCACAGACCGCGCTTTGGACTCGATCCTACATGTCGCCGTAAATGAAACCGAGGCTGCCCTGCTAAACACCGCCCCGGACCTAAGCCAAGCCGCGACCCTGACCTTTTCCGCCAAGGAAACCCTGTTCAAGGCACTGTTCCCCACGGTGCGAAGCCACTTTGGCTTTGACTGCGCGCGGCTGTGCGCCCTGCCCGCCCGTGGCACCCTGCCCTTGGAACTGACCCAAACGCTCGCGCCCTCCCTGCCCAAGGGCCAGCGCTGGGACATCCGGTACGAAGCCCAACCCGACCACGTCCTGACGTGGCTTGTGGCAGAACAGCCGCATCCCTAGGCGAAAAACTTGCCACATCTAAACCGCGCCTTAACTTTGTCATGCGCCGTTGTATGTGGCGCGTGAGATGACTACCCTTGCGGGAACGGTTCAAAACCGCTTTCGCTGCCGCGTTTCTGGGGACTTGCGCGATGACGCAAACCATCGGGCCAGACGATCTGGCCCAGCTCATAGCTTGCCCGAACTGTGATGAGCTGTACCAAGCCCGCCTTCCCGACGAAGGCGAGCGCGCGGTCTGCCATCGCTGTCACACGGTGCTGATCCAGACCCGCGAGACGGCGGGGCGGCGCGTTTTGGCGTTGTCCATCGCGGTGATGATCCTTGTGATCGCCGCCGCGTTTTTCCCGTTTCTGGAAATTTCGGCCGCAGGGATCGGCAACCGCGTGTCGCTGCTGGACGTGGCGACCAGCTTCCGCTCTGGCACGCTGGTCTTGGTGTCGGTCGCCTCGGTGATGCTGATCGTCCTGGTGCCGCTGATCCGCACCGTTTTGTTGATCTATGTGATCGGCCCGATCGAGCTGCACCGCCCGCCCGCGCGCTACGCCAAGCGCGCCTTTCACCTTGCGCAGGAGCTCAAACCCTGGGCCATGACAGAGGTGTTCTCCATCGGGTGCGCCGTGGCGCTGGTCAAGGTGTCCGACCTCGCACGGCTGCACTTTGGCCCGGCGTTTTGGATGTTCGCCGCGCTGTCGATCTTTGTCCTGATCAATGACCGCTACCTGTGTACCTGGTCGATCTGGAACGCCATCGAGGACACGCAATGACCACCGCGCGCCAAGCCGGATTGGTGGCCTGCCGCGCCTGCGCCCGCGTCTGGCCCATGGGCCACGAGACCTGCGACCGCTGCGGCAGCCGCCTGCGTTCGCGCGAAGGCAAAAGCCTGCAACGCGTCATGGCGTGGTGGGTCGTGGGCATGATCTGCTACATCCCGGCAAACCTCTACCCGATGCTGGTGACCGAAACGCTTGTCGCCTCCTCGCGCAGCACCATCGTTGGCGGCGCCATTGAGATCGCCCACCACGGCGAAGTGTTGATCGCCGCCATCGTCCTGATCGCCTCTGTGCTGATCCCGGTGGGCAAATTCGCCGCCATCGCCTATTTGGCCATCACCGTCTCGCGCGGCTCACGCAACACGCCCCTGCGGCGCCAACACATCTACGAAATAGTCGAGTTCATTGGCCGCTGGTCGATGATCGACGTCTTTGTCGTCGCCATCCTCAGCGCGCTGGTACAGCTGTCCGTCGTCGCCTCGATCCATCCCGGCCCGGCGGCGCTGACCTTTGCGCTCTCCGTCATCTTTACCATGCTGTCCGCCAAATCCTTCGACACCCGATTGATCTGGGACACCCCGACCGAACAAGGCCCCGTCCACCCATGAGCACCCTTCCCAACGTCCCGATAGAGCCCGCCCGCCAAGGCCCGCGCTTTTCCTATGTCTGGCTGATCCCCGTTCTGGCGCTGGTGATCGCGCTGGGGGTGGCGTGGCAAACCTACGCCGAGCGCGGCCCGCTGATCGAGGTCACCTTTCGCAACGCCGACGGGGTGAACCCCGGCGAGACAGAGCTGCGCTACCGCGACATTCCCGTGGGTTTCGTGGAAAAGGTCGGCTTTACCGAAGACCTCGAAAGCGTCGTCGTCTCGATCCGCCTGTCCAAGGACGTGGCGGGCTTTGTCGACGCCGATGCCCGGTTCTGGGTCGTGCGCCCGCAGGTCACCGCCCAAGGCGTCAGCGGTCTGGATACGGTGCTGTCCGGCGTCTACATCGAAGGCGCGTGGGACGGTGTGCCGTCCACCTATGAAACGCGCTTTGTCGGCTCGGAAAAGGTGCCGCTGCTGTCGCTGGGCGAACGCGGCACGACCTTTACCCTGCGCTCCGAAGAAGGCCTGCCGAACGAGAACACCCCGATCCTCTATCGCGGCGTCCAGGTGGGCAAGATCGGCGCAACCGAGGTGTCTGCCGACGGGCTGACCGTCACCGCCGAGGCCGTGATCCTAGAGCCCTACAACGACCTTGTGACCGTGAATTCGCGGTTCTGGGACATCTCTGGCTTCAGCTTTTCGCTGGATGCGGGGGGCGCGCGGCTGGATTTCAACTCGCTCGCCTCGCTGATTTCCGGCGGCGTGACCTTTGCCACGCTGGGCTCGGGCGGCGCGCCCTTGGCCCAAGGCGCGGTCTATGACCTGCACCCGGACGAGGAAACCGCGCGCGAGGATTTCTTTCTCGAAGGGGACGGCGGCTCGGTTGATCTGATGATGATCTTTGACGAGAACCTAGCCGGGCTGTCTGCGGGCGCGCCCGTCAACCTTGGCGGCCTGCGCATGGGCGAAGTTGTGACGATTTCCGGCGTTGTGGACGAGGAACGCTTTGGCGATACCGAAGTCCGCCTGATCGCAACCTTGCGTCTGAACCCGGGGCGGATCGGCCTTGCGGACAGCGGCGAGGATGCCTTTATCGACTTTCTGTCGCGTCAGGTCCGCCAAGGTCTGCGTGGCCAGCTGACCAACGCCTCGCTGCTGACCGGCGGTCTGAAAATCGACCTCGTGATGCAGCCCGACGCGCCCGACGCCGAGCTGATCCTTGATGGCGATCCCTATCCGCAGATCCCCACCACGCCGTCCAAAGTGACCAACGTTGCCGCCTCGGCCCAAGGGCTGCTGCAACGCGCCGACGCGCTGCCGGTCGAGGAACTGCTGGAGAATGCGATTGGTTTCCTTGGCGATGCGCGCGCGCTGGTGAACAGCGACGGGGTGCAGGACGCCCCCGAAGAGCTGCGCGCCACCCTCGCCGCCATCCGATCCGTTGCCGAAAGCGAAGAGGTCGCCGCCCTGCCCGCCCAGATTGGCGCGGTGGCGGGCGGGCTGGAAGAGGCCTCTGTCACGCTCAACGCTCTGTTGGGCGACGTGCAGGACCAAGCGGTGATCGCCTCGGTGTCCGAACTGATCGCCTCGCTCGACGCCACGGCGCAGGCGCTGCCGGGCCTCGCGGACCAAGCCAGTGCGGTCTTGACCAACGTCGAATCCGTCCCCTTGGGCGATCTGTCCGGGCAACTCTCGGCCCTGCTCGGCAACGCCGACGCGCTGGTCTCGGACGAGGATCTGACGGCCATGCCCGCCGATCTGCGCGCCACGGTGCAATCTCTGCGCGGGCTGCTGTCGTCGGATGAAATCGCCGCCCTGCCGGGGCAAATCGGATCGCTCGCAGCGGGTCTGCAAGAGGCGTCTGATACGCTCAACGGCATTCTCACCGACGTCGAGGAACAACAACTGGTGGCGCAGGTCGCCGATGTGATCGCCTCGGTCGACAAGGCCGCCGCGACGCTGCCGGGCCTGTCCGAACAGGCGCAAAACATCCTGTCCGATGTCGAGGAGTTGTCGCTGCAAACGCTGGCGGACCGCGCCTCAGCCCTGCTGACCACCGCCGACGAGCTCATCGGTCAGGACAGCACCAAACAGCTCCCTGCCGAGCTGAACGCCACGCTGGCCGAATTGCGCACCATGCTGGCGCAAATCTCTGAGGGGGGGCTGGTCGACAATGCCAACGCCACCCTCGCCTCGGCCCGCACCGCCGCCGAAGCGCTGGCGACCGCCTCGGGCACCCTGCCCGCGCTGGCCGAGCGTATCTCGCGCGTGGCGGCGCAGGCTGGCGTGACCATCGGCGACTACAACCGCGGGTCCGAATTTGGCCGCGAGCTGTCCACCGCCATTCGCCAGATCGAAGCCGCCGCGTCTTCCATTGACCGGCTCGCGCGCCAGATCCAGCGCAACCCCAACTCTCTGCTGACGGGACGTTAATCCATGACCAAGCTGCCCCTTGCTGCCACCGCCCTGACCCTGCTGCTGACCGGCTGCGGCGGTGCCGATTTGCGCTTTGACGCGCCGCCCCCCGCCGTGGGGGCGCAGGCCCCTCTGCCGACCGAACGTGTGACCACACGCTATGGCCGGATCGAGGTCGCGACCGTGACCCTGCCCACCTACGCCCAGTCCGAGGAAATCACCCGCCGCGACGAAACCGGCGCGATTGCCCCGCTTGGCGCGCTCTGGGCCGATGAGCCGGGCCGCGCCGTGACGCTGCAAGTCGCCCGCGATCTGGACGCCATCACCGGGCGGCTGGTCGCCCCCGAGCCGTGGCCCTTCCGCGATCTGCCGGACGTCAAGGTTGACCTGCGGATCGAGGATTTCTACGCCACCAGCGCGGGCACCTTCCGCGTGTCGGGGCAGATGTTTGTCGCCCCCGACGTGGGCCCCGGCGATCGGTCAAAACGCTTTGCGATCGAAACGCCCATCCCCGGCGACGGCACCCCCGGCGACATCGCCGCCGCCCGCTCGGCCGCTGTGTCGGACCTTGCGGTCTTGGTCGCCAAGCAAGGCCTGCGCTAAACGCCAGACACAAAAACGCCGCCCCCCGACACGCGCGAGGGGCGGCGTTTTCCTTTGGGGTCAATCAGCCCTGTTTGCTGCGGTTGTAGACGTCAAAGAAGACGGCGGCCAGCAGCACCAAGCCCTTGATCATCTGCTGATAATCAATGCCGATGCCGACGATGGACATGCCGTTGTTCATCACCCCCATGATGAACGCGCCGACCACCGCGCCGATGACCTTGCCCGACCCGCCGGACATGGACGCGCCGCCAATGAACACCGCCGCGATCACGTCGAGTTCCACCGCAAAGCCCGCCTTGGGCGTCGCCGTGTTCAGACGCGCGGCAAAGATCAGCCCCGCCAGCGCCGCCAGCAGCCCCATGTTCACAAAGGCAAGAAAGGTCAGACGCTCGGTCTTGATCCCCGACAGCTTGGCGGCCTTTTCATTGCCCCCCAGCGCATAGATGCGGCGGCCAATGGTCGTGTTCGCGGTCAGGAAGGCATAAACCACCGTCAAAACCACCATGGAAATCAGCACGTTGGGCAAGCCTCGGAAGGTCGCGAGCTTGAAGCTGACGAACAGCAGCGCCAGCGCGATCACCACGTTGCGCACGATGAAAAACGACTTGGGCTCGCCCTCGATGCCGTATTGCGCGTTGCGGGCGCGGTCGCGCAGCCCCATGTAGACGATCACCGCCACCGCAATGATCCCCAGCCCCATGGCCAGCGCGTTAAAGTTCCGGCTGCCTGCAAGCTCTGCCAGACCAGAGGTCGCGGCCTTGGGCAGGATGTCCCCGACAAAGCCGGTCGACAGGCTCTGGAATTCGCGCGGAAACGGGCCGACCGACTGCCCTTCGAGCAGCCACAGCGACGCGCCGCGGAACACCAGCATCCCGGCGAGCGTGACGATAAACGAGGGGATCTTCCAATAGGCGACGAAATAGCCCTGCGCCGCGCCGATCACCACACCCATGCCCAGCGAGGCAATGATGGTGATCCACACCGGCTGGCCCAGTTCGACGATCATCACGGCGGCAAACGCCCCGATAAAGCCCATGACGGACCCCACCGACAGGTCGATATTGCCCGAGACGATCACCACCAGCATCCCCAGCGCCATGATGATAATGTAGCTGTTTTGCAAAAACAGGTTGGTGATGTTCACCGATTTCAGCAGCGTGCCATCGGTCACCACCTGAAAGAACAGCATGATCGCGATCAAGGCGATCAGCAGGCCGTATTCCCGCAGGTGATGTTTGAAATAATAGGCCATGCCCTTGGCCTGCGCCCCTTGTGCGTGATCCATCTCGCAGGTCCCCCTTTAATCCGTAACAATGAGCGACATGATGCGCTCTTGGCTGGCGTCTTCGGCGGTCAGTTCCCCGACCAGAGCGCCTTCGTTCATGACGTAAATGCGGTCGCACATCCCCAAGAGTTCCGGCATCTCGGAAGAGATCATCACCACGCCTTTGCCTTGCGCGGCCAGATCGTTGATGATGCCGTAAATCTCGAACTTTGCGCCCACGTCGATGCCGCGTGTCGGCTCGTCGAGGATCAAAACCTCGGGCTGGGCAAACAGCCACTTGGACAAGACGACCTTTTGCTGGTTGCCCCCGGACAGGTTCACCACCTTTTGGAAAACGCTGGGGGTGCGGATGTTCATGGCACCGCGATATTTCTCGGCCACCTGGGTTTCTTCGCGTTCGTTGATGACGCCCGCCTTGGCGACGCCGGGCAGGTTGGCCAGCGTGATATTGGTCTGAATGTCCTCGTCCAGCACCAACCCCAGCGACTTGCGGTCCTCGGTCACATAGGCGAGGCCAGCGTCAATGGCGCGGTCGATTTCCGACACGTCGATGGGCTGGCCCTTTAGGCTGACAGAGCCAGAGATATTGCGCCCATAGCTGCGGCCAAAGATCGACATGGCCAGTTCCGTGCGCCCTGCCCCCATGAGGCCCGCGATGCCGACGACTTCGCCCTTGCGCACGTGGAAATTGACGTCGCGGATGACTTGACGTTCGGCGTGCTCGGGGTGCCACACGTTCCAGTTTTTCACGTCCAGCAGCGTCTCGCCGGGATTGCGCGCCCGCGCCGGATAGCGGTCGGACATGTCGCGCCCCACCATGTCACGGACGATGCGGTCTTCGGTGATGTCGCCGGACGCGGCGGTCATGGTGCTGACCGAGGTGCCATCGCGGATCACCGTCACCGTGTCGGCCACGCGGCGGACCTCGTTCAGCTTGTGGCTGATGATGATCTGCGTGACGCCTTGGGTTTTGAGTTCCAGCATGAGGTCAAGCAACGCCTGACTGTCCGCCTCGGACAGCGCCGCCGTGGGTTCATCGAGGATCAGCAGCTTGACCTCTTTGGACAGCGCCTTGGCGATTTCCACCAGCTGCTGCTTGCCGACGCCAAGCTGTTCGATCCGCGTCGCGGGCGCTTCTTTCAAGCCCACCTTCTTCAGCAAAGCTTCGGTCCGCTGAAAGGTCTCGCGCCAGTCGATCACACCCTTTGCGGCGCGCTCATTGCCCAGAAACAAGTTCTCGGCGATGGACAGCAGCGGCACAAGCGCCAGCTCTTGGTGGATGATGATGATGCCGCGCGCCTCGGAATCAGAAATATCCCGAAACTGCGCCAAAGCGCCGTCATAGTGGATTTCACCGTCATAGCTGCCCGCCGGATAGACCCCGGACAGCACCTTCATCAGGGTGGATTTGCCTGCGCCGTTCTCGCCGCAGATGGCGTGGATTTCACCCTCCGCCACTTGGAGATTGACCTGATCCAAAGCCTTGACGCCCGGAAAGGTCTTGGTGATCGCGCGCATTTCCAAAAGGGGAGTCATAGCGCCCTCTGTGCTGGAGTATTGCTGGATAATAACGGGCCTGCCCCCCACCACGGAGGCGGGAAACAGGCCTTGGGAGTGAACCGTGAAAGCGGCTTACTTGATCTGGTCTTCGGTGTAGTAACCCGAGCCGATCAGGATTTCTTCCCAGTTGGAGGCATCGACCGGAACCGGCTCCAGCAGGTAGGACGGGATCACCTTGACGCCGTTGTCATAGGTCGAGGTGTCGTTGATTTCTGGCTGGGTGTCGTTCAGCAGCGCTTCGACCATGCCGACGGTGACACGGGCCAGCTCGCGGGTGTCCTTGAAGATGGTCGAGTATTGCTCGCCCGCGAGGATCGACTTGACCGACTGCACTTCGGCGTCCTGACCGGACACGATCGGCATTTTCATATCGCCAGAGCCATAGCCAACACCTTTGAGCGAGGACAGGATGCCGATGGACAGACCGTCATAGGGCGACAGCACGCCGTGCACGTCCTGATCGGTGTAATAGGCGGACAAGAGGTTATCCATACGCGCCTGAGCAACCGCGCCATCCCAGCGCAGGGTGCCAACGGTGTCCATACCCATCTGCCCCGAGGGGATCACAACCTTGCCCGCGTCGATCAGCGGCTGAAGCACGCTCATCGCGCCGTTGTAAAAGAAATACGCGTTGTTGTCGTCGGGCGAGCCGCCGAACAGCTCGACATTGTAGGGGCCATCGCCAAAGCGCTCTTCGAGACCGCTGACAAGGCTGCTGGCCTGCTGCACACCGACCTTGAAGTTGTCGAAGGTGGCGTAATAATCGACGTTCTCGCTGTCGCGGATCAGGCGGTCATAGGCGATGACGCGAATGCCCGAGGCTGCGGCGTTTTCCAAGGCGTTCGACAGGGTGGTGCCGTCGATGGCGGCGATCACCAGAACGTCGACACCCTTGGTGATCATGTTCTCGATCTGCGCCAGCTGGTTCGGGATGTCATCCTCGGCGTACTGAAGATCGGCGCCAAAGCCCGCCTTTTCCAGTTCCTTGACCATGTTGTCGCCGTCGGCGATCCAACGGGCCGAAGATTTGGTCGGCATGGCGATGCCCACGTTGCCCTCGGCATAGGCTGCCGACGCGAAAGCGATGACCGCAGTGGCTGCGGCCAGAAGTGACTTGAGTTTCATATCGTCCTCCCAGTGGCGCGCGATGCGTTCTCCTCAACGACCTGCGCACCCGTTTGTGTGGGGCCCTGTGACCCGCCCTAATGGTTAAGCACTGTCCACATACCTGTAAAATTCTATTGTGCGCGGGGCGTATATCTTTACTGGTATGCGACACGAGGGAGAAAAGACAATGGACCTGACGCGCCGCCTGAAACTGACGCATCTCAAGCTGATCCTGAAAATCGCCGAGGTGGGCCAGATCCAGATCGCCGCCGGGGCGCTGGCCATGTCCCAGCCCGCCGCCTCGCGCATCCTGGCAGAGATCGAGCGGGAAACCGGCGCGCAGCTGTTCCACCGCACCCCCAAGGGGATGGAACCCACCCCCATTGGCGAGGCGTTCATCCGCCACGCGCGCGTGGTGCTGTCGGAACTCGACTCGCTGGAAAAAGAGGTGCAGGGGCTCAGCACCGGACAGGCCGGTGAGGTGCGCATCGGCTCGGTGACCGGGCCTGCGGTGGGCGTCCTGATGCCCGTGGTCCAAGAGGTGCGCGCGCAAGCCCCCGAAACCGCCATCACCATCGAGGTCAGCCCCTCTGCCGATCTGGTGCGCGGGCTAGAGGAAGGGCGCTTCGATTTCATCATCGCCCGCATCCCCGACCTGTCGGATTCGCGCGACTTTCTGGTGCATCCCGCCCGCACCGAAGTGGTCAAGTTCCTCACCCGCAAGACCCACCCCTTGGCCAGCGCCAAGGCGATCGACCTTGCGGACCTGCTGTGCTTTGACTGGGTCATTCAGGAACGCGGCTCGCCC
This sequence comes from Tropicibacter naphthalenivorans, assembly GCF_900176475.1. GTDB lineage: Bacteria > Pseudomonadota > Alphaproteobacteria > Rhodobacterales > Rhodobacteraceae > Tropicibacter > Tropicibacter naphthalenivorans. The sequence goes on from NZ_FWXX01000008.1 coordinate 17,443, forward strand.
ATTCGCCAAGCGGTGGAAACCGCCTTTCACAACGCCGGCCACCCGACGCCGCCGCGGGTGATCAACAGCTCTTCGATGCTGATCGTGCAGGCGCTCTTGTCCTCGACCGATGCCATCGCGCCGCAATCGCGCGAGGTGGCCGAGCTGATGACCTCTGACGCGGTGGGGGCGAACCTGACGGTGCTGGACCTTGCGGGCACCATCACCGTCTCGCCCTACTTTGTCATCCGCCACCACACCCGGCAGCTGGGGCAGGCGGCAGAACGGTTGTACCAGCGCGTGCTGGAAAACCTCTGACCGCCCTGCGCGTTTAGACCAAGCCCTCATCGACGATCGGCGCCAGCACCGGATCGGGCGCGACCGCCTCTGGCATCGCCTCGGGTGCCTCATAGGTCCGGGTGAACACCCCGCCATCGTCGTAGTTGACCACGTATTCGGTGATCTCGCCCGCGCCGTCATAGCTGCGGCTGCGCGTCGACCACTCAAAGGCGTCGCCCGCATCGGTTTCCAGCCAGCCAGAGATCGTCCCATCGGTAAAGGTGAACCGCGTCTCGCGCCCGTCGTCCTGCACGATGTCGATCTGCGCCACGCGCCCATTGGCATCATACAGCGTCTTGCGCTGGGTCCAGTCCCACGCATCCAGCGGATCGGTGTCCACCCGCGTGGCGATCACGCCGCCCGAGTAGGTGCTCTGCGCGATGCGGCCATCGTCATAGACCGTTTGTGCCGTCGCCACCGCGCCGTTCTCAAAGCTGCGCGCGCGCGTCTCCCACGCGTAGGCATCCGCCAGATCGCTGTCCTGCCAGGTGGCGATGATCCCGCCTGCGTAGGTGATCTGCGTCTCGCGGCCATCGTCCTGCGCAATGGTCAGCGACGCCACCTGCCCGGTGTCGTCATAGACAAAATCGCGCTGCGTCCAGCCCCAGGCATCGCTTGGATCGGTGTCGGTGCGGGTCGCCAGAATGCCGTCCACAAAGGTGCTCTGAGCGATGCGCCCGTCGTCGTAGATCGTCTCACCCGACACGACCTCGCCCGCCGCATCGAACCCGCGCGAGCGTGTGGCCCACTCAAAGGCATCCGCCGCATCCACGTCCAGCCAGCTGCTCAGCGTGCCATCCGTATAGCCCAGCTGCGTCTCGCGCCCGTCGTCCTGCGCGATGGTCAAGCTGGCGACCTGCCCGTTCTCGTCATAGGTAAAGTCGCGCTGCGTCCACTCCCACGCATCATTCGGATCGGTTTCCACGCGGCTCGTCAAAGCGCCGCCGTCATAGCTCATCCGGGCCACCCGGCCATCGTCGTAAACCATGACGCTAGACACCATGTCGCCGGCGGGATCAAAGCTATGCTCCAGCGTGTCCCACACCCGCAGGTCTTCGGTATCGGTCAAGCGGCGCAGCTGGCTGCCGTCGGGCTGATAGCTGATCGACAGGGCGCGCCCGGTGTCATAGCGGATGTCCAGCCGCAGCAGGCTGCCGTCCACCGCATAGACCCGCGTCTGCTCCGCCCAGATGAAATCATCGCGCGCGTCAACCGTGCGCTCGGACGTTCTGACACCGTTTTCGAACAGCGCCAGCGACTCGGCCCCGTTGTCATAGACCGTCACGATCTGCGACGGCTGGCCCGCGCCATCAAGGCTGGTCTGCATCAGCAGCCACGCCTCGGCCCCAGCAAGGTCAAAGACCACATCCGCCAGCACCACCTGCCCCGCGATCACACCTCCGGTGAACTCCAGCACCTCGATCCCGGTGGCCTCGGCCACACCGCTGGCGCTTTGGATCAGCAGGCGCGCGCCCTCGATGCCAAAGCCATAATCCGCCGCGCAGCCCGCCAGCACCAGGGTATCCGTGCCCTCGCCGCCCAGCACCGTGTCGGCGCCTTGCACGTGGATCGTGTCATCGCCCGCCAGCGCCGAAATCGTCTCGGCCCCGGCGGTGGGCAGCGGCTGGCCGTCCGGCGCTTCGGTCGCGCTGAACAGATCGTCGCCCTCGGTGCCCAGCAAGACCACCCCATCCGCCAGATCGGTGACGGTGATGGCGAGGGCTTGCTCGGTCGCGTCGGTGCCATCGCTGGCCGAGACGATCACGTCATAGACGTTGTCGCCGCCCGCGTCCTGCGGCAGCTCAAAGTCGGGCGCACTGGCAAAGGCCAAAGCATCGCCACTGAGCGTGAACAGCGCCGCGTCCGCCCCGCCGGTGATGGCATAGGTGACCGCGTCGCCTTCGACATCGGTGGCAGTCAGGGTGACCACGGCGAGGGTGTTCTCTGCCACCGACAGGGCCGCGCCAGAGGTGAACACCGGCGCGTCATTGATCGGCGCGACGTTCAACACAAGGGCCGAGGTCACCTCTGCCTGCCCGTCGGAGACGTACAGCTCCAGGTCCACCGTGCCGCTGAACTCTGCCGGGGGCGTGCCCGACAGGCTGCGCGTCGCCGCGTCAAAGCTGATCCACACGGGCAAAGGCGCGCCGCCGGGGCTGCGCAACTCGATAACAAGCGCGTCGCCGTCCGCGTCCGTCACTGTCCCGTCCGGCAGGGCAATGTCGAACGCCGCATCCTCGGCCGCGAACAGCGTGCCGGGGCCGGTGATGACCGGCGCGTCATTGGCCGCCTCGACCGTCACGTCGACCCGCGCCACGTCGGTCTGCCCGGTGGTGTCCTCGATCTGGTACTCGAACCAGCCGGTGCCGTGGAATTCCGGCGCGGTGGTGACGATCACCTGCCCGTCCTCCGTCAAGGTCGCGGTGACCCCTTCGGCGTCCAAGATCCGCGTCAGCTGGAACGCCTGCCGATCCGGGTCGCTGTCATTGGCCACAAGGGCGCTGACGAACACCGCCAGCGGCTCGTCCTCGGTCATCGTGACCGCGTCATCCACCGCAATCGGCGCATCGGAGGTGCCGATCACGTCGATGGTCACCGTCGTCGGCACCTCGAAGCCAAGCTCATTGGTGATCGCGTAGCGCAGCTTCAGCTCGCCAAAGAAGTTCTCGGACGGGGTCAGCCGCCACAACCCGCTCTCCAGCTCGGTCACCGTGCCCTTGTCCTGATCCAAGGGGCCAAAGGACAGCCCGAGGAAGGTCACGCTGGACCCTTCGGGGATGTCGTCATTGGCCATCAGGATCGCCGGATCAAGGTCGAGGAAGCTGTCTTCGAGCATCTCGAACCCGTCGTCGGACACGGCCACCGGCACTTCGAACGGCGGCATGATGATGACCTCGGCATAGCCGATCGCCGTCGCGCCGTGTGCGTCCGTCACCCGGTAGTGGAACCCGCCGTCGCCGAAATAGCCCGCGCGCCCTTGGAACACCGCTGTGGTGCCATCCATGTAGGCGGTGCCATTGTCACCATCAAAGACGTCCACGATGGAAAACGCATCACCCTCGACGTCCACATCGTTGAACAGCAGGTCGGCGAAATCGACGACCAAGGCTTGATCCATCTCGCCAAAGAAGATCCCATCGGTGTTGGCAATCGGCGCGTCGTTCACCGGCTGAATGTCAAAGGTGATCACCCCGGTGTCGCGCGCGCGCCCATCGGTGATGATATAGCCAAAGCTCACCGCGCCGGTGACATTCTCGTCGGGCACGAACTGGTAGCGCCCGTCCGGCAGCTCCAGCAGGCGGCCCCCATCGGTTTCCGTGCTCAGCGAGACAAAGCTGAACTGATCGCCATCGGCGTCCACGTCATTGGCCAAGAGGTCCGATAGGGTGAACTCCACCGGCTCATCCTCGAGGATGGTGAACACATCCGTCACCGCCTCGGGCGCTTGGTTGGTGCTCTGGACGTATAGCTCGACAATGCCGGTGCTTTCGCCGTGGCGGTCGTCGGTCACGGTGTAGGTGAACTGCGTCAGCCCGTCGAAATTCGCATCGGGGGTAAAGGTGATGTCGGTGCCGTCAAAGCTGACGGCGCCGTTCTGCGCCCCTTGGACCGACACAAACCGCACCGGATCGCCATCCACATCGCTGTCGTTCGCCAACAGATCGGCGGGCGTCAGGGTGATCGACCCGTCTTCGAGCAGGGTAAAGTGATCGGTGGCGGCAATCGGCGGGTCCAGCAGGCTGGCCACGTCAAGGTAAACCAGCCCCGTGACCGCGCCCTCGGCATCGTCGGTGAGCGTGTAGCTCAGCACGTCCTGACCCGCAAAGCCCGGCGTCGGCGTGTAGGTCACAACCCCGCCGTCCACGGTGATCGTGCCATTCCCCGGCGTGCCAAAGCCGGTGATCCGCAGCGCATCGCCATCGTCGTCGCGGTCGTTCAGCAGCAGCTCGGCCACGGTAAAGCTTACCGCGCCATTTTCCCACAGCGCAACGTGGTCGTCATGCGCCACGGCGCTCTCGCGCGTCGGCGTCACGTTGAACACGATGCTGGCGGGCTCATCCGCCAGACCGCCCTTTTCGTCGCCCGCCATATAGGTAAAGGCCAGCGCGCCGTTAAAGTCCTCGGGCGCGTCGATGTCGATGCGCTCGGGCAGGGTCGTCAGACTGAACGGCGTATCGTCGCCGAGGTTTTCCACGGTGAACGTCTCATCAACCACCGCCTCTAGGATCAGGCTCATGGCGGGCAGATCACCCGCGCCATCCACGTCGATGCGCAGCGGCACCGCCCCCACGTATTCCGACGGCGGCATCCCGCTAAAGGTCAGGCTTGCGGCGTCAAAGCTCAGCCAGTCGTTCATCGGCGCGCCGCTTTCGCGGGTCACACTCAGGCCCGTCTCGCCCGACAGGTCCAGCGCAAAGAGCGCCGCATCACCGCCCGCCAACACTGCGTTGATCGCGTCCAGCTGCGGGTCGCTCGGGTCGATGACAAACTCCAGCGTAAAGCCTTCGTCGGCGCTGTAGTAGCTGTCCGCCTCCAGCGCGTCACGCGCACCCGGCGTGTAGACGATCTGCACGCGCGCGGGGGTGTCGCTCGCATCCGTCCCGAAATCGGAAATCGCCAAGGCCCGCGTGGCGGCGTCAAAGGTCAGCCAAGATGGCAAAGGCCGCCCGCCGCCCACCTGCGCGCCCCAAGTGCCGCCGGTGATGTCAAAGCCCGCGACGCCGCCTGTGCCCAACGACCAGTCAAAGGCCTCGCGGATCGCGAAGCCGCCCATGACCGCCTCGGACACGTCGATGCCCGCCGCCAGCTCCGGCGCATTCAGGTTCGCATCCCACGCGAACCGGAAGTTGTGCACCGCGCCATTGCTGGGATCGGTGACAAAGACCGCCGCCTCGATCTGGCCTTCGACCCCTTCGGGGATCACGCCGCTAAAGGTCAGCGTGTCCGCGTCGAACGACAGCCACTCTGGCAAGTCGCTGTTGTTGGCCGCGGTCGCGCGGACGGTGTAATCGGGCGACAGGAACTGACCCACCAGTTCCCCGAGGATCGAGGTTTCCTCGAAGAACAGCACATCGCCGTCCAGATCCAGATCGTTGCCAAAGGCTTCGGCGGGGATGACGTACAGCGGGCCATCTTCCAGACCCTCTACCACGTCATTGCGCAGCTCTGGCCCGCGGTTGAACGGCAGAATGGTCAGATGCACCGTCGCCGTATCGGTCAAGCCCCGCCCGTCCGACACCGTATAGTCAAAGCTCGCCGCGCCGTTGTAATTCTCGCGCGCCGCGAACTCGATCATGCCATCAGCGTTGACCAAGACCTTGCCGTTTTCGGCAAAGCGATAGACGCCCTCGAACACCAGATCGTCGCCGTCCGGGTCGCTGTCGTTCAGCAGCAGCCGCGCCGGGTCGATCAGGATCGTGCCGTCCTGCAACAGCTGAAAGCCCCGGTCGTCCAGCGCCTTGGGCGCTTCGTTTTCGGGTTTGACGCTGATCTGGAAGTCGATCGTGGCCTCGGCCCCGCGCGCGTCGATCACGTCAAAGGCAATCGCTGCATCCCCCAAGGCTTCGGGCGTAAAGGTGATGATCCCCGTGCCGAAATCGAAATGCTCAAACCCGTTGGTGGACGCATTGCCATCGGCGCCGACATGCAAGCCAACAAAGCTAAAGGCGTCGCCTTCGACGTCATAGGCCGAGTCCAGCAGGTCTTGGACCGTGATCTCCAGCGTGTTGTTCAGCTTGACCGAAACGGTGCCATCGCGCGTGCGCGGGGCGTCGTTCACCGGGGCAAAGTAGATCTCGACCTCGGCACTCGCCTGCGCGCCGTCGTTGTCCTCGATCACATAGCGGAAACCGGCAAAGCCGAAATGATCGGGCCGCCCGAGGAACTCGATATACTGCCCGTCAATGGCCCAGGTCGCATCGGTGGCGGGGCCGTCGTAGTTTTCCTTGTCCTCGTAGGGGCGGATTTCCTCGCCATCAAGGTTCAGCAGCGGCTCTGCCGACACGATGCGCAGCCCTTCGGCGGCGTTGTCGCCATCCACGTCGTAATCGTTCGCCAAAAGGTTCTCGATGCGGATGCGCAGCGGCTCATCCTCGACGCCGTATTGGATCGGATCGTCCACCGCCACGGGGGCGTCGTTCACAGGCGACAGGTTGACCTCAACGCGCGCGGTGCTCTCGCGGCCAAATGCGTCGCGGACCGTGTAGGCAAAGAAGGAATCGCCGTTAAAGTCTTGATCCCCAAGGAATTCGATCATCCCCTCGGCGTTGATCGACACCGTCCCGTGCAGGGCGTTTTGCACCGACACCAGCTCCAGCGTTTCAGGGCTGGCGGTGTCATTGGCGATCAGATCGGCGGGGTCGATGAGTGCGATCTCATCCTCGGTGCCAAGAAGGTACACGTCGTTCTGCGCGTTGAACCGCGTGTCACGCGCGTTCGCCGCCATGTAGGCGCGGTCCCAGATCGTGCCGTCGGCAAAGACGATCTGTTCGATCCCCAGAGCGCCGCTGCGGTAATGGCTCTGCACCGTCATCGTGTCGATCAGATAGCCGTCGTGGCGCTCCAGCTCGATCAGCAGATCGTCGCCCTGACGGATCAGCGACACGTCCTTGGCGGCGATCCTGTCGTCCATGACCACGCGGTCCACGTCCGCCTCGTACCCGAAGTCGTCCACCAGATCGTTGCCGCTGTCAAAGCCGAACAGATAGTCGTCAGAGCCGAACCAGCCCCGCATCGTGTCGTCGCCGTAGCCGCCTTCGAATATCTCATGGGCGTCAGAGCCATAGAATTCATCCGCATGGTCAGAGCCGATCACGCCTTCGATGTTGAACAGAGTGTCGCCGTCCGCTTCACCGCCGACGCCCATCTCGACCTCTAGGTCGACATACACCGCTTCGTCCGACGTGGCATAATCGACAAAGTCGAACCCTTCCCCACCGTCAATTCTGTCCGCGCCATAGCCGCCGCGGATCGTTTCCGAAATCTCGCTGCCCGTGATGTCATCGTCGAAATAGGTGCCGATGATCCGTTCCACATAATGCAGACGCGCGATCTGGGGGCCGTAGAGGCCGTCCACCATGACCTGTCCATAGTCTGGCAGATGATAAGGCAGGTGAATACCCTGTCCAAGATTGCTGAAATCGGCGGTATCAAGGCCCGCGCCGCCATCAATAACGGTAAAGCCCGCAGAGCCGACGATCACCACGTCATCCCCTGCGCCGCCGGCGACCGTATCCTCGCCGTGCCCGGTGGCAAAGATGTTGTCGCCCGCGTCGCCGGTCAGATAATCGTCGCCGTCGGTGCCGATCACGTTCTCGATGCCGCTCAGCACGTCGCCCGCCGCCTCGCCGCCGCTGACCGTGCCTGCGCCAAGGTCGATCTGGACGCCTTCGGTGCCGAACGCGTAGGACGCCCAGTCGCTGCCCGCCCCGCCGATCAGCAGGTCTGCGCCTGCGCCCCCGTCCAGCGTATCATCGCCGATCCCGCCGCGCAGGATGTCGCTTCCGCCCCGGCCTTCGATCAGGTCATGACCCGCCTCGCCGCTGAGGCTGTCGTTCGACGCCCCGCCGCCCAGCGTGTCGTTGAACCCGCTGCCGATCAGCGCTTCGATGCTGATATAGCGGTCGCCCTGCGCATAGCCGCCCTGCCCGATCAAGGTTTCCAGGTCCGCGCGCACGCCGGTGTTCGACCCGGTAAAGGTCACCGTGTCAAAGCCCGCGCCGCCGTCGATGCTGTCGGCATCATCGCCCGCGTCGATCAGATCGTTGCCGTCGCCGCCTTGGATCATGTCCGCGCCTGCGCCGGTCAGGATGGTGTCGTCGCCGTCCCGCGCCACAACCCAATCGTCGCCGTTATAGCCGTGCAAGGTCTCGTCCAGCGCGTTGCCTTCGATGTAATCCACCAGCGGCGAGCCCGCCAACTCCGCGCCGTAGAAGTCGGCGATGGTGGCATAGGCAAAGCCGGTGTCCTCCAGCCCTTCGGCGTCGGCGATGCGGTATTCGATGGTGACAGGCCCGGTATAGCCCGCGTCAAACCGCGCCACGACGAACTGCTCGCCGCGGAAATCGACCACCTCAAACGAGCCCACCGACACGCGGTTGCCCTGCGCCAGCTCCAGCGGGTCCCAGATCGCATCGACGCCCACGAATGTCGGGCGGTCGCGGTCCGGGTCGTCCAGATCGTCGTCGATGGTGCCGTCGCCGTCCTGATCCGCCTGCTCGATGTCAAAGTCGTTGAACAGCAGGTCCGACGCGCGGATCACCAAAGGCACATCCAGCGGCGTCACAAAGCCGGGGTCATAGACCACCGTCGGATCGTCGTTCGATGCCACGATTTCGATGTCGAGGAAGCCTTCGACCACGTTGCCGTCGGCGTCCTGCAAGAAATACACGATCCCGGACGAGTACGTCGCGTCAATGAACGGCGTATAGAGCAAATCGCCGTTCGCGTCCTCCTCAATCGTGCCGTTGACAAAGCCCACCGCCGCCGGGCCGAACTTGAAGAAATCCGCCAACGGGTCGATGTGCCGCCAGCCGATGATCGACAGCCCTTCGTTGCCGTCCACGTCGCTGTCGTTGGCGATCAGGTTGGACAGGTGGATGGTGGTCGGGATGTCCTCGGGGATCAGGACCTGGTCGTTGATCGCCACGGGCGGCGCGTCAGAGGTCGGGTCAAAGTACAGCGTGACCTGCCCGCCATCCACCGCGCCGTCGGGATCGGTGATCGCATAGCCAAAGGTCGTCTCTCCCCAGAAGCCCGCATCGGGGCGAAAGCGGATCGTGTCCCCATGCGCCGCATCGTGATAGGCAATCACATTGCCCTCGGCATCGAGGAAATCGCCATGCACCGGGCCAGAGGCGGCCTGGAACGTCACCGCAAAGCTTTCGGGATCGGTGTCGTTCTTCAACAGCTCAAGGATCGGGATTTCCAGCACCGTGTCCTGCGTGCCGCGCAACACATGCGCCAGCTGCTGACTGCGGTACATGTCGTCGCGCGCCACCGGCAGATCGTTGACCGCCTGATAGACAAGCACCGCCGTGGCGGTGTCGCGCCCGCCTTGGCCATCGTCGATGGTGTAGTCGAACCGCGCCTCGCCGTTGAAATCCGCGCGCGGGGTGAACAGCACCGTCTGGTTGTCCAGCAGCACCGCGCGCCCGCCAACCGCGTTGTCCACACTCGCGATCACCAGCGCGCCAACGGTGTTGGTGTCATTGGCAAACAGCCGATCCGCGCCGATCACCACCGGGGTGTCCTCTAGCAGCGGATCGCCGTTGTCGTCCGTCTCGAACCGGTCGTCCCTCGCATCGGTGTCGGTGGTGTTGGCCGTCACGGTGACGCTGGCGGTCGCCACGTCATAGCCGCCCGCCGGGTCCGCCACGCGATAGTCGAACGTCGCGGTGCCAAAGAAGTCCTCCGCCGGGGTCACCAGCACATTGCCGTTGCCGTCCAGCGTGACGGTCAATTCGGGGCTAGAGAACACCTCGGCAATCCGCAGCGCATCCCCGTCCACGTCGCTGTCATTGCCCAAAAGGGCAGAGGCGATGATGGTGAGCGGCGTGTCTTCCTTCATGACAAAGCCGCCGTCCGCCCGCGCCTCGGGCGCATCGTTAACGGGCGTGACGTCGATGTAAACCACCGCCTCGGCGCGCCCGCCTTCGGGGGTGTTGGCGGCATAGCTGAACTGCGCCGGGCCGTTGAAATTCGCATCGGCGGTAAAGGTGACGTTTCCGTCCGACCCCAGCGCCACGCTGCCGCCGATGGCGTCAAACACCTGCCCCACGATCATCCGGTCGCCGTCCGCATCGTTGGACAGCAGACGCTCGGTGCGGATGGTCAGGGTGGTGTCCTCGTCCATGGCAAAGCCGCTGTCGTCCCGCGCCTCGGCCAAGGGCCGCACGGCCACGTTGATGACCCCTTCGGCATAGGCGTTGCGGTCGTCGGTGATGCTGTAGGCAATCGTCGTCGCCCCAAGGAACCCATCCTCAGAGGTGAACCGCAGCGTCCCGTCGCCCGCCAGCGTGGCGGTGCCGCCCGGGCTGCCATCCACGGTGACAATGCGCAGCGCGTCGCCATCGGCGTCAAAGTCGTTGCCAAGGATATCCGCCACCTGCAACACCAGCTCTTGCCCCGTCGCCACGGCAAAGAACCCGTCGTCATTGGCCACCGGCGCGGTGTTGTCGAGCAGGTCCAGCAGGTCTTGGCGCGTCCATGTGGTGCCATCGTCAAAGACGATCTGCTCAACGCTAGAGCCATCCTCCGCCAAAGCATCCAGCACCGTCACCCGGTCCCCCGGCGCGGTGATGAAATCGAACTGCACCGACAGGCTGCCTTGGAAGAGGCGGGTGACTTGCACGTCTTCGACCGCCACGCCGGTCAGGTACAGCACATCGCTCGCGCCATCCGTGCCGCCGTCGCGCAGCCACACGTCGCCCGACCCTGCGGCCCAGGTGTAGCTGTCCGCGCCATCCTTGCCGACCACCGTGTCGTTGCCCCCGGCAAAGGTGAAGCCATCGTTGCCGTCAAAGCCTTCGATGGTTTCCGCGCCCTCGGTCATGACCCCAAGGATCGCCTCGGCGCGCATGTCGTCGCGGTCCCAGACGGTGCCATCGGAGAAGGTCAACGACAGCGTCCCATAGAGGCCGTTGAGGCTGCCAAGCGCGTCGATCAGCGTCAGCCGCTCGCCGCTGGCAAAGTCGATCACAAGGTCGGCGGACCCCGGCCCGCTGCGCTGCACCGCTGTGACATCGGCGGGGGCAAAGCCCAGTTGCACCGTGTTCACACCCCGGTTCCAGTTGTCCAGCGCGTCCACCCGGTCGCTGCCCGACCCCGGCCCAAAGACATAGACGTCATCGCCGCGCAGCCCGATCAGCAGATCGTCGCCCGCGCCGCCGTCCAAGGTCTCGGCCGCGTCAGAGCCAAAGACCACATCCGCACCGTCGCTGATTTGCGCATCGGTCAGCAGGCCTTGGATCTCGGGAATGGTCAGCGTGGTGCCGCCGTCCAGCACGATCTGTTCGATCCCCGCGCCGACGCTGAGACCGTTGGAGATCACGATCTGGTCGTCGCTGCCGTCAAAGGTGATGCGCAAATCGGGGCTGCTCGTCCCCAGCCGCGCGAAGCGGATCTGCTCCAGCGTATAACCGCTGATCTCCAGCGTGTCGGTGCTGTAGCTGTGCCCGTCGCGCAGGATGTCGCGCCCGTCGCCGGCAGCAAAGCGGTAGGTGTCGTCGCCATCGCCGCCCGACACGCGGTCATTGCCCAGACCCCCTGCCAAAATATTGGCGCTCTCGTCCCCATAGATGAAATCATCAAGGCTCGTGGGCACCATGGCGATCAGCTGAGGCACCGTCAGCTCGGTCCCGTCGTCCAAGCGCACAACCTCAATCCGCCCCTCGCCCAAGGCGCCATCAATGCGCACCCGGTCGCCGTCCGTGCCAATGGCAAGGATCATCGCGGACCCATCGCTCGACTGCGCGACCCGCAGATCGGCCAGCGTGATCCCCGCCCCGAGGACCAGCACATCGCTGCCGCCCGCGTCGACGATCCGGTCTTGGTCATCGCCAAGGCCAAAGTGGTAGGTGTCATCACCCAGACCGCCTTCGAGCAGGTCAACGCCCGCGTCGCCGCGAAGGTCATCATCGCCGCCCAGCGTTTTCAGGTGGTCGTCACCCGCTTGGCCCCCGACGGTTTCAGCAGCGTCAGAGCCGATCACCACGTCGTCGCCCATGGTCGTGGCCAGCGCCAAAGCGATCACATCGGCGGTGCTCCAGACGCTTGGGTCATCGGCGAAGGTCACCTGCAAGGCCATGCTCGGGTCCGGCGCAAGGCCGGTGTCGATGCGGTCGGCCGTGCCCTTGATCTGGAACACCAGCGTCGGCAGGCCCGTCAGCACCGACACATCGCTGGGCGCAATGCCGCTGGCGAAATGCACGGTGGTCAGCCCCTCGGCATCGACAATCACATCCTGCCCGTCGCCGCGCGCAAAGACATAAACGTCATCGCCCGCCGCCCCGCGCAGCGTGTCATCCCCCGCGCCCCCCGTCAGGGTATCGGCGCTGGCGCTGCCGGACAGATCGTCGTTGCCGCCAAGGCCATCCAACGCGCCGCCGTCCAGCACGCGCAGGGCATCATCCCCGGCGGTCCCCGTCATCGCCACCGCATTCAGCGCCGCCAGATCCCAGGTCGTGCCATCGGCAAAGCGGACCTCTTCAATCACCGCGCCCAAGGCTGCGCCCACCAGCAGATCGCGCGTATCGCCGCCCGCCACGCGCAGCTCCAGATCGTCGCCGCGCAGCAGGACGGTCACATCACTCGGCGCGATCCCAGCGTCAAAGGCAATGGCGTCAAAGCCCCCGGCGTCGGTCAGCGTATCCGCGCCATCGTTCAGGCCGAACAGGTACAGATCCTCCTCGGCCCCGCCGATCAGGCTATCGTCGCCCAAGCCGCCTCTGAACAGATCGTCACCGGCGAACTCGGCCACGTCGTCGCTGCCGCGCAGGGTATCATCGCCGCTGCCGCCCAGCAGCGTGTCGTTGCCCGCCCCGCCGGACAGGCTGTCGTGACCCGCTTCCCCGGCGAGCGCATCATTGCCATAGCCGCCCGAGATCACATCACCGTCGGCCCCGCCCGCAAGGCTGTCATCATCCGCCAGCCCAAGGATCGTATCCGCCCCGCCGTTGCCAAAGATTGCATCGGCCAGCGGCCCGCCAAGGACTTCACTCGCGTCGTCACCGTCGCTGATCCCGGTCACGTCGCGCTCTAGGCTCACGCCGCCGAAATTCGCCGGGGTCAGCGCATCGGCATCGACGCCCATCAGCCGCAGGATCGACCGCCCGATGCCAGCGTCATCCACCAGCACCACCAGCGTGTCGGCTCCGTCCTGCACCAGCCGCAACCGCCCCGTGGCAAAGGGGCTGGGGGTCGAGGACGCCAGCCGCAGAATGTCCCCCGCATCGCCAGGGGTGAAATCGGTGATGACGTCCTCGGCAATGGTGCCCGCGATTTCATAGGTGGGCACGTAGCGGTAGACGTCGCGCCCCGCCCCGCCGGTCATCGTGTCGGCGTCCGTATCGCTCAGCAGATCGCCAAAGACATCGTCCCCGTCGCCGCCCAGCAGGCTATCGGCCCCCGCGCCGCCTTCGATATAATCGGACAAGGCGGTCCCGGTGATCGTCTCATAGCTCGCATCGCCATAGAACGTCTCGCCATCTAGGCCAAAGTCCGGCTGCACGCGGGTCTGAATCTCGGCAAAGCTGAGGCTCGCCATGGTGTCGGTGAACAGCAGGCTTTCGATCTGATCCCCGGTGAACGCGCCCTTGACGGTGATCCGGTCGGTACTGCCGTCAAAGCGGATGGTCAGGTCCGCGCCCCCCGCCCCAGTCTGCGAAAAGCGCAGCGCGTCCGGGCCGTAACCGCTGATTTCCAGCACATCGGCGGTGGCGTCGCCTTGGTCTTGGATCACGTCGACACCGTCGCCCGCGGCGAAGCGGTAGGTATCGCCGCCCGCGCCACCTTGGACGGTATCGCTCCCAAGGCCACCCGTCAGCGTGTCGGCATCATCGCCGCCGCTGAGGCTGTCACGCCCCGCGCCGCCGTCCAGCGTATCCGCCCCGGCCAGACCGCTGAGCGTATCGTCACCCCCAAGGCCAATCAGGCTATCGGCGTCCGCGGTGCCTTCGTAGAGGTCATCGCCCGCCGTGCCAGAGGTCGCCAGCGCGCGCAAAGCCGCCAGATCGAGGGTCTCGCCCCCCGCCAGAACAACGCTCGCCACAGTATTGCCGGACAAAGCGCCCAGCAAGGTCAGACGGTCGTCGCCGATGTGCAGGGTCAGGTTATCACCGCTGCGCGTGACGCTGATGTCGGCAAGCGCGATCCCCGCGCCCAGCTCGACCCGGTCGATGCCGCTATAGTCGGTGATGCTGTCTTGGCCGTCCCCAAGCGCAAACAGATAGGTGTCGTCCCCAGCGCCGCCGTCCAGCAGGTCGCTGCCGGTGCCGCCGTCTAGGGTGTCGCCCCCGTCCCCACCAGTCAGCGTGTCGTTGCCTGCATCGCCGCTAAGGTCATCGGCCCCGCCTGCGCCATTCAGGCTATCGTCACCGCCGAGCGCTTGCAGCGTCTCATCGGCACCCGTGCCGCGAATGATCTGATCCGCCGCACTTCCCGCCATGGAGGCGGCCAAAATCTGGGCAAAGCTCCACTCTGTCCCGTCCGCAAACCGCAGCACCTCAATCGCGCGGGCGTCGATGTCCAGCGCGCGGTCGATGATGATGCGATCCTCGGTGCCGGTGACGCGCAGCAGCAGGTCCAGCCCTTTTTGCTCGACCACCACGTCGGCGGGGTTGATGCCCGCGCCCAGCTGGATCGTGTCCACACCGCCAAGATCGGCGATCCGCAGCTCGCCATCCCCCGGCGCAAAGTCGTACAGATCATTGCCCCCGGCGTCGGTCACAAGGTCACGCCCCGCGCCGCCGCGAACCGTGTCATCGCCCAAGCCGCCTTCGATGGTGTCGCGCCCATCGGTGCCGGTCAGGCTGTCGTTGCCGTCACTGCCGGTCTGCGCCGGTGTCGTCTGGGCCGGTATCAAAGCCGCCAGATCAGCCGCGCTCCAGACCGTGCCATCGGCAAAGCTCACGCTCGCCAGCACAGCGCCCAAGGCACCATCGGTGAGGATCACCCGCTCGTCACTGGCCCCAAGGCGCAGGTGGATGTCATCCCCCACTTGGCTAACCACCACATCCGCAGGCAAGATCCCCGCCGCAAAGGCCAGAACGTTGACGCCATCGCTATCGGTAATCACCGCCTGCCCGTCGCCCATGGCAAAGCGGTAGGTGTCATCGCCCAAACCGCCCTGCAACACGTCGCGCCCCGCGCCACCGTCCAGCGTATCGTTCCCGTCACCGCCGCTCAGGCTGTCGCTGCCCGCATCCCCAAGCAGGCTGTCGTCGCCATCCGCGCCGCGCAGCGTATCGTCGCCGCCCTGCCCCGCGAGGGTCTCGGCGTAGCCCGTCCCGGTGACGTCGTCCGCCCCTGCCCCGGTGGCCAGCGCAAAGGCGCGCAAGCTCGCCGCCGTCCACACCGTGCCATCGGCAAAGCTGACCGTTTCCAGCGCCGACCCGCTTTCCATCCCGCCGCGGATCACCACGCGCTCATCGCCAAGGATCAGCGCCAGATCGCTGCCCGCCATGCGGCGGACACGCACGTCCCCCGGCACGATCCCGGCGGCAAAACTCAAGGCATCAAGCCCGCCCGCGTCGGTGATCTCCAGCACGCCATCGCCCAGGGCAAAGCCATAGGCGTCGTCGCCGCTGGTATCCGCCACCACCCCCGGCCAAGCCACCGCCACGGCGGCAAGGTCGGCATAGATTAGCGTCAGCGCTTCGCCTTCGAACAGGACGGACTCCACCCTTTGACTGCCGCCAGAGACGTTGCCCTTGATCCGCAGCAGATCGTCGGACCCGGCAAAGCCCAGCAGCATGTCGCCGCCATCGGTCCAGACCAGCAGGTCAGCGGAGGCCAGCGAAGCGTCAAAGACGATCGCATCATTGCCCGCGTAGAAATAGAACCCGTCGTAGTCGTCGATGGTGTCGCGGCCAAAGCCAGCACCAAAGCGGTAGGTGTCGTTGCGCGCGCCGCCGATCAACAGGTCGTCGCCCGAACCGCCGATCAGCGTGTCCGCATGGTCGCCGCCATCCAGCGTATCGCCCCCGGCCCCGCCATCCAGCGTGTCGTCTTGGGTGCCGCCCGACAGCACGTCAAAGCCCGCGCCGCCTTGCAACGCATCGGTCCCGGCGCCGCCCTCCAGCGTGTCGTCGCCCACGTCGCCATTCAGGCTATCGGCATCGTCGCCGCCCAAGACCACGTCATCGCCCGCCCCGCCGCTCAGCGTATCGTTGCCATCATCGCCGCGCAGGGTGTCATCGCCATCGAGGCCGTCCAAAGTATCGCCCGCCGCAGAGCCCGCCAGATCGTCAGCGCCCGCCGTGGCCACCCTCAGCAAGTCCAGCATCTCGGCATGGGTCAGGGTGCTGCCGTCCGCCTCGAACACGTAGGTTTCGATCTTGTAGGTCGCATCCACCGCCGTGCGCAGCAGCAGCAAGCGGTCCTCGGTCCCGGCAAAGCTGATTTCCAGATCATCGCCCACGCGGCGCAGCTGCATGTCCGCCGGGTTCAGCCCTGCGCCAAACACCACCTGATCGGCGTTCGACAGGTGGTTTGGCCCGTTCTCGGACAGGGTATCCTGCCCAAAGCCCGCGTCGAACTGGTAGACGTCGCTGCCCCAGTAGCCTTCGAGCCAGTCGTTCCCGGTGCCCCCGTTCAGCGTGTCGGCCCCGTTGCCCGCGCGGATCGTGTCATTGCCCGCGCCCGCCGCGATGCTGTCATCGCCGTAACTGCCCTCTAGCAGCTGGTCGGTCCCCGACGGCTGAAGGGCCATCTCCATCAGGTCGGCAAAGCTCAGGGTCGAGCCGTCGTCCACGAAATTCAGCGTCTCGATGCGTGCCGCGATGTCCGTCCGGCCATTCTCCAGCCGCAGGCTGCCCGGCACGCCGTCAAACGTCAGCAGCAGATCGTTGCCGTCGATCACCGCCCGCAGGTCGGCCCGCGCCAGCCCCGCGCCAAAGGTCAGGCTATCGGCCCCCGACAGGTGGTTCGGCCCATTGTCGGCAATCGTGTCGTCGCCATCGCCAAGGTTATAGAGGTAGGTATCGTTGCCCCAGTAGCCTTGCAGGACGTCATCCCCGCTGCCGCCGTCCAGCGTGTCATTGCCGTTCCCGGCATAGATGCTGTCATTGCCCGCGCCGGTGCTGTGCAGATCGCCGGTGTCACCGCCCGCCATGGCTTGGTCACCATCCTGCGGCTGCCACGCCATCGCGGTCAGTTCGGCATGCGTGTAGGTGGTGCCATCGGCAAAAACAAAGCTTTCGACCCGGTTTGCGGCGGTGTTCACAGCCCCTTCGACCAGCAGGCGATCCTCGGTCCCGGCAAAGCGCAACAGCAAGTCCGCCCCGCGCGTGGTGGCGATCAGATCGGCGGGGTCGAGGCCTGCGCCGAATTCCACCCGATCCGCGCCGGACAGGTGGTTGGGGCCGTTGTCGGCAATGGTGTCATCGCCAAAGCCCGCCTCGAACCGGTAGGTGTCATTGCCCCAATAGCCGGTCAGCCGGTCGTTGCCTGCGCCCCCGGTCAGGGTGTCGTCGCCGCTGCCCGCGCTGAGCGTGTCGTTGCCCGCACCGCCGTCCAAGGCCTCGGGGTCGTAGCTGCCGAACAGCGCTTGGTCGGCATGGTTCGGCGCTTGGGCCAGTGCCATCAGGTCTGCGTGGCTTAGGATCGTGCCGTCGGCAAACTCATAGGTTTCAATCCGATAAGAGGTGCTGGACAGGGTCTGCGCCACCCGCAGCGCCTCGCCGCCGGGGAACCGCAGGGTCACGTCCTCGGCGCCCACCGTCACCTGCATCTCCGCCAACAGCAGCCCCGCGCCAAAGACCACGCGATCCGCGCCAGAGGTGTGCGCAAGCCCATTGTCCGCAATCACATCGCTGCCAAAGCCTGCCTCAAAGACGTAGACATCGCTGTCGTTGCGCCCCGCCAGCGTGTCATCGCCCGGCCCGCCGGTCAGCGTGTCAACGCCGTAATCCCCGATCAGGCTGTCATCGCCCCAGCTGCCGGTCAAAGCATCATCCCCGGTGGTCCCCGTCAGGGTCAGCCCCAGCGTGGTCGCAAACGGCGCGCCGTTAAAGTTGCCGCCCGACAGCGCCGCCAGATCGACCCCTTCGAGCCGGAACAGCATCCGCGCCGCGCCCAGATCGGTCGTCCCCTCAGGGGCGAAATAGACGTAGACGTCCGCGCCCTCTTGGGTCGCCACAAGGGTGCCCGCCAGACCGTCCGCGATGCGGATGTCCAGCACGTCGCCCAGATCCCCGGTCTCGAACCCTTGGATGGTGATCAGGCCCGTGCCGTCGTCGATTTCCGGTACAAAGGTCTGGAAGGTCTCGGTGACACCCGCCGTGGCCACATAGGTGCGCGGCTGCGCCGGGATGGTCGCCCCGTCGCCCGTGTCCGTGCCGCCGCCCAAGACCGGGTCGCCATGGGCGATTGCAAAGGTCGGATCGCTAAACGGATCAGCCCCCGACACGCTGGGGAAGAGCGCGCGCTGCGCCGCCTCTTCGGTCACGATCAAGGCGGTCATCTGCGCCGCCGTCAGCGGCGTTTCCGCGTCAAAGGCAAAGACTTCGATCGGCGCTTCGCTATAGCCGTACTGCCCCGCCACGCGCAGGCTGTCGGGCGTGCCGATGAACCGCACCAGCAAGTCGTCACCATCTTGCGTGACCACCATATCCGCCTGCGACAGCCCCGCGCCAAAGCGCACGGTGTCGTTGGTGAACAGCCAGTTCCGCTCGGCCACCACGTCTTGGCCATCGCCGAGGTTAAAGACATAGGTCGTGTCGCCGCGCCCGCCGTCCAGCGTATCGCGCCCCGCGCCGCCGTTCATCACCGCGTCATACCCTTCGGCGCCAAAGGAGAGCAGCTCGTCTCCGTCGCCCCCCTGCCCGGCCAGCGCCAGAATATCCGCCAATTGCAGCTCTGACCCGTCGGCAAAGACGAACCGCTCGATCTCGGAACCGTGGCTGATGGCGCTGAACATGCCTTGAATCGTCACCCGATCCTCGGTCCCCGCGATGCCGATCACCAGATCGTCCGGGCCAACGCTGAGCAGCCGCAAGTCGCTGGCCGTGATGCCCGCGCCAAAGCGCAAGCTGTCCACCGCGCCCGCGTCCAGCTGTTCCACATCGGCGATGGTGTCCTGCCCGTCGCCCAGATCGAACACGTAAGTATCACCGCCAGAGTTGCCCTTCAGCAGGTCGTTGCCCGCCCCGCCGTCCAGCACATCCGCGCCGCGTCCCGACTCCAGCGTGTCGTTGCCGCCTTGACCGTACAGCGCCACCGCCGCCTCTGGCCCGCTGCTGACCGTCGGCCCGGACGCCACGATGATATGATCGTCGCCCTCCGTCGCCGGGATCGCCGCCGCAAGCGCCGCCACGGACAGGCTCTGCCCGTCCTCAAAGACCAGCGTGCCGATGATGGCGTCGGGATCGCCGGTGGGGTCGATCAAGGTCAACCGGTCGTCGGTGCCCAGCACCAGCAGGATGATATTGCCGTCCGCGTCCCGCTTGGCCGCGATGTCCGCCGCCGCGATCCCCGGCCCAAAGACAATCGTCCCGAACCCATCCGCGCGCGAGGCCGACATGATCCGGTCCTGCCCATCCCCAAGGTCAAAGCGGTAGGTGTCCAGCCCCTGCCCGTCGACGATAATGTCGTTGCCAAGCCCCGCGTCGTACCCTTCGTCACCCAGGGTGCCGCGCAGCAGATCGTCGGTGTCGCTGCCAATGGCGTTGACCAGATCCAGCAGGTTGTCCTTGGTGAACACCCCGCCCCCGGCAAAGCGCACCTCTTCGATCGCCGCCCCCCGGATCAGGATGGACTCGTCGCTGGCCACAAAGGTCAGCAGCAGGTCGTCGCGATCCGCCGACAGCCGTTCCACCCGCATTTCCGAGGCGCGATAGCCGCTGATTTCCAGCACATCGGTGCCGTGCTCTTCTTCGATGACGTCCTGCCCGTCACCAAAGGCAAAGCGGTAGACGTCATTGCCGCGCCCGCCGACCAGCACATCGTCACCCGCGCCGCCCTCCAGCGTGTCCGCCCGGTCAGAGCCGCGCAAGAGGTCGTCGCCGTCCGTCGCCTGACTGTCCACAAAGGCCTGGATCAGCGCGGCGGCGTCCCACGTATTGCCATCGGCAAAGGCGATGCGCGGCACCGCTCCCTGCCCCAGCGCGCCCGCGATCACCACCTGCGCCCCGGTGTTGAACAGCAGCACCAAGTCGTCAGACGTGCTGTCCGCCCGCAGCACCGTCAGCCCCGTCTGCGGCAGATCGGCAATGCGCAGCACCGCGTTCACCGTGCCCGGCAGCATCTCGACCCGGTCCAGCCCATGCGCCCCGGTCAAGACGACCTCGGCCCCTTCGGCCAGCAGGATCAGATCGTTGCCCGCGCCTGCATCCACCGCCAGCCCTGCGGGGTACTCGCGCGTATCCAGCACGTTTTGCCCGTCCAGCGGCAGGGTGTCGAGCAGCTCTTGGCGGACCTCCTCGATGGTCAGCTCGGTGCCATCCTCGAACGCGAACACCTCGACCGGCGTGTCGAAATACCCGCCAAGGATCACCACGCGCTCGCCCGTGGCCCCCAGCGTGATCAGCAGATCGCCATCAATGTTCTGAAAGCTGACGTCATGCGGCGTGACCAGCGCGCCAAACACGAGGCGGTCAATCCCCGAGGTATCGCTGATCGCGGTCGAGGTGTCGCCATAGCCCACAAGGTAGGTATCATCCCCCGCCCCGCCAATCAGCGCATCGGCCCCGGCGCCGCCGCTGATCGTATCGTCGCGCGTGTCCAGACCGACAAGGCGCTCGGCGGCATCCGTGCCGGTCAGCATGGTGTCGATGATCTCTTCGATCCCAAGCACCGAGTTATCGGCAAAGCGGAACTGTTCCACCCGCGTCTGCGCCAGCCCGCCAACGATGGTCAGCACGTCCACGCCGTTCCCGAGGTCAACCCGCAAGTCGTCGCCATCACGGGTGATCGCCAGGTCTTCGCGGCGCACGCTCGCGCCGAATTGCACCTCGTCAAGGATGCCTTCCGCGTCGGGACGTTCCACGATCTGGTCAAAGCCATAATCCGCCCCAAAGGCATAGACATCCGCCGCCGCGCCGCCCACCAGCGTGTCGTCGCCTTGACGACCGTCCAGCACGTTGGCGGCGGTCGGGTTGCCTTCGATCAGGTTGTCGCCGCGGTTGCCGCCGGTGATGCTCAGCCGCTCTTCGACGTCGGAAATCAGCAGATAGGTGCCATCCCAGAACTCGAACCGCTCCACCCCGTTCTCGATATCGAGAAACTGGTTAACGATCCGCAGCGTGTCGGGCCGCCCATCGACAGAGATCAGCAGGTCGTTGCCGTCCTTGGTGAACACCACATTGGCTTGGGTGATGTCGTCACCGAATTTCACCGTATCGTCGACGGGCACGGACATGCCCTCGCGGTCCATCCACGCCGCGCGCACCCGCGTGTCGCTGATGGTGTCGTTGCCGTAACCGACGTCGAACAGGTAGGTGTCGCCGCCGTCGCCCCCGACGATCAGGTCATCGCCGCCGCGCGCGTCCAGCGTCTCGGCAAAGTCAGAGCCGCCCAGCGTTTCCGCCGCATCGCTGCCCACGCGGTCAATGTCCTCGGGGTTGAGGTCGGTAAAGTCCAGCGTCTGATCGGTGAACTCCAACGCCTCGATCGCGTGCTGCTGCGCCCCGTCGCGCACATACTGGTTTTCCAGCGTCAGCGTCTCGCCGGTGGCGTCAATCGTCACGATCAGGTCCAGCGCCGTGCGGCTAAAGCTGACCTCCGCAGCGCTCAGCCCGTCAAAGACGATGCGGTCCTGCGTGCCGGGAGGCGACAGGAACTCGGTCGATTGGTCAAAGATCGTGTCGTCGCCATAGCCCGCCGCAAAGACATAAGTATCGCTGCCGCCCTGCCCTTCGAGCCGGTCATCGCCCGCGCCGCCGTCCAGCGTGTCCTGGATATGCTCAAAGCCATAGATGGTGTCGTCGCCGTCGGTCGCCGCGATGTCCACGTAGTGCTGCAACAGCTTGAGGTGATCCCAAACCGTGCCATCGGCAAACTGGATATCCTCGATCAGGTTGGTGAACCCAACGAGGAAGATATACTCCAGATAATCGCTCAGGATCAGCTGGTCGGACGTGCCCTTGACCTGCAACCGCAGCGTGTCCGACGCCCCATCGCGCAGATAGTCAAAGTCGGTCCAGCGCAGCCCGTCGATGAACTCGATCTTGTCGTCCTTGACGCCGAACAGCGACGAGGTCCAGTCCTTGTCGAACACCACGTCCTGACCGTAACCCCGGCCATAGATGTAGGTGTCAAAGCCCGCGACCCCTTGCAGGTAGTCATCCCCCGCGCCGCCGTCCAAGGTATTGCCGTTCAGCACGCCATAGATCGCGTCGTCGCCATCGGTCTTGGCGTTGGCGATCACCTCGTCCACCATCTCTTCGAAGGTCAGGTAAGCGTCGTTTTCAAAGGTGATCTGCTCGATCTGGTTGGGCGCGATATAGTCCAGCCCGACGTCCGTGCCCATCAGCTCTTCGAACATGCCCAGCGACAGCGACAGCCCGTCGAACTGCCCCTTCAGGGTGATGCTCTGATCGGTCATCACCCCGTCTTGCAGGATGTGGATCACCAGATCGCCGGACTCTCCGGTGCGGGTCAGGTGCAGGTCGTCCTTGTCGATGTCCCCGCGGAACATCAGGTAGTCGATCCCCGCCTCCAGCGGACCAAAGCTAAAGCCCCCCAGATCGTCGATCACATCATGGCCGTCGCCGCGCCGGATGTAATAGCTGTCACCGCCCAGACCGCCGCTGAAGTAGTCGTTCCCCAGACCCCCGAACAGCACATCACCCGAGCCAGAGCCGTAATAGGCGTCCTCTTGGTCCAGCAGACCGCGCTCAAAGTCGATGACCGAAAACGCCATGCGATAGCGGTTCCAGATCGTGCCATCGGCCCAGACGATTTCATTGACGCCGCTGTCGATGCGGGTGCCATTCTGCAAGATCTCGTTCAGCTCGCCCAGGAACTGGTCTTTGAGCAAGAGGCTCGCCTCGCCGCCCTGCCCGTCGTCCCAGCGCAGGATGTAATCCTCGCCGTCACGCTCGAACGTCACCTCATCTGCGGTCAGATGCAGGAACCGCAGCTGGTCATTGTCGCCCAGATCATAGTCGCGGATCGTGTCGTCGCCGGTCTGATCCCCGACAAAGTAAATGTCGCTCTGGACGTCATCGGTGTAGAACGGCGCGTTCTTGATGTAGCTGCCGGTGACATCGGTGTCGCCGTCCGTGAGGTGGAAAAAGTTGATGCCTGTATGCCCCCACAGCGCGGTGGCATCGCTGTCATGGGTGACCAGCCGCCGCTCGTCCAGTTGCAGGGCATTGGCGATCCCCGCCGGGTCCAGATCAATCGGCGTGGTTTCCAGCGCCGCCAGCGCCATCTGCATGATATAGGCCTGATCCAGATCGGCTTTGCTTTCAAAGACATACGCCCCCTCGCCCTTGGCAAGGTTGGGGTAAATCTGGTTGAGGATCATGCTCCAGTCGACGAGGTAGTCATAGACCGCATCACCGTCGTTCGTCGCAGGCGCCGCGGCAAAGATCGCCTCGAACATCGGGGCCATCTCGCGGCCCGAGGTCAGCGTATAAACGTCGCGCTCTACGTCATAGCTAAGCCCTTGGGCAAAATCGCTCAGCCCCGATTGCACCGCCATCTGCACGCCCAGACGCTGGCTCATGATGACGAACTGCGTCATGTGCAGGCCGATCATCTCGATGCCCACATCAATGGCCGACTCGTAGACATCGGCGCTTAGCGAATAACTGGTGCCGTCGCGCAGCGTGTAGTCGATCAGCCCCGTGGCATTGTCCAAGCTCGCCGACAGCATTTCGGGGCGGAACTCGACGCTGCCCAGACTGGTGGCGAATTGCAGCTCGCCCGGCGTCAGGATTTGCACGCGATAGGTGGCGTCATCGTGGATGTTGGCCTCGTCCAGCGCGTCCAAGTCCACGGCATAGTTACGCAGGTTGAACTCTCGGCTGTCGCCGGTCTTGAATTGCAGCTCCAGCGCGCGGTCCAGATTGCGCGCCCAGACAAGGAACGTCCCGTCCTGATCGGTGACTTCGACGGTGTAATCCACCGTGATCCCGTCGGTGACACGGATGCCCACGCGCTCGACCGGAACCTCGGCAAAGGGGTTAAAGCTGATCTCTTCGACCCGCCATTCCTGCCCAGGCTCGCGCGCCAGCCCAAGGATGTCCTCCACCGTCGGCTGCGCAATCACCGCGCCGCCCGCGCCCACGATCTCGCGCCCGGAGGCCAGCCGCCAGCTGCCGTCGGCGTTCTGAATGCCCCAGTCGTCGATGACCGCACGGCCTTCGACCAGCCGCACGAGATAGGGCGCGGCCTCGCGGAACTGCGGGTCAAAGCCGCGGCTGGCGGGCGACCAGGTCTGCTCCATCTGCCACGCCTGGCCCGCCGCCGCGCTTTGCGCCATCACATCGCCTAAGGTGGGCCGGTCAATCACCGCGCCGCCCGCGTCCAGCACATCCGCGCCGCTGCTGAGCGTCCAATAACCACCCGTGGCGTCCTCGACCCAGATGCCATAATCGGCCAGCACCGCCGCGCCTTCGCCGTCGGTTTCCAGCAAAACCGGCGTCAGCTCGCGCGTGGTGGGCATGGTCTGCCCCCAATGGGCCAGCACCGGGCCAACCGCGTCTTGCAGCGCGAGGATATCCGGCGTGGTCATGCCCGCCGCGATCTGCGCCACCAGCTCGCCCAGCTCTGGGTCATTGGCCATGGCCACCGCCAGATCGGTGTTGGTGCCCATCCCGTTCGAATTCACCTCAAGCGCGCGCTGCCACGCGGGCGCGCCGCTTTCGCCGGTATAGACCGTGTGGGCCGCATAAGTCTCAAAGATCGTGTCGAACATGTTGACGACCGACCCATCGGCAAATTCTACCGCCGCATTGCCAAGGATACGGTTGCCCTGCGGCTGGACGAAATCCAGATCGCTCGCATCAAGGCTCAGCGAGACAATCCCCAGATCGTCCAGAGTGAACAGCTCGCCGTCATCGGTCAGGCCGTCTTCGCTGATGTCGCGCCAGATCAGCAGGTCGGACCACACCGCATCGGCCATGGTGATCGCCCCGTCGGCATTGCCGCCCTGCGCGGCCGTGTCATAGACCGACAGATCGCCAAAGCCTCTGCCCGTGTTGCCGCCGAACATCTCGGAGATGTCGTCGATCCGGTCGTTGTTGTTCAGATCGCGCACGAGGAACCCGTCGTCCCCAGCCAGCCAGCTGGTGCGCGTGGCAAACATATCGCCGTCCAGATCGAAATGGATCTGGGATTCGTACATCGACAGCGCCTCTAGCCCGTCGCCATCAAGGTCAATGACCAGCGGGTCTTCGCCAAACACCCACTCCAAGGCTTTGCCCATGCGCACCGCCGAGCTTGCGATCCAAGCGACGGTGTTGAGGTTGTCGATCCAGCCCATGACCTTGACCAGACCGCCCACCACGGGCAACGCCTCGATCGCCTTTTCCGCAACGCCCGCGCCGCCCATCAAGGCCGCATAGACCGATGGGAAGTTGAACAGCATCCCCATGTCGGCGGTCTCGTTGGCCTCCGACTTGTTCAGCGCGGCAACCCCGCCAATGAAATCCTCGCGCGAGACCGCGTTTTCCATAAAGGCCAGCGGCGTGACGAACAGCCCGCCGTCCGCGTAGTCAAACGAGGGGATCGACTGCCAGTTGACCTGGATGTCGCCCGAGGAATCGGTGCCAAGGAACACGTCCGAGATCACGTTCCACAGTACGTCGCCAATGTGCACGACCGACATTTTGGCCACGACCGGGGCAGGGTTGTCGGAGTCGCTTGCGACGGTGTTCCTCTCGGAATAGGCCACATAGGCGATGAAGGGCGCAAAGCTGTCGTAGAAAATCTTCAGCCGGTTGCCCGAGGAAATCGACATGACGATGGCCTGAAAGGTGAACGCCGTCGCCGCGCCCGAGAACATCGTGGCGTAAATCCCGGGCCCCAAACCCCCGGCACCCAAGGCCACGCTGCCCGGCGTCGTATCCCCGCCCGTCAGCGGCAGACCGGCATAGAACAGCACGTCGTGCTTTTCGGGGTCCATGATCGTGGTGTCCGCCGACCACGCGAAAAAGTCGCCGTTGTTCGAGTCGTCAGAGGGCAGGGGGCTGACATCCCCGTCAGAGCCGACGACCATCCCCGTGGTGGTGTCGCCATACAGCACGCCGCCCGAGGTAAAGTTAAACAGCATGTCGCGCCCCGGACCACCCGCCAGCGTCACCGCCGTGCCGCCCTTGGCCAGCAGAACATCCGCGCCGCTGCCACCGCTAAAGGTCAAGCCTTCGCGCGGGGCTTCAAGGATGACGATCACGTCGTTGCCGCCGCCCGCGTCCAGTTCCTTGACGTCCTCGAACAGGGTCTGATCGCCGTTGTCGATCAAGGCGCGGTCGTTGCCGCTGGTCAGCGAAACCGACTGCGCGCCGGTGATCGAGACGTTGGAAAACGCGACGCCCTGCGACTCGCCGGTGATGAGTGTTTCGATCAGTTGCGGGGTGTATTTGGGCAGGAATTTCGCGGCGTCATAGTAGGTATCCAGCTCAGAGTTCGCCTCGGCGAAATAGCCGTTGTGATAGAACACGCCGCTGGCCAGATCGCCCTCGTCGACAAAGTTCAACAGCCCCGCGCCGCCGCCGAAATTGATCTCGACCGGGTCGGAATCCAGCCCCCACATGGCCACGTCCAGCTGGTTGGTGTTGCCCAGATCGACGTACTCGGCCTCGGCGATGTAATCCCAGGTCTCGGTGTCGCTCAGCAGCACGTCGGTGCCCGCGTTGGGGGCGATGTCCAGAGCCACCGTGCCGCCAAAGTCGTCGTAGATCACCTCGTCGTAGCCCGCGCCGCCAAGGATGCGGTTGACGCCGGTCCCGCCCACCAGCGTGTCGTCTCCCTCTCCGCCGATCAGATCGTCGTCGCCGTCTTGCCCTTGCAGCAGGTCGTCGCCTTCGTCCCCGGACAGCGCGTCATTGCCTTCGCCGCCCAGAAGGGTGTCGTCATCCTCGCCGCCGGACAGCGCATCGTTGCCCGCGTCACCGATCAAGGTGTCATTGCCGAAATCGCCCAGGATGGAATCGTCTCCATCGCCGCCCAGAACCGCGTCATGGCCTTCGCCCGCGTCGATTTCATCCGCGCCTGCGCCGCCAAGGATTGAATCGTCGCCGAGCCCGCCGGTGATCACGTCATCCTCTGCGCCGCCGTCCAGGATGTCGTTGCCATATCCGCCAATCAGGGTGTCTGCGCCGCTTTCGCCAAAGACCTGATCATCGCCCCGGTTGCCCCGCAAAACGTCATTGCCCGCGCCGCCATAGATCGTGTCGTCGCTGTCGACAGAGCCGCTCCAGTCGTCGGGGCTGACGCCTTCTTCTCCACCGTCGATGAAATCGTCGCCGTCGTCACCGGCCAGATAGTCGGCCCCCGCGCCGCCGAAGATCACATCGTTGTCTTCTTCGCCAAGGATGCTGTCGTAGCCGTCGCCCCCGTGCAGCGTATCGCCGCCGGCGCCGCCAAGGATGCTGTCCAATCCTGCGCCGCCGTCGATGAAATCGGCCTCGCCGGGTTCGGTGCCGCCGCGCTCGCCGAACAGCACGTCATCGCCATCATCGCCAAAGATCGTGTCGCTGCCTTGGCCGCCCATGACAAAGTCATCGTCCCCGCCCGCTTCGACGTAATCCGAGCCGTCTTCGCCTTCGATGGTGTCGTCGCCCGCATCGCCATACAGCACGTCCAGCGTGCCGGTGCCGCCGGTGATCCAGTCCGCGCCTGTGCCGCCCACAATCGTGTCGCTGCCCGTGTTGCCGTGAAGCGTGTCATCCCCGGCATCGCCAGACAGCACATCGTCGCCATCGTCGCCGTACATCTCGTCCGCGCCGGTGCCACCGCTGAGCATATCGTTGTCGTTGTAGCCGTGGATCACATCGTCGCCGCCGTCGCCGGACAGCGTGTCATCCCCCGGACCCCCGGCGATATAGTCGCGATCCGCGCCGCCGCTGATCTGATCCGCGCCCGCGCGCCCGTCGAGCGTATCGACCCCGTCGCCGCCCGCGATCTGGTCGTTTCCGTCGCCGCCATCCATGGAATCGTGCCCGGTGCCGCCATCCATGCTGTCATTGCCGTCTTCACCGAACAGCGTGTCATTGTCGTCGCCGCCGCTCATCTGGTCGTGACCTGCGCCGCCCATAAGGGAATCGTCGCCCAGACCGCCGAGCAGGGTATCGTTCCCATCGCCGCCCAGCAGCGTGTCGTGAAAGGTGCCACCGTCCAGCAGGTCGTTGCCGATCCCGCCATCAAGGCTGTCGTCGCCTTGCTCGCCATAAAGCGCGTCGTCGCCCGGCCCGCCGGTCAGTGTGTCGGTGTTGTACCAGCCGTGCAGCGTGTCATTGCCATCGCCGCCGCTGATCTGATCCGCGCCCGTTTCGCCAAAGATCTGGTCCGCGCCGTCATCGCCGTTCAGGATGTCTTCGCCGCCGCCGCCCCGGATCGTGTCGTCGCCCGTGCCGCCGTGCACCGTGTCGTTGTTGCCGTCGGTGCCCGCCTTGATCGAGTCGTTCCCCGCGCCGCCGTCGATGCTGTCGGCGTTGTGGCCGCCTTCGATGGTGTCGTCTCCATCGCCGCCCAGCAGGGTGTCGCGCCCGGACCAGCCCGAAAGCGCGTCATCGCCGGTGCCACCGCCCAGCAGATCGTCACCTTCGCCACCGCCCAAAGTGTCGTGGCCCGACCCGCCGTCCAGCGTATCGCCGTAATCGCCCAAACCGCCGTACAGATCGTCGTTGCCCGCATTACCGCTGAGAACGTCAGAGCCGTAATTGCCATCCAGCGTATCGTTCCCGTCACCGCCGCTGAGCTGGTCGTTGTCGTTGCCGCCGTCCAGCACATCGTTGCCGCCATTGCCGATCAGCGTGTCATCGCCATTGTAGCCTTCGATGCGGTCGTCATCTTCGGTTCCGGTCAGGGTCTCGGGCAGGTTCGAACCGTTCAAGTCCATCAGAGCAATCCTTGGGCAGGGCAAAACGCGAAACGCCGCTGGCGGGCGGCGCGTATCGGCTTGGCAATCTGGAAATCAGCAGGACAGGGGAGAAGGCCGCGCCGATCATTGGCAGCGGAAAAAGCGATGCGGTGGGGCGGCGTTGCCCCGAAAGAAACCTTTGCCGTCCACATCACAGCAGACCCTCTTGAAATACGAACGGCGCCGGGCAAACCCCCAAGATTTCCAAACGTCGCTTTAAAGAATGTGTTAACGAAGTTAGGCCGGGGCAGGGGGCGTAAGTCAACGCTTTTCCCAAGGGTTAGGGCGCTCACCTCGCTATTTTGCCATGTCGGATTCGGCGCGCCAGAGTTCACAACTGTGAACTGATGCAAAACGGGGCAGGGGAGGGGAGTTCACAGCTGTGAACTTTTCCCGCCCGATTTTCGGCAGATCAGGCCGCCTTGCGCATCAAGGCCATGATCATCGGCCCGCAGGAAAACGCGCCCGCGGCGGCCTTGTCGGTCAGCGCGCGCAGATAGCCGCCGGGGGATTTGATGTCAGACATCCGTTCCAGCATCGCGGCCAGGACCACGGCGGCTTGTTCCGGGCCCATATGCGCCTGCGCCTCTTGCCAGGCCGAAGGCGAAATCCCCATCATCGGGCGCAGCGTATCAGCGGCGTTTACCAATTGATGCCAATGGCGGATTGGATCGGGCAGGTAGCCTTGGATTTCCGGACAGACATTCAGCACCAAGCCCAAGGGGACAGAGGGCAGGGGCCGCTGATCCACTTGCGGGGGGGAGGGGGCCACCTCGGGCGCCGCCTCTTCCTTTTCAATGGAAGGTTCAAGAACAGAAGAGTCTATATTTGAATTCTGATAGTGGCGCTCAGATTGAAGGGCAGTGCCGCTCATATCTGATGTTTCTTCCGTAACTTCAGTGGGTTCCAAGAGGTTGCGGGCCTGATCCAGGGCGCGCGACAGCTGCGCGGCCAGCCCGTGCAAATCCGCCTCGTCCAGCTTGCGACGCAACGCGCGGGCGGTCAGCAGCGCCAGATCCTCGAAGGCGTCCCACAGGGTCAGATCCGGGCGCTGGTCCGCCCCCCATTCGGCCAAACCGGCCAGATCGCGGCGCATCAGGCTGACGGTTTCGCGCAGGCGTTTGACGCGCTCTGCCTCGGCGCGCAGCTCTTCGGCGGCGGCGCAATGCAGCGCGTGACGGCGCACCAAAGGCGCAAGGTCAAAGCCAAAGGCGGTGCGGCTGTCGCCCTTGCCACGGGCATAGCGCTTGCCATTGGGGCTGTCGCGGCGCATCAGCACGCCGGCGGCCACCAGACGCGAAAGATGGCGGCGTAGGGTCGATTCCGGCATCCCGCCAAGCCGTTCGGAAATCGAGGCGTTAGACGGGTGCACAATCACACTGTCGCCTTCCAGAACCGTCTTGGGGTGAAAGCTGATCAGCGCCTGAAGCACCGTCATATCGCGGTCGGACAGGCCAAAGGCGGTGCGCGCGGCGGACAATTCGCGCAGCGCTTCCCATTTGTCGACGGACGTCACCGGACAGGGCAAATCGCTGCCCTGCTGCGCCTGCGCGCGCTGTTTCATCAGCCCAGCATCGACCTTTCGCCCAAAAGGCGTGATCGGTTGGTAACCCATGTGTCATTCACGAAGACAAAAAATTCCCGGCTCGCGAATCACTTTGGACTTGCGAGGGCGCGCTCTGGCGACTACCTTGAAGGTGCTAATCTGAAGGGGTCTCGTAGAGCGGTGCTTTGCGGGGCCTTTTCTTTTGTCTGGCTCGTGCCTCCTGTTTTGTTATCTGCTCTGGCTTATTCTTCGCGCTGCGCGGTGTAGCGCGCGTGAAGCTCTGTGATGACGTCCTGCGCCTGATCCTGAAGCCAATCGGCAAAGCCGGGGTCGGTCAGGTCCAGCGCGAGGCCGCCTTTTGTGCGTTTGATCCGGCCCGCCTTGGTGCCGTCGATGGTCAGGCTGCGCGGACGCAGGGCCACCGGGGTCACCTCGCCCAGAGGGCGCGGCGGGGGCGGGGCCTTGCGCGGGGCCATCGCCTTTTCGACGGCTTCAAAGGCGCGCACCGAGGGGTCGGCGTCGCCGGGGGTGTCATGCGCGGCGCGGGCGAGGTCAAACAGGCCTTCGCGGCCGCGTTTGTCGATCTCGTCGGACACCGCCTGCCAGCGCGGACGGCCCACGCCGGGCGCCGGGCCAATCAGGCGGATCAACTCGGGGCTGACGATGCGCACCAGCGCAAGCGCCATGGACATCCAGCTTTTGGTGACCGAGAGGACTTCGGCCACTTCGGATTGCGAGCCATAGCCGCTGTCCACCAGTTGCGCCGCATAGAGCGCCTTTTCGATGTAGGACAGATCGCGGCGGGCGGTGTTTTCGGCGGCCTGCGCGCGGGTTGCGCCGTCGTCATCCAGCGAGGCGATCAGCGCGCGGACCTTGGTCACCTTGTCCGAGGCGCGCACCGCCATCAGGCGGCGACGGCCATAGACCAGCAGGTATTTGTTGGCGTCCTTGGGGTCGCGCCGCACGAGGATCGGGACCACTTGGCCGTTGGTCTCGATGGATTGGATCAGCTCATCAAGATCGCCGGGCACGATGCGGTCATCGAGCCGATCGTCGAGGATCTGATCGGGGTCCAGCTCCCAGACGTTGTGCCCGTCCACCGCATCGCGGGCCGAGCGCAGCGCGCGGTTGCTGCTCATCATCGAGGGCGGCGCAGAGCCGACCCCGGCAGAGGCGAGACTGTCCAGCATGGACATGCGTTTCTTGCGGGTGTCACTCATCGGTCTGCCCTCATTTTCGACCCCATGTCGCCTGAATCAGCGCCGCGATCTCGTCGTTGACGGCGTTCAGGCTTTCGATGGCGCGGTCATAGGTCGCGCGGGTAAAGGCGCTGCGGTCGACTTCGTAGAGGGTCTGTTTGGTCAGACCCGCGTCGGAAATCGCGGTGGATTTCAGCATCGGCGCATTGAGCACCTTGTCGCCGTACATGGTGCGCAAGAACGCGGTGATGCGGTTTTGCGGCGCGTCGGTGGGCTCGTAGCGGGTCAGCAGGTAGCGCATCCAGTCGTGGCTCATGTCGGCGCCGGATTCCGCGATCACATCCATCAGGTCGGCGGTCATGCGCAGGAATTGCGACATGGACATCACGTCGAGCATTTCGGGGTGGATCGTCACCAGAACGCCGGTCGCGGCGGACAGCGCCGACATGGTCAGAAAGCCCAGCTGCGGCGGGCAGTCGATCACCACCACGTCATAGCGGTCATCCACCTGCGACAGCGCCTCTTTGACGCGGAAAAAGAACAGCCCGGCGGCGTTTTGCGACAGGGCGCGGGGGGTGTCGTGTTCGAACTCCATCAACTCGAGGTTGCCGGGGATCAGGTCGAGACCGGGGATGTAGGTGGGGCGGATCACATCGGTGATCGGCACCGGGTCGTCATAGCGGATCGCATCGTACAGCGTGCCGCCCTCGGGCAGGTCGTATTCGGGCTGGACGCCGTGCAGCGCGGTCATGGAGGCCTGCGGGTCAAGGTCGATGGCCAGCACGCGATAGCCTAAGAGGGCCAGCCGCTGCGCCAGATGCGCCGAGGTGGTGGTCTTGCCCGAGCCGCCTTTAAAGTTCATGACGCCAATGACTTGGAGGTGATCGCCCTCGCGCCGACCGGGCAGATAGTCACCGGGCTTGCGGGCGGTCTTTTCCAGCAGCTGACGCAGATCGGCGAGATCCTGAACGGAGTAAAGCCGCCGGTTGCCGGGGGTCAGCTCGGGCGAGGGGCCTTTGCCGTCCAGATGCAGCTTGCGCAGGTAGCTGTCGTTCACGCCAAGCAGGGCGGCCGCCTCGCCAGAGGTGAACTTGCGCATTTCCTTGTCGGCGTCGGGGGGAAAGAGGCTTTCGCGTTGGGCGTGCAACTGCATGGCGAGGATTTCCGCGTGATCGCGGATAACGCCATTGAGGTCTTCTGTCTGTGTGTTCTTGCTCATTCGCCCCACTCACCGCAGTATGCCCGGACCCGGATCGGCCAAGTGCCTCGAAAAGCGCCCCACCGGCAAACCGTGTTCACGGATATTGGCGTTTATCCGCCCTTTTCCGTGACTATTTACCCAAGCTTAAGATTCGTGCAAGGGTTTTCCCGAATTCCTTGTGGATAACTTTGCCCGATCAAGGCTTGCGCTGCCCGGAGCGCGGGGTAACCTGACGCCATTGGGGACGCATATTTTAAACGACTTATTCGCCAAAAAGGACGATTTTGATGACCGAGACAAACGCACAGCCCGAGATCGACGCCGCCACGCTGAAAAAGATCGAACAGATGCGCAGCCATGTGCGCCAAAGCTTTGGCCAGGTGGTGATGTCGATGATGGCGCTGCCGCGCTATCGCCACCAAAGCCTGATGGATTTGCAGCATCTGGTGCTGGAACCGCTCATGCAGGACCGGATCGCCATGGCGATGAAATCGGGCGAAGCTGGCACGCAGGATCTGGCGGGGATGGCGATCTGGGCCAGCGTGTCCAAAGAGGTCGACGCCAAGATCCGCGATCAGATCAAGGCGGGCGCCTTTCCGATCCGGCTGAAGGCGGACGAGTGGCGCTCTGGCGACATCAACTGGCTGCTCGACATCATCGCGGGCGACAAAAAGACCGCCGGGACGGTGCTGACGAACTTTCGGCAGGTGGTCAAAGAGGGCGATCTGCGGCTGCATCCCTTGGTGGGGCGCTTGGTTGATCCGGGCCTGCTGGAGCAGCTGACCGGCAAGGCAGAGGCCAAGGCGGAACCCGCTGACGCCTGATCATAGGGCAAGATCGAAAAAGGGCGGCCCGTCACAGGCCGCCCCGTTTTTACCCATTAAAACAAAGGCTTAGGCCTTGCCTTCGTATTGGTCGTCGGTGACCTTTTCCATCCACGTCACCGGGGTGCCGCCGATGCTTTCCTGAATGGCCATGTGGCTCATGGCGGTCTTGGGCGAGGCGCCGTGCCAATGCTTGACGCCCGCCGGGAACCAGACCACGTCGCCCTGGCTGATTTCCTGGATCTCGCCGCCTTCTTCCTGAACAAAGCCGCGGCCAAAGGTCACCACCAGCGTCTGGCCAGCGGGGTGGGTGTGCCACGCGGTGCGCGCACCGGGCTCAAACGTGACGTGGCTGCCGGACACGCGGCCCGGCTCTTCGGCCTGGAACATCGGATCGACGCGCACGGTGCCGGTAAAGTAATCCTCGGGGCCTGCGTATGACTCGTTTTCGCCGGAACGGGTGATTTTCATGAGAAAGCTTCCTTTTTCTGTCTGCCGTCGCGGCAGGGGGCGCAATTTGCGCCAACCCGGTGCCGCCACGGGCTGTGTCTGCACGATAGATGGGGGCGCTAACGCCGCAAGAAAATAACGCAAACAGACAGCCCACTTATGAGCGGTTTTCATCATTGACCTTTTGGGGCCATAGGCCGGGCCTGATGTGGGTTTTTGTTCCGCCCTGCGGTATTTGGTATTTTCATTTTGAAACGCACCTGCGAAAACCCAAGGCAATCATAGCGCCGCCCCCCATGCGCGCGCAGACACGTCACGACGAGGAGGAAGCGACGATGGCAATGGATGATGACAGTTTTCAGCAGGTGCTTGATACGGTTTCGCGGTTTGCCCGCGAACGCCTGATCCCGGCCGAGCGCGAGGTCGAGGAACTGGACGACATCCCCGAGGGCATCGTGCAGGAAATGCGCGATCTGGGCGTGTTTGGCCTGTCGATCCCCGAAGCCTACGGCGGGCTGGAGCTGAATGTTCTGCAAGAAAGCCAAGTGGTTGAGGCGCTGTGCTATGCGTCCATGTCGTTCCGGTCGATGATCGGGACCAACGTGGGCATCGGCGCGCAGGGCATCGTCATGGAAGGCACCGAGGCGCAGAAACAGCAGTATCTGCCGGGGCTGGCCACGGGCGAGCTGATCGCGTCCTTTGCGCTGACCGAGCCGGACAATGGCTCTGACGCCTCGCATATTCGCACCAGCGCCCGCAAACAGTTTGGCGTGTCGATCTGCGATCAACAGTTGGTACAGGGATTGCTGGCAGACAGTCAGGCGGAACTGGCGGCGGCCCGTGCCTTGGTGCGTGATGCGGCGCGCAAGTACGACGCCACCGGGGCGGCTGCGCTCGAAGCGTCCTGCGCCAAGTATTTCTGTTCCGAGGTGGCGGGCCGCGTGGCCGACCGCGCGGTGCAGGTGCACGGCGGAGCGGGCTATATGGCGGAATATGCGGTCGAGCGTCTCTATCGCGACGCGCGTTTGCTGCGGATCTACGAAGGCACCAGCCAGATCCAGCAGATCATCATCGCCCGCAACATCATCAAAGCCGCCAAAGACGGCATGTAATTCGAGGGAAACCCCCAATGTTTCAAGACGTTGTCATTTGCGACCCGGTTCGCACGCCCGTTGGCCGCTTTGGTGGTCAGTTCAAAGACCTGCACGCCCATGAGCTGGGGCAAACCGTCCTGCGCGGTTTGCTTGACCGCACCGGCCTGCCGGGGGATCGCGTCGACGAGGTGATCTTTGCCCAGTGTTATCCGTCCATGGATGCGCCGGCCTTGGGGCGGGTTGTGGGTCTGGACGCAGGTCTGCCCAAGACCATCGGCGGCTACCAGCTGGACCGGCGCTGCGGCTCTGGTCTTCAGGCGGTTCTGAACGCCGCGATGCAGGTCGCCACGGGTGGCGCGTCGGTGGTGATCGCGGGCGGCGCCGAAAGCATGTCGAACGCGCCGTTCTACTCGACCAAGGGCCGCTGGGGCATCAAGGGCACGGCGATGACCTTTGACGACGCCTTGGCGCGGGGCCGTGTGACCGCGGGCGGCATCCACTACCCGGTGCCGGGCGGGATGCTGGAAACCGCCGAGAACCTGCGCCGCGACTACGCCATTGGCCGCGAAGAGCAAGACGCCTTTGCGGTGGAAAGCCATCGGCGCACGGTGGCCGCGCAGACGGGCGGTCTGTTCGACGATGAGATCATCCCCGTGACGGTGAAATCACGCAAGGGCGAGACGGTCTTTACCAAGGATGAGCACCCGCGCCCCGAGGTCGACATGGACAGCATGGCCAAGCTGCGCCCGATCCGCGGCGGTGTCGATGAGGCGGCAACGGTGACGGCGGGCAACGCGTCGGGCCAAAACGACGGGGCGTCGGCCTGCATCGTCACCACCCGCGCGATTGCCGAAGAGCTGGGCCTGACCGCCTATGTGACGGTCAAGAGCTGGGCCGTGGCGGGCGTTGGCCCCGAGGTCATGGGCATTGGCCCGGTGCCGTCGGTGGCCAAGGCTTTGGCCCGCGCCGAGCTGTCGCTCAAGGACATCGACCTGATTGAACTGAACGAGGCCTTTGCGGCGCAGGTCTTGGCCTGTACGCGCGAGTGGGATTTCGCCCAGAGCGATTTTGAGCGGATGAACGTCAACGGCTCGGGGATTTCGCTGGGTCACCCGGTGGGCGCGACCGGCGGGCGCATCCTGGCGGGTCTGGTGCGCGAGATGCAACGCCGCGACGCGCGCTATGGGATCGAGACCATGTGCATCGGCGGCGGACAGGGCTTGGCCGCGATCTTCGAAAAGGTCTGAGGTTTCAGATCGTTGGACAGAGGGCCGGGGCAGCGATGCCTCGGCCTTTTGTGTGTGGAGCGGCGCCAGAGACGGCGCGCGTGGGGGCGATCCTGCGGGTTGTGACTGGCAGTTTATCGCAAGGCTGCCGCGCTCCGTCGCGGACTGGGTCCAGCATGGAGGCAGAGCCGCCGCGTGGGGGCGCGGTGGCGATGCGCGGCGGCCCATGGGCCTTGAACCCGCGCGTGCTTTGCGTCGACGCTGTCCCGGTCCAAAGCGAACCCTGGGCGCGGAATCAAGGCCGCAGGCCGCCGCGCCAGAGACGACGCGCCCCCACGCGGCGGCTCTGCCTTGAGACTGGATCCAGCCAGCAACGGCGCACGGGAGCCTATGGATAAACTGCCAGTATCGGCGGATGGATCGCCCCCGCGCGCGTCGTCTCTGGCGCGGCTAAATCTCAGCCGTGGTCGAACACGATCACGTTACGGCGGGCCGCGCCGGACATGGTGTCGGCCATCGCTTCGTTGATCTGCTCCAAGGACCAGCGCCCGGAAATCAGCTCGTCAAGCTTGATGCGCCCCTGCTGGTACAGATCGACGATCCACGGGATGTCGGTCTTGACCACCACGTCGCCCATCTTGGACCCAAGGATCGACTGGCCCACATCGGCCATGAACAGCGGCGAGTACTTGGCGGTCTGGTCGTAATGCGGCATCCCGACCATGACGACCTTGCCCCGGTTCGCCAGATAGCGCGGCGCGAGGTCATAGACCGACGCCACGCCCACGGTGACCAGCACCGCATCGGCCCCGCGCCCGCCAAAGATCTTATGCACCTCTTTGAACGGCTTTCCCTCGGCGAGAACGCCGTGGGTTGCGCCAAATTCCTTAGCGATTTCAAGCTTGTCCGCGTTGGTGTCCACGGCGACGATGCGGCGGGCGCCTGCGATGCGCGCGCCTTGGATCGCGTTCAGGCCGACGCCGCCCGCGCCGATCACCACGATATCCTGACCGGGGCGCACGTTGGCGGTGTTGATCGCCGCGCCAAGCCCGGTGATCACGCCGCAGGAAATCAGCGAGGCCGCGTCCTTGGGCATGTCCTGCGGGATCTTCACCAGCTGGGACTGGTCGACCACGACCGCTTCGGCAAAGGCGCCGGTATAGACCGCCTGCCAGACCGGCTTGCCGTCCTGCGAGAGGGGGCCAGCCATGGGATCGCCGGGGTCTTCGCAGGCCGTGGGGTGGCCCGAGCCGCAGGACGGGCACGCCCCGCAGGAGCGGATCAAGGTCACCGCCACGCTGTCCCCGACCGCCAGCCCTTTGACGCCCGCGCCGACAGAGGTCACGGTGCCTGCTGCCTCGTGGCCAAAGACCGCCGGGACCGGGCCGCCAAAGCCCCCCTGCCACAGCGACACGTCCGAGTGGCAGATCGCCACGGCGTCGATGCGGACCTCGACTTCGCCCAGCTCGGGGGCGCGCAGGTCGATTTCCTGGATTTCAAGCGGTTCGCCGTGTTTGGTGCACACGGCGGCTTTGATCTTGGCCATGATGTGTCCTTTTGGTTGGGCGCGTCAGTCGCGCGCGCGGATATATTTGAACGTCCCCAGCGAGGTCGCGAGGGTGCGGCCCGTCTCATCGGTGATGCGGGCCTCGGCGTAATAGATCGACCGACCGCCGCCCGTGCGCTGCGCGGTGACGGTCAGGGTGCCCCCCGTGGCGGGGGCGAGAAAGTTGGTGGTCAGCGACAGGGTCATGCAGCGGTCGGGCGTGTCAGTTTCGTCCGGGCAGGTGCCGCACAGCCCCGACGCGAAATCAAGGAAGGCGCAATAGACGCCGCCGTGCACGATGCCCTGGCTGTTGAGATGCTCAGGCCGGATGGTGACGCGGCCGCGGGCCTGGCCGGGGGTCCATTCGGTGGCCTCGAACCCTTGGGCGAGGTTGAAGCCGGTGGCGGTTTGTTGCGCGTCAAGCGCGGGGGCTTGGTCGGTCATGACGGTCCTTTCCTGCGCTGGCGAACGCTTGGGCGCAGAATAGTAATCTGGGTAATTGTTAGCAACCTAATTAACTGCGATTTGACTGCGATTTGACGGGGCGGCGGTCAGGTAAAGGCCAATAAAAACAGAGACACGGTGGTCATGGCGGCCACCCCGTAGGCCATGTTCCAGCGCAGGCCGACGCGGGCCGGATCGGCGTCGATCATCCGTGCGGACAGGCGGACAGAGGCCGAGAAGGGCGTGACATTCACCACGATCGACCACGTGGCGGTCAGGGCGATGGCGACGGCCACCGGGTCGATCCGCAGCCCCGCAAGGTTGGGCAATGTCCCGGCGAGGATCGTGACCGAGATGATCGGGCTGACCCCGACCATGGACAGCACAAAGGCCAGCCACGCCGACAGCGCCAGCACCGCCCCGCCGGACAGGCCAAGCGCGGTGATCGCCTGCCCCAGCGCGACCGTGTCAATCAGCGGCAGCACCAAAACGCCAAGGAAGGCAGAGGCGGCGAACAGCCCGATCTCGGATCGCATGTTCGGCCAAGACGGCAGCAGCTCGCCCCCGAGGGCGGTGGCGCTGGCGCGGGGCGACCGGGTCTGGATCAGCAGCCAGCCGACCGAGACGAGCGGCAGGCAGAGCAAAAGCGCTTGGATCAGGCTGACGGACAGGGCTTGGGCCACGGCAAAGGCAAGGCTCGGGACCGCGACGACCAAGCCCAGCAGCGGCGCAAGACCCAGCAAGGACGGGGTTTCCGGCAGGTTCGGCAGCGCCCGGCGCGGGTGGCTAAAGCGGTCGAGCCCCCAGCCCAGCAGCAGGATCGCCACCGCCAGCGGGGTGGAATAGACCGCGATTTGCCCATAGCTGACCTGCGGGATCGCAGCGGTGATCAGCGCCATGGTGACGGTGATCGGCGACCACATCGGGAGGCTGGAAAACCCGCGCAGCATCGCCAGCGTCATGCGCTGTTTGCGGATCGCGCTGATGCGCTGTTCCTCGGGGGTGGTGCCGGGGGCGACGCCTTTGGCGATCATTGTCCCCAGCAGGCCAAGGGTTGAGAAATTCAGCAGGATGCCGAAGATCGCCGCGCCGAAGGTCAGCACCAGATAGCGCCGTCCGGGCGGTTGAAACACCAGAATTTCCCCCGACCGCAGGATCAGGGGGGATCGCGCGGCGGCGAATTGCAAAAAGCTGAGCGAGGTCAGGAAGAAGGCAAAGAAGCCCGCCCGCTCTACCGAGCGCCCCGCCAGCGCCCAGTCGAAGGTGCCCGTCGCCAGCTCGTAGGCGGGCAGGGCGATGCACAAACCGCAGAGGATCAGCGCCACCCGCGACATTTGCCGCGCCTCCAGCGCGATGAAGCCGGTCAGGCCCACCGCCATGGCCACGCGCAGCCCCGCGCTGTCGGTGAAGATCTCACCCACAGCGGCAAGGCAGGCCAGCAGGAGGAATGCCGGGGACACGTTACTTAAAGTTAAAGCGCAGCGGTTCCTTGTTCGAGAACCGCGTGACCGCCTCGCCGTTGTAGCGGCTGGCGAGCAGGATCGCCTGCGCCTGAAGTTCCAGCGACAGCAGCGTCTCGGCGTCGGTGTCGAGCGACCGGCCAGAGATGTCCTTGGTCAGGGAAAAGGCGGCGCGCGAGCCTTGTTCCATCTGGCGGGCCATGTCCCAGGCGCGGTCCATCAGCGCCTCGGGGCTAACGATTTCAAGGGCGATGCCGATGCGCACGGCCTCTTCGGCGCCAACGGCG
The DNA here is from genome assembly GCF_900176475.1 of Tropicibacter naphthalenivorans. Classification (GTDB taxonomy): domain Bacteria; phylum Pseudomonadota; class Alphaproteobacteria; order Rhodobacterales; family Rhodobacteraceae; genus Tropicibacter; species Tropicibacter naphthalenivorans. Next base: position 57,785 of record NZ_FWXX01000008.1, read on the forward strand.
CGGCCGGTGTACATCAGCTCACGCGCGCGTTGCAGGCCAACGGCGCGGGGCAGGGCGTGGAACAGGCCCACATCCGGCACAAGGCCGACCTTGCAAAAGGCGCAGGAGAATTGCGCGCGGTCCGTCACCAGCACCAGATCGCAGGCCAGCGCCATGGCCAGACCCGCCCCCGCCGCCGGGCCATCCACCGCGGCAATCACCGGGACGGGCAGATTGCGCAGCACTCGCAGCCAGCCGTGGGTGTGGCGCATCCGGTCGAGGTAATCCTCGGCCCCGTCGTATTCGCCCGAGGCGCGCTCTCGTGCCATGGCCTTGAGATCGCCGCCGCCGCTGAACACCCCGCCAGAGCCGGTCAGGATCACCGCCGTCAGGGTCTTGTCGCCCTCAAGGCTACGCAGCGTCGCGTCCAGAGCCTGTTTCAACGCATTGTTGAGGGGGTTACGCTTTTGCGGCTGGGTCATCTCGATCAGCGCGATGCCGCCCTTTCGGGTCAGGCGCAGGGCTTCGGTCGTGTCGGTCATCTTGGGTCTCTCCTCCGGCTGCCTAGGGGCAAAGCTTTGAGCCGCAAGATAATTATCTTGCAAACAATGAGCAAGCTAAATAAAAATCCTCAAACGCCTTGGACAAGGCCGCCAGACGAGGACCACATGAGCACCGAACAGGCCGATCCCAAGCCGCGCAGCACCGCCACAAAAGGCCCGCTTTTTCAGGATATTGCGCGCTTTCGCGGGATCGTGTTCGACGCGCTGCTGCGGCCGCATGACATCACCATGTCGCAGGGCTGGGCGATCCTGCACCTGGTGGTCGAGGATGGCTTGCGGCAGGCCGATCTGGCCGAGCGGCTGGATATTGCCACGGTCACCACGTCGAAACTGATCGACCGGCTGGAGGCGCGCGGCTTTGTCGAACGGCAGGCCGACCCGGATGACCGGCGGTCCAAGCGCTTGTATCCGACGGACAAGGCGCGCGCGGTGTTCAAGACCATGACCAGCACCCAGCGCGAGGTGGACGCCATCGCCAACGCAGGCATCGACACCGAAGAGCTGCTGATCACGCTCAAGGTGCTGGGGCAGATGCGCGCCAATCTCAAGGCGGCCATCGCGGGCGGGATCGCGGCGCCCTGAAGCCGCACCCAAGACATCCATTTCGGGAGGGAACAGGATGACAACCGAAGGCACATCGGCACCGCTGAGCGGCGTGCGGATCGTGGAATTTGCCGGCATCGGGCCGGGGCCATTCGCCGGGATGATGCTGGCGGACATGGGCGCAGAGGTGATCCGCATCGACCGCCCCGGCGCGAAAACCCATCCGGCGGATTTCCTTGCGCGCGGGCGGCGCTCGATGGTTTTGGACCTGAAAAAGCCCGAGGCGGCCCGTGTGGCCCTGCGCCTGCTGGACAGCGCCGATGCTCTGATCGAAGGCTACCGCCCCGGCGTGATGGAGCGTCTCGGGCTTGGCCCGGACGTGGTGCACGCGCGCAACCCCAAGCTGGTGTATGGGCGCATGACCGGCTGGGGGCAGGACGGGCCGCTGTCCCATGCGGCGGGGCATGACCTGAACTATATCGCGCTGTCGGGCGCGCTTTGGGGGACGGGGGCGGCGGACCAGCCGCCGAGCTTTCCCATGAACCTGCTGGGCGATTTTGGCGGGGGCGCGATGTACCTGGCCTTTGGCATGGTGACGGCGCTGTTTGCTGCCGAGCGCACCGGCCAAGGCGACGTGGTCGATGCGGCGATCTGCGACGGGGCGGCCAGCCTGATGGCGATGACCTATTCCTTCCGCGCCATGGGCCGCTGGCGCGATGAGCGCGGCGCGAACCTGCTGGATGGCGGCGTGCCGTGGTACGGGGTCTATACCTGCGCCGACGGCAAGTGGATCACCATCGGCCCGCTGGAGCCGAAGTTCTGGGACGAGCTGTTGCGCCTGCTGGGGATCGACGCCGAGACCTTTGGCGACCGGTCGAACCGCGCCGATTGGCCCGCCATGCGCGATTGCTTTGCCGAGGTGTTCCAGACCCAGCCGCGCGATTACTGGACCACCCTGCTGGAAGGCACCGACGCCTGTGTCGCGCCGGTCCTGTCCTATGACGAGGCGCGCGCCCATCCGCATAACGCCGCGCGCGGGGTCTTTGCCCCCGATGGGCCGGAACAGCCGATGCCCGCGCCGCGCTTTGCCCGCGCGCAAACGCCCTTGCCCGCGCCTGCGCCGAGACTGGGCGCCGATACCCGCGCCGTTTTGCGCGACGCGGGCCTGAGTGAAACCGAGCTGGACGCGCTGTACGACAGCGGCGTCGTGGCCTAACTGACCCAAAGGAGCTTAGACATGGCCCTTCCGCAGATCATGCAAAAGATGCGCCTGCCGCTGGTGGGCAGCCCGATGTTCATCGTCTCGCACCCCGATCTGGTGATTGCCCAGTGCAAGGCCGGGATCGTCGGGTCTTTTCCGGCGCTGAATGCCCGCGAAAAGGACGGGCAGTCGCTGGACGGCTGGCTGACGCGCATCACCGAAGAGCTGGACCGCCACAATCAGGCGAACCCCGACCGGCCCGCCGCGCCCTATGCGGTCAACCACATCGTGCATCGCTCGAACGGGATGCTGGATCAGCATCTGGAAACCTGCGTCAAGCATAAGGTGCCGGTGTGGATCACCTCGCTGGGCGCGCGGGAGGACGTGAACGAGGCGGCGCACAGCTGTGGCGGGGTGGTGTTCCATGACGTCATCCACAACACCTTTGCGAAAAAGGCGATTTCCAAGGGCGCGGACGGTCTGATCGCCGTTGCCGCCGGGGCCGGGGGGCACGCGGGCGCGCAGTCTCCGCTGGCGTTGATCCGCGAGATCCGGAGCTGGTTCGACGGGCCGCTGCTGCTGTCCGGCGCGATTTCCGAGGGCGACAGCCTGCTGGCGGCGCTGGCGATGGGCGCGGACGGCGGCTATGCCGGGTCGGCCTTTATCGCGACGCAAGAGGCGAACGCGGTGGACCGCTACAAGCAGATGGTCACCGAATGCGGGGCCGAGGATATCCTGTACAGCAACGCTTTTACCGGGGTGCATGGGAACTATCTGAAGCCGTCGATCGAGGCGGCGGGGATGGACCCGAACAATCTGGATGCTTCTGATCCGTCAAAGATGAGCTTTTCCGAGGATCGCGACAAGAGCCGCCCCAAGAAGTGGGCCGACATCTGGGGCGCGGGGCAGGGGATCGGCGCGGTGCACGACGTGGTCCCGGTCGAGGCGCTGGTCGCCCGGCTGGAGGCCGAGTTCCGCACCGCCAAGACGCGGCTCGACGCGCAGGTTGCGGCGGTGACCTGGGGCGGCTGAGCCGCTTGAGCCGCGCATAAGAAAGGCCCGCGGACAGGGATGCCGCGGGCCTTTTTGCGTTTGCGGAGGCGGCGGAGGAATCAGGGAGCCGCCCCGCGCAAACGACACGCCGCCGGACGCCCCCGGCTGCGCATTCTGTGCCTTGGTCAGAGACGCTCTTTGAGCAGGGCTTTCTGGATTTTCCCGGTGGGGCCGATGGGCATGGTGTCGATCACGATGATCTCGGAGGGCACCTTGTAGGCGGTCAGGCTTTGGCGGGCGAAGGTGCTGAGCGCGTCCACATCAATGGTCTTGCCCGGCGCGGCGGTGACAAAGGCCACCACCTCTTCGTTGCCCGGCACGGTGCCGCCCACAACAGCGGATTCCATCACGTCGGGGTGGGCGGTGAGCGCCGCCTCGCCATCGGCAGGGTCGACGTTAAAGCCCGAGCGGATGATGATCTCTTTCTTGCGGCCCACGATGGCGAGCATCCCGACGGCGCGGATTTCGCCAAGATCGCCCGTCGCCAGCCAGCCGCCGGGTTTCAGGACCGCGTCGGTTTCGGAGGGGTTGCGGAAGTATCCCTTCATGCAGAAGGGGCCGCGCGCCCAGATCTCGCCGCTCTCGCCCGGCGCGACATCCGCGCCGATCTCGCCGCTCTCGCCCGGCGCGACATCCGCGCCGGTCTCGTTCACGATGCGCACCTCGACGCCGGGCGAGGGCAGGCCGACCACGTTGCTGTCGGCTTCGCGCCCGATGGGCACGCGGGTGACGGGGACAAATTCGGTCGCGCCATAGCCGTTGGACAGGGTCACGCCCATGACCTCTTTGACGCGGGCCTTGAGCGCCGGGTCCAGGGGCGCGCCGCCCGACGCCCCCACGCGCAGGCGGCAATCGGACATGTCCAGACCCTCGCGCGCGATGTGTTCAAGGATGCGGGTATACAGCTGCGGCACGGCGACCATCATCGTCACGTCCCCTGCGGCGATGCGGGTCACCAGCTCTGCCACGTTGAACTGCGGCGCCACGTGCAGCCGCGCGCCAGAGGCAAAGGCAGAGATCACGTTGGAGGACAGGCCAATGGCGTGGGCGATGGGGGAGACGAGGTAGATGGAATCGTCGGGCGTGAGTTCGCGGTTGATGACCTGCGCCTCGCCCTGCGCCAGCAGCGTGGCGTTGGTCAGCATGACGCCTTTGGGGGTGCCGGTGGTGCCAGAGGTGAACATGATCAACCCCAGATCGTCGCTCGCGTCGTTGGGCGTGCTGTCCTGCGCCGGGCAGGCGGTGATCTGGCCAAAGGGCGTGTCGATCAGCGGGCTGGCGTCGAATTCGGCGGACAGCTTGCGCGCCACGTTGCTGACGCTGGCATCCACGAGGGGAAAGGCGATCATCCGCGGTTCGGCAAAGGCCGCGATGCTGCGGATTTCCGAGGCGGTCATGCGCGCGTTCAGGATCGAGCAGCACGCGCCCACGCGGTTGGCCGCCGTCACCAGCGCAATGGCGGAGATCGAGTTTTCCGCCACGATCAGGATGCGGTCCTGGGCGCGCAGGCCTGCGCCCGTCAGGGCCGAGGCCACCTGATCCGTCAGCGCATCCAGCGCGGTCCAGGTGACGCGGCGGCCGTTTTCGACCAGTGCCGGCGCATCCCCATGCAAGCCCGCCCAGTGCGAAACCAACTGATGAAATCGCCCAAACCGGTCCGCAAGACGCGATTCTGCCTGCAATTCAACGCTGTTCATGACCGTCCTCCCCTACGTCTTGCCCCATGACCTCGCGTATCGCTGCGACAAAATCAACCAAAATTGTACCGCACAGCGAAATTTATGATTGTTTTTGTGAAACTACCGGGCCGCAAAACAGGTGCAAAGAGTCACAGGGAGGAGCCAGGTGACTATGCTCAAAGCCGCCGCGCTTGGCACTGTTGCAATTGCCGCGCAGGCGCAGGCCGAAACCATCACCTACGGCAACTTCATGCCCGCCGGTCACCCGATCAACACCCAAGCCGTCCTGCCCTTCTTTGAGCGCATGACCGAAGCCACGGGTGGCGAGATGACCCTGGACCTGCAAGCGGGCGGCGTCATCACCGGCACCAAGACCACGCTGGAAGGCATCGATTCGAACCTTGTGACCGCGGGCTACGTCGTCGACCTGTATATCCCGTCGTCGCTGCCCTACTCGGTCACGATCACCAACCTTGGCATGAACGCCGCAAGCCCGCTGGCCGGTTCTGCCGCCGCGACCGAGCTGCACCTGACCCAGTGCCCGGGCTGCGTCGCCGAGATGGAAGATTACAACACGCGCACCTTCGCCGTGCAGCGCATCACCGACTATACCATGTACTGCCGCGAGGGCATCGAGACCACCGCCGACATGGCAGGCAAGAACATCAAGGTCTCATCCAACTGGGGCTTGATCGTCGAAAAGCTGGGCGCGAACGCGGTCAACGTGCAGGCGTCGGAAATGTACGAAGCGTTCCAGCGCGGCCTGATCGACTGCGCCGTGGCGCCGGAAATCTGGCTGGAGCAGCGCAGCCTGTGGGACACCGCCAAGGTGGTCTTTGACCTGCCGCTGGGGGCGTTCCAGGGCGGTCACCTGATGGCGACGAACATGGACGTCTACGAAGACTTTGATGACGCCACCAAAGAGGCCTACTTCGGCAACATGCCCAAGCCGATCACCGAGGTGAGCGCGGCCTATATCGGCGGCGACGTGTCGGCCCGCGAAAAGGCGGCGAATCACGGCGTGAAATACGTAGAGGCGGACGACGCCTTCAAGGCGATCCTCGCCGAGGCCCGCGCCGAGAACGAAGCGCTGACCATCGCGCGCGCCAAGGACGCCGGTGTCGACAACCCCGAAGAGCTGGTGGCCAAGTTCAAAGAGCTGATCGCCAAGTGGGAAGCCATCAAGGCCGAAGTGAACGGTGACATGGACGCCTTTGAGGCGCGCCTCAAGGCTGACATCTACGACGGTCTGCCGCGCTAAGCGTCTGCTGCGAGTGACAGGCGCGTGTCCCAAAGCGGGGCGCGCGCACCAAAGGGAAGGGAGGCCCACGCGTGACACAACCTGTGAACGAATCCGTATTCACACCGATCGAGACGGCCATCGAATGGCTGGCCAAGCTGTCGTTCTTTGTGGGCGCGCTGTCGATCATCCTGATGATGCTGCATATCGGGGCCGATGTCTTTGCCCGCACGTTTTTCGGCTCTGGCGTGCCCGGCACGCTGGAGATCACCGCCGAGTGGTACATGATCGGCATCGTTTACATGCCCCTCGCTCTGCTGATGCTGCGCGACCAGCATATCTCGGTCGATCTGTTCATCCACAACCTGAGCCCCCGCGTCCAGCACGGGCTGCGCGCCGCGACCGGGGTGCTGGCCATGGCGTATTTCTACTATTGGGCGGATGCCTCTTTGCAGCTGGCGCTGAAAAAGACCAAACGCCTGTCGTTCCTTGACAGTGGTCTTTGGCAGATCCCCACATGGCCGGTCTATTGGGCCTGTTTCATTGGCGTGGTGCTGCTGATGCTGGCGACCGCCGTGATGATTGTCCGCGCGGTGATCGCGTCTCGCACGGCGGACTGAGCGCGGCCCGCGCGCCCAAGCCCTTCGCCTAACCGACTACTTTAGACTTGGAATGATATCCGCCCATGGAACCTGCAACCGTCTTTATTTTTGCGCTGCTGATGCTGTTTGTGCTGCTGGCGCTTCGGATGCCCATCGCGATTGCGCTGTCGCTGGTGTCCGCCGGGGGCATCCTGATGATCCGAGGCCCGCGCGCCGCCATGGCGATGATGGGGTCCGAGACGCATGATTTCGCCGCACATTGGACGCTGAGCGCGATCCCGATGTTCCTGCTGATGGGGGCCTTTGCCTTTCAGGGCGGGCTGACCACCTCTCTGTTCAAGGCCGGGCGCATCTGGCTAAGCCGTCTGCCGGGGGGCCTTGCGGTGGCGACAAACGCGGCGACGGCGATGTTTGCGGCCTCGTCCGGCTCTTCCATTGCGACCTCGGCGGCGATGACGCGGCTGGCGGCACCGGAAATGCTCAAAGCGGGCTATGCGCCGTCGCTGGCGACCTCTGTGATTGCCTGCGCGGGCACCATTGGCGCGCTGATCCCGCCGTCGATCCTGTTCGTGGTCTATGCGTGGGCCACCTCGGAGAACGTCGGCCAGCTGCTGATGGCGGGTCTGCTGCCGGGGATCCTGACCGCGCTGGCCTATACCGCGCTGATCATCACGCGGGTCAAGCTGGACCCCTCGCTCGCCCCGGCGGTGAACGATCATTACACTTGGGCCGACCGTCTTGGGGTGCTGAAGGAAATCTGGCCGATCCCCTTTTTGATGCTGGTGGTCACTGGCTCGATCTATGGCGGCTTTGCCACCGCGACAGAGGCCGCCGCGCTGGGGTTGATCGCGACGCTGCTGCTGGTGGTGCTGCGCGGCAGCTTTAGCATCAAGTTCCTGCGCGATTCCGTCACCGATGCGGTGACCAGCTCGGCGTCGGTGTTCTTTGTCGCGCTTGGCGCGGCGCTGTTTGCCAAGCTGCTGGCGCTGTCGGGCATCCCGCCAATCATCGGCAACTTTATCGAACAGTCGAACATGACCGCCATGCAGTTGGTGTTCGTGGTGATCGGAGTTTACCTGATCCTCGGGATGTTCCTTGACCCGATCGGCATCCTGCTGATCACCCTGCCGATCCTGCTGCCCGCCTTTGACGCACTGGAGACGAACCTGATCTGGATGGGCGTCATCATCGTCAAGATGATCGAGATCGGCCTGCTGACCCCGCCTGTTGGCCTGAACGTGTTTGTCGTCAAAGGCGTGCTGGGCGATGAGGTCGAACTGAAAGAGATTTTCAAAGGCGTGATGTGGTTCCTTGTGGCCGAAGTCTTTATCATGGGCCTTATCATCGCATTTCCGCAAATCAGTCTCGCCCTGCCGAACCTGATGCAATAAGCGGAGCGGCAGTGCGACAGGCCGGACAGGAGACACCGATGACCGAGACAAAGCTGAAAAACGAGGGCAGCCCGCATCCGTCGGCCCCTGCGCGCGTCTTTGCCTCTCGGTCGCTGGAATCGCTCGAAGAGGAGTACGGCGAGGATCGCAAGTTCATCTGGTCGGTGGCCCGCGCCATGCAGATCCTTCAGGCGTTCCGCCTGCGGGACGGGGCGATGGGCAACAACGAGCTGTCCGAAAGCACCGGCATCGCCAAGGCGACGGTAACGCGGCTGACCCATACGCTGACCGAGCTGGGGTATCTCAAACGCGACAACGCGCGCAAATACTACCCCAGCCCGACGCTGCTGACGCTGGGCTACACGGTGCTGGGCAAGCTGCGCGTGCGGCAGATGGCGCAGGCCGGGATGCAGGAAATCGCCACCGCGTCGAACGCGTCTGTGGCGCTGGCCTGGCCCGAAGAGGACACGATGGTCTATGTGGCGGCCAACGCCGCGCCCGGCTCTGACGGGTTGCTGCTGGACGTGGGCGCGCGCATCGGCATGGCGAACACCTCGGTGGGGCGGGCCTATCTGGCGTGCCTGCCGGACGACGCTTTGGCGGCGAAATACGCCCGCTGGGAGGTGCTGTACGGTGCGGAATGGCCCGCCATGAAGGACCGTATCGAGCGCGCCATCGAACAGGTGCGCACCCGCGGCTTTTGCATGGTGGATCGCGAGTGGCGGTCGAACGTGCGCGCCGTGGCGACGCCGGTCTACGATGCCGACCACCAGACCTATATGGCGATGAACTGCGGTGGGCCGGCCTTTGTGCTGGACCCGGCCAAGCTGGAACAGGAATACGGGCCCCGCCTTGTCCATTTGGCGGCAAAGCTGGGCTGGCGCTCGCCCTGGTGACCTTGGGGGTCGCGCGGGGCTGAACAAAGGAACAAGAGGAAAGACCCGAACGCGGTCCCTGCGGGGGACCGTGCGGGACAGCTATGGCCTGCGCCCTTTGTCGCACAGGGGGAGGAGAGGAAAGATGACCGATCATTTGCACGCCAACATGCAGGACAACCCCACCGACGCGACGCTGGCCTTGCGCGCGCTGCGGCGGTTCCCGGACCGTGTGGCCTTTCGCTGGGACGGGGGCGAGCAGACGATCCTCGCGTCCAACACCTCTTCGCTGTCGATTGCGTCGATTGCCAAGAACTGCGCGCAAAAGGATCGCGTGGTGGGGATGCACTTCTTCAACCCTGTGCCGCTGATGAAGCTGGTCGAGGTGATCCCCGGCGCGGCCACCAGCGCCGATGTGACCGAGACCACCGTCGCCGTGTCCAAGCAGATGGGCAAGGTGCCGGTGATCGCCAAGGACGGCCCCGGCTTTATCGTCAACCTCGGGGGCCGCGCGTATTACACCGAAGGGTTGCACATCGAGGCCGAGGGCGTCGCCCCGCCCGAGCAGATCGACCGCATCATGAAGATGGCGGGGGGCTTTCGCATGGGTCCGTTCGAGCTGATGGACCTGACGGGGATCGACACCAATTATCCGGTGTCGACGTTCATCTTTGACGGCTACCACAACGACGCGCGCCTGCGCACCACGCCGCGTCACGGCTATATGGTCGAGGCAGGGCGTCTGGGCCGCAAGGTCGGGCAGGGGTTTTATGACTATTCGCAAGACCTGCCCAAGCTGCCGGTGCCGCCCGAAGCGGGGCCGGTGACCGAGCTTGCGGCGCATGTGCCGGGCCAATTTGCGGACGCGTTTGGCGCTCTGGCGGACAAGGGGCTGAACGTGCAGGCCGATAATGGCACCGCACCGATTTTGGTTGCGCCCTTGGGCGAGGATTGCACCACGGTTGTGCATCGCCTTGGGCTGGACGCGCGGCGCACGGTGGCGGTGGACCTGTCCGGCGCGGCCATGGGGATCGTCACGGTGATGACCGCCCCCGGCGGCAATGACGCGCTGGAGGGCGTGACCTCTTGGCTGCAAGGCGCGGGCCTGCACGTCGAGGTGATCAAGGACAGCCCCGGTTTTGTCGCCCCGCGCATCATCGCGATGATCGTCAACCTGTGCTGCGAGATGGCGCAGATCGGCGTGGGCTCGCCCGAAGACCTCGGCAAGGCCATGACCATGGGTCTGAACTATCCCATGAACCCGCTGAGCTATGGCGACGAGGTGGGCCGCGAGCGGCTGCTGGCGACCATGCAGGGCTTGCAGGCGGTCACCGGCTCCGAACGCTATCGCCCAAGCCTGTGGCTGCGGCGGCGCGCCATGCTGGGGCTGTCGCTGATGTCGGCGGACTAAGTACGGGGGGCGGCGCGCCGAGGGGTGGGCCGCCTTTTGCCTTAGGGTATAAGCTGCGCCGGGATCAGGCCGCGCAGGGCGTTGCACAGCGCAAGACGCGGGGCGCGGTCCAGTTGTGCCGCCGGGATGCTAGCGACGCGGGCCTGACCCGTGGCCAGCAGCTCGGCCCGCATCACACCGGGCAGCACGCCATCGGACAGCGGCGGCGTGACCCACATCCCATCCACCTTTACCAGTAGGTTGGTGATCGTGCCTTCGCAGGCTTGGCCCATTTCATTGAGGAAAATCACCTCGTCGAGGCCTTGGGGCAGGGCGGCACGAGCGCTATCGTACAGGGCGCGCCGGGTGGATTTGACCCCCAGCCACGGATCGCGCGCAGACAGCCGCTGGGGCGCGATGGCCACCCGCCACAGGGTCGCCGGGGGCGGAACGGTGCCTTGGGTCATCTCCAGCCCCTCCGCGCCAAGGGTCAGGCGCAACCGCTGCGGGGCGTCGCCCGTGACCCCCGCCAAGGCCGCATCGAACCCCGCCGGGTCAAAGTCAAAGCCCAAGCGGCGCGCCGACAGGCACATCCGGTCCCGGTGCCGCCGGGCCAAGGCCACGCCCACCCCCGGCTGCCAGAGCATGGTCTCGATCAGGCGGGTTCCGGCTGGAACGTGGCGAAACGGCTCTTCCATAGGGCTTCCTCATATTCGCTGTCGGCGCGGCTGTCCCAGACCAGACCGCCGCCGACGTTCAGCACCGCCTGCCCGTTTTCCACCAAAAGCGTGCGGATGGCCACATTGAACGACGCGCGTCCGTCCGGCGCGGCCCAGCCGATGGCCCCGCAGTATGCCTCGCGCGGGTGCTGTTCCAGCGCGCGGATGATCTGCATCGAGCGGATTTTCGGCGCCCCGGTGATCGACCCGCAAGGGAAAATCGCCGTCAGGATGTCTGCAAGCCCTGTGCCTGTGGCCAGCTGCGCCTCGACCTGGCTGACGACCTGGTGAACCGTCTCGTAGGTTTCGACCTTGAACAGCTCGGGCACGCGGACGCTGCCCGGCTGGGCGATGCGCGACAGATCGTTGCGCAAAAGATCGACGATCATCAGGTTTTCGGCGAGGGTCTTTTCGTCCTGCGTCAGGGCATCGCGCAGCTTTGTGTCCTCGGCGGGGGTGGCGCCGCGCGGGGCGGTGCCTTTCATCGGGCGGGTGGCGATGGTGCCGTCCGCGTCAACGCGAAAGAACAGCTCTGGCGAGCGCGACAGGATCGCCGGACCCTCCGCCGGTTCGATCAGCGCCCCATGGGCCACCGGCTGCCGCCGCGCCAAAGCGGCATAAAGCCCGCGCGGATCGCCCTTGAACGTGGCCCGCAAAGGCATGGTCAGGTTCGCCTGATAGATGTCGCCCGCGCCAATGTGATCGCGCACCGCGTCAAAGGCCTGCGCATAGCGGGCGGAGTCCCAGTCGGGGATGAATTCCCCCAGCTCAAAACCATCGCCCCCAAGCGGCGCGGGCTGTTGCGGCGCGTCATAGACACCAAAGGACAGCAGCGGCATCCGGCGCTGGACGGGCATCAACGCGGCCAGCCGCGGCTCTAGCACGTAGCCCAGTTCGTAGCTGGCGTATCCGGCCAGCCAGTGGCCGCTGGCCTTGGCGGTTTCCAGCGCGGCAAAGGCGGCGGGCACCTCTTGGGGTGTGTGCGCCTCGATCAGCCGGATGGGGTGGTCAAAGCCCGAGGCGTTCCCTCCCGGACCGTTATCGAACCTGATGCGCATGACGGGAATCCTGTCGCGTTGTTTTGCGCCCCGTACATGGCAAATTCCGTATGAGTGCCAGTGAAAAATGCGCCTCTTGAGGGCGGGCAGCGACACTTGGCCGATTTATGGGCAAAGCGGGGCGGTTTCGCCCCTTTGCGCGATGCGCTAGACCGGGGGCAGCTAATGAAAGGCCAAAAGATGCAGACCAAAGCGCGCCCCTGTCACTGGATCGTCGACGGCCTCGAGCTGGCCGGGTTGGAATGGGGGCCACAGGACGGCGTGCCGGTGCTGGCGCTGCACGGCTGGATGGACCACGCCGAGAGCTTTGCCGTGCTCGCGCCGCTGCTGGAGGGGTGCCACGTGGTGGCGCTGGACCTGAGCGGGCAGGGGCTGAGCGGGCATCGCGCGCCCCATGCGACCTATAATATCTGGGATGACCTGCCGCAGGTTGCGCAGGTGCTGGACCAGCTTGGGTGGGAGTCTTGCGTGCTGATGGGGCATTCGCGCGGGGCCAATATCAGCGCGCTGTTCACCGCCGCCCAGCCAGACCGGGTGCGGGCGCTGATCTCGATTGATTGCCTGACGCCCGAGCCGGTGGAGGCCAGCGTGGTGACGACGCTGCGCGCCTTTATCGAAGAGACGCGCAAAGTGGCCGCACGGCCCCCGCGCGTGTTCGAGAGCAAGGACGCCTACGCGGCGCGGCGGCGGCACCAAGGCAACCCCGAGCATGTCTCGTACGCCTTGGCCGCGCGCGCTTTGGAAGAGGACGAGGGGGGATTTCGCCTGCGGGGGGATGCGCGCATGTTTGCCAGTTCCGCGATCAAGCTGACCCAAGCGCAGGTCGAAGACGTGATGCGCGCGATCCAGTGCCCGGTGCTGAACATCTGGGGGCAGGATGGGTTGCTGGCGCGGCGGCCGCAGACAGTGGCTTTGGCCGAGCGGGGGGCGGCGTTGATTGCGCGCTATGAGCGGCACGATCTGCCGGGCGATCACCATCTTCACATGGACCCCGCTGTTGCGCCGCGGATTGCCGAGTTGGTGCTGGATTTCCTGCGGCGGTCTTTAGGGTAGGGGTGGAGGGGGCTCTGCCCCCCCTGCCCGTTGGGCATTCCCCCCGGGATATTTTTCAAGAGAAGAAGACGGGAGCGTGGTGCGGGCGGCGTCCGTCAGGTGACACCGGCGCGCAAGAGCGTGGTGATGGCGCTGTCGAAGTGATCGGACATGGCTGTTTCCGCGCGGGTGGCGTTTTGGGCGAGGATCGCTGTGGCGATGCGCTCGTGGCATTTGATGTTTTCAAGGCGGTTGTCGTAGGTGCTGCGGGCGTGCCAACCGATGGTCCATGTCTGCCGGGTGATGTCGCTGAGGCTGTCGACCAGCATGGCATACAGCGGATTGCCCGAGGCGGCGGCGATGGTCGCGTGAAAGCGGATGTCCAGTTCCATCAGGTCGGTGTGGCCGCCCTGAAGCGCTTTGAGCATGGCGGCGGTAAGGTCGAGCAGGTCTTTGGCCTGCGCGTCGCTGCGGCGCAGGGCGGCGAGGCTGACGGTGCGCATTTCCAAGCTGCGGCGCACGTCCAGGATTTGCTGGATGGTGAGGCTGTTGGCTTGCGTCGCGTGGTTCAGCACAAGCGCGAGCGGGCCTGCGTCGGGCATGGCCACGCGGGCCCGCCGTGAGCCGCCGATGTCGAGGATGCGCAAGGTGGCCAGCCCGCGCAGCGCCTCGCGGGTGATCGGGCGCGACACGCCGAGGTGCGCGGCCAGCGCGCTTTCGGAGGGCAGGGCATCGCCGGGGCGCAGGCCTTGGGTGCGGATCAGGTCTCGGATGCCTTGCATAGCGATTTCAGGGAGGCTGGCGGCAGTTTCGGGCATTTTGCGGCTTTGGCTGGGGGATTTGACATGGATTGTCTGACAATTAGCCCCGAATTGTAACCTCAAACTGGCGTTACGGCGGGAAATCTTTAGGGAGGGTCTCTAGCAGGGCAGGGAGGCCGCCATGAAGATCACCGCCATTCGGACCTATCGGGCCGAGGAATTTGCCAACGTGCTTTGGGTGCATGTGGAGACCGACGCCGGGATCACCGGGCTGGGCGAGACGTTCTACGGGGCCGAGGCCTGCGCCGCGCATATTCACAATACGCTGGCGGGGCGTCTGTTGGGGCAGAACCCCCTGAACATCGAGGCGTTGCACCGCGAGATGGTGAGCCTGCCCAATGCGCAGGCCTCGACCGGGGTGGAGTATCGCGCCGCCTCTGCCATCGACATCGCGCTGTGGGACATCTTTGGCAAGGTGGCCGGGCAGCCGGTGCACGTGATGATGGGCGGGCAGTCCTGGGACCGCGTCCGCGTCTATAACACCTGTGCGGGCACGCGCTATGTGCGCACCAACTCAATCCGGCCGGTGGACACGTGGAACCGGGGTGCGGGGCGGTTTGAGGACCTCGACGCCTTTATGACCGACGCTGGCGCGCTCGCCGAAGACCTGCTGTCGCAGGGGATCACGGCGATGAAAATCTGGCCGTTCGATCCGCCCGCGATCGAGAACAAGGGGCAGTTCATCACCGCAGAGCAGATGAAAACCGCCGTCAAACCCTTCGAGCAGATCCGCAAAGCCGTGGGCGACCGGATGGAGATCATGGTCGAGCTGCATTGCCTGTGGAACCTGCCCGTGGCCAAGGACATCGCGCGCGTCTTGGAGGACTACGCCCCCCGCTGGTTTGAGGACCCGATCCGCATGAACAACCCGCAGGCCTTGGCCGAGTTCGCGCGCAGCACGCATGTCTGGACCTGCGCGTCGGAGACGCTGGGGTCAAGGTTCGCCTACAAGGATTACCTCGACCGGGACGCGGCGCATGTGGTCATGGCGGACCTGTGCTGGACCGGCGGGCTGACCGAGGGGCGCAAGATCGCCGCGCTGGCGGACCTGCACCACCGCCCCTTTGCGCCGCATGACTGCATCGGTCCGGTGGGCTTTGCCGCCGCCATCCACATGAGCTTTAGCCAGCCCAACACCCTGATCCAAGAGAGCGTGCGCGCCTTCTACAATGGCTGGTACAAGGAGCTGGTGACAGAGGTGCCGCGCATCGAAGGCGGCTATGTCTACCCGATGGAGGGGCCGGGGCTGGGGACCGAATTGGTGCCGCAGTTCTTTGACCGCTCTGACCTGACAACACGTGTATCGGAGGCGTCATGAGCCTGAATTTGTTTGATCTTTCCGGGCGGACTGCCTTGATTACCGGATCGTCGCGGGGTCTGGGCCGGGCCTTTGCCCAAGGGCTGGCGGGTGCAGGCGCGCGGGTGATCTTGAACGGGGTTTCGACGGAGCGACTGGAGCAGGCCGCGGCAGAGATGCGCGCGCAGGGCTTTGACGTGCTCACTTGCGCCTTTGACGTGGCGGATGAGGCGGCGATCGTGGCGGCGTTCGAGGCTTTGGATGCTGACGGCATCGCGGTCGACATCCTCGTGAACAACGCCGGCATCCAGTTCCGCAAACCCATGCTGGAGCTGGAGACCGCCGACTGGCAGCGCGTACTGGACATCAATCTGACGGCGGCGTTTGTCGTGGGCCGGGAGGCGGCCAAGCGTATGGCCGAACGGGGCCGGGGCAAGGTGATCAACATCGGCTCGCTGACCTCGGAATTGGCCCGCGCCACCGTCGCGCCCTACACCGTCGCCAAGGGCGGCATCAAGATGCTGACCAAGGCGATGGCCGCCGAGTGGGGCGAAAAAGGCATTCAGGCCAATGCCATAGGCCCCGGCTACATGGTCACCGACATGAACGAGGCGCTGCTGTCGAACCCTGAGTTTGACGCTTGGGTCAAGGGGCGCACGCCCATGCGCCGCTGGGGCTTGCCGCAGGAGCTGGCGGGCACCTGCATCTACCTCGCGTCCGATGCGTCGAACTATGTGTCGGGGCAGATCATCTATGCCGATGGCGGCATGATTTCCGTTCTCTGAGGGGCTGCTATGACCACGAAAATCGTCTTTTACGGGGCCAACGCTTCGACCTTTCAGCCGGGGCTGGCCGAGCAGTTGGACGCCCCGCACCAGATCACCGTGATCTCGGACGCCGCTGATCAGCCGGGCGAAGCGCAGGCGCTGGCCGAGGCCGACGTGGTCGTCGGCGTGCATTACAGCGTGGCAGGGGTGCAAAACGCCCGCCTGTTCCAGCTGCCCGCCGCCGGATACGACAAGGTGGACATGGACGCGCTGCCCGAGGGCTGCGCCGTGTGCAACGCCTTTGGCCACGAGAACGCCATCGCCGAATACGTGATGACCGCGCTGCTGTCGCGGCATGTGCCTTTGGCCGATGCGGACGCGCGGCTGCGGCGGGGCGACTGGCTGTACTGGGCGGGTGGCCCCGGCGGGCTGCGCACCGAGATGGGCCAGCAGAGCATTGGCATTGTTGGCCACGGCCATATCGGCAAGGCGGTCAAGGAGCGGGCGCTCGCCTTTGGCATGACGGTGCATGTGGCCAACCGCTCGCGCATTGGCGACCCGAGGGTGACGCAGCACGGCCTCGATGCGCTGGCCGAGATGGCGGGGCAGGTGGACGTGCTGCTCAATACCCTGCCGCTGGCGGACACGACCGAAGGGCTGATCGACGCCGCCGTCCTTGCCGCGATGGCCGACGGCGCGCTGGTGATGAACGTCGGGCGCGGACCGGTAATCTGCGAGGATGCGCTGTGGGGCGCGCTGAAAGACGGGCGGCTGAGCGGTGTCATCGACACGTGGTACAGCTATCCCGCCGCGCAGCAGGACGCCGCGATGCCGTCGAAATACCCCTTTCACACACTGGAAAACGTGACCATCACGCCGCATATGTCCGGCTGGACCACCGGCACCATCGCGCGGCGGACCCAGACCGTGGCTGAAAACATCAACCGTCTGGTGCGGGGCGACGCCTTGCTGAACCGTTTGAGATAAACGCAAAAGGTTCCATGAGTCAGCCTCATCGGCGCGATGGGCGATGCGGGCATTATCCACAGCATGCGCCAGCCTAGCTCCTTTAGCAGCGAACCGGCCAAAAGGCCGCCTCTGTCCAAAAGGAGACGACCCATGAAACGCACCCTGACGACCCTCGCGCTGATCCTGTCCGCGCCTGCCGCCTTTGCCCAAGAGATGACCGTGACCAAGGCGGGCGAGCTTGCAGGGCAAATCGGCGCGGCGGAAACCTTTACCGGGACGGCCTATGTGGCGCCGGTGTTCTCGCCCAACATGAACGACGTCAGCGCCGGTCACGTGACCTTTCTGCCCGGCGCGCGCTCGGCTTGGCACACGCATCCGGCGGGGCAGCAACTGGGGGTGACCTCGGGCACCGGCTGGACGCAGGAACGCGGCGGCACGTGCTACATCATCGAGGCCGGTGACGTGGTCTGGTGCCCGCCGGGCGTCGAGCACTGGCACGGCGCGACCGACAAAACCGCCATGTCGCACTATGCCATTCAGGCTTCGGTGGACGGCTCTGCCGTGGAATGGGGCCCGCTGGTGACCGACGAAGAGTATCACGACCACTGACCAAAGGTACGGCGCGTCCGGGCTTGGCCCCGTGGCGCGCCGCATAATCGCTCGACCTTATGAGCAGGGGGCATATATGGTATGGCAAACACCTTGGTCCTTGACCGGAAATCCTCTGCCATGCTTCGTGAAAATATCAACGATCTCATTGCCTTGGCCGCCGTTGCCGAAGAGCGCAGCTTTACCCGCGCCGCCGCCCGCCTGAACGTGTCGCAATCGGCGCTGAGCCATAAGATCAAGAGTCTTGAGCAACGTCTTGGGCTGCGGCTGCTGACCCGCACGACGCGATCGGTTGCCCCTACGCTCGAGGGCGAAGACCTGCTGGCCACGCTCAACCCGTGCTTTGAAAAGATCGAAGCGCGGCTTATGGCGCTGAACGATGCCCGCGACGAGCCGACGGGCACGGTGCGGATCGTGGCGGTGGAATATGCCATTGATACGATCCTGTGGCCCAAGCTGGCGCCGCTGCTGAAAGACTACCCCAAGATGAACCTCGAGTTCGTCATGGACTATGGCTACACCGATCTGGCCAGCTCGCAGTGTGATGCGGGGGTGCGCTATGGCGATCAGGTCAGCGACGGCATGATCGCCATGAAGATCGGCCCCGAAGAGCGGATGATCTGCGTCGCGGCCCCCGGCTATTTCGAGGTGGCAGGCCGTCCCGAGACGCCGCAGGATCTGTCCGACCATCGCTGCATCAACCTGCGGCTGTCGACGCATGGCGCGCTGTATGCGTGGGAGTTCGAAGACGCCGACGGCCATGAGATCAACGTCAAGGTGCAGGGGCAGCTGTGTTTCAACACGATCCACCCGATCCTGCGGGCGGCGGTGGACGGGCATGGCTTGGCTTTGGTGCCGGACCGGCTGGCCGCCAAGGACATCGCGGAAGGGCGGCTGGAGGTCTGTCTGGACGATTACTGCCCGTCGTTTCCCGGCTTTCACCTGTATTACCCCAGCCGCCAGCGCCCGTCGTCGGCCTTTCAGGTTGTGCTGGACGCCCTGCGCCACCGCGACTGACGCGCCCGCCCGCGGGGCGCCTGGGCGGCGGAGTCCCTGTAATCATGATTATGTGAATACTCCAGCCTGACCGGACCAGCGTTTGCTTGGAGTCCTGTGGTAGTATCTTCATTAATCGCAATGGGTTGCGTTGGCGGGACGCCCCGGCGGAATATGGTCCGCACAAAACGCTCTACAGCCGGTGGCAACGCTGGAGCGAGAAAGGCATCTTCGTGCGGATGATGGCCGGGCTGGCGGCGGAACACGGTGAGAAGACGACCGCGATGATCAACGCGACCTACCTGAAGGCGCACCAAACTGCGGCCCTATCCCGAGTTCAGCGACGTTATCGCCTTTGTTTTGACCGCCACGACAGCTACGAGGCCAGTCTGGCGCAATTCGACTGGTTAAGCCAGACGGTCCGCCCGACGTGGGACACTCTCGCGGTGACCGCAACGGAATAAGGATCAGGGGCGCAATTTTCCCTTTTGTCAGGGAGCGCCCCAAGCCCGCAGATTTTTTCAAACCGCCATCAAGCGCATGAACTTGGGTGTTTTGAGCTTCGCCGCAGCAATCGCATCATGAAAGCTGTCCGAGACATAAAAATCAAAACCCGAAATGCCGGTTTCCGCAGAGAAAAAGCCACGCCAGAGGTGATGCCCCTCAATCACCTTCGGATCCAATGCAATTCCCGCAGCACAATCCTTTGAGGTCCCATTTATTCTCATCAGACCACTCTTTGCCTTGGTAAAGCAGTTCGGATCACTATTTTCAGCGTCGAAAGCATCCAGAATGCTTCGGATTCGCAGTAAATAGTAAGACCCCTTTACTGCCTCGCCTGTCAAAGAAATCACGTCCATCGGGGCGATTTGATGTCGTCCGGGCTCCAACCCCTCCAGGATATCCTTGACCTCTTGGGACAGGCAAAGCCCAAAGCCCACGTCAAAGATATCTCCAAGAGACTTGTAGGCCTTTGCCAAGTGGTAAGACCGGGGGAAAATCTCGTCTGGAATAACAGCAGTTCCCTTGTGATACTCTTTCCAGAGCTCAAGCTTGTAAGTCGTGAAAAACGCGTGTTCGGTTTTACCGTCCTCGACCAGCTTTTTGTAATACTCTTCCACAAGGGGCCAATAGCCCCGAAACTCCCCGTCTGGATTAAACCGCCCAAAGACGCTGGGGATGTCAAAAGCATAGGGCATCTGTTTCGCCTCTTATCTGGGTGACGGCCTGAACAGGCCCGCCCCGTGCGGCGCCCATCTTGCGCAGGCAAGACGGGTTGTCAAACCGCCTCGCCTTATCCAAGGGACTGGTCTGCCTTAACACCAAAGCAAGAAGCCACTCCCCGCAAAATGGCGTATCACAGCATCAGGTTTTCATTGACGACCGACGATGGAGCACCCTCTTGCGAGGCAGCAACTGCCAAGGGATTACCGGTGCGCGGTTTCGCGGCGCAGTCGGCCTTGGGATAACAGAGTGGCGGGTGATCGCGATGCTCGGCATCGAACCGGACACCACCGCCCAGTGGGTCGCCGAGGTGGTCAAGCTTGACACGTCCGCGGTCAGCCGGGCGCTGAAATCGCTTGCGGCATCCGGCCATGTCATCGCCCAAGAGATCGGCACCGGCGGTCGGCAAAGCACCTGGCAGTTGACCGACTTTGGCATGGAGGCGCATCGGCGCATTCTGGCCATCGCCCTTGCGAACGAGCTTGCCAGGATCGAGGGCATCCCCCTTGCAGACCTCGGGATTTGTCAGCGGGTTCTGCGACAGATGCTGCGCAACCTCGCCGCGCTCGAATCCTAAGACGGCCCGGTGGGATCAGCTTAACCCGTCCAGCACAAGGCGCACCGCCATGGCGTAAGAGGTCCGAAAGGTCTCCTTGGCGAACATCGGCGCGAGGTCTTCGGGCACGTCATCGGGTTTGCGCGCGGCTGCGATGTCGAACTGCGCCGCGCCCTGCATCGACAGCATCAGCACCATGCTGGCTTCGCGCGTGCGCTCTAGCGACGCGCCGGTCTGCGCCGCCAGAACCTGCGCCACGCGCAGGCCCATCTCGCGCATCCGTCGTTTTTGTTCGAACAGCGGCTCGGGGGCGATATTGGTCTCGATCACCGTGAACAGCCGCGCCAGCAGCGGCAAAAACACCGGCACCTGCGCGGGCGCATCGACCAGGACACGCGCCAGCGTCTCCGGCGTCGCCTCTGCCTCGATCTGCTGGACGACCTGCTCCATCGCGTCAGCAAAGAGCGCCAGCAGCAGCTCTTCCTTGGTGCGGGCGTATAGATAGAGCGTCCCCTTGGACACGCCCGCCTCCTTGGCGATGGCGTTCATGGTCAGCGACTCAAAGCCGGTCTGGCCGATCATCGCCCGTGCGGCATTCAAGATCGCGCCGCGCCGCGCCTCTTTCTCGCCGTCAGAGCGGGCGCGTTTTCGTTTTCCGGCAATGGCATAGCGGATTTCCCCCGATGTCATGAGATTTTCACCCGATAACTGACCGCCGGTCAGTATTTATATGACCGCAAGTCAGTTATACGTCACTGCGACCAGAATAGCCACCCCGGCGTGACTGCCCCTTTTGAAACACCAAGCCACCACGGACCCCACATATGACACGTTCTCTCGTGACCGCCGCCTTGATGAGTACCGCGCTCGCGGCCCCCGCCTTTGCCGACAATTGCGCCGATCTTGGCGGGATTTCGCCTGTATAACACGCGCATCGACAGCGCGGCCCTGCAAGGCGCGGGCACCCTGCCCCCCGATCCCATGAGCGCCATGACCGGCGGCTCGCCCACCCCCGTCGAGGTCGGCGCGCATTGCCTTGTCGAGGGCAAGATCGAAGACCGCGAGGGCGTGAACGGCCAATATGGCATTCGCTTTCAGCTGCGGATGCCCGAGGATTGGAACGGCAAGTTCCTGTTCCAGGGCGGCGGCAATGATGGGTTCATCGCCCCCGCCATTGGCGCGATCCCGTCGACAGGCTCCAGCGCCACGCCTGCGCTGAAACGCGGCTATGCGGTGGTCAGCATGGATGGCGGCCACGCGGCCATGAGCCTTGAGTTCACCCAAGACCAGCAATCGCGCCTTGATCTCGCCTATGCGTCGATCGGCAAGGTGACCTATGCCGCCAAGTCGCTGATCGACGCCTACTACGACGCCGCTCCCGACCAGTCCTATTTCATGGGCTGCTCGAACGGCGGGCGCGAGGCGATGATGGCCGCGCAGCGTTTCCCGCTGGAGTTTGACGGCGTGGTCGTGGGCAACCCCGGCTTTCACCTGTCGCGCGCCGCGCTTGGCGGGGTCTGGGACGTGACACAATGGGCCAAGATCGCCCCGCGGGACGCCATGCACAGCGCGCTGACCCAGGCCGATCTGGACACCGTCGCCGCCGAGATCAACGCCCAGTGTGATGCGCTCGACGGGCTGGAGGACGGCGTGGTCGCCGCCTACCGCCAGTGCGCATTCGACCCCGAGGCGCTGCGCGGCCAACTGCCGGACGCTTAGCTGGATGCGCTGATCGCCGTGATGGACGGCGCCAAGGACGACCAAGGCACCAACGTCTACACCGGCTGGCCGTGGGATCCGGGTGTTGCCGCGCCGGGCTGGCGCGCGTGGAAGCTGGGCAGCGAACAGATGCCCGCCATGCACCAGACGCTGACGGTTCCCTCGACGGGCGCGGTGTTCATGACCCCGCCGCAAGAGGTGCCGCTGAACCCCGATTTTGCCGAACTGGCGCGTGAGGTCGCGGATGTGGGCGGCTACTTCGACGCGGATGAGACCTTCTTGACCACCTTCGCGCAGCGGGGCGGCAAGATGGTGATCTTCCAAGGGCTGGCCGACCCGATTTTTAGCGCCGAGGACATCGCCCGCTGGCATGACGAGGCGGAACGGTACACCGGCGCGGAGTTTGCCCAGCTGTTGATGGTGCCGGGGATGACCCACTGCGGCGGCGGCAACGCCACCTTCGAGGATTTCGATCCGCTGACCGTGCTGGAGGGTTGGACCGCCGGGGGCGAGACGCCGGTGTCCATGCCCGCCCGCGCCCCGTCAATGCCAGAGCGCACCATGCCGATCTGCGCCTACCCGCTTGAGGCGCTGTATACCGGCGGCGATGTGAACGACGCCGCCAGCTACACCTGCACCGCACAATGAGTTTACGGGGCGCGCCTAAGGCCGGGCGCGTCCCTTTTCCAGCAATTTCCCGCAAGCAGACAAGACATGTCCTTTTCCCTGACCCGCCGGAGCCTGCTGCGACGCGGCGGCGCGGCCCTGATGGCCACCACCCTGCCCCGCTTTGCGCGTGCAGAGGCTAGCGCCATGATCGAGACCGCGCTTGGCCCCGTCCAAGGCGTGACCGAAGGCGGCGTGACCCGCTTTCTTGGCCTGCGCTATGCCCAGCCGATCAGCGGCAAGAACCGCTTTCTGCCGCCGCAGCCCTTGGCCCCGTGGACCGTGACCTTTGTCGCCGGCACCCACGCCGACACCGCCCCCCAAAGGCCAGAGTCGGTGAATGGCACCCCCGTCACCCACGCCTTTGCGCCGCCTGAGTATGTCAAAGCGGGCGAGGATTGCCTCGCGCTGAACGTCTGGACGCCCGAGGGCGCGCGCGGTCTGCCGGTCATGGTCTGGCTGCACGGCGGCGGCTGGCAGTCGGGTTCTGGCTCTTGCGCGATCTATGACGGCACGCGGCTGGCGTCGCGCGGCGATGTGATCGTGGTGACCCTGAACCACCGCCTTGGCGCACATGGGCTGACCGGTTTTAGCCGTATCCTCGGCGGAGACTACGCCGACAGCGACAACCTGTCGGTCAAGGATATGGTCGCGGCGCTGGAATGGGTGCAGGCCAACATCGCGGCCTTTGGGGGCGACCCGGACAGCGTCACGATCTTTGGCGAATCCGGCGGCGGCTGGAAGGTCAACACGCTGCTGGGCGTGCCCTCGGCCAAGGGGCTGTTCCACCGCGCCATCGTGCAAAGCGGGCCTTTGATGCGCTTCCACACACGCCCGAAGGCGCCGACGCGGTCGCGCTCAAGCTCTTGGAACACCTCGGGATTTCCCCCGATGCCCCGCAGGCGCTGGAAAGCCTGACCATGCAGCAGGTGCTGGACGCCGAACGCGCGGTCATGGCCGACTTCCTCATGGGCGCGGCCGCCCCCGGTTTCCCGTCCGGCTTTTGGCCGGTGATCGACGGCGACTTTGTTCCCGCGCATGTGCACGACCCGGTGACCGCGCCTGCCAACGCCGATGTGCCGGTGATGCTGGGCCAGACAGGGACCGAGTTCACCCTGTTCATGCTGCAAGACCAAGGCGCCTACACTCTGGACGATGCCGGGCTAGAGGCGCGCGTCACCCGGATGCTGAGCGAGGATGCGCCTTGGGTGCTGGACAGCTACCGCCGCGACTTCCCCGATTACGTGCCCTCGGCGCTGTACTTCCGCATCTACTCGGACTTTGCCATGGGGGCGCTGTCGAACAGCATCCTCGACGTGCGCGCCACGACGGGCGCGGCTCCGGTCTATGCCTACCGCTTTGACTGGATGACCCCGATCGAAGGCGGGCGGCTGTTCTCGCCCCACACGATCGAGATCCCCTTTGCCTTTGACAATGCCACGACCGAGGCAGGCATCATCATGACCGAAGGCGGCGACGCGGTGGCAACTCTGGCCAAGACCGTCTCCGAAGCTTGGGTGCAATTCGCCAAGACCGGCACGCCCGCCGCGCCCGGCCTGCCCGAGTGGCCCGCCTACGATCCACAGGCCCGTCAGGCGATGCACCTGAACACGCAAAGCCACGTCGCCCCCTACATCGACCCGCGCGCCTTTGACCTGTTCAAGGCCAAGCTCTGGGCGAGCGCGGGGCTGGAGTAGCGCGCCAAACCCCGCCGCGCTTTGCCCAGTCGCGGGCACGGCGGGCTACCCCGTCACATCAATCGGCGCGTAAGGATCGTTGTCAGGAAAATCTCGGACACGGTTCGGCGCAGCCACGTGAGCCCCGCAGCTTGGCCAGCGCCTGACTGACCGTCGGCTGGCTGACGCCCAGACGCTCGGCGTGCGTTCAGGTCCCGCAGCAGCGTGTCCAGCAGCAGCTTGATGTCGATGTCCCGTAGCTTCATCCTGCGGCGCCCAAGGTATTGGCTTTCTGAATAATGGGTATTCAGATCCTTTGGGGGGTCTTGGGCATCTACAGCTGGAAGCGCGGTCGCTGGAACGCCTTCTTTCTTTATGGCTTCGCCTTCACGGTGTTTCTGAACAGCCGCTACATCACCGAAGGGATGCACGGCGCGATCACCTTTTCACCGGTATTTTCGACCTCTCGGCGCATCTTGGCGTCGACTCGGACGCCCCCGGCGCGGCGCTGGCAACCTGCGCAAACAACGCGTGTTCGGTGATGACGCAATCCGACACGCACCTGTCGTGGGCCGTGGCCTTTCACCAGCGTTTCGTCGGCGAGCCTGCGCGCGCGGGGCTGCTGATCGGGCATCTGGCCTTCAACACGATCGCTCTGATCCTTGCCTCGGTGCAGATCTGGCGGCCCGGTGGGCAATTCCGCAACCACAAGACCCTCGGCCAGCTTTGCGTCGGCAGCTTTGCCCTAAGCATGGTCTGCGCCGGTCTGCTCAATTCCGAATTGCACGCGGTCAAGTCCTACGGGCTTTGATGGACGATGCTGGGCTTGTATTTCCTTGGGCTGGTGGCGCTGGTGCCCATGGTGATCGGGATCGCGCTGGCGGACATGATCCGTAAACGGGCGGACGCGCGGAAGGCCGCAGTCACGCTCCAAGCAGTCCCTGCGCAATAAGCCAACGGACGCCCGTCAGGTCCGCTGCCGGTCGTCCAACCCCAACCCCGCGCCCGATGATCTCGCGCATGATTTCAGACGTACCGCCATGAAAGCGGCTGATCCGGGCGTCGCGATAGAGTCGCGAGATCTCGTATTCCTCCATGTAGCCCGCCCCGCCGTGCAGTTGCAGGCACTCGTCAACCACGCGCGCCTCGACCCCCGAGGTAAACAGCTTGGCCTCAGCGGCCATCTCGGCGCTCAGCGCCCCCCCAGATGTTCGCGCGCACAGTGATCGGTCAAGGCCAAGGCCGCGTCGATCTGGGTGCGCATCGAGGCCATCTTGAACCGCGAGTTCTGAAACGCCCCCACGTTCTGGCCAAAGGCGCGCCGCCCGGTGATGAACTCCAGCGTGATCTCAAAGGCGCGTTCCGCCCGCGCGCAGAACCCCACCGCGCCTTGCAGACGTTCCTCGGCAAGGTTCTTCATCATGATGCGGAATCCCTTGTCTGCGGGGCCCTGCAGGTTTTCCTTGGGGACTTTAACATCGTCAAAGAACAACTCGGCGGTGTCCTGGCTCTCCAGCCCCAGCTTTTTCAGGTTGCGCCCGCGGGCGAACCCGTCCATCCCGCGTTCCACCTAGAACAGCCCGATGTCATGGGCGCGCTCGGGGTTGGTGCGGGCGGCGACCAGCACCAGATCGGCCAGATGCCCGTTCGAGATATAGGTCTTGGCCCCGTTCAGCAGCCAGTGATCGCCCATGTCCACGGCCCGCGTACGGATGCCCGACAGGTCAGACCCGGCCCCCGGTTCGGTCATGGCGATGGCAAGGATCGTCTCGCCCGACACCGCGCCGGGCATAAAGCGCGCGCGCTGATCGTCGGTGCCGTGGTGGTGCAGGTAAGGCCCGACAATCCGGTTGTGCAGATGGGTGAACAGCCCGGGCGCGCGCACCGACAGCTCTTCGATCAGGATCATATCATAGCGGAAATCGTCCACCCCCAGCCCGCCGAATTGCGGGTCGGCATACATGCACAAAAACCCTTCGACCCCGGCCTTTTGCCAGACGGCGCGGCTGACCATGCCCGCCGCGTCCCAGTCGGCCTGATGGGGAAAGACATGCGCCTCGGCAAAGGCGCGCACGGTGCCACGGAACATCTCGTGTTCCGGCTCGTAAATCGTTCGTTTCAACATGTAAAAAACAGCGGGCGAGGGCCGAAACCCTCGCCCAAAGCCCCGTTACTCAAGGGTTTTCACCAGCTCCCAAGAGCCGTTGTTGATCTTGTGCAAAAAGATCTCGTCCGAGGCGGTGTGATCCTCCGGCCCCATCTTGATCTGCGCGCCGCCGATCGGGTCAAAGTAATCAAGGCTCTCCAGCGCCGCGACAAAGCTTTCGCGGGTCAGGTCCGGGCCTGCCGCCTCGAGCGCGCGCACCACCAGTTCGGCGGCCTGACGGCCCAGGATCGCGCCCGAAGACGGGAAATCCTCGCCGGTTGCGGCCTTGAACTGGGCGACCCATTCACTCACGGCGGGATCGCTCAGGCGCGCCTCAAGGTCTTGCCAGCCGCCGCCCGCGTACAGCCCGCTGGTGACGCCCTGCTTGGCCAGCGCCTTGGCGACCACGGTGTGGAAACCGGCGGTGGCCACGTAGAACTTGGTGTCGGTCATGCCCAGCTTGTTGGCGGTGGCCACGGCGTTGATGATCTGCCCGACCCCAAGCGCCAGCCCCACGGTGTCGCAGCCATCGTCACGCACGCGCCCCAGCGCGCCGGTAAAGTCGGTCTCGTCCGGCTTGTGGCCGATCTCGACGCCCAGCTCGAACACACCCTCGGCGGCCAGATCTTGGGCCGAAGCCTTGATTTCGTTGCCAAAGTCAGTCGGCAGGATCATCAGGCACACCTTCTTGGTTCCTTCGTTCTCGGCCATGTAGCGCATCGACGCCAGCGAGGCGTCATAATAGGTGGACACGCCCGCGAATTTCCACGGCTCAAACGGTTCGACCATCTGCCGCGCGCCGGTCAAGGGCGAGACGTTGGGGATGCCCTGCGGCGCCATCTGCTGGAACATGGCAAGGTTCGTCGGCGTACCGAGGTTCATCACGAAGGCAAAGACTTCGTCTCGGTTGATCAGCTTGTTGGCGGCCTGCGCGGCGCGCGGCACCTGATAGCCGTGGTCCTCGATGATGTAGGTGATCTTGCGCCCGTGCACGCCGCCCGCCGCATTGATCGCGTCGAAATAGGCGTTTGCCGCCTGTGTCGCAGGCACAGAGAAGGGCGCGAAAATGCCCGACAAATCGTGCGCCCCGCCCAGCTTTACTTCGGTGTCGGTGACGCCCTGTGCGCCGGCCTGCGTGGCCAAAGCCAACGCGCCTGCGGTGGCCAATCCTTTGATAACGTTCATGACTTCCTCCCTAAAACGACCTGTGACGGGTCAATACATCTGGTTGATCAACGCCGCGTGCCGTTCGTTCACATAGGACCGTTTCAGCTTCATCGTCGGCGTCAGTTCCTCATCCTCGGCGGTCAGCAGGATGTCGATCAGCCTAAAATCCTTGATCTGTTCCACCTGCGCAAAGTCGCGGTTGGTTTCGGCCACGATGCCGCCGATCAGATCGCGCACCTGAGGCGCACGGGTCAGCGAGCCGAAATCGGAAAACGGCACGGCGCGGTCCTGCGCGAATTTCTCGACGTTTTCCTGATCGATCATGATCAAGCAGGTGAGGTACTTGCGCCGATCCCCGATCACCACCGCGTCGGAAATATAGGGCGAGAACTTGAGCTTGTTCTCGATCTCGGCGGGGGTGATGTTCTTGCCGCCCGCGGTGATGATGATGTCCTTGATCCGGCCGGTGATGGACATGTAGCCATCCTCGTCGATCCGCGCCACGTCACCGGACAGCAGCCAGCCATCGGGGGTCAGCGTCTCGGCGGTCTTGTCTGGCTTGTTCCAGTACCCGGCGAAGATCCCCGGCCCGCGCATCATCAATTCGCCCCCCTCGCCGATCTTGATCTCTGTCCCCGGCAGGGCGCGGCCTGCGGTGCCGACGCGGTTTGCGCCCACGGGGTTGATCGTCGCCAGCGCCGTGGTTTCGGTCATGCCAAAGGCTTCGATCATCGGGACGCCAATGGCGTGATACCAGCGGATCAGATCGGGCGAAGAGGGCGCGCCCCCGGTCCCGGCCCGCCGACAATTGGCCAGGCCCAGCATCCGCCGCAGGTTGTTCAGGACGGTCACTTGCGCCAAGGCGAATTGCAGCCGCAGCAGGGGCGAAGGGCTGTCGTTTGCCGCCCGCCGCGCGCCAACGCTTAGCGCCCAGTCAAAGACCTTGCCCCCCAGCCACCCCGCTTCGGAGCGCAGGATCATCACGCGCGAATAGATCTTTTCCCAGATGCGCGGCACGCCGACAAAGGTGTCGGGGCTGACCTCGCGCATATTGTCGAACACCGTCTCGGGGCTTTCGGCAAAGTTCACCGTCGAGCCGTGCGCAATCGGCAGATCGACCGACACCAGCCGTTCCAGAACGTGACACAGCGGCAGGAAACACAGCTGTTCGTCGGTGTCCTTCATGTCGAACACGCCCTGCCCCGCGACATATTGATAGATCACGTTGCGATGGCTGATGACCGCGCCCTTGGGCGGGCCAGTGGTGCCGGAGGTGTAGATCATCATGCGCCCGTCCTCGGGCTGGACCTTTTGCAGCGCCTCCTCGAAGCGTTGCGGGTTTTGCGCCGCTGCCCCGCGCGCCAGCAGGTCGTCGTAGAACATCACCTGCGGGTGCGCGAAGGTTGCCAGCCCGTCGCGGTCCAGCACGATCACATGCTCGACGCCGGGCATGGTTTCGCGCGCCTCCAGCCACTTGTCGAGCTGCTCGTCGTTTTCCACGAACAAGACCCGCGCGCCGCTGTCATTGGCCAGATAGGCCAGCTGCTTGGCGCTGTCGGTGGTGTAGACGCCGGACGGGATCGCACCGATGGCCGCCGCCGCCAGATCGGCATACAGCCACTCGCGCCGGTCCTCGGACAGGATCAAGACGACCTCGCCGTGCCCCACCCCCAGGTCCATCAGCGCCAGGCCTATCTGACGCGCGGTCTGGTAATAATCGGTCCAGGAATACTCCTGCCAGATGCCCAGCTTTTTCTCGCGGTGACAGACCCGCGCGCCGTAATGCGCGCACTGCTGCGCCCACAGGCCGACCACGGTGCGCTGACCTTTGAAGGTCCTGAAATCCTGCGCGCTCATCTCCATGTCTTGCGCCTCTTCCAGCGTTTCTGGCCGCGCTCGTTCGCCTCTGCCTTGCCCAGATAGAATTCCTGAATGTCGTCCGAGGCGCGCAGCTTTTCCGTCGGGCCGCCCATGACGATCCGCCCCATTTCCAGCACATAGCCGGTGTGGGCGGTGGCCAGAGCGATATGGGCGTTCTGTTCCACCAGCAGCATGGTCACCTTTTGCTCGGCATTCAGCCGCGCGATGATACCAAAGATTTCCTGCGTCAGCAGCGGTGACAACCCGAGGCTCGGCTCGTCCAGCATCATCAGCCGGGGCCGTGCCATCAGCCCGCGCCCAATCGCCAGCATCTGCTGTTGCCCGCCGGACAGATAGCCCGCGTTCTGCTTGCGCCGTTCTTTCAGGATCGGGAAATAGTCGTAGACCAGCTCCAGATCGCTGGCCGGATCATCCCGCCGGGTATAAGCGCCGAGCTTGAGGTTTTCCTCTACCGTCAGGTAGGGAAAGACCTCGCGTCCCTCGGGGACCAAGGACACCCCCGCGCGCACCACCCGGTCCGGCTCCAGCCCCGCGATGCTTTGCCCGAACAGCTCGATCGAGCCTTTCTCGGGGTCCATCAGCCCGGCAATCGTCTTCATCAGCGTCGACTTGCCCGCGCCATTTGCGCCAAGGATCGTGACGATCTCGCCTTCGGTCACGTCGATGGACACGCCGCGCAGGGCCATGATCGCACCGTAAAACGTCTCGAGGTTGCGGACAGACAGCACCGTCATGCTGCGGCCTCTGGCGAGCCAAGATAGGCGGCCTGCACATGCCTGTCGGCCTGCACCTCGGCGGCGGTCCCCAAGGCAAGCGGCCGCCCGTTCGCCACCGCCAACACCCGGTCCGACACCTGCGCCACCAGCCCCATGTCGTGTTCCACCATCAAGACCGTCAGCCCCATGTCGCGCCGCATGTCCTCGATCCAGAAGGCCACGTCCTGCGTTTCCTCCACCGACAGGCCAGAGGCGGGCTCATCCAGCAGGATCAGACGCGGGCCGATGGCCAGCGCGCGCCCGATCTCGATCACCTTGCGCACGCCGTAGGGCAGCCCCTCAATGCGCTTTTCGCGGTAGGCTTCCAGTTCGAGGAACTCGATCACCTCTTCGACATGCCGCCGATGCGCCCGCTCTTCGCGGCGGACCGATGGCAGGTGCAGGATGTCTTGCACAAAGTTCGTCGCCCGGTGGGTGTGCCGGCCCATCAGCAGGTTGTCCAACACCGTCGAATGGTCGAACAGCTCGATGTTCTGGAAGGTCCGCGCGATGCCAAGGCGGGCAATGTCATGCGCCTTGAGCGCCGTGATGTCCTGCCCGTCAAAGCGGATGGTGCCATGGGTTGGCTGATAGATCCGGCTGATGAGGTTGAAGATCGTCGACTTGCCCGCGCCGTTCGGCCCGATGATGGCAAAGACCTCGCCCTCTTCGACGCTGAACGACACCCCGTCCACCGCCTTCACCCCGCCGAAATGCACGGCCAGATCGTCCACTTCGAGCAGGCTCATCGCATCCGCTCCGTCTTGAGATAGGTTTTGTGGCGGCGGAACATATCCCGCCGCGCCAGCGGGAATATCTCGAACCAGGTGCGGATTTTCAGCCAGCGGCCGTACAGCCCCGTCGGTTCAAAGAGGATGAAGCCGATCAACAGGACCGAGAACATCATGGTGTCGATCCCCGGCAGCGACGCAAGGTCGATGCCCGTCGAGGCGTTGACCGTGTCGCGCAGGATGGCGATCACCTGCGGCATCCCGGTGATCAGGATCGCGCCCAGAAACGCCCCCTGGATGAACCCAAGCCCGCCGATGGTCACCACCAGCAACAGGTTGATCGAGATGAAGATCGAGAAGAGCTCGTAGTTGAAGAAGCCGATGTAGTGCCCCATCAGCGCCCCGCCGAGGCCTGTGACCCCTGCCGACAGGCCAAAGGCCAGCGCTTTGGTCCGGGTGACGTTGATGCCAAGGCTGCGCGCGCTCACCTCGCTGTCTCTGACCGCAAGGAACGACCGCCCCGTGGGCGAGCGCATCAGGTTGGCGTAGCCCCAAGTGACCAAGGCGACGATCCCCAGCACCAGCCAGTAGAAATTCGCCAGCGCGCCGTAGCGGTCGAAACTGATGCCCATCAGGCTGATCGACGGTGCCATGGTGCCGCCCACCCCGCCGGTGATCGGCTCCAGCATGATGATCAGTTCCTCGACGATGACGAACACTGCCAGCGTGGCGATGGCAAGGTAGATGCCCGACAGCCGCACCGCCGGAATGGCGATCACCGCGCCGAACAGCCCCGCCGCCAGCCCCGCCACCGGAAAGGCGATCCAGAACGGCATGCCCGCGTTCATCAACCCCGCATCGGTGTAGGCTCCGATGGCAAGAAAGGCCGCGTGCCCCAGCGACACCTGCCCCGTGTGCCCCACGGCGATCATCAGCCCCATCCCCGCCAGCGCCCAGATCAGCGTATTGGCCGCCTCGGCGAGGTAGTAGTTGCCGACGAGGAACGGCAGCGCGGCCATGACCGCCAGCAGAACGGCGATCTTTGCCCGGTCCAGCCAATGTTCATGCAGGTCGATGTCGCGGTCGTAGGATTTCTTGAAGACGACGCGCATGGCTCAGACCTTCTTCATGTGGATCTGGGCAAACAGCCCGCCGGGCCGCGTCACCAGCACCACCAGCATCAGGATGTATGGCGACATGATCGCCAGTTCTCCCGGCGCGTAACGCCCCGCGATGGGTTCGATGATGCCGATCAACAGCCCGCCTAGCAACGCGCCCGGCAGGCTCCCCAACCCGCCGATGACGGCGGCGGCAAAGGCCTTGATCCCCAGAAGCCCGATGTTCGGGTCGATCGCCCCGCGCGTGGCGTACAGCACCCCCGCCACCGTCGCCACGGCCCCCGACAGGCCCCATGTCAGCGCGTTGATCTTCATCACCGGGACGCCGACGATATAGGACGCCATCTGGTTCTGGCTCGACGCCTGCGCGGCGAGGCCCACCTTGGTAAAGGCGAAAAACGCCCAAAGCGCCACGGTCAGCACCAGCGTCACCACGATGGCGATCAGATCCGCCAGCGAGATCACCACGCCGCCAAGGCTTAGGTTCACGCCGGCAAAAGGCGTCTCCAACACAAGCGGCGAATAGCCCCAGATCGACCCTGCGATAAAGCGAAAGACAAAGCCCATGGCGATGGTCAGGATCACCAGCGCGAACTGCGGCTGGCCGAACAGTTGCCGCACCACGACACGTTCCACCGTCCAGCCGATCCCGAACATCAGGGCAATCGCCAAGGGCACCGCCAGCCAGAACGACAGGCCCAGCTGCCCCTCGTTCCCCAGCCCAAGCGCGATGAACGCGCCAAGCATCATCATGTCGCCTTGGGCGAAGTTGACCCCCTCGGACGCCTTGTAGATCAGCACGAACCCAAGCGCGACAAGACCGTAGATACATCCGTTGGCAAGGCCGCCGATCAGTAGCTGCAAGACCTCCATCAGGTGTGCAGCCATAGGCATAGGGGCGCTGTCGCGCCTCTCTTGTTCAGCATGCCGTCTCCTCCCCGTCAGGCTGTGAACGTTGTTGACTTGAGCTAAACACAGGTGTCAATTTCCGGTCAACAGTGTTTTTCAACCGGGACGTGCCGTGAACCAGATTGCCCTGCGCATCCACCATGCCGCCATGCGGGTCTTTGCCGAAGAGGGCGGAACCTGCCTTGCGGTCAGTGACGTGGCCCGCGCCGCCGGGCTGTCGCGCGCGACGATTTACAACAATCTGGACAATCCCAGCGCGCTCTATGCCTCTGTCTGCGATCTGATCTCGGACGAGCTGGACCATTCCTTTGGCCTTGTGACCGAGGGGATGGATGACCCGGCCGAGGTGATCTCTGCCTGTGTGCGCCTTTCCCTGCGCCGCACCCACGAAGAACAGGACTGGGGGCGCTTTCTGGCGCGCTTTGCCATCGTCGAACCCAAGGTGCGCAGCTTTTGGGGCCGCATCCCGACCCAAGCGATCAAGCGCGGCGTCGACGAGGGGCGATTCACCATCCCGCGCGGCTATTCCGCCACCATGGCCGCGACGCTGGGCGGCACGACGCTGGGCGGCATGGCGCTGGTGCTGGATGGTCTGCGCACGTGGCGGCAAGCGGGCGAGGAAATGGCCGACATCACCCTGCGCGGCCTTGGCGTGCCCCCGGACGACGCCGCGCGGATCGCCCGCATAGACCTCGACCCGCTGCCAAAGCTGGCGGTCTTTGGCAAACACTAACTGGGACTTTGGGAGGAGCCCCATGACAGCCAGAGGCACACCCAAGGCGGTGCCGGCATGACCTTGCCCGCTGTTTTCGACACCATGCGCCTGCCGCTGATCGGCGCGCCCATGTTCATCCTGTCCGGTCCCGAACTGGTGATTGCCCAGTGCAAGGCCGGGATCGTCGGCACCTTTCCGGCGCTGAATGCCCGCGAGAGGGACGGCGACCTCGTGCAGGAAATCCGCGAGTGGTTCGACGGGCCGCCCTGCGCCGATGTCGTCGCCCGCCCGAAGGCCGATTTCGCGCGCGCCAAAGCCCGGCTTGACCGGCTCACCGCATAAAATTTCACGATACCGGAGGAGATATCCGTGACAGCCTACATCCCTTATGGGGCCTATTGGTCAACGCCCTTTGCCCGCTGGCAGGGGTCGTTTTCCCACCTGCATTCCATCGAATTCGCCGCGCATGTGGCCAAGAGCGCCTTGGCGGCGCGCAGCCTGACGCCGGAAACCTTTGACTTTGCCGCCTATGGCATGACCGTGCCGCAGTACCGCAGCTTTTACGGCACGCCTTGGTTTACTGCGTTGATGGGGGCCGAGCATCTGGCCGGCCCGACCGTCAACCAAGCCTGCGCTACCGGCGCACGGCTGGTGGCGACAGCGATGGGCGAGATGGCCGTGAGCGGCGTCGAGACCGCGCTGATCGCGTCGGGCGACCGCACGTCGAACGGCCCGCACGCCTATTACCCCGCCCCCGATGCGCCGGGCGGCACGGGCCAAGGCGAGAACATCGTGATGGAAAGTTTTAATCGCGATCCCTTTGCCAAATGCGCCATGGTCGACACCGCCGACAACGTCGCCCGCAAGCTGGGCATCTCGACCGAGGAACAGCACGAGGTCGCCAGCTTTCGGGCCGAGCAATACGCCGCCGCGCTGGCCGACGATCGCGCGTTCCAGAAACGCTACATGGAGGCGGAGTTCCCCGTGCCCGACGGGCGCTACCGCAAGACGGTCAAGACCTTGCAGGGCGACGAAGGCATTTACCCCGCCTCGCCGGAAAAGATGGCCGCGCTGAAACCCGTGATGCCGAACGGCTCTGTGACCTTTGCGGGGCAGACGCACCCGGCGGATGGCTCTGCGGGGATGGTGCTGTGTGCGTCAGAGGCCCGCGCGCAGGAGATCGCGCCCAAATCCGGCCCCGTCACGCAGGTTCTGGCGGTGGCGCAGGGCCGTGATGAGCTGGCCCATATGCCCGCCGCGCCGATCCGTGCCGCGAAACGCGCGCTAAAGGTCGCCGGGCTGGAGATCGGCCAGATCGACGTCTTTAAATCGCACAACCCCTTTGCGGTGAACGACATTGCCTTTGCCCGCGCCTTTGATCTGGATTGGAAGCGGATGAACAACTACGGCTCGTCACTGATCTGGGGGCACCCGCAGGGGCCGACCGGCCTGCGCGCCATGATCGAGATGATCGAAGAGCTGGAAATGCGCGGCGGCGGCACCGGCCTGTTTCAGGGCTGCGCGGCAGGCGACAGCGCCATGGCGGTGATCCTCAAGGTGGGCTGACGCCCCCTTTGGCCGTTCCCGTCATGGGGGCGGCCTGCGGTTTTGGGGCCATTTCGCACGCAAGCGCCCCATAAGAATGTCCAATTGCGGCTATCTGTTCACTCGACTCCCCTATCCCATACGCTGTATCGCCAGCGGTAAGAGACTTGCCAAAGCGCAAGGTTCGGTATACATCCGCATACAAACGGCCATCCACCGTTCGCGGGTCGAGAATCGCGACCTGCGCTCCAGCCATATCCGACGTCACATGTAGGGACCGCCATGAGCCTGTACACCGAGTATCTGAACGAGATCGAAACCCGCAAAGGCGAAGGCCTGCACCCCAAGCCCATCGACGATGGCGCGCTGGTGGCAGAGCTGATTGCCCAGATCGAAGACACCGGCAACGAACACCGCGAGCAGTCGCTGAACTTCTTTATTTACAACACCCTGCCCGGCACCACGCCTGCGGCGGGCGTCAAGGCGGCCTTCCTCAAGAAGATCATCACCGGCGAGGCCACCGTGGCCGAGATCACCCCGGATTTCGCCTTTGAACTGCTGTCGCACATGAAGGGCGGCCCCTCTGTCGAGGTTCTGCTGGACATCGCCTTGGGCGACGATGCGGACAACGCAGCCAAGGCGGCTGAGGTGCTGAAAACGCAGGTTTTCCTCTATGACGCCGACATGGACCGTCTGGCCGAGGCCCACAAAGCGGGCAACGCCGTCGCGGGCGACATCCTGCAAAGCTACGCCAAGGCAGAGTTCTTTACCAAGCTGCCCGACATCGAAGACGAAATCGAAGTCGTGACCTACATCGCCGCCGAAGGCGACATCTCGACCGACCTTCTGTCCCCCGGCAACCAGGCGCACTCGCGCTCTGACCGCGAGCTGCACGGCAAGTGCATGATCTCGGAGACGGCGCAGAAGGAAATCGAAGCGCTCAAGCTCCAGCATCCGGGCAAGCGCGTTATGCTGATCGCGGAAAAGGGCACCATGGGCGTGGGGTCTTCGCGTATGTCCGGCGTCAACAACGTGGCGCTGTGGACCGGCAAGC
Organism: Tropicibacter naphthalenivorans; assembly: GCF_900176475.1. Classification (GTDB taxonomy): domain Bacteria; phylum Pseudomonadota; class Alphaproteobacteria; order Rhodobacterales; family Rhodobacteraceae; genus Tropicibacter; species Tropicibacter naphthalenivorans. The sequence goes on from NZ_FWXX01000008.1 coordinate 94,431, forward strand.
AGGCCTCTCCCTACGTGCCTTTCGTGAACATCGCCCCAGTTGTGGCAGGCACCAACGGCATCTCGCCGATCTTCCTGACCACCGTTGGCGTGACCGGCGGCATCGGCCTTGACCTGAAAAACTGGGTCAAAAAGCTGGACGAGGACGGCAAGCCGGTGCTCAACAACGAAGGCAACCCGGTTCTCGAACAGAAATACTCGGTCGAAACCGGCACCGTTCTGAAAATCGACACCAAGGCGCAGAAACTGAAATCGGCGGACGGCGAAGAGCTGACCGACGTGTCCAGCGCCTTCACCCCGCAGAAGGTCGAATTCATGAAGGCCGGCGGTTCCTACGCCGTGGTCTTTGGCAAAAAGCTGCAATCCTTCGCGGCAGAGACGCTTGGCGTGGAAGCGCCGCAGGTCTTTGCACCGTCCAAGGAAGTTTCGATCGAAGGTCAGGGCCTGACCGCGGTTGAAAAGATCTTTAACGCCAACGCCCGCGGCACCACGCCGGGCAAGGTGCTGCACGCAGGCTCTGACGTGCGCGTCAAGGTCAACATCGTGGGCAGCCAGGACACCACCGGCCTGATGACCTGTCAGGAACTCGAAGCGATGGCCGCCACCGTGATTTCCCCGGTTGTGGACGCCGCCTATCAGTCCGGCTGCCACACCGCCTCGGTCTGGGATAAAAAGGCGCAGGCCAACATCCCCAAGCTGATGTCCTTTATGAACAACTTTGGCGTTGTCACCGCGCGTGACCCCAAGGGCGTTTATCACTCCATGACGGACGTGATCCACAAGGTGCTCAACGACATCACCGTGTCGGATTGGGACATCATCGTGGGCGGCGACAGCCACACCCGTATGTCCAAGGGCGTCGCCTTTGGCGCGGACTCCGGCACCGTGGCGCTGGCGCTGGCGACCGGTGAGGCAACCATGCCGATCCCGCAGTCCGTCAAGGTCACCTTCAAGGGCAAGATGGCCGATTACATGGACTTCCGCGACGTGGTGCACGCGACGCAGAAGCAGATGCTGGAGCAGCACGGCGACAACGTCTTCCAGGGCCGCGTCATCGAAGTGCACATCGGCACCCTGCTGGCGGACCAAGCCTTCACCTTCACCGACTGGACCGCAGAGATGAAGGCGAAAGCCTCGATCTGTATCTCCAACGATGAGACGCTGATCGGCTCGCTGGAGCTGGCGCGTGATCGTATCCAGGTGATGATCGACAAGGGCATGGACAACGAAGCAGGCACCCTCGCGGGTCTGATCGCCAAGGCCGAAGCGCGCATCGCCGAGATCAAGTCGGGCGAAAAGCCTGCCCTGACCCCGGATGACAACGCCAAGTACTTCGCAGAGGTTGTGGTTGATCTGGACAAGATCGACGAGCCGATGATCGCCGACCCGGACGTCAACAACGCCGATCCGTCGCGCCGCTACACCCACGACACCATCCGCCCGATCTCCTACTACGGTGGCGACAAAAAGGTGGACCTGGGGTTTGTCGGCTCGTGCATGGTGCACAAGGGCGACGTGAAGATCGTGGCCCAGATGCTGCGCAACCTTGAAAAGGACGCAGGCGAGGTCAAGTTCAACGCGCCCCTCGTGGTCGCAGCGCCGACCTACAACATCATCGACGAGCTCAAGGCCGAGGGTGACTGGGAAATCCTCCAGAAGTACTCTGGCTTTGAATTCGACGATCTGTTCCCCAAGGCGCAGGCCCGCACCGAGTACGAGAACATCCTGTACCTGGAACGCCCCGGCTGTAACCTCTGCATGGGCAACCAGGAAAAGGCGGCCAAAGGCGACACCGTTCTGGCGACCTCGACCCGCCTGTTCCAGGGCCGCGTGGTGGAAGACACCGCCGAGAAGAAAGGCGAGAGCCTGCTGGCCTCGACCCCGGTTGTGGTGCTGTCGGCGATTCTTGGCCGGACCCCCTCTTCCGAGGAGTACAAGAAGGCCGTGGAAGGCATCGACCTGACCAAGTTCTCGCCGCCGCTGCAAGCGCCGAGCACGACGCAGTCGGCGCACTTCTGATCCGGATCGGACACGACATAAAGGGGGGCGAGCCGCACAGCTCGCCCCTTTTTCGTTGCCAATTGGGATGGAAACGGGCCTAGACCGGCGCGGGAAAGACGCGCCCTTCCATCAGCAGGCGCGCGGTGCGCAGGGTGCCAGCGCCGGTCACCGTCCCCGCCGCGTCACGCCGGAGCAAAACGTCCGCCGCGCCGCTGGCATGTTCAATCGCAAGCGTGTCGCCCTCGGGCAGCTGGGCCAAGCGCGCGGCAGGGCCATCGCTTAGCGTGCAGGCGGCAGCCACGGTGACCGCGCCGAACACCCCGATCGCCGCATGACAGCGGTGCGGGATAAAGCTGCGGGTGGCAATCGCCCCGCCCGCGCGCGCGCGCGACACCAGCACCATTTTCGGCACCGATTTGTCCGCCACATCCCCGAGGGTCATCATCGGACCCACCTTGAGGCGGATCGCCTCCAGCCGCGCCTTGAGCGGCTCATTCGCGTCCAGCGCCTCGCGCGTCTCGTCCCCGCTCAGGCCAAAGTCCGCCGCATCAAGAATCACGCTCGGCATCCCGTAGTCGATCAGCGTCACCTGCACGCCGTTCACAACGTCCACCGCGCGCCCGGTGGGCAGCATCGCCCCGCACATCGACCCTGCGAGCGCGGTGAACAGCAAGGACACCGGCGCGTGCGTCCCCGGCACGCCGTCGATCCGCGCCGCACCGTCATAGCTGACGCGCCCGCCGGGGGTCTGGACGATGGCCGTGGCGACTTCGCCGGTGTTCCGCATGTGGATGCGCACGGGCGTCTCGCCGTCCTGCGCCGTCACAAGCCCGCGTTCAATGGCGGCAGGGCCGACACAGGCAAGGATATTGCCGCAGGCCTGCGCGTCACTGACAACGGCGCGGTCCATAAAGACCTGAAGGAACAGGTAATCCACGTCGGCATCGGCGCGGCTGGGCGGCGCCAAGACCGCCGCCTTGGAGGTCAGCGGGTCCGCCCCGCCCATGCCGTCGATCTGCGTTGCCGAGGGAGAGCCCATGATCCGCAAAAGCAGCGCGTCCCGCTGCGCCGGATCGGCGGGCAAATCAGACGCAAGGAACACCCCGCCCTTGGAGGTGCCCCCGCGCATCCACAGGCAGGGAATGCCTGCATCAAAGCTCTGAGACATAGGTCAGCCCCTTTGCCGCCAGACGCGAGCGCATGTCGTAGATGTCCAGCCCCAGCTCGCCCGCCGCCAGCCGCTGTCGTTTTGCCTCTTCGGCGTCCAGCCGCGTTTGCGCGGCGGCCATGACGCTTTCCGCCTGCGCGCGCGGCACCACGCAGACGCCGTCATCATCGGCCACGATCACATCGCCGGGGTGCACGGCAGCCCCTGCGCAGACGATGGGGACGTTGACGCTGCCCACGGTTTCCTTGACGCAGCCCTGCGCCGAGACGGCGGTGGACCAGACATGGAACCCCATCTGCCGCAGATCGCGCGTGTCGCGCACCCCCGCGTCAATGATCAGCGCCCGGCACCCGCGCGCCATGGCCGAGGTCGCCAGAAGGTCGCCAAAGTAGCCCATGTCGCAGGGGGCGGTGGGTGCGAGCACCATGATATCGCCCTCTTGCAGCTGTTCGATGGCCACATGCACCATCCAGTTGTCGCCGGGCGCGGCAGAGATCGTCACCGCGCTGCCCGCGATGGCCGCGTCCTGCTGGATTGGCCGCATGTTTGCCCGCATCAAACCGCTGCGGCCTTGGGCTTCGTGCACCGTGGCGACGCCGGCTGCGCCAAGGCGGGCAATGGTCTGCGCGTCGGCGCGAGGGATATCTTGAACAACGGTGGTCATGGTGGCACGCCCCGCTTTCAGGCCAAAGTGTCGACGCAACGCGGAAAGATGCTTTGAAAGCCTTCGGCGTATTGGCAATCGCGCCCGCCGCTTTGCCCGCCCGAGTTGCGCTTGAAGTGGTTGGCGCGCTGCTGGGCGACGCGGGTGTAATAGTCCCACAGGTGGACCTGGCCTTGCATCGCCTCCATCGCCTTGCGCTTTTTGTCCCAGACCGGGGTGATGTCCAGAAAGACGTCCGGCTTCCAGCCCATCTGCTCGGTCTGGTGCGGCTCGAACAGGTACATCTGCGGCGCGCCAAGCACCTGTTCGCCGGGGTTGTGGCCCCAGGCCTGCGCGATCATGCGGGCCTCTAGCGCCACTTGGGTCATGTACATGTGGTCGGTGTTGTAGGGGTCGTACTGGCTGTGGCTCATCATGAAGGACGGCTGCACGGCGCGGATCAGATCGACCAGCTTGTCCTTGTCCGCGCGCTCCAGATGCAGCGGGTAGTCGCCCAGATCAAAGCACTCCAGCCGCGCCACGCCCAACGCGTCGGCGGCGGCTTCGGCCTCGGCGCGGCGGATGTCCTTGACCTCTTGCAGGGACTTACCCTCTTTCCACAGCCGGGCGCTTTCGCCGCGTTCGCCAAAGGACAGGCAGGCGACGGTGACGTCGATCCCCTGCTCGGCGTGCAGCGCGATGGCCCCGCCGCAGCGCCAGACAAAGTCCGCGGCATGGGCCGAAATGATAAGGGCGGTCTTGCGATCCGTGGCGGGCATGGGCGGTCTCCATCGCAGTTGTCCGGGCGGTTTTCCGGGCGAAGGTGTCCCACGCAGCCCCCCGGCGCGGCAATTTCGAACCGCCTGCGCGAGGATAAGTTTGGTCTATAGCAGCTGCGCCCACAGTCCGCCAAAATAAGGAACGGCGACCCGGGGGGAGACCGAGCCGCCGTCGCTTGTTTCGCAATCTCTTAGGGAGCCAGATTACGAAAACACCACTTGGATGTCGGTGTATTCCGCGAGCCCTTCCTCGCTGAATTCCACCCCAAGGCCGGACTGCTTCACGCCGCCAAAGGGGGCGTTGGGCTGGATCGCGCCGTGCTTGTTGATCCAGACAGAGCCGCACTCCATCCGGCCCGCCAGCGCGCGGCCCTTTTCGATGTCCGAGGTCCAGATCGACCCGCCAAGGCCGTTGTCCGAGGCGTTTGCGGCGGCGATCGCCTGATCCACATCGGTGTAGCGGATAATCGGCAGCGCCGGGCCGAACTGCTCCTCGGACACCAGCGGGTCAGAGGCGTCGAGATCGGCGACGATGGTCGGCGGAAAGAACAGGCCTTCGCTCGCTTCGCCGCCCAGCAGGACGCGGCCCTTGCCCTTGGCAGCCTCGACCAGACGCGCGACCTTGTCGAACTGCATCTGGTTCTGGATCGGGCCGAGGATGCTGTTCTCGTCCTGACCGTCGCCCACCGGGATGTTTTTCGCAAAGGCCACGAGGTGTTCGCAGACCGCGTCGTAGATGCTGTCATGCACGTAAAGGCGCTTCATCGCGGCGCAGGTCTGGCCGTTGTTGATAAACGCGCCCCAGAACAGGCCTTCGGCAATCGCCGCCGGATCGGCGTCGGGCAGGACGATGCCTGCGTCGTTGCCGCCCAGCTCCAGCGTCAGGCGCTTCATGGTTTCGGCAGCGGTCTGCATCATGCGGCGGCCGGTGGCGCAAGAGCCGGTAAAGACGATCTTGCGGATGCCCTCATGCGCCGACATCGCCGCGCCAAGGTTCACGGTTTGGTCATCGCAGGTCACCACCTGCACCACGTTTTCAGGCAGCACGCTGGACATGATTGCCACAAGGCGGATGGTCGCCAGCGGCGTGTGCGGCGAGGGCTTGACCACCACGGTGTTGCCGGTGCGCAGCGCGGGCAGGATGTGCCAGACGGCGATCATGACGGGGAAGTTCCACGGCGTGATCGAGCCGACGACCCCCAGCGGCTTGCGGTGCAGTTCCACCCGGCCTTCGTTGGTATCCTGCAGGGTCTTGGGCGGCAGCGACAGCGAGGCGGTATACCAGGCCCAGGCCTGCGCCCCGCCGATTTCCCAGCGCGAGCCAAGCCCGTTCAGCGGCTTGCCCTGTTCCTTGGTGACCATCTGGGCCAGCTCTTCGGCGTGCTCGCCAATGGCCCCGGCGACCTTTTCGCAATAGGCTTGCAGCTCGGCGTCGGGCGTCTGCGACCAGCTTTCAAAGGCAGTCTGCGCGCGGGCGACGGCGGCATCCAGATCGGCGAGGCTGTTCATCGGCGCGTGGCCGACCACATCACCGGTCGAGGGGTTCACAACGGCAAAAGCGGCAGCGTTGGCAGAGGCTTGGGTGTTCATGGCGGGGTGTCCTGTGTTGTTCGAGGGTGCAGCGGTCTGGCCGCCGCGGAACATCCGGGCGAGTGTCTGTAGGATCATGATTTTCGGAAAGCTTGAGTGGTTTGGGTGGCCCTTACGCGAGGGCCAGCGCCTTGGTGTCGACGGCAAAGTGGAACATGGTCGCGCCCTTGGGCGAGTAGTTCGGCACGTCGGCGGCGACTTCTGCGCCTTGTTCGCTCATCAGCGCGCGCTGCATGTCCTCGGCGCTATCGAAATAGCCGCGAAAGATGCAGAAGGGCGTGCCGTTGTCCGGGCCAAGCGGCGCGGGATAGGCGACGTCGTAGGACCGCAGACCCGGCAGGCGCTCGGCCAGCGGCAGGTGACGATCCGCGTAATACGCGCGAAAGGCGTCTGCGTCGTCGGGGGTCGGGTATTGTACGCTCAGGCAGTACATTGTGGCTCTCCTCTTTGTCGAAAAGGGGGGCGCGTGGCCCCCCAGACGTTTACGCGGCCTGCATCTCTGCGGCGCTGGCCTGACCGGCGCGGCGCGCCTTGGCCTCTAGGATCGCCTGGCGGCCAATGGCGACCAGCGCGATCATGTTCAGCACACCAAAGACATAGGCCGGGAAGAGCGCGAGAAAGCTGAAGATGTCCGCGGCGGTCCAGCCCCGTTCCGAGCCGGGCAGTTGGAATTCGATGAACACCCCCGGCAGCAGCTCAAAGCCGCCAAGGACATACATCCACAGGCCCAGCCCGCCCACGAGCGAAGCAAAGATCATAAGAACGCCGTTGCCGGCCATCAGGTCGCGCAGCTGCGGCTGCCACGTGTTCGTGGTCATGTTAAAGTCCCTCTCCCTAGGAATTGGCCCCGTCTCCTGCGGGGCGCTGTGCGGCGATCAGCTCGCCAGTTTCATGTCGGTCAGGCCGCGGAAGCCGCCCGCGTGGTAGACCAGCGGCGCGATGCCCTGGATGGACGCGCCCTTGACGTGACCAAAGATCACCGCGTGCGTGCCCGAGGTGACGATCTCGGCGACCTCGCATTCGAGCGAGGTCGCCCCTGCCAGGACCGGCAGTCCCAGCGCATCCCCATGCCGCCAGTGTCCGGTCTCAAAGCGCGCGTCGCCGGTGACGCCGCCCCTGCCTGCAAAGGTTTCAGCCACCGCCCGGTCATCGCCGCCCAGAATGTTCACCGCAAAGACGCCCGCATCGCGGATCATCGCATAGGTGCCGGTGTTCATGTTGGTGCAGGCCAGGATCGTCGCCGGCTCGGCGCAGACAGAGGTGACGGCGGTGGCGGTGATGCCCCTGCGTTCCCCGTCCAGCTGGGTGGTGACGATATTGACCCCGGCGGCCAGTTCGGCCAGCGCGGCGCGGAAGGTGTCGATGGTAACCATTGGACGTTCCTTTGCGGTTAGCTTTGCGCGCCAGTTCGCCCCGGCGCGCAAAAGGTCAGAAGTTGATGCCGATGCCCGCCGTGATGATCGTCGGGTTCAGCGTGATGTCGGCGCTGGCGGTGTTGGGGCCAACCATGCCGGTCGCCTTGGTTTTCAGCGGGATGTATTTGACGTCCACGAACCAATCGGTGTTGGTGCCTTGGATCGCGCCGGACAGGCCCGCCTGAACGACCGGCGCCCAAGCGTTATCCACCTTGAAATTGGTCAGCGCCGCGTCCTCGGTGCCAAACACCAGCGTGTCGTTCACACCGCCGCCGACGTAGGCTTCGAGGCCTTCGGTCAGGGGCATGTGGTACAGGCCGGTGACGGTCGCCGGGCCGTAGGTGACCTCGCCCAGTGTCAGGCCAGCCAGCGGGCCAGAGCCGTTCAGCGTCGCGGTGGGCGGGATGCCCACGGTGGCCTCGGCCGAGAACCGTTCACTAAAACGGTAGCCCAGCGAGAACACCACGCTGGCGTCGTTGTCGGTGGTAAAGCTGGCACCGGGCACCACCGCGCCGTTTTGCTTGACCGTCGCGCTTTCGTCAAAGCCGATCCCGGCCAGGCCAATGCGCAGCGACCAGGGGCCGTCTTGGGCCTGCGCCATCATCGGCGCGCAGGTCATCAGGGCGGTCAGCGCGGCTGCCGCAGAAAAATGGGTCTTCATGTCGGTCTCTCCGAATTAAGGGAGCGGGCGCCGGGAAGGCGGTCGGCGCCCGCCAACGCTCATTCCGCTGCCATCGGCAGGGCCATACGCGCCACGGTCGCGCGCACGCGCTCGGGGCTGGAGAAGATGTCCCATTGAGCTTCGGGATGGTTGAAGTCTTCGGTGAACTGGTCGGTCAGCGCGCGGCTCTGCGCCATGCCGCCGATGAATTCCAGCAGCGTGGGGTCCAGCTTGGCGAGGTTTTCCAGCATGTAGTTGGTCCAGCGGGTACCGGACATCACGCGGTCATGACGGCGCGTGTCGAACTTTTCGACGAACCGCTGATCAAAGACGTCGTTGGCCACGATCTCTTCACCAAGGATGACAGCGGCGTAGGACGCCATGTTGGCCCCCTGCCCCAGCACCGGGTCAACGACCGCGTGCACGTCACCCAGAGCCACGGCCATCTTGCCGTTGTCCAGCGTGGTACAGGTTTGGCGGACGGTGGGCGTCACGCCCCCCTGAAGAATGTCGAGCGGCGAGTTGGCCAGGTCGAACTCTTCACGATCGATGCGGGCATAAAGCGTCGGGTAGTGCTTTTCGAGCTTTTCCAGCAGCAGATCGAGAAAGGCGCGCGGGTCGTCCTGGTATTTGGTCTTGGCGAGGATTTCCAGATCGCCGCCGATTTGTTTTTCCAGAACCAGCGCGTTGCACCAGCCATTGAACGACCAGGACGGGATCTCGATCAGCTCGCCAGCGCCGGGCGAGAAATACATGGTCACGGCGCGGGTCTCGGGCTCGGTGATGCCTTTGACCAGGCCGACGCACAGCATCCGCTGCGGGCGCTCGAACGGCGAAAAGCGGTCGTCGCGGCCGAACATCTGGCCAATCGGGCCTTTGCCGGTGCAGACCACGGTCAGGTCGTGTGCGTCCGAGATGCCTTCGATCATCTCACGCTCGACCGGGCCGTAGACCACTTCGCCGCCGCGCTCGATAAAGTCTTTGAGCAGCTTGGGCTGGTAGATGCGGTAATCGACGGCGCGGCTGGGACGCGCGAGGTCGCCGAACATCTCGATCGGCTCGGGCGTGCCGATGTAGTAGTAGTGGCCAAAGTAGCCGAATTCGTCCGACGGCCAGTGGTTGCAGCCCAGAGCGTCCTCACGCTCGGTGGTCACATGGTGGTGCGCCACGGTGTTCATCAGGCGCGCGTCTGCGTATTCCTCCGGCGTACGATCCGTGTACAGCGTCGGCTTGATCCCGTTTTGCAACAGGTGCAGGCCCAGATGCAGGCCGGCGGTGCCCGCACCGATGATGGCGATCTATTTGGTCATTGAATTTCCTCCCGTAGTCCTTGGGATCAGGAATAAATCGACAGAGCGGTCAGCGATAGATGAATTATCGCATATGACTTATCACAAAACGAATAAATCAGGATACTCTGACCATGAGCGACCGCCTACAGGCCTATGAAATCTTTGCCGAGTTGATGGATCGCAAAAGCTTTTCCGAAACCTCGCGAATCCTGCGGGTGCCGCAGGCGACGGTATCGAAACAGATTGCCTCGCTCGAAGCGGCCTTGGGGGTGCAGCTGTTCATCCGCTCGACGCGGCGAATCAGCCCCACCGCCGAGGCCGAGGAACTGATTCCCCACGTGCGCCACATGCTGGACGCCCGTGCCGAGGTGCTGCGTGTGGCCCATGGCGAACTGCCCAAGCTGTCGGGCAAGATGCGGGTCGCCGCGCCGCATTCCTACGGGCGGCGCATTCTGCTGCCGCAATTGGTCGAATTCATGGACCTGTATCCCGACATCAGCATCGAGGTCGCCCTGCACCGCAGCCCCCCTGACCTGCTGGACAACAAGATCGACCTCGCGCTGAGCGGCGCGACCATCCTCGAAGGGCCCTACCACCAGCGCTTGCTCAGCACGCACCGCTGGGTGGTGGCGGGGGCGCCGGCCTATTTGGATCAAAAGGGGCGGCCCTCGCTGCCGATGGATCTCGAAGACCATTGGCTGATCCTGCCAGAGGTCTTTCCGTCGGACATGCTGACTTTTGATTCCGAGGACGGGCGGCAATCCATCGAGATTCGCGCCCGCCTGACCGGCAACGATGTGGATTTTTCCGAAGGGGCGGCGTGGCAGAACGCCGGGCTCGCGATCCTGCCCGATTGGATGCTGGGGCATGACGGCGCGCTCGAGCAGGTCTTGGCCGATTACGTGCTGGAACCGATTCCCGTGCGTCTCGTCTTTCCCGAGGCCAAGATCATCCCCCGCCGGGTGCGCGCCTTGATCGAGTTTCTGGTCGAGCGGGCGGGACGCATGTAAGCGGGGCGGGTGTAAGGGCGCGCTAGCGCAGCCCCTTGACCCCGTCCAGCACCAGCGCCGTGGCCATGCGCGCGTAATCGGCGCGGCTGAGCGCGCCATCGTCGCGGAACCACGTATAGACCCAGTTCAGCATCCCAAAGAGCGACATGGTCACCGGCATCACCATGCGCGGCTCTTGGCCGGCCAATTCGGGATGCAAGACCGCGATCACCTCAGAGAAATGCGCAACGATGCCGCGCGTGCGCTCTCGGACGACCGCCGATTGCTCTGCGTTGAGCGCCTCTCCGGCGTTCAGCTGGACCTTGTGCGCGTCGTCAGCGCCTTGGTAGGCGGTCAGCACCGCGTCCACCATCGCCTCTAGCCGCGCGCGGGGCGGCAAGGACGCATCATCCGCTGCCTCGATCGCCGCCAGCAGCTCGTCAAGGTGTTCGATGATGATCGCGTAGATCAACTCTCCCTTGGAGGGGTAGTAGTGATAAAGCAGCGATTTGGACACGCCCGCCTGCTTGGCGATCCCCGACATGGACGCCTTTTCCATGCCCTCGGTGGCAAAAACCTGGGCGGCCACCAACAGCAGTTGGTGCTGCTTTTCCTCAAAGTCTTTTGCGCGGGTTCTGGCCATGGGTTTGGTATCCAACAGGAATAGGCGAAAGGCTGTGCCCTTCGCTCTACGCCATTTACCGATGATTAACCAGTCGTTCGGTCAATCTTCTCCACACCTTACGCGCTGCGGTTGTCCACCACGCGCTTGGCCTTGCCTTCGGAGCGGGCGATGCCATCGGGGTCGTGGACCTCGATCTTGGTAGAGATACCGACCACGGACTTGATGTGGTGCGACAGTTCCTTGGCCGAGACCGCGCGCGCATCCGCAGAGGCCATCGCAGGCGTCGCCTCGACGTGCACCACCATGGCGTCCATCCGCCCGCTCGTCACCAGCTCGATCTGGAAGTGCGGCGCAAGCCCCTTGCACTTGAGGATCTGCTCTTCGATCTGGGTCGGGAAGACGTTGACGCCGCGCAGAATGATCATGTCGTCGCTGCGCCCGGTGATCTTTTCAATCCGCCGCATGGACCGCGCAGTCCCCGGCAGGATGCGGGTCAGGTCGCGGGTGCGATAGCGCACCATCGGCAGCGCTTCTTTGGTCAGCGTGGTAAAGACCAGCTCGCCCATCTCGCCGTCGGGCAAGACCTCGCCCGTCGCGGGGTCGATGATCTCGGGGTAGAAGTGGTCTTCCCAGACGTGCAGCCCGTCCTTGGTTTCCACGCATTCGTTGGCCACCCCCGGCCCCATCACCTCGGACAGGCCGTAGATGTCGACCGCGTGCATGTCAAACGCCTGCTCAATCTCCTCGCGCATGGCGTTGGTCCACGGCTCGGCCCCGAAAATCCCCACCTGTAGCGAGCTGCTGCGCGGGTCGATCCCCTGCCGTTTGAACTCGTCGAGGATCGCCAGCATGTAGGACGGCGTGACCATGATGATGCGCGGCTTGAAATCCTGGATCAGCTGCACCTGCCGTTCGGTCATCCCGCCCGACATGGGGATCACGGTACAGCCCAGACGTTCCGCGCCATAGTGTGCGCCCAGACCGCCGGTGAACAGCCCGTAGCCATACGAGATGTGGCACTTGTCCCCGGCACGCCCGCCGGACGCCCGGATCGAGCGCGCCACGCAATCGGCCCAGTTGCTGATGTCATTCGCGGTATAGCCCACCACCGTCGGCTTGCCCGTGGTCCCCGAAGAGCCGTGAATCCGCGCGACCTTTTCCTCTGGGACGGCGAACATGCCGAACGGGTAGGTGTCGCGCAGGTCTTGCTTCATGGTGAAGGGAAACTTGGCCAGATCGGCCAGCGTTTTGAAATCGTCCGGGTGCGCGCCGTGCTTGTCGAAATTCGCCTTGAAGAACGCCGAGTTCTCATAGGCATGGCGCAGCGACCACGCCATGCGCTGTTCTTGAAGGGCGGTGATCTCGTCGCGGCTGGCGATCTCGATCGGGTCGAGGATTTCCTTGGATGGGGTCATGTTGGTCATTGCGTTTCCTCCCTTTGGCCGCGTGTGATTGCGGCCTGTGCTAATCTTGAGCTGTCCTGTTAGTGGCCCGTAAAGCGGGGCGCGCGTTTTTCGAGAAAGGCGGTGACGCCTTCGGCATAGTCGTCGCTGCGGCCCGCTTGGCGTTGCAGGGCGCATTCGCGGTCCAGCTGGGTGTCCAGATCGTTGGTCGCGGCCTCTTGGATCAGTTGTTTCGTCAGCCCCAGACCCAGCGTCGGCCCCTGCGCCAGCTGGGCGGCCAAGGCCTGCGCCTGCGGCATCAGCTCGGCATCGTCCAACGCCTGCCAGATCAAGCCCCAATCGGCGGCTGTCTCGGCGGTCAGCGGCTCGGCGGTCAGGGCCAAAGCCTTGGCGCGCGCCTCGCCGATCAAGCGGGGCAGCGACCAGCTGCCGCCGGCGTCGGGGATCAGGCCGATCTTGGCAAAGGCCTGGATGAACTTGGCCGATTTCGCCGCCAGAACGATGTCGCAGGCCAGCGCGATATTGGCCCCTGCCCCCGCCGCGACGCCATTGACGGCGCAGATGATCGGCTTGTTCAGGCTGCGCATCAGCCGCAGGGTCGGGTTGTAGAACGTCTCAAGCGTCTTGCCCAAGTCGGGTGTCTCGCCGCTGCGCGGATCGCGGTCGCCAAGATCCTGGCCCGCGCAAAAGCCGCGCCCCGCCCCGGTGATCAGCACTGCGCGCACGTCGGGATCGTCATGCGCCCGCTGGATTTGCGCACGCAAGGCAAGGTGCATGTCTTCGTTAAAGGAATTGAGCTTGTCCGGCCGGTTCAAGGTCACGGTCAGCACGCCGTCCTTCAGGGACGACAGCACAGGGTCAGTCTGGGTCATTCGCGTCTCCTCCGGGCTGTCCGATCCTCCTCGGGGGCGCCCTCTCAAGGGTAGCTATCACATAAACCGACCGGACGGTCAATTGTGTTGTGGCCGCGAATTCAAAAACCTTAGTCTCAGAGGTCATTTTCCAGCAATCCATTTTGGGGCGCTTGGTGGCTTTGATGAATGGCGCTCATCGGTGGCTTTGGCCCGGCGGGCATTGAAGCGCTCGGCCCAGAGCGCATGTTTTGCCCAGAAAACCCAAGTGAACGGAGACGCCCCTTTGCCCCTTTGCCTGCACCGCCGCGCCGCCCCTGCCGCCTTTGCCGCCGTCCTGACCGCGGCCACCGCCGCGCAGGCGCACACCACCGTACTGGAGGGGCTCGACTACCCTTGGGACATCGAAGCAGCGGGCGAGACGCTGTTCCTGACCGAAAAGGGCGGCACCCTTGGTGTGCTGTCGCAGGGCGCGTTCACCCGCCATCCGCTGGTGACCCGCGTGCCGATCCTAAACGATCGCGGCGGCGGTTTGATGGGGCTGGCGCTGACCGATGATCCGTTGCACGTTGTGCTCTATCACCACGCGGGCACGCCCAGTGACCGCTACAACCGCGTGATCGAGGCCGAACTGCAAGGCGACGCCTTTGTCGAGACCCGCGTGCTGATCGACGACATCCCCGGCCATCCGCTGTACAACGGGGGACGTGTGGCCTTTGGCCCCGATGGGATGCTCTATGTGACCACCGGCTGGACGGAAAATCCCGATCTGCCCCAAGACCTTGAGAGCCTTGCCGGAAAGATCCTGCGGGTCACGCCCGATGGCGACATCCCGACAGGCAACCCCTTTGATGGCTCGCTTGTGTGGTCGCTGGGGCACCGCAACCCCCAAGGGATCGCGTGGGACGACGCAGGGACGATGTATGCCGCCGAGCATGGGCAAAGCGGCCACGATGAGGTCAACCGGATCACCGCCGGGGGCAATTACGGCTGGCCCTTGGTGCAGGGCGACGAGACGGGCGAGGGGCTGACGCCGCCTTTGGCGCATTCCGGCGGGCGCACCTGGGCGCCGTCGGGGCTGGCGTGGGGCGAGGACGGCCTGCTGCTGGCCAGCCTGCGCCAAGGGGCGGTGCTGGCGGTGTCACAGGACGGCACGGTGCGGCAGGCCTATGACGCGGGCGCGCGCATCCGCGATGTGCTGGCCGTGGGGCACACGTTCTATGCGATCACCACCAACCGCTCTCCGCGCCGCGATGGCCCGTCCGAAGATTACCTGATCCGGCTCGACTGACCTATAGGTCCTGCGTTTCCAGCGTATCCAGCGCAGCGTTCAACGCGTCAAGCTGGGGCGCGAGCAAGGCGTCCAGACGCGCTTGGTAATCGCGGGCGATCTGGGTCAGATCCTGCATCAAGGCCTGGCCCTGATCGGTCAGCGTCAGGGAAATCAGCCGCCGGTCGGTCTCGTTCACAGTCTTGGTGACATAGCCCGCCGCCTCAAGGCGCGTGGCGGCGCGGCTGGCCTTGGACTTTTCCAGATGCACCCGGCTGTGAATGTCGCGGATCGACACCGCGCCCGCATCGGCCACATGGACCAACACGCGCCATTCGGCCACGGAAATCCCGAACTCGTCGCGATAGCGCCGCGCCATCCCCGCGCTGAGCCGCTCTGCCGCGACGGTCATGCGGTAGGGCAGAAACTCGGCCAGTTCAAAGGGGCGTTGGGGCATGGGAATTCGTCTCTTGTGCGCGGGGCAACTTTTGGCACGATTTGTGGCATCTGCAATGAAATTCTTGACACCGTTGCATTTGCAATGAACAGTGCGGGCAAATACGACTCTGTCAGTCACGTTTAGGAGGAGGCCTGTCATGACGTCGCAAGAGCTGCCCACGGGGATGATCCGCGCCACCGCAAAGGCCGGCCCGCATGAGGGCTATATGCCCGGTTTCGGCAACGACTTTGAAACCGAAGCGCTGCCCGACGCGCTGCCGCAGGGCATGAACTCGCCGCAAAAGTGCAACTACGGTCTTTATGGCGAGCAGCTGTCCGGGACGGCTTTTACCGCCAATCCGCCAGAACGCACCTGGACCTATCGCATTCGCCCGTCGGTGAAACACTCCGCCCGCTATACCAAGATCGACCTGCCCTACTGGAAAAGCGCGCCTTGCGTCGATCCGGACGTGATTTCGCTGGGGCAGTACCGCTGGGATCCGGTGGAGATGCCGGGGGGGACTGACTCGCGCTCAAGTCGCGAAGCGGTAGCCCCACTGAACTGGCTGACGGGGATGCGGACGATGACCACGGCGGGGGATGTGAACACGCAGGTGGGCATGGCCTCGCATATCTACCTCGTGACCGAGTCCATGGTAGATTCGTATTTTTTCAGCGCTGACAGCGAATTGCTGGTGGTTCCGCAGCAGGGGCGCTTGCGCTTTTGCACCGAGCTGGGGGTGATCGACCTTGCGCCGCAAGAGATCGCGATCCTGCCGCGTGGGTTGGTGTACCGGGTCGAAGTGCTCGAAGGCCCGTGCCGCGGGTTTGTCTGCGAAAACTACGGTCAAAAGTTCGAGCTGCCGGGGCGCGGGCCGATCGGGGCGAACTGCCTTGCGAACCCGCGCGACTTCAAGGCGCCGGTGGCCGCATTTGAGGACCGCGAGGTGCCCTCGACCCTGACGATCAAGTGGTGCGGCCAGTTCCACGAGACCCGGATCGGGCAGTCGCCCTTGGACGTCGTGGCGTGGCACGGCAACTACGCGCCGTACAAGTATGACCTGCGGACCTATTGCCCCGTTGGCGCGATCCTGTTCGACCACCCGGACCCGTCGATCTTTACGGTTTTGACCGCCCCGAGCGGCGTGCCGGGGACGGCGAACATCGACTTTGTGCTGTTCCGCGAGCGTTGGATGGTGGCCGAGGATACCTTTCGCCCGCCGTGGTATCACAAGAACATCATGTCCGAGCTGATGGGCAACATCTACGGGCAGTATGATGCCAAACCGCAGGGGTTCGTGCCGGGCGGGATGTCTTTGCACAACATGATGCTGCCGCACGGGCCGGACCGGAATGCCTTTGAAGGGGCGTCCAACGCCGAGCTGAAGGCGGAGAAGCTGGACAATACCATGTCGTTCATGTTCGAGACGCGCTTTCCACAGCATCTGACGGCCTTTGCGGCGCAAGAGGCGCCCTTGCAGGATGATTACATCGATTGCTGGGAGAGCCTGGAGAAGAAGTTCGACGGCACCCCCGGCAGGAAGTGAGCCGCAGGGGAAGAGGGGGCGCTGCCCCCGCCGCCCGCTGGGCGACTCCCCCGGGATATTTTACAAGAGAAGAAGATAGGGTGTGGGCGCGTGGCCTGCCCCGATAAGGAGTGAGGAGCCCCCATGCCCCTGATGACCAGCTGGGTCGACAGCGCCAATACGCCGGAGACGGATTTTCCCTTGAACAACCTGCCCTATGGCGCGTTTGTCAGCGACAGCGGCGAGCAGCATTGCGGGGTGGCGATTGGGGATATGATCCTTGATGTGACCGCTTTGGAGGCGGACGGTGTGATCGCGGTGCCCGACGAGGAAGAGGTGTTCTTTTTCGGCGACTGGACCGAGTTCATGGCCTTGGGGCCGGCGGTCTGGGCGGGGTTCCGGGCGGCGGTGACAGAGCTGTTGCGGGAGGATTATGAGGACCCGCAGGGCTTGGTGCGCTATATGGTGCCGCAGGTGGGGACGCAAATGTGCTTGCCGTTTACGGTTGCCGAGTACACCGACTTTTACGCGTCGTTCAACCATGCGAGCAATGTGGGGACGATGTTCCGCGGGCCGGAGAATGCGCTGCCGGCAAACTGGTTGTCGGTGCCGATCGGGTACAACGGGCGGGCGTCTTCGGTGCAGGTGTCGGGGACGGATGTGCGCCGCCCTTGGGGGCAGTTGAAATCCCCCGATGCCGAGTTGCCGGTCTTTGCCCCCTGCAAGCGGTTCGACATCGAGCTGGAGATGGGGGCCATTGTGGGGCAACCTTCGACCGGGCCGGTGACCGTGGCCGAAGCGGACGAGATGATCTTTGGCTACGTGCTGCTGAACGACTGGTCGGCCCGCGACATCCAAGCGTGGGAGTACATGCCCCTCGGCCCGTTCCAGTCCAAGGCCACCGCCACCACGCTGAGCCCGTGGATCATCCCCAAGGCCGCGCTGGAGCCGTTTCGCTGCCCCACGCCCGAACGCAAGCGCCCGCTGCTGGACTACCTGACCGAACCGGGCCCGATGCTCTATGACATCGCGCTCGAAGTGGGCCTTGCGCCCGAAGGTGCGCCCGAGACCGTCATCAGCCGCACCAACTACAACACGATGTACTACTCCAGCGCCCAGCAGCTGGCGCATCACACCACCTCTGGATGTCCGATGAACGTCGGCGACCTGCTCGGCTCTGGCACCATCTCTGGCACCGAAAAGGACCAGCGCGGCGCCCTGCTGGAAATCACATGGGGCGGCCAGGACCCGATCACGCTGGACACCGGCGAGACCCGCGCCTTTGTCGAGGATGGCGACACCCTGACGCTGCGCGGCCACGCCTTGGGGGACGGCTTCCGCATTGGCTTTGGCGACTGCACCGCCAAGGTCCTGCCCGCACTTGAGGACCCTTACAAACGCTAAGGTCTTCTTCTCTTTATAAATATCCAAAATTCCGCCGCCACCACAGGCGCCGCACGCACTAAGGAAACGCGACATGACCAAAGGATTTGCCTCGGCAAACGACATGGAAGAAAAAACCATCTCCTTCACCCAAGTGGGCGAGGGGCTCTATGCCTTTACCGCCGAAGGAGACCCCAACACCGGCGTGATCATCGGCGATGACAGTGTCATGATCGTCGAGGCGCAAGCCACCCCCCGCCTTGCCCGCAAGGTCATCGAGTGCGTGCGCTCTGTCACCGACAAGCCGATCAGCCACCTTGTTCTAACCCACTATCACGCGGTGCGTGTGCTGGGGGCCAGCGCCTATGGCGCGCGCGAGATCATCATGTCCGACACCGCCGCCGCCATGGTCGAAGAGCGCGGACAAGAGGATTGGGACAGCGAATTCGACCGCTTCCCGCGTCTCTTCCAAGGCCACGAGGAAATCCCCGGTCTGACCCGCCCGACCACCACTTTCAGCGACCGCATGACCGTCTACCTTGGCAAGCGCCGCGTTGACATCATGACGCTGGGCCGCGCCCATACCGCCGGAGATGCGGTGATCTGGGTGCCGGACCAAGAGGTCATGTTCACCGGCGACATCGTCGAATACCACTCGGCCTGCTACTGCGGCGACGGCCACTTTGGCGACTGGGAAGAGACCTTGATGAACATCGCCGCCTTTGAACCCAAAGCGATTGCGCCGGGGCGCGGGGACGCTTTGGTCGGTGAGGAAATGGTCGCCAAGGCCATTGCCTCGACCGCCGATTTCGTCAACTCGACCTACAAACCCATCGCCAAGGTTGTCGCCCGTGGCGGCTCGCTGAAAGAGGCGTGGGACGCCTGCCGTGCCGAATGCGACCCCAAGTTCTCGGACTACGCGATCTACGAGCATTGCCTGCCGTTCAACGTCGCCCGTGCCTATGACGAGGCCCGCGGCATCGACACGCCGCGTGTCTGGACGGCGCAGCGCGACAAGGAAATGTGGGCGGCCCTTCAGGGATGAGACGGCTGCTTGGTGCCAAAACGCTTTTGCAACGGGTCTTTGGGCCGATCGGTCCAAAGCGCGGGGACGCGCCCGCCCGGACCCCACCGCACCCTGCCGGCACCAAGCCCCCCTCCCCCACACGCTGGGACGGGCAGCCTTCGACCTTTTCGGGGGATCTGCGCAAGGTCTTGCCTGTCACTATTTGGCGGCAGGGCCAGGTGCTGTGCCACCTTCAGGTCACGTGGATCTACTGGGGCGGCCCGCGTGAAGGCGACCACCTTGGCGGTCCCGAAAAGGCCGACACGCACCGGGTCAAACGCGGGGACCTCTTTGAACTCGCTGACGGGCGCAAGCTTGGCTTCGAAGACTTTAAAAAGCACATCGCAGACAGCGGTTACACCGTCTGACTTCGGGAGGAATACATGATTCAGGACCGCTATCAACTGGCGTTCAAACTCTACCCTTACGCGCGCAGTGCCGATCAGGACGCCGCACAACCGGTGCGCCATCCGGTGGTCATCATGGGCGGCGGGCCGATTGGCGTCGCCACGGCGCTGGACCTCGGGCTGCAAGGCATCCCGGTGGTGGTGCTGGACGACCACGAGGGCATCGGTCAGGGGAGCCGCGCGATCTGTTTCGCCAAGCGCTGTCTGGAGATCGCCGACCGCTATGGCGCGGGCGAGGCGATGCTGGACAAGGGCGTTGTGTGGAACCTTGGGAAAGTCTTCCACGACGACCGCAAGGTGTTTGAATTCAACCTTTTGCCCGAGGACGGGCACAAGTTCCCCGCCTTTATCAACCTGCAACAGCCCTACTTTGAAAAGTTCCTTGTGGACCGGGTGCGGCAGGCGCAGGCGGACGGCGCGCCCATCGAGCTGCGCGGCAAGAACCGCGTCGACAGTGTCGAAACGCATGACGACCATGTGGTGCTGAACATCACCACCCCTGATGGCCCCTATACGATTGAGGCCGATTGGCTGATCGGCGCGGATGGCGCGTCCAGCCCCTTGCGCGGGATGATGGGTCTCGATTTCGACGGGCGCGTGTTCGAGGACAGTTTCCTCATTGCCGACATCAAGATGGACAACGAGGATTTCCCGACCGAGCGGTGGTTCTGGTTTGAGCCGCATTTCAAATCCGGCGCGTCCACCCTGCTGCACAAGCAGCCCGACGGCGTCTGGCGGGTCGACTTCCAGATCGGCTGGGACGTGGATCGCAAGCACGAGCTGCAAGAAGAGAACGTCCGCGCCCGTCTGGATGCCATGTTGCCGGGGGTCAGCTACGACATCGTCTGGACCTCGATCTACACGTTCCAATGTCGCCGGATGAAGCAGTTCCGCCACGGACGGGTGATCTTTGCCGGGGATGCAGCGCATCAGGTTTCACCCTTTGGCGCGCGCGGCGCGAACTCTGGGATGCAGGACGTGGACAACCTTGGGTGGAAGCTGGGGCTGGTCATTGGCGGCAAAGCCCCCGACGCGCTCTTGGATAGCTACCACGAGGAACGCGCCTTTGGCGCGGATGAGAATATCCTGAATTCCACGCGGTCCACGGACTTTATCACGCCGAAATCCAAGGTCAGCCATGTCTTCCGCAACGCGGTGCTGGATCTGGCCGAGCACCACGCCTTTGCCCGGCCCTTGGTGAACTCTGGGCGGCTGTCGGTGCCTTGCGTCTATGACGGGCTGAGCCTGACTGGCGAGGATGCCTTGCCCGGTGGTCCTGCGCGCAGTCGCCCGGGTAGCCCCTGCCCGGATGCGCCCGTGCCTGACGGTTTTTTGCTGGGCAAACTCGGAGGGGGATTCACCCTGCTGACGCTGAATGTCGACGCGCCAGACACGCTGGACGAAGGCGGGATTACCATCAAACGTCTGGCGCTGAGCGATGTCTCTGGCCGTCTGGTCGAGCGGTACTTGGGCGACGCGCAAAGCGCCGTTTACCTGATCCGTCCCGACCAGCATGTGGTTGCCCGTTGGGACCGTTTTGACGATGCCGCCGTGCGCGCCGCCCTGCGCCGTGCCACCGCAAAAGGATAAGCCATGCCTTTGAACACACAGCCAAATCTGGCCAAACCGGATGATTTCTACGCCCAGCTGATCGCCACCCACGACGGCCTCAGCGAGGACGAAAGCGCCAGCCTGAATGCGCGGCTGATCCTGCTGCTGGCCAACCACATTGGCGACCCCGCGGTGCTGCAAGAGGCGCTGAACACCGCGCGCGCCGGGGCCGCTTAGGCGCGGCCCACCTCGATCCCCTCGCCTTTCAGCGCACGCTGGGTGGCGGGGCGATCCAGCATCCGGTTGTGATGCGCGGCAATGTTGGCGGGCATGTCCAGACCGACCATCACCGCCCAACGGGTCATGTAGAACAGCACCGCGTCGGCCACGCTGAACGCGCCGAACAGGTAGTCCTTGTCGCCCAGAACCTCGGAGATATTGCCAAAGCCGATGGCGATCTGCGCCTTGCCATGCGCCTTGATCTGTTCCTGGAATTCCGGCGTGGGGCCGAATTTATGCGGCACGATCACAAAGGTGAATCCGCGCATGTGCACCGAGCCGACCATGTAATCAAGCAGCTCCATCACGCGCAGGCGGCCTTCGGCACCTTCGGGCAGCAAAGCCGCCTCTGGAAAGGCATCCGCCAGCCAAAAGGCAATCGCCTGCGTTTCCGTCAGGACCGAACCGTCGGGGCGGACCAGCGCGGGCACCTTCGCCTTGGGGTTGAGCTTTTTGTAGTCGTCGTTCAGGTGCTCTTTGGCCCCGAGGTTAAAGCGGTGGGCCTGATACTCGGCGCCGGTCTCTTCGAGCAAAATCCGGGTGCCAACGGCGCAGCTGCCGGGCGAGGTGTAGAACTGCATCATGGGGTGGCCTTTGTGTTGCGGGGGCGGGTGGTGCACATGTTCAGCATGTCCGCACCGCCCCCGCAAGTCTTGCGTTACGCCAGACCAAGCGTGAAATCGAGCCCGACGATCAGCGGGTCGTGATCAGAGCTGCCAAACAGCCCCGCGTCGTAGAAGCCAGAGTCCTTGTAGGTCTCGTCATAGCTCAGCAGGTCCGGCTCATCGGCGTTGATGTGCCATTCGGTCAGGCCGGTGACAAAACCCGCCAGCGCGGCGTCCGCCAACCCTTGGTCCAGCGTGCCTTGCTGGCCGTTGAAGACGTAGGAATAGGCCTCGTCCTGCCCAATAAAGGCGTCGATCAGGTCGGTATAGCCCGCCACGTCGTCGAGATACTGCACCGGGTCTTCCTCGGCGTAGGCGTTCATGTCGCCCAGCAGCAGCACGTTGGACACGCCGCCGTTGTAGGTCGTCTCGATCCAGTCGGTCAGCTCCTGCGCCGCATCGCTGCGCACGCCGTTCCAGTAGCCCTGCCCGTCGCCCGCGTCGACGTTCGGATCGGCATAAAGCGCGTCCAGATCGGCTTGGGTGATGGCGGTGCCGCCCCCGGCCAGATGCGCCTCGGCCGCGGCGACCACGCCGTCCAGCCCGCTCGCGCCCTTGGATTTGAAGTGCGAGGAGACCACGGTGAACGCGTCGCCCGTGGCATTGTCGACAAAGGTCGCCGCCACCGAAGGCCGGTTGAACTGGTCGTTGGCGCTGTAGCTGTGGCCGATGGCCGAGGCGATGGCGCTTGCCAGCGCGACGGTCGTGGCGGCAGAGCTTTCCTCGAACACAAGGAAATCGGAGTGGACCAGCGTCACGGCGGAGGTGTCGTAGATGATCCCCGTGGTGATCGCATCGCCGCCGACAAAGCCCGTCCCGCTGGGCTGGACCGCGGCATAGCTGCCGCCCATGAGACCCGCCAGCGTGTCGATGGCGGTGCCGTTGTTCTCGATCTCTTGCAGGGCAAAGACCTCTGCCCCCGTGGCCAGCAGGCCGGTCACCAGCTTGTCGGCCTGGCGCTGATATTCGGACAGGGTGTCGGCCCCGCGCGGGGATAGATCGCCATTCGGGCCGGTCAGGCTGCCATCGTCGATCGTAGTAAAGAAGTTGAGCACGTTATACGAGGTAACTTGCAGCGTGCCGCCCACGTCCGTCGGCGTGTCCTGACGCGCGCCCGAGTTCGTGGCCTCGTCAATCTCCAGCGTCTCCGACGCCAGCACCGTCCACGCGCCAAAGCTGTCGGTCAAGATGCCGCTGATCGGGGCCGTCAGCTCGGCCCCAAGGCGCACGGTGCTGAGGCTGAAATCGTCGCCCGCGTCCAGATAGCCGTTGCCATTGTCGCCCGGCCCACCGGGAAGGAACTCGAACGCGTCGGGGTTCTGCCCGGACAGTCCGTCGTCGATCAGCAAGGAGGCATTGGCGTTCGCCTCGGCCAAAGCGGCGATCTCGGCGGCTTCGGTCTGGGCGTCATACAGCTGCGTCGGCTGGGTCAGGGTGCCCGCCGAGACGGTGATCTGCCCATAGCGGTCGAGGTTGAAGTTCTGCGTGATGGTCAGCGCGTCGGCGGTGCCGCTGCTGACAAGGACCTGCATCCCCTCGATGGCCTCGTAGTCTTGAGCGCTGCCGGACAGGGCGATGGTGGCCGCCGTGGGCAGTGGCAGACCGCTGTCCAAGACTTGGGTCGTGACGGTCCCGGCCAGTTCGGTCAGGCCATTGTATTCGGTCACGGTGCCGGTGGCCTGGACCAGATCGCCGACCGCAACGCTGGGCGCGCTGCCGGTGTAGATATACAGCCCCTCGGACGTGGCGGCATCGCCATCGGCGTCGGAATCCTCTTCCTGCACGTAGTAGCCTTGGTCGGTCACATAGGTGACGATGGCCTCGACCGTCACCTGATCCCCTACGAGGTCCGAGGATGCCCCCGCGCCCTGCACGGCGCTGATCAGGGTCACGGCCACCGGAGCCGTGTCATCCCCCGTCGGCTCGGCAATGGACACGTTGTCGATATACAGGCTCTCAGAGCTGGAGTTGCTGTCCAGTTCCACCACCAGCTGGGCGGAATTGACCTCGGCCCCCAAGGTCACGGACAGGGTCTGCCAAGCGCCCTCAATCCCCAGATCGTCGATGTCCTGCCCGGTGGTGTCCAGCAGCGCCACGGCCCCGGCGTCGGTCATCACGTAGATGTTGATGAGGTCGTCAGCCTCCCACCCCGTCGCCTGCACAAAGGCGTCGAGCGACACGGTGACCGCGCCGATGTCGGTCAGGTCCACGGCGTCAAAGGTCATGCGCAGCAGGCCATCGCTGTCCTGCAATTCATAGCCCTGAACGCCGTCGGTATAGGCCCCCACGGTGCCCGCATAGCTTTGCACGCCGATGTAATCGCCGTCGGAAATGCCGCTATCGCCGCGCGTGTTCACCCATGTCAGGTCGTACCCCAGCAGGCCGTCACTGGCGGCAGTGCTGTCAACGCTCGCCAGACCCGCCACGTTGAGCAGGTCCACCTCGCCCCCCAGCGGCACCAGATCGCCGTCCGCCGCGTCAAAGTCGTAGCGCCCGCCGGTGGCTTCGGTTTCAAAGCTTTGGGTGATCTGGAACAGCTCGTTGATCTGCACATTGTCAAAGTAAAGCGACTCGGAACTGGAGTTGCTGTCCAGCTCGACGATCAGCGTGGCGCGCTGCACGTCTGCGTCCAGCACCACATCAAACGTCTGCCAAGCGCCCTCAACCCCCAGATCGTCGATGTCTTCGCCGGTGCTGTCGAACAGCGTGACGGGGCCGGTGTCGGTGTCCACGTAGATCCGCGCGAGGTCGTCCGCCTCCCACCCTGTGGCCTGGAAAAACGCATCCAAGGACACACGCACCGGGCCGGTGTTGCTGAGGTTCACCGTCTGGAAGGTCAGGCGCAGCAGGCCGTCGGCGTCTTGCAGCTCGTAGCCTTGGGTGCCGTCGGTGTAGCCGCCGACCACGCCCGTGTAGGTCTGGATACCGATGTAATCGCCGTCGGAAATGCCGCTGTCGGCCCGCGTGTTGACCCACGTCAGGTCATAGCCCAGACCCGTGCGCTGGGTGCTGTCCACGGTGGCTTGGCCCGCGTTGTTGGTCAGGTCGACCACCGCGCCAAGCTCCACCAGATCGCCATCGGCGGCGGCGTTTTGATAGCGCGACCCGGCGGTCTCGGTCTCGAAACTCTCGGAGATGCGCAGCAGCCCTTCGTCCACGTCCGCCACAGTGATCGCCAGATCAGCGCTGTCACTGGCCAGCCCGTCGCTGACGGTCACGGTCAGGTCATAGGTGCCGTCGGCCTCCGCGTCGTCGGGCAGCTCAAAGTCGGGCGCATCGACAAAGCTCAGCACGCCGCTCCCGTCGATGGCGAACAGCGCCGCGTCCGCGCCGGACAGGCTGTAGGTCAGCGCGTCGCTGTCCACATCCGTCGCGGTGATCCCGGCGGCGATGGTCAGGGTGCCTTCGTCCACGGTGATCGCCTCGGGGGCGGTCAGGACGGGGGCGTCATTGGTGCCGGTGATCGTCACGGTGACGGTGGCGGTGTCGGTGCCGCCTTTGCCGTCGTCCACGGTGTAGGTGAAGGTATCGGCAAAACTCTCGCCCTCAGCCAGAAAATCGAACGCCGCGCCGGGGGTGTAGGTGACATCTGTGCCGTCGAAACTGACGCTCGCGCCCCCCGCCGAAAGCGCCGAGACCCCGGTGATCGTCATGGTGTCGCCATCGAACTCTCGGTCATTGGCCAAGAGGTCGGCGGCGCTCAGGGTCAGCGCGGTGTTCTCTTCGGTCTCGGCGCTGTCGTCCCCCGCCAGAACCGCATTGTTGGTGCCATCGACGTTCAGCGTGTAATCGTCACCTTCGAAATACAGCGCCTCGACGCCAATCAGCAGGTCGGTCCCCTCGCCGGTCACCGCCATGGTGCCAAACCAGCCGTAGTCGATGTCATACTCGGCAATCGCGCCGGTGTAATAGGCCACGTCGCGGCCCCAGCCGCCGATCAGCAGATCATCCCCCAAGCCGCCGAACAGCGTGTCGTCGCCCCAATTGCCGATCAGCACGTCGCGCCCGTCGGTGCCGGTCAGCCAGTCATCGCCCCACCCCCCGAGCCAGTCGCTGTGTTTCGCTTTGGCCTGTGCGGCGCGGCCTTTGTCGTGGGAATGGCGTGACATGAAATGCGGTCCTCTGTCGGGTTTCGGTCGGGATTTAAGATTCGCTAAAGATGTGTCGCCAAAGTGTAACTATCGCATGACGTCTGCCTACCGTGGACGCTAGGTCACTTTTACCAATCGGTCAGAAAATCCCGCATTTGCATAAAAGCGCGCCTTTCGCGGGGGGCTTTGCGGGCGCGGGCGGGCTTCCTATATCAAGGGCGAAGCATAGGAGACCAAAGATGGGCTACGCCAAGACAGCGATCTTGATGGCCGCGATGACGGCCTTGTTCATGGGCGTCGGATACGTGATCGGCGGCACCGGAGGGATGCTGTTCGCGCTGATCGCCGCCGGGGCGATGAACGCCTTTACGTGGTACGGCTCGGACAAGATGGTGCTGAAAATGCACAACGCCCAGCCGGTGATCCGGGGCGACCGCTTTGGCCTGCACGACATGGTGGCCGATCTGGCGACAGGCGCGGGGATGCCGGTGCCGGCGGTCTATATCATCAACGAGCCGCAGCCCAACGCCTTTGCCACCGGGCGCAACCCGCAGAATGCCGCCGTGGCGGTGACGACGGGCCTGATGCAGCGCCTCTCTCGCGAGGAACTGGCAGGCGTGATTGCGCATGAGCTGGCCCATATCCGCAACCACGACACGGCGATCATGACGGTGACGGCGACCTTTGCGGGCGCGATTACCATGCTGGCGAACTTTGCCTTTCTGTTTCGCGGGGGCGGCGACAACCGTCCCGGCATCGGCGCGACCTTGGCGATGATGTTCCTTGCGCCCATGGCGGCGGGGCTGGTGCAGATGGCGATTTCGCGCACGCGCGAATATGCCGCCGACAAGGCCGGGGCCGAGATCTGCGGGCATCCCTTGTGGCTTGCCTCGGCGCTGGAGCGGATCCAGGAGGGCGCGGCGCGCATCGACAATCACGCCGCCGAGGCGCATCCCGCGACAGCACATATGTTCATCATCAACCCGCTGCACGCGCATAAACGCGACAGCCTGTTCGCGACCCACCCCGCCACGGAAAACCGCATCGCCGCCTTGCGCAAGATGGCAGGCGGACAAGGCGCGCGGCCCCAGACCCAGCCTCAGACCAGCATGGCCAGCAGCCGCATCCCCCGCACCGGGCATCGGCAAAACGCAGGCAAGCAGACCACGCGCAATCCTTGGGGGTAATCTCAGGCTAAACCGTTTGTGCGCGCGCTGGCGCGGCGGCGCAAGCGGGACGACCAGTCCAGGCAGGTCGTCTCGGTTACGTCGCGGCGGTGCAGGACGGGGCGGGCTTGGGGGCCGTAGGCAGGCTCGACCAAGGCAAGGCCCAACAGCCCTTCGGCCAGCGCGGGGCACGCCCCCAGCAGGTGCATCCGCAGCGCAGGCGCCACGGCGGCAAAGCCCCCCGGACCGGGCCAAAAGCTTTCGACCCAAGCGCCCTCGGCCCGGATCAGCGCGTGCTCTTCCAGCAGGATATGGTAGTAGCGAATGCCTTGGCAGCCGCGCATGATCCGCGCCCCGCCCCAGCCGGTCAGCGACATGTGCCGCGCCCGCACCAAGGCGCCGCCGTGTTGCCCCGGCACCCAGACGCAATGCTGCGCCGACACCCGCAAGGGGCGCAGATTCCCCAAAGCCCCCTTCCCGATCAACACGGGAAAGAGGCGCGGATCGTTCAGCATGTCTGTGCGCGTGACGTCCCGGAACCCGGCCCAGAGCACGCGCTGCGGCGGGCCATCGCGGGTGCGCACCAGATCGCCGGGCGCAAGGCTGTCCACCGGGCGCACACCTTTGGGCGTGTCGACCAGTGTGCCCTCGGCAAGACAGGGCACCCCCATGGAATACATCGCCCCGGTGGAGCTGACCTGCGCCGGGGTCACCCCGGTCAGCGTCACCTGCTCGCCGCCGGGAAAGCTGAGCACCGCGTTGCCGGACCCATCGTCGCTGACCACCACGTCAAAGACCCGGATGGGATCGCCGCCCGCCGTGGTCAAGCCGCTGACGTCCAGCTGGTCGACCGTAAAGCCGCCGCTGTCGGTCATGTCGAAATCGGTGATCGTGTCCGACCCATCGCCATCAGCCATGACGATGGTATCCGCCCCGGTGCCGGTCGTGATCACGTCGTCGCCGGTGCCGCCGGTCAGGATATCGTCCCCGGCCCCGCCGTCCAGCGTGTCGGCCCCGGCCCCGCCCGTCAGGCTGTCATTGCCGCCCTCCCCCGCGATGCTGTCGGCAAAGCCCGAGCCGGTGACCGTATCGGCCCCGTCCCCTGCGGCGATGTTCACCCCGGTCGCGGCGCTGCTGGCGTCAAAGGTATCCGCCCCGGTGGTGCCCGTCACATACTCGATCTCGTAGAAATTATGCGTGGTGACGCCGCCGTCATAGGTAAAGCTGCCAAACTCCCATCCGCCCCAGGTGACCGACACCGGCGCGCCGGACAGTTGCAGCGTGTCCCAGTCGCTGCCCCCCTCGCCGCCAAAGGCCGAAGTCTGCCCGTCCGCCCCGGTGACGATCAGGACGTCTTGGCCCGCGTCCCCCATGATGGTGTTGACCCCGGCCCCGCCCCAGATGGTGTCGTCGCCATCCGCGCCTTGGAGTGTGTCGCTGCCGTCGCCGCCCTCGATATAGTCGGCCCCGGCGGCGCCCCAGATGGTGTCATCCCCCGCGCCGCCGTAGATCGTATCATCGCCAGAGCCGCCGCCCACGGTGTCGGCCCCGCCGCCCATGTCGATAAACAGGCCAGAGCCATCCAGCGCCGCATCGACGCTGTCGGCCTGCGCGGACATGGTCAGCCCTTCGATATTGTCAAAGGACACGGCGTTGCCACCATCGGAGGCGGTGCCATCCTCCCACCCGCTAAAGGTGACGGTGACCCCGGTGGCGGTCAGGTAGGTAAAGTTCAAAAAGTCGTTGTCGGACCCGGTGGTGACGGTGTTGCCACCAAGAACGGTGTCATTGCCCCAGCCATCCTCGAAGAAAAAGATGTCGCCATCCGCGCCACCTTCGAGCGAGTCTGACCCGGCGTTGCCCGCCAGATAGTCGCCCCCGTCACCGCCGAAGATGGTGTCGTTGTCCGCGTCCCCAAGGATGACGTCGGTGCCCGCATCGCCGTACAGCAGGTCTCCGCCGGTGCCGCCGTAGATCTGGTCGTTGTCGGCACCGCCGTAGATGGTGTCGTTGCCTGCGTCGCCCCGCAGGGAGTCGCTGCCCGCCTCGCCGTAGATCAGGTCTTCGCCGTCGCCGCCAAGGACGGTGTCGTTCCCGTCGCCGCCATAGAGCGTGTCGTTGCCGCCTTCGCCAGCGATCCAGTCGTTCCCCGTGCCGCCGTAGACGAGATCGGTGTTCAGACCCGCGTAGATGGAGTCGTTCCCGGCGCCGCCGTCGATGGTGTCCGCGCTGCCCAGTTGAATCCCGTCGACATCGTCGATCAGGTCATCGCCGTCGCCGCCAGAGACAGAGTCCCCGCCGTCGCCGTAGTAGATCGTGTCATTGCCCGCGCCGCCGTCGATGGTATCGGCACCGTCGCCGGCTTCGATGCTGTCGGCCTGATCGCCCGCCGCGATCGAGTCGGCACCGGCGCTGCCCTGGATGGTGTCGGCGTCAGACGGCGAATAGGTGTTGGACGCGATGTTGGCATAGGGCACCGAGGTCACGTTGCCCAAGGAGGTCAGGGTACAGACGACGCCGGGCTGAACCTCCTGCGTGCCGATGTACCCGATCAGAACGCCTGCGATTTCGACGGCATAGATCGCCTGGGTCGCGCCGAACTTATCGACGTAGCCGAACTGGTCCTCGATATAGACACGCCCGCTGGCCACCGGGTTGCCAAGCGCATCGGTGACCACGGCGCTTTGGTTGGCGTCGTCGCCCACCTCGTTGTTGGACAGATCGCCGCTGAGGTCGGGGTCATCGTCGGTAAAGACAAAGGTATAGCCATCGGTTGCTGAATCCCAAGCCGGGTCCAGCATGTAGTCACTGCCCCCGAGGGCAATGAACGCCGTAGGCGCGTAGCCGATGAACGTATATGTCGCCATGATCGCACCGGGCTTTGGCGCCCGGCATACCCCCAAGACTTAGACGAAGATCAAAGTCATTATTCAGACGCAGGGTAGTTTTCGGTTAACGCCGCCCGGGGTGCATAAATTTGTTCATAGATTCCTTAGGTTTCGCGGCCAATGGCCGTCATTTCGCCGTGAATCGCCCCGGGGCGGCTTTCTATTTTCGCGTGTAAGGGGTAGGTAGCAGCCACCTCATCAGGAGCGACCCCATGACCCTCGCCTATGTTCTGGCCGGCAAAGATTCTGGCACCAATACCCTGTTCGACGATCTGGCCAAGGCGCTGACCGCCAAGGGGATGCGTCTGGCGGGCACGGTGCAGATCAACACCGAAAAGGCTGCGCAGGACCTGTGCGACATGGATGTGCGGGTGTTGCCGGACGGGCCGATGATCCGCATCTCGCAGGATCTGGGCGGGGCGTCGCGCGGCTGCCGTCTGGACCCCGCAGCGTTGGAACAGGCCGTTGGCCTGACCTCCGAGGCGGTGGCCAACGGGGCCGATCTGCTGATCGTCAACAAGTTCGGCAAGCACGAGGCCGAAGGGCGCGGGTTTCGCGAAACCATCGGCGAAGCCTTGGCGCTGGACATCCCGGTGCTGGTCGCGGTGAACCCCGGTAACCTGCCGGTCTTTCAAGTCTTTTCCGGGGGGCTGGAAACCGCTCTGCCCGCCGAGCTGGGCGCTTTGACCACTTGGGCACAAAGCCTGCACGCCGAAGAGGCCGCCTAAGCCGCGCCGCAAACCGGGCGCACCGTGGCGCCCGGCCCTAAAGCGCATCAGTTCATGCCATAGACCGCCGGGTCGAGGTCGTTGAACATGTTGTCCATCAACAGCTGGGTCAGCGCGTCTTCGTCGTTGCGGTCGGGCATCGCACGCACCAAGGCGCCCCATTTCGCCACATAGGGCTCAAAGCTGGCAAACACCGCCTCGGGGTCGTCGATCTTGTAGGTGTTGCGGGCGATCCCGGCCATGGCGCCGACGCCGTTGTCGATCCACGCCTGCACGGCGGTGGTCAGGCTGGCGGCGGGCTCTGCCTCGGTGGTTTGACCGCTGGCCTTGGCGTCATCCAGCGCGCTGTTGGCCGCTTCGGCGTACAGGATATGCGCACGGGCCTGCGTGCGGGCGGCGAGTTCCATGATGGTCTGACGCTGCTCATTGGTCAGACCCTGCCACCAACCGCGGTTCAGCGTCATCTGCGGCGAGTTGAACGCCGGCGTCCAGCGGGTCAGCGTGGTGTAATTCGTCACCTCTTGCAGGTTGCCATCGCGCAGCCAGTTGGCCCACAAAGAGGCACAGTCCAACGCGCCCGTCTGCAACGCCTGATACGCCTCAGAGGCGGGCATCCCCACCGGCACGCCGCCCAGTTCCGTTACCAAAGCCCCGATCAACCCATAGGCCCGCACCTTGAGCCCCTGCATCTGCGTCGCCTCGGTGATCGGCGCGTCGGTGTTGCACATCAGCGAGTATTCCGGCGTGGAAAAGCCCGCCAGCGGCAAGACGTTATGCCCCGCCCATTCGGCCTGCGCCGCGGGGTCGCGCATCGTCCAGTCGGCATAGGCCGCGCCGATGGCAATCGGGTCCGGCTCGATAAAGCCATAGCCCGCGATGGACGCGTTGATCGGCAGGTCCGACGGCGTGTAGCCCACCGTGGTCTGGCCGATCTGCGCAATGCCGTCACCGATCCCTTGCAGGTGCGATTTCGGCGGCATAATCGCCCCACCGGTGAAATGCTCAAAGCTTAGCGCGCCGCCGGTCGCCTCGGCCAAATCCTTGACGAATTGGTCGTTGGCGCGTGTCGTCGGCTCTGTCGGGGCGTTCCAGCTGGAAAAGCGGTAGGTCTCGGCGCTGGCACCGCTCGCCAGCAGCAGCGCCAAAGCGGTGGTCGCCGCGCGTTTGGTAAATGTGGTCATTGTCTTTCCTCCCTGTTGCGGCTGCGCGCCTCGGCAGGGTGGCCAAGGCGGCAACACACCCCGATCCCCGCAAATGGCGTGCCAGAGGTGCGCGCCCGCTTGGCATGGCGATTGCGCGGCTGTGTCCAGGTGCGACGCAAAGGGGCAACGGGATGAAGATCGGTTACGTGGGTTTGGGCGCGATGGGTGGGTCGTTGGTGCGGTGGATGATCCCGCATCACGAGGTGACGGTGTTTGACCTGAGCCCCGACGCGGTCGCGGCCTGCGTGGCGCTGGGGGCGCGGGCGGCGACGTCTCTGACCGATCTGGCGCGCGCCTGCGACGTGGTGTTCCTGTGCCTGCCGCGCAGCGCCAACGTCGCCGAGGCGTTGTTTGGCAACGATGGCCTGGCCGAGGCCTTGACCCCCGGCACCATCGTCGTTGATCAGACCAGCGGCATGGCCACGGACACCCGCGCCTTTGCCAAGCGTCTGGCCGAGCGCGGTATCGCCATGCTGGACGCGCCGGTGGCGGGGGGCGTGCCTTCGGCGCAGGCGGGGACGATCACGATCATGGTCTCCGGGCCCACAGAGGCGCTGGACATCGTGCAGCCCGCGTTCCGCTGCATGACCGCCAAGATTTACCACGCCTCCGAGGCGGTGGGCGATGCCCAGGCGGTCAAGACCCTGAACAACATGATGAACATGGTGATGCGGGTGGCCACGCTGGAGCTGACGGCGCTGGCGGTGAAACAGGGTGCGGCGCTGCCCGCCCTGACCGAGGCGCTGATCGCCAGCGAGGGGGCGAATTTCACCACCCGC
The DNA here is from genome assembly GCF_900176475.1 of Tropicibacter naphthalenivorans. Classification (GTDB taxonomy): domain Bacteria; phylum Pseudomonadota; class Alphaproteobacteria; order Rhodobacterales; family Rhodobacteraceae; genus Tropicibacter; species Tropicibacter naphthalenivorans. The sequence continues at coordinate 127,286 of NZ_FWXX01000008.1, forward strand.
ACGGTCTTGCCCGCCTTGGTGGCGGGGCGGTCGGTGGGGGATTTCCGGCTGGCCCTGATGCTCAAGGACAACAATCAAGCGCTGGCGCTGGGGACGGCCTGCAACGTGCCGATGCCCCTGTCGGCTTTGGGCCGGGCGGCGGTGCAGCAGAACATCCACATCACCGGGGCGCAGGCGGGTCTGGACGAGGTGAACAGCTATATGCAGCAGGTCTGCGGGGTGCGGTTTGACGCGGGCGCGGGCGCAGGCCTGCCAGAGGCCGACTTTGCCCGACTGAGCCAGACCATCGCCACCACGCTGGCCGCCTGCAACCGCGCGGCGTTTCTGGAAACGCTGTCTGTCGCGCGCGCGCTGGGGATGGATCTGCGCGCCTTTGGCGACATCCTCAACAACGGCTCGGCGTGGTCTCGCGAGAGCGAGGCGGTTTTGGCGGAGGTGGGCGGCGCGCCCTGCCCGCGCACCCTGACCGACGCCATCACCGCCCTGCGCGCGGTCGAGGACATGTCCGTCGCCACCGGCGTGCCGCTCATGATCACTGGCGCGGTGCGGGCGCTGTTTGAGACCGCGCAAAAGACGCTTGGGGCGGATGCCGCGCAGGACCAGCTGGCCCGCGTCTACGAGACGGCGGGGGGCGTTTCGCTGCGCCTCAAGGCACCAGAGCCCGCGTGACCTAGGCCCAGTCTAAGCCCAACGGCGGATGACGTGAAACGCGCCAATCGCCGTCAGCATCACCAGCACATAGCGGATGATATGGGCGACGGTCACATAGGCGACGCTTTGGTTGATCGCCAGCGCCAGCAGGCTCATCTCCATCATGCCGCCAGGGGCGTAGCCCAGCAGCGCTTCGAAATAGTCGAGGCCCACCAGCCAGACCGGCACCAGCGCCATGGCCGCCGACACCACCAGCGACACCAGCGACGAGGCCAAGCCAAAGCCCATGCTGCGCGCGGCGCTGCCAAAGGTCACCCCGGCAAAGCGCGCCCCAACCGACGTGCCCAAGACCAGCTGCGCGCCCAGCGACACCACCGTGGGCACCGGCGCGCGGGTGACCCCCGTCAGATGCGCCACAGCCGACAGCAGCAGCGCGCCCAGCATCAAGCCCGCCGGGATGCGCAAGGCCTTGGCCACCCACGGCCCAAGCACCGCGCAGGCCAGCAACACCGCCCCGTCGCGCAGGCCAACATCGCCCAGATGCGTCACCGGGCGGGGCGCGCCCTGCCCCACCGATCCGCTGTGCCAGACCACCACAAAGGCAATCGCCAGCACCGACACCATGACCCGCATGGAATGGGCCAAGGCGATCTGCCGCGTGTTGCCGCCATAGGCTTCGCCCAGCAGAATCATGTCGGTCAGCCCGCCGGGGACGCTGGACAGATAGGCGGTGATCGCATCTTCGCGCGCGATCCGGCGGAAAAACACGTAGTTCACAAAGGTCGAGATCAGGATGAACACCGGGATCAGCCCCAGGGGCAGAGCCCATTGCCGCAGGTTGGCGAAAATCTCGGGCAGAAAGGCCGCGCCCAGCACCACCCCCAAGGCGGGCAAGGCGATGGGCCGCAGAAAGTTCGGCCCGATGACCGGCGCCCCCATCAGCGCCGCAAAAGTGTTCACCACCATCGGCCCCACGAACCACGGCAGAGGCGCGTTCAGCCAATCGGCCAGCGCGCCGCCGATGATCCCCAGCAGCAGGGCCATGGCATAGCCGGTTTGGGTCTTGCGGTCGGGGAGTTTGGCGAATGCAGTCATGCGTCCTCGGAGGTTACGCCCCCAATAGGCCAGCCCCGCGGCACAGACCAGAGCACGCACGCCTGTGCCCATCATAGGCGGGGCTCAGCCCTTGGACGTGCCCAAAAAAGTCAACGGCCACAAGGCCCTGCCCCTTTGGGCGCACCAGAACCGGGTTGATTTCCGCCTCGGCCAAATCGGGGGTGCGCAGGATGGTATCGCCAAAGCGCAAGGCCGCGTCGATCAGCGCCTCACTGTCCGCAGGCGGCGTGCCGCGAAAGCCCTCCAGCACCGTCCACAGCTTGAGCCGCCGCAGGGCGCGCTCCACATCGGCGCGGGTGGCGGGCAGCGCCAGATAGGTGATGTCGCGGTACAGCTCGACCGCCACCCCGCCCGAACCGATGGACAGCAGCGGGCCGAAATCGGTGTTGCCCAGACAGGCCAGGACAACCTCGACGCCATCGGTGACCATCTCTTGGACCAGCACCGGCAGGCCCGGATTGTTCAAGATACGGCGAAACTCGGCGGCGTGGGCGTCGACCTCCTCTGGCGTCTGCACCCGCAGCTTGACCAGGCCCAGCTCTGTCTTGTGTTCGGCGGCGTCGGGCAAGACCTTGACCACCACGGGAAAGGTCAGCCCCGCGCAGGCCTCTGCCGCCGTTTGGCCCGGCTGGACCAGCGTCCAGTTGGCGGCAGGCACCCCGGCTTCGGTCAAATAGTCCATCATCTGGTCCCAGCTTTGCGGCACCGCCAGCGGCGTGCCTGTGGGCGCGGCGGCCACCTCTATCCCGGCAAAGCGGCGACGGTCATAAAGCCAGCGCAGCGCCCGCATGGTGTGGGACGGATCGTCGGAAATCAGGATGCCCGCCTCGTGGAACTCGGCCCGGATCTCGGGCGCGACCTTTTCCATGGCAAAGGTGATGATGATCGGCAGGCCGCTGTCCTTGGCCGCCTTTTTAAAGGCGTCGGCGTTGTCGGTGAGGTCTTTCATCCCCGACGAGGCGAACTGGATCACGATGGCTTCGGTGCGCGGCTCGGCGGCGAGAATGGCCAGCGTGTCGCGGAACAGGTTGGGGTACTGGCGGATTTGCCCGGTCAGATCGACGGGGTTCGCCTTGCGGGCAAATTCGGGCAGCGTGTCCTCTAGCTGGGCCATGGTGGTCGCGCCAAAGGTGCACATGGGCAGGCCGCGCTCGTCGCTGTGATCGGCCAGCAAAGCCCCCGCCCCGCCAGAGGAACTGAGCACCGCGATGCCGCCCAAGGGATCGCCCGAGACCCGCGGACCCGGCATAAAGGACAGGGTTTCGACCGCCGCCATAGCCTCGCCCAGGCTGTCGACCATGATGACGCCCGCCTGTTCCAGCACGTCCGTATAAATGGCGTGGGGCGAGGCGATCTTGCCGGTGTGCGAGGCTGTCACCTCTTGGCCAAAGGCAGAGCGGCCCGCCTTGAGCACCACGATCTGGATGCCGCGCTGGCGGGCGCGGGCGGCGATGGGCAACAGCCGCGCGGCATTGTCCAACCCTTCGAGGTATAGCCCCACGACCCGCACGTCGTCCTGTTCGACCACCCAAGACAGCGCGTCCAGCGCATCCAGCGCATCCATGCAGGTCTCGTTGCCGACGCTGACCACGTAGGAACAGCCCAAGCCGGTGCGTTGCAGATGCGCGCCGGACTGGCTGACGATGGCAATGGGCGCGTGGCGCAGGGTGCTCAGGCCAGAGGCGGCAGCGCCAAGGGTCAGCATGGTCTTGGCCTTGACCGACCAGACGCCCTGCCCGTTCGGCCCCAGCACATGCACCCCGTGTGTGTCGGCGGCGCGGCGCAGATCGCGGGCGAGCTCTTTGCCGCTGTCGATTTCCTCGAAGCCCGCAGAGTAGACGATGGCGCAGGTGATGCCCTTGGCCCCGCATTCCGCGATCAGGCCGGGGACGGTGGCGGCAGGCGTGATGATCAGCGCCACGTCCGGCACTTCGGGCAGATCGGCGAGGGTCTTGTAGGCTTTGTGGCCTTCGACCTCCTCGGCGCTGGGGGACACCGGGTAGATGCGGCCCCGATAGCCGTGGTTGATGAGGATCTTGACGATGCGGTTGCGTGCGCCGGGTTTCGGGGACGCCCCCACGATGGCGACGCTTTGGGCGCGAAAGACCTTGTCGAGGGGCGGGATAGAGCTGTGGAGGGGCGCGGGATGCACGGTCATGGCTGTCTTCTTTCGGGTCTGCGATCGGCGCGTGTGGCCGGTTGCAGTGGCTTTTCGCAAATGCCGTGCCAGTTCATTTATCGCCGCCGTGCTGAAATTGATGAGCCTTGCTCATGAGCGGTTTGGTGCGATGCGCGCTTATCCCCGTGTGCGCATGAGGTAATCTGTTGTGACGCCAAAGGCTTGGGCCGGGGGCGCTACGGAGGGGGCAAAACGACATGTCACAGATGCACTGGACCAAGAGCCAACTGGCCGCCTTTGCCCCGGCGGATGATTTCCACGTGGCGCCGTTTCGCGCCGAAGGCGTCACCTATGGCACGCCGACCTTTATCTGGTCGGTGGTGGTGCAGGGGCGGTTGTTCGTGCGGGCCTATAGCGGGGTCGGATCGTCGTGGTATCGCGCCGCTGTCGCCCAGGGCGCGGGGCGGATCGTGCTGACCGGGCGCAGCCTCAAGGTGGATTTCGCGCCGGTTGGGGGCGAGATTCTGGACGCGATCGACGAGGCTTACCGCGAGAAATACGCCTCCAGCCGGTATCTCAAGCCGATGATCTCCGAGCGCGCGCGGGCGGCGACGGTGGAGGTGACGCCGATTGATCCGTATCGATGATTGTGCTGGCGCGCTGCCCTGTCGCTGGAGGTGGGGCAAATAAGGATGGAGGGGGCTCTGCCCCCGCTCCTGCGGAGCCCCCCGGGATATTTTGAAAGAGAAGAAGCCTAGAGTTTCGAGAAACGATAGGTCAGTGCCGGCCCGCCCGGCTGGCCGTAGGCGAGGACGGCGGTGAACATGGCAAAGGGTTCGGCGTAGCGGCCCGTCGTCAGGCCGCCTGCGTCGAGGGGGGCGAAGCCGGCGTCTTTGATCAGGGTGGCGGCGGTGGCTTTGGCTTGCGGGCTGTTGCCGTACATCAGGGTTTGCGGCGCGGGGTTGGGTTTTTGCGCGCGCACGGGGGCGAAGCTTTCGGAGGGGTTGGTGTTGAAACAGCTGACCCACTGGGCCTGCGGGCGCAGTTTCGCGAGCTCTTCGGCGCCCGAGGTGGTGGGGCCAAGCACGAGGGTTTCGTTGGCCTCATCCAGCGGCACGCAGCAATTGAGGACGGTTTTGCCCGCAAGATCGCCCGCCTGGGTCAGCACGTCGTCGATGCGCGACCAGTGGACAGACAGCAGGATCGCATCGGCATTGGCGACGGCCTCTGCGACCGGGGCAGTGCTGCCGCCGGTTTCCTGTGCGAGGCGGTCGAGTTTGGCTTGGCTACGCGCATAGCTAAAGGTCATGTTGTGGCCTGCCTGCGCCCAAGCTCGGCCAATTGCGCCGCCCATCAGGCCCGATCCGAGAATGGCAATCTGCATGTCTGTCCTTTGTTGTTCTGGTCACCGTGGGGTGGGACGCGCCGCGACAGCGCGCCCCGTCAGGGGTTACTGCGCGCGGTTGGCAAAGACCTCTTTGGCGACCGGCATGGCCGAGAAGACCCGCGGCCAGCCCGCGTAAAAGGCCAGATGCGCCAGCATACCGCCCGCTTCGGTTTGGGTCAGACCATTATCCATGGCGCGGTTGAGATGAAAGGTCATCTGTTCCGGCTGGCCCGCGGCGATCAGGCCCGCCACCGTCACGAGGCTGCGGTCGCGCGGGGCCAGATCGGGGCGCAGCCATAGGTCAAGAAAGAGCATCTCTTGGGTATAGTCCACCACGCCTTGGCTGACGTCGCCATAGGTGTTCTGGACCATGTTTTGGCGGGCGTCCTCTGCCTTTTGGTTCAGGGGCAGCAGGTCGGGGGACGCGCCGGGCAGGTCATCGGCGGACGCCCCGCGCGCGGCATAGACCGGGGCCATGGCCTGTGCGGCGGCGGTGGCATTGCCCCAACCGGTGTAAAAAGCCAGATGGGTGATCGTCTCGGACAACTCGGCCGGGGTGACACCAGCATCCAGCGCGAGGGCCGTGAATTCGCCAAGCTGCGCGCCTTCGCCCCGCGTCACCATCGCCGCAAAGGTCACCAGCGCGCGGTCGCGCATGGACAGGGTTTCGGCGTTCCAGACGGTGCCGAACAGCCCGTCGGTGATGTAGGCCATCAGCGCCGGGGCCACGGTGCCGACCTCTTGGGGGAGGGTCTGGGTCAGGTCCTGGGCGGTGGCGGTGGTGGTGGTGCCCATCAGGGCAATTGCAGAGGCAGCGATCTGGGTTTTCCTGGCAAAATCCTTTTGTGTTCGGGTGTTGCCAAGAGACATGGGGTCAAGCTGCAAAAGGTAAATGAAGTTTCTGTCCAGCACAGTGATGAACGGATTTCATCAATCACCGCGCTGTGAGCGGGCTTTCATGAAACCTCCTCATCTGAGCTATCAGGTACGAACCATTGTCCCGCCCACGCGTTGGCCCAACTGAAAAGGCAGATCGGCCCAAAGCGGGCTGCAACGCGAACAACGACAGGACATGCCAATGGAACTGACCGTCAATGGACAAACACACACCGTCGATGTGGACGAAGACACCCCTCTGCTGTGGGTGATCCGCGAAGAGCTGGGTCTGACCGGTACGAAATACGGCTGCGGGATCGCGCAATGTGGCGCCTGCACGGTGCTGGTCGATGGCGTGGCGACGCGGTCTTGCGTGACACCGGCGTCGGTCGTGGCGGGGCAGGACATCAAGACCATTGAGACGGTCGAAGAGACAGACGTTGGCAAGCGCGTGGTCGAGGCGTGGGTTGAAAACCAGGTGCCCCAGTGCGGCTATTGCCAGTCGGGTCAGGTCTTGGCGGCGACCGCGCTGCTGAGCGAGACGGCGCAGCCCTCTGACGAGGACATCGAATACGCCATGACCAACCTGTGCCGCTGCGGCACCTATAACAAGATCCGCGCCGCCGTGCGCCAGGCGTCGGAGGCGTAATCAATGGGGATCATGGATATTTTGAACGCCGCACCTACCAATGTTTCGCGCCGGGGGTTCCTTGCGGGGGCGGGCTCGCTTGTCTTGGCGACCTCGCTGCCTGTGCGCCCCGCGCGCGGACAAGAGGCCAGCGACGCACCCGCCGTCCAAGCCTTTATGGAGCTGCGCGCCGATGGCACCGTCCTGCTGAAAAGCCCGTGGATCGAAGGCGGTCAGGGCGTCTACACCGCCATGGCGCAGATCGTGGGTGAGGAACTCGACCTGTCGCCCGAGCACTTCGAGGTGGAAATCGCCCCGCCGGGTGGCCCCTTTGGCATCAACGGCGGCTTTCGGATCACCGGGGGCAGCGCCTCGACCCGTTCGTCCTATACCTTGATGCGGCGGCTGGGGGCCTCGGCTCGCGCCATGCTGATCGAGGCGGCAAGCGCGCAGTTGGGTATCCCTGCCGCTGATCTGACCACCGAGCCGGGCGTGGTTGTGGCCCCCGATGGCACGCGCCTTGGCTATGGCGAACTGGCGTCGGCGGCGATGGACTTACCCGTACCGACCGATGTGCCGCTGCGCGACCCCGAAACCTTTCGCTATATCAAGGCCCCGACCCCGCGCATCGACGTGCGCGCCAAGTCGACGGGTCAGGCCAGCTACGCCATCGACGTGACGGTGGACGACATGCTGCTGGCGGCGATCCGCCATGCGCCGCGCCTTGGCCTCGCGCCCGACGCGGTGACCAACCTGTCCGAGATCGAGGCCATGCGCGGCGTGCACTCGGTGCACATGTTGGATGGCGCTGTCGCGGTGGTCGCGAACAAGTTCTGGCAGGCGCAAAAGGCGCTCGCCGCCGCCGACATCACATGGACCGAGGGACAGGCGAAATGGCCCATGCCGGCCGATTTTTCCTCCGCCAGGTTCCGCGACACGCTGGCAAAGGCCAGCGGAGAGGTCACGCCGGTGGAATCCAACGGCGATGCCGCCAGCGCGCTGGACAGCGCCGAGACGGTGATCGAGGCCACCTATGATGCGCCCTTCGTCGTCCACGGCCAGCTTGAACCCCCTTCGGCCACCGCCCGCATGAACGACGACGGCACGTTGGACCTGTGGCTCCCGAACCAAGCGCCCGAGCAATTCGTAGGCCGCGCCGCAGAGGTCGCCGGGATCGACGGCAGCCAAGTGCGCCTGCACTCGCAGATCCTTGGCGGGTTCTTTGGGCGGCACTTTTTGTACGAGACCGCCAACCCCTTTCCGCAGGCGATCAAGCTGGCGCAGGCCACGGGTCGCCCGGTCAAGCTGATCTGGTCGCGCGAAGAGGACTTCTTGCGCGATGCCCCCCGTCCACTCGGCCTTGCACGGTTCCGCGCGGCGGTTGGCCCCGATGGCCCCACGGCGCTGAACGTCGAAGTGGTCGGCGAAGGGCCGACGGGCCGCTGGTACAACGCCCCCGCAGGCCGCGATCCCTCTGCCACCGAAGGCATCAGCGGCAAGCCCTACGCCATCGCCAACACGCAGATCGGCCAGCTGTACCTGCAAAACCCGGCGGTGATCGGCTATTGGCGCTCGGTCGGGCACTCCATGCACGACTTCATGTACGAAGGCTTTCTGGACGAGATCGCGCAGGCGGCGGGTCTGGACCCGTTCGAGATGCGCCTGAAAATGCTGGAAAACAGCCCGCGCCACCACACGCTGCTGCAACGGGTGGGCGATCTGTCGGGGGGTTGGCAACCCGGCCCCTACGCGGTGGACGGTGTGCAGCGCGCACGCGGGGTGGCCATGGCCTCGCCCTTTGGGTCCGAGGCGGCGACCATCGCCGAAGTCTCGCTCGATCTTGGCACGGTCAAGGTGCACAATATCTGGACGGCGATTGACCCCGGCCAGATCGTCAACCCTGCGGTGATCGAGGCGCAGGTCCAGTCCGCCACCGCCCTTGGCGTGTCGCAGACGCTGGTCGAAGAGCTGGTGTATGAAAACGGCGAGCCGACGGCGCGGAACTTTGACATGTATCCGATCCTGCGGCCCGACCAGATGCCCGACGTCCACGTCGAGATCGTCGAAAGCGGTGCCGAAATGGGCGGCGTCGGTGAGCCGGGCCTGCCCACCGTTGGCCCCGCCATCGTCAACGCCGTGGCGCAGCTGACCGGAAGGCGCGTCCGCAGCCTGCCCTTGTCGAAACACGACTTTGGCTAAGGTGCGCACACCGCTATGAGGACGGGGGCCAGCGCGCCCCCGTTTTTGCACGTCTGACCTGCGGGGAAGCCCCGGATGAAACCTATGATGAAACACCTGATGTTTGCCGCGCTCGCGCTGTTGCCCGCCGCGGCCCAAGCCCAAGCCCAAGAAGAGACCATGAAGATCACCTTTACCCTTGGCGATACCGTCCTGCCCGCCACGCTGGATGACACCCCCGCAGGGCGCGACTTTGCCGCGATGCTGCCCCTGACGCTGACCCTGTCGGACTACCACGGCATCGAAAAGGTCGCCGATCTGGGGCGCAAGCTGGACAGCACCGGGATGCCCGCCAGCTATACGCCAAAAGCGGGCGACATCACGCAATACGCCCCGTGGAAGAACCTCGCGCTGTTCATCGCGCCCTTTTCCGACTCGCGCGGGCTGGTGCGGCTGGGGCAGTTTGACGGCGACTTTTCCGCGCTCAAAGCCAGTGGCGACATTGACGTGACGATTGCCGTCGCGCCCTAAGCCCTAGGGGTCCAGATGGGTCACCCGCCCGTTGCCCTCACGCGGGGCGCCGGGCTGGCGGACCAGCTCATAGTGCACCTCGGGGCGGCTGTCGCCCTTGTGCAGGCGGCGCAGCGCTTCGATCACCAGACCGCCCGCCACGGTGCGGCGACGGTGCAGACGCTGCGCATCGGCCCATGTGGCGACCTTGAAGCGTTCGAACCACAGCTCTTCGTCGACGATGTCCCGGGTGAGCGTCCACCGGGACGCCCCGTCCCGAATGCGGTCACGGCGCTTTTGCACCATCAGATCCAGGAACTCGGCGGCATTCTCCGGCGGGATGCGATAGGTGATGGTGGTCAGGATCGGCCCGCTTTTGTCGACCATATCGACGCGCGGGGTGGGCGCGACCCATTCCGACAGCGGGTCCAGCCCGCTGGTGTCCGGCTCTCCGATGCGCAGGATCAGGCCCAGCCCCGCCCCCGCCGCCATCAGCGCCCCCGCCACGAACAAAGAGGTCGACGTCCCCCACCCCCCCGCGATCACGCCCCACAGCAGCGATCCCAGCGCGTTGCCGCCAAAGACAAAGGTCTGGTAAATGCCGATGCTGCGGCTGATCACCCAACGCGGAGAGGACACTTGGTTCGTCGATCCAAAGGTGACCTGCACCAGAATCCAGCACACCCCCGCAAGGGCCGAGGCCAGCAGCGACAGCGGCAAAACCGTGCTCAGGCCCAGCACCGCCGTCGCCCCGGCATAAGTGACAAAAGCCCCCGCGACATAGACCTCCAGCGGCAGGGCTTCGCGGATTTTCTGCGCGGTAAAGGCGGCCGCGACAGCCCCCGCGCCAAACGCGCCCAGCAGCAGACCAAAGGTCTGCGGGCCGCCTTGCAGCACGTCGCGCGCCACCAGGGGCAGCAGCGCCATCACCGAAATGGCCGCCACGTTGAACCAGAACGAGCGGAAGATCACCTTGAGCAGCACCGGCGACAGCGCGATATAGCGCAGCCCCGCAAGGATCGCGCTGCCAAAAGGCTCGGGCGGCAGGTCGCTGGCGGGGCGGGCGATCTGCCAGCGGCTGGCGACAAACAGAACGCTGATGTTGCTCAGCGCGCTGATGAGAAAGGCGATGAACGCGCCAAAGCTGGCCACCAGCGCGCCGCCGGGCCAAGGCTGCGCGCGATATTGAGGTTGCCGGTGTTGATGGCAAAGGCCGCCGGCGCTTTGTCGCGGCCAAAGAACTCGAACACCATGGATTGCCAGCCGGGATAGTACAGCGCCCGCCCCGCCCCCACCAGCAGCGTGCAGGTCAGCAACAAGGTCGGGGTCAGCGCGTCTTGGTAGGCGGCATAGGCCAGCGCCACCGAGACGATCATCAGGAACGATTGCGCCGCCAGCACCAGCTTTTTCTGGCCAATCCTGTCGGCCAGCGCGCCACCGGGCAGCGACAGCAGCATCACCGGCAAGGCCACCGTGGTCTGCACCAGCGCGACCTGTTCGGGCGTACCGCCCAGCGAGATCATCAGCCAAGACGCCCCCACCAGTTGGATCTGCCAGCCAAAGTTGGCGGACAGCCCCGCCAGCCAATAGGTCAGGAAATTGCGGTTCTTGAGCGGCTCAAAGGCCGAAGTGGTCTGGGTCAAGGCTTGGGTCCATAGCTGCCCGCGCGAGGCATCAAGGGTGATATGGCGCGGGCCGCGCGCTTGGCCAACCCAAAAGCGCATCACCTATGGCCGCCATAGGCCGGGCCTATTTTCGGGCCGGAAAGGCGGTGCCCGCCTCGGGCGCCACGTGATCGCCGATGTCAAAGAGGTTCGCCTGCGGTCCCAGCCGGTTGGACGCCGCCTGCATCATCCCCCGCGCCAGTTGTCCGAACTGCAAAGGCACCCCGCTTTGCGTCGCCAGTTGCGTTGCAAGGTTCACGTCCTTGAGCATCAGATTCAGGTAGAAAAAGCTGTCGGGGACGCCGTCCGCCAGCGCGGGCAGCATCGCCTCGGTGGCTTTGGACCGCGCCCCGCCCGCGTTCAGCACATCGGACATGACCCCCAGGTCCAGCCCATTGCGCATCCCCAAGGCGACCCCTTCGAGCATGGCAAAGCGGTTGCAGGTGCTGATGGTGTTGTTGATCAGCTTCATCACCTGCCCCGCGCCGATCGCGCCACACAGGTAGCTGTTGGGGCTGATGCGGTCGAAAATCGGCTGAACGGCGGCGATACGGTCAGCCGCGCCGCCGATCATGATGGCGATGGTCCCGGCCTCGGCCTCCTTGGCCCCGCCGGACACCGGCGCGTCGATCATGTGAATGCCGCGCGCGCTCAAGGTCTCGGCCATGGCGCGGGTCTCTGTCGGGTCGCCGCTGGTCTGGTCGATGACGGTCGCGCCGGGGCGCAAGGCATCGGCAAGGCCATGGTCAAACAGCGCCGCCCGCACGTTTTCCGAGCGCGGCAGGCAGAGGAAAACCACGTCGCAGGCCGCGCCCATGGCCGCAAGGTCGGGGGCCGCCGTGGCGCCTGCCTCGACCAGGTCCGCCACCGCCCGAGCGTTCAGGTCAAACACCGTCACCGGCCCGGACACCAGCAACCGCCGCGCCAGCGCGCCGCCCATGACCCCAAGGCCCACATAGCCAATCCGCATGGCGCTTACTCCTTGGCCTTGGGCATTCCGTCGGAAAAGCCCGCGCGCCGCGCCGCTGCCCCGTAGTCGGGCTTGCGCTTGTCGATCAAGGCGGACAGGCCTTCTTCGAACTCGGGGCCGGATTGCGCCAGCACCTGCGCGTAGTCCTCGTAGTCCATCATCTCGGTCAGGCTGCTTTCAAACGACTTGAGCATGACCGTCTTGGCTAGGCCCATGACCTCCGCCGGGCCTTCGGCATATTTATGCGCCAGCGCGATGCCCACCGCGTCGACGTCCTCGTCGTCCACCACCTGCGAGACGATGCCATTGGCCAGCGCCTCCTGCGTGTCCCACGTGGTGTTCGCGTAGAAAAACGCGCGCGCCTTGGCGAGGCCGATCAGCCGCGGCAGGGTGAACAGCGTCAGGCAATCGGGCACCACCCCAAGGCGAAAGAACCCGGCCATGAACTGCGCACTGTTGCCTGCAACGATGGTATCGGCCATCAGCGCCAGCCCCATCCCGCCGCCAATCGCCACGCCGCGCACGCCGCAGACCACCGGGCGGTCCAGCGTCATCAGCTGCGGCATAAAGCTTGCGGCATGGCGAAAGCGGCGGTGCCGCTCCATCGGGGCCTTGCTTTCGGTCAGCATCCGCAGATCGCCCCCGGCGCAAAAGGTCGGCCCCTTGCCGGTCAGGTAGATGGCGCGGATCGAATAGTCGTCCTGCACTTCGCGGGTGACCTCGCGCAGGGAATAGCGGATCTCGCGGGTCAAGGAATTGCGCGCGGCTTCGTTATCAAGCCGCACGATCAGCACATTGCCTTGGCGTTCGGTTTCCAGCTGCGGGTAGTGCTTGATCTGCGGGGCGGTCTGGGGGGCGGTCATATCGGGCCTCACTTGCCGGGAACGGAAACGATGGGGCTGGCGCGGCCCCGGTTGCGGCCACCGTCGACGACCAGATCGGCCCCGGCCACATAGGCGTCCGCGTCCGAGCACAAAAACACGCCGGCGTTGGCGATGTCGGAGGTCTTTCCAAATTCGCCCAAGGGAATGGACGAGAGTTCGGTGGCTTTGCCGCCTGCGTCTTCGTAGATGCGCTTGACGCCTTCGGTGTCGCCAATGGCCCCCGGCGCAATGGTGTTGCAGCGGATGCCGTCCGCGCCCCATTCGCCGGTCAGGGTGCGGATCAGCGACATGATCCCCGCCTTGGCCGCCCCTGCATGAGCACAGCCCGGCCAGCCCTCTAGGGCGCGGGTGGTCGAGATGGCGATGAACCGCCCGCCAAAGGCCGATGCCTTGAGCGCGGGATAGGCGGCGCGGGCGCAGTAAAAGGTGCCGTTGAGGTCAATGTCGATCACGGTTTTCCACGCGTTGGGCGACATCTCGGCGGCGGGCACGACAAAGTTCCACGCCGCGTTGGCGATCATCACGTCAAACTGCCCGTAGGTGTCCACGGCGGCCCTAACCACCCGTTCCACGCTGTCATAATCGCGCACATCCGCCTGAACGGCGATGGCTTGCCCGCCCATGGCCTCGATTTCCGCGACCGCGCCATTCAGGCGGTCGGTATTGCGGCTGGCGAGCACCAGTTTCGCCCCCGCCGCGGCAAAAGCCTTGGCGATCCCAAAGCCGATCCCGCCGCCGCCGCCGGTGATGATCGCGACCCGTCCGGCCAGCGTGTCCTTGGTGAATGTCATGCGTCGTTTCCTTATGCCTTGGCCGCCCCGTGGCCGGGGCAGCGTGTCGGATAAGCAAAGCGCAAATGCCGTGCCAAGCGGCGCGTCAGCCGTCTTTTGCCGGGTCTTTGCGAAACGCGCTGTAAAGGTTCACATAGCCCTTTTCGACGCGCTTTTTGGCGTGGGTCCGCGCGACTTCGACGTCAAGAGGGGCGAACCCCATCCCCGCCGTCAACCGCTGCATAAAGGCCGCGCGCCCGGTGATCGCCACCGCGTCGTGCAGCGCCTGCGCGGGCCAATGGGCCAGCACCGCGTCCGCGTCCGCTTGGGTCATGTCATTCGGCGTGACGGCCAGCTTGCGCACGAAATGCAGCAGCGGCTTGAGCGGCGCGTCCACCTCGGCGCTGTCGATGTCGTCCAGCGTACCGCGCGGAATGCCCCAGGCATAGGCCGCTTCGGAATGGCCGGTCAGCACGAACTGGCACCCCATGGCCCCGGCGGCAAAGGCCAGGATCAACTCACGTTCCCCCGGGGACAATGGAGAGGGGCCGTTCATCAAGGCTTGGCTCATCTCGGAAAACGGCCCGTAGGCCTCGGGGAAGCGTTTGAACACCGCCGGGGGGCCAGCATTGTCGGGCAGATCGTCGAGAAAGGGCATGGGCGAGGCCTTTGGGGTCAAATGTGTCCGCGCCGCGCACAGTTCGGCGCGGCGCTGTCGCTGTGCTATTCGGCGGCCTTGGCCATGCCGCCCGTCTGCGCCGCCTTGGCAACGACAGCGCGGCGCACGGGGGCATAGCCGGGCAGGCCGGTCATATCGTGCAAAGCTTTGCTGATCTCAAAGTGCTGCGCAAGCCCGCCGCTGTGCACCCGCGCCAAAGGCCCGACCGGATAGCCCAGCCCCATGCAGCAGGTCTTGTCCATGTCTTCCGCCGTGGCCAAGCCTTCGTCCAGAAAGCGCAGCGCGTCGTTGTACTTGGGGCGCACGAGGCGGTCGACGATGCGGCCCGCGAGGTCTTTGCACAGCACGGTGTCGAACCCCTGCACCTCGAAAATCGCGCGGGCGGCTTCGATGGCGGCGTCAGAGGTGTTCGGCTGGTGCACAATCTCGATCAGGGTGCTGGGGGCGTCAGAGCCGTTGCGATAGCGGGCAAAGCCCACGGCGTTGGACCCCTCTTGCCCCATATGCTCGCCGGTGTGCTGGCCAAGGCATTCGCTGCCCAGTTCCACCAGCACCGCCGTCTTGGACGCATCGGGCGCATAGCCGCCGCCAAGGTGGAGGGTCACGTCGCCGCCCGTCCCTTTCAGGTCGTCAAAGTTGGCACTGTGGCCAAGGACGGTGAACCCCGGCGCCTCGGTCGCCTTTTGCCGGGTCAACCCGGTCAGCAGCCCTTGGCCCGATTTATTCCCAAGACGTCCGGCGGCCACCATGCGGCGGCAGATCGGCGGAACGGCGGCGCGGGTGTCCAGCGTGATGGGAAAAACGCCTCGCCCAGCAGAACCTGGGTGTCGAGGCCGATCAGCTCCAGCAGCGTACAGGGCCCCATCTTGTAGCCCAGACCGACCTTGATCGCGGTGTCGATGTCCTCGGGCGTGGCAAGCCCCGCCTCGATCGCGCGCAAGACATCGTTGTTAAAGGGCACCAGCAAAGCGTTCAGGATGAACCCCGGCTTGTCCTGCGTTTCCACCGGGATCTGGCCTGCGGTTTCGGTCCAGTCCCAAGCCGCCGTGAACACCTCCTCCGAGGTGTTGATGCCGCGCGACATCTCGATCAGCTTCATCACCTGCGCGGGCAGGCAAAAGTGCATGCCCACCACGCGGTCTTCGCGCCCACAGCCGCCAGCGATCTGGGTAATCGACAGGGTCGAAGTGTTCGACGCAAAGATCGTGTCGGGCTTGCAGATGGCGTTGAGCTTGGCAAAGAGGTCTTTCTTGACGTCGAGGTTCTCAAAGATCGCCTCGATCACCATGTCGCAATCGGCCAAGTCATTCAGGTCGCTGCTGTCCTGCATCCGCGCCAGCGCCGCGTCGCAGTCGCCTTGAGTCATGCGGCCCTTGTCGACCGAGCGGCCAAAGAACTTTTGCGCCGCAGCGCGCTGGCGGGCGAGCGCGTCCGGCGAGAGGTCAAAGCACACGGTCTGCATCCCGGCCCGCGCCGCGACCAAGGCGATGCCCGCCCCCATGGTGCCCCCTGCGCCGCAGACGCCGATTTTGGTGATGGTCATGATGGGTTCTCCTGTCTGGCCCTTGCGCGCTTAGCGCGAAGGAAAATCGTCGTTGTCCGCGCCCAAGGCCGGGGCGCTGGCGGTGGCTTTGGGATCGGCGGCGAGGGTGCGCGCCACCGGGGTCGGCAGGGCGCGCATGGTGTCACCTTGGCCGTTGCGCACACGGCGGCGGAACACGCCGCGGGCGGCGAAATGCGGATCGTCCAGAGCGTCCTGAATGGTTTGCACGATGGTGCAGCAACAGTCGGCCTGCTCGAACACGTCCGACCAATGGGCGGCGTCCTTGGCTTTGATCTTGGCGGCGATGGCGCTTTGGGTGGCCGCCGGGTCGCGGGTATCGTCGCGCAAGGCCGTCTCCAGCCCGATCGCCTCGCAAAAGCTGTCCCAGAACTTTTGCTCCAGCGGGGCGGCGGCCAAGGTGCGGCCATCGGCGGTGGTATAAAGCTGATAGCGCGGCGCGCCGCCGGTGACCAAGGCGTCGCCATTGCCGGGCCATTGCCCCGCCGCCTACCCGTCGCCCATGGCCCAATACATAAAGGGAAAGAGGGTCTCGGCCATGGCGATATCCAGATGCGCGCCGCCCTTGCCCGCATCACGCGCCCGCAGCGCCAGCAGGATGTTCAGCAGTGCCGGATAGGTGCCCCCGGCAATATCCGCGATCAAGGCAGGCGGCAGCACGGGGGTCTGCGGGGTGCCGTGGCTCAGCGCCAGCAGCCCCGCGTCACCGATGTAATTAAGATCATGCCCCGCGCGCTGCGCCTTTGGCCCGGTTTGCCCGTAGCCTATGATTGAGCAATAGACGATGTCGGGGTTAAGCTTTTGCACGTCCGCATAGCCCAGCCCAAGACGCGCCATGACGCCGGGGCGGAACTGTTCGATCACCACATCCGCCTCTCGCAAGAGCGGGTCAAGAAGGGCGCGCGCGGCCGGGTCTTTGAGATCCAGCGCAAGGCTCTTCTTGCCGCGATTGAGCATGGCAAAGTTGACCGCATCCGCGCCCCATCTGGGCAGGTAATGGCGCATCTCTTCGCCCTGTGGACGTTCGATCTTGATCACCTCGGCGCCGGCATCGGCCAGGAACAGCCCCGCCATGGGGCCGGGCAAAAGGGTCGAAAAATCACGGACTTTGAGCCCCTCCAGCGCGCCGCTCATGCGCGCTTTTCCCGAAAGGACCGCCCGATCAGCTGGCGGTGGATCTGGTTGGTGCCTTCCCAGATCTGGCCGATCTTGGCGTCGCGCATCAACCGCTCGGCGCGGTATTCCTGAATGTATCCATAGCCGCCGTGGAACTGCACATTCTCCAGCGCCATCTTCATCGCCAGATCCGTGGCGCGCATCTTGGCAATCGACGCCTCCATGCCAAAGTCCGTCTCTCCGCCGTCGATCATATCGGCCACGTAGTCGATCCAGCGCTCGACCATCAGCAGCTCGGACGCAAGGTCCGCCAGCGTGAACTGGTTGCCCTGAAAGTCCAGCACCGCCTTGCCCGATTGCACCCGCTCATTGCCATAGGCGACCATGTCGCGGAACGCGGCGCGGGCGATGCCGCGGGCGTGCGCAGCCACCGAGGGGCGCGATTTGTTAAGCGACGCCAAGAGGATACGCAGCCCGTCACCGGGATTGCCCAAGAGGTTGGCGCGCGGCATCCGCACAGTGTCAAAGCTCATGGCGCAGGTTGCAGAGCCGTTGTGCCCCATCTTGCGCTCGGGCTTGCCAATCACGTGCCCCTCTGCGCCCTTTTCCAAAACGATGCAGGAAATCGCCTTGCGTGGATCGTCGATCCCCTTCCACTTGCCGAACAGCAGGTACAGGTCGGCGACATTGCCGTTGGAAATGAACACCTTAGAGCCGTTGATGATCACATCATCGCCGTCTTCCTCGAACGTGGTGCGCATCCCCGTGGCGTCCGACCCGGCGTTCGGCTCGGTGATGGTCAGCGCGCCCAAGCCGCCTTCGGCGATGCGCGGCAGCAGGCGGGCGCGCTGTTCGTCAGTGCCAAAGTCGATCAGCGGCTTCATGCCGTGGTAGTTGGTGGCGTAGATGATGCCCGTGCTGGCGCAAGCCTCTGAGATGATTGTCACAATCTCAAGGTACAGCTTGTAGGACATGGGCGCGCCGCCGAACGCTTCGGGGACGAAAATGGCGTTCAGACCCAGCGCGTTGATCGCTTCGACATTCTCCCACGGGAATTCGTGCGTCTCGTCGATGCGTGCGGCGTTGGGGGCGATGACGGTGTCGGTCATGCGCTGCACCTGATCCAGGATCATGCGCTCTTCTTCGTTCCACGCGCGCGCGGCGATCTCCTCGAACGCGGCGCGCACGGCCCCCTCGTCAGTCATGTCGCAGGCGATGTTGTGCGGGGCGGGGCCGTCGCCGCTGCGCGACAGGCCAACGACGCTCTGCCCCCGCGCGCCCAGCTCGGTGACAATCGCAGCGCCAATCCCCTTGGACGCGCCGGTGACGACGATTTGCTCAGCCATCCTTGAACTCCGCTTTGCGTTTCTCTTCAAAGGCGGCCATGCCCTCTTCGGCATCGGTCAGCCGATAGGCGAGGGTCGACAGATCGGCCTCGATCTCCAGCCCCGCCTCAAGCGTGGTGTCCCCGGCGCGGGTGACGGCGCGGCGGGCAAAGTCCAGCACCGGCAGGCTGTAGCGGGTGAATTTGCCCGCAATCTCGCGGCCCGCCTGCATCAGATCGCCCTCCACGACGGCGTTGACTAGACCGATGCGCTCGGCCTCTTCGGCGCGCACATTGCGCCCGGTCTTGATGATTTCCAGCGCGCGCCCCTGCCCCACCAGACGCGGCAGTCGCTGGGTGCCGCCATAGCCGGGGATCAGGCCCAGCTTGACCTCTGGCAGGCCAAAGACCGCGTTGGGCGCGGCCAGACGAAAGGTACAGGCCATGGCCAATTCCGACCCGCCGCCAAAGGCATAGCCGCCCACCAAGGCGACAGAGGCCACCGGCAGGCGGTCAAGCTTAGCAAAGACGCTCTGACCCAGTTCCGCCCCGGTTTTCTGGTCCATCAAGGGGCGATTGCGCAGCTCTTTAATGTCTGCCCCGGCGCAAAAGGCCTTATCCCCTGCGCCGGTGATCAGCAGCGCGCGCACGTCCATGTGCGCAACCTTGTCAAAGGCTTCGCCAATGTCGCGCAGGATTTGAAAGGACAGCGCATTGAGCGCCTCGGGGCGGTTCAGGGTCAGAACGGCCAGTTCGCCGTCCTGTGTCAGGTCTACGGCCATGATTAGACTGCCTCTTTTTCTACATAGTGCACCGGCCGGGGGGTCAGCTCGCCGCGTTTGACCATCTCGGTCAGCTCTCGTTTCAGGATTTTGCCGCTGGCGGTCAGCGGCAGCGCGTCAACGGCCAGGAACCATTCGGGCATGTCGAACTTGGACAGGCCGTCCTGCGCCAGATGGGCCAGCATCTCTTCGCCTGACAGCGTGCCGATGATGGCAAGACAGACCTTTTCCCCAAGGCGGTCGTCCGGCACGCCAAACGCCGCTGCCTTTCAACGCCGTCGTGGGTCAAGGCGTGGCTTTCGATCTGGCTGGGATAGATGTTGTGGCCGCTGCGGATGATCAGATCCTTGATGCGCCCTTCGATCCGCAGATTGCCCTGCGCGTCGAACGCACCCAGTTCCCCCGACAGCAGGTAGCCATGGCTGTTAAAGGTGCCCTCGGTGGCGGCCTGATTGGCGAAATAGCCCGGCATCATCGCCGCCCCGCGCCCGCCGATATTGCCCGAAGCGCCTTGCGGCAGCTCCTGATCCGGGTCCTCGGGGTTCCAGATCTTGACCTCGTAGGCGGGACCGCCACGCCCGCAGGTGCCGATCCAAACCTCTTTGGAATCAGACGGATGGGTGTATTGATGCGAAGAACACTCGGTCATCCCGTAGACATTCTGCGGCGTGATCCCTTGGGCGACAAAGCCTTGCGCGACCACTTCGGGAATGGGCGAGCCAGCGATGTAGAACGTCTCGACCTGCCCCAGCCGCTCCAGCCCCGCACGGCGCTGTTCGGACAGGATGTCCATGGCGTGGGTCGGCACGCCCAGCACATAGGTCGCGCCGGTTTCGACGATCCACTGCATGGGCGTCATGCCTGCGGGCGGATCGTTCGTCACCAGCAGCCCGCCGCAGACCAGCCACTGCGCCACCGCAACGCACGCGATATGGTGCGACAGCGGCGACAGCGTCAGGATACACGAGGTTTCCGACAGCCCCCAATCGCGCGCCAGATCGCGGGCGTTGGCCAGCAGCGTGTTGCAGCTGTGCATGACGCATTTCGGCGTGCCCGTGGTGCCGCTGGTAAAGGCCAGATAGACCACGCTGTCGGGGTTTTTGATGCGGCGCGTGATCGACGCCCATGATGTGACGCGGAAAGGTCTCCGGCGTGTAGGCCTGTTTGACAAAGGGCAGCGCGCCGACCATCGCGTCAAAGTCCTGACGGTCGCGATCCGCGCCCCAGCCCGGTTCGGTGACGATGGCGCGCGCTTGCAGCTCGGTCAGCAGATCGACGATCTCGGCGCAGGTATAGGACCGGTGCAGCGACGGGTTGCAGGCGATCCCCTCGCGCGAGCAGGCAAGAAAGGTGATGACCGCCTCGGCGCGGTTCGACATCCAGATGGAAATGCGATCCCCGGCGGTGATCCCCGCCTCGTGCAGACTGTCGGCCATGGCGTCGACGCGCGCCTTCAGGCACTGCCAGTCCAGGATCACACGCCCGTCGCGCAGGGCTTTGTCGGTGGGGCGGGCCTCGGCCTGCTGGGCCATGAGGCTGTAAAAGGTGTCGCCCGCCCAAAGCCCTTGGTCATAGAACCGCTGGGCCGAGGCCGGATCGTGCAAGGTCAGAAACGGTTTCATAAGCGCCTCACTGGCCGAATTTGCTGGGGTCGGGCTGGCGCCGTTCGTTAAAGGCTTGGTTCAGCTCCTTGTGTTCCTCGGTGCCAAGATATTGCGACAGCAGCAGGTCATGGGTGACGCGCGACAGCCCGCCAACGCCGCCGTGCCGCGCTTTGAACGCCCCCTTGATCGACGCCAGCGCAAAGGCGCCGCGGTCCGCGATCTCTAGCGCGAATTCTCGTTTCTTTTCCGCCAGTTGATCGTCCTGCGCGATGCGGTTGATCAGGCCGATGTCCTTGGCATACTGCGCCGTCATCTTGGGGTTGGCGTACCAGATTTCCTTGGCCAGCTTCTTGCCCACGAGGTCTTCGAGGTACCAAGTGCCATAGCCTGCATCAAAGCTGCCCATCATCGGGCCGACCTGCCGGAAAATGGCGCTTTCCTTAGCAATCGTCACGTCGCACACCATCTGAAGCACGTTGCCGCCGCCCACCGCAAAGCCGTTCACGCTCGCGATCACCGGCTTTTGCAGCTTGTCGATGGCCTCGTACATCTCCAGCGTCGGCAGGGTGCCCGCATAAAGCTTGGTCTTTTCCATGCCGTCCTTTTGCCCGCCGATGCAAAAGAACTTGTCCCCCGCCCCGGTCAGCACCACCACGCGGGTGCGCGTCTCGCGGCGGATGGCCTCGATGCAGTCGCGGATCTCGTGACACATGGTTTCGGTGAACATGTTGCCGTTGTCCGGGCGGTTCAGGGTGATGGTCCCTACGGGGCCGTCTTCGTGATAAAGGATTTCGCTGTAGGACATTGATCTTGCTCCGTTACTCGGCGGCGCGCAGGCGGCCGAGAATGTCGCCGGTGTCGGCGCCAAGAACAGGCGGCGCGGTGCGCGCCACGCTGGTGCGGCGGTCGATGGTGATGCCAAGGCCGATCTGCGGGACGGTGCGCGCGCCTTCCTCGATGGCGTAGAACAGCCCCCGCTGTTGCAAGGCAGCGTCGCCCGCCACCTCGTCGATGCGGTTGATCGGCCCCGCGGGGACACGGGCGCGCCCCAGCAGCGTCAGCCATTCATCGCGCGAACGGGTCACGAGGACCTCCTGGATACGCGCCAAAATCGCCTCGCGGTGGACCCGGCGATCGGCGTTGCTGGCAAACTCGGGCCGCGCGGCATAGTCCGGATCGCCCACCGCCTCCCAGAACCGCGCCCAGATCCCGTCGTTCCCTAGACCCAGCGTCATGGGCAGATCGGCGGTCTCGAACGGCTGGTAGATGGCGATCACGCTGTCGGTGCCCCCAGAGCGCGCCGGCACCTCGCCCGAGCCCAGATAGGGCGAAATCCGGCAAGCCAGAAAGCGCGTCATGCTCTCGACCAGACTGACGTCGATCAAGTGCCCCTGCCCGCTGCGCGCCCGGTCAAAAAGCGCCGCCATACAGGCCATCGCCGCGTCCTGCCCCGCCAGCATATCCGCCGCCGGGGTGCCGATCTTTTGCGGCCCGCTGTCCGCCGCGCCGGTGATGTCCATCACCCCCGAATGGCCTTCGGCGATCAGGTCGTAGCAAGTCAGCTCGGCGCGATCCCCCTCCAGCCCGAAACCAGTGATCGAAACAAAGACATTGTCCTCGCGGATCGCCCGCAGGCTGTCGTAATCCATCCCCAGCTTCCTTTGCACCGAAGGTGGCTGGTTGGTCACAAACACATCCGCCGAGGCGATCAGCCCCTCGAAATCCGCCCGCCCCTGTGGGCTGCGCGCATCCAGCACAACGCTGCGTTTGTTGCGGTTAACAGCTGTGAACCACAGCGACTGCGCGTCCAGGAACGGCGGCCCCCAGGCGCGGGCATCATCGCCATGCGCCCGCTCGACCTTGATGACCCCGGCGCCAAAATCGCCCAGCAGCTGCGTCGCATAGGGCCCCGCCACCGACGTGGTCACATCCACCACCCGGATGCCGTCAAACATCCCAAAAGGCTGGCCGCCGCGCAAAACCGGCAGCGCGTGATAAGGCAGGGTGTCAGGGGCTTTACTCATGGCAGACGTCCTCGAATTTGCTTTGCCAGACAAACCGCAAATCCCATGCCAACCCGCACAGCGCACACACCCCGCGCAAAAACTGTCCACACCAAAGACAAAAGCCGCCAAGCGCCCATTCGCGCCCCGCGGCCCTGTCTTCTTCTCTTTCAAAATATCCCGGGGGAGGCCCAACGGGCCGGGGGCAGCGCCCCCTCCATCTTTAAGTGCCTCGCCTCCGGCGAGAGGGCAGCGCCCCCTCCATCGTTAAGTGCCTCGCCTCCGGCGAGAGGGCAGCGCCCCCTCCATCTTTAAGCACCTCACCTCCAGCGAGAGGGCAGCGCTCCCACTTCCCTCAGATCAAGCCGCCCCGCGCCCCATGGCCCGCAGCCCCGTCTTGCCGTGGTGACGGTCGGCCACCTTGTACCCCAGCGCATCCTCGGCGATCAGCACCTTTTGCACATTCGCCGTGCCTTCGCCGGTGAACATCAAATCGGCGTAGCGGCGATACTTGGCGATCCCCAAAGCCTTGGCCCCGATCACCGCGCGCCCGCCTTGCAGCGCCCGCATGATGATCTTGAACCCCTGCCCCTCTTCGCCCAGGCGGTTCTCGACCGGCACGGTAAAGTCATCGAGGTAAATCGCACTGACCCGGAACGTGTCCGACAGGCCCACGTCGATGGGCTGCGCGGTAAAGCCGGGGTACTTCTTTGGCTCGACGATAAAGGCCGTCACCCCGCGTGCGCCCGCATCCGGGTCGGTCTTGGCCAGCAGGATGCCCACGTCACATTCATCGCCCAGCGTCGCCCACATCTTGGAGCCGTTGAGCTTGTAGACATCGCCCTCGCGCCGGGCCGTGGTCTTCATCGCGCCCGCCGCATCAGAGCCGCCGCCCGCCTCGGTCAGGGCCATCATGCCCACGGTCTTGCCCGCCAGCAAATCCGGCACGTATTTGGCGATCTGCTCCGGCGTGCCGCCCAGGTAGATACAGGCCGGGCAGTTGCCGCCATTCTGGTTAAAGCCGCCATAGCGCACATCCATCCGCGCGATTTCCTCGATGATGACTGCGGCGGCCAGATAGCCCATGTCGCTGCCTCCGACGCTCTCGGGGAAGGTCGCGCCGTAATAGCCCGCCTCGCCCGCCTTGCGGATCAGATCGCGCGGCAGCTCGCGGCGCGACTCATAGCCGTCCATCACCGGCATCACTTCGGTTTCCATGAAACGGCGGATCGACTCGCGCACGGCGGGGATCTCTTCGGGCAGCATTTCATCCATGTGATCTCTTCCCTCTTTACATCCTTGCGCCCCGGCGGGGCCTCGCCCCCTACCTAGCAAGCCCCGTGCCAAAGCGCCGCGCCGCGGCAAGTGCCCGGATTGCCAGCGGTTTGGCAGCGGTTTCGCAGCGGTTTGGCACACAAAGTGCGGCGATGGCGGCAAACCCGACCAAGCCGAGGGACACCCATGAGTTTACGAAATCGCGCCGTCATCGTCGGCGTCGGAGAAAGCGACATTGGCCGCCTGACGCATATGACCGGCCTTGGGCTGAACGCGCAGGCCGCCCGCCGCGCCATCGCCGACGCGGGCCTGAAACACACCCAGATCGACGGCCTGCTGACCGCCTACTCCTTTACCGAACCGTATTTCATGCTGGGCTCGGTCTTGGCCGAATACCTTGGGATCGTGCCCACCTATGGCGGCTCGATCATCACTGGGGGCGCGTCGCCCACCACGATGCTGTCGCACGCGGCGCAGGCGGTGGAAACCGGCATGGCCGAGGTGGTCTTGGTCTGCGCCGGGGAAAATCGCGCCACGGGCATGTCGCGCGACGAAGCGGTGGGCGCGCTGATCGCCGTGGGGCATCCCTATTTTGAGGCCCCGTATGGTGTCGGCATCCCCTCGCTCTACGGGCTGGTCGCCAACGCCTATATGGCGAAATACGGCACCACGCGCGCGCAGATGGCGGCAGTGGCGGCGAACACCCGCGGCAATGCGCTAAAGCACCCCAACGCCCATATGAAAACGCCGCTGACGGTGCAGGAGGTGCTGGACTCCAAGCCCATTTCCGACCCGCTGAACATGTACGACTGTTGCCTGATCTCGGATGCGGGCGGCGCCTTTGTGGTCACCACGCCCGAGCGCGCAAAGGATTTGCCGGGCAAACCCATCTACCTCGCAGGCATCGGCGAGGCGCACACGCATGAGCATCTGACGAGCGCGCCCAGCCTCACCGAATTCGGAGCCGAACTCTCTGGCCGGAAAGCCTATGACATGGCGGGGCTGGGGCCGTCCGACATCGACGTGGCGATGCTGTATGACTGTTTCTCCATCGTGCCGATCATCGAGATGGAGGAGTTGGGTCTGGCCGAACGCGGCGCGGGCGGGGCCTTTTTCGCCGAAGGGCACGCGGCGATCGGGGGCAAACTGCCGATCAACACCCATGGCGGGATGCTCAGCCATGCGCACGCCGGTGCCGTGGGCGGCTTGATGGGCATCATCGAGGCCGTCCGCCAGCTGCGCAATGAGGCAGGCGACCGCCAGACCGCCAATGCCACCACCGCCCTTGTGCATGGCGAAGGCGGCATCCTGTCGTCCCATTGCACCGCCACCGACATTGTCAACTTTTGCTGCCTGAGCGGCGATTTCAACGGCGTGCACGCCGACCACGAATACTGCAAATCGACGCCCTTTGGCGAACCCATCGCCCATGCGCCCTTGGTCTATGCGATCATGGGCGGGCTGACCTATGCCAGCGGCATCAACGACGGCACCCTGCTGGCGGTTCTCGGGATCGACGGCTGGCGGATGCACGGCCCGGTGAAACACGGCGACACGCTGTTCATGCGCCAAACGGTCGAGGAAACCCGCGAGCCCTCCAAGCCCAACCGGGGCATCGTCGCCTTTAAGCGCGAGTTTGTGAACCAGCGCGGCGAGGCGGTCCAGAGCATGAAAGCCACCTTTATGTACAAACGAAAGGCCGCGGCATGAGCGACACCGAAGAGCTGCTGTTCGACGTCAGCAATGGCGTCGCCACAATCACCATCAACCGCCCCGACAAGCGCAATTCCTTTCACGACGACATGGTGCGCCAGTGGGTCGCCTGGCTGGACGAGTGCAAGACACGCGGCGACGTGCAGGCCATCGTCTTTACCGGGACCGAGGGGTCTTTTTCCGCAGGCGGCGACACCTCCCGGTTCAAGGGCAAGTCCGAGCAGACACCGTTAGAGGCCAAGGCGGGCATGACCGCCAACACGCAATCGCTTGCCCGCAAGGTCGCCGAGATCGACAAGCCGATCATCGCCGCGATCAACGGTATGGCGGTGGGCGGGGGGCTTGACCTTGCGTTGATGTGTGACGTGCGGGTCATGTCCAGCGGCGCGCGGGTGGCCGAAACCTACGCCAAGATGGGGCTGATCCCCGGCGTGGGCGGCGCGTGGTTCCTGCCCCGCATCATCGGAGAGGCCGCAGCCCTCGACATGTTCTGGATCTGCCACTGGGTCGACGCCCGCGAGGCGTTGCAGCTGGGGCTGGTCAACCGCGTCTTCCCCGAGGACAGCTTTGCCGCCGAGGCCCGCGCCTATGCCGAGCAGATCGCCGCCGCCGCCCCGCTGTCGGTGCGGTTCATCAAGCGGATGGTCAAAGGCGCGCGGGACACCGACCTGCACAGCCACCTTGACGCGCTCAGCTCGCACATTGCGCTGGTGCGCACCAGCAACGACCACAAAGAGGCGGTCGCGGCCTTCAAAGAAAAGCGCACGCCCACCTTTACCGGGACCTGAGACATGCAGCATTTCGGACAGTTCTACATTGATGGCGCTTGGGTCGATCCCATCGCGCAGACGCGGTTCACACTTGTGAACCCCGCCACCGAAGAGCCCTACGGCACCGTTGCCCTTGGCACCCCCGCTGATGTGGACCGCGCAGTTCAGGCGGCCTTGAAGGTGCTGCCTGACTTTGCGGCCCAATCGCGCGAGGATCGCATCGCGCTGCTGGAAGGGATCATCGAGGTTTACGTCGCGCGCCAAGACGATCTGATGCAGGCGCTGACCCTGGAAATGGGCGCGCCTTGCCGCCTGACCCAGCAGACCGCGGCGGGGCTCAATGCCTTGAAACAGGCGGTGAAAACCCTGCGCGAGTACGCGTTCGAAACCGACATGGGCAGCTATATCCTGCAACGCGAGGCGATTGGCGTCGCCGGGCTGATCACGCCTTGGAACTGGCCGGTGCAGCTGATCTGCAACAAGCTGGCCTCGGCCTTTGCCGCCGGCTGCCCCGTGGTGCTGAAACCGTCGGAATTCACGCCGGTCAGCGCGCTGGTCATGGCCGAAATCCTGCATGAGGCGGGCGTGCCTGCGGGGGCGTTCAACCTGATCAACGGCGACGGGCCGGGGGTGGGCAACGCCATTTCCAAACATGACGACATCGCGGTGGTGTCCTTTACCGGATCGACCCGCGCCGGTGTCTTGGTGGCGCAGGCCGCCGCGCCCTCGGTCAAGCGGGTGACCCAAGAGCTGGGCGGCAAATCCGCCAACCTGATCCTGCCGGACGGCGATGTGCAGGCCGCTGCCGAGTACAACGTCACGCGCGGCTATTCCAACTCTGGCCAGTCATGCCATTCGCCCACGCGCATCCTTGTGCCCGAAGCCAAACTCGAAGAGCTGGTGGGCCATCTGCAAACCGCCGTGGCCAAGCACATCACGGTGGGCGATCCTACGGCGCCGGAAACGACCCACGGCCCGGTGGTCAACCGCGCCCAGTTCGACCGCATCCAAGCCTACATCCAGTCGGCCCTGGACGAAGGCGCGCGGCTGGTCTGCGGCGGCCTCGGGCGGCCCGACGGCCTCGCCAAGGGGTTTTTCATCCGTCCGACGATCTTTGTGGTCACGCCGGAGACGACCATCGCGCGCGAAGAGATTTTCGGCATGGTGACCTCTGTCCTGACCTACAAAACGGACGAAGAGGCGATCGCGCTGGCCAATGACACCGAATACGGGCTGGGGGCTTATGTCTTTGGCGCGGACAAGGCGGCGGATTTGGACATATGTCGCCGGATGAAGGCGGGGCGCGTGTTCTACAACGGCGCGGCCGCCATCACCGAAGCGCCCATGGGCGGCTACAAAAAGTCCGGCAACGGGCGCGAGATGGGCGAATTCGGGATGGAGGAATACCTGGAGATCAAGGCGATCATCGGCTTTTAAGCGGGGGTTAAAGGCGGGGCTTTAGGGCCCCGTTGCCCTATACCGGGTCCACCTTGCCCATCACGATGTCGGGCAGCGCACAGGCCCGCCGGGTGCGCATATCCACCGTCACCAAGGACTGATCCGAAGCGGCGCGGACCGCCCCCGTCCCATCGGTAAAGCAATGTCGCACCACGAGGTTCTTGC
Organism: Tropicibacter naphthalenivorans; assembly: GCF_900176475.1. Lineage (GTDB taxonomy): Bacteria > Pseudomonadota > Alphaproteobacteria > Rhodobacterales > Rhodobacteraceae > Tropicibacter > Tropicibacter naphthalenivorans. The sequence goes on from NZ_FWXX01000008.1 coordinate 155,489, forward strand.
CCTCGGCGCGGATGATCCGCGCGGTGCTGCGCAGCCGTGTGCCGACCCCGATGGCGTCCAGCATCGTCACCCGCGATTCCACCCCCATGCGCGAAATCTGCGTCTTGGCGACATAGGCGGGGGTAAAGCCCATCTCGGCCAGCCGTTCGTTCGTCGCCGCCGCAACACGCCCCATCAGCCGGTCGGGGCAAAGCGCGCCGGTGTGGTCGACCTCGAACGGCTGGACAAAGCCGTGCTCGATCACCTTGAACCCTGCGGTATCCGGGGCGTCCTTGGGGTGCGGCGTCGCCTTTAACCCGCGCGGCAGGGCCAGTTTTACCTGCTCTGACGTGACCTGCGGCAAGGCGTGCGCGAGGCGGCCCGGCGTTTCCAGCGCGGTGGCAGCCAGACGCCCTTCGGAACACAAAAGATGCACCAAAGCCCCCGCCAAAGGCCCGTCGGCCAGCACGCCAGAGCGAATTTCCACCGGCGCGGTCTGCACCAATTCGCGGTGAAAGCGGGTCAGCTGGCAATAGGGCATCCCCGGCGACGCCCCCGCCATATCGCAGGCCACAAAGCTCGCCAGACGAAAGACGCGCATGTAGTGGCGCGCATTCCAATGGTCGTTGTGATCACACTCCCACGCTTCGACGCGGGTGTGGAAGGTGGGGACACCAAGGGCGCTGATCGGATCGCTCATGCGCGGGCAAAGACCGGCAGTGTGTCACCGTTCACGTTGGCCTCAAACGCCACCGTGACCGTGTCGCCAATCGCCACGTCCAAGGCATCCGCCCCGGTGAGCGTGGCAATCATGCGCGGGCCTTCCTCGACGAGGATCGAGGCGACCACATAAGGCACCTTGTCGCGATAGGCGGGCAAAGGCGCGCGCCGCACGATGGTGAAACTCTCGACGGTACCCTTGCCGCTGCTGGGCTCAAAGCTCAGATTGGCCTCCCAGCAGGTGGCGCAATGGTGGCGCGGCGGGTGCTGGACCGCGCCGCAATCGGCACAGGTCTGAAAGACCAGACGGCCCTCTTGGGCGGCGGCAAAATAGCGGGCGGAATCGCCGTTGGCGAGGCTCATGTGACTCTCCTGTCTCGTTCGCCTTGACCCCAGCAATTGCCGTGCCGAAAGGCGTCTATGCCGGGCAAAGCTGGGCCTCCAGCTTGGCGGCCTTGTACTGACGCCGCCGCACCGAAGACGACGGCAGCCCCAGCATCTCGGGGTATTTGGCCACGGTTCGGCGGGCAATTTCAACACCTTCGCCCTGCAAAGCGGCCATGATCGCGTCGTCCGACAGCACTTTGGCCGGGGATTCGCCCGCGATCATCTGACGGATGCGCACGCGGATGCTTTCGGTGGACACCTCGGCGGGGCCATCGGTCGCCAGCCCGTTGGAAAAGAAATAGCGCAGCTCGAACAGGCCCCGGTTGGTCATCAGGTGCTTGTCCGCAATGGCGCGGCACACGGTCGAGCGGTGCATCCCCAGCGCGTCGGCCACATCGCCCTGACACAGCGGTTTGATGTGCTCGGCCCCATGCGCGAAAAAGGCCTGCTGGCGTTTGACGATCTCGGTGGCGACGCGCAGCAAGGTGTTGGCGCGCTGGTCCAGATTGCGCACCAGCCAGTTGGCGTCCTTCATGCAGTCGGTGACAAAGCGGGTTTCCTCTTCGCCGCGCGCGCCCTTGCGCATTCGCGCGTAATACTCGCGGTTGACCAGCACCTAGGGCAAGAGCGCGGTGTTGAGCGCCACGGTAAAGCTGCCGTCCTCGGCGCGGCTGACCTGTACGTCGGGCATGGCGGGCAGCACCGCGTCGCTGTCAAAGGCAAGGCCCGGACGCGGGTCCACCTGCCGCAGCTGCTGCGCGAGGGCGGCGGCCTCTGCCAAGGGCACGCCGCAGGCCTTGGCTAGCGCGGGCAGATCGTGACGGGCGAGCAGCGCGAGGTTGTCCAGCAGCGCCATCATCGGCTTGGTGGCCTGACCGCGCTCGGCCAGTTGCAGGAACAGACATTCGGCCAGATCGCGCGCGCCGACGCCTGTGGGCTCAAAGCCCTGCACCTGCGCCAGCACGATGTCCACGCGGGTCTCGGGGATGCCAAGCGCATCGGCGATGTCGTCCAGATCGCGGCGCAGGTAGCCGTCGGGTTCGATGGATTCGACGATCTCGGTGGCGATAATCTTGTCCACCTGACCGTGGACCGACAGGTCGACCTGCCGCAACAGATGTTCGCGCAAGGTCACCGATTGCGCCGCCGTCTCTTCGATCCCCGGCAGGTCAGAGGCCGCCGGGGCGCGCCCCTCAACCGCCAGCGCACTGGCGCGCGCCGTGGCCGGTTTGGGGCGGGACAGCGGTTCGGGCAGGACCACCTCGATCATCGGGTTTCGGTCCTGCTGGTCCTTGAGATAGTCGCATAGCTCGAATTGGCCGTATTTCAGCAGCTTGATCGACTGGATGACGCGCGGCGTGATCGCCATGCTTTGCCGCGTCTGCGCAATCAGGTTCGGTCTCAGTTCCATTGTGGTGCCCTCCCGTTTCGGCGCGCCGATTGTGGCTCGGCTGTCGCCTGAGAGGGACGGTAACACCTTGTTAAGGGAATCGCGTATCAGGGCAAAACTATGCACGCGATAGCGACACCCTTTGCCTGAAACTGTGTGTTTGGCGGACAACTGAGGTGTGTCAAAAACAAGGTGTCAGCGACGCGCACACCCTGACGGGGAAATCGGCGCTTTTGGCGGGCAAAGCCCGACAGCGGGCCGTGCAACAGGGGAGGGTCCCACAATGCTGGACGATATCAAGGACTCGAAATTCGCGGGTATCAAGGGGATCTTGCTGACCGACGACCGGGGCAAGGTGCAGGCCGCCATGGGCCAGGGCGAAGATCGCCGGGTGCGCACCATGGCGGGCAACCGCGCCTGGCTCCAGGAGGCGGCCGAGCGGCGCATCACGCCCTTGCTGCTGAACGACGCGCAATTCGCCGCGCTGGTGACGCAGGTGCAGGGCGGCTATCTGGTGGTGCTGTCCGAGCCGCCCAGCGACACGGTCCTGGATTTCATCCTCAAGGTCGATTTCGCCTATGACATCCTCAACCACATCCTGTCCGATCCCTATGACGCCATGGCGGTGGTCGATGATCAGGAACGGCTGGCCTATATCTCTCCGGTGCATGAAAAGTTCTTTGGGGTGCAGTCGGGCGACGGGGTGGGCCGCAAGATCCGCGACGTGATCGAGAACACGCGCCTGCATCATGTGGTGCGCACCGGAGTGGCCGAAGTGGGCCAGATCCACCGGATGCGCGGCAAGGACCGCGTCGTCTCGCGCCATCCGATCCTGCATGACGGCAAGATCGTCGGGGCGGCTGGTGACGGTCAACGCCGCCGCCCTGCCCGAGAGCCTCGTGGAATCCGAGCTTTTCGGCTATGAGGCAGGCTCGTTCACCGGGGCCGACCGCAAGGGCCGCGCGGGCAAGTTCGAGCAGGCCGACAAGGGGACGATCTTTCTTGATGAAATCGGGGACATGCCGCTGGAGGTCCAGTCGAAACTGCTGCGCGTGCTCCAAGACCGCATCATCGAGCGCGTCGGCGGCGAAAAGCCCAAGCGGGTGGATTTCCGCATGGTGTCCGCCACCAACCGCGACCTTGAAGCCTTTATCGAGCAGGATCGCTTTCGTCTGGACCTGTTCTACCGGATCAGCCCGGTGGTGATCCACATGCCCACGCTCTAAGAGCGGCAGGAGGACATCCCGCTGCTGCTGCACCATTTCGTCACCGACATGGCCAAGCACTACAACCGCCCCGCCCCCGAGATCGAGGTCAACGTGGCCGATTTCCTGATGGAGCAGCGCTGGCCCGGCAACGTGCGCCAGCTGCGGCACATGGTCGAGCGGGCGATGGTCTTTGCCGACGATGGGCGGCTCAAGGTCGAGGATTTCCAGCGCGGGTCGGGCTTTGGCGCGCGCAAGGCGCCTGCGCAGCCCGCCCCTGCCCCGGCGGCGACGGCGGGCGCGACGCTCAAGGATTCGCTGGACGCGCTGGAGATCAAGCTGATCAACGACGCGATCATCCGCTTTAAGGGCAACAAGAAGAAGGCGGCCGAGCATCTGGGCGTGTCCCGGTCCTACCTCTACAAGAAGCTCGAAGCGATGGACGAGGCGGGTTAGACCGCCGCGTAGCCCGGTTTCTTGAACAGCGTGTCGGGCTGGGCGGCGATGTCCGGCTCGAACACCTCTTTCATCCAGTCCTTGGGGTCCACGTCCTCGATGGCGACGGAAATGGTGCTGTCCGCCACGCCGATGGTGTTGGACAGCGCCAGCGCGATACGCTCGGCCAGCCGCGTCTTGTCGGCGTCGCTGCGGCCTGCGGCCATCTTTACGATCACATGGGGCATTGTGCGGGTCTCCCTTTTGTTAGCGCTAGACCTCGCACTTTTGATGCCACACGGGGCGCGTTCAGCGCGCCTTGGCGATGACCTCCAGCCCGCGGCGGGCGAACTTGGCCCCCATGCCTTCGGGGGGATGGGCGGCGGCGGCGGTGCCCGCCTTGACCCGGTCGGCGATGCCCACCCAGATCACGGCGAACCGGAACAGCGCAAAGGCGATATGGAACGGCGTCAGCGCCGCCATACCGGGGCTGGCGGCCATGTAACGCGCGACGAAATCGCCCTCGGACGGCAGGTTCATCGCGCCGTGATCCAGCCCGAGGATGCCGCCGTATTCATCGGGCGAGCTGTGCCACGCCATGCAGCAATAGCCCAGGTCGGCCAGCGGGTGGCCAAGAGTCGACAGCTCCCAGTCGAGGATCGCGACGACGCGCGGCTCGGTCGGGTGGAACAGCACGTTGCCCATGCGGTAATCGCCATGCGCGAGGCTGACGCGCCCGTCATCGGGCGGCTGGTTCGCCACCAGCCAATCGCGCAATTCGTCCAGCTCGGGGATCGGATCGTGCGGGCTGTCCTCCCACTGGCGGGACCAGCGGTTGATCTGCCGTTCAAAGTAGTTGCCGGGCTTGCCGTAGTCCCCCAGCCCCACGTCGGCGGGATTGACGGCGTGCATCTGCGCCATGGCGTCCGCCAGCCCCATCCACAGGGCGGGGCGCTCGGCGGGGTCGGCACCTGTCAGGGCACCATCGGGAAAGACCCGCCCCTCGACCCGGTCCATTAGGTAAAACGGCGTGCCCAGCACCTCTGCGTCGTCGCAAAACACGATGGGCCGCGGCACCGGCACACCTGTGGGATGCAAGGCGGACAGCACGCGATACTCGCGGTCCACGGCGTGCGCGCCGCGCAGGATGTCGCCGTTGGGCTGCTTGCGCAGGACCATGCGGGCGTCGCCATAGGTCACGAAATAGGTCGGGTTCGACTGGCCCCCGGCGATCCGGTCGATCTGCATCGCAGCCTTGTGCCCGAAATGCCCGGTCAGAAAGCTGTCCAGCCGCGCGGGATCGAAATCGAGGCTCATTCCATGACGTCCCATTTCCAGAAATCGCGCCCCTCTTTTTCGACGTTGCGGTGCAGGACCATCTTGTGGACCTCATCCGCCCCATCGACGAGCCGCGCCTGCCGCGCGTAGCGGTAAATCCACTCCAGCGGCGTGTCCTTGGAATAGCCGCGCGCGCCGTTGATCTGGATCGCCACGTCCGCCGCCTTGTGCAAGACATTGGCCACATGGACCTTGGCCATGGACACCTCCTTGCGGGCAAAGCCGCCGCGCTCCAGCTCCCACGCGGCTTTCATGACCAGCAGGCGGCCAATCTCGATCTGCATGGCGATGTCGCCCATCATCATCTGGACGCTCTCGCGTTTCGACAGACGCTCGCCAAAGGCAAAGCGGTTGTGGCTGTATTCGCTGGCAATCTCCACGCAGCGTTTCGCCAGCCCCAGCCAGCGCATACAATGCGTCAGCCGCGCCGGTCCAAGGCGGATCTGCGTCAGCTTGAGCCCGTCGCCTTCCTGCATTAGCAGGTTCTCGGCGGGGATTTCCATGTCTTCGTAGACGACTTCGCAATGCCCGCCGTGCTCTTCGGGCCCCATGATCGGGATGCGCCGGTCGATGCGGAACCCCGGCGTGTCGCGCCGATGCAAGAAGGCCGATAGCCCCTTGCGCGGGTCATCCGAGGTGCGGGCGATCAGGATGAAATGCTCGGACTCTTCGGCCCCGGTGATGAACCACTTGCGCCCCCGAACGATGTATTTGTCGCCCTCCTTGCGGGCATTGGTCAGCATCATCCCGCCAGGATCAGAACCGGACCCCGGCGCGGGCTCGGTCATCACAAAGGCCGACTGCACGTCGCCGCGCACGATGGGTTGCAGCCACTGCTCCTTCTGCGCGGGCGTGCCGATCTTTTCCAGGACCTGCATATTGCCGTCATCGGGCGCAGCCGAGTTGAACACGCAAGGCCCAAAGATGGATCGGTTCATCTCCTCGTAGCAAACCGCCATGCCCATCAGGCCCAGCTCCTGCCCGCCGGTTTCCTTTTTCAGCTGAAGACACCACAGCCCCTCGGCCTTGGCCTTTTCGCGCAGGTGATCCAGTACGTCCTTACGGATGTTTTCATGCGCGTCATAGTTGGCGCGGTCGGCCTCGAGCGGGATGATCTCGTCTTCGACGAAGCGCGCGATGCGGGCGCGGTAATCCTCGATCCGGGGGGAGATTTTGAAATCCATTTCAAGCCCTCATGTAGCAAAGCGATAGGGTGACCATTGTTTTCCTCCTAGAGGGACGAGACGAGATGACCGCCGTCCACGACGATCTCGGTTCCCGTCATAAAAGCGCTATCGTCGGATGCGAGCAACAGCAGCGGTCCGGTCAGATGCGCCATCTGGCCCAAACGACGCTGCGGAACACGCTTGATCAGGGCTTGACCGGCCGGGGTGGCAAAGAACGCGCGGTTCAGGTCGGTTTCGATATAGCCGGGGCCAGCGCGTTGACCCGGATGCCGTGGCGCGCCCATTCCAGCGCGAGGCTTTTGGTCAGTTGCACGACGCCTGCCTTGGCGGTGGCATAGGCGCTGAGGTTGCCCGCGACGCGCAGGCCAAGGATCGAGGCGATGTTGATGATCGTGCCGGGTTTGCCCGCCTGGGTCAGAGCTTGCCCCGCCGCTTGCGCCACGCGGAAGACCCCGCTGAGGTCGGTGTTGATGACCCAGTTCCAGTCGCCCTCGGCGGTCTTCAGCGCGGGGCCGTCATAGGTGACGCCAGCGTTGTTGACGATGATGTCATAGGGCTGGTCAAAGGCGGCCTGCACGCTGGCGGCGTCGGTGACGTCCATCTGGATGGTGCGCCCCGTGCCGATTTCAGTTACCAGAGCCTCCAGCCGATCCACGCGGCGGGCGGCGCAGGTGACATGCGCACCCTGCCCCGCCAGAACGCGGGCGAAATGCGCGCCGAGGCCACTGGACGCCCCGGTGACAAGAGCGGTTTTGCCTTGGAGTTTCATTAATTATCTTTCCCTCTTACTGCCCGCTTTCGACAACAGGGTCAGCCGACCGCGGGTGGCGCAAACGCGCCGCCCATGGGGGCGGTCGGCGCGTGGCCAATCTGCGATTGGCTCGATTTTCCAATTTGAAGCGACCGCTCAATATGACTTGGGCAGTTCAAGCACCCGCTCGGCGATGAACGACATGATCAGCTCGCGGGTCACGGGCGCGATGCGGGGCAGCATGATCTCGCGAAAGTAGCGCTCGACGTGGTATTCCTTGGCGTAGCCAAAGCCGCCATGAGTGCGCACCGCGCGGTCGCAGGCGTCAAACGCGGCATCGGCGGCGAGGAACTTGGCGCTGTTCGCCTCGGCCCCGCAGGACTTGCCGCCATCATATAGACGCGCCGCGTGCCAGACCATCAGGTCGGCGGCCTCCAGCGCCATCCAGCTTTGCGCCAAGGGGTGCTGGATCGACTGGTTCTGGCCGATGGGCCGGCCAAAGACCACACGTTCGTTGGCGTAATTCGCCGCCGCTTCCAGCGCGCGGCGGCCCACGCCGATGGCCTCGGCGGCGACCAGAACGCGCTCGGGGTTCAGACTGTCCAGCAACAGCTTAAAGCCCGCGCCCTCTTCGCCGATACGGTCTTCTTCGGGGATTTCCAGCCCGTCGATAAAGATGGAATTCGAGTTCACCGCCGCGCGGCCCATTTTCTCGATCGGGGTGACGGTGATCTTGGCGCGGTCAAAGTCGGTGTAGAACAGCGTCATCCCGTCGATGGGTCGCTTGCAGTCCTCGATGGGCGTGGTGCGGGTCAACAGCAGGATCTTGTGCGCCTGCTGCGCTGTCGAGGTCCAGACCTTTTGGCCGTGCACGATATAGCGGTCGCCCTGCTTGACGGCGCGGGTGGTGATATGGGTCGTGTCCAGCCCCGCGTCCGGTTCGGTCACGCCGAAACAGGCGATGTGCTTTCCCTCGACCAAGGGCGGGATCATCCGGTCTTTTTGCTCTTTGGTGCCGTGTTTGACCATGGCATGAGGGCCAAAGAGGTTGATGTGAATGCTGGAACACGCCGCCATCGCCCCCGCCGAATTGCCGATCAGCTGCATCAGCAGCGCCGCGTCAGTCACGCCAAGGTTCGCGCCGCCGTACTCCTCGGGCATGGTGATGCCCAGCCAGCCGGCCTGCGCCATCGCTTGGTGGAATTCGTGGGGGAATTCGGCCTTGCGTTCCTTTTCCAGCCACCAGTCGTCGTCAAAGCGGTCACACAGCGCGCGCACGCTGTCGGCGATTTGCATACGCTCTTCGGTGGCGATGATGCCTGCGGGAAGGTCGGGTTTTTTCATGTCATGCCTCGGGTGAACGGTTGAAAACGCCCGCAAGGGCGAGCTTGCTTGTCAGGGGGTGGCCGACGATGTCCGCGGCCAGCTTGGCGGCGCGGGTCAGGGCGGGAATGTCGATGCCAGTCTCGATGCCAAGGCGGTCACAGAGCAGCGCCAGTTCCTCGGTCGCCACGTTGCCCGCGGCGGATTTATGGCCCGCAAAGGGGCAGCCGCCCAGACCACCGACCGAGGCGTCAAAGCGCGCCACGCCCAGTTCCAGCCCCGCCATGGCGTTGGCAATGCCCAGCTCGCGGGTGTCGTGCAGGTGCAAGGCCACGGGATACTCCCAACGGTCACGCACGGCACTGACCAGCGCGCGGACATCCGATGGCCCCGCCGCGCCGATGGTGTCGCACAGGGTGATATTGGCCGGGGGCGCGCCCGCCTCTTCGCAGACCGCGACCAGCTCTGACAGGCGGTGCAACGCCTTCTCAACCGGGATCACGCCTTCGTAATTGCAGCCAAAGGCGGTGAAGAGATAGAGCGGCCCAGAGCCCAGCCCATGCTCGGAATAGAGCGCGCGCAGCTTGCGCTGGCGGTCGATCTGCTGGTCCGGCGTCGTATTGTTGTTGCGCGCAAGGAAGCTGTCAGAGGCCGACCCAAAGGTCAGCGCGGGCGTATACAGCCCGCTGTCCAGCGCCTGCAAAAACCCCTTGGCGTTCAGCCACATAGAGCCGTAGACGACGCCGCTGCGCCGGGTGATCCCTGCGGCGATGTCAAGGGCGTCCGCCATCTGCGGCACCACCTTACGGTTCGCGAAAGACGCGCATTCGATTTCCGGCACGCCGGTTTCCGAGAGCGCGTCGATCAGGCGGATTTTGTCCTTGGTCTGGATCGAAGGCGGCTCGAACTGAAAGCCTTCGCGCGGGCCGACTTCGGTGATGTGGACGAAAGACGGCAGGTCGCTCATTTGCCTGTCCACTTTGGCGCGCGCTTTTCGGCAAAGGCTTGCAGCCCTTCCTTTGCGTCCTCGGTCTGGGGCATCAGGCCGATCTGACTTTCGAGGAAAGCGATGGACTGCTCGAACGTCATGCCGGACGTGGCGTTCAGCGCGTATTTGCCCCGGCGGATGGCGCTGGGGGATTTCGACACCACGCGCTCGACCAGCCGGTCGGTCTTGGCGTCCAAGTCCTCGGCCACGTAGTTCACTAGGTTGCAGTCCAGCGCCTCCTGCGCCGTCAGCATCTCGCCGGTGTAGCACATCTCGGCGAATGTGCGCGCCGGGATCATGGATTGCAGCAAGGCCGCGACCTGCATCGGGAAAAGGCCGACCTTGACCTCTGGCAGGCCGAATTTCGCGGTCGGGGCGGCCACGGCCATGTCGCAGACCGCCAGAAGGCCCATTCCCCCGGCAAGGCAGAACCCGTTGATCCGGCCAATCACCGGAACCGTCGCGCGGCGGGCGGCGCGCAGCAGGTTGGCGTAGTTGGACACGGGTTCGGAGTAGTCAAAGCTGAACACCCCGCCGCCAAGGTCCGCGCCCGAGCAAAACGCCTTGTCCCCCGTGCCGGTCAACACGATGGCGCGGATGCCGGGGTCGCGCGAGGCCTCGTCAAAGGCCGCCGTCATCGCAAGGATGGCCGCGTCGTCGATGGCGTTGCGCTTTTCCGGGCGGTTTATGGTCAGGCGCAGGACGCCCCCCGCACGGTCCACCAACAGGCTGTCAGAAGTTGACATCATGCCCCCTTTGAGTTCCAGAATCTCGCGGGCCTCGTCAGGGGTGGCGACCTCCATCCCCAAGTCCTCGATCATCTTTTTCGCGAAACTGACCTGAGCCGCGTTGCTTTGCGCCAGCGTGCCGCGCCCCAGCCAGAGGCTATCCTCCAACCCCACACGCACGTTGCCGCCCAGCATTACCGATTGCGCGGCGATCTGCATCTGCTTGGCCCCCGCGCCCAGCACCGACCAGCGGTAATTGTCGCCAAAGAGGCGGTCGGCGGTGCGCTTCATGTGCAGGACGCCTTCGGGGTGCTGGCCGATGCCGCCAAGGATGCCGAACACCGACTGGATAAAGACCGGCCCCTTGATCAACCCGCGATCGACGAAATGCTTGCAGGTGTACAGATGCCCGATGTCATAGCACTCGATCTCGAACCGCGTGCCATTGTCGGCGCAGCGGGTCAGGATCATCTCGATGTCCTTGAAGGTGTTCTTGAACACCCGGTCGTCGGAGGTGCGCAGGTAGTCCTCTTCCCAGTCGTGTTTGAACTCAGAAAAGCGGTTCAGCATCGGGTAGAGGCCAAAGTTCATCGACCCCATATTGAGGCTCGCGACCTCGGGTTTGTGGTGCAACGCGGGGCCAAGCCGTTCCTCGGTGGTCATCAGGGTCGAGCCGCCGGTGGTGATGTTCAGCACCGCGCCGGTGCGCTGCTTGATAACCGGAGGGATGCCTGTGTAGGCCTCCACCGATTGGTCGGGGATGCCGTTCTCGGGGTTGCGCGCGTGCAGGTGGATGATCGCCGCGCCCGCCTCTGCGGCCCCCACGGCGGCGTCGGCGATTTCCTCGGGCGTGACCGGCAGATGCGGCGACATGGACGGCGTGTGGATCGAGCCTGTGACGGCACAGGTGATGATGACTTTGCGCGAGAGGTTGGCCATGGTCTATGCTCCTTTACAGGGTGGTCGCGTGGGCGCGCAGCGCGGCGCGGTCGTCCGGGTGGGCGATGTCGGCCAGGGCCAGCGCGCGTTCGCGCACCGACAGGCCGCGCAGCTGCGCGACGCCGTATTCAGTCACCACGGTTTCGACAAAGGTCCGTGACAGCGAGACGATATGCCCGTCCAGCTGCGGCACGATCCAGGGGCGCCCCCCGTTGGTCTGCGAACGAAGCCCAAGGATGAACTGCCCCCCGTCAACCTGCCCGCCGACCGCAAAGTCGATCAGCCCGCCCATGGACCCCGTCTGCTTGCCGCCGATGGTCTCGGCGTTCACCTGCCCCAGCAGGTCGATTTCCAGCGCCGAGTTGACCGAGACCACGGTTTTGCGGCGGACGAAGTCTTCGGGCCGGTGGGTGGTCAGGGCGCTGGCGAGCGCAATGTCGGGGTTATTCGCGACCCAGTCGTACAGCGCCTTGGTGCCGAAAATATCGCCCGTCTCGGCCTTTGGGCTGTCTGCGGTGGCGCAGCCGGCCTCGATCAGCGCCATGGTCGGATCGGTGAAGGTGTTGATGAACCGTAAGTCCTTCGCGCCCTTGTCGATCAAGGCATTGGCGGCGGCCAGAGGGATACCCCCGACCCCAAGGCTGATGCTCGACCCGTCGGGGATCAGCTCGGCCACGCGGCGGCCAATTTCGCTGTCGATCTCGTCCAGGGGACGGTTGGGGTATTCGGCCAGCGGCACGTCCCCTTCGACGAGGATGTCGATGTCCGAGGTGTGAATGCGCGCGTCCCCCAAGGTGCGCGGCATGTTCGGGTTCACCTGCGCGATCAACAGCTTGGAACTGCCCGCGATGCCCTTGGCGGCGGTGCAGCAGACGCCAAAGCTGTGATAGCCATCGGCGTCCGCGGGCGAGACGTGGATCAGCCCTGAGTCAAAGCTGCTCTCGTCCAGAAAACGCGCGGTCCGCGCCCATGTCAGCGGCAGGTATTCCGCCTGCACATCGGGGGCGGTCTTGCGCAGCAAGGTGCCGGGCAGGAACCACGTCTTGAACCGGAGGTTGCGCGCGCAGGGCATGGACAGGAACTTGTACCCCGACAGCAGCATCCCCGAGATCACCGTCAGGTCGGTCAGATCGGCGGCGCGCTCCCAAAGGGCGGCGGTCACCACCGTCGGCTCGGCGCTGAGATGCGGGAAGGCGACGGTCATGCCGCTTTCAATCTGCTGGACCGCGTCGGCGGGGGGTCATCCATTTGGGCATGACTCAGGCCTCCTGCGCCTGGACAAGGACACCCGCCGCGATCAGCCGGTCCACCTCGGCCTCGGGCAGCACGCGCAGGGCGTAATCGCGGGTGTGTTCGCCAATCGCCGGGGCGGTCGTCGCCTTGGGATTGCGCGCGCCGTCAAAGCGCCAAGGGCCGCGCATCACGCGCAAACCATCCTCGCGCGCGTCCTCATAGAGGTCGAGCCATTGCACCTGCGGATGTTCGGTCAGCTCCAGCCCCGTGACCACCGGCGCATAGGGCACATCGGCGTCGCGCAGCCGGTCCCGCCATTCGGCCTGATCGCGCTTGGCGAATTCGGCCTCGGCGATGGGACGCAGATCGTAGTAGTGGCGCTTGCGGTCGGGATAGGTGGTAAAGCGCGGATCCTCCAGCAGGTCGGGCCGGTCGATGGCGCGCACGAACCCTTGCCAGAACTTTTCCAAGCCGGACATATGCACGGCAATCGCCGCCCCGTCGCGGGTCGTCAGGGCAAAGCTTTGCGCCGTGGGGTGGCGGCTTTCGCGGTGGGGGCTTTGGCCGGTCTCAAAGGTCTGGGTCATGGCGTCCACGGTCAGCGCGCTCATGGCGTCGAGCAGCGAGGTTTTCACCACCGTGCCGCCGCCCGTGCGCGCCCGCACCACGTCGGCCCCAAGGCCAAGCCGGTCCATCACACCGGGGCGCGAGTTCTCGATCAGCACGTCGAACTGCGGCAAGAGCGCCTTGATCATCGCGATCCCGTCGGGGGATTTCAGGTCAACCGAGATGCTTTGCTTGCCGCTGTTGGCTTGGACGAAATAGTGGCTTTGCGTGCCGACCCCGCGGCGAAAGGCATCGCCCGAGGGCGCCTCGACCTTGACGACATCGGCGCCCAGCGAGGCCAGCAAAGCCCCCGCGTAGGGGCCAGAGATATAGGCGCCGAGTTCCAGAACCCGGATCCCTTTAAGAGGCGTGGCGGTCTGCACGGGTGTCCCGTCATCTTGTGTGTCGGGGTCATGTTAGTCGCCCGCGCCGCCCCACTCTAGAAAGACCGCCCCGCGCCGCCCCTGTGGCTTTCACAGGCAAAGGCTTTGGCCCCAAAAACGAACCCCCCCGCAAAACTGCGAGGGGTTCGCGCCGATCCGACAGGGAGGATGGGTCGATCAGCTTTTGCCGGAATACACCGGGAAGGCCGACGCATCGCCATAGTCCTTGGCGTCAATCGCCTTGAGCGTGTCCATGTCCTCGGCCGAGATGTCGAAATCCACGTCGGCGTTCGATTTCATGTGATCCGGGTTCGCGGTCTTGGGCAGCGCCAGCAGGTCCTGTTGCAGGATGTAGCGGATGCACAGCTGCGGCACGCTGACGTCATATTTCGCCGCGATTTCCTTGATTTGCTCGTTCTCAAGGATCTTGCCGTGACCGATGGGCGAGTAGGCCTCGACCAGCATCCCCTTGGATTTGGCATAGTCGATCAGCTCAAACGGCGTGTTGCCCACGTGTGCCAGAACCTGGTTGATCATCGGCTTGATGCGCGCGTTGTCCAGCAGGTTATCAAGGTCTTGCTTTTGGAAGTTCGACACGCCGATGGCGCGGATTTTCCCGGCGTCGACCGCCTCTTCCAGCGCTTTCCACGCGGCAAGGTTGCCGTCGAAAAAGCGGTCCTCGCTGCCCCAGTGTTCCCACGGCTGCGGGCTGTGGATGATGAACAGGTCGACATAGTCCAAGCCCATGGTTTCCAAGGATTTATCAACGGCGGCCTTCGCGCCTTCGTAGTCCTTGATCTCGGCGGCCAGCTTGGTCTGCACGAAAATCTTGTCACGCGGCACGCCGCTGGTGCGCACGCCTTCGCCGACGCCGCGCTCGTTCTCATAGGCCTGGGCGGTGTCGATGTGGCGATAGCCGATCTCGATCGCTGCCTTGACCGCATCGGCGACCACGTCGTCCTCAATCATCCAGGTGCCAAGCGCCAGTTTCGGTACGGCCACGCCGTTGGGCAGGTTCAGGGTGTCTTGCAAGCTCATAAGCGTATCCTTTCAGTCTCTTCGCGGCGTTTGCCGCTGTCTGAAGGTCAGATAGGGCGATGGGTGCGCAGGAATAATCGACCCGCGCTGCAACCCACCAATGAGCCATTTTCATCAATCCCCGGCATTCTGCGCAAAGGACCGGGCCAAGGGCCAAAATGCGTAAGATTAGCAGAGAACAGCGGATGATCCTTACGGTTTATTCAGATGTCCGGCGCTACACCCAAGGCACCTGTCAGCAGGAGAGCCGAATGTTCCGAACGATGCCGATTAAGACGCGCCTGATCCTCGCGGGTGTGTTTTCGACGACGATGGTCCTGCTGACCGCCAGCTTGGGCATTCTCGGCCTGTGGATGGGCGATCTGGGCCTCAAGAAAGAGATCAGCGCCTCTGCCTCGATCCGCGATTTGATGATGGCCGACATGATGCACGAAGGGCTGTCCGCCGATGTTATGCAGGCGCTGCTGATCGGCCCCGATGGCCCCGCGGCAGACCGCGCCGCCGTTCTGGACAAGCTTGACGGCGACATCATCACCATGACCGACGCGATTGGCGCGCTTGATGGTCAAGAGTTGCCGGGGCCGGTGCGCGCGGCGCTGACCACGGTAAAGCCGACCATCGCGGCCTATACCGCCTCGGCGCGCGAAACCGCGACCGCAGGGCTAGAGGACCGCGCCGCCGGGGAGGCTGCCTTGCCGCAATTCCTGGAGCGTTTCGAACAGCTTGAGGTGGATCTGGGGCGCCTTGGTGACCTGATCGAAGACACCGCCGCCCAGACCCAGCAAAAAGCGCAAGAGACCGACAGCCTGCTGCTGATGGTGCTGGCCGGGGTTGCCGTGCTGGCCACTGCTGCCATGAGCTATTCCAGTTGGCGCGCCACCCAGAGCATTTCCAAACCGATCGAGCGTCTGCGGCAAGCCTTGGCCGAGGTGGCAGAGGGTGCCTTTGACACCCGCATCGGGGATATCACGCGCGACGACGACATCGGCGCCATTGCCCGCGACATCGACATGATCACCTCTCGGATCGAGGCGGCGCTGCTCGAACAACAAGTGATGGGTCAAGACAGCGCACGCGCCATTGAACATCTTGGCAGCGGACTGCGCCGCATGGCCGAAGGGGATTTCACCCAGCAAATCCATGACCCCTTCAACGAGCTGTACGAGCCGCTGCGCAATGACTTCAACACCACCCTCAAGGGGTTGCGTCAGGTGATCGCGCAGGTGATCGACAGCAGCAGCCTGATCAATCAGCGCGCCGCCCATATCACCCGCTCGTCCCAGGATCTGTCCAGCCGCACGGAAACCCAAGCCGCCACCCTGGAACAGA
This sequence comes from Tropicibacter naphthalenivorans, assembly GCF_900176475.1. Classification (GTDB taxonomy): domain Bacteria; phylum Pseudomonadota; class Alphaproteobacteria; order Rhodobacterales; family Rhodobacteraceae; genus Tropicibacter; species Tropicibacter naphthalenivorans. The sequence goes on from NZ_FWXX01000008.1 coordinate 171,448, forward strand.
CCGCCGCCGCCATCGAGGAGATGACCCGCACCGTCACCTCTGCCGCCGGAGATGCGCGCCACGTGGACGAGGCCATGCGTCAGGCCCGCGACGATTTTGATGCCAGTGACCGGATCGTGCAGCAGGCGGCGGGCACCATGCGCGCCATCGACGATTCGTCGAAACAAATTTCGATGATCATCGGCCTGATCGACGACATTACCTTTCAAACCAACCTGTTGGCCCTGAACGCCGGGGTCGAGGCGGCGCGCGCCGGCGAGGCGGGCAGCGGCTTTGCGGTCGTCGCCTCAGAGGTCCGCGGTCTGGCCCAGCGGTCCGCCGAAGCGGCGCAAGAGATCAAGGATCTCATCAAGCGCAGCAACGAAAACGTCCAAAATGGCGTCAGCCACATCGACGCCGTCAGCGCCTCGCTGTCGAAACTGGTGAAACAGGTGACCTCTGCCTCGGAACTCGCGGCGCGGATCGCCTTGGGCACCACCGAACAGGCCCACGCCCTCAGCGAGATCAACACCGGCATCACCCAGTTGGACCACGTCACGCAGCAAAACGCGCATATGGTGGTGGATGCCAGCTCCAGCGCCAGCGAGATGAACAGCGAAGCAGAGCGGCTCAACGGTCTCGTCAGCGCCTTTGTGATCGGGGCCGAAGAGGACACCGCCGCCAAGGCCGACAAGCGCGCGGCCTGAGCCCATGCGCTACGCCACAAGATCGCGGGCCGCCGCGCGGATCAGGGCGATCAACTGCGCCTGCGCACCCGTCGGCACCCAGCCTGCGCGCGTAGTCAGCCCAATGGCCCGCCCCGGCCAGTCCACCTCGACGTTCAGCCGCACCAGCAGCCCCGCGTCGATCTCTGCCTGCGCCTGATGCCGCGAAATGCAGCCCAGCATGTCCGACCGCCGCAACACCTCGCGCATCAACAAGATAGAGCCGCATTCCATCAGGCTGGCGGGCACCGCCGCCTCTGCCCCTTGGAACAGCGCATCGAATTGCGCGCGCGAGGGGGTGCCACGGCCCGGCACGACCCACGGATGCCGCAGCAGCACATCCATCGGCACCGAGCCTGCGCGCCCTAGCGGGTGACCGGGCCGCGCCAAAACCGCAAGGCCATCATCGAACAGGCGCTCTTGGACCACGTCCCCGATGGGCAGCGGATCCCGCATCGCCCCGACCAAAACGTCGATTTCGCCGCGCCGCAACCGCCCCAACAACGCATCATAAGCCCCGTCAATCACCGTCACACACTGCTGCGGGCGGGCCTGGTGAAAGCGCGCCAGGGCTTCGGGCAGCACCACCGACCGCGACAAGGGCAGCGCCCCCACGACGATCCGGCCCACCTCGCGCCCGTCGAATTCGGCCAACTCGGCTTCGGCTTGGTCGATCTCGGAAAAGGCCAGCCGCGCGGCCTGCGCCACGTCTTGGCAGGCGCGCGTGGGCACCGCGCCGAACGAAGTTCGCTCAAACAAGGCACGGCCCGCGGCGCTTTCCAGATGCGACACGGCGCGGTGCACGGTCGGCTGCGCCAACCCCAGCGCGCGCGCCGCGAGGGTGAAATTCTGCGCCTCTGTCATGGCGATCAGCGCCTGCAATTGCGCGCTTGTTGCGGTCTGGACCAACCTTGGCGACACCGCCTCCAACGCCGCATCCAAACGCGCCATGGCGCGGCGCAGGCGGACCTCGAAAACCCGCCCGCGCGCTGTCAGGAAAAAGCCTTGGCGCGTGCGGTCGAACAAAGCGCCTCCGCTGGCCTGCTCCAGCTTATGCAGCGATTGCGTCACGGCGGGCTGCGAGACGTGACACTGCGCGGCGGCAAGGGTCGGAGTGCGCAGCGAGACCACCGCAAGGAACACGCGAAAATGCCTGAGATTTCGGTTCAGCATGGCCCCGCCTCCCTTGAAAGTGATTGCCTCTGTGGCCAATCTAGCGTCTCATGAGGCTGTCGTAAACGCCACCATTATAGCCTGTGCTTATCCAAATTGGCGGCTTTATGACTTGCACCAAGGCGCTGCGGCGTGGGATGCCTGTGCGCGCGGACACCCCCCGTGTGCCCCGCCCCAGAGGGAGGAAAGACCATGACCGCAACCACCCAAGTGTTTGATGTCGCCCACTTGGGGCACATCGAGATGCTGACCGACAAGTACGACGAATCGCTCGACTTTTTCACCCGCGTTTACGGGCTGGTGCTATCGGCCGAGGATGAGACCAGCGCCTATCTGCGCGCTTGGGACGACTATGAATTTCACTCGCTCAAGCTGACGCGGGCCGAAACGACAGGCGTCGGCCACATCGGCTATCGCTGCGTCTCGCCCGAGGCGCTCGCACGGCGCGTGGAGGCAATCGAGGCGTCAGGTTATCCGGTGCTGGGCTGGACCGAGGGCGATCTGGGACACAGTCGGGCGTTTCGGTTCCAAGACCCCTTTGGCCATGTGTTCGAGCTGTATTACGACACCAACCGGTTTGTGCCGCAGACCGCCGCCGAGACGCCTGCTCTGAAAAACACGGCCAGCGCCTTTACCGGGGCGGCGCCGCGGCGGCTGGATCACCTGAATTTGCTGGCCGAGGATGTGAGCGAGTTCCGGCGCTTTATGGAGGTCTGCCTCGGCAGCCGCGTGACCGAATATATCCAGCTCGACAACGGGCGGATCGGCGGCTGTTGGTTCACGGTCAACAACAAGACTTACGATCTGGCCTGCACCGAAGAGCACGGCGGCGGGATGGGGCGGCTGCACCATGTGACCTATGCCACCGACCAGCGCGAAGACATCCTGCGCGCGGCGGATATCTTCCTGCAAAACGACGTGCATATCGAGACTGGGCCGCATAAACACGCCATTCAGGGCACGTTTTTCCTGTATGTGTGGGAGCCTGCGGGCAATCGGGTCGAGCTGGCCAATGCCGGCGCGCGGTTGATTTTGGCCCCCGATTGGGAGCCGGTGTGCTGGACCGAGGCCGATCGCAAGAAGGGGCAGGCCTGGGGGCTGAAGACCATCGAGAGTTTTCACACCCATGGCACGCCGCCCGTCAAGGGCTAGCGGGTTTTGGTTTCGTCTGGGCTTTGCCCAGCCGACCGGCGCGCCCTGCGGGCGCGGATTTGGATATTTTTAAAGAGAAGAAGCCCAAACGGGGCGCGTCGTGAGCGGCGGCTCGATTGGCGAGAGCGGGAAGGGGCGCGCGGTGAGGTCCGGCGCCCCTGATCAGGTTTAGGGAGCGATGATGGGCGATGCGCCGAGGGTCGAGGGCGCGGGGTCGAGACCTTCGAAGACCGAGCCGTGTTCGAACCAGCTGCGCGGGGCGGCGGCGCCCCAGAGCGTCTGGCGCTGCGGGTCTTTGAGATCCCATTTGATCGCCTCGAGGTCCGGGTCAACCGTCTGATAATCCGAGCAATAAATCTCGATCCGGTGACCATCGGGGTCAAGGATATAGAGGAAGAAGGCGTTGGAAATCCCGTGCCGCCCCGGCCCGCGTTCGATGTTGCTCACGTAGCCGGTGGTCGCCATCAGGTCGAGCAGGTCGATGATGTTCATCGGCGTCGGCACCCAGAAAGCGGTGTGGTGCAGGCGTGGGCCGGTGCCGTTGGTAAAGGCGATGTCGTGCACGCCGCCCTTGCGGTGGGTCCAGGCGGCCCAAAGGCGGTTGCTTTCGTCGTCCTCGGTGTATTCGGTGACGCGGAAACCGATCTCGTTATAGAACCCGACGGCGGCGTCCACGTCTGGCACGAAGCAGTTGAAGTGGTCGATGCGCAGCGGTTTCACGCCTTTATACAGAGCGTATTTCTGGTGGATCGGCTCGAGGCGGTCCATCTTGAAATAGAACTCCATCGGCATCCCGAGGTGGTCATGCGTGGCCAGGGTGCGACCCTGATAGGGGCGCTCGACCCATTCGGTCTTGTGGCCCTTGGCGGCGAACCACGCCTGCGCCTTGTCCAGCTGCTCTTCGTCAAAAACCTTGTAGGACAGGGACTTGACGTGGCTTTCCTCGGATTTGTGCAGCACCATGCAGTGGTGGCCGCGCTCTTCCATGGCGCGCAGATAGACGGTTTGCTCGTCCTCATCGGTGATTTGCAGGCCCAGCGTGTCGACGTAGAACGCCTTGGACGCGGCAAGATCCTTGACCCCGAAATCGACGTGGCTGAGGCGGATGATGTTGAACGGCGGGTAAAGGTTCGGTGCAGGGATCGGCATGGGTTATCCTCCCAGTTTCGGAGTTTTATGCGCAGCGCGCGGGAAGCTGACGTTGACGGTTTCCATGTAGAAATCGAACGACCAGTCGCCGCCGTCGCGGCCGATGCCGGACGCTTTG
>NZ_FWXX01000017.1 GCF_900176475.1 Tropicibacter naphthalenivorans
TGATGCGGCGCTGATCCCTGAACCCTTTGCCGAAACCCTCGTCACCGCGCAACTGGGTGTGCTGTGGTTCCAAGTCCATCTCAAGGGCTTGCCGACCCACGTGGCCTATGCCGGCAGCGGGTCCAACGCCATCGAGGCCGCGATCCCGCTGATCCACGCGCTGCACGAGATGGAGCACCGCTGGAACGCCGCCGACCGGCGCAGCGCCGATTACGCCCATATGGATCACGCGCTCAACCTGAACGTGGGCAAGATCGAGGGCGGCGCCCAACCTTGCCACGCCCGCTGTGCAGGCCGCCGTGGCCCGCGCCGGGCTGATCGGGGCGGACATCGAAGAGGCCGTCTTTGGCGCGGCGCTGACCCAAGGGACGGCGGCGGCCAACGTGGCGCGGCACATCACCTTGGCCGCTGGCTTGCCCGACAGCGTGGCGGGGACGACGGTGGACCGGCAATGCGCTTTGGGACTGAACGCTCTGGCGATGGCGTCCCATATGATGCGCTGCGAAGGCGTGGATGTCGCGCTGGCGGGGGGCTTGGAAAGCATCTCTCTTGTGCAGAACGCCCACTGGAACGATCACGCCTACCGCGACCCGCCGGTGCGCGAGGGCTACTATATGGCCATGCTCGACACCGCCGAAGTGGTGGCCGCGCGCTATGGCATCTCGCGCGCAGCACAGGACGCCTATGCGCTGTCAAGCCAAGCCCGCACGCCCCGCGCGCAACAGGCCGGGCGTTTTGCCGATGAAATCGTGCCCGTGCAGGCGGTCCAGCAGATCACGGACAAGGCCACCGGCCAAAGCCGCTCTGCCCCCGTGACCCTGCGCCAGGACGAGTGCAACCGCCCCGGCACCACCGCCGAAGGGCTGGCCAGCCTGGGTGCGGTGCGCGGGCCGGACAAGACCGTCACGGCAGGCAACGCCAGCCAGCTGTCCGATGGCGCGGCGGCGCTGGTGGTGATGGCGGCGTCAGAGGCCGCCCGGCGCGGTCTGACCCCGCTTGGCGCGTTGCGCGGCTTTGCCGTGGTGGGCGTCGCGCCCGAGGAAATGGGCATCGGGCCGGTGGTGGCGATCCCGCGACTGTTGAAACGGCACGGCCTTGCGTTGGACGACATCGACCTTTGGAAAATCAACGAAGCTTTTGCCGCGCAACTGGTGTATTACCGCGACCATCTGGGCATCTCTGACGAGCGGCTCAACGTCAATGGCGGCGCGATTTCCATCGGCCATCCCTACGGCATGAGCGGCGCGCGCATGGCCGGGCACCTCTTGCTCGAAGGTCAGCGGCGCGGCGCGGAATGGGGGGTCGTGTCCATGTGTGTCGGCGGCGGGCAAGGCGCGGCTGGCCTGTTCGAGATTTTTTGAGGGGGTATCATGGACTTTCTGACCCAAGGCCAGCTGGCCTATCTGACCAATCTGCGCCACGCGCTGCACCGCACCCCCGAGGTGTCGGGCCAAGAGCGCGAGACCGCCGCGCGCATCACCCGCGAGCTGCAAGCGCTGGGGCCGGACCGCATTTGGCAGGGGCTGGGCGGGCACGGGGTGGCCGCCGAATTCAAGGGGGCAAAACCGGGGCCGACGGTGCTGCTGCGCTGCGAGCTTGACGGTTTGCCGATCCGGGAACTCTCAAGCCTGCCGTACCGCTCCGAGGTGCCCGGTCAGGGGCATCTGTGCGGCCACGACGGCCACATGGTGTCGATGCTGGGGGTGGCGATGGCGCTGGCGCAGCGGCCCGCCACGGGCCGGGTGATTGTGCTGTTTCAACCCGCCGAAGAGACCGGAGCAGGCGCGCAGGCGGTCATAGAGGATGCGCGCTGGCCAGAGCTGCGCCCGGATTTTGCCTTTGCCTACCATAACTTGCCCGGTCGTCCCTTGGGCGAGATCGGCCTGCGCCCCGGTCCGGGCAACTGCGCCTCGCGCGGGATGCAGGTGCTGTTCGAGGGCAAAAGCTCTCATGCGGCCGCGCCCGAAGACGGGCTGTCGCCCGCAGTGGCCATGGCGGCGCTGATGACCGAACTGCCTGCGCTGAGCCATGGGGCGATTGGCGATGCGGACTTTGCCCTTGCGACCCTGACCCACGCGAAACTGGGGGAGCCGAGCTTTGGCATCGCCCCGGCGGACGGCGAGCTGCGCGTGACCTTGCGGTCGATGACCAATGCGCGCATGGACGAGATGGTGGCGCAGGCACAGACCCTCGTGGCGGCGCGCACGGCGGACCTGCGCAGTGACGTGGCGTGGCACGACGTGTTCCGCGCGGTGGTCAACGACCCCGACGCCACAGAGATCGCGCGGCACACCGCCCGCGCGCAGGGGCTTGCCCTGCATGAGATGGCGCACCCCCTGCGCTGGTCCGAGGACTTTGGACGCTTTGGCGACGACGGGGCCAAGGCCGCGCTGCTGTACATCGGGGCAGGCACGGACCATCCGCAGCTGCACAACCCCGATTACGACTTTCCCGACGCGCTCATCCCCCTGACGGCGGGGCTGTTTCACGGCATCACCCGGTCGCTGCTGGGCGGGCCAGAGGCGTAATTCCCGCGCGCGCTCTGCCGTCTTGGTGCCGGGTGCATCTGGATCGCATCGCGGCCAATCTGGACCGTGCGCTGGCGCTGGTGCCGCCGGGGCGCCGGTTCTGCGCGGTGCTCAAGGCCGACGCCTATGGCCATGGGATCGCGCGGGTTGCCCCCTTGATCAAAGAGCAAGGCGTTGGGATCATTGGCATAACCTCGAACGCAGAAGCCTTTGCCGTGCGCCGAACGGGCTTTGACGGACGGCTTTTGCGCCTGTGCGCCGCGCCCCCCGCCGAGATCGAAGAAGCGCTGGACCTGCGGGTCTAGGAGCAGGTGTCCTCGGTGCAGGGGGCGCAGCATCTGCGCGGTTTGCGGTATGTTGGGCGCAATGCCGCGCCGGTGCATCTGGCGCTGAACTCTGGCGGGATGGCGCGTGATTGCATCGACGTCACCCGGCCCGAGGGCCAAGCCGCCTGCGCCGCGATCCTGCGGTTGCTCGGCGGGCAGATCGCCGGGATTTGCACCCATTTCGCCAACAACGCACCCGAGGCTTTGGCCCGCAGCGCCGCGCTGTTCCAGAGCCACGCCGCTTGGGCCATTGATGCCGGGGCTGTGCCGCTCTGATCTGTTGATCCACGCGGGCAGCTCGCTGACCCTGGTATCGGAGGTGCCGGTCGAGACCGATATGTACCGCTGCGGCGCGCTGCTCTATGGCATCTTGCGCCCCGACTGGGGGTTTGTCCCCACGATGGAGGTCGCCGCCCGCGTCGTCAGCGTGCTGGACTACCCCAACGGTGCGTATGTCGGCTATGACAACGCGGCGCGTCTGACCCGCGACAGCCGCTTGGCCTGTGTGTCGATCGGCTATCAGAACGGCTTTGACAGAGGCGCGACGGAGGCCGCCGTGCTGATCCGCGACCAGCGCGCGCCGGTGGTCGGCAAAGTGTCGATGAACGCGCTGATCGTCGATGTGACGGGCATCGGGGGCGTGTCGGTGGGCGATGTGGCGACGGTCTTTGGCCAAGGCCATCGCGCAGAAATCCCCCAAGCCACGGTTGAGCGGCAGTTCGGCACCATCATGGCCGATCTTTACACCGATTGGGGGCTGCGCAACCCGCGGCTTTATGCCTGAGCCCGCCGCCAGCGCCTGCCTTTGTGGCGGTTGCGGGCACCGACCGGCGGGAAATGGGGCGAACCCACGATTATCAATCGACCTAAGCGGGAAAATCGGCCACCAATTGGCCGGGGGCACGCCCCCCACACAGGCCATCGACACCATAGGAGCGCCAAGATGCTGGACCTGCCGAACACTGCGCAGATTGCGGGCAATGCCGTCAAATGGGGGCGCATGGGGCGCGGTCCGGCCATGGTGGCGATCCACGGCACGCCCTTTTCCTCGCAGGTCTGGCGGCGGATCATCCCGTCGCTGGCCGAACATCGGACGGTCTATTACTTTGACCTTGTGGGCTATGGTCAGTCGGAAATGCGCGCGGGGCAGGACGTGTCTTTGGGCGTGCAAAACGAAGTGCTGGCGGCGCTGATGGACGAATGGCAGTTGGACCGCCCCGACGTTCTTGCCCATGACTTTGGCGGGGCGACCGCGCTGCGGGGGTGGTATCTGAACGGCCTGCGCTATGGCTCTTTGACGATTTTTGACGCGGTGGCGCTGGCGCCTTGGGGCTCGCCCTTTGTGCAGCATGTGCGCCAGCACGAGGCCGCCTTTGCCGGGATGCCAGACTATATGCACCGCGCGATGCTGCGCGCCTATTTGCAGACCGCCGCGCATCAGCCGCTGTCCGAAGAGGCCCATGAGGTCTACGCTGCGCCGTGGCTGGGGCCGGTGGGTCAGCCCGCCTTTTACCGGCAGATTGCCCAGATGGATCAACGCTTTACCGATGAGGTCGAGCCGCTGTATGGCGCGATGGACTGCCCCGTTACGGTGCTTTGGGGCGAGCAGGACGCATGGATTCCCATCGAACGCGGTCAAGAGCTGGCGCGGCGCATTTCGGACCGTCCGATCATCCGCGTGCCGGGGGCGGGGCACCTGATCCAGGACGACCGCCCCGAGGCGATTGTGGCGGCGGTGCTGGGAATGATCTTGGGGCGGTAGGGCGGCGCGGCCCTTGCATCCGGGCGGGGTTTCGCGGGATAGGGACACGGCGCGCGAGATGCGCGAGCAGTGAAAGTGTACCATGTCCCAAGACAAGCCCCCGCAGACCGACCACCTTCAGAGCGATTGTTCGAAATGTGCCGCGCTGTGCTGTCTGGCGCTGGCCTTTGACAAGGGGCGGGACTTTGCCTTTGACAAGAACCCCGGAGAGCCGTGCCGCAACCTGTCCGGCCACAGCTGCACGATCCACGACGATCTGACCGAAAAGGGGTTCCGGGGCTGCGTGGCCTATGACTGTCTGGGGGCGGGCAACCGCGTGGTGCAAGAGGTCTTTGGCGGGCAATCGTGGCGCGACGAGCCGCGCCTGACCCGCGTCATGATGGAAGCCTTTGCCGGGATGCGCGAGGTGCACAAACGCATCGACCTGCTGCGCGCCGCCGGGAGCTTTCCGCTGGAGCCGCGCGATGAACAGACCCGCGCGGGCTTTTTGGCGCGTCTTGAGGACTGGCGTTGGAGCGGGCCGGAGCTGAACGACTTCGAGGTCGCGCTGGCGCTGGAAATCGACATCTTTATCCACTCGCTGTCGGCCTATCTGCCGCAAGCCTTTTTTGAAGAGCGCTAGGGGCGTTCAGGGGCGCCTAGTCTAGGGCGCGATCTGCCCAAAGGTACCCCGCCACTTGGCGATAAAGTTCAGCTGGCGGTGCCGGTCCATGGCCACCAGCGTCGTCGGGTCGATCGAGATAAAGCGCCGCGCGCTTTCAGGCAGGCTGGTGTCTTCGCGGTCGGGCTGCTGGATCAGATTGGCCTCTGTCAGGGCGCGGCGACCCTCGGGGGACAGCAGGTAATCAAGGAACAGCGCCGCCCCTTGGGCATTCGCCGCTCCGCGCGGGATCACCAGGGCGCGCGACAAAAACAGCGTGTAATCGGTGGGATGGATGATGCCGATGTTCGCCTGGGGGGCCGAGGCGACATAGGACCCCAGCACATTGTACGCCATCAGATAGCGCCCCTCGGCCACGCCTTGGATGATCTCGGCAGAGCAACAGGTCGCCACGGCATTGACGCGCGAAAAGCCTTCGAGCAGGCCGCCAAAGGTCGTCGCGGCCTGGCTGTCCATAAAGGCAAAGAGAAACCCAAGGCCCGAGGCCTGAATGTCATAGGTGGCGATCTTGCCGCGATAGCGCAGCGGCGAGCGGCGCATCAGGTCCAGCAGGGCAAAGCGCGATTGCGGCACGTCCTCGGCGGGGACCAGCGCGCTGTTGTAGATGGTGACGGCGGCCTCTTGGGTGATGCCCCAGATCTCATTGCGCCACTTGCGCGTGTCCGGCAAGGCGTCGGTCAGGGGCGAGCGGTAGGGCTGCGCGCAGGCGCGGTTCACAAGGTCCACCATCTGGTGCACCCCAGAGGAAATCACCACATCGGCGCCGGGGCCGTCGCCCTCGCAGGCGCGCAGGCTATCGGCATAAAGCGCGTTTGAGCCCCATTGCTCGTACCGGATGGTGATCTGCGGGTGCCGGGTGACAAAGCCGGTCAGCGCCGGGGCCAGAATGGCGATGTCGGTGGTGGAACGCACGATCAGCGAAACGCCCGGCGCGGTGCCTGCGGCGGCGTCGGTGTCGACACCGGGCGCGGTGAAGACGGCTACCGCCTCTTGGGCGCGGGCGGGCAGCGCAAGCGTCAGCATCAGCAGCAGGGCAAGGGCGCGGATCATGGGCCGACCTCGTTGTGGGCATCACCGTGGGCAGGAAAGGACAGGGTCACGCGGTAGCCGGCGGGGGTCTGGGCCATGCCGACCGTCCCGTCAAAGGCCTGCGCCACGGCGCGCATGATCGACAGGCCGAGACCTGCGCTTTTGCCGCGCGACGCCGCCGAGCGGGCAAAGCGTTCGCCAATCTGGCTCAGCATGTCGGCGGGCGGGCCGTCGCCTGCGTCCTGCACCCAGATCTCGGCCCTGTCCCCAACGCGGGTGACCCCCAGACTGACCGGAGAGGCGCCGTGCCGCAGCGCATTGGCCAGCATGTTCTTGACCGCTTCGCGCAGGGAGATTTCGTCGCCCATGATGGTCGCGGCCTGATCCCCGAGGTCAAGAAGCACCTCGATGTCGGGCGAGAGCAGCTCGTGGTCGCGTTCCTCAAAGATGTGCAGGGCAATGTCGCGCAGGTCCACCGGGGCGGGCGGCGCGTTGTCGGTGCGGTGGATGACCAGCGCCCGCGACAGCATCTGGTCCAGCAGGTTCCCCAGTGACCGCGTGCGCCGCAACAAGCGATCCAGCCGGGCGGGGCGCTGCGCCGGGTCATCCTCCAGCGCCAGTTCGGCCTGCGCGCGGATCGCGGCCACCGGCGTGCGCAACTGGTGCGCCGTGTCGGAAATCAGGTTCTTCATCGCGCCCACCTGCCGGTCGAGCCGCTGCATAAAGCGGTTCATCGAGGCGACCATGACGGCGACTTCGGCGGGGCCGTCGGTGGGCATGGGCGTCAGGTCATAGGGGTCGCGCTCCGCCAGCTCCTGCGCCATCCGCTCCAAGGGCCGCATCGCCGAGCGGATCACAAAAAACGCCCCAAGGATCAGCGCCACGCCCCCAAGGCCCGTCGCCAGCAGGGCGCGGGTTGTCAGGTCATAGGCCATCTCGCTGCGTGCGCGTGACGTCTGGCCGACGGTGATCGACACCACGCCGGAATAATCCCTCTCGGAAAAGGGGCGCACCACGGTGACATAGCGCGCGGCCTCTCCTTGCATGGTGCCATCGAAAAACCGCGGCGCATCAAGGCTGCGCGGCAGATCGGCCGCCGCAGTGGCCCAAGGATGCCCGGTCAACAGCGCGCCAGAGGGGCCGCGCACCGCATAGGCGATGCGGTCGTCCTGCGCCAGGGACAGCAGGCCAAAGGCGGACACGGGGATGTCGGCCACCGGCACCCCGCCGACGATGTTCACGGATTCGGCAATGTCCTGCGCCGCGCCCACGAGCAGGCGGTCAAAGGCTTGCTGCGCCGCGTTCTGCCCATAGGCAAAGGCCGCAAGCGACACCACGACGCCGCCCATCGCCAGCAGCGACAGCACCCCCAGCATCACACGGGCCAACAAGGTGCGGGGCAGCCACGCCTTAGCCATGCTGCACGATCCGGTAGCCAAGGCCGCGCTGCGTCTCGATCGCCACGCTCGACCCAGAGAGCTTTTTACGCAGGCGGGCGATATACAGCTCGATGGCGTTCAGGCCCACGTCGGCGTCGTCAAAGGCGAACAGCCCGTCATAGAGGCGCTGCTTGTTCAGCGTCTCGCCCTGATGGCGCAGCAAAAGCCCGAGCAAGGTCGCCTCGCGCCGGGTCAGGTCCAAGGGTTGGCCCTGCATCGTGGCGCTGAGGCCCGCGGGCGAATAGCTAAGCGGCCCCAAGGTGATGGCATCGGACTTTTGATCCGAGTCGCGACGCATCAGCGCGCGCAGCCGCGCCTCTAGCTCTCGTTGGTCAAAGGGTTTCACCAGATAATCATCCGCCCCAAGGTCCAGCGCCGACACCCGGTCATCCACCGAAAACAGCGCCGTCAGCATCAGCACCGGCGTGCGATTGCCGCGCGCGCGCAGGTCGGACAGCAGTTCGGTGCCGTTGCGATCGGGCAGGTTGATGTCCAGCACGATGGCGTCATAGCGCTGCACTGCAAGGAAATCCTCGGCGTCCTCGCAGGTTTCGGCCAGATCGCAGGCCATACCGCTTTTGCCAAGGCGGATGGCGACCGCTTCGGCAACGTCTGTGGCATCTTCAACGATCAAAACACGCATGGATCGGCCCTTTTTCGGAAAGCTACCTTCCGGTTTGACAGGTTCGTGACAGCTAACCTCATTACACCCCCTTATCAGCCAAGCGCGAGGAGACCGCAAACATTCGCGGAGCGCTGGTCAAGGGACACCGGGCGGCCATACGCCCGGACGATACATCAATGTGGAGGAGTTATCACATGATCCTTAAAGCTTCCCGTCTTGCTCTGGCAGCGGCTGTTCTGGGCGTGTCCGCCCTTGGCGCATCTGCCGAAGGCTTCACCCCCGAAAACCCCGAGTGCATCGCACCGGCGAACCCCGGCGGCGGCTGGGACTTTACCTGCCGTCAGGTCGGCAAGTCGCTGCAAGACCTCGGTCTGCTGGATAAGACCGTGCAGGTCGTGAACCTCGCCGGTGGCGGCGGTGGTGTGGCGTTCGCCGAAGTCGTCAACAAGCGTGGCGATGACAACGACCTGATCGTGGCGGCATCCACCGCAACCGCGACCCGTCTGGCGCAGGGTGCATACCCGGGCAACTCCATGGACCAGGTGCGCTGGCTGGCGACCATCGGTGCGGACTACGGCGTGATCGCCGTGGCGGCTGACAGCGAGATCGCGGACCTGCCCGCGCTGCTCGACCAGATCAAGAACGACCCGACCGCCGTTTCCGTGGCGGGTGGCTCGGCTGTTGGCGGCTGGGACCACCTCAAGGTGCTGATCGCGGCCAACGCCTATGGCATCGAAGACGTGCGCACCGTCAAGTACATCGCCTTTGACGGCGGCGGCGAAGCGGTGACCCAGCTGCTGGCGGGCTCCGTGCAGGCCTTCACCGGCGACATCTCCGAAGCCAAGGGCTTTGTCGACAGCGGTGACATCCGCGTTCTGGCCGTGCTGTCGCCGGACCGCCTGCCGGGCGAATTCGCCGACTTCCCGACCGCAAAAGAGCAGGGCGTTGAGGCCATTGGCGCAAACTGGCGCGGCTTTTACGCACCGGGCAACATGAGCGACGAAGCGTATGACGCATGGGTTGCCAAGATCGCTGACCTCTACGCGTCCGACTCTTGGAAAGAGACCATGGCCGTGAACGGTCTGGCCCCGCTCGACCTGCAAGGCGATGCGTTCCAGTCCTTCGTGTCCGACAGCGTCGCACAAATCCAGGCCATCTCGAAAGAGATCGGCATCATCAAGTGATCGTCTGATCGCTGATTTTTCAGGGCGTCCCCATCGGGGGCGTCCTTTTTCACAACATATGCCGCTACAGGAGATCCCTTATGAGTGATCGTATCTTTGGCGCTGTTGGGGTTCTGCTGGCGATTGGCTTTGCCTTTGCCGCGCTGGCCATCGAAGAGAGCTTTCTATCCGATGCCGTTGGTCCCAAAGCCTTTCCCCTGATCATTGCCGCCATTCTTGGCCTGAGCTCGGCGGTGATCGCCCTGAAACCCGATGCTGCGCCGGAATGGCCCAGCCTGCCGCGCCTGGCCGAAATCCTCGCCGCCGTGGTGGTGATGGTGCTGTACGCGCAATTCCTGCCGGTGGTGGGCTTTGTCATCGCGACGGCCTTTGCCGCGACCTATCTGACGTGGCGTCTGGGCTCTGGCCTGATTGCGTCGGTGGTGACGGGCGTGGGCACGTCTCTGGGCATCTACGTGATTTTCCATCTGGTGCTGGGGCTGTCGTTGGCCCGTGGCCCGCTGGGGTTCTAAGGGGGACTTATGGACACTTTGGCTTCTTTGGCGGATGGCTTTGCCATCGCGCTGACATGGCAGAACCTGGCGCTTGCGCTGCTGGGCTGCTTTTTGGGCACGATCATGGGCGCGCTGCCCGGTCTTGGCCCGTCGAACGGTGTGGCGATCCTGATCCCGCTGGCGTTTACGCTGGGGCTGGGGGCGACGCCGTCGTTGATCTTGCTGACATCGGTTTACTATGGGGCGATGTATGGCGGGCGGATCAGCTCGATCCTGCTGAACATTCCCGGCGATGAACCGGCGATGATGACCTGCCTTGACGGGCACCCCATGGCGCAAAAGGGCATGGCCGGTCAGGCGCTGTCGCTGTCGGGGATTGCATCCTTTGTTGGCGCGTTCTTTGCCACCTGGGGTCTGATCTTCCTCGCGCCGCAGCTGGTCAAGATCGCGCTGCTGTTCGGCCCGGCGGAATATTTCGCGCTGTTCGCGCTGGCGTTCATGACGCTGGGCGGCGTGTCGTCCACGAACCAAGCCAAGTCGGCCTTTGCCGCCGCTTTGGGTCTGGGCCTCGCGATGATCGGTGTGGATACCCAAACCGGCGTGCCGCGCTTTACCTTTGGCGAAGTGCACCTGTACGACGGTCTCGACTTCCTCGTGGCGATCGTGGGTCTGTTCGCGCTGTCCGAGGTCTTTATCTTCCTCGAACACCGCCACGGCAACGCCAGCGGCGATGCGGCCAAGGTCAAGGTCGGCCGTCTGACGCCGCCCATGTCCATGCTCAAGGAAACCACTCCGACCATGGCGCGCTCGACCGTGCTGGGCTTTATCGCCGGGGTGCTGCCGGGGGCGGGCGCGTCGCTGGGCTCTTTCATCAGCTACTCGATGGAAAAGCGTCTGGTGGACCAGAACGGCAAGACCTTTGGCAAGGGTGACCCGCGCGGCGTCGCGGCCCCCGAGGCGGGCAACAACGCCGCCGCCGGTGGTGCGCTGGTGCCGATGCTGGCGCTGGGTGTGCCGGGGTCGGGGACGACCGCCGTGCTGCTGGCCGTGCTGCTGAGCCTGAACATCACGCCGGGGCCGCTGCTGTTCACCCAGAACCCGGACGTGGTCTGGGGTCTGATCGCGGCGCTGTTCATTGCGAACTTTATGCTGCTGGCGATGAACATCCCGATGGTGGGCCTGTTCACCCGCGTGCTGATGGTGCCGCCGCGCATCCTGATGCCGATCGTGGCCATGGTGTCCTTTGTGGGGATCTACGGCATTTCCGGCTCCAGCTTTGACCTGCTGGTGATGATCGGGTTCGGTGTCATGGGCTGGGTGCTGCGCAAGCTGGACGTGCCGCTGGTGCCGATCATCCTAGGGACGCTCTTGGGCAACTCGATGGAGAACAACCTGCGCCGCGCGATCACCATCGACAACGGCGACTGGTTCACCCTGATCGACAGCCCGCTGTCGCTGGTGCTGTGGGCGATTGCCATCATCGGCTTTGTCCTTCCGCTGATCGTGGGCCGCAAGGTCAAGGCGCAGATGCACCAGAACCGCGACGAAGAAGGCGCGATCTCTGACTAAGGGGCAGCGGTACCCTCTCACTCCACTCCTCTTCTCATGAGGGGGTAGCGCAGGGCGGGCCATGATTGGCCTGCCCTTTTTGATTGCTCAAAGCGTTGGCGGCGGGCGCATGGCGACATCCAAAGAAAAAGGCGGGCCGTCGTGGACCCGCCTTTCGTGTCTGTTCAGAGACGCTTTTCAGCGCCGTTTAGCTGCCTGCAAAGGTGGTCAGCATCCAAAAGCACAGGCCCGACAGCAGCGCTGTGGCAGGCACGGTGATGATCCAGGCGGCCACGATGGTCAGGAAGTGCGAGCGGCGCACCAGCTTGCGGCGGCGGCGTTCCTCGGCGGCCATGGGCTTGGACGGGGAACGCGCGATCTTGAGCTTGCGAGAGCGGCGCTCGGCGTGCCATTCGCGGAAGAACCCGACGCCGAACACGCCGCCCACCGCGATATGGGTCGAGCTGACCGGCAGACCCAGCCAGGACGCCGCGATCACCGTGATCGCCGCCGACAGCGCCACGCAATAGGCGCGCATGGGGTTCAGCTTGGTGATCTGGTTGCCGACCATGCCGATCAGCTTGGGGCCGAACAGCAGCAGACCAAAGGAAATGCCGAACGCGCCGATCATCATCACCCACAGGGGGATGGTCACCTTGGTCGCCATGGCAGAGGTTTCCGCCGCCGACACGATCGCCGCCAGCGGGCCGACCGCGTTGGCCACGTCGTTCGCACCATGGGCAAAGGACAGCAGCGCCGCCGACACCACCAGAGGCAGGCGGAACAGCACCTTGAGGCTGCGGTTGCGGTTTTCCAGCCCCTCGGCCTGACGGCGGATGAACGGCTTGGAAATCAAGGTAAAGGCGATGCCCGCGATCAGGCCGATCAACAGGGCGGTGGGCAAGTCGATCTTGATGATCTTTTTCAGACCCTTGATGGCCAGGTAGGTGCCAAAGGCGGCGGCCATGATGCCGATCAGGACTGGCACCCACTTGCGCGCGGCGGCGATCTTGTCCTCGACGTAGATGATCTTCCACTTGATGAAGGCCAGCATGGCGGCGGCGATCAGACCGCCCAAGGCGGGGGAAATCACCCAGGACGCCGCGATCTTGCCCATCGACACCCAGTTCACGGCCACAAGGCCCGCAGCGGCGATGCCCGCGCCCATGACGCCCCCCACAACCGAATGCGTGGTCGACACCGGCGCGCCGATCCACGTGGCGAGGTTCACCCAGATAGCGGCGGCCAGCAGCGCGGCCATCATCGCCCAGATGAACGTCTGCCCTTCGGCAAGTCCCGAGGGGTCGATGATCCCCTTGGAGATGGTCGACACCACATCGCCCCCCGCCAGCAGCGCGCCCGCGCTTTCGAAAATGGCGGCGATGAGGATCGCGCCGAGCATGGACAGCGCCTTGGCGCCCACGGCGGGGCCCATGTTGTTGGCCACGTCGTTCGCACCGATGTTCAGCGCCATATAAGCGCCAAAGCCTGCGGCCACCACGATGATCAACTGTCCCGGCTCACCGCCGGTCAACAAGGACGCCGCCAGCGCCGCGAGGCCGATGAACACCAGCGAGATGCCCATGCCCACCAGCGGGCGCGAGACATACATGCCTGCCGATTCCAGACGCGAGAGCCTGTTCAGGTCTCGGTCGAGTGTTTTCCAAGGGTCTGGCTGGGTCACGTGATGTCCTCCGTTTGGGCTCTGGCCGGGGTGTGAACCGGGTTTTGTACCGGGGGCCGGAACGTCTTTAGTATGTCTGTGAGTTCTGTGTCGGATACGATCCGCGCGGCGTCCTGCACGGGCAGCCAGCGGCGGTCTCGCATCCCGGCTTCGGGATAATCCTCGGCGAGCGAGGCGACCTCGATCCCGAACACCGTGACATTGGTGCGCGCAGGCACGCCGCCGCGCATCTTTTTGATGTAGGTGAACTGACCCATCTCAAAGGGGGCGCGGGCGGTCGGCTGAACGCCGGCCTCTTCCCATGCCTCGTCCAGCGCGCTGCCCGCCGCCGACAGACCCGCCTTGGGCCAGCCCTTGGGGACGATCCACCGCTTGGTGGTCAGCGAGGTAATCAGCAGCACCTCTGGGCCATCCGTGCCCGCGCGATAGCAGATCGCCGCCACCTGGAACCGCGACGGGCGGCGCAGCAGCGGCATCAGGTAGTTCTTGGCAAAGCGGCTTAGCATCCAGACGGGTCCACGGGCGAAAAAGGGTATCGCGCGCGCCTATCAGGTTCACATGCCGAAAATCAATGCTGTTGCTTGGATTCGTCGCAAAACATCGGCAAACCGCCGCAAAAACCCGTCCAGCGTGTCAGTGCAGCAGGTCCACCTGCGTGCTGAGCGTGTCGAGAAAGGTCTCTTGCATCGGGGTGGGTTTCCAGTCGTCGCGCACGGTGGTGCCGATCACATGGGCGCTGTCGCCCAGATCGGTGTCCACCCGCGCCAGCGTGCCGCGGCGACAATCCTCGGCGGCTTCGATCTGCGAGAGCATCGCCAGTTTGTCAGAGCCGCGCAAAAGGCCGCTGACCAGCGCGTGGGCCGAGGATTCGATCATCGGGCCCAAGCAGTCCTGCGGCACATCGGCAAAGAACTGGTCAAAGTGCTGCCGCCCGCGCATCCCCGGATGGCCCACCACCCACGGGTAGGCGGCGAGGTCAGCCTTGGTCGGGTGGCCTATCGACAGGACCGGGTGCTCGGGGCGGCAAAAGACGCCGAGCCGGTCCTCGAACAGGGCGTTTTGGCGAATGTCGGGGGCGGGCAGGGGGTCACGCAGGCGGCCCACCATGATGTCAATCTCGCCGTGGCGCAGCGCATACAGCATGTCGTCAAAGGGCGCATCGACCACGCGCACATGCACCTCGGGCGCGATGTCGTGCAGGCGGTTCAGCACCGGCGGCATGATCGTGCCTTGCGCCAGGGACAGCGCGCCAACCCGCAGGATTGTGCTCTTGCCCGAGGTCAGCGCCACGATATCCTCGACCCCGTGGTCCAGATCGGCAAAGGCCAGACGGATGGCGCGCACCAGCACGTCGCCGTCGCGGGTCACGTCGATGCCGCGATGGGTCTTGGTGTACAGGGTTTTGCCCAGCTGGGTTTCCAGATCGCGTGCCGCGCGATGCAGCGCGGGTTGCGAGATGCCCAAGGCCACGGCGGCCAAGGAAAAGCTGCCATGCCGCGCCACCGCGTCCAGCGCCTTGAGGTGTGTGGTGGTCAGCGCGCCCATAACCCCCGCCGCCGCGCGGATGTTGCGCAAGGCAACCGCAAGCCGGTTCAAGGCCCCCTCGACCCGGACCAAAAACACGGTGCCCGCCGGGGTGGGTACCAAGCCCTTGCTGCGGCGATTGAACAGGGACACGTCAAGCAGGCGTTCCAGCTTGGCCATGGATTGGGTGACGGCGGGTTGCGACAGCTGCATGCGTTCGGCCGCAATAGAGACGCTGCCGCTTTCACAAACGGCAACGAAGGCACGCAGGTGCCGGATATTCATGTCGCGCCCGCTGATCACGGTTGTCCCCCGGAAAGTCGAATGGCGGTATCTAATGCTAAAACACTAAAAATTGCGTTTGGTTCCAGCAAATATCCCAAGTGGTCCCGAGGTCAACCAAACGATGCCTCCGAAAAGCATAAATCTGAGGGGGCGGACAGGGGTCACCTAAGGGGAGGGTCGCCGCGCGGTGATTCCGTTTTTCGCCCATGGCGGCGTGTGTGCGCAGAAAACGCTCTGCCGTGGCGGGAATTTGCGGGTTTGCGCCCGGATGAGACCGCGAACACGTAAGAAAATTTTGTTTCCAAGTGGAAGATACTGGACAATCGGCTGGGATTCGGGTTCCCATAAGGCAGGTCGAGACAAGCATTGCGAATTGGAGCGCGCAAGCTTGTTGCAATATAGTGCGAAACCTGTAACGGTTTGCATTATAGTGCCCACTGCGGGCGGCCAGCTAGGGGAGGATAGCATGACCACACGTAGAAGCCTGATCGGGACGGTTGCCGTGCATGCGCTGACGGCGATGCGCGCTTTTGCTGCCACCTCTGGTGTCGATGTCTCGATCTTTGCGGGGGAAACCCTGGCAAAGGCCGACGGCCCCGCCCGCTTATGAAAGAATACAAAAAGTGATTTGAGTACCGCCGGTTGTGGTGGCACTCATGCAGTTCAGATCATTCAGGGAGGAAAGAAATGATCGCACGTAGAACCCTCATGGGTCTCGCAGGGGCCGCAATGGCCACCATGATGACCACCACGTCCGCACTGGCACAGGAAGTCACCCTGACGCTCGAGCACTTCCTGCCCGCGCAGGCCAACGTGCCGCGTCTGGTGCTGGACGTCTGGGCCGACAAGGTCGAAGCCGACAGCGAAGGCCGCATCAAGATCGAACGCTACCCCACGATGCAGCTGGGCGGCACCCCGCCGGAACTGATCGACCACGTTCAGGACGGCATCGCTGACATCGGCTGGACCGTTGTGGGCTACACGCCGGGCCGCTTCCCGCGCACCGAAGTGTTCGAATTGCCCTTCATGGTCGAAGATGCGCGCGCCGCGTCCTACGCCTTTAACAAGATGTACCAAGAGCAGATGGCCGATCAGGACTTTGCCGGTCTGCACATCCTGGGCACCTGGGTGCACGGCCCCGGCTTGTTCCACACCAAGGATCCGGTGGCCAAGCCCGCTGACCTTCAGGGCATGAAGATCCGCGGCGGCGCGCGTCTGGTCAACGATCTGCTGACCCGCGTTGGCGCAGAGCCGATCGGTATGCCGGTCCCGGCCGTGTCCGAAGCGCTGTCCAAGGGCGTTCTGGATGGCACCACCATCCCGTGGGAAGTCACTCCGGCGGTGAAAGTGTCCGAACTGGTGGGCAACCACACCGAATTCGAAGGCCCGGGCCTGTACACCCTGACCTTTGTTCTGGCGATGAACGAAGACACCTACGCGTCGATGCCCGAAGACCTTCAGGCGGTTCTGGATGCGAACTCTGGTGTTGATTTCTCGATCTTCGCGGGCGGCACGCAGGCCGATGCCGACGCCCCGGCGCGTAAAATCGCGGTTGAGCGTGGCAACAACATCATGACCATCTCTGCCGAGCAGGCGCAGGCCGACTGGGCGCCGATCGTCGACCCGATCTACGCGTCCTGGATCGCAGACATGGAAGGCAAAGGCATCGACGGTCAGGCGCTGATCGACGAAGCCAAGAAGCTGATGTCTGAGTACACCTCTGACATGGATACCTGGGGCAAGTAAGCCTTCAGACCTAAACGGGGCCGCAGCACAGGTTGCGGCCCCAATTCTACGAGGGGAAATTCATGCAAAGCGTTCATCGCTTGGTCCTCGGCATCGCCCGTTTGATGGCAATGCTGGGCGGGGCCGTCTTGACCTTGTTGATCCTGATCACCTGTATTTCGATCCTTGGCCGCGCCAGCAACTCTGTGCTGCACGCGATGGCGTCTGCGGGCATCCTGCCCGGCATGGCTCAGGGGCTGATCGACGCAGGGGTTGGCGCGATCCGAGGCGATTTCGAAATGGTCGAGGCCGGCATGGCCTTTTGCATTTTCGCGTTCCTGCCGTTCTGCACGGTCACCGGCGGGCACGCGTCGGTTGACGTGTTTACCAACTTTCTGCCGCGCGGCGTGAACCGCGTGCTAGAAGTGCTGATCGCGGCGCTGTTCGCCGCCGTGCTGGTGGTCATCGCCATGCAGCTGAACGAAGGCTTTGCCCGCAAGCTGAACTCGGGCCAGACCAGCCTGCTGTTGGAATTCCCGATCTGGTGGTCCTATGCGCTTAGCCTGTTTGGCGCGGTGATGTCCGCTGCGGTCGGTGTCTACGTGGCGCTTGTGCGCCTGATTGAACTTTTGACGGGCCGGGCGATCATGCCCAACGCCGTGGGGGCGGACCATTGAGCAATCTTGAAATCGGAATCCTGTCGTTCCCCTTTCTTCTGGGGCTGATCTTTCTGCGCGTGCCGATTGGTCTGGCGATGTTCTCGACCGGCTTTGGCGGCATGTGGCTGGTGATGGGCAACACCCGTCTGCCCATGGCACAGCTCAAGGATCTGGCCTACACGACCTTCTCGAACTATTCGCTGTCGATCGTGCCGATGTTCCTGCTGATGGGCTATTTCGCCACGCTGGGCGGCATGTCTCAGGCGCTGTTCAAGGCCGCCGAAAGCTTTTTGGGCCACCGCCGGGGCGGTGTGGCCATGGCAGCCATCGGCGCCTGCGCGGGTTTTGGTGCGATCTGCGGCTCGTCGCTGGCGACCGCGGCCACCATGAGCCGCGTGGCCCTGCCAGAGCTGAAATCCTACGGCTACAAGGGCGGTTTCAGCACCGCGACGCTGGCTGCGGGCGGCACCTTGGGCATCCTGATCCCGCCGTCGGTCGTGCTGGTGATCTATGCCATCCTGACCGAGCAGAACATCGCCAAGCTGTTCCTCGCCGCCTTTATCCCCGGCATCCTTGCGGCCATCGGCTATATGATCGCGGTGTCGATCTATGTGCGCCGTCACCCCGATGCGGCGGGCGTGCGCGAGCCTGTGCCGATGTCCGAACGCTTTCAGGCGCTGATCAACGTCTGGCCGGTGCTGCTGGTGTTCATCGCCGTGGTGGGCGGCATCTATGGCGGTATCTTTACCCCGACCGAAGGCGCAGCCGTCGGCGCGCTGGGGACCGGCATCATTGCCCTCAGCAGTGGCGGCCTGACCTGGCGCACGCTGATCGACAGCTTTACCGACACCGCGCGGTCCTCTGCGATGATCTTTTTCATCGTGCTGGGCGCGGCGTTCTACAACGGCTTCCTCGCGCGCACCCGTGTGCCGCAGGAACTGTCGGCGTGGGTCGTGGACCTTGGCCTGTCGCCCTTGATGGTGCTGGCGGCGATCCTTGTGCTGTACCTGATCTTTGGCTGCTTTATGGACAGCCTGTCGATGATCCTGCTGACGATCCCGATCTTCTTCCCGGTGATCTCGGCGCTGGATTTCGGCATGTCCGCAGAGCACGTGGCGATCTGGTTCGGCATCCTTGTGCTGATCGTGGTCGAGGTGGGGCTGATTACGCCACCTGTGGGGATGAACCTGTTTGTCATCAACGCGATGGACCCGGAAACCCCGATGGTCGAGACCTACAAGGCGGTGCTCTACTACGTGGTGTCGGATCTGGTCCGCGTGGTGCTGCTGGTGGCGTTCCCGGCGATCACCTTGTTCTTGATCCCCTAAGACGGGGCAGAGGCTGCCGGGGCGGAGGAGCCTTGGCGGCCCACTCATTTCCAGCGACGGGCGTGGCCCGTGTGCAGATACGGCCCCAAGGCTGGGCCAGTTAAGATTGTGGAGGATACCATGGATATTTCTGGATTGGTTGCGATCGTCACCGGCGGCGCAAGCGGGCTGGGTGCGGCAACGGCACGCAAGCTGGCCGAGCAGGGCGCCAAGGTCGGCATCCTGGATTTCGACGCCGAGCGCGGCGCGCAGGTGGCGGCCGAGATCGGCGGGCACGCGGTCAAGACCGATGTGTCCTCCGAGGAGAGCGTCGCCGCCGCGATTGCCGAGATCAAGGAAAAGCTGGGCGCGCCCCGTGTGGCGGTGAACTGCGCCGGGGTCGGCCTTGCCGCCCGCATTGTGGGCCGCGAGGGCAAGCTGTCCACCGACGTCTTTGACAAGACCATCAAGGTGAACCTCTACGGCACCTACAACGTCATGTCCTATGCAGCCCGCGAGATGATGGAGCTGGACCCGCTGGACACCGGCGAGCGCGGCGTGATCATCAACACCGCCTCTGTCGCCTTTCAGGACGGTCAGGTGGGGCAGGCGGCTTATTCGGCGTCGAAGGGTGCGATTGCCGCCATGTCCCTGCCCGCCGCGCGCGAGCTGGCTAAGCCGGGCATCCGCGTCATGGCCATCGCGCCGGGCCTGTTCAACACCCCCATGATGGAAGGCCTGCCCGAGGAAACCGTCGCCGGCATCGTCGCCAACGTACCCTTCCCGCACCGTCTGGGGATGCCCGAGGAATACGGCCTGCTGGTCAGCCAGATCGTCGCCAACCCCTACCTGAACGGCGAGACCATTCGCCTCGACGCCGCCGTGCGTCTGCCGCAGCGCTAAGCGCCGCGTAAGGGAGGAGGAAAGACATGAGCAAGTATCGCCCCCACGCCGTTGCCCGCGAAGACCGCGACGACGGCACGATCATCCTGCGCTCGGCCTATGACATCAGCCCCGTTGCCAGCAAATCCGGCGATTGGGTCGACGCTTGGGCCGAGAAAACCCCCGACGCGGTGTTCATCGCCGAACGCTCTGGCAAGGGCTGGCGCGAGGTCAGCTATGCTGAAACCCGCGAGCAGGTGCGCACCATTGCGGCGGCGCTGCTGGCGCGCGGCATGGGGCCGAACACGCCGATCATGGTGATCTCTGGCAACAGCGTCGACCACGGCCTGTTGGCGCTGGCGGCGCAATACATCGGCGTGCCGACCGTGCCGCTGGCGGAACAATACGCCTTGATCCCCGGCGCGCGGCCTCAGCTGATCCACTGCGCCGAGGTCATCAAGCCCGCCATGGTCTACGCCGATGACGGCGCGAAATTTGCCGACGGCTTGGCGCTGGAGCTGTTCGACGGCGTGGAAAAGCTGGTCTCGATCAACGTGGCCGAGGGCCAGACCCCCTTTGCAGAGCTGCTGCGCGGCGACGGGGCCGACGTGGACACCGCCGCCGCCAAGGTCACGCCGGACACGGTTGCCAAGTACCTGATGACCTCTGGCTCGACCTCGCACCCCAAGGCGGTCATCACCACCCAAGGCATGATGTGCGCCAACCAGGCGCAAATCCTCGACGCGCTGCCCTTTCTTGGGGCCAAGCCGCCGAAAGTGATGGACTGGCTGCCGTGGAACCACGTCTTTGGCGGCTCGCACAACTTCAACATGATGCTGTCCAACGGCGGCAGTTTCTACATCGACGGCGGCAAGCCGATCCCCGCGATGATCGGCACCACGCTGGAAAACAACCGCGAACACAGCGCCACGCTGGCCTTCAACGTGCCGGTGGGCTTTGCCTATCTGCGCGACGCGATGAAGACCGACAAAGCCCTGCGCGAAAGCTATTTCCGCGATCTCGACATGCTGTTCTATGCCGGCGCGTCGCTGCCGCAGGACGTGTGGCGCGATCTCGAAGACATGGCGCGCGATGTGCGCGGCGACGTGCCCCTGATGAACTCCAGCTGGGGGCTGACGGAAACCGCGCCCGCCTGCCTGATCCAGCACGAGCCGACCACCATGTCGGGCATTGTCGGCGTGCCCATGACCGGCGTCGAGGTCAAGATGATCCCCGACGAGGACATGCGCTGCGAGGTCCGCGTGCGCGGCCCCAACATCATGCCCGGCTATCTGAACGATCCCGAAAAGACTGCCGATGCCTTTGACGAAGAAGGGTTTTTCGTCACCGGCGACGCGATGAAGTTCGTGGACCCGGACGATCTGACCAAGGGTCTGCGGTTCGATGGCCGCATCTCCGAGGACTTTAAGCTACTGTCCGGCACATGGGTGCGTGCGGCGAACCTGCGTCTGGAAGTCATCCCGGAACTGGCCCCGCTTGCCGCTGACGTGGTGATCTGCGGTGCGGATAAATCCGAAATCGGCGTGCTGATCTTCCCCACCGCCGAGGCGATGGGGATGGGCGAGGCGCAGAACGGCGCCTTGGTGTCCGATGCCTTGAAAAAGGCCATCGGCGGGCGGCTTGAGGCGCGCTCGGGGCATGGGTCCGCGGCGCGGATCGCGCGGGCGATGGTTCTGGCAGAGCCGCCCAGCATTGGCGACGGTGAAATCACCGCCAAGGGCAACCTGAACTTCCGCAAGGTGCTGGCGCGGCGGGCCGATCTTTACCAGCGGCTCTATGACGACGCCGACCCGGCAGTCATTCTGGGCGAACACGCTTAACCGACAAAACCCGAGGCCCGCGCCTCGGGTTTTTTTGTGCATAAAAGTGCACATTTGGCGAAAGCTCCCGTTGCAACTCTGCGGGTTGATGTGCATTATATAGCACAAGCGAGGCCGCCGGGAATCGCTTGGATCAGGATGCGCCGGGAAGAGGAGCCCGCCGCAACTCGCCCTGACCCAAGCTGCGCGACAGGACGGCGGCCCGCAGCTGATGGGAGGAAAATCATGAGCGAAAACCAGAACGCAGCCCTGTATTTCGTCGACCGCCACGTGGACGAAGGCCGCGCCGACAAGGTCGCCTTTCGCGAGGCGGCCGGGGCCAAACGCAGCCTGACTTACGGCGCATTGGCGCAGCGCAGCGATCTTGTCGCCGGGGCGTTCGAGCAGGCCGGGGTGGTGCCGGAGCAGCGCGTCGCCTGCATCGTGCTGGACCAGATCGAATACCCCGAGATTTTCTGGGGCGCGCTCAAGGCCCATGTGATCCCGATCGCGCTGAACACGCTGCTGTCGACCTCGATCTATGATTTCATCCTCAAGGACAGCCGCGCGACCTGCCTGATGGTCTCTCACGAGCTGCTGGACGTGGTGATGCCCGCGGCGGCGCAGGCTCCGCACCTCAAGACCATCGTGGTGATCGGCGGCGAGGCCCCCGAGGGCACCATCAGCTATGAAGACTTCCTGACCGGGGCCGCGCCCAAGCAAGCGGTTCACGTGGGCGAGGACGAATGCGCCTTTTGGTTGTACTCGTCGGGCTCCACCGGCCAGCCCAAGGGGGTGCGCCACGTGCACGGCGCGTTGCAGGCGACATCCGACACCTACGGCGCGCAGGTTCTGGGCATCCGCGAAGACGACGTGGTCTATTCCGTCGCCAAGATTTTCTTTGCCTATGGTCTTGGGAACGCGATGACTTTCCCGCTCAGCGTCGGCGCGACCACGGTGCTGTTCAACGGCCGGCCCACGCCGGATGTGGCCGCCCAGATCATCGCGGATGAGCAGCCTACGATCTTTTGCGGGGTGCCGACGCTTTATGCCGCGACGGTGCATTATTTCGAGAACAACCCGGTGCCGCAGAGCAACCTGCGTATGTGCATCTCGGCGGGCGAGGCCTTGCCCGAAGAGGTCGGCAACACCTGGCAAGAGCTCTTGAACGTGGAAATCCTCGACGGGGTGGGCAGCACCGAGATGCTGCATATCTTCCTGTCCAACCGCCCCGGCGACGTGGTTTACGGCACCTCCGGCATGGCGGTTCCGGGCTACGAGCTGCGCTGCGTCGACGAGGACGGCGCGGAAATCGCCCCCGGCGGGGTGGGCGAATTGCTGGTCCGTGGGGCCTCTGCCGCCGAAGGATACTGGAACAAGCGGTCCAAATCCCGTGCCACGTTCGAAGGCGAATGGACCCGCACCGGCGACAAGTACGAAATCACCGCCGAGGGGCGTTTCGTCTACTGCGGGCGCACCGACGACATGTTCAAGGTGTCGGGCATCTGGGTCTCGCCGTTCGAGGTCGAGCAGGCCTTGATCGCGCACCCCGGTGTTTTGGAGGCCGCTGTTGTGCCGAAACGCGACGAAGAGGGGCTGGAAAAGCCGCAGGCGTTTATCGTGCTCAAACCCGGCGCGGCGGCGGACAAGGTGCTGCCCGAGCTGAAAACCTTGGTCAAGGAAAAGGTCGGCGCGTGGAAATACCCGCGCTGGATCGAGGTGGTCGAGGATCTGCCCAAGACAGCGACCGGCAAAATTCAACGTTTCAAACTGCGCGAGGTGGCGTGATGAACTGGCAAGATCAAGCAAAAGGCACCCTGACCGCAGGGGGTAAAACGCTGGAGTATCAATGCTTTGGCCCCGCCCCGTCCGAGGCGCCGACCATCGTTTTGCTGCACGAGGGGCTGGGGTGCCTTGCGCTGTGGCGCGACTTTCCCGCCGCTCTGGCCAAGGCCACCGGCTGGGGCGTCTTTGCCTATTCGCGCGCGGGCTACGGCCAGTCGGACCCGGCCGATCTGCCGCGCCCGCTGGACTATATGACCCGCGAGGCTTTGGACGTGCTGCCGCAGGTGCTGGACGGTTTCGGGTTCGAGCGCGGCGTGCTGATGGGCCATTCTGACGGCGCGACCATCGCGGCCATCTATGCCGGGTCGGTCGAAGATCACCGCGTGCGCGGGCTGATCCTCATGGCGCCGCATTTCTTTACCGAAGAGACAGGTCTGTCGGAGATCGCAAAGGCGAAAACCGCCTATGAGACCACCGATCTGCGCGACAAGATGGCCAAGTATCACCGCGACGCGGACAACGCCTTTCGTGGCTGGAACGAGGCCTGGCTCGATCCGGGGTTCAAAGCGTGGCACGTGGCCGATGTCATTGATTACCTTCGGATTCCCACCTTGGCGATCCAAGGCAAGGACGACCAATACGGCACGCTCGCCCAGATCCAAGAGGTCGAGGAGCGGTCCTATGCGCCGGTCGACATGCTGGTCCTGGACGACTGCCGCCACGCCCCGCACCAGGATCAGCCGCAGGCGGTTCTGGACGGCGCGGCAGAGTTCCTGACCCGGCTTGCGCGGATCGAAAAGGCCCAGCCGGACGCCGCGTGATGACCGATTGGCGGCCCCCTTTTGCCTACCTGCCGGGCCAGACCGCGCGCCACCCCGAAGGGGCGTTCGATCGGTTCAAGCAGGTGGCACCGGGGGCGCTGTCCGCCAGCATGCCGTGGCGTTTGGGGCTCGATCTGTACCACGAGGGCTTTTTCTGGGAGGCGCATGAGCTGTGGGAGGCGGTTTGGCTGGCCGCTCCGCCCAACAGCGCCGAACGCTGCGCCATCCAGGGGGTGATCCAGCTGGCCAACGCGGCGCTCAAGCGGCGCATGGGACGAGAGGCGGCAGCGCAGCGTCTGGACGACTTGGCAGAGGCGCACCTGCTTGAGGCGGCCCGGCGCGGCGCGGATGTGATGGCCCTGACCGAGACGCAGATTCTGGCCCTTAAAAAGATCGCGAGAGGCCCGCAAAAATATGCAATAAAATGCACGCTGCGCTAAATCACTGAAACTAAATCAAAGAAACTGGCCAAAACCGGCTTGATAGATAGAAAAATAGTGCATATTTTGCTTTGAGGGAAAAGCGATACGCACTATAGTGCACAAAAGGACGTAGGAGACCGAAGATGACCAAGCGTATCGACTTTCAGGTGGATCCGACCAAGTACAACCACTGGCG
This sequence comes from Tropicibacter naphthalenivorans, assembly GCF_900176475.1. Taxonomy (GTDB): domain Bacteria; phylum Pseudomonadota; class Alphaproteobacteria; order Rhodobacterales; family Rhodobacteraceae; genus Tropicibacter; species Tropicibacter naphthalenivorans. The sequence goes on from NZ_FWXX01000017.1 coordinate 24,707, forward strand.
CGTGGAATACGACGGCCCCGTGGCCAATCTGATCATGGACGTGAACGAAGACGCGGGCCTGTTCGATGGCTATCAGCTCAAGATGAACTCTTATGATCTGGGCGTCGACATCGAGCTGGCGGACATCGTGCAGCGGATGCGCTTTGAGCACCCCGAGGTCAAGACCGTGGTGATGAAGTCCGGCAAGGATCGGATCTTCTGCGCCGGTGCGAACATCCGGATGCTGGGCGGCGCGGCGCACAGCCACAAGGTCAACTTCTGTAAGTTCACCAACGAGACACGCAACACCTTTGAGGCGGCCGAGGAAGACAGCGGTCAAAAGTACATCGCGGCGGTCAAGGGCGCCTGCGCGGGCGGCGGCTATGAGCTGGCGCTGGCGTGTAACTACATCATGCTGACCGACGACAGCTCGTCCAACGTCTCGCTGCCCGAAGTGCCGCTGCTGGCGGTTCTGCCGGGCACCGGCGGTCTGACCCGCGTCACCGACAAGCGCAAGGTGCGCCGCGATCTGGCCGACGTGTTCTGCTCGACCGAAGAGGGCGTGCGCGGCAAGCGGGCGCAGGACTGGAAGCTGGTGGACGAGGTTGTCGCCAACTCGAAATTCGACGCCGCCGTCGAAGAGCGTGCGCGTGAATTCGCCGCTGCCTCGACCCGGCCTGACGTGGACAAGGGAATCGAGCTGACCCCGCTGGACCGCACCTTCCACGAGGATGGCTCTGTCACCTATAGCCTCGTCGAAGTGCAGGCCGATCGCGCGGGCCGCAAGGTCACCATCACGCTCAAAGGCCCGGATGAGGCCGCCCCGGCGGATATGGACGCCTTCACCGCGCAGGGCGCGCAGGCCTATATGCTGCGTCTGGCGCGCGAGTTCGACGACGCGATCCTGCACCTGCGCCTGAACGAAAAAGATCTCGGCCTGATGGTCTTCAAGACCCAAGGCGACCCCGAAGCCTTTGCCGCCCACGAACAACTGCTGCTGGACAACGCCGATCACTGGCTGGCGAACGAAGTGCTCAAGTACTGGAAGCGCGTGCTCAAGCGTGTCGATGTGACCTCGCGGTCGATGGTGGCGCTGGTCGAGCACGGCTCTTGCTTTACCGGCATTCTGGCCGAGTTGCTGTTCTCGGTGGACCGCACCTACATGATGGAAGACGAGTTCGAAGGCGACAACCGCCCCATCGCCACCGTCACCCTGACCGACGCCAACTTTGGCCCCATGCCCATGGGCAACGGTCTGACCCGTCTGGAAACCCGGTTCCTGGATGACGACGCCGCTCTGGCCGCCGCCAAAGAGGCCAAGGGCGAGGCGCTGGAGGCCGAGGACGCCGACCAAAAGGGTCTGGTGACCATGATCCTCGACGATATCGACTGGGAAGACGAAATCCGTATCTTCATGGAAGAGCGCGCCTCGTTCAGCCCGGACGCCATGACCGGCATGGAGGCGAACCTGCGCTTTGCTGGCCCGGAAACCATGGAGACCCGGATCTTTGGCCGCCTGACCGCGTGGCAGAACTGGATCTTCAACCGTCCGAACGCGGTGGGTGAGACGGGCGCGCTTCAGCGCTACGGCACCGGCGTGCGCGGCGACTACAACATGGAGCGTGTCTGACGACACGGGCGCGCCTCCGGCACGACATGGAGCGTGTCTAACCCGACGCGCCGACGGTGGGCCACAGCGCCCACCCTACGGGTCCCGGCCGGCGCCGTCCCCGTCATCAACTTTCCGGTGGGCCAGTGCCCCGCCACATGAGGAGGAATAGGATGCTTGATCTGATCAACGTAAGCTATGACACGCAGATCCCGAACAACGTGGGCCTGTCGTCGGACAAAAAGGTGCTCAAGGCGCTGGAACGCTGGCACCCCGGTTACATCAACTGGTGGAACGACCTGATCCCGCAGAACTTCCAGGAATCGATGGTCTACCTGCGCACCGCCGTGTCCGTGGACCCCAAGGGCTGGGCCAAGTTCGACTACGTCAAGATGCCGGAATACCGCTGGGGTGTTCTGCTGGCGCCGCAGGTCGAAGACCGCCGCATTCCCATGGGTGAGCACGCCGGTGAACTGGCATGGCAAGAGGTGCCGGGCGAATACCGCAACATGCTCAAGCGCCTGATCGTCATTCAGGGCGACACCGAGCCGGGCTCGGTCGAGCAGCAGCGCTTCCTCGGGCTGACCGCGCCGTCCCTTTATGACATGCGCAACCTGTTCCAGGTGAACGTCGAAGAGGGCCGCCACCTGTGGGCGATGGTCTACCTGCTGTTCAAATACTTCGGCAAGGATGGCCGCGAAGAGGCGGATGACCTGCTGCGCCGCTCCTCGGGGTCGGACGAAGCGCCGCGGATGCTGGGCGCCTTCAACGAGGAAACGCCGGACTGGCTGTCGTTCTTCATGTTCACCTACTTTACCGACCGCGACGGCAAGATGCAGCTGGAAAGCTTGGCTCAGTCGGGCTTTGACCCGCTGTCGCGCACCTGCCGCTTTATGCTGACCGAAGAAGCGCACCACATGTTCGTCGGTGAAACAGGCGTGGGCCGCACCATTCAGGCGACCTGTGACGCGATGAAAAAGGCCGGGATCACCGATCCCTATAACATCAACAAGATCCGCGATCTGGGCGTCATTGATCTGCCGACCATCCAGAAAAAGCTGAACCTTCACTACACGCTGTCGCTGGACCTGTTCGGTCAAGAGGTGTCCACCAACGCCGCCAATGCCTTTAACTCGGGCATCAAGGGGCGCTACATGGAAACCCGCATCGACGACGACCACAAGCTTCAGGACGCCACCTACACCGTGCGCACCGTCAAGAACGGCCTGATTGTCGCCGAAGAGGTTCCGGCCCTGACCGCGATCAACATGCGCCTGCGCGACGACTATGTCCGTGACGCCGCCGGTGGCGTTGGCCGCTGGAACAAGCTGATCGAAAAGTCCGGCATCGACTTTGAACTGACCCTGCCGCACGAGGCGTTCCACCGCCAGATCGGCGTCTTTGCCGCGATCAAGGCCGACCCCGAAGGCAACATCATCTCGAACGATGAATGGGCCAAGCGCCGCGACGAATGGCTGCCCTCCAAGGCCGATGGCGACTACATCCAGTCGCTGATGAAGCCCTGCTACGAGCCCGGCCAGTACGCGTCGTGGATCTCGCCGCCCAAGGTCGGCATCGACAACAAGCCCGGCGACTTCGAGTACGTCAAGCTGCACATGGCGTAACTGCCGCCCCCTTGCGCGTGTTTTTAGACGAAAACACGCAAAGGGTTTGATCTGGCGCAAGGCGATCTTAACGCCCTGCGCTATCCAATCGCCGCGATACGACCTCTGCGCGAACAGGGAGACTTCGATGAAAACCGACCGCATGATCGGCCACGCGCCGCGCACACAGGCCATGGGCCAGGAACTGGTCTCGATTCAGGGGCCGTGTATCGGCTGCAAGGGCTGTCAGGGCGTCTGCGCCGCCCTGATTGAGGCGCTGTCCGTCCCGGATGTGATCCTGAGCCGGGACAGCTAAGGCAAACCGGCTGACACGGCCCAGATAATCAACGACACGCATACCAGGGTTCGCCGCATTTCGCGCGCGTGCCATGATAAAGAACAGCGCCGCGACACGCGCGGCAGCAGGGGAGGCAACCACCATGAACAAGCCGATCAAACAGCACCTGATCGACCCCGAAATCTGCATCCGCTGCTACACCTGCGAGATGACCTGCCCGGTCGAGGCGATCGTTCACAACGACGACAACGTGGTCGTCGACGCGGACAAATGCAATTTCTGCATGGACTGCATCCCGGTCTGCCCCACGGGGTCGATCGACGAATGGCGCGTTGTGGCCGAACCCTACTCGGTGGACGAACAGTTCGATTGGATGGAACTGCCCGAGCAACAAGACCTCGGTGCCTCCGAGGCGGACACCGGCATGGAAGCGCTGGACGACGCCATGGCGCAACTGCTCGCCGATGCCCACAAGGGGGCCGGGGGCAAGGCCAAGGCACCGGCGACCGCCGCCAAGCCGTCGATCAACATGCACACGCTGGGCAAGCCCGCCACCGCCAAGGTGCAGGGCAACTACCGCCTGACCAACGATCCGGCCCATGACGTGCGCCACATCATCCTCGACTTCGGCGGCACCCCCATGCCCGTCCTCGAAGGCCAGAGCATCGGCGTCATACCCCCCGGCACCGATGAAAACGGCAACCCGCACCTGCCGCGGCTCTACTCGATCTCGTCCCCGCGCGACGGCGAGCGCCCGAACTACAACAACCTGTCCCTGACCGTGAAACGCGAAGAGATGGGCCTGTGCTCCAACTACGTCTGCGACCTGAAACAGGGCGACGAAGTCCAGGTCACCGGGCCCTTCGGCGCCACCTTCCTGATGCCCGACGACCCAGAGGCGCGCCTGTTGATGATCTGCACCGGCACCGGCTCGGCCCCCATGCGCGCCTTCACCATGCGCCGCCAGCGCACCACGGGCGGCAAATCCGGCGGCATGACCATGTTCTTCGGCGCCCGCACGGAAAAATCGCTGCCCTACTTCGGCCCGCTGAAAAAAGTCCCGACAAGCCTGCTCGACCAACACCTCGTCTACTCGCGTGAGGGCACCAAACAATACGTCCAGGACGTCATGCGCGAAGAGGAAGACAAGGTCGCCGAGCTGCTGAACGACCCCAAAACCCACATCTACATCTGCGGCCTGCGCGGCATGGAAGAAGGCGTCGAACTGGCCTTCACCAACATCGCCGAAAGCATCGGCCAACAATGGACCGCCCTGCGCGACGCCATGCGCGAAGAAGGCCGCTACCACGTGGAAACCTATTAAAACGCTCAGCCCCCCGGTCTTCTTCTCTTTAAAAATATCCCGGGGGGAATGCCCAAAGGGCAGGGGGGCAGCGCCCCCCTCTCATCTACAGTCAAAAGCCAAACCCATGTCCGCATCGCCCCCCAGCTACACCCATGAAATCCGCGTCAGCTGGGCCGACTGCGACCCGGCGAAAATCGTCTACACCGCCCGCATCCCGTGGTTCGCGCTCGACGCCATCAACGCCTGGTGGGAAGACACCTACGGGGAGGGCTGGTTCCAGATGGAAACCGACCACGGCTTTGGCACACCCTTCGTCAATATGAACATCGACTTCCGCGCGCCGGTCACCCCGCGTCACCGCCTGCTCTGCGACGTCTACCCGACCCGCCTTGGGACCACCTCCATCTCCTTCCGCGTCATTGGCCGCCAGAACGGCACGCTCTGCTTCGAAGGCAGCTTCACCAACGTCTTCGTCACCGCCGAAGCCTTCGCCAAATCCCCGCCGCCTGCCGACGTGCGCGCCCATGTGCTGAAATACCTGCGGGACGATGCGTAAAACTGCTCCCAAAACAGGCAGCAGCGCTTGCGCCACCCCGCCAAGCCATTAAACTGTGCATTATAATTCATAACCCGCAGGCGACATGGCAGAGATCACCTCTTTTTCCGGCAAAACCACCAAGGTCGACAGCACCGCGCTGATCGACACAGAGGTGGCCCGCCTGATGGCCCGTGTCGGCGAACGGGTGCGCCACGCGCGCGAGCGGCGCAATATCCCGCGCCGGGTGCTGTCCGAGATGTCCGGCGTCTCGCCGCGCTATCTTGCGCAGCTCGAAAGCGGCGAGGGCAATATCTCGATCGGCCTGCTCATGCGCGTCGCCATGGCGCTGGATTTCCGCATCGAATGGCTGGTCGGCCAAGAGGATCCGTGGAATTCGGACGTGCTGCGCGTCACCGAGCAATTCCGCGTCGCGGACCGCGCCAAGCAACAGGAAATCCTTGATCTGCTGACCGCCGCACCGGGGCGTGGCCAGCGGGCGGGGCGTGTCTGCCTGATCGGCCTGCGCGGCGCGGGCAAATCGACGCTGGGCCGCAAATTGGGCGCGGCGCTCGACCTGCCGTTTGTCGAACTCAACCGCGAGATCGAACAGACTGGCGGGATGCCGGTGGATGAAATCATGGCGCTTTATGGCCAAGAGGGCTATCGCAAGCTCGAGGCCGACGCGCTCGACCGCGTCATCGCCACCCACGACCGGATGATCCTTGCCGTGGCGGGGGGCATCGTGGCGGAGCCTGCGACCTTCAACCGGCTGCTTTCGCATTTCCACACCATCTGGCTCAAGGCCAGCGCTCAGGACCACATGCACCGCGTGCGCGCCCAAGGGGACGAACGTCCCATGGCCGGAAATCCCGAAGCCATGGCGCAGCTCAAAACCATCCTCAAGGCGCGCGAAGCTCTGTACGAACGCGCCCATGCGCAGCTCGATACCTCTGGCCATAGCGTCGAGGACAGCCTTGCGCAGTTGCAGGCGCTGATCGCCGAGCAGCACTTCTTAGACTGATAACTCCCTGGAAAGGCGTCACAATGAAGGTGAACACCCGACGCGAGGGCGCCGCCCTGATCGTGGAAATGGAAAACGCGCCGGTCAATGCCATTGGGCAGGCGATGCGCGCCGGGCTGGCCGAGGTGCTGGACAGCCTGCCCATCAACGGGGTCACCCGCGTGGTGCTGACCGGCGCGGGCAAAGCCTTTGCCGCCGGCGCAGATGCGCGCGAATTCGACGGCCCCGCGCTCGACCCGCAGCTGAACGATGTGGTTAATCGCATTGAACGGTCCGAGACGCCGTGGATCGCCGCCATCAACGGCGTGGCCTTGGGCGGGGGCGGGGAACTGGCGCTGGCCTGCCGCTATCGCATCGCGCGCCCCGGCACGGTGCTGGGCTTTCCCGAGGTCAATCTGGGCATCGTGCCCGGCTCTGGTGCGACCCAGCGCCTGCCGCGCCTGATTGGCATGAAAGCAGCGCTGGCCCTGATCCCCACGGGGCAGGCGATCAAGGCCGAAGAGGCCGAGACCCTTGGCCTGATCGACGGGATTTCCGACGATCCTGTGCAGGTCGCGGTGCATCTGGACGAGGGCAGCCTTGAACTTGCGAACCCGATTTGCGACCTGCCACGCCCTGAGCGCGAGGACGACGCCATCGCAGCGGCCTTTGCCGTGGTCGCCAAGAAACTGCCGAACCAGATCGCGCCGCACCGCGCGGTGGAACTCATCGCCGCCACCTCTGAACGGCCTATGGCCGAGGGGCTGGCCGACGAGCGTCAGACCTTTTTGGACCTGCGCGTCGGCGACCAAGCCCGCGCCCTGCGGCACATGTTCTTTGCCGAGCGCGCCGCCAAGGCCCCCGATTGGCTGACCGAAGCCCCCGCGCCGCTGGATCAGATCGCCGTGGTCGGCGGCGGCACCATGGGGGCGGGGATCGCCTATGCTTTGCTGAACGCGGGCAAGCGCGTGGTCCTGTTGGAAACCGACGCCGCAGGCGTGGTGCGCGCGCAGGAGAACGTTGAAAAGATCATCGACGCCAGCCTGAAACGCGGGCTGATCTCCGAGGCCGGGGCCGAGGACCGCCGCGCGCGCATCACCTACAGCGCCGACTATGGCGAGGCGGCGGCCTGTACGCTGGCCATTGAGGCGGCGTTTGAGAGCATGGACGTCAAGCGCGAAGTTTTCGCCAAGCTCGAAGCGGCGCTGCCCGCCGAGGCGATCCTTGCCTCGAACACCTCGTACCTTGACCTCGATGAGATCGCCGCAACGGTGAGCGACCCCAGCCGCGTCGTCGGCCTGCATTTCTTTGCTCCGGCGCATATCATGAAGCTGCTGGAAATCGTGCGCGGGGCCGCGAGTTCGGACCGGGCGCTGGCGACGGGCTATGCGCTTGGCAAGGCGTTGCGCAAGATCCCGGTGCTGGCGGGCGTCTGCGACGGGTTCATCGGCAACCGCATTCTGGCGCGCTACCGCGAGGCGGCGGACACGGTCTTTATGGACGGCTCGACCCCGTGGGAGGTGGACGAGGCCATGGTGGATTTCGGTTACGCCATGGGCCCTTACGAGGCGCAGGACCTGTCCGGGCTGGATATTGCCCACGCCAACCGCCGCCGTCAGGACGCCACGCGCGACCCGAACCGCCGCTACATCCCCATCGCGGACCGCATGGTCGAGCTGGGCAAGCTGGGGCGCAAAACGGGTGCGGGCTGGTATCGCTACCCCGGTGGCAACGGCAAGGTCGAAGACCCGATTGTGGCCGATCTGGCGCTGGAAGAGGCGCATTTCGCCGGGATCACACGCACCGACTATGGCGCGGATGAAATTCGCGGGCGGCTGGTCTTGGCGATGATCAACGAGGCTTGCGACATCCTGAACGAAGGCATCGCCGCCAGCGCCCGTGACGTCGATCTGGTGACGGTGTTCGGCTATGGCTTTCCGCGCTGGCGGGGCGGGCTGATGCACTACGCCGACAGTTTGGGTGTGGCGAACATTGTCGCCAAGCTCGAAGAATTGGCCGCCGAAGACCCCGTCGTCTGGACCCCGTCGCCCTTGCTGCGCGAGTGCCTCGACAAGGGTGTGACGCTGGCCGAGGTCCGCTAAGGCATTGGAAGGTCTGAGTTAGTTCAGGTCTTCGAGCAAGCGCCCATGGCGGCGCGTCTCTGCCAGAACCTCGCCAAAGGTGGTCATGCCGCGCGCTTCGAGCATGGGCAGAAGGTGCACCAAGACCTGCGCCGTGGCGACCGCATCGCCCAGAGCTGTGTGGCGCAAATCGGGCGGGATGGTGATCGACAAACGCTGGCACAGCGCGTCCAACGTGTGGGTCTGCGACGCGCCGAACAGCACCGCCGACAGGAGCACCGTGTCGAGAATGGGGTTGTCCCACTCGACGCCCATGCGGGCTTTGTCCCGGTGCAGGAACGCCATGTCGAAGGGCGCGTTATGCGCCACGATGACAGAGCCCTTGGCGAACTTATGGAACTGCCGCCCTGCCTCGGCGACGTCGGGCTTGCCCGCGACCATGGCGTCGGTGACGTGGTGCACGCGGGTCGAGGCGGGCGGAATCGGGCGACCGGGGTCGACAAGCTGGTCGATCTGCTCGCCGGGGACGATGCGGCCATTGACCACGCGGACCGCGCCGATCTGCACGATGTCGTCCTTGTGCGGCAAGAGCCCGGTGGTTTCGGTGTCAAAGACCGTATAGCTGAGCGCGCGCAGCGGCGTGTCCTCGATGGCCCCGCCGGGGCGCTGGTCGAGCAGGTCAAAGTCATAGACCAGCGGGCGCGCAGCCTCTGGGGCGAGGTTCACATGGGCTGCGTCGATGATCAACATATAGCCGCCCGCGTCCATGGGTTTCATCCGGGCGTCATAGCTTTGCTGGCCATCGTGGCCCTTGGCGATAAAGGACACGTCCTTGCCGGTTTTGTGCATCCGCTGGCGGGCGGCATCCAGACTTGCGCTGTCAAAGTAGTCCGAGATCGCGGCGTTCAGGCGCGCAACCCCTTGGCCAGACAGCACTTCTGCGGCCTGACCATCGTAGAGGACGATTTGCCCGGCGGGATTGACAAGGATCGTCGCCACGGGGATTTCGGTCAGCAGCGCGGTCAACTGGGCCTTTTCGGCGGACAGGCGCTCTGTCTCGGCGGCAATGCGCGCGGCGGTGGACAGGGCGGTCTGCGACAGCGCCTCGGTGACGGCACTGGCGGCGGGGGCCAGATCGCCAAGGTAGCGGGCCGAGGTCGTATCGACCTCGCGGTCAATGCCCGCATGGGCGCGGGCGCGCATCTCGGCGGACAGACGCTCGATCGGTTTGGCGACATTCTCGTCAAACAGCAGCCAGACCCCGGCGGTCAGCGCAAGAATGCCGAAACAAGTGAGCGTGGCGGCAAAGACAAAGCCATCGGCGACCGAGGTTTCGGCAACGCGCGCGTACCCCAGCCAGATCGCCGCAAGGGCGATGGCCGCGCCGCCGCCCCCCAGCAGGCAAAAGAACAGAAAGATGCGCAGGCGGAGACTAAGCTGTGTGAGCATGTCAAACGGCCTCGCAGACGGTTTTGACCACCGGATCGTCGGCGCCCACGTCCCGCCAAACGGGGGGGGAGCCATCCCCCAGCGCCGGGTCGGCACGGCGCATGGCGGTGCAGTCGACCATGACCTCGACGGATTGGGTGGGGCGCCAATGGCCAAAGAAGTAGAGGGTTGTCAGGTACAGCCCGGCGGTGTCGGCATTTGGGCGCAACGCTGCGGTGTCCGCAGCGACAAAACGGTCCGTCATGGGAAAGACGTAGGTCCAGGGCCGCCAGAGCGCGCGGGACTCGATGCTTTGCGCGACGGTGACCCCCTCTGGCAGCGCGGCGGCGGTGCGGCTGTACCATGTGTATTCGTTCGAGATGCCAGTGGCGAGCATGGCCGCCCCTGCGCCAAGCGGAACCAGCCATTTGGGCAAACGCCCTCCGGTGATCTTGGCAAGCAACATCATGACGCCCGCACCGGCAAAGCCCGCGATAAACACCGCGATCAGTTCGATAAACATGTCTCCCCCCTTTTCTCCCGCGCGGCCCAAATCTTTTTCAAAAGATTTGCAAATTCCTTGAAAGGAATTTGATCCGCGTCAGGACAACATTCCTTTGCCGTGCCCCACGGCCGATTGCAGCGATTTGACCACCACGAAGGCGTCGCGCAAATGACTTCGCTCAAAGTCCGACAGGTCCGATGGCGCAAGGTAATTGTCCGGCGCGGCCCCGCTTTTGATCTGTTTGGCCTGATGCTCCAGCCGGGTTTCGGCGATCAAATCGTAGGCGTCCAGCAGGTCCTGGCCGCCGCTTTGGCTCAGCACGCCGGCATGGCGTGCCGCCTCTAGCCTTGCCCGCGTGTTCACCTCGGTCAGTTGGCCTTGCAACGCGTAGACGCGGCCCAGATCGACCACCGGCACCACGCCGTTGTGCTTCATATCCAGCTGGTTCTTGTGTTCGCCCGAGCGGATCGTCGCAAAGCCGCGCAGCAGCCCCAATGGCGGCGTGTGCTTCAGCGAGTTGCTGACCATATGCGCCACAAAGATCGAGTTTTTGGCCGCCTTGGCCAGCGTTTGCTCCTGAAGGTCGTCGAACAGCGAAACGGTCCCGCCGATGGGCCGCAGGTCGAACATGACAGAGGCCAGCATCTGCGCTTCGGGCGACGGTTTGGCGATCCAGCCGTCGAAATAGTCGCGCCACACGCGCAACGGTTGGCACCAGCGGTCCGCCGTCGCCATCATGTCGCCGGGGCAATAAACATAGCCGCAGGTGTTCAGCCCGTCACAGACAAAGCCCGCCAAGTCCTTGAAATAGCGCATTTGTTCGGGCGTGACCGCGTCGTCGAGGATCAGGCAGTTGTCCTGATCGCTGACGCCGGTCTGTTCCTGCCGCCCCTGGCTGCCGCAGGCCAGCCACAGGTAGGGCACCGGCGCGGGGCCAAAGCGCTCTTCGCCCAAGGCCAGCAGCCGCCGCGTTGCGGTGTCGGCGATATCGGTGATCAGGCGCGTGACAACTTCGTGGCGGTTGCCGCCCGCCACCAGTTGCACCAGCAGGTCGGGGATGCGCGCGGTGACGCGGGCCATGGCGGCGGCGTCCGGCGCATGGGCGATTTCCGAGACCAGCTCGGCCGAGGTCATCGCCTGAAAGCGCGTCAGGTCGGTCTGGGTGACGATGCCCACCAGTTTGCCCGCCTCGACGACCGGCACGTGGCCGATGCGCCGTTCCATCATCATATGCAGCACGTCAGAGCCGATGGCGCAGGGCGGCAAAGACACCGGGTCCGCCGTCATGATCTGCGAAATCGGCGTGGTCATGGGCAGCGCCCCCGCGACGACTTTGCCGGACATGTCGCGGATGGTGACGATGCCGTGCAGGGCATCCCCAACCGTTACGCAAATCGAGGACACATGGCGGTCGGCCATCAGGCGCGCGGCCTCTTGGACCGTGGCGTCCGGGCCGCAGGTCAGAGGGGTGGTCGCCATCAAGGTTTCCACGCGCGAGGTCGCCAGATCGGAACGCTTGGGTTTCACAGGCCTAGTGCGGTCAAAGAAGCGCTGCACCCCGGCATGGGTTTCAATCAGGCGCAGGAAATCGCCCTTGGGCAGCACCAACAGCGTGCTGTCCTGCACCGTGCGGGCCGAGGTCACGGCGCGGCCATCACGCACCAGCCCCCGCTCGCCAAAAGAGTTGCGCGGCCCCAGCAAGGACAGCTGTGCGCCGTTCTGGTCGCGCACCTCAACCGCGCCTTCGTGGATCAAGTAGAGCCCCTCCAGCGCTTCGCCCAAGGCATACACGTCTTGGCCCGCCGCAATGCTGCGCGCGCGGAATTGCGGCGCAAGCTCGGCCAGAACCTCTGGCCCCAGCGCGTCATAGGGGTGCACCCCCGATAAAAACCGTGTCAGCGTGGGCAAATCGAGGGGCATGGGCCTTAGTCCTGTTGTTGCGCAGGGATCACGTAGCGACAGGTCACCAGACCCGACGGATAGGCGTTCACGTCTTCCAGCTCCAGATCCATGTCGCGGTCCAGCGCGCCGAACAGGCGGCGGCCATGGCCCAGCAGGATCGGCACGGTGGTGATGGTGATCTCTCGGATCAGATCGGCCCGCAGGAACGACTGCACCACAGAGCCGCCATCCACGTAGACGTTCTTCCAGCCTTCTTTTTCCAGCGCCTGCATCAGCCGAAAGGGGCGGGCGCGGGTCAGGCGGACCTTGTCCTGCAAATCGGCGGGGATGTCGTCCAGCGTCAGCGACTGGCTCAGCACCACCACCGGCAGGGTGTAGGGCCATTCTTCAAAGTCCAGCGCGCGGCGGAACGTGTTTGATCCCATCACGATGCCATCGACGCGGCCGATGAAGGCGTCATAGCCGTGGTCCTCGCCTTCGACGGGTTGTTTTTCCAGCCAGTCGATCTCGTGGTCGGCGCGGGCAATAAAGCCGTCGAGGCTGGTCGCGATGAATACATGTCCGTTGATCATGGCGGATAGGATACTCCGGATTTGGGTCTGTCAAACGAAACTCCCGTCCCGCTTACGCGGAACGGGAGCGTTTGGCAAAGGGTAGGGGGTAAAGGTTGTGCCCCCCACGTGTTTAGTGGCCTTCGACTGCGGCACCCGCGCCACGCGGAACGCGCACGGATTCGACCAACTCTTCGATCTCTTGCGGGATCGGGGCGGTCATCTTGGACACGGTGAACGCCACGGCAAAGTTGATCAGTGCGCCAATCGCGCCGAACGAGGTCGACTTGATGGTGCCCAGCAGGGGATCCGCATCGGTAAAGCTGTTGGTGCCCGCGATGAAGAACCAGCCCTTGTGCAGGAAGATGTAGATCAAGGTCACAACCAGACCGGCAATCATGCCTGCCACGGCGCCCTTGTTGTTCACCTTGGTAAAGATGCCCATCATCAGCACGGGGAAGATCGACGCCGCTGCCAGACCAAAGGCCAGAGCCACGGTTTGCGCCGCAAAGCCCGGGGGGTTCATGCCCAGAATGGTCGCGATCACGATCACGATGGCCATGGACACACGCGCCGACATCATTTCCGACTTTTCAGACATGTCCGGGGTCAGCTGGCCCTTGAGCAGGTCGTGCGAGACCGCCGAAGAGATCGCCAGCAGCAGACCCGCCGCGGTGGACAGCGCCGCCGCCAGACCACCCGCAGCCACCAGACCGATCACCCAGGACGGCAGGTTGGCAATTTCCGGGTTCGCCAGAACCAGGATGTCGCGGTTGAACTTGGTCAGCTCGTTCTCAGAGCCCCAGCCAGCCGCTTCCATGGCTGCCACGGTTTCGGCGTTCTTGTCGTTGAAATACGCAATCTTGCCGTCGCCGTTCTTGTCTTCCCAGCCCAGCAGGCCGGTCTGCTGCCAAGTCGCCATCCAGTCATAGGCCGGATCGGTGGCGATGGTCTCGGTGGACACCGGCTCGCCCGATGCGCCGTTCGGCCAGAACTGTTCGGTGATGTTCAGGCGGGCCATTGCGCCAACGGCGGGGGCCGTCAGGTACAGCAGCGCGATGAACACCAGCGCCCAGCCAGCGGACCAACGGGCGTCGGACACCTTGGGCACGGTGAAGAAGCGCATGATCACGTGCGGCAGACCGGCAGTACCGATCATCAGCGACAGGGTGAACAGCACCATGTTGAAGGTGTCGCCATTCGCCGCCGTGTACTCGGCAAAGCCAAGGTCGGTGACGATCTGGTCCAGCTTGGTCAGCAGCGCGACAGAGCCTTCGGCGCCGGTGGTCTCACCGAACAGGCCAAGCGCCGGGATCGGGTTGCCGGTCAGTTGCAGCGAGATGAACACAGCCGGGATGGTGTAGGCCAGGATCAGCACGCAGTACTGCGCGACCTGCGTGTAGGTCACACCCTTCATGCCGCCGAACACGGCGTAGGCAAACACCACGGCCGCGCCGATGATCACGGCGGTGTCTTCGTCCATTTCAAGGAAACGGCCAAAGGCGATGCCGACGCCCTGCATCTGGCCGATCACGTAGGTCAGCGACGCAACGATCAGGCACAGAACGGCCACAAGGCGCGCGGTGGGGCTGTAGAAACGGTCGCCGATGAACTCGGACACGGTGAACTTGCCGAACTTGCGCAGGTAAGGCGCCAGCAGCAGCGCCAGCAGCACGTAACCGCCGGTCCAGCCCATCAGGAAGGACGAGTTGTCATAGCCGACAAAGGCAATCAGACCGGCCATCGAGATGAAGGAGGCCGCCGACATCCAGTCCGCCGCGGTCGCCATGCCGTTGGTGACCGGGTGCACGCCGCGGCCCGCCGCGTAGAATTCCGAGGTCGAGCCCGCGCGGGCCCAGATCGCGATGCCGATATAGAGCGCAAACGACGCGCCCACGAACAGCAGGTTAATGGTAAACTGATCCATGTGCCTTATTCCTCGTCCACGCCGAATTCACGGTCGAGCTTGTTCATGCGGAAGGCGTAGAAAAAGATCAGCGCCAAGAAGACGATGATCGAGCCTTGTTGCGCGACCCAAAAGCCCAGGTCCGAGCCGCCGATCGTGATCCCCGAGAACATCGGGCGCAGCAGAATGCCAAAGCCAAAGGGCACGATGGCCCAGATGACCAAGGACACCAGAATGATCCGCACGTTCGCGGCCCAATAGCGCTTGTCGCTCTCGGCCTGTGCGGCGTTTGTGTTGTGATCCGCCATGGCGGGTCCTCCTCTTCCTCCAAAAAGACGCGTTCCGGGTTGGGGTCCGGTTGCGCCCGCTCACTTGGCCCCACCCAAAGGGCCCGTGCCGCCCCGCGCGACGGGCGCGAGACGGCTAGGGGTTGCGTCACTGCGGTTATGCGGTGGCGGTCTTGACGATCGCGGCCAGATCGGCGGCGATGCTGTCGATTGCGCCCATGGCGTCGATGCGGCTCAGCGCACCGGCCTTGGCGTAGTAGTCGATCAAGGGGGCGGTCTGGGCGTGGTACGCTTCCAGACGGCTGGCGACCGTTTCGGCATTGTCGTCGGCACGGCGTTTGAAATCAGTGCCTTGGCACTTGTCACAGGTGCCCGCCGTCGCCGGTTGCTTGAACGTGTCGTGATAGCCCTCGCCGCAGCCCGCGCAGGTGTAGCGCCCGCTGATGCGGGTCACCATGGCGGCGTCGTCGACGTCGAGGCTGATGGCCGCGTCGATCTTCTGCCCGGATTCCTCCAGCAGTTTGTCGAGCGCCTGCGCCTGCACGGTGGTGCGCGGAAAGCCATCAAGGATCACGCCGCGCTGGCAGTCGCTTTGCGCCAGACGATCGCGCAGGATGTCGATGACGATCTGGTCACTGACCAGCTCGCCCGCTTCCATCACGGCCTTGGCGGCTTTGCCCGCCTCGGTGCCTTGGGCCACGGCTTCGCGCAGCAGGTCCCCGGTGGAGAGCTGCACGAGGCCGAATTTCTCTTCGAGCATCCGGGCTTGGGTGCCTTTGCCGGCCCCGGGAGGGCCGAGCAGGATCAGAACCGGGGCGATCACGGTTGTAGCGCCATCCATCATCATTCAGGCCCCCTTGTTCGCACGATTCTCGATGAGATCGTCGACGACGGAAGGGTCGGCGAGGGTGGAGGTGTCGCCCAAAGCGCCGTAGTCGTTCTCGGCGATCTTGCGCAGGATGCGGCGCATGATCTTGCCCGAGCGGGTTTTCGGCAGGCCCGGTGCCCATTGGATCAGGTCCGGCGAGGCAATCGGGCCGATCTCGGTGCGGACCCAGGTGCGCAGCTCCTTGCGCAGGTCCTCGGTCGGCTCGACGCCGTTCATCAGGGTCACGTAGCAATAGATGCCCTGGCCCTTGATCTCGTGCGGGTAGCCCACAACCGCGGCCTCGGCGACCTTTTCATGGGCCACAAGCGCCGATTCGACTTCGGCGGTCCCCATGCGGTGACCGGACACGTTGATCACGTCATCGACGCGGCCGGTGATCCAGTAATCGCCATCGGCGTCGCGGCGGCAGCCGTCACCCGAGAAGTAATAGCCTTTGTAATCCGAGAAGTACGTCTTTTCAAAACGCTCGTGGTCGCCCCAGACGGTGCGCATCTGGCCCGGCCAGCTGTCTTTCAG
>NZ_FWXX01000001.1 GCF_900176475.1 Tropicibacter naphthalenivorans
GGGCCGAATTTCATGAGCAAGACGAAGAAGTTTCGCGGATCCGGGGCACGTGCTTTTCTTTACCTGCGCGTGTCATCGGGCAAACAGGCAGCGAAAGAGCTTTCGGTTCCCGACCAGCGGAAGCAGTTGCGGGCCTATTGCGAGCGCGAAGGCTGGGAAATCGCCAACGAATATGTCGAGACCGGCAGCGCGTTCCATGGACACCGACCGATCTTCGACGAAATGATCGAGGCGGCGAACCATGGTAGCGAGCGCGTCGATTTCATCGTGGTGCATTCCTTCAGCCGCTTCTTTCGCGATGCCGTGGAGGCGGAACTCACCCTTCGCTCGCTCGAGAAGCGCGGCACCACCCTGATCAGCATCACCCAGGATTTCGGGGACGATGAGGGCGGGCAACTGGTGCGTCGCTTGCTTATGCTCTTCGATGAGCACTCGTCGAAGGAGACCTCGAAGCACGTGCGGCGGACGATGACCGAGAATGCCAAGCAGGGGTTCTGGAACGGTGGTCCGACCCCATTTGGCTTCAGGACCTACGTCGCCGAGCAGCGTGGTCAGACTATAAAAAAGAAGCTTGAAATCGCGCCGGACGAGGCGGATCTGGTAAAGATCATCTTCGATCTTTTCCTGACAGGGGACGGCTCGTCGGGCCCGATGGGCGTCAAGCGGATTACATCCTGGCTGAACGAAAATGGATATCGGACACGTCGCGGAAGCAAGTGGAGTATTAAAGTCGTACACCAACTCTTAACGTCTACGACCGTGAAAGGCGAATTCGTATTCGGAAAAACCAGGGACATCGACAATACGGTAACGGTGTCAGTCCCGGAGATAATCAAGCCCTATGACTTTGATATTGTCCAACGGATGCTGAAAGCGCGTGACCCGAAAAAAACGCCGCCCCGGGACACTACCAGTGACATCCTGTTGTCGAAGATAGCATGCTGCGGTCATTGCGGTTCGGGCATGACGATCGCGACCGGCAAAGGCGGGCGCTATCGATATTACAAGTGCGGCGGGGAGATGAAGAAGGGGAAAACCTTTTGCCCGGGGATGATCGTTCCCATGGATCCGTTCGACACGCTGATCATCGACGAGGTCAGCGACAAGCTGTTCACCAAAGATCGAATGCAGGAAATGCTGGCCGGTCTTATGGAGCGCCAGGCGGCAAAGCGGCTGGACAACAGTGGTCACCTCGAGCGGGTCACTTCGGAGTTCCATGAAGCGGAGCAAGGGTTGAAGAGAATCTACGGGGCCATCGCAACCGGCGTGCTCGACTCCAGCGACCCGACGCTTCAGCAACACATCGCGGACGCGAAGGAGCGCAAGGACTTTGCCCAGGCCGCCCGCGACCGCGCCCTTGCCGAACTCGCACCAGAGACGGAAATCACGGACAAGAGCATCGAGCGGTTCACGGACTTCGTTCGCGAGCGGTTGAAAGGCGGCGACACCCAGTTCAAACGCGCATACCTCCGCGCTGTCATCGACAAGATCGTCGTCAACGAGAACACCATCAAAATCGTCGGGGACCGGCGCAACATCGAGGCTGCGGCCATCAGCCATGCTGCTGGGTCACGTAGTGTCTCACCAGTGCCCAGTTTTGTCAGCCAGTGGCGGAGGCTCAGTCCGTCACACCCGCCTGTCAACTGGCGTCAAACCCTGTCAATCCACTTTTTATCTATTTGTTTTATAATAATAAATCAGAAACGCCAATTCTTGACCGTCAACTGGCTTCATGCAATCTCAGTCCAAGTGTGGGGCTGGGTGTGGGGCTGCATGAGGGGCTTTCGCAAGAACCTCCTCTGTGGGGCTGCAACCTCCGCCACACGGAAGTCGAACGGTTCAGGGAGAGTGGCATGGCGCGCGGAAATCTATCAGCTCGGAAGGTGGAGACCTTGAAGAAACCTGGGCGGCACAGCGATGGCGACGGTCTGTTGTTGGTCGTGCGCGAGAGCGGTGCCAAGTCTTGGTTGCAGCGCGTGAGCATTGCCGGGAAGCGGGTCGATCTGGGGCTGGGCATCTATCCAGATGTGAGCCTGTCGGAGGCCCGTGAGAAAGCGCAGGAGAACCGCAGGGCCGTCGCCGAGGGCAAAGACCCCCGCAAGATCAAAGCGGCCACCGTAGCGGCGTTGAAAGCCGCGCAGGAAGCCGACCCAGCTGCGAGCGGCCCGATGACCTGGGCGCAGGCCTGTGAAGCCTTTCACCGGCTCAACGAGGCGTCTTGGCGCAACTCGAAACACGCGGCGCAGGTTCTCACCACGTTGAACACCTACACCCCGAAAATGCGCGATCTGCCGGTGGCCGAGGTGACGCAGCGCGAGGTCTACGACGCCCTCAGCGCGATCTGGCTGACCAAGCCCGAGACGGCGCGCCGGGTCGCCCAGCGGATCGGCAAGGTGCTGCAATGGGCGCGGGCCAACGGCGAATATCCCGGCTCGCCGCTTGATCTGATGGCGGCGGTGAAGGCGGGGCTGCCCTCGCAGAAACAGGTGTCAAAGGTGCAGCACCATAAAGCCGTGCCCTATGCCGATGTCTCAACCTTCATCGAAGCCTTGAGCACCTGTCAGGCCATGCCGTCCACGCGGCTGAGCCTCGAATTTCTCATCCTGACGGCTTCCCGATCTGGCGAGGTGCGCGGGGCGCTCTGGCAAGAGATCGACACGCAGGCCCGCCTGTGGGTCATCCCCGCCGAACGGATGAAGGCCGACCGGGAGCATCGGGTCCCCCTCTGTGACCGCGCGCTGGCGATCCTGGAGGAGATTGAGCCGCTCCGACGGGAGGACGGTTTGATCTTTCCCGGTATGCAGCAGGGTCGCCCGGTGAGCGAGAACACCTATGTGAAGCTGATGCGGGAATTGGGTTTTCCGGCCACGGCCCACGGGTTCCGCAGTTCCTTTCGGCAATGGGTCGCGGAATGCACCAACGTGCCGCGCGAGGTGGCAGAGCGCTGCCTTGCTCACGTCACGGAAAACGCCGTGGAGCGGGCCTATCAGCGCAGCGACCACCTCGACGCGCGGCGCGACCTGATGGACCAGTGGTCGCGCTACATCGACCCCGAGACGCAAGAGGTTGTGGTCGACCTTGCGGAAATCAAGGCAAAAAGGGCGTAGGAGGAAGTTGATAGGGATAAGCCTTTGTGGCATACAGATCGTGCAGAGAAGGGCACCGGGGCGGAACAGCTACCCGGTGCCCTTTTTGTTTGATCGGTCCTAACTAACCCGTAGGCGCTGACCTCGGTTGAGGCCCGAGGCGTGCAGAAAACGCACTTTAGGGGTTCACGGATTCAGCCCCTTTGGGTAAGTACGAATCATGGAGATCTGCGTCGGGGGCCGAAAGGCTGGCCGGCGCTTTTTTGTTGGAACGCCCGCACAGCCGAAAGGTTGGAGCGGGCTTTTTTATTGGAGAGCGACATGCTTCAACACCACACTGCCACCGCCGCCATGCCCGTGCCGCGTAACGTAGACGCCCCTGAGCGCCGTGAGCCTTCCTTGCTGATCGACTTGAAAGAGGTCTGCGCCTTGGTCGCCGTCTCGGAAAGCACACTGCGCCGGATGATGGACGCGGGCGATTTCCCGAAGGGCAAGGCCCTATCCCGCCAGGTGCGCCGCTGGCGACGCGCTGACGTCGAAGCGTGGATCGCCGAGAAGTTCGACGCCTAACCAAGACACAAGACCACCAGCAAGAAGCCCCGCACGGAATGCTCCGGCGGGGCTTCTGCTTTTTTACCTCCCCATCTTAAACGGAGAACCCTGATGGAATTTGCCAAACAAAAGTTGAAAACCGAAGCCAGCATTCATGGGCGCTACACCAGCAGACCGCTGTGGTTGAAAAATGGACGCCCTACGGATGGTTGGGACCAGTTCTACATTTTTGCGTCAACCTTCGAGCAAGCCCCTCAGCTCGTCCAACAGATGAACCGCGGCGACTTTGACCGATTGTTCAAGATGACCCCTGTTTTGATCACATGCGGGGACGAGAAGCACATCGCTTTCAAAGTCTCGTCCCGGCGGAAATATAAAGCACGTCAGGTCGAAGGGCGCTTGCATGATGGGAAAGTCATCGGTCTGACCGAAGAAGAAATGGCCCTCGTGGATCGCGGTGAGGGCGGCACTGAACCGGGTTTGATCTGGTTCAAGGAGTTCTTCCAGTTTGGTCCGGTCTACATTTCCGCGAAGGCCGCAGCGGCACGTCAGCGCGCGTTTGAAGCAGATTTGGCGCTGCTCGAAGGCCACGACGTTGATCTGGATCCGGAAGCGTCAATCGCTCTCAAGCGGATGGGGGTGCTGGACGTGTTCCAATATTCGGACACCGAGTTTGATCTTTCAGACTGATCAAAACGTCCGGGTCCCTTCGGTTTTCCGAAGGGACCAACAGACACCATTTTCAAACGAATATGAGGCCAACGCCTATGAATTCCTCCGCACATTCCATACCGAATACCCAACTCCCACAGCCGATTGATCACGTCCCAAAGTCTGTCAGGGATACCCCGCGTTTCAGCGGAAAACCGGCCTGGATCCCTACCGTGATGCGTGCAGAAACGCTCATTGACCGATCCGTAAAAAGGTTGGGACGCAACAGCAAAGGACGTGCGGCGATCCTTTCGACAATCGCAACAATGGAACTTATGGCGGATCTAAAGGGGCACACAAAGACATTCATCTCAGCCAAAGCCCTGTCGAAGAAAACAAGCTTTAGCGAGAAGCACGTCCAAACACTCTTGAAAGACCTCAGGGACGAAGGGCTCGTGATCAAAAACGACGATGGAAAGGGTGGCAGGGTCAAGAAGCCTGGCACCAGTGGCACTGTCGGCAAGGCCGCAGCCAGATCCCTCAATTGGGAAAAGCTCATCTCTTACCTGCAGGATGTCGCCGCACAGGCTCCCTCCAACGGGGCAGCAACCAAGGACCTAAATGAACTCCGCAGGTTGCTCGTTGATCTTCAAATACGGATCGAAAAAACCCGGAAACCCGCCTCCCCAAAAGATACTGAAAACGCTGAGAAAAACGCACCTGCAACTACCGGAAATCAGGTAGTTGCAACTACCCGGAATCGCACCATTCCAACTACCGGAAATCAGGCACCACCCGTAGGGTGTAACCCAGAAGATCCCGGTAATCCCAAAGACCTTGGCACGTCACTTGGCGGCTTGCCCACCCAGGAGCAAAAAACACATGTTGCGACCCGAGAAAAACGCGTCGGCAGCATCCAACTTTCGACCAATCTGGACGACGAAGCTTCACATACTCCTGCCTCGGCCAACCAACCGTCCAAGCCACCCATCCAGAGCGCACAGGCACAATCGAGACTTGGTCGGCAAACCGACGCAGCCAAACCCTACGGGGCACTTGAGAAATCAGTTTTGGATGATGACTCCAAACTGACCTTCCCGGAATACTACGCAAAATATGCGCCAACCGGACAAACCCCTCACACGATCAGAGCGAAGGCGAAACGTTTGGGCATCTTGCCCGCCACGCAAAGCGGGGCCGCTGACCTGACGGCGCTACCGACAAATGCGCCCGGTTGCCCAACCCTTGGCGAACGGTGTACCACCTGACCAAATCCATCGACAGGCGAGCGCACACATGCTGACAGGCAACATCCGCAACCAAATCGACCAGATCTGGAACGCGTTCTGGTCGGGTGGCGTCTCCAACCCGCTCTCCGTGATCGAACAGCTCACCTTCCTCATGTTCATCAAGCGGCTCGACGACCTCCACACCGTCGAGGAGCACAAAGCCGAAGGCCTCGGCCTCCCCATGGCCCGCCGCATCTTCCCCGAAGGCGCAGACGCCAAGGGCGAGCCCTACGACAATCTCCGCTGGTCCCGCTTCAAGCACTTCGAGGCCCGCGAGATGATGCGCATCGTCGATGAGCACGTCTTCCCCTTCCTCCGCCAGTTGGGCGAGGCTGGCTCCTCCTACGGCACCCACATGAAGGACGCCCGCCTCGGCTTCTCCAACGCCAACCTGCTGGCCAAGGTCGTGCAAATGCTCGACGACATCCCCATGGACGACCGCGACACCAAGGGCGATGTCTACGAATACATGCTGGGCAAGATCGCCAGCGCGGGCACCAACGGCCAGTTCCGCACGCCCCGCCACATCATCGAGCTGATGGTGGGCATCATGAAGCCCCAGCCCGGTGACACCATCTGCGACCCGGCGGCGGGCACCTGTGGCTTCCTCGTCTCGGCGGGCGAGTACCTGCGGGACCACCACCCCCAGATGCTGCGGAACAAGGAACAGCGCGACCACTTCCACAGCCGCATGTTCCACGGCTTCGACTTCGACGCCACCATGCTGCGGATCGGCGCGATGAACATGACCCTGCACGGGGTCGACAACCCCGATGTTTCCTACCGCGACAGTCTGGCAGAGGAGCACGGCACGGATGCGGGCGACTACTCCCTGATCCTCGCCAACCCGCCCTTTGCCGGGTCGCTCGACTATGACACCACGGCCAAGGACCTGCTGAAGATCGTCAAGACCAAGAAGACCGAACTGCTCTTCATGGCGCTTTTCCTGCGGCTCCTGCGGACCGGCGGGCGGGCGGCGGTGGTCGTGCCCGACGGGGTGCTCTTCGGCTCCTCCAAGGCGCACAAGGACATCCGCCGGATGCTGGTCGAGGAACACAAGCTCGACGCCATCATCAAGCTGCCCTCGGGCGTCTTCCGCCCCTACGCCGGGGTGTCCTGCGCCATCGTGGTCTTCACCAAGACCGGCGTCGGCGGGACGGAGGGCGTCTGGTTCTACGACATGACGGCGGACGGCTTCAGCCTTGACGACAAGCGCACGCCGCTGCTGGATGCCGAGAAGCTGGGGGCCACGCCCACGGAGGCCCTGAGCGAGGACGAGCACGCCAAGAACAACCTGCCCGACATCCTCGCCCGTTGGGGGGAGTGGGCGGCAGAGGCAGAGCGCCCCCGCACCGCGCAGAGCTTCATGGTGCCAGCGGAGGACATCATCGCCACCGGGTCGTGGGACCTGTCGCTGAACCGCTACAAGGAGATAGAGCACGAAGAGGTCGACCACGCCGCCCCCGCCGAGATCATCGCGGAGCTGCGGGCGCTGGAGGCCGAGATCGCCGAGGGTCTGGATCGGCTTGAGGGGATGCTGGGATGAGCTGGCCTTTAGCTGCGCTCGACAGCATCTCCGAGGTGGTTCGAGGGGTTACCTTCAGCAAAGCCGATGCTGAAAGTGATCCGAGAAAGGGACTTTTGCCAGTCTTGCGTGCAGGCAATATCGCTGAAACGCTAAATGTTGAGACAGACCTCGTTTACGTCGATCAAGACCGCATCTCGGAGAAGCAGAGACTTCGCCCTAAGGACATTGTCGTCTGCACCTCGTCTGGCAGCGCTTCGGTGCTGGGAAAAAGCGCGATGCTGAGGCAAGAGTGGCAGGGGTCATTCGGAGCGTTTCTGGCGACGGTAAGAACTGACCCACGTCGCGCTGATCCTGACTTTGTAGGCCACTACCTTCGTAGCCCTAGATTCCGAGCGTGGGCTAGCAACTCGGCGGGCATCGGCATCAAGAACATCCGAGCGTCAGACTTCAAGAAAGTCGAAATCCCCCTCCCGCCGCTGGAGGAGCAGAAGCGGATTGCGGGGATACTGGATCAGGCAGCAGAGCTCTGCCGCCTCCGCACACGCGCCCTCGACAAGCTGAACACCCTCGGCCAGGCGATCTTTCATGAGATGTTTGGCCCATTGAAGGGGCACAAGTCCGCTGAGGATGTGCGCCTCGCTCGTGACAATGCGGAATTGGTGGTGTCGAAACTTGGCGACCAAATCCTACTTCAGCGGGGCTATGACATCGTGAAAAAAGATGTTCGTCCGGGAACTGTGCCTGTGATCTCGTCGGGAGGCACATCATATCACCACGACACCGCGATGGCTGAAGGACCCGGCGTTATTATGGGCCGAAAAGGATCAGTTGGTACGGTGCATTTCTGTAACAGTGACTACTGGCCGCACGACACGACACTTTTCGTCAAGGACTTCAAGGGCAACAGGCCGAGGTTTGTGTACGAGTTTCTACGTCAGTTTGATCTGCAGCAGTACGAAGCAAGCGCGGCCAACCCAAGTCTGAACAGAAACAACTTACATCCACTCTTCGTGGGTTGGCCATCGGTTGGACTACAGATGAATTTTGAGGATCGTGTCGCAGAGGCCGAGAGGGCTTCGCGCCCATCCCAAGTTCAGGCTGAGCATCTCGATGCTCTCTTCGCCTCCCTCCAACACCGCGCCTTCCGGGGCGAGCTGTGAGGCCAGCCATGTCGCAAAGGGCCCCTCGCGGCCAATCTGCCGCTGATGCTACTTCAGCGGCATGAGACCCTACCGCCTTTCCCCCACCGGAGACCTGCTGACCCAAGACGGGGCCCCATGCCCCGACCCGGCCCCCGCCACACTGGACGCGGGCCAGATCGAGGTGCAGCATCTCGACCCGCACGTCGAAGGCTGGCCCCTGCCCAGTTTCAATTGATTGGGGGGCGACAGCGTCGGCGTGCTGATCATCACACGGAGCCACTGATGGCAAATGAAGAACCGCAAGCAGCCCCTCGGCCCTCAGCCCCAAGGCGCGCAGTGAGAATCCTTGGGCTGAGCCTGAATGTCGCCGAACGGACCGGCCGAACCCTGTCGGGCAAGCTTGGGCTTATGATTCTGATGGCCTGGATCTTTCTAGGCGTCCCGGACTTCGATCTCGCACTTCTGCCCATTCTGCATCACCGCTCCATCGTGACACACTCGATCCTGCCACCGCTGCTCTTCTTGCTGGTCGCCCGTCGTCTCGGAGCCGCTCCGATTGCCGGTGCCATGATCGGCACCAGCGTACATCTCACCTGCGACCTCCTCTCCCCCATGGTAGGCTTCGCCCAGATCTGGCTTCCGGCTCCGATCAAGGCGCCGCTGGGGCCGTTGAGCTACCTCTGGCTTCTGGGCAATGCGCTGGTGGGTTACGTGGTGGCCTTTGGGGTCGCCTACGTGACGCTGCCGAGGGGGATCGCATTCCCCTTCATCATCGCACTCTCAGCCATGACAGGTGCTGCCTACGGCGCCCTCAACGAGCAGAGCGTTTTATCAGTGATCGTATGCCTTGTGTTCCCGACATTGGCCGGCGTCGTGGCTTGGCGTCGTTCGGTCAAGGGCAACTCGGCGTCGGCGGCGAAAGCGGAAGGCTGAGCTGGAAGGTTTGCGCTCCGAACTTGTTGCGGGAGTTACGCCCCATGGTTGATCACAGCCGTGTCCCGCCCTAGGCTGCATTAACCAATCGGATTTTGTGCATGACCCAGTTCTCATTCCTCGCCAAGGACTTCCCCAACCTCTTCAAGACCGCCAGCAAGGCCGAGACCCATGCGCTGTCTGACCCGCGTGGGTCGTGCTTCTGGGCGCGGCTGACGTTGGAGACAGCGTTGAAGTGGCTGTACCGGACCGACCCCGCGCTGCGGACGGTCTACACGGACACCCTGGCGGCGATGATCGCGGAGCCGAGCCTGGAGGCCCTGACCGGCCCCGCCATCGTCATCAAGGCCCGCTACATCAAGGATCAGGGCAACCGGGCCGCCCACGATACTGGCAAGCCCCTGACCGCCCATGACGGCAGCGCCTGCGTCCGCGAGTTGTTCCACGTCTGCTACTGGATCGCCCGGACCTATGCCCGGACCGACCGTCCCAACCCGGCGCTGAGCTTCGACGCCAGCAAGCTGGAGAAGTCCCTGACGATCACCGCGAGCACGGTGGCGCAGATCCAGAAGGTCGAGAGTGAGATCAAGGCGGAGCGGAGACGCGCGGAAGAGGCCGAGGACGCCCTGCGCACCTCCGAGGAGGGTCGCGCCAAGCTGGATGCGGAATTGGCCGCTGTACGGGCTGAAATGGCCGCTCTGCGCAAGGCCAACAGCGCGGTTCAGGATGACCACGACTACGGCGAGGCAGAGACCCGCGACAACTTCATCGACCTGTTGCTGAGCGAGGCGGGCTGGCCGCTGGATCAGGAGCGGGACCGCGAGTTCCCGGTGACAGGAATGCCGAACACAAGCGGCGACGGCTATGTCGACTACGTCCTGTGGGGCGACGACGGCAAGCCGTTGGGCTTGGTCGAAGCCAAGCGGACCAAGAAGGACAGCCGGACGGGGCAGCAGCAGGCGAAGCTCTATGCCGACTGTCTGGAGAAGCGGTATGGCCGCCGCCCGGTGATCTTCACCAGCAACGGGTATGAGCACTGGGTCTGGGACGACCATGCCTATCCGCCGCGTCGGATCTCGGGCTTTCTGAAGAAGGACGAACTGCAGCTGCTCCTGCAACGGCGTGAGAACGTGCGCGCCCTGTCAAAGGTGGATGTGGACCCGGAGATCGCCGGGCGTCACTACCAACAGCGGGCGATCCGCCGGGTCGGCGAGGCCATTGAGCGGGATGCTCAGCGGAAGGCGCTGCTGGTGATGGCCACCGGCAGTGGCAAGACCCGAACCGTGATCGCGCTGATCGACCAGCTCATGCGGGCGAACCGGGTCAAACGCGTGCTCTTCCTCGCGGATCGGATCGCCCTTGTGAAGCAGGCCCACGGCGCGTTCAAGGCGCACCTGCCGTCGACGCCCTCGGCCAACCTGTTGGAGAAGCACGACACCAAGAAGAACGACCATGCTGGGGCGCGTGTCTGTCTGTCGACCTACCCGACGATGATGGGGCTGATCGAAGAGATGAAGGGCGGCGAGAAGCGCTATGGTCCCGGTCACTTCGACCTGATCGTCATCGACGAGGCGCACCGTTCAGTCTACCGCAAGTACCGGGCGATCTTCGAGTATTTCGACAGCCTGCTGGTGGGGCTGACCGCCACGCCGCGGGACGAGATCGACAAGGACACCTATTCGCTATTTGGGCTGGAAAAGGGTGTGCCGACCGACGCCTACGACCTCGATGACGCGGTTGGTGACGGATACCTCGTGCCGCCAACCACGATCTCGGTCCCTCTGAAGTTCCAGCGCGACGGCATCGACTACGACCAGCTGACCGACGAGGAGAAGGAAGCCTGGGACGCCATCGAGTGGGACGAGGAAGGCACCCAGCGCGACCGGGTCGAAAGCGCGGACCTCAATAAGTGGCTGTTCAACGAGGACACCGTCGACAAGGTGCTGGAGCACCTGATGCGCAACGGGATCAAGGTCGCGGGCGGGGATCGACTGGGCAAGACGATCATCTTTGCCAAGAACAGCAGACATGCTGAGTTCATAATCGAACGTTTCGACAAGGCCCACCCGCACTACAAGGGGCACTTTGCTAGACAGATTGACTACAAAATCAGCTACGCCCAGTCGCTGATCGACGACTTCTCCGAGGCCGAGAAAGCTCCGCACATTGCCGTGTCGGTGGACATGCTCGACACCGGGATCGACGTGCCGGAGGTCGTCAACCTCGTGTTTTTCAAGATCGTCCGATCCAAGACCAAGTTCTGGCAAATGGTGGGACGCGGCACCCGCCTGTGCCCCGACCTGTTCGGTCCGGGCGAGGACAAGCAGCAGTTCGTCATCTTCGACTTCTGCCAGAACCTCGAGTTTTTCCAGGAGAACCCGAAC
The DNA here is from genome assembly GCF_900176475.1 of Tropicibacter naphthalenivorans. Classification (GTDB taxonomy): domain Bacteria; phylum Pseudomonadota; class Alphaproteobacteria; order Rhodobacterales; family Rhodobacteraceae; genus Tropicibacter; species Tropicibacter naphthalenivorans. The sequence goes on from NZ_FWXX01000001.1 coordinate 11,566, forward strand.
AAGACCGATGGCCCGACGGCCAAGCCCCTTGGCGAGCGACTGTTCGGCTCGCGGGTTGAGCTGATCGAGGCCTTGGCAGATGCCGGTGAGCCGCACGACGAGCTGATCAAGGACATCAAGACCCGGCTGCACGACGAAGTGCTGGGGATGCCTCTGGACAACTTCATCGTTCGGGCAAACCGCCGGAGCGTCGAGAAATTCCGCGACCCGAAAGGCTGGGATGAGCTGACCCTCGACGACCGTCTTGCTCTGATCGAGGACGTGGCGGGTCTGCCGACGGCCTATGAGGATGGCAACCTCCCGGCCAAGCAGTTCGATCTGCTGATGCTGACAGCGCAGCTTGAACTGCTGAAACAGACCGGGGCGTTCACCCGGCTGCAGATGCGGATCATCAGCTTCGCCTCGGCTCTTGAAGGCATGGACAACGTGCCCCTTGTGGCCAAGGAGATGGAGCTGATCCTTGAGATCCAGACCGACGGGTTCTGGGAGGACATCACTCCCGAGATGCTGGAGACCGTGCGCCGACGCCTTCGTCATCTGGCCGAGCTGATCAAACCGGTGGAGCGGAAGGTGGTCATCACCGACTTCGAGGATGACATCGGCGAAGGCACCGAGATCGCCATGCCAGAGGTCGGCAGCGGCGTGGACAAGGCTCGCTTTAAAATGAAGGTCCGCCGCTTCATCGACGACCACCGCGACCACATTACCCTGATCAAAGTGCGCCGGGGCGAGGCGCTGACCAAGCAGGACATCGAAGAGCTAGAGCGTATCCTGATCGAACAGGAGATCGCGGACGACACGCTAATCGCCGGTCTCGAAGAGGAAGGTGGCCTCGGGCGCTTCCTTCGGTCCCTGACTGGCCTCGATAAAGCCGCCGCCAAGGAGGCCTTCAGCGCCTTCGTAGCCCTGCACCAGCTGAACGCCGACCAGACCGAGTTTCTCGACCTGGTGGTCAACAGCCTGACCGAGGCGGGCTACGTCGACCCGGCCAGCTTCTACGAGAGCCCCTTCACGGATCTGAACGACATGGGCATTGCCGGGATCTTTGACAGGGATCAGGCCAGAGAGATCATTCAGATCGTGCGAACGCTCAACGAGGTGGTCGCTGCATAAGCGGCCTGCAGTTTCCCGACGGGTGGCGAACTGCATTGGGTCGCCCGCACAGCGGCGATTTCCCAAAAGCGCAACGAATGGACCGTCCGATTGAGTGGGCCGAACAACCACCGACCTCACACCGTATCCCCAAGCATTTCGACGCATTTGCATACAAGTTAAATAAAAACCCGCATATCTTCAAAGTGTGACAAGAAAGATCACTATTCTTAGCGTTTATTTTTGTTGAGAGAAGCTTGGTTTTAAATTGAATACCCTCTCAAACTTTAATGGCTTCTGACTGGGGAACTGTAGTCAATGTCGGAAGCCGACGCTCGGAACAGGAACCGTCGACTGATCTTTCGCAGCGCGGGACCGATACTGACGAAACGGCCGGACATGAGAACACCGTGGGAGCGTTAGTATTTTGGGCACCACAAACTGGTGTTGGAGTGGCACGGTGATGCACGGTTCCTCGGTACCATTATGCTACCGCTAGGGGTGGGGCTTGCGGAAGGCGACCTTGATAGCTCGCCAAAATCGGATGGCACGGTCGATAGGTTCGCGACTATCATCCCAGCGAGCTACTTGCAGCAAATTTGAGGCGAGGCAAGACGCGTTGACCAGCAGCCCCCAAAATATGAGAAGTCCGTCGAGAGGTCCAAACGCCCGCCAAAACATTGAATAAATTAAAAATTTATCAGCAGCTTAACGTCATGCGCAATCGCTTAAAAAATCGACTAGGTAGCCGTGCCTCTTATGACCTTCATAAGTTTGGCATGATTCAAAGTCAGCTTTGCTACGACGCACCCTAATAGTACATCTTGATTTCGTAAATACTCGTAGAAATCCAAAAACAAATTTTGGATGACAGGGGCTGTGTGAGTTGCCATCCTTTACTTAAGAGAATCTTTAACAAGTGTTTGGGGGAGGGTTTGGCCCATGGCAACGACGTCCGTGCAATTCTCAGCAACCGATATCACGCTGGGTGACATCAGCTATGATGGTCGACTTGTGTTCGACTTCGGTGACAAAAACGAAACCCGATATTCCAATTACTCGGTCAGCCAATACGGCGTTGATCTGGTTGCGCTGGATTTCGATTACCGGCTGTGGGGTGAGTTCGGCTTTGAGTTCTTCTTCGATGCGTCGCTTGGCGACCTAAGCCTGAACGCCCCACTCTTTTTTGATCTCGAAGCGCCAAACTATGTTGATGTCGGCGACAGCATCACCTTTGAAACGTCGGCCTGGAGTTGGCAGGATGCAGCGCTTGTGGCTTCGGGGCCCAGCTACGATGTGGGCGTAGATTTCATTTCGCAGTTCTTGTTCACGACTTGGGAAGAAAAAATTCGTGTGCTTCCTGACAACGACATCCTGTCAGGCCCAGAGTTTCATACCGACCTTCCGGACATCATAGCCACCTTCGATCAAAGCGACGGCGCTCTATCTGCAATCCGAAAGGAATTGTTCCACCTGAGTTCAGACAAGCCCCCTACCACCTCTTTTGAGTTCGCAGGGCTGGATATGACCTTTGGTCTGCCAGGAAACTTCGGAGCGATTTCCAACGCCGATCAGGATTTCTTGGCAGATGGCTCCATTCGTGCGTCGTCAGTCAGCTCTCCGATTTTCTCGGCGTCTTATGCGCTAAGCGATCTACTGAGCTTGCTCAATCATCCACTGGGCCCCCTGCTGAGCGGCTCTATCGGGACCAGCCCGTCAGAGGGTTTCTCTCTAGCCAGCCTTTTCGGTGTGTCCGATTGGTCGGTTGACTGGACGTTGTTCGACATCTCAATCAACGTCGGCGTTTCTATCGTAACCGAATACCTGTTCACCCCAACGGCGGTTTTCGTGGATATCGTCAACACCACAACCGGCGAGACTCAGAGCGGCGAGTTGGGCGAAAGCTTTGATTTCGGCGCAAGCACGACCGAAGGGGACGTCGACTTTGACATTTCCTACCGTCTCGAAGGCGAGGTGTCCGCCCGCTACGGCATTCAGGGATCGCTGGATTTCCCTTTTGAAATCGGCTCTTTCACCGTCAACACGCCGGACGGCGATACCATAGGCTTCGATCCGCTGCTGGGCGGCCAATTGCCTGCGGCCTCTTTGACCAGCGCGGTCTACTGGCTGTACGATCTTGATCCGCTGCCCGTCTCGATCAACGCAGCGTCGCAAACGCGTAGCGTGGATGTCATCGCCTTGCCTGCCCCTGAACCGGACGGCACGCCAACACCCACCCTTCCCCAGCCCACGGTCGCGCTGAGCGGCGGAGGCAATATTGCCGAAGGTGGGACCGTTACCCTGACCGTGACGTTGTCGGCACCCAGCGCGCAGGCCGTGACCGTTTTCTATCAAGCTTTCAACCTGACTTCCGAAGCCAGCGATTTCTCGCCCGCCACGGGGCAGATCACTTTGTCAGCGGGTCAGACCTCTGCTGAACTGCAAATCCGAACGGTTCAGGACGACGACTACGCTGATGACGCCTTTGCGGTTTCCCTGACTGGGGCCACCAATGCCCTCCTCGGGGCGCAGTCCACAGTGTCGGTGAATATCGTCGACGATGACACCCCGCCCGAAGTGACCCCTCCGTCCGAGCCGACCGATCCCGAAGTGCCGGTTATCGTCGAGCGCCCGATCCTGAACACTGTCATCAATTCACGCGTCGACGAGGGCAGTCCACTAGAGTTCGAATTGCGGCTGGATCGGGTGGCGACCCAAGATGTGCGCGTCACCTATCAGATTGTGCCCGATACCGCCGAGAGCGGCGATTACGGTCTGACCTCGGGGATCGCGGTGATCGAGGCGGGGCAGTCCAGCACCATTGTCGCTATTCCGACCAATCGTGACGATGACGGCGATGATGACACGTTGCAGTTGCGCATCGTGGCTGTCGATGGGGCGGACCTGCCTTCGTCTATGCCAGTGGGCTACGGCACCATCCGGGATATTTACACGCCGCCCGTGACACCACCAAGCGATCCGAACCTGATCACCGTGGCGGATGCTGTCACCACCGAAGGTGGTGATCTGGTCTTTGGCCTGACACTGGACGGTCCCGCGCAGTCCGCTGTGACCGTCTCATACACTGTTACCGAACTGACCGCCGAGAATGCCGACTGGTCGCCCATCGGCAACTACACAGCCGTCATCGCAGCAGGCGAGAGCACAGGCGAAATCCGTGTCGGGACCAACCACGACAACGACGCCCGGGATGAGACGCTGCGGATCGACATCACCGGAGCGAGCAATGTCTCGGCCTTGAGCGACACCACGGCCATCGGCACGATTCAGGACGACGAAGAGCCGTTTTTGCCGTTGGTGACGGTGGAGCAAGGGCTGGTCATTGCCGAAGGCGACAGCCGCCACATTAGCATCGGGTTGCAGAACAATCCGCGCAATCAAACCGTCACGATAAATTACTCACTGGTTTCGGGGTCCGCTACCGCAGGCAGCGACTTTGTCGTACGGTCCGGCGAAATGGATCTGGTGAGCGACGACGTCGACCGGCTTTTGAACATTGTGACGATCGAAGATACGGCCATCGAGACGACCGAGTCGCTGTACTTCCGGATCGACAGCATATCCGGCGGCACCTACGATGCGCAGGAGACCGAAATCAGGATCACCGACGATGACAACGGCAATGGTCCTGCTTTTGCCTTCAAGTATGATGGGCGTTCCAATCCAGCCGAAGGCGGACAGCTCTTCTTCGACCTAGAGCAATACTCCATCAGCCAAGGCGGCCAGTCCATTACAGGAGATTTCGTCGGCTCTGCCCGCTTTGATTATTCCGTGCAGGGTATTGACCCGGCGGACGTCGTGTCGGTCACAACCCACGCCTACCAGTCAACGTATAACCAGTGGGGGGATCGGCACGTCAACTACGAACAAACTGTCTATCAGGGCAACTCAGGCTCGATGCTGGTTGAGGCAGACCTGTTCAGTCGGTCGCAATACAACAGTTTTTTCTACGTCACGGTCCAACTGGCCAATGACGCCGTTTATACGGGGGACCGCAGCGGCTATCTGGACGTGTCGGTCAGCGGCGCAAACGCTTGGGTCGAACATGGTTCCAACAACACCGATTTCACCATCCTCGAAAACGACCCGCTGCCGCCACCTGCGATGCTGGTCGGCGATGCCGGGGGAAATGAAAGCGGCACGATCTTTATCCCGGTGACGCTGGCTTATGCCGCCAGCGCTGACATCACCTTTACCTGGGCCATCGCCGACGGCTCTGGGGCCTTTGCCGCAACGACCGGCAGCGCGACCATCGCGGCGGGGACTCTTGGGACCACAGTCAGCCTGACACCAACCGACGACAGCGTGATCGAGCCGAACGCGACCTTTATCTTTGACGTGACCGGGCTGACGGCGGGGGCCGCAGACATTTCGGGTGCCAGCGGCTTTGTCCTTGTGGTTGATGACGACACCCCCAAACCGACGCCGGGGCACGACTTTATTGCCATGCGCGAAGGCTTTGATCCCGGTCAGCTTGACGGGCTCGCAGGGGACGACACGCTGGTGGGCAGCGCCAAGAATGATCACTTGCTGGGCGGTGAGAATGACGACGTGTTGCGGGGCGGGGTCGGCGCAGATACCCTCGACGGGGGTAACGGCACCGATCATGCGGACTATTCCGACGCGCCTCTAGGCGTGCTGGCCGATCTGGAGTTTGCCGCGCGCAACACCGGCATCGCGGCGGGCGATACCTATATCGGAATCGAAGGGCTAATGGGCTCGCGCTTTGCCGACAAACTGCATGGCGACGGGGCGGCCAACCTCTTGATCGGTGACGAAGGCGGGGATGAGTTGTTCGGGCGTGGCGGAGACGACAGCCTGCAAGGCGATCTGGGCAACGACCTGCTGGACGGCGGTGACGGGCATGACACGCTGCGGGGCGGCTTTTCCCATGACACCCTGCAGGGCGGCGTCGGAAATGACCTTCTGGAAGGCGGTTTCGGTGATGACAGCATGGATGGCGGCGACGGCTTTGATATCGGCGATTTCAGCGGGTTCGGCGGCAATACGACCGTCAACCTGAACGTCAGGACCGCGCAGGTGACCACAGGCACCAGTTCCGAGATCGTCCTGAACATCGAAGGCCTGATCGGCGGCGCTTACCGGGATCGCTTTACCGGGACCAGCTTTGAGACCGCCTTTTGGGGCGGCGACGGGTCGGACCAGCTGTACGGGCTGGGCGGCAGCGACACCCTGTTTGGCGAGGCCGGGAACGACCAGATCCTCGGCGGCAACGGAGATGACACGCTGGACGGCAGCGACGGACGCGATGTGATCTTTGGCGGCGGCGACAACGATGTGCTGATTGGCGGCCTTGGCAACGACATTCTGCGCGGAGACGCGGGCGACGACACCTTGATCGGTGGCAATGGCCGCGACATCCTGCGCGGTGGAGACGGCAACGATGTGTTCCTTTTTGAGAGCCGCTCGGACTCGCAGGTCGATGTCGGCGGGCGCGACGTCATCCGCGATTTCACCCGAGGTGAGGATGTTCTGGACCTGACCGGGGTCGACGCGTTCAGCGGGACGATGACCAACGAAACGCTGACCTTCATCGGAACCAGCGCTTTCAGCGGCACCGCGGGCGAGCTGCGATACGCTCAGACCAGTGCCAGTACCTTGCTCTTCGCCGATACCGACGGGGACGCGCAGCAGGACTTTTTCGTATTCCTGAACGGGGTGATCGACCTGCAAGGTTCGGATCTGTTGCTGTAGCACCCTGCACGTCGTGAGGATGATGAACCAAGCCTTCGCCCGAAAGGGCAGCCTGCGCGCGGTTTGTGCCTCAAGGCAGTCGATCACAGGATAAAGTCCGACCCGTCCAGCGCGATCACCCCGTTCAGGTAGACGTCGAAATCCGCCACCCCGTCGCCGTCCGTATCGCCGCGCAGCAAGGTCGCGGCGGCGGTGTTGACGTAGCGCAGCTCGCCCGCCGTGTGGCTGAAGGCCGCCGTGCCGATCAGGGTAAAGGCTTGGTTGCCCGCGGTGCCTTCGTCGGCGTCGATGCCGCTGACGTCGATCATGTCCAGCCCGTCCTCAAAGTCGCGAATGATGTCGCGGCCCGCGCCAAACCGGGTGGAGTCCGCCGCGCTGTTGAACACGAACACATCCGCCGCCCCATCGCCCGGGAAGCCGCCGCCGGTAAACTCACCGCCGATCAGGATGTCGCGCCCGATGCCACCCTCTAGCGTATCCGCACCGTCGCCACCGCGCAACTGGTCGTTGCCGCTGCCGCCGTCGAGCGTGTCGCTCTCGCTGCCGCCCAGCAGGACGTCGTAGCCTGTGCCGCCAATCAGCAGGTCCGCCCCGGTGCCGCCCAGCAACTGGTCGTTGCCGGTCTGACCATCCAGCGTGTCATCCCCGCCCAGACCATAGAGCCGATCCGAAGACGCGCCGCCTTCGAGCAGGCTGTCGTTGGTCCGGCCCGTCAGACGGTCGGCGTGATCGCCGCCGATCAGGTTCTCGATCCCGGTCAGCGTGTCGGTGCCGCCGGCGTTGGTGTTCTGCGCGCCGGTGATGTTGAGGTTGACCACGATGTTGCCGCCAAAGCCCGAGTAATCGGCGGTGTCGATGCCCGTGCCGCCGTCGATGCTGTCGTCGCCATAGCCACCGATCAGCAGGTCATCGCCCGCGCCGCCCTGCAACGTGTCGTGCGAGAAGCCGCCATCCAGCGTGTCGTTGTCATCTCCGCCTTGCAGCAGGTCGTTGCCAACTTCACCCAGCAGGGTGTCCTGCCCCAGATCGCCGATCAGTGTGTCGGCCCCGCCACCGCCAAGGATGCTGTCCGCGCCCGCGCGGCCGTCGATCAGGTCGTTGCCATCGCCCACGTTGATCCGGTCATTCCCCGGCGAGCCGACGAAGTGATCCGCCCCGGCGGTGCCGGTCTCCTGAATGCCATTGCGCGCGCCGATGACACGCAGGATCGTGTCGGCCCCGTCTTGCTCCACGACAAAGGCCGCGCCGTGGAAATCGCCTTCGAGCACGATGGTCGTGTCAGCAATGCCGTCGCCGTCGAGGTCAATGTCCAGAATGGCCGAGCCGTAGGTGACCGCGATGGCCGCCGCGCCAAAGCTGCTGCCTTGCAGGCGCAGACGGTCGTCGCCGGTAAAGTCGTGCACCAAAAGGCCGTCCAGCGCCGCGCCGTCGCCGGAAATCTCGTCGAGCCCCGCCCCCAGCCGAGCCACGTCGAAACCGCCCCCCGGCAGCAGAACGTCGTTGCCGCTGGACAGGGTAAAGCTTTCGGCGGTTCCGCCGCCCAACAAGCTACCCTGCCCGGTTTTTTCCGTTTTGGGCGCAAGGATCGGGGTCAGGTCCGCGTCGGGGTTCTGATGCTTCCAGCGATAGATCGACGAGCCGAAGTGGAGGATGGTTTGATAGGCGCTGCTGCCAGCTTCGCCAACGGCCCCTTTGACGGCCTCGTAGCCGCTGACGCCGCCCGCAATGATTCGCTGGGTCAGATCGACGCTCAGCCCCGCCAACTCACGAGCTTGATCCACCGTGAATTCCGAGAACTTCGCCCAAGCGTCAGCGGACATGTTCCCCAGCGCGCGCAGCTGATCCACCGACCAATCGCCCAGCGCATCCAGCGAGTCGCGGCCAAGGCCAACGATGTTCACAAAGCCGTCGTGGGCCGTCCCGGCCAGCGCCTGCAGCATCGTCGCGCCAGTGTCGCGAATGAATTCAAAGAACGGCAGCCCGGCCTCTTGCAGGATGGCCAGTTGCGTGGCGTTGAAGTCCTTTAGGGCGATGAAGGACTCGACCGTCCAGTCCCCCATAAGCGCCAGCCGGTCGGCGGACCAGTTGATCAGGTTCTCGACCGAGCGCTGCTCCCACGTTTCCAAAGACAGGATCGCCCCGGCAGACCACCCCGCCAACGACGTGATGGTGTCCACCGTCCAGCCCACGGCGGCGTTCAACGTGCCGTCGGTCCATTCGCCAAAGGCGCGCAGGCTCTCGGCGGTCCAGCCGCCAAGGGCGAGCAATTGGTCGACCTCCATGCCGCCAAGTTTGACGAACGTCAGCGCATTCCAGTCACTTAGCGCCATCACCCTGTCGCTGCGCCACGTCCCCAAGGCCTCGATCGCGCCGGTCGCCCAGCCCGACAGGCCGTCCCAGGTCTCGCTGCCCCAGTCGCCAACCCCGGCAAAGGTCTCGGCGCCCCAGGCATACAGCCCATCGGCGGAGGTTTCGATAAAGTCGAGAAAGCCGGTGGCCGTGTCGATGGTCCAGTTGGCAATGCCGACCACGGCGTCCACGCCAATGTCGTACAGCAGCTTGGCGGCGCTGACCAACCGGCCAATCAACAAGCGTGCCCCTGCCCCCGCGACGAAAAACGGCGCCAAAGCCTCGTAGACAGCATTGGCAAGGATACCCGCGGTCTGCGCCACTTCAAAAGCGTCGATACCAACGGCAGCGGCGGCCTCGTCGATCAGGCGCAGGACTGCTCCTATCTGGGTGCGGGCGCCTTCGACCGTGCCTCGGGTCATCAACAGGTCGACCATCTGGCCCTTTGCGGTCCCGTGCAGCAATCCGCTCCAGGCGTCCATGGCGTAGACGAACTTAAGATATTCCTTGTCCACGAACCCGTTGGAAAAGGCGGGGCTGTAGTCTTCGAGGCTCAGATCGGTGCTGTCGGTCCACGTGATGCGCTCGGGCACCTCCATCCGGTTGGTAAAGGGCACCAGATCGAAGTCAGAGCCATACATCGCCGGGTTGGCCCATTGGCTGGCATGGGCGTGGGCGAAATGGACCAAAGGCATGGCCGCGTTCGCCACCGTGACCGTGTCCAGATCGTAAATCGTCACCGCGCCGTCCAGAAAGCCTTCGCCCGCCAAAGACACCACATCCCCGGCAGAGACCCAGTGGTGTACCTGCCAGATCAGCGCGGCGTCGGCGGCCTGCGCGTAGCTGTCGGGGATGCCTGCCGAGTTGAAGGTGCTGACCGAGTTCACCTGATACCCCACCTGCGAGGCAAGGCTGGCCAGCAATTGCGCCTGCGCCCCACCAAGGCTGTGGCCCGTCAGGTGCACGCCATTCTGACCGTGGGTTTCGAACCAGTCGCGCAAAGTGCCGCTGCCCAGCAAGGCCCAAGCGTTTTCAAGCTGCGTCACGCCGACGCCCAAGGGATCGCTGTCGGCAATTGCCCAGTCGCGCAACAAGTCCGCCGAGCCTCGGATCGCAAGGATCGGCGCTCCGGTGTCGGACAGCAAAGGCACCGCCGCGAAGCCGTCGAAATAGATCACCGCCCCGCGGGTATAGCCGTTGGCCGCGATGACCGCCTCGATGGTGCTCGAGTCCGGTGCCCAGTCGTCGCCCGCGATGTTGTAGGCCACCATGCGCGCGGCAAATTCGGCCATGTCGATCTGGAAACCGGGGGTCACGTCCCACGTCAGCACCGCCTCGGCAGTTGCGCCAGACGGGTCCGTCGCGGTCAAGGCGACCTCGTACTGCCCGGTAACGGACACCTGCCCCGTGATCCGGTTGCTCGCCGCGTCATAGGTCAGCCCGTCCGGCAAATCGCCGACGGTAAAGGTCAACGCATCGCCATCCGCATCGGTGAACAGCAGGCCCAAGGCCAAATCGACGCTGCCGCCGACCTCGTGGCTGAGAGCGGTGTCACCGGTCCAAACCGGGGCGCGGTTGGCAGCGGTACCGCCGAACAATGGGTTGGTGACTTGGTAGATGTCGTGGACATAGGTGCCATCCGCGATCAGGTTGGTGGCAGGCGTATCAAAGGTGATGAACTGCCCGTCAGCAGAGATGGATACCGATTGCACACCCGCATTGGCTTGGGTGCCATCTTCGGCCACATTCACCCGAACGGTTTCGCCAGTCAGCAAATCATGCACAAAGACGTCAGTGAAACCATTCGTGTCGCCTTCGACCAGATTGCTGGCACGAGAAGTAAAGGCAACAAAGCGCCCGTCCGCCGAGAGAACCGGCTCGTAAGAGGGGGCATCGCCCTGCGTGCCATCGCTGGCCACGCTGACGCGCACAGTGGTGTTCTCGACCAGGTCACGCACAAAGACGTCAGAGACGGCATTGGTGTCACCGGCCACCAAGTTGGAAGCGAACGACCGAAAGGCGACAAAGCGTCCGTCGTCTGACAGCGCAAGACCAAAGGAAGAGTCATTCGCCAACGCCCCGTCGTTGCCGACATTGATCAATGTCGTGGTGCCGAGTTCCCGATCGCGTAGAAAAATGTTCCACTCGCCATTGGTGTCACCGCCCAGCAGATTGGATGCCCGCGACCGAAAGGCGACAAAGCGCCCATCCGCCGAGATTGCGGCATCATCGCTCACGCCATCAGCAATCGTTCCGTCATTCGTGCGGCTGACAAGATCGGTTACACCGGTTTGAAGGTCGTGCACAAAGACATCGGCTGTGTTGTTCGTATCGCCTTGCACCAGATTGCTGGCGACGGAATCAAACACAACAAAACGTCCATCGCCGGAAATTACGGCCCCGCTAGAGCTCGCATTTGGCTCAACCCCTACACCGGCGGGTTGAAACCGCTCAATCGTTCCAGCGGACAGATCGGTGACGAAATAATCAGGTGCCCCATTTGTGTCGTCCGGCACCAGATTTGAGGCAACCGAAGAAAAGACGATATAGCGCCCATCATCCGAAATCGTGGGATGTCCGGACCATCCAAATGCTACCGCTCCGTCATGCGCGATGCTGGCTCTAACAGTGGTTTCCGTTTGGATGTCGCGTACATAAACGCTGGTGTACCCGTTGAACCCATCGGAATAGGGGCCGCCAGAGGCGTAAAAAACCACGTATCGCCCGTCGGCGGATTGGCTCTCTGGCCGGAAGTAAGCTTTGTTGTAAAAATAATCGTAAATCGTCGAAGACAGTTGAACCGAAACCAAAGTGACCGTCATCACGCGCGCCTTCATTAACCATTTGCTTGATGCATACGGGGCGACGTATGGATCGGTCAAGCGGGCTTGGGTCGCACCCCGCCAAGGACAATAAATGGACACACCCGGCAGATCTCTGGTTCTGGAATCGGACGACGGCTTTCCGCATTGGCTGCGCGCGCAAAACGCCAGTCTTGTCTTTACCGCCTATCGAACCGGCGAAGTGGTGGCCGTGGGCAGCAATGACGCAGGGTTGACCGCCAGCCACGCGCAGCTTCCGCGCCCCATGGGCATAAGCCTGCACCGTGATCGTCTCTGGGTCGCGGGGCACAATCGGCTCTGGCGGTTTCAGAACTTTCTCGCGCCCGGGCAGAGCCATGACGGTTTTGATGCGATCTTTGTCCCGCAAAGCGCGCATGTCACCGGGGCGCTCGACATCCACGACATCGCCGAGGACGCCACCGGCGCGCCGGTCTTTGTCGCGACGCACCTCAATGCGCTGGCGCGCCTGTCGCCCGGGTTTTCCTATGCGCCGCTGTGGCAACCGCCGTTTGTGACACGCCATGTGCTGGGCGATCGCTGCCATCTGAACGGCATGGCCATGGAAGGCGGGCGCCCGCGCTTTGTGACCTGTGTCGCCGCCACCGATACGCCGCAGGGATGGCGCGAACAGCGCGTTGACGGCGGCGTGGTGCTGGAGGTGCCCTCGGGCAAGGTGCTGTGCGCCGGGTTGTCGATGCCGCACTCGCCGCGGCTGGGCGGTGGTCGGCTGTGGCTGCTCGACAGCGGCACCGGGCGGCTAGGCTGGATCGATCCAGCAGGCGGCGATTTCACCGCGCTATGCACGCTGCCGGGATTTGCCCGAGGGCTGTCTGTCAACGGCGATTATGCGGTGGTGGGCCTGTCACGCCCGCGCGCCGAGAACTTTGATGGTCTGCGGCTGGATGCTGTGCTGGCCGAAACCGGCCAAGAGGCAATCTGCGCGGTACTGGTCATCGACCTGCGCAGGGGCGAGACCCTGCACCGCCTGTCAATTGGCCCTGACATTGAAGAAATCTATGACGTCGGCTTGATCCACGGCGTGCGCTGCCCCCGCCTGATTGGCCCGGACGACGAGGAACTGTCGTTTTTCATTCGGCCAGACGTCAGGTGACAGGCCATAAACACCGGCGCTTGATCGAAATGGGGAATCGCTCATACTGAAATCAAAGATTGGATTTCGGTCATGCGGTTTTTTAGATTTTCAAGCGTGGCGGCAGGATTGATTGCCGCCGTCTTTTCCACACAGACGGCGGCGCAATCCGCCCGGTGGAGCGTTGCCGAAGGCGAGGCAAAGGCCTGTTCCACGGGCCCGCGGGCGGGCTGCGTCACGCTGCGCTGCGCCCCGGATGGCAAGCTCAATTACACCGTCAACGGCGGCGGCGTACGTCCCGGCAAGGGTCAGATCATCGTTGACGGGCGGGCCTATGGCAGCGGCACATTTGGCGGACAGCAGGGCTTTGCCTCTGTGCTGCTGGACCCAAGGGGGAACGCCAGCATCCTCGCTGCGATCCGCAAGGGCAAGAGGCTGCGCACCGCCCTGCCAGGCCGCAGCGTCGACGTCACGCTGTCCGGGTCTTCGGCTGCGCTGAATGCGCTGCTCAAGACCTGCACGCAGCCCTTGGCCGCCGCGCCGCACGCCGCGAAATCCGCAAACACATGGGCCGCCCACAACCGCCGCGCCGATGAGGCGACAGTCACCGTGCCCGACATCGACCTCGTTCGATCACAGTTCACCCGCACCCGGAACGCCGACATCTGGGGTGGGGATCTCCGCACGGGTCTGGACGATCCGCTGCTGAAAGGCATCACCGAGGAGGCCTGCGGGCGGCTGTGCATCGCCACGGAGGGGTGCGGTGCCTACACATGGAACGGCAAGGACGGCGACGTATGTTTCCTAAAAACCGGCGGTGGGCGCATGGCCCGCTATACCGGCGCGACCTCGGGCATTTTGAATCGCAAGAACGAGGTGCATCTGCCGCCGCCGACCCGAGGCCCCCTGCCCGCGCAGGACGAAGCCGTCGCGTGGCGCCAAGGTGACACCGTTCTGGCGCAGGTGGACCGGCTGCGCAAGGCCTCGGTGCCGCTGGCGCGCAGCTGCGAAGATGAACGCGCCGATCTGGAACAGCTGGCGCAAACCCTGACGCTAGACATTGATACGCGCCGCCTGACCGTGGGAGAAACCGCGCGCCTAAGCTGGTCAGGCAACACCCTGACCGAGCGTATTCCAGTCTGGGTTGTCGCCAGCACGCCCAGTCTGACCCGCATCGAAGGCCCCGGCGCGATGGTGCTGGGACCTGGTGCAACCGGCCCCTTTGGGCTGGCGCACGCTCGAAACCAGCTGCGCGCCTTTGTCTCGCTGTGGTCGCGCGGGGCGGCTACCCAAGGCGACATCCGGATCAGGCCATTGCGCGCCGGGGACATGGCCGTGCAGTTGTCGCTGGTGGCCTATCTCAGGCAATGCCAGCAAGAGGTGGTTCTATCCCAGAAAAGCGTGACGATCCCCGTCGATCAAGCCTCCGCCACGCTGGTGGTCGGCACGCCGCAAAGCCGCGCGGACCTGACGCACCGGATGGACAGCCCCGCCTTTGATCGCCGCATGGAGGCCGGTCAGACGCGCGTGCGCATCACCGCCCTGTCCGATGCCACCGAGGTGATCGAGCGCGCCGGAGCCGATGCGCGTCTGTCGCCCACGGGCCGCTTTCTGACAATCCGCCACAATGGCGTGACAGAGGTTCTCGACGTGATCGACGGGGCAACCGTGGGCCGTTTGCGCAGCGCCGATAGCCAGATCCACTGGGGCATGGCCGACAGCGTGGTGTTCGGGTCCAGCGCGCCTTGGGCCAACGTCGACCTGCTGTTTCCCTTCAACGCTCGCATGGGGCTGGATCGGCAGTTGACCGGGCCAAGCTGTTGCAACGCCACGCCCGAAGCCACCCATCTGACCGTTGATCCCGCCAATGGCTTGCTGACGGTGCGCGGGAACCTAGGCCATGCCATCGTCCCGATCCAAGGCACCGCCTTTGCCTTTGAGGCCGCGGGTAGCGGCTATGCGGCCAGCGGCGCGTGGTCGGCGCCCATGCAACTGATCGCGCTGCGCAGCATTGGACTGGTAGCGCCTGTGACCTTGGCCAAAGGGTACAGCCTGCCAGGTGGAACCCAGCCCTTAGGGCCAAAAATCACCGACATCGGAACCCCTATCCCCCGCCAAGACCGGATCGCCGCCATCGAAACCGCCTCGATCCTACGCGGGGCAGGCGGCGGGCAAAGCGGCGCGCTTGGCGTATTTGAACGGATCGGGCTACAGCTTGCCCCCTATGCCGAGGCGCGGCCCCTTCTAGAAGCGTTTCACCGCGAAAACACCGGCAGCGACGCAACAGCTAAACGGGATGACGCCACCGCGCAGGCCTTAAGCGCAGAGCTCGCCCTGATCGGGGAAAAGGCCGGGTGGCAATTCGACCTCCTGGCGACGCCGCTAGGCAACTACAACGCCTCGGACTGCTTTGATTTCCTAGACGTTGCTGCAGGGGATCTGAGCCCAAGCGAAGCCGAATATTACAAGCAGACAGAGTTCCGGCGCGACGGGCGATTGGCGCTCCCCAAAGAGATCGACCAACTTGACCACCTGCGCACGCCTGACGCCGATCTGGTGGTCGGGCGCGTCAGTTGCGTCGCTGGCGCGACGGGCGGCGCACTGCGTGGCTATTCGGGAATCTTTTTGCTGGATCTGGCGCAAGGCCAACAACCCGACCGAATGCGCGACGCGGCTGTTCTGGAATACGGCTACATGATCAGCAACTTTGAGCCGCAGTTTCAGGACGACCCGTTCAAAGCGCGTCTCTTCGGGCGGCAACTGGTGCTGTTCACCCCCGGCGCGGGCGGTATCGCGGTGGTCGATCTGGACCAAGGCAAGGTCACGCGGCTGCTGCGCAACCTGCCTTCGGGCGATCTGCTGAGCGACGCCTATCTGACCGCCGACCAGCGCCACGTGCTGCAACTGAACCGCGACGGCAGCTTTGCCGCCTGGAACATCGCCAGCGGCGCACAAAAGCTGGCCGGGCGCATTGTCGACGACGAAATCGCGGTCTGGACCGAGGATTTTCGCTTTGACGCCACCGCCGAAGCCGCCAGCCTGATCGACCTGCGGTTTCCCGGTCTGGACGGGCAATTCAGCCTCGAGCAGTTCAGCGCCGCTTTGCACGTAGACGGGCTGGCGGCCCGGGTGCTGAACGGCGAAGACATCCGCGCGGCCGAGGTCGCGGTGCCACCTGACTTACAAGGGGACATCCAGCTGGACAGCGGCAACATCCGTCTCAGCGCCGCGCTGTCGCCGGGCCGCCACGCGGCACAGCTGCGGCTCTATCAGGACGGCGTACTGACCGACAGTTTCCCTCTCGCCCCGGACCAGCAAGCCTTTGATTTCAAAGCGCCCCGACTGGGGGGCGCGCGCCATGCGGCGATGGTGGCCGTCTCGGACGAAGGGCTTGCCAGTGCGCCGCTGACCCGCGATCTTGGCCCAGCCCCAGAGGGGGGCACGCGTCGGGCCTTGGCCGTCGCAGTCGACCTGTACGCCGACCCAAATCTGCAAGACCTGAACTATGCCAAGGCCGATGCCGACCGCCTGATGCGCAGCCTGGCTGGCCTGCCGCAGGACGTGCCTGCTTTTGAGGCCCCTCGCTTTGTCGGCGGACGGCGCGCCGCACCGGATGATGTGCTGACCGCCATCGACGCCTTGCTGGACGGCTTGGCCGAGGACGGCCACGCCGTCTTGTTCTTTGCCGGCCACGGGCTGCAAGGCGCGGATGGGCGCTATTACCTGGCCATGCACCAGACCGATCTGACGGACCTGCCCGGCACCGCGCTTAGCTTTGATGAGATCGCAGCGCGGCTGGCCACCACCAAGGCGCGCGTCACGATCCTGATCGACGCCTGCCATTCGGGGGACGCGGGCACCGGGGTCTTTGCCACTAACGATGGTGCCACCGCGGGCCTATCGCAGATCCCCGCCAACATCACACTAGTCGCCGCCTCCAAGGGCAGGCAGTTCTCGATCGAAGCCGACGCTTTGGCGGGGGGACTGTTCACCGTGGCGCTGGAACGTGTTGTTTCGCTTGAAAGATCGCGGCATGATCGCAACGAAAACGGGCGGATCGAGGCCTCTGAACTGATCGACGGGCTGCGCCAGATCGTCGAAGGCCAAAGCGAAGGAAAACAGGTGCCTTGGATGACAAAAGGGAGGATCGTGGGTGATTTTTCGCTGTTCTAAAGGGCGGGTTCTGGCCGCGCTTTGCTGTCTGTGGCCAGTGGCAGGCCAAAGCCTGTGCATGGTCTGCGACGAGATCATCACGCTCAACGCCGATCAGGCCAGCTGCTTTACCGACAACTTCGACACGGTGCTCAAGGCCATTGAGGCCACCCCGGAGGGCCGCTTTCCCGTCAATATGAACGGCTGCGCCTTGGGAGACCGAAACGGTCAGGGGATCGCCACACGCGGCGGTATTCTGACGATGCCCGACTTGCCAGAGCGCCCTGCCCTCGCGCCCGAGGAGGGCAAATCTGTTTACCTTTTGGATCGCAGCGGTGCCGAGTGCCTTCGCAACTTGCTGACAGCGCGCGCGGCAGAACTCGACCCGTCGGCAACATTTGACCTTTATGAATTGTGTGCAAATTGAGCGGGCCGCGCTTTTTGGGCCAGCCGCCGCATTTCTGGAACGCCATGACGGGTCTGGCCTCGTTGGCAGGCGTCGTTGCTCTGATCGTGGGTGGTCTCTTTGGGGCCTATGAATACGCCGATCGCAAGGAAATGCAGCGCGCCACCGAAACTATGGCGATGATCGAGATATGGGAGACGCGCGGCGCACAGCAGGCCTATCTGGACCTGAGTCGTGCGTTGGAAAAACACCTAAGCGACACACCCGCCGAAGATCGAAACGATCCGGACAACGCTTTGACCTTACGAGACAACATCGCCCGCAGAGCCATGCGGGATCATCCGGGCGCCTATGACAAGGTCGTCTACTTCTTCAGCCGCCTGTCGCTATGCGTGCAGGCTTCGCTGTGCTCTGAGCCGGTCGCTCGGACCTTCTTTGGAGATAGCCTCCATAGTTTCAAATCGTGGTTCGAAGACGAAAAAGCCCGACGCAGGCAATGGACACCGGCACATGGCCGAGAGCTCGACGTCCTGTCCGTTAGGTTCCAGGGTCCCGAATAAGCGAATTGGCAATAAAGCCTGATGCCCCATGTTTGCCAGGTAGCAAAATCGTTTAAACGGGGGCTCGTCCAGCACTGAGAATAACTTTCGACGTTTTGCAAATTGCAGATCAAACCATCCAACTTGGCTTTGCGGTCTGCAACGTGTCCTCAACAGCTGCCGCGCGCTCCTTGCGCCAAGCTTCAATCTGGGCTTGCTCTTCGCGCTCAAGACGGTTTTTCAACGAGTTTTCTGCTCGGATTTCGGCCTCATGTTCGATCCGAAGCGCTGCTAGGCGATACTCCTGACGACGTGCTTCGCTAAGATCTTCGTTTGCCATTGCCGCCGCGATCAAACCTTCGATCCGATGGACCTGCGATTTCCGGCGCAGATGGGCGCTTTCCTCTTGCGGCACCACTATCTGCATCACAACGTAGCCCACTTCCTGCAGGGCTTCTCGCTGGGCTTTTTGGTAGGCGGTATTCTTGGCCCGGGTGGCGGCTGTGGCGGGGCGTCCGGTGCGGCGCTTGGGGCCGGGTTTTCTCTTGCGGGGTTGCGCCATCGTGCGGTCTCCGGTGACTGGGAATGCTGCGCTAGATATATCACGAATGGCCGCTAAACCCGACAAACAATCACAGCAATTGATGGGTGTGTTTCGAGCCTCGTTCTGCGTGGTAGTGCAGTGAACCGCGCGCAGGGCGTTGAAGAGTGGGCTTCGCAGGGTTGTCGCATCGTCCCGTTGGCTCTCACGCCCCCTATTC
The DNA here is from genome assembly GCF_900176475.1 of Tropicibacter naphthalenivorans. Taxonomy (GTDB): domain Bacteria; phylum Pseudomonadota; class Alphaproteobacteria; order Rhodobacterales; family Rhodobacteraceae; genus Tropicibacter; species Tropicibacter naphthalenivorans. Next base: position 30,534 of record NZ_FWXX01000001.1, read on the forward strand.
GGCTCTGTTCTACGTCTTCGGCCTATGGAGGTGAAGGAGGTCCCGCAGAATGGAAAGATCGGCCGACCAGCCGGTGAAGAAGCTCGCCACTTTGCCTCTTCCCGACCGGTGGAACGTCATAGCAAAATCGGCAGGATCGAGCGCAACTGATCTGGATCGTCAAACCGCCATGGCATTTCAGGATGCGGCCCAAGGCGGTCTTGTATTGGCGCAGACTTGACGGGCTGTCTGAGCAACTCCTGACGCAGCGCGCGGCCTTTCGGTGTGTTCCACTCCCCGATGTGGAGGATCGGTCGCCCTGTATCCCAGCGGATGATGCTGTATTGCAGGCCGATGCCTTGGGTGAGATGGCACCGAATGCCCTTTCCGTCCTTACGCTCACGAGCGAGATATTCGCCATAGAGCGCGTCGATGGTCAACTTGCGGCAGAGGGCCAAGACCCCCTCCGCGCGGACAATAGAGGCGGTGATCGCCACCCTCTCGTCCTTTGGCACCTCTCGCAGCCTTTGGCGCATGACGGCGATGCGACGCAGCGTGTAATCGCGCAGCCCGCCAGCCAGCAGATCAGATCCTTGGGTCATCGCGCACCTCCGAGTTTATGTTGGCAAAGATAGCGGGTCCTGGCCAGCCATGTGCTTTGCTCTACGCGTCCAGATCCTCCAGGCGCGTCACCACCTTGTAGCGCAGATCGGCACGGTAGCCGGTCATCAGCGTGACGGTCAGATCGCGGGGGAGGCGGTATTCCTTCCGCGTCTTTCCTTGCGCGTCCTTGTATTCATTGAGAAAATCAGCCGGCCCAAATTTGGGCTGGCCTATTTCTTGCATCATCTTCTCAATGTCGCGGATCACATGGGTGTGCTGCTTCTCGCAGAGGTCCGCGATTTCGCGCGACGACATGGTGAGCGCCTGACCGCTGCCATCCTGAATGATTGTCATGTCGTTCATTTTTCTCTCCGTGGGTTTCCCGGTCTTCACTTCGGGGTTTGCAAACTTTGCAAACTCTCTGATACCGCTGGAATTTTTGTGTCGCCCGGGGATGTGGAGGCGCCCCTCTCTCCCGCCAATGGCGAAATCTGGGTTCCCTACATGTTGGGTTTGATGGGGGGGAGGGTCGCGCTCAAATAAAAGGCCAACCCCGCCCCTCCGATGGGGTGCCCCCCTCGGGGTCCCTGGTCCTGCCTCTGCATTGCGCCCGGTCGGCCTGCGCTGTGTCGCAAGACACCAGCCACGCCCCGGTGGCCTGGCGGTTGAGGTTAAGCAGTGGTGGTCGCTTGCTTCGTATGGTCGGTCGGACAGCCAGATCCCTTACTGCCTCCTGATAAGGTTGTGCCCAATGACTTCGCGCAGCTGCTTGTCCTCCAATCCGGCACGGATCCTCGCGGAGCCATGTTAGAGTTCGAAAGGTGAAATAGGTGGTGCTCCGACCGAGTAGTTTATTCAAGCATGACGGTTCAAAATTTTCCGCGCTGTCGCAGCCTTCGCCGCTGTAGTCCACGCCACATCGGAGAGCCAGCTCGGGAAAGGCTCAGCCGTTCTGCACTCCGTCTGTGCTGATCTCCAACAATGCAGGGCGGCACTAGGCGAGACCAGCGCAATCCTCAGTGTTAAACGGCTACCTATCGACGCATCCGAAGTATTGGATACGGCAGCCGCGATGCACAACCTCTCCCGGCACGATCCGATTTCTGACAGGCATGAGGCGCTATCCGAGGAAGCGTTGGGCCTTGAAGCCCTGATTTGCCAAACCTTGGCGCGTACCCTGCACAGGATCACCACGCAGGCACAGACGCTGCTGGAGAGCATCTTGGAAGAATGCATGGGTGACGACAGCGGGCTCGACATTGCCGCTCTACGGTCAATTCTCGCAGTCCTGAAAGCAACGGCGTAGGCCGACCAGCAAAGGCAGGTGGTCGGCCATCACGTCGCCCCCTCCCGACCGGCCAACCGAAAGGCACAGGCTCAGTCTGGATCATGCTTCCGGCGGATGAAAACGGACAGAAAGATTGCCGCTGAATGTTGCGTGTAGGGCACGACATTGATGGACGCCCAATGGCGGTGCGGGTGTGGGGCTATGCGTGGGGCCCGAGACCCAATCAGGCGCCAAGTCATTGATTTAAAATACAAAATGGCGGAGGCTCAGGGATTCGAACCCTGGGGACGCTTTCACGCCCGCTGGTTTTCAAGACCAGTGCATTCGACCACTCTGCCAAGCCTCCGGTCCGCCCGACATAATCGCTTGGGTTCGATTCTGAAACCACTTCTGACGGAAAATCCGCGCATCCGCAGATTGCAGGCTTTTCATACGACCTTCAAACGGTTAATCTATCGTGAAAGCGGGCCGACAGAGCTCGTCTGAGGCAGAAATTGTGACCGGAAACATCCGGCGCGGCGCGAAAAATGCGCAGGACAAGGCAAGAGGCACGAGATGAGCGGTGAATCCCCCAATCGCAGCCGGAAGACGCGTATCTTCCTGATGTGTACGGCAATCATGACCCTTTCGGCCTGTGCCGATGGGCAGATGCCGGGCTTTTTGCAACCCAAGGCCGAAGGCGAGGTCGTCTCTCGCGCCGCGAGCGCTGGTGCCACGACCACCGAGCGTGACGTCGAAGCGCCCGAAATCTTTCAGGCGACCGAAGCGGGCCTGTGGGACGGGCGTCCGTCGCTGGGCGGCGTTTGGGTCGCCCATCCGGACGTGACCGAACCCGAGCGCGCCATCATCCGCAATGAAGCCAACGGCAAATACGTGATCGGTGCCCTCTTCCGCCGCCAGCGCGAAACACCGGGGCCGCGCTTGCAAGTGTCCTCCGACGCGGCGGCCGCGCTTGGCATCCTTGCCGGTGCGCCGAGCAACCTAAATGTCGTCGCCTTGCGCCGCGAAGAAGTCGCCGTGCAGCCCGACCCGGCCCCGCTTGCCGCCGCCGCCAAGCCGCTCGCCGCCGTTCCGGCTGCTGCCGAAGTGACCGAAGGCGCGCTGGACCCGGTGCTGGACAGCGCCGCCAAAGCGCTGGACGCAGCCCCTGCCCCCGCAGCGAAACCCACCGCAAAACCGGCCACCAAGCCCGTGCAAACCGCCGCGCTCAGCCCAGCCCCCGCGCCGAAACCTGCGCCCAAGCAGACTGCATCCAAGCTGGCCAAACCCTTCATCCAGATCGGCATCTTCAGCGTCGAACAGAACGCCAAGAACACCGCCACCGCCATGCGGCAGGCCGGGATGGTGCCGACGGTGAAAACGCATACGTCCCAGGGCAAGACCTTTTACCGCGTGGTCGTCGGACCCGCGCAGACCAAGGACGAAGTCAGCGCACTCTTGAAAAAGATCAAAGGCACCGGCTTTACCGACGCCTACGCTGTAACGAACTAAGCCCCTTCTCCAAATCCATTTCCAGACACCCGGCGCCACCTGCGCCGGGTGTTTTGTTATTTCCAGCGATCAATCGCAAAGTTATTCTGGAATTGTTTCCAAAGCCCAAACGCAGACAAAAACAATTTGTCAAAATCGCCACAATCTTCCTATCCTTTTGTATAGAAGTCAGATTCTGGCGGCCAAGGGGGCTCTTCTCTGCGCCAATAGGTTTGATCACGAGTGGCATTTTTGTGGGGACGACATGCTTTATCTGCTCTTTTTGATGGCTGGCGCGGGCGCCTTGGGTCTGACGGTGACCGGCACCGACGGCGACGACGAGATGATCGGCTCTGACTATGACGACACGATCGACGGCGCGGACGGCGACGACTTTATCGCAGGCGATTTCAGCGAAACGGGCGGCGGGGACGACCTGCTGATCGGCGGCAACGGCTTGGACACGATCTTTGGCCAGTCGGGCGATGACACGCTGAACGGCGGCGCAGGCAATGACCTGCTCGACGGCGGAACCGGCAATGACGACATTCAGGCCGGGGATGGCTGGGATCGCGGCGCGGGCGGCGACGGTGAAGACACGATTTTTGCCCATGGTGGTGACGATATCTTTACCGGTGGCGCGCAGGATGACGTCATGTTCGGCGGCGCGGGCAGCGACGTGCTGGCGGGCGATGACTTTGGACTGATTGAGGAACACGGCGACGACACCCTCTGGGGCGAAGAGGGCGACGATTCCCTTTACGGCGACATCTCTTCCGCCCCCGGCTTTTACATACCCGGCTTTTCGATGCAGGACGCAGGGCACAGCGCCGACTGGCTGATCGGCGGCGCGGGACACGACTATATCGACGGCGGTTTCGACAATGACAGCCTCGAAGGGAACGATGGCGATGACGTCATCCTTGGCGGCTATGGCGATGACACCGCCGATGGCGGCGCGGGCGATGACAGCATCAACACGGGCGCGGACAATGACCAAGCCTTTGGCGACGCAGGCGCTGACACCATCCTCGGCGGCAACGGCAATGACACGCTGTCCGGCGGCGCGGGCGACGACCAGCTGCTGGGCGAAGGCGGCGACGACTCGGTGGACGGCGACGAGGGCGACGACCTGATCGGCGGCGACAGCGGCAGCGACGTGTTGAACGGCGGCGCGGGCAACGACACGATCACCGGGGATGGCAACGCGCCCATCTTTTCCTACGCGCCCTACTCTTCTTACGTCACCTACAATGACACGCTCGATGGCGGCGCCGGGAATGACTTGCTGGAGGGCGGCTATGGCGACGACCTCCTTAGGGACGGCGACCGCTATGGCGATAGCTTCCTCGAAGACGACACCCTGCTGGGCGGCGACGGCAACGACACCATCATTTCCCTAGGCGGCAATGACGTGATCGAAGGCGGTACGGGCGACGATTCCATCGCCGCCCGCAGCCTAAGCTATTATGAAAGCGTCGATTACGTCGACGGTGGCGCGGGCAATGACACTCTTCGGATCACCAATTGGGCCGATACCGTTCTGGGCGGTGAAGGTGACGATGTCCTGTCAGTCGGCGGTGGCGATCATGCTGACGGCGGCTTCCCGAACTCTTTCAGTTACAGCAGCGCGATCCTGACCGGCGGCGAGGGCAACGACATCTTTGCCCTACTCTACGCGGACGTCCCCGCCCAAAGCTTTGGTGCCGAACGGATCACCGACTTTGACGGCGACGAAGACCTCTTGGCCATCGTGCTGGACGCCGACGAGATGGACATCGACCACGACGCGCTCAGCCTGCGCCAAGGCGACACCGGCACCACGCTGATCGTCACGCGCGCCGACGGCAGCGAAGACTATCTCGCCATCCTCCAAGGGCTGTCCCCCGAAGACATCTCTCTCCAAGACATCGTCTTTGTCGCCGCCCAAGGGCATCTGGACGCCGCGTCCTACGCCTAAACGCGCGTGGCATGGAGGGCGGGCCGCTGGCCCCATCGGGGCCGGTCGGGGCGCGTGGAATGGCGCGCCCCTCACTTTTCCGGGGGAAAGCCGCCGAAGCCCACATCCCCCCGTCGCCTTTCCCGAAAACTTGCGCTAAACCTTTTTGACAAAGCGCACCCCGCCCCAAGGGCTGGACAAACCCGCACGCCCAACCGCAAGATACAGTCATCAGACGCGACCGAGCCCGTAGGAGACGCCCCATGAGCTTCACCCCCCGCCGCCTTCTGTTGGGGGCCACCGCCGCCCTCGCTTTGCTGGCCGCCCCGGCGCAGGCCTTTGACACCCGCGCCAAGGCCGCCTTCGTACTGGACCAGACCACCGGCACCGTGCTGCTGGCCAAACGCGCGGACGAGGCGCTGCCGCCCGCGTCCATGTCCAAGCTGATGACGCTCTACATCGCCTTCGAGGCGATCCGCGATGGCCGCCTGTCTCTCGACGAACGCCTGCCCGTGTCCTCGCACGCCATGTCCTATGGCGGCTCGACCATGTTCCTCAACACCCAGGACCGGGTCAAAGTCTCTGACCTGCTCCAAGGCATCATCGTCCTGTCCGGCAACGACGCCTGCGCCGTTATTGCCGAAGCGCTGTCCCCCGACGGAACAGAGCGCGGCTTTGCCCGCCTCATGACCCAGCGCGCCCAGCAACTGGGCATGACCAACTCGTCCTTCAAAAACGCCTCGGGCTGGCCCGCCGCCGGGCATGTCATGTCGATGCGCGATCTGGTGCTGCTGGGCAATCGCCTGATCGCCGACTTCCCCGAGCACTACAAAATGTTCTCGCAGCGCCGGTTCGAATTCGATGGCCGCGCGCCGTCCAACGTCAACAACCGCAACCCCTTGCTGGGGCTGGGCATCGGCGCGGATGGCCTTAAAACCGGCCACACCACCGAAGCGGGCTATGGGCTTGTGGGCTCTGCCACCAACGGCGAGCGCCGTGTCGTGTTTGCCATCACCGGGCTGGACACCTCCAAGGCGCGCGCCGAGGAATCCGAGGCCATCGTCAACTGGGCCTTCCGCCAGTTTGCCGAGCAGACCATCGTGACCAAGGACACCGCCGTGGCGCAGGCCGACATCTGGATGGGCGCCGAGGACAGCGTCGGTCTTGTGTCTGAAAAAGACCTGACGCTGCTGCTGCCGACCATGACGCCCTCGGGCCTTAAGGCGGAAATCGTCTACACCGGCCCGATCGCCGCGCCGGTCAAAAAGGGCACCAAACTGGCCGAGCTGATCATCCAGCCCGACGGCCTGCCGGAAACCCGCGTGCCGCTGGTGGCCGAGAAAAACGTGGATGCCGCAGGGTTTATGGACCGGATGCTCACCGTCTCTGGCGTGCTGATCCAGCGCCTGCAAGACGGTCCCGCCGAGGAACAGATGTGAGCCAAGGCCTTTTCATTTCCTTCGAAGGCATCGACGGTTCCGGCAAATCGACCCAGGCGCGGCTCTTGGCCGAGACCTTGCGCGAGATGGGCCGCGACGTGGTTCTGACCCGCGAACCCGGCGGCTCTGCCGGGGCCGAGGAGATCCGCGCGCTGGTTTTGCAGGGCGAGCCGGACCGCTGGTCGCCCGAAACCGAACTGCTGCTGTTCACCGCCGCGCGCCGCGACCATCTGGAACGCACCATTCGCCCGGCGCTGGCCGCTGGGCAGATCGTGATCTGCGACCGCTTTGCCGATTCGACCCGCATGTACCAAGGCCGCAATGGCCTCCGCCCCGAGGTCGACGCCCTGCACGATCTGATGATCGGGATGGAGCCGGACCTGACCCTGCTCGTCGACATGGACCCCGCCGCAGGACTTGCCCGCGCCAAGGCCCGCGCCACCGCCGAGGAACGCTTCGAAGACTTCGGCCTGCCCCTGCAAGAGCAGATGCGCGAGGGATTTCTTGCACTATCGCGGGAGTTTCCCGCACGATTCGCCGTGATTGAGGGCAATCAAAGCATCGAAACGGTCGCACAGGACATCCTGAGCGTAGTAAAGACCCGGCTATGAGCGACGATCTTCCCGAACCAGACCGCGCCCCCGGTGCGCCGCATCCGCGTGAGACAGCGCAGCTTTTCGGCCAGTCCCACGCCGAAGAGGATTTCCTGACCGCCTATAACTCGGGCCGCCTGCACCACGGCTGGCTGATCACCGGCCCGCAGGGCGTGGGCAAGGCGACGATGGCGTGGCGTATTGCGCGCTTTCTGCTGGCGACGCCGCCCGCCGAAGACGGGCTGTTCGGCGCGCCGCCGCCGCCCGAGACCCTTGATATCGACCCGGAACACCCGGTCGCCCACCGAATGCGCGCCCTGTCAGAGCCGGGGCTGTTCCTGCTGCGGCGCGGCCCCAACGACAAGGGCGACAAGCTCGCTGCCGACATTCGCGTCGGCGAAGTGCGCAAGCTGGGCGGGTTCTTTAGCCTCTCTGCCGCCGACGGCGGTCGCCGCGTGGTCATCGTCGACAGCGCCGACGAGCTGAACACCCAAAGCGCCAACGCCATCCTCAAGATGCTCGAAGAGCCGCCCGCGCGCACCACGCTCTTGCTCATCAGCCACAGCCCCGCGCGCCTTCTGCCGACGATCCGCTCGCGCTGCCGCGAGTTGCGCCTTGCGCCGCTGGCGCCGGACGCCATGGCCGCCGCGTTGGAACAGGCCCACACAGAGGTGCCCGCACAGGACGCCGAGGCGCTGACCGCACTGGCGTCTGGTTCCGTGGGCGCGGCGCTGCGGCTGATCAATCTCGACGGGGTGTCCTTATATAAGGACCTGCTGGGCGTGCTTGGCTCGCTGCCGCAGCTGGACCGCCCGCGCCTGTTGCAACTGTCCGACAGTTGCGCCGGCAAGGGCAAGGAAGACCGGCTGGAACTGGCCCTCAGCCTGACCGATCAACTGGTGGCGCGGCTAGCGCGCACCGGGGTCCTGGGCCGCCCGCCCGAGCACGCCGCGACGCCGGACGAAGCCAAGATCCTGCATCGGCTCGCCCCCGATGCCGCCGCGGGCCGCCGCTGGGCGCAGGCCGCGCAAGAGGCCGGGGACCGCGCCCGCCATGCCCGCGCGGTCAACGTGGACCCGGCGGCGCTGATGACCGACCTCTTCTTGCAGTTGCAAAACGCGCAATAGCCCCCCGCATCGCCCCACCCCGCGCCCAAAGCGGCAGGGGTGGGTGGGTGGGCTGACGCTTTGGGCGCTTTACAAACGACTTAGACAATACCGCCCTTGATCAGACGATCCGCCAGCGCCGCATAAGCCTGCGCCATCGGACTATCCCCCAGCGCCACCGGCGTGCCGCCATCGCCGCCCAGCCGGGTATCCAGATCAATCGGAAGTTGCGCCAGCAAAGGCACGCCCATCTTGGCCGCCTCATCCGCCACGCCGCCGTGACCAAAGATATGGCTGTCCTTGCCGCAATGCGGACAGGTGAACACGGCCATATTCTCGATCAAACCCAGCACCGGCGTCTTCAACGTCGCAAAGGCATCCAGCGCCTTGCGCGCATCGATCAAAGCCACGTCCTGCGGCGTCGACACCACAATCGCGCCCGCCACCTCGGATTTCTGGCACAGCGACATCTGCACATCGCCGGTGCCGGGGGGCAGATCGACGATCAAGACGTCCAACTCGCCCCATTCCACCTGCATCATCATCTGTTGCAACGCCCCCATCAGCATCGGCCCGCGCCAGATCACCGCCTTTTCCTCGGCCAGCATCGAGCCGATGGACATCACCGTCACCCCATGCGCCTGCAAGGGCACGATCATCTTGCCGTCCGGGCTGGCAGGGCGCGCGGTCAGGCCGAACATGCGCGGCTGCGACGGCCCGTGGATGTCCGCATCCAGCAGGCCGACCTTTTTGCCAGCGCGCGCCAAAGCCACGGCGAGGTTCGAGGACACGGTGGACTTGCCCACCCCGCCCTTGCCAGAGCCAATCGCCAGCACCGTCTTGACCCCGGCGGGCTTCATCACGCCCTCTTGCGGTTTCGCATGGCCGCCGATTTTCAAAGCAGGCGCCTTGGCCTCGGCCGTCAGGACCGCACTGACGCCGGTCACGCCGGGCAGATCCGCCACGATGCGCTCTGCCGCCTTGCGCAAAGGCTCCATCTGCCGGGCAATCTCGGGGCTGGGGGCTTCGATGACAAAGCGCACCTGGCCGCCTTCGATGGTCAGCGCTCGAATCATGTCCGCAGAAATCAGGTTTCCGCCCGTGGGCAGCGCCAATTTCTGCAATGCAGCGAGAATATCGTCTTTGGAGATCTGCATCATTTGCCTTTTCGTGTTAACCGAATGGTAAAAAATACCCTAACGTCACCCACCTTTAGCGCGAACATTCACATAATGTTGCGACTAAAAAACCATGCCCCACAACATATAGATTGCATTTGCTGCATAGCAGCATTGCCGATCCGGACGTTGTGCAAGTGCAGCATTTGCCGCATCTTTAGAGCAACAGAACGAACAACGCCACATGAGGCACACGACAATGGCATACGCAACAGACATTTCGATCAACGCCCAAGGCGGTTTGGCAGCACGCGTCGCCGCAGCAATCGCAACCCTGCGCGGCAATATGGCCCGCCGCAAGGTTTTCAAGGAAACCCTTCGCGAGCTGAACGCGTTGAGCAACCGTGAGCTGGCCGATCTGGGCATGGGCCGCTCTGAAATTCGCCGCGTCGCCTACCAGGCGGCCTACGAAGGTTAAGGTTTTCCGGACCGGGGCTCTCCTCCTCCCTGCTCCGTTCGGACTGGCGTCAAAAGCTCTCCTCCCTGAGCTATGCACGCCAAACAATTCGGGATTGCACTCCCGACGGTATGAAGGCTCTTCTCCTCCTCCCTTGAGGGGCCTACATGACCCGCAGCGATCTTCTCCTCCTCCCTTGAGGATCGCTGCACCAGACAACGGGGCGCTTTGTTCGCCTCAGACATGTGGGTCCCTCTCCTCCTCCCTGGGACAAACATGATCGCGGCGGTCTCTCTCCTCCTCCCTGAGACCGCCGCACCAGATAACGGGGCGCCTCGCGCTCCAGACATGTAGGTCCCGCTCCTCCTCCCTGGGGCCGACATGATCGCGGCGGTCTCTCTCCTCCTCCCTGAGACCGCCGCACCAGATAACGGGGCGCCTCGCGCTCCAGACATGTAGGTCCCGCTCCTCCTCCCTGGGGCCGACATGATCGCGGTGGTCTCTCTCCTCCTCCCTGAGACCACCGCACCAGACAACGGGGCGCATCGCGCTCCAGACATGTGGGTCCCTCTCCTCCTCCCTGGGACCAACATGATCGCGGCGGTCTCTCTCCTCCTCCCTGAGACCGCCGCACGTAATTCGGGGGCCCTCTCCTCCTCCCTGGGGTCCCGCTACTTTCACCCCGGTGCCGCTTGGCATCGGGGTTTTTTCTTGGTCCGCACAGAAAAACGGCCCCGAAACGCGCTGCGCCGGGGCCGTTTGGTGTTTGGCAAGTCGGTCAGTGCAAGACGCGCCGTGATCGGCCGCCGCGCCGCACCGGGGCCATGGCGCAGGCCCGCGCCGCCTGTCGCAACATGTCGAGAAACGCACCGGCGGCGCGGCTGTGCGGACACTCCGGCGCCAGTTGCCCCAAAGCTTTGCGCGCTTCCATCGCCGGGCTGGCATCCAGCGGCAACGTCAGCGCCCATTCAAGAAAGCCTTGCCGGGCGGCCTCTTCGGCGCGCAGGTCGCTGACCTCCTCAAGGTGGTGGACGATCTGGGTGGCGGGCATGAGGGCTGTCATGGGCCGCGCTCCTTTCTCTCTGCATCCCCGCAGAGACAGCGCGACGCACAAGGGGCAAGCAGCACAGCCGCACGCCATCCCCGCCCGCCGCAGGTGGACATTTATGCCAAGGCTGGTTTCCGGACTTGGATCGCGGGCCGTCTGACAGGGCCCTTGTGCCGCGCGCCTTCCCAAAGGGGTCTTCGGTGGCCAGATGCGCGGCGCGTTTCCTTACCGTTGCGGGGGCAGTGCCGGAGTTTCACCGGCTTCCCAATTCTCCGCCCCGTGGGGCGACACCTTAACCCCTACAGGCTAGCCCGGATCGCGCCGGCCTGTCATGCCAAATGCGACCCTTCACGCGTCCCTTGTGCCAAGAGGCGCGAAATTGCCGCCTTCCACTTCCCCTTGGCGCGGGGTTTGGGTACACGATCCCCAAGCCAATAGACGAGGATCGCCAGATGCCGCTGGAAAAGACATTCAATGCCGCCGAGGCCGAACCGCGCCTCATGCAGACCTGGCTCGATGCGGGTGCGTTTGCCGCCGGGGCGAACAAATCGCGCGATGAGAGCTTTACCATCATGTTGCCCCCGCCGAACGTCACCGGCGCGCTGCACGTGGGCCATGCGTTCAACCACACCTTGATGGATATCCTCACCCGCTGGCACCGGATGCGCGGCTTTGACACGCTGTGGCAGCCGGGGCAGGACCACGCCGGGATCGCGACGCAATTGCAGGTGGAAAAGAAGCTGAAAGCCGAGCAAGGCATCCGCCGCACCGACCTGACCCGCGCCGATTTCCTGAACCACGTCTGGGACTGGAAGACGCAATACGGCGGCACCATCATCGAACAGATGAAGCGCCTTGGGGATAGCTGCGACTGGGACCGCAACGCCTTTACCATGTCCGGCGCGCCCGGTGCGCCCGAGGCCGACGCCGATGGCAACTTCCACGATGCGGTGATCAAGGTCTTCGTCGACATGTACGAAAAGGGCCTGATCTATCGCGGCAAGCGTCTTGTGAACTGGGACCCGCATTTCGAGACGGCGATTTCCGATCTGGAAGTCGAGAACATCGAAGTGGCGGGCCACATGTGGCACTTCAAATACCCGCTGGCCGATGGCGTGACCTACGAGTACCTCGAAAAGGACGAAGAGGGGAACGTGATCTTTCGCGAGACGCGCGATTACATCTCCATCGCCACGACTCGTCCCGAGACGATGCTGGGTGACGGCGCGGTGGCGGTCTTTACCAATGACGAGCGTTACGCGCCCATCGTGGGCAAGCTGTGTGAGATCCCGGTTGGCCCCAAAGAGCATCGCCGCCTGATCCCGATCATCACCGACGAATACCCCGATCCGAACTTTGGCTCGGGCGCGGTGAAGATCACCGGCGCGCATGACTTTAACGACTACCAGGTCGCCAAGCGCAACGACATCCCGATGTACCGCCTGATGGACACCCGCGGGGCGATGCGCGCCGACGGTCTGCCCTACGCCGAGGCGGCCAAGATCGCCATGGACGTGGCGGCGGGCAAGCGCACCCTGTCCGAAGTCGAGGCCGACACCATCAACCTTGTCCCTGACCACCTGCGCGGTCTGGACCGTATGGAAGCGCGCGAGGCCGTGATCCGCGAGATCACCGAAGAGGGTCTGGCCGTGATGACCGAGGCCACCGACCCGCGTCTGGGCGCAGCGGCGGTCAAATCCCCCGTTGAGCCGTCCGAAGGCGGCGAGATGCGCACCGAGGAAGAACAGCTTGTCCCGCTGGTCGAGTCCAAGCCGATCATGCAGCCGTTTGGCGACCGCTCCAAGGTGGTGATCGAACCGATGCTGACCGACCAGTGGTTCGTGGACGCCGAAAAGGTGGTCGGCCCCGCGCTGGACGCCGTGCGCTCTGGCAAGATCAAGATCATGCCCGAGAGCGGCGAAAAGACCTATTACCACTGGCTGGAGAACATCGAACCGTGGTGTATCTCGCGCCAGCTGTGGTGGGGTCACCAGATCCCGGTGTGGTATGTCCCCGGCGAGGAAGACTGGTACCCGATCTGCGCCGCAACCGAGGCCGAAGCCATCGAGGCCGCCAAGGCGCGCTTTGTCGACGGGACCGAGTTCCGCATCGTCGAGGACGCCAATGAGGCCGCCGCCGTGCTGGCCGAGGCGCTCAAGCACATGGACGTCGCCGACGAAGGCGCGATCCGCACCTTTGACGCCCCCATGCAGCTGCCGATGTTCCGCGACCCCGACGTGCTGGACACGTGGTTCTCGTCCGGTCTGTGGCCCATCGGCACGCTGGGCTGGCCCGAGGACACGCCGGAAATGCAAAAGTATTTCCCGACCGACGTGCTGGTCACCGGCTCGGACATCCTGTTCTTCTGGGTGGCGCGCATGATCATGATGCAGCTGGCCGTCGTGGACGAAATCCCCTTTCACACCGTGTACCTGCACCAGCTGGTCCGCGACGAGAAGGGCAAGAAGATGTCCAAGACCACCGGCAACGTCATCGACCCGCTGGAGATCATCAACGATTACGGCGCCGACGCGCTGCGCATGAACAACGCGGCCATGGCCTCTATTGGCGGTGTGCTCAAGATGTCGGTGGACCGCATCGCGGGCTATCGCAACTTTGGCACCAAGCTGTGGAACGCCGCCCGCTTTGCCGAGATGAACGACGCCGTGGGTCTGGGCGGCACCCCTGCCCCCAATGCCACGCTCAACAAGTGGATCATGGGCGAGACCGCCAAGGTCCGCGAAGTGGTGGATCAGGCGCTGACCGACTACCGCTTTAACGACGCGGCGAACGCCCTGTACGCCTTTGTCTGGGGCAAGGTCTGCGACTGGTACGTGGAATTCTCGAAACCGCTGTTCGGCTCGGACGACGCGGCGGTGGCGCAGGAAACGCGTGAAACCATGTCCTGGGTCATCGACCAGTGTCTGATCCTGCTGCACCCGATCATGCCCTTCATCACCGAAGAGCTGTGGGGCACGCTTGGCGCGCGCGCCAAGATGCTGGTGCACACCAATTGGCCGACCTATGCCGCCGCCGACATGGTGGACGCCGAAGCCGAAGCGGAAATCGATTGGGTTATCGGCGTGATCGAGGGCGTGCGCTCTGCCCGGGCGCAGATGCACGTGCCTGCGGGGCTGTACGTGCCGCTGCTGGCGACGCAGATGGGCGCGGCGGAACAGACCGCTTGGGACAACAACGAGACGCTGATCAAGCGCCTCGCGCGGATCGAAAGCCTTGAGACGGTTGGCGAATTCCCCAAGGGCTGCGTGGTTGTCCCGGTGGGCGGCGCGACGCTGGGGATGCCGCTGGCGGACATCATCGACGTGGCCGAGGAAAAGGCCCGTCTGGAAAAGACGCTGGGCAAGCTCGCCAAGGAACTGGGCGGTCTGCGCGGCCGTCTGAACAACCCCAAGTTCGCGGCCTCGGCCCCCGCAGAGGTGGTCGAAGAGGCCCGCGCCAACCTTGCGGCGCGCGAGGCGGACGAGGCCAAGATCAAGGACGCGTTGGCCCGTCTGGCCGAGATCGGCTGATCTTTTCCCACACGAAGTACGCGAAGGCCGGGAATTTTCCCGGCCTTTGTCGTTTTCGCGCCCCATTCCACGGCAATCTAAGCGTGTGTTAACCATTGGGGGGGGGGGCCGCCATGCAGATCTTTCTTTTCCTCGTTGCTGGGATTTTCGCCGTTGCGCTTGGGCAAATCCTGCTGTCCTTGGGCATTCCGGCCTGGGTGCTGGTGGTGGTCACCACGCTGATCCTGATCTTTTTCCGCCGGACCATGGTTGCAATCATCCTCGGCCTGCGCGCACTGGCCGATCGTGTTCCCGCCCTCGCCCCGGTTTTGCGCGCCGTGGCGAAATGGCTGGAGGACGAAGAGCACATGGCGCAAGAGGTGCAAAAGGCCGATCATCTCGCTGAACACCGCGCCGCCGCCGCCCGCAGGCAAGCCGCCAAGGACGCCGCCGGGGCCAAGAAGCGCGCTGAACACGCCAAGGCCAAAGCCTCTGCCGAACAGGTCTTTGCCAAGCGGTCAGAGCCAACGATTTTCCTTGTCCCCGAAGCGCCCGGCCATCAAACAAGCCGCTCGCATATCGGCGGCCTGCCCCGCCTGCCCGAGGGCGAGGATTGGCCCAAACTCGACGAAGCCCTGACCTTTATTGCCGGCATCGACATGTCGGAAATGCCGCCAGAGGCGCTGTCGCTCGACTTGCCGAACGAAGGCTGGCTGTATTTCTTCAACAACATCCACGACGACGGCATGACCGGCGTGGTCATGTATGTCCCCGAGCCGGACGAGCGCGACTCCGAGCCGCCCGAGAGCCTGCCCGACCTGCAAGATCGCTTCAAAACCCAGCGCAATCCCGGCGTGATCAAACGCACCCCCGTGCGCGCGGCGGCGGGGCGGACCATGGGCGATGTCTATGGCGACCCCAACATTCCCGAACCGCGTTTCAATGAATACTATGACGTTATGATGGACGCGATGAACGCCGCTTTCGACGCGGTCGAGGACACCCCCGGCGCGCTGATCCGCCGCCGCAACATGGGCGCCATGGTCGGCGGCCCGGAAATCCCTGAGGCCAATATGGAAGGTGGCCAGGGCATCCAGCTCTTGCGGCTCGACACAGACGACCACATGGGGATTACCTATGGCGACTGCGGCGCGATCAGCTTTTGGATCGACCACGAGGACGCCGCGCGCGGCAACTGGGATCAGGCGTATATGGTCGTGGGGTCTTGTTGAGCCCGCCGCCGGCGCTTAGGCGCGCCAGAACCGCAACGAGAACAGCGTCAGCACCGACAGCAGTTCCAGCCGCCCCAGCAGCATCGCAAAGCTGAGGATCCACTTGGCCGTGTCGCCCACATCGGCAAAGTTGCCCGCCGGGCCAATCATCGGCCCCAGCCCCGGCCCCACATTGGCAATCGCCGTTGCCGCGCCCGACACCGAGGTGATGAAATCAAGGCCCGTCAGGCTGAGCGCGACGGCAATCACCCCCAGCGAGACGATAAAGAACACAAAGAAAGACATGACCGATCCCATGACGTCATCGGTGACCGGGCGGCCCTGGAATCGCGGGACAAAGACGCCGTGGGGGGAACGGATGCGGCGCAACTGCACTTTGATCGAGGAAAACAGGATCTGGTAGCGGAACACTTTGACCGAACAGGCGGTGGACCCCGCGCAACCACCGATCAATCCGATGAAAAAGAACATGGCGATCAGGAAGGCGCCCCACTGCATGTAATCGACAGAGGCGTAGCCGGTGCCCGAGATGATCGAGGTGATGTTGAACAGCGCCTCGCGCACGGCTTGTTCGGGGTGGTGCGGGAAAATCCACAGCAGAATGATGCTGGTGACGACGACGAGAAAGCCGATGATCCCGAGGAAGGTCCAGATCTGGCTGTCCTTGAAGAACGCGCGGGTGTTGCCGTTCATGATCTGCACGTAGCGCACAAACGGCAGCGCCGCGAGCACCATAAAGACCGAGGCGACGTATTCCGCCGGGCCAGAAAACGTGCCGAAAGACGCGTCGTAATTGGCAAAGCCCCCGGTCGACACGGTGGTCATGGCGTGGACGGTGGCATCAAACGGGTTCATGCCGCACAGCAAATACGCCCCGGCGCAGGCCAGGGTAATCGTCACGTAAATCGTTGAGATACTGGACGAAATCTGCGTCGCGCGGGGCAGGATCTTACCCATGGTGTCAAAGCTTTCCGAGCGGAAAATCTGCATCCCGCCGACCCGCAGTTCGGGCAGGAACACCATGGCGACCACAATGATGCCGATCCCGCCCAGCCATTGCAGCAAGCCCCGCCACAGCAGCAGCCCCTTGGGCAGATCGTCCAGCCCCGACAGCACCGTCGACCCGGTGGTGGTCAGGCCGGACATTGCCTCGAAATAAGCATCGGTAAAGCTGGCGTCCGTCGCGCCCAGCACAAAGGGCAGCGCGCCAAAGACCGGCAGCGCCGCCCAGACGCCCGTGGTCAACAGGAACGTCTGTTGCAGGGTCAGCCCCTCTTTGACCGCGTTGGAGCAGGACAGGGCCACAAGCCCCCCCGCCAGCGCGGTGATGATCGCGCTTTCCAGAAAGACAGGCCATTCCCCCCGCCCTTCGGCAAGGTCCACAAGCAGCGGCAACAGCATGGTGCCCCCAAGGCACGCCACAAGCAGGCCGATCACATAGGCGACGGGTCGAATATCGAACATGGACAAAGCCTTGGCGGTGCGCGCTGCCCGTGTCAAGCGCCCCAAAAGCCGCGACCGACGCCGCACCCTAGGCCGCGATCAGATCGCGAAACACATGCGGCAGGATTTGATCCCGTGTCAGGCCCATTTGTGCAAGGTCCTCATCGGTTTGCGCCTCGAGCACGATGATCTCTCGGAGCCGGGCACGGCGCAGCGCCGAGGGGTTAAACCCCAGCCCGATGCTGGCAAAATAGCGGTCAATCTTGGTGTTCAGGCGGGTGTGTCCCACCCTGAGCTGTACGTTGTCGCGCATTTGGGAAACCTTTCGTTAGAGACTTAGGTTTCCTCCCATCGAGTTAACGGTAGCACAGGGCCGGTAATTTTCCCGTAAATCCGCGCATTTTTTCGCGCATCTCAGGCCGCGTCACGCAAAATGCGCCCGAGCAGGCCCGGACGCATGGCAAAACGCTGAAATTTTCAGCCGACGTGGAACAGCGACGCGAACAAACGCGGGTCAAGGCTGTCGGCGGCAAAGGTGTCGCCCTCGGTCAGGACCGACACCGCGTCATGGCTGTGCAGGCTTTCCTGATGGCTGGCGAGCACGCGGAAATCGCCGATGCGCGGGTCATCCTCAAGCGCTTCGGCGAACAGGCGCGCGGCATCCTCGACGAAAATCGGGTTGGCCGCGTTGAGTTCGGCAAAGGCTTGTTCGTCCTCGCGCTTGACCATGACTTGGGTCTCGGTCGGCACTTGGGCGCGGCACATCTCGATCAGGTCTTCGAACCACAGGCAAGTCGGGCCAACCAGTTCCACCGAAATCCGCGCAACCGAGCGCTGAGAATGCGGGGTTGCCAGCTGGCCACGCTCGCGCCGGGCGTGTTCCGACAGTTCCAGCGAACAGGGGCACGTAGAAGAGTAAACGAAATCCAGATGCACAATCTTGCGGCGGACCCCGGCGGTTTCCACCAGCTCCAGCGCGATGTCGTAATACTGATAGCCCGACAGGCCCGACCGCAGGCTCTGCACCTTCATCGGGAAGGAAAAGCGCATGTTGATGCGCGCATCAAAGCTTTCGAGGTCGGTTTTATAGTCGTCCAGCGCCGCTTCGATCACCTCAAAGCTAAAGGTTTTCTCGGCGTGAGCATAAAAAGAGCGCATGATGCGGCTCATATTGATGCCCTTTTTATCGGCCTCAAGGCTGACAGTGCCGGTCACGCTGGTTTCCAGCGTCAGATCGCCGTTGTCGCGGGTATGGTATTGAATCGGCAGGCGGAAATTCGAAATCCCCACATGCTGAATTGCCCGGTTCGCGCCTTTGATCAGCGACGCCGGACCGTTTTGCAGGTCCGGCAGGCTGTCCTTGTAGGCGGGTTCGACGACGAAGTCCTCGGGGTACTCGCGGCGCAGCGCCGGGTAATCCGAAGGCTCGGCGTCGCGCACGAATTGCCGCAGAGCCGGATCGAGGGTCTCGATCTCTTCGCTGGCGGCACCTTGTGCCCATTCGCGCAGCACGGCCAGCGCCGCCTCTGCGTCGCCCCGGCCCGGTTTACGGTCAATGTCCGGCGTGTGCATGTTCATAAGGGAAACCCCTGATCCAGTCATTCGCGTTACAACATAGGAACTGCCAGCGGCAATTTCCATTCTTGCCTAGTCTTACGTCAGAAACGACATTCCGGATCAAAAGTTTCCCTTTGATCGCATTAAATCGCGTCCAGAGCCTGAAGGATGTCGTCGATGATGTCCTGCGGATCCTCAAGACCGACCGACAGACGCACCAGACCCGGCGTGATTCCCAAGGTATCCTTTTGGTCCTGAGGAAGGCGCTGGTGGGTAGTGGTCGCCGGGTGGGTCGCGATGGATTTCGCGTCGGCAAAGTTGTTCGAGATGATGATCGTTTGCAGCGCGTTGAGGAAGGCAAAGCACTCCTCGCGCCCGCCCTTGACGTCAAAAGCCACCACGGTGCCGCCTGCCTCGGACTGTGCCAGCGCCAGCTCGTGCTGCGGGTGGCCGGGGTGCGTGGGGTAGCGGACCGCGTTCAGCTTGGGGTGACCGGTCAGCGCCTCGGCCAGCGCATAGGCGCCCTTGGCCTGCGCGCGCACGCGAAGTTCCAGCGTTTCCAAGGCCTTGAGGTGCGACCAAGCGGTGAACGGGTTCATCGCGCCGCCGGTGTGCTTCATGTAGGTTTCGATCGGCCCGCGCACCAGTTCGGTGGACCCGCAGATCATGCCGCCCAGCATCCGGCCCTGCCCGTCCACGTGCTTGGTGGTGGAAATCGCCACCAGATCGACGCCGCAGTCCTTGCAGTACGAGAACACCGGGGTCGCCATGGCGTCATCGACCACGACCAGCGCGCCCTTGGCATGCGCGACCTCAACGACGTGCCGCAGGTCGATGACCTCCAGCGTGGGGTTCGAAATCGACTCGAGGAAGACCAGCCGCGTGTCATCGCGGATCGCCGCATCCCAGGCCGCATTGTCGGTGCCATCGACCAAGGTCACTTCGACGTTGAATTTGCGCAGGATCTCTTCGAGCACATAGAGGCACGAGCCGAACAGCGCCCGCGAGGCCACCACGTGATCGCCCGCCTTGACCAGGGCCATCAGCGCGCCGGACACCGCCGCCATGCCGGAATTGCACGCAAAACCAGCCTCATAGCCCAGATAGCCGGCGAGGCGGTCTTCGAACATGCGCATGGTCGGGTTGCCGTAGCGCGCATAGATGAACTCATCCGGGCCGGCCTTGATGAACCGCGCTTCGGCGGCCTCGGCGGTGTCATAGACAAAGCCCTGGGTCAGGAACACGGCTTCGGAGACTTCGTTCCACTGGCTGCGCTTGGTGCCGCCATGCACGAGTTTGGTTTGTTTGCTGCGCGTCATCTCTTTGATCCTTCAACAAAAAAGCCCCAGTCGCGGCCAAGCGAAAGGAGCCTTTCGTCTGACCTCTTTAGCGGTTTTTCTCAGGGCGTCCCCGAGGTGGCCCGCAATCCGGTAAACAAATCGCCACGCGGCACGGATACGCGCGTTAAACGCGTATTGCAAGACCGTCACGCTAGCGTAACCAAGCTTTCACACATCGCGCGCAGCTTATGGTTAACGGTTTTTGGCGGACTCAGAGGGACAAGCCCCCATGCCCATGCTGCGGATCACGGCGACGTTGGAGGGTGCGCAATTGCACGGCGCATCTGCGGCGTTGCGGCCGGTTTTGCGCCACGCGCTGGCGGTCGATCCCGGCCCGGTGACGGTGATGATCCACGGGTATAAATACCTGCCCGGCCATCCGCTGCATTGCCCGCATGAGACGATCCAGTCGCGCCTGCCCAAGCGCCAGCATCGCCGCGTGGTGTCCTGGCCCCGGCATCTGGGGCTGCGCGGCCAGCGGGGCGAAGGGCTGGGGATTTCCTTTGGCTGGGGGGCGCGCGGCTCGCTCTGGGCGGCGCATGGGGCGGCGTGGCAGGCGGGCGCGGTGCTGGCCGATCTGCTCGAGGTGATCGCGCAGTTGGCGCCGGGGCGGCCGGTGCATCTGGTGGCGCACAGCATGGGCGCGCGGGTGGCCCTGCGCGCCATTTCGCTGTCGCCCCATGTGCAGACCGCGATCCTGATGTCGGGGGCCGAGTTCTGCGCCACCGCCCGCGGATCGTTGCAAGGCAAGCTAACGCAGGTGCTGAACGTCACCAGCCGGGAAAATGACCTGTTCGACTATGGGATTGAGCGGCTTTTGCCCGCGCCGGTGCCGGGGGATCGGACGTTGGGGCATGGTCTGTCGCTGCCGAACCTCGTGACGCTGCAACTGGATGACGACCGCAGCCTGCATGCGCTGCGGACTTTGGGCTTTCCGATCAAAGCGCCAGAAAAGCGCATTTGCCATTGGTCGCCCTACCTGCGGCCCGGCGTCTTTCCCTTGTATCGCGCGGTGCTGGCGGGGCGGCTGCCCCTGCCGATGCTGGCCAGCGCCCTGCCCGCGCAAACCACCCCGCGCTGGTCGCGCCTGCGGCCCCGTTTGGGCAAGATGCCGCCGGGGCTGGCGCTGCCTTAACAAAATCGCCGCCCCTCATGGGCTTTTCACCAACACTCCCTAGTTTTCATGCCAAAGCGCGACACTTGATGTTGCGCTTGCCTGCCTTTGCACCGCATCATGGTGTTAACCATCTGACAGGACGCGCAAAACTATGGAGTCATTCCTCTTTCAGGCCTCGGTCTTTTTGGCGGCGGCGGTGATCGCCGTGCCCATCGCCGCCCGGCTGGGGCTGGGGTCGGTGCTGGGCTATCTCGCCGCCGGGGTCATTATCGGGCCGGGCTTGGGCCTGATCGAACACACCGAAGACATTCAGCATTTCGCCGAATTCGGCGTGGTGATGATGCTGTTCATCATCGGGCTAGAGCTGGAGCCGCGCGCCCTGTGGGACATGCGCCACCGCTTGATCGGCCTTGGCGGGCTGCAAGTGGTCCTGACCACGCTGGCGATCATGGGCGCGGCCATGGCCTTGGGGCAATGGTATAAGCCCTTGGATTCATGGCAAACCAGCCTTGCGATCGGCCTGACCGTGGCGCTGTCATCCACCGCCATCGTGCTGCAAACCCTGTCGGAAAAGGGGCTGATGCAGACCAACGGCGGGCGCTCGACGTTCTCGGTGCTGCTGACGCAGGACATCGCGGTGATCCCCATGCTGATCGCCTTGCCCCTGCTGGCCACCGGCCCCACCATCACCCTGTCGCAGGACGGCTCGATCCAGCGGCCCAACAGCGCGGCGGCGGTCGACACGGCGCACGGCTCCATGTCCCTGATCGAAGGTCTGCCGGGCTGGGGAGTGGCGCTGATGATGCTGGGCATGATGGCGGCGATCATCATCGCGGGGATCTACGGCGCGCGTCCGCTGTTCCGCTTTATCCACGCCGCCCACCTGCCAGAGATGTTCACCGCCGTGGCGCTGCTGATCGTCGTGGGCATCGGATTCTTGATGAACCTCGTGGGGCTGTCCGCCGCGCTGGGGACGTTCCTTGCGGGCGTCGTGCTTGCGAACTCGGAGTTCCGGCACGAACTAGAGAGCGACATCGCGCCGTTCAAAGGCCTGCTGCTGGGGCTGTTTTTCATCACCGTCGGCGCGGGCATCGACATTGACCGGCTGCTGGCCGAGCCACTGGTGATGCTGGGGTTGGCGCTGGGGCTGATTGTCATCAAGGGCGTGGTGCTGTTCGGCTTGGGCCTGCTGTTCGGCCTGCGCAAACGCGGGCTGTGGCTGTTCACGCTGGGGCTGGCGCAGGCCGGCGAGTTCGGCTTTGTCCTTGTATCCTTTGGCCTGCAACAAAGCGTGCTGACCGCGGGGCTGGCCAACCGTCTGCTGCTGGTGATCGCCCTGTCGATGATGATCACGCCGGCGCTGTTCCTGATCTTTGACCACCTCGCCAAACGGTTCGAAGAGCGCGGCGAATCCGTCAAACCGGACAAGATCGACGCCACCGGGCCGGTGATCATCGCGGGCATCGGGCGCTTTGGGCAGATCGTGAACCGCCTTGTGCAATCCTCTGGGTTTCAGGCCGTGGTGCTGGATCACGACATGAAGACCATCCAGCTGATGCGCCAGTTCGGCTATCGCGGCTTCTTTGGCGACCCGACCCGGCCCGAGCTGCTGCACGCCGCCGGGATCGAAAGCGCGCGCGTTCTGGTCGCCGCGCTGGACGACCCCAAGGCGACCACCAAGCTGGTGGCCTATGCCCGCCGCATCCGGCCCGATCTGCACATCATCGCCCGCGCCCGCGACCGCACCCATGTGTTCCAGCTGTATAAAGCCGGGGCCGATGACATCGTGCGCGAGATGTTTGACAGCTCGCTGCGCGCCGGGCGCTATGTCCTGGAAAACCTCGGGATGAGCGAATACGAAGCCGCCATCGCCGAAGAGACATTCTATCATCAAGACCGCGACATCGTGCGCGAGCTGGCGACCTTGTGGGATCCGGCGATCCCGTCGGCGCAGAACCACGCCTATATCGCCCGCGCCAAAGAGCTGGAAAAAGACCTTGGCGCGACGCTGTACGCGGCACTGGAAGAGCGCGCCAAGAAGGCCAAGGAAGACGCGGCCTAGGCCCGCGTTCAGACACGAAAAAGCGGCGCCCCCACTCCGGGATGCGCGGCTTTTTATTTTGGGTGTAAAGGGCTTACGCGGCGCGCAGACCCAGCACTTCGTCCACCTGACGGGCGGCGGCAGCTTCGTCACCGGTGACGGCGGCCACTTCGCGGGTCAGACGTTCCAGCGCGGCCTCATAAAGTTGACGCTCGGAGTAGGACTGTTCGCGCTGGTCGTCGCCGCGGTGCAGGTCGCGCACCACTTCGGCGATGGCAATCAGGTCGCCCGAGTTGATCTTTTGCTCGTATTCCTGCGCGCGGCGGGACCACATGGCGCGCTTGACCTTGGCCTTGCCGCGCAGGGTTTTCATCGCGGCATCCACCACGTCAGGCGAGCTGAGCGAACGCATGCCGACTTCGGTCGCCTTGTGGGTCGGCACCCGCAGGGTCATCTTGTCCTTTTCAAAAGAGATCACGAAAAGCTCCAGGCTGATGCCTGCGATTTCCTGTTCCTCGATGTTGACGATCTGGCCGACGCCGTGGGCCGGATAGACGACATACTCGTTGGGACGGAATTCGGGTTTCTTCGCTTTGGTCATATAGTCGCTTCCTCGCAGCTCAGACAGACGCAGCATCCTTAGGGACACGCGGACAACAAAAGAGGTGAACGGGACCCGATCTGAACCCCCGATCACCTTGCGATCCGCTGTCGTGTTAAATCCCCAATGCCAAAGTGGCTTGGCGCGCTGCATACAATGTCTTCATGTGAGGACAGAGCATATCACAAAAACGCGCCCCATCCTAGCGCCACGCTCAGATGGAAAAGGCCCGTGATTACAGGCCGTTAGCGCGCCCATCACGGACGCGCGACAATTTTTACCCGAATCGGATCAACCGCCCTCGCCGGGCTTTTCCGAGAAGTACTTGGTCTTCTTGTCGGTCTCGCCGTCGCGCTCTTCGGCTTCGGGCAGCGGGTCTTTCTTGGTGATGATGACCGGCCACTCTTCGGAGTATTTGCGGTTGAACTCGACCCATTTTTCCATGTCCGGCTCGGTGTCCGGGCGGATCGCATCGGCGGGGCACTCGGGCTCGCAGACGCCGCAGTCGATGCACTCATCGGGGTGGATCACCAGCATGTTTTCACCCTCGTAGAAGCAATCCACGGGGCACACTTCGACGCAGTCGGTGTATTTGCAGGCGATGCAGTTGTCGATGACGACATAAGTCATGGGAGGTCTCGTCCGTATTAAGGCGCTGTCGACGACTTAGCTAGACCAGCCCAGCGGATCATTCAAGCGTCCGGGACCGATCAAGATCGAGTTTCCTGCGATCGCGTTTGGTGGGACGCGCATTGCCTTCGATCCGGGCGATTGGCGGAACGGGTTTCTTTTCCTGGGTCTCTGGCGGGGACAAATCTTCGTACAGGGCCTGCGCCTCTGGGGCGGGGCCGCGGCGGGTGCCACATGCGACGATTTTGACCACCCGCACCAGCCGCCCTTGCGGAAAGCTCAGGACATCCCCCGGCCCCACCGCGCGGCTGGCCTTGGACACATGGTCCGAGTTGATGCGCAAATGCCCGCCGGTGACGCAGGCGGCGGCAAGGCTCCGGCTTTTGAAAAACCGGGCCTGCCACAGCCATTTGTCCACACGGATGCGGGCGTCGTCGGTCACGACTTACGACTTGTCCTTGAGCCCCATCAGAGCGGCTGCAAAGGGGTTGTCGGGGTCGATGGCCTTTTCCTTTTTCGGCGGACGGGCCGAGAAGGTCTTGGGGCCGTTGCGGTCGCCCTTGGGGCCACCTTTGCCCTTGGGCTTGCCCTTGCCACGCGGCTTGTCGCCACCGCGCTGCTCGTTCGGCTTGGCGTCGCGGCGCGGGCCGCGCTGCTGACCGCCGCCACGGCGCTGCTGGTTGCCACGGTTGCCACCCCAGGTGAAGGTGTAGAACACCTCGGTCTCGGGGCCCGCGATGCCGGCGTCCGGCGCGGTGCCGGGCAGGATTTCCTCGGCCGGGGTGTCGGCGATCACATCCGCCGAAGCGGTTTCCGCCGGGTCGGTGGCGATGGGCGCCTCGCCGTGGTCGTCCAGTTTCTGAACGGCCTCGGGCAGATCGGCGGCCTCGGGGGCGTCCGCAGCGCCGACTTGCGCGCCCGGAGCGGCCTCTTGGCCCTTGTCAAAGACCGGCGTGTCCTCGGTGGACACGGTGTCCTCGGCAACAGGCGCGGCCCCCTCTTCGGGCGCGACAACGACGTCGACCGGCTTCACCTTTTGACGCTCACCCTTTTCGGCGCGGTAGCCCAGACCGCCCATGAGGTCGGCGAACTGTTCCAGCGTCATGCCGGTGATCGACAGCATGTCGGCCTTGGCCTCAAAACCGCCACGGCTGTCCTCAGAGCGGATCATATCCGCCAGACGTTCCAGCATGTCGATGCGAATCGCCCGTGCGCCCGCCTTGCGGTAACCCGCCAGCGTGTAATGCTGCGCCGGAACCGCGTCGATGTTCGGCACGGTGACCAGACCCGGAGGCGGCGCTTCGGGGAAGTCCTCAAGACCGTTGGCAAGGCTCCAGAGCACCAGACGCAGGCGCGTCGGCGCAGGCTTGAGCAGCAGCGGCATAAAGATGGTGTACTGGCCGAAACGGACGCCATGCTTGCGCAGCGCGCCGCGCGCGTCCTGATCCAGCGCCTTGACGTCGTCAGCAACCTCAGCGCGCGGGATCACGCCCAGCGATTCCACCAGACGGAAGGCGAACCCACGCGAAAGGCCGGTCAGCGCCTCGTCGTCGCGCATCTTGATCAGCGGCTCGAACAGCGCGGCAATCTTGCGGTCCATAAAGTGCTGAAGGCGGCGTTCCACCTTTTGCGCCACATCGGGGCCTGCCTCTTCGTCGACAAAGGCGACAACGCGCGGTTTGAGCGGATCATCGCCCTTGGCCAGCTTGCCCACCGCCTGGTCGCCCCACATCAGGCCACCCTGTTCGGTGAAATCAATTTCGGTGTCCGGCGCGTTATAGAACCGGTCCGCGCGCAAATGGAAATGCGGAGCGAGCGCCTGCAAGGACGCCTGACGCAGCGTCTTGGCCTCCTGGCCCGTGGCGTCCTTGTCCTGACGGAACCGGAAACCTTCCAACTTGCCGACGGTATGCCCTTCGACGGTGACTTCACCCTGATCGTTCACTTCGGCCAAAAGGGCCTCCTTCTGTTTCAACCGCCGAAGCAGCACGCTGGTCCGCCGGTCTACAAATCTCTGAGTCAGACGTTCGTGCAAAGCATCTGACAGGCTGTCTTCTACAGCGCGCGTCGCCCCGCGCCAATGGTCTTCGTCTTTAACCCAACCACGCCGTTGCGCAACATAGGTCCATGTACGGATATAGGCGAGACGTTTCGATAATGTGTCAATGTCGCCATCTGTCCGGTCAATGCGGTTCACCTGCCGCGCCAGGAAATCGTCCGGCACGTGGCCGGTCTGGTGCAGGTGTCCAAAGATAACGCCCAAGAGGCCCGCATGTTCCGCCGGGCTGATGCCCCGGAAGTCGGGAATGCGGCAGACGTTCCACAGCAGCTGCACCGATTGCCCGTCAGAGGCCCGCGCCCGCACCTCTGTGTCCGAGGCCAAGGCCCGCAGCGCGCGCAGGTCGTCCGCCTCGCGCGCTTTCATCAAGACTTCGCCGGTGGGGCTTTGGTCGAGGCTACGTTCCAGCGCGTCGATGCTGCCGAATTGCAGCGCCGGGTTGCGCCAGTTGAGTTTCTTGAGCGGGGTAAACGAGTGGTTGCAGATGGCGTCGGCCACGTCCTCGTGGATCGGCCCCGCCTCGCCGGTAACCCCGAACGTGCCGTGGCTCATGCCCCGCCCTGCCCGGCCCGCGATCTGCGCCAATTCGTTCGGCATCAAGGGGCGCATCCGCCGTCCGTCGAACTTGGACAGGCTGGAAAATGCGACGTGGTCAATATCAAGGTTCAACCCCATCCCGATCGCGTCGGTGGCCACCAGATAGTCGACCTCGCCGTTCTGATAGAGCTCGACCTGCGCGTTGCGGGTCCGAGGGCTCAGCGCCCCCATAACCACCGCCGCACCGCCCTTTTGACGCTTCAACAGTTCGGCAATCGCATAGACATTATCAATAGAAAATCCGACAATTGCTGTACGATTGGGCAGGCGACTTATCTTTTTGGAACCAGAATAGGCCAATTGGCTCATTCTCTCACGGCGGACAAATTCGACGCCGGGAACCAGAGCGCTGATCGGCCCGCGCATGGTGTCAGAGCCTAGGAAGAGCGTCTCATGGGTGCCGCGCATCCGCATCAGGCGGTCGGTGAACACATGCCCGCGCTCGGGGTCGGCGCAGAGCTGAATCTCATCGACCGCGACGAAATCGGCGCCCATGCCTTCGGGCATCGCCTCGACCGTGCAGACCCAATACTGGGCGCGCGGCGGCACAATGCGCTCTTCGCCCGTGACCAAAGCCACCACCGAAGGCCCCTTCAGCCCAACGATCTTGTCATAAACTTCGCGCGCCAGCAGGCGCAGCGGCAGACCGATGATGCCAGAGCGATAGCCGAGCATCCGCTCAATGGCGTAGTGGGTCTTGCCGGTGTTGGTCGGGCCGAGAACGGCCGCGATCCGCTTTTGCATGGCCATGCGTGGGGCCGCCTTTTATGTCAGAGCTGGACGCCCTTTACCTCAACTTCCAGCCGCTTCATGGCCTCGATCACTTCCGAGTCATGCGGCCGCAGCTGCAATACCTGTTCATAGGCCTCGTAGGCAAGAAATGGGTTGCCGGTCTGCTCGTTCAAGGCACCCACCCCCTTGAGCGCCGCGAAATGATGCGGGTTCAGGGCAAGGACACGCTCCAACGCTTCCATGGCCGGACCAAACCGTTCCGCCTGATAATAGGCCAGGGCCAGCCCATGCCAGCCCTCGGCGAACTCCGGCGCGTGGTCCGTCAAAGCGCGAAAATGTTCGGTCGCTGCCGAAAGATTGTCCACCGCCAGCGCATCCTGCCCCCGTTTAAGCAGCAAATCCATCGCCGCAGAGCCGCTTTTCGACCACTCGGTGAACAGCTGATTCTCGAGCCTTTGGGCGATTTCGGCGTTTTCCGCCTGCGCCAACTGGTCCAGTAGGTCGTCTGCGCGAGTTTGCGCCCATAAACCCGCAGGTAGGGAAATCATTACTATAGTGGCAAATGCCGTGACGGTAGATTTGTAATCCATGGGACCCGTGCTCATAACTTGGTTCGAGTGTAGCGCCTGTGTGCCGGTTTGCCAGCGCACAAATTCTTGAGACTGTAAGGAGCAACTATGAGCGACACCGTTAACGAAGCTGTCAAAGCCCTGAACGCCAAACTGGACGGCGAAGGGTTCGACGGCACCGCCAAGTTCGTGATCGAGGACGAAGGCAGCCTGATCATCGACGAAAACGGCGCCCATGCCGGGGACGAAGACGCGGATGTCACCCTCAGCGCCTCGCAAGAGACGTTCGAAGGCATCCTGTCCGGCGATCTTGATCCCACCTCTGCGTTTATGTCCGGTAAATTGTCTGTTGACGGCGACATGGGCGCCGCAATGCGTTTGGCACAGGTTCTGTCGTAATGAAGTTTCCCCCCGCACCCTTTTATTCCGATCTCTCCGAAGGCCCCGCCAATGCGCGCGGCTGGTGGGCGACGACCTCTGACGGGCTGCGCGTGCGTGTCGCGCACTACCCGTCCGATGGGGCGCGGGGGACCGTCCTGCTGTTTCCGGGACGTACCGAATACGTTGAAAAATATGGCCGAACCGCCGCCGATCTGGCCGCAGCGGGCTATCACACCCTGTGCATCGACTGGCGCGGCCAAGGGCTGGCCGACCGGATGCTGGACGACAGCCGCACCGGCCACGTCGACGTTTTTGCCGACTATCAAAAAGACATCAAAGCCATGCTGGAGCTGGCCGATTGGCTCGAAGTGCCCGGCCCGCGCCACCTGATTGCGCATTCCATGGGCGGCTGCATCGGCCTGCGCGCCCTGATGGAGGGGCTGGATGTGGCCTCGGCGGTGTTCACCGGCCCGATGTGGGGCATTCGCCTCGCGCAGCCCGTGCGCCCCGCCGCCTGGGCGCTGTCCCGGCTGTCGAAAACCGTCGGCCTCAGCCATCTTTACGCGCCCGGCACCAAACCCGTCGCCTATGTCGTATCCGAACCGTTCGAGGGCAACACCCTGACCACCGACGCCGATATGTTCGACTATATGCGCCGTCAGGTCGTCGCCATCCCAGAGCTGCAACTGGGCGGCCCCTCGCTGCATTGGCTGCACGAGGCGCTGTCCGAGACACGCGAACTGGCCCGCTGCAAATCCCCCGACGTGCCCTGCATCTGCTTTACCGGCACCAATGAACGCATCGTCGACGTGGACCGCATTCGTGACCGCATGGCGCGCTGGCCGCACGGTCATCTGGAAATGGTCCCCGAGGGCGAACATGAAATCCTGATGGAAGACCCGGCCACCCGCGCCCGCGTCACCGCCCAGATGATCGACCTCTTTCAGGGCGCAGGCCAAGCGCAGGCGTTATCTGCCTAAACCACCCGCTTAAACCACTGGAACCAAAGCGCGCGCCGCCTATTATCAACTCATGCGCGCGCCCGTTCTGACCTTTACCGACCACGGCATCTACTGCCCCGCTGGCGATTTCTACATCGACCCGTGGCGGCCGGTTTCGCGCGCGCTGATCACCCACGGCCATTCCGATCACGCCCGCCCCGGTATGGGATCGTACCTGGCGACCGACGCCGCCTTGCCGATCATCCGCCACCGCCTTGGCGAGATCACCGCCGAGGGCATTCCCTACGGCGAGACACGCCGGATCGGCGGGGCGAGCGTGTCCTTTCACCCCGCGGGCCACATCCCCGGCTCGGCGCAAATCCGCGTCGAGGTGGCGGGCGAAGTCTGGGTCGCCTCGGGCGATTACAAAGTCCTGCCGGACGGGCTGTCCGAAGCCTTTGAACCGGTCCCCTGCCACAGTTTCATCACCGAAAGCACCTTTGGCCTGCCGGTTTTTCGCTGGCCAGACCAGACAGAGGTCGCCCGCGAGATGACCGCTTGGTGGGCCGCCAATGCCGCCGCCGGGCTGACCACCTTTCTGGGCGCCTACTCTCTGGGCAAGGCGCAACGGCTGCTTCGGATGCTGGAGCCCATCGGCCCGATCCTCACCCACGGCGCGGTCGAGGCAAGCAACGCGGTGCTGCGCGCCCAAGGCTATGATCTGCTAGAGACACTCCCCGTGACGCCCGACCTTGATGTCAAAGCGCATCCCGGCGCGCTGGTGCTCGCGCCACCGTCGGCGCTGGGGTCACAGTGGGCCCGGCGGTTTGGCAAGGGCAGCACAGGCTTTGCCTCTGGCTGGATGCGCCTGCGCGGGGTGCGGCGGCGGCGGTCGGTGGATCGCGGCTTTGTCGTCTCAGACCACGCCGATTGGGACGATCTGCACCAAGCCATCAAGGCCACAGGCGCAGAAAACATATATGTTACACACGGTTACACGGATATCTTCACCCGTCACTTGATCGATCAGGGGTACAATGCCCAAGTGGTCCCGACGCAGTTCGGCGAGACCGAGGAAGAGCCCGCATGAAACGCTTTTCCGCGCTGTTCTCCGCGATTGACCAAAGCACAAAAACCACCGTGAAAACAAAGGCTTTGGCCGAGTTTTTCGCAACCGCCCCGGACGAAGACAAGCTGTGGACCATCGCACTGTTCTCGGGGCGTCGTCCCAAGCGCGCGGTGACAACAACGCAGCTGCGCGAATGGGCCGCCGAGGTGGCGGGCATCCCGCTGTGGCTGCTGGAAGAAAGCTACCCCATCGTAGGCGATCTGGCCGAAACGATTGCATTGATCCTGCCCGAGGCCACGCAGACCTCTGATCACAGTTTATCCCATTGGATCAATACCCTACACGCACTTCATGACATTCCGGCCGAGGACCGCAAGGCGCAAATCCTGGCCGCTTGGGATCAGCTTGATCCGACCGAACGGTTCTTGTTCAACAAGCTCATCACCGGCGGCTTTCGTATTGGTGTCAGTCGCAAGCTGATGACCCGTGCGCTGGCGCAGGCCACCGGACAGGATGAAGCCGAG
Organism: Tropicibacter naphthalenivorans; assembly: GCF_900176475.1. Taxonomy (GTDB): domain Bacteria; phylum Pseudomonadota; class Alphaproteobacteria; order Rhodobacterales; family Rhodobacteraceae; genus Tropicibacter; species Tropicibacter naphthalenivorans. The sequence goes on from NZ_FWXX01000001.1 coordinate 61,916, forward strand.
CTTGCCCACAAACTCATGGGCGACTGGACCCCCGCCACCACCACCTACGCCTCCCTGATCGAAGCGGACGACCCGGCGGCGGCGCAGTCGCGCCCCTATCCGTTCTACCTTGCGCATCAGCTAGAGGACGCCCCGGAAAACCTCGGCGCGCCAAGCGATTGGCAGGCGGAGTGGAAGTGGGACGGCATCCGCGGACAGCTGATCATCCGCGACGAGCATCACCTGTGGTCCCGCGGCGAAGAGCTCATCACCGACCGCTTTCCAGAGTTCGCCCGCGCCAGGGATTTCCTGCCAAAGGGCACCGTTCTGGATGGCGAGATCGTCACGTGGGACGGCACCGCCCCCATGCCCTTTAGCACGCTGCAACCCCGCATCACGCGCAAGACCGTGCCCAAGAAACTGCTCAAGGAGGCCCCGGTGATCCTGCTCGCCTACGACCTTTTGGAACATCAGGGCCAAGACATCCGCAATCAGCCGCTGGAACAGCGACGCGCTGCGCTGGAGACGCTGCTTGACGCCATGTCAAGTGACGCCCCCGTGCGAGCTTCGCCCGCTATCACCTTTGACTCGTGGGAAAATCTCAAAGCCCTTCGCCAGACCTCGCGTGAGATGCGCGCCGAAGGTTTGATGCTCAAACGCAAGGCATCGCCCTACTTGGCAGGGCGTAAAAAGGGCGATTGGTGGAAGTGGAAGCTGGACCCGCTGACCATCGACGCGGTGATGATCTATGCCCAACAGGGCCACGGCCGCCGCGCCAACCTCTTCACCGACTTCACCTTTGCCGTCTGGAAAGGCAACGAACTGGTCCCCTTTACCAAGGCCTATTCGGGCCTGACCGACAAGGAATTCGCGCAGATCACCGCTTGGGTCCGCCGCAATACGCAAGCCAGGTTTGGCCCCGTCCGCCAAGTCACGCCCGAGCATGTTTTCGAGATCGCCTTCGAAGGCATTCAGGCCAGCCCCCGCCATAAATCCGGCATTGCCCTGCGGTTCCCACGCATGGCCCGCTGGCGGCAGGACAAACCCGTGCAAGAGGCCAACACTCTGGACGATTTGCACGCCATGCTGGCCACTTACGGCTAAAAGCTCTTTCCCACCCCCTCCCCCCGTGCCATTCTCGCTGCAAAGCAGAAAGCCCCCGATATGCGCCACGCCCTGATCGCTCTTTTCCTTGCGCCACTCGCCGCGCAGGCCCAGTCCTTGGACGTCACGGGACGCATCGCGCTGGGGGCGACGGACGCCTATGCGCATGGCGGGATCGGCACCGCCGATGTCACGCTGAGCCTGCCCATCACGCAAAGCGCGCCCCTAGGGTTCGAGATGGGCACCTACCTGTTTGCCCGCGACGGCAAGCGCCCGCATGAAACCTACGCCGCCTTTGTCTGGAACGATCAATGGCGCGCGGGCGTGGTGCGCCCCGCCTATGACAGCGTGCTGACCTCGGTGTTTGAACGCAGCGCGCCCTTCCTCGCCTACACCCGTGCCGAGTTCACGCGGGCCGAGACGACCACCGCCGCCATGCGCCGCACCGCCGTGCCTTGGGGGCTGAGTTTTACCAACACGGCCAATGGCTTGGGCTACGCAGTGTCGATCCATGACGCCAGCAAGGGCGACTTTCGCTCGGCCTCTGTTGCGCTGACCCAAGGTGCCGGCGCATGGCAGATCGCCGCCGCCATCGAGGGCGTCTGGAGCCGCAACAACACCTACGACGGGATCAACGCCAAGCTGGGCGCCCAGTATGACGCAGGCGGCCTGCGCGCCACGATCGCCTACCTGCACCCGGACGCCAACAACCGTCCCGACGCCATCGCCCTGAGCGCCCAGTACGACTGGACCAAGCTGTCCGTCGGCGTCATGGGCGAATTCACCGACGCAGGCCAGGACGATGCCTATGGCCTGTCTGCCGAGGTTCGCCTAGGCGGCAGCACCGGCGCAATCCTGTCGGCCACGGACGGCGCGGCGGGTCCGGCTTGGCACCTGACGCTGGACCACCAGTTCTAACACCTGCACGAAAAATTCACGTACATCCCTTAGCGATCCTGCGGCAAAGGCTTGAACCTTGCCTATGGGGGCGCTTACCTCTCGGGGACACAAATAGGAGACAGACATGACCATTCAGCCCACCTTTGACGCCAACGCCAATGCCGGTGGAAAGGATCTGGGCGGCCTGCCCGAGTGGGATCTGACCGATCTGTATCCGTCGGACGACGCCCCCGAGCTGAAACGCGATCTGGACTGGCTCGAAGAGGCCTGCCGCAGCTTTGCCGCCGATTACGAGGGCAAGCTGGCCACGCTGAGCGCCGATGAGCTGCTGACCTGCGTGCAGCGCAACGAGCGGATCGACAATATCGCCGGGCGGATCATGTCCTTTGCGGGGCTGCGCTATTACCAGCTGACCATCGACGCCGAGCGCGCCAAGTTTCTGTCCGATTGCCAGGAAAAGATCACCAACTTCTCGACGCCTCTGGTGTTCTTTACGCTTGAGCTGAACCGCCTCGAGGACGACCATCTGGACAAGCTTTTTGCCCAGAATGGCGATCTGGCGCGCTACAAGCCGGTGTTCGACCGCATTCGCGCCATGAAGCCCTACCAGCTGTCCGACGAGCTGGAAAAATTCCTGCATGATCTGGGGGTTGTGGGCGACGCTTGGGAACGGCTGTTCGACGAAACCATCGCCGGACTGACCTTCACCATCGACGGCGAAGAGCTGAACATCGAAGCCACGCTGAATTTCCTGACCGAGCAGGACCGCTCCAAGCGTGAGGCCGCTGCCCGCGAGCTGGCCCGCGTTTTTGCGGATAATATCAAGACCTTCGCCCGCGTTCATAACACGCAAGCCAAGGAAAAAGAGATCCTTGATCGCTGGCGCGGGATGCCCAGCCCGCAGATGGGCCGCCACCTGTCGAACCACGTGGAACCCGAGGTGGTCGAGGCGCTGCGCAACGCCGTGGTCGACGCCTACCCGCGCCTGTCGCACCGCTATTACGCGCTGAAAGCCAAGTGGCTGGGGCTGGAGACTATGGAGGTCTGGGACCGCAACGCGCCCCTGCCCATGGAAACCGACCGCATCGTCGGCTGGGACGAGGCGCGCCAGACGGTGATGGACGCCTACAACGCCTTTGACCCGCGCATGGGCGAGATCGCCACGCCCTTCTTTGACAAGGGTTGGATCGACGCGGGGGTGAAACCCGGCAAGGCGCCCGGTGCATTTGCCCACCCCACCGTCACCGACGTGCACCCCTACGTGATGTTGAACTATCTCGGAAAACCCCGTGATGTCATGACCTTGGCGCATGAACTGGGCCACGGCGTGCACCAGGTTCTGGCCGCAGGGCAAGGCGAGATGCTGTCCTCGACCCCGCTGACCCTCGCGGAAACCGCGTCTGTCTTCGGCGAGATGCTGACCTTCCAGACCATGCTCGACAAGGCCAAGGATGACGCCGAGCGCAAGGTCCTGCTGGCCGGCAAGGTCGAGGATATGATCAACACGGTGGTCCGCCAGATCGCGTTTTACGACTTCGAATGCAAGCTGCACGACGCGCGGCGCGGCGGCGAGCTGACCCCGGACGACATCAACGCGCTTTGGATGTCGGTGCAGGCGGAATCGCTTGGGCCGGTGTTCGACTTCATGGAAGGGTACGAGACCTTCTGGGCCTACATCCCGCATTTCGTGCACTCGCCGTTCTACGTCTATGCTTACGCGTTTGGCGACGGTCTGGTGAACGCGCTCTATGCCGCCTACCAGGAACAGCCCGAAGGCTTCCAGGACAAGTATTTCGACATGCTCAAGGCGGGCGGGTCCAAGCACCATTCCGAGCTGCTGGCCCCCTTTGGTCTGGATGCCTCGGACCCCAAGTTCTGGGATAAGGGCCTGTCGATGATCGAAGGCTTCATCGACCAGCTTGAGGCGATGGAAGCTTAGTGCCAGAACTCAGCATCAAAATTGTGAAGGAAGCGGCGGAGCGTTTTTTAGACGCTCCGCATTCCGCTGAGCGCCTAAAAAACAATATCAATTTAACCGCCCTCTTGGCTGACGGTAGGTTTAAAATTGCTCCAACAGGCTGGATACTCTCTGAAATTAACTACCCTGGAAGTGCCGCAAAACGTAGCAACCATTCCGTTCCAACTGTCGCTCGCAACAATTTTGAGGCGAAACTCCGAAAACTAGGATTCACAAGAGTCTCCGAATCGGATCCGGCGTTCCAGTCCCTTGTCGATCAATGGTCCGAGGCGGCTGAGCCCGGCGAGAGGAAAATATACCCCGTCTTCCTCGTCGCTCCCAACATTGTAGAGTCTGACGAAAACGTCGCTTTTCCTTCAGAAATTGAATCCCTTCCAGACAAAGAAGGTTCTGCCGTACAGATCACGACCAATCGCTATGAACGAAACCCCGCTCTTCGTACAGCCTGCATCAAACACTGGCGAAGCAAACACCATGGCTCTTTGAATTGCGCATCCTGCGGCTTTGATTTCGAAAAAACGTATGGACCACTCGGTGAAGACTTCATTCACATCCATCATTTGGACCCACTCGGGAACGGGCAGGAGGAACGTTTGGTAGATCCAACCAAAGACCTCATTCCGCTCTGTCCCAACTGCCATGCAATGGCACATCGCAACCTACGAATGGACGAACCACCAAGGACCGCAGACGAATTATCAAATATCCGAAAAGCTCGTGAATGAACCCGTCACTTCAACTGGCTGTCCTTGGACCCACGCCGGTTATAGCTAGATGCGCGCACCTCGCGCCCCTGCCGTTCGGACGCGCATTCCACGCACAGCTTGACTCCCGGCAACGCCAGACGCCGTTTTTCGGGGATCTCCTCGCCGCATTTCGCACACTCTAGAAAGCTCTCACCGGACGGCATCCGGCGCAGCTTCATGCGGTCCAGTTCCTCCTGGATCGAGGCTTCCATCTGCTCGTTTTCCGCGCCATCGCGGCTCCAACCACCGGCCATGTCCCACCTCTTTTGATCGCCCCACTGCACCACAGCCAGCGGCCTGTTTGCAAGCGTGGTTTGACCTTTCGCGCGACGCGCCTAGATCAATGCGAAACCGGAGACACGCCATGACCCGCCTTGCCGCCCTGTTCCTTGCACTTGCGCCGCTTGCCGCCCACGCCGCGCCGAGCTTTACCTTTGACAATATCGACGGCGGCACCCTGTCGCTGGACGACCTGCGCGGAAGCCCCGTCCTGGTGGTCAACACCGCCTCGCGCTGTGGGTTCACGCCGCAATACGACGGGCTGCAAGCGCTGCAAGACACCTACGGCGCGCAAGGGCTGGTGGTTCTGGCAGTGCCCTCGAATGATTTCCGCCAAGAGCTGGCGACCGGTGAGGCGGTCAAGGATTTCTGCGCCATCAACTTTGACCTGACGCTGCCGATGACCGACATCACCCATGTCAAAGGCCCGCAGGCGCACGCGTTTTACCAATGGCTCAAGGACACCCAAGGCTTTGAACCGTCTTGGAATTTCAACAAGGTGCTGCTGGATAAGGACGGCGAGTTCGTCGCCAGCTTTGGCTCGACCGCCCGCCCGCAGTCGCGCCCCATCACCTCGGCCATCGAAGCGGAGCTTGAATAGAAAACCCCCCGGCCAATCTGACCGGGGGCCTGTGAACCAAGTTCAGAACATCGTTCAGAACACTGTTCAGGATGCTTTCAGCAGCCCGTAAATCTCATCCTTCAGGGCCGAGCGTTCCTTGCGCAGCTGCTCTTCGGCCAGCTGTTCCATCGGCTCGACGTTGGTCTCTGCGCGGTGCACCTGACGGTTCACCTCGTGGTACTTGTCAGCCAGCTTGGCGAAATGCGCATCGGACGTTTTCAGCGCCGACATCTTGTCAGCGAATTCCGGGAACTCTTCGTGAAGCTCATGCGGGGTGTGGGACATTTGCGTCTCCTCCTTGTCATCTTGTTCGCAGTCAGAATGCCCCCAAGCGCAAAACAAGACTTTGACATCAATCAATCAGACAAGGTTTTCGGCGCAAAAATGCGAAGGGCCAGGGAGACCACTAACCCTTTGAATTTAAACACCTTTATTTCTTGGCCCGGCGCCATCCGCTGTCGATGGCATCCCTTTCGCTACAAAAATAACGCTCGCCCTTCTCCGGGGAAATCACCGTATCCAGGTAATACTCCTGCCCCGGAACGTGGTAGATTTTCTCGCCGCTGCGCAGGCTGATGTTGCCTTTGATCTGGCAATCTTCGGGCACCGAAGCTGCCTTTTGCGCGCGCAGCCCATCGCGGGCCGCCTTGCGAAAAGTTGCAGGCGTGGCGACGCCCGTGCCGAACAGACCGGCTTTGACATTGCGCGCGTGTCGCTCGTCCCCGACATAGTTCATGGAATACTTGGGGTAGGCAAAGGCCAAACCGCCGCGCACCAGCTCGCGGTTCAGGTCTCGTTCGCCGTCGTAACAGACCGCCACCATGCGTCCGTAGCGATCCACGTCACGCTCAAAGCACGACAGATCGCGCCCGCCATAGCGCGCCTTGACCTCGGCAGTCACCCACTTGCCGCAAGGCCACATGGGCGCGCCCTGCCCGCCGCACATCTGGTTTTTCTCTACGGCATCAATGCCATGCAGGCGAATGCGCACGTCGTCGATCACCAAGGTATCGCCGTCGACAATATAGGCCGGACCGGTCACCGCGCGTTCGGCAGAGGCAGCGCTGGACAAGGCCAGCGAAAATATCAGGGCAAGTCTTAACATGCAGTTAAGATCGGCAATTCAGGCCAAAGTTTCAACCCTAGCCTGAATTAATGATTAACGCTGCGAGGTCTCCCACGCGGGATTCACCCAAGGCTCGGCGTTTTCGGCGGGCAAACGCCGCCCCAGCACGTGATCGGCGATCTTTTCGCCCACCATAATCGACGGCGCGTTAAGGTTTCCGTTGGTAATCCGTGGGAAAATCGAGCTGTCGGCCACACGCAGCCCCCGCACACCGATCACGCGGCCTTCGGGGTCGACCACGGCCATCGGGTCGTCCGCCCGCCCCATCCGGCAGGTGCCGCAGGGGTGATAGGCGCTTTCGGCGTGCTGGCGGATAACCTCGTCAAGCTGGTCGTCGCTCTGCATCGCCTCGCCCGGCTGAATCTCGTGACCGCGATAGGGGGCAAAGGCCTCTTGCCCGAAAATCTCGCGCGTAAGGCGAATGGCCGTGCGGAATTCCGTCCAGTCATCAGGGTGCGACATGTAGTTAAAGAAGATCTTCGGCGCGGTCTCTGGGTCGTTCGAGCCAAGGGTGATCGCCCCGCGAGACTTGGACCGCATCGGGCCGGTGTGGGCCTGAAAGCCATGGCCCTCGGGCGCGACCTGCCCGTCGTAGCGCACGGCGATGGGCAGGAAATGGTATTGAATATCAGGGTATTGCACGCCCGCCGACGAGCGAATGAAACCGCAGCTTTCGAACTGGTTCGACGCCCCGGGCCCGGTGCGGGTCAGCAACCAGCGCGCGCCCACATAGGCTTTGCCCAAGAGGTTCCAGTATTTCGCCAGCGACACCGGCTGCGTGGCGGCCATCTGGATATAAAGCTCGAGGTGGTCTTGCAGGTTTTGCCCCACGCCCGCGCGGTCGGCGACAACCTTGATCCCATGTTCGCGCAAATGCTCCGCCGGGCCGATGCCAGAGTGCATCAGCAAGGCCGGAGAGTTGATGGCGCTAGCGGCCACGATCACCTCGGCGTTGGCGCGGATCACATCGACACGCGCGCCCCGGCGCAGTTCGACCCCCACGGCGCGCCCGTCTTCGATCACCACACGCCGCGCCAGACCGCGCACAAGCTGCGCGCCTTTTTGCACGGCGGGACGCAGGTAAGCCTTGGCGGCGGACCAACGCTCGCCCTTCCAGACCGTCATGTCAAAGGCGCCAAAGCCCTCTTGTTGCTGGCCATTATAGTCGCCGGTCACGGGATAGCCCGCCTGCCGCCCCGCCTCGACAAAGGCCTGCGTCAGCGGGTTGTCGCGCTTGCCGCGCGTGACGTGCAAAGGCCCACCCTGCCCGCGCCACGCGGCGTCCCCGCCGTGCCCGCCGTCGTGCCAGTCTTCCATGCGCTTGAAGTAGGGCAGAACGTCGGCGTAGCCCCAGCCGTCCGCGCCCTGATCCCGCCAGTGCTCATAGTCCAGCGCATGGCCGCGCACGTAGATCATCCCGTTGATCGAGGACGACCCGCCAATGACCTTGCCGCGCGGGGTGGCCATGCGGCGCCCGCCCAGCTGCGGCTCTGGCTCGGACCGGAATCCCCAATCGTACATCTTCATGTTCATCGGGTAGCTGAGCGCGCCGGGCATGTTGATGAACGGCCCCCAATCGCTGCCGCCATGTTCGATGACAATCACCGATTTGCCCGCCTCGGTCAGGCGATAGGCCATGGCGCAGCCCGCGCTGCCCGCCCCGATGATCACGTAATCCGCTTGCATGTGCTTGATCCCCTTGGGCTTTTAAAAGGCCGCTTCGACGTCGCCCATGCGGACGTAGACGCTTTTGAGTTGGCTGTAGTGTTCGATGGCCGCCTTCGAGTTTTCGCGCCCGACGCCGGACGCCTTGACCCCGCCAAAGGGCAGTTCCACCGGCGCGTCGTTGTAGCTGTTGATGAAACACGACCCGGCGCGCAGTTGGCCGATCACGCGATGGGCGCGGCTGATGTCGCGGGTAAAGACCCCGGCGGACAGGCCGAATTCGGTGGCATTGGCGCGGGCGATGACCTCTGCCTCGTCGTCGAATGTCAGCACCGCCATGACCGGGCCAAAGATTTCCTCGCGGGCGATGGTCATCTCGTCCGTGACGTCGGCAAAGACGGTGGGCTGGATGTAAAAGCCCGCGCCTTCGGGCGTCTCGCCCCCGGCGATCAGGGTTGCGCCTTCGGCCTTGCCCTTGGCGATATAGCCCTCGACGATGTCACGCTGGCGCTGGGACACCATGGGGCCGATGTTGGTGGCCTCGTCCTGCGGGTCGCCCATGACGATCCCGGCCATGCGGCCCTTGAGGCGCGCAAGGAAGGCGTCCTTGATGCTGGAATGCACAAAGACCCGCGTGCCGTTGGAACAGACCTGGCCCGTCGAGTAAAAATTGCCGTTGATCGCGCCGCCGACGGCGTTGTCGATCTCTGCGTCTTCGAATACGATCAGCGGGGATTTGCCGCCCAGTTCCATGGTGACGTGCTTCATGCCCTCGGCGGCGGCGGCATAGACCTTGCGGCCCGTGGGCACCGATCCGGTGAGCGAGACCTTGTCGACGCGCGGCTCTGTCACCAGCTTGCCGCCCACCGCGCCCATGCCCTGGATCACGTTATAAAGCCCCGCTGGTGCGCCCGCCTCGTGCAGGATTTCCGCGACTTTCAGCGCGCAAAGCGGCGTGGTTTCCGACGGTTTAAAGATCATCGCATTGCCGCAAGCCAGCGCAGGCGCGCCCTTCCAGCAGGCGATTTGCGTCGGGTAGTTCCACGCGCCGATGCCCACGCACAGGCCCAAAGGCTCGCGCACCGTATAGCCCCAGTCGCCGCCCAAGTTGACGTGCTCGCCCGTCAGGCTGCCCGCCAGACCGCCGAAATACTCCAAAGCATCCGCGCCCGAAGTCGCATCGGCCACCAGCGTTTCCTGCAAGGGTTTGCCGGTGTCAAAAGTCTCCAAAACAGACAATTCATGGTTGCGCTCGCGCATGATGTCCGCGGCACGGCGCAGCACACGGCCCCGCTCTGTCCCGGACATTGCGGCCCACTGAGCCTGCGCGCGGCGGCCCGAGGTGATGGCCGCCTCGATCACCGCATCGGTGGCCGCATAAACGCGGGCGATGACCTCGCCGGTGGCCGGGTAGATCACCTCGATCAGCTCACCGGCGGTGTCTTCGAGGTAGGCGCCATCGACGAAATGGCTGGCTTTGGGTTGCGTATCATACGCCATCAAAAAACTCCTTTCGGGGCGCGGTCCCTGCGGGCGCACCTGAGATTAGTGCGGAACGTCAGAGGGTTAATCGCCGCGCGGGAAGCGCTGGCTTTCCTCGAGATCGTTCAAATCCATGTGGTTGCGCATGTAGCGCTCGGACGCATCGCGCAGCGGCTGGAAGTCCCACGGGAAATAACCGCCCAGCCGCAACGCCTCGTAGACGACCCAGCGGCGGGCCTGCGATTGCCGCACCTCGGCGTCGAAACGGTCCAGATCCCAGCGGGCATCGGCCAGCGTTTGAAAGTGTTTCAGCGTCTCGGCATGGGCCGGATCACCCGCGAGGTTCTGCAACTCATGCGGGTCCGCCTCCAGGTCGAACAGCTGTTCGGGGTCCAGCTGACAGCGGGTGAATTTCCACCGCCCTTCGCGCAGGCACACCATCGGCGCATAAGACGCCTCGGCGGCGTATTCCATCGCCACGGGGGTGGTGCGCGCCTCGCCCTGCATCTGCGGCACGAGCGACTGCCCCGCCGTCCAAGGCTCCACCTCGGACATATCCACCCCGGCCAAATCGCAGAGCGTCGGGCAGACGTCGATGTTGGACACCGGCTCGGTGACCAAACCGCCCTCGCCCCCCGGCACGGCGATCATCATCGGCACCCGCGACGAGCCCTCAAAGAAGGACATCTTGAACCACAGGCCGCGCTCGCCCAGCATGTCGCCATGGTCGCTGACAAAGACCACGATCGCCTCTTGGCGGGTGTCTTCGAGCACCTGCAACAGCTCGCCGATCTTATCGTCGAGGTAACTGATGTTGGCGAAATAGGCGCGGCGCGACCGCTGAATATCGTCTTGCGTGATGTCAAAGTTGCGCCAGTCGTTGGCGTCGAAAATGCGCTTGGAATGCGGGTCGTGATCCTTGTAGTCCATGGCGGGGACTTCGGGCAGCAGATGGTCGCAATCCTCGTACAAATCCCAGTACTTACGCCGCGCAACATAGGGGTCATGCGGGTGGGTAAAGCTGGCCGTCAGGCACCACGGGCGGTCGTCCTTGCCGCGCGCCAGATCATAGAGTTTCATCTTGGCGTTATGGGCGACCTCGTCGTCATATTCCATCTGGTTGGAAATCTCGGCCACACCGGCGCCGGTCACCGAACCCATGTTGTGATACCACCAGTCGATGCGCTCGCCCGGCTTGCGGTAATCGGGGGTCCAGCCGAAATCGGCGGGGTAGATGTCGGTGGTCAGGCGTTCCTCAAAGCCGTGCAGCTGGTCCGGCCCGACAAAGTGCATCTTGCCCGACAGCGCGGTGTAATAGCCCGCGCGGCGCAGGTGGTGCGCGTAGGTGGGGATGTCGCTGGCGAACTCGGCGGCGTTGTCATAGACGCGGCTGACGCTGGGGAGTTGCCCCGACATATAGGACGCGCGCCCCGGCGCACACAAAGGCGAAGCGGTATAGGCATTGCGAAACCGGGTCGACCGTGCGGCCAGCGCCTTTAGGTTGGGCGCGTGCAACCATTCTGCCGGGCCATCGGGAAACAACGTCCCGTTCAACTGGTCCACCATAATGATCAGGATATTCGGTTTCATTGTGCCTCCGGGGTTAACAAAGCCTGTGCCACGCTCAGAACCTGCGCCTGAGCATCCCCTATCCCCGCCCCGCCAAGCGCGGCGCGCAGGTACACGCCGTCGATCAGCGCGCCGAGCGTGTCGGCGGTGGCCTCTGGGGTCGCGGTGCGCCCGCGCAAAGCGTGGATGAGATTGGATCGCAAACGTCCTTGGTAGATGCGCAGCAGGCGGGCCGCGTCGGGGTCGCGCTGCGCAAGGACGTAAAAGTTCAGCCACGCCGAAATCGTCGCGGGCTGGAAATGGGAAGGGTCGAGGTTGACGGCGATCAACGCCTCGAGCCGCGCCTCGGGGGCGGCGTCTTGCAGCGCCGCGCGCACGTCTTGGCCGTAGTCGGTCAGGATTTGGCGCATGGCCGCGAGGAAAATCTGCGCCTTGGAGCCGAAATAATGGTGCGCGAGCGCGCTGGACATCCCGGCGCGTTTGGCGATCTGGCTGACGGTCACGTCAAGCGATCCGGCTTCGCCGATCACTTCGATGGTGGCAGCGACCAGCGCCGCCCGTCTGATGGGTTCTTGTCCGACCTTGGGCATGAATCCGGTTTGAAGTTTATTGACTGACGCGTCAATAAAAATTCATCCGGCGCAAACCCGCAGATGCAGGACGCGCCTGTTTAGAGCCCAAAACCGACCTTCAAACGACCGCTTTAGATGGCAATCGTGCCCAAAACTTCGTTTTTCGGCAGTTTTGCGACCTCGATTCCCTCGTCCACCCGGCGCAGGTTGTAGCCGTAACCGCGCATCCGGAACCGCCATTCGGCCTCGGACAGGGTCTTGGCGCGCTCGTCCAGCAGGAACTCGGCGATTTCCAAAAGGTCGTGTGTGACCTTGTCGTTCGTAAACATGTCTGCATTCCCTCGAATTTATCTTTATTTTTCGAGGGTCCGCGACAATCGGGGCGAAAATGCGCCGAGCGTGGGGAGTTTTCGTGAATCGCGCACAATGCGTGTGAGGTTAGACCTTTGTTTCCGAAACCACCGGAGTGACGCGCCGTTTCAGCACCGCTTCGCGCCAGGTAATGAACACCACCGCCCCAAGGATCACAGAGCCCCCGGCGATGACCCAGGGGTCGACGGATTCGTCAAAGAACAGCGCGCCGATGGCCACCGACCAGACCAATTGCAGAAAGGTCACCGGCTGCGTCACCGTCACCGGGGCGGCGGCAAAGGCCAAGGTCATGGTGAAATGCCCCGCCGTGGCAAAGCAGGCCACGCCGAACAACACCGCCAGCTCGAACGGTGTCGGCCAGACCCAAACCGCGATGGCCAGGGGCGCAAGGCCAATGGTCACGGTGATCGACAGCATCCCGACGACGACCGAGGCGCTGACCTCGCCCGACAGGATCTTGGCCAAGAGATAGGACACCGCGAACAGCAGCGCCGTGATCAGCATGGCGAAATGCCCGGCGTCCAGCTCTCGGAACCCCGGACGCAGGATGATCAACGCCCCGACCATGGCGGCGACAATCGCCATGATCCGCCGCAGCGCCAGTTTCTCGCCAAGGAAAAACACCGCCAGAACAGTGACATACACCGGGTTGAGGTAGTTCATCGCAGTCACTTCGGCAATGGGAATGCGCGTCATGGCAAAGAACCACAAAACCACGCCGCCCGTGTGCACCAGCCCGCGCAGGCCGAACAGCTTCCACTGGCGCGCGCTTAGCCGCACCGCCCGCATGGACCCCCACATGGGGATCAGGAACACAAGGCCAAGCAGATAGCGCAAAAAGGCGCTCTCGCTCGCGGGGATACGCCCACCGCTGAGTTTCACCAGCGCCGTGACCATGACAAAGCACAGCCCCGTCAGGACCATCCAAAAGACGCCGCGCGCCGGGTTGTGATATTCGCTTTCCATAACCAAAGGCTTAGCCTGTCTGGCGGCAGCGGCAAGCGGTTAACCCCCCTTCAGCAGCGATAGGGCGATGGCGAACATGGTCAGGCCGATCAACAGGTCAAGAATGCGCCACGCGGCGGGCCGGGCAAAGACCGGCGCCAGCGCCCGCGCGCCGTAGCCAAGGGTCACGAAAAACACGCCAGAGGCGCTCATCGCCCCGATGGCAAAGGCGAGGCGGTCGTCATACCCCGCCGAAATCGCCCCCAGCATCACCACCGTATCAAGGTACACATGCGGGTTCAGCCAGGTCAGCGCGAGGCAGGTCAGCACGGCGCTTTGCCATGTGCCGGTCTCGCCGCCTGCGGTCAAAGCTTCGCCGCCGCGCCACGCCGACAGCAAGGTGCGCGCGCCGTACCAGATCAGGAAGGCCGCGCCAAACAGACGCATCCCCCATTCCAGCCCCGGCACCAACCGCGTCAGCGCGCCAAACCCCGCCACCCCGGCGGCGATCAGCACCGCGTCCGACAGCGCGCAGACCAGCACCACCGGCAAGACATGCGCCCGCCGCAGCCCCTGCCGCAGGACAAAGGCGTTCTGCGCACCAATCGCCACGATCAAGCCAAGGCTCAGGGCAAATCCGGCCAGTGCTGCGTCCATCGTTTGTTCCTCTTTTACGTCTTGCCAAGGGATTAGCCGCTGACGCATCCTAAGCCAAATTCATCTGGCTAAACCTGATTAAGAATAGCTAATGCGCTACGACCCTGCCCAACTGGCCGCTTTGGAGGCGGTGCTGCGCCTTGGGGCGTTCGATCTGGCGGCAGCGGAGCTGGGGGTGACGCCCTCTGCGATCTCGCAGCGGATACGCGCGTTGGAGGATCGGACCGGCGCGCCCTTGATCCTGCGCGGGCCGCCCGCGACCCCCACCGCCACCGGCGCGCGGCTGGCGCGGCACGCGCAGGAACTGGCCTTGCTGGACGCCGCCCTTGCCCGCGATCTGGGCGAGACGACGCAGACCCACCTGCGGGTCGCCATCAATGCCGACAGTTTGGACACCTGGGCCATTCCGGCCCTAGCGCGCACATCCTATCTATTTGATATCGTTGTCGAAGATGAAAGCGTTTCCGACCAGCGCCTGCGCAGCGGCGATGTGGTCGCCGCCATCACCAGCCGCGATACGCCAGTGCAGGGCTGCGATGTGATCCCGTTGGGGCAGCTGCCCTATGTGGCCACCTGTAGCCCCGATTTCCATGCCCGGCATTTCGCGGATGGCGTCACACCCGAGGCGCTGAAAACCGCGCCAATGCTGGATTTTTCCGGCAAGGACGTGCTGCAAAGGACGTGGCTGCGCGCTGTCACCGGGCAAACGCTTGCCCCGCCGACCCATCACCTGCCCTCGACCTTGGGCTTTGTCCTCGCCAGCCTGGCCGGCCTTGGCTGGGGGCTGAACCCGCGCCCGATGGTGGACCGCCACCTAAGCTCCGGCGCGCTGATCGCGATGCGGCCAGATCACACCCACAGCGTGCCGCTGTACTGGCAGGTGCGTAGCCTCATGGCTCCGGCCCTGCGCCCGCTGACCCGCGCCCTACGCCGCGCCGCCCGCGACAGCCTGCGCTAAACGCAAAAAGGCGGGCCGATCCGCCAAGGGAAAGGCCCGCCTTTTCATACCGTTAGACCAAACTCAGGAGTTTTCCAGAGCCGCCATAACCTCGTCCGAGGCTTCGAAGTTGGTGG
Source organism: Tropicibacter naphthalenivorans (assembly GCF_900176475.1). Lineage (GTDB taxonomy): Bacteria > Pseudomonadota > Alphaproteobacteria > Rhodobacterales > Rhodobacteraceae > Tropicibacter > Tropicibacter naphthalenivorans. The sequence continues at coordinate 76,986 of NZ_FWXX01000001.1, forward strand.
TCACGCGCTGCACGTCGTCGTCGTCTTCGAGGGCGTCGACCAGCTTCATCAGGGTCTGCATCGCGTCCAGATCCAGCTCTGTGGTGGTGGTCGGTTTCCAGATCAGCTTGGTCGACTCGGATTCGCCCAGCTCTGCCTCAAGGCCCGTCGCCACATCGTTCAGATCGGTGTCGGCGCAGTAGATCGTGTGGCCATCCTCGGACGATTCCACATCCTCCGCGCCCGCCTCGATCGCCGCCATCATCACCGTGTCCGCATCGCCAACCGACGCCGGATAGGTGATCTCGCCCTTGCGTTCGAACATGAAGCCGACAGAGCCGGTTTCGCCCAAGTTGCCGCCGTTCTTGGTAAAGGTCGAGCGCACGGTGGACGCGGTGCGGTTGCGGTTGTCGGTCATCGCCTCGACGATCACCGCCACGCCATTGGGGCCGTAGCCCTCGTAGCGGATTTCTTCGTAATCCTCGCCCTCGCCACCGATGGCCTTTTTGATGGCGCGTTCAATGTTGTCCTTGGGCATGGACTGGCCCTTGGCTTCCTTGACTGCCAAACGCAGGCGCGGGTTCTTGTCCGGGTCGGGATCGCCCATCTTGGCCGCGATGGTGATTTCCTTGGAAAGCTTCGAGAACACCTTGGCGCGGATCTTGTCCTGACGGCCTTTGCGGTGCTGAATATTCGCCCATTTTGAGTGGCCAGCCATGGCACGCTCCCCTTTACGTCACATCTGTTTGCGCCTCTATAGGGCATGGGCCGGGGTCTTGCCAAGAGCGGCTGCGGCCTGCGACATGGGCGGCCCTTTCCCTTTGCGGCAAGGCGCGGTAGCGGTAGCGGCATGAGCCGTTTTCTGATCCTACAGCTGCGCCCCGAAACCGAGGCCAGCGATGATGAATTCCAAGCGATCCTGACCAAGGGCGGGCTGACCGAGGCGCAGACCCACCGCATCCGGCTGGATTGTGAACCGCTGCCCGAAGGCCTGAACCCTGCCGATTACGCCGGGGTGATTGTCGGCGGCGGTCCGGGCTGTGTCTCGGACGACCCCGCCACCAAGGATCCGGTCGAGGCGCGGATCGAAGCCGCCTGCCTGTCGCTCATGCCGACAATCACCGCGCAGGACATCCCCTTTATGGGGTGTTGCTATGGCATCGGCATTCTGGCGCATCACCTTGGGGCCGAGGTGTCGAAACGTCGATACGGCGAGCCGGTGGGGCCGACCACTTGCGTGAAAACGCCCCAAGGCGCGGCGGATCCGCTGCTGGCCGATCTGCCCGAGCGCTTTGACGCCTTTGTCGGCCACAAGGAAGCGGTCCAAGAGCTGCCGAACGGCGCGGTGCACCTGCTGGACGCCGCCCCCTGCCCGTTCCAGATGATCCGCTATGGGCAAAACGTCTATGCCACGCAGTTCCACCCCGAGGCGGACGCGCAAGGCTTTGAGACGCGCATTCGCATCTATAAGGACAAGGGGTACTTCCCGCCCGAGACCGCGCAGGACTTGATCGACATGTGCCGCGCCGCCGATGTGACCTGGCCCGAGCGGATCCTGTCCGCCTTTGTCCAGCGCTACGCCTAAAGGGGCCAGAAGACCGGGATCAGCAGCGCCGCCAGCACCCCGATGCTAAAGTTCAGCGGCAAGCCGACCTTGAGGAAATCCGAGAACTTGTAGCCGCCGGGGCCGTAAACCAGCGTGTTGGTCTGATATCCAATCGGCGTGGCAAAGCTGCACGACGCCGCGATCATCACCGCCACCACCAGCGGGCGCGGATCGACGCCGATGGCCTGCGCGAGGCCCACCGCGATGGGCGTGACCACCACGGCCACGGCGTTGTTCGACACGGTTTCGGTGAGCACGGACGTCAGCATGTAGATCGCCCAGATCAACACAGGCGCGGGCAAGGTCTGGATCAGCGGGGCCACCGCATCGACCACCATCGCCACCGCGCCGGACGATTGCAGCGCCGCGCCGATCGCCAGCATGGCAAAGATCAACGCAAGCAGCTGCCCTTCGACAAAGGAAAACGCCTCATCGGCGTCGATGCAGCGCGTCAGCAAAACGATGGCCACGGCGATCACCGCCAGCGCAAGGATCGGCGCCACCCCAAGCGCCGACAGCAGCACGATCCCCAGCAGCGCGCCCAAGGCGACGGGGGCGTGACCGCGGCGGAACGCCTTGGCCGAGGGGTGCGAGACGTCCACGAGGTTCATGTCCTCGGCAAGGCGCTGGATGTCGTCCGGGCTGCCTTCGAGCAGCAGGGTATCGCCCACGCGCACCACCAGCTCGTCCAGCTGGCGGCCAATGTTCTGGTTCCGCCGATGCACCGCCAAGGGGTAGACGCCATAGCGGCGGCGCAGACGCAACGCACCCAGACTGCGGCCAATCATCTTGCATCCGGGGGAAATCAGCACCTCGACCGTGGTGGTTTCCTTGGCCGAGACCTGATCCACGCGTTTCAGCGATTTGTTCCGTTGCAGCGACAGCAATTCGGTCATCTGCGTGCGCAAAACCACGCGGTCGCCCACCTGCAAGGTCACGTCCTTGAGGTCGCGGCGCAGCGATTCATCGCCGCGAATGACGTCGATCAGACGCACGCCTTCGCGTTTGAACAGCTGAACGCTGAGCACTTCGCGGCCAATGAGGTTGGATTCCGGCGGGATGACCGCCTCGGTAAAGAACTTCATCCGGCTGCGGTCCGACAGCATCCCCGCCATCGAAGAGCGTTCCGGCAGCAGTTTCGGCGCGATCACAAACAGGTAGAACATGCCCCAGGCGATCAGGATCACCGCCAGCGGGGTCACCTCAAAGATGGTAAACGGCTCTAGCCCCTGCGTCCGCGCGACCCCGTCCACCAGCAGGTTGGTAGAGGTCCCGATCAGGGTCAGCGTGCCGCCAAGGATCGCCGCATAAGACAGCGGGATCAACAGCTTGGACGGTGCGATGTCCAGCGCCTTGGCGATCTGCACGAACACCGGCAGCATCACGACCACCACCGGCGTGTTGTTCATAAAGGCCGAGGCAATGACCACCACGCCAAGGATACCCGCCATGGCGACCCGTGGCCGCTTGACCACCTGCGTCTGGGCATAGAGCGTAAAGGCGTCCAAGGCCCCGGTGCGCACCAAGCCGCCCATGACGATGAACATCGCCGCGATGGTCCAGGGCGCGGGGTTCGACAGCACCTCCAGCGCCGCGTCATAGGGCAGCACCCCCAACAGCAGCAGCGCGCCAACGCCGCCGATGGCCGTCACCTCGGTCGGGTAAATCTCGCGCACGAACAGCGCGAACATCACGATCACCACCGCGAGGGTTATGCCAGCCTGCGCGGTCTGGCTTAGCTCAATCCATTGCATCTGCGGGTTCTACTGCCTTGCTTTGCCTTGCTCTCAACCGGACGCATCTTGGCCGAGCGCGCCGCCCGGTACAAGCGCCTTGGGGCGCGGTTGCACGAGGGCGATGCCCGCCAGCATCAAGGCCAAAGCGCCCCAGATCCAGCCCGAATAGCCTTCGCCCAGGAAGGTGATCGCCCAGATCACCCCGAACAGCGTCACCAGATAACTGACCTGCGCGGCAAAGACCGACCCCGCCTGCCCCACCAGCCAGACGTAGCCGGAATAGGCAAAGGCGTGCAGCACCACGCTGGCCAGCAGCGCAAGGTCCGGCGCGCCCAGCGGCCAATGCGGCGCGATAAACTGCCCGGTCGTCAGGGCCAAGGGCGCGGTGATCAAGGCTCCAAGGATCGACGCCCCCGCCAGCACTTGGAAGGCATCCAGCCCAAGGGTGCCGTATTTGGCGACCAGATTGCCTTCGAGCGCGTAGCACAGCGAAGAGACCAGCGCGACCGGCACCCAAAGGGCGCTGATCCCCTGCGGCAGGCTGGCCTGCGGCAACACCAGCAGCGTAACGCCCGTCAGGCCGATCCCCAGCCCCAGCGCGCGGGTCCAGTGAAAGCGGTCGTTCCCCAGCGCCAGCGCGATGGGCAGCGCGAACAGCGGCACGGAACTGATGAGGATGGACATGACGCCCGACGGCAAATGCGCGATGGCGTTGTAGGAGGCGATGCCGGGCAGCACCGTGCCGACCACGGCGATAAACCCGTAAAGGATCAGCGCCCGGCGATCCCAAGCCAACCTGCGCCCGCGCAGCCAAGTGACCGTCACCAGCAGCACCCCCATCAGCGCGGTTTGCCAGAAAATCAGGCCAAAGTGGCGATAGCCTTCGGAGACGGCGATCTTGCCCAAGGGCTGCGTGCCGCCCCAGGCCGCGCCGATGATCACCAGCGCCGCAAAGGGCAAGGCGGTCTTCACGGGCCAGATTGCTCTAGCCGTCCACCCTGACGCACCATCTTGACGGTCTTGGCCTTGCCGGTGGCGTCGTCGGTTTCCACAAAGACGCCGGACAGGGTTGCCTCGCCCGTGGCGGGCTGAAAGCGCGACTTGACCATGCCCGTGACAAAGCGGCGCATGGGCTCTGCCTTGTCCATACCGATGACCGAATTGTAGTCGCCGCACATGCCCGCGTCGGACTGGAACGCCGTGCCGCCGGGCAGGATTTGCGCGTCGCCGGTGGGGACATGGGTGTGGGTGCCGACCACAAGGCTGGCGCGCCCGTCGCAGAAATGGCCCATGCCCATCTTTTCCGAGGTCGCCTCGCAGTGCACATCCACAAGGATCGCCTGCGCCTGACCGCCAAGCTTGCGGATCGTCTCGTCGACCGCCGAGAACGGATCGTCAAAGGCGCGTTTCATAAAGACTTGGCCGAGCACCTGGGTGACAAGGATCTTGCGGCCGCGGCGGTCTTCGAACAGGCCCGCGCCGCGCCCGGGGGCGGTTTTGGCGAAGTTGAGCGGGCGGATGATGCGTTTTTCGGTTTCGATGAAGGACAGCATGTCCTTTTGATCAAAGGCGTGGTCCCCAAGCGTGACCACATCGGCCCCGGCGTCGAGGATCAGCTTGGCGTGCTCGCCCGACAGGCCCATGCCGTTCGAGGCGTTTTCGCCATTCACGACCACGAAGTCGAGCTTCCATTCCTCGCGCAGCTTTGGCAGCCGTTCCGAGATCCCGGCACGTCCTGCGCGCCCCACTACATCGCCTAGAAAAAGTATCCGCATAGGGGCGGGATAGTGGGGTCCGGGGCGATTTTGAAGCCCTAAAGTGGTTTTGAACAAGTGGTTTCGCTCTCTTTGAGAGCGACCGGTTGGGGGCGCTGCCCCCAAACCCCCGGGATATTTGCCAAAGAGAAGAAGTTAGGGGTGGAGAGACCGCTTTGGCGTGGGATGCGGGTTTTTGGGAAGGCCGCGCAGTGAGGCTGGCGTCTGCGCACTCTCGACGGGCGCGGCGGGGGCTGTGCGCCGCGGGTGGGCGCTGGTAAAGGGCGCGGCGGTGGACGCGGCGCCCCCTTGAGGTTTTAGATCTGCTTTTCGGGCATACGGACCACGAGGCCGTCCAGCGCGTCGGTGACCTTGATCTGGCAGGTCAGGCGCGAGGTGTCGGGGTTCGGCTCAAACGCGAAGTCGAGCATGTCCTCTTCCATGTCTTCCTTGGCCGGGATCTTTTCGACCCACGCCGGATCGACGTAGACGTGGCAGGTCGAGCAGGCGCAGGCGCCGCCGCAGTCCGCCTCGATGCCCGGAATGCCGTTGTCGCGCGCGCCTTCCATGACCGTCAGGCCGTTGGCCACATCCACAACGTGTTCGGTGCCGTTGTGCTCAATATAGGTGATCTTTGCCATCTTTTCTGGTCTCCGTACTGAAGTCGCGCGTAGTGTTAGACACCTGACGCGCTGCCTGCCAGAGCCTTTTGCATCTTTTCCGCTGATAGCTCCTATCAAAACCTCCTGAAGGTTTGGTGAACGGGCTTGGCGGACTCCGCCAGATGTTCTACTTTAGTTCTCATGTCGTGGCCCCGCCCCCCTTTTGCTCTGCCTACCAGCCAGCTGGATCAGCCGCCCAACGGGGCGCGCGTCACCGTGGCGGGCATCGTGATCCTGCGGCAGCGGCCCGGCACCGCCAAGGGCGTGATTTTCCTCACGCTTGAGGATGAGAGCGGCGTGGTCAACGTCATCGTCTGGCGCGCCATGTATGAACGGTTCCGGCGCGCGGTGATCTCTGGGCGGATGCTGCGCGTGACCGGGCGCATCCAGCGCGACAATGGCGTCACGCATGTTCTGGCCGATACGATTGAGGATATCTCGCCACTGCTGGACCGGCTTTTGGACGACACCCTTTCCACAGAGGCACAAAGCCGCTAGGGTTGCACAAACCAAGGCACGAAGAGGCCCGAGCAGATGATCCGAGTTCCCGCCCCGCTGATCGCGATGGCGCTTGTGGCTGCGTGTAGCGCGCCCGAGCCGGTGAGCCGTGCCTCGACGCCTGAGCCGCAGCCGGTTGGCCCGCCGCCCATGGCGACCCCGTCCGGGGATGGCGGCTGCATCGCACATGAGATCACCCCCGCCGTTTACGAACAGGTCATGGGCGAAGTGCAGGTCATCCAGGCAGAGATCGCCCCCGATGGCACCGTCGTGCGCCCGCCTGTTTACCGCAAAGCTCCGGTTCCGCGCATCGTGCGGCCGCGCGCGCAGATCACCTTTGACGCGCCCTGCCCCGAGCAACTGACGCCCGAGTTCATCGCCTCGATCCAGCGGGCGCTTGGCGCGCGCGGGTATTTCTCGGGGAACGTCACGGGGATGCTGGATGCGCCGACCACCGCCGCCATCCGCCGCTACCAGTCGGACCGGGGGCTCAACAGCGCGCAGCTGTCGCTGGAAACCGCGCGCGGCCTTGGGCTGATCGCGGTGGAGCGCGACCAAATCCCCGGCTAACCCCCACACATGCAAAAAGGGCGCCCCGCAGGACGCCATTTTGTTTCGCTCAAGCCAAGATCACTCGTCGGTCAGGTTCAGCGCCATAAAGCGCGGATCCCCACCACGGCGCACCAGCAGCAACAGCGACTTGCGGCCTTCGTCCTTGGCCTCGTCGATACGCTCCTGGAACTCGTCCAGCGCCTTGACCGGGGACTGGCCCGCCTCGGCGATGACGTCACCGGCGCGCAGACCCTTTTCAAAGGCTTGCGAGTCCTCTTCGACGTTCATGACCGCCAGACCTTCGGTGCCCTCGGGCAGGTCCAGTTCAGCGGCGATTTCCGGCGTCAGCGGGCTAAGCGTCAGGCCCAGCAGGTCCAGCTTGGACGGCTCCACCGGGGCGTCCTGCGTGGCGGCGGCGGGGACAGCGCCCTGCGCCTCTTCGCGGCGGCCCAGCGTCACGCGCAGCGTTTCCGTCGTGCCATCGCGGTTGACCACCACGCGGACAGTTTCGCCCACCGGGGTGTTGGCCACAACGCGCACCAGCTGGCGGGTGTCCTCGACCTCAATGCCGTTGAAGCTGACGATGACGTCACCGGCCATCATGCCGGCGTCCTTGGCGGGACCATCGGGCACATCCGACACCAGCGCGCCGCGCGCCTGCTCCAGACCAAGCGCTTCGGCCACGTCGTCGGTCACGTCCTGGATGCGCACGCCCAGCCAGCCGCGGCGGGTTTCGCCGAACTCCTTGAGCTGCGCGACAACCTTGGTCACCACGTTGGACGCCATGGAAAAGCCGATGCCGATCGAGCCACCGTTGGGCGACAGGATGGCGGTGTTCACGCCGATGACGTCGCCATCCATGTTGAACAGCGGGCCGCCCGAGTTGCCCCGGTTGATCGCCGCATCCGTCTGGATGTAGTCGTCAAAGGTGCCGGACAGCGCCCGGTTGCGCGCGGACACGATGCCAGCCGAGACGGAAAAGCCCTGCCCCAGCGGGTTGCCCATGGCCATCACCCAATCCCCAACACGGGCCACGTCACTGTCGCCAAAGCTGACGAACTTCAGCGGGCCGTCGGCCTCGACCTTGAGCAACGCGATGTCGGTGTTGGGATCGGTGCCAACCAGCGTCGCGGGCAGCTCGAACCCTTCGAAGAACTCGATCTGGATCTCGTCGGCGCCTTCGATCACGTGGTTGTTGGTGACGATAAAGCCATCCTCAGAGATGACGAACCCCGACCCCAGCGCCGAAGAGCGGCGCGGACGGTCCGGCTGGCCCCGGTTCTGGAAGTCGCGGAACAGGTCTTCGAACGGGGACCCTTCGGGGACGATGCCCTGCGGGCCGGTGCGGCCTGCGACCACGGTGGATGTGGTGATGTTCACCACGGCGGGGCTGATGCGTTCTGCCAGATCGGCAAAGCTTTCAGGGACGCCACGCGCCGCCGCCATCAGCGATTGCGATACGATCAGGACCATGGACAGCGTCGTCAGCCAGAAAAGGCGAAGCGGCGTGGCCCGATCCCTACTCAGAGCGAGGGATTGCGGTTTCAAATTGATCTCCTTGTCTCTGCCAGCCAGCGGCGGTCTACCGCTGCCTGCCTCCTGTCTCAGTGTGCCTAACATAGGTGCGCGTTCGCAACACCAAAGACGGGAAAACCATTCCTCACGCGACCGTGACTCGAAAGTGAGCGGTTTTGCGCCCGTGCAGGGAACCCCACGGGTCGTTAAGATTTAAATAAAATTGGTTTAAAAAGCGCAAAGCGGGGGGATTTACGCATAAATCCCTAGGCCTTGGCGATCCACAGCAGGGTCACGCCGGTCACCAGCGTCACCAGACCCAAAGTCCGCCGCGCCTCTGGCGGCATCTCGCGCATCGCCTCGAGCAGGCGTTCCACAAGCGAAGGGGCCAGTGCGTACACCAGCCCCTCGATCACGAGGACCATGGCGATCCCCGTCAGTATGTCCGTTCCGGTCAATTGTCCGCCGGGACCGCAGGCGCGGTCTGAGCCGGTGCCGCCGGGGCCGCATCCTGCGCCGGTTCTGCCGGTGCTTGGGGTGCATCGGTCGCCGCTGCGGGTGCAGGCGCCTGAACCGCCGTCAAAGCGTTCTGCGAGACTTCGCCGTTGAAGTACTCAAAAAACTGGCTGTCCGGCGTAATGACCAAGCTGGAATTCCCACCCTGCAACGCGCGCTCATAGGCTTGAAGCGAGCGGTAGAAGGCAAAGAACTCGGGGTCGGCGCCATAGGCTTCGGCAAAGATGCGGTTGCGTTCGGCGTCGGCCTCACCGCGCGTGATGTTCGCGTCACGGTTGGCTTCGGAAAGCGTTTCGGTCCGGGTCCGGTCGGCCAGCGCGCGCACACGCTGCGCGGCTTCGCGGCCACGGGCGCGCTCGTCCTCGGCCAGACGTTCGCGGTCAGAGCGCATCTTGGCAAAGGTTTCGTTCAACAGCTGATCGGGCAGGTTGGTCTGCTTGAGACGCACGTCCACCACCTCGATCCCGAGGGTCATCGCCTGCGCGCGCGCGTTGTCGCGGATACGCTGGCTCAGGGCGCTGCGGTCATCGGAGAGGATGCTGTCAGAGGTCACCTGATCAGTGCCCAGAACCTCGCGGATCTGCGCGCTCAGGATACCTTGCAGGCGGGACTCGGCGCGGCGCACACCGCCCACACCCACCGCCTGACGAAAGCGCACCGGATCGGAAATGCGGTAGCGCGCAAAGGCGTCCACAACCAAGCGGCGGCTGTCCGAGGGCAGCACTTCGATGGTTTCGGTGTCCAGCGACAGGATACGGTCGTCGTAGTACACGACCTCCTGGATCATCGGGATCTTGAACGCCAGACCCGGCTTTTCCTTGACGGCCTTGATCTGTCCGAACTGAAGGACCAGCGCCTTTTGCTTTTCGTTGACGACAAAGATCGACGACATCAGGACGATGGCCGCGACCACCACGGCGGGGATGATAAAGGTTGTCTTGTTCATCTTAGTTCCCCCCACGCTGAAGCTCGTTCAGGGGCAGATAAGGCACAACGCCCCCTTCCCCGCCGGTCAGCGACGGATCAAGGATCATCTTGTTCACATCCCCAAGCACGCTTTCCATGGTCTCCAGGTACAGGCGGCGGCGGGTGACCTCGGGGGCCACAGCGTATTCCTGCTGCACAGAGGTAAAGCGCGCGGCCTCACCCAAGGCTTCGTTGATCACACGGGCGCGGTAGCCTTCGGCCTCTTGCAAAACCTGCGCGGCCTGACCACGGGCTTCGGCCACCACGCGGTTGCGGTAGGCTTCGGCCTGCTGCTCAAGGCGCTCGCGCTCTTGCTCGGCGGCGGTCACGTCGTTGAAGGATTCGATCACCTCGTCGGGCGGATCGACCGTTTCAAGGTTCACACGCACGATGTTGATGCCGGATTCATACTCGTCCAGCGTCGCCTGAATGCGCTCCATCGCGGCCTGCGCCGTTGCGGCACGCGCCCGGTTCAGGATCGGGGCCAGGTTCGATGCGGCGATGACTTCGCGCATGACCGCCTCGGACACCGCGCGCACGGTCTGTTCCGGCTCTGCGATGTTGAACAGGATCAAGGACGGGTCGGAAATGTTCCAGACCACCTCGAAATCCACCTCGACGATGTTCGCATCGGTGGTCAGCATCAGGCCGTTGTCGGCCCCGCTGCCCGCGCCGATGGTCTCGGTCTGCTCCGAGGTCACATCGACCACTTCGTAGGTCACGAACGGCCAGGGCGCAAAGTTCAGGCCCGGTTGGCCAATGCCCGAGAATTCGCCAAGGAACAACTCGACCGACTGCTCTTCGGGGCGGACGGTGTAAAAGCTGCTGAACGCCCAAAGCGCCAGCGCGCCCAGCGCCGCCAGACCGATGGAGCTTTTGTTAAAGCCGGGGCCACCAGCGCCGCCGGACCCGCCGCGACCACCCGTGCCGCCGCCATCCTTGCCGCCCATCAGAACGCGCAGGCGTTCCTGGCCCTTTTTCATCAACTCGTCGATCTCGGGGATCTGGTTATCCTCGGGTCGACGACCTCCTCCGCCGTTCGGTCCCTGGGGAGGGCGGTTGTTGCCGCCAGAGTTGCCACCGCCCCCCCAGGGGCCGCCGCTGTTTCCTGCCATGAAGTGCTTTCCTTCCTTGGTCGTAACTTTTGCGTGCTTGCCGCCTAAACTGTGCGCTTTCGCGCGAAATTCAAGATTTGCGCGTCGGATTGCGCATGGTGACGATCTCTTCGGACATGGTCGGGTGAACGGCCACGGTGCGGTCGAAATCCTCTTTGGTTGCGCCCATCTTGATGGCAATCCCCGCCAGCTGGATCATTTCGCCTGCGCCGGGCGCGACGATATGACAGCCCAAAACCTTGCGCGTCTCTTGCGAAACAATCAGTTTCATCATGACACGGTCCGGCTGATCGGCAAAGGCCGTTTGCATGGGCCGGAACGAGGCGCAGTAGACCTCGATCGGCTCCTGCTCGCGCGCCGCCTCTTCGGACAGGCCAACGGTGCCCATTTCCGGCTGGGTAAAGATCGCCGAGGGGATCAGCTCGTGGTCGACCTTGGTCGGGTTGCCGTGGAAGACGGTCTCGACAAAGGCCATACCCTCGCGGATTGCCACCGGGGTCAGGTTGACGCGGTCGGTCACATCGCCAATGGCATAGACCGACGGCACCGCCGTTTGGCTGTAGTCGTCCACCTCGATGGCGCCGTTGCGGGCCATCTTGATGCCCAGTTCCTCCAGACCCAGATCGTCGGAATTCGGCTTGCGGCCGGTGGCAAAGAACACCGCGTCAAAGGTCTGCTCTTCGCCGTTGGTGGCCTTGACCCGGATCGGCTTGCCGTTGGGGCCGGCCTCTTCGGCGGTCTCGTCGTGGCCGTATTGCGATTCCTCGACCGGCAGGGTCATGTCGTCGTGGCTGGCGGTGCCCATGGCGACGATGTCCGTCCCGGTATGCAGCTTGATGCCGCGCTCTTTCATGGCTTCGGCGATCAGGCCACGCGCCTCTTCGTCGAAACCGCGCAGGATTTGCGCGCCGCGATAGTATTGCGTCACCTCGACGCCGAGGCCATGCAGGATGCAGGCGAATTCGCAGGCGATATAGCCGCCGCCGATGATCAAGACCGATTTGGGCAGCTCATCAAGGTGAAAGATGTCGTCCGACACCATGCCCAGATGCGCGTTGGGCAAATCGGGGCGCACGGGACGGCCGCCGGTGGCGATCAGGATGTGCTTGGCGGTCTTGGTCTCGCCAGTCGAAAGCTCGACCGTATGCGCGTCTTTCAGTTTCGCGCGCGCGTCAAAGGTTTCCACCCCAGAGCCCGCCAGCAGCTTGCGGTAGACCCCTTCGAGCCGGTCGAGTTCCGCGTCCAGCTTGCCGCGGAAGGTGGTCCAGTTGAACTCGCCGTCCGCCATGTCCCAGCCGTAGGCACGGGCCTGGCCGGGCATTTCGCTGTACTCGGAGGCAAAGACCATCAGTTTCTTGGGCACGCAGCCCCGGATCACGCAGGTGCCGCCGTAGCGGTCTTCTTCGGCCAATGCGACCTTGGCCCCGGCCTCTCCCGCTGCCACGCGCGCCGCGCGCACACCGCCAGAGCCGCCACCGATGACAAACAGATCGTAGTCGAAATCGCTCATGATACGCCCTCATATTTGCTTGGGTCCGAGGTATTTCACAGCCCCCCACAGAAGGCCAGAGACCGCGCGGCGAAACCGCCTCACCTTTGCGCGTGCGATTATTACGGAACCTTTGCTGCCCTAACCCGCGTTAAGAGACAAAGAAGACCGGAGCCATCCATGACCTACAAACGCTTTTTCACCATGATCCTAGCCTCGACTGTCATCATGTTCGGGCTGATGTATTTGAACACCTACGCGCTGGGGCACATCTATTTCTCGGAAACCCGCAGCTATATGGCGGTGATGATGGGCGGGGTGATGGCCGTGGTCATGATGGCCTTTATGTTTGGACACTACCCCGTGAAGCGTACGAACTGGCTGATCCTTGGCGGCGGCGCGGTGCTGGCGGCGGGGATGCTGTATCTGGTTCGCGCGCAGGTGACGGTGGACGGGCTGAGCTACATGCGCGCGATGATCCCGCACCACTCGATTGCGGTGATGACCTCTGGGCGGGCGAATATTCAGGACGCGCGGGTGCGCAAGATGGCGGATGAAATCCTGATGGCCCAGCAAAAAGAGATTTCCGAGATGCGCTGGCTGAGCGCCGAGCTGGCCGCCGGGCGCTATGCGCCGGTGACCTATGTGGGCTCGGCCCCCGTTGAGGGCAGCATTGACGACGCGCTGACCCGCGCCCAGCGCAGCGCGATGGACCCGCAGCAGATGACGCTTGAGACGGCGCAGCGCGTGCTCACCGCGCCCACGTGCGCGTTTCGCTATACCACAGAGGCCGATCCGGTGCTGTGGACCGATGCCGATGGGACGCAAGGCGTGGCCATGTTGAATGACGTGTTGATCCCGCTGAGCGGCTCTGGCCAAAGCTTTAGCGCCAATGGGTTGCGCCTGTCGGTGACTGAGGTGGACAGCGACTGGCGGTATAACGCGACGCTCAGCTACACCGTGACGGGTGGTCCGCAGTCGGGCTTTGCCGGGGACTGGCGTTGTGATCAGTGACCGGATCGGGAAAAGTGCTGGTAATCCTTGAGCGATTGCCAGTCGCCGCCCCACCCCCAGCCGCGCGCCTTGAAGGCGCTAACCACCGGATCGCCGGCGCGGATGATGCCTTGGACGTCGGATGTGCGCTCGGCGGCCTCGTCAAAGGCTTTGCCCGCCGCAGGCGAGGTGCCGCCGCTGGTGACATAAGGGTTCTGCACCGGGTTGATGTCCATCGCCGTACCAAAGGCGTGCTGTGATAGGCGCGTCGTGCCCCCTACCACGCGACAGTTGAACGCGCTGGTGTTGTTGGCGGCCATGGACAGATCGTCCTTGCCAAGGAACATGTGCACAGGCTGCATCCGCTCGATGGGAAAGCCCGCCTGATGCAGCTCGTCAAAGATATCAAGCACCTCGGCGGCGACCTCGCCGGCGACGATCATCTGCCCCAACTGCTGCGCCCCGTCGAAACCGTTAAAAGGCACGGTCAACAGCCGCAGGGTCGCCCGCGCGGGACAGCCCATGCCCTCGTGCCAGGACACCCCTTGCATCCGCTGCCACATGGCGTCGGGCACATCGCTCTGGGTGCCGCGCTCGGCCCAAGCCGCCTGCCCTGCGAAAAGCGCCGCCATCAGGATCGCTGTCTTGCCCATACCCATCTCCGGTTCTTTGACCTTTATATGGAGGCAGAGGGCGCCGATTACAAAGTCAGGAATTCCGCACGAAAAAGGGGCCGATCCTTGCGGATGGCCCCATCGTTTCAACCCGTCAGGCGGGTTTATATGTCCTTGAAGAGGTTATCGTCCTCGACAAAGTCCATCTTGTCCTCTTGCACGGTGCCGGCGTTGATGTCGCGGGTTTCCACGCGGCCATCGCCGTAGCCGATCACAACCTGATCGCAGATGTCGATGAACAAACCGTTTTCCACCACGCCGGGGATCTGGTTCAGCACCATCGCCAGCTGGCGCGGATTGCCGATGCGCTGCAAATGCAGGTCGAGGATGTGGTTGCCCTCATCGGTGATGTAGGGGCGGTCGCCGTTCATGCGCAGGCTGGTCTGGCGGCCCATCACATCCATGGACACCAGGGTTTCCTCGATCAGCGCCTGAGAGGTCTGCCAACCAAAGGGAATCACCTCGACCGGCAGCGGGAAGGCACCCAGGTGCTCGACCTCTTTGGCAGCATCGGCGATCACCACCATCTGGTCGGACGCGGTGGCCACGATCTTTTCCTGAAGCAGCGCGCCGCCGCCCCCTTTGATCAGCGAGAGGTTCGAGTCGAACTCATCCGCGCCGTCGATGGTCACGTCCAGCCAGCGCGCCTCGTCGAGGCTGATGACCTCAATGCCCACTTCGCGCGCCAGTTCCGCGGTGCGGGTCGAGGTCGGCACGCCGCGAAAGCGCAGGCCTTCCTCGCGGACCTTCTCGCCCAGGCAGCGCACCAGCCAAGCGGCGGTGGAGCCGGTCCCCAGACCGACGCGCATTCCATCCTCGACGAACTCGGCCGCCCGTTTGGCAGCGACAAATTTGGCCTTATCGATCGGCGACAGATCTCCGGACATGGTCATCCCCTTTTGGTCCCGCAGTTGCGCGCCGTTATAGGCGCAGGCCGCCCTTGGTGCGAGTGCCAAAACGGCGCAAGCGCGGGGATTTGCGCGGCTTGAACGGGAAAATGACGGCACGCCTGCCAGTTGGGCGCGAAATTGGCGCGCCTGTCCGGGTCGATTCGCGCGGGCCTACCCGCCTGCGCCCACCAACAGCCCCGATGAAAACACCAGCCAAGCGATCCCCGCCCCGGCGATTGCGCCCAGCGCGTAGGGCAAGACCTGCCGCCAGATCGCCGGGGGCGGCGCGCCAAAGGCGGCCCGTTCGATGCGCCGCGCAAGGGCCGCGGGCGGCGTTTTCGGCGGGACCGTTTCCGTGAGGGTGGTCAAAAACCCCGCCCAAGCGATGACCTCTTGTTCCAACTCCGGGTCACCGTCCAACTGGCGCTCAAAGCCAAAGCGATCTTCCTCTGACAGCAGCCCCAAGGCGTATTCGGCGGCACTTGCCTCTGGCCCGCCGGGCAGATCGGTGATCTGGGTCATCGGCTCAGACACTCCCTGAGTTGCATCAGGCTGCGACGGAGGACGGGGCGCGCCTGCTGCTCTGACACGCCCATCTCGGCGCTTAGCTCGGCGTAGGTTGCCCCTTGTAGATAAGCCTTTTGCACCATGCCGGCGCGGTCGGGCGGCAGCTCGCGCAGGCAGCTTGCCAGCATCTGCCCTTCGGCAGAGGGGGCCGCGCCAGCCGCTCCCGTGTCGTCGAAATCAAGCGGCGCGGCCTGCCCCACCGCACGGCGCGCGCGTAAGCTGTGCACCGCCTCTTGCTGGGTGATCGTCAACAGCCACACCAGCGGGCCATAGCCGCCTGCGCGATATTTGCCCGCGCGCGTCCAGATCCGCTGGAACACCGCCTCCAGCACCTCTTCGGCGGCCCCATCATCGTCCACGATGTGACAGGCCAGCCCGAACAGCCGCGGCGACAGCGCCGCATACAGCGCCCGAAAGGCCCGGCGATCGCCCATCGCGATGCCAACAATCCACTCTTCGATCTGTTCTTGCTCGTGTTGCGGTTTCATATGGTTTGTTTATCCCGCTTGCCCTTGCCCATCTGCCGGATATGTTGCACCACGTGCAAAACATATTTGCCCGGACAAGAGGACGGATTAACCATGGCCGACGAGATGCTGGATATCAACGCGAAACCGACCGAAGAAATCTCGGTCCGTGAGGTCTTTGGCATTGATACGGACATGGTGGTGCATGGCTTTGCCGACCGCACCGCGCGCGTCCCCGAACAGGATTCGACCTACAAGTTCGATCCCGACACCACTTTGGCCATCCTTGCAGGCTTTCACCGCAACCGCCGCGTGATGATCCAAGGCTACCACGGCACCGGCAAATCGACGCACATCGAACAGGTTGCCAGCCGCCTGAACTGGCCGTCGGTGCGTGTGAACCTTGATAGCCACATCTCCCGGATCGACCTGATCGGCAAGGACGCGATCAAGCTGATCGACGGCAAGCAGACCACCCAGTTCCAAGAGGGCATCCTGCCATGGGCGCTGCGCAACCCCTGCGCCATCGTGTTCGACGAATACGACGCGGGCCGCGCCGACGTGATGTTCGTGATCCAGCGCGTGCTGGAAACCGACGGCAAGCTGACCCTGCTGGACCAGAACCAAGTTCTGACCCCGCACAAGTATTTCCGCATCTTCGCCACCGCCAACACTGTTGGTCTGGGTGACACCACGGGCCTGTACCACGGCACGCAGCAGATCAACCAAGGCCAGATGGACCGTTGGTCGCTGGTCGCCACGCTGAACTACCTGTCGATCGACGCCGAAACCTCGATCGTGCTGTCCAAGGCGCCGCATTACAACAATGAAAAGGGTCGCAAGACCGTGCGCCAGATGGTGACCGTCGCCGACTTTACCCGCCGTGCCTTTATGAATGGTGAACTGTCGACGGTGATGTCGCCGCGGACCGTGATCGCCTGGGCGCAAAACGCCGAGATCTTCCGCAACGTCGGCTACGCCTTCCGCCTGTCCTTCCTGAACAAATGTGACGAGCTGGAGCGCCAGACCGTGGCCGAGTTCTATCAGCGCTGCTTTGACGAAGAGCTGCCCGAAAGCGCGGCGTCCGT
This sequence comes from Tropicibacter naphthalenivorans, assembly GCF_900176475.1. Classification (GTDB taxonomy): domain Bacteria; phylum Pseudomonadota; class Alphaproteobacteria; order Rhodobacterales; family Rhodobacteraceae; genus Tropicibacter; species Tropicibacter naphthalenivorans. The sequence continues at coordinate 94,053 of NZ_FWXX01000001.1, forward strand.
GTCGCTGGGCTAAGATCGTCTGACATTTCAAACTGTTAAGAGGGGTGCCGCCGGGCGCCCCTTTTTCTTTGCGCGTTTTGTGCAGGTATTTGATGTGGATTTGATGACACTTTAACGAAAAGTTTTCATTTCGATTAACGGGATGGCGGAACTTTTGGTGTACCGTCTAGTTTATGGGCGATCTGAAAACATATCTGTTTGGCCTGTTGATGGTCCTGATCGGCGCGGCGACGCCTGCGTTGGCCATGCCTGACACGGGGCCTGACACCGGCCCTAACGCGGGGCCCGACCGGGCGACGGAACAGGTCCGGCTGTTTGCCACCTGCCTTGGGCGCATGTCCGCCACCATGGAACACGAATGGCTCATGGGCCGCGACGGGGCGCAGGCGCGCGGGCAAAGGCAGCTTTTTGAAATGCTGGTCGAGGCGGTGATGCCCGACGCCCGGCGCGCGGGCCTGACCGGCGCGCATATCCTGCACCTGCGGATCGAGGCAAAGTTCGCGCAGGCCAAACTGTTGCAGGCCGCCAGCTTTGACCCCGACACGCGCCGCAAACGCTATGCTGCCAACCTTGCCCAGCGGGAAATCGGCGCGTGCAATTCACTGGCTTTGGGCTAACGCGCCCTCTTGCCAATTGCGCGCCAAAAGGGGAAACCTGACCCCATGGCACAGAAAAGCGACAACCCCGCAGATCCTTTCAAAAAAGCCCTCGCCGAGGCGACCAAGGTGATGGCCGACGACCCTGACCTGTCGGTCAGCTACACCGTCGATCCCGCCGGGGTCTCGGGCGATGCCATGCGCTTGCCGCAGATCAGCCGCCGCATGTCGCGCGACGAGGTTCTGCTGGCGCGCGGCACCGCCGACGCACTGGCTCTGCACCGCCGCTATCACGACAAGGCGACCCACGCGCGCTATGTGCCGCAGGGCGACATGGCCCGTGACCTGTACGAGGCGATGGAAACCGCCCGCTGCGAAGCCATGGGCGCGCGCGACATGCCCGGCACCGCCGGCAACATCGACGCCAAGATCAGCGCTGACGCCGCCCGCGCGGGCTATGGCCAGATTCGCGACAAGGCGGACGCGCCCCTTTCTGTCGCCGCCGGTTACCTGATCCGCCACCTTGCCACGGGCCGCGACCTGCCGCCCGACGCCGCCAACGTCATGGAACTGTGGCGACCTTTCATGGAACAATCCGCCGGCGACGCGCTGAACGCCGTGGACGACACGCTGGCCGATCAAGCCACCTTTGCCAAGTTCGCCCGCCAGATCATCAGCGATCTGGGCTATGGCGACCAGCTTGGCGACGACCCGGACAACCTTGATGACGAGGCCGAAGAAGACGGTCAGGAAGAGGGCCAGGAAGAAGAGCAGCAGCCCGATTCCACCGGCGATGAGGACCAAGGCGACGAGGCCGACGCCTCGCCCGAGCAAGCGCAGGACGAGCAGCAGGATTCTTCGCAGGCGCAGGTTTCTGCCGACGATATGGCCGACCAAGAGATGGGCGAAGAGGTCGAAATGCCCGAAGGCGAGGCCCCGATGGAGCCCCCCGCCCCCGCGCCGATCTCTGACGCCGATCCCGATTACAAGGTCTATGACACCACCTGCGACGAGGAAATCGCCGCCGAAGACCTCGCCGAGCCGATCGAGCTGGAACGCCTGCGCGCCTATCTGGACCAGCAGCTCGAACCGCTCAAGGGCGCGGTCAGCCGTCTGGCGAACAAGCTGCAACGGCGTCTTCAGGCCCAGCAGAACCGGTCGTGGGAATTCGACCTCGAGGAAGGCATCCTTGACGCGGGCCGCCTTGCCCGCGTGGTCGCCAACCCCACGACGCCGCTGTCCTTCAAGCAGGAAAAAGACACCGAGTTCCGCGATACCGTGGTGACGCTGCTGCTGGACAACTCTGGCTCCATGCGCGGGCGTCCCATTAGCATCGCGGCGATCTGCGCCGATGTTCTGGCCCGCACTCTTGAACGGTGCAGCGTCAAGGTCGAGATCCTCGGCTTTACCACCCGCGCGTGGAAGGGCGGGCAAGCGCGGGAGAAATGGCTGAACGAGGGCCGCGAGCAGCAGCCCGGTCGCCTCAACGACCTGCGCCACATCATCTACAAGCACGCCGACGCCCCGTGGCGCCGCACCCGCGACAACCTTGGCCTGATGATGAAAGAAGGCCTGCTCAAGGAAAACATCGACGGTGAAGCGCTGGAATGGGCGCACCGCCGGATGGTTGTCCGCCCCGAGGCGCGCAAGATCCTGATGGTGATTTCCGATGGCGCGCCGGTGGACGATTCGACCCTGTCGGTGAACCCGGCCAACTACCTGGAAAAGCACCTGCGCGACGTGATCGCCATGGTCGAAAAGCGCCGTCAGGTCGAATTGCTGGCGATCGGCATCGGCCACGACGTGACCCGCTACTACGAGCGCGCCGTGACGATCACCGACGTGGAACAGCTGGCCGGGGCGATGACCGAACAGCTCGCCAGCCTGTTCGATGCAGACCCGCGCGCCCGCGCCCGCGTGATGGGAATCAAGCGCGCCAGCTAGCGCGCGTCACCCCAGCGCGGTCTTGCGGACCTCGTCCTGCATGGCCTCCGCCTCGCGGGTGTTGTCCACCTGGTGCGGCGCGACGGCCAGCGCGACCTTGATCGCCAAGTCCTTGGAAATCATAGCGTTCAGCGCCATGGAAAAGCGCGGGCGACGCTTGGCCCGGCGGCGCAGGCGCGCCACGTCCCAGACCAACACCTCGGCCCCCGCAGGCAGCCGCGTCGTCGCCGAGGACCGCATCCCCGTCAGGTAAGCGACCTCGCCCACGAACACCCCGGCGGGCATCAAGAACCGCTCGCCGCGCTTTTCCACCTGCAACTTGCCCGAGACGACAAAGTACAGCTTGTCGACCGCCACGCCTTCGCGGGTGATGACCTCTTCTTCGGTCAGGGTATAGCGCCGCGCCTGCCCCACCAGCTCGCGAAAATCGCCGGGCGGCAAGTCCTTGAACCGCTTGTAGATATCGCGGTGCGCGCGCGGCACGATCAGCTTGGACTCGCGCAGCAGCAAGCCCGACAGGCCAATCAGGTTCGCCGTGCCCATCACTGACGAGGTCAGGATCGCCTCCCACAGGGGGCGGTCGGCGGCAACAAAGTAATACCACAGGTAAAACCCGGTCCCGATCAGCAGCAGCACGCGCAGGATCTTTTGGTTGATGACCAGATACCCCAGCGTGAAAAACACCCCTGCGGTCCACACAAGATACTGCGGGGCGATGAAATGCGCATCCATGGTTCACAATGTCCCAAACTATCCTTTCAGCCCTACGCCTCCATTCCCCACCAAGCAAAGGAAAAATTCGCCCGTCAACGCTGGCGTGTGCGCCGTAATCAGGTATCAATGACCGGCCAGTCACCAAAACCAGTCACCAAAACCACCCACCCGCGAAGAGGCCCCATGTTCCAGACGTTCCAAGACACCGCCAGCCCGGACCAAGGCCCCGCGCGCCTCACCGCTTTGCGCGCCGCGATGGCCGCCGCTGGGGTTGATGGGTTTCTTGTGCCCCGCGCCGATGCGCATCAGGGCGAATACGTCGCGCCGCACGATGACCGCTTGGCTTGGTTGACGGGGTTCACCGGCTCGGCGGGCTGGGCGGTGGCCTTGGCCGCACGCGCCGCCGTGTTCGTCGACAGCCGCTACCGCGTGCAGGTCAAGGCGCAAGTAGCGGATTGTTTTGAGAAAATCGACTGGCCAGAGGTCGCCCTGTCCGACTGGATCGGCGAAGCCTTGGCCGAGGGGGCCATCGGCTTTGACCCGTGGCTGCTGACCGTGGATCAGCTCGAACGGATGCAGACCGCCCTGCCGGGCCTGACCCTGACCCGCTGCGAAAACCTGATCGACGCCATCTGGGACGACCAGCCGCGCCCCCCGCAAGGCGCTGTTTTTGCCCAGCCGCTGGAGCTGTCGGGCGAGGCGCATGAGGACAAGATCACGCGGTTGGCCAAGGATCTGACCAGCGATGCGGCGATCCTCACCCTGCCGGACAGCATCGCTTGGCTGCTCAACATCCGTGGCAGTGACATCCCGCGCAACCCGGTGCCGCATGGCTTTGCGATCCTGCACGGGGACGGCCGCGTGACGCTTTATATGGACGCTGGCAAGCTGGCGAATTTGGGTGATCACCTTGGCCCGCGCGTCACCCTCCGCGCGCCCAAAGACTTCCTGAACGATGTTCACGGCCTGCAAGGCACCGTCCAGATCGACCCGGCCACCTGCCCCGTCGCCGTCGCCGTCGCCGACGCCCTCACCGCAAAGATCACCCACGGCGACGATCCTGTCAGCCTGCCCAAGGCGCGCAAAAACGCCGCCGAGCTGGCCGGAGCGCGGGCCGCCCACCTGCGCGACGGGGTGGCGATGGTGCGCTTTCTGGCGTGGCTCGACGCCCAGCCGCCAGGCAGCCTGACCGAGATCGACGTGGTCAAAGCGCTCGAAGAGGAGCGCCGCGCCACCAACGCCCTGCGCGACATCTCTTTCGAGACGATCTCTGGCGCGGGGCCGAACGGCGCGATTGTCCACTACCGCGTGACCGAGAAAACCAACCGCAAGGTGAATGACGGCGAGCTGCTGCTGGTGGACAGCGGCGGGCAATACGTCGACGGGACCACCGACATCACCCGCACCATGGCCATCGGCACGCCGGGGGACGAGGAACGCGACGCCTTTACCCGCGTGCTCAAGGGCATGATTGCGGTGTCGCGGCTGCGCTTTCCCGCAGGCCTTGCGGGGCGCGACATTGACCCCTTTGCGCGCGCCGCCCTGTGGGAGGCGGGGCTGGACTATGGTCACGGCACCGGCCACGGCATCGGGTCGTACCTGTCCGTCCACGAAGGCCCCCAGCGCATCGCCCGCAGCGGCACCGTCCCGCTGGAGCCGGGGATGCTGCTGTCGAATGAGCCGGGTTTCTACAAGGAAGGCGCTTATGGCATCCGCATCGAGAACCTGATCGCCGTCCAGCAGGCCGAGCCCCTGCCCGGCCAGACCGTCCCGCAGATGCTGACCTTTGAGACGCTGACATGGGTGCCGATTGATACGCGGCTGGTGAACGTGGCGCTGCTGACGCAAGCGGAACGGGACTGGCTGAACGCCTATCACAGCGAATGCGAGGCCCGGTTGGCCCCACATTTGCAAGAGAAAACAAAGCTTTGGCTGACGCAGGCCTGTAAGGCTATTTGACACAGCGCTTTTACAATCCGCGTGGGATAAAAGCACATCGAGAGAATGGGAGACGACTATGACCAAGAACATCACGATCACGCCGGCCACCGGTACCTGGGTTGTCCGCGCAGGCGGCGCGGTGCTTGGGGAATCGAGCAACGCGTTGGAACTGCACGAGGGCGATCTGCCGATGGTCATCTATTTCCCGCGCGATGATCTCGGGATGGCTTTCCTTGACAAGACCGATCACAGCACGACCTGCCCGCACAAAGGCGCGGCGTCGTATTTTTCGATCATGTCGAAATCGACCACCTATGAAAACGCCGCATGGAGCTATGAAGACCCCAAGGACGACGTGGCCCAGATCAAGGGCATGATCGCCTTTGAGGTGCAGGATGGTGTCGCGGTCGAGCAGGTCTAAGACCCGCCAAGGCACATACAGCCGAACCAAGAGCCGGGCCACAGCGCCCGGCTTTTTGCGCCCGAAATTTGGAACTGGCTTTTTGAAACGGGGGGCGTGCGCCAGATCACAGCCGCACCGCCGGGGCCGTGACACTCTGGACGTGTATTTCACGCAGAGGATTATCGGCATGAACGTGACGGTCCACGCTTCGGTGTTTCATGGCGGCGGCCAAAAGGGCGATTTCGGTTGGATGCTGGAACAGCCCGAATACGACGGCGCCTTTTTCATCTTTAACGACAACGAGGGCGAGTTTCTGGCCTATCAGTCGGATCAGGGCAAATCCGGCCCCGGCTGTATGCCCGGTGGCGGCAATGCGGCGATCCGGCCTTGGCAATGCGCGACCCCGCCGCGCGCGGGCGGCATTCCCACCGGCAGCTACAACATCACCGATGCAAACGGCAACCACGGCTATCCCAGCCTGACCCCAGAGGTCAAAGGCTACATCGACACCGCCGTGGCCTTTATCGCCAAGCGCATCGCGGACACTGGCTGCACCGACGTGTACTACAGTTCGGACGGGAACGGCGGGCTGGGCACGCATATCTTTAGCCCCTCACCCGAGGTCACCAGCTATATCGTCAGCAAGATCAACAGCCTGGGCACCGTTGATAGCTGATAACAGGCGCGCCGCGGGGGGCGGATATTGCCTAGCCCCGCCGCTGCGCCGACCCTTGGCACATCGCTTTTGAACAAAGGATGTTTGCCATGTTTCGTCTTGCTGCCTTGCTGTGTGCGCTGCTCTTTGCCAGCGCCGCCAGCGCCACCACCCTGTGGGTCAACGCCCCCAAGGATGGGTTTTTGAACCTGCGCACGGGGCCGTCCACCGGCTATCACGTGATCCAGAAGATGCCGCACGCCAGCCGCGTCGAAGTGCTGCGCGCGCCCGGCAAATGGGTCAAGCTGCGCGCCGCTTCGGGGCGTGTGGGCTGGGCGCACAGCGGCTGGCTGAGCCCTCAGCGCCCGCATGTCAAACCTGACACGCACACCGCCCAAGGGGTGCGCTTTGTCGATGCGCCGCGCCATGCCGGGCTGAACCTGCGCAGCGGTCCCGGCACCGGCTACACCGTTGTCAAGCTGATGCGCGATGGCGCGCGGGTCGAGGTGCTGGGGCGCAAAGGCCAGTGGCTGTTGGTGCGGCACGCGCGCTCTGGCCACGTCGGGTACGCCCATCGCGCCTATCTGTCGAAACAGCGCCCCCATCGCCTGCGTCAACCGCACCACGGGGCCGAGCGCGGGTACGAGCACCAACACGCGCCTCGCGGCCAAGCTGCCCCGGACCTCGCGCAAATCCTGCTGGCCTGCCAGGGCCGCCCGCCGCGCGCGACCCAGGCCTGCATCGCGCAGCGCCTGAACGGCCATCGTTGAACGCAAAAAAGGCGCGCCGCCCCATGCCGAGCAGCGCGCCCTTGGCAAGCCCCTTAGAGGCGCTCGCTCTCCCTGCTGGCTGCGGTTACGCGGCCAGTTTCACGGTGTCTTTTGCCTCGATGAACGCGCCATGCAGCGCCTTGATCGTCGGCTGTAGGTCGTCGCGTTCCAGAATGAACATCACGTCCACGTTGCGCGGCCCTTGGCTGGCGCCGATACTTTCCATCTCGGCGTCCGCAATCGCTTGCAGGCCGCGCGTCAGCACCGAAAGACCGCGCAGATCGCGCCCCACCACCGACGCCATGGCCAGCGTGCGCGAGCACACTTCGGCGGAGGGGTACAGCGCGTTGAGATCCTTCTCGACCCGGCGCATCTTTTTCAGCGACGCATCAACGTAATGCGTGATCGTATTGGCGTTGGACACCTTGGACACGATGCGCACGTCATGGCGCGTGAGCACGTCGAGAATTGCCGCGTCATAGCCTTTGACGCCGACCATGTCCTGTTCGAACACTTCCAAGGCCACGATATCAAGGCCCGTCACGATCTCGACCGCCGCCTGCGTGGCGGGGCAATCGTCGATCAGGGTGCCGGGGTCTTCGGGTTCGAACGCGTTGGTGACGCGCAAAGGCACCTGCGCCTGACGCAAGGTCTTGGCCGCCTTGGGGTGGATCGCCTCCATCCCGAGGTTCGACAGCTGGTCCGCCACGTCATAGTTGGTCCGGCCCAGCTTGCGCACGGCATCCTGCCCCACAAGGTTCGGGTCCGCCGAGGACAGGTGGAATTCCTTATGGATGATCGCCTCTCGCGCGCCGGTCAGGGCCGCCAGCTTCGAGAAGGTCACCTCGGAGTAGCCCCGGTCAAATTCACGCATCAACCCTTCGGCGCATTGCGCATAGCCGGTGACAATCGGGATTTCCGACGCCGGATCAACGCCTTGCATGGCCGAGAGGATGCGCTCGTCAAGGCTGACATCGCCCTCGTCGCGCCAGCCCGACAGATCCACGAGGCGCGCCTGCGCCCCCGCCCGTTGCAGCATCAAAACCGTGACAAAGGCGGAATGCGCCTCGCCCAAGCCGCTCAGCAGCTCGCGGATTTGCAGCATGTGCTCGGACAGGCGAAAGTGCCCGTAGGCACACAGCCGTTGCAGATCGATCAGGCAGTTGCGCGCGCCTTCGATGCGGTCGCGCACGAACTCGGTCGCTTGCAGGATGTCCGCAGGGTGGTCCAGCACCTTTGTGTGGGCCTCGACCATCGCCTCGGACACACGCGCCAAAGCGTCGTGCCAGCCATGCCCGGTATCCGCATCCGCGAACTGGGCATAGACCCCCGGCGCGCCGGTTTTCTTGTGCTCCAGCAACAGGTTGGTGATGCCGCCAAAGGCGGACACCACGTAGATGCGGCCATAGGGATCATCGTCGCGCAGCAGCAGCGTGTCGCGCAGCTCATGCACACGGGACATGCTCGTCCCGCCGATTTTCTCGACTGTATGGCTCATGCGCTCTCCAATTCCTCGGGGGCAGCATAAGATCCATCCTCGCGGTGGACCTCTTTGCCCGTCACCGGCGGGTTAAAGCAGCAGGCCATGACCAGCTCTTTGTCAGCGCGCAGGATGTGGCGGTCGTGCTGGTCCAACGCATACATCACGCCGGGTTTGATCGCGTGCGTCTCGCCGGTGGCCAGATCGGTGATCGAGCCTTCGCCCTGCATACAATACACGCTCTCAAAGTGGTTCTTGTACTCAAACGTGTGCTCAGACCCTTCTTCGAGGAAGGTGATGTGAAAGCTAAAGCCCATGTTGTCATCGGCCAGAAGCATCCGCACCGAAGACCACTGCGCATCGTTCACCACACGCTCGCGTTCGTTTTTCACGATCTCGTTGAAATCACGTACAATCATTGGGGTTACTCCGCTGCAATCTTGTGTTGTTCCAGAACCTCGTCCGCTGCGTCGAGCAGGATCGAAAGGCCCTTTCGGAAGGTTTCTTCAGGGGTGGTCAGCGGTGCGAGGACCTTGACCACTTCGTCATTCGGGCCAGAGGTTTCGATCACCAGCCCCTTTTGGAAGGCGCGGGCGCAGATCTCTCCGGCCAGCGCGCCGCTGCCCACATCGACGCCCTGCATCAATCCGCGCCCCTTGAGGTAGGCGCCGTCGATCTTGTCCGCCAGCTCTTGCAGGCCGGTGGTCAGGACCAGCGCCTTGGTCGCGAGGCTGTCTTGGAACGCGCTGTCAGACCAGAACTTTTCGATGGCGACCTGCGCGGTGACAAAGGCGTGGTTGTTGCCACGGAAGGTGCCGTTGTGCTCGGCCGGGCCAAAGACGTCATGCTGCGGACGCACCAAGGTCAACGCCATGGGCAGGCCATAGCCCGAGAGCGATTTCGCCATGGTGATGATGTCCGGCGTGATGCCCATCTCTTCGAAGGAAAAGAAGGTGCCGGTGCGGCCACAACCGGCCTGAACATCGTCCACGATGACCAGCGCGCCGTGTTCATGCGCCAGATCGCAGACCTTCTTGACCCATTCGGCAGAGGCGGCGTTGAGGCCACCCTCGCCCTGCACGGTTTCGAACAGGATCGCGGCGGGCGCGTCCATGCCCGACGAGGCGTCACCCAGCATCGCTTCGAGGAATTTCGAGGTGTCGCAGCCCTCACCCATGTAGCCGTCAAACGGCATCCGGGTGACGTGACCGCCCACCGGCAGACCCGCGCCGCCCCGGTGATAACCGTTGCCCGTGGCCGACAGCGCACCCATGGTGACGCCGTGGAAGCCATTGGTAAAGCTGATGATATTGGTGCGGCCCGTGGCCTTGCGCGCCATCTTCATGGCGGCCTCGACGGCGTTCGCCCCGGTCGGACCGGTGAACATCACCTTGTGGTCCATGCCCCGCGGCTTGAGGATATGCTGCTCGAACGCGCGCAGGAAATCCCCCTTGGCGTCGGTGTGCATATCCAGCCCGTGGGTCATACCATCACGGGTGATATGCTCGACAAGGGCCGCCTTCATATCCGGGTCGTTGTGGCCATAGTTCAGCGAGGAACAGCCGGCCAGAAAGTCGATATAGGTGTCGCCATTGGCGTCGGTCATCTCGGACCCGGTCGCCTTGACGAAAGTGGTGTCAAACCCCCGGCAATAAGAGCGCGCATCGCTCTCGCGGCGTTTGAAAATCGAAGGTTTGGGCGTGTTGGACATGTCGTTCGGCATGGAACGTCCTTTCGGTAAAATTCGGTGCTTAAAAAGAGGAAGGGATCAGGCAGCGCTTTTCAGCACGATCTCTTCGCTGGGCAGCGTGATCGTCACCAAGTGCTCGGTGTCATGCGCCCCGCCAAAGTGGTCGTCGCTGTGGTAATGCGGCGCGTCGATCAGATCGCCGCCCACGTCGCGGGCAAAGCTGCGGAACAGCCCCCAAGAGGCGGCGTTGTCCTCGGTGATGGTGGTCTTGAGCGTCTGCGCCTCGGCGCACTCGTCCCGGTTGATCAGGTGAGCCAGCATCTGCTTGCCCAGACCCAGACCCCGCGCCGCCTCGCCGACAGCCACCTGCCAGACGAAAAAGGCGTTCTGCCCGGGGATCATATGACCGGAAATCCAGCCGACGATCTCGCCATCCAGTTCGGCAACCACGCAGGTGTCACGGAAGTGATCCGCCTGCACGAGGTTGCAGTACATGGAGTTCTCATCCAGCGGCTTGCAGGCGCGGACAAGCTCCCAAATCGCGGCCCCATCCGTCACATCAGGCTTGCGCAGACGGGGCGTTTGCGTTCGGGGGGCAGAAACATCTTTCGGCATGGGCGATCCTTACTCCTCATTCGGTTCGAGAGGCTAACTAACATCCTTCGATAAAAGTTTCAACTTCCAAAGCAGTTTTTTGCGTGTATAGCGGATTATCACGCCAAAACTTGAGGTATTCGCTTTATTTGACTAAGCATTCAAAGATCACATGCTTTGATACGCAAAGCAATTAAGGAAATATGAAGGAGTCTGGCCCATCTTACCAAGACATGCGACATTAGCGGCCTTCCCAGAGGTGGACATGGACCGACTAGACGAAAGCCTGATTGCCCTGCGGCGCATCCTGCGCTCGACAGAGCTGTATTCCAAAGACCTGGCCCAAGCGGCCGGCGTAACCCCGGCACAGCTGCGGGTTCTTCAGATTTTGCAATCCAAAGGCGGCAGCGCCACGCCCAAGGCCTTGGCGACGCAAATGGGCGTCTCGCAGGCGACGGTGACCGCCCTCGTGGACAAGCTGCAAAGTCGCGGCATGATTGAGCGGGTGCGCTCGGAACTGGACCGACGCCAGACCAATGTGACCATTACACAAGCGGGTCTCAGCACCACGGACGACGCGCCGGACGCGCTGCAACAGCGCTACGTCAAGGAATTCACCAAGCTCGACGATTGGGAACAGGCGATGCTGGTGGCCGCGCTGGAACGTGTGGCTGCCATGCTGGACGCAGACGACATGGACGCCTCTCCGGTTCTGACCATCGGTGATATCCACGGCCGCCCGAGCCACTGAGCGCGCCCAAATTCCTTCCAAGGAATTTGCAAATCTTTTGAAAAAGATTTGGCCCGCGCGCTAGCTGTGCTCTTCGCGCGCCGTCGCCGCCAGCGCTTGGTTATAGCGTTTCAAGGCATCCACCTGGAACAACGCGCCCTGCAACACGGGCGTGCTCTCTTCGCCCTCCAGAGCCACCACCGGCAAAAAGGCCACGCCAGACCGGTCGAACATCGGCAAGGCCACCTCCAGCGTTGCTTGCCCTTGCAGGAACAGACCCTGCTCGATCATCCGCTGGCACGCATCGGGGTCCGCCGCCCCCTCGTCCCCCAACTTGCGCATCACGCCGCTGACCCGGAACATGGCAAGCAGATAGGCCTGCGGCCCTTCAGCCAGATGCACGTTGCGCCGCTCCAGCTGGGTCAGGAAAAAGCTGCGATCTACCACCCGCGACGCCAGCGCAGTGGACATGGACACGGAAATCATCACCGCCAACCCCGTCTGCCAGTCGCCCGTCAGTTCGAACACGATCAAGGTTGTCGAAATCGGCGCCCCCAACACGGCCGCCGCCACCGCCCCCATCCCCGCCAAAGCGTAAAGCGTAAAGGCCGAGGACGCATCGGGGAAAAATCCGGTGGCAATATGCCCGAACACAAGGCCCGTCAGCGCCCCAACCATCAGCGACGGCGAGAAAATCCCGCCCCCCATGCGCCCCGCCATGGTAATTGACACCGCCGCCACCTTGACCACCGCAAAGATGAACGCCGCCCCCAGCCCGAGGTTGCCGGTCAGCGCCAGAGAGGTTGTCTCATACCCCACGCCAATCACGTGCGGAAAGTAAATCGCAATCACCCCCAGCAGCAGCCCCGCCACCGCCGGGCGCATCCAATGCGGCAACCCAAGCCGCCGCTGCAACGCGGTTTCCAGATCATCCGCAAAGAAAATCGTGCGCATCATGATCACCGCGATCAGGCCGCACACCAGCCCCAGCAGGAAAAATGCCGGCAATTCGAGGTAGAATTCCACCGTGGTTGTGCCCGGCAAGACAAACTCGGTCACGTCGCCGTAGACCAGCCGGTTGATCACCGTCCCCGCCGCCGAGGCCACCACGATGGGCGCAAAAGCGTGCAAGGCAAAGTGGCGCAAGACCACTTCAAGCGCGAACAACGCCCCGGCGATGGGCGCGTTGAACGAGGCAGAGACCGCCGCCGCCACGGCGCAGCCCAAAAGGTCGCGACCCGTCACTCCGTCAACCCGCAACACATTGGCAATCCAAGAGGAAAACATCGACGCGATATGCACAACCGGGCCTTCGCGCCCCGTGCTGCCCCCCGTCGACAAGGTGATCCACGAGCACAGGGCCGAGGCGATCCCGGCCTTTTTCTCGACCCGGCCGTCGTTCAGAGCGGCCCCTTCGATGACATCAGCCACCGATCGCACGCGCCCGTCCGGCGTGGCCCAATGCAGGATAATCCCCACGGCAATGCCGCCAAATGCGGGAATCAGCAGCACCCAAATCCACGGCAGGGTTTCTGCAAAGCTTGCCAAAAGGTTGACGTTCTCGGTGCCGTAGATTGTCGCTTGCAGCCACTCGACCGCCGCGCGAAAGGCAATCGCCGCAAGCCCGCTGGCCACCCCCAGTCCCAGCGCAATGAACCAGAACTGGATCTGGCTCGGCCCTTCTTGCCGTACCAGCCGCCAGCCGCGTCGAAACGCGTTGCGCATACTGTGCACCTGCTGCCGCACCAAGCCTTGCAATCGGACCTCCCCGGAACCAGTGGCTTTTCTCTGTTGTCACCGCCCGTTAACATGTCGCGAAACGAGGCAAGGACCAAGAACAGATGGCCATCGCACAGGCGCTTGAAGAGTTACACAATCTCCTAGGCGAACGGCTCCGTCGGGCCAAGCCCGAACTGGACGCGCATGGCCATTCCGAATCCTATTTCCCCAATACGCCGCCCGATGCGGTCGCCTATCCGGTGTCCACCGACGAAGTGCGCCGCCTTGTTAACATTTGCGCGGCCCATAACTGCCCCATGGTCGGCTGGGGCGCGGGCACCTCCCTAGAGGGGCACGGGTTGGCGGTGCGCGGCGGCGTCGTCGTCGATTTCAGCCGCATGAACAAGGTTCTGGAAATTCGCCCCGCCGATATGGACGTCACCGTGCAGCCCGGCGTCACCCGCGAAGCGCTGAACGAAGAGCTGCGCGCCACCGGCCTGTTCTTTCCCGTGGACCCCGGCGCCAATGCCTCGATCGGGGGGATGGCCATGACGCGGGCGTCTGGCACCACCACCGTCCGCTATGGGTCCATGCGCGATAACGTCATGGGATTGCAGGCGGTTTTGGCCGATGGCCGGGTGATCCACACCGGCAGCCGCGCCCGCAAATCCGCCGCCGGATACGATCTGACGGCGATGTTTGTCGGCTCCGAAGGCACTTTGGGCCTCGTCACGGAACTGACCCTGAAACTGCATGGCATCCCCGAGGCGACCTCGGCCGGGATTTGCAGCTTTGAGCGGATCGAAGACGCCGTGAACTGTGTTCAAGAAACGATCCAGATGGGGATTCCCATGGCGCGGATCGAATTCGTCGACGCCGCGACCACGCAGGCCTTTAACGCTTATGCCGGGTCGGACATGCCCGCCGTGCCGCACCTGATGGTGGAATTCAACGGCTCGCCCGAGAGTGTCGCGCAGGACGCCGACCGCTTTGCCGAGATCGTCGCCGACCACGGCGGCTCGCCTTTTCAATGGTCCGCCCGCGAAGAGGAACACCGCGCGCTTTGGGCCATGCGCCACAACGGCTATTACGCGATCCTCGCCTCGCGCCCCGGCGCGCGGGCTATTGTCACCGACATTTGCGTGCCGATTTCCCGTTTGGCGCAAGCGGTTAAGGAGACGCAGTACGACATCGCCGCCAGCGATATTCCCGGCCCGATCCTTGGGCATGTGGGCGACGGGAACTTTCACACCATCCTGTTGATCGACCCCGACCAGCCCGCCGAGATGCTCGAGGCCAAGCGCCTGTCCGACGCCATGGCCGAGCGCGCCATCCGTCTGGGCGGCACCTGTACGGGTGAACACGGCGTCGGCATGGGCAAGACCGCCTTTATGCGCCAAGAGCACGGCGATGCCTGGGACGTGATGGGCAGCATCAAGACCGCGTTGGACCCGCGCGACCTGATGAACCCCGGCAAACTGGTCCCGCAGGGGTAATCCACGCACGATTTCGGGCGTTTTGCGTACGAAACCCCGCCATCAAGGGCATTTCCCGCACAAAATCGGTCACTCCGCCAATCGCTCCGCCAAATCCGCAGCACTCACCGCCCGCACGCGCCGCGCCGCCTCGTCTGGCAGCGGCATCGCCCCCGTGGCGCAGCGGATCTGCCAGTCCCCGACCAACAGCCCGAACCACAGGTCCACCGACACGCCGGGGGCCAAGCGCCCCACCTCGGACGCCACTTTTGGGAACACACGCCCCCGCCCCTCTTGGGCCAAGGCGGCGCCAAGCTGGTCCGACGCATCCGCCGCCGCCGCCCGGTTCAAAGCCACGGCGCGCGGGCTGAGCAACATCGCCAACAGCGCCTCACCCAACTCGGTCAAATCGGCGTATCCCCCGGCGTCCAGCCGCTCTTCGACCAAGCCGGCATTGCGCTGGATCAGCGCGCGGAACAGCCCGGTCTTGTCGCCGTACCACCGATAGAGCGTCTCATTCGACGCCTTGGCCCGCTTGGCCACCGCCAGCATGGACAAGCCGCCAAACCCTTTGTCTGACAGGATTTCATAGGCCGCATCGGCGATCTGCGCCGCGCGGGCTTCCTTGGCATCTGGCCCCATCCCGGCCCCCTTTCGCAAAAACCTCTTGACGCAAACCGTACACCTCAATACGCCTAAAGGGCAAGCGTACACATGGTTACGCCTTAACGAAGTGAAAGGATACCCAATGACCGACCAACGCCCGACGCGCGCCGCCTTGGCGATGCTGATCACCGTTCAAACCCTGATGCTGGGCAGCCTCTATGCCGGGGTGGAACCGCACCCGCCTGCGACCATCCCGCCCTTTGCGCTGGCCCCGTTCCTCAGCGTTGCCATCGGCACCTGCGGGACGGCGTGGATCATGGGCGACAGCCGCGCCGGACGTATCCTGAGCGCGCTCAGCGCCGTACTGGCGCTGGTCTCTTTCGGTCCTCAGAAGTACTTTGACCCGGCCTTTCCGCTGATCTGGCCCGCCGTCATCGCCGCGCAGATCAGCGTCGCCACCCTGCTCGCGCAGCTCAGCCCGCGCCTCCAGCGCAGCGCCCGAACGCAGGCCGCCTAGCGGGACGGTGGGCGGGGCGATGTGCCACCGGCACGAGCGCCGAACAGCGTCAGCCCAGCAAGGACCGCGCCGCCGCCCGCGCCTCTGGGGTCACCGTATCGCCCGATAGCATCCGGGCGATCTCATCCTCGCGCTCTTGCGGCGCGAGGGGCACGACCTCGGACAGGGTCACATCGTCCACAACGCGTTTCGCCACGCGCCAGTGATGCGCGCCAAGGGCCGCGACCTGCGGCGAGTGCGTCACCACCAGGACCTGCCCGCCTTCGGCCAAAGCGGCCAAGCGCCGCCCCACGGCGTCCGCCGTCGCCCCGCCAACGCCCCGGTCGATCTCGTCGAAAATCATCGTCACGCCGGCGTCGCGTTCCTCGGACAAGCACACTTTCAACGCCAGCAAGAAGCGCGACAGCTCCCCGCCCGAGGCGATCTTGTTCAACGGTCCAGACGGCGCGCCGGGGTTGGTCCCCACGGTGAACTGCACCGCGTCGCGGCCTTCCGGGCCTTCGGGGGCGCGAGACACTTCGGTGCGGAACACCGCGCGCTCCATTTTCAAAGGGGCAAGCTCTGCCGCCACCGCCGCGTCCAGCCGCTCTGCTGCCGCCGCGCGCGCCTCGGTCAAGGCGTCCGCCGCCGCATCATAGGCGCGCTCAGCCTCGCGCACGGCCTTTTCCAAACCGTCGATCTGCGCCTCGCCCGCGTCCAAGGCCGCCAGCCGCGCACCCAAAGTCTCGGCCAAACCCGCCAGATCATCGGCCAAAACCGAGTGCTTGCGCGCCAGCCCACGCAGGGCAAAGAGCCGCTCTTCGGTCTCTTCCAGCTCTGCCGGGTTAAACTCCAACGCATCGAGACAATCGGCCACCCCGCGCGCCGCATCGTCCAGCTCGGCCATGGCGCGCACCAGCGCCTCCATCGGGGCGTCCAGCCGCCCGTCGGCCTTGTCCGCCGCCCCTTCGAGCCAGCGCAGCGCGCTGGACATGGCCCCTTCGGCCCCGTCGTATCCCAGCGCCGAGGACGCCTGCGCGATGTCCTCGCGGATCTTTTCCGCCGACTGCATCATGCGGCGCTTGGCATCCAGCTGCGCCTCTTCGCCGGGTTCGGGCGACAGCTTGTCCAGCTCGGCCACCGCGTGCCGCAGGAAATCCTCTTCGGCCTGCACCGCCTCGAGCGCTTTGCGCGCCGCGTCCAGCTCCTTGCGCGAGGCGCCCAGCGTTTTCCACGCCGCGCGCACCGCCTGCGCCTGAGGCTCATACGTGCCGTAATCGTCCAGGATCGCCCGGTGCCCTTTCGGGTCCAACAACCCGCGATCGTCGTGCTGGCCGTGCAGCTCCACCAGCGTCTCGGACAGCCGACGCAGCACCTCGCCCGAGACACGCCGGTCATTGACCCAGCCGGTCTTGCGCCCGTCGGCGGTATTGACCCGCCGCAGGATCAGCTCATCCCCCGACGGCAAGCCCGCCTCTTCCAGCACACCGCGCGCCGCATGGCCGCTGGCCAGATCGAACACGGCGGTCACCTCGCCCTGCGCCGCGCCCTTGCGCACCAGTTCAGCGCGCCCGCGCCAGCCCAGCACGAACCCCAGCGAGTCCAAAAGGATCGACTTGCCCGCCCCGGTTTCCCCGGTCAGCACGTTCAATCCCGGCTGAAACGCAAGGTCCAGCCGTTCGATGATCAACATATCTCTGATTTCAAGCGCGCGCAGCATGTCTGCCACCTATCAAAACCGCGCCGCCCGCAAAACCCGTTTGCAGGCGGTCCGCAGTGGAAAGTCCATAAGTCATCGGAAAAGACCAGCGCAAAGAGCGGCCCGTCAGAGCCACTCGCCCTTGATCATCTGGCGGTACACCGCACCCAACCAGTTGTCCTTGAACACCTTCGGCTCCAGCCCCTGGCCGGTCAGCAACTTATAGCTGTCCTCGTACCAATCGGTGGACTGGTAGTTGTGGCCAAGGATGGCGGCGGCGGTCTGCGCCTCTTGGGTCAGACCCAGCGAGAGGTAGCTTTCCACCAAGCGGTGCAGCGCCTCGGGGGTGTGGGTCGTGGTCTGGAAATCCTCGACCACAACGCGAAACCGGCTGATCGCCGCGCCGTAATGCGCCCGCTTGAGGTAGTAGCGCCCGATCTCCATCTCTTTGCCAGCAAGGTGGTCAAAGGCGAGGTCGAATTTCAAAATCGCCGAGCGCGCATATTCGCTGTCGGGATAGCGTTCGATCACCACGCGCAGCGCCTGCAACGCCTGAAAGGTCAAGCCTTGGTCGCGGCCCACCAGCTCGATCTGGTCGTAGTAGGACAGCGCCAGCAGGTACTGCGCATAGGCTGCGTCGTCATCCGCCGGGTAAAAGTCGATGAACCGCTGCGCCGCGGCGCGCGCCTCTTCGTAGGCTTTGTCCTGATGAAAGGCGTAGGCCTGCATGATCAACGCGCGCTTGGCCCAGTCGGAATAGGGGTAAAGCCGCTCGACCTCGCCAAAGTAATAGGCGGCGTCCTCGTTGTCCTTGCGCGACAGCTCGTATTCGCCACGCTCAAAGATCTGCTCGGCGGTGAACGTCTCTAGCGGTGCGCCGTTCGGCCCCTTGCCCTTGGCTTGGAATTCCCCGCAGCCAGACAAGGTCAAGGCACACAAGGCCACCCCGATCACGAACTTATGCGATCTTCCCCCTGCCATGCTCGACGTCCCTCTACTGCGACCCAAGCGGTTTATGCACCGCGTTTCGACAGTGGTCTAGCACATAAAATCGCGAGGCAAAATGTCTTAACCGTGAATTAATCCACAGCGTTGCAAAGCGGGCCGGTTTCACGCCACCGCCGGGATGTCGTGCCGTTCGACGCCTGCGCCGGGCAGTTGCTCTGCCATGGCTGCATCGCAGGTCACCACGCGGTAAGCGTCTGGATTCGCGAAGAGTTCGCGCAGCAGGGCGTTGGTGATCGCGTGGCCCGCCTTGTGGCCATCGTAGTGGCCGATGATCGGCGCACCGGCCAGCGACAGATCGCCGAGCGCGTCCAGCATCTTGTGACGGACGGGTTCATCGTCGTGGCGCAGGCCCGCGCCGCTCTCGACCTTGTCACCGTCAAAGACAATGGCGTTCTCGCCGGGGATGCCCCCCAGCGCCAGACCATTGGCCTGCATGTAATCCACCTCGGCGCGGCGGCAAAAGGTGCGGCAGTTCGACAGCTCGCGCACAAAGGTGCCATTGGCGAGGTTCAGCGCCTTGGTCTGCTGGCCGATGGCTTCGTCGACAAAATCGATGTGGAACTTCATGGTGAAGCCCTGCCCCGGGCTGAGCATCGCCCAGCCGCCCGCCGTGTGCACCGCCACCGGGTTGAGGATCTCGATCGCGCGGACCGGCGCGGACAGGCTGCGGACCCCGCGCGCGAGGATGGCGCGCACGAATTCGGCGCTCGACCCGTCGAGGATCGGCACTTCGGGACCGTCGATTTCGATCAAGGCGTTGTGCACGCCGCAGCCCGCCAGGGCCGCCATGACATGTTCAATGGTCGAGACAAAAACGCCGGCGCCGTTGACGATCTTGGTGCACAGCGGCGAGACCTCGACCGCGTCAAAGCGCGCCGGGATCATCGTGTCGCCCAGCGAGATGTCCGTGCGTTTGAACCACACGCCGTAATCAGCGCTGGCCGGGTGAATGGTCATGCGCGCGGGTTGGCCGGAATGCAGGCCAACGCCGGTAAAGGTGATTGCGGATCGAACAGTTGTTTGCACGGGTTATCCCATCTTTCACTCGCAGTCCCCCCACGGAATGCGGCATTGACCATGTGTTAAGGGATCAGGCGGGGCGGCCTCAAATCAAAGTTTGTAACCGCTTGAAACATGCCAATTCCCTTGTCGGCGGAACCTTGCCAAAAGAGATTTCCAGCGCCTTAAGGCCCTGATTTCAAATCCTTTTTAGGGGTAGGAATCGGTTAACCACTCCCACTTATCCACAGAGTTTTCCCGGCCAATTCGCGCCCACTCGGACGATTGTTCACGGGAAACTGTTACAACCCGTAACAAGCGGCCTTTCCCTGTCACAAAAAGAAAACGCCCCCACGAGGGGGGCGGTTCCAAAGCGATTTGAATTTGGGCCTAGAGGCTTAGTTTGCCAGATCAGTTTGCTTGGCGGCGCAGGAAGGCCGGGATTTCGATCCGGTCTTCTTCCGGCTCGGCCTGCGGCTGCGGCGCGGGGGCCGGACGCTGGGCCTGCACCGGCGGCTGGCGGCGCGCGGCTTGCTGCGGCTGATCTGCCGGGGCGTTGCCGCCCTGCCCGGTCATGCGGCCAATCAGCGAGTTCACGCTAAAGCGCGGCTTTTCCGCCTCGGGCTGCGGCGCAGGTGCGGGTGCCGGAGCAGCCTGCGGGGCGTCGTCACGGGTGCGGGCAGCCGCTGCCTTGAGGCGGGCCAGAGCATCGGGGCTGGGCGTGCCGGGGGCCGGAGCGCGCGGCGCGACAAAGTCGTTCGGGTCAGCCTCAATCGTGTCGCGGGTCGGGTTGAACTCTGCCACGGCGGGGCGATAGGCGGGCGGCGGCAGGTCGTCGTCCTGCGCAACCGGCGCGGGCTGCGGTGCCGGAGCCGGAGCCGGAGCGGGCTCTTCAAAGACATGCTCCATCTGCTCATGCGCGGCGGCACGCTCGGTTTCCATCCGCTCGAACAGCGAGGGCTCTTCGTCCTCGTACTGCTCAACGCGCGGCGCGGGGGCTTGCGCTGCGACCGGCTGCGGAGCAGGCGCGGGTGCAGGCTCGGGCTGCGGCGCAATCTGCTGCGGCTGCTGAAGCGGCTGCTTGAGCGAGCGGCGCGGCACCGGGGTGTCGGCGATGTTGTCGGACGCGTCGATGCCAGTGGCCACAACGGACACGCGCATCATGCCGCCCATGCTTTCGTCCAGCGTCGAGCCGACGATGATGTTGGCGTCCTGGTCCACTTCTTCGCGAATGCGGTTGGCCGCTTCGTCCAGTTCGAACAGGGTCAGATCGCCACCGCCGGTGATGTTGATCAGCACGCCGCGCGCACCTTTGAGCGAGATTTCGTCCAGCAGCGGGTTCGCGATGGCCTTTTCGGCGGCCTGGATGGCGCGATCTTCGCCCTCGGCCTCGCCGGTGCCCATCATGGCCTTGCCCATCTCGTCCATCACGGCGCGCACGTCCGCAAAGTCGAGGTTGATGAGACCCGGACGGACCATCAGGTCGGTCACACCCTTGACGCCTTGGTACAGAACGTCGTCGGCCATGGAGAACGCCTCGGTGAAGGTCGTCTTTTCATTGGCCAGACGGAACAGGTTCTGGTTGGGAATGATGATCAGCGTGTCGACGACCTTTTGCAGCGCATCGACGCCGTCCTCGGCCTGACGCATCCGCTTGTTGCCTTCGAACTGGAAGGGCTTGGTCACGACGCCAACGGTCAGAACGCCCAGCTCACGCGCGGCCTGCGCGATGATCGGGGCCGCGCCGGTGCCGGTGCCGCCTCCCATGCCCGCGGTGATAAAGCACATGTGCGCGCCCGCAAGATGGTCAACGATCTGCTCAATGCTCTCTTCGGCGGCGGCGGCGCCAACAGTCGCGCGGGCCCCTGCCCCCAGACCTTCGGTCACTTTGACGCCCAGCTGCACGCGGCTGACAGCCCGGCTTTGCTGAAGCGCTTGCGCGTCCGTGTTGGCCACCACGAAGTCAACGCCTTCGAGTTGCTTTTCGATCATGTTGTTGACCGCGTTACCGCCTGCGCCACCGACGCCAAAGACCGTGATACGGGGCTTCAACTCTTCCTGACCGGGCATGGAGAGGTTCAATGTCATGCTTCTGTCCGCCTGTGCTTGATCACCTGTCGGGTCTATTTTTGACCCGTTTCCTTGACCTTACCGTCTGCGGGGCGTCACGTCACGCGAAAATCGGCAAATTTACACCAAATCTGCCATGATTTTGCCATGATTTCGCGAGTTTTCGCCGACGCATCAACATGCTGTGGGCCGACGTTAAAGCACCACAAAAGGCGCGACAGACCCTTGGGTCGTGGCGCGCGTTCATCGCGGGGTTGTTTTGGGATCCTGCCCGATCCACCTGAGGCGTCTCAACGCGCCGATTTCCACAGAATCTTAACAGAACGATCCACAGGGTAAAGTCTTGATTTGCCCCTGATTTGTTCTGATTTTTGTTCTTATGCGGCTCCCCCGGCACAAACCTGCACCGAGGGACGTTGTTTCAAAGGGTATTTACCAGTTTTCGCGGAACCACTGCACCGCCCGCTTGAGGCTGCGCGCCGGGTAGCGGTCAACGGGCACCTCAAAGTCCCACCACTCGTCCTGCGGGTGCGCTGCAAACAGACACAGGCCCACGGCGCTGGCAAAGCCCGGCCCCGTCGCCGCCTGCGGCAGGCCATGCACGCGCAAGGGCCGACCCAGACGCACCTGCTGTCCCAGCATTTTCGACGCCAGCCCATCCAGCCCCGGAATTTGCGAAGCCGCCCCGGTCAGAACGATCTTCTGGCTTGGCAGATGCTCAAAGCCCGCCGCGTCCAGACGCGCCTTGACCTCTTCGAGGATCTCTTCGACGCGCGGGCGCATGATGCCGATCAGCTCGGCGCGGCTGACGGTGCGACGGTCGTGTTCCCAATCGCCGGTCTCGCCGCCGGTCTCGATCATCTCGCGGTCGTCCATGCCGGTGGCGTGCACCCCGCCGTAAAAGGTCTTGATCCGTTCGGCGGTGGCGGTGGGCACTTGCAGGCCCATAGAGATGTCCTGCGTGACGTGATCGCCGCCCATGCGCACGCTGTCAGCAAAGATCATGTGTTTCTTGATAAAGATCGACACGCCGGTCGCGCCGCCGCCCATGTCGATGCAGGCCGCGCCCAGTTCCTGTTCGTCCTCGACCAGCGCGGCAATGCCCGACGCATAGGCCGACGACGCAAGACCCGCCAGTTCCAGATCACAGCGCTTGACGCAATGGGCAAGGTTCTGGATCGACTGCGCGTCAACGGTCAGCATGTGCATGTCACAGGACAGCTCGTTGCCGATCTGCCCACGCGGGTCGATCAGGCCAGAGCGGTGGTCCAGCGCAAAGTTCACCGGCTGCGCGTGCAGCACCTCGCGGCCATGGCCGTAATCCGGCACATCGCAGGCGGACAGAACGCGCGCGACGTCCTGTTCGTCCACGGTGACGCCCTGCACCTCGACATTGCCCGCCAGACCATAGCTGCGCGGCCCTGCCCCGCTAAAGCAGGCGATCACGTGATCGACACGGATACCGGCCATCTTTTGCGCCGCCTGCACGGCGGTGCGAATGGCGCGCTCGGTCTCGGACATGGAGTGGATTTCGCCAAAGCGCACCCCGCGAGAGCGCGTGGTTGCAGCGCCAATCACCCGGAACCCGGACTGGCCCGCAAGGCTGCCGATGCCCTCTTCGGACGGGTCGGTGCCGTCGAAACGCAGCACGAGGCAGGCAATCTTGGAACTGCCCACGTCCAGAATGGCCACAACTCCGCGCTGCATCGCCGCCTTGCGCATGTTGCGCATCGCTCTTTGGGATTCGTAGAGCTCGATCATTGTTTTTGTACTCCACCTGCCTCGATTGCCTTGATCCGCCACATCTCTTGGGTGGCGTTCTGGCTCATTCTGATTGTTGGCCGCCGGGGCAGCCGAAGGTCGACCACGGTCAGATCGCGCGACAGCATGTCGACGGCCTGATCCATGGCGATAATGCGTTCCAATGCCTGCACCGCGCCGGTGTCCGGCAGCATGATGCGCTGATCGCGGTCCAGCACCACGTCCCAGCGCCGGGCGCTCATCCGTTCAAAGCCGCGCAAGCGGGACCGGATCGGGCCGGTGACGGCGTAGAGGCGCAGCGCCTCTGCCACCGCGTCCTCGGCCCCCTCGCCGGCGATCACCGGCAGCTGGGCGTATTGCGCGCGGGCGGCGGCGGGGCCCACAAGGATACCCTTGGCGTCCAGCAGTTGCAGCCCGTCCTGTCCGCGCCACAGCACAGACGGGCGGCGTTCGGTGATGTCCACATGCAGCACCCCGCCTTGGCGGATGCGGACCTCGGCCTGTTTGACCGGATCAAGCGAGGCGATGGTGTCTTGGAGCTCTTCGAGGTTCAGATCGAAGGAACTGATGGGAAAGGTGATGCTCAGCTCTTCGCGCACGGCGGCGGCGACCACGTCGCTGGCCCCGTCCACGGCCATCAGGTTGACCTGAAACTCGGGACGGCTCTCGATCGTGGCGCGCACGTCGTTGACCATGGCGCCAAAGGCTTCGCGGTTGCTGTCAGAGGAAAACCACAGGCCGACCGACCCCGCCGCCAGCGTGAACGGCAAAACCACCCGCAAGGAAAAGCGGAAGAGCGGCGTCAACATGAGCCGCTCCATCCGGTATTTCAGGCGCGTCCCCTTGGGGTCGATGCGCGCCATCTGTGGCCCGTCGGTCATCGGTCGCATGACGCGTCCCCCACCATCCAGGCACACAGCTGGCCAAAGCTCATGTCGATCAAGCCCGCCTGTTCCGGCGTCAAAGAGGTCGGCGTCATGCCAGGCTGGGTGTTGGTTTCCAGCAGGATCAGACCGTCCAGCCCCTTGGCTTCGTCCCAGCGGAAATCGGTGCGGCTGACGCCCCGGCACCCGAGGGCATTGTGCGCGCGCAGGGCGTAGCTCTTGCAGGCCTCGGTGATCTCGTCGGGCAGCTCGGCCGGGCAGACGTGGCGCGACCCGCCCGCCTTGTATTTCGCGTCGTAATCGTACCAGCCGTCGGTGAGGATGTCCGTCACCCCCAAGGCGATGTCGCCGCGCACGGTGCAGGTCAGCTCGCGGCCCGGAATGAACGCTTCGACCATGACTGTCTCGGGCATGTCATCGGACAGAACCGGCGGCTCGGCCCCCTCTTCGATCAGGTACACCCCGACAGAGGAGCCTTCGTTATAGGGTTTGACCACGTATGGCGCGGGCAAGACATGCGCCGCCATAACTTCGGCCTTGGACGCCAGAACGCTGGCCGCCACCGGCAGACCCGCCTCGCGGTAGACCTGTTTGGAGCGCTCCTTGTCCATCGCCAAAGCCGACGCCAGAACGCCGGAATGAGTATAGGGAATGCGCATCCATTCAAGGATGCCCTGCACACAGCCGTCCTCGCCCCAGCGCCCATGCAAGGCATTAAAGACCACATCGGGCCGCGCGTCAGCCAGCTGTGCCGCAAGGTCCGGCCCTGCGTCCAGCTCGATGACTTCAAATCCTTCGTCCCGCAAAGCAGCAGCGCACTCCCGACCGGAAACCAGCGACACCTCGCGCTCAGCCGAAGGTCCGCCCTTAAGTACCACCACTTTCGGGAGTGTCCTGCTCGACATCCCAAATCTGCCTTATATTGCCGGGGTTTATCCCCGTGCTGCGACCTTGCCTGTTGCCGCGATTTTGATTGCTGTGGTTGGCGCCCTGTGTGGGGTTTACCCCTTAGCCGGTTCGCCAACCCGCATGATTTCCCAATGTAACTCTATTCCGCTGTGTTGGAAAACCTTTTTTCGCACTTCTTCCCCTAGATCTTCCAAATCTGCGGCAGTCGCGCCACCGGTGTTCACAAGGAAGTTACTGTGCATGGGGCTCATCTGCGCGCCGCCTATCTTTGCCCCACGCATTCCGGCGTCGTCGATGACCTTCCACGCCTTGAGCTCGTGGCTGTCATCCGCCTTGCCGGTGCTGGAAAAGCCCGCCGGATTGCGAAAGGTGCTGCCCGCGGTGCGATCCTTGGTGGGCTGCGTCTCGTCCCGCTTTTTCAGCTGCGCTGACATGCGTGCCTCGAGCTCTTCCGGGTCGCCCTGCGCACCCTCGAACACGGCCTCGGTGATGACCCAGCCCTCGGGCAGGTCGGTCTGGCGGTAGCGAAAGTTCAGATCCGCGGCGGCCAGGGTCACCGTCTCGCCCGCGCGGGTGATCGCCGTCGCCTCGACGAAATGATCCGCCACGTAAGAGCCATAGCAGCCCGCGTTCATCCGCACCGCGCCGCCGATCGCGCCGGGGATCGTGCGCAGGAACGTCAGGTCCACCCCCGCCTGCGCCGCGCGTTTGGCCACATGCGCATCCAGCGCCGCAACGCCTGCGCGCACGCGGGTGCCCTCGACCTCGATGTGGTTAAAGCCCCGCCCCATGCGCACCACCACGGCGCGAATGCCGCCATCGCGCACGATCAGGTTCGACCCGACGCCCATGGGAAAGACCGGCACCTCTGGCGGCAGATCGCGCAGGAACGTGGCCAGATCCTCGGGATCGGCAGGCTGGAACAGCCAATCCGCCGGCCCACCCACGCGCAGCCAGGTGAGGTCGTTCAAAGGACGGTCAGGCGTGATCCGCCCACGGGTCTGGGGAAGCTGTGTCATGGCGCTTTGCTATTGCGCCCCCGGCAAAAGGGCAAGGGGCGGTTAGTCAGACAGGCTCTTGTCCGCCGGGCGAAAGCCCCGCTTGACCCAAGCGGCCAGATAGCGCAGCGGCCAGCGCAGCACGCTCATCCCCGCGACCAGCACCACAAGGCCGACCCACGGGCCGTTTTCGTAGGTGACAAAGCCAACCAAGGGGATGCCCACCGCGATCAGCACATAGGCCCGCGTCCAGTGATTGTCGTTCGAAGGGATCATCGCCAGCACATTGGCCAGCAGCGCCCAGGCGCATGCCAAAATCAGCGAGATGGTCATCTTGCTACCTCTTCGATGCCCCCCGCAGGCACAGGTATCATGCGGCAAAATGGCCGTTTAGACAAGGGGTTCCGGCGCGATCACCCGAAAATCGACAGGCTGAGGGCCAGCAAGGATAGCCCCAGCCCCGCCACGGGCACCCCCATCGGCACCTCGAACCGCGCCCGCGCGCCGCTGCGTTTCACCGCGATCAAGGCCGTGTTGACCAAGACGAACACCACAAGCAACACCGAAGAGGTCAGCCCCGCCAGCACCGCCACCGGCAAAGCCAGCGCCGCCACGATCACCGCTCCGCCAACGACCGCCGTCGCCAAGACCGGCGTGCCAAAGCGCGGATGCGCATGGTGAAACACCGCCAACCCGCGCGACCGCTTGCCAAGGCCGAACAACACCCGGCTCGCCATGACGATCTGCGCGAGGACACCGTTCAGCGCCGCAAACACCGCAATCCCCGACAGGAACCGCGCTTCTCCGCCGCGCGCCCTCTCCCACACCAGCGCGAGGGGCTGCTCGGACGCGCCCAGCTCGGCCAAGGGCACCGCCCGCACCGCTGCCCAGACCACCAGTGCGTATAAAACGCTGGTCACCGCCAGCGAAATCAGGATGGCGCGCGGCATGATCCGCTCAGGCTCGCGCACCTCTTCGGCCATGTTCACGATGTCCTCGAAGCCGATGAAGGCAAAGAACGCCAAGACCGCCGCCGCCGCGATCCCGCCCACCGGCACCGGACCCGCCACATGCTCCACCGGCACGGCCCCCGCCCCGGCCCAAACCACCAACGCCAAGCCGCAAACCTCGATCACCGTGAACACCGCCGCCAAGGCAAGGCTCTCCAACACGCCCATCACCGCAACGCCGGTCAAAACCAACCCAAGCGCAACCGCCGTCACCCCAAAAGGCAGTTCCACCACGCCCAGCAAATACCCCGTCCCGCCGCGCAACACCGCCGCCGCCGAAATCACCCCCGTCGCCACGATCATCAAGCCCACGGCCACGCCGACCCAGTCGCGCCCAAACCCGCGCGCCACAAAGGCCGCCTCGCCCGCCGCCTCGGGCAAGCGCGTGGAAAACTCGGCGTAGGACAAGGCGGTCGGCGCCGCCACCAGCCCCGCAAGGACAAAAGCCAACGGCGCCCAAACCCCGGCCAATCCCGCCACCGCCCCGGTCAAAACGTAAATCCCCGCCCCGACCATGACGCCCACGCCATAGGCCACCAAAACCCACAACCCAATCCGCCGCTTCAATTCATCTGCCATAGCGCGCCTCCTGCCCTTGCACCCTATCGCCAAAACGCACCGCCGATATGACTTGAATCAGCTTCCGGTCTTCTTCTCTTTCCAAATATCCAAATTCCACCCTCGCAACAAAAAAGAGGCCCCAAAGGGCCCCTTCCACACCGCTGCAAAAGGCGCTTATCCCAGCCGCGCAGGCAGGTTATTGGCCCAAGCGGAAATCGTCCCGGCCCCAAGGCACACAACCATATCGCCGGGCTGCGCCTGTTCGCGGACCAGACGTTCCAGATCGTCCTCATGATGCAGCGCGCGGGCGTGGCGGTGGCCGTGACGCACCAGACCCGCCACCAGATCATCGCGGGACGCGCCCTCGATGGGCGCTTCACCAGCGGCAAAGACTTCGGCGATCGCCACCACATCCGCTTCGTTAAAGCAGGTGCAGAACTCGTCAAAGTGATGCGACAGGCGGCTGTAGCGGTGCGGCTGGTGCACGGCAATCACCCGGCCTTCGGTGGCCTGACGCGCCGCTTTCAGCACGGCGGCAATCTCTACGGGATGGTGGCCGTAATCGTCGATGATCGTCACGCCGTTCACTTCGCCCACCTTGGTAAAGCGCCGGTTCACCCCGCCAAACGCCGCCAGGGCCGCGCGGATTTCCTCGCCCGACATGCCCAAGTGATGCGCCACGGCAATCGCCGACAAGGCGTTGGACACGTTGTGATCCCCCGGCATCGGCAGGGTGCAGCCTTCGATCCGCACGCCTTCCACCTGGAAATCCACGTCGAAATGCGCCACGCCCTTTTCATAGCGCAGGTTCACCGCGCGCACGTCCGCCTGCGCGTTAAAGCCATAGGTCACCACCCGGCGGTCGGTGACCTTCCCGACCAAGGCCTGCACCTCGGGGTGGTCGGTGCAGCACACCGCCAGACCATAGAACGGGATGTTCGAGACAAAATCGTAAAAGCCCTGACGCAGGTTCTCGATGCTGCCCCAATGCTCCATGTGCTCGGGGTCGATGTTGGTCACGATGGCAATGGTCGCGGGCAGACGGTTGAAGGTGCCGTCGCTCTCGTCGGCCTCGACCACCATCCACTCGCCCTCGCCCATGCGCGCGTTGGAATCGTACTTGTGGATGATGCCGCCGTTCACCACCGTCGGGTCAAAATTGCCCGCGTCCAGCAGCGTCGCCACCATCGTCGTGGTGGTCGTCTTGCCGTGGGTGCCCGCGATGGCGATGTTCGACTTCAGCCGCATCAGCTCGGCCAGCATCTCGGCGCGGCGAACGACGGGCAAACCGCGACGGCGCGCCTCATCCAGCTCGGGGTTGCCCGGCTTGATCGCGCTGGAAATCACCACCACCTCGGCGTGCTCAAGGTTCTCGGCGCTCTGGCCTTCGAACACATGCGCGCCCAGACGTTCCAGCCGCTGGGTGATCTTGGTCGATTTCAGGTCAGAGCCCTGCACCACATAGCCATGGTTCAGCAGCACCTCGGCGATGCCGGACATGCCAATGCCGCCAATGCCCACAAAGTGGATCGGCCCCACGTCACCCGGTAGTTTCGTCGCGCCCATCATGCGTGTGCCTCGGTCAAGTTCCAGATCCTTCATAGCCCGCCTCGTTGTCGTTGTTATCGTTAAATCCCGCCAGCCGTTCGACCAGCGCACCCAATTCCTCGGCCGCCTCGGGTTTGCCCACGCTCAGCGCCGCCTGCGCCATGCGGATGGCGCCTTGTTCGTTGTCGAGGATCGCCCAGATCGCCTCGGACAGGCTTTCGACCGTCAGCTGGCTTTCGGGGATCTTGACCGCTGCGCCTGCCTCGACCAGCCCGCGCGCGTTGGCGTTTTGATGGTCGCCCGCCGCAAAGGGATAGGGGATCAGGATCGAGGGCCGCCCGATCACGCTGAGGTCCGCCACGCTCGACGCGCCAGAGCGCGAGATCACCAACTGCGCCTCGGCCATGCGGTCTGGCACATCGTGAAAGAACGGCTGCACATCGGCGCTGACACCATTCTCGGCGTAATAGGTATCGACGCGCTCAAGGTCTTCGTCGCGGGCCTGATGGCTGACGCGCAGGTTGCGCACCGTGTCCAAGGGCAGCAGGGCAATCGCCGGCGGCACGAGGTCCGACAGCGCGCGCGCGCCTTGGCTGCCGCCAATCACCAGCATCGACATCGGATACGGCCCCGGCGCGATATAGCCCGCCCCGGCCCGGTCGCGCACCGCTTGGCGCACCGGGTTGCCCACGTGAATGCCCTCGACCCCTTCGGGCAGGTCGGTCGGCCATGTTCCGCAAGCGATCTGGTCGACGCGGCTTGCGAAAATCCGGTTCACCTTGCCCAGGACGCCGTTTTGTTCGTGGATCATCCGAGGCTTGCGCAGCATCCACGCAGCCCCCAGCGCCGGAATGCTCGGGTAGCCGCCAAAGCCCACCACCACGTCGGGCCGGTCGCGCAGCATCCGCCACGCCATGCTAAAGACGCCGCCGATGATCTTGAACGGCGCGGCTAGCTTGCCGACAATGCCGCCGCGGGCAAAGGTGCCGCTAGAGACGACCTCGATCTCGACCCCCTCGGGGAAAGCGCCGGTATAGCGCGCCCCGCGCGGATCGGTGGACAGTTTCACGCGCCAGCCGCGCGACAGCATCAGCTCGGCCAGGGCCTGCGCCGGGAACATATGTCCCCCGGTGCCCCCCGCCGCCATCACCAACAAAGGCTTGCGCTGCATCTGTCCCACTCCGTCACTTGTTCCGCGGCACATAGCGAATTGCCTGCCTTAGGGCAATTGTTCGCATTTTCCACTCGGCAGAGGGTCGCTCACGCCGGTGTGAAAGACAAGGGGGGCGGTTTAACGCGCCCGCCCCCGCAGGATATCGCCAATCTCGCCCTGGGGCCGCGCGCGGGTAAAGGCCAGCAACATGCCCACCGCGATTCCCGTCGCGATCAACGAAGAGCCGCCATAGCTGACAAACGGCAAGGTCATGCCCTTGGCGGGCAGCAGGCGCACCGCGACGCCCATGTTGATCATCGCCTGCACGCCAAACATCGCCGCAAGGCCGGTGCCGCCAAGGCGGATAAACGGGTCACGCTCGCGCATCAGCCGCACAAAGGACCGCACCACGATGGTCGCGTACAGCGCAATGATCGCCAGAACCAGCACGAGGCCATATTCCTCGGCGGCCACGGCAATGATGAAATCGGTGTGCGCATCGGGCAGCGACCACTTGACGGTGCCCTCGCCGACGCCAACGCCAAAGAAACCACCCTCTTGGATCGCGTTGGTCGCATAGCCCATCTGGGTGTTCGGGTCGATGTCCGGCGACAGGAACCCGTCGATCCGCCGGGCAAAGTGCTGCGACGAGTTATAGGCGAACATCCCGCCCAGCACGACCAGCCCCGCCAGCCCCAGCAGCAGGACCATCGGCGCACCGCCCACGAACCACATGACGCCCCAGCCAAACAGCACAAGGGACGCCTGCCCAAAGTCCGGCTGCATCGCCAGCATCAAGACAATCGCCACCATCAAGGCAAAGGAATACGTCCGCCCCGGAGGCCCGCCCAGCTCTTGGCTGGCGGCCATCAACCACGCGGCGGCAATGCAGAACATCGGTTTGAGAAACTCGGACGGCTGCACCGAGGCGAACCCAAGGCTGTACCAGCGCACCGCGCCCTTGCCAAAGTCCGTGCCGAAAATTGGCAGGAAAACCAAGGCGATAAACGCCCCGATAAAGCCGATCACCGCCAGTCGGCGCACCATCAACGGGCTCAGCATCGACGTCAGCATCATGGCGATCATCGCCACGCCCCCAAAGAACGCCTGACGTTGCACATAGTGAAACGGGGTCAACCCGTTGCGTTCGGCCAAGGGCACCGACGCGGCCAGGCCCAGCAGGATTCCCGTGCCAAACAGCATCAGGATGCAGGACAGGCTCCATTTATCAACGGTCCGCCACCACTTGGGCAAAACCGGCTCGCCACCGCGCACGGGAACCGTGCCGTAAACCATCTCTGTCATGAGACCACCGCTCGAAAAACTGCCTCGGATACGCCCGGTTAGCCGGGTCTGTTCATGTAGTTTATCCAAGAATGTCCCGTCAGGCTAGGATAAAGAGGTTAACCAGCGGATTTCACCGTTAACGTTGTTTTTGGTGGCCAATCGCCGTTTTTGGGCCTAGGGGGCGGGCTATGGACGTGAAAACCTTGATCCTTGGCGCCGGCGCGGCTGGCATGATGACAGCGGCCCACGCTGGCCCCGGTGTGCTGGTCGTGGACCACGCCAAAGCGCCGGGTGAAAAGATCCGCATTTCTGGCGGCGGGCGCTGCAATTTCACCAATATGTACTGCGAGCCGCAGAATTATCTTGGGGAAAACAAACACTTCCACAAAAGCGCCCTGTCGCGCTACACCCAATGGGATTTCATCGAACTGGTCGGCCAGCACGGGATTGCGTGGCATGAAAAGACGCTTGGGCAGCTGTTTTGCGACGACAAGGCCACGCAGATCGTGTCGATGTTGCTGGCGGAAATGGACAAGGCGGGGGCCGATTTGTGGCTGCAAACCTCGGTTCTAGAGGTCGCCCACCGCGATGGCCACTTTGTCACCCGCATGTCGCGCGAAGGGCGCGAGGTGACCGTCACCTCCGACGCCTTGGTTCTGGCCACAGGCGGCAAGTCGATCCCCAAGATGGGCGCAACCGGTCTGGCCTACGACATCGCCCGCCAGTTCGGTCATGAGGTGACAGAGACCCGTCCGGGGCTGGTGCCCTTCACCTTTGACAAGGGACGTTTCAGCGCTTTGTCAGGAACGGCTGTGAACACCCGGATTTCCAACGATAAAGCGGGCTTTGAAGAGGCGATGCTGTTCACCCACCGCGGCCTGTCCGGGCCTGCGATCTTGCAAATCTCCAGCTATTGGCGCGAGGGCGAAGAGGTGGTGATTGACCTGCTGCCCCAAACCAATCTGGCCGAAATTTTGCGCACGAAACGCCGAACAGAGGGCAAGCGCGCCCTGACCACCGAACTGGGCCACCACCTGCCCAGCCGCGTTGTCGAGCACCTGAGCGAAACCTTTGATTTCAAAGGGAACCTCGGCGATCTATCCGACAGCCGCATCGACGATCTCTGCACATTCCTCGGTGCTTGGGCGCTAAAACCCACCGGAACCGAAGGGTATCGCACCGCCGAAGTCACCCTTGGCGGGATATCCACAGAAGGTTTGTCTGCCAAGACTATGGAATCCAAGCACATCCCCGGTTTGCACGTGGTTGGCGAGGCCGCCGATGTCACCGGCTGGCTGGGCGGATACAACTTTCAGTGGGCATGGTCATCCGGTTGGGCCGCCGGTCAGGCGATCCGTCAACGCAGACAATAGCTTGGGCCGCGCTCTGCATCCATTACCTTCAGATTTACGTGATCTTTACTTAGGTAAAGCATCCTGCACGTTGCGGGTGAAATCCTGCCCGCGCAGTTCAAAGTTATCGTATTGGTCAAAGCTCGCCGCCGCCGGGGCCAGCAAGACCACCTCGCCCGGCTGTGCATCCGCCATGGCCCGCGCCACAGCGGTCGCCATGTCCCCGCAAATGTCCGCCTCAACCCCCGGCAATTGCAGCGCAAATGCTTCGGGTTCGCGGCCGATCACGTAGGCTTTGGTCACATGGGGCAATCCGGCGGCCAGTCCGCCAAGCCCTCCCTCTTTCATCAACCCGCCGCAGACCCAGCGGATCTTGTCGAACGCCTGCAAGGCTTTGAGCGCGGAATCCACGTTGGTCGCCTTGGAATCGTTAACGTAACGCACCCCATTCGCTTCGGCGATCAACTGGCTGCGGTGCGGCAATCCAGCAAACGACCGCAAGGCCGCCTCAATGTCCCGCGGCGCAAGCCCCAGCGACCGACACGCCGCATAAGCCGCGCAGGCGTTCTGATGGTTGTGCGCGCCGGGCAGCCCCGAAATCTCGCGCAAATCGATAGAGGCAACCTGCCGCCCCTTGCGCCACTCTGCCAAAAACCCTTTGCGTGCAAAGACATACCACCCCGGCCCCAACAGCTTGCGGCCCGATGAAATGCGGATCACACGGTCGTCGCTCCGCCCTTCGGACAGCTGCCCCGCCAGGAAACGGCCCTCGGGTTCATCCACACCGATGACCGCCCGATCGGGACCACCTTCGGCAAACAGCCGGCGTTTGGCCGCAAAATAGCCCCCAAGCCCAGCGTGCCGGTCCAAGTGATCCGGCGAGAGATTGGTAAACACCGCCACATCAGGGGTTAACGCCCGTGCGAGCTCCGTTTGGTAAGACGACAGCTCCAGCACGATCATGCCCCCGTCCCCCGGCGGATCAATGTCTAGGACCCCGCGCCCGATGTTGCCCGCCAGTTGGCTTTCGCGCCCCGACGACGTCAGGATGTGATGCAACAAAGCCGAGGTGGTTGATTTGCCGTTGGACCCGGTGACCGCGATCACTTTGGGTGCGCGGTCATACATCTCCCATCCGGCGCCTAAGCTACGGAAAAATAGGCCAATATCGTTGTCGACCGGAACGCCTGCGTCCAACGCTGCAGCGATAACCGGGTTCGGTTCGGGGTAGAGATGCGGGATGCCGGGAGAGACCACGAGGCAGGCCATTTCGTCCATGGCTCGCCGCAAATCTCGCGCCTCGAACCCTTCGTCCGTAGCGCGTTCGCGGGCGGCGATGTTGTCGTCCCAAACAAGCACCTGTGCGCCGCCCTCGCGCAGCGCGCGTGCCGCGGAAAGGCCGGACCGGCCCAAGCCCAAAACGCCAACGACGGCGCCCTCAAACCCCGAAACCGGTATCATGTCTTACCCTCTGCGGCTGTTCGTTAAAACTTGCTAAATGCTCAACACAAGCGCAAGCACCTCGCAAGCAGTATTAACGCACCTTCAGCGTTGCCAGACCGATCATCGCGAGGATCAGCGAAATGATCCAAAAGCGGATGACAATCTGCGGCTCGGCCCAGCCTTTTTTCTCGTAGTGGTGATGGATCGGCGCCATGAGGAACACGCGCTTACCCGTTCTTTTAAAATACAAAACTTGGATGATGACCGACAGCGCTTCGACCACGAAAAGACCGCCGACGAT
This sequence comes from Tropicibacter naphthalenivorans, assembly GCF_900176475.1. Classification (GTDB taxonomy): domain Bacteria; phylum Pseudomonadota; class Alphaproteobacteria; order Rhodobacterales; family Rhodobacteraceae; genus Tropicibacter; species Tropicibacter naphthalenivorans. Next base: position 128,849 of record NZ_FWXX01000001.1, read on the forward strand.
GCCCAGAACCAGCTCGTGTTTGGTGGCGACCGCAATCGCGCCCAAAGCGCCGCCAAGCGCCAGAGAGCCGGTATCCCCCATGAAAACGGCCGCAGGCGGCGCGTTGTACCACAGGAACCCAAGCCCGCCACCGACAACGCCCGCAGCAAAGACCAGGATCTCGCCCGTTCCGGGGACGTAGTGGACGTCTAGATACTCGGTAAAGTCAACGCGGCCAACGGCATAGGCGATGATCCCCAGCGTTGTCGTCGCAATCATCACCGGCATGATGGCCAGCCCGTCCAGCCCGTCCGTCAGGTTTACGGCGTTGGCCGATCCCACGATCACGATCATCGCGAAGGGGATAAAGAAGTAACTCATGTTAATGAGCGTATCCTTGAAGATCGGCAGAGCCAGTTGATAGCTCAGCTCCGAGGGGTGGTACTGCGCGGCCCAGAAACCGGCGATGCCTGCGATGATAAAACCCAACAAAAGCCGGACCTTACCGGACACGCCGTCGGTGTTTTGCTTGCTGACCTTGGCGTAATCATCGGCGAACCCGATCAACGCGTAGGCGATGGTCACGAACAGCACCATCCACACAAAGGGATTGTCCAGCCGCGCCCACAAAAGGGTCGACGTCACGAGCGCGCCAATGATTAACAAACCACCCATGGTCGGGGTGCCCGCCTTAACGAAATGCCCCTCGGGGCCATCGCTGCGGATCGGCTGCCCCTTGCCCTGTTTGCGGCGCAAAACGTTGATCAGCGGCAGGCCGAACAGAAATCCGAACACCAGCGCGGTCAGAAAAGCGCCCCCAGCGCGAAAGGTGATGTACCTGAAAAGGTTGAAGAAATCACCACCATCACTGAGTTCGGTCAGCCAGTACAGCATAACAAGTCCCTACCCTTCTACGTCCGCCGGGGCTTGGCGCATTTTGCGGATCGCGTCAACCACACGGCCGACCCCCATGCTTAACGACCCCTTTGCCAGCACAACGTCCCCGGCATCCAGATCATGCGCCACGCGCGCAACCATCTTGTCGCTCGTCTCGGTCCAATGGCCGCGTTTGTGCTCTGGCAGCGCCAGCCACATCTCGCGCATCAGCGGCCCCATGCAGTGAACAAGGTCGATTTTTTCCATGCACGGCAGCGCGGCAATCGCTGCGTGCAAGGCTTTTTCCCGCGCGCCGAGCTCTTTCATGTCGCCCAAATAGGCGATCCGGCGCCCCTGGGAAATCCGCCCCAAACCATTGCGCGGCTCGGCTGCGGCCAACACTTCAAGCGACGCGCCCAGCGAGGCCGGGTTCGAATTATAGGCGTCATCAATCAACTCAAAGCTGAGCCGCGAATCGACAGGGTCCAGCTGAATCCGCTCGCGCAGACCGCGTCCCGCTCCTGCTTGCCACTGCGCCAAGGACGCAATCGCCAGCGCGCGATCCCGCCGCAGGGCGTGCACAACGGCCAAAGCACCCATGGCGTTCACCGCAAAATGCCGCCCCGGGACCATGACTTTGAACAGGATCGGCGTGCGCCAAGCGCGCCCCTGCGCCACGGTGCAGGTGTCCTTGATGGTCACCTCTTCGACGCGGTGGTGGTTCCCAACCGCCTCGCCAAAGGAAATCAGACGCGCGCCAGCGTGCAAGGCCGCGGCGCGCAAAATCGGGCTAACCTCAAGATCGCCGTTGAACACCGCGACGCCATTCGGCTCAAGCCCTTCGAAAATAGCGGCTTTTTCGCGCGCGATGCCCTGGATGCTTTCAAAGGCCGCCAAATGGGCCGGGGCCACAATCGTCACCATCGCCACATGCGGGCGGGCCATCCGGGCCAGCGGCGCAATCTCGCCGGGGTGGTTCATGCCGATCTCGATCACGGCAAAATCCACGTCGCGCGGCATCCGCGCCAGTGTCAGCGGCACGCCCCAATGGTTGTTGTAGCTTTTCTCGGCGGCGTGCACCGTGCCCTGCCCGCCCAGAACCGTGCGCAGCATTTCCTTGGTGCTGGTCTTGCCCACAGAGCCGGTCACCGCAACAACCTTGGCGCGAGTGCGCGCGCGGGCGGCGCGGCCCAAATCCTCAAGCCCTGTCAGAACATCGTCGACCAGCAGCAGCGGCGCGTCCTCTGGCACGCCGTCAGGAATGCGCGACACCAACGCGGCCCCTGCCCCGGCGGCCAAGGCCTGCGCCACAAAGTCATGGCCATCGCGCGCCGCCTTGAGCGCCACGAACAGATCGCCGGGTTGAATCGTGCGCGTGTCGATGGACACGCCCGACACCTCGAACGGCGCAAGAGCGCGCCCGCCGGTGGCCTCTGCCGCCTCTGCCGAAGTCCACAGCATCACAAGCCCTTTCCGTCCAGCGCCGCCACCGCTACGCTGGCTTGTTCAACGTCATCAAAGGGATAGACCGTGTCGCCCACGATCTGCCCGGTCTCGTGGCCCTTGCCGCAAATCAGCAGCGCGTCCCCCGGCCCAAGGCCATCAACGCCGCGCAGGATCGCCTCGGCGCGGTCCGCGATGTTGAGCGCCTCGGGGCAGCCTTCCATCACGGCGGCGCGGATGTCGGCCGGATTTTCCGAGCGCGGGTTGTCGTCGGTGACGATCACCATATCCGCATGGTCCGCCGCCGCCTGCCCCATCAAGGGCCGTTTGGAGCTGTCACGGTCGCCGCCCGCGCCGACGATCGCCACAAGCCGGCCCATCACGTGGGGGCGCAGCGCCTGGATCGCGGTTGCCACGGCGTCGGGCGTGTGGGCGTAATCGACAAACACCGCCGCGCCGTTTTCGCGCGTGGCGGCCAATTGCATCCGCCCGCGCACGGTGCCCAGCAAGGGCAGCATGTCGAACACGTCCTCCGGCTCGCCACCAGAGGCGATCACAAGACCCGCCGCCAGCAGCACGTTTTCCGCCTGGAAACCGCCGATCAGTTGCAGGCGCTCTTGGCGCACAAGCCCTTCAAAGCTCAGCCGAATTTCCTGCCCCGTCGCGTCAAAGCGTTGCGCGGTCAGGCACAGGTCCGCCGCCTCGCGCCCCACGGTCAAGACCTCTTGGCCACGCGCGCGCGCAATCGCTAGCATGTCTACGCCGCGCGGATCGTCGATGTTGATCACGGCCACGCCGTCTTCGGGCAGCACGCGCGCGAACAGCCCCGCCTTGGCATCAAAATACTCGTCAAAGCTGTGGTGGTAGTCCAGATGGTCCTGCGTAAAGTTGGTAAATCCGGCGGCGGTCAGTTGCACCCCGTCAAGGCGGCGCTGCGCGAGCCCGTGCGAGGATGCCTCCATCGCGGCGCATTCCACGCCCGCCTCTGCCGCGCCGGACAACATGCGGTGCAGGGTGATCGGCTCGGGCGTCGTATGTTTCGACGGCGCTTGCCAGTCGCCTTCAACCCCGGTGGTGCCGATGTTGACCGCGCGAATGCCCATCTCCTGCCAGATCTGGCGGGTAAAGGTCGCAACGCTCGTCTTGCCGTTGGTGCCGGTGACGGCCACCACGCACTCGGGCTGACGGCCAAACCACAGCGCCGCCGTATAGGCCAGCGTCTGGCGCGGGTCTTCGGCGATGACCACGGCGGGGTCGAATTCCTCGATCACCTCGGCGGCAATGCGCGCGCCCTCGGCGTCGGTCAGGATCGCGCCCGCCCCCTGCCGCAGGGCGAATTGGATAAATTCCGCCCCATGCACCCGCGTGCCGGGCAGCGCGGCGAACAGGAACCCATCCTGCACTTCGCGGCTGTCCACAGCCAACCCGGTCACGGACACCTCTCGGCCCCCGCGCGCGGTCAATCCCAAGTCTGCAAGGCTTTGCACTCGCTGGTTCATGAAAGCACCCCAGCCTTCTTTAAATATTAACGCCGTGCAGCCCTATTGAGAGATTTGCACGATGCCTTCCAATTGCCCCAACTGGTACTCCGGGCGCAAGCCCAGCAGCGGCGCAATCCTGCCGATCATCTCGGCGGCCACCGGAACGGCGGTCCAACCGGCGGTGCGGCGCGGTTTTTCCCCGCTGGTCTCAATCGGCTCGTCCAAGGTCACCACCAGCACGTATTTCGGGTCATGCGCCGGGAACATGCTGGCGAAAGTGGTGATCGTCTTGTCCTTATAGTAACCGCCGCCGCGCTCCTTAGGCTTGTCGGCGGTGCCGGTCTTGCCGCCCACGTGATAGCCCGGAACCTCGCCAAAGCTGGCGGTGCCTTCGGTCACGACCTTGCGCAGCATGTCCTGCGCGGCCTGTGCGACGGCGGGGCTCATGACCTGCGGGCCGTTCTGCGGGCCGCGCTGTTTCAGCAGGGTCGGCGTGATCGCGCGCCCGCCGTTGGCGATGGTCGCATAGCCCGCCGCCAGATGCAGCGGAGTGGTCGAAATCCCGTGGCCATAGGAAATCGTCACCGCCGACAGGTCCGTCCAGCGCTGCGGCAAGAGCGGCTGACCGCCCTTGGCTTCGACCATCTCCAGCGGGACCGGCTCGAAAAAGCCAAGCGACTTGAGGAACTCTTGCTGCCGGGTCGGGCCAATGGCCAAAGCCATCTTGCCGGTGCCGCGGTTCGACGATTTCACGATAATCTGCTCGACGGTGGCTTCGCCGTAGTTGTGGTTTTCAAACTCGCCAATGCGGTGGCCGCCAACCTTCATCGGCGGGCGCGTGTCGATCACCGTTTGCGGATGCACAAGTCCAAGTTGCATCGCCTGCGCGGCGGCAAAGATCTTGAAGGTGGAGCCAAGCTCATAGACCCCCTGCACGGCACGGTTGAACAGAGGACTGTCAGAGGGGCTGCCTTCGGTGGGTGGACGGGGGCGGTCATTCGGGTCGAAATCCGGCAGGCTCACAAGGCTGATCACCTCGCCCGTCTGCACGTCCATCAACACGCTCGCCGCGCCTTTGGCGTTGAGCAGCTTCATGCCCGTGTCCAGCACTTCCTCGGCGGCGGCTTGCACGGTCAGGTCGAGGGACAGCTCCAGCGGCGCGCCCTCGCGGGCCGGATCACGCAGCTTGTCCTCAAAGAATTTCTCGATCCCGGCGGTGCCGATCACCTCGGCGGAATGCACGCCTTCCTTGCCGAAAGACGCGCCGCCAAGGACGTGCGCGGCAATGGCACCGTTCGGATAAAGGCGCATCTCGCGCGGGCCGAACAAGAGACCAGGATCGCCGATGTCGTGCACCGCCTGCATCTGCTCTGGGCTGATCTTTTTCTTGACCCAAAGGAACTTACGCTTGGGGTCGGTAAATCGTTTGGCCAGCTTTTCCGCATCCAGATCGGGGAAGATCTGCGCCAATTCCTGCGCCGCGCGGACGGGTTCGATCATTTGCTGCGGGTGCGCGTACAGCGAATGCGTGGTCATGTTGGTGGCCAGCACCCGGCCCCGCCGGTCGACGATATCGGCGCGGCTGGCGACGATGGACGCCCCGGTCGAGGCGGCGCGCGGCTCTGCCGGTTCGGACGCCGACAGCATCCCCATGCGCGCGCCCACCACGGTGAACGCACCAAAGAACATCACCGCCAGAACCAGCAAGCGCCCCTCTGCGCGCACCCGCGACTGGTCGCGCATCTGCTCGTGCCGAATGCGCAGGTTCTCGCGCTCGATGGCGTCAGGGTTCTCGCCCTTTTGACGGGCCTCAAGGATACGCGCCAAGGGGCGCAAAGGCGTGCGGATCATTCGCTTGTCCCCGTGCTGATGACATCCACAGGTTGTGTCACATCAATCTGTTCGAGCGGCGGATAGGACACCTGATCGACGCGGCCAAACTGGTCCGGGCGCAGCGCCAACAACCCCAGCTTGTCAAAGTTCAAATCCGCCAAGTCGCGCAGCCGGTCCGGACGGTTCAGGTAGGCCCACTCGGCCCGCAGGATCGCCAGACGCTCGCGCGCGCCGCCAATCTCGCTGCGCAGGTCGTCGACGCGGTCCAATTCGGCCTGCGTCGCGTAGTTTTCGTGGTAGGCCCAATAGCCCGACCCGATCACCGCCAGAGCGGCGAGGATGAAAAGAAGGCTGCGCATTCACGTTCTCCTGTTCATATCTGGCATCGACAAATCCGCACCGCTGATCTCTTGCGCGGGAAGGCTCGTCCGCCGCGCCACGCGCAACTTAGCCGAGCGCGACCGGGGGTTCTCAGACAGCTCTTGCGCGTCGGGCCCAACGGCCTTGCGGGTGAGGATTTCAAAGGGCGTCTCGACCGCCGCTTCGTCCTCGCGGGCGTAGCGGTTTTTCTTGACCTTCTTGTCGCCATGCGCCTGAAAGAAGCGTTTGACCATCCGGTCTTCGATCGAATGAAAGGTCACCACGGCCAGCAAACCACCCGGTTTCAAGACCCGCTCGGCGGCCATCAAGCCTTGCCACAGCGCGCCGTATTCATCGTTCACCGCGATGCGCAACGCCTGGAAAGACCGCGTCGCCGCGTGCGCCTGCCCCGGCTTGGTGCGGCCAATGGCCTTTTCGATCAATTCGGCCAATTGTAGCGTGGTTTCAAAGGGTTCCAGCGCGCGGGCGTCGACGATCTTGCGCGCGATGCGGCGCGATTGACGCTCTTCCCCGTAAAGAAACAGGATGTCCGCGATCTCATCCGCCGACGCAGTGTTCACAATGTCCGCCGCGCTCGGGCCGTCCTGCGACATGCGCATATCCAGCGGCCCGTCGCGCAGGAAACTAAAGCCCCGCTCGGCCAAATCGAGCTGCATCGAGGACACGCCAAGGTCCAGCACAACGCCGTCTACGGCGTCGGCCACCTGATCCATTTGCGCGAAATTCGCCTGCACCAATTCGATCGGCCAATCGCCGATCCACTCGGCGGCCATGCGATGTGCCAGCGGGTCTTGGTCGATACCGATCACCTTGTCGGCCCCAGCTTCGATCAGCCCACGGGTGTAGCCCCCGGCCCCGAACGTGCCGTCAATCCAGACCCCCTGCACCGGCGAGACCGCTTGCAGAAGCGGCCGCAAAAGAACAGGGACGTGCGGCGCGCTGTTTTGGGTCATCACAGGGCCTCGTCTTCGTCGTCTTCGTCCAGCAGCATGAGCGGATCGAAATCGTCGTCCTGCTCATCAAGGTATTCCTCGGTCGCGCCGAGTTCCTCTTCGCGGTAGGTGTCGGGCTGCCAGATCTGGAAGGTGTCGACGTTGGACGCAAACTGCGCCTCGTTCGAGATGCCGATCTTGTCGCGCAGCTTGGCGGGCAGCACGATGCGGCCCGTCTCATCGACGCTGGTGGTCAGCGACTGGGTCGAAAACAGACGTTCAAGGATGCGGCGTTTTTGGCTGCCGCGCTTCATCCGGCTGATGCGGTCCTCGACGTCTTCCATTTCCTGAATCGTGTAGCATTCCAGATACTTACGGCGATGGTCGCCGTAGACGATCACGAAATTGGGGTTCTGACCTTCGGCCCAATCGGGGTCACCCGCTTCGAGGACACGGCGAAAGGGGGCTGGGATAGATACCCGCCCCTTGGTGTCCACCTTGTTGGTGAACTCGCCTCTGAACCTCAGCCTGCGGCCCAACGATCGGCCCCTTTCACTGCCCCCTTAAAACGAAATACGGCGGGTTGATCTGCTGCCACTGATCAACCCGCCGCTGACCCGCTGTGCGGGTGTCTCCGACTGCGCGCGCCACCTGGGGGGATGTCTGCTCGCCCGCGCGCCGGATCCTTGTTGTCACGATGAAGGCGGTGCCTGTATGAAACCTGCTCATTTTATTGTTTTGGAGTTTGCATCGGGATCGTTTGGTGTCCCTCGTTCCGCTCTCCATCGTGTGAACTATGGATGCCATGGGAATTCGTGGGAGGCAACAGGTTTCTGTGGGACTTTGCCCCTTCATCTTGTCCGGGAGCCCCCTGAAAAACAAGATATTGAGGCGAAATTGGGGCAATTGTGGGTAAATCCGGTGTCGATGCCGCCTATCCACACAAGATATAGGCGAGCTACAGCGCTCAAATTTTTTCCCACTTTTTCCCACGGCGATCACAAAGGACGTGATCTGTTCGCCACAGTTCTTAGCAGACAGTTAACAGATAGAGAGTTATCCACAGGATTCCAGCCCCGCTTCGGGGTTTCAGAGTCGCCTGAGCGGGGTTTTGCCGAATCGGACTCGCGAATCTGGCCGTGTTCCCACCTGCGTCCCAAGAATTCCCATACGGTCCACCCAGTCCCATCCCATCCCGTCCCATACGGGACCAGAGATTTCGGGAAATCATGGGAAACGCCCCAGCAAAGGGGCCAAAAGCGCCTTAGCGCAGCACCAAGGGCTGCTTCATCCAGGCGCGCAGGGCGTCGCTGGTGGCATCGGCGGCTTCGAGCATGGGAAAATGCCCCGCCCCGCCGATCACCTGCAACTGAGCGCCGGGGATCAGTTCGGCCATAAAGCTGTGGCGTTTGACCGGATAGCGCACGTCGTCCTCGCCGCACAGGATCAGCGTCGGCACAGCGATGCGCCGCAGCGTCCCTTGCTGGTCGCGCCGCCGTTGCAGCGCGCGGCACTGGCGCACGTAACATTCCGGCCCCTGCCCCCGCGCCATGTCATAGATCAGCTCAAGGATCTCGGACCGGTACGGCCCCGGCGGCAACAGGTCGATGTGGTACTCTTCGCGCATCACGTCATCGAACTTGCCCGCACGCACGCGAATGATCCGCGGGTCACGCTCGGCGGCCTGCTGCGGCGTCTCGGCCAGCGGCGAGGTGCTCAGCAGCGCCAGCCGCGTCACCCGATCCGGCGCGCGGCGGATGATCTCCATCGCGACGACACCGCCAAGACCCCACCCCGCCAGGGCGCAGCGCTTGGGCAACACGTCCAGCACGCTCGACGCGATCTCTTCGATCCTCTCGCCTTGGGAAATGGGCGCGACCATCACCGCGTGATCGCGCGACAGGTCCGCGATTTGCGGACCAAACAGGCGGGCGTCACACATCAACCCCGGCAAAAACACAACAGGCTCACGCATGGCGCGGCAATCCCTTGCAAACAGGGCCGGTGGGGCGCGGGTGGGTGTTGCTCATGCCAAGCGTCTCACCGAAATTCGTGGCGATTTGCAACAGCTTATCAAAGCGCTCGGCGAGTTAAAGCCGACAAACGCAAAACCGGCGCGTTTTGGCGCGCCGGCTTACGGATGCCCCCGTCTTGGGCAGGGACGTCTGGAGAAAGGGTCAGTTCGACTTGATCTGCTCCCAGAACACGCCAAGGTGCTTGTTCACGATCTCGGCGTAGCGGTCGCTTTCCTTGAGCTTGGCCAGCCCTGCGTTAAAGCGGTACAGGAACGTCGTCCCGCGCCAGTGCTTTTTCGAGATGATGACATGCATCCCGGCGGTGGACAGCGGCCGCTCCATGGCGACCACGCGCCCTTGCAGCCCCTGTTCCTTAATGACCTGCGCGCCAAGGAACACGTTCAGCGACACCGCGTCGACCTCACCGGCCAAGAGCTTGTCAAAACACTCCGCCTCATTGTTGGCGCGCACCAGTTGGACCTTGCCGTTTTGCAGCCAATCGCGCCCCGGACGGTCCAGATCAAAGGTCAAAAAGCCATGCGGGCGGCAGATCGACTTGCCCAGCAGATCGTCGTCGCTGTCGAACTTGAACCCTTCGTCAGAGCGTACAAACAGCATCAGCAGCACTTCGACCAGCGGGTCCGAAAAGTGAAAGTTGGCGCAGCGCTCGTTGTCGGGCATCTGGTCGCAAGGCGGCTTGTACCACGGAAAGCCCATGTCGAACTGCTTGGAATCCAGCCCCGGAAACAGGTGCTTGGACCAGTCGTTTTCCCAGGTGATCGAATAGGTCACCGGGTCGGGGGTCGTCTCCATCGCGGCATTGACGATCTCGGTCAACATGCCCTCGCCGGGCCAGGCCAGATCGGTGAACGGCTCGTAGTTGGACCCGGTCAGCAGCTTCAGCTCGGCGCCGGTTTCCACGCGCAGCGGCGTCGCATCCGCCTGCTGAGAGCCCGGCTCGCAGGGGATGTCCAAGACATCGCCCGGCGTGACCTGAAACACCGACGCCTGCAAAGCCGCCTCGTTGGCGTAGTAAATCAGCGTCCATTTCTCGGGGTCGCCGTATTTCGCCTGCGCAATGGTAAAGACCGTGTCGCCGGGCTTCACCGTGTAGGCATCCGTCCCGCATTGCGCCTGCGCCTGCGCGCCGATTGCCATCATCACCGCAGCTGCCGCGCTGGCCGCTGCCCTCCTCCAGATGTGACGCATGGCTTACAGCCCCGCCCAGATCGACGACATGTGCTTGTCGATGACGGTCAGGTACTCGCCGCTGTCGCGCATCGCGGCCAGCCCGTCGTTAAAGGCATCGACCACGGCCTGCCCCTGCGGGTTGTCCTTATGCGCCACCGCGTGCAGGCTTTCGATCGCCAGGGGGCGGCTCAGCTGCAATTCGACGGCCTGCGAGATGCCCATATCCTTGGCGACGATGCGGCCGGTGAATTCGTTCATGGCCACGGCGTCCGCGCTGCCCGCCATCAGGCGGGAAAAGCATTCCTCGGCGCTGGCAGGTTGCTGCAACCGCGCGCCCACCGCCGACAGGTACCTGGCGCTGGTGCCCTTGGCGTTGTGCCCGATGGGGGCGCAGACGCGCAGGCCCGCAAGGTCCGCTTCGCCGGCGTATTTCACGCCAGAGCCCTTGGCCGTGAACAGCACCACCAGCATCTCGAACATCGGCTCGGAGTAGATGTAATCGGTGCACAGCGCGTTGCCCGCGTCGGCCTCGCAGTCGGGTTTCTTCCACGGGAACGCCATGTCGACCATACCTTCGCTCAGCATCGGGTCCAGATGCGCCGCGCGGTCGTTGACCCAGTAAAACTTATGCGCGCCGGTGTCCTCGTTTGCCACAAAGGCGCGGTTGACCAGATCGGTGATCAGGCCCGAAGACATCTGCATCCGGTTGGTAAAGGGGCGGAAATCGTCGCTGGCCAGCAGCTTGACATCAACGCCCTGCTGGCGCGCCTCGGCTGCCTTTTCGCGCTGCACCTGCGCGGTACGCGTGTCGACCTGCGGCGCGGGCTCTGCGGCCAAGGCCTCGATCTTCTCGACCGGGGTGCCGCCCTTGAGGCCCGTGGGCAAGCCGTTGATGCACGGCATCCGATAGGACTGCCCGACGCGGATCGCATCCGGCGCGCTGATCTTGTCGATGTTGGATCGGTAGATCGCCGTCCACTGGCCGACGTCCTTATAAAGCTTGTCTGCGATCAACGACAAAGAGTCGCCCGGTCGCACCTTGTAAAACCCGCCGCAGGTCTCCTGCGCCGCCACTGATACTGTACCCGCCGCCAGCATGGCTGCTGCAAGCGCCACAGTTCGCGTTGTCATAGCTCTTGTCCCCCAGATTTTGGATGAAAATCGCCCATGTTGTGGTGCGGGTCAATCTTTCCTCTATGGGGTGTAGGTATACCCTTTATTTTCAAGGCGTTCGCGTTAACGCATTGGTAAGGATTTGGCGGCGACACGCGGGTCAGTGGCAGTTATCCACAGAATCATTCACCGATCCGGGTGGATAATTCCCCGGAACGGCGGGAAATCCGCATAGCGGGCGCGGCGCTGCTCTGGCGTCTCTGCGGGGTCGCCCCCGGCACGCAGCAGGCTCCCCTTGGGCGCGATATAGCTGTCGATCCGGCGCAACGGCTCAGGCCGCCACGCGATGTTGAACGCGCAAAGCTTGGGGAAAAACCACACCTCCGAGAACGGCAAATGGTCATACAGCCACCACGCCAGATCGCGCCAATCGCGCCCCTGCGCGTAGCGCTCCGCGAACCACGGGATCACGATGGACGCCCCCGCCACGGGCCGATCCGGCAGATCCCAGATGTGGCACTCTAGCGGATTATCATTGCGCGCGCAGTTCAGCCCGCCTTCATTGCCGAACGCATTCAGCGCCGCCGAGCGATACCCCGAGCGCACAAAAATGCGCCCAAAGGTCTCTTCCAAAGGGTCCAGCAGCGCCCCAGCAAAGGCCCGCCCCCGTTCAAGTGCCAGATCAGGATCGTTTGGCACGTTGCTGATCTGGTGGAAGTTTCCGATCTCGGAGTACAAAAACTCGCGCATCCAAAAGTGCCGGGACAGGCGCTCCCGTCCCAGCGTTTCCAGCGACCACATGGACCGGGGCCGCCGCATGGCGTTACTCGAACCCGCCCCAGCGGAATTCGCCGTTCGGCCCCAGTTTGGAAAACGGGTTCCACGCCACTTCCCAGACGTGGCCTTCGGGGTCGGCGAAATACCCGATATGCCCGCCCCAGAACACGTCCGACGCCTCGCGCAGGATCTTGCCGCCAGCGGCGCGGGCGCGGTCAAGCACTTGGGCCACCTCGTCTTTTTCGCGCACATTGTGGGCGTAGGTCGCCGCGCCAAACCCAAGGCTCTCCTCCGGCACGCCCATGTCCTCGGCCAGCTTGTCCAGCGCATACAGCCCCAAGGCCTGCCCGATCAGGTCGAACACGACGATGTCGTCCTGCGACGGCAGCTGTTTGAATCCCATCGCCTCGTAAAACGCCGCCGTCGCCGCCACGTCGCGGCAGCCAAAGGTCAGCAAGCTTACACGTTGTTCCATAAAATCTCTTTCGTTACAAAGTCTTGGCCCATGACAGAACCTTGTCCGCTAAGGGCTGGGTCATACCGGGCGACATAATATCCCCGGCAATCACGTGGTGGCCGGGGTCGTCCTGCGGACCCACCGCGACCTTGAACACCTCCGCCCGCGCGCCCCACTGCTCTGCCACCTGCGCCGTGCGCGCATGGTTCACGGTCTGGTCCTTGGGGTCAAAGATGAACAGCGCAGGCGTGCGCATCCGGCTGTAATCCAAGGCAAAAGCCGCCCTCACGGCGGCGGCCATGGTCAGCACCGCCTCGACCGGATAGCGAAAGGTCCAGAACCGCGCTTGTTCGGGCGATTGCGGTTGCCAGCTGCGCTCGCGCCCCGCGATGTGCCGCAGCCACAGCCGCGCGCCGGGCCATGTCAGCACACGCGCGCCGCGCGCCCGCACCTGAAAGTTGGGCGAGACGAACACCGCCCCGGCGACACCCTGCCCCATCTGTTCGGCCAGCGCCAAGGCGGTCAGCGTGCCCCCGGTCGAGCAGCTGATGACCAGCACCCGCTGGCCCACCTGATGGGCAATCGCCAAAGCTTCGGCCATATTGTCCATCCACCCCTCGACGCTGGTTTTCGCCAGATCGACGCCGAGCCGCCCGTGGCCTTGCAGCCGCGTGAACACAAGGTTCGCCCCCAGCCCCTCGGCCACCAGATCAGGCAGCGGGCGCAGCTCTTCGGACGTGGCGGAAAACCCGTGGATATAGACCACCGCCCAGGGCGTCGGCGCCTCTGGCAGACCCGCCCAAAGCACGCGCTTTTCCGTGCCGGGGGTGATGTCGTGGATGCGCGCCTCGCTGGCCTCCAGGTAGGGGGCCACCCCCTCGGCCAGCTTGGACATATCGAACGACACATCCGTCACGACCGGCTCGCGCGGCAGGGCAAACCACAGCAGCACCAACGCCGCGATCAGGGCAATCGCCACGCCCATGGGTTAGCCCAAAACGTCCAAAATCGCCGCTTCGATCACGCCCAGACAGGGCCCGTCGGAAAAGCGGTGGTCCGCCCCTTTGACCAAGGTCAGCCGCACGTCCTCCCCGTCGATATGGTCCAGCAGGGCCAAAGCGGTCTCGCGTTTGACGGCCTCATCCTCGGTGCCTTGGACCAGCCGCACGGGCCACGCCATCGGCAGCGGCTGGCGCAAGACCAGATGATTGCGCCCATCCTCGATCAGCTTTTTCGACACGTAATAAGGGTCATCATAGGCCGAGGGCAGCTCGACCCGGCCCTCTTCCATCACTTGGCGGCGCTGGTCCTCGTCAAAGCCCGCCCAAAAGCTGTCTTCGGTAAAGTCTGGTGCTGCGGCGATACCAACAAAGCCAGCAACCTCAAGACGTTGCGACAGGATGCAACCGATCCAGCCGCCCATGGACGACCCGACCAAGACCACCGGACCAGAGGTCGCGGCGCGGATCACCGCCTCGGCGTCCGATGCCCAATCACCGATGCAGCCGTCCTCGAACACGCCGCCCGACTGGCCGTGTCCGGCGTAATCCAGCCGCAGAAAGGCGCGGCCTTGCTGGGCGGCCCAAGCTTCGAGATGCACGGCCTTGGTGCCTTCCATGTCGGATTTGTAGCCGGACAGAAACACGATGCACGGCCCCTGCCCCGGCGTGTAGGCATAGGCCAGCCGATCACCGCGCGGGCCGTTCAGATAGGCAACGTCTGCCATGGGATGCTCCTTGCTTTTGCGGCCACCATAGTGATCGCGCGCAGGAAGCCAAAGGGGTTATGTGCGCTCGACCTCATCGAGCCCCAGCGCCAGCACCCCGCCCAGCACGCTGAGCGCCGCAAAGCCGATCAGCGCGATCTGCGGCCCCAGCGCCGCCAAGGCCCCTCCCAAGGCGCCCACGATCAGCAGCAAGGTGCCAATCGCCGTGTTCGCCAGCGCCGCGTAGGACGACCGCGTGTCCTTTGGCGCCATGTCCACAAGATAGGTCGACCGCCCTTGCCGCACGCCGTGGTAGGCGATCATCAGGCCAAAGAGGATCACCGGGATCACCCAGACCGGCCCGGCCCAGCCCATCACGTCCGCCACAACCGCCAGCGCCATGAACCCCGCGGCGATGAACCCCGACAGCGCCAGCACCCAGCGCGAGGACCGGTCCGCCAGCCGCCCCCATATATATGAGCTGAGGAACGACGCCGCAGAGGAGGCCAAGACCAAAGCCCCCAGCGCCTGCAACGCGCTTTGCCCGTCGCCGAGCAGCACGAAATACGGCGGGGCGAGCGCGGTGACGGTCAGCGCCCCGCGCGTCGCGATGAAGCGGCGGAACTGCGCGTCCTCCTTCAAAGGCGTCAGGTCAATGGCGGGCGCGTCGCGGTCTTCGGACGGCTTTTCGTCCAGCGTCGCGAACAGCGCAGCCGCCCCGATCCACAAAGCGGCAGCCAAGCCGATGGCCACGATCACCGGGCCTTTTTCCTGCCCGACGCCAAATATCAGCAGCGCCGCAAAGGCGAGGACCGCCAAAGCCGACACCGACCCCGCAACCCCTGTGACCGCCCCGCGCCGGGTCTTGGCGACGGTTTTGCCTTGGATGTCCTTATAGCTGACCGAACAGGCCGCGCGGCTGACGGCAAACACCGCCAAAGCCGCCGCGATCGTCAGCCCCGCCGCCATCCCCGTCAGCGTCAGGGCCGCCAAGACAATCACCACCGCCATCAGGCCTTGCCCCACGGACCCCGCAACCCAGAACCACTTGCGCTGCTCCATCCGCTGCAAGCGCCCCGCCATCAGGATCTGCGGCAACAGCGCCCCCGCCTCGCGGATCGGCACCAAGAGGCCCGTGATCGCTGCCGGCACCCCCAAAGCACCGGTCAACCAGCTGAGCACCAGCTTGGGGTCAATCAAACCGTCCGCAATCTTGGTCATCGACAGCGACACCATGTGGCGCAAGCCGTTGCGCGCCTCGACCGCGCTGACCTCATCCGCGCCGGTCAGCTCTTCGAATACGGTCTCTGTGGTGTCGGTCATGGGGTAACTCTTTGTTTGCTATCTTGGGGTAGTCGAACGATGATCCACCGGATCAACGAACCGCGCGCCAATCGGTTCCCGCGCCGCTTGACAGTGGTTAACACCGGGGCCAAAAGGCAGGTCCAACACATAACCCGCAACCGGGCGTTCCGTGGGCGCCAAACTGACGAGGAGCACGGCCAATGGCCCAAGTTTCCCTGACATTCCCCGATGGTTCCAAACGCGACTATGACGCAGGCGTCACCGCCGCCGAAGTCGCCGCAAGCATCTCTAAATCCCTTGGCAAAAAGGCCATCTCGGCCCAGGTCGACGGCGCGCATTACGACCTGCAATGGCCGATCACCGCAGACGCCTCGATCGCCATCAACACCATGGCCGACGACGCCCCGGCGCTGGAGCTGATCCGCCACGATCTGGCGCATATCATGGCCCGCGCCGTGCAGGAAATCTGGCCCGACGTCAAAGTCACCATCGGCCCGGTCATCAAGGACGGCTGGTACTACGACTTTGACCGGACCGAGCCCTTCACCCCCGAAGATCTCGGCGCGATCGAGAAAAAGATGAAGGAAATCATCAACAAGCGTGACGCCGTCCGCACCGAGGTGTGGGACCGTGACGTGGCGGTGAAATACTATCAGGACCGCGGCGAGCCCTATAAGGTCGAGCTGATCGAAAGCATCCCCGGCGATGAGCCGCTGCGCATGTACTGGCACGGCGACTGGCAGGATCTGTGCCGGGGTCCGCACCTTCAGCACACCGGCCAGGTGCCCGGCGATTCCTTCAAACTGATGTCCGTGGCGGGCGCGTATTGGCGTGGGGACAGCGACCGCGCCATGCTGCAACGCATCTACGGCGTCGCCTTCAAGAACAAGGAAGACCTGCGCAAGCATCTGAACATGCTCGAAGAAGCGGCCAAACGCGACCACCGCAAGCTGGGCCGCGAGATGGACCTCTTCCACATGCAGGAAGAAGCGCCGGGTCAGATCTTTTGGCACCCGAACGGCTGGAAAATCTACACCACCCTTCAGGATTACATGCGCCGCCAGCAGGAAAAAGGCGGCTACGTCGAGGTGAACACGCCGCAGGTGGTCGACCGCAAGCTGTGGGAAAAATCCGGGCACTGGGAAAAGTACCAGGAAAACATGTTCATCGTCGAAGTGGACGAAGAGCACGCCCGCGAAAAGGCGATCAACGCGCTCAAGCCGATGAACTGCCCCTGCCACGTGGAAATCTTCAAGGTGGGTCTGAAATCCTACCGCGATTTGCCGCTGCGCATGGCCGAATTCGGCTCTTGTGCGCGCTATGAACCCTCGGGCGCGCTGCACGGCATCATGCGGGTGCGCGGCTTTACGCAGGATGACGCACATATCTTTGCCACCGAAGATCAGATCGCGTCGGAATGCCAAAAGTTCATCGACTTCTTGTCGGAAATCTACCGCGACCTCGGCTTTGAAAAGTTCGACATCCTGTTCTCGGACCGCCCCGAAACCCGCGCCGGGTCGGACGAGGTCTGGGACAAGGCCGAAACCTCGCTGCTCGAGGCGACCCGCGCGGCAGGCATTGAACCCACGCTGAACCCCGGCGAAGGCGCCTTCTACGGCCCCAAGCTGGAATTCTCGTTGACCGACGCCATTGGCCGCGTCTGGCAGTGCGGCACCTTCCAAGTGGACTTCGTCCTGCCCGAACGTCTGGACGCGACCTACATCGGCCAGGACGGCGCGAAACATCGCCCCGTGATGCTGCACCGCGCCTGCCTTGGTTCGTTCGAGCGCTTCATCGGCATCCTGATCGAAGAGCACGCGGGCAAGCTGCCCTTCTGGCTCGCCCCGCGTCAGGTCGTCGTGGCCTCGATCACCTCCGAGGCGGATGACTACGTCCACGAGGTTGTCGAGACGCTGGTCAAGGCGGGCGTGCGCGCCGAAGCCGACACCCGCAACGAAAAGATCAACTACAAGGTGCGCGAGCATTCGCTGGGCAAGGTGCCGGTGATCCTCGCCGTGGGCCACCGCGAAGTCGAAGAGCGTACGGTGTCCGTCCGCCGCTTGGGTCAAAAGCAGACCTCGATGGCCACGCTGGACGAGATCGTGTCCGAGCTGAGCGTCGCGGCCAAGGCGCCTGACCTGTTGTGAAATTACAATTGTCAGACATTTAATTGTCAGACATTTAAACCGATGAATGGGCGGCCTTTGGGTCGCCCTTTTTCTTGGGTTGGCGACACAGGTTCTCCCCCTGAAACATCGCTGACAAACCGCGTGAGGCGGCGCGAGCGCGCAACCCCTGAGCGATTTTGTTTTGTAACAAAACGCCGAAAGGTACCCCGTTACCCCGCAGGAATGTTTCAACTCCGTGTCCTAACCCCCTGAAATTACATATGTCTTCGCTCACGCAGCGTCGGTTTCGCCTGACACGCGTGTGATGCACGGCGCTGTGAGTGGCGAGTTTCCGCCGATCCGATCAGGTTGAGGTCACCGCCCCGGCACAGCGCCGGACGGGACGAAACATCAACCTCAAAACCGGAGGAATTCACATGTCCAAAACTCTTCACGCCGCCGCCCTGATGGGTGCCCTCGCCGCCTCGATGGGCGCCACCAACGCCAGCGCCCAAGCACAAGAAAAGTGCTATGGTGTTGCTTTGGCAGGGGAAAATGGCTGCGCCGCTGGTCCCGGCACGACCTGCGCAGGCACCTCGACCGTCGACTATCAGGGCAACGCATGGTCGCTGGTCGCCGAAGGCACCTGCCTTGAGATCGAACTGCCCGCCATGGCCGACGGCCACGCCCGCATGGGCTCTCTCGAGGCGCTGGATCGCGACCTGCCCCAGACCTGATCTTGCTGGGCGGGGCCTGTCCCCGCCCGCTCTCACCGCGCAAGAGGCCCGTCATGTTTGACCACCCCCGCACCCTGCCCGCGCAGCCCGGCGTTGGCTACAAACCGCAACATTTTCAACAGATTATGAGCGATCCCAGCCCGGTCCAATGGCTGGAAATCCACGCCGAGAACTACATGGGGCAAGGCGGCCGCCCCCTCGCGCAACTGCGCGCGCTGGCCGAACGCTTTCCCATCTCGGTGCACGGCGTTGGCCTGTCGATCGGCGGCCCGCAGCCGCTGGATCTGGACCACCTCGCGCGGCTGAAAACCCTTGTCGATTGGCTAAACCCCGCCAGCTTTTCCGAACACCTCGCCTGGTCCACCCACGACGCCCATTTCTTCAATGATCTCTTGCCCTTGCCTTACACAGCTGACACCCTGACCCGCGTCTGCACACACATCGACCAAGTGCAAACGACGCTGGGACGGCAGATGCTGCTGGAGAACCCGTCGAGTTACCTCGCCTTTGCCGAAAGCACGTGGTCCGAGCCGGATTTCCTGCGCGAGATCGTGCGCCGGACGGGCTGCGGGCTGCTGCTGGACATCAACAACGTCTTTGTCTCGGCGGTGAATTTGTCCTTTGCGCCAGAGCGTTACATCGACATCTTCGCCTTGGACGCAGTCGGGGAAATCCACCTTGGCGGCCATGACCAAGACGCCGACGACCACGGCGCACCGCTGCTGATCGACAGCCACGGCAAGCCCGTCGCCGATCCGGTCTGGGCTTTGTTGGATTACGCCTTGGCCCGCAGCGGCCCCAAACCGATCCTGATCGAGTGGGACACGGACGTGCCAGAGTGGCCCGAACTGCGCACCGAAGCCGCCCGCGCCGCGCACGCCTTGGTGCCCGCATGACCGCCGTCACACAGACCGAAACCGCCTTTCGCACAGCGCTATTGGCCCCTGACATGGCCAGCCCAGAGGGGCTCACCGATGCCAAAGGCCAGCCCGCAGGCCGCCGCTTTGACGTCTATCGCAACAACGTTGCGGTTTCGTTACGCGACGCGCTGGAGACCGGATTTCCCGCCGTGCGCGCCCTGATCGGCACCGAAAGCTTTGCGCAAATCGCGCGAGGATTCATCCGCCTGTCGCCACCGCGCAGCCCCGTTCTGGCGCTGTATGGCGAGGGGTTCCCGGCCTTCATAGACACCATCAAACCCCTGAAACATATAGGGTATCTATCGGATGTGGCGCGATTTGAGCTGGCTGTGCGCAGCAGCTATCACGCCGCGGACACTGCCCCCTTTGCGCTGCCCCGCCTCGCCCCCGAAAGTCTCGCCACCGCGCGACTGACCTTGGCCCCGGCGGTGCGAATCCTGCAATCAAACTGGCCCGTGCTGTCGATCCATCGCTACACCTTGCAGCCGGGCAGTCCAAAGCCCGCCGCCCGCGCCGAGGACGTTTTGATCACCCGGCCCGAGTTTGATCCCTCGCCGCATTTGCTGCCCCCTGGCGCCGCCGCGCAGATTTTGGCGTTGCAAAAAGGCGCAACGATGCAGGACGCCGCCGCCCGATCAGAGGCGGATTTTACCGAAACCTTAACGCTGCTGGCGGCCTCTGGCGCGATCGGCAGCATCGACACATGAGGTGCGCAATGAACGCCGTTCAGCTCTATGATTCCACGGTCCAAGCCTTGAACCGAAGCGGCCCGCAGATCTTGCCCGTGCTGTTGCGCGCGCTTTTTGCAGCAACCTTGCTGGGCTATTTCTGGGCCTCGGCGTTAACCAAGCTTGGCCCCGGTCTGCTGGGGATTTTCAAGCCGTCCTTCAACGCCTACACCCAGATTTTCCCGCGCCAGATGGAAGCAGTGAGCTATGATGCCTCGCAGCTTGGCTGGCTGCATTGGGCCGTGGTCGTCGCTGGCACTTGGGCGGAATTTATCCTGCCGTTTCTGATTGTTATCGGCCTTGCCACACGGGTTTCGGCGCTGGGGATGATCGGCTTTGTCATTGTGCAGACGCTGACCGACCTGATCGGGCATGGCGCGGCGCGGCACCCCGAAACATTGGGCGCGTGGTTCGACAAAACCCCGGACGCGCTGATCGCCGACCAACGCGCCTTTTGGGTGGTTCTGTTAACCGGTTTGGCGCTGTTCGGCGCGGGACGCCTGTCGGTGGATGCGGCCCTGCGCGCTCAGGTCAGATCGGCCTGAACGTCCTTGCCCCAGCCCAGCCACATCCGGTCCCCGTCGACGATCAACGGCCGCTTCATCAGGGTGGGATGCCCGGCCAGCAGGTCAAGCGGCGCGCCCGCGCGCTCCTCTTCGGACAGGCCGCGCCACGTGGTCGACCGCGTGTTCACCAAAGCCGCGCCGAACCGCTCATAGGCCTGCGCCAGAACCTCGGAAGGCACGCCGTCGGCCCGAACATCCACCACCTGCGCGTCCGGCAGGGCTTTGGTCGCCTTGCGGCAGGTATCACAGGTTTTCAGCCCATAAAGGATCATATCACGCTGCCCTTTTGCTCATTTACGTTAACTAAGTTCACATAAATCGCCTCGGATTGAAACACGAGGGAGTTTTGCTTGATTTTTCCCCCTAACGCGAAATCCTATAAAATGTGGCTTTCAAAGATTGCGCCGGAGTCAACATAGACTTGGATCTTGCTCATTTCTGACAAGCCGCAGGGCGGTTTCGCACACTGCGAGACCATACGACAAAGTTGGAAAGGAGCACGGGGATTATGCCAAGCGGCACCGTGAAATGGTTTAATACCACCAAAGGCTACGGCTTTATCGCACCGGAAGAAGGCGGCAAGGATGTGTTTGTGCACATTTCTGCGGTCGAGCGTTCGGGTCTAACCGGCCTCGCCGATAACCAAAAGGTCGAGTACGAACTACGCGAAGGTCGCGACGGTCGTCAGATGGCCGCTGATATCAAGGCTGTTTAACACACCGGATTAGATCACAATTTTATACAAAAGCGCCGGGCCGCTGTGGTGGCCCGCACCGTCTATCTTGCCGCGACGCAAGGTCCGCTAAGCATCTTGGACGACGCACCGCCGCCTCTTGATGCTGAGTTTACCATCAGACTCGTTTACAATCGGTGAAGCCACCCCAGAGGTGTTAGGCCATTCTTATCTGTTGATAAGGTACTGGTCATGAAATCCACCACGGTTGCGTCCTTTTTCGTCTTGATCATTTCGGCGTCCCTGGTGGCGGGCATACAGCTGTTGCCGCCCTTGACGGCGCCGGGCGGTTTGCCCGTGATCAACCTTGCCGCCCGCCCCCCCAGCGCGCGCGTTAACGAAATGGCCTATTGCAAAGCCAATCTGCCGGGCATTGACTGCGGCTGTTTCGCACATCACGCGGGTACCGTCCTGAACGAACCGCGCGCAACCGTCATCGGCACAAGCTACAAAAATCGCTGGGATTTGGCGCGTTTCCAAGGGATTGAAAGCTGTTCTTGATCCTGAACGCACCGGACAAACGCCGCTTGGCGACAATTGTCGTTAAATCTACGTTAAAAGCACGGGGCAATTCATTCGGGAAACGCAGCCCACTGAGTTAACCTGAGGCACCTTTCAAAGGAGCCTCGCCATGAAGACCGAACATATTGCCGCCGCGATTTCCGGAACCCTGGCTGCGGGCATGGTGGCTGCGGTCATTATGATGCCGCCCCTGACCTCTCCGACCGGACAATTGCCCGAAGAGACGATGACCTACAAAACCGCCGCGGCGCAGATTGATGGCGGCGATTACTGCCGCACCAACCTGACTGGCGTGGATTGCGGCTGTTTTGCGTATCGCACGGATCTCGTCCTGAATTCCAACCGCATTTACATTCAGGGCCACAGCTATCTGGACAAATGGACCCTCGCGCTGATCCAAGCCAAGGAAAGCTGTTCCTAAGCCTCTTGCAACTTTTTCGCCTCGGCCCCGGCCAAGGCGATCAGGCGCTTCATATAGGGTTTGTCCAGATCCTCGGTCCGGGTCGCCGCATATAGCCGCCGGGTCGTGCCGTCCTTGGTCAAGGGGCGCGTGACGTAATCCGAGTTGTACTTGACCTCGCGCACCACCCAGTCGGGCAGCACCGCGACCCCTCGGTTTGACGCCACCAGCAAAAGGATCACCGCCGTCAGTTCGACCTGCCGGATCGCCGCCGGCTCGACCTTGGCCGGGGTAAGCAGCTGGCTAAAAATATCCAGCCGCGAGCGTTCCACCGGATAGGTGATCAAGGTCTGCCCGCGAAAGTCCTGCGCCTCGATATAATCCTTTTGCGCCAAGGGGTTCTGCGCCGAAGCCACGAACACCGGGGAATAGTCGAACAAGGGCGTAAAGGTCACGCCAAGCAGTTCTTCGGGGTCGGAGGAAATCACCACGTCCACGTCTTCCTTCATCAGCGCGGGCAGCGCGTCAAAGGCCAGACCGGGGCGAATGTCCACGTCCACGTCGGGAAAGCTCTTGCGAAAGCCTTCGAGCACCGGGAACAGCCATTCGAAACAGGCGTGGCATTCGATGGCGATGTGCAAGCGCCCGCTGGAGCCCTGCCGCAGCCCGTCGAACTCGGCCTGCAAGGCTTCGACCTGCGGCAAGACCTGTTCCGCCAGACGCAGCAGCCGCATCCCCGCCGCCGACAGGCGCATCGGCTTGGACCGACGCACAAACAATTCGACCCCGGCCTGATCCTCCAGCCCCTTGATCTGATGGCTCAGCGCGCTTTGCGTGATGTTCAGCACATCCGCCGCCTTGGCCACCCCACCATGGTCGTGAATCGCTTTGATCGTCCGCAAATGGCGAAATTCGATGTGCATTTTCAAAACATCCTTGCTCTGCGAGCCTGCGCGGAACCGATCCGCCGCCGCTGTCGTTTCTTACCCAAATCAACCGCAAATTCCAGCGCATCCCCCTGAAGACACGCAAAAAAACCACGCCGCGCCACCATGCAAAAACGACCCATACAGCCAGCAAAACGACCCGGCAGACCGCTCAAACCCAACCATTTTCATGTTGTTGATGAGTTTTATGAGTTTGTCTCACAAAGCGGGATATGCGACAAGGTCCACAAGCAACAAAGGTTCTCGTCATGAAACGCCCCGACATCTCTTTCGAATTCTTCCCGCCCAAGAACATCGAGGGCACCTTTCGGCTGTGGGACACCACCCAGGTGCTCGCCCCGCTGAACCCCAGCTTTGTCTCCGTGACCTACGGCGCAGGCGGCACCACCCGCGATTTGACCCGCGATGTGGTCGCCACGCTGCACAAGCATTCGGGCCTGCGCACCGCCGCCCACCTGACCTGCGTCGATGCCACCCGCGAAGAAACGCTCAAGATCGCCCAGGACTTCGCCGATGTTGGCGTGACCGACATCGTCGCCCTGCGCGGCGATCCCCCCAAGGGTTCGAGCGGCTTTGTCCCCCACCCCGAAGGCTTCGCCAACTCGGTCGAGCTGATCGAGGCGCTGGCCGCCACCGGCAACTTCACCATCCGCGTCGGCGCCTACCCCGATGTCCACCCCGAGGCGGCCAACGCCAAGGCCGACATCGACTGGCTCAAGCGCAAGCTCGACGCCGGCGCGACCGAAGCTCTGACGCAGTTCTTCTTCGAGGCTGAAACCTTCTTCCGCTTCCGCGACGAATGCGCCAAGGCGGGCATCGACCACGCCATCGTCCCCGGCATCCTGCCGATCGAAAACTGGAAGGGCGCGCGCCGCTTTGCCGAAAGCTGCGGCACCAAGATCCCGGCATGGGTGATCGAAGCGTTTGAGACCGCCGAGCGTGACCACCGCACCGACCTGCTGGCCACGGCGATCTGCACGGAACTGTGCTCGGAATTGCTCGAAGGCGGCGTGGAAAAGCTTCACTTCTATACGCTCAACCGCCCCGAGCTGACCCGCGACGTCTGCTACGCCCTCGGCGTCACCCCCGAGACCAAGCTCGAAAACGTCGCCTAACGACCAACGGGGCGGCCCAACCTGCCGCCCCAAATCCCCTTCCCGGCTTCTTCTCTTTAAAAATATCCCGGGGGGAGGCCGCAGGCCCGGGGGGCAGAGCCCCCCTTCTTTTTTGACTGCACACCTAACGGTGTGACGGGCAGAGCCCCCCTTCTTTTTTGACTGCACACCTAACGGTGTGACGGGCAGAGCCCCCCTTCTTTATGACTGCGCACCTCCGGTGCGACGGGCAGCGCCCCCTCCTATTCAGAAGCGCCCCCCCCTCAAACAGGCGCGCGCTTCACCAACCCCAGCTTCTCGCGCACCTCCGCAGGCCCGATCACCCGCGCGCCCAGCCGCTCGATGATCCCCACCGACCGGTCCACCAACTGCGCATTGGTCGCCAAAACGCCCTTGTCCAAGAACAAGTTATCCTCCAGCCCCACGCGCACATTCCCGCCCGCCAAGACACTGGCCGCCACAAACGGCATCTGGTGCCGCCCCAACGCAAAGGCGCTGAACGTCCAATCGTCCGGCACCGCGTTCACCATCGCCAGGAACGTGTTCAGATCATCCGGCGCGCCCCACGGCACCCCCATACACAGCTGCACCAAGGCCGGCGCGCTCAGCACCCCTTCGGCCACCAACTGCTTGGCAAACCACAAATGCCCGGTGTCAAAGGCTTCAATCTCCGGCTTCACCCCCAAGGCCTCCATCATCCCGCCCATGGCGCGCAGCATCCCCGGCGTGTTGGTCATCACGTAATCGGCCTCGGCAAAATTCATGGTCCCGCAATCCAGCGTGCAAATCTCGGGCGAGCATTCGGCCACATGGGCCACCCGCTCCTCGGCCCCGATCATATCCGTCGCCGCCGCATTGACCGGAAAGGGTGCCTCCACCCCGCCAAAGACGATGTCCCCCCCCATCCCGGCGGTCAGGTTCAGCACCACGTCGACCTCGGCATCACGTATCCGATCGGTCACTTCTCGGTACAGCGCCAGCCGCCGCGACGGCGCACCGCTCTCGGGGTCACGCACATGGCAATGTACCACCGCCGCCCCCGCCTTGGCCGCCTCGATCGCGCTGTCTGCAATCTCGCGCGGCGAGCGCGGCACATGCGGCGAGCGGTCTTGCGTGCCCCCCGATCCCGTCACCGCACAGGTGACAAACACCTCTCTATTCATCTCCAACGGCATCCACGCGCTCCTTATGCCCCAGTCCACCCGGCACACTCGACACTGCGCGCCCCCTCTCGTCAACCAGCGCAGAAATCACCAAAGAAAACTTAAAAAGCGCATTAGTATTCCTTAATTGCTCAAACCCCTCCTGCTTGCCAAAAGTCACTCAAAATCGCGTGAAAAACGCCGGAGGAGACACATGCAAACCGACACCGCCCACAGCGGCTCGAACACCAGCCTTGCGCGCCGTGCCTGGTCGATCCGCCGCACCGCCCTGCGCATGGGCGAAGTCCAGGGCCAAGGCTACATCGGCCAGGCCCTCGGCGTCGCGGATGTGCTCGCCACCAGCTATTTCCACGCCCTCAGCTACCGCGCAAACGACCCCGAATGGGATGGCCGCGACCGCTTCTACCTGTCCATCGGCCACTACGCGATCGCCCTCTATGCCGCCCTGATCGAAGCCGGGATCCTCCCCGAGGACGAGATCGAGACCTACGGCATGGACGACAGCCGGATGCCCATGTCCGGCATGGCCGCCTACACCCCCGGCATGGAAATCACCGGCGGCAGCCTCGGCCATGGCCTTGGCATCGCGGTCGGCGCGGCCCTCGGCCTGAAACGCAAACGCTCCGATGCCTTCGTCTACAACCTCATGTCCGACGGCGAGTTGGGCGAAGGATCAACATGGGAAGCGGTCATGTCCGCCGCCCAGCACCAGCTGTCCAACCTGATCTGCATCGTCGATTTCAACGACCAACAGGCCGACGGACCAACGACCCAAGCCCTCGCCACCACGCCCGAAGCGCCCAAATGGCAAGCCTTTGGCTGGCACGCCCAAACCGTCGAAGGCAACGATCTCGATGCCCTCGTCACCGCCTTCGACGCCGCCCGCAGCCACCCCGGCCCCCAGCCGCGCGTCATCATCTGCAACACCCTGATGTGCAAAGGCGTCCCCTTCCTCGAGGCCCGCGAAAGCAACCACTTCGTGCGCGTCGACGCAGACGAATGGGCGCAGGCCATCGCCCACCTCGACGCCAATATCCCCGCCTGACCGCCGCTTCTTTTCTTTCAAAATATCCCGGGGGGCTCCGCAGGAGCCGGGGCAGCGCCCCACCCCCACCACAAGGGACACCGCCATGACAGATCTCGCCCCCGGCCCCAGCAGCCGCCGCAAATCCAAATACACGCCCCGCAAGGCCCCCGACCAGAAACTGGCCACCTCCGCCATGATCGCCTCGCTCGACGCCGAAGGGCGCGAGACCATCGCCGCCCCCTTGGGCACCGCCCTGTGCGATCTGGCCAAAACCCGGGACGACATCGTCGGCCTCTCGGCGGACCTGTCGAAATACACCGACATGCACGTCTTTGCGAACGCCTACCCGGACCGCTTCTACCAGATGGGCATGGCCGAACAGCTGCTGATCTCCGCCGCCGCCGGCCTCGCGCGCGAAGGCTTCACCCCCTTCGCCACCACCTACGCCGTCTTTGCATCGCGCCGCGCCTATGACTTCATCTTCATGGCCATCGCCGAGGAAAACCTGCCGGTCAAAATCGTCTGCGCCCTGCCCGGCCTGACCACCGGCTACGGCCCCTCGCACCAAGCGACCGAAGACCTCGCGATCTTTCGCGGGATGCCCAACCTCACAATCGTCGACCCCTGCTGCGCCACGGAAATCGACCAAGCCACCCGCGCCATCGCCGACCACCCGGGCCCCGTCTACATGCGCCTCCTGCGCGGCAAAGTCCCCAACGTGCTTGGCGAATACGGCTACCAGTTCAAACTGGGCCAAGCGCAGATGATCCACGATGGACGCGACGTGCTGATGATCTCAACCGGCTTTATGACCATGCGCGCCCTCGACGCCGCCAAAGCCCTGCGCACGGACGGAATCGACGCCGCCGTCCTGCACGTGCCGACGATCAAACCCCTCGACGTGGACACCATCCGCGCCGAGGCCGCGAAAACCGGCCGCCTCGTGGTCACGCTCGAAAACCACACCATCGTCGGCGGCCTCGGCGAAGCCATCGCCGCAGACCTCTTGCGCAGCAACATCACCCCCGCCTTCAAATCCATCGCCCTGCCGGACGAATTCCTCGACGCAGGCGCGCTGCCCACGCTGCACGACCAATACGGCCTGTCCGTCCCCGCCATCACCGCCCGGATCAAATCCTGGCTCTGACCACCGCCCCCGGTTTCTTCTCTTTGGAAATATCCCGGGGGAGTCGACGCAAGGCGACGGGGGCAGCGCCCCCTCCCCGCCCCAAATATAGGACCAACCCCATGAAACTGCTCGGAAACAAAACCGCGATCATCACCGGCGCCGCCTCGGCGCGCGGCCTTGGCAAATCCACCGCCAAGCTCTTTGCCCAGCACGGCGCGCGCGTCGCCATCCTTGACCTCGACGCCGACGCCGCCTTGGCAGCGGCCAATGACCTGCCCGGCTCGGGCCACATGGGTCTGGCCTGCAACGTCACCGACTTTGAGGCCTGCAAACACGCGGTCGAAGTCGTCCTCGGCAACTTCCCTCAGATCGACATTCTGGTGAACAACGCGGGCATCACCCAGCCGCTGAAACTCATGCAGATCGAACCGGCCAACTACGACGCCGTGCTCGACGTCAATCTGCGCGGCACGCTCTACATGACCCAGGCCTGCCTGCCCGCCATGCGCGCGCAAAAATCCGGCGCGATCGTCAACATCTCTTCGGTCTCGGCGCAGCGCGGCGGCGGCATCTTTGGCGGCCCGCACTACTCGGCGGCCAAGGCGGGCATCCTCGGCCTGACCAAGGCCACCGCCCGCGAATGCGCGCCCGACGGCATCCGTGCCAACGCGGTCTGCCCGGGCTTTATCGCCACCGACATCACCGGCGGCGCGCTGACGGACGACATGATGACCCAAATCCTTGATGGCATCCCCATGGGCCGCGCGGGCGAAGCCTCTGACGTGGCGGGTTGCTGCCTGTTCCTCGCCTCGGACCTGTCCGCCTATGTGACCGGCTCCGAAGTGGACGTGAACGGCGGCTCGCTAATTCACTGACGCGAAAGCCCCGTCTTTCGGGGCAGAGTGGGCAAGGTCATGCCTGCCAAGGCGTGACAGCCCACACCCTCGCCGCATCGCCACAGGCCGGAGGCCAGCGCAACCGCCAGTTCAGCCCCACGCGCGCGGGGCTGTTCCTTACCCGCTCTCGCCGCGCAGCAATTCCTCTTGCGGATCAAGGCGTTCTACCTGCAAACCATGCAGCGCCACCAGCCGCGCCACCTCGGCCCCGTGCGCTTCGGCCTGCTCGGCCAGCCAGCCCAGAAAGCCGCGCACCACGCGCCGGTTCAGGTGCCGCGCCGGGCACAGCGCCCAATAGGCCGGGAACTGCAAAACCGGCAGCGCGGGCAGCATCGGCACAAGCCGCCCTTCGGCCACTTCACCCGCCGCCAAGGCCAGCGATTCCAGCACCACGCCCGCCCCGTCGACCGCCAGCTGCAAGCCCATGGACGAGCGGTCCATCAAGACCTTCTTGCGGTTCGCGGCCACGTCCAAGCCATTGCGCAGCAACCAAAAATCCCACTGGCACAGGGCGCGGGCACTGTCGATCAACCGGCATTGCTCCAGCATCTCGGAAGGCGTGCCGGGGGTCAAAGACGCCAGATAAGACGGCGCCACCAGCGGCAGGACCGCGTCCTCCAAAACCGGCTCGGCGTGAAAGCCCTGCCACGCGCCGGTGCCGTAGCGGATGTCCAGATCCATGATCTCGCGGTCGAAATCGGTGGGGTCCGGGGCGGCGTCCACCCGCAGATCCCAATCGGGATGCAACCGCAGAAAATCCGCCAGACGCGGCCCCAGCCAGCGCACGCCGAAACTGGGCGAGACCCGCAGGTTCAGCCGCCGCATCTCGTGCTTTTGGCCAAGGGCCGCCTGCGCCTCTCGCAGCATCCGGATCGCGGTGGCCGAGGCTTGGAACAGCTGCTCGCCCTCCAGCGTCAGGCTCAGCTTGCGGCCCTTGCGGCGGAACAGTTTGACGCCCAGCTGCTCTTCCATCAGGCGCACCTGCTGGCTGACCGCCGAGGGCGAGACCGACAGCTCTTCGGCGGCGCGCGACAGCGATCCGCGCCGCGCCACGCATTCGAAATACAGATGGGCATTGAGTGAAGGAGGCCGCGCCATACCGCTTAATCCCCTAACCTACCAGAGTTTCACGAAAAAAGGCCGCCCCGCGCGGGAACGGCCCTCCCCTGCCGATGGGCAAGGTTACTCCGCCGCGACAGCGGTCTGCTTTTGCGTGCCCAGCTTTTCGACGGTGATTTCCATCACGTCGCCGGGTTTCAGGAACCGCTGCGGGGTCATGCCCATGCCCACACCCGACGGGGTGCCGGTGGCGATGATGTCGCCCGGTTGCAGCTTCATGAACTGGCTCATGTACGACACGATTTCGCGCACGCTAAAGATCATGTCCGAGGTGTTCGAATCCTGCACCGTCTCGCCGTTCAGCTTGAGCGACACGTCCAGTTTTTGCGGATCACCGATTTCGTCGGCGGTCACCAGATAGGGGCCAACGGGGCCAAAGGTCGGGGCGGATTTGCCCTTGATCCACTGGCCCAGCTTCTCGATCTGGAATTCCCGCTCGGAGACGTCGTTGATGGTGCAATAACCCGCCACGTAATCCAGCGCGTCCTCTTCGGAGACATACAGCGCCTCTTTGCCGATGATCACGCCCAGCTCGACTTCCCAGTCGGCCTTGGTGGATTTGCGCGGGATGATCACGTCGTCGAACGGGCCGGACAGCGCCGAAGACGCCTTGGAGAACAGGATCGGTTCCGCCGGGGCGTCCATGCCCGATTCCTTGGCGTGCAGCGCGTAGTTCAGGCCGACGCAGAAGAAGTTCGGCACCGAGGCAAGGCAAGCGCCGATGCGGCCCGGATTTTCCACCACCGGCAGGGTTGTGACGTCGATCTTGGCGATCTCGGCCAGCGCCTCGAGCGACACGCCCGCGCCCGCGAAATCGGCGACCTTGCCGGACAGATCACGCACATTGCCATCCGCATCCACGATGCCCGGCTTTTCCTGCCCTGCCGGGCCAAAACGCAGCAGTTTCATTAGGTTACCTTCCTCTCTGGTGTCTTACTTGGCGGGGGGTTCCACCCGCTCGGGTGTCTCTGGGGGCAGCTCTTCGCCCTCAAGTTTGAAATACTCTGTGACGTTGTCCAGCAGCGCTTCGAGGTGCGCATAGAGCGTCGATTGCGCCGCCTTTGGGTCGCGCGCGCGCAGCGATTGCACGATCTCGTCGTGCTGGCGCAGCACCCGATCGCGCGAGCGTTTGCGCGTCGCCGACAGGTAGCGCGCACGCCACAACCGGGCGAGGATCGCGCGGTGCGCCTCGGCCAGAACCGGGTTGTTGGACGCGCGTGCGATGGCGCGGTGAAACTCCATATCCAGCTCGAACACGTCGATCATGTCGAGGGTGTCATAGTCGCGCGCCATGCGGCCTGCGACCTCGGCGATCTCGTCGATCTGCGCATCGGTCGCCCGTTCCACCGCCAGCTTGGCCGACAGCAGTTCGAGCGAGGTCAGCACCTCGATATTGTCCGCCACCTCGCGAAAGGTGGGCTGCGCAACAATGGGCGAGCGCGCCGGACGCAGCGTCACAAGCCCCTCTTTCGCTAAAATCCGAATCGCCTCGCGCATCGGAGTGCGACTGACACCCATCTCTGCGGCGTTGTCTCTTTCCTTGACTTGCGATCCCGGCGCCAGATTCCCCCTCAGGATCTCGCGCCGGAGATGATTCGCGATATTTTCCGCGAGCGTTTCATCCGACATGTATGCGGCCCTATCCTTTTGGTTTTGCGATGTTTTCGCCGCTTTCTCAGCGCCCTGCAAGAGCGCCCTCCCATAAGTGAAATTTGGTATACCAAAAATCCTTGCCAGTCCACACTGCTTTGGTTAGCTTGGGTTTGCGAGATGGTATACCATCTGGAAATGGCAGGGTCCGAGCCACCCTGCCAGCATCTACGAAAGCGGTCTGAGGAGGCCGCACAGGGAGGATAAAAATGAAGCTCAAGTCGATTCTCAAATCGGCGGCCGTTGCGGCTGTCGCATGTGTGGCCACCGCGGCCAGCGCGCAGGACGTGACCCTGCGCATCCAGACGCACTACGCATCCGAGCACCCGTCGGGCAAGCTGGCGGCGCAGTTCATCGACGACATTCAGACCATGTCGGGCGGCGAAATCGCCATCGAGATGTTCTACAGCTCGTCCGTCGTGGCCACGACCGAAACCTTTGACGCGGCGATCAACGGCATTCTCGACTGCGACATGACCGGCGGTGCCTACCAGACCGGCAAGAACGCGGCGTTCCAGTTCGTCGGCGACATCATGGGCGGCTATGACACCCCGTGGCAGCAGATTTCCTGGCTGTACTACGGCGGCGGTTACGACGCGGCGCAGGAGCTGTACAACCAGAACGACATGCAGCTGATCGGCTGGTGGCTGTACGGCCAGGAATCGCTGTCCTCGTCCAAGCCGATTGCCGGCCCCGAAGACCTCAAGGGCTGGAAGTTCCGCTCGCCCCCCGGTCTGGAAACCGAGATCTTCACCGAGATGGGCGCATCGCCGATCGTGATGGACTTTACCGAGATCTTTACCGCGCTGGAAACCGGCATCATCGACGGGGCGGACGCCTCGGGCCTGTACAACAACGTCGGCCTTGGTCTGTATGACATCGTCAAGCACGCCACCTACCCCGGCTTCCACTCGATGCCGTCGGACCACCTGGCGTGCAACAAGGGCGTTTGGGACGGTCTGTCCGAAAAGCACCGCCGCATCATCGACACCGCGATGCAAAAGCTGACGCTGCACACCGCCCTGTCGAACGAGAAGAAGAACGCCGAAGCCGCAGCACAGCTGACCGCCGCTGGCGTGACGCTGCACGACTGGTCCGCTGAAGACCGCGCAGACTTCCGCAAGGCCGCTCAGGCATCCTGGGCTGGCTGGGCTGAAAAGTCCCCCGAAGCGGCTGCTCTGGTTGAAAGCCACAAGGCGTATCTGACCGATCTGGGTCTGATCACCGAATAAGCGCTGGCCCCATCGCCACGTTTCAAAAGCGCGGCGAGCCCTTGTAGCGGGGCTCGCCGTTTCTTTACCCGCCCGTCCGCCTCCGAGCAGTTTGACCATCCGTCAATGTGAGGTGTGCTGCGAACGACAACCCTTTCATGACAGTGGGGAGACTGCGCATGGAACAGGAAAGCGTCTGGCTGGGGTCCTTCCGAAAACCGATCCGTCTTGGGATGATCGGCTTTGGAGGTCTGACCTTGATCCTCTTCGCCATACTGATTTTGAACCAGTTCATTTCGGCCGATGCGGTCGGGATGCACGAAATGATCCGCCCGGCGGGTCGTCCTATCGTCTTGGTCACGCTGGTGTCCCTGGCCTTGGCGCTGCTATTTGCCTCGCTGTTTCTCAGCGACGACAAGGGCGCGATCGAACCCGAACGCGACGGCTTTTTCGACATCCTGTCGCTGGTGTGTTCGCGCCTTGCGATGATGTCCATCGCCTTTATCGTGATCGTGATGTTCTACGAGGTGGTGTCGCGCTACGTGTTCTCGCGCCCGACCCTGTGGGCGAACGAGCTGTCGCTGTGGATCGCGTCGTTCGTGTTCCTGCTGGCGGGGCTGTATGCCATGCAGCAGCGCAGCCACATCCGCATCTACGTGATCTACGACATGATGCCCCGCTGGATGCAAAAGGCGGCGGACGTGATTTCCGTCTTTTTGATCTGGGTCTTTACCTTTGCGCTGATCTGGGGCGGCTACAACGACGCGCTGCGCCGGATGCTGCGGATGGAAACCTTTGGCACCGCGTGGGATCCACCCATCCCCGGCACGCTGAAACCTGCCCTGCTGTTTATCATCCTTCTGGTGGCCATTCAGGCTTTGTCGAACCTGATCGCCGACTGGAACAAAGAACCCGAAGTGCACACGGATGAGCCCGACGAGGCCGAAATCGAAGCGCTCCGCCGCACTCTAGAGGACCCGAAGTAATGGTCGATATCGGTACACTCTCCCTTATCCTGCTGCTGGCAATGTTCGCATTGCTGGCCATCGGGATGCCGCTTGGCTTTGCGTCGGCGTTCCTCGCCGTGGTGACGCTGGTGCTGAAATTCGACGTGGACATCCTGTTCCGCACCTTTGGCCAAGGCCCGTTCAGCGTGCTGGGTCAGGCGGTCTACCGCCAGATGACGAACTACGTGCTGATCTCGGTGCCCCTGTTCATCTTTATGGCGGCGCTGCTGGAACGCTCGGGCATTGCGCGCGACATGTATTCGTCCTTGAACGTCTGGCTCAGCCGCACCCGTGGCGGCATCGCCATCGTGACTTCGGTCATGGCGGTCATCATGGCGGCCATGTCGGGCATCATCGGCGGCGAAGTGGTTCTGCTGGGCCTGATCGCCCTGCCGCAGATGCTGCGCCTTGGCTACAACCAGAACCTCGCCATCGGCACGATCTGTGCGTCCGGTTCGCTGGGCACCATGATCCCGCCGTCCATCGTTTTGATTTTCTACGGTCTGGTGACCGAAACCTCGATCAAGGCGCTGTTCACCGCATCCTTCCTGCCGGGCTTTATGCTGGCGATGTTCTTTATCATCTACATCATCGTGGTGACGCAGCTGGACCCGTCCAAAGCCCCTCTGCCCCCCGAAGACCCCACCCAGCCCAAGGGCGGTGAAAAGGGCAAGATGTTCCTGGCGTTTGTGGCCAAGTTCGTCTTTCTCGGCGCGCTGTGGTTCATCGGCCTGCTGCTGCTGATCTCGCTCTTCTCGGGTGGCAAGATGTCGGACGACGGGGTGCGCACCGTGTGGGAAGCCAACCTCGGCACGATCATCAAGCTGGCGATTGCGGGGGCCCTTGGCTTTGGCGCGACGCTGCTGCTGGGCCGCGAGCGTACCAAGGCGGGTTGGGACATGGGCAAAGGCCTGATCGCGCCCATCGTGGTGGTCGGCGTTGTGCTTGGCTCGATCTATGGCGGCATCACCGGCATCACCGAAGCCGCTGCCATGGGGGTGATCGCGGTCTTTGTGATCTCGGTCGTGCGCCGCGAGATGACGTTTGAAATCGTCTGGGACAGCCTGATGCGCACGCTGAAATCCACCGGCACCATCATCTGGGTGACCATCGGTGCCGCAGCGCTGGCGGCGGCCTATACGCTGGCGGGTGGCCCGACCTATGTGGCCAACCTGATCGTCGGTGCGGACATGCCGACCATGGGTGTGATCCTGCTGATGATGCTGATCTTTTTGATCATGGGGATGTTCATGGACTGGGTGGGCATCGTGCTGCTGATCATGCCGGTGTTCCTGCCCATCGTGACCCGCCTGCCCGCCGAGGAAATCGGTTGGCTGGGGTCGATTGATGCGCGCTACATCCCGATCTGGTTCGGTGTGGTGTTCTGCATGAACATGCAGGTCAGCTTCCTGTCGCCGCCCTTTGGCCCGGCTGCCTTCTACCTCAAATCGGTTGCCCCGGCGCATATCTCGCTGACGGATATCTTCCGCGGGTTCCTGCCCTTCATCGCGCTGCAATTGCTCGCGCTGCTGGTGCTGCTGGCCTGGCCGCCGATCATCACGATCTTCCTCGACTAAGGGGAACTTGGGCCGGGACGTGAACGCGCCCCGGCCTTTTCTTTGACGACCATTCCTGAACGCATGAGAGCCCCATGAACACCGTCCGCCTGTCCGACGCCGACAACGTCGTCACCGCCATCCAAGCGCTGGAGATCGGCCAAGAAGGCGCGATCCAGCCCATCCCGCGCGGGCACAAGATCGCCACCTGCGATATCGCCAAGGGCGCGGCGGTCACCAAATACGCCCAAGTCATCGGCTACGCCGCCGAGGACATCGCCAAGGGCAGCCATGTGCACACGCACAACCTGGACTTCCGCAATGTCGACACCGCCTATGAGTTCGGCACCAACCTGCGCCCCGTGGCCCCGGCGGCCACGCAAGACACCTTTATGGGCTACCGCCGCGCCACGGGCCGCGTAGGCACGCGCAACTATATCGCCGTGCTGACCTCGGTGAACTGTTCGGCCACCGCCGCGCGCAAGATCGCCGCGCATTTCACCGATGAGCTGCTGGCCGAGTACCCCAACATCGACGGCGTGGTGGCCTTTGTGCACGGCACCGGCTGCGCCATGGGCGGCGATGGCACGGGCTTTGAGGCGCTGCAACGCGTGCTCTGGGGCTATGCCCGCAACCCCAATATCGGCGGCGTGCTGCTGGCCGGTCTGGGCTGCGAGATGATGCAGATCGACTGGCTGATCGAAGCCTACGGCCTGAAATCCGGCCCCACCTTCCAGACGATGAACATCCAGGACGTGGGCGGTTTGCGCAAAACGGTCGAGCTGGGGATTTCCAAGATCGAAAAGATGCTGCCGGTGGTCAACGACGTGCAGCGGACCGAATGCCCGGCGTCCGAGCTGATGGTGGCGCTGCAATGCGGCGGCTCGGACGCCTGGTCCGGCATCACCGCCAACCCCGCCGTGGGCTATGCCTGCGACCTGCTGGTGGCGCAGGGCGGCACGGGCGTGCTGGCCGAGACCCCCGAAATCTACGGCGCCGAACACCTGCTGACCGCCCGCGCGGTGGACCGTGCCGTGGGCGACAAGCTGATCGGCCTCATCAAGTGGTGGGAAGACTACACCGCGCGCAACAAGGGCTCGATGGACAACAACCCCTCGCCCGGCAACAAGAAGGGCGGGCTGACCACGATCCTCGAAAAGTCGCTGGGCGCGGCAGCCAAGGGCGGCACCACGCCGCTGACCGGGGTCTATAACTACGCCGAGCCGGTGACCGCCAAGGGCTTCACCTTCATGGACAGCCCCGGCTACGACCCGGCCTCGGTGACGGGGCAGATCGCCTCGGGCTGCAACCTCGTGTGCTTCACCACCGGGCGCGGCTCGGCCTTTGGCGCGAAACCCTCGCCGTCCATGAAGGTCGCCACCAACACCGAGATGTACAATCGCCTGCACGAAGACATGGACGTGAACGCCGGGACCATCCTGTCCGAAGGCCGCAGCGTCGAAGAGGTGGGCCGCGAGATCTATCAGATGTGGCTGCGCATGGCCTCTGGCGCGCAAACCAAGAGCGAGGCGCAGGGTCTGGGCGATTTCGAGTTCGTGCCGTGGCAGATCGGCGCGGTGATGTAATGACAGTGCGGGGCGCGACCAAATTCCTTGCAAGGAATTTGCAAAACTCTTGCAAGAGTTTTGGTCCCGCGCGCGAAGAAGAGGTGCACCCATGACCCTACCCTTGTGCGTGATCGGAGCGGGCTCCATCGGCCAGCGCCACATCGAAGTGGCAGGCCTGTCGGACCACGTGCGCCTCACCGCCGTTGTGGAACCCAACGCGGGCCTGCGCGACCAGCTCGCCCAAACCGGCCTGCCCATGGTCGCCGCGCTCGACGATGTCCCCGCAGACACCCGCGCGGCAATCATCGCAACCCCCACTCAGGACCATGCCCTCAGCGGCGCGGCCTGCATCGCGCGCGGCTGGGCCACCCTCGTGGAAAAGCCCACCGCGGGCACCTTGGACGCGGCCCGCGCCCTCGTCACGCAAGCCGACACCGCCGGGGTTCCGCTCTTCACCGGCCACCACCGCCGCTGCCATCCGTTCTCGATTGCCGCCCGCGAGGCCTTGGCCCAGATCGGCGATCTGGTGGGCGTCCAAGGGCTGTGGTCCTTGCGCAAGCACACCACCTATTACGACGCCGACTGGCGGCGCGCGCCCGGCGCGGGGCCTTTGCTGACCAACCTCACCCATGAGATTGACCTGATGCGCTTTCTCGTCGGCGAAATGCTCGAGGCCTCGGCCCTCCTGTCCTCGGCGCAGCGCAGGTTCGTGATCGAGGACACCGCCTCTATCGCCTTCCGCTTTGCCAATGGCGCTTTGGGGTCTTTCCTGATCTCGGATGCCGGGGCCAGCCCTTGGTCCTTCGAGGCCGCCAGCCATGAAAACCCCGCCATCGCCGGATCGGATCAGGACTACCTGCGCTTTGTCGGCAGCGACGGCGCGCTGGCCTTTCCCTCGCTCACCCGTTGGGGGCGGTCCGGCCCGGGCGAGATCGAGTGGTCCAAGCCGCTGACAAAACTCCCCGGGCAAAGCTTCCCCAGGATCGACCCCCTTCTGGCACAGATCGACCGCTTCGCCGCCGTGGTGAACGGGGCTGCGGATGACGTCCTGTGCACCGGCGCGGACGGCATCAAGGCCATGGAAATGACGCTGGCCGCCGCCCTCTCGGGGCATCGCGGCCACCCCGTCAAAGCGGGCGATGTGCCCGGCAATTACACCGGCGTCTGACGCGGGCCATCAGGCCCGAGGAAGCGCCCCAAGACAGACCATAGGAAGACAACCATGAGACTACAGGGCAAACGCGCCTTTATCACCGCCGCCGGTCAAGGCATCGGCCGCGCCATCGCCGAAGGCTACATCCGCGAAGGGGCCACCGTCATCGCCACCGACCTCAACGCCGATCTGCTGGCGGGGCTGGACTGCGAAACGCAGGCGCTGAACGTCATGGACAAAGCCGCCGTGTTCGACGCCATCGGCCCCGCCGGCCCGGATATCCTCGTGAACTGCGCAGGGTTCGTGCACGCCGGGACCATTCTGGAGGCCACCGACGACGAGTTCGACTTTGCCTTTGGCCTGAACGTCAAAGGCCAGTTCCACACCATGCAGGCCGCCCTGCCGGGGATGCTGGAACGCAAGGGCGGCTCCATCGTCAACATCGCTTCAGTCGCAGGCTCGATCCTCGCCGCCCCCGGCCGCTGCGTCTATGGCGCGTCCAAAGCCGCCGTCATCGGCCTGACGAAATCGGTCGCCGTGGATTATGTCAAGGACGGCATCCGCGTGAACTGCATCTGCCCCGGCACCGTGGACAGCCCGTCGCTGCACGACCGCCTGCGCGCCATGGGCGACTACGACGAGGCCCGCAAAGCCTTTGAGGCGCGCCAGCCCATGGGCCGCATCGGCACCCCCGAAGAAATCGCGCATCTGGCGATCTACCTCGGCTCGGACGAGAGCGCCTTTACCACCGGTCAGGCGCATGTGATCGACGGCGGCTGGGCGGCGGCCTAAACCTGCGGGCGGGGCGCTGTCCCCGCCGCTTTCCCAAAGGCAAGACATGGCACACCCCCAACCCAGAGAAGAGCGCACCGCCGCTGGCGTCCTGCTGATGGCGCTGGCGGTCCTGTGGTTCACCTGCATCGACAGCTCGGCCAAGTGGCTGATCCTCGGCGGGCTGCCCGCGCTACAGGTGGTGTTCACACGCTACGTGGGGCATTTCCTCATCGCCGTGCTGGTCTATGGCACCCGAGACCGCGCGGCGTTCCGGTCGAACGCGCCGGGCAAGCAGCTGCTGCGCTCGCTGTTCCTGCTGGGCAGCACGGTGCTGAACTTCTCAGCGCTGCAATTCCTGCCGATCACGGTGACAACGACGATCATGTTCGCGGGGCCCATCGTGGTGACCCTACTGGCGATCCCGATCCTGGGCGAGCGCGTGGGCCTGCGGCGGCTGGTGGCGGTCTGCGTCGGCTTTGTCGGGGTACTAGTGGTGATGCAGCCATGGGGAGCGAGCTTTCACCCGGCGATGTTTTTGACCCTGGGGGCGCTGTGCATGGCGTCCATGTATTTCATCATGACGCGCCTCTTGGCAGGGGTCGAGGCCAACGCCACGCAGCAGATCTGGTCCTCGGGGATTGCGTCTTTGGCCTTGGCACCGTTCGTCTGGCAAGCGTGGGTCTGGCCGACGGGCAACGGCTGGATCGCGTTTGTGTTGATCGGAGCCTTTGGCGCCATGGGCCACATCGCCGCGACAACAGCGCACCGCTGGGCCGATGCGTCGATCCTCGCGCCGGTGATCTACATCCAGATTTTCTTGGCGGCGGCAGCGGGGGTGATGCTGTTCGACACATGGCCGACGGTATGGACGCTGGGTGGCGGGCTGATCATCGTCGCTTCGGGCTTGTATATCTGGCAGCGCGAACGGGCGGTGCGCGGCAAAGTCAGACGTCCCGTTCCGGCCACGCGCTAAGCGCAAAAGAAATGGGGAGGGCGCTGCCCTCCCCAAACCCCTCCCGGGATATTTGCAAAGAGAAGAAGCCTAGCCCCGCCCGATATACGGCATGTTGGTTGCCATGACGGTCATGAACTGAACATTGGCATCGAGCGGCAGGTTGGCCATGTGCAGGACCGAATTGGCGACATGGGCCACGTCCATGACGGGCTCGATGGCGATGGAGCCATCCGCTTGCGGAACACCTTGGGTCATCTTCTCGGCCATGTCGGTCAACGCGTTGCCGATGTTGATCTGCCCACAGGCGATGTTGTACGGGCGCCCATCCAGAGAGATGCTGCGCGTCAGTCCGGTGACCGCGTGCTTGGAGGCCGTATAGGGCGCAGAGCCCCAGCGCGGCACGTCCGCCGACACCGAGCCGTTGTTGATGATCCGCCCACCTTGCGGGTCCTGCGCCCGCATCCGCTTGAACGCCGCCCGCGCGCAGATGAACGCGCCAGTGACGTTGACCTCCATGCAGCGTTTCCAGTCGGCCACGTTGATCTCGTCGATGGTCGCGCCCATCACCGACACGCCCGCATTGTTGAACAGCGCATCGATACGCCCCCACTCTGCCGCCGCCCGGTTAAAGATCTGCTCCACCTGCATTTCCTGCGCCACATCGCCCGGCAAAACCAACGCGTTCTTGTGACCCGCCGCCACCTCTTCCAAAGGCCCCGGCTGCCGCCCCACAAGGCCAACCTTCCAGCCCGCCTCCAGAAACACCTTCGCACAAGCCTTGCCAATCCCGCGCCCGGCGCCGGTGATGATAATCGTCTGCGTCACCCCAGACCCCTCCCCTAACTGTCTTCTTCTCTTTCAAAATATCCCGGGGGTGAATGCGCCACCGGCGCAGAGGGGGCAGCGCCCCCTCCCCCACCCCGAGGCACGCGACCGCCTCAGTGGTTATCTCGCGGCAAATCCCGGGCGACCTTCTGATAGGCCGTCGCCAGTTCCAGACAGCCACCATCGGACAGCTGCCCCACATGCGTGCGGTAGATCTCTTGCCACGGGGTCTGATGCCGCAATTCGGGCGCTTTCCAGGCGGCAACCCGCTCGGCCCACTCCGCCTCATCGACCAAAGCGTTCATGCTCGACGTGTTCAGGTCCAGCCGCACTGTGTCGCCCGTTTTCAAAAACGCGAGCCCCCCGCCGACCACCGCCTCGGGTGAGGCGTTCAGGATCGAGGGCGACTCGGACGTGCCCGACTGCCGCCCATCCCCCACCGTCGGCAGGTGGTTGATGCCCGCACGGATCAGCGCATCGGGCGGCTGCATATTCACCACCTCGGCCGAGCCGGGATAGCCCAAGCAGCCCACGTTGCGGATGAACAGAATGCAGGTCTCGTCAATCTCCAGCGACGGGTCATTGATCCGGTCGTGGTAATCCTCGGGGCCTTCGAACACGATGGCCCGCGCCTCGTAAATCCCTTCGCGCCCGGGTTCGGACAGGAACCGCTTTTGGAAGTCCTCCGAGATCACGGACGTCTTCATCAAGGCGCTGTCGAACAGGTTCCCGGACAAGACCTTGAAGCCCGCGTTGGGGCGCATCGGCGCGTCATAGGTCTTGATCACATCGGTATCGACGCTCTCGACCCCGGCCAAATTCGCGCCCATGGTGTTGCCCGTGGCGGTCATCGCTTGGGTGTGCAGGCGCCCGGCCTTCATCAGCTCGCCCATGACCGCCGGCACGCCGCCCGCGCGGAAAAAGCTCTCGCCCAGGTACTCGCCCGCCGGCTGCATGTTCACCATCAGCGGCACGTCATAGCCAACGGTTTCCCAATCCTTGACGTTCAGATCCACCC
Source organism: Tropicibacter naphthalenivorans (assembly GCF_900176475.1). GTDB lineage: Bacteria > Pseudomonadota > Alphaproteobacteria > Rhodobacterales > Rhodobacteraceae > Tropicibacter > Tropicibacter naphthalenivorans. Next base: position 170,164 of record NZ_FWXX01000001.1, read on the forward strand.
CCGCGTGCCGGGCAATCGCCTGCAAATGCGGCGGGGCATTGGTGCTGCCGCCAATCGCGGCGTTCACCACAATCGCGTTCTCAAAAGCCTCGCGCGTCAGGATATCCGACGGCTTGAGGTCATCATACACCATCTGCACGATGTGCTTGCCGGTCTCATAGGCCATGGCCATGCGCTCGCGGAAGGGCGCGGGGATCGCCGCGTTGCCGGTCAGCGACATCCCCAAGGCCTCGGCCATGGCGTTCATCGTCGAGGCCGTCCCCATCGAGTTGCAATGCCCCAAGGACGGCGCCGAGGAACACACCCGGCCCATGAACTCTTCGTAGTCGATCTTGCCCTCGGACAGCAGACGGCGGCTCTCCCAGATGATGGTACCGCTGCCCGCGCGCTTGCCCTTCCACCAGCCGTCCAGCATCGGGCCGCCGTTCAGCGCAATCGCCGGGATGTCCACCGTGGCCGCGCCCATGAGCATCGCAGGCGTGGTCTTGTCACAGCCGGTGGTCAGCACAACCCCGTCGATGGGATAGCCGTGCAGCACCTCGACCAGACCCAGATAGGCAAGGTTGCGATCCAGCGCCGCCGTGGGCCGTTTGCCTGTCTCTTGGATCGGATGCACCGGGAATTCCATGGGAATACCGCCCGCCGCGCGGATGCCCGCCTTGATCCGGTCCATCAGGAACACGTGGATCTTGTTGCAAGGGGCCAGATCGCTGCCGGTCTGGGCGATGCCGATCACCGGCTTGCCCCCTTGCAGCTCTTCGCGGGTGTATTCCTGGTTCTGGTAGCGCTCGACATACAGCGCGGTCATGCCCGGATTATTGGGATTGTCGAACCACTCTTGGCTGCGAAACCGCTTGTGCGCGCGGGTGTCTGACATAGTTTATCTCCTCCATGCGCGCGTTTTCCCGATTCCCGGCCCGCGCGTCGCTTGCTCCATACTCACAAAATGGTATACCAAATGCAAGAGCATCCGATCGAGGAGGATCGGTGCCACCCCGGAGGAGCCATGTTCAAACCCCTTATCGCCGCCCTCGCGGTGGGCCTTGCCGCGCCCGCCAGCGCCGAGGTCGACCTGACCGCCGTCACCGCCTGCATCGACAGCGCCCGCACGGACGGCACCAACCCCAACCTCTGCGTGGACACGGCGCATCAGGACTGTCTGGTGGACAGCGCCGAAGCCCCCGCCGCCGCCACGCTGTGCTTTACCAAGGCGCGCGAGGCATGGTCCCAAGGCATCGCCGCGCGCATGGAGACGATCCGTGCCAATGCGCCGGAAAAACTCGCCGCCCTCGCCGGGATCGAAGTCAAATACGACCTGATCTCCAGCCTGACGCAATGCGACCGCCTCGAAGAACTCGGCCAGCTCCAAGAGGCCGAGGCCGAAACCATCCTGCTCCAGAAAACCCGCTGCACGGCCACCGCCTCGGGGCTGGCCTACACCCGGCTGCTCTGGCGCCTGCCCAACCCCGACACACAGGACAAGTGACATGATCGAAGATCCCGCCAAGCTGACGCTGATCAAGAACGCCCCCCGCCCGACGCAGGCACAGATCGACGCCTTTGCAGGCATCCCCACCGGCTTTGTCTGTGACGCCATGGACGGCATGGGCGCGCTGGCCACGGCAATCTCTCCGCTGACCCCTGCGCAGCACGCCACCGTCCACGGCCCCGCCTTGGTGGCTGACAACGGCCCCGCTGAAATCCTCGCAACGCTGGCCGCCGTCCACATGATCCAACCCGGAGACGTGGTCGTCGCCGCCGTCCAGGGGCACCAAGGCTGCTCGGCCTCGGGCGATCAGCTCATGGGGATGATGGTCAACGCCGGGGCCGCAGGCTTTGTCACCGATGGCCCCATGCGCGACGTCGAAGGCATTGAACTGACCGGCATGAACTGCTGGTGCACAGGCCTCAACCCTGCTTCGCCCTACGCCCACGGCCCCGGCACGGTGGGCGGCGCTGCGGCGGTCGGCGGGCGCATCATCGCCACGGGGGACATGATCATCGCCGACCGCAACGGCGTGGTGGTCGTGCCTTACGCGCGCATCGACGAGGTGATCGCCAAGCTCGAAGACGTCAAAAAGGCCGAGATCGACCTCGAAACCAAGGTCAAATCCGGCTTCAAGACCCCGCTCGACCTCGACGCCATGCTGGCAGACGGCACCGCCAAAGCCATTGGCTAAACCCAAAAGGCCCCCGCGCCAATCCAGACGCCGGGGGCCTATTTCTCTACCGCCTTCTTCTCTTTAAAAATATCCCGGGGGAGCCGCTCTGCGGCGGGGGCAGAGCCCCCTAACCCCCGACCGGCTCACGACCCCTTGCGCACCTCATCCTCCAGATCGACGCCATTCAACCGCCCCACGTGATCCGACAACCACGGCACGTAGTCCTCACCATGTCCAATCGCCTCCACATGGGTGAAATACTGCCGCGTCGCCGCCCCGATCAGCGACAAAGCCCCCGCCTCCGCCGCCATGGCATTGGCATAGCGCACATCCTTGGACGCATTGGTAATCGTGAACTTATGCGCGTCCTTGTTCCGCCCGACGGTATACTCCATGAACGTATCAAAGAACCCGTTGCCAAGACGGCTCGACCCGATGACCTTTTGCACGGTCTGGGGCGAAATCCCCACTTTCGCGCCCAAAACCGTCGCCTCGGCATAAAGCGCCGCATAGGACATGGCGATCATATTCATCAGTAGCTTCATCTTGTGCCCGGCGCCCACGCCGCCCACGTGGTTGATATTGCCCGCCCAGCACGCGATCACCGGCAAGACCTTGGCAAAGACCGCGTCCTCGGCCCCAACCATCGCATCCAAAGTGCCTTCCTCGGCCTCCTTCGGGGTCCGCCCCAAGGGCGCATCCACCATATGCGCGCACTTCTCTCCCAAAGCCTGCGCCAGCCGCGCGGTCGAGGTCGGATCGGCGGTCGAAGTATCCACCACGATCAGCCCTTCGCGCGCCCCGGCCAGGATCCCGTCCTCGCCGCCCATCACCGCCTCGATCAGAGGCGAGTTCGACAGGCACAGATGGATGATATCGCACTGCTCGGCCATCTCGCGCGGGGTCTGCACCTCGGTCGCCCCACGCGCCACCAAATCCTCCACCGGCGCGCGATTTCGGTTGCCCTTGATGACCAAGGGATACCCCCCCTCAAGGATATTCTTCGCCATGCCGTGGCCCATCAGACCCACGCCGATAAAGCCGATCACCGGTGTGTCACTCATTGTCTCTCCTCCCCTCATGTGCCGGTCCTCCCCGGCGATAAGCCCTTACAGACTGGTGGAAATCCCCCCGTCCACGAACAGCGTATGCCCGTTGACAAAGCTCGCCGCGTCCGACGACAGGAACACGCAAGCGCCCACCAACTCTTCGACCTTGCCCCAGCGCCCCGCAGGCGTGCGCTTTTCCAGCCAAGCGCTGAACTCTGGATCCTCGACCAAAGCCTTGTTCAACGGCGTGTCGAAATACCCCGGCGCAATGGCGTTGCAGTTGAGACCATGCTTGGCCCAATCGGTGGCCATCCCCTTGGTCAGGTTGCCCACAGCGCCCTTGGACGCGGTATAAGGCGCAATCCCCGGACGCGCCAAAGCGGTCTGCACCGAGGCGATATTGACGATCTTGCCCGCCCCGCGCGCGATCATGTGGCGCGCAACGGCCTGGCCCACGTAGAACACCGAGTTCACATTGGTGCGCATCAGACGGTCAAAGGCGTCTGCGGGGAAATCCTCCAAAGGCGTGCGATGCTGCATCCCCGCGTTGTTCACCAGAATGTCGATGGCCCCATGGCTGGACTCAAAACCGTCGATGGCAGCCCGCACCCCGTCTGCGTCCGTCACGTCAAACACGAGTTCCTCGACCTCAAAGCCCTCAGCGCGCAGACCTGCCGCCGCCTCGGCCAATCGCTCCGCGTTGCGGGCATTCAAAACAACCCGCGCCCCAGCCTGCGCCAAGCCGCGCGCCAAGGCATAGCCGATTCCCATGGACGAGCCGGTCACGAGCGCCCGGCGCCCGGTCAAATCAAACAATGTCATCTATCCTCCCTGCCCCACTTCGCCCCCGCGCGGACCAAAACTCTTTCAAGAGTTTTGCAAATTCCTTGCGAAGGAATTTGGCACCGCGCGGGGCAAGCGGGGCGTTGACATTCTGCGGTCAAAGCCGTTTCATCGCAAATGGTATACCATTTCGGGCGCGATGCAAGCGCACCCGGCGGGAGGAACACACTCATGTCACGCGATCCGGCAGGCGGCCCATGCTGACCTTTGCCGCTGCCGTTCTGTTTTTGCTGATCACCCCCGGCCCCGGCGTTCTGTCGACGGCCGGTCTGGGCGCGGCCTACGGCTTTCGCCCCAGCCTGGCTTACGTCGCCGGCCTGTTCATCGGCACCAACCTCGTGGCTCTCGCGGTGATCTCGGGCGTGGCGGCGATTGTGCTGTCGGTGCCGGTCATCCGCACCGTTTTGATGGCCGCCTCCACCGCCTACCTGCTGTATCTCGCCGTCCGCATCGCCTTTGCCGGGGCGCGTATCGCCTTTGTCGAGGCCAAGGCCCCGCCCGCGCTCCTTGCCGGGATTGCGCTCCAGGCGATCAACCCCAAGGCCTACGCCGTCAACACAACCCTCTTCGCAGGCTTCCCCTTTTCGGGCAGCATCCTCGTCGAGACCCTCGCCAAATTGCTGATCGTCAACGCCTTTTGGGTCCCGATCCACCTTGGATGGCTCTGGGCCGGGGCCAGCCTGCACCGCCTGAACCTCTCTGCCACCGCGCAAAGACGTATCAACTTTCTCATGGCTGCTTCCATGCTTCTGGTCGTGGCCCTAGCCCTTTACTCAGGACTGACATCCCATGCCGCATGACGCCGCCATTGCCGAATTGCACAGCCTTTTGGGCGACCGCCTCGTGACCTCTGACGCCGAGCGCACCCTGCACGGCCAGAACGAGACCTACTACCCCAACACGCCCCCCGACGCCGTCGCCTACCCCGAGACGACGCAAGAGGTCAGCGAGATCGTCAAGATCTGCGCACGGCACAACTGCCCAATCACGCCCTATGGCGCGGCCTCGTCGCTCGAAGGCCAGCATCTGGCGCTGCATGGCGGGATCAGCCTCGACATGGCGCGGATGAACACCGTCCTGCGCGTCAGCCCCGAGGACCTCAACTGCACCGTGCAGCCCGGCATCACCCGCATCCGCCTGAACGAAGAGCTGCGCTCCACCGGGTTGTTCTTTCCCGTCGATCCCGGCGCGGATGCCTCTATTGGCGGAATGGCGGCGACGCGGGCGTCGGGCACAACGGCGGTGCGCTACGGCACAATGCGAGAGAATATCCTTGCGCTCGAGGCGGTTATGGCCGACGGTACGATCATCCGCACCGGCACGCAGGCGCGCAAATCCTCGACCGGCTATGACCTGACGCACCTGCTGATCGGCTCCGAAGGCACTTTGGGCATCATCACGGAACTCACGCTGAAACTGCAAGGCCAGCCAGAAACGGTCAGCGCCGCCACCTGCCGCTTTGACACCGTCGAAGACGCGGTGAACTGCGTGATCCTGACCATCCAGAGCGGCCTGCCCATGGCGCGGATCGAACTGCTCGACCACATGATGGTACGCGGCTTCAACGCCTACGCCAAGGCCGGGCTGCCCGAGGTGCCGCACCTGTTCCTCGAATTCCACGGCTCGCCCGCCAGCGTCGCCGAGCAGGTCGAAAGCTTTGCGGCCATCGCCGAGGAATTCGGTGCCACCGGCTGGCAAACCGCCACCAAGGCCGAAGACCGCACCGCCCTGTGGAAGATGCGCCACAGCGCCCATTACGCCAGCGCGGCGCTGGGCAGCGGCGGGCATATCTGGCCGACGGATGTCTGCGTGCCGATCTCGCAACTGGCCGAAGCGGTCACCCAAGCGCAAGAGGACGCGGTGCGGCTGGGGCTGACCTCGACCATCGTGGGGCATGTGGGGGATGGCAACTTTCACGCCGGGCTGTCGGTGGACCCGGAGAATGCCGACGAAATGGCCCGCGCGCATGAGTTCACCCACGCGCTGGGCGAGACGGCTCTGCGCCTTGGCGGGACGGTCAGCGGTGAGCATGGCATTGGCATCGGCAAGCAGAGCTTCATGGCGCAGGAACATGGGCCCGCCGTCGCCTTTATGCGCGCGATCAAACAGGCGCTGGACCCGCAGGGCATCCTCAACCCCGGCAAAATGCTGCCCTCCGCAGACCTCGCAGCCGCCGCCGAATAACACGACATTAACAGGGCGCGGGGACCAAATTCCTTAAACAAGGAATTTGCAAAAACCTTGCAAGGTTTTTGACCAACGCCCGCCGACAGGACAGGACACACTATGCGACCGCTGAGCAACCCCACCCCAAACGCCACACTTGTTGGCCGTGTCGACCGCCCCGGCGTCGGCCCCTGCCTCGTGACCTTGCGCGGCGACGACATCTTCGACATCACCTCGGCTCAGGCCCCCACATTGCGTGATCTGCTGGAACTCGACGCCCCCGCCGCCTATGTGCGCGCCGCCACCGGGACCAAAATCGGCACGCTTAGCGATCTGGGCCAGTCACTCACCCTGCTGCCGCCCCCCGATCTGCAAGCCATCAAGGCCTCGGGCGTCACCTTTGCCGAATCCATGGTCGAGCGCGTCATCGAAGAGCAAGCCGCAGGCGATGCCGACCGCGCCGACGCCATCCGGCAAAAGGTCACCTCGGTCATTGGCGACAGCCTCTCCGGCATCGAACCGGGCAGCGCCAAGGCCATGGAGGTCAAGCGCGTCCTGCAAGCCGAAGGGCTGTGGTCCGCCTACCTCGAGGTCGGCATTGGCCCCGACGCCGAGGTGTTCACCAAGTGTCAGCCCATGGCCTCGGTCGGCTATGGCGCCGACGTGGGTCTGCATCCGATCAGCACTTGGAACAACCCCGAGCCGGAAATCGTCCTCGCCATCAACTCGCGCGGCGAGATCCTCGGGGCGACGCTTGGCAACGATGTCAACCTGCGCGACGTCGAGGGGCGCTCGGCCCTCTTGCTGGGCAAGGCCAAGGACAACAACGCCTCTTGCGCCATCGGCCCCTTCCTGCGGCTCTTTGACGACAGCTACAGCATGGCCGACGTGGAAACCGCCGAGCTGACGCTGACCGTCGAGGGCCTCGACGGGTTCACCCTCAACGGCCATTCTTCGATGACCAAGATCAGCCGCCGCCCCGCCGATATCGTCGCGCAAACCATTGGCGCGCATCACCAATATCCTGATGGGTTCTTCTTGTTCCTCGGCACGCTCTTTGCCCCGATCCAGGACCGCGACGCGCCGGGCCAGGGCTTTACCCACAAGATCGGCGACGTGGTCACCATCGCCGAGCCCAAGCTCGGCGCGCTGGTCAACACCGTCAAACTCTCCACCGACTGCGCGCCTTGGACCTTTGGCACCGCCGCCCTGATGCGCAACCTCGCTGGGCGGGGGCTGCTATGAAGTTTCTCAGCATGGGCGAGATCATGGTGGAAATGGCCCCGGCGGACGCGGGCCTCTTTCGCATGGGCTTTGCCGGGGACACCTTCAACACCGCGTGGTACGCCCGCCGCCTGCTGCCCGCCGCGTGGGACGTGGCCTATGGCACGGTGATCGGCACCGACGCCGTGTCCGATGACATGGCCACCTTCATCGAAGCCCAAGGCGTCACCCCCGCCCTGCGCCGCGACCCGTCCCGCACCGTCGGCCTCTACATGATCCAGACCCAGAACGGCGAGCGCAGCTTTTCCTACTGGCGCGGGCAGTCGGCGGCGAAAACTCTCGCCGATGAGCCCGCGTGGCTGGACGATCTGCTGGCAGACCGCGACATCATCCACTTCTCCGGGATCACGCTGGCGATCCTAGCGCCCCACGCCCGCCAAACCCTTTGCGATGCCCTGAAACGCGCCCGCCAGAACGGCGCGCATGTCAGCTTTGACACCAACCTGCGTCCCCGCCTGTGGGAAGACGCGCAAACCATGGCCGCTGGCCTGACCCTCGGCGCCAGCACCGCCGACACCGTCCTGCCCAGCTTTGACGAGGAACAACTGGCCTTTGGCGACAGCCACCCCGACGACACCATCCGCCGCTACGCGGACCTCGGGGCCACCACCGTTGCCGTCAAGAACGGCGCGAACATCTGCCACCTGTGGTCCAGCGCCGAAGGCGACGCCCGCTACGATCCCCCCGCGGTTGCGCAGGTGATCGACAGCACCGCCGCGGGCGACAGCTTTGCCGCCGGGTTCCTTTGCGCCCGCGCCCAAGAGGCCAGCGTGCTGGACGCCGCCAAACAGGCCGCCACCCTCGCCGGCGCGGTCATCCAACACAAAGGCGCGCTCGCGCCGCAAATCTTCGAGGGAGGAACCCAATGAAAGTCCTGATCATCGGCGGAGGCGGCCTGATCGGCCAAAAGCTCGCCAAATCGCTTGCGGGGCGCGGCACACTGCGCGGACAACCCATTTCTGAACTGGTGCTCGCCGACGTGATCGACGCGACAACCGTCGACGCGCCCTTTGCCGTGACCACCAAGACTTGCGACATCTCCGACCCCGCCTCGGTGGCCACGATCATCGACGAGAGCACAGACGTGATCTACCTGCTCGCCGCGGTCGTCTCGGCCCACGCCGAAGAGGACTTCGACTTCGGCTACAAGATCAACGTCGACGGCACCCGCAACGTGCTGGAACGCTGCCGCACGCTGGGCACCAAGCCCGTGGTGGTCTTTACCTCGTCAATCGCGGTCTTCGGCGGCGAAGTCCCCCAGCCCTTCACCGACGACAGCGCGCTCAACCCGCAAATCTCCTACGGCGTGCAAAAGGCCATCGGGGAAATGCTGCTGAACGACTACACGCGCAAAGGCTTTGTCCAGGGGCGCGGCTTCCGCCTGCCGACCATCTCTGTCCGCCCCGGCAAACCCAACCGCGCCGCCTCGGGCTTTATGTCGTCGATCTTCCGCGAACCGCTCCAAGGCCTGCCCGCCAACTGCCCGGTGGACCGCGACTTCCCCCACTTCTACCTAAGCCCTAGGAAATGCGTGGAAAACCTCATCAAAGGCGCAGAACTGGACCAAGCCGACCTTGGCCCGCGTCCCTCGATGACCATGCCGGGCCGCGTCTGGACCATCGGCCAGATGATCGACGCCATGACCGCCGTCGCCGGGCCTGAACCGGCCAAGCTCATCACCTGGAACCCCCAGCCGGAAATCGAACACATCCTCGACGGCTGGCGCATGGACATTCGCCCGGAAAAGGCGGCAAAACTCGGCCTGACCGCCGATGACAGCTTCGAAGATAACATCCGCATCTTCCTCGAAGACGACATCGACGCCTAAACCCCAATCCCCCGGGCTTTCTTCTCTTTGAAAATATCCCGGGGGGAACGCGCAGCGTGGGGGGCAGCGCCCCCCTTTCCCGACCCCAAAAGGCCCAACATGACCGATTTCGCCATCTACCCCAGCCTCAAAGGCAAAACCGTCTTCATCACCGGCGGCGCGTCGGGCATCGGCGCCGAGATCACCCGCGCCTTCGCCGCCCAGGGCGCGCGCACCGGTTTTGTCGACTTCGACGAAACCGCAGCACAGACCCTGCTTGATACCACCGAGGGCGACATCGCCTTTGCCCCCTGCGACCTGCGCGACATCGACGCGCTGCGCGCCGCCTTTGACTGCCTCGAATCCAAACTCGGCCCCGCCACGGTGCTGGTCAACAACGCCGCCCGCGACGACCGCCACGACTGGCGCGACGTAACCCCCGAGTATTGGGACGAGCGCATGAACACCAACCTGCGGCACATGTTCTTTGCCACCCAAAAGGTCGCCCCCGGCATGATCGACGCGGGCGGCGGGTCGATCATCAACATGGGGTCCAACAGCTGGATGGAGGCGGTCGGCAACATGCCCGCCTACACCACCGCCAAGGCCGCCGTGCACGGCATGACCCGCACCCTCGCCCGCGATCTCGGCAAAGACCGCATCCGCGTCAACACCGTGGTCCCCGGCTGGGTGATGACCGAACGCCAAAAACAGCTCTGGGCCACCCCCGAAGCGCTCGCCGACCATGTCAAAGGCCAGTGCCTGCCCGACCTGATCGAGCCGGTCTACCTCGCACGGATGGTGCTTTTCCTTGCCTCCGACGACAGCGCCATGTGCACCGCGAACAACTACATGGTCACCGCAGGCTCGATCTAAACCCAGCCCCACAAACAAAAAAGCGCCGCCCCGGTTCCCCCGCGGGCGGCGCTTTCACTTTCAAAACCGGCTCAGTTCACCGGCGTGACCAGATCCTTGCCGGACAGGAAATTCGCGATGTTCTCCAGCTGCAACTCGGCCATGGCGCGGCGCGTCTCCACCGAGCCAGAGCCTTGGTGCGGCTGCAACACCACGTTGTCCAGCGCGGTAAAACGCGGGTCGATGTTCGGCTCGTTCAGGAACACGTCCAGACCCGCACCGGCGATCCGCCCCTGCTCCAAGGCATCCAGCAAAGCGCCTTCGTCCACCGTCGTCCCGCGTGAGATGTTGATGATCACACCGCGCGGCCCCAGCGCGTCGATGGCGGCTTTGGACACGTGGCCCACGGTCTCGGCCCCGCCGACCAGCGCAATGATCAGCACGTCCACGGCCGCCGCCATGGCCACCACGTCAGAATGATACGTCCAGCCCGGCGTCTCTTTTTCCGAACGCGAGGTATAGTGGATGTCCATCTTGAACGCCGCGCAACGGTCGGCAATCTCGCGCCCGATGCGGCCCAGACCGACGATGCCCACGGACGCGCCCGTCACCTTGCGGTTCAGCGGGATCTCGCCCTGCTTGGCCCAATCGCCGCTGCGCACATGCGCCTCGCCGCGCATCATGGTGCGGAACTGCGCGATCAGCATCCCGATGGCGATATCGGCCACATCGTCGTTCAGCACGTTGGGCGTGTTGGTCACCTTGACGCCGCGCGCCGAGGCCGCAGCCACGTCGATGGCATCATAGCCGACACCGTAGTTCGCCACCACGCCGAGGCTCGGGAACAGGTCCATTGCCTCGCCGCCAAAGGGCTTGTGTCCCTTGTAGGCGATCGCCTTGATGCCCGCGCGGGTGGCCTCATCAAGGCTCGCCATGTCGTCGGGTCCATCCACATAGGCGCTGGGATAGGCGGTCTCCAGACGCGCGCGCTCATCTTCCTTAAAGCTCGCGCCGCAGATCAAAAGTTCGGTCATGTCAGTCCCTTTCACAGCAGGCCGCGAATGCGCCGCAGCGCTTCCACGATGTTTTCGGTGGAGTTGGCGTAGGAGAACCGCAGGTAGCCTTCGCCGTATTTGCCAAAGGACGTCCCCGCGACGGTCGCCACCCCGGCTTCGTCCAGAAAGCGGTTCTGCGCCTCCATCGCGCTTAGGCCCGTGCCCGAGATATTCGGGAAGGCATAGAACGCCCCGGCGCAATCGGTGCAGGTGACACCGGGCAGATCGTTGAGCCCTTCGACGATCACCTGACGGCGCTTGTCGAACTCGGCCAGCATGGCGGTCACCGCGTCCTGCGGGCCGTCCAAAGCGGCAATCCCGGCATATTGCGTCGCCGCATTCACACACGAATGGTCGTTGATGCACAGGCGCGTGACGTGATCGACACAAGAGTCCGGCCAGACCGCATAGCCAAGGCGCCAGCCGGTCATGGCATAGGTCTTGGACCAGCCATCCAGCACGATCAGACGGTCGCGGATTTCCGGGTATTGCAGCAGGCTGACATGCTCGCGCCCACCGTACAGCATGTTGGAGTAGATCTCGTCCGACATCAGGGCGACGTTCGGATGCGCCTCTAGGCCTTTGACAAGCTTGTCGATTTCCTCGCGCGGGGTGACGCCTCCGGTGGGGTTCGCGGGCGAGTTGATGATGATCAGGCTGGTGCGTTCCGTGATCTGGCCCAGCACCTCTTCGGCAGAAAAGGCAAAGCCGTTTTCCTCTTTCAAGGCGATCGGCACGGGGGTCGCGCCGCTGTACTTGATCGCGGATTCATAGATCGGGAAGCCGGGGTTGGGGTACATGATTTCCGCGCCGGGCTGGCCGAACATCAGGCAGGCAAAGAACATGGTGGGCTTGCCGCCGGGCTGGATCACCACGTTGTCCGGGTTCACCTCGACGCCATGACGGCGGTGCAGATCGGCGGCGACGCTCTCGCGCAGCTTGGGCAAGCCGTTGGCGGGGGTGTAGCCGTGGTGGCCATCGCGCAAAGCCTTGATCCCCGCCTCGACGATATGCTCGGGCGTCTGGAAATCGGGCTGGCCGATGCCAAGGTTGATGATGTCGCGGCCTTCGGCGGCCAACTTGCCCGCGCGCGCCAGAACGACAAACGCGCTTTCCGTGCCGAGCCGGGACAGGCTGTCGGCGAATTTCAATTGTGTCATGTGGTCCTCCCGTTGCGCCTCCGCGCAGCTTCGGGATTTGGTATACCAAATTTAAGGCAAAGATAAAGCGTCCAGTTGACCGCGCCCAAAAGAAACCCCGCCACACTCGGACCAGTGCGGCGGGGCCAATAGATCGGGCCTGCGGGACGGTGGGCGGGGCGCCTTTCGGCAAAGCCGAAACAGCGCCGGACAGCGGCCCCCTCAGCTTAGACCATAGGCGACCTGCGCCTCGGCCACGCCCATGCGCGCCTCGACCGTCGCCAGCCAGAACCGGCCCGCCTCGGCCAGATCGCCGCCCTGCGCCACCAGACGCTCGGCCAGATAGGCGCTGACCGCACACCAACCGGCGCGCAGATAGCCATCGGCGGCGGCCATCACCTTGGACATGTCCTGCCCGTCGATCTGATCGGTCAGCGCCTCCAGCCGCTCCAGCACGCGCAAGGCGACCCCCGCCTCAGAGGCCCTCACGCGATCCGCAAACAGTTTCAAGCCCTTACGCTCATCGTTCAGCACCCGCCGGATCAGGAAATCCTGCCCCTGCATCCCCGTCGTGCCTTCGTAGATCGTCAGGATACGCGCATCGCGGTAATACCGCTCGGCGGGCCACTCACGGGTGTACCCGGCCCCGCCCAGCACCTGGATCGCCCCCGAGGCGCTCTCGCTCGCGCCCTCGCCGCAAAAGGTCTTGGCCAGCGGCAGCAGGAACGCCGCATAGGTGGTCATGTCTGCATCACCCGCCTTGCCCGCCTGAACGGACACGGACGCCTCGAACATCAGCGCCGTGGCAATCGCCGCCTGTGCGTCCAACGCCAGCAGCTGCCGCTGCACATCTGGGTGCTGGATGATCGGCACGGGCGACGCTTTGGGCGATCCGCCCTGCTTGCGATCCTGCGCATAGCTGCGGGCCAGACGCGCGCATTCCTGCGCAAGGCCCGCCCCCTGCCCGCCCACCTGCAAGCGCATCAGCTCGATCATGGTGAACAACTGCGACAGCCCGCGCCCCGGCTCGCCAATCAGCGTGCCCTTGGCGCCTTCGAACCGCAAAACGCAGGTGGGAGAGCCCGCAAGCCCCAGCTTTTCCTCGATCCGCTCGACAAAGATGCCCTCATCGTTGGGCACAAGAAACAGCGACAGCCCGCGCGTCCCCTCTTCCAGCGTGCCGGTGCGCGCAAGGCACAGGTGCCCGATGCGCGCGGCCATGTCGTGGTCACCAAAGCTGATCCAGCACTTGGTCCCGGAAATCGCATAGCTGCCGTCGTCGTTCAGCGTGGCCTTGGTGCGGATGCGGCCCACGTCGGACCCGGCGTCCGGTTCCGAGATGCAGATGGTGATCGTCCACGCCCCCTCGGCCACCTTGGGGCACCACTCGGCGGCCAATTCCGGCGCGCGCTCGGCCAGCAGGTGCGAGCCCGCCCGAGACGACCCCGACGCCATCAGGAACGGCTGCGCCGCGCCCTCGAACGGCATGTTCGCCGCCAACACCAGCGGGATCGGCAGGCCCATCCCCCCAAAGTCAGGGTCCATATCCGCCAGGATCCAGCCGTTCTCGGCCAGCGTCTGATAGGCCTCTTTATAGCCCTCGGGCGTGATCACCCGGCCATTTTCCACCCGGCAGTGCTGTGCGTCGGCGGTATCGCCAACGGGTTTGAGCACCTCTTCGGCCAGCTTGGTGGCCTCTTCCATGATCTGCGCCACGGCCATCTCATCCAAACCTGCCGCGTCCCGCTGCGCGGCCCATCCCGGCGTTGCGTTCAAGATATCCAGGATCATGCTGTTCACTCCGTCCCCAGTTCGATAACGCGCGGGTCGTCCGACCACAGGCTGTCCACCAGATCGGCCCGGTGGCGCAGCACGGCGCGTTGGTTGATAGAGCCCTTGTCCGTGACCTCGCCCTTGTCAAAGTCCAGCGGCGCGGCCAGATAGATCACCCGCTTGATGCGCGTGGCCGACCCGGTGGCGGCTTCGGCGTGGCGGTGCAGCGCCTCGGCGGTGGCGTGGCGGACCTTTTCATCGGCCAGCAGCGCTTCGCCGTCCAGATCGGCCCCCGCGATCTCGCGCAGGCGGGTCCAGTTCGGCGTGATCAGCGCGCCCAGTTCCTGATGCCCTTCGCCCGCGATCACCGCGTCAGAGGCCAGCCCGCCCAGATCGTCGGTCAGACGCGCGCGCAGCGGCCCCACGGCGACCCAAGTCCCCGAGGCCAGTTTAAAGTTCTCGGCCAAGCGCCCGTCGAACACGAACCCCTTAGAGGCATCCCCTTCGACCGCGAATTTCAGCGCATCGCCAAAGCAATAAAAGCCCTCTTCGTCAAAGGCTTCGGCGGACAGGTTCGGGTTGCGCCAGTACCCCGGCGTGATCGAGGGCGACTTGACCCGCGCCTCTAGCTTATCCCCTTGCGGCACCAGTTTCAGCGTCACGCCGTGCGCCGGAATGCCGAGGTTCCCAGAGGTCTCCTGCCGCTCGGTGCACATCAGGCAGAACGGCCCGGTTTCCGTCGCGCCAAAGCCGGTGGTGACCAACACGCCGCCCTCGCGGGCCTGTTCCGCCACGCGCGTCAGACGATCCCAAACGGACTGCGGCATCCCGGCGCCTGCGTACATCAACATCTGCATCTTGCTAAAGAAGTTGTCGCGCAGCGGCTTGTCGGTTTCAAAGGCGTCCAGCAGCATTTGATAGCCCAGCGGCACGTTGAAATACCACGTCGGCTGCACGCTGTGCAGGTTCTCGATGGTGCGACCAATGCCGCCGGGCGTGGGCTTGCCATCATCGATGTAATAGCTGCCGCCATTCATCAGAACCATGTTGAACACCTTGTTCCCCGAAGCGGTGTGGTTCCACGGCGCCCAGTCACAGACAACCGGCGGCGTGTCCTGCATAAAGGCAAAGCATTGGCGCACGATCTGCTGGTTCGAACAAATCATCGCTTGGGTCTGGATCACCGCCTTGGGGCTGCCGGTGGTGCCGGAAGTGAACAGGAACTTGGCCACCGTCTCGCCGGTGATCGCATGATACGCCGCCTGCATGGCGTCCGTATGCGGGGTCTCGCGCAGGGCGTCAAAGGACAAGGTCTGACGGCCTTCGACGCTGCCCGAAACGGACACAACCGGCACATCAGCGCCGAATACCGCATTGATTCCGGGGGCAAATTTGTCGGCCTTGTCGGCAAAGATCATGCCCGGCGTCAGCTGGTCCGCGATGTCGCGCAGCTTGGTGTATTCGCCGCCCGACAGCGTGTAGGCCGGGGCAAGCGCGGCGCTGGGGACGCCCACATGCTGCGCGCCCAAGGCCATCAAAGCGTGCGCCACCGAATTGCCCGAGAGGATCAACAAGGGACGCTCGGCGGACAGCCCATGCTGCAACAGGGCCGAGCCGATGCTTTGCACCGCGGCGGCGGCCTGCGCATAGGTGATTTCGGCCCAGCCCTCCCCCTGACGTTCCGCGATCCAAACCGCGTCGGGGGTGACTTCGGCCCAATGCAGCAGGCGTTCGGTCATGGCGCGCGGCCACTCGGCCACGGGTTCATCTTGCCAAACCAGGATTGACCCATCCGCGCGGGTTTCCTGCCGGACGCTGGGCGTCCAGAAGCGTACAGTGTCCATCGATTTCCTCCCATCGGTCCGGCAAATCGGGGCCGGATTTCCCTTTACGTTGACTCGAATCGAAAATATTGTCTACTAGGAAACTAATTCAGCGCAGAAGACCGCAGACAGGTCCGCGCAAATGGGAGGAATTCGATGTCTGGAACCGACACAGCGGCGGGCGCCGATCTTGTGACCTATGAGCTGCGCGGTGACGTCGCGCTGATCGGCCTGAACCGTCCGGTCAAGCGCAACGCCATTTCCGACCGTTTTGTCGAGGCGATCTTTGACGCGGTGGTCAAGGCCCAGCGCGAAGCCAAGGCAGGCGTGATCTTTGGCCATGGCGCGCATTTCTGCGCCGGTCTGGACCTGTCCGAGCATTCCGAAAAGCCGCTGTTCGAGGCGGTTCAGGGCTCGCGCCGCTGGCACGCTGTGTTTGACCAGATCGAGCGTGGCACCATCCCGTGGGTGGCCGCCATCACCGGCGCTGCCGTGGGCGGCGGGTTTGAACTGGCCGCGTCGGTGCAACTGCGCGTTGCAGACGAAAAGGCGTTCTTTGCCCTCCCCGAAGGCCAGCGCGGCATTTTTGTCGGCGGCGGCGGCTCGGTCCGGATTTCCCGCCTGATCGGCCCTGCGCGCATGGGCGACATGATGCTGACCGGCCGCTCTGTCAGCGCGGCGGACATGGAACGCTGGGGCGGCGTGTCCTACGTGGTCCCCGAAGGTGAGGCGCTGGACAAGGCGCTGGAACTGGCCGCCCGCACCGCCCAGAATGCTCAGTTCACCAACTACGCGATCATCAACGCCCTGCCGCGCATTGCCGATATGTCCTCTGAGGACGGATTGTTCGCGGAATCCATGGTGGCCAGCCTTGCGACCATGACCGACGACGCCAAGGAACGCCTGCGCGCCTTCCTTGAAAAGCGCGCGGAAAAGGTGCAGGCGCCGGAATGACCGGGCCTACGGTCACCGAAGAGGTCAAGCTGGGCCCCATGGCGGACTCGCTGGGGTTCCTGCTGCGCCTGTCACAGCTGGAATCCTTTCGCGATTTCTATACCGGGATGGAAGACCTCGGGATGCGTCCCGGCGAGTTTTCCGTGCTGATGCTGATCGGCGAGAACCCCGGCATCCGCCAAGGCGTCCTGGCCCGCAAGCTGATGATCAAGCGCGCCCATATGACCAAGATGGTGCAGGCGATGGAAGCGGACGGCCTTGTGACCCGCACCGTCCCGCCTGAGGACAAACGTTCGATTGAGCTGCGTCTGTCGGAACAGGGCGCGGCGCGTCTGGCCCATATGCGCGGCCCCTTCGAGGAACACGAGAGCCGCAACCTCAGCCGCCTGAGCGACGCCGAACTGGACACGCTCAAGCGCCTTCTCAAGACATATCTGGACGTGCGCGAATAATTGCGCGACATGTCTGCGACCCATAAGGGAGAGCCTAGATGAACATCGACGATCTCGTCGCAATCGACTTTCACACCCACGCCGAAGAGCCCTGCTGCGGCCCGCGTGACGACGGCTATGACGAATTTCAGGCCGGCATGGCCAAGTATTTCCGCAACCCGGCGGGCAAGGACGGGATGCTGCCGAGCGTGCAGGACACCGCCAACTACTTCCGCGAGCGCAAGATCGGCGCGGTGATCTTTCCGGTCGACGCCGAGCGCGAGACGGGCTTTCGCCGCTACTCCAACGAAGAGGTCGCAGGCATCTGCGCCGAAAACAGCGACATCCTGATCCCCTTTGCCTCGGTCGATCCGCACAAGGGCAAGGCGGGCGCGCGCGAAGTGCGCCGCCTCGTGCGCGAGTTCGGCGTCAAGGGCTTCAAGTTCCACCCGACCATGCAGGGCTTTTTCCCCAATGACCGCGAGGCGTGCTACACCGTGCTCGAAGCCTGCGCCGAAGAGGGCGTGATCACCCTGTTCCACACCGGCCAGACCGGCGTCGGCAGCGGCATGAAGGGCGGCATGGGGATGCGGCTGAAGTATTCCAACCCGATGCACCTGGATGACGTGGCGGTGGATTTCCCCGACATGCCCATCGTCATGGCGCACCCGTCCTTTCCGTGGACCGAAGAGGGGCTGGCCGTGGCGCAGCACAAGCCGAACGTCTACTACGACATGTCCGGCTGGTCGCCCAAGTACTTCCCCGAAATCTTCATCAAATACGCCAACTCGATCCTCAAGAAAAAGATGCTCTTCGGGTCGGACTGGCCTGCCATCACGCCGGATCGCTGGCTGGCGGATTTCGAGACAATCGGGATCAAGGAAGAGGTCAAGCCTCTGATCCTCAAGGAAAACGCGCGACGCATCTTGAAAATGTAAGCGGTGGCGGCGGGGGAAACCTCGCCGCGATTGCATTTGGAAAGGGAAGGACACATGAGCCGAGTGATCATCGCAGGCGGCGGGATTGGCGGGCTGAGCGCGGCCCTGACACTGCACCAGATCGGGGTGGATTGCACCGTCTACGAGGCCGTGCCAGAGCTGAAGCCGCTGGGCGTGGGCATCAACCTGCAACCCAACGCGGTGCGCGAATTGTTCGATCTGGGGATCGGCGCGGAACAGATGGACCAGGTGGGCATCGCCGCGCGCGAGTGGGCGCTTGTGGGCCTGAACGGCAACGACATCTACGCCGAGCCGCGCGGCCTTGAGGCGGGGTACAACTGGCCGCAATACGCCGTGCATCGCGGGCAGTTCCACATGCTGCTGCACTCGGAATTCACCGCGCGCGCCGGCGATGCCGCCTTTGTCACCGGCCACAAGGCGACGGGCTATCGCAACAACGCGGACGGCACGGTGACGGTGCTGCTGGACGGCCCCGATGGCCTGACCGAGGACACCGCCGATCTGCTGATCGTGGCCGAGGGCATTCATTCGGCCTGCCGCGCGCAGATGCACCCGGACCAGCCGCCGATCCACTGGGGCGGCGCGTTGATGTGGCGCGGCGTGACGCGGGCGAAACCGATCCGCACCGGGTCGAGCTTTGTCGGCCTTGGCACGCACCGTCACCGCATGGTGATCTATCCCATCTCTGCCCCCGACGAGAACGGCGAGAGCCTGATCAACTGGATCGCCGAGTGGACCCTGGACGACACCACCGGCTGGGAGAAATCCGGCTGGTTCCGCCCGGTCGAGATCGACGAATTTGTGCAGCATTTCGAAGGCTTCACCTACGACTGGCTCGACGTGCCGGACATGCTCCGCAACGCCGAGGTCGCCTATGAGAACCCGATGATCGACCGCGATCCGGTTTCGACTTGGGTCGATGGGCGCGTGGCCTTGATGGGCGATGCGGCGCACGCCATGTACCCGACGGGGTCGAACGGCGCATCGCAGGCGGTGATCGACGCGCGCACCCTTGGCCAGTGCCTGCTGGAACACGGCGTCACGCCAGACGCCTTGGCCGCCTATGACGCGCGCCTGTGCGGGCCGGTCTCCGAGCTGATCCTGCGCAACCGGGGCGCTGGCCCCTTTGGCCTGCTGAACATGGTGGATGAACGCTGCGGCGGCGCATTCGACAACATCGACGACGTCATCCCCGCCGAGGAACGCGCCGAGTTCATGGCCAAGTACAAGGCGGCGGCGGGCTTTGCCATTGAGGCGCTGAACGCCGCGCCGGACATGATCGCCGCCGGGGCGACGGTGAAGGAACCCGCCGAGGCCTGAGACCGGCCCCACCCGTGGACACTATAGAGGCCGGGGAGTGTGACGCTCCTCGGCCTTTTGAATTTCAAAAAGGTTTGGGCAGGCTCATCTAATAATTGATTGTCGGCTTTGAGCCCTTTTCGGACATCCCTCAAGAGCCTATCCAGTGCAAATGACCGCGAACCGATCCATCTTCACGCATCGCATTCCCATGCCTGCATCGGACGCCCGCCAAGTCCAGGGCACCGAATTCTTTCCCTACTGGAGCTTTACCAAAACGGTTATCGCGATCTGTGCCTTGCGGATGGCTCAGGAGGGCAGGATCGATCTGGACAGGATGCTGACGGGTTACGACTTCTCGTTGCGCCAGCTTTTATGCCATACTTCGGGCCTTCCGGATTACTTTTCGCTCCCCGACTACACAAAGGCGGTTGCCGCAAACGAAGAGCCTTGGCCCGCCGCGCAAGTGTGGCAAGCGGCAATGGCGCAGGGCAGGCTCTTTGCCCCTGGCAAGGGGTGGTCCTATTCCAATGTTGGCTACATGCTGGCGCGCCATGTGATCGAAGATGCGGCCCAGCAATCATTCTCATGTCTCGTACAGCAGATGATCTGCGGCCCTCTTGGCCTAAAGAGCGTCCAACTCGCGATCACGCGGCACGATTTTGACCGCATCCATTGGCCGGGCGCAGCAGAGTATCACCCGGGCTGGGTTTACCACGGCTGTCTTACGGGCACCGCCGCTGATGCGGCGATGATTTTGCACGCCCTCTTCATGGGCGAGTTGCTCAATGAGGCCAAGCTTTGTGAAATGCGGGTCCGTTATCCCCTCGGCGGGGCAATTGAGGGCCGGCCATGGACAGAATGCGGCTACGCCGTCGGCCTTATGAGCGGGCGATGCGCAGAGGTCGGTCGCGTCATCGGCCATTCCGGCGCAGGGCCGTTCAGCGTCAACGCGGTTTACCACTTCCCCGATTTGCCAAGCCCCATCACTGTCGCCAGCTTCACAGATGGAGGGAACGAGGGCGTCGCGGAATTTGCGGCTGTCCAAGCGGCACTGCGGGACTGACAGCTTTGCCTGCGCAGCAGTCCAACTTAGGATAGGCGCAGCGGACGCACGCCGCGTTGGGCGCAATCGGCTGGGTCGTGGCGCAGCAGATGTCGAGGCGGAAGTCCTGCGGCGAGGTCCGAGGATCGCTGTGAAAGACGTTGAAGGTGGCCGCCTGCGCGGGTGGCAGTCCGTTGGCCTTGCGCCAGCCGATAAAGCGCTGGACGCTTGCGCCGACGCTGGCCGGGGCCCCTCGGTGCGTCAGGACGGCCACGGGGGTTTCGGGAAAGTCGATGATCTGCACCTCGCTGGGGTCAAAGGCGGGCATGGGCTGTCCTTGCGCTGCGGGCTTGGTCGTAGCATGGCGCGACGCGTCAGGTTTGGGAACCCATTGCGTTGGCTGTGCGTTTTCAAACCATGTTTGATTTCATCACCAACGTTATGTCCGCCCTTGGGGCCTTTGGGGTGGCGAGCCTCATGTTCCTCGAGAATGTCTTTCCGCCCATTCCGTCCGAGCTGATTATGCCCTTGGCCGGGTTCAATGCGGCGCGCGGGGCGCAGACCCTGTGGATCGTGATCCTTGCCGGGACGGTGGGGTCGCTCGCGGGGGCGATTTTCTGGTACTGGCTGGGGCGCCGCTTGGGGGCGCGGCGGGTGCGCGAGATGGCGCAGCGGCATGGGCGCTGGCTGACCATGACGCCCGAGGACGTGGACCGCGCGAACGACTGGTTCCACCGCCATGGCCGCGCGGCGGTGGTTCTGGGTCGGCTGGTGCCGACGGTGCGGACCTTGATTTCGGTGCCTGCGGGGGTGGCCTGTATGCCGGTCTGGGAGTTTGCTTTGTGGTCAACCGTGGGGACGGCGATCTGGACAGCGCTGCTGACCTTGGCGGGGTATGTGCTGGAGTCGCAGTATGAGCTGGTGTCGGAGTGGCTCAACCCGGTGTCAACGGTTTTGGTGGTCGGGTTTGTGTTGGTTTATGTCTACCGGGTTGTGACCTTTGGCCGGCGGATGCGCGCGAATGAAGGGTGAGAGGGGGCGCTGCCCGTCTCACCAAAGGTAAGCCACTTAAGGCTGAAGGGGGCGCTGCCCCCGCCGCATTTCATGCGACTCCCCCGGGATATTTTTAAAGAGAAGAAGACCAGAGCGTCAGAGGCCCACGTCAGAGAAGGCGCGGAACAGTTTGTCGGTCAGTTCCTGCGCCTGGTCGTCGGTCAGGATGAACGGGGGGGCGAGGAGGATGTGGTTGCCCTGTTTGCCGTCGATGGTGCCGCCGCCGGGGTAACAGATGAGACCTTGGGCAAAGGCGGCCTTTTTGATCTGGGCGTCGATCTTCAGGGCCGGGTCCATGGGCGCTTTGGTTTTGCGGTCGCGGACCAGTTCGAGGCCGAGGAACAGCCCCCTGCCCCGGATGTCGCCGACGTTGGGGTGGTCTTTGAATTTTTCGGTCAGGAGGCTGCGCAGCGTGTCGCCTTTGGCCGTGACCCCGTCCACCAGTTTGTCGTTGATCAATCGGTCGAGGACCGCGCCCGCAGCGGCTGTGGCGACCGGGTGGCCGATGTAGGTGTGGCCGTGCTGGAAGAAGCCCGAGCCGTTGGCGATGGCGTCATGGATCGTCTTGGTGCACAGCATCGCGCCCACCGGCTGGTAGCCCGCGCCGAGCCCTTTGGCGATGGTGACGATGTCCGGGGCGACGCCGTCTTGGGTGCAGGCAAAGAGCGTGCCGGTGCGCCCCATACCGCACATGACTTCGTCGAGGATCAAGAGGATGCCGTGGCGGGTGCAGATTTCGCGGATGCGTTTGAAGTAGTTGGCCACGGGCGGGACCGCGCCGAGGGTGGCGCCCACGACCGGTTCGGCCACGAAGGCGAGGATGGTTTCGGCGCCGTGCTTAGCGATTTCGGCCTCGAGTTCGGCGATCAGGCGGTCGCAGTAGTCGGCGGTCGTCTCCTCCGCGCCTTGGTCGCGGTAGGCGTAGCAGGGGGCGACGTGGCTGACCTCCATCAACAGGGGTGAGAATTGCGCACGCCGCCAGGCGTTGCCGCCCGTGGCCAGCGCGCCAAGGGTGTTGCCGTGATAGCTTTGCCGCCGGGCGATGATGCGGGCGCGCTGGGGCTGGCCGATTTCGAGGTAGTATTGCCGGGCGAGCTTCAGCGCCGCTTCGACGGCTTCGGAGCCGCCGGAGACAAAGTAGACGCGGTCGAGCCCTTCTGGAGCATGGGCGATCAGGCGGTCGGCGAGGTTTTCGGCGGGATCAGAGGTGAAGAACCCGGTGTGGGCAAAGGCGAGTTTGTCGAGCTGCGCGTGGATTGCTGCGCGCACATGGGCGTCCGAGTGCCCAAGACAGGACACCGCCGCCCCGCCAGAGCCGTCGAGGTAGGCTTTGCCGTTGGTGTCATAAAGGTAGGCCCCCTCGCCATGAGAGGCGACAGGGGGATGGGCGACAGAGGAACGGGCAAAGACATGGGTCACGGCAGGGGCTTTCCGCTAGGGTGATTTGGGTTCAGGTCAATTCCTTGCCACACGGTCAAAATTTCTTTCTACTGCGGGCACCGACTCATTGTGTCGTAAAAGACCACTCTGGGCATGATGACGCAAAACGTGAAAATCAGGGAGTAACAAATGAAGCATTACGTATTGGGCGCTGCCGCCGCATTGGGGATGGCCTTTGGTGGGGCCGCCTCTGCACAGGAATTCATCTCGATCGGCACCGGCGGTGTGACGGGCGTGTACTACCCCACGGGCGGCGCAATCTGCCGCCTGGTGAACAAGTCCCGCAAGGAACACGGCATCCGCTGCGCGGTGGAATCGACCGGCGGGTCCGTCTACAACATCAACACCATCAAGGCCGGTGAGCTGGAATTCGGCGTGGCGCAGTCCGACTGGCAGTACCACGCGTTCAACGGCACGTCCAAGTTCGCGGACAACCCCTTCCCCGAGGTGCGGGCGGTGTTCTCTGTCCACCCCGAGCCGTTCACCCTGCTGGCCCGTGCCGATGCCGAGATCGAGTCCTTTGAGGATCTCAAGGGCAAGCGCGTGAACGTGGGCAACCCCGGCTCTGGCCAGCGCGCCACCATGGAAGTGGTGATGGACGCGTTCGGCATTGCCATGGAAGACTTTGCGCTGGCGACGGAGTACAAAGGCTCTGAGATGGCCAAGCAGCTGTGCGACGGCAACATCGACGCGATGATCTACACCATCGGTCACCCGGCGGCGGCGATCAAAGAGGCGACCACTACCTGTGACGTCAAGCTGATCGACGTGGTGGGCGAGCCGATCGACAAGCTGGTGGCGGACAACCCCTACTACCGCGTGGCGACGATCCCGGCGGGCATGTACGCGGGCAACGACGCGGACACCACGACCTTTGGCGTGGGCGCGACCTTTGTGACCTCGGCCAATGTGTCCGATGACGTGGTCTATGTGGTGTCCAAGTCGGTGATGGAAAACATCGACGACTTCAAGCAGCTGCACCCGGCCTTTGCCAACCTTGACCCGGCACAGATGGTCAAGGACGGCCTGTCGGCACCGCTGCACCCCGGTGCGGAACGTGCCTACAAAGAACTGGGTCTGATGGAGTGATCCACGGCCTGCGGCGGCGGGGGGACTCGCCGCCGTTTCCTTGTCGCGGGGACCAAATTCCTTGCAAGGAATTTGCAAAACTCTTGAGGAAGAGTTTTGGCCCGCGCGTGAGGAGAGCGATAGATTTCCTCGGACAGCTGCCCGTTTGACGGGCGCAACCGCGGGTTTGCGGCCTCATGCCCCCCGCGTTCCGATCGCAAAGCTTGCGCCGCCGGGTGGGCCGGGCGCAGCCTTTTGTCAAACAACACTTTAGGGGGTAAGGCGATGGTAGATCAGCCTTCAGTGGATCGTACAGCCGACGACATGGTCGCAGAGGCCGACACCGGCGCGCGCAATCCGTCCATCGCGTGGCAGGCAAAGCTGATTTTCGGCACCTGCATCGTCTGGTCCTTGTTCCAGCTCTACATCGCCAGCCGCGTGCCGGGGATGGTGGCGCAGGCCACGGGCATGAACATCTTTGCCAATATCGTCGCCCAGGCGCGCTACGTGCACCTCGCCTTTGCCATCGCCCTTGCGACCATGGCCTTTCCCCTGACGCCCAGCGCGCCCAAGGATCGCATTCCGTGGTATGACTGGGCCTTGATGTTGCTGGGCATTTCCGCCTGCCTCTACCTGGTCGTCTTTCGGTTCGAGATCGCCGACCGCCCCGGTCTGTGGACCACCACCGACATCACCATGTCCGCCATCGGGATGCTTGTCCTGATGGTCGCGGTCTACCGCTCGCTGGGCCTGCCGCTGGTGATCATTGCCAGCGCCTTTATCGCCTTTGCCTTTTTCGGCGGCTACTCGGAGTGGGCGCGCAATATCACCAACTATGGCGGCGCCTCCCTGTCCAAAGCCTTGGGCCACTACTGGATGCAGACCGAGGGCGTCTTTGGCGTCGCTTTGGGTGTCTCCACCACCATGATCTTTTTGTTCGTGCTGTTTGGCGCGCTGCTGGATCGCGCGGGGGGCGGCAACTGGTTCATCAAGGTCGCCATTGCGCTTTTGGGCGCGCTGCGCGGCGGGCCTGCCAAGGCGTCGGTCCTGTCCTCCATGCTGACCGGCATGATCTCTGGCTCGTCCATCGCCAACACCGTGACCACCGGCACCTTTACCATCCCGCTGATGAAGCGCATCGGCTTTCCCGCCGAAAAGGCCGGCGCGGTCGAGGTTGCCTCTTCGACCAACGGCCAGCTGACGCCGCCGGTCATGGGGGCTGCGGCCTTTTTGATGGTGGAATACGTCAATATTCCCTACATCGACGTGGTCAAACACGCCTTTTTGCCAGCGGTCATCAGCTATATCGCGCTGCTTTATATCGTCCATCTGGAAAGCCTGAAAATGGGCCTCAAGGGGCTGGACAAGCCGGGGCGCAAGATCGGCGTTCTGATGATCCTGATCCTCTTCCTGTCGGGCTTTATCTTCCTTGGCGTTCTGGCCTTTGCCATGGTCGGCCTGCGCGCCCTGCTGGACCCGGTCATGGGCGAAAGCGTCTACGCCTCGGTCGCCATTGTCGCGGTGCTGTATGTTCTGCTGCTGAAGATCGCGGCGGGCCTGCCGGAAATCCCCGAGGACAACGACGCAGACGGTGCCCCCACAGCGCCCCGTCTGACGCCGACGCTGATCTCGGGGCTGTACTTCGCCATTCCGATCTTTATCCTCGTGTGGAACCTGATGGTGCGCACCGAGGGGCTGGAACGTCTGTCCCCTGCCCTCTCGGCCTTTTGGGCGACGATCTTTATGATCATCATCGCGCTGACCCATCGCCCGATCAAAGCCATGTTCCGTGGCCATGACGTGGGCCTTGAGGCACGCGCAGGCTGGGCCGACTTTGTCGCGGGCCTTGTGCTGGGCGCGCGTAATATGATTGGCATCGGCGTAGCGACAGGGGCTGCGGGCATCATCGTCGGCACCATCAGCCTGACCGGCGCGCATCAGGTCATCGGCCAGGTGATCGAGGTGATCTCTGGCGGGAACCTGATCATCCTGCTGATCCTCGTGGCGATCCTGTCGCTGATCCTTGGGATGGGTCTGCCGACCACGGCGAACTATATCGTGGTGTCCTCGCTCATGGCCCCGGTGATCGTCAGCGTTGGCGCGCAGGCGGGGCTGATCGTGCCGCTGATCGCCGTGCATATGTTCGTGTTCTACTTTGGCATTCTGGCCGATGACACGCCGCCCGTGGGCCTTGCCGCCTATGCCGCAGCCGCCATCAGCCGGGGCGATCCGATCAAGACCGGTATCCAAGGCTTTGCCTATGACATCCGCACCGCGCTGCTGCCGTTCCTGTTCATCTTCAACACTGATCTGCTGTTGATCGACGTCGGCCTCTTCAAGGCGGTGTTCATCTTCTTTGTGGCACTTTTGGCGATGCTTCTGTTTGCCGCCGCCACCCAAGGCTACTTCATCGCCAAGTCCCGCAAATGGGAAAGCGCGGCGCTGCTGCTGATTGCGTTCATGCTGTTCCGGCCCGGGTTCTTCCTGGATCAGGTGTCCGAAAAATATGAGACCGCAACCGGCCCCGCCGCGCTGGAATTGATGGCCGATGTGCCGCAGGGCCAAGACGTGCGCATCACGGTCCAAGGCCCGGATTTCGACACCTTCGAGGTGCGGCCCGTGACCATCGTTCTGCCCTCTGCGGGGGCCGAAACGCTCAGCGCGCAGGGTCTGGCGACCTTTGAAGAGGACGGTGTGCTCAAGCTTGAAGAGCCCTTTGGCGGGCCGGACCTTATCGCCCCGGTCAGCGGGCAGGAGTTCGACTATTACGCCGACGATCCGGTGGTCGTGACGTCGGTTCAGGTCGAGCGCGATCGCCTGCCCAAGGAGCTGTTCTTTATCCCGGCGTTGCTGCTGCTGGCGGGGGTCGTGATGATCCAGCGCCCGCGCGCCACCCAGCCTGCGTTCTAAAGGAGTTGAGAGATGTTCAAGAAAATCCTTCTGGCCGTCGATCTGAACGACACCGCGGGGGCGTTGCGTGCGGCGCAAAAGGGCGGCGAGCTGGCAAAGATGTGCGGGGCAGAGCTGCATGTGACGACGGTGCTGCCCGAGATGGGGTTCAACCTTGTGGGCTCTGCCTTTGGGCCGGAGTTTTCCAAGCGCGTGCGCGACGAGACCTATGAGGCGTTGCAGGCCTGGGCGTCCGAGGCTTTGGCCGGGGCGCCGGAGCCGCACATCCACGCCACCCAAGGCACGGTTTATGACCAGATCATCCGGCTGGCGGACCGCATAGACGCCGATGTTATTGTGGTGGGCGCGCATCGGCCCGAGCTGCGCGACTACCTTGTGGGGCCGAACGCGGCGCGGGTGGTGCGCCATGCCAATCAGGCGGTGTTGGTGATCCGCTAGGGCGGCGTGTGAGGGGCGCTGCGCGTGTCACCGGAGGGGAGCCCCTTTAGGGTGTAAGGGGGGCGCTGCCCCCCACCGCAGAGCGGTTCCCCCCGGGATATTTTTAAAGAGAAGAAGACCAAGGGCGCTTGGGGTTTTTCGGATGTTTGCTCTGACGAAGGAAGAGACATGGGGTTTTTGATTGATCCGCCGCAGGTCGCGTCGGTGGCTGTGGCTGGGGTAGAGGATCGTCTGCCGGTGCGGCGGATTTTCTGCGTGGGGCGCAACTATGCCGCCCATGCGCGCGAGATGGGCCGTGACCCGGATCGCGAGCCGCCGTTCTTTTTCACCAAGCCTGCGGATGCGGTGGTGGATAGTGGGCAGGAGGTGCCTTATCCGCCGCTGACCGAGGACCTGCATTACGAGGCCGAGATGGTGGTTTACATCGGGCTGGGCGGGTCGAAGATCTCAAAGGAAGAGGCCTTGGGGCATGTCTGGGGCTACGGCGTCGGCAATGACCTGACGCGGCGGGATTTGCAGATGGCGGCGCGCGAGTTGGGGCGGCCTTGGGATTGGGGCAAGGCCTTTGACAATTCGGCGGTGATTGGGCCGATCCACCATGTGTCCGAGGTGGGGCATCCTTCCGCCGGGTCGATCAAGTTGACGGTGAATGGCGAGGTCCGGCAGGACGCCGATCTGGCAGAGTTGATCTGGTCGGTGCCCGAGGTGATTTCCATCCTGTCGCACGCGGTGACGCTAAAGCCCGGCGATCTGGTGATGACCGGGACGCCGGCGGGGGTTGGGGCGCTGAGCGTCGGTGATGTGTGTTGTGCCAGCGTCGAGGGGTTGAGCAATTGCGAGGTGACGATTGGGCCTCGCGCTTAGTGCATATGGCTGGGACTAACGCCTGAAGCGGTTCGGATCGTAAGGGGCGAGGTCTGCGTTTGTCGGCTGCCCCGCGATCAGGCCTGCCACCCAGCGGCCCGTCTTTGGCCCGCCGGTCAGGCCGATGTGGTGGTGGCCGAAGGCGGTGAAGACGCCTGTCTTGCCGATTTCCCCCACCAGCGGCAGGCTGTCCGAGGGCGCGGGGCGGTGGCCCATCCATGGCTCTTCGCTTTGCCATGTCAGGCCCGGAAAGGCGCGACGCGCCTGGCGGCGGAGCAATTCCAGCGGGGCGCGGCTGGCCGAGGCGCGCAGGCCGCCGAACTCGACGATCCCCGCAAGGCGCAGGCCCTCCGCCATGGGGGTCGCGACGAACTTGCCGCTTTCGACCATGACCGGCACCTTGGGGCCACCGGACACGCCGCGCAGCATCAGGTGGTAGCCGCGCTCTGACTCCATAGGCACGCGCAGGCCAAGGCGGCGCGCCAGCGGGCCGGACCAGACCCCAGCGGAAAGGACGGCGGCGTCACAGGGGAGTGTGCCTTGGGAGGTCAGGACCTCAGTGATTTGGCCCGCCTCTAGCGTGACGTCCTGCACCTCGGTCTGCATCACCGTTCCGCCCATGGCCGCGAAATCCGCAGCCAGAGCGGCAACATAGCCGCCGGGGTCGAGGATATGGCCATGCCCGCCCAGCACCCCGAGGCAGCGAATGGCGGAGCCAAGCGTGGGTTCATAAGCGCGCAAAGCGTCGCCCTCGAGCAGCTTTGGCTCGAACCCCGCCGAACGGCGCAAATCCCACGTGTAGCGGTCGGCCTGAAACGCCGCGCGGCTGGCGTAGGCAAAGGTGTAATCGCTGGGGGCAATGAACCGCCGCGAGGGCAAACCTTCGGTCAGGGCCAGGTGCTGATCCAGCGTATCGCCGATCACCGGCAGCAGCGCCGCCGCGATCCGCCGCGTGTCGCGGTCATTGGCGTGGGCCGCATAGCGCAGCAGCCACGGCACCATGCGCGGCAAGTATCCCCAGCGCATGAAAAGCGGAAAGTCGCTGTCCAGCAGCATCCCCGGCGCCTTGGTCATCAGCCCCGGCGTGGTCAGCGGCACCACCGCGCTGGCGGCCAAGACCCCTGCATTGCCAAAGGACGCCCCCTGCCCCGGTAAGCCCTTGTCCACCAAGGTTACATCCGCGCCCATCCGCCGCAGCCAGATCGCCGCCGAGACGCCGTTGATGCCTGCTCCGATCACGATGACCTTGCGCATCGGTCCCTTCCTCTTTCCTTTGCACGTCATCCTGCATAGGTTCAGCGCAACGGCAATCTGGAAAACGCGCGCATGAGCACCGCAGACATGGACCCGCAGATCGGCGGATTGGGGGATCAGGCTTGGGCCGACGTGCTCGAAGCCATGGACCGCACCTATGCCGAGCTGGTCGACTACCAAGAGCAGCTGGAAACCCGCAACGCCGAGCTGACGACGCTGCGCAATTTCCTGTCCTCGATCATGGTCTCGATCAGCGACTACCTCGTGGTGGCCGACCGCGAAGGCCATATCGCCGATGCCAGCGGATCGTTCTGCGCGGTGCTGGGCCTAGAGGTCGAGGATCTGTCGGGCCGCGCCATCCGCGACTTCGTGGCCGAAGATCACCGCGCCCAGCTGATGCAGGCCGTGCGCGAGGCCATCGCCAGCCGCGCAGAAGTCACCGTGGCGGTGGACGTGATCGGCCTGCACGGGCGCGACCCGGTGGAATTCCGCATCGCCCCGCGTCTGGACCGGCGGCGCAAGGCCACCGGTGTCGTCCTGACGGGCCGTCCCTTGGGCGAACTGATGCGCGCCTATGCCGAGCTGAACCGCAGTCACGAGGAACTCAAAGCCGCCCAAGGTCAGCTGGTGCGCAACGAAAAGCTGGCCTCGCTGGGGCGTCTGCTGGCCGGGGTCGCGCATGAGTTGAACAACCCCATCAGCTTTGTCTACGCCAACACCCATACGCTGGAAAAATACCTTGGCCGGTTCGAAAGCTACTTTGACCGGGTGCAGGCCGGCGCCTCGCGCGAGGAACTGGTGGCCCTGCGCCAGGAGCTGAAGCTCGACCGCAACCTCAAGAACTTTGGTCAGGCGATCAAGGGCGCGCGTGACGGGGCCGAGCGGGTGCGCGACATCGTCGAAGACCTGCGCCGCCTGTCCGCCGATGGCTCTGGCGAGGTGACGCGCTTTGATCTGGCCGAGATCGCCCGCGTCGCCGCCAACTGGATCGAACGCGGCACCAAGGCGGCGCTGGACATCACCTATTCCGGCGAGGACCGCCTAGAGGTCATGGGCCGCCCCGGCCACATCCAGCAGGTCCTGATGAACCTGATCCAGAACGCCGTGGACGCCATGGACGGGCAGGACACCCGCACGATCTGCATCCACTGTTCCTATGACGGCGACTGCGCCGTGCTGGAGCTGTGCGACAGCGGCCCCGGCATCGACGACGACACCGCGCGGGCGATCTTTGACCCGTTTTTCACAACCAAGGACGTGGGCAAGGGCACCGGCCTTGGCCTGTCGATTTCCTACAAGATCATCGAAGAGCACGGCGGCAAGCTGGAACTGCTGACCAAGCGCGGCCCGGGCGCGTGCTTTCAAATCCGCCTGCCAAGGGGAGAGGCGCGATGAATATGCTTTGGCTGCAATCTGCGGGCTGCGGCGGCTGCACCATGTCGCTGCTCTGTGCCGAGGATCCCAACGTGATGGACCTGCTGGACGGTGCTGGGATCGACCTGCTTTGGCACCCGTCGATTTCGGAAATGACCGGCGCGCCGGTGCGGCGACTGTTAGAGGCGATCGAGGCCGGGGAACAGCCGCTGGACGTACTGTGTATCGAAGGGTCCATCCTGCGCGGCCCAAACGGCACCGGGCGCTATCACATGCTGGCGGGCACGGGTCGGTCCATGCTGGACTGGGTGCAATCGCTCGCCCCGCGCGCCCAGCACGTGGTCGCCGTGGGCACCTGCGCGACCTTTGGCGGCGTCACCTCGACCGGCGAGAACCCCGCCGACGCGGTGGGCGTGCAATATGACGGTGGGCACAAAGGCGGCGCGCTGAACGCCGAGTTCACCAGCCGTTCGGGCCTGCCGGTCATCAACGTCGCGGGCTGCCCGACGCACCCCGACTGGGTCACCGAAACGCTGCTGATGCTGGCCGATGGCGCTTTGGGGACCGGCGATCTGGATGGCTTTGCCCGGCCCCGGTTCTACGCCGATCACCTCGTGCACCACGCCTGCCCCAAAAATGAGTTTTACGAATACAAGGCCAGCGCCACCGAGCTGTCGGAAATGGGCTGCATGATGGAAAACCTTGGCTGTATCGGCACGCAGGCGGTGGGCGATTGCAACATCCGGTCGTGGAACGGCGAAGGGTCGTGCACCCGCGCGGGATACCCCTGCATCAACTGCACCGCCCCCGAATTCGAAGAGCCGGGCCATGGCTTTACCGAAACGCCGAAATTCGCGGGCATCCCCATCGGCCTGCCCACCGACATGCCAAAGGCGTGGTTCATGGCGCTCGCCTCGCTGTCGAAAAAGGCCACCCCCAAGCGGATCGAGATCAACGCAACCGCGGACCGCATCGAAATCCCCCCGACCCTGAGGCGCCCCAAATCATGAGCGAAACGCAACTGTTGGTTGGCCCCTTCAACCGGGTCGAAGGCGATCTGGAGGTCCGTCTTGACGTCTCCGAAGGTCAGGTTCAGGCCGCTTACGTGAACTCTCCGCTGTTTCGCGGATTTGAACGGATGTTGCTGGGCAAAGGCCCGCTGGACGCGCTGACGATCACCCCGCGCATCTGCGGCATCTGCTCGATCTCGCAAAGCGCGGCGGCGGCCTTTGCCTTGGCGGATGCGGCGGGGGGCTTGCCTGCGCCCATGGGCGCGCGGGTGGCGGCTTTGCTCCATATGGTGGAAAACCAGTCCGACCATATGACCCATTTCAACCTGTTCTTCATGCCCGATTTCGCCCGCCCCGGCTATGCGGGCCGTGCGTGGCACGACCGCGTGGTGGATCGCTTTACTGCTGTCAAAGGCGCAGGCCTGCACGCCGCCGTGGATGCCCGCGCGCGGCTGCTGCACATCGTCGGGATGCTGGGCGGCAAGTGGCCCCACACCCTCGCGATCCAGCCCGGCGGCGTGACCCGCGCGCCCTCGTCCCGCGACAAGATCCGCATCAAGGCCAGCCTCACCGCCTTTCGCAAATACCTCGAAGGGCAGATGTTCGGCGCGCCCTTGGAAACCTTTGCCGAACTGGCGACCCTCGACCAGCTGAACGCATGGGAGACGGGGGACATCGGCCTGTTCAACGAGGTCAGCCAAGACCTGCGGCTCGACCAATCGGGCATCGGCGCAGGCCGCTATCTCAGCTTTGGCGCCTACCCCGGCCCCGACGGGCATGTGTTCAAACGCGGCACCTTGGCGGGTGAAACGCCCCACCCGCTGGACGAAACCGCCATCACCGAAGACGTCTCGCACGCGTGGATGCTGGGCGGCACCCAAGCGCCGCTAAACGGCCAGACCCTGCCCGATGAGGCCATGCGCGAGGACGCCTACAGCTGGTGCAAAGCCCCGCGTCTGGACGGCCTCGGGTACGAGACCGGCGCACTGGCGCGGCAAGCCATCGACGGGCATCCCTTGGCACTGGCCCTCGCGGCCGAGGCGTCGGTGCGCGCCCGCGTCATGGGGCGGCTGTTGGAACTGGCCCGCGCGCATATCGCCGCCGAAAGCCTACTGGACCGGATCATCCCGTCCGAGCCGTTTATGGCCCATATTGACCTGCCGCGCGACGGCACCGGCGTTGGCCTCGTCGAGGCGGCTCGCGGCGCTTTGGGCCACTGGCTGCGGATCGAAGACGGGCAGATCGCGAACTACCAGATCATCGCGCCGACCACGTGGAACTTCAGCCCCCGCGACGCGCAGGGCGTGCCGGGACCGCTCGAAGCCGCCCTTGTCGGGGCCGAGGTCCGGGAGGGCGAAGACGCCCCGCTTAGCGTGCAGCACATCGTGCGCAGCTTTGACCCCTGCATGGTCTGTACGGTCCATTGACGGGGCGTCTGATCCGTGTGCGCGGGCAGGTCCAAGGCGTCGGCTTTCGCCCCTTCGTCTGGCAATTGGCGCAGCGGTTTGGCCTGACGGGTGAAGTTCTGAACGACCCCGAAGGCGTGTTGATCCGCGCCTTTGGCCCCGATCTGGACGGCTTTATGCAGGCGTTGCGGGCCGAGGCCCCGCCGCTGGCGCGCGTCGATGCACTCGAGGCCTTTCCGCTGGATACCCTCGCGCCGGAGGCCTTCACCATCGCCGCCTCGCAAGGCACCGGGGCCGAGACGCGCGTGACCCCCGATGCCGCCACCTGCCCCGATTGTCTGGCCGAAATCCGCGATGCGGGTGAGCGGCGGCATGGCTATGCCTTTGCCAATTGCACCCACTGCGGGCCGCGCTTCACCATCCTGCAAGGGCTGCCCTACGACCGCGCGCAGACCACCATGGCGCCCTTTGAAATGTGCGCCGCCTGCCAAGCCGAGTATGACAACCCCGCCGACCGCCGCTTTCACGCGCAGCCCGTGGCCTGTGCGGCCTGCGGGCCCAAGGTCTGGCTAGAGGCGGACGGCGCGGAAACGGAAGCTTGGCTGCCCGAGGCCGCGCGCCGCCTGCAAGCCGGAGAAATCCTTGCGATCAAGGGCTTGGGCGGGTTCCATCTGGCGGTGAATGCCTTGGACGCAGACGCCGTGGCGCTTCTGCGCACCCGCAAACGCAGGCCGTCCAAGCCGCTGGCGCTGATGGCGCGGATGGAGGACCTGCGCCGCTACGCCCAAGTCACCGACGCCGCCGAAGCCCTGCTGCGCGACCCCGCCGCGCCCATCGTTCTGCTGGACAAAGGCCCCGAACCCCTGCCCCAAGACCTCGCCCCCGGAATGACCCAGCTGGGCTGGATGCTGCCGTATACGCCGCTGCACCACCTGCTGATGGACGCCCTCCAAGGCCCGCTCGTCATGACCTCTGGCAACCTCAGCGGCGAGCCGCAGGTCATCACAAACGCCGAGGCACGCGAGAAACTGACCGCCTTTGCCGACGCCTTTGTCATGCACAACCGCGACATCGCCCGCCGTCTGGACGACAGTGTCGAGCGCGCCGCCCCGCCCATGGTCCTGCGCCGCGCGCGCGGGCGGGTGCCGGGGACGCTGCCCCTGCCGCCGGGGTTCGCCGACACGCAGGTCGTGGCCTACGGCGGGCAGATGAAGGGCGCGATTTGCCTTGTGAAAAACGGTCAGGCGCTGCTGGGCCACCACCTTGGCGAGCTGGACGAGCCGCTGACGTGGGACGCGTTTCTGAATGCCGACCGCGACTATGCGGCGCTGTTCGACCATGCCCCCAGCGCCGTCGCGGTGGACCTGCACCCGGACTTTCGCCCCTCGCGCCACGGGGCCGAACGGGCCGAGCGCGAAGGGCTGCACCTGACCCAAGTGCAGCACCATCACGCGCATCTGGCGTCCTGTCTGGCTGAAAACCTCTGGCCTTTGGACGGCGGCAAGGTGGCGGGGATCATCCTTGATGGCACCGGGCTGGGCGCGGACAATACCGTCTGGGGCGGAGAGGTTTTGCTGGGCGATTACCACGGCTTCGAGCGCAAGGCATGGCTCGCCCCGGCCCCCTTGGTCGGGGGTGACATGGCCGCAAAGGAGCCGTGGCGCAACGCGCTGGTGCGCTTGGATCAGGCGGGGTGCGAGGACCGCGCCGACAGCCTGTTCCCGGACCAGCCGCGCGCGATGCTGCGCATGGCCGCCGCCAAGGGGCTGAACGCCCCGGCCTGTTCCAGCGTGGGGCGGCTGTTCGATGCGGTGGCCGCGCTGCTGCTGACCCTGCAAGGCCCGCAATCCTACGAGGGCGAGGCCGCCATGCAGCTTGAGGCACTGGCCACCCGCAGCCCGCAGTCCGAGGCCCTTGGCAAGACGTGGTCCGACACCGCAGGCTTTGGCACCCGCCCCGCGATCGGCACCGACGCGCTGTTCTACAATATCGCCGACGGGCTGGCGCGCGGCGGGCATACGCCCGGTCAGATGGCCTTTGCCTTTCACCAATGGGTGGCAAGTCACTTTGCGGCCAAGGCGCGCGCGCTGGTGACCTCTGGCCAAGCGCAGGCCGTGGCCCTGTCGGGGGGCTGTTTCCAGAACGCGCTGCTGCTGGAGCTGACCACCAAGGCACTG
Organism: Tropicibacter naphthalenivorans; assembly: GCF_900176475.1. GTDB lineage: Bacteria > Pseudomonadota > Alphaproteobacteria > Rhodobacterales > Rhodobacteraceae > Tropicibacter > Tropicibacter naphthalenivorans. Next base: position 205,802 of record NZ_FWXX01000001.1, read on the forward strand.
GGGGATGTGCCTGTCCTGACCCATCGCACCACCCCTGCCGGAGACGGCGGGCTGGCCCTGGGCCAAGCGGTCATCGCTGCGGCGCAGCATCAGGCCCACCGGTAAGACACCTTCCAGAGCGGCCGGCAGGGCGGTTACCACCCATCCGGCTGCACCTGCAACACCCCCCGTCAATCCTTTGTTAACCTTCTGTGAAACCGGGCTTTTTTCAAGATGCCTGAAAGATGCGCATTTCTTTGGAACCGCGCCGCCACCCATGGGAAACCGATAATCAGCGGGAGGTGTATGCAATCGCATTCCATCCCGAATCGTGGATCACGGGAGGACCAATGAGCCAGATCGAAACCTTTTATGACGTGATGCGTCGGCAGGGGATTACCCGCCGCAGCTTCATGAAGTACTGCTCGCTCACCGCAGCAGCCCTGGGCCTGAGCCCCGCCATGGTGCCGAAAATCGCGCACGCCATGGAAACCAAACCGCGCACGCCAGTCATCTGGGTCCACGGCCTGGAATGCACCTGCTGCTCGGAGTCCTTCATCCGCTCGGCGCACCCGCTGGCCAAGGACGTGGTCCTGTCGATGATCTCTCTCGACTATGACGACACCCTGATGGCCGCCGCTGGCACCGCCGCCGAAGCCGCCTTCGAAGAGACCATCGAAAAGTACAAGGGCAACTACATCCTCGCGGTCGAGGGCAACCCGCCCCTGAACGAGGACGGCATGTTCTGCATCACCGGCGGCAAGCCCTTTGTGGAAAAGCTGCGCCACGCGGCCAAGGACGCCAAGGCGATCATCAGCTGGGGTGCCTGTGCATCCTACGGCTGTGTGCAGGCCGCCAAGCCGAACCCGACGCAGGCCACCCCGGTCCACAAGGTCATCAAGGACAAGCCGATCATCAAGGTTCCGGGCTGCCCGCCCATCGCCGAAGTCATGACCGGTGTGATCACCTACATGCTGACCTTTGACCGTATGCCGGAACTCGACCGTCAGGGTCGCCCGGCGATGTTCTACTCGCAGCGGATCCACGACAAATGCTACCGCCGTCCGCACTTTGACGCCGGGCAATTCGTCGAAGCCTGGGACGATGAGAACGCGCGCAAGGGCTATTGCCTGTACAAGATGGGCTGCAAAGGCCCGACCACCTACAACGCATGTTCCACCGTGCGCTGGAACGAAGGCGTGTCCTTCCCGATCCAATCGGGCCACGGCTGTATCGGCTGTTCCGAAGATGGCTTCTGGGATCAGGGCAGCTTCTATGATCGCGTGACCGATCTGACCCAATTCGGGGTCGAGGCCAATGCCGACAAGGTTGGCCTTGCCGCTGCCGGTGTCGTGGGCGCAGGCGTCGCTGCCCACGCCGCCGTCAGTGCTCTGAAGGCCGCACAGAAAAAGACTCAATCGAGCAAGGAGGAGGTGTAAACCATGGTCGTTCAGACACCTAACGGGTTCAACCTCGACAACAGCGGCAAACGGATCGTCGTCGATCCCGTCACCCGGATCGAAGGCCACATGCGCTGCGAAGTGAACGTGGACGACGAAGGCGTGATCCGCAACGCCGTGTCCACCGGCACCATGTGGCGTGGCCTCGAAGTGATCGTCAAGGGCCGTGACCCGCGCGACGCCTGGGCCTTTGTGGAACGCATCTGCGGCGTTTGCACCGGCACGCACGCGCTGACCTCGGTCCGCGCTGTGGAAGACGCGCTGGGGATTGAAATCCCCGACAACGCGAACTCCATCCGCAACATCATGCAGCTGAACCTGGAAATTCACGACCACGTCGTGCACTTCTACCACCTGCACGCGCTGGATTGGGTCAACCCGATCAACGCGCTCAAAGCGGACCCCAAGGCGACGTCCGAGTTGCAACAGATGGTGGGTCCGAACCACCCGCTGTCCTCGCCCGGCTACTTCCGCGACGTGCAGAACCGCCTGAAAAAGTTCGTTGAATCCGGCCAGCTGGGCCTGTTCAAGAACGGCTACTGGGACAACCCCGCCTACAAACTGCCGCCCGAGGCGGACCTGATGGCGACGACCCACTACCTCGAAGCGCTCGATCTGCAAAAAGAGATCGTCAAGGTTCACACCATCTTTGGTGGTAAGAACCCGCACCCGAACTGGCTGGTGGGCGGCGTGCCCTGCCCGATCAACGTCCACGGCACCGGTGCCGTTGGCGCGATCAACATGGAACGCCTCAACCTTGTCTCGTCGATCATCGACAAGTGCATCGAGTTCAACAAGAACGTCTACCTGCCCGACGTCAAAGCCATTGGCGGCTTCTACAAGAACTGGCTGTATGGGGGCGGTCTGTCCTCGCAGGCGTGCCTTGCCTATGGCGACATCCCCGAGAACCCCAACGATTTCTCGCCCGAGCAGCTGCACCTGCCGCGCGGCGCGATCATCAATGGCGATCTGTCGACCGTGCACGATGTGGACGTCCGCGACCCCGAGCAGGTTCAGGAATTCGTCGACCACAGCTGGTACACCTACGGCGAGCCGGGCAAAGGTCTGCACCCGTGGGATGGCGTCACCGAGCCCAACTACGAGCTGGGTCCGAACGCCGTTGGCACCAAGACCAACATCAAGCAGCTCGACGAAGAGGGCAAGTACAGCTGGATCAAGGCCCCCCGCTGGCGCGGTCACGCGATGGAAGTGGGCCCGCTGGCGCGCTACGTCGTCGGCTACGCCAAGGGTCACGAGGACATCAAGGATCAGGTCGACGGCCTGCTGCGCGACATGGACCTGCCGGTCGAGGCGCTGTTCTCGACGCTGGGCCGCACCGCGGCGCGCGCCTTGGAATCCGAGTACTGTGGTCGCCTGCAAAAGCACTTCTTCGACAAGCTGGTCACCAACATCAAGAACGGGGATGAGACCACGGCGAACATCGAAAAGTGGGATCCCTCGACCTGGCCCAAGGAAGCCAAGGGCGTTGGCATGACCGAAGCGCCGCGCGGCGCTCTGGGTCACTGGATCAAGATCAAGGACGGCCGGATCGAGAACTACCAGTGTGTGGTTCCCACGACCTGGAACGGCTCTCCGCGTGACACCGCGGGCAACATCGGCGCGTTCGAAGCGTCGCTGATGAACACCCCGATGGAACGCCCCGAGGAGCCGGTCGAAATCCTGCGCACCCTGCACAGCTTTGACCCCTGCCTTGCCTGTTCCACGCACGTCATGTCGCCGGACGGCGAAGAGCTGACCGAAGTCAAGGTCCGCTAACCAACCCCGGGAGGAGTATCCAAATGAAACGACTTGCAGGTCTTACCGCGATCTTCGCCTCCCCTGCCATGGCCCACACGGGCCATGATGCAGGGCTGACCGGGGCCGCTCACTACGCCTTTTCGCCGGTGCACGGCCTTGGCGTGATCGTTCTGGCAGGCGTTGTTGCCTTTGCACTGCGCCGGGTTGACCGGAGGAAGGGCAATGAGTGATCGCGTAAGCGACGGACAACAAATTCACTCGGCCAATCCGGGGGTGCAGCCTTTGCCCACCTCCAAGCTGACCGGGGACGCGACCGAGCAGGATCTCGAAAGCATCCGCAAGCGCACGTCGGTCTATGTCTACGAGGCGCCCGTGCGCCTGTGGCACTGGACCAACGCGCTGGCGATTTTCATCCTGTGCATCACCGGCTGGTTCATCGGCAATCCCTTTCCGTCGATGCAGATCGGTGAGGCCACCCATCAGTTCATCTTTGGCTACACGCGCTTTGCGCATTTTGCAGCCGGTTGGGTGCTGACGGTGGGCTTTATCGGCCGCATCTACTGGGCGTTCTTTGGCAACCACCACTCGAAACAACTGTTCTACATTCCGATCTTTAACAAGCATTGGTGGGCGGAACTGCTGTTCGAGATCCGGTGGTACCTGTTCATGGAAAGCGAGCCCAAAAAGTACGTGGGCCACAACCCGCTGGCGCAATTGGCGATGTTCATGTTCATGACCGTTGGTCTGACCTTTATGATCATCACCGGCCTTGCGCTCTATGCCGAAGGTCTGGGCGCGGACAGCACCCTGCACGCCATGTTCGGCTGGGTTCTGACCCTGGGCGGCAACAGCCAGATCATCCACTCGGTCCATCACCTTGGCATGTGGTTCATCGTGATCTTCATGATCATCCACATCTACGTGGCGATCCGCGAAGACATCATGTCCCGCCAGTCCATCGTCTCGACCATGATCTCTGGTCACCGCACGTTCAAGGATGACCGCGCGGACTAAAGCGCCAAAGTGCTAAGGCACTTACCGGAATCACTGAAAACAGGAAGGCGGGCTGCGGCTCGCCTTTCTTTTTTGCGTATTTACTTTCCACTGTTAAGACAAATCGGATAGAAACCTTACAGTATACATCCGCGCACCGCCCAAAAACGCCTCCAACCGCCTGAAAGTTAACAGAAATTTAAAAAGGCATCTCAGAGGCGTTTTTCTGTTTTGGGGGCAAATCGTCTGGCATCTTGGCATCCAACGGACAAACCGAAAGGCGGGTAACCACCCGCATGACAGTTAAAGGGAGGAAGCTATGCAGCCAAAAGTGCTGATCATGGGCATCGGGAATGTGCTGTGGGCCGACGAAGGCTTTGGCGTGCGCTGCGTTGAACGGCTGGCCGAAGCATGGGCCTTTGACGACAATGTACAGCTTTTGGATGGGGGCACGCAGGGGCTGTACCTGCTGCCCTTCCTCGAAGAGGCCGACGTGCTGCTGGTGTTCGATGCGGTCGACTACGGCCTGCCCGCCGGGACGCTCAAGATCGTCAAGGATGACGAGGTTCCGGCCTTTATGGGCGCGAAAAAGATGTCGCTGCACCAGACCGGCTTTCAGGACGTGATCGCCACCGCGCAACTGATGAACCAATGCCCCGAGCGTCTGATCCTGATCGGCTGCCAGCCCGAAGAGCTCGAGGATTACGGCGGCGGTCTGCGCGCCGTGGTGCAGCGCCAGATCGACCCGGCGATCGAGGTCGCCCTGCACGAGCTGAAACAGCTTGGTGTCGCCTACCGCCCCGGCAAGGGCGACGAGACCGATCTGGCCCACGAGTCGATCCGCCACACCGCCTACGAAGAGGGCCGCCCCTCCGCCGAAGAGGCCTGCCGCACCGGCGACGACCGCTTTTTCCCGCAGGCGTCCTAAGCCATGTGCGTCGGACAGCCCGTTCAGATCCTCAGCGTCGATGGCATCGCCGCCACCGCGCTGGAGGATGGCCGAGAGGTCTTGATCGATCTGTCGCTGACCGGCCCGGTCGAACCCGGCCAATGGGTGCTGACCTTTCTGGGCTGCGCCCGCGAAGTGATCAGCGCCGATGAGGCCGACAAGATCTCCAAGGCGCTGCACGGTCTGCGCAGCCTTATGACCGGCGGCGAGCTGGGCAAAGCCTTTGCCGATCTCGACGAGGCCACGCCGCAACTGCCCCCCCACCTTCAGGCCGCGCTGGATGCGGGCCACTCCACCGGATGAGAGGACACCCATGAGCCATCCCCTGATTACCCGCCTTAACACCGAATTCGGCTGGCCGATGCTGGACACCTCTGGCGATCTGACCGCCTTTGTCGAGCAGCCCGGCGCCCACGCCCTGTTTGTGCCGGGCGACCCCAAGCGCAACCTCGAAAGCGCCGATGTCGCCGTCATCCTGCCCGAGCTGAAACAAGCCTTTCAGGGCAAGTTTGACGCCGCCGTGGTGGGCGACGCCGTTGAAACCGAACTGCGCGAGCGCACCAAGGTTCTCAAAACCCCCAGCGTGATCTTTTACCGCGACGGTGAATTGATCGGCGGCATCCCCAAGGTCCGCGACTGGGACGATTACATGGCGCGGATCGCCCAGATCCTCGCAAAGCCGCCCGTCGCGGCGGAATAAGATTTAGGGAGGGAAACTCAAATGGTCAGCAACTTCATGATGCCGCCGACAGGCTACGGCCCCGGCTCTCAGTCCCCCGGCGAAGACGGCAAGGAACTGGAATACATGCCGATGCCGCAGGACATGCGGTCTTATTCGCCGCATATCCCCGAGGTGGAATTCGACGAAAGCCTCAAGCCCGGTCTCGACCTTTTGCGCGAGATTGCGCAGGCCTCATTGGCATCCGGTCAGGGTGCGGACAACGCCACCTTTGACCTGTCGGGTCTGGACAAGGCCAACCGCGACCTGATCACAGAGACCATGGGCTCTGGCGAGGTGGCGATCAAGATGCAGGGCGTTCCCGCCGTGGCCGCGCAGGAAAGCGTCTTTGCCGGCGTCTGGATGCTCAAGGGCGCAAGCATCGACAAGATCGAGGTCGGCTCGGCCCCGCGCATGGCCTATGAGCGTGCCTTTAACGCGCGCCGTGCGGGCAACCCCGACGCGCCCAAAAGCCCGCAGGTGGTCAACGCGCCGCCGCTGCTGGTCGAACTGCAAGACAAATCCGCCGCCTACGGCCCGGACGCCGAGCTGCACGTCATCAACCTGACCCTGCTGCCGCACACCGAAGCCGATCTGGCATGGCTCGACGCGACGCTGGGCACCGGCGCGGTCGACATCCTGTCGCGCGGCTACGGCAACTGCCGCATCACCGCCACCGCCACGCCGTTTGTCTGGCGCGTGCAGTTCTTCAACTCGATGGACACGCTGATTTTGGACACCTTCGAAGTCACCACCATGCCCGAAGTGGCCCTTGCCGCAGCCGAAGACCTGACCGACAGTGGCGAGCGCATCATCGAAGTGATCGAGGCGATCCGATGAGCGGGTTCGAAGGCTCTTTCCTCGGCGCGAATGACAAGATCAGCCCGCGCGCGATCATGGAGTGCAAGATCTGCTGGACGCCCTACGATCCGGCCGAAGGCGACGACACGCGCTCGATCCTGCCGGGCACGCCGTTCATCGCGCTGCCCGACGACTGGGGCTGCCCGAACTGCGACGCGCCCAAGGAACAGTTCCTTGTCTCCGAAGATCCCGGCAGCGACGAGATGCGCGAAGCCGCTGAAATCGGGGCGAAAACCAACGCTCTGGTGACCGACTTTACCGAAGTCTGGCACGCCAAGATGCGCGACGTGCCGCTGGTCAACAAGCTGCTGCACGTGCAGGCGGTGGGCTGGCGCATGTATCAGGGCCGCCCGCTTGGCGTCTTGATCTCGCCGTGGTTCATGAACCTGATCCAGCTGCCCGCCGAGGGCGAGGATTGGTCCGACCTGCGCGCCGGTGAAAAAGAGATTATCTCTTTTGAATCGGGGGATTATGAGTTCATCCACAACACCCGGGAAATGGTGGGCGGCTACAAGGCCTGCTCGCTCTTCTCGCCGATGAATGACTTCAAAACGCAGGCGCAGGCCGTGGACGTGGCCAATGCGGTGATGGTGGCCCTCTTCCAGGAGGAACACCGCGCCGAGACCGACCGCTCCGCCGACATCCGCGCCGCCCGCGAAGAGGAGCTCGCCGCTGTGGCCGCCGCCGAGGAAGCCGCCGAAGCAGAGGCTGAAGAGGCCCAAGCCGCCGCCGAAGAGGTCCCCGAATTGCCCGAAGCCCCCACCCGCCGTCAGGTTCTGACCGCTGGATTGGCAAGCGAGGCCTGAGATGCTCGACCGACCGGATATCTCCCTGCGCGCCATCGCCCCCACTCCCCTTCCTGTGGGTGATCTGGTGCGTGGGAAACCGGCCGAGCACGTGGCAGACCTGGTGCCGCGTCTCTTCAACCTGTGCCGTGCGGCGCAGATTGTCGGGGTCCGCATGGCGCTGGGTCTGCCCATCCCGGACGGGGTTGACCTGTCCGCCGACATTCGCCGCGAGCACGTCATGCGGCTGGCCGTGATGCTGCCCTCTCGCCTTGGGTTGGACCGCATCGGCTTGCCCATCGACTGGTCCGCCAGCCAGACAGAGGCGCTGATCGGGCCGGACGGCTTTCCCGCCACGCCCGAGGCCTTTGACCGTTATCTGGACAGCGACACCGGCATCGCGCCGCTTTTGCGCACCATCGCCAGCCGCTTTGCCCCGGGTGAAGCCTGCACCAATGCCCTGCCGACGGCGCAAGGCGGCACCACGCTGAACGGCGCCGCACAGGAAAACAGCGTCGCCATGCGGCACCTGGACCACCCGGTGATGGTCTGGATCGAAGACACCTACGGGCGCGGCCCCCTGTGGCGCACCGCCGCCCGCGCGATTGATTTGCAAGCCGCCGAAGAGGGCCGCCTGCCCGCGCCGGAATTGCTCGCCCCCGGCTGCGCCATTGTCCCGGCGGCGCGCGGCAGCTACGCCATCGAGGCGCGCACAGACAACCGGGGCCGCGTTCTGGCCCTGCGGCGGGTGACGCCCACCGATCACCTGCTGGCACAGGGCGGGATCATGGACCAAAGCCTTGCGTCCCTGCCCCGCGCCAAACATGATCAGGCGCTGCTGTTGGTCGATATCCTCGACCCCTGCACGCCGCTGAAACTAGAGGAGCCGACCCATGCATGAGATGTCGATCTGCGAAGGCATCCGCACCGTGATCGAGGATCACACCCGCGGCCATGATGTCAAAGGCGTCAAATGCGTGCGCGTGGAAATCGGCCAATTCGCGGGGGTCGAAAAGCCCGCGCTGGAATTTGCATTCGAGGTCGTCATGCGCGGCAGCGTCGCCGAGGGCGCGCAGCTGATCATGATCGACCTGCCCGGAAAGGCCATGTGCTACGACTGTATGCACGAGGTCGAAATCCCCGAACGGCTTGCGCCCTGCCCCGATTGCGGCGGCGGCAAACTGATGCCAACCGGCGGGGAAGAAATGAGAATCAAGGATTTGGAGGTCATCTGATGTGTACGGTTTGCGGCTGCGGAGACAGCAAGCTCGAAGGGCATTCCCACTCTCACGATCACGGTCATTCGCACGCGCATGATCACGATCATCACCACCATCATGACCACGATCACCACCATCATGATCACAGCCACGACCACAGCCATGACCACAGCCACGATCACCACCATCACCACGGCGGCGATCTGCACTATGGCAAAGGCCCGGCGGGTGTCGCCGTTCCCGGCATGTCGCAGGACCGCCTGATCGAGATCGAGACCGACATTCTGGCCAAGAACGACCGCTACGCCGACGCCAACCGCGCCAAGCTGAACGCGCAAGGCATCTTTGCCATCAACCTCGTGTCGTCCCCCGGATCGGGCAAGACCACCCTTCTGTGCAAGACCATCGAACGCCTCGGCAGCCACCCTCTGGCCGTCATCGAGGGCGACCAGCAGACCGCCAACGACGCCGAGCGCATCCGCGCCACCGGAGCCAAGGCCATTCAGGTCAACACCGGCAAGGGCTGCCATCTGGACGGCCACATGGTCGGCCACGCGATGGAGCACCTCGGGCTCGAAGCAGGCTCTTTCCTGTTCATCGAGAACGTCGGCAACCTTGTGTGTCCTGCGGGCTTTGACCTTGGCGAAGACTGCAAGGTCGCGATCCTGTCCGTCACCGAGGGCGAGGACAAGCCCTTGAAATACCCCGATATGTTCACCGCCTCGCGGCTCGCGCTGCTGAACAAGGTCGACCTTGCGCCGCATTGCGACGTGGACCTTGACCTGTATGAGAAAAACCTGCGCCGCGTGAATCCCGGCATCGAGGTGATCCGCGTCAGCGCCCGCACCGGCGAGGGCATGGACAACTGGCTCAACTGGCTGCAAGGCGCATTGGCCCGCAAGGCCGGCAAGGCGGCGGCGGAATAATGACCGACACGCTGCCCACCATCCTGCTGGTCGACGACGAGGAACACTCGCTCGCGTCCATGCGCATGGCGCTCGAGGACGATTTCGACTGTCTGACGGCGGCGAATGCCGATGAGGCCGCCGCCCTGATGGAAGAAAACTACGTTCAGGTGATCTTTTGCGATCAGCGGATGCCGGGGCGGACGGGCGTGGAGTTCCTGACCGAGGTGCGTGACCGCTGGCCGGAAACGGTGCGGATCATCATCACCGGTTACACCGAAAGCAGCGATATGATCGCCGCCATCAACGAGGCCGGGATCTACCAGTTCCTGACCAAGCCGTGGCACCCCGATCACCTGCTGATGACCGCCAAGAACGCCACCGATCTGTTTGCGCTGAACCGCGATCACGAGCGGCTGAGCTTGGAAATGCGGTATCTGTCGCGCTCGGTGGAATCCAAGCTAGAGGAACAGCGCAAAGCCCTGCGCGAGGGTTTGGGCTTTGAGAACGTGCTGCGCGGGCCGAACTCGCCGCTAGAGCCGGTGATCGCGCAGGCCCGCCAGTTCGCCAGCTTTGACGTGCCGGTCCTGATCTTTGGGGAGAATGGCACCGGCAAGGCGGCGCTGGCGCGGGCGATGCACTATAGCTCCCTTCGGTCGGACCGCCCGTTTCAGGAACTCAACTGCACCGGCGTGTCGGACGAGCTGCTGGAGCTGGAGTTGTTCGGCGCGCGGCGCGGTGCCCTGCCGGGGCTGTCCGCCAACAAGATCGGCCTGCTGCAAAAGGCCGACCGCGGCACGCTGTTCCTGAACGGGGTGGCGGACCTGTCGCCGCAGATGCAGCTGGCGCTGGTGCGGGTCGCGACCGAAGGCTCGTTCCGCCCGCTTGGCAGCGTCGAAAGCCAGCGCGTCAACGTCCGCCTGCTCGCGGGCAGCGTTCACGACCTGCGCAAGGACGTGGCCGAGGGGCGGTTCCGCTCGGACCTGTACTACGCGCTTGCCCGCGCGACGCTGGCCGTCCCGCCCCTGCGCGAACGGCGCAGCGATGTGCCGGTCCTGGCGCAGAACCTGCTGTTCACCGCCGCAAGCGAGCACGGCAAGCCGGTGCATGGCCTGTCCGAGGACGCGGTGAGGTTCCTTGAGGCCTACGACTGGCCCGGCAACCTGCGCGAGATGGAAAACGAAATGGTGCGGATGCTGATCTTTTCGCAGGACGCCATCCTTGGCCCCGAGCTGATCTCGCGCCACATCCTGCAAGCCGCGCCCTGCACCGAACGGGGCGACGAGGCCGAAGAGGCCGTGCTGGCCGGGACCGGCACGCTCAAGGATCGGGTCGAGCGGATCGAGATGCGCATCCTGCGCGAGACGCTCACGCGGCTGAAGTGGAACAAGAGCCGCGCCGCCAACGAATTGGGCCTGTCCCGCGTTGGCCTGCGCGCCAAGATCGACCGTTACGGGCTGGAAGAGCCGGGGCGCGTCACCCAATCAGAGGAGGACTAAGGGATGTGTCTGGGAATTCCGGGACAGATCGTCGAGATCACCGACGCGGCCCGCATGATGGCCATGGCCGAAGTGTCCGGCGTCCGGCGTGAGGTCAACGTCGCCTGCATCGCGGGGGCTGATCTGAACGAAGCGGTGGGCAAATGGGCCCTGATCCACGTGGGCTTTGCCATGTCCGAGATCGACGAGGCCGAGGCGGCTGAAACCCTCGAGGCGCTGCGCCATTTGGGCGAGGCCCAGGAAGAGCTGGAGGCAATGGCCGCAGGACAGGCCGCGCTGGAGGACGCGCGATGAAATACGCCGAGGAATTCCGCGACCCCAAGGCCGCCAAGGCTTTGCTGGCCCGCATTCAGGACGTGGTGACCGAAATCGGCGCCACCAAGGACAAGCCGGTCCACATCATGGAGGTCTGCGGCGGGCACACCCACGCGATCTTTCGCTATGGCTTGGACAAGCTGACCCCCGAGGGGCTGGAGTTCATCCACGGCCCCGGCTGCCCGGTCTGCGTTCTGCCCATGAGCCGCGTTGACGAATGCGTCGAATTGGCAGAGCAAGAGGGCGTGATTTTCTGCACCTTTGGCGACGCCATGCGCGTGCCGGGCACCCGCAAGAGCCTGATGCAGGCCAAGGCCGACGGCTGCGACATCCGCATGGTCTACTCGCCCTTGGACGCTTTGGAGCTGGCGCGGCGCAACCCGGACCGACAGGTGGTGTTCTTTGGGCTGGGCTTCGAGACAACGACGCCCTCGACCGCGCTGAGCATACAGCAAGCGGCGCGCGAGGGGCTGGAAAACTTCAGCGTGTTCTGCAACCACATCGTGGTGCCGCCGCCGATCAAGGCTTTGCTCGACGATCCGCATATGGTCTTGGACGGGTTTGTCGGGCCGGGGCATGTGTCCATGGTGATCGGCATCCATCCTTATGATTTCATTGCGCAGGATTACGGCAAGCCAATTGTCGTGGCGGGGTTCGAGCCTTTGGACCTGTTGCAGTCGGTGCTGATGGTGCTGGAGCAGATCCGCGACGGCCGCGCCGAGGTGGAAAACCAATACGCGCGCATCGTGCCCGAGCATGGCAACCCGGTGTCGCTGGCGGCGATCGAGGACGTCTACGAGATGCGCCCGAGCTTTGAGTGGCGCGGTCTGGGAGAGATCGACAGCAGCGGTCTGCGTATTCGCGAGAAATACGCCGCCTACGACGCCGAAGCCAAGTTCGGCATCGGTTACGGCGCGGGCGCGCGGGTGGTGAAAGAGCCCGAAGGCTGCGCCTGCGGCGCGGTGATGACGGGCCGGATGAAGCCGGTGCAATGCCCTCAGTTCGGTCTGGGGTGCACGCCCGAGATGCCCTTGGGCGCGTTGATGGTGTCCTCCGAGGGAGCTTGTGCGGCGTACTATCAATACGGCGGCGCGCGGGCGGCGGAACCTGCGGAATAAGCGGTTTCGTCCCGGCTGCGCCGGGCCGACCGGCGCGCCCCTAGCGGGGCGCGTTACAGGACCGAGGCGCGCCCGTGCCGGGCGCGAAGAGGGGGCGCTGCCCCGTCGCACAGAAGGTGCGCATCTAAACAGGAAGGGGGCGCTGCCCCCCTGCCCTGAAGGGCATTCCCCCCGGGATATTTGAAAAGAGAAGAAGACGAGATGGCGCTGAGAGATGAACGGGTGACGCTGGCCCATGGTGGCGGCGGCAAGGCGATGCGGGACTTGATCGAGGAGGTCTTTACCTCTGTGTTTCAGCCCGACGCCATGGAGGATCAGGCGCGTTTGGTGTCGGAAGCTTTGTGCGAGCCGGGGGCGCGTTTGGCGATGACCACCGATGGGTTCGTGGTCGATCCCGTCGAGTTTCCCGGCGGCGACATTGGCAAGATCGCGGTCTGCGGGACGGTGAATGACCTTGCGGTGGGCGGGGCGAAGCCTTTGTGGCTGTCGGCGGCGTTTATCATCGAAGAGGGCACAGAGATCGCGCTTTTGCGGCGGATCGTGGCCTCGATGCAGGCGGAGGCCGAGAAGGCGGGCGTGCGCATTGTGACCGGCGATACCAAGGTTGTCGGGCGCGGCTCGGCGGACAAGGTGTTCATCACCACCTCGGGTGTGGGGGTCATTCCGCCGGGGCGGGACATGGCCGCGACCAAGGTGCGGCCCGGCGATGTGGCCATCGTGAATGGCGTGCTTGGGGACCATGGCGCGGCGATCATGGCGGCGCGCGGGGATATGGCCTTGTCCGCCGAGATCCCGTCGGATTGTGCGGGACTTGGGCATTTGATGCAGGCCGTCCTGGCCGCCGCCCCTGATGCGCGGGCCTGCCGGGATGCGACGCGCGGCGGTTTGGCCAGTGCTTTGAACGAGATCGCCGAGGCGGCTGGCGTTGGGATCGAGATCGAAGAGACCGCCTTGCCCCTGCGCCCCGAGGTGAAGGGCGTTTGCGAGATCCTCGGGCTGGACCCGCTGTACCTGGCGAACGAAGGGACGCTGGTGGTGTTTGTGCCGGAGGATCAGGCCGAGGCGGCCTTGGCAGCGATGAAGACCGTGCCCGAGGGCGCGGGCGCGACCGTGATCGGCAAGGCCACAGACGGCCCCAAGGGGCGCGTTACCATGCGCACGCTGTTTGGCGGTGGGCGGATTGTCGACATGCTGGTGGGTGAGCAACTGCCGCGGATTTGCTGAGGGGCGTGGGGGGGCATCAAGGCGGCGCCCGCTTGGGGCCACCTCACCTATGCCCCTCTGGGCCACGGTAATTATGCCCCTCTGGGCCACTATAGTTATGGCCCTCTGGGCCAATATGATTATGGCCCTCTGGGCCAATGAAACACCAGCACCACGCCATCCCCGCCCGCATCGCCTTGGGGATCGCGCGGGGATGGGCCGATCTGGGGGAACACCCGCAGCCAAAGCGTGCCCCCCGGACCTTCGCCAGACAGCTCTGCCGGGCGCTTGCTGCGCGCCACGTCCTGCACCACCTGCGGCAAGGCATCAAAGTCCGGCCCAAGGCCCAGCCGCGCAATATCAAGCCCCTCCGGCGCAGACGCCAGATTGAGCCGCACCGCCAGTTGCGCGCTGACCCGGTGGATCACGCCCTGCGCGCTGACAACCACAAAACCGATGCCGAGGGCATCCAGCACCGCCTCCAGACCATTGGCATACAGACCAATATCTTCGGCCTGCGCCCGGATCGCCGCATTGCTGTGGTTCAACCCGTGATTGTCCCGGTGCAGCGCGCGATTGGCCATCTGCAACTCTTGGTTCGAGGCCAGCAGCTCTTCGCCCGTCGCCTCCAGCCGTTCGGTAACATGCTGCAAGGTCCGCTCTGTCAAGCGCAGATCGCGCTCCAGTTCCTGCACCCGGCGCGACAGGAACAGCGCGTCTTCCGCCTCTGGGGCTGTCTGCGGCGTCGGAACCGGCGTTTGGCCATCGCCAAAGGTCACCGCCACCAGCAGCAAGGGACCAGCCCCAGCGGTATCAAGCGCCTCGAATCGCAGCTGCACCCGTCCCGGTGCGCCCCCCGCCAGTTCCACCTTGAGCACGCGCACAAAAGTTTCAAACGGCCCTTCGCGCAGCTTTTCCAAGGCGACGGTGATGGGGATCTGCAAATCGTCGTGGACCACGTCTTCGACCGTGCGCAGGGACGCGCCGTCGGTCTTGCGCACCAGAACGCTGGCCGCGCCGAACCAGCCCAGAACCTCGCCTTCGGCCGAGATCAGCAGCGACGACGGCGCATAGCGGCGCAGCACCGCGTCAAAGCCGTTCAGAACCACATGATCGCGGTGGGCCAAGCCGATGCCCAGGCGCGGCCTTTGCAGCTTGAGCGGATCGCCCTGCGGGAGATCCTGTTCGGGCAGCGGCACCGGGCGCGGCTGCACATCGCCGCGCTTGCGGAACAGGCGCGCGCCGCGGTCGATCACCTCGAGCGCGTCTTGGTCGCGAATTAGCGTCTCGGACTGGCCCAACAGCAACGCCCCATCCGCGCGCAGCCCAAACAACACCATCGACAGCAGCCGCGCCTGCGGCTCTGGGTTGAGATAGATCAGCAGGTTGCGGCAGGACACCAGATCCAGTTGCAAAAACGGCGGGTCAACCAGCGCGTCGTGGCTTGAAAAGACGATATGCGCGCGCAGGCTCTTGCGCACGGCATATTGCCCGCCAACCCGTTGGAAATACTTGTCCCGCAGGACTTCAGGCACCGTTTCCACCGCGCCCACATCATACAGCCCAACCGACGCGACATCCAAGGACGATTGGCGCAAGTCACTGGCCAGAATGCGAAAATTGGGCGCGCGCCCTGCCGCCTCAAAGCTTTCGGCCAGTTCGATGGCAAGGGTGTAGGCCTCTTCGCCGGTGGCGCAGGCGGGCACCCAGATGCGCAGCGGCTTTTGCCCGTCACAGCTGGCCACCATCGGGTCCAGCACCTTGGTGCGCAGGGTCTGGATCACCTCCGAGTCGCGGTAAAAGCCGGTCACGCCGATCAGCAGATCGTCATACAGCTCGGCCACGGCGGCGGGGTCTGCGGCCAGCGCCTCGGCATAGTCATAAAAGCTGTCGTGGCGGCGCAGGCGCATTCGGCGGGTGATCCGGCGGGCCAGCATGTCGGTCTTGTAGGCGCTGATTTCCATATGGCAGGTCCGCTCCAGCAAACCCAGAATGCGGTCCAGCGCGGCAGAGTCGTCCGGCTCGGCGGTCTCGCCCTCAAAGGCGCGGGCCAGCACCGCCGGCATGCGGCCCGGTTCCAGTACGCCTTGCCCCTTGCGCCGGGCCAATCCCTGCCGGGGGCGTAAAAAGATCGGCGCGCCCGCCTCGCCCAGTTGCTGAAAGCCCAGCACCCCGTCCAGCGGCACCCGGTCAAGGCACACCACCGCCGTGCGCGCCGGGTCACGGCCCAGCAGCGACAACAAAAAGGTGTCCACGAGGTGCATCGGCTTGGTCTCGCCTTCGGGCGCGGGCGACAGGACAAAGGCCTCGTCCGCCAGTTCAACGCACGCATGGCGCGGCGGCAAATAGACCCGCCCGGGCGCCA
Organism: Tropicibacter naphthalenivorans; assembly: GCF_900176475.1. Lineage (GTDB taxonomy): Bacteria > Pseudomonadota > Alphaproteobacteria > Rhodobacterales > Rhodobacteraceae > Tropicibacter > Tropicibacter naphthalenivorans. The sequence continues at coordinate 221,930 of NZ_FWXX01000001.1, forward strand.
GCCGCATCCCCGTCGACAGCCACTCCAGGATTGGCCCCCCGGACTTGTGCAGCACCTCCTTGAGCCGGGCCAGCTGCACCAGCGACAAGGGCTTGGTGAACACGATGGCCCAGGTCACCTGCGGCGGCAGCGCGGCAAAAAACGCCAGCAGGGGGTCGACCTCATCGGTGCTGATCCCCAGCGCAACCAGCCGCGGTGCGCCCTGCGGCTTTTGTAAACCACTCACCTTGGACATACCGTCCCTTTCGCTCACCTAACGCAGCGTAATGCACCGTTTGAAAATACAAAGCGTTTTTCGCAGACCGCGACACAACAGAACAGCCCGCCAAAGGCCGGATCAGGCCGCGCCCACCCCAACCTGCGATGCTGCGCCCAGCATGTCGAAAAGCGCCCCCTGCGGGCCGGGGCAGGAAAACAGGTAGCCTTGACCATAGACGCAGCCAATGTCCCGCAGCATCTGCCGCTGCTGCTCTGTCTCGATGCCTTCGGCAATCACCGTCAGGCCGGTCTGCCGCGCAATGTGCAAGATCGCCTCGACGATGACCCGGTCCTTGGGGTTGCTGTCCATCCCGGCGACAAAGCTGCCGTCAATCTTGAGAATATCGATGGGCCAGTCGCGCAGGTGCCGCAGCCCGCCGTAGCCCATGCCAAAGTCGTCCAAGGCCACCTGCGCCCCGCGGCTGCGCAGCTCGGCAAGGGTCTGGAAGATCCGCTGTCGCCCGCAATCGAGCATGGTGGTCTCGGTCACTTCGAACACGATATCGCACCACTCGGCCCCGTGCTGGGCCAGCAGCGCCTGCATGTCAAAGACGAACTCGGGCTTGGTCAGGTCCAGCGCGCAGAGGTTCACCGACAGCTTGGCCCGGCTGCCACTCTGCCGCGCCTGCGCCGCGACCTCCAGCGCCTGCCCCACCACCGTTTCCGTCAGTATGTTGGCAAAGCGATAGTCGCTCAGGATCGTGGCAAAGTCTTCGGGCGTGCGGATGCCCCCTGCCCCGTCTTCCCAGCGGGCGAGCACCTCGAAATAGGCGGGCTGGCCCGTGTCCAGATCCACGATCGGCTGAAAGAACGGCACCACGCGCCCCTGATCGATCGCATCCAGAAACAGCTGCCCCATGGCGCGGCTGTTAAAGGTCTGGTGGCGCGACGGGTCAAAGATCCGGTAGGCACTGCGCCCCGAGCGCTTGGCCGCGTACAGCCCCGCATCCGCCAGCTCGAACAGCGCGCGAAAGCTTTTGGCCTGCGACGGGAACAGCGCCGCGCCCATAGAAATCCGCCCCAGATCGGGCTTGTCCAGCGTCGCCGCCGCGCGCATCACCGCATTGCGGCAAAACACCAGGATCTCGGACAAGTGGGCCGCCTCATCCCCCGGCAGGTCCAGACACACGGCGAATTCATCGCCGCCAATGCGGCCCACGATGGCGCCCTGCGGCATGGCGTGAATGATGCTTTCAGCCACCAGTTTCAGATAGCGGTCGCCGAACTGGTGGCCATACAGGTCGTTCACCAGCTTGAAATGGTCCACGTCGATCACCACCAGCGCCGCCGGCTCATCGGTGGTGCGCAGCCGCTCGCAGGCCTTTGTCTCAAAGGACGTGGCGTTTTCCAGCCCCGTAAGCCTGTCGATCCGGGCCAGCTTTGTCAGCCGCGCGTTGCGCCGCTCCAGCACCATCAGATCGAATTCGGTGAAGAACCGGGTAAAGAGGCTGTCCAGCAGCGCCTCGCCCGCCTTCATCAGCGCCATCGCCGCAGGTTCCGCCGCGGCCCTGTCGGGTTTGCGATACATCAGGCCGACCACCGCCATGATCCGCCCGTCCCCGTTGGCCAGCGCGATGGTCAAAATCTCCAGACCGTCGGCGGTGGCCCGGTGCCACATCCAGGTAGGCCCGCCGCCCTGAATGGCCTCGAACTGCGCCATCGCGGCGGTTATCAACTCTGGGCTTTGCGCTGCGGCCTCGCCCGGTGCGGGGTCCGGCCACATGCCTTGGATCGGCGTCTCGCTGCGGGTGAACGTCTGGCACAGGCACACATGCAGCGCCTCGGCCCCCAGCCCCGACACGGCCGCCTGACCAAAGGACGACAAAAAGCGGCGGAACTCTTGTATGGGTTCCCCGTCTTCCTCGATCAGAGCCTTGCTCCATAGTCTTGTCATTGACACTCTCCCGACGCAGAGCTCGGAGATCGCTACACGTGCATTAAGACGTCCAACGCCGGGAATGGCCCTGACGCTTGGTAAAAAACCTTTAATCAAAATGCTTAACGAAGCGTTAAAGAGCGGGCTAAAGTTTTAAGATCACAGGCGCAGACCGCCCCTTCGCCGCCCAATTAAGCAGGACCCCGATGCCATAACCCAAGGTCAAGACCATCAACGCCCTCGCGCGCGGGCTGGACGTGCTGACGCTGCTGCAAAGCTCGGGTCAGATGACGCTGGGCGATCTGCACCGGCGCACGGGCATTCCAAAGGCGTCGCTGCTGCGCATCCTCAAAACCCTGCGGGCGCGCGGCATGGTCTGGCAGCGCATGGCCGACGGCGCCTATGTGGCGTCCTACTCGCTGGCGGAACTGGCCGGGCACATGGACCGCGAACAGGCGCTGGCCGAGGTCGCCTCGCCCATCCTTGAACGCCTGTCGGACCGGATCAAATGGCCCTCGGTGCTGGCCGTGCCGCGCCTGACCCACATGGAGGTGATCGAAACCAACGCCCCGCGCGCCTATATCTAGAGTATCCCGCTGGGGCCGGTGGGCTTTCGCATCAACATGCTGCGCTCGGCCTCTGGGCGGGCCTATCTGGCGTTTTGTCAGGACACGATCCGCGACGCCATTCTGGATCGCCTGCGCCAAAGCGGCCATAAGGGCGACCGTCAGGCGCATAGCCCCGACTACGTGGCGCGCTGTGTCAGTGATGCCCGCGCGCAGGGCTTTGCCTTTCGCGACCCGGATTTTGGCGGCGACTTTAACGAGCCGCGTAGCGCGGTGGATGACGCGCGCGACTCGCTCGCCGTGCCGATCCGTCTGGCCGAACACGTCCCCGCCGCGCTGAATGTCACCTGGTCGCGCAAGGTGTTCCGCCGCGATTTGGCCCGCGCGCAGTTTGCCAGCGCCGTTCAGGACGCCGCCGCAGACATCGCGCAGGCCATGAACGCCGGCTAAAGGGCGGCGCATCGGCCATTCCTCGCGCACCGTCTATTCCCAGAATTGATAGAGATCATTTGCCGCTTGTATCGGCTATGCACATGCTGCCACCATCGCGTGCACCCGCACAAGGAGACCAGACCATGAAAAAACTTATTGCCGCGGCGGCCGCCGTATCAACCTTTGCAGCCGCGGGCTGCGTGCGCCCGGACAGCGATCTGGAAAGCGCCCTGGTGGGGGCCGCCATCGGCTGCGCCGCCGGTGAAGTCCTTGTCGAAGGCCGCTGCGTCGAAGGCGCGATCGTCGGCGCAGGCGTCGGCGTTCTGACCAACTGACCCCTCGGCGCAAAGCGCGCCCTCGTGTCCGCTTTGCGCCCCCTTCCCCGCTGCCAAGGCGCGTTTGCCACTTTCTTGGGCAGCTTTTCGCAAGCGGCGAAAAAATCCGCGCCCCTTAAATTTTACCAATTGATAAATTTTTGAACCGTGGCACAGTGATCCCCGTGACAACCCACGGAGACGCCATGACCAGCCCAGCTACGCCCGGCATCGCAGCCGGCCGGCTCGCCCCCGACACCCTGGCCGAGAACTTTGCCGACCTGCACGCGCCCTATGATGCGCACGAGGCCCGCGTGGCCGCCGATCGGTGCTATTTCTGCCACGATGCGCCCTGCGTGACCGCCTGCCCCACCGACATCGACATCCCGCTGTTCATCCGCCAGATCTCGACCGGGATGCCCGAAGCGGCGGCCCAGACGATCTTTGAACAGAACATCCTCGGCGGCATGTGTGCCCGCGTCTGCCCGACGGAAACGCTGTGCGAACAGGTCTGCGTGCGCGAAACCGCCGAAGGCAAGCCGGTCGAGATCGGCCGCCTCCAGCGTCACGCCACCGACACCGCCATGGCGCGCCAAAGCCACCCCTTCACCCGTGCCGCTGAGACGGGCAAACGTGTGGCTGTCGTCGGCGCTGGCCCTGCGGGTCTGGCCTGCGCCCACCGCCTCGCGCTCAAGGGCCACGCGGTCGATGTCTTTGATGCCAAGGAGAAACCCGGCGGCCTCAACGAATACGGCATCGCGTCCTACAAATCGACCGATGACTTCGCCGCCCGCGAGATCGACTGGCTGCTGCAAATCGGCGGCATCACGCTTCATACCGGCCAGACCCTTGGCCAAACCCTAGAGCTTAACCAACTGGCCCAAGACTATGATGCGGTATTCCTCGGGATCGGCCTCGGCGCGGTGAACGCGCTGACCTGCGACGGCAATGACCGCGCAGGCGTCATGGACGCGGTCGATTTCATCGCTGACCTGCGCCAGACCCGCGACCTGACGACCCTCCCCGTCGGGCGCAACGTGGTGGTGATCGGCGGCGGCATGACCGCCGTCGACGCTGCCGTGCAGGCCAAGCTGCTGGGCGCGCAAAACGTCACCCTCGCCTACCGCCGGGGGCGCGAGCAGATGGGGGCCTCGCGCTTCGAACAGGACCTCGCCGCCTCCAAAGGGGTCACGATCCTCACCAACGTCATGCCCGTCGCCATCCACGGCAACGGCAGCGCCGCGCAGATCGAACTGGAGTACACCACCGCCGAAAGCGGCACCCTCACCGGCACCGGCGAGACGATCCGCCTGCCCGCCGATCAGGTCTTTCGCGCCATCGGCCAGACCTTCGCCGGGATCGACGGCCCCGAACTTGACCGCGGCAAGATCAAAACCACCGGCGCAGGCCGCACCACCATGCCCGGCGTCTGGGCGGGCGGCGACTGCACCGCGGGCGAAGACCTGACGGTGGTCGCCGTCTCCGAAGGCCGCGACGCCGCCGAAGACATTCACGCCGCGCTCACGCAGGCATGACCCCCATGTCTTCTTCTCTTTCCAAATATCCAATTCCCCGGCCCGCCACAGGCGCCCCGCAGGAGACCACACATGGCTGATCTCACAACAAATTTCCTCGGCATCTCTTCGCCAAACCCGTTCTGGCTGGCGTCCGCGCCGCCCACCGACAAGGAATACAACGTCCGCCGCGCCTTCGAGGCAGGCTGGGGCGGCGTGGTCTGGAAAACCCTCGGTGCCGAAGGGCCACCGGTCGTCAACGTCAACGGCCCCCGCTACGGCGCGATCTACGGCGCGGACCGCCGCCTTTTGGGCCTCAACAACATCGAACTCATCACCGACCGGCCGCTGGAAACCAACCTCGAAGAGATGGCCCGCGTCAAAGCCGACTACCCCGACCGCGCGCTGATCGCCTCGATCATGGTGCCCTGCGACGAGGCGTCGTGGAAAGCCATCCTGCCGCGCGTCGCCGAAACCGGGGCCGACGGGATTGAGCTGAACTTTGGCTGCCCGCATGGCATGGCCGAACGCGGCATGGGCAGCGCCGTCGGCCAAGTCCCTGAATACATTGAGATGGTCACCCGCTGGTGCAAGCAATACTACGACAAGCCGGTGATCGTGAAGCTGACCCCCAACATCACCGACATCCGGATGCCCGCCGAGGCCGCCAAGAACGGCGGCGCGGATGCGGTCAGCCTGATTAATACCATCAATTCAATCACTTCGGTGGACTTGGACATGATGGCCCCGCAGCCGACCATCGACGGCAAGGGCACCCACGGCGGCTATTGCGGCCCGGCGGTCAAGCCCATCGCCATGAACATGGTCGCCGAAATCGCCCGCAACCCCGCCACCCACGGCCTGCCGATCAGCGGCATCGGCGGGATCACCACTTGGCGCGATGCCGCCGAGTTCATGGCGCTTGGCGCGGGCAACGTGCAGGTCTGCACCGCCGCCATGACCTATGGCTTTAAAATCGTTGAGGAAATGAAGCGCGGCCTGTCCCAGTGGATGGACGACAAAGGCTATACCAAGACCTCGGATTTCATCGGCATGGCGGTGCCGAACGTCACCGATTGGCAGTATCTGAACCTCAATTACATCACCAAGGCGCGGATTTCGCAGGACGATTGCATCAAATGCGGGCGCTGCTTTGCCGCCTGCGAGGACACCAGCCACCAGGCGATCACCATGTCCGAAGACCGCGTCTTTGAGGTGCAGGACGACGAATGTGTGGCCTGCAACCTATGTGTCGACGTCTGCCCGGTGGACAATTGCATCACCATGGAGCGCGTCGCCCCCGGCGAGGTCGACCAGCGCACCGGTCAGGTTGTCCCGGCAGAGTACGGCAACTGGACGACCCACCCCAACAATCCCATGGCCAAAGCGGCCGAATAATCCCCCTGAGGTCCAAACTGGGGCGCGCTTCTGGCGCGCCCTTTTTCATGCGGATACGCAAACCTGTGACATTTATACAATTGTCAGACAATTAAATGTCAGACAATTAAAGCCTCGCGTGAACGCAGTTCAGAACGCTGTTCACGCCAAAATCAAGCGGGCGTCAGCAGCCGTTTGAACAGCACCTCCAGATGCGCCGCCGCCCCCGGATAGGGGTCGTCATGGCCCAGCACCGCGCGCACCTGCACATCGAAATCCGAATAATGCTGCGTCAGCGACCAAATCGAAAAGATCAGGTGCACCGCGTCCACTTCGGCGATTTTCCCGGCGGCGATCCAATCGCGAATACAGCCTGATTTTTCATCAACGAGGCTCTTTAGGTCGGTCTCGAGGATACCTTGGATGTTCGGCGCGCCGCGCAGGATCTCATTGGCGAACAGGCGGCTTTCGCGCGGATAATCGCGGGCCATTTCCAGCTTGCGCCGGACGTAGGCCATGATCTCTTCGAGCGGCTCACCGCTCGGGTCCATCGCCGCCAGCGGATCAAGCCAGGTTTCCAGCAAACCGGACAGAAGCTCTTGGAAAACCGCCTCTTTTGACGGGTAGTAATACAGCAGGTTGGGCTTGGACAGGCCTGCCTCGGCGGCAATCCGGTCCAGCGTGGCGCCGCGGAATCCTTCGGCAGAAAACACGTCCAAGGCCGCCTCCAGGATCGTTTGCCGCTTGGCCTTTTGGATGCGCGTCAGGGGGCGCTTTTCCGGTATCTTTTTATCTTCCGCCAGTTTTCGAGCCATACGTCCGGTCTTTCCGCCTAAATAATCAGCACCTGTTCATTTGCATAGCGCGCTTCTTGACTGATGCCGGACCTCTGGTAACGTACCTTTGACCATATGGTCAAAAGACGCATGAGCGACACCGCTTAACGACAAATGAGCCTTGATTCTAAGGCCAAGCGACAGGGGATACAACATGGCAGCGCCCAGCGCGAACCTGAGTGTGAATGGCGACCGGCTGTGGGACAGCCTGATGGAGATGGCCAAGATCGGCCCCGGCGTGGCGGGCGGCAACAACCGCCAGACCCTGACCGACGCCGACGCCGAAGGGCGCGCGCTGTTCCAAAAATGGTGTGAGGACGCGGGCTGCACCATGGGGCTGGACACCATGGGCAATATGTTTGCGATGCGCGAAGGCAGCGATCCGGACGCCCTGCCCGTCTATATGGGCAGCCATCTGGACACCCAGCCCACGGGCGGGAAATACGACGGCGTGCTGGGGGTTTTGGGCGCGCTGGAGGTGATCCGCACGCTTAACGACCTGAATATCAAGACAAAACACCCCATCGTCGTGACCAATTGGACCAACGAGGAAGGCACGCGCTTTGCCCCGGCGATGCTGTCATCGGGCGTTTTTGCGGGGGTACACACCCAAGATTGGGCCTATGCGCGCGAGGATGCCGAGGGCAAGAGCTTTGGCGCGGAACTGGAGCGCATCGGCTGGAAGGGCGACGAAGAGGTCGGCGCACGCAAGATGCACGCCATGTTCGAATTGCACATCGAGCAAGGCCCGATCCTGGAGGCCGAGGGCAAGGATATTGGCGTGGTCACCCATGGGCAGGGCTTGTCCTGGACCCAAGTGACGGTGACCGGCAAGGACGCGCACACCGGATCGACCCCGATGCCCATGCGCAAGAATGCAGGCCTTGGGATGGCGCGCATTCTGGAAAAAGTCGATGAGATCGCGTGGTCGCACAAACCGCACGCGGTGGGCGCGGCGGGGCATATCGACGTCTACCCGAACTCGCGCAATGTGATCCCCGGAAAGGTGGTGTTTACGGTCGACTTCCGCTCGCCCGAACTGGCGGTGATCGAAGATATGGAGGCGCGGCTGAAGGTCGAGGCGCAGGCGATCTGCGATGAGATGGGCCTTGAGGTGGCTTTTGAAAAGGTTGGCGGCTTTGACCCCGTGGCCTTTGACGAGGGCTGCGTGGGCGCGGTGCGCGCGGCGGCAGAGCGTCTGGGCTATTCGCATTTGGACATCATTTCCGGCGCGGGGCATGATGCCTGCTGGATCAACCAGGTGGCGCCGACGGCGATGATCATGTGCCCGTGTGTGGACGGGCTGAGCCACAACGAGGCCGAGGAGATTTCCAAGGAGTGGGCCAAGGCGGGCGCGGATGTGCTGTGTCACGCGGTGGTCGAGACGGCGGGGATTGTGGAGTGATTTGAGGGTTTTGGGGGCGCTGCCCCCCTGCCCGTTGGGCATTCCCCCCGGGATATTTGAAAAGAGAAGAAGCATAGGGCCGCGATCATCTGGTTGGGCCGCAGGGAGTACGCCATGAGCACTGTCATCAAGAACGGCACCATCGTCACGCACGACCGCACCTATAAGGCGGATGTATTGGTCGAGGGCGGGGTGATCACCGAGATCGCGCCGGACCTGACCGGGGACGAGGTTTTGGACGCCACCGGCTGTTACGTCATGCCGGGCGGGATTGATCCGCACACGCACCTTGAGATGCCCTTTATGGGGACCTACTCCAGCGATGATTTTGACAGTGGGACGCAGGCGGCGCTGGCGGGGGGGACCACGATGGTGGTGGACTTTGCCTTGCCCTCGCCGGGTCAGGGTCTGCTGGATGCGCTGAAGATGTGGGACAACAAGTCGACGCGGGCCCATTGCGATTATTCGTTCCACATGGCGGTGACTTGGTGGGGCGAGCAGGTCTTTAACGAGATGGAGACCGTGGTGCGCGAGCGCGGGATCAACACGTTCAAGCATTTCATGGCCTACAAGGGCGCTCTTATGGTCAATGACGACGAGATGTACGCGAGCTTTGGCCGCTTGGCTGAGCTGGGCGGGATCGCCATGGTCCATGCCGAGAACGGCGATGTGGTGGCCGAGCTGTCTGCCAAGCTGCTCGCCGAGGGCAACACCGGCCCCGAGGCGCATGCCTACAGCCGTCCGACGCAGGTCGAGGGTGAGGCGACGAACCGCGCCATCATGATCGCCGACATGGCGGGGGTGCCGTTGTACGTGGTGCATACGTCCTGCGAGGAGAGCCACGAGGCCATTCGCCGGGCGCGCCAGCAGGGCAAGCGGGTCTGGGGCGAGCCGTTGATCCAGCATTTGACCTTGGACGAGAGCGAGTATTTCAACCCCGATTGGGACCACGCCGCGCGGCGGGTGATGTCGCCGCCGTTTAGGAACAAGCAGCATCAGGACAGTCTTTGGGCAGGCTTGCAGTCGGGGTCGCTCAGCGTGGTGGCCACGGATCACTGCGCCTTTACCACCGAGCAAAAGCGCTATGGCGTGGGCGACTTTACCAAGATCCCCAACGGCACCGGCGGGCTGGAGGACCGGATGCCGATGCTGTGGACCTATGGGGTCGGCACGGGCCGTCTGACGCCCGAAGAGTTCGTGGCCGTGACCTCGACCAATATTGCCAAGATCCTCAACTGCTATCCGAAAAAGGGCGCGGTTCTGCCGGGCGCGGATGCCGATCTGGTGGTGTGGGACCCCGAGAAGACCAAGACGATCACCGCGGACAAACAGGTTTCTGCCATTGATTACAACGTCTTCGAGGGCAAAGAGGTCAAGGGCCTGCCACGTTTCACCCTGACGCGCGGCCATGTAGCGGTGCATGACGGCGAGCTGCGCTCTCGCGAGGGCCACGGCGAATTCGTCAAGCGCGCGCCCAATACAGCGACGAACAAGGCGCTGTCCACGTGGAAGGAGCTGACCGCGCCGCGCCCGGTGGAACGGTCGGGTATTCCGGCAACGGGGGTTTAAGGGCTTGAACCACGGCGCGGCCTGTCAGAGGCTGCGCCCATCCCAAGTTCCAAGAGGTTTCCCATGCGTTTGTCCTGTCTCGCGCTGATCGCGCTTGTCCTTCCCGCTGCCGCTTTGGCGGATGGTCCCTATGGCAATGCGCCGGGCTGTGCGGATGGGCCAGCGCAGGACGGTGCGGTGCTGTTCCACCCCGGCGAGCGCATCGAGTTCGCCGAAACAAGTTGCCCGATCACCGGCGTCTTGCAGGTCGGCGCGGGGGCCATGGTCTTGACGCTGGCGTGCTCTGGCGAGGGCGAGACCTGGGAAGCCTATTACATGATCGAAACGACGGCGGAGGGCGGCTTTGCCGTCTACCCGGAAGACCGCCCCGAGGACCGAACCGAGCTATCACAGTGCAAATGACGCCCCAAACCACGACCGACGCGCCTGTCATTCAGGCCAAACACCTTGACCTGACCTTTCAGACGAACGACGGGCCGGTGCACGCGCTCAAAGACGTGAGCCTTGATATCCCCAAGGGCAGTTTCGTCAGCTTTATCGGCCCGTCCGGCTGCGGCAAGACCACCTTTTTGCGCTGCATCGCGGGCCTTGAAACGCCCACGGGCGGCACGCTAACCGTCAACGGCATGACCCCGGACGAGGCGCGGCGCGCCCGCGCCTATGGCTATGTCTTTCAGGCGGCAGGGCTGTACCCGTGGCGCACCATTGGCCGCAACGTCGCCCTGCCCTTGGAAATCATGGGCTATTCCAAGACCGAACAGGCCGAGCGTGTGGCCAAGGTGCTGGACCTCGTGGAGCTGTCCGGCTTTGACAAGAAATTCCCGTGGCAGCTGTCGGGGGGGATGCAGCAGCGGGCCTCGATCGCACGGGCGCTGGCCTTTGACGCCGACATCCTGCTTATGGACGAACCCTTTGGCGCGCTTGACGAAATTGTCCGCGACCGCCTGAACGAAGAGGTGCTGCGGCTCTGGGCGCGCACCGAAAAAACCATCGGCTTTGTCACCCATTCGATCCCCGAGGCGGTGTACTTGTCGACCCATATCGTGGTCATGTCGCCGCGCCCGGGCCGCATCACCGACGTGATCCACAGCCCGCTCCCCAAGGAGCGCCCCTTGGACATTCGCGACACACCCGAGTTCATCGAAATCGCCCACCGCGTCCGCGAAGGGCTGCGCGCCGGGTACCTCGAATGACCGCGCCAGAGCCCATCCGCCGCGCCACCCGCGCCGACATCCCGGCCATGACCCGGATCGTCTGCGATTGGGAGGTCGAGGTGCCCTTCGTGGCCACTCCGGCCCAGCCTGAGGTCATCGAACCGATCATCCAAGACACCTTTGACGCGCGCCAGATGTACGTCGTGGGCGAACCGGTGGACGGCTACATGTCGCTCGACCCGGTCGAGAACAAGATCGGCGCGATCTACCTGACCCGCCGAGGCACCGGCATGGGCAAACGCCTGATCGATCTGGCCAAAGAGGGGCGCGATACGCTCTGGCTGACGGTCTTCACCGAAAACACGCGGGCGCAGGCCTTTTACCGGCGCGAAGGTTTCGTGGTCACCGGCACCATCCCGGCGACCGACGCCATGGCCGAGACCCTGAAAATGGAGTGGACCCGATGAAAAAGGTGCTCCCCGTCCTGACCTTGGTTCTTGGGCTGATCGCCCTATGGTACGTGGCCGCGATCCCCATGAACATCAAAGAGGTCCTGACCCAGGCCGAACGCGACGGCGCAACGATCACCCCCGCCAGCGCCCAAGAGCGGCGCGATCTGTCGAACCTGTCGCTGGTTCTGCAAAACCCCGGCCAGATCGGCCAAAGCTGGTCGACCAAGCGCCCGATCCTGCCCGCCCCGCACCGCGTGGTGGCCGAACTGTACGACAGCACCATCCATGAGGAACTCACCGGCCGCCGCGGCATCGTCCGCTCTGGCACCCTGTCCAACCGCTCGCTGATCTACCACGGCCTCGTCACGCTCAGCGCCACGGCGCTCGGCTTTGCCATCGGCGCGACGCTCGGCATCGCGCTGGCCATCGGCATCGTGCACAGCCGCGTCATGGACATGTCAGTCATGCCCTGGGCCATCATCAGCCAAACCATCCCCATCGTCGCCCTCGCCCCGATGATCATCGTGGTGCTCTACTCCATCGGCGTCCAGGGCCTGCTGCCCAAGGCCATCATCAGCGCTTACCTCTCCTTCTTCCCCGTGGTCGTCGGCATGGTCAAAGGGCTGCGCAGCCCCGATCACATGCAAATGGACCTGATGCGCACCTACAATGCCGGGCAAACCACTGTCCTCAGCAAACTGCGCCTGCCCTCCTCGGTCCCCTACCTCTTTGCCAGCCTCAAGATCGCCATCGCCGCCAGCCTCGTCGGCGCCATCGTCGGCGAACTCCCGGTGCAAAAAGGCGGCCTCGGCGCGCGGATGCTGGCCGGCAGCTACTACGGTCAGATGGAGCAAATCTGGGCCGCGCTCTTCATGGCCGCCGCCCTCGCCGCAACGCTGGTCTGGGCCATCTCGGCCGCCGAACGCGCAACCCTCAAGAAAATGGGCATGGCACAATGACCCACCCCAAGGCCCAAACGCCCCCCGTCTTCTTCTCTTTCCAAATATCCCCGCCGGAGGCTCCCGCCCGCACGGCCCCAACCCAACGCAGCGAGGGCGCACAATGACCCAAGTCCTCTCCGCCCTGCTGATCTGGGCCGCAGGCTTTGCGCTCAACGTGAAACTGGCGAACGGCCCGGCCCATGACACCGCCGCCACCCGCACGGCGATCCCGGTGATCTTCGGCATCACCATCCTGCTGATGTGGGAGCTCCTGGTGCGCGGCCTCGGCGTGCCCACCGTCATCCTGCCGCCGCCGTCGCTGATCGCCGAGACCTTCGCCGCCAATCTCGGCACCCTCTGGCAAGACTTCACCCAAACCATCCTCAAAGGCGCGCTGTCCGGCTATCTCATTGGCATTCTGGCCGCTTTTGGCACCGCCCTCTTGGTGGACCGCTACGACTTTCTCAAGCGCGGCCTGCTGCCCATCGGCAACTTCATGGCCGCCCTGCCCATCGTCGGCACCGCCCCGATCCTCGTGATGTGGTTCGGCTTTGGCTGGCAGAGCAAAGCCGCCGTCGTGGTCCTGATGGTCTATTTCCCCATGCTGGTGAACACCGTCGCGGGGCTGCAAGACACCACCGCCATGCAGCGCGACCTGATGCACACCTACGCCGCCACGTGGTGGCAAAGCATGGTCAAACTGCGCCTGCCCGCCGCCCTGCCGTTCATCTTCAACGGGCTGAAAATCAGCACCACCCTCGCGCTCATCGGTGCCATCGTTGCCGAGTTTTTCGGCAGCCCGACCCAGGGTCTGGGCTTTCGCATCTCGACCAGCATCGGCGCGCTTGACCTTGGCATGGTCTGGGCTGCCATCCTCGTCTCAGCCCTCGCAGGCACGGCCTTTTACGGCCTGATGACCGCGCTGGAACGGCGCATGACCTTTTGGCACGCGTCCCACAGAAAATGACCCCGAATGGGGCAAGACATTAACCACAAAACACCAACAAGGAGTGACTTCATGAAAACGACCCTCTTTACCGCCGCTGCCGCCAGCCTCGCGCTGATGTCCCCGGCCTATGCCGCCGATGACGTCACCCTTCAGCTCAAGTGGGTGACGCAGGCGCAATTCGCCGGCTATTACGTGGCGCTGGAAAACGGCTTTTACGAAGAAGAAGATCTGAACGTCACCATCCTGCCCGGCGGCCCCGACGTGGCCCCGACCCAAGTCATCGCGGGCGGCGGCGCGGATGTGGTCATCGACTGGATGCCCGCCGCCTTGGCTGCGCGCGAAAACGGCCTGCCGCTGGTGAACATCGCCCAGCCGTTCAAGTCCTCTGGCATGATGCTGACCTGCTGGGGCGACGTCGGCATCGACAAACCCGAAAGCCTCGCTGACCGCACCTTGGGCGTCTGGTTCTTTGGCAACGAATACCCCTTCCTGTCGTGGATGTCCTCGCTGGGGATCGAAACCCATGGCAAGGCCGAAGGCTCGGTTGAGGTTTTGAAACAAGGGTTTAACGTTGATCCGCTGCTGCAGCGTCAGGCCGATTGCATCTCGACCATGACCTATAACGAATACTGGCAGGTGCTGGACAGCGGCGTGTCCGCCGACGAGCTTGTGACCTTCAAATACGAAGACCAAGGCGTCGCCACGCTCGAAGACGGGCTCTATGTGCTCGAGGAAAACCTGTCCGACGAGGCCTTCAAGGACAAGATGACCCGCTTTGTCAGAGCCTCGATGAAGGGCTGGAAATGGGCCGAGAAAAACCCCGAAGAGGCGGCGATGATCGTGCTGGATTATGATGAAACCGGCGCGCAAACCGAAGAGCACCAGATCCGCATGATGGGCGAAGTGGCCAAGCTGACCGCCGGGTCCAACGGCGCGCTGGACGTGGCGGATTATGAACGCACGGTGGCGACCCTGTTGGCGGGCGGCTCTGACCCGGTGATCACCAAGGCCCCCGAGGGCGCCTACACCATGGAAATCACCGACGCGGCGCTGAAGTAAGCCCCTGTCTTTAAACGGAAAACGGCCCCGCTTTGATCTGCGGGGCCGTTTTTCGTTCAGCCTTCGAAGGTCAGGTGCACCTTGACCGCCTGCGTGCGATCCCCGGCCAGATCAAAGGCCGCGACCGCATCGGCCAAGGGCATGGTCTGCGTGATGATCGGGCGCACGTCGATGCGCCGTTCGGCAATGGCCTCTACCGCGTCAAAGAACTCTGCTTGGAAACGCTGGGTGCCCTGATAGGTGATCTCTTTGCCCACCAACATATTGATCGGCAGAGCCAAATCCCCGGTGACGCCAACCTGCACGATCTTGCCCTGCGGGCGCACCGCCGCAATCGCCGTGCGGATCGCAGGCCCTGCCGCCGAGCACTCGAACACCGTGTCAAAGTGGCCTTTGTCCGCCGTGTAGCGCTCCATCTCGGCGCTGTGCAGGCCCACGTTGATGACCCGCGTTGCGCCCATTTTCTCTGCTGCGCCAAGGGCATAGTCCTGAAGATCGGTCACCACGATTTCCGATGCGCCGCCATCGCGGGCCACCGCAGCACAAAGCGCGCCAATCGGCCCCGCGCCGGTCACCAGCACACGTTTGCCTTGCAGATCGCCCGCCATGGTGCGCGCGTGCAGACAAACCGACAGCGGCTCGGAGCAGGCCAGTTCGCCTAAATCCACCTCGGGCGCGACCTTGACGCATTGCTTGGCGGGGATCACCAGACGGTCGCGGAACAGGCCTTGTTCGTGCGGCATCCGCATGGCCGATCCGCGAAAACGCATGTTCAAACAATGGGTTGGCAATCCTTCGGCGCAATAGGAACATTCTCCGCAAGGCATCGACGGGTTCAGCGCAACCCGGTCGCCAACCGCCAGATCGGTGACGCCAGCGCCCACGGCGCGGATCACGCCAGAGGCTTCGTGCCCGAGGATCATCGGCTGCTGCACCCGGATCGGGCCAAAGCCGCCGTCGTGGTAGTAGTGCAGGTCCGACCCGCAAATCCCGCCCGCCGCGACGGCGACCAAAACCTCGCCCGCCCCCGGCTCTGCCACGGTTTCGGTTTCAACGCGGATGTCTTTCTTGCCGTAGACGCGGCATACACGGGTGTCCAAGGGGCGCTCCTGTCGGAAATGGTATACCAGATATCGCTAACAGATGCGCCGCTTGGGTCAAGCCTTGTTTCAGGGGCGTATGGCGGCGGAAAAGCCGGGGCCGTCACCGTGGGCCATGGCGCGCTCGCTGATCTTGGCGGCGGCGCGGCGCTGGGTCATATCGCCCTGCCCGCCCAAAACGCCGAGGTCATCCAGGTATTCCGGCAGGTTCCCCGACAAAACCAAACGCCAATCGAGCGGCAGATCGGGCTTGAGGCTTTGCGCCAGTCCGTAGACCACCGTCGTGCAGTTGGCGCCAAGCGTGTTGTAGAATTGCGGGCGGTTTTCCAGTTTTTGGGCCAGCTCGACATAGGACATGAACATCGTTCTACGTTGCTCAGGCGTCAGGTTGACCGGGAACAGGCTGACATCTTCGCCGCGATGATTGGTGCGCAGACGGACAATGTCGTCTTCGGTGGCGGCGATCAGGACCAGTTCGAACTGGCGAAAGAACCCCCCGATTTCATTAAAGATTTCATCGGCTTCGCGGCGGATTTCCACGGAAAAGGCAACCTGCTGCCCGCCTGCGAACCCAAAGCTGACCAGCAGATGCGCGATGTCGGGGCTGTCCCAGACCGAAGTCAGCATGTCGACGGTTTCCAACTGATCAAGGTCGTAGGTTGCGCTGATCCATTGCGCATCCGCGTCGCTGGCAGAGGTCCATTTGAAATCGCGAACGTTGTTCAAAGTGATCGCATCGCCATCGACACGCGCCTGCACCCCGCGCGAAACATCCACGGCCCAGTCGCGGTGCTCCTGCGGGCGGATCGTCTGGTACCAACTCGCGACAGCCAGCACGGCGATGGCCAGAACCGCCCAGCCTTTGCGCCGAGAGCGCAGCCGTATGACACCCGCCGCCACAACCGCAAGAGCGAGGCTGCCAAGCGCGAGTGCCAGACCAATGCCGGACAGGTGCAACCTAAAGGCGGTGACGCTCCAGGCTGCGAAGGCGATCAGCAGGACGGCAAACAACAGGTGAAAAGCATAGCGGAACAAGCGGGTCATCGGGGCGGTCCTTGTGCAGGAAACGGCGGGCGGGTGTCCCCCGCCCGGTCGGTTCAATACTCGTCGCGCGAGGCTTCGGCGAGAAGGCGCTCTGTCTTGGCGTCTTCGATCTTGTTGTAGATGCGGTCGGATTCTTCTTTGTCGCGCAACACCTTGGTGATCGAAGCGGTGGTGTAGACCAGCATCAGGGCCGACATGGCGTAGTAGCCTTTTGCGGAAAAGCTGGCGTCGAGCGACCAGATCCCGCCGGCCATCATGACGGCGGCGGTGCCGAACATGAAATAGGTGAAAAGGTTCCAGGCGTTCGAGACTTTGGGGGCGTAAGTGGTCATGAGAATTCTCCGAATTTAAGGTTTTGTTTACCCGCGATGGGCGCAGGGTGGATCACGTTTAAGGCGAATAAAGGGCGCCTGCGTGGAAAACTGACGCCCTTTTGCGTCAATCGACTTGGGCGCGCAGGCGGGCCAGAACGTCGGCGGCCTGAGCGCGCACAGGGGCCCCACATCCCGCCGCTGCCAGTCGGGCAGACACCGTCTCGGCGCTGCTGCTGATGTTCAGTTCGGTCAGGGCGATTTCGACTTCGTCGGCGTGCTCATGGCGCGTGTTGAGGCGATCCAGCATGGATTCCGCTTCGCGCAAGGATGCCATAACACCGTCGCAGGTCGACCCGCGC
Source organism: Tropicibacter naphthalenivorans (assembly GCF_900176475.1). Lineage (GTDB taxonomy): Bacteria > Pseudomonadota > Alphaproteobacteria > Rhodobacterales > Rhodobacteraceae > Tropicibacter > Tropicibacter naphthalenivorans. Next base: position 239,449 of record NZ_FWXX01000001.1, read on the forward strand.
AGGCGGTGGGTGCGGTCAGCCGCATCGGCGATTTGCTTGCCCCGCTGAAGCGCACGAAGGCGTTGTTCCGAAAGGGAAACCTGTTCGCGCAGCTTGGTAATTTCCGTGTCGTAATGCGCGATAGATTTCTCGACGGCGGCGCGCTCGGCTTCGAGGTCGGCAATGGCCGACGCCGCTTCGATCGCCAGATCCTCGCGCCCCTGAGCGAGGGCGGACATGGCGCGCGTCTCGAGGTCAGCAATCTGTCCGGCAATCCGCTGAGCGTTTTTCCGTTCGCGGGCACAGTAGGCCATCACAACCGCCACAGAGCGCTTGGATTTTTCCAATCCGTCCGCCGCGTCGCGCAATTGTTGGCGCAGGATCGGCAGGGCATTGGCATCGGTGATCATCTCTGCCGCGTCATAGGAACGGCTGCGGATCAGGGTCGTCATCATCTTGAACATCTGTCTCTCCATCGTTATGAACATTGTTCATGAACTACAGGTAGCAAACGCGTGAACGTCGTTCAAGCTTTTTCTGAACATCGTTCACGGAAACAATGGGGCACGAAATGGGAAACACTCGCGAAGAAAAGCGCGCCGATCTGCTCAAACGACTGATTGACGCCGCCGAGGCCGAGATTATCGAACACGGGCTTGCCGGGCTCAAAGCGCGGGCGGTGACCACACGGGCGGGCTGTGCTTTGGGCGCGCTTTATAATGCGGTGCAGGATCTGGACATGCTGGTGCTGCATGTGAACTCGCGCACGCTGAACAACCTGGGGACCGAGCTGCGCATCGCCCTGCCCCCAAAGGCGGCCCCGGTCGATACCATGCAGGCGCTGGCCTCGGCCTATGCGGATTTCGCCACGCGCAACCGCAACCTATGGATCGCGCTGTTTGAACATCGCCTGCCCCCGGGCGTGGACGCCCCTGACTGGCATAAAAAAGACCACGCGGTCTTGATCGAGGTGCTCTTGCCCACGCTGGGAAAACTGCGGCCCGATCTGGACAAAGACGCCTTGATCTTGCGCGCCCGCACCACCTTTGCCGCCGTTCACGGCGTGGTGCTCTTGTCGCTGCAAGGGCGTTTCGTGGGCGTTCCAGCGGACGTTTTGAAATCAGAAATCGCGGCGCTGGTGACGGCGATGACCCGCGGCCTGCAAGCCACGCCCGAGTGAACTGCGCACGGATTTAACCGCCGTGCCACATCTGTGCGACGGGAATTTTCCGTAATTCCCCACCGAGCGGCGAGAAATCTCTTTGCCAGAATCATGTTCAAGTAGAAGCTGCGGGAACTGGATTTTTCACCCCGGAGCATTTGAAGATAAAAATTAACACCCTGGCCGCCATTGGCGACTGCCTTTTATCAAGCAGCCTTCATGCTGATATCCTCATCAGCGAGGACAAACAGGATATCCCGATCGGACAAATCGGGATGTACAGCGACTTTGAGACGCCGACACCGGAAAACATGCTGTATGAGGCCGTGATGTTGCCGAACAAAAATCTTGTCGTTCGTAAACCGGGCGGGGACGTTGTCTGGGGCATGTACCAAACGATTGCCGACCCTGTTATAAACGGCCACATTGCCAGCTACGCTTTCCAAGACGGCCAACTGGTCCTCAAGAACCATGATGACGAACCGATATGGAAGACGCCAGACCAGCCCAACAGAACCGAGGCGACCCTCGACATCACCTATTGGGGCGGGCTTCAGATTACAAAACCCAACCCCGATGCGGCCACCGATCCAACGGCCCCCAAACGCATTGTTTTATGGGACAGCCAGGGCATCCTTGAATACGAACCGGACCCCAAGAAAATTCAGGCTTTCATAACGCCGAACCACAGACCGCCAGCGCGGTGGACTGACGAATGGTTTTACCAAAAATTGCAGGACAACAAAGAGAGTTGCCTGGAAGTGACCGACGTGCAGGACGACCGGGATTGGCACAACAACAAAGACTCCCGCAACTTCCCCATAAAGGCAGAACTCTTGGACAAACTGCCCGAAGACGTTTTGACATAATGTGACAATTACGACGAGTACATCATCCGGATCAAAACCAAAGGCTTTGTAATACCGCAAAAGGATGTCCAGGATTACCTTCAGAACCACGACCAGACTGACCTCCGCGACCAGATGGATTACTACGAAGACACGCTTGATGAATATGCCAAGTGTCTCGAGGCCGGAGATCTGCGCGAGAGCGGCTTTGGGTGCTGGTTGGATCACGGTGATCCGCTTGCCGAGGTGGCACAGAAAATCCATGACAGCGTGCAATTGCTGGACCCGCCCGAATGCGAACCGATTTCCGGTTTCCCGATATGCGTCTACGCCATGCGGGACCGCAGCAACAAGCACTTCATCCCGATCCGTGGAACAAAGAATGTCACCATCACCGGTCTGTACGATGTGAACCTTTACCTGTCGAACACGATTCTCACGGCGACGAATATAACCGGCAAGGTTAGGCTATAACCCTGCTCTGCGAAGACAGCAGCAATAGCATCATCAAGTCGGGGGGAGTGGTACCACCTCCCCGGCTCGAACGGGGGACCTCCTGATCCACAATCAGGCGCTCTAACCAACTGAGCTAAGGCGGCACTGGCGCGGATGTACAAAGTGCGCCGGGTGATTGCAACCCTCAAATCGCAGCTTTTTTCGCACAAATGCACGTGGCGGGTTGGCTCGCTTGCAAAATCGGCCGCGCGGCGCTATGCGCCTAGAACCTTTACACAGGCGGTGAGCACCATGGGCATTAACGACGAACGCGACATCGAAGCCAACCTTCAGATCGGTCCGACCGACCAAGGCATGGTCCGCCTGTTCATCGCGGCGGGTGATTTGGAAATCCCGATGGATTTTCTGCCCGATGAGGCCGAAGAGATCGCCGAAGAGATCATCGCTGCGGCGCGAACCGCCGCAAAGACCAAGCGCTAAGCGTTTATTTCAGAACGACAAACGGGCATCCGGGTCGCGCAAAGCTTGCAGCCTGCGCGCCGCGTGGATCGCGAATTTCCGGGTCAGCTTTGTCCGCCGGGCGGCGGGCAGTTTATCCTCTGGCGACATGCGGATAATCTCGGCGTCATAGGCGTCCGCAATGATCAGCCCCGTGCCTTCGGGCAACAGCTCGGTTGGGAAATCTTGGTCAACGGCCCAGAAATACCTGTCGCAAAAGGGTAAATACCCCTCCCACTTGCTGTCGCTTTGAAAGTCGGCGCGGCTGGATTTGCATTCGACACACCACAGTTCGCCCTTGGGGCCAAGCGCGAGCACGTCCATCCGCAACCCCCTGTCGGGCACGAATTCCTCAATGGTTACAAAGCCATGGGTGATCAGATGCCGACACACACCCCGCGCCAAAAGCTGCCCCGGCATCATCTGTTCGTTGCGCAATTCCATGCTCACAAAGATGAACAATCCGTGAACAAATGCAAGCCCTGCGGCGCAAAGGCTAACAATCATTAATTTAACGCCTAAGTTGTTCCCGCGAACAGTAGGAGCGTCCATGTCCGAATCCCACCTTTCCCGCGCCGAAGCGCGGGGCGTGCGGTATGCCCGCGAACTCGAATCCCACCTCACTTGGCTTGAAACCTTCTCTGGCACGGCGCTGGGGGTTTTGGCTGTTGCCTCAGGCATTTACACCTACTTAGGCGTCTCATCCCTGCTGGACGAAAACGGCGCCATGTCGGTGTTCGCAGCGATCGCCTATTCGACAGCTGTGTCGGTCGGCATCTTCGTGTTCTGGTCCTACCTGATGCGGCTGTTCCCCGCCGTCCGCTCGGCCCGCGCCAGAGCAGGGTTAATGGCCGCCATGGGGGCCGGCAGCCTTGCGATTGTCGCCATGTCAAGCTGGCTGAACGCGGCAGCACTGGCCGGGTCCGCCGCAGTCGAACAGCACCTCGCGCAGACCGTGCAGGAATACCAGCAAGCCCTTGAACGCTCTCACGAAATCGCCCTGTCGGCGCAGGCGTTGGAACGCGATGTGTCGCGCACCCGCCAGTCGTTCGAGGATCTGTCAGAGCAAGAGGCCGCAGGCTCGCTTTCGGGCCTTGCGGGGCGCGGCGCCGTGTTCCGCGTGCTGCGCCAAAAAGCGTCTGAACTCAGCGCTTTGGAAACCCAGATCGCGGCGCAAACCCCTTTGGTCGACAACGCCTTTATCGAAGGCAACACGATCCTGTCGCGGATGCGCGCCCTGACCGTCGAACCCGGCAGCGTCGAAGCGCGCTCCGTCGAATTTTCCGAAGCCGCCGTGCGCCTGCAAGGGCTGATCACCCAGCTGCGCCAGCTGTCCGTCGCGCCCTTGGTGGAACGGGCCGCGCAGGATCTGGCCGAATCGGTGGTCCTGCCCGAGCTGGACGGATCGACCGAAGCGGGCCGCAGCGACCAGGCCGCGACGATCACCTCGGTCCTTGAAGTCCTCGGCCAGCGCGCCGCCACACTCGAGCGCGCCGCGCAAAACGTCCAAGCCATGACCCCGCCCATCGACGTGACCTACACCCCGATTTCGTCGGCGGACGCAGTGATTCTCTACGCACGCAACTTTGTGCCCAGCTGGGCCGGGGCGATCGCCATCGACCTGTTGCCCGCCGTTCTGGTCTTTATCCTTGCGATCACCCAAGGCGCGATTCGCAATGGTCGCGAAGGCGCAGGCGTCGAAGACACCCTGACCCTGGCCGAGCTGCGCGCCGCCGTGACCGCCCTGCGCGAGGTCGAAAGCACCATGGCGATGAAGCCCGCCGAAGACGCGCCTGTAGACGCACCTGCGTCAGAGCCCACATCGGAGGACCGCGCATGATCGCCGGGGACGGTGGGCGGGGCGACTTTCGCAGAAAGAGCGCCGTCCCGCAGGCCCAAGGAGGTCCGCAATGAACGCAAAATCCATCGCCCGCACCCTCTCGGCGGTGCTGATCTTTCAACTCGGGATCGGCGGGCTGCTCATCCTTGGCGACATGAAGGGCAGCCCGCTGTCCCTGCCCTCCTTTGCGCCGGACGCGCCGCGCCTTACCCAGCCCGTGCGCCCCGGCGACCAGCGCCGCACCTACACCCCGGACCGCGATCGCCCCTCGGTCCAGCCCGCGCGAAACCCCGGCACGTTGCCCGACCGCCTGACCCTGACGCTGGAAGAAGGCACATGGCGGCTTGAAGGCACCATCGCGCCCGAAGACGCCCCGCGCCTGATCGCCCAGATCGACGAGGCCGAGCCTCCGATCGGTCGGCTGGTGCTGCAATCGCCCGGCGGGTCGGTGCAAGACGCGCTGGAGCTCGGTCGTCACTTGCGCGCCAGCGGCATCGACACCGAAATCCTGGCCGGAGAAATCTGTTATTCTGCCTGCCCTTACCTGTTTTCGGGCGGCGAGACGCGCACAGCGGCTGAGGGGGCATCCATCGGCGTGCACCAGCATAGTTTTGGTGAAAACACCCTGTTGCCCGCCTTTATCGCCATCGAAGACATCCAGCGCGGACAGGCCGAAGTCATGTCTTACCTGCTTGAAATGGGCATCGACCCGGCGGTGATGCAGCACGCGATGACCACCCCGGCGGACGAGATTTATATCCTTCTGCCCGAGCAGCTGACCGAGTATAAAATAGTCTCTGCCGCGGATGGCTAAGCCCTTGTCAGTGCCCTGTCGGCACCCTACCTAAGGCCTCGGCGGGTTCTGCCCTTCACGTGAACGGGCACATTCCGGTGGCCTTAAGCAAATCCGAGGGAGCTGGCTCTGGCGTTGCCGTGGCTTCGTTACCTGGCGCCCACCTGTATATACAGGTCCTCGGGAATGCACTGCTCACACGGTTGAGGTGGTTCCCGTCGCACAAACCTCCGGGTTTGTGCGACGCGTGGCAAGGTCGTGTTTCCAAAGGAAACGTGACAGCCACACAGAGAGGGCCTTGTCCCAGCATCAAACACAAACCTCCGGGTTTGTGCGACGCGTGGCAAGGTCATGTTTCCAAAGGAAACGTGACAGCCACACAGAGAGGGCCTTGTCCCAGCATCAAACACAAACCTCCGGGTTTGTGCGACGGGCGGCAAGGTCATGTTTCAAAGAAACGTGACAGCCGCACAGTAAGGGCCTTGTCCTAACATCAAACACAAACCTCCGGGTTTGTGCGACGAGCGGCAAGGTCATGTTTCGCAGAAACGTGACAGCCGCACAGAGAGGGCCTTGTCCCAACCAACTCATTCCAAATGCTAAAGAAAAAGGCCGCCCCACCGGACGGCCCCACATGTTGAACCTTGTTCAATCCAAATATGAACCGTGTTCAGCGGCGTTCGAACATCCGCACGTTCGACGGACGCTCTGCCGCAACCTTGACCGGCACGGGCGTCATCGCCACACGCTTCCCGCCCGCAGGCCTATCGTCGTCGCCCATACGCATGATGGCGATCCCGAATTGCACCCCGGCAAAGACGATCCCGTTAAAGACCCAAAGCATCACGGCTGCCACGACCCCCGCGTCAGAACCGCTTACCAAATGCCACAGGTTGGCAACGTTGAACCAAAGCAGCGCGCCGACAAACAGCGCCGACAGGCCGAAACCTGCGATAACCTGAGTGATGTACATTCGGATGAGCTTGGGCATTGGGCGTCTCCTTGCATTCCATATCAATGATATATCGCAATGGCCGGGTTTCAAGCCCATCTGACGCCGCAGGCAAAGCCTTGCCCAAAGAAAATGCCCCCGCAACTGCGAGGGCATGTCAGGAAAACCACTTTTGAACCGCGTTCAGAACGCCTCGGGGCGCGCCTCGCGGGCCATGTGATCCAGAACGGCGTTCACGAACCGCGCCTCTTTGCCCTCGGGGAAGAAGGCGGTGCAGACGTCCATGTATTCGACGATGATAACCTTGGGCGGCGTGTCGGTTTCCACAAACTCAGCGCCAGCGGCGCGGAACAGTGCCCGCAGAACGGAATCGATCCGGTCAATCTTCCACTTGGCGACGATGGCGCGGTCGGTCATCTGGTCGATCTTGGCCTGATAGCTGACCGCGGTTTCCAAGATCTGCGAGAACAGCTTGATATCGCCCTCGACCATTTCATCGCCATCCGGCGTCTCGGCCCCAAAGCGATAGTCCAGAAACTCGTTCCGCACGCGGTCAAGGCCCGCATCGGATTGTTCCATCTGAAACAGCGCTTGCACCGCGTAAAGGCGGCTGGCGCTTTTCATCTTGCGCTTTTGGTTGCCGGAAAGCTGGGTCATGTGACGGTCGGTCCCTTGCCTGCGGATGCGATCTGATACTCGTCCCGCGCCGGAGTGAATCCCACCCCGCTGCGCGGACCGCCCCACTTACGAGCAAGCGCGATCAGATGCAAGGCCGCAGCAGCCGCCCCGCCCCCCTTGTTTTGCCCGGCCGCTTCGGCGCGCACTTCGGCCTGTTTGTAATTTTCGACCGTAAGGATTCCGTTACCGATGCACAGACCTTGCAGCCCCAGCAGCGTCAGCGCGCGCGAGCTGTCGTTGCAGACCGTGTCGTAATGGGTCGTCTCACCGCGGATCACGCAGCCAAGCGCGACATACCCGTCGAAATTCGACATGCGCTCCGCGATGCCAATGGCCGTGGGCACTTCCAACGCGCCGGGCACTTGGATCGTCTCGTGGAAACCGCCGCAAGCCTCGATCTCGGCCTCGGCACCTTTGACCAGCTGGTCGGCGATGTCCTTGTAGTAGGGCGCAACGACGATCAGGATCTTGGGCGCGCGGTCGAACGTCGGGCGCTCCAACGTGTGATGGGTTTCGCCAATGGCCATTAACCTTGCTCCGAGATTTTCTGAGTTCCAACGATTTCCAGACCGTAGCCGTCCAGCGCGATCACCTTGGGCTGGGCCGAATTGGTCAGCAGAATCAGCTTGGACAGGCCCAGCGACGACAGGATCTGCGCGCCAAGCCCGTATTGCCGCAGCGTGCCAGAGGCTTGGGCCCCGGCGTCCAGCTTCATCGAGGTGTCGCGCAGCAGCACGACAACGCCGCGCCCGGCCTCGGCCACCGTTTTCATCGCGGTGCTGAATTCAAAGGCGCGCCCAGCGGGGCCAGCGCCAACCATATCCAGCATCGGGTCCAACGCGTGCATCCGCACCAGCACCGGATCGTCGCCGGAAATATCGCCTTTGATCAAGACGATATGCTCGTCCCCATGGGCGGTGTCGGTGTAAATCCGCATGTCCCATTCGCCGCCAAACTCGGATTGAATGGTTTCCTGAGACCGCACCGCCACAAGGTTATCGTGGCGACGGCGATAGGCGATCAGGTCGGAAATCGTGCCGATTTTCAGCCCGTGTTTCTGGCCAAAGGCGACCAGTTCGGGCAGGCGCGCCATGCTGCCGTCGTCATTCATGATCTCGCAGATCACCCCCGCCGGGTTCAGCCCCGCAAGGCGCGAGACGTCGACGGCAGCTTCGGTATGACCGGCGCGGACCAAGACCCCGCCATCGCGCGCGCGCAGCGGAAAGATATGCCCCGGCGTCGCAATGTCCGCCGCGCCTTTGCCCGCGTCAATCGCGACCTGGATCGTGCGTGCCCGGTCAGCGGCGGAAATCCCGGTGGTCACGCCCTCGCGCGCCTCAATCGACGTGGTAAACGCGGTCTCATGCCGGGACGAGTTGTTCGTCGACATCAACTCGAGCCCCAGCTCTTCGACGCGCGCCTGGGTCATCGACAGGCAGATCAGCCCGCGCCCGTACAAAGCCATGAAATTCACCACGTCCGGCGTCGCCCATTGCGCGGGAATCACCAGATCGCCTTCGTTTTCGCGGTCTTCGTGGTCAACGAGGATGAACATACGCCCGTTGCGCGCATCTTCGATGATGTCCTCAATAGAAGAGATCGCATCGCGCAGGTTCTCTTCGACGGGTCCGGGGGTTTCGAAATCAGGCATGGGACCTCCAACAACGTTACCAAATGGTTACGCCTTGTCAGGACCAAAGGCCAGAGCCGAGCCGTCAGTCAAAGATATCTTCGATGAGGTCAAATGCCTCACCCAGAAAGCGTTGCCCGAGGCTTTTCTTTTTCTTCTGCTTTTTCTGGGGTTTGGGCAGCTTTTGTTTGTGCGGTTTCAAGGGCTTGGGCTTTGATTCGGCCTTGAGGCTTTTCATGTCGTGCAAGGGAGCACCACAGGACGCGCAGGCCAGTTCGTGCTGCGTGTCGCCGGTCAAAACCAGCGCCGCACGGGTGCCGCAATAGGTACAAGTGGCGATCTTGGTGTTTTTCATGGGCCTTAGATGGGGGCGCGTGCCCCCGATCTCAAGTCAGCCGCGCGCCGCATACAGCGCCACCGCCGCCGCATTCGACACGTTGAGAGAGCCGAATTCGCCCGCAAAGGGGATTTTCACCAGCTGATCGACGGTTTCCTTGGTCTTTTGGCGCAGGCCCGGTCCTTCGGCCCCAAGAACCAGGGCGATGGGGCGGTCGCGTTTCCCGTCGAGCGCCTCGTCGATGGTCTGCTCGGCTTCGCCATCAAGGCCAAGGACCAAATACCCCAGCTTTTGCAAAGAGATAATGGTATCAGCAAGGTTCTTTTCACGCAGGTAGGGCTGGCGCTCCAGCGCGCCGCTGGCGGTTTTCGCCAAAGCGCCGGTTTCGGGGGCCGAGTTGTGGCGCGTGCCGATCACCGCCTGCGCGCCGAACACCTCGGCAGAGCGCAGAATCGCCCCGACATTGTGCGGATCGGTCACGCGGTCCAACAAAACAAGGCGCAGATGCCCTTCGGCGGCGATCGCCACGTCTTCGAGACGGCCCCAATCAAGCGGTTTGACCTCGAGCGCCGCACCCTGGTGCACCGACTGCGGGTCAATCGGCACCTTGAATTTGCGCGGATCGTGGATTTCAGGCTCCATCCCGCTGGCGGCGATGGCGTCTTCAAGCTTGGCCGCGGCGTTGCGCGTCAGAACCAACCGCAGTTTCACCCGTTTCGGGTTCATCAGCGCATCGCGCACCGCGTGCAGACCGAACAGCCAGACGGTCTCTGCCGCCGCTGCGCGTTTGGCCTGTTCCTTTTCGATGACCCACTTCGGTTTCTCCGCCATTTTTCCGTCTCCGTCAGCCGTTATCCCCCCTTCGCAGCTAAAAGACGCGATTGCCAGATTTTTCTTGTTGACGGCAGTTTAGAGCGACTGTATTCCCCGCCCCACGCCGACGATGATCGGTGCCCGGTGGGCGACAGGCCGCAAGGTGTGGCAGGGGACTGTAACTCCCTCGAGGCGACTCACGCCTGGTTCGATTCCAGGGTCGCCCACCATTTCTACCCTCTCAGACATTCTGAAATGTGTAGCCCCTTCAGGGGGCTATAGGGCGTTGTTCATGTTATGTCTGAAGTTGGGTCGGGGCGCTTAGGCCCCGCGCCCACCCTTTGCGATCAGCGACAGCGCGAACAGGATTGCAGCCGCGCAGACGATGCTGGGGCCAGCGGGCGTATCCCATTCCCATGCGCCCCACAGCCCGCCCAGCGACGCAAGACAGCCAAGGCCCATGGCCCCCAAAACCATCTGCTCGGGCGTGCGGGCAAAGGGCCGCGCCGCCGCTGCCGGGATGATCAGCAAAGCCCCGATCAGCAAAGCGCCTACCACCTTGATCGCCACGGCCACCACGATAGCCAGCGCCAGCATCAGGATGCGCCCTTCGCGGTCGGGATTGCCGCCCGACGCCCACGCCAGATCTTCGGATACGGTCGCCATCAAGAGCGCCCGCCAACGCCATGCAATCAGGGCAAAAACCGCCGCCGCGCCGCCCCAGATCACCGCCAGATCGGCTTTGCCCACGGCCAGAATGTCACCAAACAGGTAGGCTTGCAGGTCCAGCCTTGGCCCTTGGGCAAAGGCCACGGCGACCAACCCAATCGCCAAAGCGCTGTGCGAGGCGACCCCAAGGATCATATCGGCCCCGAATCCCCGGCCGGTCAGCTTGGCCACCATAAAGGCGACCACGACCGCTACGGCCAAGGTGCCCGCGAAAATCGGCAGTTCAAAGGCAAGGGCAAGCGCCACGCCCAGAATCGCCGCATGGGCCGTGGCATCGCCGAAATAGGCCATGCGCCGCCACACCACGAACACGCCCAAGGGCGCAGCGGCCAGCGCCACACCCACCGCGCCCAAGACCGCGCGGGCCAAGAAATCATCCAGCATCGCAAGGCCCTTCGTGGTGGTGGTGATGCGTGTGTTCGTGCCGGTAAAGCGCCAGCGCGCCCTTGGTCCCCGTGCCGAACAGAGCGCGATATTCTTCAGCCTGCGCAACGACTTCGGGGTGGCCTTCGCAGCACACGTGACCGTTGAGACAGATCACCCGATCAGAGGCGCTCATGACCACGTGCAGCTCGTGACTGACCATCAGAACACCGCAGCCCAGCGTATCGCGGACCTCTTCGATCTTGCGGTAGAAGGCCGCCTGCCCCGGTTGATCCAAGCCTGTCGTCGGCTCGTCCAGCAGCAAAAGCTGCGGCGCATTCAACAACGCGCGCGCAAGCAAAACACGCTGCAACTGCCCGCCGGACAGGCTGGCGATTTGTTGGTTGGCAAAGCCTGCGGCCCCGGCCTCTTCCAGCGCGGCAGCGCGGGTTTCGGCAGGCACGGGGCTTGGCAGGCTCAGAAAACGGTCCACGGTCATGGGCAACGACGGGTCCAGCCGCAGCCCTTGCGGAACATAGCCCAGACGCAGCCCCTTTTTGCGCGTGATCTTGCCGCTGGACGGCTTTACCGCGCCGATCAACGACCGCAGAAAGGTCGACTTCCCCGATCCGTTCGGGCCAACAACCGTCACGATTTCACGCGGTTGCATGGCAAAGTTCACGTTGTCCAGCACAGGCCGATCCCCGACCCGCACGGTCAGCCCCTTGACCTCGACCAGCGTCGTCATGCGGCGGGCCCGCAGGCGGGACACAGCCCTTCGGCCTCGATGGCGACACGTTCGACGCCGAAACCCAACTGCGCCGCCGCCTCGCGCAGCGCCTGTGCTGCCTGCCGACCGGGCGCTTCGACCACCGCAGAGCATTCGCGACAAATCAGGAAACACGGCGCGTGCCGCTCTCCCGGATGAGAGCAGGCGATAAAGGCGTTCAAACGCTCGATTCGATGCGCAAACCCATGAGAAACAAGGAAATCCAGCGCCCGGTAGGCCACCGGCGGCTGCGACCCCAGCTTTTCCGCGCGCAAATGTTCCAGCACGTCGTAGGCGCCCAAGGCCCGGTGCTGTTCGAGCAGGATTTCCAGCACCCGCCGCCGCACAGGGGTCAATTGCAGCCCTTTTTCCGCGCACTCCTCTTCGGCTTTGGCCAACGCCGAAGCCATGCAATGCGCGTGATCATGTGTTTCGAAACCGACCGGGTCCATGGCACCTTCCCTGAATTTGGCCTTGTGTATGTTACATTGTAACGATAAACAAGCCGCTACGTTATATCATAACACCACAAGGCGTGAATGTCCGATGCTCAAAACCCTCTTTCTTACAGCCGCGTTGATCAGTGGCACCGCCGCGCAGGCCGACGCGCCCAAGGTTGTCACCGACATTCCCCCCGTGCACAGTCTGGTGTCGATGCTGCTCAAGGGCGTGGGTGAGGCTGACCTTTTGCTAACACCCGGAGAATCGGCGCATGATTTTGCCTTGCGCCCGTCGCAAGCGCGCGCCTTGGCCGACGCCGATATGGTCGTCCTGATCGGAGAACATCTAACCCCGCAACTTGCGCGGCAAGTGGGCACCCTCGCCCCCGGCGCGCTCCATGTCGAGTTGGCCGAGGTGGACGGCACCCATTATCTGGCGTTCCGCGAGGCGGCGGTCTTTGCAATCGAAGACGCGCATGATGACCACGCGGATGACGGGCATAATGATCACGGGCACGGCCACGACCACGACCACGGCGGAGAGATTGACCCTCATCTCTGGCTCGCACCTGAAAACGCGGGCGTCTGGCTGGCGGCGCTGACCGAGGCGCTCGCCGCCCAAGACCCCGCAAACGCCGAGACCTATCGCAGCAACCACCGTGAAGCGCTGAGCACAATCGAGGCCGCCACCGCGCAGGCCGAAAGCGCCTTGAACACCGTTCACGATGTCCCGCTGGCGATCTTTCACGACGCCTTTCAGTACTACGAAGACGCCTTTCACCTGACCGTCCTTGGCGCGATTTCAAACGGCGATGACGCGGCCCCCGGCCCCGCCCGATTGGCCGAACTGCGCGCCGCATTCGAGGCCACGCCGCCCGCCTGCGTACTGACCGAAGCGACCACGTCGGGTCTTTTGGGAGCGGTCACCGACGGCGATATTCCGGTGGCGACACTGGATCCGCTTGGCGCGTCGCTCGAGCTGGGGGCATCGCTTTACCCCAGCTTGCTCATTGATATCGCAGATAAAATTTCCGACTGCGCAGCACCGGACTAAACCGTTACAGCGCGCCGCGCCGCCCTTGGAACGGCTGAATGGTCACACCGGCCTCGGCCAGTCCGGCGCGCACGGCCTGCGCCATCGTCACAGCTGTCTCTCCGTCGCCGTGCAAGCAAATCGTGTCCACGGCGGCGGGGATCGGATCGCCCTTGGCGGGCAGGATGGCGCCAGCTTGAACCATGTTCACGACACGCTGAGCGGCCTCTTGGGGATCGTGGATCACCGCCCCCGCCAAGCTGCGATCCACCAAGGTCGCATCCTCGTTATAGGCCCGATCGGCAAAGATCTCGCCCGCCCAAAGACAGTCCAACCGCTCGACCGCGCGTTGCTGCTGCGTTGCGGCCAGAACCATGATGATGATCTCTGGCGCGGCCTCCAGCGCGGCGCCGAAACAGGCCTGCGCAAGACCGAAATCTTCGGACGTCATATTGGCCAAAGCGCCGTGCAACTTGAGGTGGCGCACCTGCGCCCCGGCGGCGCGGGCGATCCCCTGCGCCGCGCCCAGCTGATACTGGATCATGTGCCGCAAGGTCTTGTCCGGCAGGTGCATCCGCCGCCGCCCGAACCCTTGCAGATCGTGAAAACCGGGATGCGCGCCGATGCCCACGCCCTTTTGCGCCGCCAGCCCCATGGTCTGCGCCATCACATCCGGATCGCCCGCATGAAACCCGCAGGCGATATTCGCCGAAGAGATCACCTCTAGCAGCGCCGCGTCCTGCCCCATGACCCAGGGGCCAAAGCTTTCGCCCATATCGGCGTTCAAATCGACGGTTTTCGTCATGGCATGTCTCCTGCGGTCACGCCGCTGATCAGAGTGTAGGACAACAGGTCGGGGATATCGGCGGGGTTGCGCACCCGCGGCACGGCGCTGCGCGGCAGGCGGTCAAGATGCGCGCGATAGGCGGTCTCGGCGGTCAGCGCCTCGACCCGCGTCACAAAAAGAAAGCGCAGCGGTGCGCCCGGCCCGGCCTGCGCCACGCGCGGCAAATCACAGGGCAAAACGGTGCCGATTCGCGGGTAGCCGCCGGTCGTCTGACATTCGGCCAACAACACATAGGGCGCGCCATCGCCGGGGATCTGGATGTCGCCGGGGGTGATCACTTCGGACAGGATCGTCTGCCCGTGGTCCAGCCCAAAGCCACGCGTTTGCGGCAGCACGCGCAGCCCCATCCGGTTGCCCCGCGCATCGCGGGTAAAGGTCTCGGCCTCGAAACGCGCACGCTCGGCTTGGGGAAACAGGTCGGTTTGCAGGCTGGGCAGCACCCGCAAGATGCCCCCTTCAAGGCGGTTTTCCACCGGCAGCGTCAGGCCAGAGGGGCCGTCTTTGGCGGAGATCGGCAGGTGATCGCCGTTTGTGATCACACGGCCCAGACCCGCGGCGAGATGCGCGCTGGTGGCGCCCAGATGCTGCGGCAGATCGAAGGTGCCGCCAACGGTGAGATAGCCGTAAACGCCGGTGCTCGCGCCGCCGATGTCCACGGTCGCGCCAGCAGGCAGGCTGTGCGAGGCGTTCCACGCCAACGGCGCGCCATCAGCGGTCGCTCGCATCGGCGCGCCGCTGAGCGCAATGCGCAGCGGGATCGTGGTTTGAAAACGCCCGCCGAAGCCCGCCATTTCCAGTGCATTTCCAATCGGTTGACCCAGCAGCGCCGCGCCTTCGGCAAGGGCCAGACGGTCGGCCGCCCCGCCTTGGGACAGCCCTTGGGCGAGGTAGCCAGGGCGGCCCAGATCCTGCACCGTGACGCCGGGGCCCGCGCTGTGGACGATCAAGGTCATAGCGGCCTCATGCGGATGCCGCCCATGGGGTCAGCTTGCAGCGCCTCAAAGGCGTCGCGCGGCACGGCGGGAAAGACGACCTCATCGCCGGGGCGCAGCAAGAACGGCTCTGCCGCGTCGGGCTGAAACAGCTGCGCGGCGGTCTGGCCAATGTGCCGCCAACCCGTTGGCGTGGATACGGAAAACAGCACGAACTGGCGGATGGCCACGACCAGCGCGCCCACCGGCACCTTGGGCGTCAGGCCGGTTTGGCGCGGAATGTCCCACGGCTCTGGCAAGGTGCCAAGATAGGGCTGACCGGGGGCGAACCCGATGGTGGTCACACGGGTGCGCGCGGAGGAAAGCGACGTGATCGCCTCGGCCTCGCTCATGCCCGCCAGCCGCGCGGCCTCGGCCAGTTGCGGCGCCAAATCGGTGCCGTAAACCGTTGGAATTTCGATCAAACGTCGGCCCGAGGGCAGTTCGGCGGCGTACCAGTCCTGCCCCGCAAGAAGCGCTTTGATCTGCGCCTCGAGTCGCTCCAGCGGCAGGTGCAGCGGATCAAAGCGAACGTAGGTCGAGACCAGCGAGGTCGAGGTTTCCTCGATCTGGGGAATGTTGGCCCGTTCCAGCGCCGCGCGAAAGGCCAGCGCCGCGCGGTTCGCGGGTTCGGACAGGTGGTCGGCGAAACGGACAAGCAGCCCGTCAAGGCCGACGCTGGCAAGACTGGGGAAAGGCTGGGACGACATGCGGGGGACTGTGCCGGGGGAGGCGCGCGAAGACAAGGCTTGGCCGCACCCCGGCGGATCTTGGGAAAGTCGGATCTTGGGAAAGATGAAAGGTTTGGGGCTTACTCTGCAAGGATGGACTGAACCGCCGACAGGAAACTGCGCACCTCGGCGGGGCTATTGTAATGCGCCAGCGAGACGCGCACGCAGTCGGGTTGGCCTAACGGGGTCAGGATGTTGCCCGAATAGTGGTCGGCCTTGCGGATGTGGGTGCGGATGCCCGCGTCATTCAGCGCGGCGACGATCTGCGCCGTCGGGACGCTGTCCGAGTAGAAGGAGACCAGCCCTTCGCGCGCGGGATTGTCTGCGCCGCCGATGATGTGAACGCCCGGCAAATCCGTAAGGCCCGGCAGGTTGTCGATGCCGCGCAGCATCGCTTGTGTCAGGGCGTGTTCATGCGCGTGGATCGCCTTTGCGGCGGCGGTCAGACGCGCGCGCGGGTCGGTGTCTGTGGTGAGCGTGCCGCCGAGCCAGTCGAAATAGGCGACCACATCCGAGAAGGTCGCATAGGCGCCGGTGTCGCGGGTGCCCAGTTCCCACTGGCCCGCAGGCGCGCCGGTCAGGGCGTCGTGGCGCAGCGCGGTCAGCCGGTCAGAGGCCCAGGCGATGCCATACCCGTGCCGCGAGAACACCTTGTAAGGCGAGATGACATAGCCATCGATCCCCGCCGCGCTGACGTCAATCCCGCCATGGCAAGCGTGCTGGATGCCGTCGACGATGATCAGCGCATTCGGCGCTTTGGCACGGATCGCGGCGGCAATGGCGGGCAGATCCATCGCCATGCCCGTCACCGGAGATGTGTGCAGGATCGTCGCCACGGCGGTGTCCGGCGTCACGTGCTCGGCGTAGGCCTGCGGCGTCACTTGCCCCGTGGCGTCGTCATGCGGGACTTGGATGTACTGGCGGCCAGAGACTTCGGCCCAGCGGGTGCAAGCACTGCGCGACGCCGGGTGCTCGACGGTCGAGCCGAGAACGATCCCCGGCCCCGCCCCCAGACAGGCGTCCTGAATCAGGCGGAACAGCAGCTCTGTGCCGCTTTCGCCAAACAAAACCGCGCCTTCGGACGCGTTGAAAAACCGCATCGCATCGGCGCGGGATTTTGTGATCACATCCACCAAAGCGTGCGAAGCGGCGTTGTCGCGCCCTTGGTTGTCAGGGATCGCCGCAAAGCGCGTGGTCGTCTCGACCACCGATTTCAGCGTCAGCGCGCCGCCCGCGTTTTCGAAAAAGATGCGAGCGCCGGTAAAGGGGCAGCTGTCCACATGGGCAAAGCGGGCGCGGATCTGGTCCAGCAGGGCGGCGTCAAACATTCAGTGAGGCTTTCGTTCGGGGTCTTGGCTTAGCGCGTCTTCGACAGCGTCAGCGGCCTTTTCAAGGTCTTCGGGATCGTTGGACGGAATGGCGTAATCGCCGCCCAGCCACTTGGCCAGATCCACATCCGCGCAGCGTTGCGAGCAAAAGGGGCGGAATTTCGGATCGGTGTCCTTGGCGCAAATCGGACAGCTCATAGCAGCGCCTTCAGCGCGATCCGGTCGCGTTTACGTTGCAATTCCAGCAGGCCCAGCGTGGTCCAACCGGCGACAATCGTCTCTGTCGTCTCGCGTTTCAGCGCCGCTTTGAGCATGGATTCCAGCTGGCGGCGGTCTTTTTTCGGGCAAGGCGCGGGGTCGATCACGATCTGGCCGCCAAGCCCACGCAGCCGCAGCTGCCGCGGCAAATCGCGCATCGCCGCCATGTTCGCCTTGAGCCCCGCCGCGGGCGAGGTGTCATTGCCCGTGTTGATGTCGATGGCCACCAGCGCCGAGGTCGGCTCGATGATCATCGTGTAGCCGCCGGGCAGGATCACCCGGTCAAAACTGAGCGCCTCTAGCGCGTCGGCCACGCCGTGCGTTTCGAAACTGCCGGGTTCCGGGGCGATCTGGGCGGGGTCCGTCCACTCGCGCCACGCCAGCGCGTGGGGGCCATCGCCCTCAACCAGCAGCTCGGCCGGACCGTCCGCATCGGCCAAGACATCGCGGGCCAGCGTCGACATCGCCAGAATGTCATCCATCAGGGCGTCGGCCTCATCCGGGTCGCAGGACGAGCGCAGGATCAGCCCGGCGTTTTCCGGCAAGGGCACTTCGGCCAGCGCCTCATGGGCAATCTCAAGGATCGCCTCGCGCATGTCGTCATCCTTGATCTGCCGCGAGACGTTGATGCCGGGCTTTTCCGGCGTCACGATCGCGTAGCGGCTTTTGAACAAAATGCGCTGCGTGACCGGGATCGCCTTGCCCGGCTCGGCATAGCCAGTGACCTGCACGAGCAGCGACTGACCGGGCTTTAACCCTTTGACCTGCCGCAGAAAAGCGGTGCCGTCGGGGGTCGTCAGGAACATCCCCCCCTGCCCTTTGACAGGCCGATCCGCCGTGGCGCGGTAGATGGTCCCGGGGCGCGGCAGATCCGCGTCGATCAAGATATCCTCAAGCTGACCGTCCACCATCAAGGCCGCAGCTTCGCGCCCGTTCCAGTGGTCCAAAGCGATGACATTCCCCTTCATGAGCGGTCCTTATATAGCGGGTAGCCTGCGGCGATTAACAGGTTGGCGGTCTCTGCCAAGGGCAAACCGACCACGGCGGTAAACGATCCGTTGATCCACGGGATAAAGGCGCTGGCGGGGCCTTGGATCGCGTAACCGCCTGCTTTGCCTTGCCAATCTCCGCTGTGGAGGTAAGCGTTGAGTTCCTCGTTGGACAGGGTCTTCATCTGGACCTGCGTGACCACGTCGCGCTGCCAAAGCTGCTCGCCCTTGCGCACGGCGACAGCGGTGATGACGCGGTGGCGCCGCCCCGACAGCATGGTCAGGAACTGCGCCGCCTCTTTTTCATCGGCAGGTTTGCCAAGGATGCGGCGGCCCAAAGCCACGGTCGTATCGGCAGACAGCACGATTTCGTCCGGGTCAGCCGGGATCGCGCGCGCCTTTTCCGCCGCCAGACGCACACAATAGGGGCGCGGCAGCTCTCTGGGGTGCGGGTCCTCATTGATGTCGGGCGGGCGGATGTCGGCGGCCACCACGCCAAGCTGCGCAAGCAATTCGCGGCGGCGCGGGCTGCCAGAGCCAAGGATCAGGCGGGGGATGTCGGTCATGGGGCGTCCTGTCACAAGGGTTACCGCCCCTTAACGCTTTGGCGGCGCGCTGAAAAGGGTGTCGCGTGCGCGGGCCGTGCGGGGATGGCCGCTCTTTGCCTAAAATCTGCGCGATAAAAAGCAAAGCGCCAGGCAATCGCCCGGCGCTTAACAACGTGATGTGGATCGCGTGTCGCTTTACT
The DNA here is from genome assembly GCF_900176475.1 of Tropicibacter naphthalenivorans. Classification (GTDB taxonomy): domain Bacteria; phylum Pseudomonadota; class Alphaproteobacteria; order Rhodobacterales; family Rhodobacteraceae; genus Tropicibacter; species Tropicibacter naphthalenivorans. The sequence continues at coordinate 258,641 of NZ_FWXX01000001.1, forward strand.
TAAAGCGGTAGTTGATCCGCCCTTTGGTCAGATCATAAGGCGTCATTTCCACTTGAACCTTGTCGCCAGCCAGAACACGGATGCGGTTTTTGCGCATCTTGCCTGCCGTGTGTGCGATGATCTCATGGCCGTTTTCAAGCTCGACCCGAAACGTCGCATTCGGCAGGAGTTCCTTCACGACACCGGGAAATTCGAGCGTATCTTCCTTGGCCATGGTCTCTCCTTAGTTGGTCGCCCCGCTCAGAGTCGGGGCAGCCAAGCATATGGGCCTGTTCTACCTAATTTTCAAGAGCATTGTGTTAAGATGCCTAGCGCAAGCGTGTGGCGGAGACCTTTTGTGCACGTGCGGGCTGTTCGTCCCAATGTTGGCGGTTCAGGACGACACCGTCGCGGCGGACGTGTTCGACGGCGGCTGGGTCGATTTCGGCGTAGGTCCAGCCGGGTTTGTTCAGGCCGCCTTCTGCCATCACGCCGGTTGGCGGAAAGCCCGTGTCAGGCGGGCCAAAGACGCCCCCTTGCCCGACGCTTTCGTCGATGACCTCGCTCCAATCTGCGGTGCCAACAACCGAAGACATGACCGTAACACATTGATTTTCAAGGGAGCGTGCCATCGCCCCGATGCGCACACGCCAATAGCCGGCCAAGGCTTCGGTGACCGACGGCACCAGGATCACCTCGGCATCGCTTAGCGCGCGGCCCAGCAAAGGGTATTCGGAATCGTAGCAAATCAGCACGCCGATCCGCCCAAGGCTGGTATCGAACAGGCGCAACGGCCCGCCGGACTGCACCCCCCAATCCTCGCGTTCAAAGCGAGTCATGATCTGCTTGTCCTGCACGCCAACCGCGCCCGTCGGGGTAAACAAGCTGGCGCGATTCACCGGCAAATCGGGAAAATTGTCATCAAAAACCGGCGCAGAGGCCGAAAGGATGTGAACGTTGTACTTGCTTGCCAAGTCGCTATGCAGCGAATCTGCGTCGGGCATCCGGCTTGACACGGCGTCAATACAGGCCTTGAGATCAAGGGAAATATCCCGCCCGGACAAGGTACTTAGCTCCATCGCCGCGTATTCGGGAAAGACCAAAAGCTCTGCCCCCTGCCCGGCGGCGGAAGACACCCAATCCTCGATCTTTCGCGCGTAATCCTGCCAGCTGCTCAGGTATTCAGACGGATATGCTGCGGTGGCGACTTTCATTTATTCAACCTTTTTCACGCATCCAGGCGTTTCATCCAAAATTGCAGCGGCTTTTGCGTTGGCGCCTCTTGCCCCACATCCAACCAAGTAAAGTGGGCGACCGCGCCCTCTAGTGGCGCGTAGCCTCTCTTGCGCCAAAACGGGTCAAGCGGTTGATAAGATGCGGGTCTCATCGGGTGATCGGCAGGCCGTTGAACCCCGCAAAACGCCGAAAACTGACGGCCCAGCGCGCGGGCATGGGATTCTCTGAGGTCGAAAAACCGGTGACCCACGCCGTGGCCGCGATACTCCGGCAGCAAAACCGACTCGGCACAGTAGAAAATCTGCGACAGATCGCGATCCGCTCCGAAAGCCGCGGCGAAGTCGTCGGCGTGATCCTCCATCGGGGTGCCGGTCGCGGCCCCGACCAGTCGATCCCCGTCAAACGCCCCGACCAGAACCGCGCCTTCGCTGTCACGATAGGTCTGCAAGTAGTTGCGCTCGTACGAAAAATCGCCGTCATACAAATACGGCCAAGCGCGAAAGACCTCGATTCGCAGGCGCGCAACATCGTCCAATGTCGCCTCTAGCGCCGCGCCGGTCAGAACCTCGACCCGCATCACGAGACCTGTTTGATCCAGTCGCTCAGGTTGTAATAGGTCACCACGCGGCAGATCAGCCCGTCTTTAAGCGAGAAAAAAGAGCCCGCGGGCAGCTTATATGTCTGCCCATGCGCCTCGGGCAAGCCTTCGTCGGTGGCCTTGTAGGTCCCATTTACGATGAACTCTGCGGCGCCGCGCGTGTCATCATGGTTACCAAAAATGACCATGTCAGACAGGAATTCACTGTAACAATGGTCCATATGTGCGCAAAATTCCGCGAATTTCGTCTTGCCGACACGGATTTGACCTTCGTTAACGTGATGTTCGATATCCGTGGACAGGCGCGCCAACATGCCTTCGGTGTCGCCAACGTTGAAGGCATCGAAATAGCGCTGAATGATTTCTGGGGCTTGGGGCATGGTTGGTCTCGGTTCGTAAATCATGTTTCGCATAGGGAAATCCGAGAACGCCGTCCGGCGCAAGTCCTAGCTTTCACCCCATTTTTCCCGCAGCTTGTTCATCAGTTGGTCACGGGTCTGACGATAGGCGTTCAGCTTTTGCTCGCGCGTCTCGCCAATGCCGGTCGGGTCCATGATCGGCCAATATTCGACGGTCAGATGGTAGTAGCGCGTCAGCTCCAGAGCGCGGCGCTGCGACGCAGGGGACAATGTCACGATGACGTCGAAGCCGGAAAGCGTCTCGCCACTTTCCTCCATTTCCTCAAAGGATCGTGAACGATGCCGAGACAGTTCGACCCCGATTTCCTCACAGACTGCGATGGCGAAACCATCAATTTCAAGATCATTAACGACGCCAACGGACTGAACGTAAGTGTCTGTTCCGCATAGGTTTTTCATGATCCCTTCCGCCATAGGCGAACGTACTGCGTTGTGGTCGCAGCAGAACAAAACCGATTGCGGCAGGTTTCCCAAGCTTAGCCCCCGAAGTGCAGCACACAGACCAGAGTAAAGAGCCTGCGCGCCGTGGCGTCGTCAACCTCTACTTTACCTTCCAGCCGTTCCTGAAGGATTCGCGCGCCTTCGTTGTGAATGCCGCGTCGGGCCATGTCGATCGTCTCGATCTGGCTCGGAGGAAGCGTTTTCACCGCATCGAAATAGCTTTTGCAAATCTGGAAATAGTCTTTCACGACCTGACGAAACGGGCTGAGGCTTAGGTGAAACTCTGCCGCTTTTTCGTGCTTTACCGTCATCACATCAAAGACCAAGCGCTTGTCTTTGATCGACAATCCCACATTGTAGGGCCCTGCGGGAACCGGGCGGTCATCGCGCGGCGGCAATGTAAAGCTGTTTTCCTCCATCAAATCGAACATCGCGACACGGCGCTCTTGTTCGATTTCCGGCGTCGGAGGCGGCAGGTTGGCATCATCCAACTCGATATGCGCGATACGTGTCATGGCGTTTCTTTCGCAGGTGCAGCATTTTTGTAAGCGGGGACGCTCGATTTGGCAATATTGGCCTTTGGTCGTGGGTCGTCACGTCACCTTGTCAAAGCGTCAAGCCCCAGTGTTGTCCTGTAGACACCATGCCAAGTCCCGCTCAACCGGTCAGAGTTCCTTAACTTCGATGGTTTACACAGTGTCAAAACCGCCCTTGGCATCACGACAAGCATTCCGACCAAAAACATGCACGGATTGACACCATGTCCAGCGACGAACAAACGACCAAAACCAAGATTCTGATCGCAGCGCGGGATCTGCTGGAAGGCGGCCCTTCGCGGAAAATTCGCATGTCTGACATCGCCAAGGCTGCGGGTATCAGCCGCCAAGCACTGTATTTACACTATGCAAACAGGGCCGAATTGCTTGTCGCCGTGACAAGCTGGGTCGACTCGCAAAGTTTGACGCTTGCCACCGCGCCAGACGGCGCAAAAACCGGGCGTGCACGACTCATGCAGCTGATCATAGCCTGCGGGAACGCCATTCCACAGACTTACGGCGTTGGGAAAGCCCTCTTGGACATGATCGACAGCGACGCCGAAGCGTGTGCCGCCTGGGAAGCTCGCAGCGCAACCCTCCGCGCGCAGAGTGAACAGGCCATTGAGGCGCTCGCGCGCGACGGAGATCTGCACGAAACACTGACGATCAAACGGGCAACCGATCTGCTTGGCGCCCTGTTAAGCCTGCGCACATGGGAGCATCTACGCTTGGATTGCGGCTGGACGCAGGCCGAATATATCACACATATTCAGGACCTTGCCCGTCGCAGTTTGCTTAGCGGTTAAGCTTTTCCAAGCGGGCCGTCACGCTTAGCCCGTGTGCTTCGAGGCTTTCGGATTTGGCCAAGGTTTCCGCCGCCGGACCGATAGCGCGCAAGGCATCCGGCGTCATTTTCGCCAATGTCGTCCGTTTGACGAAATCCATGACCGACAGGCCAGACGAGAACCGCGCTGAGCGCGCCGTGGGCAACACGTGGTTCGGTCCGCCGACGTAATCGCCGATCGCTTCGGGCGTCCATTGGCCAAGGAAAATGGCCCCCGCGTGCGTGCATTTTTCCGACAAAGCGTCCGGATCGGCCACACACAGCTCCAAATGTTCTGGCGCAATGCGGTTCGACAGCGCCGCTGCTTCGTCCAGATCGCGCACTGTGATCACAGCACCAAAATCTCGCCAGCTGGCCCCCGCAATCGCACGACGTTCCAATGTTTCCAAGCGTTTATCCACCGCACCGGCCACTGCGCGCCCAAAGGCTGCATCGGTGGTGATGAGCAAGGATTGCGCGCTTTCATCGTGTTCGGCTTGGCTCATCAGGTCCAAAGCCAGCCAATCCGGGTCATTGTCGGCATCGGCGATCACCAAGATCTCGGACGGGCCGGCGATCATATCGATCCCGACCTTACCGAACACCCGCCGCTTGGCCGCCGCGACAAAGGCGTTGCCCGGCCCGGTGATCTTATCCACAGGCGCGATCGTCTGTGTGCCATAGGCCAAAGCGGCCACGGCCTGCGCGCCGCCGATCCGGTAAACCTCGTCCACACCTGCGATTTTCGCGGCCAACAGAATCAACGGATTGACCGCACCGTCGGGCGTCGGCACCGTGATGGCCAACCGCTCGACCCCTGCCACTTTGGCCGGAATCGCGTTCATCAAAACCGAAGAGGGATAGCTCGCTAGCCCGCCAGGCACATAGAGCCCCGCCGCCGATACCGGCGTCCAGCGCCACCCCAAGGTCGCGCCATCGGCGTCGGTCCACAGCTGATCCTCCGGCATTTGGCGCACGTGATAGGCGCGGATACGCTCCGCAGCCTGCTCCAGCGCCGCGCGTTCGGCATCGGGCACCTGCGCGCAAAAGGCGTCGATTTCCGCGTCGGTAAAGCGCATCCCCTCGGGGTTCAGATCCAAGCGGTCGAATTTAGAGGTCAGCTCCAACACCGCTTCGTCGCCACGTGCGCGCACATCAGCGATGATTTTCGCAACGATATCATCCACATCCGGGCTGTCTTCGCGCTTGGCCGACAGCAGCTCAGCAAAGGCAGTTTCAAAGTCAGATTGGGTCGTATCGAGAAAGACGGGCATGGGCGCTCTCCTGTGGTTGACGCCTTCTAGCGCGGAGGTCGCCCTGCCTCAAGCGGTTGCGCCGAACCAAATGCCGCCCTCTTGTCAGGACGCGTTCAAGAACGCCTCGGGCACCTCGAACGGCGCACGGATCGCATCAATCGCGTGCACGGCCATGGTTTTGCACCCCCGACAGACCGCATCGTCGCCGTCATGAAGGTGAGAAGACCCAACCTGACAGCCGCACACAGCACAGCATACGCTATTCCGGCGCGGATCAGAACAAGGGCTCGGCTGGAGCCCCTCTTGCCGCGCCTCAAGTGGGGTATGGGTCACCGTCAAAGTCCCATCCGGTCCGGGGGTGATCGTCATTTGATCAAATCGCGGCATCCCTGGCGCATCACAGCGCACCGGAAGGGAAATCGGGCGCTGCCATGTGCGAACAGCAAAGAAAAGCGCATTAAGATAGCCGTGCAACGCATTGCCGTGCATGGCATTCCAGATCAAAGCGCCCTTGACCTTATCCGAGGTCACGTCAGCGCCGCCATTGCGTCGCGCAAAGTCATCCCACACTCCGCCAACGGCGATGATCCGATCTTCTGAATCAAGTTTATAGTAGGTTGATGACATAAGGCCCCCTGGTGCGTTAATGAGGGCTTAAGCTTGGAAGGTTAAAAATGGATTAAAATGCTGCGGTTGCAGCAAATCCTATACCCCGTGGTCGGGCGCTTGCTTGGATGGCGCAATGTAGGGGCGAGTGACGTCTCGCAAGGACACCTCAAGCGCTTCAACCTTGGCCCTCAGCGCGCCATCGCCCGCAAACGTCAGGGTGACAAAGCCATCCGGTGCCTCGTTTGGCGTGAAATCCACCGACAGCAACGCAAGAACCGTGTCCGAATCCCGAGAGACGCCTTGGCTCGACACGCCAAGCACGTTGTCGATGACCAACACCGATTGGACACGCTCTGCGGGGCGACCGCGCTTGGCGGCGGCGGGCAGATCTTCGTGCCGCAACCGATTGATCAACAAGGCCAATCGGCGCTTTTCCGACTGCCAGCTGATCTCGGTCGCGGGCAGGACAGCATCCTGCGCCAAGGCCGAGATCACCTGCAAATCATCCCCGTCCAGAGCGCCCAGGTACAGGGGGCGCTCTGCACCGTCTTCAAAACGCGCGTCTTCGGTCATTGCCCTTGAATCCGTTCAATTTTTGCGCCCACAGCCGAGAGTTTATCCTCGACGTTCTCATAGCCGCGATCCAAATGGTAAACCCGGCTGACGACGGTTTCGCCCTCGGCGGCGAGCCCTGCAAGAATCAGCGAAACAGAGGCGCGCAGATCCGTCGCCATGACCGGCGCGCCCTTGAGCCGCTCGACCCCATGCACCGTCGCGGTGCCGCCGTGCACGTCGATACGTGCGCCCATACGGGTCAGCTCTGGCGCGTGCATGAACCTGTTTTCAAAGATTTTTTCCTCAAGCACCGAAGAGCCGTCGGCGGTGCAGAGCAACGCCATCATCTGCGCCTGAAGATCGGTCGGAAAGCCGGGGAACGGCTCGGTCGTGACATTTACGGCTTTGACGCGGTCGGTGCGGCGCGCGACCGTCAGGCCTTTTTCGGTCTCTTCAACCGAAATCCCCGCCGCATCCAGCTTTTCGCAGAAGGATTCGACAAGGCTGATCGTGCCGCCAAGGCAGGTCACCTCGCCGCCACACACCGCCGGGGCCAACATGTAGGTGCCCAGCTCGATGCGGTCGGTCACGACACGGTGGGTCGCGCCGCCCAGACGCTCAACCCCTTGAATCGTAATGGTCGAGCTGCCTTCACCTTCGATTTGGGCGCCCATTTTGCGCAGGCATTGCGCCAGATCGACGATCTCGGGCTCGCGCGCGGCGTTGCGGATTTCCGTGGTCCCCTTGGCCAGCGTCGCGGCCAAAAGCGCGTTCTCTGTCGCCCCGACCGAGGCAAAGGGAAACTCGATAATGCCGCCGCGCAGCCCGCCCGCGGGCGCCTTTGCGTGCACATAGCCGTCGCGCAGGTCCATCTCTGCGCCCAGGGCTTCCATCGCCTTGAGGTGCAGATCCACCGGGCGCGCGCCGATGGCGCAGCCGCCGGGCAAAGACACCTCGGCATGGCCAAAACGCGCCAGCAGCGGCCCCAACACAAGGATCGAGGCGCGCATTTTGCGCACGATGTCATAGTCGGCGCGCTGCGTGGTCAGGCCGTGCGACGACATGGCCAGCACCTTGCCGTCTTGCAGCGCGGTCACCTCGGCCCCCAGCGATTGCAGCAGCACCGTCATGGTCCGAATGTCCGATAGGCGCGGCGCATTGGTCAGCGTCAGCGGCTCTTCGCTGAGCAAAGTTGCAGGCATCAACGTCAGGCAGGCGTTTTTCGCGCCCGCGATCGGGATGTCACCGCTCAAAGGGCCGTTGCCCGTCACCAAAATCGAATCCATGCCTGTCAGTCCTTGTCACTTTTCTGCTCGGAATCATCTTTTTCTGCCGCCCGCGCGCGGGTCTGCGCCTTGCGCCGTCCAAGATTGGCCTTGAGCGCCGCCTTGAGACGGTCCTCGCGGGTCTGGGCTGCTTTGCCCTTGGGAGAAGTCTTATGATCCATAGCGCGCGTTTACCCCAGCCACATGTACGGGTCCAGTCTGTGCAGGAGGTATAAGCCGATCCGCTTTCCCCCTTCGCAAGAAAAATGCACGATTTTTTGCCTTGAAGCGATTTTTTTCAAAAAACCCACTTGCGCCCGATTTGCCCTAGGGCTAAACGCCCCCCACGGCGCTGCTGTAGCTCAGTGGTAGAGCACTCCCTTGGTAAGGGAGAGGTCGACAGTTCAATCCTGTCCAGCAGCACCATAAACTCCCTCAAAAGTTTTACGAATTTTGAGCTAACGGCTCGGGTTGCGGTGTTGCTTGAAGATTGGCTCGCAAGCTGCTGGCATCTTTGGCTTTTCCCTAAACGCGACAGCGTCGGTCGCGAAAGCTTGGCAGGTGCAGGGCCGCACTGTCAGGTCGAGCCCTCGAAAACTCGTGATAAATTTGTGGAAACATCGGCTTCATACAACTTTTTGCAGAATTAGACGCACTTGTGTGAAGAATAGGTCGTAAAACCGATACCGCTTTTCCACACGCGCAACTCATACGCGCCAAAGCGCCCGAAACAATCCACAGTAGCCTTGCCCGCCAAGCCCTTGGAAAAGTGGTGAGCCTCGACTTATCCACAAAAGACGCCCTCTCGCCCCGCTCACACCGAAATGCGCCGCTCATCTGTGCGCAGCAGTGCTTGCCAAACCGCCGTGTCCCGGCCTACTTCGACGCAACACATCGGAGCGCCCCTTGATCCTTTACCGTCTTCTCATCAGCCTCTTCGCGATCATTGCGGTGCTTCAGGGCCGCAAGCATGGCCCTGAGACGGTTAAGGCACGGCTAGGGCGCAGCCCCGCGCAAAATGGCCCGCATATCTGGCTGCATGGCGCCTCGAACGGCGAGCTCGCCTCTTGCTGGCCGGTGGTCCAAGCGCTGTCGCAGGCGCGACCGGACCTGAAGTGGGTGATCACCAGCAATTCGGCCACCGGGGTGGATCTGGCGCGGCAATGGCCGCTGCCGCAGCACACAGCCCTGCCCGCCCCCGTCGATCTGGCCCGCGTCAGCGCGCGCGTGATGCGGGACTGGAACGTGCAGGCGCATATCACCCTGGAAACAGAGATTTGGCCCCATCGCATCCTGTCCTGCCCCGGCCCGGTGGTGATGCTGGGCGCGCGGATGAGCGCGAGCACCGCAAAAGGCTGGTCCCGCGTTCCCGGCCTGATCCGTCGCACCTTGGGTCGGGTCAGCTTTGCGTCGGCGCAGGATTTGCAATCATTAGAACGTCTTATCGACCTTGGACTGCCCAAATCAGCAGCTGGCCCCACGGTTGACCTAAAGTCATTCCACACGCCGCCCGACCTGCCCGCCGCGCCAGAGTTGGGCCTCGCATTTGACCGCGCGCAGACGTGGCTGGCCGCCTCGACCCATGACGGCGAGGACGACATCCTGCTTGAGGCGCATAAAATCGCGCTGAACAGCCAGCCTGACCTGCGGCTCATCCTGGCCCCGCGCCACCCGCGCCGCGCCGCCGACATCTTGCGGCTGTGTACGCAGCACGGACTAAGTGTTGCGCAGCGCAGCGCCGGCGCGCCGCCGACCGAACAGGTCTATCTGGCCGACACGATGGGCGAGATGCCGCGCTGGTATGCGCTGGCCGGGCGGGTGTTCATCGGAGGCACCTTGACCGACCGCGGCGGGCACACGCCCTATGAGCCTGCGACCTTTGGGTGCGCCCTGATCCACGGGCCTGACACGCGCAATTTCAGGGCGTCCTTCGACCAGTTGCGCCAGACCGACGCGGCGATTCAGGCCGCGACACCAGCGCAAATCGCCCAAGCCCTCGCAGAGCTAACTCCCACAGACACCCAGGAAAAACAGGGCCGCGCGGCCCAAGAGGCCCTGCGCCAAGACACCGATCTGGCGCCACTTGTGGACAAGCTTCTTCAAATTCTACCAGCGGGTTAGCAAAGCTTGAACCTTGCCGAAATACGCTTACATTCGTCGCGGTGTAACAGGCGTTAAGAATGATTCAATACAGTCTCAAATGTGCCGAAGGGCATCAGTTCGACAGCTGGTTTCAATCCGCCTCTGCCTTTGACAAGTTGCAGGCGGCGGGCCACGTGGCTTGCGCGATTTGCGGATCGGCCAAGGTGGACAAGGCTTTGATGGCTCCGCGCGTCAATCAGGCCGACAAACCCGCCCCTCTCAGTCAGGAAAAATCCCCGGCAGAGCAAGCGATTGCCGCCATGAAGAAACACATCGAGACGACGTCGGACTACGTGGGCGGCAATTTCGCCACCGAAGCGCGCGCCATGCACCTTGGCGAAGCGCCAGAGCGTCCGATCTGGGGCGAGGCCAAGGCCGAAGAGGCAAAAGCGCTGGTCGAAGAGGGCATCCCCGTCGCCCCCCTGCCCTTTACGCCGTCGCGCAAGTCCAACTGAATGATCGACGCCCCGGACGCGTTTCTGCCCGCCTTTCTAAGGGCATGGCACGCGCGCGATGGCAGCGCGATCGGCGCGCTCTTCACCCCCGATGGGGATTTCGTCAACGTGACCGGCCTGTGGTGGCACGGGCCGGACAAGATCGCCGCGCCGCACCAATACGCGCTGGACAGCTTTTTCGCCGAAACGACGCTGCGCCCCGGCCGGACAGAGATCAAAGACCTTGGCGACACCGCGATTGTCCGCGCCCGCCTGCACCTGACCGGGCAAACGGCCCCCGATGGCACCCCCGCGCAGCCGCGGCAGACCATCATGACCTTTGTGCTGATCCGCACGGACGCAGGCTGGCTGGCCACCAGCGCCCAGAACACCGACGTCGTGCCGGGGCAGGAAACCCATCTGGCCCGCGAAAACGGCCTGCACGCGGTCGATTACCGGCGCTAACGCTTAGCAAAGCGGCAAACACTCTTGCGCCCCGCCCCCCCTTGCCCTAAAGGCCGAGCCGATCTGGAAGGAAAGGCGCACCATGCCCATTCTTGTGATGAAGTTCGGCGGAACCTCCGTCGCCACGCTTGACCGCATCCGCCGCGCCGCCAAACGCGTCGGTGTCGAAGTCGCAAAAGGCTATGACGTGATCGTCATCGTCTCGGCCATGTCGGGCGAGACCAACAAGCTTGTCGGCTATGTCGAGGAAACCTCGCCGCTGTTTGACGCCCGTGAATATGACGCCGTGGTGTCGTCGGGCGAAAACGTCACCGCAGGCCTCATGGCCCTGACGTTGCAGGAAATGGACGTGCCCGCCCGCAGCTGGCAGGGTTGGCAAGTGCCGGTCAAGACCACCGACGCCCACGCCTCTGCCCGGATCGAAGAGATCCCGCCGGAAAACATCATGGCCAAGTTCGGCGAAGGCATGCGCGTCGCCGTGGTCGCCGGGTTCCAGGGCATCAGCCCCGAAGGCCGCATCACCACGCTGGGCCGGGGCGGCTCTGACACCACGGCTGTGGCCTTTGCCGCCGCCTTTGGCGCCGAGCGCTGCGACATCTACACCGATGTGGACGGCGTCTATACCACTGACCCGCGCATCTGCGACAAGGCCCGCAAGCTGGACCGCATTTCTTTCGAAGAAATGCTGGAACTGGCCAGCCTTGGCGCCAAGGTTCTGCAAACCCGCTCGGTCGAGCTGGCCATGCGCTACAAGGTCAAACTGCGCGTTCTGAGCAGCTTTGAGGAACAATCCGACGAGGCGGGTACGCTCGTCTGTGACGAGGAGGATATCATGGAAAGCAATGTCGTGGCCGGTGTGGCCCATTCCCGTGACGAAGCCAAAATGACGCTGGTGTCGGTCGCCGATCGCCCCGGTATCGCCGCCGCGATCTTTACCCCGCTGTCCGAAGCGGGCGTGAACGTCGACATGATCGTGCAGAACATCTCGGAAGAGGGCCGCACGGATATGACCTTCTCTTGCCCGACCAACCAGGTCGCCCGCGCCGAAAAAGCGCTGGAAGAGGCAAAGGCCGAAGGCAACATCAACTTTACCGAAGTGCGCGCCGACACCGACGTGTGCAAGGTGTCCGTGGTGGGCATCGGGATGCGCTCTGCCACTGGCGTTGCGGCCAAGATGTTCCAGGTTCTGGCCAACGAAGGCATCAACATCCAGGTCATCACCACCTCGGAAATCAAGGTCTCGGTGCTGGTCGAACGCAAGTACATGGAACTGGCCGTGCAGGCGCTGCACGCCGCCTTTGGGCTGGACAAAGCCGCCTAAGCGGACACGCCAGACAGCATGACAGGGCGGCCCTTCGCGGGTCGCCCTTTTTCTTTTCCGCCCCAAGATGCGCCGATCTTGTGCATCGCGCCCCATGTGGGCCACTATATCGCGGCGGGGTTGTGGAATTTCCCTCCCCTTCTGATCGATGCTCGCCTATACACGGGCGTGATTTGACGTATGGGGACTTGGATGACCAACGGTCTGGAAAGCGAGAGCCGCAAGCTGCTGGGCCGCCTGCGCGACCTGATGGCCGAAGAGGCCGAAGGGCAGGAACGGCTCGACAAGATCACCCATCTGACCGCTGACAGCATGGGCACCGAGGTGTGCTCGATTTACCTGTTCCGCGACAACGACACGCTTGAATTGTGCGCGACGCAGGGTCTGAACGCCGAAGCGGTGCACGAAACCCGCATGAAACTGGGCGAAGGTCTGGTGGGGCGCGTCGCGCGCACCGGCAACACGGTGAACTCTGCCGATGCCCCGTCAGAGCCCGGTTTCCGCTATATGCCCGAAACCGGCGAAGAGATTTATTCCAGCTTCCTGGGCATCCCGATCCAGCGTCTGGGCGAAAAGCTGGGCGTGCTGGTGGTGCAATCCAAAACCGCGCGCGAATTCTCCGAGGACGAGGTTTACGCGCTCGAAGTGGTTGCCATGGTGCTGGCCGAGATGGCCGAACTGGGGGCTTTCGTCGGCGAGGGCGCGGCGCTCAAGGCGCGGCACACGCAGGCGGTCCTGTTCCGCGGCGGCACCGGCCAAGAGGGCAGCGCCATGGGCCACGTCTGGCTGCACGAGCCGCGCGTGGTGGTCACCAACATGGTTGGCGACGACCCCGACACCGAACGCGCGCGCCTGCGCGACGCGGTGGACGAGCTGCGCGTGTCCGTCGACCAGATGCTGGCGGGGGCCAAGATCACCGACAACGATCAGGTCCAAGTGCTTGAAGCCTATCGGATGTTTGCCAACTCCAAGGGTTGGATGCGCCGGATGGAAGAGGACATCGGCCGCGGCCTGTCCGCCGAAGCCGCCGTGGAAAAGGAACAGTCGCAGGCGCGCTCGCGGATGATGCAGGTCACCGACGGGTATCTGCGCGAACGTCTGCACGACCTTGACGATCTGTCCAACCGCCTGCTGAGGATCCTGACCGGTCAGGGGCGCGAGACGGGCTCGGAGATGCCGGCCGATCCCATTCTGATCGCGCGCAACATCGGGCCCGGCGAGCTGCTGGAATACGGCAATTCGCTCAAGGGGGTGGTGCTCGAAGAAGGCTCTGTCGGCTCGCACGCCGCCATCGTGGCCCGCGCGCTGGCGATTCCGCTGGTGATCCACGCCGACCGCATCACCAACGAGGCGCTGAACGGCGATCAGATCCTTGTGGATGGCGATCAGGGCGTGGTGCACCTGCGCCCCGATGAGACGGTCGTCGCGGCCTTTTCCGACAAGATGGCGATGCAGGCCAAGGCGCAGGAACGCTACGCCTCGATCCGCGATGTGGAATGCGTCACCGCCGACGGACAGCGCATCAATTTGATGATGAACGCAGGGCTGATGGCCGATCTGCCCTCGCTCGAAAGCTCGGGGGCCGAGGGCGTCGGCCTCTTCCGCACCGAACTGCAATTCCTCGTGCGAAATCAAATGCCCAAGCGGACAGAGCTGGCCTCGCTCTATGCCCGTGTGCTGGATGCGGCGGGCGACAAGCGGGTGATTTTCCGCACGCTCGACATCGGCTCGGACAAGGTTCTGCCCTACATGAAGCCGCAAGAAGAGCCCAACCCGGCGCTGGGATGGCGCGCGATCCGCGTCGCGCTGGACCGTCCGGGCGTCATGCGGATGCAGCTTCAGGCGCTGATCCGCGCCGCCAAGGGCCGCCCGCTGACGGTGATGTTCCCCTTTATCGCGCAATACGAGGAATTCGCCGCCGCCCGCGCCGAGATGGACAAGGCCATCGCCCGCGAAAAGCGTCTGGGCAATCCGATCCCGTCCAAGCTGGAGGTCGGCACCATGCTGGAAACCCCCAGCCTGGCCTATGCCTCGATCCGATTTTTCGAAGAGGTGGAGTTTTTGTCCATTGGCGGCAACGACTTAAAGCAGTTCTTCTTTGCGGCGGACCGCGAAAACGAACGGGTGCGGCGACGCTATGACACGCTGAACGTGTCGTTCCTGAGCTTTCTTGAATGGATTGTCATGCGCTGCGAGGCGACCAACACGCCGCTGTCCTTCTGCGGCGAGGACGCAGGCCGCCCGATCGAGGCGATCTGCCTTGCGGCCATGGGCATCCGGACGCTGTCCATGCGCCCCGCATCCATCGGCCCGGTGAAATCACTGCTGATGCGCTACTCGCTGCAAGAGATCAAACAGGTCATCGACCAGGCCCGCGCCTCTGGCGAGCAATCGGTGCGCCATGCGGTGATGGAATATCTGCGCGAAAACGGCACGTCCCTGTCGGTCTGAGCTGTCGGCTTGATTGCCCCTGTGGCGGGCGCAAGGGCCGCGAGACAAGGGGCACAATACAAAACACCCGGCCTCGAAATTTTTCCGAGGACCGGGTGTAAAGTCTTTGACGTCCATGCCACCTCAGCCATTCTAGCCAAGGACATTGCCGACACATTCTGTGCGACAGTCGACCGCTTCTCACCCGTGCTGCATATCGTTGTCTTTTAGACGTGCATGCGAACCGTTACGGGCTGGTCTTGCGTCGTCCGGGCCGCTTTCTGCACCGGACTGAAACTTTGTATGACCTTAACCCTAACGGCAGGTTAACGAATCAAGGCGGATTTCGTGGAAATCGACAATTCTTCGCGCAGCATGTCGATCAACAGGGCGCGCGGATGGCCAGAGCTGCGTTCCAGCCGCAAAAGGCCAAAATGCACATGCGCCATCTGCTGGTAATAGCTGGTGTAAGCATAGTTCGTGGCGGCCCCGGCGGCGGCACCGATCACCGGCACCGCTTGCGTCGCCAGCTTTTGCCCCAACACGTAGGACAGCCGCGGCGCGATCTTGGCGATGACCCCGTGGACGGTCGACCCCACCAGCGAAACCCGCGCCGCCAAAAAGGCCATGTCGGCCCCGTCATCTTCGGCCAGCGGGCCCGCAGCCGCAAAAACCGTCAGGCATTCCTTGGCGATGTCCGGCTCTGACGGGTCAAACCCGTGGTCCGCCGCGACCCCCGCAATGGCGCGAAACAGCACCGTGGTGGTGACCGGCAATTCTGCCAGCGCCGAGGGCAAGCCTCCCGCCCCGCCCGCCGCCCCCATGGCGGTGGTCAACGCGGTGTTCAGCCAGGATTTCTGATCCGGCACCACCCCGCGCGATTTCAGCGCCGCGCGCAGGGCGACGTCCAGCGCTTTGATCGTGGTGGCTTCCAGCCGATCCTTGGCGCTGTCGGGCAGCTTTTCCAAGAGGTTCTCGGCCTGCCCGCCAATCAAGTTCAAAACGCTCATGCCGACGGTGCTCGCCGCGCGGTGACGGCGCGCCAGCTCTTTGAGCTCGGCCTCTAGGTCGATGGGGATGGTCAGGTCTGTCATGGGCGCTCCTCTGCTTTACAGGTGGGGCGCTTTGGCCTGCGTTCAAGCCGCGCGGGTGACCTCGCCTTGGACGCCATCCCACGCGCCGGGGACCAGTTCCAACCCCAGCACGCGGTCAGGGTTCGTCGGCGGCGGCATGATCACCCCTTCAAGGCGCGCAAACCCGAAACGGCGGTAATACGGCGCATCGCCCACCAGCAGGACCCGCTCAAAGCCCTGCTCTGCGGCGTTCGCAATGGTGTCACGGATCAGAGCGGCCCCCAGTCCTTCGCCTTGGGCAATCGGGTGCACCGCCACGGGCCCCAGCAGCAAGGCAGGCGTGCCGCCGACCAAAACCGGCCAATAGCGAATCGCGCCCCCCAGCTGGCCCTGTTCGTCGCGCGCAACACGGCACAAAGCGGCCACCGGCGGCACGTCATCGCGCAGCCGATAAGACGACAAGGCCGTCCGGCCCGGCGCAAAAGCGGTGTCGAAGAGCGCTTCGACGTCCCACCAATCCTGCGCGGTCTCCTGTGCGAGCGTGAACAGCGTAACCCCCGTGCATTCTGCCGCTGAACCGCCTATCACGGGGCAAACCCTTGCGCAAACAGGAGAACCGGGATGTTCTACCGCCCGTCCGAAGGCCACGGCCTGCCCCACAACCCCTTTAACGCCATCGTGACGCCTCGGCCCATTGGCTGGATCTCGACCCGCGGTGCGGACGGGCAGGACAACCTCGCGCCGTATTCGTTCTTTAACGCCTGCGCCTATGTCCCGCCGCAGGTGATGTTCTGCTCGACCTCGGCCAAGGAAGACCGCGGAGACACCAAGGACAGCGTGGCGCACATCCGCGAAACCGGGGTGTTCTGCGTGAACATCGTGGAATACGCCATGCGTGATGCGATGAACGTGACCTCTGGGCAGTACCGCAAAGAGGTGGATGAGTTCGTCGAGGCCGGGCTGGAAAAGGCCGAATGCGACACGATCGCCTGCGCGCGGGTGGCGGCGGCCCCGGCAAACCTCGAATGCCGGATGACGCAGATCGTCAAGCTCGAAGGCGCGGCGAATTTCGCGGTGTTCGGCGAAGTGACCGGCATTCACATGCGCGACGACTGCATGAAGGACGGGATGTTCGACGTGCTGAGCTTTAACCCGCTGTCGCGTCTGGGTTACCGCGACTACGCCGTGGTGCGCGAGACCTTTAGCTTGAAACGTCCGGGCGAGTGAGGCGGGGGCAAATCTCTTCCTCAAGAGATTTGCAAATTCCTTGAAAGGAATTTGGCCTGCGCGGGGGGATATGGTAGACTGCGGTCGACCGATGGAGGGGATGATGGACCAGCACCTTTGAAACTCTGACATTTTACAGTTTTCAAAGGAGGTTTCATGCCCTTCTCGCTTCCCCCTGCCCAATAGGTGCATCCGATCACCCTGCCCGACGGCACGCCGCATCAAAGCACCGTGTTCTTGGCCAATGTGATTGACCATCCGAGATTCCAAGTCGGGGCCTATACCTACGCTTCGGATTTCAATCCGCCGCAGGATTGGGCCGCACATCTCGCGCCCTATCTGTTCCCGTTCAGCCAAGAGACGTTGCGCATCGGCCGATTCTGCCAGATCGCCCACGGGGTGCGGTTCATCACCAGTTCGGCGAACCACGCCATGGATGGGATCAGCACCTTTCCCTTTACGGTTTTTGACCCTGACACGCGCGCGGGCTTTCAGCCGGATCAGCGCGACACCCAGATCGGCCATGATGTCTGGATCGGCACCGGGGCGACCGTCTGTCCCGGCGCCATGATCGGCAATGGGGTGATCGTCGGTGCAGGCGCGGTCGTGCGTGGGACGGTGCCGGATTACGCCATTGTGGCGGGCAATCCGGCGCAGGTGGTCCGGATGCGCTTTTCCCCTGAACAGATCGCGGCGCTCAACGCTCTCGCGTGGTGGGATTGGTCCCCGGAACGCATAGCGCATGCCCGCCCCGCGCTCGAGGCCGGCGATATAGACGCGCTCGCCCAGCACGCGACGCAATAAGAAACGCCCCCGTCGCAGGGGGCGTTTTCACATCTTCACAAGGGCTTAGTGATCCCCAAGGATCCCCGTCCGCACGCCGTAATCCACGGCGATTTCGTAATCGGGGTCGTCGTCACTGTCGATCATCAGGTGCCCCGCCTTGGTCAACAGCTTGTGGCAATCGCGGCTCAGGTGGCGCAGCTGGATCGACTTGCCCGCCGTCTCATACTTGGCTGCCACGGCTTCGATCGCTTGCAGCGCCGATTGGTCCACCACCCGGCTGTCGGCAAAGTCGACGATCACCACCGACGGATCGTCGGAGGGGTTGAACAGCTCGATGAACCCATCGCTTGAGCCAAAGAACAGCGGCCCCTGGACCTGATAGACCTTGGCGCCTTCGGGCGTGGCGTAGGTCTTGGCGTGGATGCGGCGCGCGTTGTTCCACGCATAGGCCAAGGCGGAAACGATCACGCCCACAACCACCGCCACGGCGAGGTCTTCGAGCACCGTCACCACGGTCACCAGCACGATGACAAAGGCGTCGGTCATCGGGACTTTGGCGAGGATCTTCAAAGAGTTCCAGGCAAACGTCCCGATCACCACCATGAACATCACACCGACCAGCGCCGCCAGCGGGATCAGCTCGATCAGCGGCGCGGCAAACAGGATAAAGGTCAGCAAGAACAGCGCCGCTGCGATGCCCGCGATCCGGGTGCGCGCGCCGGATTTCACGTTGATCATCGACTGGCCGATCATCGCGCAGCCGCCCATGCCGCCGAAAAAGCCGGTCAGCACGTTGGACGCGCCCTGCGCGATGCACTCTTGCGATGCGCCGCCACGCTTGCCGGTCATTTCCCCAACAAGGTTCAGCGTCAGCAGGCTTTCGATCAGGCCAATGGCGGCCAGAATGACCGAATAGGGCAGGATGATCTCAAGCGTTTCCCAGTTCAACGGCACGGCGGGAATGTGGAACTCGGGCAGACCACCCTTGATCGAGGCCATATCCCCAACGCGCGGCACATCCAGCCCAAGGCCAATGACCAGCGCCGCCACGATGCCGATCCCGGCCAGCGGCGCAGGCACCACGCGGGTGATCTTGGGCATCCCCCAGATGATCAGCATCGTCAGCGCCGTCAGCCCCAGCATCAGGTACAGCGGCATCCCAGACAGCCATTCGCCGCCGCCCATGCCGTGCCCGGTGTTCTCGATCGAGCCTGGCACCTTGAACTGCGACATCTGCGCAAGGAAAATCACGATCGCAAGGCCGTTCACAAAGCCCAGCATCACCGGATGCGGCACAAGGCGAATGAACTTGCCCCATTGCAAGACCCCGGCAATCACCTGCAAAATCCCCATCAAAACGACAGTTGCGAACAGGTACTCCACCCCGTGCTGCGCCACGAGCGCCACCATGACCACCGCCAAAGCCCCGGTCGCGCCGGAAATCATCCCCGGACGCCCGCCGATCAGCGCGGTCACCAAGCCCACAAGGAACGCCGCATAAAGGCCGACCAGCGGGTGCACCCCGGCGACAAAGGCAAAGGCCACCGCTTCGGGCACCAGCGCCAGGGCCACGGTCAGACCGGCCAGCAGCTCGATCCGCAGGCGGGCGGGCGTCAGCTTTTCGTCATTGGCAATTGAGAAGTCGGGCATGTCGACACGGCCCGCAAACCGGGCCATCAGAGCTTTTTTCATCGGGGCAGTCCTTTTCATTCGCGCGCCGTGGCCTTACTGCACCGCAGCGAAAAAGGCCAGAGCGGGGCCATATGCGGCCCGTTACCGCTGCCATAGAGCAAAACGGCGCGGATTTCACGGAATACTTTTGTGCGCAGCATGGCGGATTTGCCCGCCTTCGCACGGATTTGAGGCGCGCGGGGCTTTTCTTTGCCAACCCTGCGTTGCACCCTGCACCCAACCAAATTCGGAGAGTGACATGACACAGACCATGATCGGCGTGATCGGCGGATCGGGCATCTACGACATCGACGGGCTGGAAGGGGCGGACTGGACCGAGGTCCAAAGCCCGTGGGGCACGCCCTCTGACGCGATCCTGACGGGGACGCTGGGCGGGGTGAAAATGGCCTTTCTGCCGCGTCACGGGCGCGGGCATGTGCATTCGCCCACCACCGTGCCGTATCGCGCAAACATCGACGCGCTCAAGCGGCTGGGCGTGACCGATGTGATCAGCGTCAGCGCCTGCGGATCCTTCCGCGAAGAATACGCGCCCGGCGATTTTGTCGTTGTGGATCAGTTCATTGACCGCACCTTTGGGCGCGAGAAATCGTTTTTCGGCACCGGCTGCGTGGCACATGTGTCCGTCGCGCACCCCACCTGCCCGCGTCTGGGCGAGGCCTGTTTCATCGCCGCCAAGGACGCCGGAGTGACGATCCACAACGGCGGCACCTACCTCGCGATGGAAGGCCCGCAGTTCTCGACTTTGGCGGAATCGCGCATGTACCGCGAACAGTGGGGCGCGGACGTAATCGGCATGACCAACATGCCCGAGGCGAAACTCGCCCGCGAGGCAGAGCTGTGCTATGCCTCGATCGCCATGGTCACCGACTATGACAGCTGGCACCCGGACCACGGCGAAGTGGACGTGAACGACATCATCAAGACGCTCATGGGCAACTCGGAGAAGGGCCGCGAGATGGTCCGCCGCCTGCCCGCCCTGCTGGGGGCCGAACGCGCGCCCTGCCCGCATGGCTGCGACCGGGCCTTGGACTTTGCCATCATGACCGCCCCGGAAAAGCGCGACCCGGCCTTGCTGGCGCGGCTTGATGCGGTCGCGGGCCGTGTGCTGACCGCCTAAGATGCGCGCGGGGCTTGGTTTCTTGCTGCTTTGGCCGGTGGCCGTGGCGGCGCAGGATTTCATCGAGGTGGTCGGCGCGCTCAGCGACGAGGATTTCTATCGCCTCGTGGCCTGCGCCGCCCCGCCCGGTGCGCCCTGCGCCAAGCCCTTTCTGCATTGGCCCACCGAGCGCCCGATTTCCGTGGCCATCGTGCAGGTCGACGACGCCTATCTGGGCGGCAAGCAAAAGCGCGCTTTTGCCGCCGTTGAACGCGCCGTGCAGTATATCAATCGGGTGGACAGCGGCATCACCTTGCGCGTTGGCACGCCCGAGGACGCCGACATCAAGATCTACCTGATCGACACCGACGGCAGCGCGCCGATCAGCGGCACCGGGGTCAAGGGCGTGGACGGCGCAACCGTGGGCGGCGCCCGCGTGATCGTCTGGTCGCGCGCCGACACCCATGTGATCAGCCGCGCGCAGGTGATCTTTTCCACGCGCCTGAACATCCGCCAGTACGAGTCGGCGATGATCGAAGAGGTGACGCAGGCTTTGGGCCTTTTGACCGACATCCGCACGCCGGTCTACGAAGGCGTGTCGGTGTTTTCCCAAGACAGCAACGCGGCCAAGGATTTAGGCCCGCAAGACATTATGGCGCTGCGCCGCCACTACCCCAAGGAGGAATAGATGCCGTTTGATTTGTGGTTGGCTTTTGTGGCCGCGTCCATTGCGTTGTTGATGATCCCAGGGCCGACGATCCTGCTGGTCTTGTCCTATGCGCTGTCCAAGGGGCGCAGCGTCGCTGTCGCCTCGGCCGCCGGGGTCGCGACCGGGGATTTCGTCGCCATGTCGCTGTCGCTGGCGGGGTTGGGGGCGCTTGTGGCCACCTCGGCGATGTTGTTCACGGTGCTGAAATGGGTCGGTGCGGTCTATCTGGTGTGGCTGGGGATCAAGCTGATCCGCTCGGCGCCAACCAGCGGCTTGGCCCTGCCAGAGGCAGAGGTTTCGGCCCGCGGGGTGTTCCTGCACAACGCCGCCGTGACCGCTTTGAACCCGAAAAGCATCGCGTTTTTCATCGCGTTTGTGCCGCAGTTCATCACGCCCGAGCGTGCCTTGCTGCCGCAATTTGCGGTGCTGGTGACGACCTTTGTGACGCTGGCGACGCTGAACGCGCTGGCCTATGCGCTGGCTGCTGACCGGCTGCGCGGGATGATTGCGCGGCCCTCTGTTCTGACGTGGATCACCCGCGCTGGCGGTGCCACCCTGATCGCCATGGGCGTGCTGACCGCCAGCCTGCGCCGCGCCGCTTGAATTGAGAAAGGAGACCCGGACATGCGGGACAACAGAGACGTCAAAGACTACATCCGCACCATCGTCGATTTTCCCCACGAAGGGATCATGTTCCGCGATGTGACCACGCTGTTCGCCGATCCGCGCGGGTTTCGCATGGCGATTGACCAGCTGTTGCACCCCTACGCAGGCGTGCGGTTTGACAAGGTGGTGGGGCTGGAAGCGCGCGGGTTTATCCTTGGCGGGGCGGTGGCGCACCAGCTGTCGGCAGGCTTTGTGCCGATCCGCAAAAAGGGCAAGCTGCCCGGCGCGGTGATTTCCGAGGAGTATCAGCTGGAGTACGGCGAGGCGATTGTCGAGATCCACGACGATGCGATCAAGGCCGGGGAAAAGATCCTGTTGGTGGACGATTTGCTGGCCACGGGCGGCACCGCCGAGGCCGGGATCAAGCTGGTGGAACGGCTGGGCGGCGAGATCATCGGCTGCGCGTTTATCGTGGATTTGCCGGACCTTGGCGGGCGGGCAAAGCTGGAGACGCTGGGGATGGAGGTCCATGCGCTGTGTGCCTATGAGGGGCTTTAGGGGGCGCGAACACGAAGGGGTGTTGCGGGCGCTGCCCACTCACCGGAGGTGAGGCACTTGATGTGGAGGGGGCGCTGCCCTCTCACCGGAGGTGAGGCACTTGATGTGGAGGGGGCTCTGCCCCCGCCCTGCGGCCTCCCCCGGGATATTTTGAAAGAGAAGAAGCTGAGGCCGGAAAAGGAAACGGCCCGCGCGAGGGAAGCGCGGGGCGTTTTTGATTTGGGTTGGTTCCCTTAGGCGACGTTGGCGGCCTTGGGTTTGGCCGGTTTCTTGTCGCCCGAGTTGGAGTCGATGAAGTCGAGCACCAGCGGGCGGATGTTGTCGCGCCAGCTTTTGCCCGCGAAGATGCCGTAGTGGCCTGCGCCGGGTTCGACGTGCGAGGCTTTCTTGCTGTCAGGCAGACCGGTGCACAGGCCGAGGGCCGCGATACACTGGCCGGGGGCGGTGATGTCGTCCTTGGCCCCTTCGACGGTTTTCACGGCGACATTGGTGATCTTGCCCATGTCGACCTTATGGCCATCGACGATGAATTCGTTCTTGGCGATTTCGCAGTTCTTGAAGATGCGTTCCACCGTCGAGAGGTAGAATTCCGCCGGCATGTCCATGACCGCGAGGTATTCGTCGTAGAAGCGGTTGTGGGCGTCGTGGTCCGACGCCTCGCCGCGGCAGACGCGCATGATCTGGTCGCGGAAGGCTTTACCATGGCGGTCGGCGTTCATGCTCATGAAGGAGGACAGCTGGAGCAGGCCCGGATAGACCATGCGGCCCACGCCCTTGTACTTGAAGCCGACGCGCTGGATCATCGTCTCTTCGAGCTGGCCCATGGTTACCCGCGCGCCAAAGTCGGTCACGTCCGTCGGCACCGCGTCGGGGTTGATCGGGCCGCCGATCAGGGTCAGCGTGCGCGGCTGCGCGTCGGGGTCCAGTTCCGCCAGATAGGCGGTTGCGGCCAGCGTCAGCGGCGCGGGCTGACAGACGGCAATCACATGGGTGTCGGGCCCGAGGTGGCGCATGAAGTCCATCAGGTAGAGGGTGTAATCCTCGATGTCGAACTTGCCCGCCGAGACCGGGATGTCGCGCGCGTTGTGCCAGTCGGTGATGTAAACCTCGCAGTTGACGATCAGCGATTTCACCGTCGAGCGCAGCAGCGTCGCGTAGTGGCCGGACATGGGCGCGACCAGCAGGATCTTGCGCGGCTGTTCCTCGCGGCCGGCCACGTCAAAGTGGATTAGATCGCCGAAGTCCTTTTCGACCACGGTCTTGACCTCGACCAGGTGGTCCTTGCCGTCTTCGCAGGTGAAGGTGCGAATGCCCCAGTCGGGCTTGACCACCATGCGTTCGAAGGTCCGTTCCGTCACCTCGCCCCAGGCGGCCATCCATTCCAGCGCCGGGTTCGGCATCATCGAGAACGCCGGGTAAGACGCCATGGTGCGTGCGGTCGCCCCCAACCACTGGTTGGTGTTCCGCATGGTTTCCATCAGATCATAAGTCGCCATGTAGCGCATGACAGCCACTCCTAAAAGTTGCGGTAAGGGCGCAAATCGTTGCACACTTCCCGTAAAACTAATTCGTCGCTTGGCCCACAGCGTCTGGCGACGTTATTCTGCATAGCAGCGAAGATAGGGGGAATTCGTTAAGATGACAACAAACGAGGTTGCCGCAGGTAAACATCAACAGCGGCTGGAGGAGAATCTCGCCAAGGTCGAGGCGCTTTCTCAGCGTCTTGTCAACGCTTTGACGAAAAAACACCCAACGCCGAATGCCTTGAACGGGCCCGATCCGGCGCTCTATTCCAAAGCGGCGCAGGCGTATTTCAGCGAATGGACAACGAATCCTGCTAAGATTCTTGAACAACAGGTCCAGTATTGGGGCAAGACCGTCACCCATTTCGTCGAGGCGCAACAGGCGCTGGCGAGTGGCAAGCTGGCCGCTCCCGACGATCCCGGCCCCAAGGACCGGCGTTTCAAGAATGAGCTGTGGGATACCCACCCTTATTTTAACTTTGTTAAACAGCAGTACCTGATCAACGCAGAGGCGATCAAAGAGGCCGTCGAATCAATCGAAGATATGGACCCGACCGAAAAGCGCCGCTTGCGGTTCTTTGCCCAGCAGATCACCGACATGTTCGCGCCGACGAACTTTTTGGCGACCAACCCAGATGCGCTGCTCAAGGCGGTCGAGACCGAGGGCGAGAGCCTTGTTCACGGGATGGAAAACCTTGTGTCCGATCTTGAGGCGAACAATGGCGAGCTGCTGGTGCGGCTGGTGGACGAGACCGCCTTTGAGGTGGGCGAGAACATCGCCACCGCGCAAGGCGAGGTCGTCTTTCGCAACCGGATGATGGAGATCATTCAGTACAGCCCCACCACGGAAAAGGTGCACGAGACCCCGATCGTGCTGTTCCCGCCTTGGATCAACAAGTTCTATATCCTTGATCTGAAACCGCAAAACAGCTTGATCCGCTGGGTCGTGGACCAGGGCTATACCCTGTTCGTGGTCAGCTGGATCAACCCCGATGGCAAGTACCGCGATGTCGGCCTAGAGACCTACATCGAGGAAGGCTATCTGCAAGCGATCGACGTGGCGCGCGAGATTTGCAAGGTCGAGCAGATCAACGCCGTGGGCTATTGCATCGCCGGGACGACGCTGGCGCTGACCTTGGCTTTGCTCAAGAAACGCAAGCTCAAGTACATCAAGTCGGCGACCTTCTTTACCGCGTTGACGGATTTCAGCGATCAGGGGGAATTCACGCCCTTCTTGCAGAACGACTTTGTCGACGGGATCGAGGAAGAGATCGACCAAGAGGGCATCCTGCCGTCGTTTATCATGGCGCGGACGTTTTCCTTTCTGCGGTCCAACGATCTGATCTACGGGCCTGCGATCAAGTCCTATATGATGGGCGAGACGCCCCCGGCGTTTGACCTGCTCTATTGGAACGGCGACGGCGCCAACCTGCCCGGCCTGATGACGATGGAGTATCTGCGCGGCCTGTGTCAGCGCAACGAATTCGCGAAAGGCACCTTTGAGCTTTTGGGCGAGACCCTGACGCTCAAGGACGTGGACGTTCCGTTGATGTCCATCGCGACGGAAACGGACCACATCGCCGCCGCCCGTGACGTCTATCGCGGGGTGCAGCAGATGGGATCGCGGTCCAAGGAGTTTGTTCTGGGCCAGTCGGGCCACATCGCGGGCATCGTCAATCCGCCCAACAAAAACAAGTATGGCCATTATACCAATTCTGACCTCAGCGCCGACTTTGACAGCTGGAAAGAGGCCGCAGAGCACCACCAGGCGTCCTGGTGGCCCCATTGGGAGGCGTGGCTCAAGAAGCGCAGCGGTAAAATGGTGCCTGCTCGCGCTCCGGGTGATTCGACGTTTAAACCACTCGCGCCAGCGCCCGGTACTTACGTGAAGTTAAAAGCGGCTAAACAATTTCAGTAGGTTAGACGATTTATGCTGCGTCGCAGAAATTTCACTTGAAATGCTGCGCCGCAGCATACATATTCCTTAGCAAGCTGCACAACAACGCGGGGTGGGCCCGCAGCAGTCGGACAAAGGAATTAGTACAATGGCACAGACCCAAGACTTCACCGCTATGATGAAAGACATGATGGGCGCGTTCCCGGTGGACACCAAGGCGATGGAAGACGCCTTCAAGACCACCGCGACCATGAACGAGAAGCTCTCGGGTGTTGCTTTGGAAGCCGCTGAAAAGTCGACCGAACTGTCGGCAAAGTGGACCAAGGACACGCTGAGCAAAATGGCCGACATGTCCAAAGCAAAAGCAGAGCCGGCAGACTACGCCAAGGCGATGACCGATTTCGCGTCCGCTCAGGCTGAAGTTGCTGCCGAGAACATGGCTGCTTTCGCTGAGATCGCGAAAAAGGTCCAGATGGACACCGTCGAGCTGATGATGGCCGCAGGCAAGGACATCTCTGAGGATGCCACCGCCGCCATGAAAAAAGCGACCGACGAAATGACCGCCACTGCCAAGAAGGCAACTGCTGCGGCCAAGTAATTTCGGCCCCTGCGGGGGCTGATCCGGAAGTTGCGCCCTCTCCTCCCATTTTGGCGCGACGTTCCTAGGCGGGTTCTTCGGAACCCGCCTTTTTTGTGTTTGGCGCTTTGGGGGATGGGGTTGCGCCTGCGGACAGTGCGGATGCCTCCGGCGGGGATATTTTCAAAGAGAAGAAGCGAGCACGAAAAAGGCCGCGCGGGCGGGATGCTGCGCGGCCTTTGGATTTGTGTGTAGGGTGTTTAGACGATGGTGGCGAGGGTCGCTGCGCGCAGCTCTTCCTCGGTGACGCCATCGGCGCATTCGACGATTTTCAGGCCGCCTTCGACCACGTCCAGCACGCCGAGGTTGGTGATGATCCGGTCAACCACGCCCTTGCCGGTCAGCGGCAGGGTGCATTCCTTGAGCACCTTGCTGTCGCCGTGCTTGTTGGTGTGATCCATCACCACGATGACCTTGCCGACGCCGGCCACGAGGTCCATCGCGCCGCCCATGCCTTTGACCAGCTTGCCGGGGATCATCCAGTTCGCCAGATCGCCGTTTTCGGCCACTTCCATGGCGCCGAGGATGGCCGCCGCGATCTTGCCGCCGCGGATCATGCCGAAGGAGGTCGCGCTGTCGAAGTAAGACGTGCGCGGCAGTTCGGTGATGGTCTGCTTGCCGGCGTTGATCAGGTCGGCGTCTTCTTCGCCCTCAAAGGGGAACGGGCCCATGCCCAGCATCCCGTTTTCGGATTGCAGGGTGATGTCCTTGTCGCCGACGTAGTTGGCCACCAGCGTCGGGATGCCGATGCCGAGGTTGACGTACATGCCGTCGTCGAGTTCCTGAGCGGCGCGCGCCGCCATTTGGTTACGGTCCCAGGCCATTACGACGCCTCCTTTTGACGAACGGTGCGCTGTTCGATGCGCTTTTCATGCTCGCCTTTGATCAGGCGGTGCACGTAGATGCCCGGCAGGTGGATGTGATCGGGGTCAAGCTCGCCCGGCTCGACGATCTCTTCGACTTCCATCACGCAGATTTTGCCGCACATGGCCGCAGGCGGGTTAAAGTTGCGCGCGGTCTTGCGGAAGATCGCGTTGCCGGTGGTGTCGGCCTTCCACGCTTTGACGATGGCCAGATCGGCAAAGATGCCCTCTTCGAGGATGTATTCCTTGCCGTTGAAGATCTTGACCTCTTTGCCCTCGGCGATCTGGGTGCCGACGCCGGTCTGGGTGTAAAAGCCCGGGATGCCTGCACCGCCCGCGCGCATACGCTCGGCCAGGGTGCCCTGCGGGTTGAATTCCAGCTCAAGCTCGCCGGACAGGTACTGGCGCATGAACTCGGCGTTCTCCCCCACGTAGGAGGACATCATCTTTTTGATCTGCTTGGTTTCGAGCAGCTTGCCCAGACCAAAGCCATCAACGCCTGCGTTGTTGGACGCAACGGTCAGATCCTTGATGCCGCTTTCGACGATGGCGTCGATCAGCAGTTCCGGAATGCCGCACAGGCCAAAGCCACCGGCGGCGATGAGCATGCCGTCGCTCAGCAGGCCGTCCAGCGCCTCGGCAGCGGTGCCGTAGACTTTCTTCATGAAACTCTCCCCTAATCTCTGGATTGCCAAAGTTGTCGCCGCGCGGCAGCAAAGAGTCAATGCAGGTGCAACAATGGACCTGCTATTAACCAAACCGATAGCGCCAACGGGTCAGATCAGGCGGACTTGGGTGCCGATGGGGGTGATCTCGAACAGCTCGGCGATCTTTTCGTTATACAGGCCAATGCAGCCGTCCGACGAGGGCCGGCCGATCTTGCGCGTGTCGTGCGTGCCATGGATCAGGTAAGCGGGCCAGTCGAGATACATGGCGTGGGTGCCAAGCGGGTTGTCGGGGGCGCCGCCTTCGACCGGGCGCCAGTCGGGGAAACGCTCCATCTGGCTGGCGGTGGGGGTCCAGCTGGGGCCGACCTTTTTGCGCACGATCTTGGTGTAGCCGCGTTTGGTCAGCTCGTCGGTTTTCGGCACAGAGGTCGGGTAGACGCGGTAGTCCTTCCCGTCTGCGGCCCAGTAATGCAGGGCGCGGCTGGCGGTGTCGCAAACGATGCAGCCCACACCGAGCGCGTCAAAGTGATCGCGCCAGTCCTGGCTGACAAAGGCCGAGGCATTGCGCCGCGCAGGCGCTTCTTGCGCGCGGGCGGTGGCGGGGACCAGCAGGCTCGCGCCGCCTGCGGCCAAAAGGGTGCGTCGGGTGATCATGTCAGACTCCTGCTCTTGGGTGTCACTTGGTAGCACCCAAACATGAGTTTGACGGCGGTTGAAAATCACACATGCGTGTGGCGGCATATCAGTGCCGATTGGCAACAGGCCGACTAGCCAAGCGCCAGATCTCGCAGAACCTCCACCGATGCGGCGGCCCCCTGGAGGGCCGTGGGCCAAGGCAATTCGGTGTGGCGATGGAACGGCACGAAGCCATGCCCGCCGTCTGCGCCCTCTTGGAAATCGACCCGAGTGACGGTGCATGTGGGCGTTTCAAACGGGTCCACGGTCAGCAGATCGTCAAGCGACGGGCTTTCCATGCGCAACCCCAATGCCTTGGAATAGGTGACTTCGCTCGCACCACAAGTGAACAAGAGCGCATCCTTCTCGCCAAAATCCTTGGCGACAACAAAGCCCACCATCGGCAACAGCAAAACAGGCACGGTCGGCGCCACAAAGGAATGCGAGCGGCCATCCTTGATGACCAACAACTCTGCCAAATCCATCGCAGTCATCGTCAGAGAGGGCGGCTCCACGTCCGGCATGGACGCGCAGCTTTGCAGATAGCGCAGAACAAGGCCCACGCCATCCAGCCCACGGTTATGAAGATGCCACGCGCATTGTCCCAACATCTCTGGGTCCGGCTCTGGGCAGTTCAGCTGTGTGGCCAGCTCTGCGATCGCGGTTCGGACCTGCGCGTAAGGCAGGTCCGTGTAGCCGTCAGTCATCCTTCTTTGCGGCCGGTTTCTTGGCCGCAGGCTTCTTGGCGGTGGTCTTTTTCGCGGCAGGCTTTTTCGCTGCCGGTTTCTTGGCCGCGGCCTTCTTCGGCGCGGCTTTCTTCTTGCCGCCCTTGCCGGCCTTTTCCTCGATCAGCTTCAGCGCCTCTTCCATGGTCAGCTTTTCAGGGTCGGCATCCTTGGGCAGGGTCGCGTTGACCTTTTCCCATTTCACATAAGGACCATAGCGCCCTTCCATGATTTGGATCTTGCCGCCGTCGGGGTGATCCCCCATCTCGCGCAAAGCCTTGGCGGCGGTGCGCCCACGGCCCGGATTTGCGCGCTTGTGGTCGATCAGTTCCACCGCGTGGTTCATGCCGATCTCGAAAACCTCTTGGAATTCCTTGAGGTTAACGTAAACGGGCTTTTCGTCGTCGGGCAGCTGGTGCGCGATATAGGGGCCAAAGCGGCCAAGGTTCGCGGTGATCACGCCGCCGTTCGGGTGCATCCCCACCTCGCGCGGCATGGTCAGCAGCGTCAGCGCCTTTTCCAGCGTCATATCCTTGGGATCCCAGCCCGGCAGATACTCGCGGTTCTTGCGCGGCAAGGATGCGCGCGGCGGTTTCTTGTTCTCGGGCGTGGGTTCGCCGCGTTGCACATAGGGGCCAAAGCGCCCGGCCTTGAGCCAGATTTCATCCCCGGCGTCCTCGCCCAGCAGCTTTTCTTCGCCCTCGGCCCCCTCGCCCGCGATGGGGCGGGTGTAGGTGCATTCGGGGTAGTTGCCACAGCCGACAAAGCCGCCCGTGCGCGAGGTTTTCAGGTGCAACTGGCCCTGCCCGCACTTGGGGCAGATGCGCGGATCGGTGCCGTCTTCGCGCGGCGGATACAGCTGCGGGGCCAGCGCGTCGTCCAGCACATCCAGCACTTCGGCAATGCGCAGGTCGGACGTCTCGCTGATGGCGGCGCTGAAATCGCGCCAGAATTTCGCCAGCAGTTCCTTGTAGTCCTCTTCCCCGGCGCTGACGTGGTCCAGCTCGGTCTCCAGCGCGGCGGTAAAGTCATACTCCACGTAACGCTTGAAGAAGTTGAGCAAAAAGATCGTCACGATCCGGCCCTTGTCCTCGGGGAACAGGCGGTTTTGCTCTTTGCGGACGTATTCGCGGTCCTGGATCGTGGTGATCACGCTGGCGTAGGTCGAGGGGCGGCCAATGCCCAGCTCTTCCATGCGCTTAACAAGGGTCGCCTCTGTGTAGCGCGGGGGCGGCTGGGTGTGGCTTTGCAGCGCCAGCGTGGCCGCGTCCTTGGACATCACCGCCGCGCCATTGGACTGCATCCCGCCGCCGGGCTTGTCGCCATCGTCGATCACGCTGTCGGCAGTTTTCTCGCCGGCCTTGGCGAATTGCGCCTGCATGGCCCCGGCCGCAAAGGCTGCCGGCTCGCCCTGCATGATCTGCGGCAGGCGCTTGTCGTCATCCTCGACCGGCTCGTCGCGGCCCTCTTCGTAAACCTTGAGGAAGCCGTCAAAGGTCACCACCTGCCCGGTTGCGCGCAGGCCAACCTGACTGTCATCGCTGCCGATTTCAACGGTGGTGCGCTCCAGCCGCGCGCCTTCCATCTGGCAGGCCAGGGTGCGCTTCCAGATCAGGTCATAGAGCTTACGCTGATCATCCTCGGACAGCTTCAGCTGGGTCGCGTCCTTGGTCATATCCGTCGGGCGGATACATTCGTGTGCTTCCTGCGCGTTCTTGGCTTTGTTCTTATAAATCCGAGGGCTGGAGGGCACGTATTCCTTGCCATAGCGGTCGGCAATCGCGTCGCGGCAGGCGGTCACCGCCTCGGGGGCCATGTCGATGCCGTCGGTCCGCATATAGGTGATGTGCCCCGCCTCATAGAGCCGCTGCGCCGCGTTCATACACTGGCGCGCGCCCATGCCGAACTTGCGGCTGGCCTCTTGTTGCAGGGTCGAGGTCATGAAGGGCGCGGAGGGGTTGCGCGAGGCCGGCTTCGCCTCCACGCTGGTGATGCTCAGCGCGCGTTTCGACACGGCGTCCACGGCCATCTCGGCCTGCGTGGCGTTGGCCAGGTCGAAACGGTCGAGCTTCTTGCCCGCAAGGCTGGTCAAACGGGCCTCAAAGCTTTGACCGCGCGGGGTTTTCAGCTGCGCCTTGACGGTCCAGTACTCGCGCGGGTTAAACGCCTCGATCTCCATCTCGCGCTCGACGATCAGACGCAGACAGACCGACTGCACCCGCCCCGCCGAGCGCGCGCCCGGCAGTTTGCGCCACAGCACCGGCGACAGGTTAAAGCCTACAAGGTAGTCCAAGGCGCGGCGCGCGAGGTAGGCTTCGACCAGCGGCGCGTCGATGTCGCGCGGGTTCTGCATCGCCTCGGTCACCGCCTTTTTCGTGATCGCGTTAAAGGTCACGCGGCTGACGTGGGTCGATTTCTTGATCGAGCGGCGTTTGGTCAGCGCCTCCTTGAGGTGCCACGAAATTGCTTCGCCTTCCCGATCGGGGTCAGTCGCGAGGATCAGTTCGTCGTCGGTTTTGAGCGCTTCGGCGATGGCCGCGACATGTTTACGCGAATCGTTCGCGATCTCCCATTTCATCTCGAAATCGGCGTCGGGATCGACGCTGCCGTTCTTGGGAGGCAGGTCGCGCACGTGCCCGTAAGAGGCCAGAACGGTGTAGTCCGAGCCGAGATACTTGTTGATTGTCTTGGCCTTAGCGGGGGATTCGACGACAACGACTGGCATATCGGGCTGCACCTCGTGAAATGGTTTTTCGGACCTCTACAGAGCCCGCGTATGGCGACCACAGATGTGGGGCGCAAGGGGGAATTGTCAATGTGGGTTGCCTTGCCGCGCGGGTTTGATCGCGTTTTTGCGTTAAACTTTGGTCAATTTTCGGCCCGTTTCGGCACCTGCTTGGCCCCGGTTTGCTCCCGGCTTCCCGCCCCAAACGCTATGCGCCGCGCACGCCCGGGATCAGCGACAACAGACCGCCCGCGTGGCGTTGCACCCGGCCGTCAAGCTCCAGGTCGGTCAGCGCAGGCGTGACCTTGCCGGGGTTTGTGCCCAGCTCACGGATCAGCTGATCCTCTGGCAAAGGCGCAGGGCTGAGCCGCGACAGGATCTGACTGTGCAAAGAGGCCGCCTCTTGCAAGGTGCGCTGTTCGGGCGGTGCCTTTGGAATGTCCACGGGGGGGATGCCCACGGGCGGCGCAGGGGCAAGCGGCAGCTCACCTTGCACAGCGGCCCCGTCCTCCGGCGGCAGGGATTCGAGAATATCCTCGACGTTGCGCACCAGCCGTGCGCCATCGCGGATCAACAGGTTACAGCCGCTCGCCCGCCCGTCCAGCGGATGCCCCGGCACCGCCAGCACTTCGCGCCCCTGGTCGAGCGCGTTGCGAGCGGTGATCAACGAGCCGGACTTGGCGGCGGCCTCGACCACCACAACCGCTTGGGACAGGCCCGAAACGATCCGGTTGCGCATGGGGAAATGCCGCGCGATGGGCTGCGTGCCCATGGGCATTTCCGACAGGCGCAGGCCGCCCTTTGCCGCGATGTCCTCGGCCAGCTTGGTGTTCTCGGACGGGTAGAGCACATCGACGCCCCCCGCCAGTACCGCGACGGTCCCGGTGTCCAGCGCCGCCAGATGCGCTGCCGTGTCGACCCCGCGCGCAAGGCCAGAGGTCACGACCAGCCCCGCCTTGCCCAGCCCCTCGGACAAGGTGCGCGCCATCCGCAGCCCCAAGGAGGAGGCATTGCGCGCCCCCACCAAGGCCACAGAGCGGCGACGCAAAACGCCCACATCGCCCACCGCCCAAAGGATCGGCGGCGCGTCGGGCAAATCCATCAAGGCCTTGGGGTAGTCTGGCGCGCCGTGGCACAGCATCCGCGCCCCGCGCAGCTTGGCCGCCTTGAATTCGGCCTGGATGACGCCCATCGGGCAAATCTCGTAGTTTTCGACCCCGGCGGCACGAGCCACCTCTGGCAATGCCTCCAGCGCAGCGGCGGCGCTGCCGTGTTCGGCGATCATGCGGTGAAAGGTCGTCGGCCCCACACGACGAGAGCGCAAGAGACGGAGCCAATCCACACGATGATCTTCCGTGGTGGGTGGGAGTGGGGGGTGAGTGGAAGAGTAGCTTTCGTCGCGCATCTTGTCCCCGTCGTCTTGCAGGAACAGGTTTAACGTGTGCTAGGTTAACCAGAAGTAAACCGGAAAGAGAAAAATGCACGTCATATAATTAAGGCGCTGAATCTTTGAGAGAATTAGTTCAACCCCCAAGCAAACCTGGCGTCACCCAACATGCAAACGCCGCCAAACCAAAGGCCCGGCGGCGTTAATATTCAGGCCGCAGCGCCGCCCACGGTCAGCCCGCCGATCATCACCGTGGGCTGACCGACGCCCACCGGAACCCACTGCCCCTGCTTGCCGCAATTGCCCATGCCGGGATCGAGCGCCATGTCGTTCCCCAGCGCCTTGATCTGGTTCAGCGAGGTCGCGCCATCGCCGATCAGCGTCGCCCCCTTGACCGGCGCGCCGACCTTGCCGTTCTTGACCCGGTAGGCCTCTGTGCAGCTGAACACGAACTTGCCGTTGGTGATGTCCACCTGCCCGCCGCCAAAGCCCACGGCCCAGATGCCATCCTTGAGATCGGCAACAATGTCCTGCGGGTCGGCGTCGCCCCCCAACATATACGTGTTGGTCATGCGCGGCATGGGAATGTGGGCATAGCTCTCGCGGCGCCCGTTGCCGGTGGGCTGAACCCCCATCAGGCGCGCGTTCTGGCGGTCCTGCATGTAGCCCACAAGGATGCCGTCCTCGATCAGCACATTCTTACCCGACGGCGTGCCTTCGTCGTCGATGGTGATGCTGCCGCGCCGGTCGGGGATGGTGCCGTCGTCCAGCACGGTCACGCCCTTGGCCGCGACCTGCTGGCCCATCAACCCGGCAAAGGCGCTGGAGCCCTTGCGGTTAAAGTCGCCTTCCAGCCCGTGGCCAATCGCTTCGTGCAGCAAGATGCCCGGCCAGCCCGGCCCAAGCACCACGTCCATGACACCCGCCGGGGCCGGTTCCGCCGACAGGTTCACCAAAGCCACGCGCAGCGCCTCCTTCGCCTTGGATTTCCAATCCTGCGGGTCCAGCAAACCGTCCAAGGCGACACGCCCGCCGCCCCCCGCCGAGCCGGATTCGCGGCGGCCGTTTTCCTCGACAATAACGCTGACATTCACACGGGTCATCGGGCGCACATCGGTGACCAAACCGCCTTCGGGCCGCAGAATCGCCACCTCTTGCAAGGACGCCGCAATCGACGCCGTCACCTGCACCACGCGCCTGTCCAGATCGCGGCAGTAGGCGTCAATCTCGCGCAGAGTCTCGACCTTGACCGGAAAGGACGCGCCCTCGATCGGGTCGGAATCGGTATAAAGCGCGCGGTTGGTGCCCGCGGGCGGCGGCGCCATCACCCCGCCCCCGTCGCCAATCGCCAGCCGCGCGGTTTCCGACGCGCGTTTCAGCGCCGATTCGCTGATCTCGGTGGAATGGGCGTATCCGGCGACCTCGCCTTTGACCGCGCGCAGGCCGAATCCCTCGGCTGCGTCATAGCTGGCGGTTTTCACCCGCCCGTCATCCAGCACGAGGGATTCGGAGCGGCGCCGTTCAAGGAACAATTCACCGTCTTCCGCCCCTGCAAGGGCAGTTTTCAAAGTGGAAAGTGCGCTTTCACGATCCAGATGTGTCTCAAAAGGTAGGAAAGGGGCATTTGACATATGGACCTCAGGCTTGATCTAGATCAAAAAAGCGGCGCTTTGCCGCAAGGCGGGTTCTTTATCCGTGAACTGGAATATGGTTTTAAGGATAGCTGAACGCAATGGGAGGAGACTGTCTGCCGCGGATGTATACCGATGTGGACCCGACCCTTCCGTCCGATGAACTCGAATCACAACCGATCAGGGTGAGATATGCAACTTAAAACGATGTTGACAGGCCTGCTCAGCGCCTTTGTCGCCGCGCCCGCAATGGCGCAATCCCTTGAAGTGGTGGGCAAACCCACCGATGGCGACATGGGCTTTCAGCCCGCCGCAACCAAGCTGGCCGAAGACCTGCAGTGGCTCGATGGCATGATTTTGGTGATCATCACCCTGATCACGCTGTTCGTGACCGGCCTGCTGGCGTGGTGCATCGTGCGCTACAACCGCAAGGCCAACCCGACGCCGGGGTCCTTCACCCACAACTCGCCGCTCGAAGTGGCATGGACCATCGGGCCGATCGTCATCCTGATCTTCATCGGCTCTTTCTCGCTGCCGGTTCTGTTCGACCAGCAGGAAATCCCCGAGGCGGACATCACCATCAAGGTGACCGGCTACCAGTGGTACTGGGGCTATGAGTACATCGGCGAAGACCTGTCCTATGACGCCAACATGATCGGCGCGCCCTACACCGATGGCGACTATCGCAAGACCCCCGAGGTCGTCGCCCAGCTTGAAGAAGCCGGCTACGCCGAAGAAGACTTCCTGCTGGCCACCGACACCGCCGTTGTCGTGCCCGTGGGCAAGACCGTCGTGATGCGTGTCACCGGCGGCGACGTGATCCACTCGTGGACCATCCCCGCCTTTGGTGTGAAGCAGGACGCCGTTCCGGGCCGCACCGCCGAGCTGCACTTCACCCCGAACCGTGAAGGCGTCTACTTTGGCCAGTGCTCCGAGCTGTGCGGCATCGCCCACGCTTACATGCCGATCACCGTCAAGGTCGTCTCCGAGGCTGCCTATGACGCATGGCTGGCCCGCTCCAAGGACGAAGGCGGCTACGTCGACGTTCGCGAAGTTTTGACCAACTAAGACTGTCTGACGACATGCGCCGGGGCTATCTGGCCCCGGTACACACCTGACACTCTGGCACCTGATCCAAAGGCACCCAAATGAGCGACGCAAGCTACGACAGCAGCATCCAGGAAGGCGAAGCGCAGTTCGGCGACTATTTCGCCCTGCTCAAGCCCCGTGTGATGACCCTCGTGGTGTTCACCGCCTTTGTGGGCCTGTTGGCCGCGCCGGTGCCGGTGCATCCGTTTATCGCGTTCTGCGCCGTACTGTTCATCGCCGTGGGCGGTGGGGCATCCGGCGCGCTGAACATGTGGTACGACAGCGACATCGACGCCGTCATGCGCCGCACCGCGAAACGCCCCATTCCCGCAGGCAAAGTCACCCGCGAAGAGGCACTGGCCATCGGCCTGACGCTCTCGGTGTTTTCCTGCCTCTTCCTTGCCTTTGCCACCAACTACCTGGCAGGCGGCCTGCTGGCCTTTACCATCTTTTTCTACGTGGTGATCTACACCATGTGGCTGAAACGCGCGACGCCGCAGAACATCGTGATCGGCGGGGCCGCTGGCGCCTTTCCCCCGATGATCGGCTGGGCGGCGGCGACCGGCGAAATCTCCACGGCCTCCGTACTGATGTTCTGCCTGACCTTCATGTGGACCCCGCCGCACTTCTGGGCGCTGGCGCTGTTCATGCGCTCGGATTACGACGACGCGGGCGTGCCCATGCTGACCGTCACCCATGGCCGCCGCGCCACCCGCGTGCACATCCTTGTCTACACCGTCCTGCTGGCCGCGCTGGCCATCGCTCTGGGGTTCACCCAAGTGGGCGGGCCGGTCTACCTGACCGTCGCCGTGGTGCTGAACGCGCTGTTCCTCAAGGGCGCGGTGGACATCTGGCGCCGCGACGAGGACGCCTCGGAAGGCGACAACTTCCTGACCGAGCGCAAATTCTTTAAACTCTCCCTGCTCTATCTTTTCGCCCACTTTGGTGCGATCCTGATCGAAGCGGGCATCGACCGGATGGGGTTCTGATCACATGGCACTGACCAAGGAACACGAACTTCACACCCGCCGCCGCAGCCGTAATGTGGGCCTCGGCCTGACGCTGGCCGCCTTTATCGCCATCGTCTTCGGCATGACCTTCGTCAAGGTCACGCGCGGCGGCTTTGCCCCGAACCCCAGCCCGGTGGCCACTGCTCCAGCAGGGCAACAAGGAGGCGCGAATGGCAACTAACAACAACGGCAAGACGGTTCTGCAACTGGTCGGCGTGGTGGTCTTTATGGGCGCTATGGCCTGGGCTTCGGTGCCGTTCTACAACTGGTTCTGCGCGGTCACCGGCTTTGGCGGCGCAACCCTGACCGCCGAGGCCACCACCGGTGAAATCCTCGACCGCAAGATCAAGGTCAACTTTGACGCCAACACCGAACAGGGGATGCCGTGGGAGTTCAAACCCGCGCAGCTGTCCATGGAGGTGCGCATTGGCGAAGAGGGGTTGGCGTTCTACGAGGCCTACAACCCCACCGACAAACCCGTCGCGGGCCAAGCCAGCTACAACGTCGCGCCTTTTCAGGCCGGCAGCTACTTTAGCAAGATCGAATGCTTTTGCTTTACCGAACAGGTGCTTATGCCCGGTGAGCGCATCCAGATGCCGGTCAGCTTTTTCGTGGATCCCGAGTTCGCGACCGACCCCAATACCAAGGGGATGAAACACATCACCTTGTCCTACACCTTCTACGAGATCGACCTGCCCGAAGAGGCTCAGGCGGCTCTTGAAACCAACGAAGACGCGAAAGCGTCTGTGAACTAACGCCTAACGAGGGAAACGCCATGGCGCATGCTAAGAACCACGACTACCACATTCTGAACCCCTCTATCTGGCCGCTGTTGGCCTCGGTCTTTGCTTTTGTGATGCTGTTCGGCGCGGTCATGTTTATGCATGACAACGGCCCGTGGATGCTGATCATCGGCTTTGTTGGCGTGCTCTACGTCATGTTCGGCTGGTGGGGCGAAACCATCAAGGAAAACCAGGTGGGCGATCACACGCCGGTCGTTCTGATCGGCCTGCGCTATGGCTTTATCCTGTTCATCATGTCCGAAGTGATGTTCTTCTTTGCGTGGTTCTGGAGCTTCTTCAAGCACGCCATGTACCCCATGGGCCCCGACAGCCCGGCAATCGACGGCGCATGGCCGCCCGCTGGCATCGAGACGTTTGACCCGTGGCACCTGCCGCTGATCAACACGCTGATCCTGCTGTGCTCGGGTGCGGCGGCGACCTGGGCGCACCACGCTCTGGTCCACGAGAACAACCGCAAGGACATCAAGTCCGGTCTGACCATCGCGATCCTGCTGGGCCTGATCTTCTCGGTGTTCCAGGCGTATGAATACTCGCACGCGGCCTTTGGCTTCTCGGGCAACATCTACGGCGCGAACTTCTTTATGGCGACGGGCTTTCACGGCTTCCACGTGATCGTCGGCACCATCTTCCTGTTCATCTGCCTGATCCGCACGATGAAGGGCCACTTTACCCCGGAAAACCACCTCGGCTTCGAGGCGGCGGCCTGGTACTGGCACTTCGTTGACGTCGTGTGGCTGTTCCTCTTTGCCGCAGTCTACGTCTGGGGCGGCTAAGCCAGTCAGGTTGGGTGTTGCACCTGACCGATACTAAGGTAAACCAAGGCGCGCCCAGTGTGGCGCGCCTTTTTCGTTCGGCCTAGTCGGAGAGCCCGTGAAACGCATCCTCGCCCCTGCCCTGTTCGGCCTGATCGGCATTGCGATCCTCGTGTCCCTTGGCACTTGGCAGTTGCAACGGCTGGAGTGGAAGCGTGCGATCCTCGACCGGATCGAAACGACCATCGCCGGTAATCCCCAGCCCCTGCCCCGCCTCATCAGCCCCGCCGAGCAGACCTATATGTCGGTCGCCATGGACGGCAGCTTTGGCGACGGGGCGCTTTATGTGCTGGTGTCGGTGAAACGCCAAGGGCCGGGCTGGCGCGTCATCAGCGATTTCACCACCCAAGACGGGCGGCGCGTGCTGGTTGACCGGGGCTTTACCCCGATCGAGAGCAAAGCAGCCCCCCGCCCGGGCGCCGCCGCACAGATCACCGGCAACCTGCTGTGGCCCGACGACCGCAATTCCTCGACCCCCGAGAATGATGTCGCTGGCAACACGTGGTTCGCCCGCGATGTGGCCCAGATGGCCGAGGCGCTGAACACCGAACCGCTGCTGATCGTCGCCCGCGACGTGCGCCCTTCGGACCCGACCCTGACCCCAATGCCCGTGGACACCGCCGGCATCCCCAACGACCACCTGCAATACGCGATCACCTGGTTTTCGCTGGCGGCGGTGTGGCTGATCATGACCGGCGTATGGATCATGCGCCGTTTTCAAGGCAAGGACTAACCCATGCGTTACATCTCGACCCGCGGGCAGGCGCCTGCGCTGACCTTTGAAGAAGCGATGCTGTCCGGCCTTGCCCGTGACGGCGGCCTGTACGTGCCCGAAACCATCCCGCAGATGACCGCCGATGACATTCGCGCGCTGAACGGGCTGAGCTACGAGGAAATCGCCTTTCGCGTAATGCGTCCTTTCGTGGGCGATGGGTTCACGGATGAGGTCTTTGCCGACCTGATCGCCAAGGCCTATGCCGGGTTCGGCCACAACGCCCGCGCGCCGCTGGTGCAACTCGCCCCCAATCACTTCCTGCTGGAGCTGTTCCACGGGCCGACGCTGGCGTTCAAGGACTTCGCCATGCAGCTGATCGGCCAGCTGTTCCAAGAGGCGCTGGAGCGGCGCGGCGAGCGTGTCACCATCGTGGGCGCAACCTCGGGCGATACTGGCTCTGCGGCGATCGAGGCCTTCAAGGGTCTGGACAACGTCGACGTCTTTATCCTGTTCCCGCATGGCCGCGTGTCCGAGGTGCAGCGCCGCCAGATGACCACCCCGCCGGAAAGCAACGTGCACGCGCTGGCGCTGGACGGTCACTTTGACGACTGTCAGGCCAAGCTCAAGGACATGTTCAACGACTTCGACTTCCGCGATTCTGTCCGCCTTGCCGGTGTGAACAGCATCAACTGGGCGCGGGTTCTGGCGCAGGTGGTCTACTACTTCTCGTCCGCTGTCAGCCTCGGCGCGCCGGACCGCAAGGTCAGCTTTACCGTCCCCACCGGCAACTTTGGCGACATCTTCGCGGGCTACATCGCCAAGCGCATGGGTCTGCCCATCGACCGTCTGGTGGTGGCCACCAACCAGAACGACATCCTGCACCGCTGCCTGACCGGCGGCGCGTACCAGACGTCGCAAGTGCACCCCTCGATCAGCCCGTCCATGGACATTCAGGTGTCTTCGAACTTCGAACGCGCGCTGTTCGACGCCTACGACCGCGACGGCGCGGCGGTCGCGCAGCTGATGACCGAGCTCAAAGAAGGCGGGTTCAACGTCTCTCAAGGTGCGTTGCAAGCCCTGCGCGAGCATTTCGACAGCGGCCGCGTGTCCGAGGACGAAACGCTGGCGATGATCAA
Source organism: Tropicibacter naphthalenivorans (assembly GCF_900176475.1). GTDB lineage: Bacteria > Pseudomonadota > Alphaproteobacteria > Rhodobacterales > Rhodobacteraceae > Tropicibacter > Tropicibacter naphthalenivorans. The sequence goes on from NZ_FWXX01000001.1 coordinate 299,193, forward strand.
ACAGGCCAACGCCACCATGGGCGAACTGCTCTGCCCGCACAGCGCCATCGGTGTCAAAGTTGCCGAAGATTTACGCGACCCTGCCACGCCAATGATCACGCTGGCCACCGCGCACCCGGCGAAATTCCCCGACGCGGTGGAAAAGGCCAGCGGCATTCGCCCGCCTCTTCCCAATCGCATGGCGGACCTCTATGAGCGTCCCGAACGCGTGACGCGGGTCAACAACGACCTCGCCGAACTCGAAGCCCTCATTCAGGAGCGGATCAACAAGTGACCACCCAATTCGCCACGTTGTCCAACGGGCTGCGCATCGTCACCGAACAGATGCCCAGCTTGCAATCCACTGCGGTCGGCCTGTGGGTCGATGCCGGTGGCCGGCATGAACGCCCCGATCAGAACGGCGTGGCGCATTTTCTGGAACACATGGCCTTTAAGGGCACGAACACCCGCACGGCGCTGCAAATCGCCGAGGAAATCGAGGACGTGGGCGGCTATATCAACGCCTACACCTCGCGCGAGGTGACGGCCTATTACGCCCGTGTCCTAGAGGCGGACACCGCGCTGGCGGTGGACGTTCTGGCGGACATTCTGCGCAACCCGATCTTTGACCAAAAGGAAATCGAGACAGAGCGTCACGTGATCCTGCAAGAAATCGGTCAGGCGCATGACACGCCGGACGATGTGATCTTTGACTGGTTGCAGGAAAAGGCCTACCCCGATCAGGCGCTTGGCCGCACCATCCTGGGCGAGGCAGACCGGGTGCGGCGCTTTGATCAGGCCGATCTGGCGCGCTTTGTGTCCGAACATTACGGCCCCGGCCAGTTGATCCTGTCCGCGGCGGGCGCGGTGGATCACGACGCGCTGGTCGCGCAGGCCGAACAGCTGTTTGGCGACATGACCGCGCGCGAGGCGATGACCCCGGACAGCGCGACCTTTCACGGCGGCGAAGCGCGCAAGGTCAAGGATCTGGAACAGGCGCATATGGCGCTGGCCTTTGAGGGGCCGGGATACCGCGCCGACAACTTCTACGCCGCGCAGATTTACTCGATGGTGCTGGGGGGCGGCATGTCCTCCCGCCTGTTCCAGAAGATCCGCGAAGAGCGCGGCCTGTGCTACACGATCTTTGCCCAATGCGGCGCCTATGCCGAAACCGGCATGACGACGATCTACGCGGGCACCTCGGGCGAGGAACTGCCAGAGCTGGCCACGCTGACCATCGAAGAGATGAAGCGCGCTGCCGAGGACATGACCGAGGTCGAGGTTGAACGCGCCCGCGTCCAGATGAAGGCCGGTCTGCTGATGGGTCTGGAAAGCCCGTCCTCGCGCGCCGAACGCATGGCCCGCATGGTGCAGATCTGGGGCAAGGTCCCCCCGATCGAGGACACCGTGGCCAAGATCGACGCCGTAACGCTGGCCGATGTGCGCGCCTTTGCCGAAAATCAGGCGACACAGGCCGCCCCCGCGCTGGCGCTATACGGTCCGGTGGAAACCGCCCCCACGCTGGAGGCGATCCAGTCCCAACGGGCGGCGTAATGCTGACCTTCCGGCGCAAGCTCAAGCTCGAAACCGAGCGTATGACCCTGCGCCCCCCGGCGCATCCGGACTATACGCCGTGGTCTGCCTTGCGCGCGGAAAGCCGCGATTTCCTGACCCCGTGGGAGCCGACGTGGTCGCCCGATCACCTGTCGCGCAAAGCCTTTACCAACCGGGTGTACTGGGCTTCGCGGTCGATCAACTCGGGCAGCGCGGTGCCGCTGTTCCTGATCCACCGCGACACCCAGGAACTGCTGGGCGCGATCACGCTGGACAACATCCGGCGCGGGCCCGCGCAGGCGGGCACCCTTGGCTACTGGATCGGCGAGCGCCACGCCCGCCACGGTTACATGTCCGAGGCCATCGCCGCCGTGGTTCACCACGCCTTTGAACGCATGGGCCTCAGCCGGGTAGAGGCCGCCTGCCTGCCGGAAAACGTGCCTTCGCGCGGGCTGCTGGAACGCTCTGGTTTCAAATATGAGGGCGTCGCGCAAAGCTATCTGCAAATCAATGGCCGCTGGCGCACCCATGTGCTGTACGCCGCCCTGCGCGGCGATCGGCGCGGCAAAACCGACGTCGGCTAAGCCCGTTCACGACAACGCGATGCGCCGCGCGCGCGAATCGGCGTAGCCTTTCCCCCGTGAAAGGAGACCGCCCATGTTCCGCCTGCTCACTGCCCTGCTGCTGCTGGCCACCTCGGCCACCGCAGCCGCCGCCCAAGACGCGCGCCGCCCCAGCCATTGCATCGCCATCGCCGACGCCGCGCCAGGGCTGCAATACCTGCACAAGGCCAGCTTTCGCGACCCGCTGCCCGACTATAGCGTGCGCATCCATTACATCGCCCACGCCGCCTTTTTGATCCAGACGCGCGGCGGGCTGGAGGCGGTGACCGACTACAACGGCTTTATCGGCAACACCACGCTGATCCCCGACATCGTCACCATGAACCACGCCCATGACACCCACTGGACCGCCGCCGTCGACCCGGCGATCCCGCATGTGCTGCGCGGCTGGGGGGATGAGTTTGGCGCAGGCGCGGACCACCACCTCGACCTTGGGGAAATGCTGGTGCGCAATGTGTCCACCGACATCCGCTCGGGGCGCGGGACGGAGCCGCGCGGAAACTCGATTTTCGTGTTCGAAGCCGAAGGGCTGTGCATCGGTCATCTTGGCCACCTGCATCACGAACCCACCGACGCGCAATACGCCGCGCTGGGGCGGTTGGATGTGGTCATGGTGCCGGTGGACGGCGGGATGACCCTGCCGCTGGACACCGTGGTGCGCGTGGTGAACCGGCTGAAATCCTCTGTGGTGATCCCCATGCACTGGTTTTCCGGCTACGCGCTGGAGCGGTTCCTGACCGACATCTCGGACAGTTTCGCCATCGACCGCCGCGCCGGGCCAGAGCTGACCGTATCCCTGCGCACACTGCCCAGCCAGCCCACGGTGGTGGTCCTGCAACCGGACTGGCTGCGCGACTAGGGTCTACCGCTGCGCATCCTCTCCCGATACAAAAGCGCCAAGACAAAGGGAGAGAGTCATGCACCCCGCCGATGATACCTTTGCCGCCGCTTTGGTCGAGCAATTGCCCGCCGACACCCTGCGCCGGGCAGAGCCGCGCTATCTAGAGGAGCCGCGCGGCAAGTGGCGCGGGCTTTCGCAATGGGTCGCCCTGCCCCGCACCACGCAAGAGGTGTCCACTATCCTCAAGGCCTGCAACGCCGCCCGCGTCGGCGTGGTGCCCTATGGCGGCGGCACGGGGCTGGTGGCGGGGCAAGTCAGCACCGATGGCGCGGCGCTGATCCTGTCGCTGGAACGCATGACCGCGATCATGGGCGTCTACCCGCAAGAGAACGCCGCCGTGGTGCAGGCGGGCGCGATCCTTGCGGATGTGCAGGCCGCCGCCGCCGAGGCGGACAGGCTGTTCCCGCTGTCGCTGGCGTCCGAAGGCTCCGCCCGCATTGGCGGTTTGCTCTCGACCAACGCGGGCGGGGTGAACACACTGCGTTACGGCAATGCCCGCGATCAGGTGCTGGGGCTAGAGGCGGTTTTGCCCGACGGCCAGATCTGGAACGGGCTGAAACGCCTGCGCAAGGACAACACCGGCTACGATCTGCGCCACCTGTTGATGGGGGCCGAAGGCACGCTGGGCGTGATCACCACCGCCGCGCTGAAACTGCAACCGCGCCCCGCCGTGACCGGCACCGCCCTGCTGACCGTCGCCTCGCCACAGGCCGCCTTGGACCTGCTGTCACTGGCGCGCACGCAGATCGGCGACGGGATCAGCGCGTTCGAGTTGATGCACCGCATGGGCTTTGACTTTCTGCGCGAGACGCTGCCGGACATCCGCCAACCGTGGGAGAGCCCGCCGGAATGGGCCGTTCTGATCGAACTGGGTCTTGGCCGCGATCAATCCCCGCAAGAGGCCTTGGAAACGCTTTTTGCCGAAAGCTTTGAGGCGGGGCTGGTCAGCGACGGGCTGATCGCGCAGTCGGCGCAGCAGGCGCAGGACTTTTGGAACATCCGCGAGCATATCCCCGAGGGCAACAAGCGCATCGGCTCGATCTCTTCGCAGGACATTTCCCTGCCGCTCAGCGCCATCCCCGAGTTCATCGCCACCGCCGGCCCCGCGCTGGCCAAGCTGGGCGATTTCCGCATCAACTGTTTTGGCCACGTGGGCGACGGCAACCTGCACTATAATGTGTTCCCAGCGCAGGGGCGCAGCCGCACCGACTATAATGTCAGCGACGCGGTAAAGACCTGCGTGCACGATCTGACCGACAGCTTTGGCGGCTCGGTCAGTGCCGAGCATGGGCTTGGGCGGCTCAAGGTCGGCGATCTGGAACGCTACGGCGATCCGGCCAAGCTGGCCGCCATGCGCGCGATCAAGGCCGCGCTGGACCCGAACGGGATCATGAACCCCGGCGCGGTGCTCAGTTCATGATCTGAAAGACGCAGCCGTCCGACACCAGCTCGGGCGGGGTGCTGCACAGGCGTTTGGCCACGTTAAAGGCCGCCAGCACCTTTGGCACGTAATCGCGCGTCTCGGGATAGGGCGGCACGCCGTTGTTCTTGCCGATCGAATTCTCGCCCGCGTTATAACCCGCCAGCACGAGGATCGGGTCGCCGTTGAACTTTTCCATCAGGAAGTCGAGGAACTTGACCCCACCACGAATGTTCTGCGCCGCGTCCAGACTGTTCTCCACGCCAAAGCGCGCCGCCGTATCGGGCATCAGCTGCATCAACCCTTGCGCCCCTGCCCCGCTGACCGCATCCACCCGGCCAGAGCTTTCGACCGCAATCACTGCGAGGGCCAAAGCGGGTGACACCCGCGTGCCCACGGTTTCGCGCAGCAAGTCAGTGCCATGGCGCGCGGCGATCTCTTGGAGCAGTTGCAGGCGCGGCGCGGGCACCGATTGCCCCGCCGGCCCCTGCGCCAAAGCCACGAGAGAGGGCGCAAGCCGCCCCGGCCCGGTGGCCGACAGCTCTGGTGAGACAGTGGACCAGAACCAGCCATAGGTCGGGGCCGCTACCGCAGGCGCCACCGGTGCCACCGCCGCTGCAACCGTCGCAGCCGCAGCCGGGGGCGCGGCATTATGAACGGGCGGCACCGCCGGATTGGCGCGCGGCGCGATCTGCACGGTGATCCGTTTCTTGGTCCCGGCGCTTGGCGGCTTGACCCGCTTGGCGGAAAAGGTCGCAAAGGGCGACGGGGCCTTGGCGGCCTCCTGCGCAGTGCCAGCGCCCGCAACGCTTAGACACAGAGGCAGACTCAGCGCGAGACTCTGGGCCAGACATATGATTCCAATTTTCATGACCTGCTCTTGGCCCAAGTGTTTTGTGTTTTTCCCAATATCGCACAAAACGGGTTTTGACGCCACTATCGTTGCACAAGAGTAAACAGATGTGCCTTAACTTATTACCCAAAAGGATAGGCCGGGGCGCGAAAGGCGTAGCGATCCTACTGTTTTGAAAGGAAAAACATCCTTTTCAAAGGTTTTCTTTCGTGCCTTTCACTTACTACAAAATCAATCCAATCATGCCCAAATCTCGCCCCAAAGCGGGGGCTATATATGCTCATACCAAACGGGAACAGGGCAAAGAGAGAGGCCCGCTATAAAGCCCCGACGGTTAACGTGAGCAACGTATATCTACGGAGAGAGACCATGATGAACTTTATCAAAACCTTCCGCGCATCCGAAGACGGCGCAGTGACTGTTGACTGGGTTGTCCTGACCGCAGCAGTCGTGGGCCTGGCCGTGGCCGCCTACACCACCATCGAGACCAACTCGACCGGCCTGATCGACGCAGCGGCCGCACGTGTCGCCCTCGAAAACGACTACTAATTCCGGGCGCGGCCTGAGCGCCGCATGAGGACCTGAGGCGCGCACCCGATGCGCGCCCGCCTCCCCCGACCAACTCTAGGGCCGACAGGCCAAACAAGGACAAAGACCATGATGAACTTTATCAAAACCTTCCGCGCATCCGAAGACGGCGCAGTCACCGTTGACTGGGTTGTTCTGACCGCAGCCGTCGTGGGCCTGGCCGTGGCCGCCTACACCACCATCGAGACCAACTCGACCGGCCTGATCGACGCAGCAGCGGCACGTGTCGCTCTGGAAAACGACTACTAAGTCGGCGCGGCCTGAGCGCCGCGTGATCTGAGGCGCGCGACTTGATCGCAAGGGCGCGCGCCGTCCCCACCAGACACTCGGCCAAACAGGCCAACCAAAGGATTACTACCATGCTGAACTTCATCAAAACCTTCCGCGCATCCGAAGACGGCGCAGTCACCGTTGACTGGGTTGTTCTGACCGCAGCAGTCGTGGGCCTGGCCGTGGCCGCCTACACCACCATCGAGACCAACTCGACCGGCCTGATCGACGCAGCAGCGGCACGTGTGGCCCTCGAAAACGACTACTAAGTCGACTGCATCGCACATCGCCAAAAACAAGGCATAGCGCGCGTTACCTAGCGCGCGCTCCGCGAAACCGGAAATCACTTCCCCTTTCCTTTCACGGAGACAGCGATGCACAAGCTCTTGAAAACCTTCGCCAAACACGAAGACGGAGCTGTCACCGTCGATTGGATTCTTTTGACCGCGGCCATGGTCGGGTTTTGTATCGCCGTTTACACGGTGCTAGAAGACAGCACGATCGGGCTGGCTGATGCCGCCGCCGCAGAGATCCAGTCTCGGGACAACTACTAACAAGCTCGCGCCTTGAGGCAGACATGCCCAAGGCGCTGGTTTGCGTTCTGGCGGCCATTCTCGGCCCCCGCCGGGACGGCTGCGATGCCCTCAAAGCGTCATCGCTTCGGCAAGATTTCACCACATTGTCGAAACATGATGGAAACATCTTCCCCCATGGTCGTCTGCGGATGACCTGAACCGATTACAGAGGTGCCCCCATGCGAATGGTATTCGGACTAGTCCTCGTTGCAGGCTTGGCCCTTGCAGGCTTTGCCGTCTACATGGCGCAGAATTATATCGGCGCCTATGAAACCGCTCTGCTCGAAGAGCGCCAGAAATCCACCGCCGCCGTGCCCACGCAGATGATCTATGTGACCTCGCGTCCCATCGCCTATGGCGAGCAGATCCTGCCCGAGGACGTGCAACTGGCCCCCTGGCCCACCGAAATCCTGCCCGAAGGCGCGTTTGACGAAGAAAACCCGCTGATCAGTGAGGAAGGCCTGCCCCGCGTGGCCGTGCGCGCCATGGAAAAGTTCGAGGCCTTCATGGACGTCAAGGTCTCTGAGCCCGGCGGGGACGCGGGCCTGACCTCGCGCCTTGAAAAGGGCCAGCGCGCCTTTGCCATCAAGGTGGACGTGACCTCTGGTGTGTCGGGCTTCTTGCGCCCCGGTGACCGCGTGGACGTCTACTGGACGGGCCGGATGCCGGGCAACGATCCCAACCTGCCGCAGGGCGACGTGACCAAGCTGATCCAGACCGGCGTGCGCCTGATCGCCATCGACCAAAGCTCTGAGGCGGACAGCACCGCGGCCTCCATCGCCCGCACCGTGACCGTCGCCGCCAGCCCGCAGCAGGTCGCCGCCCTTGCCCAGGCGCAATCCACGGGCCGCCTGTCGCTGTCGCTGATGTCGCTGAACGACGACACCGTCGCCGAAGCCATCGAGGTCGACCAGCGCTCGCTCTTGGGTCTGCAAAAGACCGAAAGCGCCGCCCCCACCACGATCAAGCCCTGCGTGATGCGGGTTCGCCGTGGCGCGGAAGTGGTCGAAAAGCAGATCCCCTGCACCAACTGACTGGCACAGGCCAAGCGCTTTCAACCGCTTAACTGATCCAAGGCCCCGTTCTGCGGGGCCTTTTGCCGTGCGCTGCATCGCTATGTTGCGGGTTATCCACATTTAAACCCGGCGCGAAGCCATTGATTCTTGCATAAAATCTGAAAATCCCCCATGCTTAGCGAAAATGCGGGCAACAAGACCCGCGACAGAGGCGTGATCGAAAGGCAGGTCACATGAAGTTTGAGAGTATTCTAAAGGCCGCCCTGATTGGGTTGGCTGTTAGCGGCGCACCTGTGGGCAACGTGGCGCAGGCAGAGTCCATTCGCGTTGTGCGGACGGGCACCGAAGCCGTGTTGAACGTTCCCATGAACCGCGCGGTGGTGATCGAAAGCGAACAAAGCTTTGCCGAACTGTCCATCGCCAACCCGGCCATCGCGGACCTGTCGTCGCTGTCTGATCGCACGATCTATGTGCTGGGCAAGGCACCGGGCACCACGACGCTGACGATCCTCGATGCCCAAGGGCAGCTGATCACCAACGTCGAAGTGCGCGTCGCCGCCGATGTGACCGAGTTCAAGGAGCGCCTGCGGCAGATCCTGCCCGACGAAAAGATCGAAGTGCGCACCGCCAACGACGGCATCGTGCTGTCGGGAACCGTGTCGTCGACCGCGCGGATGCAGCGCGCGCTGGATCTGGCCGAACGCTACGCGCCGGAACGTGTGTCCAACCTGATGGTGGTGGGCGGCATCCAACAAGTTATGCTCAAGGTCCGCTTTGCCGAAATGCAGCGCACCGTCGCCAAAAGCCTGCGCGCCTCGCTGGCCACGGGCGGCTCGACGCTGGGCGGTGATCTGGGACTTGAACTGGGCACCGGTCAGGCCGCCACCGTGGCCGAACGCGATCTGGTCGCGGACAAGCTGATCCCCAAGCGGACCGGCACCGAGGGCACCGTGCTGTTCGGCTTTAACGCGGGCGGCCTCGAAGTGGGCATCATGCTTGAAGCCCTTGAAAACAAAGGTGTTGTGCGCACCCTGGCAGAGCCGAACCTGACCGCCCTTTCGGGCCAGGAAGCGAAATTCCTCGCGGGCGGCGAATACCCGATCCCGGTCAGCCAGCAGAACGGCTCGATCACCATCGAATTCAAACCCTTTGGCGTCGAGCTGAACTTTATCCCGCGCGTGATCGACGGCGATCTGATCAACCTCGAACTCGAAGCGGCGGTCTCCTCGATCGACACCAACAACTCGATCCAGCTGTCCTCGATCAACATCAACGCCTTCAAACGGCGCGAGACGCAGACCACCGTGGAACTGCGCGACGGCGAAAGCTTTGCCATCGCGGGCCTGTTGATGGACGACTTTACCGACCTGAACGCACAGGTGCCGTGGCTGGGCGATGTGCCCGTGTTGGGCGCGCTGTTCCGCAGCGCCGACTACCAGCGCGAGCAATCCGAGCTGGTGATCATCGTGACGCCGCATCTGGTCACACCGACGCGCGGCGAAGCGCTGGCGCTGCCGACCGACCGCGTGGTCCCGCCCAGCGAGCGCGACCTGTTCCTGTTCGGCAAGACCTCGGCCACGCCGGGCAAATCCAAAGCGCCGCAAAAGGGCGCCGCGGGCGAAGTGGCCAAGCAGGATTTCAGCAGCTCTTACGGCTACGTGATGGACTAAATGATGCAGGGGCAACGGATGATACGGGCATTGACGACGGGCCTCACGCTGGGCCTCGTGCTGGCGGGTTGCAGCAACGATCCTGCGGGTGGCATGGCAGCGTTCAACCGCGAGGCGGGCGCGCTGATCGACACGGGCGATTTCGGCAATGCCACCATGAACAACCACCAGTACATGACCGGCGAAAAGCAGTACGTCTTTGACCTGTCCCAGCGCTTTGCGACCGAGGTGCTGACCACGGTGAACTTTGCCTTCAACAGCGCGCAGCTGGACGTGGGCGCGCGCGACACCCTGCGCGAACAGGCGGCGTGGATCCGTCAGTTCCCCGAGGTGCGGTTCCGCGTTTATGGGCACACCGACAAGGTCGGCTCGGCCGGGTACAACAAGGCGCTTGGCCTGAAACGCGCCAATGCCGTGGTGAATTTCCTTGTGACCCAAGGGGTTGGCCGCGACCGCCTGGAGGCGCTGGTCAGCTACGGCGAGACCCAGCCGCTGATCGTCACCGATGGCCGCGAGCGCCGCAACCGCCGCACCGTCACCGAGGTGTCGGGCTTTGTCGGCAGCCATCCGACGGTGCTCGAAGGCAAATACGCCGAGATCATTTACCGCGAATACGTGAACAGTGCAGAGCCCGCCACCGGCCTTGATGGCATCCAGGGCGCGGACTTCCAGATCACCGACTAACCTTCAAAGGGCGCGCCAGACACCACGGCGCGCCCTTTAAGCTATTGGAAACGCACATTGTCGTGACTGTTTCCCCCGGCGCGCCGCGCCCCCTTTGCCAGATCACCACCGTGCAGAAATGACGTACAATTTCGGTTTTTTGGCCTAAATGTTGCCGCCTTTCCCAGCGATCTTACTCCCAAGGACCAGTGCGCCGACCCGACTCGGCGACCGGGGGACCTGCACAGGGGTGGGCGATTATCGTTAACAAGCCTTCCCCTTTGCCGGTGCACCGCACAACAAAGGACGTAAGGCATGACGAGTACACCATCTCACGCAGAGCCGGCCCCGATCGTGGCCTGCACGATCAGCCGGGATGTGCAGAATTTCGACCTGCTTATCGAGGACATGGAAGCGCTTTTGGGCGAGGGTTGGGGCGATCTCGGCTTTGCCGAGGCGCTGCCGTTCCTCAGCCAGCCCGAAGCCAGCGAGATGGAGTTCGTCGCCATGGCCATCGACGCCATCGACGAGCCGGAGCTGGCCCAGCTGAGCACCATCATCGCCGGGGCCAAGGAACGCGGTGTCAAGGTGATCCTCATCGCCGAGGACGTCACGCCCGCATCGCTGCACACGCTGCTGCGTCAGGGCGCCGATGAATTTGTCCCCTACCCCCTGCCCGAGGGCGAGCTGGCCGCCGCCGTGGAACGGCTGCGCACGCCGCCCCCCGCGCCCCAGCTTCCCGCCGAAGTCGCCGAGCAAGGCGTCAAGCTCAAGAAAGGCGGCGATGGCGTCCTGATCGCCGTTCAGGGCCTTTGCGGCGGGGCCGGTGCAACCACCGTTGCGGTCAACCTGGCCTATGAGCTGGCCACCGGGGTCAAAGACAAACAACCGTCGATCTGCCTGATCGACTTTGGCCTGCAATTCGGCTCTGTGGCGACCTACCTTGATTTGCCCCGCCGCGAGTCGGTGTTTGAACTGCTGTCGGACGTGGAAACCATGGACGGCGACAGCTTTGGCCAGGCGCTGGTCAGCTTTGAGGGCAAGATGGACGTCTTTACCTCGCCCGCCGATATCCTGCCGCTGGACATGATTGGCCCGGTCGAGGTGCAGCGCATCCTACAGGTGGCGCGCGAACACTTTGACTATGTGATCGTGGACATGCCGTCGACCATCACCCAGTGGACCGAAACGGTCCTGACCGAGGCGCAGATCTACTTTGCGCTGGTCGAGCTGGACATGCGCTCGGCCCAGAACACGCTGCGCCTGAAACGCGCGCTTCAGGCCGAAGAGCTGCCCTTTGACAAAATCCGCTTTGCGCTGAACCGCGCGCCGAAATTCACCGATCTTCAGGGCAAGAGCCGCGTCAAGCGCATGGCCGACAGCCTTGGGATCGCGCTGGACCTGCAATTCCCCGACGGGGGCCGCGCCGTGATGCAAGCCTGCGATCACGGTCTGCCCTTGGCCACCCACGCGGCCAAGAATCCCCTGCGCAAGGAAATCGTCAAACTTGCCCAACAGCTCAACGCGCTTGGCGCGGATGATGCCGAAGCGGCCTGATCGGTAAGAAGGAACGAGCATGTTTTCCCGATACAAAAAGCCCGGCTTGAAAGAAGCGGCCCCGGTCAAGAAGCCCGAAGCCGCCGCCCCGGCTGCGCCCGCCCCCGAGCCGAAAAAGTCGGTGGCCGCCCGCCGCCCTGCCCCGCAAAAGGTCGCCGCCCGCGCCCAGCCCGCCGACAAAGAGAAAAAGCGCAAGGAACGTCTGGGCGAGGTAAAGCTGGAACTGCACCGCGCGCTGTTGGACAACCTCAACCTTGCGGCGCTGGATCAGGCGTCCGAGGCGGAACTGCGCGAGGAAATCTCGGAAATCGCGTCGGAGGTGCTGCAAGAAAAGGGCATGGTGCTGAACCGCGACGAGCGCCGCGCCATGATCGCCGACCTGTATGACGAGGTCAAAGGCCTTGGCCCGCTGGAAACCCTGCTCAAGGACGAGACGGTTTCGGATATCCTGGTCAACGGCCCGCACCAGATTTTCGTAGAACAAAACGGCAAGCTGTCGCTGTCGGACATCACCTTCAAGGATGAAAAGCACCTGATGCGGATCATCGACAAGATCGTGTCCGCCGTGGGTCGCCGTGTCGATGAATCCAACCCCTACGTTGACGCCCGTCTGCAAGACGGCTCGCGTTTCAACGCCATGGTGCCGCCGATCGCCATCGACGGATCTCTGGTGTCGATCCGTAAGTTCAAAAAGGACAAGCTGGGCATCGACGATCTGGTCAAGTTCGGCGCCTTCACCGAGGAAATGGCCGTCTACTTGCAGGCCGCCGTGGCGACGCGCCTGAACATCATCGTCTCTGGCGGTACCGGTTCGGGTAAGACAACCACGCTCAACGCGCTGTCCTCCTTCATCGACGACAGCGAACGCATCCTGACCATCGAGGATACGGCGGAACTTCAGCTGCAACAGACCCACGTGGGCCGCATGGAAAGCCGCCCGCCCAACGTCGAAGGCAAGGGCGCGGTCACCCCGCGCGATTGTCTGAAAAACGCGCTGCGGATGCGTCCTGACCGAATCATCGTGGGGGAAACGCGTGGCGAAGAAGTCATCGACATGTTGCAGGCCATGAACACCGGCCACGACGGGTCCATGACCACAATCCACGCCAACTCTGCCCGCGACGGCGTCGCGCGTCTGGAAAACATGATCGCCATGGCCGGGATCGAAATGCCGCTCAAAGCCATGCGCAGCCAGATCTCTAGCGCTGTGAACCTCATCGTGCAGGCCTCGCGTCTGCAAGACGGCTCGCGCCGCATGACCTCGATCACCGAGATCACCGGCATGGAAGGCGACGTAATTTCCATGCAGGAACTGTTCCGCTTTCAGCGCGTCGGCCTGACCCCCGACAACAAGATCATCGGCCACTTTACCGCGACCGGTGTCCGCAGCGCCTATTCCGAGCGCTTCCGCATGTGGGGCTACGACATTCCGCCCTCGATCTATGAACCCTTCCGCCCGGAGTAACCTGCGATGTTGAGTGCAGAACCCATTATCTATGGCCTGATTTTCGTCGGCGTTCTCGTGCTGGTGAACGGCGCGTATCTGGTGATCTTCGGCAAGTCGATCAGCCTGTCGAACAAGGTCAACCGCCGCCTCGAAATGCTCGAAAAGGGCACCCGCCGCGAGGACGTGCTGGCGCAGCTCCGCAAGGAGATGGACCAGCATATGAACTCGCGCTCGCTGCCCTTGTATTCGCTGCTGGCGGACAAGGCGCAAAAGGCCGCGATCGCCTTTACCCCGCAACAGCTGATGATGGTCATGGCCGGGGCGTCGGTCTTTGCCTTTGTTGGCCTGACCGTCGGCACCGAAGCCACCACCCCGATCAAGGCGGTGATGTCCGTCGCCATGGGCGTCGGCGGCGTGTTCATGTGGGTCAGCTCCAAGGCGAAAAAGCGCCTGACCATGATCGAAGAGCAACTGCCCGACGCGGTGGAACTGATGGTGCGCTCCTTGCGCGTCGGCCACCCGTTCAGCAGCGCCATCACCATCGTGTCCAAGGAAATCAAGGACCCGCTGGCCACCGAATTCGGCATCATCGCCGACGAGGCCGCCTATGGCCGCGACATGGGCGAGGCGCTGAAACACATGGCCGAACGTCTGGACATGCAGGACATGCGCTTTCTCGCGGTGGCCGTGGCGATCCAGCAGCAGGCCGGGGGTAACCTTGCGGAAATCCTTGATGGTCTGGCCAAGGTGATCCGCGCCCGCTTCCGCCTGTTCCGCCGCGTCAAGGCGATCACCGCCGAAGCGCAGTGGTCCGGCAAGTTCCTGTCCGCTTTCCCGATCATGGCCCTGATTTTCATCCAGGTGGCCAAGCCCGACTACTACGACGGTGTGATTGATCACCCGTGGTTCATCCCCGCCTGCTTTATCGTGGGCATCATGCTGGCGCTGAACATGATCGTCATGCGTATGCTGGTTAACATCAAGGTTTAAGGACGCTGCCAATGTTCGATTCAATCAACACCATGATCGTGGATATGCTCGGCCCGGCCGGTCCGCTGATCGTTGTCGCCGGCCTTGCGGTCTTGATGATCCTCGGCACCATTCCGTTCATGCTGAACGCCAAGCCCGACCCGATGGACAAGCTCAAGCAGTCGGGCCGCGAAAAGATGGATGCGCAGACCCGCGCCGTCCTGCGTGACAAGCGCAAGAACGAAAAGCTGAACAAATACGCCCAGTTCCTCGAACCGCAGGACGAAAAAGAGCTGGGCGACGTGCGGATGAAGCTGCTGCAAGCGGGCTATCGCACCAAGGACGCGGTTCAGCTGTACTACTTTGCGCAGATGGCGCTGGGGCTTGGCTTCCTTGCGCTTGGGGTGGCGTATTTCCTGCTGGCCGTCGATCCGGCCACGGCGTCGATGAACAAAAAGCTCATGACCATCCTTGGGCCGGGCGTCGTCGGCTACATGGCGCCCAAATATTGGATCACCAAACGCGTGGCCAAGCGTCAGGAGGAAATCCAGCAAGGTTTCCCCGATGCGCTCGACATGATGCTGGTCTGCGTCGAAGCCGGCCAGTCCATGGAACAGTCCATCGTGCGTGTGGCCAAGGAACTGCGCGGCTCCTACCCGGCGCTGGCCGATGAGTTCGAAATCATCAGCCACGAGATGAAGGCCGGTAAGGATCGCGGGCAGGTTCTGAACGATATGTCCGACCGCTGCGGGGTGCAGGACGTGTCCAGCTTTACCACCGTTTTGAACCAGGCGCAGACCTTTGGTACCTCGATCGGCGACGCGCTGCGGGTCTATGCGGGCGAAATGCGTGACAAAAGGGTCATGCGGGCGGAAGAAGCTGCAAACAAACTGCCGACAAAGATGACCCTTACCACTATGATGCTGACAGTGCCGCCGCTGCTGATCATCCTTGTGGGTCCGTCGGCTGTCGGCATTACGCAAATGGGTGCAATGGCCGGTAACTAACGACATGACAAAGGCTTTTTTAGCCGCAATCGTGATGCTTTCCCTGGCCGCCTGTTCCGCAGGCGGCCTTGGTGCGTCGCGCGACAATCCTTATGCGCCCGCCGTCGATCCGCGCGGCGAGGCGGTCGACGGGCTGATCGTGGGCCACCGCCTGATGGAGGCGGGGCAATACGATCTGGCGCTGAAAAACTTTACCCGCGCCGCCGGGGAACACGGACTGACCGGCGAAGTGCTGGTGGCGCTGGGGTCGGCGAACCTTGCCCTGGGGCGGCTGAACCAATCCGAAGAGCTGCTGCGCCGCGCGGTCAAGGCCGAACCGGACTGGCCCGAGGCGTGGAACAACCTTGGCGTTGTGCTGATGGAACGGCGCAAAATCCCCGAAGCGTCCGAGATTTTCAAACGCGCCTATGCCCTTGATAATGGCGAAAGTGACGCAATCCGGGACAATTTGCGCTTGGCGCTCGAAAAAGTCGAAAATTCCCTGTACGATAATGTTAACGAACAAGACTATAAACTCGTGCGCCGGGGCAGTAGCCAATACTTGATCCGACGGGTGCCGGGATAAAAAGGCAGAGCAGTTAAAAGGACGCAGGCAACATGCGCCATCCCATGATCGTACTTTGCGCGACCGCTGTGGTTGCGCTGTCGGCCTGTGAAAAGGGCATCGATACCGCCGAAATGGATCGCAAGTTCCAAGGCGTGAACGTCATTGATGAAAGCAACCTCAACGAGGTGATGCTCGCCTCTGGCGACCCGAACGAGGCCGTGTCCTACTTTCAACGCTCGCTGACGGGCGCGCCGGATCGCATCGACCTGATGCGCGGGCTGGCGATCTCTTTGATCCGGGCCAAGCGCATCTCCGAGGGTAAGATCGCCTGGGCCAAGGTGGTTGACCACAAGGACGCCACCGACGAGGACCGCGTCCAGCTGGCCGACGCGCTGATCCGCGCAAACGATTGGGAAAAGGCGGAAAAAGTGCTAGACACCATTCCGCCGACCTATGAAACCTTTAAACGCTACCGCCTTGAGGCGATGATCGCTGACGGCAACAAGGAATGGAAAAAGGCCGACAGCTTTTACGAAGTCGCCATCGGCCTGACCACCACCCCGGCGTCGGTCATGAACAACTGGGGATACTCGAAACTGACCCGCGGCGACTACGCCGAGGCCGAACGCCTGTTCACCGATGCCATCCGTCAGGATCAGGCGCTGTTCACCGCCAAGAACAACCTTGTTCTGGCGCGCGGTGCGCAGGGCAAATACACCCTTCCGGTTGTGCCCATGACCCAGATCGAGCGCGCCCAGCTGCTGCACTCCATGGGGTTGGCGGCGATCAAACGCGGCGATGTGGAAATCGGCAAAGGTCTGCTGCGCGAGGCGCTGGACACCCACCCGCAGCACTTCGAAGCGGCGGCTCTTGCGCTCAAGGCGCTTGAGAACAGCTAACGGACGGCCCACGCCATGATGATCTCTGCCAGCACTGCGCTGTGGTTCGCCCTCTTTCTGGTGCCGATCTGCCTGTATGTCAGCTTTACCGACATGAAGGCGCTTCGGATTCCCAACCACGCGGTCATGGCGATGTTCGTGATCTACGTGATCGTCGGCTTTTTCGCCCTGCCGCTGGATGCCTACCTGTGGCGCTACGTGCACCTGATCGTGGCGCTGGTCGCCGGGATGGCGCTGAACGCCGGCGGGGCCATGGGCGCGGGCGATGCAAAATTCATCGCCGCCGCCGCGCCGTTCATCCACCTTGGGGATCTGCGCTTTTTGGTGGTGATGTTCGCCGCGACCCTGCTGGCGTCGTTCTTTGGGCACCGCATCGCGCGCCATTCGCCGCTGCGCAAGTTGGCCCCCGGCTGGGAAAGCTGGTCCTCGGGCAAGCGGTTTCCCATGGGCTTGCCGCTGGGCGGGGCGTTGGCGATCTATCTGCTGATGGGCGCGATATACGGGGCGTGAGCCGGGGGAGCGTGACGCCGGGATCAAAGCGGCGTTAACGCCCCGCAAAGTCCCAAGCCCGGCCCACAATCCGCCACAAAGCCTGTGCACCTTTGCTGCAAAGCAATATCGCAGGTTATCTCATGAACATGCAGACCGGCGCCGTGATGGCGCCTCCCTCGCCCAAGCGGCTCGAAGACATCCAGCTGTCCCACGTGATGGTGCGGGACATCCTGCTCAAGACCCTGTTTCGCAAGAACACCAACAAGGTCACACACTTGGCCGAGGCGCTGCACCTGCCCGTGCCGATCACCCAAGAGGTCATCGACATGGCCCGCGGCCAAGGCCTGATGGAGGCGATGGGCACGCTGGGCGCGGCGGGAGAGGTGTCCTCAGAAATGCCCTACCAGCTGACCGACAGCGGCAAGGCCCGCGCGCTGGATGCGCTGGCCCAGTCCGAATATTTCGGCGCGGTTCCGGTGCCGCTGGACGTCTACCGCGAGCAGGTCAAGCGCCAGTCGATCCGCAACATCCAGATCACGCGCGAGCAGCTGACCGGCGCCATGGGGCATCTGGTGCTACCTCCGTCGCTGATTTCCAACCTTGGTCCGGCGGTCAGCTCGGGGCGCTCGATCCTGATGTACGGCCCGCCGGGGAACGGCAAGTCCTCGATTTCCAACGGGATTCGCGACGCCATGGGGGACAAGATCTATGTCCCGCGGGCCATCGAATACTCGGGTCAGGTGATCACCGTGTACGACCCCATCGTCCACACCAAGGCCGAAGAAGCCGCCGAAGACCCCACCCGCCTGCGCCGCACCGCCCGCTATGACAAGCGCTACGTGGTCTGCACCCGCCCCACCGTGATCACCGGCGGCGAGCTGTCGCTGTCCATGCTCGACCTCGTCTACAACCCGACCGCGCGCACCTATCAGGCGCCGCTTCAGCTGAAATCCTCGGGCGGCATCTTTATCGTCGACGATCTTGGCCGTCAGGCCGAACCGCCGCAGGCGCTGGTCAACCGCTGGATTGTTCCGCTGGAGGAATCCAAGGACATCCTCGCGCTGCAATCGGGGGAAAAGTTCGAAGTCCCCTTTGACACGCTGGTCATTTTCTCGACCAACTTCCACCCGAACGAGATCTTTGACCAGGCGGCGCTGCGCCGGATTTTCTTCAAGATCAAGATCGACGGCCCCAGCCAAGAGGATTTCCTGAAAATCTTCGCGCTGGTCGCCCGCAAGAAAAAGCTGCAACTGGACGAGGCCAGCCTCGTGCACCTGCTCAAGAACAAGTACCCGACGATCAACAACACCTTTGCGAACTACCAGCCGGTGTTCCTGATCGACCAGATGATCGCCGTCTGCGATTTCGAAGGTATCCCGTATAAGATGACCCCGGAACTGGTGGATCGCGCGTGGGCGAACATGTTTGTCAAAGACGAAAAGATCGTAAAGTGACTCGTCCGTGATTTGACCGGCGGGGCCATCTGTCCCTTTGGTTTCCGTCCGCTGGCGCGCCCCTTTTGGGGCGCGTTCTTTTATGTAATTTCAATACCTTACAAGAAGGTGTGAAATTTCTGATTTTTTGGTCTTGACGATTCACGGCCCCCTCCGTATTCACCCCGCACGGTAACGGCGCGGTAGCTCAGTTGGTTAGAGCGATCGACTCATAATCGATAGGTCGGGAGTTCAAGTCTCCCCCACGCCACCACCGCCCCTCCCCTTTAAAAACACAAAAAAACCCGCGCACAGCGCAGGCTTTTAGCGTTTGCAATGATGTCCGTTAGGGGATGTCAGGCTCAGGCCATGTCAGGCCCGGCCGCAGGCGATTTCAAGCCATGCCGCGATCGCGGGCGATCATCGCCGCGTGGGTGCGGTTGCGCGCGTCCAGCTTGCGCGACAGCGTCTTGACGTGCAGCTTGACCGTCACCTCTTGCAGGCTGAGGTCGCGGGCGATTTCCTTGTTGGACTTGCCCTCGCAGATGCCGCGCAGCACGTCGAGCTCGCGTTTCGTCAGCGGGCCCGCCTCATCGCTGGCCTGCTGCATGAATTCGATGGGCGCGTAAATCTCACCGGCGGCCATAAAGCGCGCGGCGGTCAGCAGGCTGCGCGCCGACAGGGTTTTCGGGATAAAGCCCTGCGCCCCCGCCTTAAGCGCCGCATCGGCCACATCGCGCGTCGCACTACCAGAGAGAATCGCCACCGGCTTGCCCTCGTTGGCGTCCTTCATGCGGGTCAGCCCATCAAGGCCGTTCATCCCCGGCATGTTGTAGTCCAGCAGAACCAGATCAAACGTGCCTGAACTTTCCGCCGCTGCGACCGCATCGTCCAGCGTGGCAACGGTCTGCACCTCTTCGATGTCGGCCCCGTCCAGAAACGCCGCAATGGTCTCTCGGACTAGATCGTGGTCGTCTGCCACCAAGATGCGCATCATGTCGTTCCCATATCCGTGCACAAACCAGCACACCGTCGTTACAGCTTAGGCCAAACTATGCCGTTCACATTAACACATCGTAAGCGGCCAAGCGGCGTTTACACAAGCTAAACAGGTCTGCAAAATGCCACAATAGCCTATACGAAAGTCTATGGCACATACTTCGGTTGGCCAGATATGGGATTGCGCGCATTTAAGCTAGACTTCGCGCGATTTCGCCGGGGAAAGGAAC
Source organism: Tropicibacter naphthalenivorans (assembly GCF_900176475.1). GTDB lineage: Bacteria > Pseudomonadota > Alphaproteobacteria > Rhodobacterales > Rhodobacteraceae > Tropicibacter > Tropicibacter naphthalenivorans. The sequence continues at coordinate 318,885 of NZ_FWXX01000001.1, forward strand.
CACATGCGAGGGATGCACATGCTTTGCGGGGCCGTGATGGCTCTGATCGTCTGGACCGGTGCCGCCCTGGCGTCGGATCTGCCCGCCCCCGAGGGGCCCGTTCTGCTGCACGTCACCGGCGAGATTTCCGTGACGAACCAAGATGGGGCAGCGGCCTTTGACCTTGATCTGCTACGAGGGATCGGCGCGCAAACCATTGAAACCACTACGATCTGGACCGATGGAGTGCAAACCTTCGAAGGGGTGCCGCTGCACGATCTGACCAAGGCGCTTGGCATCACCGGCAGCGCGCTGCGGGCCACGGCGGTGAACGACTACGCCGTCGACATCCCGCTGGCCGACGCGGTGCCGGGCGGTGCGTTTCTGGCCTTTGCCCGCAACGGGCGCCCCATGTCCGTGCGCGACAAGGGGCCGCTATGGGTGATCTATCCCTACGACAGCGCCCCGCGCTACCAGGCCGAGATTTATTACGCCCGCAGCATCTGGCAGCTTGATCGCATCGAAGTTCTGCCCTGACACCGCCCCATTGCGGGGCTAGAGGGGGCGTATGCAACGCAAGATCGACATCATTTTCAACGACAACGGCCTTGTGCGCCGCGGGCTGACCGGCTTTGTCGTCTCGCTGTTCATCAGCACCATTGCCGTTCTGGTGATGGACGCGCGCGCCCAGATGGCCCGGCTGGAAACCGCCTCTTCGGACAACATCCAATGGGTGCTGAGCCAGACCGAAACCGAGATCGTCGGGCTAAAAATCGCCATGTACGAGGCGCGGCTGGCCGAAACCCTCGATCTGGACGAGCTGCGGCTGCGCTTTGACATCTTTTACAGCCGGATCGAGACGCTCAAGAACAGCCCCGTCTTTGACGAGATGCGCCAAGACCCAGAGGTGCGCAGCGCGCTGACCGAGATCGAGGCCTTTCTGGCCGAGTGGGTGCCCGCCATCGACAGCCCCGATCCGCAATTTCGCGCCGTGCTGCCCGAGTTTGCCGTGGACATCGACGCCGCGCACCGCACCTCGCGCGAGATGGCCCTTGCGGGGATCGAGTTTTTCTCGCGCACCAGCGATCTGCGCCGGACCAGCGTGTCGCGCACCCTGTTCAACATCGCGGTGCTGACCGTGGCCCTTGTGGTGCTGCTGCTGATGGTGGCGATTGCGCTGCTGCGGCTGGCGCGCCAACGCGAACGCAGCGCCACGGAAAACCGCCTGACCCGCGAGCGCATGGAGACGATTATTTCCACCTCGCTCGATGCGGTGATCGTGACCAATCGCAGCGGCGTCATCGAGGAATACAACGGCGCCGCCGAGCGCATTTTTGGCTATTCGCGCGACGAGGCCATCGGCCAGCAGATGGCCGACCTGATCATCCCCCCGCAGTTCCGCGACATGCACCACGCCGGCATGAAACGCTACACCGAACATGGCGAGGCGCGCCTGATTGGCAAGGGCATCGCCCAGCTTGAGGCCACCGGCAAGGATGGCAAGCTGTTCCCGGTCGACATCTCGCTGGCCAGCGCCCAAAGCCCCGGCGGCGAGATTTTCATCGGCTTCATGCGCGACATTTCTGACCGCGTTCAGGCGGAACAGGCGCTCAAACGCGCGCGCGACCGCGCCATCGAGGGTGAAAAGCACAAGGCAGAGCTGCTTGCGGTCATGAGCCACGAGATGCGCACCCCGCTGAACGGCCTGCTGGGCACGCTCGATCTGTTCGAGACGGACAGCCTGAACCCCAAGCAACGCCGCCACCTGCGGATCATCCGCAACTCTGGCAAGCTGCTGCTGGCGCATGTGAACGACGTTCTGGACATCTCGCGCCTGGATGCGGGCAAGATGTCGATGCGCAAGACGCGCTTTGACCTGATCGCCCTGCTGACCGAGATCATTGAAAGCCAGTCGGGGCGCGCGGCGCAAAACGGCAACCGGCTGGTGCTCTCGCCGCCCAGCCCTGCCCTGCACGAAGTCTACAGCGACCCCGACCGCATCCGCCAGATCATGCTGAATCTCGTGGGCAATGCCATCAAGTTCACCAAGGATGGCACCATCACCATCGAGGCAGAGTGTCAAAACGGCCTGAACGAGGTCGAGCTGCGGGTGATTGACACCGGCGTCGGCATCGAAGAGGCCGATCTGGAACGGATCTTTGGCGATTTCGTCACCATCGACAACTCTTACGGGCGGTCCAACACCGGCACCGGGCTGGGCCTTGGGATTTCCTCGCGGCTGGCCTCGGCGCTTGGCGGGATGCTGGGCGCGGAAAGCGAGCCGGGGGATGGCAGCCTGTTCTGGATGCGCCTGCCCTTGGCCCCCGCCCCCGGGGAAACACCACAGATCGACAGCGCCGCGCCCACCCCTGACCCCGATCTGGAAATCGACCTGCCGCCGCTGCAAATCCTCATGGTCGAGGACAACGAGGTGAACCGCATGGTCGCCCGCGAAATGCTGGAACGGCTGGGCCACAGCGTCACCGAAGCCTACGATGGCGCCGAAGGGGTCGAGCGTGCGAACCGCGAAGAATACGACCTGATCCTGATGGATATTTCCATGCCGGGGATGGACGGGCTGACCGCCGCCCGCCTGATCCGCTCTGGCGATGGGCCTAGCGCCGACGTGCCGATCATCGCCACCACCGCCCACGCGCTGCCCGAAGAGGTCGTCGCCTTTCGCGCGGCGGGCATGAACGACGTTCTGATCAAGCCGATCAACGGCGCGGCGATCCGGCGGGTGCTTGGCTCTGTCTTTATGGAGTTTGCGCAGGATGCGCAGGCCGACGACGATCCCGGCGCCCCGGTGCCGCTGCTGAACCACACCCATCTGGCCGAGCTCAGCGCCGATTTGCCCAGCGACCGGCTAGAGGCGGCGCTGCGCACCTTTGCCACCGAGATGACGACCTTTGTCGCGGAAATCCGTCTGATGCTGGAAACCGACGCAGACCGCGCCGCCATGGCCGCCGAAGCGCACCGGATGGCGGGCTCGGCGGGGGTGTTTGGCGCCGAGCGGCTGACAGAGCTGCTGCGCGAGCTTCAGACGATGGCCCCGGATGCCCCCTTGGACGCGCTGCTGGCCAAGCGCCGCGAGCTGAACGCGCTGTGGCCCGAAACCCTGTCAGAGATAGAGCGCAGCGGGCATGTCTCGCTGGCCAATCTCGAAGCGCCTTGACGCGTCCCCCGGGTTAAGCGAACAGGCCTTGGTAGCTGGCGCGCAGGGCGTTCTTTTGCACCTTGCCCATGGTGTTGCGCGGCAAAGCGTCGATCAAGACCAGCTTGCGCGGATGTTTAAAGCGGGCCAGCTTTTCCGCCACCAACCCGGCGATCGCCTCCAGGTCCGGGGTCTCGTCCGGTTTGGGGACCAGCACCCCCACCGGCGTCTCCCCAAAGTCCGGGTGCGGCACGCCGATCACCGCGCTTTCCAGCACGCCGGGCATGTCGTCCAAAAGGCTCTCCAGCTCTTTGGGGTAGATGTTGAACCCACCCGAGATGATCAGGTCTTTGTTGCGGCCCACAATCGTGACGTAGCCATCCTCGGCCTGCTGCGCGAGATCGCCGGTGATGAAAAACCCGTCGGCGCGCAGCTCTTCGGCGGTCTTCTCGGGCATCTGCCAATAGCCTTGAAACACGTTGGGACCGCGCACCTCAAGCACGCCGATCTCGCCGCGCGGCACCTCGGCCCCGTCCGGGCCGCAGACCTTGACCTCGACCCCCGGCAGCGGCAGACCAACCGTCCCGGCGCGCCGCTCGCCCTCGTAGGGGTTCGAGGTGTTCATATTGGTTTCCGTCATGCCATAGCGCTCTAGGATACGGTGCCCGGTGCGCTCTTCGAACCGCAGGTGGGTTTCGGCCAGCAAGGGCGCAGAGCCGGAAATGAACAGGCGCATACTGGCCGTGGCCGCCGTGTCAAAGCGCGCGGTATCCAGCAACCGGGTGTAAAAGGTCGGCACCCCCATCAGCGACGTCGCCCGCGGCATCCAGTCGATCAGCGCCTCGGGGTCGAGCTTGTCAAAGAACACCATCGACGCGCCGGCGGCGAGGATCACGTTGGTCGCCACGAAAAGCCCATGGGTGTGAAAGATCGGCAGCGCGTGCAGCAACACGTCCTTGTCGGTAAACCGCCACAGATCCACCAACGTCAGCGCGTTCGACAGCAGGTTGTTCTGCGACAGCATCGCCCCCTTGGACCGCCCCGTCGTCCCCGAGGTATACAAAAACGCCGCGATGTCCTCTGGCGCGCGCGGCTCGGTGTCAAAGCTCTGTGCCTGCGCGTCCGCAACCTGCGCCAGGCTGCCCTCCCCGGCGCCCCCCAGCGTCAAGATTTGCGCGCCGCAGGCCTCGGCCACCGGGCCCAACGCCGCTTCGGCCTCGGGCGCACAGACCAACAGCCGCGCGCCGCTGTTCTCGACGAAATAAGACATCTCATCGGCGGTGTAGCCGGTGTTAAGCGGCAAAAACACAACCCCCGCCTGGATGCAGCCAAAGATCAGGGCCAGCGCATCCGCCGATTTCCCCACCTGAATGGCCACCCGGTCGCCCGGCGCAATCCCCTGCGCACGCACCGCCCCGGCGAACTGCGCCACACGCCCCAGAAAATCCGCATAACTCACCTGCCGCCCATCCGGCAAATGCAGGAACACAGCCGCGCTGCCTGCATGGCGGCCAAGCATCTGATCATACAGCGGGTTCGTCATCGGTGCCTCCTGCCCTCATCCTAGGCGCATTTCTACGCCCAAGCCCACAGACAGGGCAAGCATACGGACGGGGCAAGCGCACGCCTCGCCCTTCTTCTCTTTCAAAATATCCCGGGGGAGGCCCAACGGGGCCGGGGGCAGAGCCCCCTCCATCTTTGAGTGCCTCGCCTACGGCGAGAGGGCAGAGCCCCCTCCACCTTTGAGTGCCTCGCCTGCGGCGAGAGGGCAGAGCCCCCTCCACCTTTGAGTGCCTCGCCTGCGGCGAGAGGGCAGAGCCCTCTCTACCTTTGAGTGCCTCGCCTACGGCGAGAGGGCAGAGCCCCCTCCACCTTTGAGTGCCTCGCCTACGGCGAGAGGGCAGAGCCCCCTCCACCTTTGAGTGCCTCGCCTGCGGCGAGAGGGCAGCGCCCCCACGCTCTTCTCCTCAAACGCCCTTGCCCGCCGCTTGCACGGTAAACTCACAGCGCACCGGCTTGATATCGACCAAGGGCGTCCCGTCCAGACAATCGAGACCACGCACCACCAAGACAGCCCCCTCGCGGCGGATCAGCCGCACCACCGAGGTGCCAATCGGGTTGGGCCGCAAAGGCGAGCGCAGCGAAAACGTGCCCCGCACCGCGCCATCCCCCTTGGGGCTTTGGGTGAGCAAGTCACGCCGCGCCTCATGCAGCCAATACAGCAGCTCCACGCGGGAAAACGCCTCAATCCCGTCCAGACCCGGCGCGAATTCGGGCGACAGCTCCACCCGGCACTCCGGCCCATCGTCGCTCCCCTGCCGAGGGCACTCCTCGCGCCCTGCAAACGGGGTACGCAGCCGTCCTATGAACCTCAGGCGCGCGTCGTTCGGCGCGGGCAAGTCCAGCGCAGTCTCGCCCGGGCGCAGAGCATCGCCGTGGTGCTCAGTCATGCAACACCACCCGCGGCTCGGCCCGCCCCGTGGCCTCCGGCCTCAGGACAAAGGTCTTGCCCGCGTCCGTATCGCTCGCGGGTCGCCCCTCTGCCGCCGAGGTCACAAAGAGCCGGTCCAGCCCCGCGCCACCGAACGCCGGGCAGGTCGTCTGCGGCGTCGGCAGGTCCATGGCCGTCACAAATCGCGCCTCGGCATCGTAACAGGCCACCCGCCCCGCGCCCCATTGCGCGACCCAAATGCGGCCCAAACTGTCGATCACCGCGCCGTCGGGGTTCAAGCCTTCGGCCTGCAAATCCAGCCAAAGCGCGCGGTCGCCCACTGGCCAGCCGTCCTGATCCAAAGCGACACGGTCGATCCGCCCCGCGCCGGTATCGGCCACATAGGCCCATTTCCCATCCGGCGAAAAACACGTGGCATTGGGGATCGACACCCCGTCCCAGAGCTTGCGCAGTTCACCGCGATAAAACCGATAGACCGCGCCCATGCCGTCCTGACAGTCATACCCCATGGTGCCGATCCAAAAGCCGCCATAGGGGTCGGCGCGCCCGTCATTGCTGCGCGTCAGGGGAATGTCCGCCTCCAGCGCCACCAAAGACGTCTCCTCGCCCGTCTCCAGATCAAAGCGGATCAGATCACGCGCCGTGGCGATCAGCAGCACATCGCGTGACACCCAAGCAGCCGCCGACACCGCGCGATCAAAAGACCACGACCGCTGTGCCGTGCCGTCATGTTCGAACAGGGTGTGCCCAAGGATGTCGAACCAAAACAAGGACTGCCGCTCGGGGTGCCATAAAGGCCCCTCGCCCAGCGTACACTTGGTCTGTGACAGAATTTCATAGCGCATGGCGGCCCCTCCTCTTTGGGCGCTAACAGTGCCGGGAGGGGCCGCCGAGGTAAAGACCCTTACGCCGCGCCGATTACGCCGCCACCGTCACCACGCCGCCATCCACCGCGATACACTGCCCGGTCATCATGGCGCTGGCGTTCGACGCCAAGAACAGCACCGGCCCGACGATGTCCTTCGGGGTCAAATGCCGCTTGAGGCACTGCTTTTCCATAAAGGCGCTCAGGTCCTCGGGCGTGGCCCACAGGCGCATCTGCCGCTCGGTCAGGACCCAGCCCGGCGCCAGAGCGTTCACCCGGATGCCATCGCAGCCGAACTCGCGCGCGTGGCCCCGCGTCATGGCGGTGATCGCCCCGTTGGCGCTGGTGTACGCGGGCAAATCGCCGATCCCCAGCATGTAGCTGATCGAGCTGAAGTTGATGATCGCCCCGCCGCCGATGGCCTGCATCATCGGCACAACCGCTTGGGTAGCGAAGAAATATGCCTTGAGGTTCACGGCCATGGCGGCGTCCCAATCCGCCTCGTCCATGTCCAGCGTCGCGTGGCGCGTGTCATTGGCCGCGTTGTTCACAAGCACAGAAACTGGTCCGTTCACCTCCGCAACTTCGTCGATCGCGGCCCGCAAAGCGCGCGTATCCGTGATGTCACACGGCACGAAATGCGGCGCGCGCCCGTATTTGGCCGCCATCTCGGCGCAGAACTCGGACGCATCCGAGCGTTGCACAAAACCGACCTTGGCGCCTTGGGCCAGAAAGCCTTCGGTCAGCGCCGCGCCGATCCCCGCGCCGCCGCCGGTGATGAACACCGATGCCCCATCCAAATCCCCGTATTGGAAATCACTCATACGTCCCCTCCCTGATACCACGGCGGGGTGAGTGGCCCGCCCTTCGTTTGGGAAACACATTCCGCGCGCGCAATGCAAGAACTCTTGGGCCAAAGGGCTGGATTCACCTGCGTTTTTCAGGTCAATTCGGGACAACACAGCGCACAGCCGCAAGGAGCCGCCTCATGACCTGCGTTTTCATCCAGATCCGGTGCAAACCGGGCACCGCCTACCGCGTCGCCGGGGACATCGCCCTGCGCGAGATCCACTCTGAACTGTATTCGACGAGTGGCGAGTATGACCTCTTGGTCAAGCTCTACATCCCCGAAGGTGAAGATGTGGGCAAATACATCAACGATCAGCTGCTGGATATCGAAGGCATCGAACGCACGTTGACGACGCTGACCTTCCGGGCATTCTAAAGCGATAAAATTCCAAAGCGATAAAAAAGACGGGGAGAATGACAATGAACATCAAGAGCCTAGCTCTGAGCACCGCGCTGGCCGCGCTGGCGACGGCCTCTGTGGCGGACGTAAAGGTCGGCATGATCACGACGCTGTCCGGCGGCGGCGCGAGCCTTGGGATCGACACCCGCGACGGCTTTATGCTGGCGATCAACGCGGCGGGGCGCGACGACATCGAGGTGGTGATCGAGGACGACCAGCGCAAGCCCGACGTGGCGGTGCAACTGGCGGACAAGATGATCCAGTCGGAAAAGGTCGACGTGCTGACCGGCATCGTCTGGTCGAACCTTGCCATGGCGGTGGTGCCCTCGGCGACGGCGCAGGGGCTGTTCTACCTGTCGACCAATGCCGCGCCGGCGCAACTGGCGGGCCGCGGCTGTAATGCCAACTACTTCTCGGTGTCCTATCAGAACGACAACCTGCACGAAGGCGCGGGCGCCTATGCCACGCAAGAAGGGTTCAAGAACACCTTCATCATGGCGCCCAACTACCCGGCGGGCAAAGACAGCCTGACCGGCTTCAAGCGCTTCTACGAGGGCGAGCTGTCCGGTGAAATCTACACCAAGCTTGGCCAGACGGATTACGCCGCCGAAATCGCGCAAATCCGCGCCTCTGGGGCGGATTCGGTGTTCTTCTTCCTGCCCGGCGGCATGGGGATTTCCTTCCTCAAGCAATATGCGGATTCCGGCGTAGACCTGCCGCTGGTCGGCCCTGCGTTCTCGTTCGACCAAGGCATCTTGCAGGCGGTGGGTGACGCGGCGCTGGGGGTCAAGAACTCCTCCACCTGGTCCAAAGATCTGGACAACGCAGCCAACGCCGCCTTTGTCAGCGCCTTCGAAGAGGCCTATGGCCGCCTGCCGTCGATCTACGCCGCCCAAGGCTATGACACCGCGAACCTGCTGCTGTCGGCGATGGACAAGGCGGACGTGAACGACGATGCGGCCTTTGGCGCGGCGCTCAAAGAGGCGGATTTCGCCTCGGTGCGCGGGTCGTTCAACTTTGCGACGAACAATCACCCGATTCAGAACGTTTACGTGCGTGAAGTGATCAAGGAGGGGGACGTGTTCACCAACAAGATCGTCTCGACCGCGATGGAAAACCGCGACAATGCCTATGTCGCTGACTGCAAGATGTAAGCTGGCCAAATTCCTTTGAAGGAATTTGCAAATTTCTTGCAAGAAATTTGGTCCGCCCGGACGGTGGGCGGGCCAAAGATCAGAGACGTTTTATGACCTTATCCCTCGTTTTCGAGCAGATCCTGAATGGTCTGCAATCGGGCATCATGCTGTTCTTGATGGCCGCCGGGCTGACCTTGATCTTTGGCGTAATGGGCCTGATCAACCTCGCGCATGGCTCTCTCTATATGGTCGGCGCGTTCTGCGCGGCCGCCATGGCGGGCTGGACCGGATCCTTTGCTTTGGGGCTGGTGGCGGCCTTGGCCGGGGCGGCGGCGGCGGGCGCGTTGATCGAATTGGTGGTGATCCGGCGGCTTTATGCGCGCGATCACTTGGATCAAGTCTTGGCGACCTTTGCCCTAATCCTGATATTCTCTGAAGGGACGCGATGGGTGTTCGGGTCGTTTCCCTTGTACCTTGACGTGCCCGAGGCCTTGTCCGGGCCGGTGAGCCTTCCCGGTGGGATTTCCTATCCCTTGTACCGTTTGGCGATCATCGGCGTTGGTCTTGCCGTGGCGGCGGGGTTGTTCTGGCTGATCGGGCAGACGCGCGTCGGTGTGCGCATCCGGGCCGGGGAAAACGACCGCGAGATGATCGCGGCCCTCGGGGTGGATATCGACCGGCTCTATACCTTTGTCTTTGCGCTGGGAGCGGCTTTGGCCGGGTTGGCCGGGGCCTTGGTGGGCGCGATCCAGTCGGTGCAGGTGGGGATGGGCGAGCCGGTTTTGATCCTCGCCTTTGTCGTCATCGTGATCGGCGGGATCGGCAGCATTAAGGGGGCCTTGGTGGGCGCGCTTTTGGTTGGGTTGACCGAGACCTTGGGCAGCGTGTTCCTGCCGGTTTTCTTCAAGCTTTTCATGGCCCCTGCGGCGGCGACGCAAGCGGGGGCATCCTTGTCGTCGATGGCGATTTACATCCTGATGGCGGGGGTTTTGGTGTGGAAGCCTTCGGGGTTGTTCGGGAGCCGTGGGTAATGGCGTTGGTTGAGAGGGCGCGCATTTGGGGCGCTGCCCCGCTCCTGCGGAGCTCCCCGGGATATTTGCAAAGAGAAGAAAATGGGGGGCGTCATGCGCCGTGAGCTTTGGGTGAATGCGGCGCTGTGGCTGGGGCTGATATGCGTGCCGCTGTGGGCGCATTGGGCGGGCGAGCCGTTTACCATCACCTTGGCGACGCGGGCCGTGATCTTTGCCGTGGCGGCGGTGGGGCTGAATATTGCCCTTGGGCTTGGTGGGTTGGTGAGCCTTGGGCACGCAGCGTTTTTCGGGATTGGCGGCTATGCCATGGGGATCCTGGCCTTTCATGCGCAGAATTATCAGCCGTTGTTCGAATGGCCCTTTGTCTTTGAGGGCAGCCAGTCGATGCCTTTGATCTGGGTCGTGGCGTTCGCTGTGTCGGGGCTTTGTGCTTTTGTGATCGGACTTTTGGCGCTGCGCACCTCGGGGGTGTATTTCATCATGATCACGCTGGCCTTTGGGCAGATGTTCTATTTCTTTTCCATCAGTTGGGCGGCTTATGGCGGCGAGGATGGGATGTTGATCTATGTGCGCAACGGCTTTCCGGGGCTGAACACGCTGGACCCGATCCAGTTTTATGGCTTGTGTTTCGCGGTGCTGAGCGCGGCGCTGCTGGTGCAGGCGCGGCTTGCGCGGTCGCCCTTTGGGCTGGCGCTGAACGCGGCACGGCAGGTGCCAGAGCGGGTGCGCGCCGTGGGCCTCGATCCGGTGCGGCTGCGGCTGCTGGCCTTTACCCTGTCGGGGGCGATCACTGGCCTTGCGGGGGCGCTGTTTGCCGATCTCAACCGCTTTGTCAGCCCCAGCATGTTCAGCTGGCAGCTGTCGGGCGAGTTCATCGTCTTTATCATCATCGGCGGCACGGCGCGGCTGTTTGGGCCTGTGGTCGGGGCCATGGTCTTTGTCGGGCTGGAACACCTGCTGGGGGGCCTCAGCGAGTATTGGCACGTGTGGTTCGGCGCGCTTTTGCTGGGGATTGTGCTGTTCGGCCAGGGGGGCGTGATCGGGATGATCGCCGGAAAGGCGCGGGCCCATGACTGAAGTTCTGGAAACGCGAGGATTGCGCAAGGCGTTTGGCGCATTGCAGGCCACTGATGATGTGTCCTTGACCCTGCGCGCGGGGGAAATCCACGCCATTATTGGGCCGAACGGGGCGGGGAAATCCACGCTGATCGGGCAGATTTGCGGGACGCTGCCGCCCGACAGCGGCTCTGTCCATCTGAACGGCGTGGACGTGACGGGTCTCAGCACGCAGGCGCGCGCGGGGCGCGGCCTTGCCCGGACGTTCCAGATCAGCCAGCTGGCGATGGAGGATACGGCGCTGCAAAACGTGCTGCTGGGGGCGGTGGGGGCCTCAAAGCGCGCTTGGCGGTTCTGGCGGCCTGCCCTGCGGCACGCGGATCTGCGCGACAGGGCCGAGGCGGCTTTGGCCCGCGTCGGGCTGGACGGCCACGCCGCCACCGTCACCGCCGAGCTGTCCCACGGCCAGCGCCGCCAGTTGGAGGTTGCCGTGGCGCTGACGCTGAACCCGCAGGTGTTCATCATGGATGAACCGATGGCGGGCCTTGGGGCCGAAGGGTCGGCGCGGCTGACGCCCCTGCTCGATAGCCTGCGCCAAGAGGCGCCAATCCTGTTGGTGGAACATGATATGGACGCGGTTTTTGCCCTTGCGGATCGGATCAGCGTGCTGGTCTACGGGCGCATCATCGCCTCTGGCACCGTCGAGGACATCCGCCGCGATCCCGCCGTGCGCGACGCCTATTTGGGGGATGCGGAATGACGCTTTTGCAGGCCCAAAACCTGACCGCGCATTATGGCGCATCCCAAGCGCTGTTCGATGTGAACCTGACCCTCGCACCCGGCGAAGTGCTGGCGCTCATGGGGCGCAATGGCATGGGCAAGACCACCACGGTCAAGTCGATCTGCCGGATGGTCGCCGCCCAAGGCACCTTGCGGCTGGACGGCCACGACCTGACCCGCCTGCCCTCGCACAAGGTTGCCAAGCTGGGCGTCGGACTTGTGCCTGAGGGGCGTCGGTGCTTTGCCGATCTGACCGTCAGCGAAAACCTGATTGCCGCCGCCCGACCCGGCGCTTGGGATGAAACCCGCGTTGGCGCGCTTTTCCCCCGTCTGGCCGAACGGCGCGGGCAGATCGCGCGCTCTCTGTCGGGGGGCGAACAGCAGATGCTGGCGATCGGGCGCGCCCTGATGACCAACCCCCGGCTGCTGATCCTTGACGAGGCGACCGAAGGGCTGGCCCCCTTGGTCCGGCAGGAAATCTGGGACGCCATCGCGCGGCTCAAACGCGAGACCGGCATGGCCATCCTGATCGTCGACAAATCGCTGGCCGAGCTGCGCGGGGTCTGTGACCGCGCGGTGATCCTTGACCGGGGGCGCGATGTCTGGACCGGCGTGATGGACGCGCTGGACGGCGAGGCCGCGCAGCGCCTGCTCGGCGTGTAGCGGTCAATTTCGACGGCGCGCGGGAACCTTCGCCCGCATCCCGTGTTGTTTGTGATGAAGGGGACACGCGCCCCCACATCCGACAAGACGGGAGAGACCGCGATGACACACCACCCGAATATCCCCGACGCCACCACCGCCAAACAGGCTGCCATGGACGCCCGCGATGCCGTGGCCGAGACCGCCGAGGCCCACGCCGAAGAGGTCCGCGACGAAGTCGCCGACCGCGTCGATCAGACCGCCGAAGCCGCGCATCAGGCCGCCGATGCCTACGACCCGAACAGCCTGCAAGCGCAGCTGCTGTCGCAACTGGCGGGTAATATCGAAGGGCTGACCGACAAGCTGCGTGGCAAGACCGTCGAAGACATGGCGCAGGACGCCGCCACCTTCGCCCGCCGCAACCCGGCGCTGGTGCTGGGCGGCGCAGCGGTCGCTGGCTTTGCGCTGGCACGCTTTCTCAAGGCCAAACCGCAAGAGACGCGCCAGATCACCCAAGACCCGTGGACCGGGCATCTTGACAGCCGGGAGGTCATGTGATGACCGGCCCGAGCCTGCGCGACGCCCCGCACCTGCTGCTGGATGCGCTGGACAAGGGCCAGGATCTGCTGCGCGCCGAGCTGCGGCTTGCCCGCGCCGAGGTCACGCAAGGTCTTGAACAGATGGGCAAAGGCGCGGCCTTGTACGCCGCCGCTGGCCTGTTTGGCCTGACCGCGCTGCACGCTTTGGCCGCGACCGCCGTGCTGGGGCTGATGGCCCTTGGGCTGGGGGCGCTGGCCTCTGCCGCGATTGTCACGCTGGTGCTGCTGGCCGTGGCTGCGATCCTCGCTTTGACCGCGCGCAGCCGTCTGAAAAACGCCTCGCTGACCCCGAAACGCAGCCTGCGCGGCCTGCGAGCCGACCTGACCACCGCCAAGGAGGCCGCCCATGTCTGACACTTCGACCACCGACCTTGAACAACAGGTCCGCGCCGAACGCGCGCGCTTTGCCGCCTCGCTCAGCGGCCTCGCGCAGGCCGCCGACCCTCGCAAAAACGGAGACCACGCCATGCAACAGATGACCGAAACCGGACAGGCGCTGGCAGGCAAAGCCGCCCGCGCCGCCAAGGACAACCCCGCAGGCCTCGCGCTGATCGGCGTCGGGCTGGCGGTTCTGGCGCTGAACCCCTCCAAGCGCAGCGAAACGCCTGATCCACGCAGCTTTGACGACCGCGTCGCGCACGCTGACCAGCGGATGCGCCTGAAAAAGGACATCGAACAGGATCGCCCTTCGGCGTCCAAGATGCGTCAGGCGCTGGACGCCGGGCTGGACAAACTGCCCCCCGAGGCGCGCGAGCGCGTCAAAGCCGCCCGCCTCAAGGCGATCGACGCCCAAGACAAGCTGGAACGCGAGGCCGCCCGCATGACGCAGGCCGCCAAGGACACGCATCAAAGCCAGCCGCTGCTGACCGCTGCCATCGCCGCCGGGATCGGCGGGTTGATCGGCGCGCTGCTGCCGTCGACCGAGCGTGAATCCGAACTGCTGGGCGCGCAGCGCGACGCCTTTATGCGCGATGCCGAAGCGGTGCTGCGCGCCGAAATGCACACGCTGGCCAAGGCCGGGGCCGATGCGGTCGCCGCCCGTCTGGACAGCGCCCCGGCAGAGCGTCCCCATGCCTGATCTTGGGCGCAGCCCTATCCAAACCTTATCCTTGGCGGTCATCGCAACGGTGGCCGCCATTGCCCTGCTTCAAAACGGGCAGGAACTCTTTGCCCCCGTCACCCTTGGGTTGGTGGTGGCTATTGTCCTTGCGCCCATGGTCTCGCGCCTTGGGCGTATCGGCGTGCCGCGCGCAGTCAGCGCCACCGGCGCGTTGTTCATCGCCATCGCTGCCATCATCTTGTTGCTCAGCCTCGTCGGCCCGGTCGTCATGGACGTGATCGCGCAAATCCCGCGCATCGAAGCCCGCGCCATGTGGTGGCTCGAAGGCATGTCCCGCAGCCTCCAAGGTCTTGAACCCATTACCGAAGAGCTGCGCAAATCCATGGGCGGCGGCGGTCAGTCCGCCATGGAACAGGCCGTCCCCACCCTGTCCGAAGCGCTGTGGATGGCGCCGAACTTCATGGGCCAGGCGCTGATCTTTGCCGGGACGCTGTTCTTTTTCCTGCTGACCCGCGACAACATCTACGAAGCCGCCCCAGCCCAGGCGCGCACCCTGCGCCAGGCCGACCGCGCGGTGTCGCACTATTTCACCACTGTCACCGCGATCAACGCCGGGCTTGGCTTTGCCGTCTTTGGCGTGATGTCCCTGATCGGCCTAAAAGGCGCGGTGATGTGGGGTATGGCGGCTTTCCTTCTTAACTTCGTCTTATACCTCGGCCCCGCCGTTCTGGTCATCAGCCTGCTGATCGCCGGGGTCACGCAAAAGACCGGAGTCGCGGCGCTTTTGCCCGCCGCCTCTTACCTGATGCTCAACCTCACAGAGGCGCAATTCGTCACCCCGACGCTGGTCGGCCACCGCTTGCGCATCAACCCGCTGGCGGTTTTCGTGGCGATCATCTTTGGCCTGTGGCTGTGGGGGCCGCTGGGCGGCATCGTCGCCCTGCCCGTCATGGTCTGGATTGGCGCGCTGCTGTCCGCCACCGCCGAGGCCACCACCGCCCCGCATTTCAACACCCAACCGGAGCCTACATGACCACCGACTTTCGCGCCCTGCCCGGCCCTGACACACGCTTGTGCGGGGTCGAGATCGAATTCGCCGGACTGTCCGAAACCGCCACCGCCGACGTGCTCAAAAAGCGCTTTGGCGGTGAACTCGTCGAAACCGGCTCGCATGTGGTCGAGTTGCGCGGCACCCAGATCGGCACGCTCGAGGTCGAACTGGACACCGTTCTGCGCAAGAAAGACCTGCCGCTGCTGGCCGAAGGTCTGGATCTGGTGCGCGGGCTGGTCCCGGTCGAGATCGTCACCGACCCGCTGGACGCGGACCAAGTCGCCGCCTTTGACAGCGCGCTTGGCCCCTTGCGAGAGGCCGGCGCGATGGGCTCGCGCAGCGGTGTCCTGCTGGGCTTTGGCGTGCACCTGAACCCGGAAATCCCGAGCGAAGCCAAGACGTTGGACATCATCCGCGCCTATGGCCTGCTTGAGGATCACCTGCGCACCAGCGCCGAGATCGACGCCACCCGCCGCGCCATGCCGTTTGTGGATCGCTGGCCCAAAAGCCTTGTGACCGCCTTGGTGACCAGCCCGCCCAGCGACCTGCGCGCGGCCATGCGGCTGTACGCGCAGCACACCACCAGCCGCAACCACGGGCTGGATCTGTTGCCGCTGTTCAAACATGTGGACGAGGATCTGTACCTGTCGATCTACGACAACAAGGACAAGACCGCCGCCCGCCCGACCTTTCACTTTCGCCTGCCCGACAGCCGCATAGACGAGCCCGACTGGTCGCTGCATCAGGCGTGGGACATGTGGCGCCTGGTCGAGGATGTGGCCGCCGAAATGGGCCTGCTGGGCACGTTGGGCACCGCCTGGCTGGACACCATGGGCAGCCCGCTGGCGCGCCGCGCCGAATGGGCGCGCACCGTTGCGGGCCACTTGGACAAGGCGGGCCTGATGGGAGCGCAGGCATGAGCCGCCCCCGCATCGCCGTCACCACCTCGCAGCGCTCGGGCTGGCGGGTCTATCCGCTGATCAAGTTCAACCTCTGGCTGGTGGGCGGCCACGCGGAACGCTGGGGCGCGGGTCGCCCGGCCGATCTGGACAAGGTCGACGGGCTGATCATCGGCGGCGGCGACGACATCTCGCCCGATCTTTACGGCGGCCAGCTGGGCATCAGCGCCCGGCTTGACCCCGCGCGGGACGCGCTGGAACGGCACCTCGCGCAAGAGGCCTACGCCCGCAACATTCCCGTGCTGGGCATCTGCCGCGGCTCTCAGATGCTGAACGTGGCGCTGGGGGGGACGCTGGACCAGGACGCCTTTGCCAGCTTTCCTGACGCCAAGTTCATCAAGACCATCCTGCCCAAGCGCACCGTCTGCGTCGATGCGGGCAGCACGCTGGACCGCGTCTGCGGCACCCAGCCGATGAAGGTCAACGCCCTGCACACCCAAGCGGTGGACAAGCTGGGCGACGGCCTGCGTGTGGCCGCCCGCGACGAGGCGGGAATGATCCAGGCGATCGAGCGCAACCGCGATCCGTTTTGCCTTGGGGTGCAGTGGCACCCGGAACACCTGTTCTATGCGCACCGCCAAAGAGCGATTTTCCGCGCGCTGGTGGTGGCCGCCAAAGCCCGCGCCGAGGCCTGCGCCCAGTCCCCCGCCGTCAACGAAGACGCCGCCGCCCAGACCTAAATCCATGTGGACAATACAAAACCGCCCCGAGCTATCCAAAGGCCGGGGCGGTTTTTTCTTATGTCTTCAAAGCCTGTCTAGCCGGTCAGTGGACCTCTTGCGGCTGCCAGCTGGGCACCGTCGCGCCCATCCGGGTTTCGGCCACGAAATGGCTGCGGTCCTTGGGCACATGGCGCAGGCTCTCGGCGTCCACATGCAGCGTCACGCCGCCGCTCTGCGAGACCATGATGTCTTCAAGCGCGTTGCGCCCGGTGTCGATGTCTACGTCACGGATGCGGCCCAGCTCTCCCTGCGAGGAAAACAACGGCTTGCCGCGCAGATCACGGCCCCAGACCCAACCGTCGGGTGCGCCCTTGGGCAGCTCTGTCTCGGGGCGCGACTGCCCCGCCAGCCAGGTGCCCACCATGGACGGCACCATGCCGTGACCAAAGGGCGCGGCCATCACGGCGGGCATCTGCGCCAGATCGGCGTCGTCACCTTCTGCCGCTTCGGCACGATCGCGCGCGGCGTCCAGCGCGCTTTGGTTCATGTGAATGGTCAGTTGCTCTTCGTTCGCGGCGACGCGAGAAGCGGTGATCAACACAGGCGCGGCCTTGAACCGGCCCCCAAGGTTCACACGCCAGTAAGCGACGCAACAGTTTTCGAGGTCGAGCAAGGCATCTTCGACGCGGCCCAAGTGGCCGCCCGTTGCATGCACTGCCGGGACCCCTGTCAGCTTTGTCAGTTTCATCGATTTGCTCCTTTTACTTAATAGGAAAACGCCCCGCCCGCCAAAGGGTTCCATGCCAAATCCGTGATGTATCGGGCTGTGGCACAAATGCAAAAAAGCGCCCCAAGGGGCGCCTTTTCAAAGTCTTGCGATCACGCTGCGATGCTCAGATGCAGCACCTTATGCGTGCCCACGTCGGGGTGGCTTTCGCCCTCGGTCATGGCGGCGCGCATCATCTTGAGCCCCACCAGCACCGGGTTGCCCTGCGACGCCCAGACAGAGGCCTCACGCGGGGTGAACTTGATCAGCTGCACCGTCTCGTCCGCGCGGCCCTTTTCGAACCACGCCGCAACGGCGAAATTCCACAGCTCGTCGATCTTTTCGTCGCTGTTATAGGGCACCAGCGGGCCGGTCATGCTGGCGTGATAGTCGCCAGAGCCGCTGACCAAGGTAAAGCCCGCCTGCGCGCCCTCGCCCATCGCCGCCACCAGATCGGTGTCAGAGGCGGTGATGAACCACAGCGCGCCGCTGTCGGGATCGGCAAAATGCGTCATCGGCTGCGGATGCTGGCCAGAGCCCTGCACCCAAAGCATCCCGGTGCGCGTGTCGGACAGCTGGTCCCACAGTTGCTTTTCAGCTTCGATATCGGTTTCGGGACGATTGGCCATGGTTACACCTTGTCCAGCATCGAATCGACAGCCTCGCGGGCTTCGTCCTTGGTCTTGCCAGCGCGCTGCTGGATCAAACCTTCGAGCTTTTGGCGGTTGCCGCGCGCCTCTTCGATCTCGTCGTCGGTCAGCTCGCCGTACGCCTCGCGCACGCGGCCTTTGATCTCGGTCCATTTGCCTTCGATAATATCGCGGTCCATGGGGTTTCTCCCTTTGAAAGTCACAAGTTACACGGGGGGAAAAGGCCGGGGTGATCCCGGCCCTGTTCGTTACTCAGCGGGCGGTTGCACGTCGATGGTGGGGACGGTGACGGTGACTTCTTCTTCGTCCACGTCGATGTCGCCAACGTCGGCGTCAAACTTGGGCATGTTGCCACCCTCGACGGTCACATCAGGCAGGCGCGCCTCTTCGGTTTGGTCGATGTCGATCATATAAACGGCAAAGCCGATCACGACGGCGGCCACGATGGCGCCGATAATTGCTCCGGTTTTCATGGGGTATCTCCTTGCTTTCATTAGGATAACTGGGGAGAAGGCATTTGGTTCCGTCTCACGCGGCCTTTATTTCCTGAGCCAGCGATTTTTCCAGTTCGTCAATGGGTTGGTTGGTCAAAACCTTGGCCACGTCGAACAGGATCTTGTCCTGAACTTCCTTGTGCAGGCTGTTGCGCAGCTCGCTCAGCACAGGGCGCGAGGCCACGATCACCAGGTCATCAAACGCGCCCTTATGCGCCTGCTTGTACAGGTACTCGCCCAGATCCTTGGCAAAACGTTCCTTTTCCAGCTCATGCCAGTCGGTGTCATCCACGGCGGATTTCTGACCGGGGCCGTTGTCGTGCATCCGGCCGGGGCGGTTGGCGGCCCAGTCCTGCGCCTTTGGATTGTCCTGAGTGTCCTTCTTGACGACCTCAAGGTTCATGTCGGTGGCGTCGCCGATGTTGCGCAGGAACAGGGCCTTTTCCCCATCCGCAACTAACACCCAAGCGCCGCGCGGCAGTCCAGACGTGCGGTCGGTCATATCATTTCCTCCTGTTTTGATTTAAATGCGAGAGAGTTCGTCCCGCAGCAGCGCGACATTGCGCTGGTTGGATTTAAAGCCCACGTCGAACAGGTCCCCCAGCAGCGGGACGCTGCCGATGACGCTGTCGATGGCGGTGTTCACACCCATCCGGGCGAGCACCCGCTTGCGCGCCCCAAGGCTGTGCGCCTGCTGGATGATCCACAGCGCCGGCGCAAGCGCGAGCGCATCGCCCACCCCCGGCACCAGCCCAAGGATCGAATCCCAGCCCAAACGGATGCCCGTACCCGGTATGCGGTAGGCGCGGTCCAGTTTCGCGGCGAGGTTTTCGATGCGGGCCAGCCGGGCGGCGGCCTCAGCGGCGGGCAATGATGTAGACGGCATGGACGATCCCCGGAATGTAGCCAAGAATGGTCAGCAGGATGTTCAGCCAGAAATGCTTGCCCAGCCCCACTTGCAGGAACACGCCCAAGGGGGGCAGCAAAATAGCGATAAGGATGCGGATCAGGTCCACGGTAACCTCCTGTGGTTGCTTGCTTAATTAACGCGCAAACACAGAGTCCGGTTCCTTGTCTTCGTCAGTTTCTTCGCCGCGCAGCGCGCCCAGCGTGTCCGCCTTGACGGCGCCGCGCGCACCCATGGGGCGGTCCGGCCCGGTGGTGGTGTCGATCTTGGTCTGGGCCTCCAGCTCGGCGTCGACGGTGGCGCCCAGCAGCACGATAAAGGCCGACAGCCACAGCCAGGTCAGCAGCACGATCACCCCGCCCAGCGCGCCGAAGGTCGCGTTATAGTTGCCGAACATCTGGACATAAAGGCTAAAGCCAAAGCTGCCCGCCACCCACAGCGCGCAGGCCATCAGCGCCCCCGGCGTGATCCAACGCCACTTGGCGCGGCGGCGCGAGGGGCCGTAACGATACAGCATCGCAAGACCAAAGGCGCCGACGCCAAACATCAAAGGCCAGCGCAGCAGCAGCACAACTTGGGTCAGGCGCGGACTGCCAAACCACGCCACCGCAGCGGGCAGCGCGGCCACCAGCACGACGCACAGCAAGAATCCAAGGATCAGCGCCAGCGTCAGACCATAGGTCAGCGCCGTCAGCTTGATAAAGCCGCGCCGTTCCTTTTCGCCGTTCACCACGTTCAGGCCGATCACGAAATTCGACGTCGCCCGCGAGGCCGAGTAAATCGCCAGCCCCAGCGAGAACAGCGCCGCAAGGCCAAGCCCGCCGTTGCGCGTGCCCACCACGTCTTGGACCTGTCCCATGACGATGTCCTTGGCCTGATCGGGCATCACGTTGGACAACGCGATCGAGGTCTCGACCAGCGCCTCTGTCGACAGGGTCATCCCGGCAAAGGCGACAGCGGCGGTGATCGCCGGGAACAGCGACAGCAGCCCGTAAAAGGCGACGCCCGCCGCCAGCAACCCGATGTTGTGGTCGCCGATATTGCGGAACACCCGCGCGCCCAGATCGAACCACCCTTTTAGGGGGATGTGGCTGGGGCGACGGGCGGTGCGTCCTCGGGTCATGCGGCTGTCCTGTTGTTTGTCCATAGCCCAACGCGCGGGCGGCGCGCCGGTTCCGCGCGCGCGCCCCTCAGGCGGCGCGCTCGCCCTTTTTCTCGGGCTCGAAATCCACGCGCTCAAAGGTCACGCTGTAGGTGTAACAGCCCTCTTCGTCGACCACCTCGGCGCGAGTGTCCAGCTGGGCCTCAAAGGCGCGCATCAGCTTTCTGCCCAGACCGCTGCTTTGAAGCGAGTCAAAGTGCTCGTTCACCGCTTTGTCGTTCTTGGTGTTGCAGATGCGCAAAGTCACTTGGCTGGCGTCGTCGGTCACGTGCAGCTCGACCTTGATCCGGGCGTCGCCCTTGGACGAGGCGGTCGCGTATTTCAGCGCGTTGGTCAGCGCCTCG
The DNA here is from genome assembly GCF_900176475.1 of Tropicibacter naphthalenivorans. GTDB lineage: Bacteria > Pseudomonadota > Alphaproteobacteria > Rhodobacterales > Rhodobacteraceae > Tropicibacter > Tropicibacter naphthalenivorans. The sequence continues at coordinate 339,883 of NZ_FWXX01000001.1, forward strand.
GCGGACAGCATCGACAGCGGCACGGCCTGATCGGGATACAGTTCGACATTGGCCAGATCGGTGGTGAGTTCGATGTTGGGCGCCAGCAGAGCCTGCGTCGCGTCATCCACCACCGCTTGCAGCAGGTCAGCCCCGTCCACGGTGGTCAGATCCGGCGCGGCGTACAGCGCACGGTGCAGCATCGCAAGGCCGCGCACCCGGCGCTGCAACCCTTCGAGCAGGAAACGCGCCTCGGCAGAGGTGGCCGTGCGCATCTGCATGTTCATGATCGAGGCGATCAGTTGCAGGTTGTTCTTGACCCGGTGGTGCACCTCTTTCAGCAGCACCTTCTTGTCGCGCAAATCCTGATCGCGGCGCTGTTCCGCCTCGGAGATCAGCAGCGCCATGCGGTTAAAGGCGCGCTCGGCCTCGGCCAGTTCCTCGGCGGGGTTGTCCAGCGTCAGGCTGCCCACCGTGCGATCGCCCAGCGCAAAGCGCCGCATGGCAGAGCGCAGCCCGCGCACATGCCGCACGACAAGGCGCTGCATGCCCAAATACGCCACGACGATCCCGGTGATCCACATCAGCAAGGGAAAAGCCAAGGCCAGTCGCGTCTGAAGGCTGCTCACCAGCCCGTCGCCAAAGTCATAGGGCGCGCTGCCCACCAGAACGACGCTGCCCGGCAACAGCTCGCTGACCGCGAACAGGCGGCGTTCGCCGTTGCGCGCCGTCGCCTCAAAGGTGCTGCCAGCGATGCCCACCAGCTGCTCGGGCTGCACGTCGCGCGGCAGCAGTTGCTCGGCGTCCTCGGCACCGTCGTTGGACACGACGATTTCGCCCTTGGCGTTGACCGTCAGCAAGCGCAGGTCTTTGGGTTCGGGCGTATCGACAAGGTTCAGGGTGCCGTTGGCGACCCGGTGGGGGATCGACACCACCGCCAGCCCGCGCAGATCGTTGTCGCGATAGATCGGCTGGATGACGATGGCCACGGACTCGCCGGATACGACGCCTTGGTGGCGCATGTTGATGACCGGACCGTTTTCGCGGATCGCCTCTTCGAATTCTGCGGTGCCCGCGAAGTCATAGACCTGATCCGAAGAGCTGCACACCATCTGGCCGTCGGTCTGGATGAACCCCGCAAAGACAAAGACCGGATGCGCGGTCACGAAATCCGCCATCGCCGTCTGGCACAGCGGCCCGGCGGCGGACATTGCCATCGCCCCCAAGCCCTGCGCCGCCCCCAGCGCCTGCTGGAACAGCTCGCGCTCGGCGTGGCTGGCGGCGACCGTCTCAGACATAAGAGAGGCGCGGGTAAACACCTGCGCCTCATCCATCACCGTCTTGGTCTGATACAAAGACAGAATCCCCAGAGGCAACAACGCAAGGGTCATCAAAACCACCACCCGCGCCGAAAGGCTTCTGGCGAACGTTCCTAGTCGTCTCATTCAAGCTCCGCGTTATGGTCGCGCCTGGGGGCTGGGATCAGGCCGCGCTTTGATTGTCCGCCACGATCCCAGAGGTCACCGTATCGGTCAGTTCGATCCGCTCATCTTCGTCCAGGTGCATCAACTCGGCCAAGCGCGCCCGCGCCCGGTTCACCCGGCTCTTGATCGTCCCGACCGCCACGCCGCACGCCTCGGCGGCCTCTTCGTAGGAAAAGCCGGATGCCCCAACAAGGATCAACGCCTCGCGCTGCTCATCCTTGAGCTCTGCAAAGGCGGTGTTGAAGTCGCGCATCTGCAAGCGCCCGTCATGATCGGGCTTTTGCGCCAGACCGGCGGACATTTCGCCATCGCTGTCCTGAACTTCGCGTTTGGCCTTGCGGTGGTGCGAGTAATAGGTGTTGCGCAGGATCGTAAACAGCCAAGCGCGCATGTTGGTGCCCGCCTCGAAGCTGTCGATCTTGCCCCAGGCTTTGACCAGTGCGTCCTGCACCATGTCATCGGCCAGCGCCGAGTTGCGGGTCAGGCTCATGGCGAATGCGCGCATCGCCCCAAGGTGTTCGACGATCTCGTCGCGCGGATCCCGGTTAGGCATCGTCAGATTCCTCGGCCCTGGACGCGCCCGACGCCTCTTGGGCGCGCAATTGGTCTAACAATCGAGTAAACCGGTCGGGAACGTCCTGATTGACGACTTCTTCGAACGCCCGCTTGAGGTTCTCGTCAATCTCGCTCTGCAACCTTGATCGTTTGGCATTTTGCGTCATGTCGCGGGTATACCTGCTGTGGTTTTTTCTGCAAATTCGTGGAACCAACCCACAACTGCTGCGTTGGTTCCACGAAAAGTTCAAAAAATATGGGACGAACACAATGAGCGAAGCAACTGCCGGCGACATCACCTCGAGTGTCGGAGCAAACCTGCCTTACCTGCGCCGCTATGCCCGCGCGCTGACAGGCTCGCAAACGCGCGGTGACGGCTATGCGGCGGCCACGCTTGAGGCGATCCTCAGCGATCCGTCCTCTTATGATAAGTCCCTGTCGGCCAAAACGGCGCTGTTTCGCGTGTTCCACACGATCTGGTCCACCTCTGGCGGCACCATGAGCGACGAGGACAGCGGCCTTGCGGCGCGCGCGCAATCGCATCTGGCCAAGCTGACCTCTGGCACGCGCGAGGCGCTGTTGCTGCACACGATTGAGGAATTCTCTTTCAACGAGCTGGGGCAGATCATGGATATCTCTACCGAAGAAGCCGGCAACCTCGTCGAAATCGCCTACGCTGAAATGGCCAAGTCCCTGTCGGGCCGCGTCATGATCATCGAAGACGAGGCGATCATCGCGCTGGATCTGGAAAGCATGGTCATCGACATGGGGCATCAGGTCACCGGCGTCGCCCGCACCGAAACCGCCGCGCTGGAGCTGGCCAAGGCCGAAAAACCCGACCTGATCCTGTCTGACATCCAGCTGGCCGACAATTCCAGCGGCATCGACGCGGTCAACAACATCCTCAAGGATTACAACGACATCCCGGTGATCTTCATCACCGCCTACCCCGAACGTCTGCTGACCGGCGAAGGCCCGGAACCGGCGTTTTTGATCCCCAAGCCCTACACCGAAGAGCAAGTGCGCTCTGCCGTATCGCAGGCGATGTTCTTTTCCTCGACCGAGACCCTCAAGGCGTAACTCCTCCCCTCCTCCCTATCGCCTTGGAACCCGGCCCCGTTTGGTGGCCGGGTTTTTTATGTTCGCCTTCCTCTGCACCAAGTAAAAAAACGGGGCCGCGATGGGCCCCGTTTTTCATCATATACGTTCGGTTCAAGGCGTCCGGCCCCGCAGCGCCCGTGCCACCATCGCGACCACGAACAGGATCAGGAACAGCACGAACAACACCTGCGCAATCCCGGCAGAGGCCGAGGCGATCCCGCCAAAGCCAAACACACCGGCGATGATCGCCACGACAAAGAAAAGAAGTGCCCAGTACAACATGGTAAAACCCTTTCAGATTGATCTCTCTATTGCTGGATAAACCCAGCTACCGCGCGCAAGGTTCCGGGGTTTTTGCGCAAATCTTGCCGGAACAAATCGCGCCTTCCTCGCGTTAAACCGATGAATGAAAGGAGATCTTTGATGACCTATCACGATATGGAACAGACGCCCCGCTCTAACGGCCATGACACCTCTGGCGTGGCCGACAAGGCCCGCAAAGCCGCCGAAGGATTCACCGCCCGCGCCACGGAAACCGCCGAAAACGCCAAGGCAAAGGCCTATGACGCCGCTGGCAAAGGTCAGGAACAACTGACCCTCGCGCGCAGCGAATTCGAACGCGGCGTGCAGAAAAATCCCGGCCTCGCGGTGCTGGGCGCGGTGGGGGTTGGCGTGCTGCTGGGGCTGGCCCTGCGCGGTCGCCGCTAAAAGCCGATTTGGCTCAGCGCCCAAACCAGATCGCGTTCGGTGAACGGACGCAAGATCGAGACAGCCCCGGCGCGGGCTGTCTTCTCCGCCCCCGGATCGACGACGATCACCGGCACGCCTACCGCGCTCGCCAAGGCCATGACCGCCTGCGTTTCGGCGCTGCGGCTGGGCAATCCGACCACCACGACACGCGGCCAAGCGCCCAGACCCGCCTCGCGCAAAAGGTCACCCGCCTGCGCCGCGTTGACGCTAAGACAGGGGATAAACCCACGTTTTTCAAAGAATTCCGCCAGATCCACGGCTTCGACCGCGCTGTGCGTCAGGATCAACGCCTGTGGCTCTTCACTGCTCATAATTCCCCCATGGCCAATTCGCCAGTGTAGGGCAGCAGACCAAGCGGTTCTTTAAACTATGACATATAAAGCAACTTAAATGGCCCCTATGACCTCACAATGTTCCCAATGTCCCCTGCGCGCCACCGGCGCCTTTGCCGAGATGACCCCGGCCCAGCTGGAGGCCACGCAAAGGTTCAAAACCTCCGAGGTCTCGGTGATCGCGGGGGCGGATGTGCTGTCTCAGGGGCAAAAATCCGATTACCTTTACACGGTGCTCCGTGGCATGGGCCTGCGGCAGGTCACCCTGCCCGACGGGGCACGGCAGGTCATCGGCTTTGTCCTGCCCGGCGACTTTCTGGGGCTTCAGGCCGGAGTGATGGGCGAGATGGGCCATTCCGTCGTTGCCACCACCGATATGATGCTTTGCCGGTTCCGCCGCGAAGACCTGTGGGCGCTGTTCGGCACCTGCCCGGAACGCGCCTATGACATCACCCATCTGGCCGCCCGCGAAGAACACATGCTGGGCGAGGCGCTCGCCGTCCTTGGGCAAAAGCCCGCGCTGGAACGGGTCGCCTGGGCCTTGCACAAGCTGTTCACCCGCCTGACGGGGTTGGGTTTGGGCAGCGATGGCGTGGTCGCCCTGCCCTTTCGCCAGCAGGACTTGGCCGACGCTTTGGGCCTGTCCCTGGTGCATACGAACAAAACGCTGGCCAAACTGCGTGACACCGGGGTGGCCAATTGGACGGGGCGGCGTTTGGTCGTGCCCGACCCAAGCGCCCTGCTAGAGCTTAGCGACGTGCCGCAGGCCGACCTGCCGCCGCGCCCGTTGATCTAAGCCCCAGTGATTTAAACCATTGCGGCGACAGGCGTTTCGGTCAGGGCGACACGCGCCTCGGGCCAAGTCACCATCAAGATGGCGCAGCCGGTGATGCCTTCGCGCGCGATCAGGTCGGGCATGTCGCCCAAGTCCGTGCGGAACACCCGTTGCCCCGGTTTCGACACCTCGACCGCCACCGTAATCGGCGCATCCTGCGGCAAACCGCGCCCCTGCAAGGCCTGCGCAATGCGCCCCGCTTGCCGCACCCCCATGTAAAACGCTGTCGTCGTCCCCGGCGCGCTCATTCTTGCGCAATCGGGCAAAGGATCACCCGCGCGGCCCATCGCCGTGGTCAGGATCAGCGTGTCGGACACACCCCGTTCGGTCAAAGACTGCCCCATGGCGGACGCCGCCGCACAAGCCGCCGTCACCCCCGGCACCATTTCCACCGGGATGGCGTGCTCTGCGGCGGCGGTCAGCTCCTCACCCGCGCGACCAAAGACACCGGGATCGCCGGACTTCAGACGCACCACCCGGCGACCGCGCAGGGCTTCGGCGACAATCGCCGCGTTGATCCGCTCCTGAGGCCAAGCGTGCGCGCCAACCTCTTTGCCCACATAGACTTTTTCGGCCCGCGCGTCGGCGTACTCCAGCACCTCGGGGTCCACCAGACGGTCGTAGAAAATCACCTCGGCGGTGCGGATGCGGTCCACCGCGCGCACCGTCAGCAGGTCCGCCGCCCCCGGCCCCGTCCCCACGAGGGCAATGGTCCCCATGCCACCCTGCACCGGGGTCGCCTTGCCTTCGACGATGCGGCGCAGCAGGTCCATGGCCTTGCGGCGCACCGGACCGTCACCGGCAGAAAACAGCGAGAGCGTGGGGAAAAGGGCCATGTCGGGTCTCCTGTCAGGCCGCAAGCGGCTGTTTGCGGTCACGCCACAAGGCGCGCGCCAAATCCTCGGGGGCGTCCGCCCCCAGCGTATCCAAGGCCAAAGCCGCCGTGCCGATCACCACCGCTTCGGCGAAATCATCGGTGCGGGTGCCGTCCCAAAGCGCGCGCAGTTGCGCCGCGTCGCGTTCGCCGTCGTCCATGCGGCGGGTTTCGTCGATCAGGACCGAGGTCGTCTCTTCCCAAGGCGCGCCACCGCGCAGGCCGAACCCCGCGATGGGCTTGGCCGGGTTGCGTTCAAACTCGCCGCCGCCGCCCTTGATGACCGACAGCGCCTGCCAGCCCAGCAGTTGCGCCGCGTCGGCCTGAAGCAAGCGATACGAAGGATGAAACACGCCCTGCACGCTGGCGCTGGCCTTGGCGGGGTTCAGCATCCGGCAAACGGTGTTGACGCAGGACCGCAGTCCAAAAGTATCACGCAAATTGAGCAGCTTGAACACGGCCGGAGACAGCGTCTCCAGCGGCAGATAGGCGATCCCGTGACGGTCCAGCAACGCCTCGACGTCCGCCGGTTGCGCCGCAAAGGGAATGCCAAAGGCTTCGACCCCCTGACGCACAGCGGCATCCGGCCCGTTCCACCCGTGGATCAGCACGCGATAGCCCGCCCGCGCCACCAGCTGCGCCGACAGCAAAAACCAGGCCAGCCCCCGCGTGCGCCCCGCCGCATAGCTCGGCCAGTCCAGATCCACCTGCGGCAAGCCCGCCACGCTGGTCTGCGCCGCGCGCACGAAACCCGCGATCTCTTCGGCGGTCTCGCCCTTCATCCGCAACAGCATCAACAGCGCGCCCAGCGCCTCGGGGGCGGCGTTCCCGGCAAGGATCGTGGTCATGGCGTCTTCGGCCTCTGGCAAGGTCAAAGAGCGCGACCGTCCCGGCCCGCGTCCCAAGGTGCGAACGTGCTGTGCGAGTGTCATTCAGCGGCCTCCTTTTGGCGTATGCCTTGGAGTAGTGCCGCAATTTCCGGACGGCAAGAGCCGCAGTTGGTGCCCGCGTTCAATGCCGCGCCCACCGCCTCGACGCTCATCAGCCCGTCGGTCTCGATGGCGGTCAGGATGGTGTTCACCCCCACCCCGAAACAAGAGCACAGGACCGGGCCGGGATCGGGGCGATCCGCTGGGGTGCGCCCGGTCAGAATGTCGGGGACGACTTCGCCGGGGCGCGCGGCCAGATAGTCGCGCATCACCGCCACGGGGGTTTTCGCCACGAAGAGCGCGGCCAGCAAGACCCCGTCTTGGTGGAAGGCCAAGCGCACGTCCCCGCGCGCCGCGTCCTGCATCACCGTGACCTCGGCGTCCGGCAAGCCAAACAGGCGGCGCGCCTCGGCTTCCCAGTCCTCGGGCGCGGTCATCCCCGCCAGTTCCGCGCGCCAGCCTGCGCGGGTCCGGGCGCGCGCCCAATATGCGCAGTCCGGCGTCAGATCGCCCGCCGAGATGGCAAAGCCATACCACGCCGCGTCCAACCGCTCGACCGCGACAACGCTGGCCTTGCTCTCGGGCTGGCCCGACACCGGGTCGACCACCGGGGCAACGATGGCGTCGATGCGCGCGCTGGGGGCCGTTTCCCCCGTCCAGTGCATGGGGGCAAAGACCTGTCCGCGCTGCACATCCTCGGTGATGCGCGCCCGCAAAATGGCGGTGCCTTGCGGGGTGCGCAGGCGCAAAAGGTCCGCCGCTTCGACACACAGCTCGGCCGCGTCCGCCGGGTGAAGGTCCACAAACGGCTCGGCCAGATGTGCCGAAAGGCGCGGCGACAGCGCCGTGCGCGTCATGGTGTGCCACTGGTCGCGAATGCGCCCCGTATTCAGACGGAAGGGATAACGCGGCCCGGTTTTCGCCGCCGGCGCGCGGTATTGCACCGCGAGGAACCGCCCCTTGCCATCGGGGGTAAAGAACGCCCCGTCCTCAAAGAACCGCCCGCCCTGCCGCGCCTTGGTCACCGGCCAGCGGGTCGGCTCCAAAGCGTCATAGCCAGTGTCGTCCAGATCGCTGAGGCCAGAGATGTCAAAGTCACGGCCAAAGCCGCCCGCGATCCCCGACAGCGCCGCGTATTCGCGGAAAATCTCGGCGGGGGTTTCATAATCGAACGCCTCGGCCCAGCCCATGTGCTTGCCCACCTCTGACAGGATCTCCCAATCGGGGCGGCACTGGCCCGGCGCGCTGAGCACCGCACGCTGGCGGCTGATGGTCCGGTCAGAGTTCGTCACGGTGCCGGATTTCTCGGCCCAAGCCGAGGCGGGCAGCAGCACATGCGCCAGCCGCGCCGTGTCGGTCTGGCCGGTGATGTCGCTGACCACCACGAAATCACAGCCCGCAATGGCATCCCGCACCGCGTCCGCGTCGGGCATGGACACGGCGGGGTTGGTGTGGATGATCCACAGCGCTTTGATCTTTCCCTCGCCCACCGCCTTGAACATATCGACGGCTTTCAGACCCGCAGCCTCGGGCATCTGCGGCGCGTTCCAGAAATCGCGCACGGCGGCGCGGTGGTCGGCGTTTTCCAAATCCAGATGGCACGCCAGCATATTGGCCAGCCCGCCAACCTCGCGCCCGCCCATGGCGTTGGGCTGGCCAGTCACGGACAAAGGCCCGCAGCCGCGCTTGCCCACACGCCCCGTGGCCAGATGACAGTTGAGGATCGCGTTGACCTTGTCAGAGCCGGACGACGACTGGTTGACCCCCTGGCTAAAGACCGTGACGACCTTTTCCGTTCCCATCCACAGCTTGCAGAACGCTTTGATGTCCGCCTCGGGCAGGCCGGTGACGGTCACATCGTCGGCAAACGCTTTGGTGAGCGCATCGTCAAAGCCGCTGGTGTGCTGCAAATAGGCTTTGTCGATTGCGCCGCCTTCATACAGCTCGGTCAAGAGGCGGTTGAACAGCGCCACGTCGCTGCCGGGGGCCAAGCGCAGGTGCATGTCCGCCCCGTCACAGGAGGCGGTGCGGCGCGGGTCAATCACCACGATCTTGGCGCCGCGCGCTTTGCGGGCCGCCAGCAGGCGCTGGTACAAGACCGGGTGGCACCACGCGAGGTTCGACCCCACCAAGACCACCAGATCGGCCTCTTCGAGGTCTTCGTAGGTCTGCGGCACGGTGTCGGTGCCAAAGGCGCGCTTATGCCCCGCCACGGTGGACGCCATGCAAAGCCTTGAATTCGTGTCGATATTGGCCGAGCCGATAAAGCCCTTCATCAGCTTGTTGGCGACGTAGTAATCCTCGGTCAGCAATTGCCCCGAAACATAAAAGGCCGCCGCATCCGGGCCGTGATCGCGGATCGTATCGCTGAACTTCTGCGCAACCAGCGCCAAAGCGTCATCCCAGGACGCCTCCGCCCCGTTTACCATCGGCGCGCTCAGGCGCCCGGCCAGACCCACGGTTTCGCCCAAGGCCGACCCCTTGGAGCACAGCCGCCCGAGGTTCGCCGGGTGGTCCGGATCGCCGCGCACGTCCAGACCGCCTTCGCCGTCCGGGCGCAGCAAGACCCCGCAGCCGACGCCGCAATAGGGGCAGGTGGATTTCACCTCTGGCAAACCGCTTCCGTCCATCACTTCCGTTCCTTTTTAACCTGCCAGTGAGCACCGGCTGAGGGGCGCTGGCGCCTCGGCGTATGAGGGGCCAAAGATCAGCGCCGCGCGCATCGCCGACACATCCGTGCCGTCTTTGATAAGGGAGTAGATCCAAGGGCCATCGGCGGTGTCGCCATACATCACGGCCCCCACCACCCGGTCACCTTCCAGCACCAAGCGCTTGTAAATGCTGCGGGCGGGATCGCGCAGAAGGATGTCCTCGCGGGCATCAGAGCTGGCGAAATCCCCCGCCGAGAATAGATCGCATCCAGTGACCTTGAGCTTGGTGGACACGTCCTTGGGCGCGTACACGGCGGCACGGCCCATCAGCGTATCTGCGGCCACGCGCGCCTGATCATACAGCGGCGCAACAAGGCCGAACAGCGCGCCGCGATGCTCGACACATTCACCAAGCGCCAGCACATCCGCGTCGCTAGTGGTCATATCGTCCGCCACCGTCACGCCGCGCCCGCAGTCCAGCCCCGCCGCCTGTGCCAAAGCGATGTTGGGGCGGATGCCCACGGCCATCACCAGCAGATCGCAGGGCAGCTCGGTGCCATTGTCCAGCCGCAGCGCGGTCACATGGCCGTCCTTGCCGACAATTTCCTTGGAATTGGTCGAGACCAAAACCTTGATCCCCTTGGCGACCAAGGCTTTGCGCAGCAACGCGCCCGCTTCGGCGTCCAGCTGGCGCTCCATCAGGTGGCCCATCAGGTGCACCACCGTCACGTCCACGCCGCGCGCCGCCATGCCGGCCGCCGCCTCCAGACCCAGCACGCCGCCGCCGATCACCACCGCGCGTTTGCCCGCGCCGAGGGTCATCATACGCTGAGTGTCCTCGAGGTCGCGATAGGCGATCACACCCTCCAGATCGTGACCCGGCAGGGGGATGATAAAGGGACTGGACCCGGTGGCAATCACCAGCTTGTCGTAAGGAACACGGTCGCCATTCTCGGCCACCACAACGCGGGCGGAGCGGTCGATCTGCGCCACGCGCTGGCCAAAGCGGCAGTCTACCCCGCGCGCCTCGTACCAATCCGCGTCATGGGTGACGATCTGCTCATAGGTCTTTTCGCCCGCCAGCACCGGGGACAGCATGATGCGGTTGTAACAGCCGCGCGGCTCGGCGTTGAACAGGGTCACATCCCAATCCGCGCCCTCGTCGCACAGATGCTCCAGCATCCGCCCCGAGGCCATCCCCACCCCAATGATGACCAGCCGCTGGGTCATTCCGCTGCCGCCTCGGCAGAGGCCGCATCGCCATAGGCGGCGGTGGTCATCACACCGGACAGGATGCCGCAGGCGTCAGCCCAAGCCACCTGCAAATCCAGCGTCCAGGCGTCGCCCAACCCCTTTTCAAGCGTGCGCAGCAGCGACGCGCCGACCTTAGCGTAATCCTCGGCCTGTACGCCGTAATCCACATGGCGCACCGCCAGCTTTTCGGCCACCGGCACAATCGCGCCCAGATCGCGCAGACCGTTCACCACCACGGCCAAGGTCGCCATCAGCTTGTTGCCCTGCTCGGCCATATCGGCGTTGGCGAAATAAGGTTTCACCTCTGGCGCGGTCTCGAACAGATCCGCGTAAAAGATCTCTGCCGCGGTGTCCTTGATCGGCACAACCTTGGCAAAGCTGTCCTGAATAAGGGTGATCTGCGTGTCGTCCATAAGGGTTACTCCGCTGCGATAGCTTTGGGGGTTGCCTTGGGCTTGGGTTTTGCGCCGTGCTCGTACTCTTCGAGGAAATCCAGCACGTCCTGGCGGTACTTGTAGTAATCGGGGTGCTCCAGCAGCGCCTTGCGGGTGCGCGGGCGCGGCAGGTCGACGTCGACGATCTTGCCGATGGTGGCCTGCGGGCCGTTGGTCATCATCACCACGCGGTCGGCCAGCAAAATGGCTTCGTCCACGTCGTGGGTCACACAAATGGCGGTGACCTTGGTCCGATCCCAGACCTCCATCAGCACCTCTTGCAGCTCCCACCGGGTCAGGCTGTCGAGCATCCCGAAAGGCTCATCCAGCAGCAGCAGCTTGGGCGACAGGGCAAAGGCCCGCGCGATGCCCACGCGCTGTTTCATGCCGTTGGACATATCCGCCGTGCTGCGGTCCATGGCGTCCGCCAGCCCCACCCGTTCGAGGTAGTATTCCACCACGTCCTGACGCTCGGCCTGCGACGCCCTGGGATACACCTTGTCCACACCAATGGCGCAGTTTTCACGCGCGGTCAGCCAAGGGAACAGGTTCGGCGACTGGAACACCACGGCGCGCTCGGGGTCGGCGTCACGCACCTCGTAGCCGTCCAGCTTGATGACCCCCTTGGAGATCGAGTTCAGACCGGCGGCCATGGTCAAAACCGTGGACTTGCCGCAGCCCGAGTGGCCGATCAGCGAGATGAACTCGCCCTTGTTGAGCTTGAGGTTGAAATCCTCGACCACGGTCAGCGGACCCTTGGGCGTGGGGTAAATCTTGTGCAGCTGCGAGAACTCAAGGTATTTTTCCTCGATCCCCGAAGCGGCGGCCTCGGCCACGGCGGCAGGCACCGTGTGGTTCGGCTTGATCCCCGGCAGGGTGCGGATGCCCGTCGCCTTGGCGGTCATGCCCACATCCATCAGGTAGCCGGTGACGTCCTTGCGCAACGTCTTGAAGGTCTCGTCGTGGTTCATCGCCGTGCGGTCACGCGGGCGCGGGATGCTCACCTTGAACTCCTGCCCCAGCGTGCCATCGGGGTTCAGCGCGATGATGCGGTCCGCCAGCAGGATGGCTTCGTCCACGTCGTTGGTGATCAGCACGCAGGTCTTCTTGTCCTGCTCCCAGATGTGCTCGATCTCATCCGCCAGATTGGCGCGGGTCAGCGCGTCCAGCGCCGACAGCGGCTCGTCCAGCAGCAGCAGTTCCGGCGACATGGCCAGCGCGCGGGCCACGTTCACCCGCTGGCGCATCCCACCGGACAGCTCGGCGGGGCGGCGGGTGGCGGCGTGGCTCAGCCCCACCATCTTGATGTAATGCGCCACCTTCTCGGCCTTTTCGGCGGCGGGCATCTTGGGGAAGCAAGTGTCCAGCGCGAGGCGCACGTTGCCCTCGACCGACAGCCACGGCATCAGCGAGTAGTTCTGGAAAATCACCCCGCGCTCGGGCGACGGCTCGGTGATGTCCTTGCCTTTAAAGGTCACGCGGCCTTCGGTGGGCATTTCCAGACCCGCCATCAGGTTGATGAGGGTGGTCTTGCCGGTGCCGGAAAAGCCCAGCAAGACCAGGAATTCGCCTTCTTGCACATCAAGGTTGATGCCCTTGAGCACGTCCTCGCGGCGGGTCCCGGTCCCAAAGGCTTTGGTCACATTGTCGAATTTGAGAAAGCTCATGACGTGTTCCTTTCGGCGCGGATCAGCGGTTGTTCGAGAAGGTGAACAGCGATTGCAGGGCGTACATCACACGGTCGAGCAGGAAGCCGATGATCCCGATGGTAAAGACCGCAACCATGATCTTGGCGAGCGAGGACGAGGAGCCGTTCTGGAATTCATCCCACACGAACTTGCCCAGACCGGGGTTCTGCGCCAGCATCTCGGCGGCGATCAGCACCATCCAGCCCACACCAAGCGACAGACGCAGGCCGGTGAAGATCAGCGGCAGCGCCGAGGGCAACACCAGCTTGGTGATCTTGGTATAGGTGTTCATCTTGAGGACCTTGGACACGTTCACCAGGTCCTTGTCGATGCTTGCAACCCCCAGCGAGGTGTTGATCAGCGTCGGCCACAGCGAACACAGCGTCACGGTGATCGCCGAGATCAGGAAGGACTTGGAGAACATGCCGTCGTTGGACGCATAGACCGCCGAGACGATCATGGTCACGATGGGCAGCCACGCCAGCGGCGAGACGGGTTTAAAGATCTGCACCAGCGGGTTGATGGCGGCGTTGGCATAGGGCGACAGGCCCGCCATGATGCCCAGCGGCACCGCGACAACGGTCGCCAGCATAAAGCCAAAGAACACCGTTTTGATTGAGGTCCAGATCTGCTGGTAGTAGCTGGGCGCGCCGGTGTAGGCGACCTCTTTGACCTGATCGGCCTTGCCGGCGGCGATCAGCTTTTCGTTGCGCTTGGCGACCATCGCCTCGAATTTTTCCTGCTTGGCGGCCTTGGCCTGCGCGTCCTCGTGCAGGTTGACGACCTCTTCCCAGACCTGCGCCGGGCCGGGCACCGCGCCGAGCGATGTCTGCACCTTGGGCGCCAGCACGCCCCACAGCAGCAAAAAGCCGACGATGGCTAGAACCGGCACGCCGAGCAGACGCCAGATTTCCTTGCCCTGCGCGCGCGGGTTATCGCCCGCGGCGGCCTTGGCGATCGGCGTCAGCCACGCCAGCCCCAGCACCTGGAACCACTTGTCAGCGGCGTTGATGCGGGTGAACAGGCGCGCGCGCCGCGCTTCGCGGTCGGCCTGTGCAGAGAAGTTCGGATCGACGGTGGTCATAGCTGTGTCCTCGTCAAGAGATCTGGTGTCAGTGGCCGCTTGGGGCCGTGAATGGGTGGGTTTGCAACCCGCCGCCCTTGGGACTGAAGGTCTTGGGGATGGAGGCTTGGAAACCCGCCTTGCGGTGGGGGATGCGCCCGCCGCTGAGGCGCATCCGGGTGTCTGTTGGCGAAGCCCTCAAAGGGGTGAAACTGGGCCTCGCCTTGAATTCCCATTAGGGAATTATCCCTTCACTTCGGTCCCAACGACCGTCTGCTCACCCTTCAGGCCAATCGGCAGGCTTTCGAGGTAGGCGTTGGGCGCTTTGCCGTCATAGGCGATGCCGTCGATGATGTCCTCGGCGGGGGTCGGCGCTTTGTAACCGTCGGTATCCCAAGGGAAATCCGCCTCATTCGCCAGACCTTCGTCCACCAGCAGGCGGGCCGCCTCAAGGTAGATGTCGGGGCGGTAGACCGACTTGGCGGTCTCATCGTACCACGCGTCCGACTTGGCTTCGGCGATCTGCCCCCAGCGGCGCATCTGGGTCAGGTACCAGACCGCGTCCGAGTAGTAGGGGTAGGTCGCGTTGTAGCGGAAGAACACGTTGAAATCAGGCACTTCGCGCTTGTCGCCCTTTTCGTATTCAAACGTGCCGGTCATCGAGTTGGCGATCACCTCGGCGTCGGCGCCCACATACTCGGGGCGGCTGAGGATCTCGACCGCTTCCATGCGGTTCTCGTTGTCGTTCTCGTCCAGCCACATGGCGGCGCGGATCAGAGCCTTGACCACGGCCTTGGTGGTGTTCGGGTACTCTTCGGCGAACTCTGCGGTGATGCCAAAGACCTTTTCGGGGTTGTTCTTCCACAGCTCGTAGTCGGTCACGACCGGCACCCCGATGCCCTTGAACACGGCCGCCTGGTTCCACGGCTCACCCACGCAGTAGCCGTAGATGGTGCCAGCCTCGAGCGTGGCGGGCATCTGCGGCGGCGGGGTCACGGACAGCAGAACGTCGGCGCTGATCTGGCCGGAAATGTTCTCGGGCGAATAGTAACCGGGGTTCATGCCACCCGCGGCCAGCCAGTAGCGCAGCTCGTAGTTGTGGGTCGACACCGGGAACACCATCCCCATGTTAAAGGGCTTGCCCTCGGCCTTGTACTGATCGACCACCGGTTTCAGAGCCGAGGCGCTGATCGGGTGCTGGGGGCGGCCGTCTTCCATCTTTTCAACGTGAGGCAGCATCGCTTCCCAGATCTCGTTGGACACGGTGATGGCGTTGCCGTTCAGGTCCATCGAGAAGGGCGTGATGATATGCGCCTCGGTGCCGAAGCCGATGGTCGCCGCCAGCGGCTGACCGGCCAGCATATGCGCGCCGTCCAGCTGACCGCCAATCACACCGTCCAGCAGAACCTTCCAGTTGGCCTGCGCTTCGAGCGTCACGAACAAGCCTTCGTCGAGGAAAAAGCCCTGCTCATAGGCCACCGCTAGCGGCGCCATGTCGGTCAGCTTGATAAACCCGAACGTCAGCTCGTCCTTTTCCAGCTCCAGTTCCGCCAGGGCCGGGCTGACAAGTGCTGTGGTTGCCGCGAGGCTCAGGAGAAGTTTCTTCATCGTTTACGTCCCTCTTGGGTGGTGCCCTGTTGTCCGGGCTGAAAAACAAAAAAAGCCGCTCAATCAGACCGCGCCTAAGGGAGGAGGATAAGGCACAATCAGATCGAGCGGCTTTGCTCTGGAATTCCCTGTCATAGGGAAGAATTTCGTATCGGAAGGCTTCGTTGCCCTCCGATGCAGCCTTTATCGCAAATCCCGTGGGGGCCCGGCAAAGCATTTCCCGCAATTTTTGCCAATTTCGCCGCATTGCAGAAACCGATGCTGCGGTGTTGCATAATTTTTAGGCGTCAAAATTCGCTCGGCTCAAAAACCCGCCCGTCAAAGAACGAATCCGGCTCTAGAATCAACTTGCCCACCTTGGAGGACACCGCCGTTGGCACAGGCAGCGCGCCCTCGATCTTGGACGAGGCGCCAGGCAGATCGGCGGTGGTGGCGCGCAGGGCTTCGCGGTGCAGGTCGCTGCGGAACACCTCGCGCGCGGCGCGGATCGCGGTGCCCCGGTCCAGCCCGGTGCGCCCCGCCAGTTGCTGGCCGATCCATTCCGCCTGCGAGCGCCACGGAAAGGTCGCCGCGCCCTTGAAGAATTCGACGAACCCCGGCACCTGCCGCATCTCGCCGCTGGGCGAAATCACCAGATCGCCGCTGAGCGCGCGGTCCAGCGTCTCGGCGGGGATGTCCAGAAACTCGGGCCGCGACAGCAGCTCGCCGGTCAGGCTGCGGCTCGCCGGATCGCCCAGCCAGCGCCCTGCCCGCCAGACCGCCCGGATCAGCCGATCGCGCAAGGCCGGTTCCGCCCGCGCCCAGTCGTCGCGCACCGCCAGCACCTTTTCCGGCGCAAAGGCCCAGATCGCGCGGGTCGGCAGCAGCAGCTCGCCCAAGCCCTCCTCGACAGAGCGCGACCCCCACGGCTCGCCCACGCAAAAGGCGTCGATCTCTCCCGCCTTGAGCGCATCGGACATCAAGGGGGGCGGCACGGTGCGAATGTCCACGCTTTGCGGCGCGGGCAGGCCCAGCGACGACAGCCAGTAATAGACCAGCTCGGCGTGCATCGAGAACGGGAACGGCACCCCGATCCGCAAGCGCCCCGGCGCAGCGGCGATCAAGGCCTGGCCCGCCTCGCGCGCATCGTCAAAGCCGAAACGATGCCCCACGCCGCGCAGCCGGTCCGCCAAATCGCGGCTGACCCCGATCACGTTGCCATTCATCGACAGCACCGAAATCGCCGCCATGGGCGCGCTGCCCCCGCCCAGACCCATGGCCGTGGCCACCGGCACCGGGGCCAGCATATGCGCCGCGTCCACATGGCCAAAGCTGAGCATATCGCGCAACGCCGACCACGACGGCGCGCGGCGCAGGTCCAGCGTGATGCCTTCTTCGGCGGCAAAGCCCATTTCCTGCGCCACGATCAAGGGCGCCGCATCGACCAGCGGGATGAACCCGACCTTCAGCGCCGCCTTCATGACAGCAGCCCCGCCGCGGTGACCAAGGCATTGGCCACGTCATGCAGGCGTTTGCCCTGATCCATCGCCGCCTTGCGCAGGATCGCATAGGCCTGATCCTCGTCGACGCCGCGCGCCTTCATGATCATGCCCTTGGCGCGGTCAATCACCTTGCGCTCTTCCAGCGCGCGCTTGGTCTCGGCCAGTTCGGTGCGCATCCGCTGGAACATGCGAAACCGCGCGATGGCCGCGTCCAGAATGGGCTTGAGCCGGTCGGGCCGCATCCCGTCCACCACGTAGGCGCTGACCCCCGCCTCGATCGCCGCCGCGGACATCCCGTCGGCAGAGCGGTCCACGAACATCGCCACCGCGCGCTCATGCGGACCAGACGCCAGCGCCATTTCCTCCAGCATGTCGCGCGACGGGTTGGCCATGTCGATCAGGACCACGTCAGGCTGAATGGCCTGGATCTGCCGCGCCAGCGTCGTCGGCTCGGAAATCACAGAGATATCAAAGTCCCCCGCCTCGCGCAGAGACTCCACGATCTGAAGCGCCCGGTCCCGGTCGGCTTCGACGACAATGATGGAAAGAGTGTCAGACATAGGCTTGCTACAGCACCGCGCCGGGCTAAAGTAAAGATAACGGTCCTGCGCAGCTGCCCAAAAACTAATAGAGTGATGAAACTTTAGGCATTCGCACAAACCCGCCTTTGCGATGCCTTCCTGAGGAAATTTTAATATTTTCGCAACTTTTTCTTAATCAGCCGGAACCTTATGGTTTCGGGCGAGTTGGGACGATGCTGTAGAAGGAAATACAACCGTTGCCCATGGCCCTTGCGCCGCGCCTTGATAGCGCCGCTCCGACCCACACCCACCTGTTTCCCGCTGCCAACGACGCAACGGTGTCGCAGGCGATCCGCACTCCGGCAGCAGAGCGGTTCCGCCATGTGCTGCGCGCCGCGATGATCCCGCATCACGACGCCGCCGAATTTCTCTTCGACCGCTTCATGCACGACCCCGAAACCCATATGGACTGGTTCCTGAGCACCCAGCTGGCCGCCACCTGGGCCTTTGTCGAGCCGATGCGCGCGCTGGCGGGCGATGATCTGGGCCAGGCCATGCTGGCCGTGCTCAACGCGCTCGAAGCCGATTGCGCCCGCCGTGGCCTGACCCCGACCCCGGTCGCCCCCTACCAAGGCTCGGCGCTGGCGGCGGCCTATGTCCTGCTGGGCGCGCGGCTGGGGGCAACCATGATGCAGCGCCACATGGAAAGCCTCGGGATGACCGCCCTGCCCGCCTTTTTCACAAAGCTGGACGGCGTGGGCGATGCGTGGAAAACTGTGGTCGAGCGGCTGGACGCCATCGACCCGACCAGCGCCGAGGCCGCGACCCTCACCACAGACGCCACCGCGGCGTTCAAGATTTTCGAGCTGGCCGCCACGGCCGCTCCTCCGCAGGATTAATCGCACGCTCGCGTTTTGGGAACCGATATATGAATACACACACACCCAGCGATACGCCCAAGGTTGACCTGACCAACTGCGACCGCGAACCGATCCACCAGCTGGGCCGGGTCCAGTCCTATGGCGCGCTGGTCGCGGTTTCCAGCGATTGGATCGTCCAACACGCCAGCGAGAACCTTGGGGCGATCCTGGGCACCGACCACGCCGAGGCGGTGGGCCGCCCCCTCAGCGAGCTGATCTACAGCGACAGCTTTGACCGCATCCGCGAGAACCTGCCGACGCTCGACGTCGAGGATGGCGCGCTACGGCTGTTCAACGTGGCGCTCAACGCCGGTGAGCGGACCTTTGACGTGTCCCTGCACCGCAGCGGGCGCCACATCCTGATCGAGTTCGAACCCAAGGCCGCGCGCGCCAGCACCGACGTGATGACCGAGGTCTACCCCCACATCAAGCGGATCTCGGGCAAGGGCGACCTGACCCGTCTGGCGCGCGATGCGGCGCGGGGGCTGCGGGCGCTTTCGGGCTTTGACAGCGTCATGGTCTACCAGTTCCAGCCCGACGCCTCGGGCAAGGTCATCGCCGAAGACCGCCTCGACCGCACGCCCCACTACATGGGCATGATGTTCCCCGCCTCGGACATTCCCGTGCAGGCGCGCGCGCTGTACAAACGCTCGCTCTTGCGGCTGATTTCCGACGTCGACGACGGAGGCGCGGCGATCCTGCCCGCCACCACGCTGGACCGCCAGCCGCTGGACCTGTCGCTGGCCGTGACCCGCGCCGTGTCGCCCATCCACATTGAGTATCTGCGCAACATGGGGGTCAAGGCCTCGATGTCCGTGTCGATCATGAAGGACGGCGAGTTGTGGGGCCTGTTTGCCTGCCACAACCATACGCCGCGCTACATCGACTACGAACGCCGCACCGCGATCGAGATGTTCGCCCACCTGTTTTCCTATGAACTCAGCCGGTTCGAAGACGCCGAACGCGACAAGGCCAGCCGCGACATGAACCGCCTGCAAACCCAGCTGATGGCGTATATGGCCGATGGCCGCGACATCGCCAGCAGCCTCTTGTCGGTGTCCGAACAGATCCACGCGGTGATCCCGCATGACGGTATGATCCTGTATTCCGACGAAGAATTCTTCAGCACCGGGTCGTCCCCCACCCAAGAAGAGTTCATGGGCATTGCCAATATGCTCAACCGGTCCATCGATTCCGGCATCTATGCCACCCAGTGCCTGACCGCCGATCACCCGCCGGCTGCCGCCTTTGTCGACCGCTGCGCCGGGGTGCTGGCGATCCCCGTGGCGCGCCGCCCGCGCGACTACCTGCTGCTGTGCCGCAGGCAGGTCATCGAGACCGTAAACTGGGCGGGCAACCCGGAAAAACCGGTGGCCGTTGGCCCCAACGGCACCCGCCTGACCCCGCGTAAAAGCTTTGACGCGTGGTCCCACACGGTCGAGGGCCAATGCGCCGCCTGGTCACCCTATACCATGCACGCTGCCGAACTGATGCGCACCGTGCTGCTAGAGGTCTTCCTCAAGGTCACCGACGCCACCAACCAAGAGCGCAAGCGCGCGCAGGAACAGCAGCAACTGCTGATCTCAGAGCTGAACCACCGGGTGCGCAACATCCTCAACCTGATGCGCGGGCTGATCTCTCAGTCCAAGAGCTCTGCGGGCAGCCTGCGCGAGTTCACCGAAAACCTTGATGGGCGCATCCACGCGCTGGCCCGTGCGCACGACCAGCTGACGGCCGAAAAATGGGAGCCGTCCTCGCTGCGGACCCTGATCGAATGCGAATTCGAAGCCTACGCCGTGACGAAATCGTCGCGGGTGCGGATCAACGGCAATGACGTGATGATCACGCCCCAGGCCTACACCACCATGGCGCTGGTGCTGCACGAGATGGCGACCAACTCGATCAAATATGGCGCGTTGTGCGATTCCACCGGGCATGTGGACGTGTTCCTGGAACGCGACGCCAACGACGCGCTGCTGCTGACGTGGATCGAACGCAACGGCCCGCCGGTGCAGCCGCCGACGCGGCGCGGCTTTGGCACCGTGATCATCGAGAAGTCTGTCCCCTATGAGCTGCGCGGCGACGCCGATGTGAACTACAAGATCACCGGGCTGGAGGCGACGTTCCGCATCCCGGCCAAGTACATCACCGAAGCCAAAGCGCCCGACCCGGCCGTCCTTCCCAAGGACGACAGCGGCCCGGCACAGCCCGGCAATGCCGCGTCCCTCAGCGGCCCTGCGCTGGTTTTGGAAGACACGATGATCATCGCGCTTGATGCTGCGGCCTGTCTCGAAGATCTGGGTGCAAGCCCAGTCAAGATTTGCTCTTCGGTCGGCGAAGCCCTTGAGGCCATTGACAAAACCGTGTTCAGCTTTGCGCTGCTCGACGTCAATCTGGGTGACGAACAATCGGTGCCCGTGGCGCAGAAGCTCGCCGAACAGGGCGTGCCCTTTGCGCTGGCCACCGGCTATGGCGAAACCGAAGACATCGTCCGCGTCTTTCCGCCCTGCGTGATCATCCAAAAACCGTTCAGCGATGCGGCGCTGCAAAACGCGATTTCTGCAACCCTGGGTTAACGATTTTGTTGCCATAGGCACGCGCCAAATGTAATTTCCCCGGCAACGAAAATGCCGGGGGACAGTCATGGACCTGATCTTTCACCAAGAGCAGCTGAATGCTCAGGCCGTGTCGTCGATGCTGGGCTATCTGGCGCAGCGGTCCAACGTCTGCGCCAAGGTCATTGGCCGCGACAGAGAGATCGTCGCCGTCAATCGCCGCGGCTTGCAGCTGCTTCAGACCGAGGCGGATGACATCTGCGGCGCGGTCTGGACCACCTTTTGGCAAGGGGATGCGCGCGCGGCCGCCGAGACCGCTCTGGAACAGGCGTTTGGTGGCAAGCCCGCCTCTTTTGTGGGGCATTTCGACCTGAAAGGCCAAGACACCGTGTGGGAGGTCGACATCCTCCCGCTGGAATGGGCCATGGGCGAGGTCGTCTCTGTCATTGCGATTTCCAACAACATCACCGCCACGCAGGCTAAGGACGTCGAAGCCGAAACCCTGCGCACGTTCTCCGAAGCGCTGCACGCCATGGCGAACGTGGTGTCCGTGTCCTCCAGCAGCGCGCGCCTGCTGCGCAAACGCGGCGGTGATGCCCTGACCGAAAGCCTCGCCGATGGTCTGGCAGAGGCCGCGACCCGCGCGCAGGCCCAGCTCGAAGAGTTGCGCGCCGCCCTTGGCAAGCCCAAGTCCTGACGGGGCACCGCACCCGCTGGCGTCCGCGTGCCGCTTGGCCTAGCGTGGGCGCATGACCACCGCTTTTGGACCGCTGATTCCGCTTTGCCTGATGCTGCTTGCCCTGCCTGCCGCCGCGCAAGAGGACAGCCACGATCACGACCATATCGAGGACTGCCCGCCCTTTGCCTGGGGGGCGCAGATCGACCCCGGCACGCAGACCTACAGCGAAGAGATCATCGCCGGGTTCGACGACGGGCGCATCGTGATGAAAGTCACTTTTGACGCGCTGTCCGGCCCTTATGCCAAGCGGCTGATGTTCCTTGAGCTGATCGACTACTGCGTGCTGCGCGCGGTGTCGGTGGGCAGCTATCCGGCGCGCGTCCAGCAGACCCCGGACACCCCGTGGCACGTGGATTTCTACGAGGCGGACAACCGCACCACGCTGGCCACCCTGCCCGCTCCGCCCCCCGCCGACACGGTCGAGGCGCAGGCGATCGAGCTGTTCCTGAACGTCGACATCCCGGCCCTGCCACCGCTGGCCCCAACCGGCGATCAAATGTCTGACAATTAAATGTCTGACAATTTAACAACGTCTTAACGCCCCCAAGCGCGGAGCCTGACCATGACCCAAACCCTTTCCCTGGCGGACCTCAAACAGCAGGTGGAAACCGGCGCAATCGACACGGTTCTGGTGTGCCTCGTGGACATGCAGGGCCGCCTGATGGGCAAGCGGATGCACGCGGCGGCCTTCCTTGAGATGGCGCAGTCCAAGACCCACTGTTGCAGCTACCTGCTGGCCACCGATCTGGTGATGGCCACCTCCGAAGGCTTTGCCGCCACCAACTGGCAGACCGGCTATGGCGACTACGTGATGAAGCCCGACCTTGGCACCCTGCGGCCCGTGCCCTGGGCCGAGGGGACGGTGCTGGTGCTGTGCGATGTGCTGCACGACGATGGCCGCCCCGTCGCCCATTCGCCGCGCCAGATGTTGCAGGCACAGATCGCGCGGGCCGAGGCCATGGGGCTGACGCCGATCATGGCGACCGAGCTGGAATTCTACCTGTTCCAAGGCACCGCCGACCAGCACCGTGGCGGCTTTGAAACCCTTCAGCCGATCACCTCTACGAACTCGGATTACGCCATTCTGGGCACCGCGCAGGACGAACCGGTCATGCGCCCGGTGCGCAACCACCTGCGCCGCATGGGCGTGCCGGTCGAAGGCTCCAAGGGCGAGGCGGACGCCGGCCAGGAAGAGCTGAACATCACCCATGCAGGCGCGCTGGCCTGCGCCGATCACCACACGCTGGCCAAACACGCGATCAAGGAAATCGCCCGCCAGCAGGGGCTGACCGCCAGCTTTCTGGCCAAGTGGCACCCGGACCGCTCTGGCAGTTCCGCGCATGTGCATCAATCGCTGATGCGCGGCGGGCAGAACGTGTTTTTCGAGGCGGATCAACCGCTTGGTAAATCCGCGCTGATGGATCACTACATGGCGGGGCTGCTGAAATATGCGCGCGATACGACGCTGTTCATGGCCCCCTACATCAACAGTTACAAACGCTTTACCCCCGGCACCTTTGCGCCGACGCGGATCGTTTGGGCAGTGGACAACCGGACCTCGGCCTATCGTCTGTGCGGCGCGGGGACGCGCGGGGTGCGGGTGGAATGCCGCCTGCCCGGCGCGGATATGAACCCCTATCTGGCGCAGGCGGCCTTGCTGGCGGCGGGCCTGCGCGGGATCGAGGAAAAGCTGACCCTGGACGCGCCGTTCGAGGGCGACGGTTACGCAGGCGAGGACGCGCGCATTCCCACCACGCTGACAGAGGCGCGCGCGGCGCTGCTGGGGTCCGATATGATGCGCGCCGCCTTTGGCGATGCGGTGGTGACCCATTACGCGCGCGTCGCCGAATGGGAGCTGGAAACCTTTGAGCGCGCGGTGACCGATTGGGAAATCGCCCGCGGGCTGGAACGCGCCTAACCCCCTGACCAAGCCCCCCAAAAACGCGAAAAGGCCCCCACGAAGGGGGCCTTTTGCAAAAGCTAAGCGCTTGGGTCAGAGAACCCAGACGTAGTCTTCGATCGCGGCGTCCAGACCGTCGGTGGTGGTCAGACCTTCGAGCAGGATCGACATGTCGGAGGTCGCCAGCAGCACGCCGTCCGCGGTCACCGTGGCGGTGGCTGCGAAATCCGTCGCCGTCATCGAGAACGCGTCGAGCAGGATCGTGTCTTCGAGCACGTCGAAGTCGGTGATCGTGTCGTTGCCATCCATATCGCCA
Source organism: Tropicibacter naphthalenivorans (assembly GCF_900176475.1). GTDB lineage: Bacteria > Pseudomonadota > Alphaproteobacteria > Rhodobacterales > Rhodobacteraceae > Tropicibacter > Tropicibacter naphthalenivorans. The sequence goes on from NZ_FWXX01000001.1 coordinate 363,852, forward strand.
AAGACAAAGGTATCTTCGCCGGTGCCGCCCTTCATCCAGTCGTCACCTTCGCCGCCGATCAGCGTGTCGTCATCGCCGCCCGCGAACAGGGTGTCATTGCCCCGGCCACCGTCGAGAAGATCGTCGTGACGGTTGCCCGCCAGCAGATCGTTGCCTTCGCCGCCGAACAGGATGTCGTCCTTGGTGCCGCCCTTGAGGAAGTCGTCGCCAAAGCCGCCATACATCTCGTCCATGCCGCCGCCACCTTTGACGGTGTCATTGCCATTGCCGCCGTCCAGCGTGTCGGCGTGGCGCTGACCCGCGATGGAATCGTCGCCTTCGCCGCCGTCGATGCTGTCGGTTTCACGGCCACCGCGCAGGGTATCGTTGCCAAAGCCACCCCAGATGACGTCGTTGCCGCCGTTGCCCCAGATCGCGTCGTCGCCATCTGCGCCGTCGATGGTGTCCTCGCCGCGGCCGCCCGATGCGGTGTCGTCCAGCTCGGACAGGAAGAAGGTATCGTCCGTGTCGCCGCCGGTATAGTTGTAACCCGGCTTGATCGCATCAACGGTGCCATCGAGGAAGTCGAGGAAGTCGATCCCGCTGAGGGTGTCGACGCCATCGGCGCTGCTGACCTGGATCAGGTCAAAGCCCAGCACGGTGATCTCTGCGTCGGCAAAGTTGACGTCAAAGACAGCCGTGTCGCTGTAGGAGTTTGGGTTGCCCCACCAGTCGTGACCCGCGATGTAGTCGTTGCCCGCGCCACCTTTGAGCGTGTCATCGCCGCTCCAGCCATACAGCGTGTCGTGGTCATCGCCGCCATCAATGAGGTCGTCCAGATCACCGCCGTGCAGCTCATCGTTGCCATCAAGACCGTAGATCGCGGTTGCGTCATCATCCCAGGCCCACAGTTCGCCCCAAGAGCCGCCGAGGGGGACGTCGATCAGGATATCGTCGAACGCCACGCCGTCGACCAGAACCAGCCAGCCGTCGCTGCCCGCCGCATCGTCGGAGTAGGTCACTTCGAGCACCTGCGTGCCATCCGGCGCGGTGAGGTCAAAGTTGGTCATGGAGGCCAGCAGCGCGTCGGCATTGGCGCGCGCGTCCACCCCGGACATGTCGTCGAGGAAGCCCAGCAGCGCGCCGAAGTCTTCGACATTGCCGGACAGGTCCGCCGCAAAGTCCAGCACGAACCCGTCAAGGTTGATGGTCAGCCCGGTCGCATCCAGCGAAACGTCCAAGATGTCGGTGCCGCCGTCGCTGAACTTAAGCCCCGAAAGGCCCCAGTTGGACATATAGGCGATCAGGTCGTCCTGCTCATCGCTGGTCAGCTCGTCGAACATCGACAGTTCGCTCAGCGTGAACACCATGCCAAAGATGTCGTTCAGGTTGGTCGGCAGCGTGCCCGACAGCTCGAACGAGGTGCTGCCCGACGACAGCGTGTAGGCGCCGGGGGCAAAGCTCAGCTCGGCCAGCGTGGTGGTGCCCTGCATCAGCGACACGCCATAGATCTGGCCGGTCGCAACGCCGTTCATGATCGCGTTCATCAGTTCCTCTTCGGAGCCGATGGGGCCCAGACCGTTGGCGTCGATGATCAGGTCATACGCGCCGATGCCGATTTCGAACAGCGACGAGGTCACCGTGTTGTAAACCCACGTCTCGGTGTCAAAGGCGATCAACGCCGCGTCAAGCGCGGTCTGATGCGTCAGGGTAAAGTCGTCATACCCTGCACCAAGGTTGCTCAGCGCATAGATGCCTTCGGTGGTGTAACTTTGAATAACCGTCACGGCCGTTTTTCCTTCCCCAAACTGGATACGCGCTCTATTTCTCAGCGTACTCGCGATAAGTCAACAATTTTGAGATGACTGTGAAACAAATCAAATCGGCATTTCTTTCGGTGGTGTTAACGTTTTGCGCAACCCTAGCGGTAGCCGATGAAAGTGGCTTATATTTCCGCGTCGCGACTGCCCCGACGCAATTCGACCGCCAGGCGCGGTTTGTCCTGTTGGATGACTTTTTGCTGGGCCCCGTCCCCGAGCATTTGCGCGTGGGCAAGGATTGGGCCGTGCGCGGCCCGTCGGCGGGGGCGTCCTTGGGGGTTGGCTGGTCTGCGCCGCTGTCCGCCGCACCACGGATCAGCCCGCACCTGACCGCCACCTTTGGCGTGTCCAAGCTGAATTTCCCCGATGGCGTCGCACCTTACACGGACCCGGGCACCGCCAAGCTGCGCTACTTTAGCCTTGATCTGGGGGCGATGGCGCAGGTGGCGCAGACGCGCGTGGCGGGGCGCAGGGTGGATCTGACGCTAGGTGGCGGCATCCTGACCGCTTTTGTACAAATGAGCTATGAATCGGCGCTCATTGACGCCAGATCGGACACGCTTCAGTCCAGCGGCTATATCCGGGCCAAGCTGGATATTCCGCTGTTCAAAGGCGCATCTGGGGCCAAGGGCTTTGCAGACCTCAGCCTTTATGGAAACAAATCTGCCGATATACGCTTTGGAATTGATTTCCAAATGTAATTCCCTGCGACCCTTGCGCACTTAACCCAATGGTCAGAATTAAAGGCATGCGCGTAATTCCGCCTATTGCGGCAATTCAATCTGCATCTTGACGTCCGACGCCGGGGCAGAGGCCGCGACGACAAAGGCGTGCACGCTGTCCTCAAAGGCAAACGTCCGTGTGATCAAAGGCTTTACGTCGATCGCGCCAGAGGCCAGCATCCCCACGCAGCGCGGAAAGACATGGGCGTAGCGAAAGATATTTTCGACCCGCGCCTCGCGGATCATGGCCGCGCCCGCGTCATATTGGATCGGCTCGGGTTGCCCCCCGATCATCACCACACAGCCTCCCGGACACAGCGGTTCGAACACCCGCGCGGCGGCGGCGGCGCTGCCGGTGGCTTCGAACACCACGTCGACGCCCCACCCGTCCGTGTCGCGCGCGACCACTGACGCGGGGCTTTCGGATCTGACGTTAATTGGCGTAATCGCCGCGCTGAGAGACGTCGCGATTTCCAGCTTTTTCTCGGACAAATCCGCCACATAGACCCGCGCGCACCCCGCCGCCAAGGCCGACAGCGCGGTGACCAGACCAATCGGCCCCGCGCCCAGCACCACGGCGGTGTCGCCGGGTTTGATCCGGGCCTTGGTCGCCGCGTGCACCCCGACGGCGAGCGGCTCGACCATGGCGGCCTCGGCAAAGCTGACCGTGTCGGGCAGTTTGAAGGTAAAGTTTTCCGGGTGCACGCAGGTGGGGCGCAGGATGCCATGCACCGGCGGCGTTGCCCAGAACCGCACCGCCGGGTCGACATTATACAGACCCAGACGGCTGGCGCGACTGTTGGGATCGGGCAGGCCCGGCTCCATGCAGACGCGGTCGCCCACGGCAAGGGTTGTCACCTCTGCGCCGATCTCGACCACGGTGCCCGCGCCTTCGTGCCCAAGGATCATCGGCTGGGTGATGACAAACGGCCCGATCCGCCCATGGGTGTAATAATGCACGTCAGAGCCGCAAATCCCCACCGTGTGCAGTTTGATCCGCACATCGCGCGGGCCCAGGGTTGCCTCGGCGCGGCTGATTTCGGGAAAGTCCCGCAGGGACAGGACGTGTTGTTCTTCGAGGACGAGGGATTTCATCGCAGGACTCCTGTTAGCGCTCACTTTATAGCGTCGCGCAGCGTGCCTCGGCAACAGCCGGCAGGTCGCGCATCGATTCTGGATGATGGCGGCGCGGGGCGGGTTTTTGGGCAGGCAAGCTGCCACATTTGCGCGCGCGTCACAGGGCCAAGAGCCGGCAACCGCCCGTCCAAATGTGGCGAAAATCTGGCTTTATCCGAATAGATGAACAATGGATGTATTTTATGATGCTAATTACCCGAAAATCCGAGAGGCAACCGCGGCGTTGCAAAAATCGACGCTCTGCCCCCACCTCTTTTGGATTGGTTTCGGCGAAGCGCGTTTGGGGCATCGGCGCAGAGCTGGACCGCTCTGGATCCGTGGCGCAGCCGGCGCGCGGCGCAGGCAGCTGGGCGACGACGCGAATGGCACAAACCAAACTATTGAATTAAATTAATAAAACTGATCGCCGCACGGATTTGATGCCCGCGCACTCACGCCACCTATGGGATAGGCTCCGGCGGGGGAAGACTCTCGTATGGCGTGTGGGACCGCCAAACGCTGTCTGGCACGACGGCGCCCCGGTTTCGGCGCACGCCCTCAAGATGGCGCGCCAAGATACCCGTCTAGCGTGTGCCTGCCTTAGTTCCGACGCTTTCGAACCAGATTTGAGACCAATTTTCAACAAATCCGCCCCCGATCATTAAGCCATCGTTAACACAAGGATACGGTTTAATGTCGCTCAACATCTCGGAACTCAAAACGATCCAAGGCTTCATCGGCGCATGTCTCGTGGACAGTGAGTCCGGCCTCATGCTCGCCAGCGAAAGCAGCAACCGCAAGTTCGACCTAGAGGCAGCGGGCGCTGCCAATACCGAAGTGGTGCGCGCCAAGAACGCCGCCATCAAGGCGCTGGGTCTGGACGATCATATCGAAGACATCCTGATCACGCTGGGCAGCCAGCTGCACCTGATCCGCCCGCTCGCCGCCAACCCCAGCGTCTTTGTCTATGTCGCGCTCGACCGCGAAAACGCCAACCTCGGTCTGGCCCGGATCAAGGTCAAAGGCGTCGAGGGCAAGCTCAAGGTCTGAGCCATGCCCGGTGTGTCTGACCTCGCGAGCCCATGCGCGAGGTCAGCTGTGCCGCCGTCTCGCCCCCCGCGCGAGCCAGCAATTTTCCCCTGATTTCAGGCTGTTCCCATGTCCGACACCTCTGCCATTCACCAGCGCCACCGCCAAGGTTTCCAAGAGCTGAACGCCTTTTGGGACCAGTTGGATGCGCTGGAAACCGCCATCGACGCCTTGGGCGATTGCGCCCTGTCCTTTGCCCAGGACCCCATCGAGCGGGCGCTGGAGCAGATCCACGCCTTTGAGCCGTCGGTCAGCGTGATCGGGCAGGTCAAGGCGGGCAAGAGCACGCTGTTGAACGCGCTGATCGGGCAGACCGATCTGCTGCCGTCGGACGTGAACCCCTGGACGTCGGTGATCACCGGCATTCACCTCAATTCCCGGCATCGGCCCATCGACACCCGCGCGCTGTTTCGCTTTTTCGACGCGCACGAGTGGGACCGTCTGGTCGCCACCGGCGGGCGTCTGGGCGAGATGGCGGCGCGCGCCGGGTTCGAGGCCGAAGCGGATGAGGTGCGCGCCCAAGTGACCGAGATGCGCCAGAGCACGCAGGCGCGTTTGGGGGATGAATTCGCCGCCCTTCTCGGGGCGTCTCATAGCTATCCCGACCTGGATAAGTCCCTGATCGACCGGTACATTTGCTACGGCGATCCGTCCGAGCTAGAGGACGGCGCGACCGAAGGCGTCTACGCCGATCTGACCAAATCCGCCGATCTGTACGTCGATCTGCCGGGCTTGCCGCGGGGGCTGTGCCTGCGCGATACGCCGGGGGTCAACGACACCTTCATGATGCGCGAGCAGATCACCCTGAACGCCATCGCCGAAAGCCGCGTCTGCGTGGTCGTGCTGTCGGCGCATCAGGCGCTGTCGACCATGGACGTGGCCTTGCTCAGGATCATTTGCAGCGTCGAGGCGCGCGAAGTCCTGATCTTTGTGAACCGCATCGACGAGTTGGCGGACCCGGCAGGCGAGACGGTGAAAATCCGCACCGCTTTGGAGGGCACCCTGCGCCGCCTCGGTCTGTCGGACGACATCGAGATCCTGTTCGGCAGCGGCTATTGGGCCAATTGCGCCCTTGGCGATGTGAGCCGGATGATGCCCGCCAGCCGCGCCGCGCTGGCCGCTTTGCACGGCGCGACGGACGATCTGGACAGCTTACGCGCGCAGGCCTTTGACGCCTCTGGGGTCAGCGAGTTGCACCGTGCCATTGCCCGCCGGATCGTAGATGGCCCCGGCCAAGCCTTTCTGAACGATACGAAAAAAGAGATCGACGCCCTTCTCGACATGACCGAAACGGTCGAGAGCGTCGCCCATCAGCGTAGCGGGGGTGCCAACCCTGCCATCACCGCCGCTGCGCTGACCCAACGGCTGGACACCGTGCGCGATGAGAGCCTTGAGACCTTTGACGAGCAAACCGACCGTCTGCGCGCCGATCTGCACGCACGGCTGTTGCGCGCGCAGGACACCTTTGTCGGCTCGGCTTTGGAGGCGCTCGAAGCGCATATCGCCGCCTTTGGCGAGTTCAACAGCTGGACCCACGACCCCGCGAACCTGCGGATGATGATGAAAACCGCGTTCTCGTCGTCTTGCGCGAAACTGCGGCGCGAAGGCGAGGCAGCCTTTGACAACGTGCTCGACGGGATGCAAGAGATCGTCGAACGTGATCTGGGCGTGTTCCGCGACGCGCACAGCATCGACTTTCCCGAGCAACCGCAGCACAAGGCGCCGACGGTTCTGGCGCGCACGCTGAGCCTTGATCTGCAAGGCCCGTGGTGGCGCAAGTTCTGGCGCTTTGGCGCGCGCGGGGCCGCCGAGAAACGCTATCGCGCGGTGATCCTTGCCGAGACGACGCCGCTGGTGGACGATCTCTTGACCGACGTCTTTGACCCCGCCGTGGCGCGGACCCGCGAGATCATCGAGGTGTTTGCGCGCGAGCAGGCGGGCTATGTCCGGGCGATCCATGAGTGTATGGACGCGCCGCGCGAAACCCCTGCCGCCCAGAGGCTGAGCGCATGAGCAGACCGACCCAGCGCCCCGCCGCCGCCCCGCTGCGCCGTCCCCGGCTGTTGATCGCCGGAGAGTTCAGCGCCGGAAAGACAAAGCTGATCAATGGCTTGCTGGGGGACGCCCATGCCTTGCCGTCGAATGTCACCGCAACTGCCCTGCCGCCGGTCTGGCTGGTGGGCGGCGGAGACGCGCGGCTGGTGGTCGATCTGCAAGGCACCGCGCGCCGCGCCGAGACCCTTGAGGGGCTGGACCTGAACGACACGCATTACTGCGTCGTCTCGCACAGCGCCGCCTGCCTCAAGCATTTCGACATCATCGACACGCCGGGCACGTCGGACCCCAACATGCCGCCCGAAAGCTGGGAGCGGATGCTGCCCCTTGCCGACGCGGTGGTCTGGTGCACCAACGCGACGCAGGCGTGGCGGCAGAGCGAAAAGGCGATCTGGCAGGACATGCCCGCCGCCCTGCGCCGCAACGCGACCTTGGTGATCACCCATGCCGACCGGCTGCCGGATGAGCGGTCGGTGGAAAAGGTCTTGCGCCGGGTGAACCGGGACGCCGCGCCGTTCTTTGACCGCGTGTCGATTGCCTCGCTGATCAACCCGCATGACGTGGCGCGCATCGGGCGCGATCTGATCACGCTGGCCGGTGCGATGACCGACCTGCCCGGCGCAGAAAACGCGCTGGCCAGCAGCCTGTCTGCCGCGCCGCAGCCCGCCCCGACCCATGGTGCGCAGGCGATCACCCCGCAGCGCGTGCGCCCCGGCGGCACCGTGGTGCCCCTGCCCCGTCCGCAAAAGGGCCGCGCCCGCAGCCTGTGGGACAGGCTGAGCAAGAACACCGATCTGGCCGACGCCGCCGCCGTTCTGGCCCAAGTCGAGACGCTGATCGAAACCCTGGACCGGGGCGCGCCCGCCGCCCCGACCCGCGTGCGCCGCGGCGCTGGTGAAGAGGATTAAGGTTATGAAAATCGCCCCCAAGCAACGCCAAGAGTTGGACTTTTTGCGCGACACGCTCGACAAGCTCGAAGGCACCGTCGACCGCAAGACCCGCAGCAACTTTCGCGACATCCGCGAGCGGCTGGACGACTGGGCCGCCAAGGTCGCGGTGATCGGTCAGGTCAAGGCGGGCAAGTCCACCTTTCTCAATGCTTTCATGCACATGCACGACTTTTTGCCGTCGGATGTGAACCCTTGGACGTCCGTGGTGACCAACATGCGGATCAACGTGCCCTCCGATCCGATTTCCGGCGCGCGGTTCGAATTCTTTGATGAAAGCGACTGGGCCGAGATCGTCGACGGCGGTTCGAAAATCCGCAAGCTGACCGAACAGCTGCTGCCCGGCTTTGACACCGAAGTCCTGCGCCGCCAGTCCGAAGAGATGCGCGAGCGGGCGCAAAAACGGCTGGGCAAGCATTACCACACGCTGCTGGGCAGCGCCCATGACTATGACTTTCTGACTGCCGATCTGCTGCAACGCTATGTCTGCGCCGGGCCGGGGTCGGATCAGGGACTCGACCGGCAGTCCTTGGGCCGTTACGCGGCGCTGACCAAGGTGGCGAACACCTATATGCGGATGCCCGAGTTTCAGGTGCCGACCATCGTGACGGACACGCCGGGGGTGAATGACCCCTTTCTGGTGCGCGACGAATTCACTTGCCGCAGCCTTGATCAGTCGGACGTGTTTGTCGTCGTCCTGTCGGCGCATCAGCCGCTGACAGATGTGGACATTGCCTTGATCCGTATCCTTGCGAAACAGGATTCCAAGGACGTCATCATCTTTGTCAACCGCATCGACGAGCTCGAAGATTTCGCCAGCGCGGTGCCCGAGGTCGTCGCCGATGTCTCGCGCCGCCTGCGTGCCGCCATCCCCGAGATCGAGTTCAACATCCTCGCGGGCAGCGCCTATCTGGCCGATCTGACGCTGGACACCTCGGAGGGCGCGCAGGCCGCGCGCGATGCCGCCGACACGCCCGAGCTGGCCGATTACCTCATGTCGAAATATGGCCGCGTGCCGGGCGATCAGATGGAACGGCTGTACCTGGCCTCGGGCCTGGAGCGCGCCAAATCGGTGCTCTCGCACGTGATCGACACCGGCGTCGGCAGCCAGCAGCTGGCCCAGATCGCCGAGGACATCCGCGCCGAGATCACCGGCACCCAGTTCGTCATCCGCCGCGAGCGCGACTCGCTTCAGATGCAGGTCGACAGCATTGGCCGCGAGGTCGCCGAGCAGGCGATTGAGGAATTGGAAAGCGAAATCAAGGACATCCGCGACGTGCTGGCCAAGCTTGAACACCACGTGGACAGCGCCGACAGCCAGATGGAAAAGGTGCTGACCAAGGCTTGGTCCGGTCTCGAAAAACGTCTGATGGGGCAGATCGACAGCTTTGTCGGCGCGCAAGAGGCGGTCATTCAGGAACGCATCTTTAGCGGTTCGGTGCGCGGCAACGCGGCGCGATCGCTGGACATCGACGTGGCCCCCTTGCAGGCGCAGATGGAACGCGAAGTCGCCAGCAGCTATGACAAGGCGCGCGCCTCGGCGGATGTGATCATGGACAATTGCATCCACGCCTGCCGCCAGACCATCGCCGATAAATTCGACGACCCGACAGAGAATATCTCTTTGGCCGAGCTGCCCTTTGGGACGTTCACCTCGACGCTGACGCTGGCGAAAAAGTCGCTGAAGATAGACATGATCGCGGATCGCAGTTGGGCGTTCTGGCGGCAGCCGTCGGTCAATATCGACAAGTCCATGGCCGCCCTGCGCGCCCTTGCCGCCGAAGAAATGCGCCCCCCCGTGGACAAGATCCTGAGCGCCTTTAACGAGGCCGCGGTCGAGCGCGCCACCGCGGGCAATGGGCGCATTCGCGTGATGGTCCGGATGATCGAAACCAGCCTGTCCGAGCGCACGCATCGTCTGAAAAAGGACAAGGTCGAGCTGGAACAGATCGCCCGCGACCCCGAAATGCAGCGCCGCATCGTCATGCGTCTGCAAAGCCAGATGGAGGTGCTGGAGCGCCGTTTGCTGAACCTCTCTGCGCTGGATGGGCGGCTGGCCCGCCCTGACCTGCCCCAAGCCGCCTGAGGTCCGCCATGTACAAGGCCACAGCCATCGCCCCCGCCGCCGCCCCTCTGCGGGTGGCCATCTGCGGCGAGGTCCGTTCGGGAAAATCCACCGTCATCAATGCCTTGCTGCGGCAATCGCTGCTGTCCGGGGTGACCCACGCGCCGCAGGTCGTTGGCCATGCGGCGGACGGCGGCGACGGGCTGCGCCTTGATGCGCCGCACCTGCGCGGGATCGAATTGATCGAGGTGCCCCTGACCAAGGCCGAAGACCTGACCGACCCCCAGCGCGCCCTGATCAAAGGGGCGGACGTGTGGATCTGGGTGACGATTGCCTCGCAGGCGTGGCGCTTTACCGAGCTGACCTTAGTTGAGCAGCTGGCCGAGCAGCGCCCGGCGCGCGGGCTGTTGGTGGTCTCGCGCGGGGACAAGCTGCGCCGCGACGCCGACCGCGCCAAGATCATGGACCGCATGGCGCGAGAGACCGCAGGGATCTTTGACGGCTGCCACATGTTGCACGGCGCGGGGCCGCAGATCGCGCAGGCCGCGAGCGATGAGGCCGCGTGGCAGGCGACTGGCGGGCGCGCGCTGTATGAGACCTTGCAGCAGATCGCCGCCGATCTGGACAAGACCCCGGCGCGCGCCGCCTCTGCCGAGATCGTCGATCTGGCGCAGCGCCGCCCCGCTGTGGACCCGGCGCCAGAGCCAGACCCCGCGCCTGAACGGGTGACAGAGCCTGAACCGGCCCCCGTGCCAACCCCAAGCGCCACGTCCAGCGCCGCCCCCGACCCGCGCGCCGACCAGTGGCGCGCCATCGCCGCCGACTTCCCCGCCATCACCGCGCTGGTGGCGTGGCCCGCACAGGGCGCGGCGCAACCCATCATGGGCGAGGACGCGCAGTGCCAAGCCCTGAGCGATTACCTGCGCCCGGTCTACGCCGCTCTGCCCGCGCATTATGCCGGTGGCGGCGTCGCGCTGGCCACGGCCAGCACCCGGCTGCACATCCTGCCGCTGGCGGAGGTGACCCTTGCCTTTGCCGCCCCGGCGCAGACCCTGTCCGAAGGCATGGCCGCGACCGTCGCCAAACGGCTGGCGGCGGTATGAGCACCGCTGACATCTGGGGGCCGTGGATCACTCATGACGGCAAGGGCTGCCCCCTGCGCCCCGGCACCATCGTGGAAATCGTCGCCGAGGATCGCTTTGGCTTTACCCTACAGCAGATCGCCTGCGTGACGGGGGGCGCGTATTCGTCGTGGAACTGGCGCTTTTACCCGCGCCTCAAGCGCATCCTGCGGTATCGCGTGAAAAAGCCCAACGGTCTGACGATCCTCGAAGATCGCCTGCAAAGCGTCCAGAGCGCCCCCATGACACCCGTCAGCTGGCGACAATGACAGCGCGGCGCACGGGCGGGCTTGCGGTGGGCGGCGGGGGATGTCACCCTTGGCGTGAATGACGATCAAACCGGAGCGGGTGTCCATGTCCAAACCCCTGAAATTCATCGCAGCGCCCTTGGTGCTGCTTGGCCTTGCCGCGTGCGAGCCCATGCCCGAAGGCGCAGCCACAGGCCCGCGCATCAGCAACGTGCCAGAGTCTGTGTCCTCCATCGCCGCGCCCTACCAAGACCTCAGCCGCGTGCGCCTGCGGGCCGAGGACGGCTGTTACTGGTACATGCACGATGGCCCCGTCGAGACCACCGAACTGCCGCTGCGCACCGCCGCCGGCAACCCGATCTGCACGCGGCCCAGCAGCTAAACCATTGAAAACATAAAAAGGGCGGTGCGCTGGGATATGCGCACCGCCCTTTTTCTATGTCTCTTGACGTGTCTCGCGCCTAAAGCGGGCTGCCATCCGTGCGGTACAGGTACACGGTCGAGCCGTTCGCCACGGTGTCATAGAGCGCGTTGATATGCGGCATCACCATGCGCACGCAGCCAGAACTGGCGCGCGTCCCGATCGAGCGCGGCGCAGGCGTGCCGTGGATGCGCAGGTAGGTATCGCGGTTGCCCTTGTACAGGTACAGCGCCCGCGACCCCAGCGCGTTCGCCGGACCCGGAGGCATCCCGCCATCGGCCCAGCGTGCGTATTTCTCGGGCTCACGCTTGATCATCGTCGGCGTCGGCGTCCAGCGCGGCCACTTGGCCCGGCGCTTGATCGTGTAGACGCCCGGCTCGTACAGGCCATCGCGCCCGATCGCCACGCCGTAGCGCATGGCGGTGCCGCCTTCTTCGATGTGATACAGGTAGCGCGCCACCGCATCGACGTGGATGTCACCGGGGGTCAGCCCCTCTTTGGCCTTGACCCGGCGCGGCAGCAGGCGCGGGTGCAGCCCCCAGGGGTTGCTGGTTTCCAGATCAAAGCCCTGGGGCGTGACCTGCGCATCCCAAGAGTCCCACTCGCTGGTGGCGGCCATGGCAGGGCCGATCAGCGCCGGGGTCGCCAGCGTGGCAAGAGAAGCGATCATAAAACGTCGGGTGACCATAAGAGACCTTTCCAAATTTCTACCCAAAGGCCGCCCGAGCAGAGGGACTCGCCTTGGTCTGAGTAAGAAACGGCCAAAGCGGCCCAAGGTTCAAATGCAAACTGCCCTTTTCATGGATATTTTTGAATGTCTGCGCTCTGAAGGTCGCGGCGCGGCTGGTAATTTTGGCTGTGGCGTCAGCTTTGAGCGTTTTGGGAGGCGGTGCGCAGCAGGCACAGCCTCCAGCACAGGCGCAAAATGGCGTCCGAGTCAGCAGGGTCCAGCGCGCGGATTTGCGCCGCCAGCGGGTCCAGCCCAAGCGCCACGGCCTGCCGCGCCAGATCGGCGGCGCGCTGCGGGGCCATCCTTTGCGCTTGGGGGCCATCACCCAGCAGGGCAAGCCCTTGGTCAGCAAGGCATTCCACCGCCGGGATGGGGCGGGCTTTGGCATTGACCGGAGCGTGGGCCGGGGACAGCCGCGCCTTGGCCTTGGTCCACAGGGTCGCTTTGGGCGGCTTGTCTGGCACGGGCGCTGGGTCAAGCGTGACGTTCACCACCGCGCCGTCCGGGGCGATCAAGCTGATCAGGCGACACAGGCGGCCATCGCGGCTGGCCTCGATCTCGACCAGGGCGGTGTCCTCCGGGCGAAGCGCGGCGACCCAGCGTTCGGACGGCAGGACAACGCGCAGGGGCGCGCCCGTCGCATCCAACAGCGGCAAGAGGACACGCCCCGCGATGTCATCGCGTTCCGGCGCGGCGATCTGGGCGGCGCGGACCAGCGCGGGCACCGGGTGCGTCGCCGCCCGCAGGCCAAGACCCATGCGCCCCGCAACATCGCGCGCCAGCTCTGCCCAGTCGGTCTGCACCGGCAGCGCGTCCGGATCCAGCGGGCCGGTGATCTGACAGGTCAGCCCCTCGGGGAGCACGCTGTCCTGGGACATCTTCGGCGCGGGCAAATGGAGTTGGTGCCCGACCATAGCCTTGGGCGCATGGCCCGCCCACCACGGTTTGACGTAGGCGCCTTTGGGCGAGAACGTCGGGTCCATCCCGGCGGCGCGTGTTGGCCCGGTGCGGACGAACCGCTGCCCGTCCCAGCCGTGCAAGGTCAGGCCGCGCGCGCCCGACGGCGCGTCCCATCGCGCCGCCCCCAGCATCGCCACGGTACAGGCGGGCCGCACCGGATAGTCGCGCCGCAGCAGCCCGGTCAGCGCCGGGTCCGCAGGGGCGTGGCGCAGGGCGCGGGTCAGGGCATAGGCCTGCGCGAGGTCTTCGGCATAGCGCTGCGGGTCAACGCCGGGATCGTGCCGCGCCAGCGCCCCCGCCTGCCGGGCCGAGGCGCGCAGCAGCGCCGCCAAACGCGGGGCCGCATCGGCGCGCGCCGCCGAGGCCACATCCACCAAGCGGTCCTGCGCCAGCAGCGGATCGCCCTCTAGCCCGTGCTGCAACGCCGCCCGCAGCGCCTGCGCCGCGTGGTCCAAAAGCTCTGCGTCCACAGAGGCTTGGGCCGTCTGGGCGCGCGCGATGCGATGCCCACCAAGGACCAAGGCCGCCGCCGCGACAAAGCGTTTACGCCGCCCGTCCGGGCCTTTGAACAGGGCTTTGCGCAGGCCGCCCCCCGCCACAAAGGTCACCGCCCCCGGCGCGTCGGGCAAGAGCACCGCGCAGCTGCTGTCGGCCTCGGTGATCGTCGGGCGCGTGGCCCAGGCGGCGATGCGCTGCGCCTGCGGCCAATCGGCCCCGGCAAAGGCTTTGATGTCCTGCGCGCTCAGCGCGGCGATGTCCGCGCGCGCGGATTTGGGCGGTACGGCAGCGGTCTGCGGCCCGCTCTGCTCCGGCGCGGGGGCGGTTTCACGCAAGTGCTGCACCGCCATCACGATGTGGCGGCACAGCCCCGTCGCCGGGCAATCACAGCGCGCCTTGGCCACGCCGTCCGCCCCGATCAAGACCACCTGCCCCAAGGCCTCGACCTGCGCCTCGGCGCCTGTGCGTTGCACCACCCGGACCGCGCCATCCTCCGCCAAGGCCTTGCGCGCCCGGCGCACCAGCCCCGCATTCGCCAAGGCCACAAGCGCGGCGTCATCCATCGCCGCCAGCATGTCGTCCAAGGCGCTCATGCCATCGCCTCGGCCAGCCATTCGGCGAAATGTTCCGGCGTCATTGCGCCAATCTGCATCCCCAGATCCGCCGCCTTGCCCGCCAGATCGTGGTCGAACCACGCGCGCCCCGTGTCGTCCAGAGCGGGCAGGCCCAGCTGCACCACCTGCGCCTCGGCCAGCCGCGCGACGCTGGCCAAAACCCCCGCAGGCGAGCCGCCTTCGAAGAAGTCCGTGACCAGTGCAAGCACCGTCCGTGTCGGGTTGTCGATCAGCGTCTCGCAATACCGCATGGCCCGCGAGATGTCCGTACCGCCGCCCAATTGCACCGACAGCAGCGTGTCGATCGGGTCAGTCAGCCTGTCGGTGACGTCCACCACAGACGTATCGAACAGCACCATCTTGACGGTGATCCCCGGCAGCCCCGACAGGATCGCGGCCAGCACGGCGGCGTGGATCACGCTATCGCTCATAGAGCCGCTTTGGTCGACGCACAGCACCACCGTCCACGGCAGCCGCCGTTTCACCCGCGCGTTGAACCGCAGCCTTTCGGCCAGGATGCGCTGGCGGTCCGGGTCGTAGCGGCTAAGGTTGTCGCGCAGCGTGGCGCGCCAGTCAAAGTTCGCCGCCGAGGCCACGTTGGACCGGGCAAAGCGGTTGCGCTGGCCGGAAAAGGCGCGGGTGACCTTGGGGCGCAGCCGTTCCATGATCTGGTCGATGACCCGCTGGGCCACGGCGCGCAGCTGCGCCTTGAGCTGATCGGGCGCGCGGCTGTGCATCCCCAGCAGCACCGGCAGCAGATCTTGGCGCGGCTCGATCCGGGCGAGCACATCGGGGTCCTTCAGCAGCTCTGTCAGCCCATAGCGGTTCAGGGCATCGCCTTGCAGCGTCTCGAAAACGTCCCCGGGGAACAGCGCGCGCGACTGGTTCAGCCAAGACAGCGCGGTGAGTTGCGTGGGATCAAGCGAGCCTTCCTTGCCGCCGATCCCGCGCGCGGCGTACTCACGGCGATAGAGAAAGTCCAAAGCCTCATCCCGCGCGCCATCCTGCCCGGGCAACCCGCCCAGTTTGTCCTGCGCATAGCGGCCCAGCATCAGGCGCCAGCGGCGGGAGGCCTCGCTGCTCATGGCTGGTCCTCCAGACCGTCGGCGCGCAGGGCCGCCTGCACCGCCAGATGCGCCTCTAGGGCCAAGGTGACCTCGGCCTCGGACAGCGGCGCGCTGTGGATGTCGGGCCGCGCGCCGTGGCGCTGCGCCAAGACGTCTGCCAGCCGGTCCGTCTCTCGGGGGTTGAGCGCGGTCAGGATGCGGCGCATCTGCGGCAAAAGGCTTAGGAACTCCGCCTCTGGCAGGCTGGCAAAGAACCCGTCGATCTCGGCCAGAACCTCGGGCTGGGTCCACAGCACCGACGGCGCGGTCACCAGCATCCCGCGCATCACCCCGGTGCGCTCTGCGACGTCGAACACCGCCGCGTGGAACTCGCTGCGCAAGGCGGCCACCAGATCGGCGGGGGCCACATGCCCCGACCGCAGCGCCAGCGCCAGCGCCGCGCCCTTGATCTGCGGCGGCGCGTCACGGCGGGCAAGGCGCGCGACCGCGTCGAGGAACAGCGCCGGATCAAGGCTGCCTTCGGTGTCCGAGGCCAGCAAATCCGCCACCAGCCGCAGCGCGCGCACCGCCCCCGGCACATCGCCCTCGGGCAGGGTCGGCAGGTCATCGGCAAGGTAGACCAGCCGCGCATAGCCCCGCGCCAGCAGTTGCGGCAGATCGAGGCCTTTGGGCGCGCGCATCGGCCCGCGCGTATGGCTCAGGCCATAGAGCCGCTGCAAGGCGTGGGCCATCTCGGCAAAGGCGCAAGAGCTCTCGATGCTGTGCCCCAGAGCAGTCACAAAGGGGTGCAGCCGCATCCCCAGCCCGGCGCGAATGCCCTGCCCCAAAAGGGTGATCTGGTCGGGCAGCGTATCCTTGGGCGCTTGGGTCAGCGTCCACAGGCAGGCCGCCGCGACGCTGTCGCCCGCCCCTTGGGTGGCCAGCTGGATCAGGCGGGTTTCGACGATGGGCGACCATCCATAGGACCACTCTTCGAACAGGCGATCCGCGCCCAGCCCTGTCGCGTAATCCGGCCCCGCGGTCATGCGGGCAAACCCGCTGTCCAGCAGCTGCATGGCGTGGAGAAAGCGCGAGGTTTGCAGATGCGCGTCCTTGCGGTGGATGTCCAAACGCTTTTGTTTTTCAAGGGATTGGGTGAGGTCGAGCCGGGTCTTGGCGGCGCGGGCGCGGGCATCGGCCACGAGCGGCAAGACCTGCTGCCCCGGCTTGACCCGCCCCAGCGCTGTGCCGTGCCAGTGGCGGCGCAGGCGCTGTGCCCAGGCGTCATGGGCGGTGACCTGTCCCTTGGTCAGGGCGGTTTGGGCGGCATCGAACAGGTCGTGCCGCAGCACCGCCGCCCGCCCGCGCAAGCCCGCCAAGCCATGCGCCACGCGCAGCAGTTCGACCTTGGATGGCAGGGCGGTGGGGTGGCCTTGGGTGGCAGCTTCGGTCAGGAAGGTTTGGATCAGATCGGCGGTCAGGCTCGGCCAGTCGGGCGGGCCGTTCGCAGCCTCGGCGGCGTGCCAGAGCGCGTCGTAATACCCTGGCTGCGGCAGGCCCGCGCCATAGCCCGCAAGCGCGTCCATCGCCGCGTGGCCGTAACCGATGAGGTAAGCGTCTTGGCAGGGCGGAACCTCTGGCGCAGGGCCTTGTGGGTCGGTCAAGGCGGGGGCGTGAAAGCCGCCGACCACCGCGACGGTGCGGCCTTTGGGAAGTGCCTGAGCGATGTGCGCAGACATGTCGGCTTCGCGGGCTGCGTTGTTGGCGTCGGGCGCAGGCGTGGCGGCGCGCAGCCCCGCGCAGTAGCGGCCCACGTCGGTCAGCAGCGCCCGCCAATCCCCCTCGCCCAGGCGCGATTCAAACAGGTGGTCCCACAGCTCGAACCCGTCGCGGCAGCCGGTGCGCGCGCACAGCCCCGCGATATAGTCACCGCTGTCAAAGGCGTGCTCGTCCGTTGCCGGGATCGGGCCGACCTGTTCGCCGGTGAACAGACGGTCCGAGGGCAAGTCGATAAAGCGCACCTCGGCCCCCATCGCCAGCGCCTCGGACATGGCCACGTATTCCGGGCTGTGATCACACAAAGGCAGATAGGCGGCGCGCCCCTCGCGCAGCATCACCGCCGCCACCGGGGGCCGGGTCGCGGCGTCGCAGAGGTCGGGGATCAGCGGCGAAAGGTCCGCTGGCCCTTCGATCAGCACCGTCTTGGGGCGCACCTCGCGGATCAGCGCCCGCACCGCCCAGGCGCAGGCGGGCGAATGATGCCGGATCGGCGCAATCCACAGCCCGCGATCCGGCTGGAACAGCGGCGGGTCGAAACCGTCAGCCGTCATGCGACTGGCGTGCGCCCTTGTGGAAGGCCGCCCATGTGGCGCTGCTTTGGCCACGTTTCTTGGCGATCTGGTCGGTGTAGGCGCGCAGTTTGCGGGCGTCTTCGGGGTCGTCCTTAAAGACCACGCCGCGCAGTTGTTGGGCCACATGCGCGCCCGTCACCGGCCCGCCGTCGAGGTAGCCCGCCGCCAGCATCGCCGCCTGCGCGGTGTTGACCGCCTCGGCGGTGGACATGACCGAAGACGGCACCGGCACGCTTGCCCCGTCCGCCGTCACCCCGGTGCGCAACTCGCGGAACACGGCGACCACGAGGTCGAGCACATCGTCCGGCATCTGCGCGGGCAGATCGTGCGCGGCCATGCGTTCGGCCAATTGCGCGGCGATCAGACGTTTCTCAAAGGCGGCGTCGGCAATCGGGTGGACGGTTTCGAAATTGAAGCGCCGTTTGAGCGCGCTGGACATGTCGTGCACGCCCCGGTCGCGCAGGTTGGCGGTGGCGATGACGTTGAAACCGGGGGCGGCGCGGTATTCGGCCTGCGGGCCAAGCTCTGGCACCGCAATGGTTTTTTCCGACAAGAGAGAGATCATGGCGTCCTGCACCTCGGGCGCGCAGCGGGTCAGTTCCTCGATCCTTGCAATGCGGCCTTCGCGCATGGCGGTCAGCAGCGGCGAGGGGACCATGGCGCGTTCGGACGGCCCTTCGGCCAGCAAGAGCGCGTAGTTCCAGCCGTAGCGCAGGTGATCCTCGACCACGCCTGCGGACCCTTGGACCACGAGGGTCGAGCTGCCGCCGATGGCCGCCGCGAGCAGCTCGGACAGCATGGATTTCGCCGTCCCCGGCTCGCCCACCAGCATCAAGCCTTGCTGGCCCATGAGGGACACGATAGCGCGGTCGACCAGCGCGTCGTCGCCAAAGAATTTCTGGGTCACGCCAAGGCCCGCATCGCCAAGGATGAACCGCCGCACCGCGCGCGGCGACAATCGCCAGCCGCGCGGGGTGGGCGCGTCGTCCCCCTGCCCCAGCGCCGCCAGTTCAGAGGCGAATTTCACCTCGGCGGGGGCGCGTTGAACGTCTGTGTCCGGGCTTACCATGGAGCGACCTTTTCCCATTCGGGGTCAAAGCTGGCCTTTGCGGCGATGGCGTGCAAGTCCGCCCAGCATTCGGCCAGCATGACCGGCGGCAGCTTGCCCAGTGCGATCTTTTGCCCCGAACCATAGCCGCGCGACACCCCGGCTGGCAGGCGTTCAAAGAACATGGTCTTGATCGCCACGGGGATGTTGTCCTGTTCCACATGGTTGCCGGTGAATTCCAGCACGGCCACGATGCCTTCGGAGCTGAAGTGCCGTGTGTAGCAGTCGAAGCCCCCACCATCGAGCGCATCGCCACGCTCGTACCCGGCCTTGGTCACCGCGCTGCGCAGGGTAAAGGCATCGGTGACCCAGCCTTTGCGGTCCTCAAGGTCGGTGGCCTTGGCCATGTCCTCGGGCAGGCGCGGCAGGTTGGCGCGGACCTGTTCAAACAGTTGTTTGACCTCGTAGTCCTTAAGGTGGGCGCGCCACGCCTTGGTGTCCTCTGGCGGCAGGGTCGAGGCGTGGGCGAGCCGGATTTGCGCCACGCCCTCAAGGGTCACGTCGCCGTCGGCATTATCAAGGAAATCGCCCTCGGGCGTGGGGCGGAAGCTGCCCGTCGGGTGGCCTTCGGCGTCCAGCGTCTGCCAGATCAACCGCTCGATCAGCTTGCGCATCAAGGGGTGCTCGTAAAAGTCGCGCTGCCAGTCCTCGGGGGTCCAGGCGCGGCCTACGCACATGGCTTCGAACAGGCGGGCGGTCTGAAAGGCGACGGCCTGCTTGATCTCTTTCTTGGCGGCGCTCAGCGCCTTTTTCGAGGCTTTGGTGATGTCGTCGTCACCTGCGGGCAACGCCTTGATCGGCTTGCCGTCGGGGTTGAAGACCGCCAAGGCCAGCTTTTCGTCCAACCGCGCGACGTAGGTTTTCGAGCCCGCCGCCACGGGCAATTCCAAGCGCCCGTCGTCGTCGAGGCCCCCGGTGGGCACGGTGCGGTCGGCCAGCTGGTCGGTGGTCCAGTCGTTGCGCTCGGCCACCGCTTGGACCAGTTCATTGGCGCGCGCCTGCACCGATTTCTGACGCAAGCGCGTGGCGGCGGCGATCACCACCTGCAAGGACAGCGCGTCTCCCTTGGCGGCCATCAGCTCCAGCAAGGACGTGGTCTGGCTGGTGCGCCCGCCGTGCTGGCGCAGGTAGCTGCGGACTTTGGCAACGGCGTGGGCGGGCGGGACGCGCACCGCGAGGGCCAGCATCCCCTTGGCGCTGGCGGCGGAGTTGGGGTTTTCCACCCGCACGAACTTGCGCAGGTAGGCGACCTTTTCATCGTCGGTCATATTGGCCGCCTCGGGGTAATACAGGTGCCAGAGGTTGCCGTAACTCCGCATGGTCTTGCGGATATGCGCGAGGATCGCCTCCTCGCTCGGGGGGGCGGTGTCATAGCCGATCCACGCGTCGAACATATAGGTCGACAGGGTCACGGCGTCCTCGGGCCGCAGCTGATCAAGGTACAGCTCGAACAGGCCGGTGTCGCCGGGCGCCTTGAGCTTGACCGCCATGGCGAGCCACCATTGCACCACCTCGGGCGGGACCGGCGTGCCATCGGCATAGGCCACCTGCGGCAGGGTATTCAGGTCAAGCCAGTCCACATCCTTAAAGCTGGCCTTTTTCAGACCCTTGGTCGCCTCGGTCAGCAGCGCCTTTGGCCCGACAAAGGCGGAAATATCCTGATCAAAGGCGCGCAGGGCCGACAGCATCGCCGCCTTGGCCACCACGCTCTTTTCCTTTTTCAGGCGGGTTTGCAGGGCGTCAACCGCCGGGGCATACCCCATCTCGGCCAGCATCCGCGCGGCGGTGGCGCGCACCGCCTGACGGCTGTCGCCCAGCATGTCGGTCAGCGCGCCCTCAAAGCCGCCCGTGCGCCGCATCAAGGCCTGCGCAAGCTTGGCGTGGGCTTTCTTGCCGGTCAGCGCAATGTCCAGCACCGCCGAGGCATGGCGCGCGGGCACCTTGGGCAGCAGGTCCAGCAGGCGCAACGCCGTGTCGGTTTGCGACGGCACGCCGGGGTCAGAGACCATCCCCAAAAGCTTGTCCAGAACCCCGAGATTCTCCGCCAGCAAGGGCCAGGCCACCGAGGCGGCGTAGGGTTCGGGCCGATAGCCATAGCGCCCTTGGGCATAGAGATCCAAAAGCAGATCGCCGGGGCGGCGCGCGCGTGCGGCCTTCGCTCCCCAGATCAATATTGCCTGATCCGGCTTGGCCAGGATCAGCTTTTCCAGATAGCGCAAATCGCCAAGATCTGAGAGTAGGTAGGAGTTGATCACCGAGACCAGCGCACGCTCGTGCCCGACGCCGTAGGAAAACGACGTGAACCGAGAAACGCTGTTTACCGCAGCCTGTAGGGCATTGCCCACGGGGATTTCTGCAAACATGGCGGCGACGGGCGCAAAGCTTGCGGGATAGCTTAGCCGCCTGCGCAGATCCTTGACCTCGTTCAGCGCGCTTTTGTCGCCGCTGCGCAGCCGCAACACGCCTTTGACATAGCTTTCGGCGGGCAGGCTGGAGGCGTATTCCAGATAGTGGGTTCGCTTGCCTTCCTTGCGGATCGCCTGATACTCGGCCTCGAGCGTCTCGCCGGCCTGGAACAAGGCGTCCAGTACCTCTGGCGAGGGATCGGGCAGCGGGCCATGCGGGGGCGCAATCATCGGCGGGATTTCCACCCAAGACCCATCCTGCGCGCGGTAGCCGGGGGTGTCCTCGGGGGCGGGCTCGGCCTGTTTGGTGGTGGCGGTGATGCCAAGATAGGCGTTGATGGCGGCGGTGATCCGATCGGATTTCTCGGTGTCCAGATGGGCGCGCAGGGCCTTGGACCCGGCATCGCTGCCGGTCAGCTTGAACAGATCGAGCGCCACCAGACGGCTGGCGGCTTTGCCATCGCTCAGCAGGCGCTTGGCCTCGGCGTCGATCTTCAGCGGGTGCAGTTTGGAGATGGCGGACAGCGCCAGCGCGCGGATCTTCTTGGAGCTGTCGGTGAGTGCGCCGGTGACCATGGTCTCGATCTCTGGCACGTCCATCAAGGATTCGTCGACGATATATTTGAACAGCTCTTCGCGGCTTTGCAGGTCCAGCCGGGTGTTCTGCGCCACAAAAGCCGCAGGGTGTGCGCGCACCGCATCCGGGCCGGACAGGCGTTTCATCATAGTGCCGGTCTGGCCGCGAATGTACCGATTGGGCTGGCTGAACACCGCGTCAAAGAGGTCTTCGGCGGTGCCGCCCAGCTGCTCGATCACCGCCAGCACTTGGGGCAAGGTCGCCTGAGCGCGCGCCGCGTCGGTGCCAATCCCAAGCCGCAGGTCTTGCCGTTCGCTGAGGTAGATCACCACCTCTTGCGGCACCTTCGCCGAGGCAACCACCGGCAGGTGATACGACGCGCCCCGCTTGTGGCCCAAGGCCATAGAGGCGGCCAGCACGCGGATATACCGCGCCACCAGCGCGGGCTCTATTTCCAGATCGGCAAAGATAGTCCGGCGGGGCTTGAGAATGTCAGCTTGACGGGAGAAATGATCGGGATGCACCCCGGCCTTGAGTTCGACATTGAGCTGTTCGATGCGCGCCAGACAGCTGTCGTCGCCCTGCCCCTGGATATAGTCCCAGGCCGCGTGACCCATCCCGGTTTCCGCCTGCTCCAGCAGCTCCAGATCGGGGGGCAACGGCAGCCCGCCAGAGTCCGAGCCTGAACCCTTGCGGCCCGTCAGAGCGCCCAAAGCCTTGCGAAAAAGTGACATTGCCTGTTCCTGCGGTTTTTACCTTTTGACGCCAACCAGCGTAAAGGCAAACCGCCCGCGGCGGCATCACAAAGCCGCGCGCCACACGCAAAACGCGCGCCCGCGTGGCGCAATTCCCACAAAGGTCAGGGGCTTAGTCGTCGAGCTTGCGGGCTTCGTCCATCAGCATGATCGGGATGCCGTCGCGGATCGGATAAGCCAGCCCTGCGCGTTTGGACACCAATTCCTGCGCCTCGGCGTCATATTCCAGCGTGGCATGGGTGACGGGGCAAATCAGCGCCTCGAGCATACGGCGGTCGAACACGGTTTCGGTCATTGCATCAAATCCTCTTCACCGCCCCGCAGATCATATTCGATCAGGGTAATCAAGGTCTCGCGCCGGGTAGCCAGCGACGGTGCCTCTAGCAAGGCTTGCTTGTCCTCGGGCGACAGGTCCAGCAGCATCGACAGCGAGTTGAGCAGCAGCTCGTCGTCGGCCTCTTGCAGCGTGTCCCAGTCGGCGGACAGCTCATGCGCGGTAAAGTAGCGGTCGAGCAGCGACAAAAACGCCGCGCGGTCAAAGGCCTTGTCCTGCTCCGGCCCTTTGCGGTCCTGTTCAAAGCCGTCCCATGACACTTCGCAGCGGCGATAGGGGCTAAAGCCCTCGATCTCTTGAGTGATGCGAAAGCGCGAGATGCCCGCAAGGGTGATCATATAGCGCCCGTCCTCGGTTTCCGAGAACTGCGTGACGCGGCCCGCGCAGCCGATCAGGTGCAGCGCCCCGTCCGCCTCTGGGCGCGGGTTGGGCTGCACCATGCCGATCAGACGCGTATCTGTTTTCAGACAATCGTCCACCATCGCCAAGTAGCGCGGCTCAAAGATGTGCAAGGGCAACCGAGAGCGCGGCAACAGCAGCGCCCCCGGCAAGGGAAACACCGGGAGCGTGCCCGGCAGATCGGTGATCCATGTCATAGGCTGACAGTAGCCCGCGCGCGGCGTCAGGCAAATATCATCGACGACAATTTGCGACGACCGTTCAGAACCACCGGATCGTTGGGCTTGAGCGCCTCGAAGATGGTGAACAGCTGGGTCTTGGCCGCGCCGTCGTTCCACTCGCGGTCGCGCTTGAACAGCTCGAGCAGCTGGGCCACCGCGCCTTCGGCGTCGCCTGCCGCATACATGGCCTGCGCGAGGTCAAAACGGGCCTGCGCGTTGTCCGGCTCTGCCTCGACCTGGGCGGTCAGCTCGGCGATGGGGCCAGCGTCGGCGGCTTGCTTGGCCAGCTCCAGCTGGGCGTGGGCGGCCTCGAGTTCCGGCGCCTTGGAGATTTCCGCCGGGGCACCGTTCAGCACCGCTTCGGCCTGCTCCAGATCGCCCACGGCGATATGCGCGCGGACAAGGCCACTGTAGGCTTTGGCGTTCACCGGGTCTTCGCCAAGGATCGCGGCAAAGGTCTGGGCCGCGTCGGCCACCGCGCCCTGATCCAGCATCTCTTCGGCGGCGGCGATGGCATCGTCCAGACCACCCGAAACGTCCCCGCCGGACGCCTGCACCACACGTTCGATGAACGCCTTGAGCTCGGACGGCGGCAGCGCGCCCTGGAACCCGTCGACCGGCTGCCCCTTGTAAAAGGCGTAGACCGTCGGGATCGACTGGATCTGCATCTGGCCGGCGATCATCTGCGCCTCGTCGACGTTGACCTTGACCATCTTGACCGCGCCCTTGGCGGCGGTGACAGCGGCCTCAAGCGCCGGTCCAAGCTGTTTGCACGGGCCGCACCACGGCGCCCAGAAATCCACGATCACCGGCACCTCGGCAGAGCCATCCACAACCTCGGTCATGAATTCCGCTTCGGTGATGTCCTTGACCAAATCCCCCGCCGGGGCCGCACCTTGTCCTAGTTCGAGCATACTCGCCTCCGCCTTTGGCGTTTCCTTGCCGCTTTAGATGGATCACGCGCCGGTGAGTTGCAAGGGGCGCGCCCCCCGCGAAAACGTCGCGGCAGGGTTATACGTCAAAGGTTGCGAACACAGGCGCGTGGTCAGAGGGCTGTTCCCAGCCGCGCACGTGGCGCAACACCCGGCTGGAATGCGCCGCCCCGGCGATGTCGGGCGTGGCCCAGACGTGGTCCAGACGGCGGCCCTTGTCCGCGCCGTCCCAGTCCTTGGCGCGGTAGGACCACCAAGAGTACAGCTTGCCCTCGGGGATGTCCTTGCGGGTGATGTCGACCCATGCGCCCGCCTCTTGGGTTTCCGCGAGGGCCGCGACCTCGACCGGCGTGTGGCTGACGATCTTCAGCAGTTTCTTGTGATCCCAGACGTCATCTTCGCGCGGGGCGATGTTCAAATCCCCCACGAGGATCGCCTTTTCCGGCGTGTTGGCGCGGAAGTAGTCGCGCATCTCGGCAAGGTAATCGAGCTTTTGCCCGAACTTGACGTTGACCTCGCGGTCGGGCACGTCGCCGCCCGCAGGCACGTAAAAGTTGTGGATGGTCACGCCGTTTTCCAGCCGCCCTGCAACGTGGCGCGCGTGACCCAGATCGGCGAAGTCCTCGCCGCCCACGTCCTCGATCGGCAGGCGCGACAGGATCGCCACGCCGTTATAGCCCTTTTGCCCGCGCCCCACGAGATGGGGATAGCCTGCCTCGGCGAACACTTCGGTCGGGATTTTCTCGACCGGGGTTTTGCATTCTTGCAGGCACAGCACGTCCGGCCCCTCTTCGCGCAGCAGTTGCGTCACCAAGCCCTTGCGAAGGCGGACAGAATTGATGTTCCAGGTGGCCAGCGTAAAGGGCATGGGGGTCTCCGACAGGTCAAGGGTTGGCGCAACCTGCCAAGGCGGGCGGCAGGGTGCAACCGCTTAGATGATTTCGTCCTCGTCGAACAGGGGGGCGGCCTCCATGTGCTCGTCGAACCCTTCGGCGGCCTTTTCGTGCATCGCTTGCGTTTTCGGAACGGCGATGTGGAACAGCGCGTCGCCCTCGTTGACGATGGGCAGGTTGGTGCGGCCAATGACGATGCCTGCGGTTTCCGCCGTGACCTCGGCTTCGCGTTCGCCAAAGGGGTCGGACACAACGCCCAGCACGGTGCCCGGCTCGACGTAATCGCCGCATCCCTTGAGCGTCCGGAGCAGCCCCCCGGACGGCGCGCGCACCCACGACGAGCGTTCGCAAAACACCGACGCGCCGCGCGCCTTGGGCACGCCGCGGTGGGCGATCATCCCGAGCTTTTCCATGACGCGCAGGATGCCCGCCACCCCGGCGCGCGCCGCGAATTCGTCAAAGCGCAGCCCCTCGCCCGCCTCGTACAGCAGCACGTCGACACCGGCTTTTTCGGCCTCGAGCCGCAAGGACCCCTCGCGGGTTTTCGAGTTCATGGTGACCGGCGCGGCAAAGGCATCGCCCAGTTCGCGCAGCCGCGCGTTGCCCGGGGTCAGGCGGATTTGCGGCAGGTTATCGCGCCCCACGGCGGCCGAGTGCAGGTCGATGCCCACGTCGCAGCGCTGGACGATCTCTTCCATAAAGATATGCGCCAACCGCGCCGCGAGGCTGCCATGCGAGACGCCGGGAAAAACGCGGTTCAGGTCGCGGCGGTCGGGCAGATAGCGGCTGTGGTTGATGAACCCGAACGTGTTGACGATGGGCACGGCGATCAAGGTGCCCGACAGGCGCGACACAGGCGCGGCGCGCAGCAGGCGGCGGACGATTTCCACGCCGATGACTTCGTCGCCGTGGATCGCCGCCGAGACGAACATGACCGGGCCGGGTTTGCGCCCGTGCACCACATGCGCCGACATGGTCACCGGCGTGTGGTCGGACATGACCGACACGGGCAAATCGACGGTCCGGCGCTGGCCGGGCAGGATGCTTTGGGTTCCCAGATCAAAGGCGTCGCGCATGGGGCTCTCTCATTTTTTGCGCATTGGACGCTGAATCGCGCCCCGGTGCAAGCCCTTGCCAACAAGCGAACCTGCGCAAGCCCTTGTGCCAAAACGAAAACGGGCGCCCCGCATGGGACGCCCGCCTATCGGTATCAAACCGCGATTACGCCGGGTTCTTGGCGTAGCGCAGGTAGGGCAGCTGTTTGTCCAGCGTGCCGAATTTCTCTTCGGCGGCGGCGTCGTCCAGCGACAGGGCCACGATCACGTCCTGACCGGTTTCCCAGTTCGCCGGGGTCGCCAGCGGCTGGCCAAAGGTGCGCTGAAGCCCGTCGAGCGCGCGCAGCACTTCGGCAAAGTTGCGGCCCACGGACATCGGGTAGGTCATCATCAGCTGCACCTTTTTGTCGGGCGAGACGATGAACACCGAGCGCACGGTGGCGCTGTCGGCGGGGGTGCGACCATCGGGCAGATAGGCGTCGGCGGGCAGCATATCCAGCGCCTTGGCAACCGCGAGGTCTTCGTCAGCGATGATCGGGAAACCGGCGGGCGCGCCTGCGGTCTTTTCGATGTCGGCCTTCCAGCCCTTGTGCTCTTCGACGCCATCGACGGAGATGCCCATTACCTTGGTACCGCGCTTGGCCCATTCGTCCGCCAGCTGGGCGACCGCGCCGAATTCGGTGGTGCAGACCGGGGTGTAATCCTTGGGGTGGGAAAAGAAGATCGCCCAGGAGTCGCCTTGCCAATCGTGCAGGTCGAATTCGCCCAGATCGGTGGTCACGTGGAGGTTCGGGAACTGGTCATTGATGCGCAGAGCCATTGGTTTTTCCTTCCTGTCCGAGAGTCTCGGGGTTGATTTGCTCGCATTAGATAAATTCTAAATTGGGGATGTAAAGGGCCACTTGCGGCCCCTCTGACAGAGTGTCACAGTGCGGCCCAAGGCTGACCACGCGGTCGGCAAAACGCAAAAGCTTTGGGAGAGAAGCGATGCAAGAGCACAAACAGTTTTACATCAACGGGGCTTGGGTCGATGCCATCGAGGGCACCGACTACAACGTCATCAACCCCACCACCGAAGAGCCCTGCGCGGTGATTGCGCTGGGGGGTCAGGCCGATGCGGATGCCGCCGTAGCCGCCGCCAAGGCCGCCCTGCCCGGCTGGATGGCGACCCCGGTCGAGCAGCGCATCGAAGCGCTGGAGCGGGTTTATGCCGCCTATAAGGCACGCGCCGAGGATCTGGCGCAGGCCATGAGCCTCGCCATGGGTGCGCCGCAGGATCTGGCACGCACGGCGCAGGTCGGCGCGGGCATCGCGCACCTCAAGGGATTCATCAACGCGGCCAAGGCCTTTGACTGGGAAAAACCGCTGGGGGACCACGCGCCGGATACGATCATTCGCCATGAGGCGGTGGGCGTTTGCGCGCTGATCACGCCTTGGAACTGGCCGATGAACCAGATCACGCTCAAGGTCGGCGCGGCGCTTGTGGCGGGCAACACCATGGTGCTGAAACCGTCCGAAGAGTCGGCGCTGGACGGCATCGTCTTTGCCGAGATCATGGACGCGGCGGGCCTGCCCAAGGGTGTGTTCAACCTTGTGAACGGCGATGGCGCGGGCGTGGGTTCGCGTCTGTCGTCGCACCCGGATGTGGACATGGTGAGCTTTACCGGCTCGACCCGCGCCGGGATCGCCATTTCCAAGGCGGCGGCGGAGACTTTGAAGCGCGTGCACCTCGAGCTTGGCGGCAAGGGCGCGAACCTCGTGTTTGCCGATGCGGACGACAAGGCGATCAAGCGCGGCGTGCTGCACATGATGAACAACACCGGCCAATCGTGCAACGCGCCCAGCCGGATGATCGTCGAAGCCTCGCGCTATGACGCCGCCGTCGAAGAGGCCGCCGCGACCGCGAACAAGGTCACCGTCGGCCCCGCCGATGAGGAAGGCCGCCACATCGGCCCGGTGGTCAACGAATCCCAGTGGAACAAGATCCAGGACCTGATCCAGAAGGGCATCGACGAGGGCGCGCGCCTTGTTGCCGGTGGTCTGGGGCGGCCTGAGGGCTTGAACAAGGGCTTTTACGTGCGGCCCACGGTTTTTGCCGATGTGACCAACGATATGACCATCGCGCGCGAAGAGATTTTCGGCCCGGTGCTGTCGATCCTCAAGTTCGAGACAGAGGAAGAGGCGGTGCAGATCGCCAATGACACGCCCTACGGTCTGACGAACTATGTGCAGTCCACGGATGTGGAGCGCCGCCACCGTCTGGCGCGTCAGCTGCGCTCGGGCATGGTCGAAATGAACGGCAAGCCGCGCGGGCCCGGTGCGCCCTTTGGCGGGGTCAAGGCGTCGGGCAATGGCCGCGAGGCGGGCAGCTGGGGCATCCACGACTTTGTGGAAGTGAAGGCGATTTCCGGCTGGCTGGATGAGTGATTGATCGGGGGGGCGCACCAGAGGTGCGCATTTAGAGCAAAGTGGGGGCTCTGCCCCCCGGCCTGCGGCCTCCCCCCGGGATATTTGCAAAGAGAAGAAGATGCGCCGTGGGTTTGGGCCTGCGGCGCATCGCGTTTTAAAAGTCGGGTTTGGCGCGGAATTTCATGCCTTTGCCGCTTTCGGGGTGGTTCACGCGCAGCTCCTCGGCGTGGAGCATCATGCGCGGGTAGTTGGAGGCGGTTTCGGGCGCGTAAAATGGATCGCCAAGGATCGGGTGGCCGAGCGCCAGCATGTGCACGCGCAGTTGGTGGCTGCGGCCCGTGAGGGGGAAGAGGCGCACGCGGCTTTCGTCCGCGTCGGAGCGCAGGACTTTGTAGTCGGTGACAGAGGGTTTGCCGGTCTCGTGGCAGACCATCTGGCGCGGGCGGTTTGGCCAGTCGACGATCAGCGGCAGGTCGACCTGGCCTTCTTTCGGCTCAAGCTGGCCAGCGACGCGGGCGATGTAGGTTTTCTTGACCTTGCGGGTTTCGAACTGTTGCCCGAGGTGCTTTTGCGCGTGGGCCGTCATGGCAAAGACCATCACCCCCGAGGTGTCGCGGTCGAGCCTGTGGACGAGGCGGGCCGTTGGGAAGGCCGCTTCGATCCGGGTCAGCAGGCAATCGGCCAGGTGGTCGCCCTTGCCCGGCACGGACAAGAGCCCCGCCGGTTTGTTGACGATCAAGAGGTCGCTGTCTTCGTGCAGGACGGGGATGTCGCCGGTCGGGGGATTGTATGCGTCGCTCATGGCCCCCTATTGGCAAGCATCCTGAGCCAGCGCAAGCCTAAGCGCGTGTGCGCGCCCCGGTGGGATCGTATGCGGGGCGCAGGTGGGCGCGGGCCGCGATGCGCTGGCCTGCCACGTCGATGTGGTAATCGGCGGATGTCAGCTCTGCGGCAGAGCGCCCGTCGGTTGGCACATAGCCAAGGCCCACGGCGGCGCCCAAGCTGTGGCCGTAGGCGCCTGAGGTCAGGTGCCCGACGATCTGGCCGTCGCGCAGGATCGGCTCGTTGTGGTAGAGCATCGGGCCGGGATCGCTCAGGACGAATTGCAGCAGGCGGCGGGTGATCCCTGCGTCCTGCGCCCTCAGCACCGCGTCGCGGCCGATGAAGGCCGGTTTGCCCGTGTTGACCGCAAAGCCAAGACCCGCCTCGAGGACGTGGTCCTGGCAGGTGATGTCATGGCCGAAATGGCGAAAGGCTTTTTCGATGCGACAGCTGTCCATGGCGTGCATCCCGCACAGGCGCAGGCCGTGGTCCGCGCCCGCCTGAGCCAGCGTGTCGAACAGATGGGCGGCGAATTCGGTGGGGACGTACAGCTCCCACCCCAGCTCGCCCACGTAGGACACCCGGTGCGCGCGCGCATAAGCCATGCCGATCTCGATCCGGCGCGCGGTGCCAAAGGGAAACGCGGCGGAGGACAGATCGTCCGGCGAGACCGCTTGCAGCAGCGCGCGGGCGTTTGGCCCCATGACCGCAAGGACCGCCTCGGCGGAGGTGACATCGGTGACGACGACCCGGCGCTGCCCCAAGTGGCGGGTCAGCCACGTCTGATCGGCGCGGCGGGTGGCGGCGGGGGTGACCACCAGGTAGGCGGTTTCGGACAGGCGGGTGACGGTGACGTCGGCCTCTATCCCCGCAGTTTCATTCAGGAACTGCGTGTAGACGATGCGCCCCACCGGGACCGACAGATCGCCGCCGCAGACGTGGTTGAGAAAGCTTTCGGCGTCCGACCCCTCGACGCGCAGCTTGCCAAAGGACGACATGTCATATGCCCCGACGGCGGTGCGCAGGGCGGTGTGCTCGGCGGCGCTGTTCTTGAACCAGTTTTGGCGGCCCCAGCTGTAGCGGTAGGCGCGCGGCTGGCCGGGGGCGGCGAACCAGCCCGGTCTTTCCCATCCGGCCAGCTCGGAAAAGACCGCGCCCGCGCTGTCCATCTGCGCATGAAAGGGCGAGCGGCGCAGCCCGCGCGCGGTGGCCTTTTGCCGGTAGGGAAAGTGGTCGGCATAGAGCAGGCCCAGCGTTTCCGTCACCCGTGCGGCCAGATAGCCGCGGTTGGTCTGGAACGGCTCGGCGCGGGCGATGTCCACATCCCCAAGGTCAAAGGGCCGCGCGCCCGCGTCCATCCACTGCGCCAGCGCCATCCCGGCCCCGCCCGCCGACTGGATCCCGATCGAGTTGAACCCGGCGGCGACCCAGACGTTGTCCATCCCCGGACACAGGCCCAGATGATAGGCATTGTCGGGGGTAAAGCTTTCGGGGCCATTGAAGAACGTGTGGATGCCCGCCTGCCCCAGCATCGGCATACGCGCGATGGCCTGTTCCAGGAGCGGCTCAAAGTGGTCCACGTCCTCTGGCAGTTGGTCGAATTCAAAGCCCTCCGGGATGCCGTCCACGGCCCAAGGCTTGGCACGCGGCTCGAACGCGCCCAGCATCAGCTTGCCCGCGTCCTCTTTGTAGTAGGCGCATTCGTCCGGCACCCGCAGGACCGGCAGGCGGGACAGCCCTTCGATGGGTTCAGAGACGATGTAGAAATGCTCGCAGGCTTGCAGCGGCACATCGGTGTTCAGCATCCGGCCCACCTCGCGGCCCCACATGCCCGCGCAGTTGACCACGTGGTCGCAGGCGATCTGGCCTTGGGTGCCGTCCTCGGCCTGCCACGCCACATGGGTGATGCGGGCGCCGGTGCGGGTGACGCCGGTGGCCTTGGTGCGCTCGGCGATCCGTGCGCCGCGACCCCGCGCGCCCTTGGCCAGCGCCAGCGCAATATTGCCGGGATCGCCCTGCCCGTCCTTGGGCAGGTAGACGCCGCCCACCACGCCATCGGTGTTCAGATGCGGGTAAAGCCGGGTGATGTCCCCCAGCCCGATCTCGTCGACCTCGACACCAAAGGCGCGGGCCATGGCGGCGGTGCGGCGCAGTTCCTCGTGGCGCTCGGCGGTCAGGGCGACGGTGATCGACCCCGTCCGGCGAAAGCCCGTGGCCACGCCGGTTTCCTCCTCCAGCGCGCCGTACAGCTCTTGCGAGTATTTCGCGAGGCGGGTCATGTTGGCCGAGGACCGCAGCTGCGCGATCAGCCCCGCCGCGTGCCACGTGGTGCCAGAGGTCAGCGCCTTGCGTTCCAGCAGCACCACGTCGCGCCACCCCAGCCGCGTCAGGTGATAGGCCAGCGAGCAGCCGATAATGCCGCCTCCGATGATGACAACGCGGGCGGAGGTCGGCAGGTCGGTCATCGGCTGGCTCCTTAGGCGTTAGCTTTGCGGCACATCGTCGGTGATAGCGTAGTAGTCGCCCTTGTCCTTGGTAAAGATGTGTTTCTCAAGCGTGATGCCGGTCGGGTTGTCCAACGCGCCAAGGGCAAAGCTGATCGTGTCCTCGGCGTGGGCGTGCCAGAACAGAAAGCTGCCGCAGGTGGGGCAAAAGCCGCGCTGCGCCTGTTCAGAGCTGTCGTACCAACGGACGTCGCCAGTAATGCGCAGCGCCGCACGTGGCACATAGGCCGAGCCCCAAAGGTGCCCCGATTGGCGGCGGCATTGGGAACAGTGGCACAGGCTTGGCCCTTGGGGCTGTGCGCTGGTTTCGAACTGGATCGCGCCGCAGAGGCAGTGGCCCTTGGTCATGTCATGTCCTTTCGGGGAAAGAGGCCGCGCCAAGCGCCAGCCCATACAGGATAAAGCAACCCGCCAGCACCCGGCGGATGGTGGTGTTGGCCACGGCGGACAGCGCGCGGCGGCCAAGCCACGCGCCAAGCGCGGTGTAGCTGGCGTAGCTGGCGGCGGTGATGGTCAAAGCGGTGGGCACGATCACCCACATCTGCTGGGCGATGGGCACATCCGTTTGCACGAACTGCGAAAAGGCGGCGAGGTAGCCCGCCACGGATTTCGGGTTCAGCGTCGCGATGGCAAAGGCACGGCTGTAGATGTGGCTGGAGGCGGCGATCGGGGCGATGGGCTGATGCGCGCGCATCCAAGCCCGCAGGCCGAACCAGATCAGCAGCGTCGCGCCTGCGAATTTCGCCACGGTGAAGGCGGTGGGAGAGGTGGCGATCAGCGCCGTCACGCCCAGCGCCGAGAGGGTCAGGAACAGCAGCGCCTGGGTCAGGATGCCCGCCACGCCCCACAGCGCGCGGGCAAAGCCATAGGTCATGCCGTTCTGGATGCAGTTGGCCGCGTTCGGCCCCGGAGAGGTCACGAACACCACCCAAAAGCCTGCAAAGATCAGCCAGCCGTCCAGACTCATGCCGGGCAGTCGGCGAAGGCGTCGTCGAGCAGCGCTTGCAGCGCCTCAGCGTCCTCTTGCGTGAACGCCTCGGGCCAGTCGCTGTCGATGTCGAACACCCCCAGCAGGATGCCCGCGCCGTTGCGCACCGGCAAGACCAGCTCGGAGCGCGTGGTCGAGGAACAGGCGATGTGGCCCGGGAAGGCCTCGACATCGGCCACCAGCTGCACCTGTCCCGTGCGCGCGCAGGCCCCGCAGACCCCGCGCGAGAACGGGATCACAAGGCAGCCGTGGCCGCCTTGGTACGGGCCGATTTTCAAGAGTTCAGGCGCCACTACGCGGTAGAACCCCGTCCAGTGAAAGCGCTCGTCCGCGTGGTGCACCTCGCAGGCGATGGTCGCCATGAGGGCCACGCTGTCAGTCTCTCCCTCGGTCAGGGCGCGCAGCCCCTTGGAGAATTCGGTGTAGTCGATGCGCATGGCGGTCACAGCCGTTCGATGGCGATGGCGGTGCCTTCGCCGCCGCCGATGCAGATCGCCGCCACGCCGCGTTTGAGCCCGCGCGTCTCCAGAGCGTTCAGCAAGGTCACGATGATCCGCGTGCCCGACGCGCCGATGGGGTGACCCAGCGCGCAGGCCCCGCCGTTCACGTTCACGATGTCGCGCGGCAAGCCCATCTCGTGCATGAAGGCCATGGGGACCACGGCGAAGGCCTCGTTGACCTCCCACAGGTCCACGTCAGAGACGCTCCAGCCGATGCGCTCCAGCAGCTTTTGCGCGGCGGGGACCGGGGCCGTGGGGAACAAGGCCGGGGCCTGCGCGTGGCTGGCGTGACCAAGGATGCGGGCGCGCGGCACTTGGCCTGCCGCCACCGCCGCATCCAGCGTCGTCATCACGAGGGCCGCCGCCCCGTCCGAGATCGAAGAGGAATTCGCCGCCGTCACCGTGCCGTCCTTGCGAAAGGCCGGTTTGAGCATCGGGATCTTTTCGGGGCGCGCCTTGCCGGGTTGCTCGTCGCGGGTGATGACCTCTTCGCCGTGGCGGCTGTGCAGGGTCACCGGGGTGATTTCCCCGCCAAACGCGCCCGAGCGTTCGGCGTCCAAAGCGTTGGACAGCGACGCCAGCGCGTATTGGTCCTGCGCCTCGCGGGTGAACTGAA
This sequence comes from Tropicibacter naphthalenivorans, assembly GCF_900176475.1. Lineage (GTDB taxonomy): Bacteria > Pseudomonadota > Alphaproteobacteria > Rhodobacterales > Rhodobacteraceae > Tropicibacter > Tropicibacter naphthalenivorans. Next base: position 398,152 of record NZ_FWXX01000001.1, read on the forward strand.
AGGCCTCGGCGCAATCCTCGGCAAAGGTGCCCATGAGGCGGCCCTTGTCATAGGCGTCTTCCAGCCCATCAAGGAACATGTGGTCGATCACCTGCTGGTGGCCAATCCGCGCCCCGCCGCGCATTTTCTCTAGCAAATAGGGCGCGTTGGTCATGCTTTCCATGCCGCCCGCGATCATCGTGGTCGCCCCGCCCAGCGCCAGCCGGTCAAAGGCCATCATGGCGGTTTTCATCCCCGAGCCACACATCTTGTTGAGCGTGGTGGCCGGGACCTCTTGGCCAAGACCCGCGGCAAAGCCCGCCTGCCGCGCCGGGGCCTGCCCCTGCCCCGCGGGCAGAACGCAGCCCATCAGCAGCTCATCGACCGCAGGATTGCCCGCAGCGCCCCAAGCGGCCTTGATCGCAGCGCCCCCCAGCTCGGCGGCGGTCACATCCGAGAAAATCCCCTGAAACCCGCCCATCGGCGTGCGCGCGGCACCCGTAATAACGACATCTTTCATCAACTTACTCCCTCTCCTGAGAACATTGATACCGAATGGTAAGGAATTGCGTCTAGGGTCTGGATCAAACGCAATAGCGAGGCAGGCATGAACTTTACGTCACGTTCTCTCGATGGGATCGAGGTTATCACCGTGGATGCAGACCGCATCGACGCGGCGGTCGCGATTCAATTCAAGGACCGGATGCGCGAGGAAATGGCCAGCGCGTCGGGCCGGATGGTGCTGGACTTGCAACATGTGGATTTCATTGATTCCAGTGGCTTGGGCGCCATCGTCGCGGTGATGAAACTGATGCCGCAGGGCGCGAAACTGGAACTGGCCGGGCTGACGCCGTCGGTCGACAAGGTGTTTCGCATGACCCGTATGGATTCGATCTTTAGCATCCATGACAGCGCCGAAAGCGCCTCGGCCCACCCCGCCTGACCCCCAGACAGGAACCCTGCAATGAAAGCGGAGCAGCATGGCGACGGCAGCATCACCATCCGTTGCGTCCTAAGCAGCACCGCCGAGGACGTGCGCGCTGCGCTGGCCGGGATCAATGATCTGCTGATCAAACATGGGCGCCCGCCGGGGCTGGGCGACATGTGGGAACTGGCCTTGGCCGAGGTTCTGAACAATGTCGTCGAACACGCCTACCGGGATCGCAGCGACGGTGAAATCCGGGTCGATCTGAAATTCGCCGACAGCTGCCTGCGGGCGCGGATCGTCGATTTTGGCGCGCCGATGCCGGGGGGCGTGCCCCCCTGCGGCAAGATGGCCGATCTGGATGTCCCGACCGAAGACCTGCCCGAAGGGGGCTTTGGCTGGTTCCTGATCCGCAGTCTGGCAAATCGGCTCACCTATCATCAATGCGACGGCGCAAACCACCTGACCCTCGAAATCCCCCTTCAGTGCGAGGACAATTCCGCCTAAGCGCGCCGTTCATCCACAGGCTTCGCAAAATGACCGCGCCGCCGCCACATTCCCGCCGCATAGGACCGTCATACCTGTTCTTGTAGCTGCATATGGCTTCCCTCGGTGCCGGGCGTTTTCAGCCCCCACCCAGTGTCCGGCACCGAGGTACTACCCAAGCAAACAGTCGCGCCCCTTGGCCGGCTGTTTTTTCGTTTTTAATCAAAGCCAAAGCACTCCGCCACGCGGCCACAAAACAATCAAACCAGCTCCACATTTTCGCCCTGTTTCGCGGGCATACTTGGTTCTGTAGCTGCATATGGCTTCCCTCGGTGTCGGGCGTTATCAGCCCCCACCCAGTGTCCGACACCGAGGCTCTAACCCGCTGATACTCCCCCAACAATTGACGCGCCCCGGATGACGGGTATGGTGCCCCCAAAGGGGAGGATCCAAATCCATGCGTGATTTCCAACATCCGGGCCGCTCGGCGGTCTTTGCCACCAACGGCATCTGCGCCACGTCGACCCCGTTGGCCAGCCAAGTCGCCATCGACGTTCTGCGCCGGGGCGGCAACGCGGTAGATGCGGCCATTGCGGGCGCGGTCCTGCTGGGGCTGGCAGAGCCGCAGATGACCGGGATCGGCGGCGATTGCTTTGCGCTGATTTCGCCCGCCGGGGGCGAAGATGTGATCGCGGTCAACGGCTCGGGCCGCGCGCCCGCCGCCGCCAGCGCCGCGGCTTTGCGCGACCAAGGCCTGAAGACCGTGCCCACCGACAGCGCCCATGCGGTGACGATCCCCGGCGCGATTGACGCCTTTTGCACCATGTCCGAAAACTGGGGCAAGCTGGGGCTGGCCGACAGTCTCGCCCCCGCGATCCACTACATGCGCGACGGCGTGCCCATCGCGCCGCGCACCGTGTTCGACTGGCGCATTGCCGAAAACGCCCTGCAAGGGGCTGCGCGCGATCACTACCTTCTGGGCGGTAAGACCCCGAATGTCGGCGACATTTTCCGCCTGCCGGGCCAAGCCGACGTGCTGGAACGCATCGCCAAAGACGGCCGCAAAGCCTTTTACGAAGGCGAAGTCGCAGAAGACATGGTCGCCGCGCTGACCGCCGCCGGGGGTGTCCACACGCTGGACGATTTCGCCGCCACAAAGTGCACCATCGGTGAGCCTTTGGCAGGCCACTACAAGGGCCGCGAGCTGCTCGAGCATCCGCCCAACGGCCAAGGCGTCACCGCGCATCTGATGCTGAACATCCTGTCGCAATTCGATCTGGCCAGCATGGACCCCTTTGGCGCCGAGCGCGCGCATATCGAGGCCGAGACCGCCAAGCTGGCCTACGACGCCCGCAATCGCTTTCTCGCCGATCCGGCGCATATGACCCGGCTGGACCATCTGACCAGCATGGAAACCGCGCAGAAACTGGCCGCGTTGATCGACCCGAACCGGGCCATGGCCTCGGCCACTTCGATCAGCGAATCGGTGCACAAAGAGACGATCTACATCACCGTGGTCGACAAGGACCGAATGTCCGTGTCGCTGATTTACTCGGTGTTTCATAGCTTTGGCTCGGGGATCGCCTCGGACAAGTTCGGCATCCTGTTCCAGAACCGCGGGGCGGGTTTCTCGCTGGAACAGGGCCACGCCAACGAGATGGCCGGGGGCAAGCGCCCGATGCACACGATCATCCCGGCGATGGTGCGCGACGCGGGCCGTGTGACCATGCCGTTCGGCGTGATGGGCGGGCAGTACCAGCCCAACGGCCACGCGCGGGTGATGACGAACCTCACCGACTATGGCCTTGATCCGCAGGCAGCCTTGGACGCGCCGCGCAGCTTCCCGCAGGATGGCAAGTTGCAGGTGGAACGCGGCTATTCCGACAAAGTGCGCGCCGAGCTGGCGGCCAAAGGCCACGACGTGGAAATCCCGGAAACGGCGATCGGCGGCGCGCAGGCGATCCTGATCCACGACAATGGCGTGCTCGAAGGGGCCTCGGACCCGCGCAAAGACGGCTGCGCGATCGGCTATTAAAGACAAAGGGCGGGGATCAGACCCCGCCCTTTTCTCATCGCGATACCAAAGCGTTAGTAGCTATAGGCCGCGTAGATTTTCGACAGATCGCCGCCCCAGTCGCCGCTATAATGCTCTAGCAGTTCGTCGGCCAGAACCTGCCCGCTTTCGACGCTTTCCTTGAGCGCGTTCAGGAAATGCGTCTCGTCGGGCACAAGGCCGCCCGCGCCGGGCATGGCGCGCGCCTTGAGGCCCGCGTCGCAGATGTCCAGCACCTCGCGCGCCAGATCGTGCATCGAAATCGAGCCGACCTTGGCCTGCAAGCCTTGCTCCGACGCGCCGACGCGCAGCGCTTCGCGGGTTTCCGCGTCCCAGCCCTTGACCAGATCCCAAGCGGCATCCAGCGCGGTCTGGTCGTAAGTCAGCCCCACCCAGAACGCGGGCAGCGCGCACAACCGCCGCCAAGGGCCGCCATCCGCGCCGCGCATCTCGATGAACTTCTTGGCGCGCGCCTCTGGGAAGAGCGTGGTCAGGTGGTCGGCCCAATCGGACAGCGTCGGCTTTTCGCCGGGCAGCGCGGGCAGCTCGCCTTTCAGGAAATCGCGGAAGGATTGCCCCAAGGCGTCGATATACTTGCCATCGCGGTAGACGAAATACATCGGCACATCGAGCGCGTACTCGGCATAGGCCTCGAAGCCGAACCCCTCGTCAAAGACAAAGGGCAGCATCCCGGTGCGCGCATCGTCCAAGTTGCGCCAGATCCAAGAGCGATAGGATTTCATCCCGTTGGGCTTGCCCTCAAAGAACGGCGAGTTGGCGAACAAGGCGGTGGCCAACGGTTGCAGCGCCAGCGCCACGCGCAGCTTTTGCACCATATCCGCCTCGGACCCGAAATCGAGGTTCACCTGAACCGTGGTCGTGCGGCGCATCATGGCGGTGCCAGCGGTGCCGACGGTGCCCATATAGCTGTCCATCAGCTTGTAGCGGCCTTTCGGCATCAAGGGCATCTCGTCGTGCGACCATTCGGGCGCGGCCCCCAGACCGATAAAGCCCACGCCGATCTCGTCCGAGATGCTTTTGACCTCGGCGAGGTGCTCGTTCACCTCATCGCAGGTCTGGTGGATCGTCTCTAGAGGCGCACCCGACAGTTCCAACGCGCCGCCCGGTTCCAAGGACACATTCGCGCCGTTGCGCTCCAGCCCGATCAGCTTGTCGCCTTCGCGCACTTCGGACCAGTTGTAGCGGTCGCGCAGGCCGGTCAAGACCGCGAGGATGGACCGCTCGCCCTCGTAGGGCAGCGGCTTGTGTGTATCCTTGCAGTAGCCGAACTTTTCATGCTCGGTGCCGATGCGCCAATCGGCCTTGGGTTTGCAGCCCGCGGCCATGTACTCGGCCAGTTGTTCGTGACGTTCGATGGGACCGCCACCGGATTGGGGGATGGACATGGGGACTCCGGGTCTGCTTACGCTTTGAAGGTCTAGGGATGCGGGGAATGCGCGCCCGTGTCAATGCAGCCGAGGGGCGGTATTGCGCACATCCTGCCTGCGCCAGATGACAACCGGGTGATCCGGGGTGCTTTGCATCTGCCGCAGCATGTGTTCGGTGCGGATGCCGGGCAGGCTGGCAAAGGCGTCGAACAGCGTGTCGGCCCCTTCGGCGGTCAGCGGGATCGCAAGCGGCAGTTGCCCCGGCTGGGCCAGCAGCCAGTGTGGCGGCTCGGACGTGGGGTCGAGCGTCAGGGTGGTGATGTCGTCAAGGTCGATGACCCCGCCGGACAGCGGCCCGAAATAGGTGATGCGCTTTTCGATGACGTTAACGACGCCGGGGCCGTCGCGCCCCATGCGAAAGCGCGCGCGTTGGATGCCTGCGAACCCCAGCAGAGCGCCCACCGCAATCAGCAAATAGCCGATGTAATGCAGGATACCGCCGCCGGTGAAGAACCCCCAATAGGCCCCAAGCGCGGCGATGCCAGCGCCGGTCAGCGTTTCTTTCCAACGGTTTATGGCTTCGGCGGCCTCGGGGCGGATCATGCCCAATCCCCCAAGGCCTTTTGCCACAGGGTCAGCGCCGCCACCGCTGCCGTGTCGGCGCGCAGGATACGCGGGCCAAGCGCCACCGGATGCGCGTGAGTAAGCCCATGCAGGCGGGCGCGTTCAGGCTCCGAAAAGCCCCCTTCGGGGCCGATGAAGATCGCCCAAGGGCCGCGCTCTGCCGCCCCGAGGTCAAAGGCCTCGCCCACCTTGGCCTCATCGCAGAACATGATGCGGCGCGTCGCGTCCCACCCGTCGAGCAGGGCAGACATCCGCTGCAAATCATCCACCTCGGGGACAAAGGTGCCGCCGCATTGCTCGGCGGCCTCGACCGCGTGCGCCTGCAAGCGATCCTGCCGGATGCGCTCGGCATTGGTAAACTCGGTTTGCATGGGGATGATGCGCCGCGCGCCCATCTCGGCGGCTTTTTCGACGATAAAATCGGTGCGCGCCTTCTTGATCGGGGCAAAGCACAGCCACAGGTCGGGCGGCACCATCAGGGGCGCGGTCTGCTCCAGACACAGCAACTCCCCGCCGCGTTTGCCCGCGCTGGTGATCTGCGCACGCCACTCGCCGTCGCGGCCATTGAACAGGGCCACCTCGCCGCCGACCGCCTGCCGCATCACCCCGAACAGGTAATGCGCCTGCGGTTTCGTCAGCTCGACCGGTTGCTCCTCGCCCAGAGGGTGCTCTACATACAGGCGTATCTTGGGTTTCATGAGGCACACCATATGACCGGCACCAACCATATGCCAGAGCCAGAAGGCCAGGTTTCCGACGCGGTCAAGGGCAACTGGGTCGACCACCTCGCGCCCGCCTTTACCCGGCCCTACCTGCGCCTCAGCCGCGCCGACCGGCCCATCGGGACGTGGCTGTTGCTGTTGCCGTGTTGGTGGGGGTTGCTGCTGGCCATGGTGCATGACGGGCAGGCGTCTTGGTTCGATCTGTGGATTTTCCTGTCCTGCGGCGTGGGCGCGGTGCTGATGCGCGGCGCGGGCTGTACGTGGAACGACATCACCGACCGGCACATCGACGGCAGCGTGGCGCGCACGGCTTCGCGGCCCATCCCCTCGGGTCAGGTTACGACGAAACAGGCGCTGGCCTGGGCGGTGGCGCAATGCCTTGTGGCCTTTGCGATCTTGCTGACCTACCCGCCCATGGCCATCGCTCTGGGGGTGCTGTCGCTGGGGCCGGTGGCGATCTATCCGTTTGCCAAGCGGTTCACCTGGTGGCCGCAGGTCTTTCTGGGGATCGCCTTTAACTGGGGCGCCTTGCTGGCGTGGACGGCCCATTCCGGAGAGCTGAAACTGCCCGCCGTGCTGCTGTATATCGCGGGCATGGCGTGGACGCTGTTCTATGACACGATCTACGCCCACCAAGACAAAGAGGACGACGCGCTGATCGGGGTGAAATCCACCGCGCGGCTGTTTGCCGAGGACACGCCGCAATGGCTGTCGCGGTTCCTTGTGGCGACGGTGGCCTTGATGGGGATGGCGGTGATTGCCGCTGCGCCCGATGGCAACATCCTGCAAATGGTGATTCTGCTGGTGGGGCCGTGGGCCATGGGCTGGCACCTGCTGTGGCAGATGCGACAGCTGAAACTGGATGATAACGACCGTCTGCTTATGCTGTTTCGCGCGAATCGCGACGCGGGGCTGATTCCCGTGCTGATTTTCGCCGGTGCGCTGTTCGTCTGATTGCTTAACCTTTCGCAACTCCGTATCAGGACGTGAACAATACAGGATTTTCAGCGCTGATGCGGCTTTCCTCGATATTTACCACGGCGGCGATTTTCGCAGGGGCCGGTGCGGTCAGCCTGATCGCCGCGAATTTCTCGGTTCAGGCCATCGAGGCCGCCTCCAAGACCGATGTGTTGACCGAACTGGACAACGACGGGCTGACATGGGCCGAGGTGGACACCAACGGCTTGCAAGTCTTCCTGATCGGCACCGCCCCCGATGAGGCGGCTCGCTTCCGCGCGCTGTCCACGGCGGGGCGCGTGGTGGACGCCGCCCGCGTCATCGACCAGATGCTGATCGAGGAACCCGAAGAGCTGAAACCGCCGCATTTCTCGGCGGAAATCCTGCGCAATGACGCCGGGATCTCGATCATCGGGCTGGTGCCCGCCACCACCGACCGCGCTTTGCTGATCGAAGAATTTCAGGCCATGGTGGGCGACGCAGAGGTCACCGACCTGCTCGAAAGCGCTGACTTCCCCGCCCCCGATGGCTGGGACGACGCGATGCTCTATGCCACCCGCGCGCTCAAGGATTTGCCCCGCTCCAAGATTTCGGTGACCGCCGACAGCGTGGCGATCAAGGCCATGACCGAAAGCGAACAGGTGCGCGTGCGGCTGGAAAGCGCGCTGATGCGCCGCAAGCCCGAGGACATGGACCTGACGCTGGACATTTCCGCCCCGCGCCCGGTGATCTCGCCCTTTACGCTGCGCTTTATCATCGACGAGACCGGCCCGCATTTCGACGCCTGCTCTGCCGACACCCCCGAGGGGCGCGAGCGTATCCTCAAGGCCGCCGCCGACGCTGGCATGACGGGCAAAGGGTCGTGCACGCTGGGCCTTGGGACACCATCGCGGCGCTGGCCCGACGCGGTGTCTCTGGCGATTTCCAAGCTGGCGGAACTGGGCGGTGGGTCCGTGACCTTTAGCAACGCCGACATCGCGCTGGTCGCCGCCGAGGGCACCAATCAGGCCGTGTTCGACCGTGTCGTGGGCGAGCTGGAAACCACGCTGCCCGATATTTTCGCCCTGAACGCGTCCTTGCCCAAGACTCAGGTAGAGACCGTCGAAGGCCCGCCCGAATTCGTCGCGACCCTGTCGCCCGAGGGCGCGGTGCAGCTGCGTGGCCGCCTGTCCTCCGAGGTGGCGCGCCAGACCGCCGACAGCTATGCCCGCGCGCGCTTTGGCTCTGAGGATGTGTTCACCGCTGCCCGCGTGGCCGAGAACCTGCCGATGGACTGGCCGGTGCGCACGCTGGCCGCGCTCGAGGTGCTCTCGCAGTTGGTTAACGGCGCGGTCACCGTCACCCCCGACAATATCGCCATCACCGGCAAGACCGGCAACGCCGACGCCAACGCGCAGATCGCCGCTTTGCTGGCCTCGAAACTGGGCGATGACGTGAATTTCGAGATCAAGGTCGAGTACGAAGAGCGCTTTGACCCCTCGCTGGGCATCCCCACCCCGGAAGAGTGCGAGGCCCGCATCACCGAGGTCATCGGCGCGCGTAAGATCACCTTTGAGCCCGGCTCCAGCCGGCTGGATGCCTCGGCCAAGGACATCATGGACGAGCTGGCCGAGATGCTCAAACAATGCGGCGACATCCCGATCGAGATCGGCGGCCACACCGACAGCCAAGGCCGCGAGACCATGAACGCCGAGCTTAGCCGCGAACGCGCGCAGGCGGTTCTGGATGCTTTGCGCGCCCGCCAGGTGCCGGTGCGTGATTATTCTGTCAAAGGCTATGGCGAAACCCAGCCGATTGCCGATAATGGCACCGAGGAAGGCCGCGAAGCCAACCGCCGCATCGAGTTCAAACTGCTGAAGGCCGAGGCAGAGGCCGCCGAGCAGGATGAACCCGAGCAAGAGCAGGCAGACCCGGACGCCGAGGCAGGCGAGCCGGTCGCAACCACCAACGACGGGGACGCAGCCCCCGCTGACAACTGACAGGGCGGTCAACGCTCGGGACAAAGGGACCTTGGATGAACAGATCCGAATTCATCATCGTCACGGCCATTATCTTGTTCGTGGCATTCGGCCTTGGGTGGTTTGCCCACTGGCTCATCCACCGCTTCAAGCGCGTCAGCCAAGCCGACATGGATCAGCTTGAACGCATGAGCCAAGAGCTGCACGAGGCCGAGGAAACCCGCGATCAGGCGATCACCTACCTGCAACAGCGCGAGGCCGAGCTGACCAACCAGTTGGCCCAGACAGAGGCCGAACTGCGCGCCGCCATGGACGGGTTGCGCGAAGCCCGCCAAGAGGCCGAGGAAATGCGCGTCTACGTCGAGCGGCTCAATCAGGGCTAGCCTTTCCCTTGGGCGCGCTATGTGGAACAAGGACGGTAACTTTTTCCACGCGCGAACAGGCCCATGACCCAGATTATCGAACAGCTCTCTGACATTTCCGCCAATTACGACGCGCTTTTCGTCGATCTGTGGGGCTGCGTGCACAACGGCGTCAAAGCCTTTCCGGAGGCGGTCGCCGCACTGCAAGCTTTTCGCGCCGGTGGCGGCACCGTGATCCTGGTGACCAACGCCCCGCGCTCGCGCCACGAGGTCGCCAAGCAGCTGGTCAAATTCGGCGTCCCCGAGGATGCCTATGACGACATCGCCACCTCTGGCGACAGCGCCCGCGCCGCCATGTTCCAAGGCGCGGTGGGCCAAAAGGTCTGGTTCATGGGGCACGACTTTGACCTGTCGTTCTTTGAGCCGCTGAACCTGATCGACAACCCGGTCGCCGTGGAGCGCGTCGACCTTGAGGACGCCGAAGGCATCGTCTGCTGCGGTCCCTTCGACCCCCACGCCGAACCAGAGGTCAACCGCCCCGAGTTCCTCTATGCCAAGCAAAAGGGGCTCAAGCTGCTCTGCGCCAACCCCGACATCGTCGTCGACCGGGGCGAGCGGCGCGAATATTGCGCCGGGGCGCTGGCCAAGCTCTATACCGAGATGGGCGGCGAGAGCCTCTATTTCGGCAAGCCCTACCCGCCGATCTATGACCTCGCGCGCCGCCGCCTGTTCGCGCATCGCCCGAACGTGTCCGACAGCGCCATTCTGGCCATCGGCGACGGCCCCGCGACGGATATCCAGGGCGCCATGGGCGAGGACATTGATTCCCTCTTTATCACCGGCGGCCTTGCCAAAGAGGAAACCAAAACCGACCGCCAGCCGGAAAAATCCGCGCTGGAAGACTACCTTGGCACGGCGCAGATCGCCCCGCGCTTTTCGATCGGTTACCTGCGTTAACCTCACTATTCCAACAGCTTACACCGCCCCGCCCGCCCATCCGGCGCGCGGGGCTTTTTGTGCCACATGCGACCATTTGTGGAGCCTGCCGCGCGAATTTCCCCTTGTTTTTGCTGCATCTGCAAAGTAATAAAATTTCACAGAGCGCCGAAGGAGTGCGCGTTTATTACCGAAGGCCTGATCTTGGAGGGTGAGATGTTGGACAATTTGCCACGCGGAACCATCTGCATCGAAGACATCGAAATGGGCATGTCCCGCTACCTGCGCAAGGTGGTCACCGATGAAGACATCGAGATGTTCGCTCAGGTCTCGACCGACCGGAACCCAGTGCACCTCGATGACGAATACGCGCAGGACACCATCTTTGAAGGGCGCATCGCCCACGGGATGCTGACCGCGGGCCTGATTTCGGCGGTGATCGGCGAACAGCTGCCCGGCCACGGCACGGTCTACATGGGCCAGACGCTGAAATTCCTCGGCCCCGTGCGCCCCGGCGACACTGTCTACGCCGAGGTCACCGTGACCGACATCGACCATGCCAAGCGCCGCGTGACGCTGGATTGCCAGTGCACCGTCGACGGCAAAAAGGTGCTGATCGGCGAGGCAAAGGTGCTCGCGCCCTCGCGCAAGTTCGACTAACCACCGCCATCTCGGCAACCATAAGGGCAGGCTCCCGACCTGCCCTTTTTTGTTTGCCGCAACGCAGGCTGCGGGACGGTGGGCGGGGCGATGTTCCGCAGGAACGAGCGCCGGACAGCGGCCTACAAACACGCCTCCACCCGGAACCCCTCGGGGATCGCATCGCGCCCCTCCAGCACCAGATCGGCCATCACCGCGCTGACCTTGGGCGCCATCCCAAAGCCGATCTTAAAGCCCCCGTTGGCGATGAAATGCCCCGCCCGGTCCGGGTATGCCCCCAGCATCGGCGCCCGGCTCCGCGCCCGTGGCCGCACCCCGGCCCAGCGCTCCAAAACCTCCGCGCCTTCCAGCACCGGCAAAGCCGCCCGCGCCCGCGCGATCAGATCCTCGCACTGCTCATCCACCCCAGTAGGGTCGTCAAACTCCCGCTCAGAGGTCGATCCAATGGCCAGCGTCCCATCCGCGTGCGGCACCAGATGCAAGCCCCCGACGAACAACTGCGGGGCCTCCGGCGCGGCATACTTCATCAGCACCGCCTGTCCCTTGATCCCATCGCCGACCTTGCGCGACCGCCCCTCGGACAGCGCCCTCAGCCCCTGCCAACCCGTCGCCCAGACCACCGCGCCTGCGTCCTCTGCCTCAGACACGACGGCAACCCCCGACGCCTGCAACGCCGCCACCAAGGCCGCACAGGCGCGCCGCGGGTGCATCCGCGCGGTCAACGTATCGCGGATCAAGAACCCCGAAGGAGAGACTGGCGCAAATTCCCCCGCCTCGCCCGCCTCGACGACCTCCCACACCGCATGATCCTGCCAAAGCGGCTTTGCAGAAATCGCACGCGCCTGCGCCAGCTCCAGCCCATGCGCATCGGCAATTGGCTGCAAGCGCCCGGTCCGGCCATAGCCCGCCGACACGCCGCCCACCGCCTCGACCCCGGCCCAGAACCCTGCTGCCATCAACAGGCTGTCCAACTGAAACGCCTTCTTTTCATTCCAGTTTTCCGGCACATGTGGGGCCAATGCCCCCACCAGACCGCCCGAAGACCCGGCCCCAGCGCCATATGGGTCCACCACCCGCACACGGGCGCCGCGCTGCACGCAGGCCCAGGCAATGCTCAGACCAAAGATCCCGCCCCCCCGCACGGTCACGTCCACTCTTGCCATTGCCCTCTCCTGCCTGCAAACCTGTGCCAAAGGGGGCCACGCCCCCGCCTCAAACCCTGCATATTCACCCGCTGCGCAAAGGGCCAGCCGATGACGACCTCCTCGCTTGATTGGCGCGGCGATATCCCCGTGTCGACCCGGTTCGACGACCCCTACTACTCGCTCGAACATGGCCTGAACGAGACGAAACACGTCTTTCTGACCGGCAACGCCCTGCCCGAGCGCTTTTCCGATGGCTTCCACATTGCCGAGCTGGGCTTTGGCACCGGCCTCAATCTGCTCGCTGCTTTACAGCTGTGGCGCACATCAGGCCAACAGGGTCGCCTGCATTTCACCACCTTCGAGGCCTTCCCCCTGCAAGGCCCGGAAATGATCCGCGCGCAGGCCGCCTTTGCGGAAATCACCGACATCGCCGCCGAGCTCGCCCCCTTCTGGCAGCAAGGCGCGCGGCAATTCACCCTGCCCGACCTGCACTTCGAAATGATCCAAGGCGACGCGCGCGAGACCCTGCCCGAATGGCAAGGCAAGGCCGACGCGTGGTTCCTCGACGGCTTCTCCCCCGCCAAGAACCCCGAACTGTGGTCGCCCGAGCTGCTGCACGCCGTCGGCCAGCACACCACACCGAACGGCACCGCCGCCACCTACACCGCCGCCGGCCACGTGCGCCGCGCGCTGGCGGACGCGGGCTTTGACGTCACGCGCATCCCCGGCTTTGGCCGCAAACGCCACATGACCACCGCAAGGAAAGCCTGACATGGCCCAGCAAAACACCGGCCTCGGCATCTGGCTCATGGTCCTCACCACCTTTGTCTTCGCCATGCAGGACGGGCTCAGCCGCCACCTCGCGGGGGAATACAACACCATGATGGTGGTGATGATCCGCTACTGGTTCTTCGCCGCCTTTGTCATGGCCATCGCCAAACGCAAAGCCGGCGGCCTGCGCGCCGCTGCCCAAAGCCACACCCCATGGCTTCAGGCGTTCCGAGGCGCGCTGCTGGTGGTCGAGATCAACACAATGGTCATCGGCTTTGTCTACCTCGGCCTCGTCGAAAGCCACGCGGTCTTTGCCGCCTACCCGCTGCTGATCGCGGCGCTCTCGGGCCCCGTCTTGGGCGAGCACGTCGGCTGGCGTCGCTGGGCCGCCATCGGCGTCGGCTTCGTCGGCGTCATCATCATCCTGCAACCCTCGGGCGGCGTCTTCTCGCCCTACGCGGCCATCCCGCTGGGCGCGGCCCTGATGTTCGCGCTTTACGGCCTGCTCACACGCTACGTCGCCAGACACGACACGGCGGCCACGTCGTTCTTCTACACCGGCACCGTCGGCGCGGTCACCGCGACGCTTATCGGCATGTGGTTCTGGCAACCCATGACCGCGCCCGATTGGGGCTGGATGGCGCTGCTCTGCGTCACAGGCGCGCTTGGCCATTACACCCTGATCCGCTGCTACGAAGTCGCCGAGGCCAGCGCCGTTCAACCCTTCGCCTACCTGCAACTGGTCTTCGCCAGCGCCCTCGGCATCGCAGTCTTCGGCGAATCCATTCGCGCAAACGTCGCCCTCGGCGCTGGCCTGATCGTCGCCGCAGGCCTCTTTACCCTCTGGCGCGCCCGCCAAACCGAATAAGCCCGCAGCTTCTTCTCTTTCAAAATATCCCGGGGGAGCCGCAGGCGGGGCAGCGCCCCCTCCACATAAAAATGCTCACCTCCGGTGAGACGGGGCAGCGCCCCCTCCCCGTCCTCAAAACTACTCCGTCACCACCGGGATCGCAGGCATCGTTGCCCCGATCAGCTCCTGCGAAAACGGCACCGGATGCGGCTCCAACCCCAACCGCGCGCGATACACCGGCAAGCTCTCAGTCACCCGCATCACGTAGTTGCGCGTCTCGTCAAAAGGGATCGTTTCGATCCAGTCGATCACATCAACCTCACCCTTGCGCGGATCGCCATAGGCCTCCATCCACCGAATGGGCCGCGACGGCCCGGCGTTATACCCCGCCGCCATCATCACCGCATTGGCGCCAAACCGCTCGGACAGCTCCGCCAGATAGGTGGACCCAAGCCGCGCATTATAAGACGGATCGCTCAGCAGACGCTCGCGGCTGTACTCCAGGCCGAGACCCCGCGCCACCTCCTGCGCCGTGCCCGGCATCAGCTGCATGTACCCGCGCGCGCCCGCGCCGGACACAACCACCGGATCGAACTCGGACTCGCGCCGCGCAATGGCCAGGACCAGCTCCTTTGGCACGGGAAACTCGGTCTGGGCAATGCGCCGGGGCACCGCGTAATATGGCCCCGGCAGCTCTATCCCGTATTGCGCCGCGCGCTTGCCCAGCATCACCTGCACATGCGGGCGCTGCATATCGGCCAGCATGGCCCCCATCAGCCCCATCCCCTGCCGGTCCAGCCCTTCGGCCAGATGGGTCAGGAACCGCTCACCCAGCGACGTCTCCCCCGCCGCCAGCAACAGGATCGCCGCCTGAAAAACCGAAGACTTGGTAAACGCCGCCTGCCGCCAGTCGCCGAAATCCTCAAGACCGTTCAAGCGCGGATCAGGCGCAATGCCGCCCCGCTCTGCCGCCAGCAACCCGTAGAACGAGGTCTGGAATTGCGCGCCCATCTTGTAAGCCTCTTGCGCCGCCTCGGCATTGCCCGCCGCCTCATGCGCGCGGCCCAGCCAATAGCCCGCCCGGCCCACGGAAATCGGCGTCCAGACCGCCTCTCGGAAGCGGTCAAAATGCGCCACCGCCCGCGCCGGATCGTTCAGATGCCGCAACGCGATAAAGCCCGCCAGCCACTCGAGATCGGCAAAATCGCTGCCGTCATACAGCCAATTCTGCGCGGCGATCTGGTAAGCCTCGGCATAGGCGCCGTCCCGCATCCGCTCGCGCGCCAGATCGCGCCGCTCTCGCGCCCAAGCCCAGGGCGCGCCCAAATCCTCGACGCTGCCGGAATGCGCCAAGAGCAGCTCGATCGCATCCGCCGAGCGCCCTTTGCGTGCCCGCCACAAGAACCGCTCGAACGCCAGTCCGGGATGATCCTGCAACGCCTCTGGCACCTTGGCGATCAGGGTATCCACCCCGCCCGCATTGTTGCGCAAGGCCATGCGCGCCTCGGCCAAAGCCTGCCAACCTTCGTCCACCAAGGGGACCATCGCACCGGCGTTCTGGCTCCAGCCCTTCCACAGGGCCATGTCCAACCGCGCGGTGTGATGCTCTTTCAGGACATCGCCCCATGCGTCCAGAAACGCCCGCCGCTCGCTGCTGGACAGCGCCAAGGTCCGCCACGCAAGGACCACCTCGGCCTGCGCGGCCCCGTCGTCGCCTGCCTCTGCATAGGCCCGCGCCAGCGCCAAAGCCCCGGTCCCGGTCTGCGGACGCACATCCGCGAAAAAGGCCCGGATCTCCTCGGCAGAAGCCTGCGACATGGCCGCCTCGGACTTCTCCCGCAAATAGGGCAGCCCCGGCCAATCTGGATTACGCGCCAGGAAATCCTGCACCTCGCGCGCATCCCCCAGCCCCGCCCGCAGGTTGTGCCACAAGATCACGTCCAGCGCCGCGCGCCCGTCGATGCGCGCCTCGATCTGCGCCCCGCCCCAGTCGCCGCGCCGCATATCCGCCATCGCGCGCCCCAGCGCCGCCCCCGCATCCTGCGCCACGGCAACCGTGGCGCTACACAGCAGGACCAACAGGGCAAAGACACGAGACATAAGCTTGCAATTTCCGTGGCGACGATGAATAGACACGACTCGGGAGGATACCGGCAGAGTCGTGATCATCAACTCACATCTGCGACAGAATAGATACCCCCTCCCGCAGTTAGAAAGAAAAGGAGCGCGTCATGTTCAAAGGGTCTATGCCTGCACTGGTCACGCCGTTTAAAAACGGTGCGGTGGATTTCGACGCGCTTAAACGTCTGGTGGATTGGCAGATCGACCAAGGCTCGCACGGGCTGGTCCCCGTCGGCACCACCGGCGAAAGCCCCACCCTGACCCACGAAGAACACGAAGCGGTCATCGACTGCGTCGTGCAGGCCACCAAGGGCCGCGTGCCGGTCATCGCGGGCGCGGGCAGCAACAACACCGCCGAGGCGGTGCGCTTTACCCAGTTCGCCGCCAAGGTCGGGGCGCAGGGCGCGCTTGTCGTGACACCCTACTACAACAAGCCGACCCAAGCGGGCCTGATCGCGCATTTCACCGCCGTCCATGACAGCGCGGATATTCCGATCGTGATCTACAACATTCCCGGCCGCTCGGCTGTGGACATGACCCCCGCCACCATGGGCGAACTGGCCAAACTGCCGCGCATCGTCGGGGTCAAGGACGCAACGGGCGATCTCGCACGGATCTGCGCCCAGCGGATCACCTGCGGGCCGGACTTCATTCAGGTCTCCGGCGAAGACGCCACCGCCCACGGCTTCAACGCCCAGGGCGGCACCGGCATGATCTCGGTCACCGCCAACGTGGCCCCGGCGCTTTGCGCGCAAATGCAGAACGCCTGCCTGGCAAACGACTACGCCAAGGCGCTGGAACTTCAGGATCGCCTGATGCCCCTGCACGCTGCGATCTTCACCGAACCGGGCGTCTCGGGCGCGAAATACGCCATGGCCAAGCTGGGCCTGTGCGACGGCGAAGTCCGCCTGCCCCTGCTGCCGGTGACCGATGCCACCGCCGCCAAGCTGGACGCAGCCCTCGCCCACGCCGGCTTGCTCTAAACGGGCCGCTCTAAACGAACACACCCAAAACAAAACGGGCGCAGCCATCCCAGCCGCGCCCGTTTTCTTTTACCCAGCCCCGCGGCAACCCACGCCTCTGTGACGCGCGCCGCCCCGGTCTTCTTCTCTTTATAAATATCCAAATCCCAGACAGCGGCAGGCGCAAACGCCGCTCACTGCACCGGCACCTCCAGCCCCTCGGGCCGACCGACCACAACGAAATGCAGCGCCTCGGGCCGAAGCAGTTCGCCCGCCACGCGCTTCACATCCTCCAGCGTCACCGCCTCGATCTGTGCGTTGCGCGTGGTCACGTACTCGGGCGTCAGATCATCCATCTGCATCCCCACCAGAATACGCGCAATCGGCCCGTTGCCATCAAACCGCAAGGGATAGGCGCCCGTCATATAGGTCTTGGCCTCGTCCAGCTCTTGCTGCGTCACGCCTTCGGCGGCCATCTTGGCCCATTCGGCGCGGATCACCTCGATCGCCTCGGCAATCCGGTCATTGGCCGAGGCCACGCGCCCCAGATACAGTTCGGCGTGGTCCTTGGGCACGAGGTAAGAGTACACCCCATAGGTCAGCCCGCGCTTTTCGCGCACTTCGTCCATCAGCCGCGCCTCAAAGCCGCCGCCCCCAAGGATCTGGTTCATCACATAGGCGACAAAGAAATCGGGATCGTCGCGCTTCATGCCGCGATGCCCGAACAAGGCCACCGACTGCGGCGTGTCAAACGGGACCACGGTCACGCCCGCTTCGGTCTGGACCTCCACGTCCGCAGGCAAGGGCAGCCCCTCTTCGGGCAGGTCCGACAGCAAGGCATCCATCAGCGCCGCCAGCTCCTCGGCGGTGATGTCCCCGGCCGCCGACACATAGACGCGATCCTTGGCCAAAGCGCCCCGGTGCGCCGCCAGCAGATCGTCGCGGGTCAGCGCCGTGACGCTGTCCACCGTGCCGCTGCTGGACGAGCCATAGGGGTGATCGCCAAAGACCTTGGCGTAGAAGGTGTCGCCGACAATCTCGTCCGGGTCTTTCGAATCCGACAGGATTCCCGACAGCACCTGCTGGCGCACCCGTTCAATCGCCACCTCGTCAAAGCGCGGCTCGATCAACGCCGCGCGCAACAGCGCCATCGCCTCACTTCGCGTTTCCGTCAGGAACTTGGCCGACACGCTGACGGTGTCATCGCCGCTATCGAACCGCAAAGACGCGGCAATCGCCTCTCGCGCGGCGGCAAAATCGCGCGCATCCATGTCGCCGGTGCCCTCTTCGAGCAAGCCCACCATCAGGTTCGTCGCCCCGCGCTTGCCGGGCAGATCAAGCGAGGCGCCGCCCTTGAACCGCAGTTCCAACGCCACAAACGGGATCGAGTGATCCTCGACCAGCCACGCGTTGAAGCCGCCGGGGCTGGTGACCTCTTGGATCTCGATCTCGGCCCGCGCGGTCGCGCCAAAGACGATCAGCACAAAGCCCAAAACAAAGCGCATCATTGCGTCACCTCCTGCGAAGCCTTGAGATAGCCGGTCACCGATTTCTTGCGGTCAAAGACCTCGCGGGCGGCGTTCATCACGTCCTCGGCGGTCACCGCCTGCAGCACTTCGGGCCACTCTTGCACGTCCTCAATCGTCAAGCCGGACGTCAGCGCATCACCGTACCGCCGCGCCAACCGGCCCACATCGTCCTGCGCATAAATCTGCGAGGCTTTCATCTGGAACTTGATCCGCTCCAGCTGCTCGGGGTCAACGCCCGTCTCCATGAACTCGGCCACGGTGGCGTCCATCGCGGCCTCTGCCTCTTCCAAGGTCACACCGGGCGCGGGCACGATCACAAGGCTGAACGTCCCGTCATCCAAGGTCGTCCCGTCATAAAACGCCGAGGCATAGACCGCTGTCTGCGCCTCAAACTGCAACTTTTGCGTAAAAACAGAGGTCTGCCCACCGCCCAAGACCTCGGCAAGGATCGACAGCGCGGCGGCCTTTTCCTGCGCGCCGGGGTCGCGTTCGGGGGCGAGATAGCTGCGCATCACATAGGGCTGCGCCACGCGCGGATCGGTAAAGACCATGCGCCGCTCGGCCATGTGGCGCGGCTCTGATGCGCGCACCCGCTCGCCCAGATCGGGGTTGGGCGCAAGCGGCTCGTAATACTGCTTGGCCAAGGCTTCGACCTCGGACGGGGTCACATCCCCCGCCACGATCAGGATCGCGTTGTTGGGCGCGTAATACTTGCGGTAGTACCCCAGCGCGTCGTCCAGATCGAGCTGCTCCATCTCGTGACGCCAGCCGATCACCGGCGTGCCGTAGGGGTGGTTCATATAAAGCGCCGCGCGCTGCTGTTCGCGAAACAGCGCACCGGGGTCACTTTCCGTGCGCTGGTTGCGTTCCTCGATGATCACGTCGCGCTCTGTCAGGATTTCCTCGGGGCCAAGCTGGATGTTGAGCATCCGGTCGCTTTCCATCTTCATCATCAGGTCCAGACGGTCCGCCGCGATGCGCTGGTGATAGGCGGTCTGGTCATAGCTGGTAAAGGCGTTGTCCGTCCCGCCGTTCGCCGCCACCGTGGCGCTGAATTCGCCGGGCTCCAGCGTCCGGGTCCCCTTGAACAGCAGATGTTCGAGGAAATGCGCGACACCGGACGCGCCGCGCGGCTCATCGGCAGAGCCCGCCTTGTACCAGACCATATGCACAACGACCGGGGCGCGGTGATCCTCGATCACCACGACATCCATGCCGTTATCCAGCGAAAAGGTGGTGACAGGCGCGCCATCCGTGGCCGCAAGGGCGGCGTTTGCCCCAAAGACAAAGGCAAACAAAGCCGTCAATTTGCGCATCGCGTACTCTCCTCCGAAAGTGGTTAAGGAAAACCTACGCGATGAAAAGTTAACTTCAAGCTACCGTGACGGGTTTGTGAACGCGGGTTTATTCCGGCGGGGCCGAAGGCGTGCCCGCGCCTGCCGCGCGGTAGCGTTCAAGCCACGTATAGCCGTCCAGCGTTTCGCGGCGGTAGGCGCGGGTGTATTCGTCGCGCGGCACGATCGACCACGTGAACAGCGACCGGCGCTTGCGGAATTCCAGATCGGTGGCGGCCAGTTCCTCGCGGATTTGCCCGTCGCGGCCAAAGCGGCTGGCCGAGCGCACCAGCGCCACATCGCCCGACGGCACGCCCTGCCCCGTCGCTTGCACCCGCGCGGGATTGCCGCCCAGCACCGCCACGGCATCGGCCAGCGGCGTTGCATCGGTGCGGTTCGCGCCCCCCGGCGTGGGGGTCGGCAGATCGGCATAGGTTTCGGGCTGCGTCAGCGGCTTGTGCGGCACGATCGCGAACTCTTCCGGCTGACCGGAGTTGGTGCGCAGATCATGCAGCGTGATGTCCCGCTCGTAGCCGCTACAGGCGGTCAGGGCGCCAAGCGCCAGAAATGCAACAAGGTGCGATGCCCGCATCGTCCCCCTCCGGTTCCGTTTCCCACAGCCTTAACGCATTAAAAACCCGGCGTCACGGGGCCTTTTTGCCCGATGGGAACAGAACAAGCCCGAATGCGCCGACAAAGATCGCGATATCCGCCACGTTAAAGGCAAAGGGATTGTTGATCCCGCAGCACGACATATTGAGAAAGTCCGCCACCGCGCCATAGACAATGCGGTCAATGACGTTGCCCAGCGCCCCGCCGATCAGCAAACCGGCCGAGATCAGCCCCCATTTCCCCGGCGGATCGCGGCGCATCCACACCGCGACAAACAGCACGATCCCCAGCGCCACGGCGATCAGGATCCAGCGTG
The DNA here is from genome assembly GCF_900176475.1 of Tropicibacter naphthalenivorans. Classification (GTDB taxonomy): domain Bacteria; phylum Pseudomonadota; class Alphaproteobacteria; order Rhodobacterales; family Rhodobacteraceae; genus Tropicibacter; species Tropicibacter naphthalenivorans. Next base: position 418,842 of record NZ_FWXX01000001.1, read on the forward strand.
TGCTGTCGCCTTCGCCGCCGAACAGGCCAAAGTTGATGCCATCGTTCCACGCCATGCGCAGGTTCAACAGCGGCGGCAGCACCGGGATGAACAGCTTGTTCCCAAGGCCCATGACATGGACCACCAGCACCTTGGTGATCTGGTCGATCACAAAGATCGCCAGCGCGGTTTTCCACACCAAAGCCATGGGGCGTGTGATCGGTTTCTGGGTCAACTCGGCCTCTTTTGGTCTTTTGTCCGCTTGGCGCGGGGTCATATAGCGTTAACAGAAGATACCGAAACACGGGCGCTGATCCATGCGGCATTTGCCCAAGATGTGACCCGTTTACCGCAACCATCCTTGCGTTTTTCCGCCGATGGTCGCCCATGGCGGGCGCAAAATCGCGCACCATCCGTCAAACATGTGTATCAGATACAACAACGGGGCCAAGGCGTCTGCCCGGCCCCGCTGCCTGTTCAAACGCCCTTAGTGTCGGAAGTGACGCATCCCGGTGAACACCATCGCCAGACCGGCCTCGTCGGCGGCGGCAATGACTTCGTCGTCACGCATCGAGCCACCCGGCTGGATCACGCAGGACGCGCCCGCAGCAGCGGCTTCAAGCAGACCATCGGCAAAGGGGAAGAACGCGTCGGACGCCACGGCAGAGCCCTTGGTCAGCGGCTCGGGCAGGCCCAGCGCCTCGGCCATACGCTCGGCCTTTTTGGCGGCGATAAGCGCGCTGTCCACGCGGCTCATCTGGCCCGCGCCGACACCCACGGTGGCCCCGTCACGCACGTAGACGATGGCGTTGGATTTGACGTGCTTGGCGACTTTCCACGCGAACAGCAGGTCAGCCATCTGTTCAGCGGTCGGCTGCACCTTGGTCACAACCTTGAGGTCTTCCAGCTCGCGGCGGCCAATGTCCTTGTCCTGCACCAGCATCCCGCCAGAGACCTGACGGTAGGTCAGACCCGGCTCAACCGCGTTGGCCAGACCGGGGGTGATCAGCAGACGCAGGTTCTTTTTCTTGGCAAAAATGTCGCGTGCGCCCTGATCGGCACCGGGGGCGATGACCACTTCGGTAAAAATCTCGGCGATCTTTTCGGCGGTGGCGGTGTCCAGCGTTTGGTTCAGCGCCACGATGCCGCCAAAGGCCGAGGTACGGTCGCAGTCGAACGCCTTTTGGTAGGCCTCAAGGATGGTCGACCCGGTCGCCACGCCGCAGGGGTTGGCGTGCTTGATGATCGCGCAGGCCGCGCCATCGCGGGGCAGGAATTCCGACACCAGCTCATAGGCGGCATCGGTGTCGTTGATGTTGTTGTAGGACAGCTCTTTGCCCTGAAGCTGCTCGGCGGTGGCGATCCCCGGACGCGCAGAGCCATCCACATAGAACGCCGCATCCTGATGCGGGTTCTCGCCGTAGCGCAGCGACTGTTTCAGTTCGCCAGCAAAGACGCGGCGGCGCGGGGTTTGCTCGCCAATCGCCGACGCCATCCAGGTCGACACGGCGGCGTCATAAGCGCCGGTGCGCGCATAGGCGATCTGGGCGTGGCGCTGGCGGAAGGCGTAAGAAGTCTGGCCGTCGTTGGCGTCCAGCTCGGCCAGCAGCGCGTCATAGTCCTGCACGTCCACCAGCGTGGTCACAAAGGCGTGGTTCTTGGCCGCGGCGCGGATCATCGCCGGACCGCCGATGTCGATGTTCTCGATCATCTCGTCATACTCGGCCCCGCGCGCCAGAGCGGCCTCGAACGGGTAGAGGTTCACCACCAGCAGGTCGATGGCACCGATGCCGTGCTCTTCCATCGAAGCCACGTGCGAATCGTTGTCGCGCAGCGCCAGCAGGCCGCCGTGGACCATCGGGTGCAGCGTCTTGACCCGGCCATCCATCATCTCGGGGAAATTCGTCACCTCGGACACATCGCGCACGGCAATGCCCGCCTCGCGGATCGCCTTGGCGGTGCCGCCGGTCGACAACAGCTCGATGCCGCGCGCGTCCAGCGCCTTGGCCAGGTCGATCAGACCGGTCTTGTCGGAAACAGAAAGAAGGGCGCGGCGGAGAGGCGCGAGATCGGGCATGTGGGTTCCCCCAAGGGCGGGCATGTCGCGGTCAGGGGCGGTGGCCCCAAGACATGCAAGGTTAGCGTCAGACGTTCACGTCCACCTCATCCCTTGCAAAGTCGCGCACGGCAATGGCCGTGTCCTGCGCCTTGGCCAAAGACCAGCGGACGCGCGTCGCATACTGCATTGCGCGCCCGGATAAAACGATTTGCTGTGTCGCACGTGGCCGCAAACGACCTTTTTCCAGATAAACCGACGGCATCAGGGCCATTTCGACCGCTCCGTCGAACCTCAGCACCCAGATTTCGCCCGATCGCAGCGCCAGAGAGGCCGCCGTGCCGCCCATATCCACCGCCACATCGACCTCTGGGTGCAGATGGAATCGAATCTCATAGGCGATTCCCCCCAGTTTGGCGCGGTCCATGGCCTTGTCGAACCGCTTTTTGCCCGCGTCGTCCAGCGCCACGAGGTAATCCTCGCCGGACAGGCTGCGGCCATCGAGGCTGAGTTCCAGCGACCGCGCGTGGGTCAGCCCTTGGTGGCGGGCATAGCCGTCCTGGCCGCCTTCGAACCGGTGCGCCTGCGCGCCCGCGTTCATCTGCACCGGCACGTGGGTCGGCGCGTCCTCGAGGTATTCGCGGTTGGCGGTGCCGTCCCAGCGGGGGTTGGCCAGCCGCGCGCTGGAATAGCCCTGAAGGCAGAGCGTCGAATGCGACAGCGTGGCCCGGCCCGCGCGCCGCCAATCCTCGCCAAAGCCGCTGCCAGAGCCACAGTTGACGATCACCTGCCGCCGGCCTGACGTCAGTTCGAACCCAAGGGTCGAGGCATGCGCATTGCTGGACGCGAGCCCCGAGGGCGGCTTTGCTGCATCGACAATCACCGAAGTGCGCCCCGCCGAGAGCCGCGCAAAGCCCATGGCCAGCCCGTCCGGCTGCCGTTTCTTGATGCCCGAGGCGGCCAGCGCCTGATCGAGCCGCCCGTCCAGCCCCTTGCCGCCGCCGTGAAAGCGCGCCAGCCCGCCGTCCGCGTGGCGCAGGGTGCGCAAGGTGGGCGCGATGCGGCGGATGGCGGACAGGTGATCCGGGTCGGGGTCGTGCCCCGCCTCTTCCAAGGCCGCTTGCGCCCATGTGAGCAGGGTGAAAACTTCCAGCAATTCCTCGGGGTTGCGGGTGGGAATGCCGCCCGCTTCGTCCACCTGCCGCGCGCATTCACGGCCAAGGGCTTGGCGCGCGGGGTCGATATGCGTCTCCATCCCTTCGAGCGAGAGACCAGCATAAAGCAGCCCCGTCATCGCCTCGATCCGCGCAAGGCCCGGCGCGGCGGACCCACCGCGCTTGGCCAAGAATTGCGTTTGCGCCGCAAGGGCTTGGTAGTATTTACGGGCTTTGTCCGCGTCCTGCCCGCGCAGCAGGAACAGCGCGTGATGCACCCAGCGGATCACCCGCCGCCCCGCCAGTTCCGGCGTCCAGCCGGGGCCGCGCCCGTGGCCGTAGGCGTCGATCCACCCCCACAGCCAGTCCTGCGCCAGCCCGCGGGCCTTTGCATCGCCAACAGCGGCCAGATCATCAAGCCACGCAAACCCTTGAAGTTCCTCGGCAAAGGCCGCATCAGGCGCGTCAATCTGCCACGGGATGCGCCCGTCCGCCTCGACCAAATGGCCCGCGAACATCAGGTTCCCCGCCATCATCTGCCGCCCGCGCGCGAAATACCCGATCGTGCGCGGTTCGGGCTGCGAGACAAAGCCGTTCGCAGGTTTGGCGCGCGCCGCAAGACGTGCGTGCACACGGTTCAAGAGCCGCGCATGCGCGGCCTGCCATTTGCGTGTGATGGCCATGGGTACTGCTGCCTCTTGCCGCCCCTTTGGGGGCTTGTTGCGCCGCAGTCTAGCCCGAGGGCCGCGCGAAGTCACCTTTCAAACGCGCCACATTTTAAGGAACCGTTAACTGTTGCTTTACAGCTTATGCAGCGCCGCCATGTAGAATCCGTCCATGCCGCCCCTGGCCGCCCAGTAGTCGGGGCGCAGACGCAGGCCGCCCTCTTCAGACCGCCAATTTTCCTCGATCCAATCGAAGCTTAGCGGAACGGTCTCGATGCCAGGATGGCGCGCGAGGATCTCGTCGATGTGGCATTCGCCCTCATCCGGGATCAGGCTACAGGTGGCAAAGACCAGCCGCCCGCCGGGGCGCAGCAGGTGCAAGGCGTGCTCCAGCATGGCCTCTTGCAGGCCGATCAGCTCAGAGATTTTCTCGCCCTCATGGGCGTGCGGCAGGTCGGGGTGACGGCGGATCGTGCCCGTCGCGGAACAGGGCGCGTCCAGCAGGATGGCGTCATACTCGCCTTGGTGTTCCAACGCGTCGCCCTCGACCAAAGTCGCCTTCAGCCCCGTGCGGTCAAGGTTTTCCTGCACCCGCGCCAGACGCGCGCCGGACAGGTCGAGCGCGGTCACATTGGCCCCCGCCGCCGCCAGTTGCAGGGTCTTGCCCCCGGGCGCGGCGCACATGTCCAGCACGTTCAACCCCTTGACGTCGCCCAAGAGTTTCGCGGGCAAGGCGGCGGCCACGTCCTGCACCCACCACTCGCCCGTGTCGAAACCCGCCAAGGCGCTGACCTGCCCCGCATCGCGCAGGCGCACGGACCCGGTGGGCAGCAGTTCTCCGCCCAGACGTTCAGCCAAAACCGCCCCGTCCCCCTTGGGGGTCAGGTCCAGCGGCGCGCCTTCGAAATGGACACGCTCCATATTGGCGACGGCCTGCGGGCCCCATGCCTCGACCAGCGGGTCACGCAGCCAGCGCGGCAGGCGGGGAAAGCGCTGTTTCGACCACGCCTCTGGCCCTTCATCGGCGATCTTGCGCAGCACGGCGTTGATCAGCCCCTTGGAGCTTTGGGTGTCCTTGCGGGCGCTGGCGATCTCGACGCAGTCGCTGACCACACCATGGGCCGCGCCCCCGGCGCAGAGCTCATACGTCCCAAGCCGCAGGATGTTCATCACCCGCGGCACCGCCTTTTTCCGCATGTGCTTGGACAGCAGGCGGTCGGCGCGCTCCATCCCGCGCAGGGTTTCCGTCGCCAAGCGCTGCGCCGCTGCGCGATCCGCCGGGGCCAGCGCCTCTAGGACGCGGCTTTCGGACAGGGGGCGGCCCATCTCGATCACTTGATCCAGCATGTCGACGGCGGCTTTGCGGGCGGGGCTTGGGGTGTTGGTCATGCGGTCTCTCCGGGGCGGGGACTTGCCCCGTTGCTGCGCGCCCGTATATCAACGGTGCAGATACGAGGAAACCCGCCATGTCCGACACGCCCGAATCCGAAAAGCGCGACCTGCCCCCCGCCGCCCAGCGCGCCCTTGCCGAAGCGGCCGAGCGCCGCGCCAAGGCCGACGCCGAGGCCGCCGCCCGCCCGACCGAGCTTGGCGGGCGCGATGGCCCCGATCCCGCGCGCTATGGCGACTGGGAGAAAAAGGGCATCGCCATCGATTTTTGACGGTGGGCGCGGCGGCCCTTGCGTCAAAAGACGAACAGCTCCGCCGTTACATCCGCCGCAACCGTCCCGCCCAGCTCGACGGTGAAATAGGCCGACGACACCACAGCATTGCCCCAAGCGTTGTCGGCGATGGTCAGGCTGGCAAAGCTGAGCCCGCCGATTTCGCTGAGGTCGACCACATCGTCCGCCGCGTCGAAATCTGTGATGAAATCGGCGCCGGGGTCGCCGTCGGTCTCATCCTGGAAAAAGAACACATCCGCGCCGCCAAAGCCCACCAGCAGGTCGTTGCCAAGGCCGCCATAGATCTCGTCGTCGCCGGTGGTGCCCAGCACGATGTCTTCGCCGCCCGCGTCGCCGCCGTTGTGCTGCGAGTAGATGAAGGCATCCCCCTTGAGCAGGCTCAGGTGATAGGACGGCGCGCCATCATAGGCCGCGATCCCGCCCGCTTTGCCAAAGGAGACAAGCTCGATCTCGGTCAACTGACCGGTAAACTGGCCTTGGATATAGACGCTGCCGCTGTCGCCGGGGTCCATGTCCGGGCCGGTATAGGTCAGGATCAGGTCGTCGCCCGCGCGCGCAAAGGTGACGTTGTGGATCGCCTCTTGGGTCGAGGCAAAGCCCAGCAGCTCGATCACGTCGCGGTCAAAGTTCGACCATTTCGGCGAGGTTGCGCCGCGCCCGTTGTCCAACACCCGGTCGTGGTCGGCGGTGGTCACGTCAACGCTGTAGATGTCCCGGCCCCGATTGCCATACAGCCGGTCGTTGCCCAAGCCCCCGGTCAGGCTGTCGACGCCCCAGACGCCGAACAGGATGTCATTGCCCGCGCCGCCGAACAGCGCGTCGTTGCCATCTTCGCCGCGCAGAATGTCCACCGCATCGCCGCCATACAGGGTGTCACCCCCCGTCCCGGCCCAGATCCGGTCGACGCCTGCTGCGCCGTGGATCAGGTCACCGTCCGCGCCGCCGTACAAGTAGTCGCCGCCGTCTTCGCCAAGGATCGTGTCGGCCCCATCCCCACCCCGGATCGTATCGCGCCCGGCCCCGCCAGAGACATAGTCATCGCCCGCCAGCCCGTTCAGCAAATCGGCAAAGCGCCAGCCGGTGATGATGTCCCGCCCGGCGGTGCCCGTATCCCCCGGCGCAAAGCTGTAGAGCGTGGTGCTGATGACCGCGTCGCTGACCTTGAGCTCTTCGATCCGGGCGTTGGGAAGCGCCGCGCTATACTGGTTGAGGATGCGGATCGTGCCGCCGATGAACCCGTCATCATAGACGGTGCGGCCTTTGTCCGGCGTGGTGATGACCAAGTGCTGCCCGTCCGCACCAACGCGCACAAAGCGCGTCAGGCCGGTTTGGAACGTGGATTGAAACGCCAGCGGGGGCAGCCCCTGAATGCGGTCGATGCTGTCATCCGCGGCGCTGGATTCGCTGATGTCATACTGTGGCACGGCCCCCAGCGCGGCGCTGAAATTCAGCGCGTAGGTATCGGCGCCCGCGCGCCCCAGCAGCCGCCAATGCCCGCCCGATACCCCCAGCAGATCATCCCCTGCGGAGCCAAGCCGCGTTCCCGTCAAAGCCATGGATATGCCCCATCCTGCCCCGACGGCGCGATATCGCGCCCCAGATTCGGTAGCATATTACCCCATTCAGGCCATTTCCCCAAATCCCTGTCAAACAGGGGGCTTAGAAGGGATCAGGGCGCAGATCAGTCCTTGAGGCCCAGCACGTCCAGCATGTCGTATTCGCCGGGGGCCTTGTCCTGCCCCCAGAGCGCTGCCTTCAAAGCGCCGCGCGCGAAGAGCGAGCGGTCCGAGGCCACGTGCTTCAAGGTGATCCGCTCCCCGGCGGTGGCGAACAGCACCTCGTGTTCGCCCACGATGTCGCCGCCGCGCACCGCGTGAAAGCCGATGTCGCCCTGCTTGCGTGCGCCGGTGATGCCGTCGCGGCCCCGGTCCGAGACCTCGTCCAGCTTGACCCCGCGCCCTTCGGCGGCGGCTTCACCCAGCATCAGGGCGGTGCCCGACGGCGCGTCGACCTTTTTATTGTGGTGGGATTCGATGATCTCGATGTCCCAGTCGATGTCCAGCGCGGCGGCGACCTTTTTCGTCACGGTGGTCAGCAGGTTCACCCCCAGCGACATGTTGCCCGCCCGCACGATCACCGCGTGATGCGCCGCCTTGTGGATGCGCGCCAGATCGTCCTCGGACAGGCCGGTGGTGCCGATCACATGCACCGCCCGCGCCTGCGCCGCCAGATCGGCGAATTCCACCGTCGCGGCGGGCGCGGTAAAGTCGATCACCGCTTGGGCGCGGGCAAAGGCTTCGAGCGGGTCATCGCTGACCACAACGCCCAAGGGCGCGCCGCCCATGGCCTCACCCAGATCGCGCCCGACCCAATCGTGGCCCGACCGTTCCAGCGCCCCGGCGAGTTTCAGCTTGTCCGAGGCCAGCACCTCGCGCACCAGCATCTGGCCCATCCGACCCGAAACACCCGTAATGACCACACCGGGACACTCTGTCATCGCTCTCTCCTGCGTCACGCGTAATTTGTGCCCTCTTACCCTGCGCAGACCCGCTTGGCAAAGCCCGTCAATGGGCCTACATCAGGGGCATGGCACATAAAAACTCTCCTGACGGTCCCGGACAAAGCCAACGCCAGCTGCGCGTGGGTGAAATGTTGCGCCGCCGTCTGTCCGAAGTCCTGCAACGCGGCGAGATTCACGATCCCGAATTGAACCGCATGGTCATCACCGTCGGCGAAGTGCGCGTGTCCCCGGACCTGCGCATCGCGACCTGCTACGTGGTGCCTTTGGGCGGTCAGGGGCAGGACGAAATGTTCGAGCTTTTGCACCGCAACCGGGGCGAATTGCGCCGCGCGGTGGCGAACGGACAAAAGCTGAAATTCGCGCCAGAGCTGAAGTTCCGTCTGGACGAGACCTTTGACCGGCTCGACGACACGCGCCGCATGTTCGCCGACGAAAAAGTCCGCCGCGACATCGAAAGCTGATGCGCGAAGCGGCGGCTTTCCTTGTTTGTCTGGCCCTGATGGCCATGGGCTCGGGCGCTTCGGCGGTCGAGTGTCGCAACGTGGAGTTCGACGGCAGCCGTTACGCGGTCTGCGAGGTGAATGCCGCGGACGAAGAGCTGCACCTGTTCCGCGCCGATCCTAGTGGGCAGCCCTACGGCCATTTCGCGCCCTTGGCCGAGGACCTGTCGCGCGGCGGCGAAGAGCTGGTCTTTGCCATGAACGCGGGCATGTACCACGAGGACCGCAGCGCCGTGGGCCATTACGTGGAAAACGGCGTCGAGCAGATGCGCGTCATCTCGAACCCCGGTCCCGGCAACTTTGGCCTGCTGCCCAACGGCATCTTTTGCATCCGCCCGCAGCGCGCCGACGTGATCGAAACCCGCGATTTCCTCGAACAAAAGCCCGACTGCCGCGACGCCACCCAATCGGGGCCGATGCTTGTGATCGACGGCGAGTTGCACCCGCGGTTCCTGCCGGACAGCACCTCGCGCTATATCCGCAACGGCGTGGGCACCTCTCAGGATGGCACCCGCGTGGTCTTTGCCATTTCGAACAACACCGTGACCTTTCACGAATTTGCCCGGCTGTTCCGCGACGCCCTTGGCCTGCCGAACGCGCTGTTTCTGGATGGCAATGTCTCGCGGCTGTTTGCCCGCGATCTGAACCGCGCCGATCTGGGGCGGCGCATGGGGCCGATCGTGGCGGTCACCGAAGGCCGTCCTTAGCCCCGTTTCCCTTGCACTTGGGCGCGTTGCGGCCTACCTCGGGGGGACCCCAACACCGAGGCTTGCATGCGACCTTCCCCCAGTGACCTGACCCTTGCCCTTCTTGATGCCGCCAAAAAGGCGGGCGCGGACACTGCCGACGCCATCGCCGTGACCGGCACCGCCCTGTCCATCGACGTGCGTGACGGCAAGCTGGAACAGGCCGAACGCGCCGAGGGCAGCGACATCGGCCTGCGGGTCTTTGTCGGGCAGCGCAGCGCGGTGGTCTCTGCCAGCGACACCCGGCCCGAGACGATGCAGGCCATGGCCGAGCGCGCGGTTGCCATGGCCAAAGAAGCCCCCGAGGACCCCTACGCCGGGATCGCCGATCCGTCGCTGCTGGCGACCGACTGGGACGTGGCCGCCTTGGAACTGATGGACCCGAGCGCCGAGCCCGCCCCCGCAGAGTTGCAAGACGACGCCCGCCGCGCCGAAGCCGCCGCGCAGGCCAATCCCGGCGTGACGCAGGTACAGTCCGCATCCGCCAGCTACTCGCTGCAAGACGTGGCTTTGGCGGCGTCCAACGGCTTTGCGGGCGGCTATCAGCGCAGCTCGCGCAGCCTGTCCTGCGTGGCGATTGCCGGCGAAGGTCTGGGAATGGAGCGGGACTACGACGGCGACAGCCGCACCTTTCAGGCCGACCTTCGCAGCGCCGAAGAGATCGGCCAAAGCGCCGCCGAACGCGCCGTCGCGCGTCTGAACCCCAAGCGCCCCAAGACCGGCAGCTATCCGGTGTTGTTCGATGAACGCATCTCGTCCTCGCTGGTGGGCCACCTGATGGCGGCGATCAACGGCGGGCAGATCGCGCGCGGAGCGTCTTGGCTGCGGGACGCCATGGGCGAGCAAGTCCTGCCGGACCACATGTCCCTGATCGAAGACCCCCACCGCCCGCGCGCCGGGGCCTCGCGCCCCTTTGACGCCGAAGGCTTGCCCACCCGCAAACGCCGCGTCATCGACAATGGCACCCTAACCGGTTGGACCCTTGACCTTGCGAACGCGCGCAAGCTGGGGCTGGACAGCTCTGGCAATGCCGCGCGCTCTGTCACCGGCGGGGTGTCGCCGGTGGCGTGGAACCTCGAGCTGACCCAAGGGGATGCCAGCCGCGACGAGCTGATCGCGCAGATGGGCACCGGCCTGCTGGTGACCTCGATGATCGGCTCGACCATCAACCCCAACACCGGCGATTACTCGCGCGGGGCGGCGGGTCTGTGGATCGAGAACGGCGAAATCGCCTACCCGGTGTCCGGCGTGACCATCGCGGGCAACCTGCGCGAGATGCTGCGCCGCATCATCCCCGCCAATGACGCCCGCCCCTACCTGTCGCGCGTGGTGCCGTCGCTGCTGGTCGAAGGGTTGACCCTTGCCGGCGAGTGACCTGACCCTCTTGATCGACGCGGCCCACAAGGCCGGAGCCGTCGCCCGCAGCTTTGTCGGCGGCGATCTGGGCGTGGAATATAAGGACCACGACAACTCCCCGGTGACCAAGGCCGACCTGACCGTGAACGAAACGCTGGCGCAGCACCTGCGCGCCGCCCGCCCGGGCTATGGCTGGCTGTCCGAGGAAAGCGCCGATGACGAGGCCCGCCAACAGGCGGGACGAGTATTCATCGTCGACCCCATCGACGGCACCCGCAGCTTTATCGAAGGCTCGCGCGCCTGGGCCCATGCCCTCGCCGTGGTCGAACAGGGCCGCGTCACCGCCGCCGTCGTCTACCTGCCGATGATGGACAAACTCTATACCGCCGCCGAAGGGGCAGGCGCGCGCCTGAACGGCAAGCCCATCCGCGTCGGCCAGCGTCAGGACGTGACCAACGCCGAAGTCCTCGCGGTCAAGCACAGCCTCGATCCACAGTTTTGGCCCGGCGGTGTGCCGGACCTGCGCCGCGCGCACCGGCCTTCGCTGGCCTATCGGCTGAGCCTCGTGGCCGAAGGGCGCTTTGACGCCATGTTCACCTTTCGCCCAAGCTGGGAATGGGACATCGCCGCCGGAGCCTTGATCCTCTCCGAGGCCGGCGCGCGGGTGACCAACAAACGCGGTGCGGCGCTGCGCTTCAACAACCCCATCCCGCAGAACGACGGCGTGCTGGCGGCGAACCCGGTGATCCACGCAGGCCTGCTGGACCGGCTGATCTAAACAACCACCGGGCAGGCAAACAAACAGAAATCCTTTATCTTTCGGGGCTATGCCTTTGGGGCGCGCCCACCTTGCAACTTTGTGGTTAACAGGTAGGGTCGCACTAACCGGACCATTGGGAGACCCCTCATGCAACGTCTTCACCTTGTCTTCGGCGGCGAGCTTGTCGATCCGTCGAAAACCAAGTTCCGCAATGTCGATGACATTCATATCGTTGGGATTTTCCCCGACTACCAGACCGCCTACGACGCCTGGAAAGCCGAAGCGCAAAAGACCGTGGACAACGCCCACATGCGCTATTTCATCGCGCATCTGCACCGCCTGCGCGACGAAGAACAAGAAGTCTCGACCACCGAAGAACTGGGATAAGCCTTGGCGCCGCGCACTCTGAGCCTGACGGCCTACATGGCCTTTGCGCGCGGCACGCCCGGATCGGGGAACGCGGCGCCCCTGCCGGACCGCCCCGGCGGGCCGCTGGTGTGGGCGCACGCGGCGGGCGTGGAACAGGGCCGGTCGCTCGCCAGCCTCTGCGCGCGCATGGGGCAGATGCGCCCCGAGCTGAATTTTGCCCTGTCCGGCGACACCCCGGCGCAGCCCGGCGCGCTCAGCGTGACCTTGCCACCCGAATCGCCCGCCGAGTGCGAGCGCTGGCTTGCGGCGCTGCGCCCGGATGTCCTGCTGTGGAACGCTCATGACCTGCGCCCGGCCCTGCTGGCGGCGGCGCATAAGGCGGGCGTGCGGCTGATCGCCATCGACGTCACCGACAGCGGCTGGACCAGCCCCGCGCCGCGCTGGCTGCCTGACCCGGCGGCGGCAACCTTGGCGCTGTTCGACAGCCTCTATGCCACCGGCACAACCGTGGTGGGGCGCTTGCGGCGCATGGGCCTTGACCCGGATCGTATCCACAAGGGCGCGCCGCTCTTGGACATCGCCCAGCCGCTGCCCTGCGACGACGCCACCCACGAAGAACTGGTGACGCTGCTGTCGGGCCGCCCCGTCTGGTTGGCCGCGCGTCTGCACGCCGCCGAGGTCGAGGACATCCTGCGCGCCCACCGCCGCGCCGTCCGCCTTGCGCATCGCCTGCTGCTGGTGATCGTCCCGCAGGACGAGGACGAGGCAGGCGCAATCATCGAGGCCGCCGGTGCCGCCCAGATGCGCGTGTGCAACTGGGACCAAGGCGATACGCCGGACGAGAACACCCAGATCGTGCTGGTCGAAGGCCCCGAAGAGCTGGGCCTGTGGTATCGCATCGCCCCGCTTGTCTTCATCGGCGGCTCGCTGGTCACAGGCACCGGCGGGCACGACCCGTATGAGGCCGCCGCGCTTGGCTCGGCGATCCTGTATGGGCCGAACGTGGGCCGCTATCTGGGAGCCTATTCCCGGCTGGTCGAGGCAGGCGCGGCCCGCATCGTGCGCGACGCCGATTCGCTGGCGGGGGCGGTGTCCAACCTCGTGGCCCCGGACCAAGCGGCCAGCATGGCGCACGCCGGATGGGATGTGATTTCCTCTGGCGCGAAAACGGTGGATAAGGTCATCACCGACGTGTTCGAGACCCTAGACGAGAAAGCCACCGCCTGATGCGCCCACCCCTGTTCTGGACTACCCCGCCAGAGACCCCCTCTTGGCAGGCGCGCCTTTTGGCCCCGTTGGGCGCATTGACGGCGCGGGCAACGGCGCGGCGGGTGGCGCGCGCGCCCAAGTTCACCGCCAAGGTGCCGGTGATCTGCGTCGGCAACATCAACGCCGGCGGCACGGGCAAGACCCCCACGACCATCGCGCTGGTCCAGCATCTGGCGGCGCGCGGCATCACCGCCCATGTGGTGACAAGGGGCTACGGCGGCAACCTGCCCGGCCCCGTCGAGGTCGATCCGCGCAGTCACAGCGCCGCTGAAACCGGGGATGAGCCGCTGCTGCTGGCCGCCTTTACCCGCACCTGGGTCGCCAAGGACCGCGCCGCCGGGGCGCGCGCCGCACAGGACGCAGGCGCGCAGGCCATCGTGCTGGATGACGGCTTTCAAAACCCCGACGTGGCCAAGGACCTGAACCTGATTTGCGTCGACGCCGTGGCGGGCTTTGGCAACGGGCGCTGCCTGCCTGCGGGGCCGTTGCGTGAACCTGTCGCCACCGGCATGGCCCGCGCCGATCTGCTGCTGTCCATCGGGGCGGACGCCGCGCAAAGCCGCTTTGCCGACCAATGGCGCTCGCACATTTCAGTGCCCCATATGACCGGCCACCTTGCACCGCTGCAAACCGGGATGGACTGGGACGGGCTGCCGACGCTGGCCTTTGCCGGGATCGGCCACCCGGAAAAGTTCTTTGCCACGCTGCGCGCGCTGGGGGCCGACGTCAAACGCGGCGAAGCGCTGGAGGATCACCAACCGCTGACCCCTGCGCTGATGAAGCGTCTCGAAACCGAAGCCGCGATGATCGGCGCGCAGATGGTCACCACCGAAAAGGACGCCGTGCGCCTGCCCAGCGATTTCCGCCTCAAGGTGTTGACCCTGCCGGTACGTCTGGAGATTGCCGACACCGCCCCGCTGGATGCGGCGCTGGACGCGCTATTCAGCCGCTAACCGCTGCTCGCCGTCCAGCCCCAGCCGCGCCACATCCGCCACGATCCCGCGCAGCAGTTTGCGCACCTCTGGGAAGTCGGCATTGGGCCGGATCGCGGCCTCATCCATGTAAATCGACCTGTCGATCTCGATCTGGATGGCGTGCTGCCCGCGCGAGGGGCGACCATAGTGCTGCGTCGTATAGGCCCCGGCAAAGGGCGCATTGCGCGCCACCCGCAGACCGGCCGAGGCGAACGCCTCTTCGACCTGCGCCACGTACTCTGGCGCCGCCGACGCGCCAAATCGGTCGCCGATCACGATCTCGGGGCGCGGGCCGCTGTTGCGCAGGGTGCTGTCCAGCGCCTCTCGGGGCATGGAATGGCAATCAATCAGAATCGCTTCGCCAAAAATCCCGTGGGTTTGAGTCAAAAGCTCTGAAAGTTTTTCGTGATAGGGCTTCCAGATTCGCGCGATTCGTCCATCTGCCTCGGATTTAGGCAGCTTACCACGATAAATCGCCCGCCCATTTGCAACCACACGGGGAATCACCCCCAGCCCCGACGCCACGCGCGGGTTATGGCCCACGCGCCGCACCCCCTCGATCAAGGCCGGGTCCAGCTCATCCGCCGAGCGATTCAGATCAAGGTAGGCGCGCGGGGCATTCGCCCGCAAAAACGGCGCACCAAACTGCGGCGCACAGTCATAAAGCCTGTCTACAAAGGCATCTTCGCTGCTTCGGATGGTGGTTTCGTCCAGAATCGTCTGGCTCAGAAAGCTCCACGGATAGTCCCGACCAGAGTGCGGAGAGGCAAAAACCACCCGTGAAAGCTGGTTTTCGGGCATTTCCAAATGGTACGAGACACGCGGCATTCAGGGCTCCTTTGGAAAAAAATCATAGACTGAAAACATTGCGCGTCAAAAGCCCTTGATCCCCCCAAAGAACCCTTTTATAGACCCCGTCACCGGCGCAGACATCTGAGCCACTTGGCAACAAGAGGCACGGACACAAGCGCAGGCCATAGGCGTGATTAGCTCAGCGGTAGAGCACTTCGTTGACATCGAAGGGGTCACTGGTTCAATCCCAGTATCGCGCACCATGAATTCACTGCCCTGCACGGTTTGGGTTAAACCTAAACCGATTGCAGGGTATTGGCCGCAACATTGGCGCTCGCGCGCCGCGAACGACAGGAGATGACCATGAAGGTTGCAAACTCGCTCCGCTCGCTCAAGAAGCGCCACCGCGACTGCCGCGTTGTGCGCCGCAAGGGCCGCGTCTACGTGATCAACAAGACGCAGCGTCGGTTCAAAGCTCGTCAGGGCTAAACCACGCATCCGAACGGATATGAAGAGACCGCGTGCCACATGGGCCGCGGTCTTTTTGTTTTGCCTGTAGCTTGGTTTGCCCAACGGCTGGGTGGCGCGGCGGGCCATCAGGCCCATGTTGCGCGGCGGGCCATCAGGCCCGACAAGCTACCGCCCGCCCAGCACACCATCGGCCAGCAACCGCACCACCGTCTGCTCGTCAAGGAACCCCGACACCCGCAGCCCGCGCGTTTCCTGGTACTTGCGAATCGCGCGCCGGGTGTCTTGGTCAAAGCTCCCGTCCACCTGCCCCGGCTCCAGCCCCAGCTGCCCCAGCCGCGCCTCGGCCAAGCGCCGCGCCACCACGTTCAGGTTCAGGCTCTGCTCTTCGGCGCGCGCCTGCACCGCCTCTCGGTCCTGCGCCTCTTCGCGGTCCAGCTGGTTGATGCGCATCCGCGCCTCGTTGGCAAACGCCCCCTGCGGCCAGGCCGACAGGTAGCTGCGATAGCCCGCCACGCTGTTCAGCGTGTCCGCCCGCGTCCAATCGCGTCGGTCCTGCGCGGCGGCGCGATCCGCGCGGCGCTCGTCGATGGCCCGCAAATAGCCCTTGGCCTCTTCGGCAAAGATCCCCTCGGGGTAGCGTTCCAGATAGGCGCGTAGCCCCGCCTCATCGCCCACCCCTTCGACCTCGGACCAAAAGACCCGCTCGGCCCGATCCGCTTCGGCCTGCTTGCGGCGCGCCTCTTCTTCGAGCTCGGCAGCACGGCGGGCGGCTTGGGCATCCAGACGGGTGATCTGCGCGCGGGTCAGGTAGCCGCTGGCCACCTCGCCCGATTTGGTCTGCCACTGGGTGACAGCGGCGCGGGTGCCCCGGCCAAATATCCCGTCGATCCCGCGCGTGTTGTACCCGAGGATCGACAGGTCGCGCTGGATTTCGCGGCGCGCATCGCGCGTCAGGTCCAACGCCTCTTCGGCGCGGCGCTCGGCGTAGAACGGCTCTGCCTCGATGGCCTTGACGCGCTGGCTGGCGGCAGAGGCATGCAGCCCCTCGGGGTAATTGCGCAGGTAGGCGCGGTAGCTGTCCGCCGTGTCGCTGCGCTGCGCCAGCACCCAAGCCGCCTCGTCGGCGCTGGTATCTACCGGCGCGGGTGGCGTCTCGGGGCGACCCCCAACGTCACCCGCGCGCAGCAGCACCAGCGCGGCGGGGGCAAAGCCCTGCACGTCCAGCTCATAGCGCTTGGCCGCAGGCACCAAGGGCGCATCCACCCGCATCAGATCGCGCGCGGCAAAGCGCGCCACATCCGCCGCCGGCCCCCGCACCACCGTCACACCTTGAGGGATGTCCAGCGGGCCGATCCCGGCGCTCAGATAGGGGCCAACCTGCGGCTCTGCCGGGGTTTCGCCCAGCACCAGCAGCGCCCGCCCCGGATAGCGCGCAAGGATCGCCATCACCGTATCCAGCGCAAAGCCCTGGGACAGCGCGGTCGCCTCGTCCACGTCTTGCGCCTGCGAGGTCGGCAGCAGATACGTCCCCCCCGGCGCGTGCACAAAGGCCCCCGCGAGGATCACCACCACCGGGCCGTCGTCCCCCTCGAGCGCGCGCACGAAATCGGCAAAGCCCGCGCGCATTGCCTGCCCGTCCGCGTCCTGCACCGATGCCACGTCAAAGCCGCGCTCGGTCATGGCCTCGGCGGCAACGCCCACGCGGGTCGCGCCCAAAAAGGTCTGCACGGCGTTGAATTGGCTGTTGCCGATCACCAGCGCGTCGCCCGCGGCCAACGCGGTGGACGCCCACAGGCCTAGGACAGGGCCAAGGACCGGACCCAGAACTGGACCAAGAACAAAGGGGGCAAGTTTACGCATGACGGTTCCTCCTGCCCCAAAAGGTACGCCACGCGCGCCTTGGAGCAAGGGGAATGTCAGTCGTAGCTGCGCATGTCCTCGATCACCAAGCCATCGCGCGGCAATCCGCCGATCGGGACCAGCTCGACCCGGCCCTTGAGCTTGAGCACGTCGACGATGGTGGCCTCATAGGCCGCAGGATCGCTGGCCTCGGTTTCGATTCGCACGGTCATCACGTCCATCTCGCCGTCGCGGTCGGCAATCACACGGGCGCGGGCGATCTCGGCGTGTTTGGCGACCAGCTGCGCCACCTGCTCGGGGCGCACGAACATGCCCTTGATCTTGGTGGTCTGGTCGGCGCGGCCCATCCAGCCCTTGATGCGGGTGTTCGTCCGCCCGCAGGGGCTTTCACCCGGCAGCACGGCGGACAGGTCGCCCGTGGCAAAGCGGATCAGCGGATAATCGGGGTTGAGCGTCGTCACCACGACCTCGCCCACCTCGCCGGGGGCCACAGGATCGCCGGTGCCGGGGGTGACAATCTCGACGATGACTCCCTCGTCAAGGATCATCCCCTCTTGCGCGGGGCTCTCATAGGCGATGTTGCCCAGATCGGCGGTGGCGTAACACTGCAAGCACGCGATCCCCCGGTCGGCATAGTACTGGCGCAAGGACGGGAACAAAGCCCCGCCGCCCACCGCCGCACGGGTGATTTTGAGCTCAAAGCCCATCTCGTCGGCCTTCTCAAGGATCACCTTGAGGTAATCGGGCGTGCCCGCATAGGCGGTGACCCCCACGTCGCGCGCCGCCCGCGCCTGTAGCTCGGTCTGGCCCGTCCCGGCAGGCAGCACGGCGGCGCCAACCGCCCGCGCACCACTCTCAAAGATCATACCCGCCGGCGTCAGGTGATAGCCAAAGCAGTTCTGCACAATATCGCCCTGCCCAATGCCGCAAGCGTGCAAAAAGCGCCCCATGCGCCACCAGTCGTGGCTGACCCCGCCCGGCTCATAGATCGGCCCCGGCGACTGGAACACATGCGCCAGGTTCGACACGGGCAAGCCCCCAAAGGGCGGGTTTTCCGCCTGCCGCGCCGACAGCTCGGCCTTGCGCAGCACCGGCAGCCCCGCCAGCGCCGCCAGACTGTCCGCCGCGTCCATGCCGTTCTTGGCCAGTTGCGCGTTCAGCGCCTGTAGCTGGGCGGCCTCGCGTTCGTCGCGCGAACGCGTTTCAAGCGAATCGAAATAGGTGCTCATGCCACCCTCCGTTTGTGAAGTCCGTTGTGCGCCGCCCGGCCCCCGGCACGCGGCGCAACGCGCGTTGATCTGGAGCAAGGCACGACGCGAGATACCCCTTTAGGTTGTCGCACCACAGGGAAGGAGGAGCCCACCACATGCCCCATGAATTCGACCCCCGCATTCGGTTCGACCCGGACAGGCAAATCATGGAGGCGGACTTTTCCGACTTTCATTTCGACAGCTCCGCCACGGTGAACCGCTTTTACGACCGGATCGAAGACCGCATCCGTGGCAGCGGCGAAGACCTGTGGTTCTTTCTGGTCAACCTGAACGGCACGCGCATCGACCCGCCCGCCTAGGTGACCTATTCGATCCGGGGGCGCGCCCTGAACAAGGCGCATTCCATGGGCTCGGTGCGCTTTGACGCCTCGCCCGAGACGGCGGCCCAGATTGAACGCGCGGCCCGCACCGACGCCTTTGACCCGAACCTCTTCACCAACCGCGACGACGCGGTGGCGCGGCTGGACCGGATGCCGACAAAGCGTACCCAAAAGGTGCTGCACGCGCCCAATTACACCACCGCCGAATTCACCCGCCGCCTGCGCTTTGACCCCGACGCGCAGGTGCTGAACTTTGATTTCTCGGGCTTCATCTTTCACCACTCGCGCGATGTGAACGACTTTTACGACCACATCGAAGAGCGCATCAAAGCCAGCGGACAGGACAAGTGGTTCTTTTTGATCGACAACACCGACTGCCAGATCATGCCCGGCGCGTGGGTGCAGTACGCCTTTCGCGGCAAGCGGTTGAACCTGCGTTACAGCCTTGGGTCGGTGCGCTACGCGCCGGGGTCCGAAACCGCCGCCGAAATCCGCAGACGGTCCGAGAGTCAGGACTTTAGCCCCAACATCCGCAACACCCGCGCCGAAGCGCTGGCCCGCATCGAAGAGATGCGCCGGGAAACCACAAGCTAAGGTCAGGGGCTGTGCGGTCATCATGGGCGGCCCCCGTCCTCCCTCAGGGACCGCCCACGGACGGCCTGCGCCGTCTTGCCCCTTGGGGCGTTCGTTGCGCGCGCGGCCCTCTGCCGGACCGCCCTTGCGCGATATGTCCCTGCGACGCCCATCGACTTATTCAGCCAATGTCTCGAACGGTTCTAGCGCATTCACGACATGGGTCGTCAAAATCACCATATCCGCGTCGCCGTGGTTGGTGACGCCGCCATGCACATCGCCCGCCGAAAAGAACAGCGCCATGTCAGACGAGAACTCTACCTCTTTTCCGTTGGGCATCAAGGCCGTTCCGCCCTGCACCACCACCGCGTGTTCATCACCCGGATGGGTGTGCAACGGGATGCGCCCGCCGGGCTTCAGCGTCAGTTTGGACACGATCACCACCATGTCCTGCGCATCGCTCAGCGGCTGGGCGCTGAGTTGCTCGCGCACGAACAGGTCTTCGGCCCACAGGGGCGCGGCCAGACAGGCCATCACGGCGGCGGTCAAAACGGCTTTCATGGTCACTCTTCTCCATCGTAAATAAACAAGGTCACATCCACGTCGAACCCCTGCGCCCAGGCCACGGCCTCGGCCAAGGTCAGGCCTTTGCGCTCTTCGCACAGCACGAGGCCCGGATGCCCTTCGGCCTGATCGGCATCCGCCGCGCCATTGTCCTGATAGGTCGCCTCCACAAGGCCGACGACGTTGCGCCAACGGTGGCGGCGCTTGCGGTGGTCGATGATGTTGCACAGCATCTTACGCGAGCCACCGCTTGCGGCGCCGATAAGACCGCACGTCGCGGAACGACTTGCGCCCCTCGTCCGACACCCCGAGGTAGAATTCCTTGACGTCCGGGTTCTCGCGCAGCTCTTGCGCCGTGCCTTCCATCACCACGCGCCCGTTCTCAAGGATATAGCCCTGATGCGCATACCGCAGCGCCACGTTGGTGTTCTGCTCGGCCAAAAGGAAAGACACCCCCTCGCCCTCGTTCACCGCCTTCACGATCTCGAAAATCTGCTCCACCAGCTGCGGGGCCAAGCCCATGCTCGGCTCGTCCAGCAAAATCGTCTCGGGGCGGGACATCAGCGCCCGTCCAATGGCAACCATCTGCTGCTCGCCGCCAGAGGTATACCCGGCCTGCGACTTCCGCCGCTCCTTCAAACGCGGGAAATAGTCATAAACCATCTCCAGATCCGCCGCGACCGCCGCCTTGCCATCGCGCCGCGTATAGGCCCCGGTCAAGAGGTTCTCCTCGACGGTCAAATGCTCAAAGCAATGCCGCCCCTCCATCACCTGGATGACGCCTTTCTTGACCAAGGCCGCCGGGTCCAGATCCTGCACCCGCTCGCCCTTGTAGACGATCGACCCCTTGGTCACCTCGCCGCGCTCGGAATGCAACAGGTTCGAAATCGCCTTGAGCGTGGTGGTCTTGCCCGCGCCATTGCCGCCGAGCAGCGCCGTAATCCCCCCCTGCCGCACGGTCAGGCTCACCCCCTTGAGCACAAGGATCACGTGATTATAGATCACCTCGATATTGTTGACCTCCAGCAAGGTCTCATCGCTCTTCACGCCATCCAGCATCTCGCGCTCCCATCGGTCAAAGGGCACCGCCCCCTGCTTCTTCTCTTTAAAAATATCCAAAATTCCGACGGCGACCCGCGCGCCGCCGCCGGACAGGTCAGCCCTTAGCCGCCGCAGTCCTCATTGACCGGCCACGGCGCGTTGGCCTCGGCGTATTCCGCCGCCTTGGCATTGGCCAGTTCGGCATAGCTGTCGACGTTCGGCATCAGGTGGTCAGAGACCTTGACGAACTTGGCGCCATCCCACTCCAGCATCCAGCCGCCCGAGTGCCCGGTGTGGTTGCCACAAGAGGTCGAGAACGGCGCGACCATGCCATTCAGGCCCAGCTCGTTGATCCGCTCTTCGGTCATGTTGATGTTCTCCAGCCCCCAGCGCAGCTGCTCTGCGTTGATCTCGCCGGTGCCGAAATGCGCCTGCGCCGAAGCGATGCCTTCGGCCAAGATCGCCGAGATGATGATCCCGCGGCCATAGAACACGCCCGACATCTCGGCGTCATTGGTCTGCGACTTGCCCGCGTCGATCACGTGCTTTTGGATGTCCGCCATGACCGGCGCATCAGCATTCGGGAAGGACCAAGAGATGGACTTGTAGCCCTTGCCCTTGTCACCCACGATCGCAAGGTCCGCATCGTGGCCGGACCACCACACGCCGATCATGTTCTCCATCGGGAACTTGGTCTTGACCGCTTCGGTGATCGCACCGGCGTTCATCGCGCCCCAGCCCCACATGACCACGTAATCAGGACGCTCGCGGCGGATTTGCAACCACTGCGCCGACTGGTTCTGCATCTCTTTCAGACCGACCGGGATCGGCACCAGCTCAAAGCCCTTGGCCTCGGCGGCGGCTTCCAGCACCGGCAGAGGCTCTTTGCCGAACGGGTGGTCAAGGTGCAAGAACGCCACCTTCTTGCCGTTCAGATCGCCCTGCCCTTCGATGAACTGGATGATCATGTCGGCGGCGTCCCAATAGCCCGCAGGCGCGTTGAAGGCCCACTGGAACGTCTTGCCGTCCATCATCGGGCTAAAGCCATAGCCCGGCGCAAGGATAGGGATCATGTCGATGTTGGTCTTGGGCAGCACCTGCAGCGTGATGCCGGTGGACCACGGCTGGGTCACGATGGACCGGTCCTTGGTCTTTTCATAGCACTCCACGCCTTTTTCGGTGGAATAGCCGGTCTCGCATTCCTCGGCGTTGACCGGCACGCCGCCCACACCGCCATCGCGCGCGTTCAGCATCGCGAGGTAGTCGGCCTGACCGTTCATCAGCGGAATGCCCGTCGCCGCAAACGGCCCGGTGCGATACGCAAGGTTCGGCGCGTACAGCTCTTGCGCGATGGCGCTGCCCGCGGTGATGCCCGCGACAACCGCCGCAATGGCCAGCTTGGTGAAGTGTTTCATGGTATCTCCTCCCTGAGAATAAGTGTCACTTCTGTTGAGCAAGGGCGCGTGCGCCCCGGCGGTCGGGTGGGTTTGACCCCACCTCTGGTAAATCAATGCGGGAACGGCCAGATGATCAGCTTTTCGCGGATCAGCCGCCAAAGCTGCGCCAGCCCGTGCGGCTCGACGATCAGGAAAAACACGATCAGGCTGCCGACGATCATGATGTTCAGATGCTCGACCGTGGCGCTGTCAATCGGAATGCCAAGCGCGTTCGGCAAGAGGTTCAGCACCACCGGCAGACCGACGATCAGGATCGCGCCCAGGTAGTTGCCCATGATCGAGCCGAGCCCGCCGATGATCGCGATGAACAGGATGCGAAAGCTCAGCGGAATGTCGAAGAGGTTCGGCTCTGCCGCCCCGCGCCACATGAACACGAACAGCGCGCCCGACACGCCGACGATATAGGACGACACGGCAAAGGCGGTCAGCTTGGATTTCATCAGGTTGATGCCGATCAGCTCTGCGGCGATGTCCATGTCACGCGTCGCCTTCCACGTCCGGCCCAGCGTGCCGCGCGTCAGGTTGATGCAGACCATGGTCAACAGGCAGACGATGAACAACACCACGTAGTATTGCACCACCGAAGACGCCTGCGGCCCCGCCACGTAAACCCCAAACATCTCGAGGTTCGGCACCTGGATCGCACCAGAGGCGTTGTAGTTGTACAGCCACGCCCATTTCTCGAACAGCCACACGAGGAAGAACTGCGCCGCCAGTGTCGCAATCGCCAGGTAAAACCCCTTGATCCGCAAGCTCGGGATGCCAAAGGCCACGCCCACCCCGGCGCTGAACACCCCCGACAGCAGGATCGCCACGATGGGGTTCATCCACGGCATGATGGTGATCATCTTGTAGCAGGCATAGGCGCCGACGCCCATGAACGCCGCCGTCCCCAGCGACAGCTGCCCGGCATAGCCCGTCAGGATGTTCAGCCCCATCGCCGTCAGCGAATAGATCAAGATCGGGATCAGCAGCGTCTGAAAGGTGAACTCGCTCGCGGTCAGCGGAAAGATCACCCAAGCAAAGACCAAGATCACCCCCAGCAGGAACGCATCCTGCTTGATCGGGAACAGGGCCTGATCCTTGGCGTAGCTCGTCTTGAATTGTCCGGCGGTTCTATACAGCATCCGTCATTCTTCCTTTTGGCAGGCGTGTGGCCCGCTCTCCTCCCCTGACTGGCTGGGTTCAGCCGGTCAGCCCATCGTCGTCTTCATAGCGCGCGCGGCTGGCGCTGGGTTTGGCATAGCCGGTCTGCTCGCTGTGCCGGACCACCCAGAGGTAAGCCCAGATGCCCACCGCCGCGCCCCCTGCCGCCAGCAGCAAGGCCACCGTCATGCGGCTGCCCTCCTCGGGCGGGGTGGTCAGCGCCAGATAGCCAAAGGCCCAAAAGCCGGCCCACGCCACAACGTTCAAAACTGCGATAATCTTTGCCATCTACCCAACCTCTGGCTTTCCTCGTTCCTTGAAACCTCTCGCCCGGCCTCGTCCTTTGACAGACCGGGCGAGAGTCTAGACCCGTTCGATAATGCGTTCCCCGAACAGCCCCTGGGGCCGGAACAGCAGCACGATCAGCGCCAGCACAAAGGCAAACCACGTCTCGGTGTTGCCCCCCAGCAAGGGCTGGCCCCAGTAAATCTCGAACAGCTTTTCAAGGATGCCGATCAGCAGCCCGCCAATGATCGCGCCGGTGATGGACTCAAGCCCCCCCAGCATCAGCACCGGCAGCGCCTTGTAGGCGATCACCTCCAGGGCAAAGCTGACGCCCGCCCGCGCGCCCCATGCGATCCCGGTCACCAAGGCGATGATCCCGGCAATGAACCACACCAGAACCCAGACGGTTTGCAGCGAAATCCCCACGGACAAGGCCGCCTGATGGTCATCGCCCAAGGCGCGGATCGCCCGCCCCATCTGGGTGTAGTTCAGGAAGGCCAGCAATCCGCCCACCAGCGCCACCGCCACCACAACCACCGTCATGTCGAGATGCTGCAAGATCAGCAGCCCGCCCCACGGCTCCAGCACCGTGTCGCCGGTGGGAATGCCCAGCTCTTCGCTGATCATCACCTTGTTTTCACCGCCGAAAATGATCTCGCCAAAGCCGATCAGGAACAGCGTGATGCCGATGGTCGCCATGAACAGGATAATGTCCGGCTGCCCCACCAGGGGGCGCAAAACCACCCGTTCAATGCTGACCGCCAAGACGAACATCACCCCCAGCGTCAAGACCACGCTGATCCACGCCGGGATGCCGAACGAGTGCAAACCCACGAGCGTCAGCGCCGCGAACACCACCATAATCCCTTGGGCAAAGTTGAAAATCCGGCTTGAGCGGAAAATCAACACGAACCCCAGCGCGATCAGCGCATAAAGCACCCCCGATACGAGCCCTTCCCACAGCACCTGCAACAAAAAGTCCGGCGCAGAAAACATGTCCGCGAAGGGCGTTACGAAAATATCCTTCAGCATCCCTGCTCCTCCTCAAAAGCCCTTTGCCCGGTCAATGTGCCACCCCCAGATAGGCGTCGATGACGTCTTGGTTGTTGCGCACCTCGTCGGGGGTGCCGTCGCCGATCTTGCGCCCGTAATCCATCACGACCACGCGGTCGGACAGGTCCATGACCACCCCCATGTCATGTTCGATCAAGGCAATGGTCGTCCCGAATTCATCGTTCACATCCAGGATAAAGCGGCTCATGTCCTCTTTTTCCTCAACGTTCATCCCCGCCATCGGCTCATCCAGCAGCAGCAGCGACGGCTCTGCGGCCAACGCCCGTGCCAGCTCGACCCGCTTTTTCAAACCATAGGGCAAGCGCCCAACCGGCGTTTTGCGGATGTTCTGAATCTCAAGGAAATCAATGACCTTCTCGACGATCTCGCGGTTTTCGATCTCTTCGCGCTGCGCCTTGCCCCACCACAGGGCCTGCGCGCCGATCCCCGCCTTCATATGGGTCAAGCGTCCCGTCATCACGTTGTCCAACACGGTCATCCCCTCGAACAAGGCAATGTTCTGGAACGTCCGGGCGACCCCCATCCGCGCCACCTCATAGGGCTTCATCGCAGGCCGCTGCGCCCCCTTGTACCAAACCTCGCCAATCGTCGGCGTATAAAACCCCGATATCACGTTCAGCATCGATGACTTGCCCGCGCCGTTCGGACCAATGATGGCCCGGATTTCCCCCTCGTGAATATCAAACGAGATATCCGAAATCGCCGTCACCCCACCGAACTTGAGGGTGATGTTCTTCATCTCCATCAGCACGCCGCCAATCTGGCGCCCGTCGGCGGTGACGTATCCTTCGCTCTGATCCAGCATCACGCCCCCTGCTTCTTCTCTTTACAAATATCCATTGCCCGCTCTCGCCGCGCGCCGCGCCTCCGGGCCGTCATTCCGCCGCCACCGCACGCGGGGACACAGGCGCCACCTTCGCGTCACACAGCGTCAAGGTCGCCTTGATCTTGCCCTTGCGGCCATCCTCGTAGGTGACCTCCGTCTCGGTGTAGACCGTGTCCGACCCGTCATAGAGCGCCGTCAAAAGATCGGCGTATTTCTCGGCAATCACCTTGCGCTTGACCTTACGGGTGCGGGTCATCTCGCCATCGTCAGCGTCCAGTTCCTTGTGCAAGATCAAGAACCTGTGGACCTGACAACCGGACAGCATCTCGTCCTCGGCCACCGAGGCGTTCACCTCTTCGACGTGGGCGCGCACGGTCTCGATCACCTGCGGGTGCTGCGCCAGTTCCTGATAGGACGCATAGGCGATGTTGTTGCGCTCGGCCCAGTTGCCCACCGCCGTCAGGTCGATATTGATAAACGCCGTGCAGCGATCCTTGCCATTCCCAAAGACCACGGCCTCGAGGATGTTGGGGAAAAACTTCAGCTTGTTCTCGACGTATTTCGGCGCAAACAGCGATCCGTCCGCCATCTGGCCCACATCCTTGGCGCGGTCGATGATCCGCAGATGCCCGCTGCTCTCCTCGATAAAGCCCGCATCCCCAGTCGCCACCCAGCCCTCGGCATCCTTGGTGCCCGCCGTGCTCTCGGGGTTATTGTAATACTCGACAAAAACACCGGGCGAGCGATAGAACACCTCGCCATTCTCGGCGATGCGCAGCTCGACCCCCGGCGCGGGCACGCCCACCGTGTCGCTGCGGACTTCGCCATCGGGCTGAACAGTGATGAACACCGACGCCTCGGTCTGGCCGTACAGCTGTTTCAGGTTGATCCCCAGCGAGCGGTAAAAGTCGAAAATCTCCGGGCCAATCGCCTCACCGGCCGTGTAACCGACGCGCACCTTGCTGAACCCCATGGCGTTCTTCAGCGGCCCATAGACAAGGAACTCGCCCAACGCGTATTTCATCCGGTCGCCAAAGCTGACCTCTTTGCCGTCCAAGATCGCCGGGCCAACTTTGCGCGCGTGGTCCATGAAATATTTGAACATGCGCTGCTTGGTGGGGCTGGCGTCCTCCATGCGGATCATGATCTGCGTCAGCTGTGTCTCGAAAATCCGCGGCGGCGCAAAGTAATAGCTCGGCGCGATCTCGCGCAGGTCGGTCAGCAGGGTCTCGGCGCTTTCGGGGCAGTTCACGCAGAACCCCGTCCAATACGCCTGCCCGATGGAAAAGATGAAATCCCCGACCCAAGCCATCGGCAGATAGGCCAAGACCTCATCCCCGCGTTTCAGGTTATCGAACTCCGCCGAAGCCTTGCCGCTCTCGATGATATTGCGGTTGGACAAGACCACGCCCTTGGGCTTGCCCGTCGTCCCCGAGGTGTACAGCATCACGCAAGTGCTGTCGTAATCAAGCGCCGCCTTGCGCCGCTCCAGCTCCTTGATGAACTCGTCATAGGCGGCGCGCCCCTGCGCCTGCACATGGCTGTATTCGTGCAAGCGCGTGTGGTCGTATTTGCGCATCCCGCGCGGGTCGACATAGATCATATGCTCGAACTGGTGCAGATCCTCTTGGATCTCGATCACCTTGTCGACCTGTTCCTGATCCGCCGCGATGACAAAGCGCGCGCCGCAGTGGCCCAGTACGTACTCCATCTCTTCGGCCACGGCGTCCTGGTACAAGGGCACCGGCACCGCCCCGCACATCTGCGCCGCCACCATCGACCAGTACAGCGTCGGACGATTACGGCCAATGATCGCCACGTGATCGCCGGGGTTCACACCAAGGTTGAGCAAGCCCAAGGCCAGCGCCTCGATCTCATCCTTCGCCTCGGCCCAGGTCCAGCTTTGCCAAATGCCGAATTCCTTTTCGCGATAGGCCGGCGCGTCGCCAAACTCTTTCGCGTTGCGATCCAATAGCGCAGGGACAGAGCGCAGCCCAGCCACGCCCTCAGCCAAATATGCCAAAATTCTTCCTCCCAATGCCAGACGGGCCGGCACTCTCCTTTGGGCCTCAGGGGGCCCGACCGCTTTTGCGATTCTGTTGCCCACCAAGGTTGAGACCCAGCGTTACGGTCAACTTTTTCCGGATGATTTCCCAAATCTAACGAATTGTAACAAAGCGCCGAAACGCGTGCCCTAGCCCACCGCTGGCATCCCCAGATAGCGCCGCGCATTGCCGTGAAAAAACGCCGGAGCGCGCGCCGCCAAAGCGGGCGAGCGGTCAAAAAAAGCAAGGAAAGCATCCAGATAGGCGCGCGTCTCGCCGATCATGTGCGGCATGGACCAATCGGTGCCAAACACCACCTTGTCGCTGAATTTATACGGGTGCTCCGCCGTTGTCTCGGTATCCAGAAGCAGCGCCTCGAGCCGCTCCAACATCCGGTCCCGCCGGATTTGCGCCGCCTCTGACTTGCCCAGAATATCGGTCAGATAGCCAAAATCGCAGTACACGTTGGGATAGCGGCGGCACATATCCACGACCTTATAGGCAAAGGTATTGGGCCAATCCGCCTCTTGCGCGGTCCAGCCGCCCCAATCCCACCGCGTGTGCCCGCCGCCATGGCCAAGGCACAACCACAGGTCCGTCGCCTCGTACTGGATCATCGCCATGTCCCAAAAGGCCGGGTCGGCGTTGACGCCAAGACCAGTCCTCGCCTCAAAGCCTTCGGGCGTGCAATGCGTGAACAGCCGCAACTGGTTGTCCGAGAAATAGCGCAGGATCTCTTCCATCACCTCGTTGATGCGGCTGAAGTTCTGAAAGGTCTGCGCGGTTTGGTAATAGTCGCTGTGCTGCGGGTCGATCGGCGTGATGTAATCGGGGCCATAGCGCCCCCCCGCGGGCAGCAGGGCGGGGTCGATGGCGCGAAAGCCACTGGGCGGATAGATCTTAAAGCCCGTGATCCCCATCTCGCGCCCGAATTCCACCTTTTCGCGCCAGTACGACCGATGCGCATCGCGCGAGAACGGCTCGACCGACCCAAAAGGCACGATCTGCCCGCCGCTTTCCCCCGCCAGCGCCACCGTGCGGCGCATCTGCTGGATGGCATCGACGCGCGGCGGCAACAGCTTGCCGTGTTGCTCTTCGTAGGCAGAGCCAAGATCGGGCAGCAGGCTGATCAGATGCTCGGGGTCGTAACCGTCCGCGGGCTTGCCCTTGGCATAGTCCGACCGGATCAGGCGCAGCCGCGTGCGTTCGGAACACAGCATGGAAATGACGAACAACAACAGCTGCTTGGTGCTGCCCAACTGCCCCACCGGCAGTCCCTTTTGGATCAGGGCAGAGCCTTCGGGCGATGGCGGGTAGTCGTCGTGGGGGGATCTGGCGGCGTGACTGGCGTGGTGGTCCATGAGGCTGCTATGCTCTGCGGCCTCGGCGATCTCTGGCAAGGCGTGGAACAAGACCTCGGCCAAATCCTGCGCCAGTTGGTCCCGGTCCATCTGGGCGCCGTGCAAGGATTTCCGAATGGTCGTCCCCGGCACGACACCATGACGATCCAGCTCGAAGTAGCGCGACATATCGCGGATCGCGTCGCTGATCTGCCGCAAATGGTCGAACACGCTGGGATCGTCCAAGCTGCCTTCGCTGAGATCCTCGATCACCTTCAACGCGCGCCGCACGGCGCTGTTCATCAACAGGTCGGGATCGCCGCTCTGGATGGCGTCGACCAGCTCCTGCTCGTCGGGGCGCAGGTCGCCCACCAAAGACGCCTCGCGAAAACGGCTCAGGAATACAAGCGATTGCAAAAGGCGGGCTGCGGGCTTGGCCAACAACGCTTTGACGTCCCAACTCAGCAAGATGCCATGCAGCGGTAGATACGCCCCGTTAAAGAAATGCGCGTGCATGTCGATGAATGGATATTGCTTGGTCATGAAAGAACTCCCGTAAAACGTGTTCAGGGTGAGCCTTGGTCACGCCTTCGGTCAAGCCCGAACTGGACCTCCCCCAATCCGCGGTCTACCCTGCCCATGGATGCGCAGCGCCCAAGGGACGGTGGGTGGGGCGTGGTCCGCAGGACGAGCGTCCGTCCGTCAGGACGGCCCACACACCGGACAGTATACCAAAAACCAATGACCGACGCGCTGACCCAAGCAGGCCTAAACCTCATCCCGCAGGCCATCACCATCTACGATGACCAGCTGCGCCTCGCGGTCTGCAACACCCGCTTTGGCGAGATGTTCGACCTGCCCGCGCATCTCACCCGGCCCGGCGCAAGCTTTACCGATACGCTCCGCCATCTGGTCGCCAGCGGCGAATACGGCCCCGTCCCCGACCCCGACGCCTTTGTCAAAGACCGCGAGGAAACCGCCCGCGCCTTTCAGCCCCACTACATGGAACGCACCCGCGCAAGCGGCCAGACGATCAGCGTCCAGGGCGCGCCCCTGCCGCAGGGCGGCTGGATCACCGTCTACACCGACATCACGCAGACCAAGACGCAAGAACAACTGCTGCGCACCCGCTCGGAGCTACTGTCCGAAGAAATCCTCACCCGCTCCGAAGAGCTCAGCGCCACCAACCGCCAACTCGCCGCCGCCAACGCCGCGCTGGAACAGGCCCGCCGCGAACTTGCCGAAACCGAAGCCCGCACCCGCACCACCGCCCAGATGATGCCCGCCCATATCGCCCGCGTCGACGCCGCCGGGCATTACACCTTTTCCAACAAACGCCTCGCCGACGTGATGCCCGGACGGCCCGCGCAGATCCTCGGCCTGCATATCTCGGACGCACTTGGGGAGGCCGCCTACACGCGTGTCCAACCCCACCTTGACGCTGCCTTTCAGGGCCGCCCCTCGACCTTTGAGTTCACCGACGAGGCCTCTTCGCGCCGCATCCGCGCCGCCTTTACCCCCGATCCAGTGGAACGTGGCGTCTATATCCTGTCTCAGGATGTGACCGAAGAAACCCAGATCCGCGCCGCCCTGCAACAGACCCGCCGCCGCGAGATCGCCGCCCAGCTGACCTCTGGCATGGCGCATGATTTCGGCAACCTCCTGACCATCATCCTCGGGATGCAATCGAAACTCGCGCGCATGGACCTGCCCCCCGAGGCCGAACCGCTGATCTCGGCCACCCTGCACGCGGCGCGGCGTGGCGGCACGCTTCTGCACCGCATCGCCGACATCACCAGCCAGCGCGCGTGGCAGCCCAAGGCGCTGCGGCTTGGCCCTTTCCTGCACGACCTCGAAACGCTGGCGACCCCCAGCCTGCCCGCCCGCATCACCCTGCGCACCGACGATCTGACCAACGGCCCGGTGCTGGCGGACCCCGGAATGCTGCAAGACGCGCTGCTCAACCTGATCCTCAACGCCCGCGACGCCTGCGCCGAGGCCAAGGGCGCCCATGAAATCCAGGTCGCCGCCCACGAGGTGCAAAAGACATGGCTGCAACTGACCGTCTCGGACACCGGCCCCGGCTTTTCCGAGCAATCGCTGACCCGCGCGCTGGACCCGTTCTACACCACCAAGGGGGCCAAGGGCTCTGGCCTCGGCCTGTCCATGGTCTACGACATGACAAAACTGGCGGGCGGCGCGGTGCGCCTGTCGAACACCGAATTCGGCGGGCAGGTGACGTTGCGCATCCCCCTGCGCCGCGCCAATCCGCTGCCTCTGGACGGCCTTGTCTTGCTGGTCGAGGACAACCCCGACCTGCGCAGCAGCATCCGCGAGATGCTGACCACGCTGGGGTATACGGTGGTCGAGGCGGCCTCGGTCCCCGAAGCCCGATCGCTGGCAGAAGGCCTCGACATCGCTCTGGTCCTCTCGGATATCTCTCTCGAGGGCGACGAGACCGGCCTTGCGCTGCTCGATCACCTGCCCAATCTGCCGGTCTGCCTGATGACATCCCTGCCCGCCGATGACCCCCGCCGCATCCAAGCGA
The DNA here is from genome assembly GCF_900176475.1 of Tropicibacter naphthalenivorans. Lineage (GTDB taxonomy): Bacteria > Pseudomonadota > Alphaproteobacteria > Rhodobacterales > Rhodobacteraceae > Tropicibacter > Tropicibacter naphthalenivorans. The sequence continues at coordinate 450,486 of NZ_FWXX01000001.1, forward strand.
CGCAACGTAGCCGCCTGATACCCAAGCCCTTTAGCGCAAGCAGCCTTGCACAATTCCTAGGCCACGGTACACCAAGAGCATGAGCGCTTTGGTCACCATCCTCGACGACGAACCGGCCATCCGAGAGATGCTGTCGGACGCGTTGCAGGATGCCGGTTTCCAGACCATGACATTCTCTCGCGCCACCGAATTCGAAGCCGCCCTGCGCCGCACCACCCCCGATGTCTGCCTCGTGGACCTCGGCCTGCCCGACCGAGACGGGCTGTCGCTGGTGCACCGTCTGGCGCTGGAACAGGGGGCGATTGTCATCATCATTTCCGCCCGCGCGCAAACGCAGGACAAGATAACGGGGCTGGAACTTGGCGCAGACGATTACATCATCAAGCCTTTCGATCCCGCCGAAGTGGTCGCCCGCATCCGCGCCCGCCTGCGCACGCCCAAACGCGCCGCCAGCTCGAACACCGCGCGCTTTGCCGGTTGGACGGCGCATTTCGACCGGTTCGCGCTTGAGGCCCCAGACGGCATCGAAACCGCCTTTTCCCAAGCCGAGGGCGAAGTCCTGCGCCTCTTCCTTGATGCCCCCAAGCGGCTGATCTCGCGCGCGCAAATGCAAGAGAGCCTTGGCGGCAACGCGGGCGAAAGCTTTGACCGCGCCATGGATGTGCGCATCTCGCGCCTGCGCACCAAGTTGAACGAAGACCCGAAAAACCCGCGCCTGATCAAGACGATCTACGGCGCGGGCTACATCTTTGTCAGCGATGTGGAGTGGGTCTGACGGTCAAGCCATCTGCGACTGCCGCCGCCGCCACATCCGCGACAGCCGCCGCACGCCCAGGGCCAGCCCGGTGTAGACAAGGATCGCCGCAGCCAGGGACGCCAGGCCAGCAATCGTCTGGCCGATGATGCCGTAGTACTGCCCCGTATGGGCAAAGCGCGCCCACATGCGCAGCCGCGCCCCAAGGCTTGCGGCCGATCCGGTCCGCGCGGCCACCACGTCACCCGTCACCCGGTCCATGACCAGTTGCGTCTGGTAGGCGCTTTGCACGCCGTTGCCCGCGTCCATGGTGACTTGGACATAGGCCGCCTCTTCCGAAGGCAAGGCAATTGCCGCACGCCGCCAGTCCGGGCGCTGCTCGGTGGCCACGGCGACCAGCGCGGCGTAGGACATGGGCTGCCCTTCGATGAAGGTCGCCTGCATGTCAGCGGTCATGACGCTGGGCGCGCGGGGGCGGCCCTGGGGCGGCTCTTCGCCAGCGGCGGCATAGAGCAGCGCGTTGGCCCAGCTGTAGGACATAATGACCCCGGTGAGCACGATCACGAACAGCGGCACCAGCGCCCAGATGCCGAACACATGGTGCCAGTTATAATCGCGCGCCTGCGCGTTCGGCAGGTTGCGGCGGAACAGCAGGTTCAGCTTGACCTTGGCCCAGCGCCACGTTTTCGGCAGCCACAGGTACAAGCCCGAGGCCACGAGGAACAAAAAGATCAGGTTCGAGGTGTCCACCAGAAAGCTGCCCGTGTCCGACCGGCCAGAGGCCGACAGCCAGCGGTGCAGCCCTTCGACCGCGCCGAAAAAGCTGGCCACCCCCGGTGCGCCCGCCAAGGCCTCGCCCGTGTAGGGGTTCAAGGACGTGGCTTGGCGGCCCGCTTGCAGTTTCACCACGTCCCCGGCTTCGCGCGGGATCACCAGCGTCTGGCCCGCGCTGGCGTTTGCGGCGGTCAGGATGTCGTCCGCCGTCAGGGGCGCGGCCCCCTCGGGCACCATCACCGTCTGGGCGATGGCCATATCCTCGATCTGCGCCTCAAAGGTCAGCAAAGCGCCCGTCACCGCCATGATCAACACGAACACACCCGCGACAAACCCCGCCACCAGATGTGCCCAAAATACCGTTTTTCTCAACATGTCCCTAGGTCCGTTCATTGGTCACTCTAGGGGTCTAACGAGGCGGCGCGGGTTTTACGTCGCGGCTTTTCTGCATAGCAGCATTTTGCTGACCGAAGGGCTTAGCCCAGCGCGCGCGCCAGCACCTTTAGGCCAGTGACAAGGTCCGCCTCGGCGGTGTCCTCGGCGAAATCGTGGCTGATCCCACCGATGGAGGGCACGAACAGCATGGCGCTGGGCATCAGGCGGGCCATGTTGGACGCATCATGCAGCGCGCCCGAGGGCATCTCGCGCCACGCGCCGGGGGTCTCTGCCTCTGCCGCCACGCACAGCCGCCCGCGCAAGCCGGCGTCCATCGCCACCGGGGCCACGCCCAGCATTGAGCCAAACTCCGCGGCCATGCCCATATCATCCGCCACCTCGGCGGCGGTGTCGCGGATAATGACTTCCATCCGGGTCAGGCGGTCGGGGTCGATGTCGCGCCACTGCATGGAAAAACTGGCGCGACCCGGCACCACCGAATGCGCATTGGGGTGCAAGGCGACGTGGCCAATGGTCCAGACCGTCGCCGGGGTGACCACATTGGCAAAGCGGTCATTTACCTTCGTGTTAAAGGCCGACAGCGCCTGAAAGGCGTCGCGCCGCAGCGCCATGGGCGTGGTGCCCGCGTGGTTCTGCTGACCCTCAAAGCGGATGACCATATCGCGGATGCCGACGATGGCCTCGACCACGCCGATCTTGCCGCCGGTCTGGTCCAGCAGCGGGCCTTGTTCGATGTGCATCTCGACAAAGCCGGTAAAGCGCGCGGGGTCGATCCAATCGCCCAAGCGGTGCCCCATGGCGCTGCGCGCCTGCGCCAGCGTCACGCCGTCGCGGTCGGTCAGCCCGTCCACCGCCGTACGGTCCAGCGCACCCGACCACGCCGCCGAGCCGGTGGTCACGCCAAAGCGCCCCTCTTCGTCCTGAAAGGACACCACCGACACCGCTGGCCCGCCCGCCTCTTGCGCCGCGCGCGCGATTTCCAGCGCTGCGATCACGCCCAACGCCCCGTCGAGCCAGCCGCCCTCGGGCTGCGTGTCGCTGTGCGATCCCATCAACAGCGAGCGCCCCGGCGCAAGGCCGAACAAAGACCCCATCGGATCCCACGCCACCTCTAGCCCGGCCTCGGCAAAGCGCCCCGCCAGCCAGTCGCGGGCGGCGATGTCATCGGGAGTGTAGGCGGGGCGGATCACCCCTTTGCCCTGCCCCGCCGCGCCGATCTGGCGCAGGGCGTGCAGGTCAGACCGGAAACGGTCGGGATTGACGGGGATCATCGGGCGGCTCCTTTTGCGAGGCACTGTGGCAGGCCCGCAAAGGGATCACAAACGAGAAAGGCGCGCAAAGGGTGCCCCCCTCGCGCGCCTTCAGTTTCATGAGGCAAAACTTACTCTGCCGCGACCTGTTCGGGGTTTTCGACCCGCACCGCCGAGTATTTGAACTCGGGGATTTTGCCAAACGGGTCCAGCGCCGGGTTGGTCAGGATGTTCGCCGCCGCCTCGACATAGGCGAAGGGCAAGAAGACCATGTCCGGGGCCACCGCGCGGTCGGCGCGGGCCATGACCTCGACCGCGCCACGGCGCGTGGTCAGGCGCACCAGACCGCCCGGCTCGACGCCCAGCTTGCGCAGGGTCGACGGGTGGAGCGAGCAGTTCGCCTCTGGCTCGACCGCGTCCAGAACCGTGGCGCGGCGCGTCATCGACCCGGTGTGCCAATGTTCCAGCTGGCGACCCGTGGTGAGGATCATCGGGAAGCTCTCATCCGGCACCTCGGCGGGCGGCGTGACGCGGGCGGGCGTGAACTTGGCGCGGCCCGCACGGCGCGGGAAGCCATCGGCAAACACCACCGACTGACCCGGATCGTCGGGGCCAAAGGTCGGGTAGGTCACGGCGCTGTCACGCTCCAGCCGTTTCCACGTGATGTGGTGCAGGCTGCGCATGGACATCTTCATCTCGTCAAAGACTTCGCGCGGGTCGTCGTAATCCCAGTCCAAACCGATGCGGCGGGCCAGAGCCACGAGGATTTCCCAGTCTTCGCGCGCCTCGCCGGGGGCGTCCACAACCTTGCGCGCCACCTGCACCTGACGGTTGGTGTTGGTCACCGTGCCGGATTTCTCGGGCAGGGCCGAGGCGGGCAGGATCACATCGGCAAAGTTCGCCGTCTCGGTCAGGAAAATGTCCTGCACCACAAGGTGATCCAGCTGCGCCAGCGCGCGGCGGGCGTGTTCCACGTCGGGGTCGGACATGGCGGGGTTTTCGCCAAGGATGTACATCCCCTTGATTTCACCGCGATACACCCGGTCCATGATTTCCACCACGGTCAGGCCCGGCTGGTCCAGCAGATCGGTGCCTTTCCAGATGTGGCGGAACAGGGACCGGACCTCGGGGTCAGTGACGCTTTGGTAATCGGGCATGAACTGCGGGATAAGCCCTGCGTCAGACGCGCCTTGCACGTTGTTCTGACCACGCAGCGGGTGCAGGCCAGTGCCGGGGCGACCGACGTGCCCACACAGCAGCGCCAGCGAGATCAGGCAGCGCGCGTTGTCGGTGCCGTGGATGTGCTGCGACACGCCCATCCCCCAGAAAATCATCGCCCGCTGCGCCCCGGCAAAGGTCCGGGCGACCTCGCGGATCACCTCGGGAGCGATTCCGCACAGCTCGGACATGCGTTCGGGGGTAAAGGCGCGGATATGGTCGCGGAATTCAAAGAAGCCTTCGGTGAAGCCTTCGATGTACTGGCGGTCATACAGCTTTTCCTCGACGATCACGTTCATGATCGCGTTCAGCAGGGACACGTCCGTGCCGGGGCGGAATTGCAGCATGTGCTTGGCGTGCCGCTTCATCGCGGTGCCGCGCGGGTCCATGATGATCAGCTCGCCGCCCCTCTTGGTGAACTGCTTGAAGTAGGTCGCGGCGACGGGATGGTTTTCCGTCGGGTTCGAGCCGATCACGATCGCCACATCGGCGTTTTCGATCTCGTTGAAGGTGGCCGTTACTGCGCCGCTGCCGACGTTCTCCATCAACGCCGAAACAGAAGAAGCGTGGCACAGACGGGTGCAGTGGTCGACGTTGTTATGGCCAAAGCCCTGCCGGATGAACTTTTGGAAGAGATACGCCTCTTCGTTGGTGCATTTCGCCGAGCCGAAACCGGCCACGGACTGCCCGCCATAGTAGCTGCGCAGATCCTGAAGACCGTGGGCCGCCTTGTCCAGCGCCTCTTCCCAGGTGGCTTCGCGGAAGTGGGTCCAGGGGTTGGACGGGTCCACGTTCAGCCCCTTTTCCGGCGCGTCTTCGCGGCGGATCAGCGGCTTGGTCAGGCGGTGCGGGTGGTGGATGTAGTCAAAGCCAAAGCGGCCCTTGACGCACAGGCGGCCTTCGTTGGCGGGGCCGTTGATGCCCTCGACCGACTTGACCTTGCCGTCCTTGATCTTGACCGAGACCTGACAGCCAACGCCGCAGAACGGGCAGACGGATTGCTGTTCGGAATCGAAATCCTTGCTGTCGCCTTGCTGGTTGTCGTCCAGAACGGTGGCGGGCATCAGGGCACCCGTCGGGCAGGCCTGCACGCATTCACCGCAGGCCACGCAAGAGCTTTCGCCCATAGGGTCGGCAAGGTCGAACGTCGGATAGGCGTCATGGCCGCGGCCCGACATGCCGATCACGTCGTTGACCTGCACTTCGCGGCAGGCGCGCACGCACAGACCGCACTGGATGCAGGCATCAAGGTTCACGCGCATGGCGATGTGCGAATCGTCCAGCAGCGGGATGCGCTCAGGCTCGACCGTCGGAAAGCGCGATTCGGACACGCCGTTTTCCTCGGCCATGTCCCACAGGTGAGAGGACTTGTCGTGCGCCGCCTCGCGTTCGGGCTGGTCGGCCAGCAGCAGTTCCATCACCATCTTGCGGGCGGTTTCCGCACGGGCGCTGGCGGATTTGACGACCATGCCCTCTTGCGGTTCGCGGATGCAGGAGGCGGCCAAAGTGCGCTCGCCTTCGATTTCCACCATGCAGGCGCGGCAGTTGCCATCGGGGCGATAACCCGGCTGCGGCTTGTGGCACAGATGCGGGATTTTCAGGCCGCGGCCATTGGCCACTTCCCAGATGGTCATTCCCTTTTCGGCTTCGACCTGTTCACCATCAAGCGTAAAGCGGATCGTTTCGGACATGCGCGTTCCCTCCGTATCGGCGCCATGTAAACCACGAAGCGCGCCACGGGCGTCGACCAATCCCGACCTTGTGCGGTGTTTTTGCGGCCCCCGCGTTTCCGATCCGCGACGCATGATCACGTTATCGGGCGGCTGTCCCCTCGGTCTGGACGTTTCGCAATGACACGCCTAGCCTGCGCGTACGGCACAAAAGGAAAGTCACGATGGCGACCGGCACGAATATCCGCACCTATTTCAACGGCACTTGGCACGATGGCGATCTGGCGGTGATCCGCGCCGCCGATCATGGCGCTTGGCTGGGCTCGACCGTGTTTGACGGGGCGCGGTTCGTAGATGGGATGACGCCGGACCTGGACCTGCATTGCGCGCGGATCAACCGCTCGGCCCGCGCGCTTGGGCTGACGCCGACGCAAAGCGACGCGGCGATCATGGAGATCGCGCTGGAGGGGCTGAAAGCCTACCCCAAAGAGGCCGCGGTCTACATCCGGCCCATGTATTGGGGCATCCACGGCGATGCGACCGGGATCGTCCCGCAGCCCGAAGAAACCGGCTTTGCCATCTGCCTCGAAGAGATTCCAATGGCCCCAAGCGATGCCAGCACCACGCTGGGCTACACCCGCTTTCACCGTCCGATCCTCGAGGACAACGTGTGCAACGCCAAGGCAGGCTGCCTGTACCCGAACAACGCCCGAATGCTGACCGACGTGCGCTCGCGCGGGTTTGGCAACGCTCTGGTGGCGGATGCGCTGGGGAACGTCGCCGAAAGCGCCACCGCCAATGTGTTTATGATCCGCGATGGCGAGGCCTTTACCCCCATCGCCAACGGCACCTTTTTGTCGGGCATCACCCGCGCGCGGCACATCGCCAACATGCGCGCCAATGGCATGACGGTGCACGAAACCGTCCTGACCTTTGACGATTTCAAAACGGCGGACGAGGTGTTCCTGTCGGGCAATATGAACAAGGTCACGCCCGTCACCGCGATCGAAGACACGAACTATGGCTCTGGCCCCGTCACCCAGCGCATTCGCGAGATGTACTGGGATTGGGCGGCCTCGCTGTGACCGGTCCTTTGGTAACAGTTGCCAAAGCCCCCGCCTTCGCGCCATGATCCGCCACGATAGGGAGTGATCCATGCGCAAGTTTCTTGTTGTCCTCGATGACAGCCGCGAATGCCTGAACGCCATGCGCTTTGCCGCCATGCGCGCGTCGAAATCCGGGGGCGGGGTGGAAATCCTGTCGGTGATCCCCCCCGACGAGTTCAACCACTGGATCGGCGTCGGTGACATCATGCGCGAAGAGGCGCGCGAGCGTATTCACGCGCATTTCGAGGTGTTTGCCAAGTGGATGCGCGACAAGCAGGGCGTCGACCCCGAGCTGGTGATCCGCGAAGGCGACCCGGCGACGGAAATCCTCGCCCAGGTGCATGACGACCCGGAAATCGGCATCCTCGTGCTGGGCGCTGCCGTGTCGAAAAAAGGCCCCGGCCCGCTGGTGACGCAGATGACCAAGAACGCGGGCACCCTGCCGGTGCCGATGACCATCGTGCCGGGCGATATGTCCAAGGAACGTCTGGACGCGATTACCTAAGGATGCCATAGCAAGCGCGCAATCTACGTGAGGTGGTTTTCGATGCGTTTGTTTTTGCGTGCCCTTGCCGCGCTTGGCCTGTTGGGGCTGGGCTTGCTGGCCTTTGTCTTTTTCGCCTCGGCGCGGCCTTTTGATCCGCCCGCGCAGGTGCCGGGCTATCGCAGCCTGACGCTAGAGGTGGCGCACCGCGATGTGCCGCTGCCCGTGCATGTCTGGTATCCTGCCGAGACCGGAACGCCCGAGTTGATCGGCCAGAACGCGCTGTTCTACGGCCACCACGTGCGCCCGGATGCGCCCTTGCCCGACACCGCCCCGGTTGTTGTGTTCTCGCACGGCTCGGGGGGCAACGCGGTGCAGATGGGCTGGCTGCTGGCGGACCTCGCCAACGCGGGCTTTGTGGTTGTTGCGCCCAACCACCCCGGCACAACCTCCCGCGATAGCATTCCCGCCCGCACCGTCATGGTGTGGGAACGCACCGACGACATGACCGCCTTGCTCGACTGGCTCGATAACGGCGGGCTGGAGGGGTTTCGCGGCACTGGCACCACGCTGTCGGCGGGCTTTTCGCTGGGCGGATACACCGCGCTGGCCCTGGGCGGGCTGCGCGTGTCCAAGGCGCGCTTTATTGACTATTGCGACCGCAACCGAGGGCTGGTCGACTGCGGCTGGATGCAGGATGCGGGCGTCGATTTCAGCACCATCGACGCGGCGCGCTATGACGCCGACCGCTCCGACGCGCGCATCACCGGCGTGATGGCGCTGGACCCCGCGCTGCCCCAAGCCGCCACGCCGGACAGCATCGCCGCCTTTGACACGCCCGCCATGGTGTTGAACCTTGGCGTGCCGGGCGCGATCCCCGACGCCATGCGCGCCGATACGCTGGCGCAGGCTTTGCCGGGGGCCAGCTACACCGCAATCCCCGGCGCCGCGCACTTTAGCGCCCTGCCCGCCTGTAGTCTGATGGGCAAGGTTGTGATCGGCATCGCGGGCGACGATAACATCTGCTCGGACAGGGGGCTGCGCGACCGCCGCGTGATCCACTCAGAGATCCTGTCGACGCTGCGCCCCTTCACGAGCGCATTTTTAGAATAATTCCAAACCTTGACGCTGCGCGGCGCGAGGCGCATATATTGGACAAGCCAAGAAAGGTGCGACCCAGATGTTTATTCAGACCGAATCCACCCCGAACCCCGCAACGCTCAAATTCCTGCCCGGCCTGACCGTTCTGGACATGGGCACCGCTGATTTCCCCTCGGCCGAGGCGGCCAGCGCTTCCCCCCTCGCCCAGCGCCTTTTCGGGGTCGATGGCGTCTGCGGCGTGTTCTTTGGCAATGACTTCGTCACCGTGACGAAAACCGACGCCGTCGATTGGGACCACGTCAAACCGGCGATCCTCGGCGCGATCATGGAGCACTTCCAGTCCGGCGCGCCGGTGATGAACGATGGCGCGGCGCAGGCCGGCGGCCACGCCGATCACGACGCGGGCGAAGACAGCGAGATCGTCGGCCAGATCAAGGAACTGCTGGACAGCCGCGTGCGCCCGGCGGTGGCTCAGGACGGCGGCGACATCACCTTCCACGGGTTCGATCGCGGCGTGGTTTACCTGCACATGCAAGGGGCCTGCGCGGGTTGCCCCTCTTCGACGCTGACGCTCAAGATGGGGATCGAGAACCTGCTGCGCCACTACATCCCCGAGGTGACCGAGGTGCGGCCCGTTGCCGTCTGAACAGACCATTCTGGCCTTTGACACATCGGCGGCGCATTGCGCCGCCGCTTTGGTCTGTGGCGATACGGTTTTGGCGACGCGCGTCGAAGAGATGGGCCGCGGCCAGGCCGAACGCCTGATGCCGTTGCTGGCCGAGACGTTGGCCGAGGCGGGCAAGGACTGGGCCGACCTGACCCGCATCGCCGTGGGCATCGGCCCCGGCAACTTTACCGGCATCCGCATTTCTGTGTCGGCGGCGCGCGGGCTGGCCTTGGGGCTTGGGATTCCCGCCGTAGGCGTGTCGCTGTTCGAGACGACAGAGGCGCTGTCCGGCAGTGCCAAAACCGCCATCCCCGCCCCGCGCGACCAAGCCTATCTGAACGACGGCACCCCGCGCCTTGCGCCGATGACCGAGGCCGCGGGCTTTGCCCTGTCGACGGACTATGACGCCCGCGCGCATGTGACCGCCATGGCGCAGATCGCGGCGACAAAGGCGACGGGCCAACGCCCCGCCCCGCTGTATATCAAGCCCGCCGACGCAGCCCCCAGCCGCGATGCGCCCCCGGTCATCCTAGACGTGACACCATAGGTGCACGGAGATGACTCCTGAGCAATTGGCCGACATCAGCGCCCGCGCCTACGTCTATCTGCACCCGTGGAGCGCCGGTGATTTCGCCGACACCCTCGCGCGGCCCATCGCCCTGCTGACCACCACTACCCACGCCTTTGTCCTTGGACAAGTGATCGTCGACGAGGCGGAAATCCTTGCCCTTGCCACCGATCCAGACGCGCAAGGTCGGGGCGAAGGCCGCCGGGTGCTCACGCAATTCGAACGCGATGCCCAAAAAAGAGGCGCGGCATCGGTTTTTCTAGAGGTTGCGGCGCAAAACGCCCCGGCCCGCGCGCTGTATACAGCATGTGGGTATCGCCAAACGGGCCTGCGCAAAGACTATTACAATAGCCCCCTCGGCGGGCGCGATGACGCCATTTTAATGAGCAAAACCCTGCCCTGACGTTACGGCCACCCTTTGCCGACGTGGTTAAAAACCGGTTGACCCTTTGCCCGACCTGCGGCTTTGATTGAACAGTCAAAACCAAGAAGGCGATCCAACACGCCTTTCAACTGGGAGTTTACCATGACCTTCATGACCAAGATCCTCGGCTCTGCCGCCGCTCTCGCCGTGACCGCTGGCGCGGCTCTGGCCGATCCGGCGCTGATTTACGATCTCGGCGGCAAGTTCGACAAATCCTTTAACGAAGCGGCCTTCAACGGCGCGACCGCATGGGCCGAAGCCACCGGCGGCACCTTCAAGGACATCGAACTGCAATCCGAAGCCCAGCGCGAGCAGGCTCTGCGCCGCTTTGCCGAAGCGGGTTTCAACCCGGTTGTGACCACCGGCTTTTCCATGTCCTCGCCGATCGCGTCCGTCGCGGCGGACTATCCCGACACCAAGTTCGTGACCATCGACGGCTTTGTCGATCCGGGCGAGCACCCGAACGTCCTGTCGATCCTGTTCTCGGAACATGAAGGCAGCTATCTGGTGGGCATGATGGCGGCGATGGCCTCTGAGTCGGACACCGTGGGCTTTGTCGGCGGCATGGACATCCCGCTGATCCGCAAGTTCGCCTGCGGCTACGCGCAGGGCGCCAAGGCCGTGAACCCCGACACCACCGTCATCGCCAACATGACCGGCACCACTCCGGCGGCTTGGAACGACCCGGTGAAGGGCTCGGAACTGGCCAAGGCGCAGATTTCCCAAGGCGCGGACGTGATCTTTGCCGCAGCGGGTGGCACCGGTCTGGGCGTTCTGCAAACCGCCGCTGACGAAGGCAAAATGGGCATCGGCGTCGACAGCAACCAGAACTACCTGCACCCGGACAACATGCTGACCTCGATGCTCAAGCGCGTCGACGTGGCGGTGAACGAAGCCATGACCGCAGGCGCGGATCTGGAAACCGGCGTCAAGGTTCTGGGTCTGGCCGATGAAGGCGTCGGCTACGCGCTGGACGAGTACAACGAAAAGCTGGTCAGCGACGAGATGAAGGCCGCCGTGGACGAAGCCCGTCAGGCGATCATCGACGGCACCATCACCGTGCATGACTATTCCGCAGACGACACCTGCCCGGCGCTGACGTTCTAATTCAGGTTGAACAAGCGAAAGGCGGCCCCGCGATGTCAGGGCCGCCTTTTTCATGTCTTGCGGGGGGGCGTTTACTGCATCGAGCTGATGCCGAAAATATTGCCCTCGGTGTCCTGGCACAGGTTAACAAAGCCGAACTCTCCGATAGAGAACTTGGGCCGCAGCACCACGCCGCCCGCCGCCTCGACGCGTGCCTCTTCGACCGCGCAATCCTGCGCCTGAAAGTAGACCACCGTGCCCCCCGGCCCCGGCTGGGCGTGCTCGGATTTGGAAATCGCACCGCCCGCGCCATAGCCGGTCATCTCGGTCGGAAAGGCGCGCATTTGCGATTCGCCCGTGGGATCGCCGATGGCTTCGAGCGTGACGGCAAAGACCGTCTCATAAAACTTCACCGCGCGGTCCAGATCGTCCACGAAAATATCGAACCAACCCACTGCGTTCATCTGCGACATCGTTAAAACTCCTGTTCGCGTGTCTTGATGAAGGCAGATTAGCGCGAGCCCGTCACCCGATATAGTAGATTTCAGACATCGAACTTTCGCGCATACTGACCGGGGGTATAGCCCGTCGCCTGCCGAAAGGAGCGGATGAAATGCGACTGATCGGCATAGGACAGGGACGGCTCTCCGCCCAAGGATTGCTGCAATCTCAAGATCTTAAAGAAGTCATGCGGGCTGAACCCCGTGGTGCTTTTCAAAACCCGCTGCAATTGGCGCGGCGACAGGCCCGCGACCTCGGCCATATCCGCCACCGAGAAAATGTCATCAATGCGCGCGAAAATCCGTTCCGTCACCGGGTTGGCCACAACCAGACCCTGCGCCACCAGCGTATCGACAAACTCGGCCAGCACCGCCTGCTTGTCCTCGAACGACAGCCCCGCCATCCGCGCATTCACCGCCCGCAACGGCAGCGCCCCCTCATAGGCCGCGCCGACCTGCCCAAGGCCGTACGCGCCCTGCCAGACCCCTGGCAAAAACCGGATGTTGGTAAAGTGAAACGCCCGCCCAAGGTTCAATTCCTCGGACGAGGCGCGCAGCCGCGTCACGCCGCAGACCTCCGGCGCGATCTGGTCGAACACCACATAGGTGCAGGCGTCGGGCAGCGCGTGAAACCGATAGTCCTGCGCCAGCGCCCCGTCGGTCCGCAGGTCCAAAAACCGATGCACCACCGCGCGCAGATGCTCGGGCGGGGCGGCCTCGATGAATTGCACCTGCTCGACCGCGCGGTCTTTGCCATTTCCCTTGGGATCATACACACTCATGCCGCGAACCCTAGGCCAGTGCCGCCGATTTGCACAGCCACCAAAACCGCCCCCGCGTCACCTGAGGTTTGCTCTGTTCAAGCCCCGCCGCCTCTGCAAATATTAACCGAATGGAAAAAGGACGGGCCAGATGAGCGACACCCCCGCGATTGAGCTGAAAGGCATCTCCAAGGCGTTTGGCCCGGTGCAGGCCAACAAGGATATCTCGATCCGCGTGATGCCCGGCACCATCCACGGGATCATCGGCGAAAACGGCGCGGGCAAGTCGACGCTGATGTCGATCCTCTACGGGTTCTACAAGGCCGACGCGGGCGAGATCTGGATCAACGGCGCGCGCAAGGACATCACCGACAGTCAGGCGGCGATCGCGGCGGGCATCGGCATGGTCTTTCAGCACTTCAAGCTGGTGCAGAACTTTACCGTGCTGGAAAACGTGATCCTCGGCGCCGAGGATGGCCCGATGCTGCGTCCCTCGCTGTCCAAGGCGCGCGGCGTGCTGAAAAAGCTGGCGCAGGAATACGAGCTGAACGTCGACCCCGAGGCGCTGATCGAGAACCTCAGCGTCGGCCACCAGCAGCGGGTCGAGATCCTCAAGGCGCTCTACCGCGAGGCCGATATCCTGATCCTCGACGAGCCAACCGGCGTGCTGACCCCCGCCGAGGCCGACCACCTGTTCCGCATCCTCGAAGGGCTGAAGCGCGAAGGCAAGACCATCATCCTCATCACGCATAAACTGCGCGAAATCATGGAGATAACCGATACGGTCAGCGTCATGCGCCGGGGCGAGATGACCGCCACGGTAAAGACCTCGGAAACCTCCCCAGAGGAACTGGCCGAGCTGATGGTGGGCCGCAAGGTGCTGCTGCGCGTGGACAAGGCCCCGGCGCAGGTCGGCGCGCCCATCCTGGAAATCGAGAACCTGAAACATACCGACAGCCACGGCGTCCAGCGGCTCAAGGGCATCTCGCTGAACGTGCGCGCCGGGGAAATCCTCGGCATCGCGGGCGTCTCGGGCAACGGCCAGACAGAGCTGCTCCACGTGCTGGGCGGCTATGCCGACGCCACCGGCACCGTCCGCGTCAACGGCAGCGAAATCGACCTCACCGGCAAACACTCCGACGGGCAATCGCGCCGCGCCCGCGGCATCGCCCACGTCCCCGAAGATCGCCACCACGAAGGCCTGATCCTCCCCTACACCGCATGGGAAAACACTGTCTTCGGCTACCACCGCGACCCGGCCATCCAAAAAGGCCCCCTGATGGACAACGCCGCCATCCGCGCCGAAGCCCAGGCCAAGATGGACCGCTACGACGTGCGCCCGCCCAACCCCAACCTCGCGGCGCGCAACTTTTCGGGGGGCAACCAGCAGAAAATCGTCCTCGCCCGCGAAATCGAACGCGACCCCGACATTCTGCTGATCGGCCAGCCCACCCGCGGCGTCGACATCGGCGCCATCGAATTCATCCACCAGGAAATCGTCCGCCTGCGCGACAAGGGCAAAGCCATCCTCCTCGTTTCCGTCGAACTCGACGAAATCATGTCCCTGTCAGACCGCATCGCCGTCATGTTCGACGGCCACATCATGGGCGAACGCCTGCCTGCGGACACCAACCAAACCGAATTGGGCCTGCTGATGGCTGGCATCACCGACACCGCAAAGGCCGCCACCGCATGACACACGCACACCGGCCAACCCGCAAACCAGCGCGCCCTCTCGCTGCCCCTTCGCGCGCCCCCTGTTTCTTCTCTGCCCAAATATCCCCGCCGGAGGCATCTGCCCCCACCACCTGCGCCCTGCTACGAAAGTCTGCACAACATGGATAAAATGCCCGCCTGGGCCGATGCGGTCCTTGTTCCCCTGATCTCGATCCTGCTCGCGGCGCTGATTTCGGCCGGAGTTATCCTCGCCATCGGCGAAAACCCGATCACCGCCTTTATGGCCATGGTCGACGGCGCGCTGATGAAATCCACCGGCTGGGGCTACACCCTCTATTACGCCACCAATTTCATCTTTACCGGCCTCGCCGTGGCAGTCGCTTTTCACGCGCGGCTCTTCAACATCGGCGGCGAGGGGCAGGCCATGGTTGGCGGCTTGGGTGTTGCTCTCGTCTGCCTCTATATCCCCTTCCCGCATTGGTCGCTCTCGTTGATCTTTACCATCGCCGCCGCCGGGCTGTTTGGCGCGGCTTGGGCACTGATCCCAGCCTATCTACAGGCAAAACGCGGCAGCCATATCGTGATCACCACGATCATGTTCAACTTTATCGCCGCCGCCCTCCTGAACTATGTGCTGGTGAATATGCTCAAGCCCGCTGGCGCGATGGAGCCCGCCACCGCCGCCTTCCCCGCCACGACGCATCTGCCGACCTTCTTTGATATGTTCGCCTCAGACGGCAATCCGCTGTTTCGCGGCTCGCCTGCTAATGTCAGCTTTTTCATCGCCGTGGCCGCCTGCGTTCTGGTCTGGCTGCTGATCTGGCGCACCAAGCTGGGCTATGAAATTCGCGCCTTTGGCCAGTCCGAAACCGCCGCCGAATACGCGGGCATCTCGCCCGTCAAGATCACCGTGGTCGCCATGCTGATCTCTGGCGCACTGGCGGGGCTGATGGCGCTCAACACCACGCAGGGCGAGGCCGAACGGCTGGTGCTCAACGCCTCCGAAGGGGCGGGCTTTATCGGCATCGCCGTGGCGCTCATGGGCCGCTCGCACCCGGTCGGCGTCTTCCTCGCCGCGCTGCTGTTCGGCTTCCTCTACCAAGGCGGCGCAGAGCTGGCCTTTTGGGCGAACATCCCGCGCGAGCTGGTCGACGTGATCCAAGCGCTCGTGATCCTCTTCACCGGCGCGCTCGACAACATGGTCCGGATGCCGCTGGAAAAAGCCTTTCTCTATTTCCGCAAGGAGGCCCGCTGATGGAGTACCTCCCCGGCGTCCTTGCCGCCTATTCGATCCAGTTGGTCGCCGTTCTGTCGCCCGGCCCCGCCGTGGCTATGCTGCTGGGCGTGGCTTTGTCACGCGGGCGCGCCTCGGCGCTGTTCGCGTCGCTCGGCGTGTCCTTTGGCGCGCTGACCATCGCCGCACTGACCCTCGCCGGGGTCGGCCTGCTGATGCAACAGACTGCATGGGCCGTCTCTGCCCTGCGACTGATCGGGGCCGCCTATCTGCTGTGGCTCGCCTATGGGTCGTTCCGCAAGGCCGCGCATCCGCCGACCGTCGCCCCCGCCGAGATGCCGCCGCTGAGCGTGACCAAAGCCTTTACCGTCGGCTACCTCATGCAGGTCACCAACCCCAAGGCCATCGTCTTTTGGATCGCCATCGCCTCGGTCGGCGCAACGGACGGCGCGCCCGCGCCCATCGTCGCCCTGTTCCTGCTGGGCGCGTTCGCCATGTCGCTGATCGGCCACGCGGCCTACGCGCTTGCCCTCTCGGCCTCGCCGGTCCGCGCGCTCTACCACCGCGCCCGCCGAGGGATCGAGGCCACCCTGGGCACGCTCTTCACCCTTTTCGCTTTCAAGCTCGCCACGGCAAGGAGCTGACCCATGGATTTCAACACCGTCATCCAAGTGCTCGACAGCACGATCCGCCTGTCCACGCCGCTGCTGCTGGCCTGCCTTGCGGGGCTGTTTTCCGAACGCTCCGGCATTGTCGACATCGGGCTAGAGGGCAAGATGCTCATCGCCGCCTTCTTTAGCGCCGCGGTGGCCTATATGACCGGCTCGGTCTGGCTGGGGCTGCTGGCGGGGATCGCCGCGTCCATGGCACTGTCGGGCCTGCACGGGCTGGCCTCGATCGTCTTCCACGGCAACCAGCTGATCTCCGGCGTGGCGCTGAACTTCCTCGCCTCGGGGCTGACGGTGCTGATCGCGCAGGACTGGTTCAGCCAAGGGGGGCGCACCCCATCCTTGATCGGCAAAGGCCGCTTCGAAGAAATCACCCTGCCCTTTGCCGATGCGCTGCGTGACGTGCCGTTCCTCGGGCCGATCTACGCAGACCTGATCTCGGGCCACTCGATCCTTGTCTACGTCGCCTTTGCCATGGTACCGCTGACATGGTGGGTGCTGTATCGCACCCGCTTTGGCCTGCGCCTGCGCGCCGTCGGCGAGGCCCCCGAGGCGGTGGACACCGCGGGCGTTTCCGTCGCGGGGCTGCGTTTTGCCGCCATCGCCATCGCCGGTGTGCTCTGCGGTCTGGCGGGAGCTTACCTCGCCACGGGCCTCCAAGCCGGGTTCGTGCGTGAGATGACCGCAGGCCGAGGCTACATCGCGCTCGCCGCGCTGATCTTTGCCAAGTGGCGGCCATGGTACGCCATGGGGGCGTGCCTGCTGTTCGGCTTGCTTCAGGCGGTTGCCCTGCGGTTCCAGAACATCGACCTTGGGGCCTTTACCGTCCCGGTGCAGTTCATGGATGCCCTGCCCTACATCCTGACGGTGATCATCCTCGCGGGTTTCGTCGGCAAGGCCATCCCCCCGCGTGCGGGCGGCGAGCCCTACATCAAGGAACGCTAAGCGCCCCCCGCCCGGCACATTCCAAAGCCCGGGCGGGCCCGTCACCGCGCGTCTTGCCCCGAGGCGCAGCCGAGGCATCTGCGCGCCAAAGGCGCACAATTTGGTAACCTCTCCTTCGCGCTGCACTTGCAAAATCACGCGGCTTGAGAGTACGAATATCTATGCAAATCTACCTGCCCATCGCCGAAGTTTCGGTCAATGCCTTCCTGCTGTTGGGCCTTGGCGGCATCGTCGGCATTTTGTCCGGCATGTTCGGCGTGGGCGGCGGGTTCCTTTTGACGCCATTGCTGTTCTTCATCGGCATCCCGCCCGCCGTGGCCGTCGCCACCGGGGCGAACCAGATCGTCGCCTCCTCGGTCTCGGGCGTGCTGGCGCATCTCAAACGGCGGACGGTTGACTTACGGATGGGTACGGTGCTGCTGGTGGGCGGTATCCTTGGGGCGTTCCTTGGGGTCGGGTTGTTCAACCACCTCAAGCAGTTGGGGCAGGTCGACCTGCTGGTGAACCTGTTTTACGTGGTGTTCCTTGGCATCATCGGCAGCCTGATGATGGTCGAGAGCCTGCGCGCCCTGCGCAAATCCCGCCGAGGCGCGCCCCCCGCCCGCAAAAAGCACAACTGGGTGCATGGTTTGCCGCTGAAAATGCGGTTCCGCACCTCGGGGCTGTATATTTCCGTGATCCCGCCGCTGGTCGTCGGGTTCTCCGTTGGCGTTCTTGCGGCGATCATGGGTGTGGGGGGCGGCTTCATCATGGTGCCCGCCATGATCTATCTGCTTGGAATGCCGACCAAAGTTGTCGTGGGCACCTCGCTGTTCCAGATCATCTTTGTCGCCGCGTTCACCACCGTGATGCACGCCTCGACCAACCACACCGTGGACATTGCGCTGGCGCTGCTGTTGCTGATCGGCGGCGTGGTGGGCGCGCAGGTCGGCACCGTCGTCGCCACCAAGCTCAGGGCCGAACAGCTGCGCGTGCTGCTGGCTGCGCTGGTGCTGGCGGTCTGTCTCAAGATCGGGCTGGAGCTGTTGCTGGAGCCGTCCGAGCTTTACTCCATCGCGGAGACGCACTGATGTGGCGCGCGCTGGCCTTGCTTTGCGCCCTTGCGCTGCCCGCTTCGGCCGAAGAGGTTGTGCTGGGCCTGTCGCAGGACAGCGTGTCGATTTCCACCGATTTCGACGGCTCGGAGATCCTGATTTACGGCGCGATCAAGCGGGACGCGCCCATGCCCGAAGAGCCGATCCAGGTGGTCGTCACCGTGGCGGGGCCATCCTTGCCGGTGACCGTGCGGCGCAAGTCTCATGCTTATGGCATCTGGGTGAACACCGCCGCGGTGGAGATTGATCACGCCCCGTCCTTTTACGCCATCGCCACCTCGGCCCCGTGGGACGAGGCGATTTCCAACGTCGAAGACATGCGCCACCGGGTGTCGATCCCGCACGCCATCCGCTCGGTTGGGGCGCCCATGGACGTGTTGAATTCGCAGACCTTTACCGAAGCGTTGATCCGCATCCGCGAGGACAACGATCAGTATCAGTTGCTTGAAAACGCGGTCACGCTGCGCGAGCAGACCTTGTTCGACACGTCGATCAGCTTGCCCGCCAACCTGACCGAAGGCCGCTATCCCACCCGCATCTTCCTGACGCGGGGCGGTCAGGTGGTGTCCAAGCTGGAAACCGAAATCGAGGTGCGCAAGGTCGGGATTGAACGCTGGCTGTTCGTGCTCTCGCGTGAGCAGCCGCTGGTCTATGGCCTGTTGTCGCTGGCGATTGCGGCGGTGGCGGGCTGGGGCGCGTCGGCCCTGTTCCGCATGATCCGCCAGCAATGAGCCGCCCTGCCCCCAAGCTGCGTGCCGCGTATCAGGCGTTTTATACGATCCCGACGCGGTGGAAGGACAATGACGCCTACGGCCATATGAACAACGCCGAGTACCTGTCGGTGTTTGACACGGCGCTGAGTTACTGGATGCTGGAACAGGGTTGGGCCTTGACCGGGCCGGAGGCGTTGCGGTTCGTGGTGGTCGAGAGCGGCTGCCGGTATTTTGCCGAAAGTGGCTTTCCCGATGTGCTGCACGTTGGTCTGCGGGTGGGGCATCTGGGGCGGAGTTCGGTGCGGTTCGAGCTGGGGCTGTTTCGCAATGGCGAGGATGTGGCCAGTTCTGCGGCGTTTTTCGTGCATGTGCTCACCGGGCCTGAAGGGCGGCCCGTTTCGCTGCCTGAAGGGGTGCGGGATGCGTTGGCGGCATTGGGATAGGGGGCGCTGCCCCCTCGGCCTGCGGCCTCACCCCCGGGATATTTTCAAAGAGAAGAAGACCGGGGCTTAGCCCTTTTCGTGGAAGTAGGCGTAGATGCGTTCGGCGAGCGCTTCGGAGACGCCATCGACGGCCTTGAGGTCGGAGAGGTTGGCGCGGCTGACGGCTTTGGCCGAGCCGAAGTGGGCGAGCAGCGCGCGTTTGCGGGCGGCGCCGACGCCGGGGACTTCGTCGAGGGGGTTGGCGACGGCGGCCTTGGCGCGTTTGGCGCGGTGGGTGCCGATGGCCCAGCGGTGGGCCTCGTCGCGCAGGCGTTGGACAAAGTAGAGCACGGGATCGTTGTGGCGTAGGGCAAAGGGGCGCTGGCCGACGCGGTGGAATTCCTCTTTGCCGTGGTCGCGGTCGATGCCCTTGGCGACGCCCACCATGGCGATGTCGGTGACGTCGTATTCGCGCATGATTTCATCCACCGCCGAGACCTGCCCCGCGCCGCCGTCGATCAGCAAGAGGTCGGGCCAGAGGCCTTTGGAGCGGTCGGGGTCTTCTTTCAGCAGGCGGGTAAAGCGGCGGGTCAGCACCTCTTTCATCATACCAAAGTCATCGCCCGGCGTCAGGTCATCGCCGCGGATGTTGTACTTGCGGTACTGGTTTTTCATGAAGCCCTCGGGGCCGGCGACGATCATCCCGCCCACGGCGTTGGTGCCCTGAATATGCGAGTTGTCGTAGACCTCGATGCGCTGCGGCGGGGCGTCCAGATCGAAGGCGTCTGCCAGACCGCGCAGCAGTTTCGCCTGCGTCGCCGTTTCGGACATCTTGCGCGCGAGGCTTTCGCGGGCGTTGCGGGCGGCACCATCGACCAGTTCGGCCTTTTCACCGCGCTGGGGGACGGCGATGTCCACCTTGCGGCCGAGTTTGTCAGAGAGCGCCTGACACATGAGGTCTTCGTCGTCGATGCCGTGGGACAGCAGGATCAGGCGCGCCGGGTCTTTTTGGTCGTAGAACTGGCCGAGGAAGGCCTCCATCACCTCGGCGGGCGAGACGTCTTCGCCGACGCGCGGGTAGAAATCCTGGTTGCCCCAGTTCTGATTGGCGCGGATAAAAAAGACCTGCACGCAGGCCTGCCCGTTTTCCAAGTGCAAGGCGATCACGTCCGCCTCGGCCACCCCTTGCGGGTTGATGCCTTGGGACGTCTGCACCTGCGTCAGGGCGCGGATACGGTCGCGCAGCGCGGCGGCGCGTTCGAACTCCATCGCCTCGGAGGCCTCTTCCATCTGGGTCTTGAGCACCGCCTGCACCTGCGTGGATTTGCCCGACAGGAACCGCTGGGCGTCCGCCACGGCGGCGGCGTACTCCTGTTCCGAGATTTTGCCAACGCACGGACCTGAGCAGCGCTTGATCTGGTATTGCAAGCAGGGGCGCGTGCGGGTTTCGAACATGGAATCCGCGCAGTTGCGCAGCAGGAACGCCTTTTGCAGCTGGCTGAGCACGCGGTTCACCGCCCCCGCGCTGGCGAAGGGGCCGTAGTAGTCGCCCTTTTCCTTTTTCGCGCCGCGGTGCTTTTTGATCTGCGGAAAGGCGTGATCGGTCACGAGGATATTGGGAAAGGATTTATCGTCGCGCAGCAGCACGTTGAACTTGGGCTTGAGCTGCTTGATGAGGTTCTGTTCCAGCAGCAGCGCCTCGGTTTCGGTGCGCGTGGTCAGGAACATCATCGAGGTCGTCTCGGAGATCATCCGCTCGATCCGGCGCGAATGACCGGTGGGGCGGGCATAGCTCGACACCCGCGCGCGCAGGTTCCGCGCCTTGCCCACATACAGCACGCGGCTTTGCTCATCGAGCATCCGGTACACGCCGGGAGAGCTGTCCAGCAGCCGCAGATAAGACTGGATCACCTCATGTCCACGAGGGGTGTCTTGCGAAGTTTCCACGTCTGTCATCGCGGTATCCACTTACCTTACGTCAGGGTCCGATTCCCCCGGTTTTGCTGCAATGCCGGGGCGGTGGGTTCAAGGGCGATTACATCCACGCTTTCTGTGGATAAGTCTGTAGGTTAATTATGGGCATCCCGAATTTTTCCTTGTTTTTTGGTGACTTCGTAAAGATGCTTAATTTTTAGGCGATTTTGTAACGCATTGATTTTGCTTGTTAAAATTTTGATAACGGTACAAACCCTTGGAAAGCTTATAGTTTTTGTAACGGATTTGTTAACCGCCGTGAAGCGGTGCAAAACTTATGCTGCAACCGCATCATTCCATGTCTTTTACGTCCGGCGTCTGCCAATTCAGGTGCTGCCCGCCGTCCACGCACAGCAGTTGCCCGGTAATCGCAGGCGCGGTCAGAAAATAGCGCAGGGCGGCGCAGATATCGCCGGGGTTTGCGCCCCGTTCCAGCTGGGTCGCGGCGCGCTGATTGGCGAATTGATCCTCGGTTTGGCGGCCGCCGCGCAGGGTCGGGCCGGGGCCAATGGCGTTGACGCGCACCCGCGGCGCGAGGGCCATGGCGGTGGTTTGCGTCATCGCCCAGAGGCCCATTTTCGCGATGGTGTAGGTCATGAACTCGGGCGTCAGCTTGCGCACCCGTTGGTCGATCATATTGACCACCAGACCTTGGGCCACGGGTTCATCGTTCTCATCCCTCACGGGGTCCGGCACCTGCGCCGCCAAGGCCTGCGTCAGCACGAAAGGCGCGCGCAGGTTGCTTTCCATATGGCGGTCCCAGCTGTCGCGCGTGGCGCTGTCCAGCGTGTCGTATTCGAAAATAGAGGCGTTGTTGACCAGCACGTGGATCGGCCCGCCAAGCGCCATTGCCGCGGCGGGCAGAAGCGCCTGCGTGGCGTCCTCGGACAGCAGATCGGCCTGTACGGCCACAGCCCCCTGCCCCATTGCCTTGATCTGGGCGACGACCTCTTCGGCGGCCTCGGCTGAATGGCCGTAGTGCACCGCCACGTCATAGCCCTGCCCCGCCAAATCCAACGCCATGGCCCGGCCCAACCGTTTCGCCCCGCCGGTCACCAACGCTCGCTTTGTGTTGCGCATCCCGCGCCTCCTCTTACACCAGTACGAGGATCACATAGCCCACATACAGCGCAGACAAGACCGCGCCCCAGACCTTGCCCAGATCGCGCCCGAAAAACACGAAGGGCAGCAGGATCAGCGACGCGCCCAGCATGACCCACAGATCGAACCGCAAGAACGCCGGGTCCACCGGCATCGGCGCGATCAGGGACGCAATGCCGATGATGGCCAACAGGTTGAACATGTTCGAGCCGATGACGTTGCCAATGGCCACGTCCGCCTGCTTGCGCAATGCCGCCATGACGGTGGTCGCCAGTTCCGGCAAGGACGTGCCAATCGCCACCAGCGTCAGCCCGATCACCGTGTCCGGCACGCCAAACATCAAGGCAATCTCTCGTGCGCTGTCCACCAGCAGGTCCGCGCCCAGCGGCAGGCCGATCAGGCCCAGCACAAGGAACAGCGCGATTTTCCACCACGGCATGTCGGGGTCCGCGCCTTCGGGCTCTTCGAGCTCTGCGTCGGCCTTGCCCGCGCGGCGGTGGGCCAGCGCTTCCATCACTTGGGTGAACAGGATCCACGACAGCGCCGCCAGCAGCACGATCCCCGCGATCCAGTCGAACACGCCCCGGAAGGCCAGCACGATAAACAGCAGGGTCGAGACGATCATCTGCGCATAGCTCTTGCGCGTGTCACACACGCTGGTGTGCATCACCGTGATCAGCGCCGGAATCCCCAGCACCAGCAGCACGTTGGCGGTGTTGGACCCCACCACGTTGCCCAGCGCGATGCCCGGCACCCCTTCCAAGGCGGCCTTGATGGAAATCAACAGCTCGGGCGCCGAGGTGCCAAAGGCGACAATCGTCAGCGACACTATCAGCGCAGGGATTCCCACGCGCAGCGACAGGTTCACCGCCCCCTTGACCAAGGCGTCCCCCGCCAGCAGCAGGATCAGCAGGCCGATAACCGCATAGACAAAGACCATTTAGCGTTTCCCTTTGCGGCAGTCACACGGCCCCTGGCCGATCTGGTATCGCCCGCAGTCGGGGCATTTCTTGGCATCAAGCGTCTTGCGTTTCAGGCTGGCGAGCCTCGCCCCGCCCGGCACCTTGAGCCGCCCGAATATCCCAAGGACGGCGATGAACGCCAGAAACAAAAAGACAATCTTGGCCAGCATGTTACAGCCCGAACCTCGCGAATTCGGCGCGCTCTTCGACCTCGGCCAGCGCGCCTTGCATCGCCTGAACGCCCAGACGCGGCAGCAGCGGCTTTTTCGCCTCAAAGCGCTTAAAGCGGACCTTGTCGCCAAAGCGATCCTTCATGTAGGGCACCAGATGGCCGACGCCATCGGCAAGACCCACGTCCACCGCGCTTTGGCCGATCCAGACTTCGCCGGTGAACAGCTCGTCATTCTCGGCCAGCTTCGCGCCGCGCCGCGATTTGACGTGCCCAATAAAGGTCTCGTGCAGCTGCCCCAGCAGGCGGTGCAACCGCGCCACGTCCTCTTCGCTTTCGGGGCGGAAAGGGTCGAGCATACTCTTGGACTTGCCCGCCGTGTAAACGCGCCGCTCGATCCCCTGCCGTTGCAGGAACACATGCGCGCCAAAACCGGCGGAAATCACCCCGATGGACCCAAGGATCGACGACGGGTCGGCGATGATCTCATCCGCCGCAGAGGCGATCCAATAGCCGCCAGAGGCCGCCACATCCTCGGTAAAGGCCACCACGGGAATGTCTTTTTCCTCGGCCAGGCGGCGGATGCGCGCCCCGATCAAGGACGACTGCACCGGCGAGCCACCGGGCGAGTTGATCTCCAGCGCGACGGCATCCGGCTTGCCCCGAAAGGCCCGCTCCAGCATCGGCGCAACCGACCGATCGCTCATGGACGACCGCCCCGGCGCACCAATCGCGCCTTGCAGACGCACGACATTGACCTGCGGGTCATTTTTGAGAAAGGGGATCCAGCGTTTCATGCCTGTCGATGTAGAGGCGCGCCCCCCCACAAACAAGGCAAAGCGCCAAAGAAGGTTTCCTTGTGACCCATGCGCCGCGACCTTCGCGCGATGGTTGCGCGAAGACCCCCAAGACACGCGCCGGGGTTCCAAGGGGCCTGCCCCTTGGCGCACGCGCGGCGCACGCGCAAACCAAACTGCGCGCGATAGCGCTCCGGTGGATCAGGGCTGCGGATCAGGCGTCTAGAAAAAGCTCTGCGGGTCGATGTCGATGGCCAGCCGCAGGTCCCCGCTCAGACGTGCCGCCCCAACCCACTCGGACAGCGCCGCTTGCAAGGCCACGCCCCGCTCGGCCTTGACCAGCAGCCGCACCCGGTGCCGCCCGCGCACCCGCGCAATCGGCGCAGGCGCAGGCCCCAGCACCATCGCCCCGATCCGCCGCAGCGGCGCGTCGTTGCGCGCCAGCCAGTTGCCAAGGTCAAACACCTTTTGCACGTCCTCGCCCGACAGGATGATCCCCGCCAGCCGTCCATAAGGCGGCATCCCCGCCGCGCGGCGCTCATCCGCTTCGGCCTGCCAGAACGCCTCTTCATCCCCCGACAGGATCGCGCGGATCACCGGGTGCTCGGGCTGAAACGTCTGCAAAACCGCCTCGCCGGGTTTCTCGGCCCGCCCGGCGCGCCCCGCCACCTGCCGCATCAGCTGGAACGTGCGTTCCGCCGCCCGCAGGTCCGAGCCTTGCAGGCCGAGGTCCGCGTCGATCACCCCCACCAGCGTCAGCTTGGGAAAGTTGTGCCCCTTGGCCACCAGCTGCGTGCCGATGATGATGTCCGCCCCGCCCTGCGCGATGGCCTCGATCTGCGCCTTCAGCTCGCGCGCCGTGCCATAAAGGTCCGAAGACAGCACAGCGATGCGCGCCTCGGGGAACAGCGCCTGCGCCTCTTCGGCCAGCCGTTCGACCCCCGGCCCCACAGGCGCCAGCTTATCCTCGGCCTCGCAATGCGGACAGACGGTGGGGACCGGCTTGCTCTCGCCGCATTGGTGGCAGATCAGGCGTTTCAAAAAGCGGTGCTCGACCATCCGCGCGTCACAGTGATCGCAGCCGATCTGCTGCCCGCAGGCCCGGCACAGTGTCACCGGCGCATAGCCGCGACGGTTCATAAACAGCAAAGCCTGCTCGCCCCGCGCCATCCGCGCCGCCACCGCGTGCTGCAAGCTCGGGGAAATCCAGCGGTTGCTGGGCAGCTCTTCGCGGCGCATGTCGATGGCGCGCATCTCGGGCATCACCGCCACGCCAAAGCGGCTGGTCAGGGTCAGGCGTTTGTACTTGCCCGCATCGGCATTGGCCCAGCTTTCAAGGCTGGGCGTCGCCGTGGCCAAAACCACCTGCGCCCCAAGAATCGACGCGCGCAGCACCGCCATGTCGCGGGCGTTGTACATCACGCCCTCTTCTTGCTTGTAGCTGGTGTCGTGTTCCTCATCGACGACGATCAGGCCGAGCCTTTGGAACGGCAGGAAAAGGGCCGAGCGCGCGCCGACCACCACCTGCGCGTGCCCGTCGGCGACCATCTTCCAGACGCGGCGGCGCTCGGTCATGGTGACGCCGGAATGCCATTCGGCGGGCCGCGCGCCGAACCGCGCTTCGAGCCGCAAGAGAAACTCGCCCGACAGCGCGATTTCCGGCAAGAGGACCAAGGCTTGGCGGCCTTGGCGCAGGGCTTCGGCGACCGCTTCAAGGTAGACTTCGGTCTTGCCAGAGCCGGTCACGCCCTTGAGCAAGACCGTCTCATAGGCCCCGGCGCGCTGGCCTTGCCGCAGGCTTTCCGAGGCGGCGGCCTGATCTTCGGTCAGCTCCTTCGCGCCGTACTCCGGGTCGAGCAGGGGGAAGGCCGAGTCGCGGGGCGATTCTTCCTCGGTGATGGCACCGGACTTCACCAGCCCCTTGACCACCGACGTCGTGACCCCTGCCGCCTCGGCCAGTTCGTGCAAGGTCAGGGACAGCCCGCCCATCTCTTCGGACGCGTCAATCACACGGCGGCGCGCGTCAGTCATCCGGTCAGGCAGCCCGGTCCCCCGGCGATAGACCTTGCGCATGGACGGCGGATCGCCAAGCCCCGGCGCACGGGTCGCAAGGCGCAACATCGCGCTGAGCGGTGTGATCGTGTAGGCCGCTGATTTCTCAAGAAAAACCCGCATTTCATCGCGCATCGGCGCAACATCCAGCACCCGGATGACCGACCGGATTTTTGACCGGTCGTAGTCGCCCTTGCCCGGCCCCCAGACCACGCCCACCACCTTGCGCGGCCCCAAAGGCACCTCGACAAAGGCCCCCAAGTGGCAGCCGCCCTCTGGCGCCTTGTAGTCCAGAACGCGGTCGAGCGGCTGGGTCGTCAACACGCCGATCAGCTCTCCTTCCGCGAAAAATGACTGCATGGGACCCCATTATATTCGTATTGTGTTAGCGCTAAAGATTAAGGGCTTTCGAGCCGCTTAGGTCTGGGGTATGACACGCGCGACCGAATGCCAAGCATAGCCGGAGGCTGCCTAATGAAGTTCTTTGTCGACACCGCTGAAATCGACGCAATCCGCGAGCTTAACGATCTGGGCATGGTGGATGGTGTGACCACCAACCCGTCCCTGATCAAGAAGTCGGGCCGCGACATCCTGGAAGTCACGCGCGAGATCTGCTCGATCGTGTCCGGCCCGGTGTCCGCCGAAGTGACCGCCGTGGACGCCGACACCATGATCGCCGAAGGCCGCAAGCTGGCCGAGATCGCCGAGAACATCGCCGTCAAGGTGCCGCTGACCTGGGACGGTCTGAAGGCCTGTAAGGTGCTGTCCGACGAAGGCAAAATGGTCAACGTGACCCTGTGCTTCTCGGCCAACCAGGCGCTGCTGGCGGCAAAGGCCGGCGCGACCTTTATCTCGCCGTTCATTGGCCGTCTGGACGATTTGAACCTCGACGGGCTGGAGCTGATCGCCGACATCCGCGAGATCTATGACAACTACGGGTTCGAGACCAACATCCTGGCCGCGTCGATCCGCACCGCCAACCACATGTCCGAATGCGCCAAGATCGGTGCTGACGTGGCGACTGCGCCCCCCGCCGTCATCAAGGCCATGGCGAACCACGTGCTGACCGACAAGGGCCTCGACCAGTTCCTGAAGGACATCAAGGACGCGGGCATCAAGATCGTCTGATCCAGCGCGTTTTGAGGTTTGAGGCGGCTCGGGGCAACTCGGGCCGCTTTTTTGTTTTTAGGGTCTGGCTGGGGCTCTGCCCCGCTCCTTCGGAGCCCCCCGGGATATTTGGAAAGAGAAGAAGCGCAAGGTCGGGCGCTTGGGACGGCCCGGCTGCGCGCTATTTTTGGGGGATGTTGGGTTCGCCCTGAAGGCCGAGGAGCTTGCGGAAGCCGGTCCAGTAGCTGGGGAGTTGTGGCGGGGTTTGCAGGCCTGCGAGGGCTTCGGTTTGCCACGGCTGCATCTCGCGTTTGACAAAGTCGCGGCCCCAGTCGAGGTAGGCCGGCGCGTCGCTTGGGCGCAGGCGGCAGGCGCTGCCCACGAGGCCCACGAGGGTTTCCGCCGGGTCGTACCATTCGTCTTGGATGCCGGTGACCTTCTTTTGCAGGAAGGGGCCGACCATGCGCATCAGGCGTTTGTCCGAGAAGGTCAGCAGCATCTTGCCCATCTCGTCGCGGCTGTAGTGGATCAGCGGCGGGAAGGTGTCGAAGAAGCGCGCGGTGCCGTCGACATAGGCAAAGTTTCGGATCGAGGGGTGAAAGCCGATGCGGCGCGGGTCGTTCTGCGCCCAGAGCCAGAAGCGGGCGATGACCTGGCCTGCGGCTTCCATCATTTCGAGCGTCTCGTTTAGCGGCTGGCTTTGCATCAGCGGGCGCATGAGGCGGTCGGTGGGCAGCGCGTCCTGCACGATGACGGGAATGCGCCCCCCGGCCATGTCGAGCAGGTGGAATTCGGTGTCTGGCAGGCCGACGTCGGCAGCGTTCAGGGCGTCGACGTAGTCGTCGTGGCATTGTTTGAGCCGGTCGAGCGCGGCGGCATCGCGCATCCCGCGATAGACCTTGATGACTTTGTCCGAGAATGGCCCCTGACGCGGCTGGAAGGGCGCGCAAAAGTACCCCAGTTTGGAAATGGTCTGGCCACGCTGCGAGGCATCGGCGCGGATCAGGTCAGCGAGGGCGGTCAGGTCGGTCATGGATGGCTCCTTTGGGCCTGCCATAAAGCCCCTGCCCGCCTATGGCAAACCCTAGAAGCGGGCGGCGACCTCGGCGGTGAGGGCTGTGACCTCATCGCGGCCGGGGCCTTTGGGGCCTTCGGTGATGCCGCGGCCCTTGCCCATGGCTTCGGCATAGCCCACGCGGTTGGCAAGGCTTGCTTCGGCGACCTCGGCGTCCAGTTTGCCGGCGGCCTCAAAGACCTCTTGGCCAAGGCGGGTGTTCGGGCGGGTGCGGTTCATCACCACAAGCGCCGGTTTGCCTTCGCGGTTGGCAAGGTCCAGCACGCCCTCGGTGGCCCAGAGATCGACATGAGAGGTGGCCACGGGCACCACCACCAGATGCGCCACCCGCAGCGCCGGGCGCAGGTCGCTGTCGGCCTTAGGCGGGGTGTCGATGATGACGATGTCATTGGCGTCGGCCAGCTTGCGGCATTCGTAAGAAATCCCCCAAGCCGAGGAGGTCGAGAAATCGAGGCCCTCGCAGAGCGCCGGGTCACTTTCCACGCGGGTCA
The DNA here is from genome assembly GCF_900176475.1 of Tropicibacter naphthalenivorans. Taxonomy (GTDB): domain Bacteria; phylum Pseudomonadota; class Alphaproteobacteria; order Rhodobacterales; family Rhodobacteraceae; genus Tropicibacter; species Tropicibacter naphthalenivorans. The sequence continues at coordinate 479,726 of NZ_FWXX01000001.1, forward strand.
TGAACCAGCGGCCCAGCGAGCCTTGGGGGTCGAGGTCGACCAGGGCCACCGTTTTGCCCTGCGCGCGGAACCCCAGCGCGAGGTGCGCGGCCAGCGTTGTCTTGCCGCTGCCGCCTTTTTGTTGCGCTACCGTGATCACGTGACCGGCCATGAGTCGTCCTTCCGAATATCGCAGTGATTGTGCACATGCGGCATGGAACAATCCAGCCCCCACGGGCGCGGCGCTTGGGCACGTCTTAACGGGGCCTTAACCAAGTTGAACGCATGATAAAGCGGCTATGTGGGTGCGCGTCGTCGTCTTGATTTTCTGCCTGTTGACCGCCGTTCAGGCGCAGGCCGGCGCTTGGCCACGGACCAAGGGGACCGGGTTCGGGTCGGCGGCGGTGCGGCTGTCCTGGCCGCAGAACATCCAGCATTGGACCTCTGCCATGCCGACGCAGCAGTACTACACGCTGTACCTGGAGTATGGGCTGACCGACCGCGTGACCTTGGGCCTTGATCTGGGGCGGTCGGTGTCGGGCGCGGCCAAGACGGTCGCCTTTGTCCAGATGCCCATCCGAAACAAGGACAGCGGGCCCAAGATTTCCGGGCAGCTGGCCTTTGGACGGGTGGCGGGGGATATGGTGATCCGCCCCGGCCTGTCGCTGGGCTGGGGGCTGCAAAAGGGCTGGTTTTCCGTCGATAGCGTCGCTGAAATCCACCTGCCGGACAAAAAGACCGACTACAAGCTGGATATCACCTGGGGGCGGAACCTGCCACGCGACCGCAAGCTGATCTTGCAGCTTCAGACCGGGGACACCGCCGAAGACCCGCCTTTTGCGCGGTTTGCGCCGTCTTATGTCCGGCCCCTCAAGGGCAAGTACCAACTGGAAACCGGGGTGACGGTGGGGCTGATCGGCGATAGCTCCATGGGGATCAAGTTTGGCCTTTGGGCGGATTTCTGACAGCCAAAACGCCAAAAAGGCCGGCCCCGCGCAATGGGGACCGGCCGCACCGACCACGGGCCAGTGCCTTTGAACGCCGCTAGTTGTCCATGCGGACCTTGACCGTCACGTCGCCGATCAGGTCTTCGCCCCAGATCAGATGGACCTTGTCCTTTTGCCCGCCCTGCTCGGTCAGCGCATAGGGGTTGTAGTACTTGCTGACGTTGGCGGTGTTGCGCGGGCGAGAGCGCTGGGTGACCGCCTCGACATCCAGAGCATAGCCTTCGAAGGGCAGCTTGTTCTCGGTGTCGATTTCCCAGGTGGACGAATGGGTGTTCTGCGAATGCGTCACGCGCAGCGGGTTGGACGCGCCGGTTTCCACGTTGTGGTAGGTGTTGCCGTCAAAGATGACCGACCGCATCCGGCTTTTGTCGAGCTGCGCAAAAGAGGTGTCCACGCGCTCGGCCCGGAAGATCGACCCACCCACGCAGCGGAAGGTATTGCCCTGCACGTTCAGACCGTTGATGAAATGGCCGGTGCCGTAGGGTTTGACCACGATATGGCTGAACCACGGGGCAACATGCGACGACAGCATGACGTTGTTGGTGACCGACAGACCGGCAAAGCCAAAGCCGCCAGAGTAGTCCGGTTCCGGCTCACGCTCGTTCGTCCATTCGATAAAGCAGTTGTCCAGATAGTTGCCCGTCACCTGCGCGTTGCAGGCCCGCAGACAGATCACCAGACCGGCGGATCGGGTGCCCGTGCTGCTGTCGTCCCCCTGGAAGAAGTGGTTGCCAGAGATGATCGTATGCGCACCGCTGACCACCGCAAAGTGCCGGAACTGAGAGGCGCGGCAGTTGCGGATTTTCACATCGTTGGCGTTGGTGTTGATCGCAACCGACACGCGGTCTTGGGTCAGCAGCCCGCCTTCGTGCGAGATGAACTGACAGTGGTCGATCAGCATCCCCTGACAGCCATCGCCAATCGAGGTGATGCCGCGATGGCCGGGGCGGTTGAACACGCAGTTGCGCACCACGTTGACCGTCCCCACCGCCGGCAGGATCATGCCAGAGGCGACGGTCCCGCATTGAAGCTCCACCCCTTCCAGCTCGAACACGTTGAGCTTTTCGAAGCCGGTGAAATCCAGCATGTATTTGAAGCGGGTAAAGGTATAGGTCTGGCGCCCCACCGCATCGGACAGCGGCTGGGACAGTTTGACCTCGCCCGCGCTGACGTTGACGCTGCGGACATAGATCTCGCGACCGACGCCCGGCGCTTCGACCAGGCTGCCCACCTGAATGTTGGCGATATTGGTCACATCGGTCAGGTGCCAAGGGTCGCTGGCCGAATAGGTCGCCATGCTGGTGGTCGTTTCCGGCTCCCACGCGGTGGTGCCTTCGGCGCGCAGCTGGCCGTTGCGGATGACACGGCGCTGCGCATAGCTGGTGCGGTTCGGCACCGCTGCCTGCACGTCGATGGGCGCGTTGACCGACACGCGGCGCCCGCCCAGATCGAGGCTCTCGTGATCCGAGCCGTTCATCAGCGACTGCACCGCCTTTTTGAACGCGAGCTCTTCGTCACCGCCGAACGCGTCGATGTAGTTGGGCAGGCTGAAATCCTTGGTCAGGTCCAGCACCGCGTCCGTGGGCATGGTCAGCGTGCCTTCGAACTGCACGCGGCTGGTCAGGTTGAGCGAGCGCGCCAGGTGGTACGTCCCCGCCGAGACCATGACCCGCCGCCCGTTGGCTGCCGCATCCGCCGCCTCGAACGCGTCGGTGTCGTCGGTCACTCCGTCACCCACCGCGCCAAAGTCGCGCACGTCCACCCAAGCCATCATGTCGCGCAGGAAAGCGCTGGTGATGTCTTCGATGATGATATCGTCAATGCGCACCACGCCCCCGTTCGCCCCGGTCAGGTCCAGACCAAAGTGGCCATAGATCGGATCGGTGCCCCAAGGCATGTCCACGCCGCCGCGCTGGCCAGAGCCAACGATCGCCGACACTTCGACAATCTCGCCATAGGCATCAATGCTCTTGGACGTCGCGGTTAGCGGAATGCCCGTCACCGCGTTGCCACCCGCATCGCCTGCCCAGCCCGCGATACGCACCTGAGGCAGCGCGCCTGCCGTGGCTTTGACACGCGCGGTGATGCGCAGATAGGTGCCCACCGGCAGCGGCGTCTGCCCCATATAGCGCAAAGTCTGCGTGCTGGTGGTCTTTTGGATCTCAAGGCAGCCGCCAAAGTCCTGATCCGCAGGCACAAAGGCCGCCGTCGCCAGATTGGCATAGGTGTCCGAACCGGGGGTGCCATCGCCACGGGACCATTGCCCCAGAGTGTCCGCCGAAAACGCCGGGGGCATGAAAACTATGCCGTCGGTAATCGCCTTGTTCATCCTGTTCCCTTTCCTCGCATGGGGCGCGTCTGCCCCGTCAGGAAAAGGGAAGTATCAACGGGGTCTTAACGCGAAGGAACCGCACCGCACGCTGCCCCGCCCCCGTGCGCAACGCACCCCTAGCGTCCTTTGGGCGTCCCTTGGGCGCAGAAAAAACTGCGATTTGTAGCTATTGAGATTCTCGAAAGGTTTGCCGTGCTAATGCGGTGAGGTCCAAATTTAAAGACAGATCACAGAAACTGGCAGGGATTTCGCGTATGCCCAGAGCCTACCCAAGCTACCCTTATGTCGAACCCGAAAGCCCGGGGCTAACGGATGAAGACATCGAAAACGTTATCAAGGATTTCTTGTCTCAGAACCCAACGCTTTCGCCCATCTATGGCGGGCCTTTGGATGGTGTGTGTCGGGCCCTGAACGTCGATGTGGAATACTCCGACAAACCCAATGAAATCCTGCTGGAGGTGCCCTTGGACCGCAAAGCGGTGATCTGGCTGCCCAAGAATGGCAAGCCTCGGCATGATCGGCTGGCAACCGGGATCGGCATCGGACATTGGCTGCTGCATGTGCTTTACACACGGGATTTGCACCCCGACCACGGTGTTCAGGCGCTGTATCAGCCTTCGAACCCCGCCGTTCAGCAAGAGGCGCGGCGCTTTGCCTTTGCCCTGCTGATGCCCAAGGACAAGTTCACCCAGCTTTGGTACGAGGGACGCGCCCAGCTGTGCGCCGAAACCCTGAATGTTCCAACACAAGCCGTCTATGACCGTGCCAAATGGCTTGATCTTTCGGCGCCGCCCCCACCAGAGGACGACATGCCGCCCCCGCCAGAGGTGGAACAGCCAACGACAGGCACCCGCCCACGCGTTGGCCGCCAGATTTAAGCGCGCGCCAGATCGCCCGACAGGCCTTTTTCGATCAAGGCCACGGTCTCATCGACACCGTAAAGCGCGATGAAGCCGCCAAAACGCGGCCCTTGGCTTTGGCCCAGAAGGACTTCGTACAGAGCCTTGAACCAATCGCGCAGGTTCTCGAACGCGTGCGCTTTGCCGACAGCGAAAACCATGGATTGCAGCGTCTCGTCGTCCGCCGTCCCGTCAAAGGCGCGCAGCTGCGCGGCAAGGTCTTCCATGGCGGCGCGCTCCTTGGCGTCCGGCGCGCGGAAGGTCTTAGTCGGTTTGACGAAATCCTCGTAGTACTTGACGGCAAAGCCCGCCGCCGCATCCAGATCCGGGTGGCTTTCCGGCGTCGCCTCGGGGGCGTAGCGCTTGATAAAGCCCCACATGGCGTCCTTGCTCTCGGCCCCGGCCGCGCTGGCGAGGTTGAGCAGCATCGAGAACGGCACCACCATCTTGGACTCGGGCACGTCACCGTTGTGGATGTGCCAAACCGGGTTGTTCAGCTGCGCCTTGAGGTCCTGCCCATGATAGGCCCGCAGCTGCTGGTGGTATTCGTCCATCGCCTTGGGGATCACGTCGAAATACAAACGCTTCGCCGTCTTGGGCTTTTGGAACATGAAGTACGACAGCGACTCGGTCGAGGCATAGGTCAGCCATTCGTCGATCGAAATGCCATTGCCGGACGATTTCGAGATCTTCTGCCCCTGATCGTCAAGGAACAACTCGTAGGTGAAATGCTCCGGTGCACGCGCCCCCAGCACCCGGCAAATGCCGTCATAGATCGGCGTGTTGGTGCTGTGATCCTTGCCGTACATCTCGAAGTCGACACCCAAGGCGGCCCAACGCGCGCCAAAGTCCGGCTTCCACTGCAACTTCACATTGCCGCCGGTCAGGGGCAGCGTCCATTCCTTGCCATCTTCGTCGTCAAAGGTGATCTCGCCCTTGACCGCGTCGACGTTTTTCATCGGCACATACAGCACCCGCCCGGTTTCCGGGTGGATCGGCAGGAAAATCGAATAAGTCTGGCGGCGCTCTTCGCGCAGCGATTTCAACATGATGGCCATCACGTCATCATACCGCTCGGCGGCGCGCAGCAGCACCTCGTCGAACTGACCGCTCTTGTAGAACTCGGTCGCCGAGTAGAACTCGTAGTCGAAGCCAAAGGTGTCGAGGAACCGGCGCAGCATCGCGTTGTTGTGATCGCCAAAGCTATCATGCGTACCAAAGGGATCGGGCACGGCGGTCAGCGGCTTTTGCAGGTGCTCGTGCAGCATCTCCTGGTTCGGGACGTTCCCCGGCACCTTGCGCATCCCGTCCATGTCGTCGGAAAAACAGATCATCCGCGTGGGAATATCGCTGATCGCCTCGAAGGCGCGGCGGATCATCGTGGTGCGCAGCACCTCGCCAAAGGTGCCGATATGCGGCAGGCCCGACGGCCCGTAACCGGTCTCGAACAGGACATAGCCCTTCTCCGGCGCGCCCTGCTGAAAGCGTTTCAGGATCCGGCGCGCCTCTTCAAAGGGCCAAGCCTTCGCACTCATCGCGGCGTCACGCAGTTCGGACATCTGAAAACACTCCATTTTGGGATTCAGCGCGCTTCCTATTGAAGGACCGCCCCGGCGTCAATAAATTGCGCTGCAATGCCGCGTAGGAAAGGCCACAAGATGCAAGACACCGCCCACCCGCTTAGCCCGCAAGACTGTCTCGTGGCGCTGATGATCGCCGTGTCCGCCTCGGATGAGAACGTCCGCACCGCGGAATTGGTCAAAATCGATTCGGCGGTGAACATGCTGCCAATCTTTGCCAGCTATGACGCCGACCGCGTGCGCACGGTGTCGGCGCTGGTCATGGACCTTTTCGAACAAGAAGATGGCCTTGATGCCCTGTTCGGCCTGCTGCGCGAAAACCTGCCCGAGCGCCTGTTCGAGACCGCCTACGCGCTGGCCTGTGATGTGGCTGCGGCGGATGGCACGCTGCAAGAGACAGAGCTGCGCCTGCTCGAAGAGATTCGCTATGAGCTGAATATTGACCGCCTGCACGCCGCCGCGATCGAGCGCGGCGCGCGCGCGCGCCACCTGTCGTTGTAAAAGCCTGTTCAATTGTAGGCAAATCGCCCCGCGTTAACCTCGCGGAACCGCTAAACATGCCTAATCATTGCAAAAGTGACACAATTCTTGCGCGACGTGGTAAGGTTTCCCGGACTCAAAGATTAAGTTGACGTTAATATAGATTCATTAAAGTCGCGTCCGCTGCCCTTTGGACGCAAACCTACCTGGAGGGACATAATGAATCGCATTTTAACGCGCGCATTGGGCGTGGCGATGCTGTGCCTGCTGCCGATGGCTTCGGTCGCAGCGCCGCTGGTCGCCAAAGTCGACATTTCCGCACAGACCATGACCGTGATTTACAACGGCAAGGTCGCCTACAGCTGGCCGGTGTCCACCGCGCGCTCTGGCAAATACACGCCGCGCGGCACCTGGACCGCCAAGTGGCTGTCGAAGAACCATCGCTCGAGCCTCTATAACAACGCGCCGATGCCCTATTCGATTTTTTTCAACGGCAATTACGCCATTCACGGCACCAACCAGATCAGCCGTCTGGGCCGCCCTGCCTCTGCGGGTTGCGTCCGGCTGCACCCGGAACACGCCGCCGTGCTGTTCAAGCTGACGCAAAGCGTTGGCAAACAGAACATGAAGGTCGTCATTCAGAACTAAGACATGCGCAGGCCGGGGCCGCTTCGGCCTGCGTCAACTGGCGTGCACGACGCCCCAGCGTTCGATCAGGGCTTGTTGCAGCGTCTTGGCCCGCACGTTCCACGCCGCCCCCCCATCGGGGCGTTCGCGTTGCGCTTTGGTCAGCTTGGCGCGGCGCTCCAGATCGGCGGCAAAGATCGCAAACACCAGTTCGGTCCCATCCGGCAGGTCGACAAATCCCGCCAAGCCACTGACAAAGTTCAGGGTTCCGGTTTTGGCGTGCACATCCAGAGGATGATCTTCGATCACGCGGCGCTGGTCATCGCGCATCGCAAAACTCTTGAGCAGCGGTTTGATCCCCAAGCGAAGCCGCAATTGCCGCAGCCCAGACATCATGTCCTGCGGGCTGATCCGGCTCGCCTCGCCCAACCCGGAGTGATCCACAAAGGCCATCGACGTCAGACCAAGCGTTTCGCGGCCCCACGCATTCATCTGCTCGGCCGACTCGGCAAGCGACTTTGGCGGGGTTTGCGTGCGCGCCAATGTCGCCGTCAGCCCGACCATTTCCGCCGTCAGGTTTGTCGACCATTTAAGCATATCGCGCAAAATGATCCGCAAAGGGGCGCTTTGCAGCGTGGCGACAATCTCGCCTTCGGGCCGCGCGTCAATGAGTTCGGGCGGGCCGAGCCGCACGCCATGTGCCAGCGCAAACGTCTGGAACACCTCCCCGGCGTACAACCCTGGCTTGCGCACGGGCAGCCAGCGCGATCCGCCCTGCCCCAAAGCGCCCCGCGCCACGGTCCAGTCGTCGCGCCCGCCCACGTCGGCGTAGGTGTACACCGGCGCGCTGCGCGACACGACGCCCATGCGCGCCATGGTCACCTTTGGGCGGTGCGTCCCGGTCCGGGCGTCCATCGAAATCGCGTAGTCCGCGCCCGCTTTGCGCCATTCGAAATGCACGCGGTTAAAGTTGAGGTTCAGCCCCGACACCGCCGGATTATAGCCCACATGATCGGGCTGACCGGGATCGATACCACGCAGATAGGGATACGGCCCGCGCCAGATCTTGAACCCGCCCTGCACCCCAGTGATCCCCGCCGCCGCCATGTCTGCGGCCAAAAGGGCAAGCCCATCGCTGTCCAGCGTCGGGTCGCCGCCGCCGATCAGGATCAAGTCGCCCTGCACGGTCCCGTCGATGACGCCACCTGTGGCCATCACTTGCGTCTCGAATTGAAAGCCCGGCCCCAAGGCTTGCAGCGCGTAACACGCCGTCAAGGACTTGGCGACACTTGCCGGCGGCAAGCCGACCGCGCCGTTGTGAGATTCGAGCAGATCGCCCGTCGACATGTCAGCGACCGAAAAGCCGACCGCGCCGTTCAAATTGGCCTTTGCGATCAGTTCCGCCGCATCTGGCTGAATTTTCTTGATAAAATCGGCACTGCGCGCGGTGGGTCGCAGGGATTCCATAGGCGCTTCGGCCCAGAGCGGCGTGGCGGACATCGCGGCAAATGCGCTGGTCGCCGTTAAAAATTGGCGTCTAGAAATACGGTTCGTCATAGCGCGATGTAAACGCTTCGCGGTTTTTTATTCAACAAGACTCTCTTGTGCCGCCGATCACGTTTTTCTGCGGTCTTTTTCAGCTTGGCCAAGCGCCCTCGCGGCGCAGCTCGGTGGAGCTGACATCACGCATCGGCATATTGACAAAGCACCAAGCCGGCGGTCGCGCCATTCCCAAATGCCGCGAGACATGACTTGGCAGGCGCGCGGGCGTGTAAATTTTCGCGGCTGGCGCGTGGAGCGCCGACATCCGCGTGCCCGGTCGGGCCAGAATACCCACTGGGACCCGCTGCATGATGCTTTGCCACGCGTTCCACCGATGAAATTGCGCAAGATTGTCCGCGCCCATGAGCCAGGTGAATCGCACCGCCGGATACAGCCGCACCAAAGCCTCTAATGTTTGCGCGGTGTAGCGGGTCTTCAAGCGCGCCTCGACATCCGAAACCCAGATGCGCGGATGGTCAATCAAGGCTTGCGCCGCAGCCATGCGCTGGCCTATCGAAGCGGGTGCCTTGGCCTTGAGGGGATTGCCGGGGCTCACGAGCCAAACCACACAATCGAGCCCAAACCGCTTGAGCGCCTCTTTCGAAAGATGCAGATGGCCCTCGTGCGGTGGATCAAAGGACCCGCCAAGCAGCCCCACACGCATCCCCGGCACCAGCACAATGCCCTGTCCAAGCTTGATCACGTCATCCTGCCCTGTCGGTTCTTACACCGGTTTGACGTAATCGCATTACTCAGGCGGATCAAGAAACCGCGCGGCCACCTCTTGGGTCAGAAGTCATTCCAGACAGAAGCGCTGGCGTTGCTTGGGCTGTGCGCGCGAGCTGTAGACGACACCCTCGGGCGGGAAGCATCGCTGCGCCAATCCGCTTGCGCAGGGCTTTGGTTGGCCGCCGCGCTGTGGGGCCGCCTCTTTGCTTCGTCTCCTGCCATCTTGAAGCGCGCCACCAGCCCTCGCAAATCCGCAGCTTTTTGCTGCAGCGCGCGACCCGAGGAAACGCTTTCCGAAACCATGGCCGCGTTCTGCTGCGTCACCTGATCCAGCATCGTGATGCCATTGTTGATTTCCGTCAGGCCCGTCGCCTGCTCCGAGGCACCGGAGGCAATGTCCTGCACCCTTTCGGTGACGGATGACACCTCGCGCAGGATTTCCTCGATCGAGCCGCCCATTTCGGACACAAGCTGCACACCGTTCGACACGTTCTCGCTGGAATTCACGATCAAATTTCGGATTTCGGCGGCGCTGTCAGAGGATCGCTGCGCCAAGGACCGCACTTCGGACGCCACCACGGCAAAGCCGCGCCCGACCTCGCCTGCACGCGCGGCTTCGACGCCGGCATTAAGCGAAAGCAGGTTGGTCTGAAACGCAATATCCTCAATGACTTGAATGATCTGACCGATCTCTTTGGACGACATCTCGATCGCGCCCATCGCGGCGACGGCACGGGTGCGCACCTCTTCGCCGCGTTGCGCCTGATCGCGCGCGGCGCTGATCGCGGTCACGATCTGCTGGGCGCCTTCTGCGGTCGAATTCACGCTGACGGTGATCTGATCCATCGCGGCGGCTGTTTGCTCGAGCGTGGCGGCTTGATTTTCCGTCCTGTGCGACAGAGAATCTGCCCCAGCGCTCATTTTTTGCGCGTCCGCATCGATCATTTCGGCGCTGCCGCGCAACTCTCCGATTATGGCCGCCAAGGCATCGACGGTCTCGTTGAAATAACGGCGAAGCTCTTCGTAATCCGCGCCAAGATCCTCGCGAATCTGGCAATCGAGATTGCCCTCGGACAGTTGCGCCAAGGCGCGCCGCAGACGCTCGACGACCTGCTCTTGATGGCGCGCGCGCTCTTGACGTTCCCGCTCTGCCACAGCGCTTTCCGCAAGGCTCAGCTTGAAGCTGTCCAAGGCCCGCGCAATATCGCCCAGCTCGTCGCCCGCGGTCACCTGACTGACCTGCGCGTCGTAATTTCCCTGCGCGATCTCACTAACGCTATCGGACAAGCCGCCAATCCGGCGCGTCAAAACACGGGCCACGAAAAACGCGATCATGGCCACGATCACCAAAACCACCGCGGACTGGACGATCATATCCCACAGCATACTCGTCTCGATCGCCATGGCCTCGGCCACCGGTTGCTCGAGAACCAGATGCCAGTTGCTGCCGCTCAGCTGGATGGTTTGCATACGAACGATGGACGACTCGCCACGCAGGCCGGGCACATTATCATAGCGCTCTTCGCGCCCGGACCGAACCACCCTCAGATATTCCAGATCAGGCAGATCGTCGAAAACCTCGTGCCCGCCGGGAAACCGCGACGGCGACAAGGCTTTGCCGTCATCGTTGAGCGCATAGATCTGCCCCGTCTCGCCCAGCACGTTCACTTTTGACAAAAGCTGGCCAATGGTGTCGAGCTTCATCTGGAGGGCGACAACGCCAGTCACGTTGCCCGCATTGTCAAAGACGGGCGCTGCCACGAACTTGGCCGGGGCGCCGTAGCTTGGCGCGTAGGCTTCGAAATCGGAAAAGACACTTTCGCCCGGTTGCAACGCCATCGCTTGGCGAAACGCCTTGCCAAGCCCGCTAGACGCGTAGGGGCCATTCCTGAAATTGGTCGCGAAATCCTCTTCCTTGAACACCGAGTAGACGATGTTTCCATCGGGATCGAAAAGGAACAGGTCGTAGTAGTCGCGCTGCGCCTGAAAGGTGCGAAACCCGGTGTGATATTTGCCGTGCACTTGCGTCCAGACCGAAGGGTCATCGGCTTTGATCAGGGCGTCTTTCTCGCCAATCGGGTTGGGGTTGCCCGAGATATACAGCTGTCGCAGTGTCACGCCCGGCGTATCGCTGACCCGGTCAAACGCGCGGTCAAACAACGACAACGCCTCACGCGTGCTTTGGCTAGAGGCCAGCATCGTCACGTCGGTGGTCACCTGCTCGAGCCAGAATTCCAACGCCCCGGCGCGTTCGTACAGCACGTAGTCAAACGTGGTTTCCCGGCGCTGCTCCAGCGCATCATGCGCCTGCCAATAGGAAAACAGCGACGCCAGCATGGCGACGATGATCGTCGGCACCGCGATCTCGATCGGCACCTTCCACTTCAGCTTTAGCTTGGACCAGGGGCCCCTGGCCGTGTGGGTAACAGGATCGCTCATACTCTTCTCCGGTGAGACGGGCCGACATTGCGCGGTGCTGCCCTTTGTCTTTGAGTGATGAGGCCCACAGGTTGAAATCTGCTTAACAAAAGCGCGTCAAAATCGGCCGCGCCGCCGCAAACCCCGACAATTTGCCCGGACTGCTTAACTTCTGGGTAAGGAACAAACCGCCGCAGGCCGCACATGATTGCACCGCGCCGCGCTTCGCTGTACTTGCTCGTAGTCGATCACCCAGAAGCGGAGCGAAATGATGGCCTCTTATCAGTATGTTTACCACATGGAAGGCGTCTCCAAGACCTATCCCGGCGGCAAAAAGTGCTTTGAGAACATTCACCTATCGTTCCTGCCCGGCGTCAAGATCGGTGTGGTCGGCGTCAACGGCGCGGGTAAATCGACCCTGCTGCGCATCATGGCGGGAATCGACAAGGACTTCTCCGGCGAGGCATGGGCCGCCCAAGGCGCCAAGGTTGGCTATCTCCCGCAGGAGCCGAAGCTCGACGAAACCTTAAACGTTCGTGAAAACGTCATGCTGGGCGTGGCCGAGAAAAAGGCCAAGCTCGACCGCTTTAACGAACTCGCCATGAACTACTCTGACGAGACCGCCGACGAGATGGCGCAGCTTCAGGACGAGATCGACGCCAACAACCTGTGGGATCTCGACAGCCAGATCGACGTCGCGATGGAGGCTCTGCGCTGCCCCCCCGACGACGCTGACGTGAAATCCCTCTCCGGTGGTGAAGCCCGCCGCGTCGCGCTGTGCAAACTACTGCTCGAAGCGCCCGACATGCTGCTGCTGGACGAACCGACCAACCACCTCGACGCGGAAACCATCGCCTGGCTGCAAAACCACCTGATCGAGTACAAAGGCACGATCCTCTGCGTTACGCACGACCGTTATTTCCTTGACGATATCACCGGTTGGATCCTCGAACTCGACCGTGGCCGCGGCATCCCCTACGAGGGCAACTACTCGTCCTGGCTGGAACAAAAAGCCAAGCGTCTGGAACAAGAAGCGCGCGAGGACAAGGCCAAGCAAAAGACGCTGGAGCGCGAACTCGAATGGATGCGTCAGGGCGCCAAGGCCCGTCAGGCGAAATCCAAAGCGCGTATCGCCTCTTACAACGAGTTGGCCAACCAGTCCGAGCGCGAAAAGCTGTCGCGCGCCCAGATCATCATCCCCAACGGCCCGCGTCTGGGCAACAAGGTGATCGAGGTCTCTGGCCTGAAAAAAGCCATGGGCGACAAGCTGTTGATCGAAGACCTCGACTTTTCGCTGCCCCCCGGTGGCATCGTTGGCGTGATCGGTCCGAACGGCGCGGGTAAGTCGACGCTCTTCAAGATGCTCACGGGCCACGAACAGCCCGACGAGGGCGCGGTGGAATACGGCGACACGGTCAAACTGGCCTATGTCGACCAGTCCCGCGACGACCTGTCCGACAATGACACCGTGTGGGAGGCGATCTCTGGCGGGGCCGAACAGATCAAGCTGGGCGACGCCGAGATGAACTCGCGCGCCTATTGCTCGGCCTTCAACTTCAAGGGCGGCGACCAGCAGAAAAAGGTCGGCCTGCTGTCCGGCGGTGAGCGCAACCGCGTGCATATGGCGCGTCTTTTGAAGGAAGGCGGCAACGTCATCCTGCTCGACGAACCGACCAACGACCTCGACGTGGAAACCCTGCGCGCGCTGGAAGACGCTTTGGTCGATTTCGCCGGCTGCGCGGTTGTGATCTCGCACGACCGTTTCTTCCTCGACCGGATTTGTACGCACATTCTGGCGTTCGAAGGCGAAGCCCACGTGGAATGGTTCGAAGGCAACTTCGAGGACTACGAAGAGGATAAAAAGCGCCGTCTTGGGGCGGATGCTCTGGAGCCGACGCGGGTCAAGTTCAAGAAATTTGTGCGTTAAGAACAATGAGGCCGGGATCGCTCCCGGCCTTTTCTTTAGGCCAAGGTCGCCGCGATCACGCGAAAAGGGCAGCGCCCGACCTGGAGGGCGCTCTGACACCCATTCGGAGCACGCATCGCCCTCAAAGCTCCCAAGATTTCTGGGGATCAAGAACGGCGCAAAAGCGCCCTCCGGGGGGAGGTCGGGCGCTGCCCGGCGCGAGGCCGGGCGGGACATATTTCCAAGGGAATCGCCAGCTTCAAAGGCCCAAAGCCATCCCCCATATCCCCAACCCAAACACCGTATGGGCCACCAAGCCCATCATGCGCGCTTTCCACGGGCGCTCGACTCCGGACAAGGCCCAGCCCAGCCCCATCCCCGGGTGCAGCAGGAACCACCCGCCAGAGATCGTCACGATCCCCCACAGCCACGCTTGCCAGAACGTCGGCGTGTCGAACCAGCCCGGCCCCACGAGCAAGGCGAACACCGCGCCATAGACCACCCCCACAAAGTAGTGGAACGCCCAGCCAAGCGCGACTTCGCCCCGCACCGGCGCGGCCAAGCCGATGTCGTCGTGGAACACCCGCCCCCGCGGCAGCCAGCCGACCCAGCGCCCGACGTTGCCCCAGTTCGGCATCCCCTGCCCCGCCAAACGGTGCAGCAGCAGCGCCCAGATATCCATCGCCACCGTCCCGCCGATCCCGATCAAAACGCCTGCCCAGATCAATCCCATATCCAAACCCTTAACGCCCCCGCCTCTTGTAACACCCTTGTTAACACAACGTTAACGCAATCGTCCTTGCTCAGAATCACCCAATCTGCGATAGGTGGGGCCGCTACGTTACCACTATCGCCTACCTGTCTCCCTTACCGGCTACAGCGCTTTCGATCTTGCTGACTACGCCGAGCCGCTGCATGTCCGTGAGCGGCATAACTTAGGAGACTACGGAATGGCCACTGGCACCGTAAAATGGTTCAACACCACCAAAGGCTTCGGCTTTATCGCACCCGACACTGGCGGCAAGGACGTGTTCGTGCACATCTCTGCTGTTGAGCGTTCCGGCCTGACCGGCCTCGCCGACAACCAGAAAGTTCAGTACGAGCTGCAAGCTGGCCGTGACGGCCGCGAGAGCGCGTCGAACCTCGAACTGCTGTAATCAAGCACGTCGCGAAAGGGCCACGCGCCCGACCAAAGCGCCCCCGCAGGGGCGCTTTTTTGTTGGGTTATCCGCCGAGCCGGACCAAGTGATTGTCCCAGGCGCGCGGGGCCGAGACCAGCGGCGACAGCCCCTCATCCAATGCCAAGACACCACCTAAGCCGTCTGTCACCACGAACCCGGCCCCCGCGCTGGCCACGCCGCAGACGTCGCGCCTTGGCACCGCTTGCAAGAATTCCCCAGCGGTATCAAACAGATGCACCCGCCCGCCGCGCGGAGAGGTGATCGCCACCCGTCCGCCCGCCATGGCAATGCTCCCGGCGTAACCGTCCATCGCCATCTGCTCGGCCAGATCGGCACTGCACAGCACGGGATGTCCGCCTTTACGGTGCAGGCCCAACAACGGCGCGGGGTCCGGCAGATCGCCCTGCCACTGCATGGCAAACCCCACCTGCCCGTCCGCATAGGCCAGATGGCGGATCGACGCATGGTGCAACTCCGCATCCAGCTCGACCACCTCTTCGATGCCGTTCGCCACGGTCACATAGCTCAAGTTCGGGCGCATGGTATCAAGGTTCAGCTTGTCGCGCCCCCGGTCCGGGTGGGTCAAAATCCCGCCGTTCGCCACCGCGATCACATCGCCGGGCAGTCGCAGCAACTCATGCGGGCCGATCCCGCCAGAGGCAATCTCTCCGATCCGCCGATAGCCCGCATCGCGCGCCCACAGGCCAAGCACGCCCTGCCCGCTGTCGATGTCATTCTCGGTGGTGACCAAGAGGTTACCGCCCTCCAGAAACGCGCCATGCCCGTAGAAATGCCGCCCCTCGGGCGCATCCAGCCGGTGCAGCACCCCTCCGGAGACGCAGTCGATCACCAGCGCAAAGGTGCCGGGACGGCGGGCAAAGGCCACAGCCTCGGGGGCTGTTGGGTGCGCCGCCGCAGCGTGTCCGCGCCCCGGCAAGGGGATGCGAAACAGGTCCGCGCCGCCGTTATCAAGGCCGAACAGCGCATAGCCGCCGTTCTCTTCGCGCGCCGCCGCCAGAAACGCTGGGTTGCCCGCATCGGCCCAGCTGAGCGCGGGCAAGGAGGCAGACGCCAGCAACGCCGACAGGAAATGCCGCCTGCGCATCAATCCCCATCCGCCGAGTTAAAGCCCGCCGCCAGCCCCAAGGGCGTGCCGATTTCGCCCGCCACCGCGTCGCGCACCAGATCGACGCGCTGTTGCAGGATCTCGACCCGCAGGCGCCCCATTGGGTCCGCAACACCCGCAAAGATCGGGTCATCCAGATCGGCGGCGACGCTCAGCGCATCGGCAAAGGCCGCTTCGGTCACCGGAATTTCGCCCCCCGCCAAGGCGCGGGCCAGATCGCGCAGCGCCTGCAAAGACAAGGTCACATTGCGCAAGGACCGCCCTGACCGCCACGCCTCGGCGCGTTTGGGGCGGGGGCGGTCGAACGTGCCCAAGGGCCGCCCGATGCGCGTGTCCGAAGTGAACTCGAGCCCCGTCATCAGGGCCGTATAAATCGCCGTGGCCGCTTCTTTTTCAGACAGATAGGTGGCGTTGCCTTCGGCCCCGGCGTCTAACAACAGCGCGCCATAGGCCTGCCAATCGGCCTGCACCTCGCGCGCAACCCGCGCCAGATCATCCGCCACGGCGGCGGCATAAGTGCAGGTGTAACTGCCCTGCGCATAGGGCTCTTGCAGCACCGTTTCCAAGGCGTACAGCCCCCGCCCCGCCACCGACACTTCGGCAAAGGCGGCAGGGTCCAACGCCGCCGCGTCCTCATCCGCGATCAGCTTTGCGACGGTTTTCGGCACCATTCCGCGCGTGTCCGGCCAAAAGGAAACCGCCAGGTTCCGCCCGCCCTGCTCCAACGGGCCAAAGGCCAGATGCGACACGCCCATCCACGCGTCAAAGGCGCTTTGATACGGCGCCTCAATGGCGGTGCAGTCGGCCCCAGCGGCCTCGGCCAGCGCCTGCGTCGCTTGCGCAAACTGCGCAAACCCGGGCTGGATATGGTCTGAGACGACCTCTGGCACCCCGGCAAAGGCGGGCGCGGCAAGGACGGTGAACAAAAGCGGCAAACGCATCAAAGGCTCTCCAGGTAGCGGATCAGGGCGGCGCGGTCGGGCGGCGTCATCTCGGTCACGGCGGTCTTGGCGGCTTCGGCTTCGCCGCCGTGCCAGAGGACAGCCTCGAGCAAGGACCGCGCGCGCCCATCGTGCAGGAAATAACTGTGACCGTTGACCTGCTCGGTCAAGCCAATCCCCCACAAAGGCGGGGTGCGCCATTCCGTGCCAGTGGCGCGGCCTTCGGGACGGTTGTCCGCCAGCCCCGCGCCCATGTCGTGCAGCAGAAAGTCGGAATAGGGCCAAATCAGCTGAAAGCTTTGGGGGTCGCGGTCATTCAGCCGATGCGTCACGAATTTCGGCGTGTGGCAAGAGGTGCAGCCGGTTGTGTAGAACAGCTCTTTGCCGCGCAGCACCTCTGGGTCGTCCACGTCGCGGCGCGCGGGCACGGCCAGGTTGCGGCTGTAAAAGGTCACAAGATCAAGGCCTTCGGCGTCGATCTCCCACAGGCGGTCGTCGTTGTCGCCGTGCGGGCCAGCCAGACAGCTGTCCTGCGCCTCGGTGCATTCGCCCGCGCCCGCCGGGAACAGCGGGTTGGAAATGCCGATGTCGCCCGCAAAGGCTGCAGCGGATTGTTCCAGCACCGTGGGGTTGCCCGCTTTCCAGCCGAAACGGCCTAGCATGGGCGCGGTGTGTTCCAGCGACCAGACCACCTGCGCGCGGCCCGAAATGCCGTCGCCGTCGGCGTCATCGGGGTCGGCCAGCGCAAGGATATCCGCCGCCGGGATCGCCTCGATCAGGCCAAGGCCGATCATCGGCGGGGCGACGCGCGGCGACAGCATCACGTCCGGGTGCATCGGGCCATAGCCCAGGTCCGAAACGCTATACGAAGGCCTACGCAGCGAGGCGACCTCGCCCCCCGCCAGCGGCACGTCGAATTCCTCGTAGGTGACGTCCATCTGCCCTTCGGCGGCATGGCCCATCACGGCCACGTCTTGGAGCTGGCCGCCATAGGTGGGGTCGGGCCGGGTGCGCGGGCCTTCGCCGCCCAAGGCCGCCAGATAGGTTTCGATCTCGGACGGCGCGACTTCGTCCGCCGGGACAGATAGGCGCAGGAACATGGACACGCGGTTGTCTTGGGCATTTTCCGGCGGGTGGCCGCGCCCGTCCTTTAGGTGGCAGCGCTGGCAGGACCGGGCGTTGTACAGCGGCCCGAGGCCATCGGACGCAAGGGTCGAAGACGGCGACGACACCCAGAGTTTCTTGAACAAGCCGTTGCCCAGCTTGAACTCCAACTCTCCGTCAAAGCCGATGTTGGCCGAGGGTTGGGAAAAGGCGTCGGCGTCGTCCCGCGCCCGCACCGTCGCCCCACCGCCGGGGTTGGTTTCGAACCGCTCAGGCGCGCTGAAATCCATCGTCGGCGCGGTCACACTGGCGATGCGCGCGGCCTCTGCCTTGGTCCGTGGCACCACGTCCAAGTGCACGTCTTTCAACGCAAAATCCCCGGCCAAAACCGGGGTCGCAAGCAGGCCAAGGCCCAGCGCAAGTCGTTTCATCGTCGTCCCTTTCATCAAGGCGGCAGGCCCATCGCCCGCCGCCCCGGTTCATCCCTTACTGGAACACAGCGTTCGGATCGTCCAGACTGTCCGAGCCTTCAAAGCCGATCTGCTCCAGCCCGAGCGCAGCCACCGCGCGCTCGATCCCCTTGGTCTGTTGGATCAGCGCATCGACCGCGCCCATGATCAGCGCCTCGCCGCCTTCGTTGCCGCGTTCGAGCATCTGGTCATAGGAAAAGCCCGCTTCGGCGGCGGTCTTGATCCGGCCCAGCGCGATCATCGTCTTGTTCAGGTCCGCGGTCAGCGCGGCGTCCACCGCGGGATCGGCTTCGGCCACCAGATCGGATAGGCTTGGGCCCGACACGATGCGCCCGTCGACGCGCACGTATTCGCCGGTGTACACGTTGCGGATGCCCAGACCGTCGTAATAGTGGCTGTTGTGCGTGTTGTCGGAAAAGCAGTCGTGCTCTTCCTCGGGGTCGTTCAGCATGACGCCCAGCTTCATGCGCTCACCCGCCTGCTCGCCGTAGGACAGGCTGCCCATGCCGGTCAGCATCGCCACGATCCCGGCGTCCTCGTCGGCCATGACCGCCGCGCGCGCTTCGCCGCCCTCGGCCCATTGCCCGGCCATGTAGCCAAGGTCAGAGATCAGCAGCTCGGTCGCCGCTTGCAGGTACTGGCCCCGGCGGTCGCAATTGCCACCCGTGCAGGCCTCGCCCGCCGCAAAGTCGGTAAAGGGACGGTCGCCCGCGCCGTGATCGGTGCCGTTCAGGTCTTGCCCCCACAGCAGGAACTCGATGGCGTGATAGCCGGTGGCCACGTTCGCCTCGACCGCGTCGGCCTCTTGCAAGGTGTCCGCCAGCAGCGCCGGGGTGATCTGCGTCGCGTCGATCTCTTGCCCCGACAGGGTGAAGGTCGGCGTCGCGATCACGTTCAGCGCCGCGTATTCGTTTTCGTCCGTCGCCCCGCCGTAGGAGGCATCCACGTAGTCGATCAGGCCTTCGTCCAGCGGCCAGGCGTTCACCTTGCCTTCCCAGTCGTCGACAATCGGGTTACCAAAGCGGAACGCCTCGGTCTGCTGATAGGGCACGCGGGCCTTGATCCAAGCGCTGCGCGCCGCGGTCAACGTCTGCGCCGACGGGTCCGCCAGCAGGGCATCCACCGCCGCTTGCAGATCCTGTGCGCGGGTCAGGCTGTCTTCATAAGCCGCTTGCGCAATATCGGCGTAATTGTCCAACACGGCGGCCTTGTCGGCCCATGCCTGCGTTGCTGTCAGGGCCAAGGCCATGGCCGTCACTGTCTGTTTCATCTCTCGCGTTTCCTTTTTATCTATTCAATGCAGCGTCGGGGTCGGGCTTAGCGGCACCTGCGACATCTGCCGCAGCGCCACCCCCAGCGTCTGCGCCAGCGACGCCAGCGCCGGGGCGTAATCGGCCCGCACCATCAGCGTCGCCATGAGCATCGCGTCTTCCATCGCGCCATCGCAGGCGCTGCCGATCAGGTTGGCAAAGCACGCCTCATCCGCGCCCAGACATTTGCACCCGACAGAGTGCCGCATCAGCGGGCGGCGGCCATAGGTCGCCATCAGCCCGGCAATCTGCGACAAGGCATCGGCGGCGCGCGCGCCATCCTCGGCCCCCAGCGCGTGGACAAATTCGATCTGCATCAGGTCGCGCATCCCGGCGTCCTCGGTCCACAGGCGCATGTAAACGACAGAGGCCGCCTCGACCGGGCCAAGCTCGGTGATGTGGCCGACGGGGGTGCCGCCGCGTGGCGGGTTGTGGATGCTCATCGCTGCGATCCTTCGGTTTCGAACTGATCCGCGATGCGGTCCCAAAAGGTCACACCGCCCGAGGGGCCTGCCCATACTTCGCGCAGGCCAAAGGCCAGATCGGCCAAAGGGTCGCGCGCCTTTGCGTCTTTGCGTTGCATGTCCATGTCCTGTTCGTTCGCTACAGGTCATTAGCTGACTGTTTTTGTCAGATTGGTCAATCCCGATTTTTTTAGTCGGAAAAGAATTTTTGCGCCACCTTGCGGCCTATCGTTTATTTTTCAAAAGGTTAGCGCACCGTAAAAACCCGCCCCGGCGCAGGTGGCCAAGGCGGGTGTGCTGAAATTTTACGTTTGGAAAGGCGTTACAACCCGGCCATTTCCACGATTTGGCGGGCGACGTCGTCCGCACCTTGGGAATGGCGCAACGCCGTAAAGGTGAACGGACGCCCCGCACGGACCCGAGTCGCGTCGCGTTCCATCACCTCGAGCGAGGCCCCCACATGCGGCGCGAGGTCCACCTTGTTGATCACCAGCAGGTCAGATTTGGTGATGGCGGGGCCGCCCTTGCGCGGGATTTCCTCGCCTGCGGCCACGTCGATCACGTAGACGGTGAAATCCGCCAGCTCGGGACTGAAGGTCGCCGACAGGTTGTCGCCGCCGCTTTCGATCAGCACGATCTGCACGTCCGGGTGGCGCTTTTCCATCTCGGCCACGGCGGCAAGATTGATCGAGGCATCCTCGCGGATCGCCGTATGCGGGCAACCGCCGGTCTCCACCCCGATCACCCGGTCCGACGGCAGGATCTGCATCCGCATCAGCGCCTCGGCGTCCTCTTGGGTGTAAATGTCGTTGGTGATCACCCCGATCGAGAAGTCGTTTTTCAGCCGTTCAGCCAGCCGCGCGGTCAGGGTTGTCTTGCCCGCGCCGACGGGGCCGCCAATGCCCACACGCAGCGGGCCATTCATCTTGGTCATGATTGGAAAAGCCTTGGTTCCAGGGTTTCATGTTGCATCGCCGCGATGTCCGACAGGAAGGCGTTCGAGAAGGGCTCGGCGCCCTGTGCGGCCTCGGCGGTCTGGGTGCAGATCGGGGTCAGCGCCGCCAAAACCGCCTGCCCGCGCGTCTGCCCAAGCGGCATCAGGCGCTGTGCGGCGGACACCAGATTCGACGAAAAGCTGTGCAAATACAGGGCGGTCACGGCGCTGGGGTCCATCCCTTTCAGCCGCGCCGCCCGGCCCAAAGCCACCGGCAACAGCAGGTCGGGCAGGTCCAAGCCCCAGACGTCGCGGGTGGTGCGGGCAAAGGCCATCCCCTGCCGCTCTGCCTCTCGCAGACGCTCGGCGGATGGTTGATAGGCGCGGGCCAAGGCGTCAACCTCGGCCACATCCTCGGCCTCAAACGCGCGCCAGATCCAGACGGCATCGGTGTGGCCCGAGCCTTGGGTCACGATGTCCGTCAGCCACGCCTGCAAGCTGGCCTCATCCGACACCCAAGCCTGCGCCACAGCCGCCTCTAGTCCGTGCGAATAGGCAAAGGCCCCCACCGGATAAGCCGGGGACAGCCATTGCGTCAGGGTCAGCAGGTTGGCGTCAATGGGCATGGTCGTGCGTATGCCCGTGGTCGTGATCATGGTCGTGTGAATGCGCATGCGCGCTGTGCCCATGTTCGTGGCTGTGCGTCCGCCCGTGCCCATAGGCCCCACCTTCGGGGGTAAAGGGCATCTCGGCCTCGCTCACCTCGGCGTCCAGATGCTCCAGCATATGCCGGATCACCGGATCGCGCTGGATCAGCACGTGATCGCTTTCGATCTGGCAGGGCGTGTGCCGGTTGCCGATGTGCCACGCCAGCCGCGCAAGGTTGCCCCCGCGCACCACCAAGACCGCCTCGGGGGCGGCGCGCACCTCGACCAAGCGGCCATCGCCCAGCTCCAAAGCATCGCCCGCATCCAAGGACGTGGTCTTTTCCAGATCAACGACAAAGGCCGCGCCCCCGTCGGTCACCAGCCGCTTGCGCCGCAGGAACCGGTCGTCATAATCCAGCGTCACCACGTCCGCCGCGCCGGACCAATGGCCCTTGCGGTGCAGGGTCTGCGCAACAGGCAGCGTCGTCATTGCCCACCTTCCAGCAGCTTGTATTCCATCACGTCAGTGGTGCCATCCCACGTGGTTTCGACCCACAAGGTCACCCCCAGACCCGGCAGGTAATCCATCGTGTCCTTGTTCGGCTTGTCCGAACCGTCCACGTAAGTCACCGAGTAAGGGATCACCTCGTAGGTGCAGTTGCCATAGGTGCGCTGCACCGGGGCTTGCACTTCGAACAGGTGGTTTTCCTTCATCAGGCCGTCCTGATTGCGCATCATCACGTCCCACTGAAAGCTGTCCCCCGGCTGCAAGACCGGCAGATCACCGGGCGCATAGGGAAAGGCATAGGTCGTGCGCCACTCCGGCTTGATCTCGCCACCTTCGCGCGAGACGAACTGCAACAGGTAGCCGGTGCGCGAATACTGCGAGACAGAGCCTTCCATCGGCTCGCCGCCCGCCCAAAAGTCAGACTGCACCACGTCTTCGGTCAGATTGGTGAAAATCTCGATGTCGTTTTCATCCACCTGAAAGCGGATGCCGGTTTCCAGATCGGCGGCGGTGGGGCACTGGGCAAGCGCTGCACCCGGCAGCAGGGCCAAAAGGGCAAGGGTACGGATCATCGGTGGACCTTTCATATTGGTACGGCCCGCGCGGATGGGGCGCGAGGGTTTCCCCCAACGAACCCCAATTCTGCGCGCGGGCCAAGCCCCTTAGAACAGGAAATAGCGCTGCGCCATGGGCAGCTCGGTGGCGGGCTGACAGGTAAGCAACTCGCCATCTGCGCGCACTTCGTAGGTTTCGGGGTTCACTTCGACATGCGGCAGGGCATCGTTCAGCTTGAGGTCTTTCTTGCCGATGCCGCGGGTGTTTTTCACCGCCAGCGTCTTTTTCGCGATCCCCAGCTTGTCGGCCAAGCCGTCCTGCTGCGCCGCCTCCGACACGAACACCACCGCCGAATTTTCCACCGAGCGCCCATAAGCGCCGAACATGGCGCGCGAATAGACCGGCTGCGGCGTCGGGATCGAAGCGTTCGGGTCGCCCATCTGCGCGCAGGCAATGGTGCCGCCGATCAAGACCATCTCGGGCTTGACGCCAAAGAACGCCGGGTTCCACAGCACCAGGTCGGCGCGCTTGCCCTCTTCGATACTGCCGATCTCGTGGCCGATGCCGTGGGCAATTGCCGGGTTGATCGTGTATTTCGCAATGTAGCGGCGCACGCGGAAGTTATCGTTGTCGCCCGTTTCCTCGGCCAGACGCCCGCGCTGCTTCTTCATCTTGTCGGCGGTCTGCCACGTGCGGATCAGCACCTCGCCCACACGGCCCATGGCCTGACTGTCCGACGCGATGATGCTGAAAGCGCCCATGTCGTGCAGGATATCCTCTGCGGCGATGGTCTCGCGGCGGATACGGCTCTCGGCAAAGGCCACATCCTCGGGGATCGACTTGTCCAGATGGTGGCAGACCATGAGCATATCGAGATGTTCCTCGATGGTGTTCACGGTGAAGGGCCGCGTCGGGTTGGTCGAGGACGGCAAGACATTGGCGTCACCGCAAATCTTGATGATGTCCGGCGCGTGACCTCCGCCTGCCCCTTCGGTGTGGAAGGCGTGGATCGTCCGGCCCTTCATCGCCGCGACGGTGTTTTCCACGAAACCGGACTCGTTCAGCGTGTCGGTGTGGATCATCACCTGCACGTCCCAGTCGTCCGCCACCCCAAGGCAACAGTCGATGGCGCCGGGGGTTGTCCCCCAGTCCTCGTGCAGTTTCAGCGCGCAGGCGCCACCCTTGATCTGCTCTTCCAAAGCGGCAGGCAAGGACGCGTTCCCCTTGCCCGCGAACGCAAGGTTCATGGGAAAGGCGTCCGCTGCCTGGATCATCCGCCCAATGTGCCACGGCCCCGGCGTACAGGTGGTCGCCAGCGTTCCATGCGCCGGGCCAGTGCCGCCGCCGAGCATGGTGGTCAGGCCGGAATGCAAAGCGTCATCAATCTGTTGCGGGCAGATAAAGTGAATGTGGCTGTCCATCCCGCCCGCGGTCAGAATGCGCCCCTCGCCGGCAATCGCCTCGGTCCCCGGACCGACAATGATGTTCACGCCGGGCTGCGTATCGGGGTTGCCCGCCTTGCCGATCTTGTGGATACGCCCGTTTTTCAGACCCACGTCGGCCTTATAGATCCCGGTCCAGTCGACAATCAAAGCGTTGGTGATCACGGTGTCCACCGCCCCATCGGCGCGCGTCACCTGAGACTGGCCCATGCCGTCGCGGATCACCTTGCCGCCGCCGAACTTGACCTCTTCGCCATACGGGCCGGTCAGGTCACGCTCGACCTCGATGATCAGATCGGTATCGGCCAGACGCAAACGGTCGCCGGTGGTGGGACCAAACATGGCGGCATAATCGGCGCGCTTGATGGTTGCGGGCATCTTGAGTGTCTCCTTCGGGCGGCCGCGCCTGCGACCGAAAATTCAAATCCGCCGGGCCAACGCCATGGGCCCGGTCCATACGTCACAGCTTGCGCGGACCCAGCTTGGTCAGACGCTTATGATTGGCCGAGGTTTTGCGGCGCAAAGGCCGCGCCGCCTCCATCAGAATCACATCCGCAGGCTTGCCCTTCATGGCCGCGACCATCGCCTTGTGCCCAGAGGCATAAAACGCGGTCTGCTTTTCCGACACCATCCGGGCGTTCTCGGTGCGCGGCACCATCCACATGCCGCCCATGCCCAGCATCCGCATCCAGATCACCGCCCCGGCCTCCATGGCCATCGCGCCGATATAGGCCTGCGCCTTGAACATGCGGAAAGGATCCGACCAATCATAAGAAGGGCCCATCACAGCGCTCCCATCACCTTTTGGTTAAAGCCGTAGACGACGCGCGCGCCGCCCACCGGGATCAACTGCACTTCGCGCCGCTGCCCCGGCTCGAACCGCACCGCTGTCCCGGCGGCGATGTCCAAGCGCATCCCGCGCGCCGCCTCACGGTCAAACTCCAGCGCCGGGTTCGCCTCAGCGAAATGGTAATGAGAGCCAACCTGCACCGGCCGATCCCCCGTATTCGCCACCATCAACGCAATCGCCGCTGCCCCCTCATTCAGGACAAGCTCGCCCTCTGCGGGAAACAGCTCACCGGGGATCATTTGCGCCCCCAAGCGACCAAAGCCGCCACGGACACCAACCCCAAGGCCACCACGACCGACACCCAGGACCCGGACCCATGCGGATGCAGATGCGCGCCCTCATGCGCCAACGCCGGCCCCGCCGCCACAACACCCGCAAGGATCAAACCAACCGTTTTCATGACCACAACCTCCTGCTTCTTCTCTTTAAAAATATCCAAATTCCGCACTCTCCACCCGCCTCAGCGGATCGGATCATGCACCGTCACCAGCTTGGTCCCATCGGGGAAGGTCGCCTCGACCTGCACCTCGTGGATCATCTCGGCGATGCCATCCATGCACTGCTCGCGGGTGATGACCTCGGCCCCGGCCTGCATCAAATCCGCAACCGAACGCCCGTCGCGCGCCCCTTCGACCACCGCATCGGTGATCAATGCAATCGCCTCTGGGTAGTTCAGCTTTACGCCGCGGGCCAATCGCTTGCGCGCCACCTCGGCGGCCATGGCCACCAGCAGCTTGTCTTTTTCGCGCGGGGTCAATTGCATCGGTTTATAGTCTCCATGAAGTCGGCAAAGTATCTTGGCTCAGCGCATCCAGCATCGGCACCAGATGGCGTCGCATCTCATATGAATCGGCGGCGACCAGACGCGCCAGCAGAATGTCAGGCCCCATCAGCGACGCGCCTCCGGTCTCGGGCATCAACGCGCGCAGCTTGGGCATGAACGCCTCGGCATCGGGCGCCACGTAAACCAAGCTTGCCATGGCCCCGGCCCCGCCCGCAATCGCCGCGCGCTGCAACCCAGCCATGACATCGCCGGTCAGACGCACCGCGTCGTGGTAAAGCGGCACGCCTTCGCGGCGCACAGCGATGTGGTCGTCGAACTGCACGTCCCGCAAGGTCTCGCCCATGGCGGCGCGGCCAAAGACCACCGGCTCGACCAGCAGCAAGCGCGCGTCCGCCGCCAGATCACAGGTCAACCGCCGCCGCAGCGCCGCGCCTTCGAACAGGATCAGCTCTTGCGGCAGCCAGAACAGCGACGCCCCCGCCTCGACGGTCAGGGTGCTTTCCATCCGGGCAAAGCCACTGGCCGACCGATAAGCGCGCTCGGCGGCCTGCGTGGTCAGGGACAAGCCCGCCCCCGCACCGGCGCGCGCATCCACCGTCAGGTGATCGCCCCCGGTCAAACCGCCGGACGTATTAATCATAATGGCCTGCACCATGTCGCGGCTGCGCGGGAACAGCGTCTTCATCGCGCCCTGGCTGCGCAGCCGGTCAATGGCACTGCGCGCGCCCCGTTGTTTGACCGCCAGATCCAGCGCCCCCTGGGCACGCGGCTGGGTCACTTTCGGAGTCGTTGGATGATCTCGCAGGTGCAGCACCACAAAGCGGCCTTTTGTTCTTGTTTCGCCTGTTCATTCATCATGTGCCCCGGCAGAGACAATGAGTCGGCCAAAAACGACATCCACGCCCCGCAATTTTGATTAAAAATTCACCATTGTGAACAATTTTAGATTAAAAATTAATCATCACCAATCAACCCCCAGCCTTTGCCCGACCCAAAGTTGACCATTTCGCTGCGGCACAGAATGACTCGTCTTGCCCGATCCAAGAGCCAAAAGGCCACCAAGGTTGAGGGTGTGTGACGACCCAGCGAATTGGACCTCACAAGGGCCGCCACACGGGATGCAACACGGAGTCGCGGGAGGAGTGCTACGCGCCTTAACTATAGCGCGCAAGGGCACCGACCACCCGCCAGGAGACAACAATGACCAAACTGACACAAATGCTGACCGGTGCAGCCACCATGGCGATGATCGCAGGCGCAGCCGCCGCCGCGGATTGCCCCGTCAAAGTGGGCGTACTGCACTCGCTGTCCGGCACCATGGCGATTTCCGAAACCACGCTGAAAGACACCATGGAAATGCTTGTCGCCAAGCAGAACGAAGCCGGTGGCATCCTCGGCTGCGAAGTCGAAGCGGTCGTCGTCGACCCCGCCTCTGACTGGCCGCTGTTCGCCGAAAAAGCGCGCGAGCTGCTGACCGTACACGACGTGGACGTGATCTTTGGCAACTGGACCTCGGTGTCCCGTAAATCCGTCCTGCCGGTCATCGAAGAGCTGAACGGCCTGCTGTTCTACCCCGTCCAGTACGAAGGCGAAGAATCCTCGAAGAACGTCTTCTACACCGGTGCGGCCCCCAACCAGCAGGCAATCCCCGCCACCGATTACTTCCTCGAAGAGCTGGGCGTCGAGAAATTCGCGCTGCTGGGCACCGACTATGTCTACCCGCGCACCACGAACAACATCCTCGAATCCTACCTGAAATCCAAAGGGATCGCCGAGGAAGACATCTTTGTGAACTACACCCCCTTTGGTCATTCCGACTGGGCGACCATCGTCGCGGACGTCGTGGCCCTGGGTGAAGACGGCAAGCAGGTCGGCGTGATCTCGACCATCAACGGCGACGCCAACATCGGTTTCTACAAGGAACTGGCAGCGGCTGGCATTTCCGCCGATGACATCCCCGTCGTGGCCTTCTCGGTTGGCGAAGAAGAGCTGTCCGGCCTCGACACCTCGAACCTCGTCGGTCACCTCGCCGCGTGGAACTACTTCATGTCCGCCGACACGCCGGAAAACGCCGAGTTCATCTCTGACTGGCACGCCTTTATCGGTGACGACGCGCGCGTGACCAACGACCCGATGGAAGCGCACTACATCGGCTTCAACATGTGGGTGAACGCGGTCGAAGCGGCTGAAACCACCGACGTCGACGCGGTCCGCACCGCGATGTACGGCCAGACCTTCCCGAACCTGACCGGCGGCACCGCAGAGATGCTGGTGAACCATCACCTCGCCAAGCCGGTTCTGATCGGTGAAATCCAGGCCGACGGCCAGTTCGACATCATTTCGCAGACCGACCCGGTGCCGGGCGACGCATGGACCGACTTCCTGCCGGAATCCGCTGTGCTCAAGTCCGACTGGAAAGACCTCGGCTGCGGCATGTACAACACCGAGACCGAAACCTGCGTCCAGATCAAATCCAACTACTGATCTTGACCTTGGGGCGCCCTGTTGCGGGGCGCCCCTTTCCCCCCTTTTTAAATTCCCTCCTTAAAAGACAGGCGACCTTATGATCCGTGCCCTTTTCACGGCCATGGCCTTGCTATTACTGCCCGTGCTTGCCGCCGCCCAGGACCTGCAATCCATCCTGCAAGAGCATCAGCCGCAGATCGCCAAACCCTCGCGCAGCAGCGTTGGGCCTGCGCTGGACGCGCTGACCGCCTCTGGCCTGCCTGAGGTGCCCGCGTTCCTGAACCACTGGCAGGACAAAGACGTCTACGTCCGCGAGGACGACGGCCTGTTTTTCCGCATCCAGGACACCGGCGACACCGTGACCCTGCTGGACATTGCCAGCGGTGATCCCGTAGCCGAAGGCGTCGACCCCGGCACGTTGAAACAGGTCAAGCCGAACGGCGGTGTGCGCCGGGCCATTGGCGAAGCGCTGGTCCAGTTCCAACTGTCCGACCCTGATTACAACCGCCGCGTCGAGGCGCTGGACGCGATTTCGCGCAACCTCGACCCGGCGCAGCTTGGCCCGCTGACGGCCTCTATTGCCGCCGAGCCGGACGCCGCGCTGAAACTGCGCAAGACCCGGCTGGCCAACTACCTGACCGCCCGCTTTGGCGAGACCGAACCGCAGCGCATCGCGGCGATTGCCGCGCTGGGGGACGATCTGTCGGTGGATGGCCGCGCGGTGCTGTCGCAGATCCTTGAGACCCGTCAGGAGATCGCGCAAGAGATCCCCGCCGGCGCAAATGTCGCCCGCCGCCTGACGCCGGGCACCGATCTGCCCCGGACAGAAGCCTATGCCCTGATCGCCGATCAAGCCGACCTGCCCCGCCTGATCGACCCGGATACCCTGCGCAGCACGCTGGAGCCGCATGTGCAAAACGGCAAGGTCGGCGGAATGGCCGTGGGCCAGCTGACCACCCAGTCCGCGCGCCTGCTGGCCTATGATTCACTCGCCAAGGCGGGCACCCTCCCGCCCCGCGCCACGCCCAAGACCATCGACGAAACGCTGGCCGCCTGGACGATCTATGACGCCTACGTGGAACCTAGCGCAGCCATCACCGACGCCGCAGAGGCTGCGCAAAAGTCGGTGCAGACCCGCGTCGCGCTAAGCCAAGGGGCGGACCTGACGCTGGATGCCATCTCGCTGGCTTCGATCTATTTCCTTGCGGCGATTGGCCTTGCCATCACCTTTGGCGTCATGGGCGTCATCAACATGGCGCATGGCGAGTTCATCATGATGGGCGCCTACACCGGCTACGTGGTGCAGCAGTTCATCACCAACTACACCTTGTCGCTGATCGTGGCGCTGCCGCTGGCGTTCATCATCACCTTTGCCGCTGGCGTCGCCATGGAGCGTCTGGTGATCCGCTGGCTGTATAACCGCCCGCTGGAAACCCTGCTGGCGACCTTTGGCGTGTCCATCGCGCTGCAACAGCTGGCCAAGAACATCTTTGGCACGCAGGCGCGGCCGCTGACCTCTCCGGGGTGGCTGGATGGCGCCTGGGTCATCAATGACGTGATCTCGATCAGCTATATCCGCATCGCGATTTTCGTGCTGGCGGCGCTGTTCCTCGGGCTGCTGCTGTTCATTCTGAAAAAGACCCGTCTGGGGCTGGAAGTGCGCGCCGTGACTCAGAACCCGCGCATGGCGGCCTCGATGGGGATCAACCCCGACAAGATCAAGATGATGACCTTTGGCCTCGGGTCGGGCATCGCCGGGATCGCGGGTGTGGCCATCGGCCTCTATGCGAAAGTGACCTCTGAGATGGGGGCCGACTACATCGTCCAAAGCTTTATGACCGTGGTGGTCGGCGGCGTTGGCAACGTCTGGGGCACGCTGGCGGGGGCTGCGATGATTGGCGGCCTGCAAAAGGGGATCGAATTCCTCAACCCGTCCAACACGCTGGCGGCGCAGACCTATATGATCCTCTTTATCATCCTGTTCATCCAGTTCCGTCCCAAGGGCATCGTCGCCCTCAAGGGCCGCGCGGCGGGGGATTGATCCATGCAAATCAACATCCTGCCCGCCCCGACCCCGGCGTTCGAAGCGCTCGTGGACACGCACACCACCTTTTGCGATGGCACCGCGCCCGCTGAAAGCTGTCACCGCCTGCCGGTCTCGCGCCTGTTTACCCCGGACATCACCGTCTGGGTGGTGCAGGAGGGCGAGACGGCCATCGGCATGGGCGCGTTGAAACAGCTGTCCGAGGACGATGGAGAGATCAAATCCATGCACACCCGCGCCAGCGCCCGCGGCCAGGGCATCGCCAAGGCCATGCTGGGCACGATCATCGCCGCCGCAAAGGCCAAGGGGCTCAAAACCCTGTGGCTGGAAACCGGCGTACACCCCGATTTCGCCGCTGCGCGTGCGCTATACAAGGCGCACGGCTTTACCGAATGCGCGCCGTTCGGGGACTATGTCCTTGATCCGCATTCCGTTTTCATGACCAAAGCGTTGGAGGCCGCGCAATGAACCGCTCTTTCCTCGCCCGGAACCCGTCGGTGATGTGGTTCATCGCCATTCTCGGCCTGTTCACTCTGCTTGTGACCGTCTTTTCCGAGGCGACCGGCACCGGGTTGATTTCCACCTCTTTCGTCAAGACTTTGGGCAAAACGCTGTGCCTGTGCCTGATCGCCATCGCCATGGACGTGGTCTGGGGCTATTGCGGGATCCTGTCGCTGGGCCATTTCGCGTTCTTCGGCATCGGCGGCTACGCCATCGGCATGTGGCTGATGTACGCGCGCACCGAAACCATCGTGGCGAACAGCCTTGCCGCCCAGGCGATCCCCCCCACCCCGGCAGAGCTGTCCGACGCGGTCGCCAGCCAGATCTTTGGCGTGGTGGGCGCATCCGAGTTCCCGGCGATCTGGATGTTTGCGCATTCGCTGCCGCTGCAACTGCTGATGGTGGTGCTGGTGCCGGGTCTCTTGGCGCTGGTCTTTGGCTGGCTCGCCTTCCGTTCGCGCGTCACCGGCGTGTACCTGTCGATCCTGACCCAAGCCATGACGCTGGCGCTGTCGCTGTACCTGTTCCAGAACGACAGCGGTCTGCGCGGCAACAACGGCCTGTCCGGCCTGCAAAACATCCCCGGCTTTGAAGAAACCCCGCAGGCGATGATCTCTATGGCGTTCTTCTGGGCCTCGGCGCTGGCGCTGGCACTGGGCTACGTGCTGTTCGCCTGGGTCGTGTCGGGCAAGATGGGCAGCGTGATCCGCGCCATCCGCGACGACGAGGCGCGCGTGCGCTTCCTTGGCTACCACGTCGAAAGCTACAAGCTGTTCGTCTTTACCCTGACCGCCATTGTCGCGGGCATCGCCGGCGCGCTGTACTACCCCCAAGCGGGCATCATCAACCCCGCCGAAATCGCCCCCATCGCGTCAATCTACCTCGCGGTTTGGGTGGCCATCGGCGGGCGCGGACGCCTGTATGGCGCGGTCCTTGGCACCGTCTTTGTCACCCTCGCGTCCAGCTGGTTCACCGGCGGCAGCGCGCCTGACATCAACCTTGGCGTCTACACCATCAAGTGGACCGACTGGTGGCTGGTGCTGCTGGGCCTGTCCTTTGTCGCGGTGACCTTGCTCGCCCCCCAAGGCCTTGGCGGTCTGGTCGACAAACTCAAAGGAAAGAAAGCATGAGCACGCTTCTTGAAATGTCCGGCGTCTCGGTGACCTTTGACGGGTTCAAGGCGATCAACAACCTGTCCTTCCAGATCGGCGAGCCGGAAATGCGCGCCATCATCGGGCCAAACGGCGCGGGCAAGACGACCTTTATGGACATCGTCACCGGCAAGACCAAACCCGACGAGGGGCGCGTCACCTGGGGCGACAACAACATCTCGCTGCTGGGCCTGTCCGAAAGCCAGATCGCCCGCGAAGGCGTGGGCCGCAAGTTCCAGAAACCCACGGTGTTCGAGGCGCAAACCGTGCGCGAGAACCTCGCCATGGCGCTGAAGAACCCGCGTGGGCCGTTTGACGTCTTGTTCTACAAGAAAACCAAGCGCGGGGCCGAGCGGATCGAAGCGCTCGCCGAACAGATCGGCCTATCTGATAGCCTGACTCGCCCGGCGGGAGAGCTGTCGCACGGCCAGAAACAGTGGCTGGAAATCGGGATGCTGCTGGCGCAGGAGCCGCGTCTGCTGTTGGTCGATGAACCCGCCGCTGGCATGACGCCCGCCGAGCGTGAAAAGACCACAGAGATGCTTGTTGAGGCCGCTAAAACCCGCGCCGTGGTGGTCGTGGAACACGATATGGAGTTCGTGCGCCGCCTGAACTGCAAGGTGACCGTGCTGAACGAAGGCTCGGTTCTGGCCGAAGGGTCCATCGACCACGTCACCAAAGACCCGCAAGTCATCGACGTCTATCTGGGGCGCTAAACCATGCTGAACATTGAAAATTTGACGCTGCACTACGGCCATAGCCAGATCCTGTACGACATCTCGATGCAGGCCAAACCCGGCGCGATCACCTGCCTGATGGGCACCAACGGCGTCGGCAAGACGTCCTTGCTCAAGGCGATTTCCGGCACCCACCCGCGCTCTGGCGGGGATATGACGCTGAACGGCCACGACATGCCCAAGGGGATGCCCGCCTACAATCGCGCGCAGCTGGGCGTCGGCTATGTGCCGCAGGGCCGCGATGTCTTTCCGCTGATGACGGTGCGCGAGAATTTGGAAACGGGCTTTGCCTGCCTGCCCAAGTCCGAGCATTTTGTCCCCGACGAGATCTTTGAGCTGTTCCCGATCCTCAAGGACTTCCTGCATCGCCGCGGCGGAGACCTGTCCGGCGGGCAGCAGCAACAGCTGGCGATTGCCCGCGCGCTGGTGGCGAAACCGACGCTTTTGCTGTTGGACGAGCCGACCGAAGGCATCCAGCCCAACATCATCAAGCAGATCGGCGAGGTCATCAAATACCTGCGCGACAAGGGCGATATGGCCATCGTTCTGGTGGAGCAGTTCTTTGATTTCGCCTTTGATCTGGGCGATCACTTCGTGGCGCTGGAACGCGGCGCGGTGATCCACGACGCGACCAAGGCCGACACCCCGCGCGACGTTCTGCTGAAAAAGGTCTCGGTTTGATCGCGGGCTAGGTTACTGCCGCAGGCGGGGCGCAACGGCGACCCCGTCCGCCACCGTGTCAGGCGGGTGCAGAACGATCTGCGCGCCTTCGCCGAGCCCTTGCAGCAGTTGCGCCATTTGCCCGTCGCGCCGCCCGATCTGGATCGACACCTCTTGGGCCACGCCATCCTCGACCGCATAGGTGAACCACGCTCCGTCTCGCCGGAAAATCGCCGAAAGCGGGATCAGCAGCGTGTCGTCGCTGCGCCATTCCTCTATCCTGACAAAGGCCGCGAACCCCTGCCCCAAGCCCTTCCACGCCTCGGGCGACGAGGTGAGATCAAGGATCGCATCCACCCGCTGTTCCTCGATCCCAAGGGCCGAGACGACGGTGCGCGCGGCGGGTTCGATCAAGGTTAACTCCGCCTCCAGCGGATCGCCGCCCCAGCGTTCGACACTGGCCCGCGCGCCGGGTTTCAGCCGGGTTGCTTCGGACGACAGCAGGTCGACCACGATCTCTAGATCAGACGGATCGCCGATGGACAAAAGCTGCGCCCCCGCCACCACGGGCCGCGCGTTTTCATCCGTGATATCAACGACAACGCCGTCCACAGGCGCGGTTAAGGCCATGCAGCACGCCGTCGCCCCGCTGACCTGTTCAGGCGTAACCAAGACCGCCCGCGCGCTTTCGACGGCCGCCAAAGACATCTCGAGCTGCGCCACCGCCGACTGCGCCCCGGCCTGCGCCAAGGTTAACCGCTGGCTGGCATCCTCCAGCGCGGTCAGCGACGCCGCGCCGCGATCCACCAAGGCCTGCGTGCGGGTGAATTGCGTCTGAGCATAGGCCTGCGCCGCTTCGGTCCGCGTCACTTCTGCCCGCGCATATTGGACCGAGGCCTCGGCCTCGTGCAAAGCCGCTTCGGCCTGCGCGCGCGACCGGGCATCCAGCAGCGTCGGCGTGGCCGGCTCCACCTGCGCCACCACGTCCCCCGCATTGACCCTGTCGCCCACATGCACCGGCAGGCGCAGGACGGTCCCGGCGATCGGGGCAGAGACTTCGTACAGGTCGCGGATGCGCGTTTTGCCATCGGCGTTCACCGTCACCGACAGCGCGCCGCGCGTCACCTGCCCCAGATCGACCGGCACAGGGTCGGTCCGCATCGCGGTAAATGCCAGCCCCCCAACGATGGCGAGGGCGGCGGCGCTAAGGCCAAGGGTACGCAAGGTCAGGGTCATGGTCATTCCCTCGTTTTCATGACGGCTATCAGGTCAAGATTGTTCAAGCGGCGCGCCACCAGCGCAACCGAAACGGTCGCAGCCCCCAGCACGATCAGGCTGGCGCGGGCAAAGGTTCCCGGCTCCAGCACCAGCGGAATGGCATAAAGGTCGGACGAAAACCCCGAAGTCATGAGGCTCGCGACCCCCGCCCCCAAAGCCCAACCGACGGGCTGCGCAATGAGCGCGAGCAACAGGACTTCGCCCGCCAAGATGTAGGCCACCTCGCCCTTGGAAAAGCCAAGGATACGCAGCGACGCCAGCTCTCGGGCGCGTTCGGACAGCTGCACGCGCGTGGCATTATAGGCCACGCCGACGGTGATGATCGTGCCCAAAATGCCGTAAATCGTGGTCACCACAAGGATGTTCTGCGACAGGGTATCCAGAAAGCTCTGGCGGTTTTCTGTCATGTTTATGGTGGCGACAAGGCGGGGGAAGTCCTTGATCTGGCTTTCAAATTCCTCTGCAGCACCTGGGTCTGCCAGCGTCAGGTTGACGTTGGTCAAACGCGGGCTTTGCCGGAACATCCGGTTCAACGCGGTCTCGTCCATATAGGCCCCAAGACCAAAGAACTGGGTGACCACGCCGGTGACCGGCACCTGATGCGTCTCACGCAGACCGCTTTCGAAACTTACGGTGATGCTGTCGCCCACCGTAACGTGCAGGGCGCTCGCCAGCCGGTCCGACAGCAACACGCCGCTGGGATCAGGGGCGATGGCTTGGCCCGTCCCGTCGACAACCCGCGCCAGATCAGCCGAGGCGCTGACCGAACTTATGGGGACCAGCTTTTCATACGGCCCGTTGATCAACCTGGCCGAGTAATACTGTTGCGGCTCGACCTGCATCACGCCGGGCAAGCGGCGCACGTCCTCGACCGCCGACACCGGCGCGCTGGGGTCAAACAGCAGCAACATGTCCTGCCGATTGGATTGGTAAAAAGCGCTGTCGATGATCTCTTCCATGGCGTCGGGGAAGAAGTTCGACGCGACCAAAACCGCCACCGCCAAGGCCATCCCCAGCAGGGTCATCCCCGCCCGCAGCGGCCAGCGCAGCAGCGCCCGCAGGATCATCCGGCTGGGTTGCGACAGGTGCAGCGCGGCCATGGCCCGGTCCCCAAGATTGGTCTGGAAACGGGGCGGCGCGGGCGGGGCCATCGCCACCGCAGGCGCAAGACGCGCCGCCGCAAAGGCTGCTCGCAAAGCGCCCAGTGAGGTCGTCGCCACGCCGATCCCCGCCGACCACGCGTAGACCGACAGCGGCACGCCAAACACGAGGAACGGAAAGTCGAAATACTGCGCATAAAGCCGCGCCATCGCCAGCGCCAGCCAAGACCCGGCGAGCCAGCCGATGCCCACCCCAAGCGCCGCGATAAGCCCCGCAAGCATCAGATAATGCAGCGCAATTTCAAGGTTGGTGTAGCCGATCGCCTTCATCAGACCAATCTCAGAGCGCTCCAGCTGAACAATCCGGCTCATCACCATGCTGACCAGAAACACCGTGATCAGCAGGAACACCGGCGGCAGGACGTAGGCGAGCACCCGCAATTGCGTGATCTCAGCGTCCAGAAAGGCGTTGGATTGTTGCCCCGACCGGTCCTGCGGCGTGGTCGCGCCGTAAGGGTCGAGCACCGCTTTGACCTGCGCCTTGACCGGCGCGACCGAAGTGCGCGGCAGCAGCGCCAGCCCGAGCGTATTGAACGCCCCGGACATGCCATAACTCGCGTCCATCACCTCGGCTGTTAACCACAAAATCCCAAAGGTTTCGTTCTGCGGCATCAGCGCGCCGGGGCCGATGGTATAGACAAACTCGGGCGACAACGCGGTGCCAGAGATGGTCAGGCTGCGTTTGCGCCCGTTCAGATTGACCGACAGCTCATCCCCAAGGGCAAAGCCATTGGCGTCGAAAAACGGCCTATTCACAACGACTTCGCTGTTGGTTTCCGGCCAGTGACCCGAGCGCAGCAGCGGGATGTTCAACACCGCCTCGCCCTCGGGCCGCGATATCAGCAAACCCGTCGCAGGCTTGGCCCGCCCCGGAATGTCGAGCACCGCATAGGCGCGGACCTGCGCCTCGATCTGGGCAACGCCTTCGATGGCGCGCAGGTCCGGCAGGATCGACAGGGGCGCGCGCCGCGCCGAGGCAAAAACATGCGCAAAGCGGTTGGTGTCATAGTAGGCGGCGCGGGTGTCATCCAGCGCGCGGGACATGCCGACGCTCATGAGGATCACCGCGATCCCGGCAGCAAGGACCAAGGCAATGGCCAGCCCCTGCACCCACAGCCGTTTGAAATCCCTCAAGAGTTTCCGGTCGAGCGCGTGCATGGCTACCACACGATGTCCGCAGGCGCGAGGCGCGTGTCGTTCACCCGAACGCTTTCGATCTGGCCATCGGCCAGCCGGATGACGCGGTGCGCCATGCCTTGGATCGCGGCGTTATGGGTGATGACGACGGTCGAAGTGCCAAAGGCTTCGTTCACGTGGCGCAGGGTGTCCAGAACCTGCGTGCCGGTTTTGCTGTCGAGCGCGCCGGTGGGCTCGTCGCACAGCAGCACCTCTGGCCGTTTCGCGATGGCGCGGGCGATGGCGACGCGCTGCTGCTCACCCCCGGACATCTGCGCCGGAAAGTGATCCATCCGGTGCGACAGCCCCACCAAGTCCAGCGCCTCGGCGGGGGTCATGGGGGCGCGCGCCACATCGGTCACCAGTTGCACATTCTCGCGCGCGGTCAGGCTGGGCACGAGGTTGTAGAATTGAAAAACAAAGCCCACGTGGTCACGCCGATAGCGCGTGAGCGCCCGGTCGCTGGCCTCTGTCAGCTCGCGGTCCTTGAACCAAAAGCGCCCCTTGCTGGGGTGATCCAGCCCCCCGAGGATATTGAGCAAGGTCGACTTACCCGACCCCGATTGCCCCAAAAGCACCGTCAATTCAGCGGCATAGAGCGTCAGATCCACCCCGGCCAGCGCGTGCACCTGCACGTCGCCCGTCTGGTAGGTCTTGGTCAGCCCTTCGGTGCGAAAGACGATTTCGGGGTCTTGGGACATCGGATTCTCCGGCTCGCAGGGGGCAGTTTGCCTTGGCCGAAGCGCCTTGACGTTGACCCCGATCAAACGCGGCAGTTTGGCCCACTGCACAGCGCGCGCCCAAACCTTTATCTCAGAGCCATGAAAACGACCGCTCCCTTGCCCTTAGACCCCGCCAGCGCCCGCCAGTTGCGGCGCGCGTCCCTGACTGCCGCGCTGGCCTCGGCCTTGTGGCCGGTGCAGGCGGGCTGTCTGGCGATGATGATTCACGCTTGGGTCACGGGGGGCAATGCGTCTGCGGCGCTGCTCGCGGCGGTTTTCGCGCTGACGGGACTGGCGCGCGCCGGCCTTGAGCGTTGGGCCAGCGGGCAGGCCTTTGCTGCCGCCGATCAGACCGTGCACGCCCTTCGCCAAACCTTGCTGGACCGAGAGCCACGGCTGCTGCGCGCCGATGTATCGTCGGCCGAGATCGCCGCGCTCTATGGGCAGAAACTGCCGCTGCTGGTGCCCTATCTGACGCGGTACAAACCGGCGATGATGCGCGTGCGCGTGGTGCCCCTGCTGCTGATCGCCTTGGTCGCGTGGCACAATTGGGCCGCCGCGCTGGCGCTGCTGATCGCGGTGCCGACGATCCCGCTGTTCATGGCGCTGGTGGGCATGGCGGCCAAGGATGCCTCGGCCAAGCAACTGGTCGAAATCGGCGACATGAACCGCCTGCTGGTGGACCATCTGGCGGTGATGCCTGACGCGCGGCTCTTGGGCGGGCTGGACCGTTCGCGCGCGGTGTTTGCGGCCAGCGCCGAAGCCCTCCGCGATCGCACCATGGCCGTTCTGCGCGTCGCCTTTTTGTCGTCGACGGTGCTAGAGCTGTTCTCGGCCATCGGGGTGGCTTTGGTCGCAATTCTGGTCGGCTTCACCCTGCTGGGCGAAGTCACCATCGGCACCTGGGGCGGGTCGCTAAGTGTCTATCAAGGCGTGTTTATCCTGCTTTTGGCCCCGGATGTCTTCTTACCGCTGCGCGATCTGGCCAGCGCGTGGCACGACAAAGCCTCTGCCGAGGCGGTTTTGGACGAGCTCGCCGATTTGGAGGCGCGCGACACCGCTGCGATCCTTGGCACCGGCGCGCGGGTGGCCGCTTTGCCCGGCGCGGGGTCGGTCACGATCCAAGACGCCGCGACCGAGCGCGGCCCCCTGCCCGATCTGGTGGTCCCTGCGGGCGGCAGTCTGGCTTTGGTCGGCCCGTCAGGCGCGGGCAAATCCACCACGATCGAAGCCATCGCCGGCCTGATCCCCCATTCGGGTCATCTGCGCGTTGCAGGCGCTCCCCTGACCGATGCCACCGCCGACGCATGGCGCGCGCGCCTCGCCCTTGTGCCGCAAAGGGTGCACCTGCCGGACATGCCTCTGGACCGCTACCTCGACCCGCACGGGCGCGGCGGCGTGGCCGAGGCGTTGCGGCTTGCCCATGCCGCGCACATCGTCGCCGCCCTGCCCGACGGCTTGGGCACAGTGCTGGGCGAAACCGGCGCGGGCGTCTCTGGCGGAGAGATGCGCCGCCTGCTGCTGGCGCGAGCGTTCCTGTCGGGTGCAGACGTGATCCTTGCCGATGAGCCGACCGCCGATCTGGACGCCCGGACCGCCGCGCAGATCACGCAGGCATTGATCGCGGCCAAGGCGCGCGGGGCAACGGTCATCGTGGCCACACATGATGCGACCCTGGCGGAAGCCATGGACCAAACCCTTGAGGTGAAAGCATGATCCTACTGCGTGCCATCCGATTGCTCTGGTCTGCTGCGCCAAGCGCAATGGTCCGTGGCGCCTTTGCCGGGGTGCTCGTCATGGCCATGGGCGCGGCGCTCTTGGGCCTGTCGGGCTGGTTCATCACGGCCACCGGCGCGGCGGGGCTGATGGGCGTCGGCATCGCCTTTGACGTCTTTCGCCCCTCGGCGGGCATCCGGTTTCTGGCGCTGGGGCGCGCAGCGGGGCGCTATGCCGAACGGCTGTGGACCCACGACGCCACGCTGCGCGCGCTCGCCCGCCTGCGCGTGGTCTTGATGGCCGATTTCGCGCGCAAACCCATGGCAGAGCTGCGACGCCTGCGCGGGTCGGCGCTGCTGGTGCGGATCACTGCGGATGTGGACGCGCTGGACGGCGTTCTGCTGCGCCTCGTGCTGCCGCTGCTGGCGGGGCTGGCGAGCCATGCGCTGGCCTTTGCCCTGCTGTGGTGGCTGGTCGCGCCGCAGATCGCGGGGGCGGTGGCCTTGGGCTATCTGCTTGGCGGCGCTGTGGTTTTCGCCCGGCTGATCCGGCGCAGCACGGCGCTGGCGGCGCAGGCCGAGACACAAGCGCAAACCCTGCGGCGGCAGATGCTGGGCCTGATCCGAGGGCAGCGCGGCGCGATTCTACAGGGCACCCTGCCCCAGCGTGCCGCCGAGATCACCCAGACCGAAACCACCCTGCGGGCCGCGCATGACACCCTTGATAGGGCCGAGCGCAACGCCGCCATGGGCCTGAGCGCCGTGGTCGCCGTTCTTGTCGCGCTGGTGCTGTGGCTGGCCGATGGGTTGGTGCAAAACGGCGCGCTGAGCCCCGCGCCCGCCGCGCTGGGGCTGTTCGCGGCGCTCGCTCTGGCCGAGACGCTGCTGCCCCTGCGCCGGGGCGTGGCCGAGATTGGCCGGATACAGGTGGCCGCCCGCCGCATCCTCGGCACCCCCATCCAAACTGTCGCAACTCCGCCCGCGCCCCACCCTACGGCCCGCGGCCTTGTGGTCCGCGACCTGACCGTGCCGCATCCCGCCCGCGACACCGCGTTGATTCACGGGCTTTCGCTGGATGTTGCGCCCGGAAAAACCGTCGCCCTGCGCAGTCCCAGCGGCAGCGGCAAGAGCACGCTGCTGGACGCACTGGCAGGTCTGCATCCAGCGACGGGCGACATCTGTCTGAACGGTTTGCAGCTAAACGCTTGGCCTGAAAGAGAAATGCGCGCCATTTTGACGCTGGTTCCCCAGCGTACCGCGCTGATCGGCGGTACAATTCGCGACAATTTGGCGCTCGCCACGGACGATTCGGACGACGATCAGGCGGCGTGGAACGCGCTAGAGGCGGTCGCTCTTGATGATGTGATCCGCACGCGGGGCGGTCTGGATGCACGGCTGGGCGAAGGCGGCGCGGGCCTGTCCGGCGGGGAAAGCCGCCGTCTTGCGCTGGCCCGCGCCATTCTGCGTAAGCCTATGATTTTGCTACTGGATGAGCCGACCGAGGGGCTGGACGCACCGCTGGCTCGCCGGGTGCTACACGGCATCCGCACCGCCCTGCCAGAGGCCGCGATCCTCACCGCCTCGCACCGCGAGGCAGAAACGCAGATGGCCGATCAGACCATCGACCTGCAAAGCTATATCTAAGTTTCAGCATATTTTGACCTGCGTCAATGTCGGCGAAACCCGCGTCAATTATGACCACTAACAAAGCCACATCGCCGAGATACGTTAAGCTTCGAGGCAAAACATTAATCTGAAAGCAACCTTTCAGAACCACCATATAAGGAGACGCGTCGTGGAACTTGATATCGTCGAGTTATCTCGCTTTCAGTTTGCGATGACCGCGCTGTACCACTTTCTCTTTGTGCCGCTGACCTTGGGCCTGTCGATCCTCGTCGCGATCATGGAGACGGTCTATGTGATGACCAACCGCCCGATCTGGCGGCAAATGACCAAGTTTTGGGGCTCGCTGTTCGGCATCAACTTTGTGCTGGGCGTGGCCACGGGCATCACCATGGAATTCCAGTTCGGCATGAACTGGTCCTACTACTCGCACTACGTGGGCGACGTATTTGGCGCGCCCTTGGCGATGGAAGGCATGATGGCCTTCTTCCTTGAGGCGACATTCGTGGGCCTGTTCTTTTTCGGCTGGGACAAGCTGTCCAAGCTGCAACACATGGTCGTCGCCTGGCTGGTCGCCATCGGGTCGAACTTTTCCGCGCTGTGGATCCTGATCGCCAATGGCTGGATGGTGAACCCCGTCGGGGCCGAGTTCAACCCGCAGACCATGCGGATGGAGATGACATCGTTCTTTGACGTGGTATTCAACGAGGTCGCGCAGGCGAAATTCGTGCACACCGTGTCGGCGGGCTATGTCACGGCGGCGATTTTCGTGCTGGGCGTGTCGTCGTGGTACATGCTCAAGGGCCGCCACCTGGAGCTGGCCCGGCGGTCCATCGCGGTTGCGGCTTCGTTCGGTTTGGCGGCGTCGCTGTCGGTGGTCGTGCTGGGCGACGAATCCGGCTATTCCGCCAGCCACACCCAGAAAATGAAGCTCGCCGCGATCGAAGCGATGTGGGAAACCCACCACGCGCCTGCGCCCTTTACGTTGGTGGGTATTCCCGACCAAGAGGCGCGCGAGACGCATTATGCCATTGAAATCCCGTGGGCGATGGGGCTGATCGGGACGCGCAGCCTGACCAAGGAAATCCCCGGCATCAACGATCTGGTGGCCGAAGCCGAGCAGCGCGTGCGCCGTGGCATCACCGCCTATGACGCCCTGATGGAGATCCGCGAAGACCCGGCCAACGCCTCTGCCGAGGCCCGTTTCGTGTTCGAGCAGAACTCTGACGATCTGGGCTATGCGCTGCTGCTGAAACGCTACGTGGATGACCCGCGCGAGGCGACCGAGGCGCAGATCGAGATGGCCGCGAACGACACCGTGCCGGGCGTTTTCCCGCTGTTCTGGTCGTTCCGCGCGATGGTGGGCTTGGGCTTTAGCTTTATCCTGCTGACCGGATATTTCTTTTGGATGTCGTCCTTTAAGGGCGCGCAATACCCACGTTGGGCGCTGCGTCTGGCGGTTCTGTGGATCCCCGCGCCGTGGATCGCCGCCGAGCTGGGCTGGTTCGTGGCCGAGTATGGCCGCCAGCCGTGGACCGTGGATGGGATGCTGCCCACCGCGCTGTCGGTGTCGCATCTGGGGGTGACCGATCTGCTGATCACCATCGCCGGTTTCGTCATGTTCTACACGGTGCTGTTCATCGTCGAGATGAGCCTGATGGTGAAATACATCCGCAAAGGCCCGGTGCAGGACGTTGCCGAGACCGACGAATGGATGGACCGCCACCAAGCGCGCCTGAGCGGTATGACCCGCGCGCCTTTTAGCCCCAACCCTGCGGAGTAAAGCACATGATCCTTAACGAACTGGTATCATACGAAGTCCTGCGCCTGCTGTGGTGGGCTTTGCTTGGGGTCTTGCTGATCGGTTTTGCTCTGACCGACGGGTTCGACATGGGCGTGGGCGCTTTGCTGCCTTTCGTCGCGAAAACCGACACCGAGCGGCGCCAGACGATCAACACCATCGGCCCCGTGTGGGAGGGCAACCAAGTCTGGTTCATCCTCGGTGGGGGCGCGATCTTTGCCGCTTGGCCGCCGCTCTATGCGGTGAGTTTCTCGGGGTTTTATCTGGCGATGTTCCTGATCCTCGCGGCGCTGATCCTGCGGCCCGTGGCTTTCAAATACCGCTCCAAGCGGCCTGACCCGCGCTGGCGCAGCACCTGGGACTGGGCGCTGTTCATCGGCGGTTTTGTCCCGGCGCTGCTGTTCGGCGTGGCGGTGGGCAACGTGCTGCTGGGCGTGCCGTTTCACCTGACGCCGGACCTGATGCCGATGTATGACGGCAGCGCCTTGGGCAAGCTGTTTGGCCTGCTGCGGCCCTTCGCCCTGCTGGCGGGGCTGGTGTCGGTGGCGATGCTGCTGATGCACGGCGCGGCGTGGCTATCGCTCAAGGCCGATGGCGCGGTACGCGATCGCGCGCGCCGGATCGGGACCATCGCCGGGATGGTCGCCGCCGTTGGCTATGCTCTGGCGGGCCTGTGGCTGGCGGTCGGGATCGATGGCTATGCGTTCACCCATGCGGTGGCGCATGACGGCCCGTCCAACCCGCTGATGAACAGCGTGGCGCGCGAAGGCTCTTGGCTGTCCGCCTACGTTGATCGCCCGTGGATCGTGGCAGCACCGCTGTTCGGCTTTGTCGGGATAGCCATGGCTGTGCGCGGCCTGCGTGCCGGGCGAGACGTCAGCACCCTGCTGTGGTCGAAACTCGGCATCTTTGGGATCGTGTCCAGCGTTGGCCTGACCATGTTCCCGTTTATCTTGCCCTCAACTGTGGACCCGAACAGCTCGCTGACCGTGTGGGATTCCTCGTCCTCGCACATGACACTGTTCGTCATGCTGGTGGGCGCGGCGTTCTTTATGCCGCTGATCCTCGCCTACACGGCGTGGGTTTACAAAGTCCTCTGGGGCAAAGTGACCCAAGACGACGTCACCGCCAATGGCGACACGCTTTACTAAAGGAGATACGCAATGTGGTATTTTGCTTGGATGCTCGGCCTCCCCCTTGCGGCGGCGTTCGCGGTGCTGAACGCCATGTGGTTGGAACTGCGACAGGACGCTAAGATCGCAGAAGACGCCGACAACCTTGATAAATGATGAATCGGGGGCCACATCGGCCCCCTTTTCGCTATCGATTTTAATCGAAACGCGGGCAAATCTTGCCCCGCAAGGAAACCAAGCCTTTACACATCGCCCCCTAAGGTCGTTGCGAACCTAGGGAAAGACAGCGATGAAACTCGGTTTCGTATCCGACAGCCTTGGCGGGATGTCACTTACTCAAATGCTCGATCATGCGGTGCGCATGGGCGTTAGCGGCGTCGAAATCAACACCGGCGGCTGGTCCAAGGCCCCGCATTTCGACCTGCCTGCCTTGCGCGACAGCGCAGAGGCCAGACGCGCCTTTGTCGCCGAATTCGACGCGCGTGGGCTCGAAATCATTGCTCTGAACGCCAACGGCAACCCGTTACACCCAACGGACCGCGCCCAGGGGGATTGCCTGATCGACACGATCCGCCTTGCCGGAGAGATGGGGGTCAAAAAGGTGTGTACCATGTCCGGCTTGCCCGCCGGCAGCCCGAACGACA
Source organism: Tropicibacter naphthalenivorans (assembly GCF_900176475.1). Classification (GTDB taxonomy): domain Bacteria; phylum Pseudomonadota; class Alphaproteobacteria; order Rhodobacterales; family Rhodobacteraceae; genus Tropicibacter; species Tropicibacter naphthalenivorans. The sequence continues at coordinate 524,352 of NZ_FWXX01000001.1, forward strand.
CCATCCCCAACTGGGTCATCACCTCTTGGCCGCCGGAAACCCAAGACATCCTTCAATATCAATGGAATGAGTGCCTCATCCCGTTTTGGACCGGCGTGACCCAAGTGGCCCGCGATAGTGGCGTGGATCAAATCGCGCTCGAACTGCATGGCAATCAATGCGTCTACAACGTGCCCACGCTCATGATGCTGCGTGACGAAATCGGCCCGGTGATCGGCGCGAACCTCGACCCGTCTCACCTGTTCTGGATGGGTGCGGATCCTCTCGTCGCAGCCGAAGCGCTAGGCGAGGCGATCTTTCACGTCCATGCAAAGGACACGATGCTCAACAGCCCCGTTCAGGCAACCACCTCGCTGCTCGACAACAGTTCTATGATGGATGTCCCCGCGCGGTCCTGGTCTTATGTCACCTTGGGCATCGGCCACGGCGAAGACTGGTGGAGCCAATTCTGTTACCGGCTCCGCATGGCCGGCTACGATGGTTGGCTCAGCATCGAACACGAAGATGTCCTGCTGAACTCGTTGGAAGGGCTCGAAAAATCAGTGCGGCTGCTGCAATCCGTCTTGCCGCTTCAAGGCTCGGATTATCGCCCGCAGGACATCTAAACCCAAACGCAAAAAAGCCGGGGCACACCCGGCTTTTCAACGCATCACCCAAGGGACGGTGGGCGGGGCGTGGTTCCGCAGGAACGAGCGTCCGCCCACCGGGCCCTTAGCTCCAGTCCCCTGGCAGCAAGGCGTCAGGGAAATTCTGATAGCACACGGGCCGCAGAAACCGGCGGATCGCCAATGTCCCGACACTGGTTGCACCAAAGTTCGTCGACGCCGGGTACGGGCCACCATGCACCATCGCATCAGCCACTTCGACGCCCGTCGGGAACCCGTTGACCAACAAACGGCCCGCTTTGCGCTCCAGCGCAGGCATCAGGCTTTGCGCGACGGGTAAATCGCCCTCGTCCATATGCAGCGTGGCCGTCAACTGACCTTCAAAACCACGCGCCAGCGCGTCCATCTCCTCCGGGCCAGACACCCGGACAACCAGCCCGAGAGGGCCAAAGACCTCCTCGCCAAGCGCATGATCTTGCAAGTAATTTTCAGCGTCAGTCTCATACAGGTTCGGCGCTGCAAAGCGGCCCTCGCTATCAGACACCAGCACCGGCTTCACCGCGTTGCGCCCGTCAAAGCGCGCCTTGCCATCCCGGTACGCATCAGCGATCCCATCGGTCAACATGCACTGTGTCTGAACACCCTTGAGCGCCTCAGCCGCCGCTTGCACCAGAGCATCGCCCGCAGCGCCTTTTTCAACGACGGCAATACCAGGGTTGGTGCAGAACTGGCCCGCGCCCATGGTCAACGACGCTGCCCAACCAGTGCCAATATCGGCTCCCCGGGCCTCTGCGGCCTTGGGCAGAACAAACATCGGGTTGACCGAGCCCAACTCGCCAAAGAACGGGATCGGCTCCGGACGTTGTGCACAAAGATCATACAAGGCGCGACCGCCGCCCAAAGATCCGGTAAAGCCCACCGCCTTGATCAACTCATGCTGCACCAAAGACGTCCCCACGTCGCGCTTGCCGCCTTGGATAAGGCTGAAAACGCCGGGATGTATACCACAAGTATTCACAGCAGCATGAATGGCTTCGGCAACGATTTCTCCGGTGCCGGGATGCGCAGAGTGTCCCTTGACGACAACTGGGCACCCCGCTGCCAGCGCGCTCGCGGTATCACCGCCTGCCGTCGAAAATGCCAAAGGAAAGTTCGACGCGCCAAAGACGGCAACCGGACCAATCGGGCGCTGAACCATCTTGAGATCGGGACGCGGCAAGGGCTGACGATCCGGCAGCGCCTCATCATGACGGCGATCCAAATAGGCGCCCTTCAGAATATGTTCCGCAAAAAGACGCAGTTGGCCGGTGGTGCGCCCCCGTTCCCCTTGCAGGCGCGCTTCGGGAAGGCCCGTTTCCTGCACGCCAATTTCGGTGATCGCCTCGGCGCGTGCTTCGATCTCATCGGCAATGGCGTTCAGAAATTTGGCGCGCTCCTCGCGGCTGGAATAGCCATAGGACCAAAAGGCATCCTCTGCGGCCCGCGCCGCTTGATCCACAAGCTCAGGCGTACCCACACTGTATGCAAAAGATGTACCAGTTGAGGGCTCGGACATGAACGTGGTCTCAGATGCAACCCATTCCCCGGCGATCAGATGTTTTCCATGCGGTTTGAATACCATGTGTATACTCCTCACTTGCCCCATTTCAGGGCGATCAGGTCCAGCTCTTGCGAAAGGCTGATAAGGCGCTCTTTCGTCCGTGCGGACAGAGGTTTCAAGGGATGACGCACAAAGTCAGAGCCGATCACCCCGCCTTCCATCATCACGGTTTTTGCGGCGCGCAAGCCGCATTGGCGGTTTTCGTGATTGATCAGCGGCAAACACAGCTTCCACTGGTCGAGCGCCGCATCGTGATTTCCCGCCAGATACTCGGTCACGATCGGGCGAATTTTCTCGGGCTGCAAGGCCGAGGTCATCGTTCCGGTGCAGCCCGCGTCCAGATCGGCCAGCAGAGTTACCGCCTCTTCACCGTCGAACGGACCCACAATGTGATCTCCGCCGGCTTCGATCAAAGCGGCCAATTTATCGGCGGCGAACGGCGTCTCGATCTTGAAATAAGACACATTTTCAATATCTTGCGCCATCTTGACCAGCACGAGCACTGGCAAGGACACCCCCGACAAAGGCGCGTCCTGCACCATGATCGGGATGTTGACCGCATCGCTGACCGCTTGGAAATGCTCGAAAATGCCGTCGGGCGCGGGCACCAGACCGACACCATGATAGGGCGGCATCATCATGAGCATCGACGCGCCCATCGCCTCTGCGGCCTTGGCGCGCGCGACAACCACGTCGGTCGAGAAATGCGACACGGTCACGATGACCGGCACGCGGCCCGCGACCTGCTCCAGCGAATGACGCATGACCAGTGCGCGCTCTTCGTCGGACAGCAGGAACTGTTCCGAGTAGTTTGCAAGTATACAAATTGCATCCACGCCTTGATCGATCATGCAATCCATCACGCGGCGGGTGCCTTCTTCGTCGACACGCCCGTCCGCATGGAACGGCGTCGGCGCGACCGGCAGGATGCCCGTCAGTTTTTCCATGTCTCTCTCCCTTACCAGTCGAAGGGCGGCACGGTCACGCGCTCGCCCAGCATAAATGCGTCTGCCACATGGCGCAGCGGCGACAGGTCCATGTCGATCCCGCCCGTCGCCACCAACTCGGCCATCTCGTTGTAAAGCCTTGGGTATTCCCCTTGCAGGCCTGCGGCTGCGCCCTGCTCTGCGCCGTTAATCACCATGCGCGCGCCGCCCTCGTGCAGGGTCAGCGTGCCGGCATCTGTCTGCACCTCGATGTCCCAGAACTCGGGGCCTTGGTGATCCCAATTGAAATAGGCCGAAACGCCGTCCGTGAACGTCAACTCCGCCGCGATCGGGGTTTGGCGATTTTCTGGGAAGGACAGCTTTGCACACACTAAGTGTACCGGCGCGGGCAGGATTTTTGTCATGATCGACAGAGCGTTAATGCCAGGATCAAAGACCCCCATGCCGCCGGGTTCAAAGCACCAATCCTGCCCCGGATGCCACTTGCGGACATCTTCGCGCCAATTGATATGCAATTTGTGTACAGTCTTGTCGGCGAGCCAGGCGCGCGCTGCATCGACCATGGCCGCCTCGCGCGAGTGCCACGTGGCGAACAGCGAAACGCCCGCCGCGCGAGCCAGATCGGCCAGAGCGTGGCATTCCGACAGGGTCGCGCCGGGCGGTTTTTCCAACATGACGTGCCGCCCCGCCGCAATCGCCGCACGGGCATAGGCAAACCGAGGCACCGGCGGCAGGCACAGGGACACAACCCTAATGTCGGGCCGCGCCGTTAACATTTCGGTCATGTCCGTAAACGCTTCGACACCCGAAACGCGGCCTTGGCGCGACACCGTCGCCGCCAACTCCCAGTCCGGGCTGGCCGCGAGGGAGGGAACGTGCTGGTCCAGCGCGATCTTTCCGACCCCAACTAACGCAATCTTCATCAATGTGAATCCTTCCCGACCGGCGCGCCGCGACAGCCCTTGAGAAAGTCCAGATCCGCCCCGGTGTCGGCGCCTTCGACGTGGTTCTGGTGCAGCCAGGCATAGCCACCCACGGGTTGCTCATGCGACGGCGCCCACGCGGCCAGACGCTGGGCCAGTTCACAGGCGGAGATGTCCAGATGCAGGCGACGGTTCGGCACGTCCACTTCGATCATGTCGCCGTTCTGCACAACGGCCAAAGGCCCACCGGCAGCCGCTTCGGGGGAGGTGTGCAGGATCACCGTGCCATAGGCGGTGCCAGACATACGCGCGTCGGAAATGCGGATCATATCCTTGATTCCCTTACGCAAAACCTTGGGCGGCAGGCCCATGTTGCCAACCTCGGACATGCCAGGATAGCCCTTGGGTCCGCAGTTTTTCAGCACCATGATGCAGGTCTCGTCGATGTCGAGATCCTCGTCCCCGATGCGCGCCTTGTAGTCGTCGATGTTCTCGAACACCACGGCGCGGCCGCGATGTGTCATCAGCTCGGGCGTCGCGGCAGACGGCTTCAGCACCGCGCCTTTGGGGGCAAGATTGCCACGCAGAACCGCGATCCCGCCCTGCTGGGTCAGCGCCTTTTCCACCGGCAGAATGACGTCTTCGTTCCAGTTCTTGGCGTCCTTGACCTCGGACCAGATTGTCTCTCCGGACACGGTCAGGGCGTCCTTGTGCAGCTTGTCGCCCTCGCCAAGGCGTTTCAGCACCACCGGCAGACCGCCTGCGTAAAAGAATTCTTCCATCAGGTATGTGCCCGACGGCTGGAGGTTAACGATTGTCGCCACGTCGCGCCCGCAGCGGTCCCAATCGTCCAGTGTAATGTCCACACCGACCCGCCCGGCAATCGCCAGCAGGTGCACCACGGTGTTGGTCGACCCGCCCACCGCGCCATTGGTGCGGATCGCGTTTTCGAACGCTTCGCGGGTCAGGATGTCAGAGGGTTTCAGGTCGTCCTTGACCATCTGCACGATCCGCCGCCCCGACAGTTGCGCCATCACGCGGCGGCGCGCATCCACCGCCGGGATCGCCGCGTTTCCGGACAGCGCCATGCCCAGGGCTTCGGCCATGGACGCCATCGAGGACGCCGTCCCCATGGTGTTGCACGTCCCCGAAGAGCGGGTCACCGCCGCTTCGGCGTCGAGGAACTCGTCCTGCGTCATCTCGCCTGCCTTGACCGCTTCGGAGAACTTCCACAGGTGGGTGCCCGCGCCGACGCGCTCGCCCTGGAACCAGCCGTTCAGCATCGGCCCGCCGGTCACCACGATGGACGGCAAATCGCAAGACGCCGCAGCCATCAACAGCGACGGCGTGGTCTTGTCGCAGCCGACCATCAGCACGCAGCCGTCGATGGGCTGGCCGCGGATTTGCTCTTCGATCGACATGGCGGCGAGGTTGCGGAACATCATCGCCGTGGGACGGAAGGTGTTTTCCGAAGCGCTGAACACAGGCACTTCGACCGGGAAGCCGCCAGCCTCCCAGATGCCGGCTTTGACCTTTTCGCACAGCTCGCGCAGGTGGCCGTTGCAGGGCGTCAGGTCGGACCACGTGTTGAGGATGCCGATCACCGGGCGCCCGTCGAACAGATCGTCCGGGTAGCCTTGGTTTTTCAGCCAGCCACGGTGGTAGATCACGTCGCGGCTGGTGCCGCCGTACCATTCCTGACTGCGCAGTTTGCGCGGCCACTCAGCCGGTTTGAAAGTCATCGCCGATCCTCCCATCGCGTGTGGGGGCACGCTAGAGAAGCTAGGTATACCGTTCAAATGCCATTATTGGCGGGGGGTATTTCAAAAATGGTATACCAATAGGCGCGCGGTCAGGCGGGGTTAAAACGGCATCACCTGCTTGGCGGCAAAGGCCAGATCATAGGCGCGCTGCTGCACGGCTTTGAAAGGCACCTTTTGCGGTTGGGTCAGGGGCAAGGGCAGCGCGGAGGAGTCACCTCCGGCCAAGTGCTGGGCCAGCGCGCGACCGAACAGCGTGCCGGTGGTGATGCCGCGCCCGTTGTAACCGATGGGCGCGTAAAGACCGCTGTCCAGATGCAGAAGGCGCGGCAGGTGATCCGGCGTCATGGCGATGCGCCCGTGCCAGCCGTGTTCCAGCGTCAGCGGCCCGAGTTCGGGGAACCACTGGCGCAAGGTCCGCTGCGCCCACGCCCGGCTAAGCCCGCCCAGATTGCGCCCCATGGTCCCCAGCACCAGCCGCCCCTCGGCATCGCGCCGCAGGGATCGCATCACAAGGCCGGTGTCCCACAGCCCCTGCCCTTGCGGCAGGATATGCGCCGCCTCTGCCCCCAAGGGCGTTGTGGAAATCTGGAAAAAGTGGATATCGCTCCAGCAGTTAGACAGCCCCGGCCACAGCGCATCGCTATAGGCATTGGCGGCCAGAACCACGTTTTGGGCGCGCAGATCGCCGCCTGCCGTGGTCACGATCCAAGCAGTCCCGTCACGGCGCAGCCCGGTGACGCGCACCCCGGTGCTGACCTTGGCCCCCTGCGCCTTCGCCGCCCGCGCCAGCCCGCGCGCATAGCCCATGGGGTTCACCGTCCCGGCCCGCGCGTCCAGCAAACCGCCGTGAAAGGCGCGCGTGCCGGTGCGCTCAAAGGCCTGATCCGCGGTCAGCAGCTGCACCGGCGCGCCCAACCGCTGCCAATCGTCATAGCGCGCCCGCAGATCGCGCATCCCGCTGGGGGCGTGGGCGGCGTGGATGGTGCCCGCACGCGTGGCTTCGCAGCGGATCTGGTGCCGTTCGATCAGGTCAAAGACCTGACGCGGCGCGTCCCCGAACTGTTCCAGAAAGGCGGGGCCATGTGCCCCCATCGCGGCCAACAGCTTGGACGGCGGCAGCCACAGCCCTGCGTTCACCAGGCCGACATTGCGCCCCGATCCGCCGTGGCCGACTTGCTCGGCCTCCAGCACATGCGCGCGCAGGCCCGCCTCGGCGCAGTGTAGCGCGCAGGACAAACCGGTGTAGCCGCCGCCAACGATGGCCACGTCACAATCGCCCGCGTCAAAGCCCGCCTCGACAGGCGCTTCAACTGCCGTATCCCACCAGAATGTTTCGGAAACTGTCATGCGTCACCTCTTGGCGCACAGCCTTGCACCCGTCGCCAAGGGCGGTCAATCTGCCCCGCAACCAAAGGGGACAAAATGCGCAAACTCACCACCACCTCTGCCGAACTGGTCGCCAAAGCCCGCGCCCGCATCGAGGAAATCGAAACGCCCGACCTGATCGCCTTAGTCGATGACCCGGACGTGGTGATCGTCGACATTCGAGACCCGCGCGAACGCCAGCGCATGGGGTTCATCCCCGGCGCGGTCCACGCCCCGCGCGGAATGCTGGAATTCTGGGTCGATCCCGAAAGCCCCTATTTCAAGCCGGTTTTCGGCGAGGATAAACGCTTTGTCCTGCACTGCGCCTCGGGGTGGCGGTCTGCCCTGTCGGCGGCGGCGCTGAACGACATGGGCTTTGCCTGCGCCCACCTGCGCGAAGGCTTTTCCACGTGGAAAGACCACGGCGGCCCGGTGGAATTTCCCGCTTAGCGCGAGCGATCCCAAGCACTTACAGCCACCAGTGACCACGGGTCAGGTTTTCCGTCGTTGACTCAAGGGCAATGGGTAACGGACAGTAAACACGTAATTTTGATCGTCCATTGCCCCTGTAGGAGCCTTCCGTTGCGGTTTTCAGCCCTGTTCCCCGTCTTTTGCGCCGCGATGATCCAGCCCGCGGGCCCCGCGCAGGCCCAAGACGCGCTGGTCGGTTTCGACAGCAGCAGCTTTGGCCGCGCGGTGCTGAGCCGCAACCAATCGGCAGGCGCGGGCGACATCGAGCTGGAGCTGTCGGTTGGGGATTACAACAACGAGGCGATCACCAATTATTCGCCCGACAGCGTCTTTGCCAAGATGGGGCTGTCCGTGGGGCGGCTGGACATTCTGACCGATGCGGGGGTCTTTCCCTGCACCGCCTTTATCGTCGACAATAAGCACATCCTGACCAATTATCACTGTGTTCCCGGTATCTTGGACAATGAGCGCGCGCAGGCGACGCGGATTGAATCGGTGATGTTCGTGGCGGGCTACACCCAGCAGGGCATCGAAGAAGGCACCACCAAGTTCCCGGTGAAATCGCACCCCGTCGAGGCGCATCAAGACCTTGATTACGCGCTGCTCGAAGTGATGGGCAACCCGTCCGCGCAATACGGCACGCTCAAGCTGGCGGCGAACACGCCCCATGACGGCGACCCCTATTGGGTGATCGGCCATCCCATGGGCGAGGCCCAGCGCATCAGCCGTGAAAAGTGCCGCGCCAACCGCCCCGCCCTGTCCGGGTCCAAGCTGCTGCACACCTGCGATACGCTGCCGGGGAACTCTGGTTCGCCGGTGATCGACGCGTCGTTGCAGGCGGTGGTGGGGCTGCACCACGCGGGCTCGCGCAAGGATGCGGTGAACTTTGCCATTCCGATGGCGGCGATTATCGAACGGTCGAACGTGCTGGTGGCGTCGCTGGGGACGGACACGCCGGTGCCCGCGCCGCAGCCCGACACGCAGCCGGATCCGCAACCCCAGCCACAACCCGAAGCGCCCAAGCAGCCCGAGACTCAGCCCGATCCGGTGGCCGTGGCGGACCCGATTTGCGATGCGCTTTATGCCGAGGCAAAGAGCTATAACCAGTGTTTCGCCTACGAGGTTTATTTGGAACAATGCGACAGCCACCCGCTGTCGATCCTCGCCAAAGGCTTTGTGGCCGCCGAATGCTCGGACCTGGCCGAACAGCCCGCAGACCCGATCACGCCGCAGCCGCAGCCGCCGGTGCAGGCCAACCTGCGCCCGTGGTGCGGCAATGGCGGGCTGAACGCCGCCGAAAGCGCCATCTGCGCCGATCCCTATCTGGCCGGTCTGGATGAGGAAATCGAGCTGGCCTATGGCCGCCAAAGCCATGTGTCCGCCCGCGAGCAAAGCCAGTGGCGCATGGGCACCCGCGACGCCTGCGGCGGCGACACCGGCTGTCTGGGGCGTGTGATGATCCAGCAAGTCACCTATCTGCAAACGGCCCCCGCGCCCACTACCGGCACCCGCCGGATCGCCGGGAATTACACGCTGGGCAGCAGCCAATGCTACGTGGTCACCGCCTCGCGGCCCACATTGTCCGAGGCGGCGGCCTTTGCCCGCGAGTGGTTCCCCAGCCGGGGCGATGTGCGCATCTTTGAATCCAACAACGGCTATTTCGCCGTGGTCCTCGCCACCATTTCCAAGGGCAACGCCGACGCGATGCTGGCGGACTACAAAGCCCGCCGCAGCATCCCGTCTGACAGCTATTGTTCCACCGGCGGGCGCTTTGTCGCGGAAATCATCCGCAGCGGCGCCACCGCCCCGGCGCAGAAAACCATGTATGTGGGCGACCGGGTGCGCACCGGCCTGAACCTGCGCCAATCCCCCAGCACCAACGGCGCGATCATCACCGAAGTGCCGCGCGGCGATGCTGTCACCGTGCTGAGCAATTCAAACGGCTGGGCGCAGATCCGCACCGGCGCGGGGCTGACGGGCTGGGTTTCGGCCAGCTACCTGTCGAACACGCGTCCCCCCGCAGCGGCGGCGTCTTGCACCGCCCGCGTCATCAACCTGAACCCCTATAGCAACGCGACACGGGCCAACGGCTCTGGGTTCCTGAACCTGCGGTCCAAAGCCTCGACCAAGGGGACAATCCTGTCCGAAGCCTACCTTGGCGACAGCCTGCAAGTCGTCTCGCAGACCAATTCCTGGGCGCAGGTTCGCTGCATTTCCGGCCAGTGCAACAGCCCCTACCGAGGCACAGGCGGCGTGACCGGCTGGGCCAGCAAACGCTATCTTTCCATTCGGTGCCAGTAAGCCCCAACCCATTTCAAGGAGACGCATTATGACACCACGCAATTGGATCAAGGCCGCCGCGGTCGGGGCGCTGGGGCTGACCGCCCTGCCCGCCTTTGCCAACGACGCCATGCCGCTGCCCGCCGGGGCCAGCGATCTCGACAAGGCTGCTTATGACGTGCTGGACAAGCACTGCGCGCGCTGCCACCAGGATGGCGCGCTGAAAGACGGCATGACCCAGCCCAAGTCGGGTTTTGGCCACGTGCTGGACCTCAAGCGCCTTGCGCAGGACACCAAGTTCGTCATCCACGGCAAGCCCATCGGGTCCAAGCTCTATGACGTGATCGGCGAGTATTCCTTTCCGGCGATGCCCGACGATTGCACCGACAGCGCTTGCTTTCCCACCGATGCGGAAATGAAGATCGTCGCCGACTGGATCACCGAACTGGGCAACCAGGCCCCGCCAGAGCGCACCTTTGTCTCGCTCGAAGAGCTGCACAAGCTGGCCCATGACGACCTGCAACAGCAGCCCACCAACCGCCGCGACCGCATCCGCTACCTGTCGATGCGCTCGATCTGGAACAACAAGGACGTCTCCGAGGAAAACTACGAAGGCTACAAGAACGCCACCGTCAAGCTGGTGAACGCCCTGTCGTGGAACCCTACGCCGTATAAGTTCGAAAAGGTCGACCCGCACGGCGTGCTGCTGCGCGTCTACCTGCCCGAGATCAACTGGGACGCGGACAAATGGCACCTGCTGGAAATGCAGTACCCCTACGCCATGCAAAGCGACACCGATCCCTACCTCAGCCCGCTTCAGCATATGTCGGGCACGCAGGTGCCGATCATCCGCGCCGATTGGTTCGCCTCGACCGCGCCTGTCTCGCCGCTGTATTACGACCTGCTCGGCCTGCCCGACACGGTCGCCGGGCTTGAGGCTCTGCTGAACCTCGACATCAACGCCAACATCCAGAACGAACTGGTGGTCCGCGCCGGTTTCCAGAACTCGGGTGTGTCCACCAACAACCGCCTGATCGAACGGCACCCGCTGCAAACCGGGTTCTTCTGGACGTCCTACGACTTTGCGGGTTCCAAAGGGCGGCAGAGCTTTTTCGAATACCCGCTGGGCCCGGTCGAAGCCTATGGGCCTGAGCTGGCCTTTAACCATGACGGCGGCGAGAGCATCTTTACCCTGCCCAACGGGTTCCACGCCTATTATCTGAACACCGCCGAAGGGGCGCGTCTGGACGTTGGCCCCACCTCGATCGTGCGCGACGACGACTATGGCGACGGCACCGGCGAAGTGGTCAACGGCATTTCGTGCATGTCCTGCCACAACAAGGGCATCCGCCTGAACGAGGACAAGGTCCGCGAAGTCGCCATGAACGACTTTTCGCTCTCGCCAGAGGCGCGCCAGACCATCGACGCGACCTTCCCCGGCGCCGAGGTCGTGGCCGAATGGTTCCAGAAAGACACCGACCAATTCTTTGCCGCCCTCGAAAGCGCTGGCATCCCGGCAGAGACCACCGCAGGCGGGCTGGAGCCGATCCGCGGGCTGTTCGTCTACCACGTAGACCGCTTTATCAACTTTGCGCAGGCCGCCAATGAACTGGGCCTGACAGAGGAAGAGCTGCGTGGCCGCGCGGGCTTTGTCGGCGTTGACATGGCGAGCCTGATCAACCGTCTGCAAGTGTCCCCGATTGCGCGCGACGAATGGGCCGTGGCCTATCCCGCCATGCTGGAAAAGGTGACCGAGTATCGCCCGATCAAGGCAGAAAAAGTTGCCGCCGCCGATCTGTCCTATTCGGTGAACAAGGTTGTGCAGGGCACGGATTATGCCCCGCCCGCCGCGAAAACCCCGCCCCCGGCCAAGACCGTCGCCCCCGCGACCAGCTACGCCGATGCGCAAAAGGCACCGGACTATGTGCCCACGCAGCACTCGGTTCAGGCGCAGTCGCACCTGACGGTCTACACCGACAAGCCCACCTACAAGGTCGGCGAAGGGCTGCGCGTGTTTATCGAACCGCGTCAGGATTGCCGCCTGACCCTGATCTCGATCGACGACCGCAAGCGGTCCTGCGTGCTGTACCCCTTCCCCGGTCTCGAAGACATCGTGATCCCCGGCGGCACGCAATACGTCTTTCCGCCGCGCGGGTCGCTGAAGACCACCGAAGCCGGGCTGGAAACGATCCTCGCGATCTGCAACGGCTCGAACGCGGCGATCTCGGCGGAACGTCAGGGCTATGACGCAGTGTCCTGCGCGGCTGCGGACCACGAAAGCACCTATAAGGCCGTGGTCAACGAAGTCCTCGCGCTGGACCTGAACGACACGCCGGACAAGGTGACCAACGCCGGGGCCAGCTACAAGGCTGTGTCCGACCACAACCCGAACGTGACCAAGGCGCAAATCTCGGTCGTGGTGTCGGATTACTGATGGGGAATGCAATGAAACAGGCCTTTGTTGCCGCCATCTTGAGTGTTGGGCTGCCTCTGGCGGCCCACGCCCAAAGCGGCGAAATCTTTATCCCCGGCGCGGATAACGGCGCCGAGGTGCAGGTCAAACCCAAACCGCAAAGCGCGCTGGCCCGCTGTCTGGCCAACCCCAACGCGGCCAATTGCGCCGACGTGGGCGGCGATGACGGCGGCCTCGCGTTCGAGAGCGCCGGGGCGATCGAGTATGAGACGCTGGTGCTGGACCTCGATGAGAAAAAGGTGACGGTGTCCAAGGCGCCGCCCCCCGCGCCGCCCAGCTATGACGCACCGCAAACACCGGCGCATGGCACGGTCGCCTATCCGTCCGTCGCGATCACCATCGAGTTCGACTACGACAGCGACCAAATCCGCGGCGACCAGATCACCAAGATCATGAACCTCGTGAACGCGCTGAACGATCCGGCCCTCCAAGGCACCACCTATGCCGTCATCGGCCACACGGATTCGGTCGGCAGCTTTGGCTACAACTGCGATCTGTCGCTGCGCCGCGCCGCCTCGGTGACGCGCACGCTTGAGGGGGCGAATGTCTACGTGCCGCTCTACCCGGTGGGCTTTGGCGAGCACGTGCTGAAGGACACGCACAACCCGCGCTCGGCGGTGAACCGCCGCGTCACCTTTATGCGCTTGCCGGACAACCCCGGCGCGGTGCTGCAAACCGCCAACGCGGTGTGTCGCTCCTAGGGCGGGATGCCTCCGGCGGGGATATTTGGAAAGAGAAGAAGCACAGGCGTTCCACGATAGATTGGCGTGGGACGCCTGTTTTTTCTGTGAGGGTGCGGCGAGCGCCCGCCTGAGACGGACGGCCGGAGGCCGGTCGGCGAGGTGTCTGTGCGCGCTTTGCGCGCTCCTTTTGGGACCGCCCGCTTAGGACGGAATAACCTTGCCGGGGTTGAGGATGCCCTTGGGGTCCAGCGCCTGCTTGATGGCGCGCATCATGTCCAGCGCGACCGGGTCCTTGCGGCGGCGCATGGACGCCAGCTTGGACGTGCCCACGCCATGTTCCGCCGAGAACGACCCGCCAAGCTCCAGCACCACATCTTCGACCGTTTCGGTGACTTCGTCCAGGTCGATGCCCTCGGACGGCCAGACCGTGTAGTGGATGTTGCCGTCCCCGAGGTGCGAGACGATCATCGTGTCGAAGTCCGGGTCGATCTGCGCCATGCGCGCGCCCGCCTTGTCCAGAAAGGTTTCCACCCGGTCCAGCGCCACCGCCACATCGGCAATCAGCAGCGGCTTGTGCGCCAGCGACAGTTCCGCAGCGGCCTCGCGCCGGGCCCACATCTCGCTGCGCTGCGCCTCGTTGCTGGCGACGACGGCGTCCAGAACCGCCCCCTCTTCCAGCAAGCCGCCCAGCACCTCTTCGAGGTAGGCGGTCAGCGGCACTTGGCCATCCTCGCCGATTTGCACGTCGCGGGGGGCGGTTGCGCCCAGTTCGACCAGCACGTTCACGCCGTAGAGTTCATCAAAGGGCATCCGCGCCTCGGGGAAGGTTTCGGCGTGCGCACGCATGTAGCGTCCCGGCATGAACTCGAACGCTTCGACCGCGCCGCCGGTCACGTCTTGCAGACGGTTCAGCAGGGTCAGCGCCTCGGACACCGTATCCAGCGCCACCATCGCCGTGGCAAAGGCCTTGGGCGCAGGGACCAGCTTGACCACCGCGGCGGTGATGATGCCGAGCGTGCCTTCGGAGCCGATCAGCAGGTGGCGCAGATCGTAGCCGGTGTTGTTCTTGTGCAGCTCGGACAGCAGGTCAACGACGCGGCCATCGGCCAGCACCGCCTCGACGCCCAGCACCAGATCGCGCGTATTGCCGTAGCGCAGCACGTTCGACCCACCCGCGTTGGTCGCCAGCAGACCGCCCATGCGGGCAGAGCCCTTGGCCCCAAAGGTCATGGGAAAGCTCAGCCCCTGCGCGGCCACCGCGTCGTGCAGATCGGACAGGATCACGCCAGCCTCGACCACGGCCAAGCGCGCCTCGGGGCGGATGTCACGCACGGCGTTCATCCGGTCGAGCGACAGCATGACCGCCCCGTCGGCACGGGTGCCTCCCGCCAGCCCGGTGTTGCCTGACACCGGGACGACCGCCACACCCGCCGCATGGGCGAGCTGCATCACCGCGCTGACCTCTTGGGTCGACGCAGGCCGCACCACGCACAAGGGCGTCCAGTCATACTGCCCCGTCCAGTCATGCGACCACGGCGCGCAATCGGCCCCCGTCAACACGGCTTTGTCCCCAAGCGCGGCGCGCAAGTCTTCGATCATTTCGGTACCTCAAAGGTCAACGACGCCCAGAGGCTTTCCCAAGCCGGGCTGTTTTCATCGCCCTCTAGTTCCCGCAACACCACGTGATCCACAAGGTAGAAATGCCCCTTTTCAACGGGCAACACCGCGCGGCCATCCGCATCAGTGCGGTATTGCGTGACCTTAACCGTGCCATCTGGCGCGCGGCCCAGCAGTTCGACCTGCCAATCGGCCTGCGGCTGACCCATGTACAACACCTGCACCGGGAACCCCGCGCTCAGGTCATCGGTGTAGGGGTTCGCTTGCGCCACGATCTCGACCTCAAGGCCAAAGGCGCGGTCCGCCCCCTGCCCGTCCCCCACGGCGATCAGGCTTTTGCCATAGCGGATGTAGCGCTCCATCACGCGATCCTTGGACAGGCCGCGATCCAAATGCCCTTGCTGTGCCCAGGCAAAATCCTTGTGGTTGGTGAAATTCTCGAACTTTTCCCAGTCGGTGTAGGTCAGCTCGTAATCGCGGGTGACGTGAATGACGGTTGCCAGCCCTTCGCCCGATACCGCCATGTTCAAGGCGGGCTTGTCGCCCAGACGCCCCTCAACCGGGGTGATTTGATCGCCCATCGCGATCTCGAACCGGCGAAAGTTGCGCGGGATATAGGCGTAGCGCGCGCCCTCAAGGTCTTCGCCCACGCGGATATCGGCCATCAAGGGCGAATCCGCCGCCACTTGCCCGGCCAAAGGTTCGATCCAGAACTCATGCGCCGCCAGCGGCCCCGCCGCCAGCACCAGCGCTGCGATTATGGCTTTCATCCCGCCTCTCCCCCTTGTGCGTTGGCCCTTAACCTAAGGCCAGGCACGCGGGGTGCAAGGGTCAGGCAGAGCGCTGAAGACGGTCTTCGAGGTCCTTGGCCAGCACCGCCATACGGGTGCGAAAGCGCTTGTCCATGCCGCCCTTGGCCAGCTTGAGCGATTGCACAAGCAGACGCGCCGACAGGGTCTTGGGCTTGAACTCGGTCATCAGGTTGATGCGGGTGCGGGTGCGCGACAGGGCCACCAGATCGACCACCATCTGCACGTCCAAACCCCCGGACACGCTGTCGAAAACCATCTGTTCCGGCGGGCTGAAGGTGTTCAGCGTGATGTCGGCGGTGCGCTTTTTCCCGCGAAAGGTAAAGCCCGCCTGCCATTGCATCCCCGCGCCCTTGCCCGCGACGCCGTCCAAACGCACCACGTCGATGCCCCGGCGCAGCGCCTGACGTTCCACCGTCTCGAAATCCGAAAGTTCTGCGAAAACCCGGTCGAGGGGGGCTTCGATATCTTCTCGTGCCGTCAGCTGCATCCGTCCGCCTGTCTGCTTTTTGTTCTTGAGGTTTTGTTCACTCTCTTAGGGGGCAGTCTAGCCGATTTCCAGCCTCAATCCAATCTATCCGCCAGCCAATTGCGCAACAGAAAATGCGCGATGGCGCCTTTGCGGGCAGGCAGCAGGCCGGGGCGGTTTCCGGCGTAGGCGTCGGCCACCTCTTCGCGGGTGACCCAGATGGCGTCTTCCAGCTCGTTGGGGTCGATCTGGATGGCGTCCGACAGCGCTTCGCCGTGGCATCCGAACATCAAGGACGACGGGAAAACCCAAGGCTGGCTGGCCAGATAGCGCACCGCACCGACCTTGATCCCGGCCTCTTCGAACACCTCGCGGCGCACGGCGGCCTCGATGGTTTCGCCCGGTTCGACAAAGCCCGCGAGGCAAGAGTACATGCCCTCGGGCCAGCCCGGCGACCGCCCGATCAGGCAGCGATTTCCGTGGGTGATCAACATGATGACCACCGGGTCAGTGCGCGGAAAATGATGCGCGCCGCAGTCGGGGCAGATGCGTTCCCACCCCGCTTGATGCACCTCAGACGCCGCGCCGCATTTGGCGCAGAACCCGTGGGTGGCGTGCCAGCCAAAGATGCCCTTGGCCACGGCGGCAAGTTCGGCGTCGCGCGCGGTCAGCCGGGTCATGATCATCCGCAGCTCTGCGAAATGCGCGTCCGGCACGGCGGGGTGGACCTGCTCGGACCCGTCAAGGAACTGGCTCAGCGCCTCGGCATCAAGGTCTTCGGGCGTCCACTGGGAAATGTCGTGGGCAAAGATTGCCGCCTCTTCGCGCCCCAGCAGGATCGGCGCGCCGCGCGCCTCGCGCAAGACCGGGTGATCCAGCGGCAGACGGCGCAACGCAAGGTCTTCGCCAGACGCATCTGCGGACACAAGGCACTTGCCCCGCCAGATCAGGATCGTCCGTGCGCGCGGATCCTGCATCGCCGCCGCAAGCGCAGGCACATCACCGCGCAGCTCTGCCGCCCGGTCCAGCCCCGATCCGCCAAAGGTCACTTGTTCCGCGTGTTTCATGCCGCTGCCTCTTTTGTCATCGGCGGCACCATGACGTTCCGTCCGCATAAGCGCAACAACCCTTGGACGAATCGCGCGCTGTGCTACCGTGTTTGGACCAAAAGGTTCAATTTGCACAATCAAGGGTTGCATCGTGCGCAAATCTGCGGTTCTGTCACGGAACTGTCGAGCGTGCCGCGTATCCCTGATCTCAATCATTAACGACAGGTGAGACCATGACGAAGTCATCCACATTTTTGAACCGCCGCCAGTTTCTGGCGGGCACCACCGCCGGAGCCGCCTTGATCCACCTGCACCCATACTCTGCCTTTGCGGCCGGCAATCAGGCCCACCTGCGGATCATGGAAACCACCGATCTGCACGTGCATGTCTATCCTTACGACTATTACGCCGACCGCCCCGTGGACACCGTCGGCCTTGCCCGCACCGCCTCGATCATCGACGAAATCCGCGCCGAAGCGACCAACGCGCTGCTGGTGGACAACGGCGATTTCCTGCAAGGCAACCCCATGGGCGATTACATCGCCTACGAGCGTGGCATGGCCGAAGGCGACATGCACCCGGTCATCACAGCGATGAACACGCTGGGCTATGACGCGGCCACCATCGGCAACCATGAGTTCAACTACGGGCTTGATTTCCTGATGAAATCCACCGCAGGCGCGCAGTTCCCCGTGGTGCTGGCGAACCTGTCCAAAACGCTGGGCGCGACCCCGCGCGAGGATGAGACGCTCTTCAAGCCCTATGCGATCCTTGACCGCACCGTGGTGGATGGCGCGGGCAACAGCCACCCGATCCGCGTCGGCGTCATCGGCTTTACCCCGCCGCAGGTGATGAACTGGGACCGCAAGCACCTAGAGGGCAACGTGGAGGCGCGCGACATCGTCGACACCGCCCGCGCTTACATTCCGCAGATGCGCGAAGAAGGCGCCGAGATCATCGTCGCCCTGTCGCATTCCGGCATCGGCGCGGCGGACCATTCCGACGGGATGGAGAACGCCTCGGTCCCGCTTGCGGCGCTCGACGGGATCGACGCGCTGGTGACCGGGCACTCGCATCTGGTCTTCCCCTCGCCCACCTATGCCGACAACCCTGGCGTGAACGTGGACGCCGGGACGATCCACGGCAAACCCGCCGTCATGGGTGGTTTCTGGGGCTCTCACCTTGGGTTGATCGACCTTTTGCTGGAACGCGACGGCAACACGTGGCGCGTGGTATCGGCGACCTCCGAGGCGCGACCCATCGCCCAGCGCAACCAAGACCGCTCGGTCACCGCCCTTGTCCCCGACTACGCCCCGGTGCTGGACGCGGTGCAGCAAGACCACGAGGAAACGCTGGCCTATGTGCGCCGCGCGGTGGGCGAAACCTCGGCCCCGCTGCACAGCTACTTTGCCTTGGTGGCCGATGATCCGTCGGTACAGATCGTGTCTCAGGCGCAAAAGTGGTATATCGAACAGATGCTTGCCGGGTCGGACTACGCCGGCCTGCCGGTCCTGTCCGCGGCGGCCCCCTTCAAGGCGGGCGGGCGCGGCGGGCCAGATTATTACACCGACGTCGCCCCCGGCGCGGTGGCGATCAAGAACGTCGCGGACTTGTATCTGTATCCCAACACCGTCCGCGCGGTGAAGGTCACGGGCGCGCAGCTCAAGGACTGGCTCGAACGCTCGGCGGGGATGTTCAACCAGATCGAACCGGGGTCGAGCGACGCGACCCTGCTGAACCCGGCCTTCCCCAGCTACAACTTTGACGTGATCGATGGGGTGAGCTACCAGATCGACTTGTCGCAGCCGTCGAAATATGGCCCCAAGGGCGAGCTGGAGAACGCGCAGGCCAACCGCATCGTCAACCTGACCTATCAGGGCGCGCCGGTGGACGCGGCGGCAGAATTCGTGATCGCCACCAACAACTACCGCGCCTCGGGCGGTGGCAACTTCCCCGGCACCGGCGACACCATCATCTTTGAAGGCCCGGACACCAACCGCGACGTGATCGTGCGCTACATCGTCGAGCAGGGCACCATCAACCCCAGCGCCGATGACAACTGGTCGTTCAAAGCGATGGAGGGCACCTCTGTGCTGTTCGAAACCGGCCCCAAGGCGCGCGATTACGTCGATCAGGTCAAGGGCATGGACATCACCGAAGCGGGCGACGGCGCAGACGGCTTTACCGCCTTCCGCATCAAGCTGTAACCTCAAGAGGGCGGCACGGACCGCCCCCATAAAGGCCCTGACATGATCCCGAAACTGCGCATCGCCCGCCCCTCTGACGATCTGGACGCGCTCTTGCCGTTCTACGTAGACGGGCTGGGGTTCGAGGTGCTGACCCGGTTCGAGGACCACAACGGCTTTGACGGGATCATGCTGGGCCACGCGCAGGCCCCGTGGCATCTGGAATTCACCCGCGCCCACGGCCATCACGCAGGCCGCGCGCCGACCCAAGACAACCTTCTGGTGCTTTACCTGCCGGACGCGGACGACTTTGCCAGAGCCATAAAACGCATGACGGGCGCAGGCTTCGCCCCTGCCCCGCCTTCAACCCCTACTGGGACCGCACTGGCAAAACCTACGAGGATCCAGACGGTTACCGCGTGGTGCTGCAAAACAGCGACTGGACGCTCTAGCCCTACGCCCCCCAATGCCCTATCTCTAGGCGCCACGGCCCAAGGGACGGCGGGTGGGGCGCCTTTGGCGCAGCCAAACAGCGTCCGGGTCGCAGACCCGGCCCACGCGCCACAAAGGACCGCCCATGACCTACGCCGCTGTCGTCTTTGACCTCGATGGCACCTTGCTCGACACCGAACGGCTTGCGATTCAGGCAGGCCGCGCGGCGCTCGCGCGTATGGGTCACACCCTGACCGAGGCCCTCTTCTACCAGCTCATCGGCTGCGACCGCGACACGGGGCGCGCCATCCTGACACAGGCCCTCGGCCCGCTCGACTTTCCCGCGCTGGAAGCCGCGTGGAAAGAGGAAAGCACCCGCCTGCACCGCCAAGGTGTCCCGCTCAAACCCGGCGCGCTCGACCTCATCTCCCGCATCGACGCCCTTGGCCTGCCCAAGGCCATCGCCACCTCGTCGCAACGCGACGGCGCGCTGGCCAAGCTGGACATCAGTGGCCTTGCCCCACATTTCGACGTGGTCGTCACCCGCGATTGCGTGCGCACGCCCAAACCCGCGCCCGAAGCCTTTCTCTTGGCCGCCCAGCGCCTGAACGTCGACCCGGGCCAAGCGCTCGCATTCGAGGACAGCGCCCCCGGAGCCAAATCCGCCTATGCCGCCGGGATGCGCGTGGTGCTGGTGCCCGACATCGTCACGCCAAAGGACGCCCCCGCGCATCACGTCGCCAACTCCTTGATAGAAGGCGCAAAATGGGCGGGCCTGCTGGACTGAGCTTCAGCCGATCCGCGCCTGATACAGCTTGACCGCAAGCCCGCCAAAGGCCACCGGCGGCCCGGCCTGCAATTTCAGACCAGTCGCCTTGGCCAGCCCGCCATCGCTGGTGACCATGCCCAAACGCCAGCCTTGGAACCGCTCTTGCAGCACATGCCCGAGCGAGCCGTACAGCGCGAACAGCAGCTTGCGATTGCCGATCCGCGCGCCATAAGGCGGGTTCACCATGACAAGGCCCGGCGCGCCTTCGGGGCGCTGCAAATCGCTGACCGGGGCGCGGGTGAACTGGCACAGCGCGCCCACCCCGGCCCGCTCGGCATTCGCCGTACTGGACCGGATCGCCCCATCGTCGCGGTCCGAACCGTAGAAGCGCTGCGCGACGGCGCGCGCCTCGGGCATGTCAGGGCGCGGCACCTCCACCGCCAGATCGTCAAAGGCGAACTTTCGCGACCGCCCCGGCAGCAAACCCGCAGCGATTTCAGCGGCTTCGATAACAAACGTGCCCGACCCGCACATCGGGTCCACAACGGTTTCCGACCCGGTATAGCCACACTGGCGCAGGAACATCGCCGCCAAGGTCTCGCGCATCGGCGCTTTGCCCACCGCCTCCTTGTGGCCGCGCCGGTGCAGCGGCTCGCCCGAGGTGTCGACGCTGATCGTCACCAGATCGTCCTCGATCCGAACCATCACGCGCATCTCGGCCTCGGCGGAAACCTCCGCCCCCAGCACCTCGCGCAGCGCGCCTTCGACCCGCTGTTTTGCCGCCCGATCGTGGTAAATCTTGGAGTTCTTGCAAGTCACATCGACCCGCAGCGGCACATCCGGGCGGAACACTTCGGCCCAAGGGAACTTGCGACACCGCTTGTCCAACTGCGCCAGATGGAACGCCCGAAAGCTGCCGATCCGCGCCAAGACCCGCCCCGCCCCGCGCAAGGCCACGTTGGCGCGCGCCACCTCGGGCCAGCCGCCCGAAAAGGTCACGCCCCCCGGCACCGCCACAGCACCGGCGAATCCCTGCTCGGCCACTTCGTCCAGCAACACCTGTTCCAGCCCCGGCGGGGCGCTTGCGAAAATCTCAAAGTCCTGATCCATCCCGCCCCCTTAGCCCAAGCCGCCGGACACGCAAACAAACTTCTGCATCGCCCCATTGCAAAACCGATCCAGACCCACTAAATGACGCCTTGAGAGATTGTGCGGGCAAGCGCCTCGCCAACCTGGTCAGGTCCGGAAGGAAGCAGCCACAACGAGTACCGTTTGGGTCGTTGCAATCTCTCACCTCACCGCTGCGGCGTCTGGGGTTCACCCCAAGGTCGCTGCGAGTTCGGCCCAAACAGAGCTTGGGTTTTTCCGAACATCGACGGTCTGGCAAAAATAATCGGCTTACCGATGGCGGATAAAGGTCGCCGCCTCGCGCGGAGCTTTCATCGCCCATGCGGTCTGCGCCTCGGTCCCAATCGCGGGCAGATGCACGCCGGACAGCCGTTCCAAGGCCTCATCAGCCGCCTCGCCCGCTTCGATCATCAACCGCAGGACAATCATCCCGGCGCGCCCGCCTCCGGCCGGCGAATTCACCACCACGCGCCCCCCGCCCAACAGGGCCTTGCGCGCGCGGGCGCTGACCTCGGGCCAGGCGGTTTCCAAGGCCACATCGGGCACAGCGCCCTGCGGCACCGGCAAATGCACCCAGCGCGCGCCCTTGTCCTGCACGCGCGGGCCCAAGGCTTCGGCCCCCATGGCGGTCAGCTCTGCCGCCTCGACCACTGAAAACACCATCGCCGGGGTCCAGCTGGCGATATGTTCCATGTCGCCTTTAAAATCCCCCGCCGCGCCGGGCAAAGCCGACATCACCACGATCCCGCCGCCCACCGGCAGGACGTGGAAGACAACGGGCTCAGAGCCGCTCGGCCCCGAAGGTATCGCAGTCATTCACGTCTCCTGTTTCAAAGCCGCGCGCGAACCAGCGCGACCGCTGCTCGGACGTGCCGTGGGTAAAGGTGTGCGGCTGCGGCACTCGCCCGGCCCGTGATTGCAGATAGTCGTCGCCGATCCGCCGCGCGGCGTTCAGCGCCTCGTCAATGTCGCCGGGTTCCAGCAGGCCTTCGACGTTGCGCGCGTAGACACCGGACAGGCAATCGGCCTGAAGCTCCAGCCGAACGGTCAGCGCGTTGCTTTCCACCTGCGAGGCGCTCTGGCGTAACCTATTGACCTGCGGCAGAATTCCGATCTCGTTCTGGACGTGATGGGCGACCTCATGGGCGATCACATAGGCGGCGGCAAAGTCGCCCTTGGCCCCCAGTTGCTGCTGCAAGGTCGCGAAAAACGCGGTGTCCAGATAGGCCTTTTCGTCCGCCGGACAGTAGAACGGCCCGGTCGCGCCGCTGGCCCCGCCGCAGGGCGACGCCGTCGCGCCAGAGAACAGCACCAGCTTGGGCGGCACGTAGGCCTCGCCCAGTTGGTCGCGGAAAATCCCGGTCCAGACGGTTTCGGTTGTCCCCAGAACGGCAGCCGAGAAGTCGGCGGATTTTTCCTCGGCCGGGGTCAGCTCGCCCTCATAGGTCGTCCCGCCCCCATCCAACAGCGCCGTCACATCCACCCCGGTGAAATAGCTGATCGCCAAGACTGCCAGCAGGCCAAGCCCGCTGATTTTCAAGCCCCCACCACCAGAGCGGCGGCGGTCCTCGATATTCCGGCTGCGCCGTACACCGCGCAATTTCATAAGCTTACTCCCTGAACCCAAAGGGACTTTGGCACAGGCACCGCGCGCTGAGCAATCTTTTCCCTATCCCGGTCAACCTGCGGCGCGCCCGGGCGGTTCCCGCGCCTTTACGCCCCGCGCCCAAGCGCTTAGGTTAGCGCCAAGCCAAGCCGCAGGATTCCATGACCGACAGCCCGCAATATCAGGTGCTCGCCCGCAAGTACCGCCCCGAAACCTTTGCCGACCTCGTTGGCCAGGACGCCATGGTGCGCACGCTGCGCAATGCCTTCAAGGCCGATCGCATCGCCCAGGCCTTTATCATGACGGGGATTCGCGGGACGGGTAAGACGACCACGGCGCGGATCATCGCAAAGGGCATGAACTGCGTCGGGCCGGACGGCAACGGCACGCCGACCACCGACCCTTGCGGCGTGTGTGAGCATTGCGTCGCCATTATGGAAGGCCGCCATGTCGATGTCATGGAAATGGACGCCGCGTCGCGCACCGGCGTCAATGACATCCGCGAGATCATCGATTCGGTGCATTATCGGGCCGCCTCGGCGCGCTACAAGATCTACATCATCGACGAAGTGCACATGCTGTCGAAGAGCGCCTTTAATGCGCTGCTCAAAACGCTCGAAGAGCCGCCCGCGCACGTCAAATTCATCTTCGCAACGACAGAGATTCGCCAAGTTCCGGTGACGGTTCTGTCGCGCTGCCAGCGCTTTGACCTGCGCCGGATCGAGCCCGAGGTGATGATCGCCCTTCTGCGCAAGATCGCCACGTCTGAGGGGGCCGAGATCACCGACGAGGCGCTCGCGCTTATCACCCGCTCTGCCGAAGGGTCCGCCCGCGACGCCACGTCCCTGTTGGATCAGGCGATTTCCCACGGCGCGGGTGAGACGACCGCCGATCAGGTGCGCGCCATGCTGGGCCTCGCCGATCGGGGCCGCGTCATGGACCTGTTCGAACGGATCATGCGCGGGGATGCGGCGGGCGCGCTAGAGGAGCTGTCTTCGCAGTACGCCGACGGGGCCGACCCCTTGGCCGTGCTGCGCGATCTGGCCGAGCTGACGCACTGGATTTCCGTGGTCAAGATCACACCCGACGCCGCCGAAGACCCCACCATCGGCCCGGATGAGCGCGCCCGCGGGCTGGCCTTTGCCGACGGTCTGGGGATGCGCCCGCTTAGCCGCGCGTGGCAGATGCTGCTGAAAGCCATCGAAGAGGTCTCGAACGCGCCCGCCGCGATGATGGCCGCCGAGATGGCGATCATCCGCCTGACCCACGTGGCCGAGCTGCCCTCGCCCGAAGAGCTGATCCGCAAGCTGCAAGACACACCGCCCCCGACCACGCCCGGCCCCGCTGGCGGTGGTGGCGGCTACCAGCACGGCGGTACGACGAATGCCCAAGGGATGCCCGCGCCCACGCACCCCGGCCCTTCCGGGCCTGTCGCGTACTCCGGCGCGCCGCATGGCGGTGCCCAGCCCGCCGTGGCGCAGGACGCCGCCCTCGCCCGTTACCCGACGTTCGAACATGTGCTTGAACTGATCCGCCAGAACCGCGACGTCAAACTGCTCGTCGAGGTCGAAGGCTGCCTGCGCCTCGCCGCCTACCAGCCCGGCCGGATCGAGTTTACGCCCACCGACAACGCCCCCGCCGACCTCGCGGCCAAGCTTGGCACCGCCCTGCAACGCTGGACCGGCAATCGCTGGGTGGTGACCATCACCTCTGGCAGCACCGCTGAAACCATCGTGGAAAAGCGCGACGCGGCACGGCTGGCAATCGAGGCGCAGGCCGAGGCGCACCCCTTGGTGCAGGCCGCCCTCGCCGCTTTCCCCAAGGCGAAAATCAAGGCGGTCAAAACGCCCGAAGAACAGCAATCCCAAGCGCTTGAGGACGCCCTGCCAGAGGTCGAAGACGAATGGGACCCGTTCGAGGACAGCTAAGGCGGGAATTCCTGACCTTTCGGTCAAAGCCGCGCGCGGGCTAAATCCGACCCATCAACAGGACAGGACCCCTTTCAATGATCCGCACCACCCTCGCTGCGCTCTGCCTCGCCACTCCGGCGCTGGCGGGCGAATACTGCCTGATCGACGGCACGGAACGCTTTAGCTGCACCTTCAACAACGGCGGCAAGGCCGTCGAGGTCTGCGACGCCATCTGGGACGACGACGACATCGCCACCTACGGCTTTTTCATCCCCGGCCAGGACCCCGAGCTGGAATTGCGCAATGAAATGACCGGGATGCTTTACACGAAATGGAACGGCATGGGCGAACCCTTTGGTTCGGTCAGCTTCAACAACGCCGACTGGAGCTATACCTACGAGGTCTGGTACGCGGGCGAAGACGGCGGCATCAACGTGCTGAAACAAGGCGAACAAATCGCCTCGCTGACCTGCGACACAGGCTCGGTGACCCACGACCTCGACACCCTGATCGAGCGCGTGGAAACCGCGCAACTCTCTCCGTAAAACGTGCTGCCGGGGACGGTGGGCGGGGCGATGTGCCTCTGGCACAAGCGCCGTCCCCTCCCCGGCCTTGTTCCCCCGCCCCCAGCCGCTTATCTAGGACCCAAGCACAGATCAGGAGAAATCATATGCTCAAGGGACTAGGCGGCCTCGGCGACATGGCCAAGATGATGAAGCAGGCGCAAGCCATGCAGGAAAAGGTCACCAAGATGCAGGAAGACCTGCACAACATGACCGTCATCGGCGAATCCGGCGCAGGTCTGGTCAAGGCGACCGCCTCGGCCAAGGGTGAACTCAAGGCGCTCGACATCGACCCCACCATTTTCGATCCCAACGAAAAAGAAGTGGTCGAAGACCTCATCCTCGCCGCCATCAAGGACGCGCAGGCCAAGGCACAGGACCGCGCCCAGTCGGAAATGGCCAAAATCACCGAAGAGCTCGGCCTGCCCGCCGACATGAAGCTGCCCTTCTAAGGCACGACGCCGCGCGGCCCGACCGGGGTGGCGCGGCTCCACAAGGACGATGCCATGAGCGGCAACACCGACATCGAAGGCTTGATCGACCTCATGGCCCGCCTGCCCGGCCTTGGGCCTCGGTCTGCGCGCCGTGCGGTGCTGCACCTGATCCGCAAACGCGGGCAGTTGCTCTCGCCCCTCGCGCAGGCCATGCTGACCGTGTCGGAAACCGCCCGCGAATGTCTGAACTGCGGCAACGTCGGCACCACCGACATCTGCGACATCTGCGAAAACAATGGCCGCGCCAATGGCCAGCTTTGCGTGGTCGAGGACGTCTCTGACCTTTGGGCGATGGAGCGCTCGGGCGTGTTTCGCGGGCGCTATCACGTGCTCGGCGGCACGCTTTCGGCGCTCAATGGCGTTGGCCCCGACGATCTGCGCATCCCGCAGCTGCGCGACCGCATCGACGCCGAAGCGGTTACCGAAGTCATCCTCGCGCTCAACGCCACCATCGACGGGCAAACCACGGCGCATTATATCGCCGACCAGCTAGAGGGGCGCGCCCTGCTGACCTCTTTGGCCCAAGGCGTGCCCATCGGCGGCGAGCTGGACTACCTCGACGACGGCACGATCACCGCGGCGCTGAACGCCCGCAAGCCGATCTAAACCGCGCTCTGGCCGGAAAAATTTCCCTTTGCGCCGAAAACGGTAAGGCTTTGGCAACACTGTTGGCCGTAGTCTGAACGGGCCTTCGTCAACCCACGTTCCGCCATGCTCCGTCTCACAGCCTTTGCGCTGCCCATACTGCTGCCGCTATGCGCCCTTGCGCAGGACGCGCCCGATGCCCTGCCCGGCACCGGATTTTTCCTAGCGGGCACCACCGGCCCGGATCACGCGCTTGGCCTGCGGCTCGCCCAGCGGGATCGCGTTGCGGATGTGGCCTTTGATTTGTCGCTGACGCACCTGCCCGACCCACAGCACCCGCGCCCCTTGCGGGTGGAACTTGGCGCGACCTACACCCTGCCCTCCGCCGATCTGCGGCCCTTCATCGCCCTGTCCGACTGGGCGCAGACCCCGCCCGAGGGCCAAACCGCCAGCCGTGCGCTGACCGTGGGGCTGGATTTCTCTCCGGCACAATTCTCGGCCCTGGACGGACAGATCGAGGCGGCAACCAGCACCTCCGGCGAGACGAACCTTGGACTGTCGCTGCGGCTGGCGTTTTAACCCATACGAATTCGCATGGAATGAATGCCGATTCGGGCAATCCCTGCAGAGAACAGCATAAGCTACACCCATGGCGAAAGGAGATTCGCCATGCTCAAGACCCCTGCCCTGCTTGCCCTGTTCGCCGCCGCCCCCGTTGGCGGGGCCGTCTATCGCGCGATCTGGTTCCAGACCCCACCCGAGGCGCTGACCGCCTTCGAAGCGGCAATCCTCAGCCGCCCCACGGCGCTTTGGGTTCACATTGTCGCCGCCTGCGCCCTCAGCCTGCTGGGCGCATTGCAAGTCGCCCCGGCCCTGCGCCGCGCGCACCCAACCCTCCACAAACGCTTGGGCTATGTCGCGTGGACCTCTGGCGTCATCATGGGGGCCAGCGGCATCTGGATCGTGCTGGCCTTTCCCACCACCGAAGGCTCGGAACCCGCGACCCAAGCGGTGCGTCTGATCTTTGGCGCGCTGACCCTGTGGTGGTGCGCCGACGGGCTCTGCGCCGCGATCCAGCGCGACATCCCCCGCCACCGCGCGCAAATGCTGCGATTGTTCGTCTTTAGCGCCTCGGCGACCACAAACGCCCTGCTGATCGGCGCCTATAGCGCCACCGGGGCCGAGCTGACGCCGCGCGCCTTTACCATCCTGCTGACCGCCGGCTGGACCCTGGCCCTGATCGCCGCCGAAGCACTGATCCACCGCCGCCCCACTTTGCGTAACGCGCGAATTTAACTTACTTATCAACTTCTACCGAGCTAGCGATTTCGAGAGCATCTTGCCGCAACTGTTCTTTGGCACGACTGACTATCTCGTTGAACGGTTCATCATCTGAGAAGATTGGAATTCGAACAGCCATCGTGCAATTCAACGGTTCGTCCGTTTGGTCCATAGCATCATGCTTGACGTAAATCGGAAATTTGACGACGTAGTAGTCAGCGAGCGCAACTTTTTTGCTCGTCGGATTTTGCCCGTCCCAACCGTCCATCTCTTCTCTAACCATCCCGGCCACTTTGTGCACTTGCGCAAATCCGAAGCTTGTCCGCATAACTTCAATCTCCTTTAAGGTGATCGAAAGTTGCTTAGCCATCCATAATTGTCAAACACCTTTCCGAAAAAGAAAAACCCCCAGCCGCAAAGGCCGGGGGTTCTATCCTAAACGATTTCAGCGGCTTAGCGCGGCTGATCGTCTTCGTCGTCGCTGCTGCCGGGCAGGTTAAAGAAGCTGTCAGCGTCCGAGTAATCCTCGTCCTTCTTATCGTCCTCGTCGCGCGGATCGGACAGCGAGAAGGTCTCCAGCCCTTCCATGTTGGACGGCAGGCGCGGCTCGGTGTCCATGTCGAGGCTCTGCTCGGTGCTCACCAGCTTGCGGCGCTCGTCGTCGGTCATTGCGTTGGCGGATTTCGCGGCCTTGGCGACAGCGGCGTCCAGCTCGGACTGCTTACACAGACCCAGCGCAACCGGGTCGATCGGCTGCATGTTCTGGATGTTCCAGTGGGTGCGCTCGCGGATCGACTGGATCGTCGGCTTGGTGGTGCCCACCAGCTTCGAGATCTGGCCGTCGGACAGTTCGGGGTGGAACTTGACCAGCCACAGGATCGCGTTCGGACGGTCCTGACGTTTCGACAGCGGGGTGTAGCGCGGGCCACGGCGCTTGTCCTCGTCGCGGGCGGCCGGGTTGTGCTTGAGCTTCATCTTATACAGCGGATCGTTTTCCGCGCGGTCGATTTCGGCCTGCACCAGCTGGTTGTTGGCAATCGGGTCAAAGCCCTTGACGCCCACGGCCACGTCGCCATCCGCGATGCCCTGGATTTCCAGCTCGTGGAAGCCGGTGAAATCACCGATCTGCTTGAAGGTCAGCGTCGTGTTGTCCACCAGCCAAACGGCGGTCGCTTTGGGGTGAAGAAGCTTGCTCATGGGTTATAACTCCTTGGCTCGAATGGCCCCGCTCGGGTTGCCCCCGGCCATATCTTTCGCCGCGCCCGAGGTTCTGACCAAGGGCTGCTTCGGGGGCCGAAGCGGGTGTCCGTTGTAGGGAAACTTGCCGCCCTTATAGTCGCGACACGGGTAAAGGGGAAGTAAATTCCGCGTCTCCCCCGCGCACAATGGGCACAAATCAGCGTAGTTTCTGGCAAACCGGGGCGAATCCTTGTACCCGATCCGTTAACCAAACCTTGCTGCCGAGTGTCCCTATGCGTCTGTCTCTTGCCCTGTCTGCCCTGATCGCCACCTCTGCCACCGCGCAGGATATCTCGGGCGAGTTTGACTATTACGTGATGGCGCTGTCGTGGTCGCCGAACTGGTGCGCTTTGGAGGGCGATGGCCGCCAGTCGCCTCAGTGTGACGAGGATTTCGGCTGGGTTCTGCACGGGCTGTGGCCGCAATACCATCGCGGCTACCCCAAGTTCTGCAACACCGTGGAACGCCAGCCTTCGCGCCAGATGACCCAAGAGATGGCCGACATCATGGGCACCTCGGGCCTTGCGTGGCACCAGTGGAAAAAGCACGGCGTCTGCACCGGCCTGTCCGCCAGCGCCTATTACCAGCTCTCGCGCGACGCCTATGCGACGGTCAACCGCCCCGAGGTGTTCCGCAAGCTCGACAAGACGGTCAAGGTGCCCGCCTCCGTGGTCGAAGAGGCTTTTCTCAAGGCAAATCCGCAGCTTGAGCCGGATATGATCACCATCACCTGCAATCAGGGCTACATTCAGGAGGCCCGCGTTTGCCTGTCCAAGGATCTTGAACCGGTGCCCTGCGGGCGCGACGTGGTGCGCGATTGCCGGATGACCGACGCGCTGTTCGATCCGGTGCGCGACTAAGGTTTTCGGCGCGAATTGCGCGCGGCTCAAACCTTTCTCAACATATTTGCTTCAAAACCACCTCAAAGAAGAAACTGATTTGAGGTGACCATGTCCTTTGTGCTTCGCGCCGCGCTGTTCTGCGCGCTGATGCCGATGACCGCCACCGCCCAACAGGGCAGTTTGTTTGTGCACGCGCCCGCCAGCGCGCCGCTGATCGCCGCCAAACCGGCAGCCTTTATCGCGACAGAGGCCGCGCCGCTGGTCGGTGGCGCAGGCCGTGCCAGCCTGTTTGCCGGGCAATCCGGGACCAGCTTTTTCGCGCCGCTGCCCGACCGTCCGCGCAGCATCCGTTTGCCGGTTGCGCCCGGCCCCTATGCCTCGGACGCGGATCGCATCCGGCACGTGATCGCCAGCGCCGAGGCCAGCAAACACGGGTACGATTCCGTCCAGCACGGCGCGCGCCGCAAACCTGCACGCGCGCCCACACAGATGACCCTGGGCGAGATTTATGACTGGATCGCCGCCACCCCCGGCCAGCCCCACGCCATTGGCCGCTACCAGTTCATCCCCAAGACGCTGAAACGGCTGGCGAAACGCGCCGGGATGGGCCGCAACACGCCGTTTTCGCCGCAAACGCAGGACCAGCTGGCCGATATCTTATTGGAAGAGGCGGGCCTGTCCGCCATCCGCGCAGGCAAGATGAGCCGCCGTGATTTCATGAACAACCTTGCGAAAATCTGGGCCGGGCTGCCGAACTCTTCGGGCCGTTCACATTATCACGGATATGCAGGCAACAAGGCCAGCATCTCTTGGGCCAAGTTCGAAACCGAGATGAAAAAAATCTTTCCATCTTAGTGGCGGACCTCTGACATACGTCAAGGTGCAGATATAATTTTTGGTTTATCCTGAATGAAAGCAGACAGGAGGAAAGCCATGTTCCGCACCATCACATTCGCCCTGATCGCAGCCCTCGGGCTAAGCGCCGCAGCGCAAGCAGGTGATTGCACCGGCAATGTCGTCGGCGTCCGCCCGATCAGCCAGTATAACCACGCGGCAGGCAACGGCTTTTTGGCGATGCGCACGGGACCAGGGTCAAGGTATCAGCAGATCTCCGAACTCTATCTCGGCGATGAGATTTCCGTCTGGGGCCGCAACGGCAATTGGTACCAAGTTTCGTGTATGTCAGGCCGCTGCACCAACCCCCTGTGGGGCCAACCCAGCGCCAACGGCTGGGTCTATGGCAAGTACATCTCAATCGGCGGAGTCTGCCCGTAACCCCTTAGAACGCATAACCAAATCGGGCGATGTCGCGGGCGCAGACCTCGCCCACCCATTCGGCCAGCGCGTCGTCGTAGTACCCGCGATAGTCGCCCCGCTCTGATCGGTTCTCGTGCCCCATTTCGGGTTCGAACCCGAGGCGATCCACCAAAGGCCCCCAATCCTCGTGCAGCCTTTCGAGCCGGAGGAACAGATCGCAGCGTTCCTCCCCCGCTGCGTCAGTGACATACCGGGCGTAATCCCACCGGCGCAGGGTGCCTTCGTTAAAGGGATGGCGCAGGAAATCGGCAAAGCCCAGCCGCTGCGCCAACCCAACCGCCGGGTGGTCAAAGCTCTGCCCTTGCAGCCAGTGATAATAGCTGACCAACCGGTCCCACGGATTGCGCACAAGGCAAAACACGAACATGTCGTCAAAGGGCACGACACCCTGAATATCCGCCAGCGTCGAGTGTTTCCAAAGCCGCCCCGGCGCCTTTAGCAGCTCGACCCGCGCGCGGCGTTTGCGCGCCTTGGGGGTGTCGCCGATCAGGATGTCGTCCTTGTGCGCGCGCGCCTCCAGCGCCGCCGCCATCGAGGTGCCGCCGGTCTTGGGGATGTGCACAAAGATGAACCGCCGCCCAGGAGAGATAATCATGCGCGCATTCTAGCGCTAACCGCCCTTTCCACCAGCAAAATCCTGTCGCATATTCGCGCCAAGGCATATTTGGAGGAGGACCCGATGGGCTGGCTGAGAGACGAAACCGGACTGGACAAGAACAAGGCGAATCACGTCGCGCTGACCCCGCTGAGCTTTCTGCGGCGTGCCGTCGCGATCTGGCCGGATCACCTCGCGGTTGTCTACGGGCCGCACCGCAAGACCTACGCCGAATACACCGACCGCGTGACGCGGCTGGCCTCTGGCCTCAGCGCCATGGGCGTGCAGCCCGGTGACGTGGTGGCGACCATCCTGCCGAACATCCCCGCGCAGGCCGAGGCGCATTTCGCCGTCCCAGCCGCTGGCGCGATCCTGAACGCCATCAACACCCGTCTGGATGTGGACACCGTGGCCTATATCCTCGATCACGGCGAGGCCAAGGTGGTGCTGTGTGATCCGCAGTTCCTGCCCGTTCTGGCCGAGGCCATGGACCGCATGGAAGGCCCCGCCCCCAAGGTGATCGAAGTCCCCGACGACCACGCCGGTGTGCACAAACATTCCGACTATCCGCAGTACGAAGACGTGCTGGCGCAGGCCGATCCGAACTTTGACTGGATCATGCCCGAGGATGAGTGGGAGAGCATCGCGCTCAACTACACCTCTGGCACCACGGGCCGCCCCAAAGGCGTCGTCTACCACCATCGCGGCGCGTATCTGAACGCCATGGGGCAGGTCATCAGCTGGCGCATGACGCTGCACCCCAAGTATCTGACCATCGTGCCGCTGTTCCACTGCAACGGCTGGTGCCACACGTGGATGATGCCTGCGCTTGGCGGCACCGTCGTGTGCTGCCGCGACATCACCGCGCCTGCGATCTTTGACGCCATCGCCGACGAAGGCGTGACCCATTTCGGCGGCGCGCCCATCGTGCTGAACATGCTGGTGCACGCCCCGGCCGAGCAAAAGCGCGACTTTGACCACATCGTCGAGGTCTTTACCGCAGGCGCGCCGCCCGCCCCCGCGACGCTGGCGAAGATCGAGCCCATGGGCTTTAGCGTCACGCAGGTCTACGGCCTGACCGAGGTCTACGGCCCCGCCACCGAATGCACCTGGAAAGCCGAGTGGGAGCCGCTGCAAGGCGACGACCGCGCCGCGATCAAGGCCCGTCAGGGCGTGCCCATGCCCTTTATGGAAGAGGTCATCGTCGTCGACGAACAGATGACGCCAATCGCCCGCGATGCCGAGGCCAAGGGCGAGATCATGTTCCGTGGCAACGGCGTGATGAAGGGCTACCTCAAGAACCCCAAGGCCACCGCCGAGGCGTTCGAGGGCGGCTATTTCCACTCTGGCGACATCGCGATCCAGCACCCGGACAGCTACATCCAGATCGCCGACCGCGCCAAGGACATCATCATCTCGGGCGGCGAGAACATCTCTTCGGTCGAGGTCGAGGGCACCTTGATGGCCCATGACGCGGTGCTGCTGTGCGCCGTGGTCGCCAAGCCGGACGAGAAATGGGGCGAGGTGCCTTGCGCCTTTGTGGAACTCAAGGACGGGCATGACGTGTCCGAGGCCGACCTGATCGCCTTTTCGCGCGAACGTCTGGCGGGCTTCAAATGCCCGAAAAAGGTGGTGTTCCAAGAGCTGCCCAAGACCTCGACCGGCAAGATCCAAAAGTTCGAACTGCGGACCTTGGCCAAGAGCCTCTGACCCCTTGGGGCGCGTGTCCTGCGCGCCCCTTTCACGCGGCGTGGACGTGCCCGCCTTGGCGTGGTAAATAGATCCGCAAAGCAGCGGCAGGGCACCCCTAACCCAATGACAGCACTCAAGGAATTCGAGCGGCTCGAGGCGACGGGCCTGTGGCGCGCCTCGCCAGAGGATCAGCGCCGCGAGGTGATCGTCTCTCTTGGGGATGCCACGCTGACCATGTCGGACATGAACAACACCGCGCTGGCGCATTGGTCGCTGGGCGCGGTGATGCGCGCCAATGGCACGCAAACGCCCGCGATTTACCACCCCGACGGCGACCCCGACGAGACGCTGGAAATCGCCGCGAACGAAACCGAGATGATCGAGGGCATCGACCGCCTGCTGCGCGCGATCGACAAGAAACGCCCCAAGCCGGGCAAGCTGCGGCTGATCCTTGGGTTGGGCGCGGCCTGTGCGATTGCCGCCGGGGCGATCTTTTGGCTGCCCGACGCTTTGGAGCGTTACACCGTGACCGTCGTCCCCGACGTCAAACGGGCCGAGATCGGCGAGGCGCTGTTGGCGAACATCACCCGCGTCACCGGCCAGCCTTGCATGACGCCCGAGGCGGGCGGCCCTCTGGCCGCTTTGCGCACGCGCATCTTACAGGATGGCCAGCGTCTCGTGATCGTCCCCGGCGGCACCCGCATGACGGCCCATCTGCCCGGCGGCATTTACCTGATGAACCGCGCCCTCGTCGAAGACTTCGAAGACCCCGACGTGCCTGCGGGCTACCTCGTGGTGGAACAGTTGCGCGCAGCGCAGGCCGACGCTCTGGCCGAGGTGGTGGATCACGCCGGGCTCATGGCCAGCCTGCGCCTGCTGACCACCGGCAAGCTGCCGGACAGCGCGCTGGACAGCTATGCCGAAACGCTGATGAGTGCTCCGCAGGACATGCCCCCGGCGGACCAGACCCTGACCGCGTTTGCCCAGACCGAGCTGCGCAGCGCGCCCTATGCCTACGCCCAGGACATCACCGGCGAAACCACCCTGCCTTTGATCGAAGGCGACCCTCTGGCAGGCCGCACCAGCCGTCAGGTTCTGAGCGACGGGGACTGGGTCCGCCTGCAAGGCATCTGCGGCGGCTGACGCCCAACGGAAAACCCCGCGCGCCGATTGGCCCACGGGGGTTCGCTTAACTGTTTGAAAACTCAGTTGATATAGGCCTGCACGTAGCCCGTGCCGTGGGTCGCGTTCAGCGCCGCATACAGCGCCTCGGACGACTTGTACGGCCCGACGCGCAGCAACTGGCCGCGGCCTGTCGTGCTGAGCTTGACCGGCAGGCCCGCAGCGGACAGGCGCGACACGGCAGCCTGCGCCTTGGCATCGGTGGTAAACACCCCGATCTGCACGTAGCGGCTGCTGCCCTTGGTCGACACGACGGGCGAGCGGTAGGTGCCGCTCGAGGCGACGACCGGCGCCTCATAATGCAGCGGCGCTTTGTAGTAGCTGCCCGGCTGCGCGGTGCCGACGACGATCGGGTCATGACCATGCACGTCCTTCGCCTTGGCGGACAGAACAGAGGTGCGCGGCACCGTGTGGGTCCAGACCTGCTGGCTTTGGCGATAGCCGTCCACGGTTTGCAGCGCGCGATACGGGTTCAGGCGGTCATCCTCCCACGCGGGGCGATAGCCTTCGGGGATGTAAAGCGCGGCGGTGTCGCGCTGCTCGTACACATGGCGCGGAATGATGCGCGTCTCGCCCGGCAGGTTGAGGCTGCTGTCATTCCACGACTTGTTGTAATAGACGTTTTTACCCGGCGCAGGCGCTTCGCCGCGGCGGATTTCGGTCACATGCGGCGTGGTCTGCGGACCGCAGCGCACTTGCAGCGTCTGACCATTAAAGGTGCGGGTCCGCACGCCGTTGGCGCAGTTGCCGTAGACCGGAACCGCCAGCGGCTTGACCGATTTGGTCGCAACCTTGGGCGCGGCGGGCGCAGGCACCACCGGCACGCGGCGCACGACGCGCGGCGGCTGGGCAGCCACAGGCTTGGACGCGGGCGCGCGCACCACCGGCTTGCTGATCACGGTCGGCGCGGGCGCAGGCGACGGAGCCGCAACACGCGCGGTCGCCGTCGGACGCGGCGCCGGTTTCGGCGTGGGCTTTGGCGCAGGCGCGGTCACGGCGATCTGCGGCGCGCTGGTCGCCGGAGCGGCAGGCGCAGCGGCCACGGTGCCGAACGTCGGCTTTTGTCCGCACACTTGTTCGCGCGAACGACTCACCCGCGGCACCCAAGTGACGTTGCCATCAAACCCGGCGCGCACATAGACGCAGCCGTTATTGTCCACGAATTGAGAACCCGAATAGGACGCGGGCGGAAAATTTACCGGTATCTCGCTAATTTTGGTTTGGGCTGTTGCCGGTTGAGAAACAATTCCGAATCCGGAAACCAAAAGCGCGAAAATCGTCAACGTTTTCATAGTCATGTCTGCCCCCACAGATGCGAGGGACAGCATGGCATGACTCACAAGGCTCTGTAAAGCCTTCAAATTTTCACATTTCGGCCTTATTTCGTCCCAAACATCCGGTCGCCTGCGTCGCCAAGGCCCGGCACGATGTAGCCTTGCTCGTTCAGGCGTTCGTCCAGCGACGCGGTGATGATCGGCACATCAGGGTGCGCCTCTTTCATCCGCGCGACCCCTTCGGGAGAGGCCAAGAGGCACAGGAAGCGGATGTCGGTCGCGCCGCTTTTCTTGACCATATCAATCGCCGCCACCGAGGAATTGCCCGTCGCCAGCATCGGGTCCACAACGATGGTCAGGCGGTCCTCCATGTTCTGGGGCAGCTTGTTGTAATACTCGACCGGTTGCAGGGTTTCCTCGTCGCGGTAGAGCCCGATAAAGCCCACGCGCGCCGCCGGGATCAGCTCGAGTATCCCGTCCATAAGGCCGTTGCCCGCCCGCAGGATCGACACCAGCGCCATCTTTTTCCCGGCGATCACCGGCGCGTCCATCTCGCACAGCGGGGTCTGGATCGTCTTGGTGGTCATCTCCATCTCGCGCGTGACCTCATAGGCCAGCAGCAGCGAAATCTCACGCAAAAGCCTGCGGAAGGAGTTGGTCGAGGTGTCTGCCTCGCGCATCAAGGTCAGCTTATGCTGCACAAGCGGGTGGTCGACGACGGTCAGATGCTGGGTCATGAGGAGGGTTCCAATTTCTTGAGGATGGCGTCGCGGGTGGTCTGGTCACAGAACGCAGCCCCCGCAGCGGTTTTGTTGATGTCAGTCAGGATGGCTTCGTCCCAGCCAAAGGTCTTGGCGAGGTTGACGTATTCGTCGCGCATGGTGGTGTGAAAGAACGGCGGATCGTCCGTGGACACGGTCACCTTGACGCCGCGCCGCCGCAACTGATCAATCGGGTGCTGGTCGAGGCTGGGAAAGACGCCAAGAAAGACGTTCGATCCGGGGCAAACCTCTAGCGTGATTTCGCGTTCGGCCAGCATGTCGACGGTGGCGAGGTCATAGATCGCGCGCACGCCGTGGCCAATGCGTTCGACCCGCAGGTCGTTCACCGCGTCGCGCACCTCTTCGGGGCCGCGCCATTCCCCGGCGTGGGTGGTCAGGCGCAGGCCCGCTTCTCGGGCCATATCAAAGGCATAGGCAAAGTCGCGCTGCTTGCCCTTGTTTTCGTCGCCGCCCATGCCAAGGCCGACGATCCAGTCCCCCGCCGTCTCGGCGGCACACAAAGCTGTGCGTTTCGCCTTATCGGGGCCAAAGTGGCGGATCGGCGTGACGATGCCGCGCAGCACGATGCCATGGGCGCGCTCGGCGACGCTGGCGGCCTCTTGGATCGCGTGCAGGTATTCGCGCCACGCGGCCACATCGCCGCCGCCACAGAAATCCGGCGAGAGGAACGTCTCTTGGTAAATGACGCCATTCTCGGCGCTTTGCTCCAGCACGGCGGTGCAGAGCCGCGCAAAATCCTCGGGCGTTTTGAGGACAGAGGTCGCCGCCTCGTACACCTCTAGGAAGTGCACAAAATCGCGGTAGGCGTAAGAGCCGTCCGCCTTAAAGGCCTTTGAAATGTCGATCTTTTTCTCGGCGGCCAGCCCGCGGATAAAGACCGGCGGCGCGCAGCCCTCAAAGTGGGTGTGCAGCTCGACCTTGGGCAGGTTTGCGATGCGGTGCAGCTGCTCTTCGTCCATGTCGGCGATGCGCTGGCGGGTTTCTTCGTCCATGGTCTGTCCTTAGAGAAAACTGGTGCCCGGCCCCTGCGCCGGAACGCCCAAATGGGCGGCAATGCTGGCGGCGACATCGGCAAAGGCGATATGGCCAATGCTCCCCGCTCCGGCCCCGGCGACGATCACAGGCACACGTTCGCGGGTATGGTCGGTGCCGATCCACGTGGGATCGTTGCCGTGATCGGCGGTGATGATCAGCAGATCGCCCTCGCGCAGGCGCGGCAGCAGCTTGCCCAGCTCGGCGTCGAACCATTCCAGATGCCGCGCATAGCCAGAGACGTCGCGGCGGTGGCCATAGGCGCTGTCGAACTCGACGAAATTGGCGAAGGTCAGGCTGCCGTCTTCGGCGGTGTCGACCAGATCCGAGAGGTGGCCCATCAAGTCAGCGTCCGGCCCGCGCCGCACCTCGTCGATCCCGCTCATCGAGAAGATATCGCCAATCTTCCCAATGGCATAGACGTGCCGCCCGGCGTCCTGCACCCAATTGGTCAGCACCGGCGCAGGCGGCAGGATCGCGTAGTCGTGGCGGTTGGCGGTGCGTTTGAAACTGCCCGGCTGCCCGACAAAAGGCCGCGCGATCACTCGCCCCACCTTCATCTCGTGCAGCATCGGCGCGAGCCGCTCACACAGATCATAGAGCCGGTCCAGCCCAAAGGTTTCCTCATGCGCCGCGATCTGAAAGACGCTGTCGATCGAGGTGTAACAGATCGGCTGGCCGGTGCGCATATGCGCGGCCCCGTGCTCTTCGATGATCGCGGTGCCAGAGGCGTGGCAATTGCCAAGGATGCCGTCCACCCCGGCAATTTCGCAGACGCGCGCGGTGACGTCGGGCGGGAAACTGGGCACGGTTTTCGGGAAGTAATGCCAGTCCCACGGCACCGGCAGGCCCGCCAGCTCCCAATGGCCGGACGGGGTGTCTTTGCCCTTGGAAAGCTCGGTTGCCGCGCCCCAAAGGCCGCTTGGCGCAGGTGCGTTGATCTGCGCGCCTTGCGCCAAGCCCAAAGCGTTGAACAGCCCGAGGCCCGCCATATGGGGCAAAACCAACGGCCCGCTGCGCCCCTCTTCGGCCTCGCCCGCCGCGCAAGCCGCCGCGATGTTGCCCAGCGTGTTCGCGCCCACGTCCGGCACGTCGTTGTTGAAATACTGGTCCGCATCCGGCGCGCCGCCGATGCCAACCGAATCCATCACCACAAGAAACGCGCGCATCAGGCGACCCTTTCCTTGACCAAGGGCTGCGCCTTTGGGGCCTCATTACCCAACGTGATGGCCTTTTGAACCGCTTGGATCGCCTGCTCTGCCGCCCCCTCGCGCGCGGCATGAACGCGGGCGAGCGGCTGGCCCTTGGCGATTTTATCGCCCAGCCGCACGACCTCGGTCAGGCCCACGGCGGGGTCGACCGCATCGGTTTCGACGCGCCGCCCGCCGCCCAGATCCACCACCGCAAGGCCTAGCGCCTCGCCGTCGATGGCGGTCACGACGCCGCTCTCGGGCGCGGGGACTTCGCGGATCACGGTCGCTTCGGGCAGAAACCTCCGCCAGTCCTCGACAAAGTGGCGCGGCCCGCCCAGCTCGTAGATCATCTTGCCAAACCGCTCCGCCGCATAGCCGCGCGCAATCGCCTTGCGCAGCTTGGCCTCGCCGTCGTCAATATTCGCCGTCTTCAGCAGCTCTGCGCCCAAGGCGATGCTCAGTTCCAGCAGCGGACCCTCGGCGCCACCGGTCAAGACCTGCATCACCGCGTCTACCTCTAGTGCGTTGCCCAAGGCGGGACACAAGGGCTGGGACATATCGGTGATCAGCGCCGTCGTCGGGCAACCCGCCGCGTTGGCCGTGCCGACCAAGGCCTGCGCCAGCGCGCGCGCCTCTTCATCCGTTTTCATGAACGCGCCAGAGCCGACCTTGACGTCCAGCACAAGGCTTTGCAGCCCCGCCGCCAGCTTTTTCGACAGGATCGAAGCGGTGATCAGATCAAGGCTCTCGACCGTCGCGGTCACGTCGCGGATCGCGTACAGCCGCTTGTCCGCAGGCGCGATATCCGCCGAAGCGCTGACGATCGCGCAGCCGACGTCCCCGATGATCCGGCGAAAGCGCGCCTCGTCGGGCGATACATTATAGCCGGGGATCGCTTCGAGTTTATCAAGCGTCCCGCCGGTGTGCCCGAGGCCCCGCCCCGAGATCATCGGAACGTAGACGCCGCACGCGGCCAAGGCCGGGGCCAGCACCAGCGACACGCAGTCGCCGACGCCGCCGGTCGAGTGCTTGTCGATCACCGGCGCGTCCATGTCCCAGTCGAGCACCCGCCCCGAGTCGCGCATCGCCAGCGTCAGCGCCACGCGCCCCGCCTCGGACAGCCCGCGCAGGCAGACACCCATGGCAAAAGCCCCGCCCTGCGCGCCGCTGACCACCCCTTCGGCCAGGCCCTGCGCGAACCACGCCAACGCCTTGGGGGACGGCTCTTCGCCCCGCCGCAGGCAGGCAATCACCGACCGTGCGTCCATCAAGTGTTGTCCATATGCTCGGCGTTAAAGGCCCCCGGCAGCAGGTCCGCCACCGTGGTCACGAATTCCGCGCCGCCCACCGTGGCCAGCGTCACCTTGACCCCGCCTTTGGCGAATTCCGCCAGCTTTTGGCGGCAGCCCCCGCAGGGCGGCACCGGGTGCGGGCTGTCGGCGATCACATAGGCTTCGGCGATCTCGGCCTCGCCGCTGGCGACCATCGCCGCGATGGCCCCGGCCTCGGCGCAGGTGCCTTCGGGGTAGGCGACGTTTTCCACGTTGCACCCCACGTGGACGTTGCCATCGGGGGTCAGCAGCGCCGCGCCGACCTTGAATTTCGAATAGGGGGCGTAGGCGTTTTCCCGGACATGGCGGGCGGCGTCACTCAAAGACATGGAACCTCCGATATTTGAGCGCCCATGTTGCGAACCCCTTTGGCTGAATGCAAGCGGAACCCCACGGCGGGCAAGGCGTTATTTGACCAAATGGAGAAAAATTATGACAGATAAAATCGACCCCGCCGCCGACCTGCCGCCCGATCCGCGCGACCCCATGACGCCCGAACAAGCCGAGCGGCTGCGCGCGCTGTCCGAACCGCTGGATGAGCCGGTCCCCGAGGATCTGACCGTGCGCGAAGCCGACCGGCGGATTGAGTGTCTCGAAGATTTCGCAACCTGTTAACGACTGCTTAACAATTGGTCCCCCACATCACAGTAGGTTTGCGCTAAACCAGTGGAAGCCGGATTTACAAAACAGGGTTGAAGCTGTTACGCGGCTACCAGCCGTTCCCAGCCGGAACGAAAATGGTTTAACCTTGAACTACATGTGTCACAGGGGCCGCGATGACCGATACCAGCAACGAAACCCTGCGCCAGGCGGCGCTGTTTTACCACGAGAACCCCAAGCCGGGTAAGCTGGAGGTCCGCGCGACGAAACCGCTGGCCAACGGCCGCGATCTGTCGCGGGCCTACTCGCCCGGCGTGGCCGAAGCTTGCCTTGAAATCAAGGCCGATCCGACAGCGGCAGCGCGCTATACCACGCGCGGAAATCTCGTTGCGGTTGTGTCCAACGGCACTGCCGTTCTGGGCCTTGGGAACATCGGCGCGCTGGCCTCCAAGCCGGTGATGGAGGGCAAGGCGGTCCTCTTCAAGAAGTTCGCCAACATCGACTGCTTCGATCTTGAGGTGGATGAACCCGACCCCGAAAAGCTGGCTGACATCGTCTGTGCGCTGGGCCCGACCTTTGGCGCGATCAACCTTGAAGACATCAAAGCGCCAGATTGTTTTATCGTTGAACGAATTTGCCGCGAGCGGATGAACATCCCGGTATTCCACGACGATCAGCACGGCACGGCCATCGTTGTGGGGGCCGCCGCGACCAACGCTTTGCACGTCGCGGGCAAGGACTGGGCCGACATCAAGGTCGTCTCGACCGGCGGCGGCGCGGCAGGGATTGCCTGCCTGAACATGCTGCTGAAACTGGGGGTCAAACGCGAAAACGTCTGGCTGTGCGACATCCACGGGCTGGTCTACGAAGGCCGAACCGAGGATATGAACCCGCACAAGGCGGCCTTTGCCCAAGCCTCTGACCTGCGCAACTTGGATGATGTGATCGACGGCGCGGACCTGTTCCTTGGGCTGTCTGGCCCGAACGTTCTGCGCCCTGAACATGTGGCAAAAATGGCCAAGCGTCCGATCATTTTTGCGCTCGCCAACCCGACGCCGGAAATCATGCCGGACCTCGCCCGCGCCACCTCGCCGGATGCGATCATCGCCACTGGCCGCAGCGATTTCCCCAACCAAGTCAACAACGTACTCTGCTTCCCCTTTATCTTCCGAGGGGCGCTGGATGTAGGCGCGACAGAGATCAACGACGCCATGCAGGTGGCCTGCGTCGAAGGCATCGCCGCCCTCGCCCGCGCCACCACCAGCGCCGAAGCGGCCGCCGCCTATAGCGGCGAACAGCTGACCTTTGGCGCCGATTACCTGATCCCGAAACCGTTTGATCCGCGCCTGTCCGGGGTCGTGTCCAGCGCTGTGGCCAAGGCCGCGATGGAGTCCGGCGTTGCGACCCGGCCCGTGGACGACCTCAAGGCCTACAAGGCCAAGCTGGACGCCGCCGTCTACAAGTCCGCGCTGCTCATGCGCCCGGTGTTCGAGGCCGCCGCGACCGCCTCGCGCCGGATCGTCTTTGCCGAGGGCGAAGATGAGCGCGTCTTGCGCGCCGCGCAGGCCATTCTGGAGGAAACTACCGAGACACCAATCCTGATTGGCCGCCCGGAAGTGATCGCCACCCGCTGCGAACGTTTGGGGCTAAACATTCGCCCCGAGCGGGATTTTAACATCGTGAACCCGGAAAATGACGCAAGATATCGCGACTACTGGGAAACGTACCACCAGATCATGGCTCGGCGCGGCGTCACGCCCGACCTTGCCCGGGCGATCATGCGCACCAACACCACCGCCATTGGCGCGGTCATGGTGCATCGCGATGAGGCCGACAGCCTGATCTGCGGCACCTTTGGCGAATATCGTTGGCATCTAAACTATATCCGCCAGGTGCTTGGGTCCAAGAAGCATCACCCGCATGGCGCGCTGTCCTTGATGATTCTCGAAGACGGGCCGCTGTTCATCGCCGACACCCATTGTCGCGTGGAACCCACCCCCGAAGAGATCGCCGAAAGCGCGATCGGGGCGGCGCGCCACGTGCAACGCTTTGGTTTGGAACCGAATATCGCGTTCTGCTCGCAGTCGCAGTTCGGCAACCAGAACGAAGGCTCGGGCCCGCGCCTGCGTGAGGCGCTGCAAATCCTTGACGCGCAGGGGCATGATTTCTGCTACGAAGGCGAGATGAACGTCGACGCCGCGCTGGACGAAGAGTTGCGCAACCGCCTCTTCCCCGGCAATCGCATGACCGGCAGCGCGAACGTGTTGATCTTTGGGCACGCGGATGCGGCCTCTGCCACGCGTAACATCCTGAAAATGAAGGGGGACGGGCTGGAAGTCGGGCCGATCCTCATGGGTATGGGCAACCGCGCGCACATCGTGACGCCGTCCATCACCGCGCGCGGCCTGCTGAACATGGCGGCCATCGCGGGCACGCCTGTGGATCACTATAGCTGAACCCTAGGGGGCGAGCAGCTCTAGCCGGTCGCCCACCAACGCATACCGACGCTTGCACTTGGCCCCCGCGGCCAAGTCGCAGGCCTCGCCCACAAGCTCCATCTCGACGATGCCGGGCATGACCATGCGCAGATCCTGCACATTGCCCTCGTAGGCTTGGCGATAGTCGCCGCCCTCAAGACCTAGCCACAGCGACGTCAGACACCCAGACGGCCCGCACACCATGTTCGACACGGCGCTGCATTCCGCGCGGGCGTGGTTGACGCGCAGGTCGATGGGATCTTGCCCATCAATATCAATGGCTTCGGCCAATCCTTCGCGCGGGCGCAGCTCCCCGCCCAGGGCATCGCACGCCTCTTTCATGTCGCCGAGGATCTCGACCAGCGGGTTTTGCGACGTGCGGCGCGCCACCTCGCGCGCCTCGAAATCGGGCTTGGTGCAGGCCGTTTCCACCGCGGTCAAAGCATCCCGCGAGCCCCGCAGGCCTAGCCGATGGATTTGCGGCGGCTGTTCGCCGTCGAACCACAGGCGCAGCTCGGCGGAGGCGCCTTCTTTCAGGCGTTTAAGCCCCTCTTCGTGCCATTTTTCCAAGGGTGCCTCGTATTCGCCGGGCATGGTTTGCTGAAACTCCAGCTCGCCCGCCAGACGCGCCCCGACAAAGATCAGCACCCGCACCGACGGCGCCACCACCATGTCGATCACATCCTCAGAGGCCATGCGCCACGTCAGCGGCGCGCCCCCTTGGCAGGACAGTTCAAAGCAGACCTTTTCCTTGCCGGTGCTGCACACCTGCGCCGCATGACGGTCGGCGACCGGATCATCAATCGTCGCCCATTGCGCCTGCGCAGCCGAAGCCCACAGCAGCACGCCGAACATCGCCAAAACGCTCCGCAGCATGAAACCCCCTTATTCGTTTCACCTGATCTCGCCAATTCCGCGCGGAATGGTCAAGCGCCCAACCGATCACAAATTCGCTTTTAACG
Organism: Tropicibacter naphthalenivorans; assembly: GCF_900176475.1. Lineage (GTDB taxonomy): Bacteria > Pseudomonadota > Alphaproteobacteria > Rhodobacterales > Rhodobacteraceae > Tropicibacter > Tropicibacter naphthalenivorans. The sequence goes on from NZ_FWXX01000001.1 coordinate 568,878, forward strand.
CGATTTGCAGGTGAGTCGGGCAAAAGTTTGCAAACCCTTAACTTCTTCGCAGGATACGGCATGAATTCTGAAAACTTTGCAAAAATTCGCAGGTCGGATCACGCCATTTTCGCAAATAATCTGCGATAACTTGTCCTGTCATGCGCCAACAGGGTTGCCCCGTTATACGACCAAAGCCTAAGCCCATGGTTAAGGGATTAAAGGAGGAGTCGCATGGGCTACCAAGACGTTTACGACAGCTGGAAATCCAACCCCGAAGGGTTCTGGATGGAAGCGGCAGAGGCCATTTCCTGGGACAAGAAACCCTCCAAGGCGCTGAGCGACCTTGGCGATCACATGTACGAATGGTTCGCCGACGGCATGGTGAACACCTGCTACAACGCCGTGGACCGCCACGTCGAAGCAGGCCGCGGCGAGCAGACCGCGATCATCTACGACAGCCCCATCACCCACACCAAGCGCGAAATCAGCTATGTTGAGCTGCGCAACCGTGTGGCGAACCTTGCGGGCGCGCTGCGCGCCAAGGGCATCGAAAAGGGCGACCGCGTCATCATCTACATGCCGATGATCCCCGAAGCGCTCGAGGCCATGCTGGCCTGCGCCCGTCTTGGGGCCGTGCACTCGGTTGTCTTCGGCGGGTTCGCCGCCAACGAGCTGGCCGTGCGCATCGACGACGCCAAGCCCAAGGCGATCATTGCGGCAAGCTGCGGGATGGAACCGGGCCGCGTCGTCCACTACAAGCCGCTGCTGGACGGAGCCATTGATCTGGCCGAGCACAAGCCGGACTTTTGCGTGATCTTCCAGCGCGAACAAGAGGTTGCGCAGCTGGTAGAGGGCCGCGACTTTAACTGGCATGGATTCCAGTACGGCGTTGAGCCGGCGGACTGTGTCCCGGTCGAAGGCAACCATCCCGCCTATATCCTCTATACTTCCGGCACCACCGGCCAGCCCAAGGGCGTCGTGCGCCCCACCGGCGGGCATCTGGTCGCGCTGAACTGGACCATGAAGAACGTCTACAACGTCGACCCCGGCGATGTGTTCTGGGCCGCCTCGGACGTGGGCTGGGTCGTGGGCCACAGCTATATCTGCTACGGCCCGCTGATCCACGGCAACACCACCATCGTCTTCGAAGGCAAGCCGGTCGGCACCCCCGACGCGGGCACCTTTTGGCGGGTGATCTCCGAGCACAAGGTCAAGACCTTCTTTACTGCCCCCACCGCCTTCCGCGCCGTGAAACGCGAGGACCCCAAGGGCGAATACGTCAAGAAATACGACCTGTCCTGCCTTGACCAAGTGTTCCTTGCGGGCGAGCGCGCCGATCCCGACACCATCGTCTGGGCGCAGGAGCAGCTGCAAAAGCCGATCATCGACCACTGGTGGCAGACCGAAATCGGCTATCCGGCGGTCTGCAACCCGGTTGGCATCGAACTGTTGCCGGTCAAGCTGGGCAGCCCCTCGGTGCCGCTGCCGGGCTTTGACATGCAGGTGCTGGACGAGGGCGGCAACCCGCTGCCTGCGGGCGAGCTGGGCGCGATTGCCGCCAAGCTGCCGCTGCCGCCGGGCACGCTGCCGACGCTGTGGAACGCCGACGACCGCTTCCGCAAGAGCTATCTGACCACCTTCCCCGGTTACTATGAAACCGGCGATGCGGGCATGATCGACGAAGACGGCTATGTCTACATCATGGCGCGCACCGATGACGTCATCAACGTGGCGGGCCACCGTCTGTCCACCGGCGGCATGGAAGAGGTGCTGTCCGGCCATCCCGACGTCGCCGAATGCGCGGTGATCGGCGTGACCGACCAGCTCAAGGGCCAGCTGCCGCTGGGCTTTTTGTGCCTGAACGCCGGCTGCAACCGCGAGCACGCCGAAATCGTCGCTGAATGCGTCAAACTGGTGCGCGAAAAGATCGGCCCCGTGGCGGCGTTCAAATTGGCCTGCGTGGTGGACCGCCTGCCCAAGACCCGCTCGGGCAAGATCCTGCGCGCCACCATGGTCAAGATCGCCGACAACGAAGAGTTCAAGATGCCCGCGACCATCGACGACCCGGCGATCCTCGACGAGATCCGCGAGGCGCTGCAAACGCTGGGCTACGCCAAAGGGTGACCCCTGCTGCACCTTGGATCAAAGGCCGCCCTCGGGTGGCCTTTTTTCATGCGTTCTCCCCTGCGCAGCCAAGGGCGCGGGCGCACAAAAAAAGGGCGCCCGTTGCCGGGACGCCCTTGGTAATAGTTACCAAAACAGGCGATATCGGCGCGGCAGACCCAGGCTTGGGGATAAGAGCCTGCCGCGCTCGACATCATAATGGGTATGGCAGGGTCGCTGTGATCGACTCAAAATACATGTCTCGCACAATCGCCACACTCACGCGAAGCGACCCTGACGTGCTGCGGGCGCGAAAATTTCGCCCGAACACCGCCTCCATACCACAGGTCCACGAAACCAGCGCAAAGGTTGAAGAGAGCGAGCACTCACTCGCTCGTACTGACATTGCGAACCTGTGTTAAAGAATGCTTAACTGAGTCGAGATTGCCTGTGATCCAGATCACACCCCAAGTCATTTTTGACGGAGCCGTCGATGAGTATTGCAGAAAATGCGGCCCCCCGGCCCAAGGGAATCATCTTTGGCGCGCTCTCGCGCGAAGACTTGCACGCTTTGCGCGAACGCGCTACCCCGATTCACTATCCCGCCAACCGGCAGATCTTTGCCATGGGAGAATCGGACCAGACCATGCTGCTGGTGGAAACGGGCCGCGTGCAGATCAGCGTCACCTCTGCCGAAGGCCGCCGTTCGATCATCGCCCAGCTGGGCCCCGGTGACGTGGTGGGCGAGATGGCGGCGCTGGATGGCGGGCCGCGCAGCGCCTTTGCCACCGCCGCAGGCCATGTGACGGGGCGGCTGCTGACCCGGCCTGCGCTGCTCGACTTTCTCAAGACCCGCCCCGAAGTGGCGATCTCCATCATCGAAACCCTGTGCCAGCGGCTGCGCAGCACCAACGACCAACTCGCCGGTCTCGCCCTGAAAAACGGCCCGACCCGGCTTGCGCGCGTGCTGGCGCAACTCTTCGACACATGGGGCACGCAGGCCGAGGACGGCGTTCTGCTGGCGGGCAGCTTTACCCAGACGGAACTCGGCGACATGGCGGGCCTGACCCGCGAGACGGTCAACCGCCTGATCCGAAGCTGGGACGACGCAGGCATCCTGCGCCGCGAAAAGGACAAGCTGGTGCTGCTCGACGCGGACGCGCTCGACGACATCGCCACCGCCGAGGCGGAGTGACGTCTGCGGGACGGTGGGCGGGGCGTCTTTCGCAGAAAGAGCGCCGTCCAGCGCCCCGCTAGACGAATTGCTCGCGAATCAACCGCTCTTCCAGCCCGTGACCCGGATCGAACAAAACCCGATGGGCAATCGACGGCTCTGACCGGATATGCACCTGCACCACGTCGCGCACCGCGTTGCTGTCCGCCTCGGCCATGACCGGGCGCTTGTCCGCCTCTAATACGTCAAAGCGGACCTCCGCCGCCTTGGGCAACAGCGCCCCGCGCCAGCGCCGGGGCCGGAACGCCGCCACCGCCGTCAGCGCCAGCACATCGGCGCCAATCGGCAGGATCGGCCCGTGCGCTGAATAGTTGTACGCCGTGGACCCCGCAGGCGTCGCCAGCAGCGCACCGTCGCAGATCAGCTCGGGCATCCGCACCTTGCTATCCACCGAGATCTGCAACTTCGCCGCCTGCGGGCCTTGCCGCAGCAAGGACACCTCGTTGATCGCCAGCGCCCGATGCTCTGACCCATCGGCGCAAATGGCCCGCATTCCCAAGGGGTTGATCACCGCCTCTTCGGCGCTTTGCAGCCGCTCGACCAGCCCGTGCTCGGAATACTCGTTCATCAAGAAACCGACCGTGCCCCGGTTCATCCCGTAGACGGGGGCTGCGTTTTCCTGCGTGCGGTGCAGCGTCTGCAACATGAACCCGTCACCGCCAAGGGCCACGATCACATCGGCCCCCTGCTCGGCGTGATCGCCATAGCGCCGCGTCAGCCCGGCCAGCGCCGCCTGCGCAATCGGCGCGCGTGACGCACAAAAGGCAATCCGTAAAGACATGGGCGCGGGTTTCCTGTTCACTCCAATTGCCCCCGAAACAACCACAAAGCCACCGGAACCGCCAGATATGCCGTAAGATTAATGTCCTGCGTCGGTTTACAACCTTTGCCCTCGCGCCGCTTTCCGTTACATGAACGGCGAAATTCCCGGATTCTCTATGGAGTAGGACGATGAACGCATCCATCCGTGACGACGGTTTCTTTACCGAAACCCTTTCTTCCCGTGACCCCGAGCTGTTTGCCTCGATCACCGGCGAGCTGGGCCGCCAGCGCGACGAGATCGAGCTGATCGCCTCGGAAAACATCGTCAGCCGCGCCGTCATGGAGGCGCAAGGCTCTGTCATGACGAACAAATACGCCGAAGGTTATCCGGGCCGTCGCTACTACGGTGGCTGTGATTTCGTCGACGTGGCGGAAAACCTCGCGATTGAGCGCGCCAAGCAGCTGTTCGGCTGTGAATTCGCCAACGTCCAGCCCAACTCTGGCTCTCAGGCCAACCAGGGCGTGTTCACCGCGCTGATCAAGCCCGGCGACACCATCCTTGGCATGTCGCTGGATGCCGGCGGCCACCTGACCCACGGCGCCGCGCCGAACCAGTCGGGCAAGTGGTTCAAGGCCGTTCAGTACGGTGTGCGCCAGCAGGACAACATGCTCGACTACGATCAGGTCGAAGCGCTCGCCAAGGAACACCAGCCCAAGCTGATCATCGCCGGCGGCTCTGCCATCCCGCGCCAGATCGACTTTGCCCGGATGCGCGAGATCGCCGATATGGTCGGTGCCTACCTGCACGTGGACATGGCCCACTTTGCCGGTCTGGTCGCCGCAGGCGAGCACCCCAGCCCCTTCCCGCACGCCCACGTGGCCACCACCACCACGCACAAGACCCTGCGCGGTCCGCGCGGCGGCATGATCCTGACCAACGACGAAGCGCTGGCCAAGAAAATCAACTCGGCGATCTTCCCCGGCATTCAGGGCGGCCCCCTGATGCACGTGATCGCGGCCAAGGCCGTGGCCTTTGGCGAGGCGCTGCGCCCCGAGTTCAAGACCTACCAGCAGCAGGTCATCAAGAACGCGCAGGCTCTGTCCGATCAGCTGATCAAGGGCGGCCTCGACACCGTGACCCACGGCACTGACACCCACGTGGTGCTGGTCGACCTGCGCCCCAAGGGCGTCAAAGGCAACGCCACCGAAAAGGCTCTGGGCCGCGCGCACATCACCTGCAACAAGAACGGCGTGCCGTTTGACCCCGAAAAGCCGACCATCACCTCGGGCATCCGTCTGGGCTCTCCGGCTGGCACGACCCGAGGCTTTGGTGAGGCAGAGTTCCGCCAGATCGCCGATTGGATCATCGAAGTGGTCGACGGTCTGGCCGCCAACGGCGAAGACGGCAACGCCGAGGTCGAAGCCAAGGTCAAGGCCGAGGTCGAAGCCCTTTGCAAGCAGTTCCCGATCTACCCCGAGCTGTAATCGCTTGATCCCTTAGGGATTTCTCAGCGGGCCGTTCCTTTTCGGGGCGGCCCGTTTGCTTTGGCCCATGGGTCAGGCAAACCCCACTCGCCGGGCGCCCCGCCCCATGCGATCAAGGTGCATGACCTCGACCCGCAGCATCGAACGCCGCCTTGGCGACTGGACCCGCGCCCACCTGCCCGCAGGCCTGCGCGAATTCACCATGTTCCTGCTCAAACAGGCGTGGGCCTGCCTCTTTGGCTTTCTCATGCTGGGCGGGCTTCTGGTCAGCGACCGGATCTGGCAAGACGGCTGGGCCTTGGCGCGCTACGACGCCTTGCTGATCTACGCGGTGGCGATCCAGGCCAGCTTTCTGGCGTTGCGTCTGGAAACCCTGCAAGAGGCGCGCGTCATCCTGCTGTTCCACCTCACCGGCACCGCGATGGAGCTGTTCAAGGTCAACGCGGGCAGCTGGGCCTACCCGGAACCCGCTGTCATGAAGTTCTACGGCGTGCCGCTGTTCTCGGGCTTTATGTACGCCGCCGTGGGCAGCTACATGGCGCGGGTGATCCGCATCTTTGACATGCGGTTCGCGCCCTACCCGCCGTTCTGGGTCTCGGTCCTGCTGGCCGGGGCGATCTACGTCAACTTCTTTGCGCATCACTATCTGCCTGACGTGCGCTGGGTCTTGATCGCCGCGACGCTGATGATCTTTGCCCGCACCCGCGTGTGGTTCACCATCGGGCAGACCCCGCGCTGGATGCCCCTGCCGCTGGCCGCTTTCCTGACCTCGATTTTCCTATGGATCGCCGAGAATATCGGAACGAACACAGGCACTTGGCTCTACGCCGGACAGACCGAGTTCGATCTCGTGCACCTGTCCAAGATGGGCTCTTGGTACATGCTGCTGTACGTCAGTTTCACCACCGTCACGCTGGTGGTCCGCGATGTGCTGTCCCGCGCGCCGCTCAGGCCACAAGGATCAGCGCCACGATCGACACCGTCAGAACCGCGATCCCCATCAGCTCCAGACGCGACACCTTCTCTTTGAAGAACAGCACCGAGGCCGCCAGCGACAGGATCAGCTCGACCTGCCCCACCGCATAGACATAGGCGGCGGTCTGCAAGGTGAAGGCGGTGAACCACCCCAGCGTCCCCGCCATGGAGGTCGCGCCCATCCAGACGGCGGTCTTGCGTGCCGCCCAAACGGCCCGCAGTTGGCCGGGCTCACGCCACGCCAGCCACGCCGCCAGCGACAACGCCTGAAGCACCGTCACGCCCACGACAGAGATGGCGGCGCGCAGCAGCGGGTCTTCGCTGGGCACCTGCAAGGTCGCGGCGCGATAGCCAACCCCCGCCACAGCAAAGAAAAACCCCGACCCGACGCCCAAGACCACCGCGCGGCTGCGCAGCCCCGCGAACAGCGCGTTTATGTCCCCCGGCGTGCGCGACAGCATCAATACGCCGATCAGGCCTAGCCCGATGGCCGCCCAACCGCTCAGGCTGATCGCCTCGCCCAGGACGACAAAGGCCAACAAGGCGGTCTGGATGACTTCGGTTTTCTTGAGGGTGATCCCCACGGCGAAATTGCGCGTGGCAAAGGTCATGACGACCAGAACCGTGGCAAGGATCTGCCCCGCGCCGCCCACAACGGTCCAGCCCCAGAACCCCGCGTTTAGCCGGGGCAAGGACGCGCCGCTGACCCACAGATACCCCGCCAAGGTCACCCAAGCGAAGGGCATCGCATAGGCGAACCGCGCAAAGGTACTGCCCGTGGCGGTCAAGGCCCCGCTGGCCAAGACCTTTTGCAGCATGAACCGCACGGTTTGAAAGCTCGCGGCGGCAAGGGTGGCAATGATCCATAACTCCATGCCGCCAGCTATACGCAGCGCGCCGCAAAAGGCCAGCACGCGTTGCGGGACGGTGGGCGGGGCGACTTTCGCAGAAAGAGCGCCGTCCCGCCGTCCGCCTTAATAGGGCATCGGATGCGCCTTGTGCGTGGCGTCCAGCGCCGCAAGCAGCTCGTCGCTCAGCGTCACATCCGCCGCGCCAAGCGCGTGTTCCAACTGCGCAATGGTCGTCGCGCCAAAGATCGACGAGGCCACGAAAGGCCGCCGCGCCGACCACGCCAGCGCCATATGCACCGGGTCGATCCCGAACTTCTGCGCCACGTCCAGATAGGCCTGCGCCGCGGGCAAGACCCGATCCGTCGCGCGCCCGCCCATCTGCTCGTTGATCGACATGCGAGAGCCCTCGGGCACCGCGCCGCCTTGGTACTTGCCGGTGAGGTACCCCGCCGCCAAGGGCGAGAACGGCAACAGCCCGACCTCTTCGTGCACCATCAATTCGGCCAGGTCGGTATCCGCCAGACGGCACAGCAAGCTGTATTCGTTCTGGATCGAGGCGACCCGCGGCCCGCCCATGCGCTCGGCCACCGCCAGCCACTGCGCCGTCCCCCAGGCACTTTCATTCGACAGGCCAAAGGCGCGAATTGTCCCACGCTCGACCTCGGCTTGCAGCGCGCCGATGCAGTCTTCCATGTCGGCGATGATCTCGGCGCGGCTCATGGCGCATTGTGACGGGTCATAGGTCCAGTTCTTGCGGAACATGTAGCTGCCCCGGTTCGGCCAGTGGAACTGGTAAAGGTCGATGTAATCGGTTCGCAGGCGGCGCAGGTTGCCCTCCAGCGTCTCGCGGATCGTCTTGGACGAAATCGGCGCGCCATCCCGCACCGCCGACCCCTCGCCCGAGTGTTTCGTCGCAAGGATGTAATCGCCCCGCCGCCCGGTCTTGGCGAACCAGTCTCCGATGATCTCTTCGGTCTTGCCGGTGGTCTCGGCGCGCACCGGGTTCACCGGGTACATCTCGGCGGTGTCCATAAAGTTGATGCCCCCGTCAAAGGCGCGCTCGATCTGCGCGTGCGCCTCGTCAAGGCTGGTCTGCGTGCCAAAGGTCATCGTCCCGAGGCACAGCTCGGACACCATCAGGCCGCTGCGGCCCAGAGGGTTCATTTTCATATCCTGCCCTTTTCGCATGGAAATTTCGCGTCACGTCGCAGGATGCCCGCCCTCCTGCCCGATGACAAGAGAGCGGGCCAGGCCTTAGGGCCGGATATACAGGTAACCCTGCGATTGCAGATCCGCGATGCGCACCACGCCGCCCTCGTCGCGGCGGGCAAAGCCGGGCAGCAGGTCGTCGAGACCCACGCTTTGCGCGTTCATCGTGTTGCCGCAGGCCTCGAACGTGACGCCATCGCCTTGCAGGCTGCTCACGCGGTTCATGATCTTGTCATTCGCGCCCATCTCGTGAAACGCCTTCAGCGCGGGCCCATGCGCGACAAGCACAATCTCGACGTTTTCAGGCCCGCCCACACCCTTGATGTGGTTGGCCATATTGCCCAGCGCAAAGCCGACCTTTTCAACCTCGGACACGTGATAGACAACGCGCAGCTTATCGGCGGCATAAGCCCCGGTCGCCATGGTCAGCGCCAGTAAGAGCGCGGAAATCAGTTTAAACGGGTTCATTTTGGGTCTCCTCCTCCCTGTTCGAAGCTTTACGCTAGCGCAGCCAGCCCCATCTGTCGCCAGATTTTGCCAAACAAAAATTGAGAACAAATAAAGAACATGATAAACTGCGAGGCATGAACGCCGATGCCCTGCTGAGTCGCAAACCCCATGCCCCGCCCCCGATGCTGACGCTTTGGGACGAGATCGGCCTGCCCTTGTCGCGGGTGCATGAGATTTGCGGACGCGCGCGGCGCAGCTTTGCCCTGCGGATCGCGGCAAAGACGGGCGCGCCGGTGATCTGGATCGCGCCAGCCTGGGACGTGAACAAGCTGAACGCGCCGGGGATGGCCCCTTGGGTCGACCCGGGCGGGTTCCTGTTTGTCAGCCCAAGGCATCTGGACGACATCCTGTGGTGCATGGAGGAATCCCTGCGCAGCGGCGCTGTGCCCTTGGTGGTGGCCGAGCTGCCAGAGCCGCCCGGCATGACCCCCGTCCGCCGCCTGCATCTAGCCGCCGAAACCGGCACCACCCACGGCCAGCACCGCCCCCTTGGCCTGATCCTGACGCCCACGGGCGGCGCGCCGGGGGTCGAAACGCGTTGGCGTATGGACCCGGCCCATACGCCGGACAGCACCGGCTGGCGGCTGGAACGCCAGCGCGCCCGGATGCAGCCACCCAAGGTCTGGCATCTGGACGAACAAGGGGTTTCGCGCGGCGCGCCCCCGGCCTAGGCTGACGCGAACGCCCCAAGCCGGACCCCGCCCCATGCGTCTGATCGTCTCTTTTGCTGCCCTGTTCCTGTCGGTCATCCTGCTGCAACTGTCCTCGGGCGGCATCGGGCCTCTGGACGCACTGTCGGGCGTGGCACTGGGGTTCACCGCCACACAGGTCGGCTTGCTCGGCTCGGCGCATTTCCTAGGCTTCTTTGTCGGCTGCTGGTGGGCGCCGCGGCTGATGGGCTCGGTCGGGCATTCGCGCGCCTTTGCGGCCTTTACCGCCTTGGGGACCATCGGCATCCTCGGGCATGTGCTGTCGGACGAGGCCCTCGTCTGGACCATCCTGCGCATCGGCCAAGGCGTCTGCGTCGCGGGCTGCTACACGGTGATTGAGGCGTGGCTCCAGGCGAAAGTCACCAACGAGACGCGCGGCCGCGCCATGGGCGCTTATCGCCTTGCCGACATGACCGCGAACCTCGGCGCGCAGCTGATCATCTCGGTCCTGCCACCGGCGCATTACGTCAGCTACACGCTGCTGGCGCTGATCTGCTGCGCGGCGCTGTTGCCCATGACGGTGACCAAGCTGACGCAGCCCGAAACCCCCGGCGCGCCGCGCCTTGCGCCAGCCCTCGCGTGGACCCGTTCACCGCTTGCCGTCGCGGGGGTCTTGGTGGCGGCGCTGTCGGGCGCGTCGTTCCGCATGGTCGGCCCGCTCTATGGCACAGAGGTCGGCCTGCAAACCAACCAGATCGCGCTGTTCCTTGCGGCCTTTGTGGCGGGGGGCGCGCTGTCGCAGTATCCCATCGGCTGGCTGGCGGACCGTTTTGACCGGCGGCACGTGCTGATCTGGCTGTCGGTGGCGGCCATCGCGTCTTGTACCTTTACGGCGCTGGTGACGGGGCTGAGCACCGCCGGGATCATGCTGACCGCCACGGTCTTTGGCCTGACGACCTTTCCGATCTACTCGGTCGCCGCCGCCCATGCCCACGATTTCGCCGAAAGCCACGAGCGGGTCGAGCTCTCGGCCGCGCTGATGTTCTGGTATGCAGTGGGCGCAATCGCCGCGCCCTATGTCGCCTCGGCGCTGATCCAAACCTACGGCCCCCCGGCGCTGTTCGCCATGATCGCCGTCGGGCACGCGGTGCTGGTGGTCTTTGGCCTGATCCGGATGCGCGCCCGCCCTGCCGCCGAGACGCGCACCCGCTATATCTATGCGCCGCGCACCTCGTTTACCGTGGGCCGTTTGCTGCGTGGTTTGCGCGCGCCCAAAAACTAAGGGCCGGATTGCAATACACGCTGTGCAGCCATGCACCAAACCAGCTCGACCCGGCGGCGAAAGGACGCTTATCTCCTTGATTAGAAATGAAATGACAGGAGAAAAACCATCGACATCACATTCGAAGGCAAGACCGCCATCGTCACCGGCGCAGCCTCTGGCATCGGGGCCGCCATCGCCGAGGAACTGGCCGCATCCGGCGCAACCGTCATCATCGCTGACCTGAAGCTGGACGCCGCGCAAGCCGAGGTCGACAAGATCACCGCAGCGGGCGGCAAGGCCCTGCCCTTCGAGGTCAACGTCGGGGACGCCGAAGCGGTCGAAGCGCTGGTCACCTTCGCCAAGACCGAAACCGGCGGGCTGCACCTGCTGGTGAACAACGCGGGCATCGGCGGCGCGGCGGCCCCGGTGGGTGAATACCCCATCGACAGCTGGAAAAGCGTCATCGACGTGAACCTCAACGGCGTCTTTTACGGGATGCGCTTTGCCATTCCCGCGATGAAAGAGGCCGGCGGCGGGGCCATCGTCAACATTGCCTCGGTGCTGGGGTCCGTGGGGATCGCGAACTCTTCGGCCTATGTGACCACCAAGCACGGCCTTCTGGGCCTGACCAAGAACGCCGCGCTGGAGCATTCCGCCGACAAAATCCGCGTCACCGCCGTGGGTCCGGGCTTTATCCATACACCGCTGGTGGATGCGAACCTAGACAAGGACGCGCAGGACTATCTGGCCGGGCAGCACGCCATGGGCCGTCTGGGAACGCCTGAAGAGGTCGCCAGCCTCGTGGCCTACCTGCTGTCGGACAAGGCCAGCTTTATCACCGGGTCGTACCATCTGGTGGATGGCGGGTTTGCGGCGCATTAAGGCTTAAGGCTGGGGGGCGCTCCCCCCTAGCCCTTTGCGCAACCATCCGCTATGGGAAGGCCAAGTTTCGCCCCAACATCCGAGAGGCCTCCCATGGCGCGCCATCTTATCACCTCCGCCATTCCGTACATCAACGGCATCAAGCACCTTGGCAACCTCGTGGGCAGCCAGCTTCCGGCTGACCTTTATGCCCGTTACCTGCGGGCGCGTGGCCACGAGGTGCTGTTCCTGTGTTCGACCGACGAACACGGCACACCCGCCGAGCTGGCGGCGAAAAAGGCGGGCAAGCCGGTCGCAGACTACTGCGCCGAGATGCACGACGTGCAGGCCGAGATCGCCAACGGCTTTCGCCTGAGCTTTGACCACTTTGGCCGCTCGTCCAGCAGCCAGAACCACAAGCTGACCCAGCACTTTGCCGGTGCGCTGAACGCCCAAGGGTTGATCCGCGAAGTGTGTGAAACCCAGATGTATTCGCACGCCGACGGGCGGTTCCTGCCCGACCGCTACATCGAAGGCACCTGCCCGAACTGCGGGTTCGACAGCGCGCGCGGCGACCAGTGCGACAACTGCACCAAGCAGCTGGACCCGGTGGACCTGATCAACCCGCATTCGACCATCTCCGGCTCGACCGATCTGGAAATGCGCGAGACCAAGCACCTTTACCTGCGCCAGTCGCAGATGAAGGACCAGATCGAAGCGTGGATCGACTCCAAGGCCGACTGGCCGATCCTGACCACCTCGATTGCCAAGAAATGGCTGAACGACGGCGACGGCCTGCAAGACCGCGGCATCACCCGCGATCTGGACTGGGGCATCCCGGTGATGGACGGCGACACCCCGTGGCCGGGCATGGAAGGCAAGGTGTTCTACGTCTGGTTCGACGCGCCCATCGAATACATCGCCTGCGCGCAGGAATGGGTCGAAGCGGGCAAAGGCGACGACTGGGCGCGCTGGTGGCGCACCGACAAGGGCGCGGACGACGTGCGCTACACCCAGTTCATGGGCAAGGACAACGTCCCCTTCCACACGCTGAGCTTCCCTTGCACAATCCTTGGCTCCGGCGAGCCGTGGAAGCTGGTGGATTACATCAAGTCCTTCAACTACCTGAACTACGACGGCGGCCAGTTCAGCACCTCGCGCGGGCGCGGCGTGTTCATGGATCAGGCCTTGGAAATCCTGCCGGCGGACTACTGGCGCTGGTGGCTGCTGAGCCACGTGCCCGAAACGTCCGATTCTGAATTCACGTGGGAGTCGTTCCAAACCGGCGTGAACAAGGACTTGGCGGACGTGCTGGGCAACTTTGCGTCCCGCGTGACCAAGTTCTGCCGCTCCAAATTCTCCGAGGCAGTGCCAGAGGGGGGCGTGCGCGGCGAGCGCGAAGCGCAGCTGGTGGCCGATCTGACCGCGAAAATCCGCGAGTACGAAGGCCACATGGAAGCCATCGAGATCCGCAAGGCCGCCACTGCGCTGCGCGCTGCCTGGGTCATGGGCAACGAGTACCTGCAAGAGGTTGCGCCCTGGTCGACGTTCAAGACCGACCCCGAGCAGGCGGCGATGCAGATCCGTCTGGCGTTGAACATGATCCGCCTCTACGCGGTGATTTCCGCGCCGTTCATCCCCGATGCCGCCGCCGAGCTGCTGGAAGCGATGCACGCCGAAGGGGCCGAGTGGCCCGAAGACGTGGCTGCCGCGCTGGAAATCTTGCCCGAGGGTCATGCGTTCACCGTGCCCGAGGTGACCTTCCGCAAGATCACCGACGCCGAGCGCGAAGAGTGGGCCGAGCGGTTCGCCGGGACGCGCGATTAACGCCAGCGTTTGCGCCTGATGAGGGGGCAGATTTTGGATATTTTTAAAGAGAAGAAGCAGGGGCGCGGTCTGGAGGGATCGCGCCCCTGTTTGCTGTAGCGGGGGCCGAATGGTGAGTATCGCGATTTTCATGCTGGCCGCGCTGGCCGAGATTGCCGGTTGCTTTGCCGTTTGGGCGTGGTGGCGGCTGGGCCAGTCGGCGCTGTGGCTGGTGCCGGGGTTTGGGCTCTTGGTGCTGTTTGCCTGGCTGTTGGCGCTGAGCCCGGCGGACGCGGCGGGGCGGACCTTTGCGGTGTATGGCGGCATTTACATTGCCACCTCGCTGGGGTGGCTGTGGGCCGTCGAGGGCCAGCGGCCCGATGTCTGGGACGGCGCCGGGGCGGCGCTGTGTCTGATCGGGGCGGCGGTGATCTTGTGGGCTCCGAGAGGGGGCTAGGGCTGCGGGGCGGACTTGCCTTTGTCGGGCCGTGCGCCATTTGCCTGTCATGGCTGATCGAAATCTGAACAAAGGGTCGGTGGCCCGTGCGCTGTGGCGGGTGTCGGCGCCCATGAGCCTTGGCATCCTTGGCACCCTGTCCGTTGGTTTGGCGGATGCGGCGTTTCTGGCGCGCGCCGGGGCGCAGGATTTGACCGCCGTGGGGTTTATCTATCCTGTGACCGTGGCGCTGACGTCTTTGGCGATCGGCATGGGGGCGGGCACGTCCGCCGTGGTGTCACAGGCGCTTGGCCGCGCGGGGGACGACGACGCGATGGCGGCGCGTTTGGCCCTGCATTCGCTGATCTTTGCCACCCTTTTGGGGCTGGCCGTGGCGGGAGCGTTTTGGCTGCTCGCGCCGGTGATCTACGGCTGGATGGGGGCCGAGGGCGCGGTCTTGGACAAGGTGCTGGCCTATGTGCCGTGGTGGTGCGCGTCCTTCCCCTTTATGGTGGCGGGGATGGGGCTGAACGCGGTGTTCCGCGCGGGGGGAGAGTCGCATATCTCGGCCACCGTCATGCTGGCGCAATCGGCGATCAACATTGCGGTGACGCCGGTGTTCATCTTTGGCTGGGCAATGATCCCCGCGCTGAACACCGAAGGCGCGGCGATCGGCACATTCGTCGCGCGCGTGTTGGGCTTTGCCGGGCTGGCAGTGTTTTCGCTGCGCAGCGGGCGGCTGGCGCTGACGGCGGGGTGTCTGGACGGGCTGCTGGCGAGCCTGCGCAAAATCGCCCGGATCGGCGGCCCCGCAGCGGCATCCAACGCCATCAATCCCTTGGGGCTGTCGCTGGTGACCTCGGCGGCGGCAAGCCTTGGGGACGCGCAAGTGGCGGGCTTTGGCGCGGCGAGCCGGGTACAATCGCTGCTGTTCGTGCCGATGCTGGCGCTGTCTGCGGGGATCGGGCCGGTGGTGGGCCAAGCCTGGGGGGCGTCCAAGGCGGGCCGCGCCCAAGACGCCGTGCGGCTGACGTTCCTGACCTGCCTTGGCTATGGCGCGCTGTTGGCGCTGACGCTGGCCTTTGCCGCCCCTTGGCTGGCGCGCCTGATGACCGACGGCGGGGATGCGGCGCGTTATGCCACGCTGTACCTGCGCTGGGGCGCGCTGGGGTTCTTTGGCTATGGCATCCTCGTGACCGCCAACGCCGCCATGAACGCCCGCGACAAGGCGCTGTGGTCCATGGGCTTGTCCGCCTCGCGCATCGCCTTGGTCTATGTGCCGCTGGCCTGGGCCGGGGCGCTGACCTTGGGCTTTGGCGGGATCGTCGCCGCCTTTGTCGCCGCGAACCTTTGGGCGGTGCTCTGGGCCTTGGTCCTGACCACCCGCGCCGGGCTGCTGGATGTGCCCCTGCCCGGCCTGCGCCGCCTTGCGCCCGATTGACACGCGGGGCCACGCTTGTTACCCGGCGCGCCTGTTTGGAACGCCTCGGGAGGCATGGCATGGCACGCAAGCGCAAGGGACGCGACATTTCCGGTTGGTTGGTGGTGGACAAGCCTGCGGGGCTGACCTCGACCGCCGTGGTCAACAAGGTCCGCTGGGCGATGGACGCGAAAAAGGCCGGCCATGCGGGCACGCTGGACCCGGAGGCGACGGGCGTTTTGGCGGTGGCCTTGGGGGAGGCGACCAAGACGGTCCCCTATATCACGGATGCCTTGAAGGCCTATGTCTTCACCGTGACGCTTGGGGCGGCGACCAACACCGATGACGCCGAGGGCGAGGTCATCAAGACCTCTGACGCGCGCCCCGGCGACGCCGAGATCAAAGAGGCGTTGCACCAGTTCGTGGGCGACATCATGCAGGTTCCGCCGCAGTTCTCGGCGGTCAAGATCGACGGCGAGCGGGCGTATAAGCGCGCGCGCGACGGCGAAGAGATGGAGCTTGCGGCGCGGCCCTTGTTTGTCGAGTCGCTGGTGATGCTAGACCGCCCCGACGTCGATCACGTGACGCTGGAAATGGTCTGCGGCAAGGGCGGCTATGTGCGCTCGATCGCGCGCGATCTGGGCGAGGCTTTGGGCTGTTTCGGCCATGTGCGCGAGCTGCGCCGGGTATGGTCCGGGCCGTTCGAGGCGGAAAAGGGCCTGAGCCTCGAGCAGATCGACGAAATGGCCAAAACGCCGGATCTGGACGCCTATTTGCTGCCTCTCGAGGTGGGTCTGGACGATCTGCCAGAGCTGCGCTGCACCCCCGAGGGCGCGGTGCGTCTGGGAAATGGCAACCCCGGCATGGTCTTTGCCTCGGACGTGGAATACGGCGACGAAGCCTGGGCCTCGTTCGAAGGCCGCCCCGTCGCCGTTGGCATCTACAAATCGGGCGAGCTGCACCCGAGCCGGGTGTTCAACCTGCCCGACTGACCTTTAGCGCAGCATCGCCAGCCAGCGGTGCAGCGCGTCCAGCGACTCTGGCTCGTCCAAGAACGGGATATGCGCGCGGTCCGGCACCACGGCGGCGATCATATCCGGACGGCGGTTTTGCATCTCGGCCAGCGTCTCGGCGCTGAGCAGATCGGAATTCGCACCGCGGATCGTGCACAGGGGCAGCCCCGCCAAAGCGTCGAACAGCGGCCAGAGGTCCGGCGCGGGCTGCGCGCCGCTGTCAAGCACCGCATCGCGCAGTTTCGGATCGTAGGGGATTTCCAGCCCGTTTTCGCCCATGCGATAGAGCTTGTGCGCCTCGGTCTCCCAGCGGCCTTCGGGCAGATTCTGGAAGCCCGTCATGGCGGCGCGGCGCTTTTCTACCGCTTCCTCAAAGGTCCTCCACGGCGGGGTCTTGCCCAGATAATTCTTGATGACCTCAAGGCCCACCGGTTCGATCACCGGGCCGATGTCGTTCAGCGCCACGCCCAGCAGGCGCTCCTTGACCGTGGCGGCCAGCACCATGGCGATCAAGCCACCGCGCGAGGTGCCCAAGACCGCTGCCTTGTCGATCCCCAGATGGTCCAGCAATTCCACCGCGTCACGGCCTTCGACCGGGATTTGGTAGGTCTCATGCGGCGCCCAGTCGCTTTGCCCGCGCCCGCGATAATCCATGCGGATCAGGCGCACGCCGTCCAGATGCGGCGCGACATAGTCGAAATCCGTGCCGTCCCGGGTCAGGCCCGCAAGGCAGAGCAGCGGCAGGCCGGTGCCTTCGTCGGTGTAGTGCAGGGACACTCCGTCAGAGGTTTGAAAACGCGGCATCACACAAGCTCCGGTATGGTTGAAAGGTCAGGTAACACATGGGCGGGTTCGGCCATCAGGCGGTCCATCGGCGCGCCCGCGCGGTTCACCCAGACGGTCTGGAACCCATAGGCCGAGGCCCCGGCCACGTCCCAGCCGTTGGAAGAGACGAACAGCACCTCTTCGGGCGCGCAGGAGAACTCCACGCCGACCATGTCGTAGACCGCCTTGGCGGGTTTGAAGACGCCCACCTTGTCCACCGACAGCACCGCATCGAGATATGTCCGCAGGCCCGAGTGATCCACCGCCCCGTCCAGCATATCCTTGCTGCCGTTGGACAAAATCGCCGTTGCCATGCCGCGCGCCTTGAGATGCGCCAGCATAAACGGCACCTCGCGGTAGGCCGCCAGCTCCCAGTACAGCGCAAGCAGGCGTTCGCGCAGCTCGAGGTCTTCGCTCAGGCCGTGGCGCTCCATCGCCCAGTCCAGCCCGTCCTTGGTCACCTGCCAGAAGGGCACGAAATCCCCGGTCACGGCGCGCAGCCAGCTGTATTCCAACTGTTTGCGCCGCCAGTCCTCGGACAGCGCCTCCCAGACGGCGGCCAAAGCGCCCCGCCCCGGCTCTTCTGCGGCCACACGCGCGGCGGCGGCCACGTCGAACAATGTCCCATAGGCGTCAAAGACGCAGACCCGGATTGCCATCCAACCCTCTCCTCCTGCTTTGCCGCCACCGTGGCACAGCCCGCCCCCGCCGAAAACCCGGCTTTTGCCCAGCGTTTGCAAATCCGCGCGTGAACCCTTAGGTTCTTTGGCGAGCAAGAGCACCCGGGACGCGCCCGGCCTCATTCAATCACCCCCCGATATTCAGGATACCCCCATGACGCAGGTTAAATCCGGCGACACCGTTCGCATTCACTACACTGGCACGCTGGCTGACGGCACCACCTTTGACAGCTCGGCAGGCCGCGACCCGCTGGAATTCACCGTTGGCTCTGGCCAGATCATCCCCGGCCTCGACAAGGCGATCCCCGGCATGACCGTGGGCGACAAGAAAAAGGTCGAGATCCCGGCTGATGAGGCCTATGGCCAGCCCCACCCCGAAGCGATGCAGGCCGTGCCGCGCGCTGAAATCCCGGCGGAAATCCCGCTGGATCTGGGCACGCAGTTGCAGGTGCAGACCCCCACGGGTCAGGTCATGCCCGTGACCATCGTCAAGGTCACCGACGAAGAAGTCACGCTGGACGCCAACCACCCGCTGGCGGGCAAAGACCTGACGTTTGACTTTGAACTGGTCGCGATCGCCTAAGCGATCCTGCGGGACGGTGGGCGGGGCGACGTTCCAACGGAACAAGCGCCGACTTCCGTCCCCCTCTTTCCTGCGCCGCGCTCTCGGGCTACACCGTTGACCAAACGGAGGAGAGCCCACATGCAAACGGCCCAGATCGGCGACATTCGCCTGCACTATGCCCTGACCGGCCCAAAGGACGGCACCCCCGTCGTTTTCGCCAACTCGCTTGGCACCGATTTCCGCCTCTGGGACAAGATCCTGCCGCTGCTGCCCGAAGGCTTGCGCATCCTGCGCTTTGACAAGCGTGGCCACGGCCTGTCCGATGCGCCTGCCGCCCCCTACTCCATGGGCGCGCTGATCTCTGACACCGAAAAGCTGATGGACCACGTCGGGATGAAGGACGCGATCTTTGTCGGCCTGTCCATCGGCGGCATGATCGCCCAAGGCCTCGCGGCCAAGCGGCTGGACCTCGTGCGCGCCGTTGTCCTGTCCAACACCGCCGCCAAGATCGGCACCCGCGACATGTGGAACGACCGCATCGCCGCCGTGAACGCGGGCGGTCTGGGCAGCATCGTCGACCCCACCATGGACCGCTGGTTCTCCAAGCCGTTCCACGCGACGGACGAATTCCACGCCTGGCGCAACATGTTCCTGTGCACCCCGCCGCAGGGCTGGACAGGCTGCGCGGCGGCGATCTCTGGCACCGATTTTATCAGTTCGACCAGCGGTTTGCGCCTGCCCGCGCTGGCCATCGCCGGGTCCGAAGACGGCTCGACCCCGCCCGATCTGGTGTTCGAAACAGCCGGCTTGATCCCCGGCGCGCAGACCAAGCTGATCCGGAACGCCGGTCACCTGCCGTGCGTCGAACAGCCCAAGGAATACGCCGCGACCCTGACGGAGTTCCTGAAATCTCAAGGCCACGGGGCCTGACGCCCATGGCGCGCATCCTTCTGGTGCATGGGGCCGCCCACGGCGCGTGGTGCTGGCGCGACACGATCCCGGCGCTGGCCGCGCTGGGGCATGAGGTGCGCGCCATCGACTTGCCCTCGCACGGGCAGGACCAAACCCCGGTAGAGGACGTGACGCTCGACCTCTACGCCCAAGCGATCCTTGATGCGCTGGACGCCCCAACGGTGCTGGTGGGCCACTCGATGGGGGGCTACCCGATCACCCGCGCCGCCGAGATCGACAACAGCAACATCACCCACCTCGCCTACCTGTGCGCCTATACGCCTTGGCCCGACCTGACCCTGTCGCAGATGCGCCACCAAGCGCCTAGCCAGCCGCTACTGCCCGCCATTCGCCGCGACGGGCCGGTCTTTACCTTTGACCCGGACATGGCGCCCGATCTGTTCTACCACGATTGCACGCCCGAACAGGTGGCCTTTGCCCTTGCCAATGTCTGCCCGCAGGCCGTTGCGCCTTCGGAAACCACCGTCGCGCTGACCGCCGCGTCCCAAGACCTGCCGCGCGGCTACATCGTCTGCGCGCAGGACGGGGCCATCCCGCCAAACTTCCAGCGCACCATGGCTGAACGGTTCGACCCCGATCACGTCTACGAGCTGCAAACCTCGCACTCCCCCTTTTTCTCTGCGCCGCAGGAGCTGGCGCAGATCATCGACAGGATAAGCAAAACCTAATGCCCGCAACGCCCTTTGATTCCGCCCATCTGACCCAGCTTTTCGCCACCGGCGACACCGCGCGGCTGTTCTCGGACACCGCCGAAATCCGCGCGATGATGATGATCGAAGGCGCGCTGGCGCAGGTGCAGGCCGCCCATGGCGTGATCCCCGAGACCGCCGCCAAGGCGATCCACCGCGCCGGGTTGGAAATCCAGATCGACCCCAGCGGGCTGGCCGAGGCGACGGGGCAGAACGGCGTCAGCACGCCCGCGCTGGTCGCCGCCTTTCGCAAGGAAATGCAGGCGCCCGAGCACGCGCAATACCTGCATTGGGGCGCCACCAGCCAGGACATTCAGGACACCGCGCTGATGCTGCGCCTGCGTCAGGTCATCGCCCAGCAGGAAACCCGGCTTAAGGCGATCCTCGGCGGTCTGGCATCGCTCGCCGAAGAGCACGCCGACACGCCCATGGCCGCGCGCACCTATGGCCAGCACGCGACCCCGTCCAGCTTTGGCGCGCAGGTCGCGCAATGGGGTCATCCCCTGCTGCGGGCGCTGAACGACGCAGCCAGCGTGCGCGAAAACCTCTGGGTGTCGCTGTCCGGCGCTGCGGGCACCGGGTCCGCGCTTGGGCCCGATCCGGCGGCGATCCGCGCTGGCTTGGCCGAAAAACTGGCGCTGAGCGATCCCGGCCGCAGCTGGCACACCGACCGCGCGCCGGTCTTGGCGATCCTTGGCTGGCTGGTGCAGATGACGCTGGCGACCGGCAAAATGGGCGAAGACCTGATCCTCGCCACCCAGTCGGGCATCGGCGAAGTCATCCTTGGCGGCACAGGCGCGTCCTCGACCATGCCGCAAAAGCAAAACCCGGTGGGGCCGTCGGCCTTGGTCGCGCTTGGCCACCACGTCCAAGGGCTGTTCGCCACGCTCCAAGGCGCGGCCCTGCACCGCCAGCAGCGCGACGGCGCGGCGTGGTTCACCGAGTGGCTGACCCTGCCGCAACTGGTCCTGTCCTCTGCCGCCGCCCTGACCCACGCCGAGACCCTCGCCACCAGCCTGCGCCCCAACCCCGCCGCCATGCAGACGACGCTGGACAGCACCGGCGGGCTGCTCATGGCCGAGGCGCTGACCTTTGAGCTCGCCAAGACCATTCCGCGCCCCGACGCGCAGGCTTCGGTCAAGACGCTCTGCGCGCAGGCCCGCGACACCGGCACCCCCTTGGCGGACATCGCCCGCGCGGCGCACCCGGACCTGCCCGGCGATTTCTTTGACACCGCCCGCAGCATGGGGGCCGCCCCGTCCGAGGCGCGCACCTTTGCCGCCGCCGTGCGTGCCGTGATCTGACATGCGCTTGCCGGTGATCTTCCTGATGATGACCGTGGCCATCGACGCCATGGGCATCGGGTTGATCATCCCCGTCATGCCCGACCTGATCCAAGAGGTCTCGGGCGGGGGGCTGTCCACCGCGGCGCTTTGGGGCGGCGTTCTGGCGACCATCTTTGCGGTGATGCAGTTCCTCTGCGCGCCCTTTCTGGGCCATCTCAGCGACATCTACGGACGCCGCCCGGTGCTGCTGATCACGCTGGCGGTGGTGGTCGTGGACTACATGGTGATGGGCTTGGCGGGAACGCTGGCCTTGCTGGTGATCGCAAGGGCTTTGGGGGGCGCGGCCACGGCGACGCAATCCACTGCCTCGGCGGCCATGGCGGACCTGCACCCGCCCGACCAGCGCGCGCATGGGTTCGGGCTGATCGGCGCGGCCTTTGGCCTTGGGTTCGTGATCGGGCCTCTGTTCGGTGGCCTTCTGGCCGAGCTTGGCACCCGCGCGCCGTTCTGGGCCGCTGCGGGCCTGTGCGCGCTGAACTGGTTGCTGGGCCTGCTGGTGTTCCCCGAAACGGTCACCGAAAAGACGCGCGCTTTCAGCCTTTCGCGCGCCAATCCGTTCGGGGCCTTCTACGCTCTGTCCAAGCTGCCCGGCCTGACGCAAAGCCTGCTGACCATCTTTCTCTACCACCTGTCCTTCGCGGTCTACCCGCTGGTCTGGGCCTACTTTGGCACCGCGCGGTTCGGCTGGACCCCCGGCCTGATCGGGGTGTCGCTGGGCGTTTTCGGCGTGTCCATGGCGGTGGTGCAGGCGGGCCTGATCCGCCTGTTGATCCGCCGCATGGGAGAAGCAGGCACCGCGCTGTTCGGCCTGATCTTTCTGGCCATCGCCTTCACCGCCACGGCCTTTGTCCCCACCGGAGCCATTGCGCTGGCCTTGATCCCGCTGGCGGCCTTGGGCGGCACCTTTGGCCCGGCCGTTTCGGCCATGCTCAGCCAGCGCATCGGGGCGAAGCGCCAAGGCGAACTCCAAGGCGTGCTCTCGGCCACCGCCGCCGTCGCCATGATCGTCGCACCGCTGCTGATGACCACCACTTTCGCGTGGTTCACCGCCCCCGAGCGCGCCGCGCCCTTTGCCGGCGCGCCTTTTGTGCTGGCGCTGGGGCTGACGCTGATCGCGCTGGCGCTGTTCCTGACGCGCCCCGACCGCGCCGCCACGTCATAGCGCATTAACGCTTGCGCCAACGCCGCCCCCTGTCGCAGGCTTTCCCCAAAGAGGGAGAGGCTTATGACGAAAATCCGCGCCGCGGTCTGCACCGCCTTTAACGCACCGCTGACCATCGAGCCCCTCAATTTGCGCGATCCCATCGGCGGCGAGGTCGAAGTCACGCTCGAAGCGGTCGCGATCTGCCATTCCGACATCTCTTACGCCGAAGGCGCGTGGGGCGGCGATCTGCCCGCCGTTTACGGCCACGAAGCCGCGGGCCGCATCACCAAGCTTGGCCCCTCGGTCACTGGGTTCCAACAGGGCCAGCGCGTGGTCGTCACCCTCATCAAGGCCTGCGGCACCTGCGGCAACTGCTGCACCGGCAAGCCGACGATCTGCGAAAATCAGGCGGGCGGGGCATCTCCCCTGACCCGCGAAGACGGCACCCCGGTTATCAAATCCATGAACTGCGCCGCGTTTGCCGAAAAGGTCGTGGTCGACCAGACCCAGATCGTCGCCATGCCGGACGACATGCCGCCCGAAAGCATCTGCCTGCTCGCCTGCGGCGTCATCACCGGCATCGGCGCGGTCATCAACGCGGGCAAGCTGCGCCCGGGCGAGGACGTGGTGGTCATCGGCGCGGGCGGCGTAGGTCTCAACGCGATCCAAGGCGCGCGGATCGCCGGGGCGCGCCGGGTGGTCGCCGTGGACATGACCGAGGAAAAGCTGCAAATCGCCAAGGCGTTTGGCGCGACGGACGGCATCCTTGCCACCGGCAAAGCGCCTTGGGCCGAGACGTTCAAGACCCTCGGGCGCGGGGCCGATCTGGTGGCGGTGACGGTCGGAGCGATCCCCGCCTACGAGCAATCCCTTCGCTACATGGGCTGGGGCGGGCGCATGGTCATGGTCGGGATGCCTCACAGCGGTGCCATGGCGCAATACGAACCGGTTGTCCCCGCCTTCATGGGCCAGGCCATGATCGGCTCAAAGATGGGCGACGTGGTGATCCAGCGCGACATTCCGTGGATGGCCGACCTGTATCGCCAAGGCCGTCTCAAGCTGGATGAGCTGGTCTCCGGCCGCTGGCGCCTCGACCAGATCAACGAAGCCATTGCCGATACCAAGACCGGCGGGGCCAAGCGCAACGTCATCCTGTTCGACAGCTAAGCCGGGCGCGCCATGAAACTGCAAGACCTCGACATCATCGTCACCGCGCCCCCGGCTCCGGGCTGGGGCGGGCGCTATTGGATCCTGGTCAAACTCACCACCGCCTGCGGGATCACCGGTTGGGGCGAATGTTACGCCTCGACCATCGGGCCGGACGCGATGCAGGCCGTGATCCGCGACGTCTTTGCCCGCTACTTTGAGGGCGAGAGCCCCGAGAACATCGAACGCCTCTTTCGCCGGACCTATTCCTCGGGGTTCACCCAGCGCCCGGACTTGACGGTGATGGGGGCGTTTTCCGGCCTCGAAATCGCCTGTTGGGACATCTTGGGCAAGGCGCGGGACCGCCCGGTCTGGGCCTTGCTGGGCGGGATGATGAACGAGCGCGTGCGCGCCTATACCTACCTTTACCCGATGCCGCAGCACCCCTTGCCCGACTTTTGGGTGTCGCCCGAGATGGCCGCCGAAGCGGCGCTGGATTGCGTGGGCCAAGGCTATACGGCGGTGAAATTCGATCCCGCCGGCCCTTATACCATGCGAGGCGGGCATCAACCCGCCATGTCCGACATCACCCTGTCCGCTGCCTTTTGCCAAGCCATCCGCGAGGCTGTCGGCCCCCGCGCCGACCTGCTCTTTGGCACGCATGGCCAGTTCACCCCCGGCGGCGCAATCCGGCTGGCGCAGGCCATTGCGCCCTACAACCCCCTGTGGTTCGAAGAGCCGATCCCGCCCGACAACCCGCTGGATTTTGCGCAGGTGGCCGCGGCCTGTCCGATCCCCATCGCCACCGGCGAGCGCCTGACCACCCGCGCCGAGTTTGCCACGCTCTTGCGCACTGGCGGCGCGTCGATCCTGCAACCGGCCTTGGGGCGCGCGGGCGGCCTGTGGGAGGCCCGCAAGATCGCCGCCTTGGCCGAAAGCTTTGGCGCGCAGATCGCACCGCACCTGTACGCCGGTCCCATCGAATGGGCCGCCAATATCCAGCTGGCAGTGACGATCCCCAACCTGCTCATGGCCGAAACCATCGAAACGCCCTACCACGACGCGCTGATCAAGGGCAGCATCCGCGTGGAAAACGGCTTTGTCCCCGCGCCCAGCGCCCCCGGTCTGGGGATCGAGGTCGATGAGGCGCTCGCCCGCGCGCATCCCTACACCGGTGAAGGGCTGCACCTGCAAATGCAGGACGCCCCCTGCGATTATCAAAATGGCAACGTCTTTGCCGGGGGTGCGCCGGTTTTGCAGAGTTAAGCTCGCATTTCCCTAGCGGCACCGCTATATAACCTGTCAAACAGCCGAAATTTCGCTAGATGGTATGTCATGGACACGACGACGCAGCAGCCCCCCGCCCCGCCTGATGAAATGGCCACCAACGCGCAGAACGCTGCGGCGTTCCTCAAGACGCTCGCGCATGAAGGCCGTCTGATGATCCTGTGCCACCTTGGCGGCGGGGAAAAGTCGGTGGGCGAGCTTGAGGCACTGCTGAACATTCGTCAGGCCGCCGTCAGCCAGATGCTGGCCCGCCTGCGCGAAGAAGGCTTGGTCGTGACCCGCCGCGAAGGCAAGACGATTTACTACTCGCTGGCCAACGAGAACACGAGCCGGGTGATCGGCCTGCTGTACGAGATGTTCTGCGCTGGCCCCGACGGTGCGTGCTAAGGGCTTTTCCGGCCCAGACCTGTGCGGATTGTCCGCCCGCGAGGCTGTGCGCCTGCTGCAAAAGGGCGAGGTGACGTCGAGCGACCTGGTAGAGGCCAGTCTGACCCGGATCGAACAGACCTCTGGCGCGATCAACGCCATGGTCACCATTTGCCCCGAGCGCGCTATGACATCGGCGCGAGAGGCGGATGCGCAGAGCCTCTTGGCTGGATTGCCCATCGGCATCAAGGACTTGACCCCGGTTGCAGGGGTGCGCAGCACCTTTGGCACACCCGGTCTGTCCGAACACATCCCGACGGCCTCCGATCCTTTGGTCTTGCGATTAGAGGCGCGCGGCGCGGTCGTCATGGGCAAGACCAACACGCCGGAAATGGGCGCAGGGGCGAACACCTTCAACCCGATCTTTGGCGCGACCCGCAACCCGTGGGACACGCGCCTGAACGCGGGCGGCTCTTCGGGCGGCGCGGCAGCAGGCTTGGCAGCGGGCGAGGTCTGGCTGAGCCAAGGCTCGGACTTGGGCGGCTCCCTACGCACCCCGGCCAGCTTTTGCGGCATCGTCGGCTTGCGCCCCTCACCGGGGGTGGCGGGCGGTGGGCACCCGGTCTTGAACATGGGCACCATGCCGGTGGACGGGCCAATGGCGCGCGACGTGGCCGACTGCGCGCTGTTCCTGGACGCGATGGCAGGGTTCGACCCGATCTGGCCGGTGTCCACCCCCGCGCCTGCGGACAGCTATCTGGCGCAGACTTTGCGCGACCCCGGACGGGTGCGCATCGCCTATTCCCCGGACCTGAACGGGCTGGCCCCGGTGACGGGTGAGATGGCGCAGGTGCTGGAAGCGGCTCTGGCGCGGGTCCAGGGCGGCGCCGTGAGCGTCGACGAGGTCCAGCCCAAACTGCCCGATATCGAGGCGGCCTTTCGCGTGCACCGCGCCATGGATATGTGGACCATGTACCGCCACACGCCCGAGCGCATCCGCAGCCAGTACAAACCGACCCTGCGCCAGAACATCGAAGAGGGCCGCGAGTTGACCGTGGACCAGATCGGCGACGCACAGATTGCCCGCGGACGGGCCTATGACGTGATGCGCGCGCTGCTGAGCGATTTTGACGTGCTGGCCTGCCCGGTGACGGGGATTGCGCCTTTGCCGGTCGAGGTCGAATACCCGACCGAAGTCGCTGGCGAGCCATGCAAAGACTACCTCGACTGGCTGCGCTTTGCCTTTCTGGCGACGCTCTGCGGTCTGCCTGCGCTGTCGCTGCCGGTGGGTTTCACGCCGGCTGGCCTGCCTGTGGGGATGCAACTGATCGGCCGCCCGCGCGGTGAAGGCCGCCTGCTGCAAGTGGCCCGCGTGCTGGAAGAGCGGCTGGGCGTTGGGGCGCGCCCCATCGACCCGGTGATCCGCTAAACCCGCGCGCGGCCCAAATCTTTTTCAAAAGATTTGCAAATTCCTTCAAAGGAATTTGGCCGCGTCAGGCGACGTCCCAAGGCCGCACGAACGCCCCGAGGATGTGTCCGACCGCTTCGGCATCCGCGCCGTTCAACTCGACCTGCGCCACCAGCCCTCGCTTCTTGTCGTCGACCACAGACACCACCCGCGCGGCGCTCTCGGCCTTCTCAAGCGCGCCGTTATAGACCCGCGTGATCGCGTGTTTGCGCAGATCGGGTTTGAACACCTTGCCCACCGCCGTCTTGGGCAATTCCGGCAGGATGGTCATATGCTTGGGGTGCGCCGCGCGTTCGTGGACGTGGATCTTGGCGTGCTCCAGCAGCTCTGCCTCGGTCACCTGACCCCCATCCACCAGCTCCACAAAGGCGCAAGGCAGCTCGCCCGAATGCGCATCGGGTTGGCCGATCGCACCGGCAAAGGCCACCGCCGGATGCGCCAGCAGCGCCTCTTCGATCTCGGCGGGGTCGATGTTGTGCCCGCCCCGGATGATCAGATCCTTGGCGCGCCCGGTGATCCACAGGTAGCCATCGCCGTCCACGCGGCCCAGATCCCCCGTCCGCAGATGCGTGCCAAAGTGGAACAGATCGGCGTTTTTCTCCGCCTCGGTGTAGGTGTTGCCCGCAAACACGCCGGGGCTGGACACGCAGATCTCGCCGATCTCGTCGACGCCGCATTCCACCGCTTCGCCATGCGCCAGCTTCATGATCTTGACGTCGGTATAGGGGAAGGGAATGCCGATCGAGCCGACCTTTTTCTCGCCGTCCACCGGGTTCACCGACACAAGGCAGGTCGCCTCTGTCAGGCCGTAGCCTTCGCAGATGGTCACGCCGCAGGCCTCTTCAAAGCGTTTGAACAGCTCCATCGGCATGGGCGCGGACCCCGAGAACGCCGTCTTGACGGTGGAGATATCCGCGTCGACCTTGCGCTGCATCAGCGCCGAAACCGCCGTGGGCACCGTGATCACAAAGCTGATCTTCCAGCGTTCGCACAGCTTCCAGAAGTTGTCGAACACCCCATCGCCGCGATAGCCCGCTGGCGTCGGGAACACCACATGCGCCCCCGAGCAGATCGCCGCCATCAAGATGACGTGGCAGGCAAACACATGAAACAGCGGCAGCGGGCACATGATATTGTCGGTCTCATCGAACAGCAGAGTGGCCCCCAGCCAGCCGTTGTAGATCATCCCCGAATACTTGTGCTGCGCCACCTTGGGCATCCCGGTGGTGCCGCCCGTGTGGAAATAGGCCGCGACGCGGTCACCGGTGCTGTCCTCGAACTGCAACTCGGTGGGCTGCTTGCGCATCTCTTTGTTAAAGCACAGGTAATCGGCGTGACGCTTGCCTTCGATCTTGGGGCGCAGGAAGGGCACGATCCACGACTTCGGCGGCGTCAGGTAGCGGTTGAGGTCAATCTCGAGCACCGTGTGACAGTGGGGCGCGTGGCGCACGGCCTCGGCGACCTTTTGCGCGATGTCGGTCTTGGGGAAGGGCTTGAGCGTCACCACAACCTTGGCATTCGTCTCGCGCAGGATTGCGCCGATCTGTTCGGGCTCTAGCAGCGGGTTGACCGGGTTGACGATCCCGGCAACGGCCCCGCCCAGCAGCGTGGCAATCGTCTCGTTCGTGTTGGGCAGGACGTAGGCGATCACGTCATTTTCGCCCACGCCAAGCGACCGGAACAGGTTCGCCGCCTGCGCCGTGCGGTCGCGCAGTTCGGACCAGGTCAGGGTCTCGGCCTTGTCGGTAGGGCCAGAGGTCAACTGATAGCTGACGGCGGGGCGCATGGGAAAGGCCCCTGCGGTCTTGGTCAATTGGCCCCAAAGCGTTGCGGGCACATCCCGGTCCGCCCACGGCATCTGCGCCTCTAGCGCGTTACGATCGGCCAAGCCTGCAAAGGTCATTGGTCGTCTCCTCCCCTCGAAATCCTCTCGCATACTGTGCGGGGTATTCGACCTTGGTGCAAGGGCTGCGGACGCTGCGGCAAAGCGGCTCTGACGTGACGTTCCGGGCATGATTGCCTGATGCGCACGGGCGCGATAGATTGCCGCCATGGACCACCCCTTGATTGACCTCATCAACGCACGCATCGAACGCGCCGAAAAGGACGGCGCTTTTGACAACCTGCCCGGCGCGGGTCAGCCTTTGCCGCCCTGCGATGATCCCGAAAACGCCGTGATGACCCGAATTCTCAAGGACAACGGCGCGGTGCCCGAGTTTGTCACGCTCTCGCGGACCCTAGCGGACCTGCGCGCCGAACTGCTGGACACCGCCGACCGGACCGAGCGCAAGCGCCTACTGACGGAAATGTCCCTGCTGGAGGCCCGGATAGAGATCGCCCGCAAGGGCTAGACCCGTGGACCTCGCCGCGCGCCCGTGGCAAAGTCGCGGCAAAATCAAAGGTCTGCGCATGGTCACCGTTCACGAACAATACGAAGCCTACCCCTACCCCGAACGCGACCCCGCCGACGAGGCCAAGCGGCTGATCACCGGCTCGCCTTCGCATCCGCTGGAGATGGATCATTTCCTCTGGGGCGGCTGCCGCGACTGGTCGCAGCCCCTGCGCCTGTTGGTGGCAGGGGGCGGCACCGGCGACGGGCTGATCCAGCTGGCGCAGGTGATGAAAAGCGCGGGCAAGCCGTGCGAGATCACCTATGTCGACCTGTCCACCGCCTCGCGCGCGGTGGCCGAGGCGCGGGCCAAGGCGCGTGGGTTAGACACCATCACCTTTCACAGCGGCTCTCTGCTGGACGCCGCCAATTACGGCCAGTTCGACTATATCGACTGCTGCGGCGTGCTGCATCATCTGCCCGAGCCCGCCGAGGGCTTTGCCGCCCTTCGTGCCGCGCTGGCGCCCGGTGGGGGACTGGGGTTTATGGTCTATGCGCCCTACGGCCGGTCCGGGGTCTATCCGCTGCAAGAGGCCTTTGGCGCGCTGTTCGACGGCCTCCCCCCGCAGGAGCGGCTGACCAAAGCGCGCGAGATCGTCGCCAGCCTGCCCGCGGGCCACCCCTTTGCCGCCAACACCAACCTCACCGATCACCAGCAAAGCGACGCGGGGTTCTACGATCTGCTGCTGCACGGCCAGGACCGCGCCTATGACGTGCCGGACCTGCTGGAGGTCATGGCGCAGACCGGCTGGCGGCTGCAAAGCTTTGCCACGCCCGCGCTCTATGACCTGTCGCGGATCACCACCCGCCCCGAGGGGATGGACGACGCGCAGGCCATGGCCACGGCGGAAAAGCTGCGCGGCACCATCAAGATGCACGTGGTCTACGCCGTCCCGTCCGAGGATGACCGCAAGATCGCCAAAGGCTCGAACCGCGCGCTGATCCCGCATCTGCGCGGCGTCGCGGCGGGCCCGCTGGCGCAGGCGGTGGCCAAGGGCAAACCCCTGCCGCTGACCCTCAGCGGGACAAAAACCACGCTGACGCTCCCCAAGGACTGCGCGCCTTTGATCGCCGCCATCGACGGCCGCCGCAGCCTAGGCCAGATCGCAACCGCCACCGGCCTTGACCCGCTGAGTTTTGGCACCCGCTGGGCCAAGATCGAACGCGAGCTCGCCGATTGGGGGATGCTGCTGTTCTCGACCTTGGGGCGCTAGGCCATGTGCGGGCGCTTTGCGGTCACCCTGCCGAACGACGCCATGGCGCAGCTGTTCGGCGCGCAGCCCGCCAATGACCTGCCCGAGGTGCCGAACTTCAACGTTTGCCCCACCATGCAAATCCACGTGGTCCAAGGCGGCGACCAGCGGCGGCTGGTGCCCATGCGCTGGGGCCTGATCCCGCATTGGTACAAAGCGCCAAACGGCGGGCCCCTGCTGATCAACGCCCGCGCCGAAACCATCGCCGAAAAGCCGGCTTTCCGCGAGGCCTGCCGCGAACGGCGCTGCCTGATCCCCTGCACAGGCTTTTACGAATGGACCAAGGACGAGCAAGGCAACCGCCTGCCATGGTACATCCACCGCGCGGACGGCGCGCCCTTGGTCTTTGCCGGGGTCTGGCAGGACTGGACCCAAGGCGGCGAGACGCAGCGCACCTGCGCCATCGTCACCACCGGGGCCAACACGCAAATCAGCCAGATCCACCACCGGATGCCGGTGATCCTGTCACCCGAAACCTGGGGCAAATGGCTGGGCGAAGAAGGCCACGGCGCCGCAAAACTGATGACGCCAGCACCCGAAGGGGCACTGGCGTTTTACCGAGTGGGGACTGCGGTAAATTCAAACCGAGCAAGCGGTCACGAATTGATTGAACCCTTTGAGCCTTGACGGCGATGGGGCTATTGCCCGTTGACCTCGCCGGTCAGATCGTTGGTCAGCAGATCGGGCGGATTAACGTAGTCGATAATGCCGGTACCGGGGTTTTTCTGGCCGGTCACCTCGTCGACAAAGGTGTTCTCGAACGCTTGCTGCATCCCGTCGGTCACCTCGATGATGACGCCGTTCAGCGGGGTCAGCACGCCCGTTGTCCAGGTGCCATCCACCGCCGTTGCGGACATGGGCAGCGCCGAGGTGTTCACGAACTTGATGGTATCGCCCACCACCGGGTGGATCTTGTCGGGGAAATAGCCGTTCCCCATCATCAGGACATAGTGTTCCTCGGCAACAGCCGGCGCGGCAACAACGCCAAAAGCAAGAGCAGCGGTCAGACCAATTTTGCGCAGCATGGCAGCAATCCTTAACATCACGAAGCCCCCACCTCGCATGTGTCAGAGGTTGAATAGGCGCAGACTTAGGCAAAATTGCGGCGAATTTGACGGAAAGGCGCGGAAAATGCGCCACGAATTGCGGATTAAGGCGAAACGCCTTGTTTCCGAAACCGCGGGGTAAGGGATGGTAAACGCGGCATTTACCGTGAATCCGAAGTGCTTGACGCGCCCGCGCCGCTGGCATAGGTCAAGGGCAGCGCGGGCGTTGTGTAATGGTAAGACCCTTGCCTTCCAAGCAAGAGATACGGGTTCGATTCCCGTCGCCCGCTCCAAAATCCCCCGGCAGACATATGCAAAACTTGGGTAACAGCGCGTTTAGGTGCTTGACCCGCACGGCTGGCATGGCAAAACCCCACGACGCAAGCAGGAGAGACACGATATGGCCCGCCGCAGCACCAATACCCCCGACGAAGAGCGCGCCAAGTCGCGCAAGCTGGGGTCTTTGGGGGCGCTCTGGCCGTTCCTGATGCCCTACCGCTGGCTGATGCTGGCGGCGATGGTTGCGTTGATTGCCACCGCCAGCGTGTCGCTGACCCTGCCTTTGGCGGTGCGCCGCGTGGTCGACAACTTCAACAACGAAGACGTGCTGCTGCTGGACCAGTACTTTGGCGCGGCCTTGGGCCTTGTTGCCCTGCTCGCCGTCGGCACCGCTGCGCGCTACGCGCTGGTGACCCGTCTGGGCGAACGCGTGGTGGCCGACATCCGCAAGGCGGTGTTTGACAAGGTGATCGGCCTGTCGCCTGCGTTCTACGAAAAGATCATGACCGGCGAAGTCCTCAGCCGCATCACCACCGACACCACGGTGATCCAGTCGGTCATCGGCTCGTCGATTTCCATCGCTTTGCGCAACGTGCTGTTGTTCTCGGGCGGCTTGATCCTGATGCTGTTCACCTCGCCCAAGCTGACCGGCCTTGCGCTGTTGATCGTGCCCATCGTGATCGTGCCGATCCTGACCCTGGGCCGCCGTTTGCGCGTGCTCAGCCGCGAGAACCAGGACTGGATCGCTGCGTCGTCCGGCAACGCGTCCGAGGCGCTGATGTCCGTGCAGACGGTGCAGGCCTACACCCACGAGGCGCTGTCGCGCGAAGCCTTCTCCGACGTCACCGAGAAAAGCTATGACGCGGCGCGCCGCCGGGTCCGCACCCGCGCCGCCATGACCATGTTCGTGATTTTCCTCGTGTTTACCGGCATCGTCGGCGTGCTGTGGATCGGCGCGCGCGACGTCCGGGCCGAGGTCATGTCAGCAGGCTCGCTCGTACAATTCGTGGTGCTGTCGGTGATGGTCGCAGGCGCGGTGGGCGCCCTGTCCGAGGTCTTTGGCGAGTTGCAACGCGCCGCCGGGGCGACCGAGCGTCTGATCGAGCTGCTTCAGGCCGAGGACAGCGTCAAAGACCCCGCCCAGCCGCTGCCCGTGCCGCTGCCGGTGCGCGGCGAGATCGCCTTTGACAACGTGCATTTCGCATATCCGACCCGCCCCGAGGTCTCGGCGCTGGAAGGCGTCGATCTGACCATCGCACCGGGCGAGACCGTGGCGCTGGTCGGCCCGTCCGGCGCGGGCAAAACGACGATCATCCAGCTGATCCAGCGCTTTTATGACCCCGCCTCGGGCGAGATCCGCCTTGATGGCGTGGCGCTGGACCAGATGGCCCGGCATGAGTTCCGCAAGTCCATCGCGCTTGTCCCGCAAGACCCGGTGATCTTTGCCGCCAGCGCCGTGGACAACATCCGTTTTGGCCGCCCTGATGCCAGCCGCGAAGAGGTCGAGGCCGCCGCCCGCGCCGCCGCCGCGCATGAGTTCATCACCGCCCTGCCCGACGGCTACGACAGCTGGCTGGGCGAGCGCGGTGTGATGCTGTCGGGCGGTCAGAAACAGCGCATCGCCATCGCCCGCGCCATCCTGCGCGATTCGCCGGTGCTGCTGCTGGACGAGGCCACCAGTGCGCTGGATGCCGAAAGCGAACGGGCCGTGCAATCCGCCGTCGACACGCTGTCGCAGGGGCGCACGACCATCATCGTGGCCCACCGCCTTGCGACGGTGAAAAAGGCCGACCGCATCATCGTGATGGAACATGGCCGCATCGTCGCCACCGGCACCCATGACGCGCTTGTGGCCGAGGGGGGCCTCTATGCGCGCCTCGCCCGACTGCAATTCACCGAAGGTCTGGCGGCAGAGTAACGCCCCCATCGCATAGCCGCTCTGCACCAAGCGAAGCTGCGACAAGGCGGCGACGGACTTCGCCGTGTGGCGCGTGGTAAGCTTAACAAAAGCTTACGGAGTCCGATCATGTCCCTGTCTTTACGCAAATGGGCCACGCCCCTGATCACCGGCGCTTTCCTCTTGATGGCGGTCACCGGGACGCTGATGTTCTTTCACCTCGAGGTCGGCCTGACCAAGCCCGTGCACGAATGGGCGGGCTGGCTGCTGGTCGGCGCGGCGGCGTTTCACATCGCCATGAACTGGCGCGCCTTTACCTGCTACTTCAAGCGCCCTCTGGCGCTGGCCGTGATGGGGATTGGCGCTGTGACCCTTGCGGTGACGCTGCTGATGCCCGCCGAAGACCCTGCCGCCAGCGGTGGCCCCGGCGGCGCGATCCAAGCGCTGGCGACCGCGCCGTTGGACCGTCTCGCGGCCTTTACCGGCAAGACGATGGACGCGCTCAGCGCCGATCTGGCCGCTGCCGGGGTGGCGGGGGCCGGTCCCTCGGATACCATCGCGCGGCTGACGGGCGGCAACCGCGGCGCGCAAATGGCGCTGATCAACGTGGCGCTGGCCAAGTAACCCACCCCTCAACGCAAAAAGGGCAGAGGTTTCCCCCTGCCCTTCGTCGTTCATATCAAAGGCGGCTTATTCGCCCATGATCTTGATGCGGCCATCGGTGTAGGGCGTGTACGGCGCGTTGGCAGCGATGAATTCCGCCGTCACATCCGCCAGATCGGGGCCAAAGTCATAGGCGTTTTCCGCGTCGCGGAACATCTTGTAGCCGTCACCGCCGTTGCGCACGTAGTTGTTGGACACAACGCCGTACATCTTGGCCGGATCGATCGGCGCGCCGCCCACCATCACGTCAGAGATGCGGCTGCCCGCCTCTGCCGAGGGATCAACGGTAAAGGACATGCCCGCCACCTGCGGGAAGCGCCCTGCGCCCTCTTCCATCTGGCTCACGCCGTTTTCCAGCGCCGCGATCAGCGTCTCGCCCGACACCTGGAAGGTCGACAGCGTGTTCTGGAACGGCAGCACGGTCAGCACTTCGCCCATGGTCACTTCGCCCGCGTCGATGGACGCGCGGATGCCGCCAGAGTTCTGGATGGCGATGTCGATGCCCTGATCCTTGACGCGCTCCAGCATGGCGTCGGCGATCAGGTTGCCCATGCCGCATTCCATCGCGCGGCAAACGCTGCGGTCGCCTTCGATGGCCATGCCGCTTTCGGCGACAACCTTGTTGCGGATTTCCTCCAGCGGGCCTGCGGCTTCGGCGATGCGCGCCTTGGTGGCGTCATCCTCGGCCACGGCGGCGTCCATGATGATCGGCGCGCCGGTGGCCTCGGTCACGACGCCCGCGTCGTCAAAGGTCACGTTCAGCTCGCCCAGGAACTTGCCGTAGGCATAGGCCTGCACGATCTGCACGCCGTTAACCACGGTCGGATAGGCACCCGCCGCCCCGTCCATGTCCCCCAGCAGCGTGTTGCTGTGGCCGCCGACGATCACGTCCACGCCGGTGGTGTTCGCCGCCACGGTCTGGTCAACGCCATAGCCCGAGTGCGACAGCACGATGATCTTGTTCACACCCTCGGCGGTCAGCTTGTCGACTTCGCCCTGAACCGCTTCGGACGGATCGGTAAAGATGATGTTGTCACCGGGCGAGGCGAGCTCGTCGGTGTCCTGCGGCGTCAGACCGATCAGGCCGATCTTTTCGCCGCCCTTCTCGATCACGGTGGATTTCAACAGCGTGTCGGCCAGCAGCTCTTCGCCCGAGAAATCGGCGTTCGACATCAGGATCGGAAAGTTCACCGCGTCGATAAAGCCGCGCAGCACCTCGGGGCCGTCGTCGAATTCGTGGTTGCCCACGGTCATCGCGTCATAGCCCATCTGGTTCATCATCTCGGCGGCCAGCTTGCCCTTGTAATAGGTGTAGAACAGCGTGCCCTGGAACTGGTCGCCCCCGTCCACGAGAATGTGGTTGTTGGTGCGGGCCTTTGCCTCGGTGATGGCGGTTTGCAGACGGGCCGAGCCGCCAAAGCACTTCCCTTCGGTGTTGTCCTCTGCCGAGCAGCCCGAATCGTACTTGCTGATCGGCTCAAAGCGCGCGTGGAAATCGTTGGTGTGCAGAATGGTCAGCGAATAGTCAGCCTGCGCGGCCCCTGCCAACATGGCAAGCGCGGCGGCGCTGGTCATCAAACGATACATGGTTGAAAACCTCTCTGTCAGAGTTGTTATGCGTGTAGCAGACCCCGGTTGGACCAAAGAGTCAAAGGGTGTTGCCCGGTGTCGCAGCGTTACGTGACAGCCCCATGACGCCCTTGCGCGAAAAAGCGCCGTTGACCGGCGCGGCCCAGCGGGGCAAACCGCTGTCATGCTGATTTACAAGATCCTCCGCGCCGACGAGTGGTCGGACCTGCGTGCCAAAGGCGAAACCCAAGGCGCGCCCATCGACGTCTCTGACGGCTACATCCATTTCTCGACCTCGGAACAGGCGCGCGAAACCGCCGCCAAGCATTTCGCCGGTGTCGATGGCCTGATGCTGGCCGAGCTTGACACTGACCGCATGGGCGAGCGCCTGAGATGGGAGGTCTCGCGCGGCGGGGCCGAGTTCCCGCACTTCTACGGCCCGCTGACGCTGGCGCATGTGACGTGGTGCCAGCCGCTGCCTTTGGGCGAGGATGGCCACATCTTCCCGGAGAATTTCGCATGAACCTGATGGAAAAAGCGGGCCTCACCCTGCTGCACCGCATGGACCCAGAGGCGGCCCACGGTCTGGCGTTGAAGGCGCTGCAAATGGGCCTCGCGCCAAGCCCCGGCACCGTGACCTCGGATCGCCTGCGCTGCACCGTGGCGGGTCTGAACCTGCCCAACCCGGTCGGCCTCGCCGCCGGGTTTGACAAGAACGCCGAGGCGCTGGCGGGCCTGTCCCGCGCGGGCTTTGGCTTTGTCGAGGTCGGCGCCGCCACGCCCCGCCCCCAGCCCGGCAACCCCAAACCGCGCCTCTTTCGCCTGACCGAAGACCAGGGCGTCATCAACCGGTTTGGCTTTAACAACGACGGGATGGACGCCATCGCGGGCCGCCTGATGCGCCGCCCCGCCGATATGGTCCTTGGCCTGAACCTTGGCGCAAACAAGGACAGCGGCGACCGCGCCGCCGACTTTGCCAAGGTGCTGACCCGCTGCGCCGACTCGCTGGATTTCGCCACGGTCAACGTGTCGTCGCCCAACACCGAGAAACTGCGCGACCTGCAAGGCAAAGACGCCCTCTCGGCGCTGCTGGCAGGCGTGATGCAGGCCAACGCCGCGCTTGATCGCCCCATCCCGGTGTTCCTGAAAATCGCCCCCGATCTGGACGAACAGGGGCTGCAAGACGTGGCCGATGTGGCGCTGTCCTCGGGCGTGTCCGGCGTGATCGCTACCAACACCACCCTCTCGCGCGACGGGTTGCACTCGGCCCACAAGGGCGAAATGGGCGGCCTGTCCGGGCAGCCTTTGTTCGAAAAATCCACCCGCGTGCTGGCGCAGTTGTCTGCCTTGACGGACGGCAAACTGCCGCTGATCGGCGTGGGCGGCATCGGCTCGGCCGACCAAGCGTATGCCAAAATCCGCGCCGGGGCCTCTGCCGTGCAGCTCTACTCGGCGCTGGTCTACGGCGGGCTCACCCTTGCCGCCGACATCGCCCGCGGCCTCGACGCCCTGCTGGCCCGCGACGGGTTCGCCAATGTCAGCGACGCCGTCGGCACCGGGCGGGAGGCATGGCTATGATCCTCTGGCACAACCCGCGCTGCTCGAAATCGCGCGCCGCCCTCGCCCTGCTTGAAGAGCGCGGCGTACAGGTCACCGTGCGTAAATACCTCGAAGACGCGCCCACGGTTGAGGAACTGCAAGCGGCCCAAACCGCCCTCGGCCTGCCGGTGACCCAGATGATGCGTACAAAGGAAGCGGCCTTCAAGGACATGGGCCTGACCAAGGACACGCCCAAAGACGCCCTGCTCGCCGCCATGGCGCAAGAGCCGAAACTGATCGAACGCCCGGTGCTGTTCAAGGCGGACAAAGCCGTCATCGGCCGCCCGCCCGAGCGCGTGCTCGAGCTGCTGTAAACCTTACAGGCGGGGCGGCACCTTCGCCCCGCGCGCCGCCTCGACAAAGGCGCGGATCGTCCCCGCATCTTTGACCCCCGGCGCGCTTTCAACCCCGGACGACACGTCCACCTGCCGCACCCCGGTCATCGCCACCGCCGTGCCAACATTCTCAGGGGTCAAGCCCCCGGCCAGCATCCACGGCTTGCCAAACCGCCGCCCCGCGACCAAGCGCCAGTCAAAGGCCAAGCCGTTCCCGCCGGGCAAATCAGCCTCCTTCGGCGGCTTGGCGTCGATCAAGATCTGATCCGCAACCCCCTGATAAGACGCGACCTTCGCCAGATCGGCCTCCTCGGCCACGCCCACCGCCTTCATCACCGGCAAACCATAGCGCGCCCGCACCTCAGCCACCCGCTCCGGGCTTTCGGCCCCATGCAGCTGGATGATGTCCAACGGCACCTCAGCCAAAATCTCATCCAACAACGCATCCGTCGGGTTCACCACCAACCCAACCTTGGCCAGCCCAACCGGCGCCAAAACCGCCAGCTCCCGCGCCTGCGCCACGCTCACATTCCGCGGGCTCTTGGGAAAAAACACAAAGCCCGCGTAAGACGCCCCAGCCTCGGCCACAGCCTCCACATCCGCAGCCCGCGTCAGACCGCAAATCTTGACCCTGACGTCCTGCATCCCGGCCCCTGTCTTCTTCTCTTTGAAAATATCCCGGGGGAGTCTCCGCAGGAGACGGGGGCAGCGCCCCCTCCACCCTCAAGTGCCTCGCCTCCGGCGAGAGGGCAGCGCCCCCTCCCCCAACTGGATCAGCTCGCGTTATCCAGAATGGCAAGAACCTCGTCCTTGTCCTTGTCCCGCTCGACCTGAGTTTTCTTCAACTCACGCTCCAGCTTCTTGACTTCGCCCTGCTTGCGCGCGGCCTCGGCGCGGAACTTATGCTCGCGCAGCCATTCCCAGACAAAGCCGATCAGCAGCCCCGCCAGAATCCCCGCGAAAATCACAAGGAACAGCGGCAGCTCAACCGAAAACGCAAACATCCCCATGCCGGGGAACCCCGCCAGCCCATCGGGCAAGGTGTTCAAGGTCACAACCTGACGATTGGCCAAAGCCACTGTCACAAGGACAATGGCCAGCGCAGCAAGGAAGGCATAGCGAATGTAGCGCATCAATCTTATTTTCCGTTCAGGCGGTCCCGAAGCAGCTTACCAGTCTTGAAGAAGGGAACATGCTTTTCCTCGACCTCAACGGATTCCCCGGTCCGAGGGTTCCGTCCGACGCGCGCATCCCGCTTCTTGACCGAAAAGGCCCCAAAGCCCCGCAGCTCGACCCGATCACCCCGGGCCATGGCGTTGGTGATTTCTTCGAAGATCGTGTTCACGATCCTCTCCACGTCACGCTGATACAGGTGCGGGTTCTCATCCGCAATCTTCTGGATCAGTTCCGATCTGATCATGCTGTCCACCCCCCGTGGTACTTGGTTTTTATCTGGTCTCGCCTGACTATACGCACAGATATCTAAAACGGAAACTGTAAGTGCTGGGGAAAACCCATATTTTGCAGCGCTTTGCACGTCAAATCGTCGCGAATTCGGGCGATTTCCAAGCGCTTTGGCAAATGCCCGCCTCGCCGCGCCGCAGAAACCCCGCGCGCGATTCGCCGCGCCCCGCGCGCAAATGCCGCCCCGTTTACTGGCAAACGGCAGCGAATTCCGTGCGCCCCTTGGCGTCGGCCCCTTCCGGTTTGAAATAAATCAGCCGCATTCCGTTCTGCTGACAGGTGATCGCGGCCTTTTCCTTGACCTCGTCGGCGGTCCAGGCGGCGCCAAAACGCCCGCGCAGCTGGTTTTGGTCGCGCACCGTGTAGGGCTTCATGATCAGCTCTGTGCCGCCCACCACCGGCGGCCCCTGGACCAAGCCATCGTCGTCGCCCGGCACAACGATATCCTGCGCCTGCGCGGCACTGCCCAGCAGCAGCGCGCACATAATAATGACGTTCCTCATAACCCCTCCACCAATCGACTCGGGGGTAGGATAGGAAATCGTCGAACCCGCGCAAACGAAAAAGGCCCCCGCACGCGGCGGGGGCCCCTTAATCTCGATCCTAAAGGCAGGTGCCCTTAGTTGTCGCCCTTCAGCGCTGCGCCGAGGATATCGCCCAGCGATGCGCCCGAGTCGGAGGAACCGTACTGTTCGACGGCTTCTTTCTCTTCTGCGATCTCGCGTGCCTTGATCGACAGACCCAGACGGCGGGTTTTCGAATCGATGTTGGTGACGCGCACGTCGACCTTGTCGCCGGTGTTGAAGCGCTCGGGGCGCTGCTCGGCACGGTCACGCGACAGGTCGGAGCGGCGGATGAAGGACTTCATGCCTTCGTATTCCACTTCGATGCCACCGTCTTCGATTGCGGTCACTTCGACAGTCACGATCGAGCCGCGCTTCACGCCGCCAACCGCATCTGCGAACTTGTCGCCGCCCAGAGCCTTGATCGAGAGCGAGATACGCTCTTTCTCGATGTCGACTTCGGACACAACGGCCTGAACCACGTCGCCTTTGCGGTAGTTCTGGATCGCATCTTCGCCGCGCTCGTCCCAGGACAGGTCGGACAGGTGAACCATGCCGTCGATGTCGCCTTCGAGGCCAATGAACAGACCGAATTCGGTGATGTTCTTGACTTCGCCTTCGACCTCGGTGCCCTCGGGGTGGGTTTCGGCAAAGACTTCCCACGGGTTGCGCTGGGTCTGCTTGAGGCCCAGGGACACGCGGCGCTTGGCACCGTCGATTTCCAGAACCATGACGTCGACTTCCTGCGAGGTCGAAACGATCTTGCCGGGGTGCACGTTCTTCTTGGTCCAGGACATCTCGGAGACGTGAACCAGACCTTCGACACCGGGCTCGAGCTCAACAAATGCACCGTAATCGGTGATGTTGGTGACGCGACCCTTGTGGACGGAGCCCAGCGGGTACTTGACGCCAACCAGATCCCACGGATCTTCCTGCAGCTGCTTCATGCCGAGGCTGATGCGGTGGGTGTCTTTGTTGATCTTGATGACCTGAACCTTGACCGTCTCGCCGATCGACAGGATCTCGGACGGGTGGTTCACACGGCGCCATGCCATGTCGGTCACGTGCAGCAGGCCGTCAACGCCGCCGAGGTCGACGAATGCGCCGTACTCGGTGATGTTCTTGACCACACCGTCAACCGAATCGCCTTCTTGCAGCTTACCGATGACCTCGGCGCGCTGTTCGGCGCGGGACTCTTCGAGGATCGCGCGGCGCGACACAACGATGTTGCCACGGCGACGGTCCATCTTGAGGATCTGGAACGGCTGCTTGAGACCCATGAGCGGGCCGGCGTCGCGCACGGGGCGCACGTCAACCTGAGAGCCGGGCAGGAACGCAACTGCGCCGCCGAGGTCGACGGTGAAGCCACCCTTGACGCGGCCAAAGATCGCGCCTTCGACGCGGGCGTCGTCTGCGTATGCTTTTTCCAGGCGGTCCCATGCTTCTTCACGGCGGGCCATCTCGCGCGAGATAACCGCTTCGCCGCGGGCGTTTTCAGCCGCGCGCAGGTACACTTCCACTTCGTCGCCAACTGCGACAGAGGGAGCTTCGCCGGGTTCTGCGAATTCTTTGAGTTCAACGCGGCCTTCCATTTTGTAGCCGACGTCGATGATGGCTTGGCCCGCTTCGATCGCGATGACCTTACCTTTGACAACCGAACCTTCGTCCGGGGTATCCATTTCGAGCGACTCGTTCAGGAGTGCTTCGAATTCTTCCATAGTTGCGTTTGCCATGTGGCGTTTCATTCCTTTTCATCGGTTATACTGGCCGGGTGGTTGTCTCCACCGGTCTTTAGCGATGCCCCGCAGGCGGGACGGATTGGTCATGTGGGGCGGCCCACGAAAGCCCGCATTCGCGTAAAACAAAGAGGGCCGGATGGTCCCGACCCTGCTCGATTCTGCGCGCATGTGGCGTTGATCGCCTTCTCGACAGGCGCGCTATAGCCCCAACTGCCGCGCCTGACAAGCCCCGAGGGGCGGTTATAGCCATATAAACAAGGCAATCGGCGCAGGTTGCCCCCTTGTGAGCGCGCGCGGCTTGGGGTCATGTAGCACAGCCTTAGACGAAAGCGGCCCATGACCTACACACGTTACGCCATCTATCACACCCCTGCGCCGGGGGCGTTTGCCGCGTTTGGCGCGGCGTGGCTCGGCTGGGATGCGGCGCGCGGGGTTGCGGTGGCCGCGCCTGACGTTGGCCCCCTGCCCCGCCCCGTGCATGAGATCACCGAACGTCCGCGCAAATACGGTCTGCACGCCACGATCAAGGCCCCCTTTCGGCTGGCCGAGGGGTGCAGCGAGGCCGATCTTGATGCTGCACTTGCACGGTTCGCCGCAACGCAGCGTGCCGTGTCGATGGAGTTAGAGCTGGCGCGCCTGGGCGGTTTTCTCGCGCTTGTGCCGTCCGAGCCTTGCCCCGCGCTGCGCGATTTGGCCGCCGCAGTGGTGCGCGATCTGGACGGCTTTCGCGCCCCCCTGACCAAGGCAGAGCTTGCCCGGCGACGTCAAAAGCGCCTGTCGCCCGAGCAGGAACAGAACCTCTTGGACTGGGGGTATCCCGGCGTGATGGACCAGTTTCGCTTTCACATCACCCTGACCGGCAACCTGCGGCGGGCAGAGATCGCGCCGGTCCAAGAGACGCTGGAAACGACCCTGATGCCCTTGGTCCCAAACCCCTATCCGCTTGATTCCCTTACCCTTTGTGGCGAATCCCCAGACGGAAGGTTCCACGAAATCCGCCGTCATAGGCTTGGATTAACGGTTTATTAACGCGCGGGCCTCGCGCTTTCATGCGATGTTTCACGCAGCTGTCATAGACAGCGCGTATCTTGGCGATATGCAATGTGAGCGTGCCCGGCGGACGCATTTCCGGACCGGGCTGTATTCCAAGTGTGTTTGCGAGTGATTTTCAGAACCAAGTGGGGCGGTCCTGACGGGCCGCCCTTTTCCGTTAACGCTTGGGTAAGCAGCTATGCGTTAGCGCTATTGCGGCTATGAGAAACCTATTGTGGTGCTTTGCTGCGATGCAGCGTAAAAAAGGGTCAGGGAGGGTAACCTATTTTACCCCACGGAGACACGACAATGGCAAACGTCCACACTGCAATCGCCCCCATCGGCAACCCGATCGCACATTTCTTTGAATGGGTTTTCCAAGGCCTCGTCCGCATCGGCGAAGCGAACTCCCGGATGCAAAAGGTCGAGCGTCTGCAAGCGCTGTCCGACGATCAGCTGGCCAAAATGGGCCTCAAGCGTGAAAACATCGTCCAGCACGTGTTCGGCGACATCATGTACGTCTGATCCCAACCGGATCACCCAAATCAAAAACCGCGCCCCCATCGCATTGGGGACGCGGTTTTTTTGTGCCTGATGCTCAGACCAGCAAAGCAAACGAAAAAGGCCGCCCCGGATCGGAGCGGCCTTTCGATTCGTATACAGAGAACCTTAGTTCTGTGCGTAGTATTCGATCACCAGGTTCGGTTCCATGACGACCGGGTACGGCACGTCGGACAGGCCCGGGGTGCGCACAAAGGTGGCGGTCATCTTGGAGTGGTCGGCTTCGATGTAGTCCGGAACGTCACGCTCGGCCAGCTGGGTGGCTTCGATCAGAGCGGTCATCTGCTTGGACTTCTCGCGGACCTCGATCACGTCGCCTTCTTTGACGCGGTACGAGGGGATGTTCACGCGGCGGCCGTTGACCAGAACGTGACCGTGGTTCACGAACTGACGCGCAGCGAACACGGTTGCCACGAACTTGGCGCGGTAGACGACGGCGTCCAGGCGGCGCTCGAGCAGGCCGATCAGCTGTTCACCGGTGTCGCCACGCAGACGCTCTGCTTCGGCGAAGATGCGGCGGAACTGCTTTTCGGTCAGGTCGCCGTAGTAGCCCTTCAGCTTCTGCTTGGCGCGCAGCTGCAGACCGAAGTCGGACATCTTGCCCTTGCGGCGCTGACCGTGCTGGCCGGGGCCATATTCACGACGGTTGACCGGGGACTTGGCGCGGCCCCAGATGTTTTCGCCCATGCGGCGGTCGATTTTGTACTTGGCAGACGTGCGTTTGGTCACGGCTGATCTCCTTTATAAATGGCATTTCGGCTGATTCCGAAAACCGGTTCCCACTTT
This sequence comes from Tropicibacter naphthalenivorans, assembly GCF_900176475.1. Classification (GTDB taxonomy): domain Bacteria; phylum Pseudomonadota; class Alphaproteobacteria; order Rhodobacterales; family Rhodobacteraceae; genus Tropicibacter; species Tropicibacter naphthalenivorans. The sequence continues at coordinate 613,102 of NZ_FWXX01000001.1, forward strand.
TCGGGCCGCAATCGCGTCCCATCCAGAGGGGCCGGAGACCGAAGGCCTCGTGCCGTGGTAAAGGGCGTTGTCCTCTTTGCGGACCGGGCGCACCCGGCGACCCACAATGACAGGCATTCCCTTGCGGGGGCCACCAACACCAATGAAGCGGCGCTTATACGGGGGATCGGCACAGAGTCAAGCGCCCCTTTGCCCGCCGCGGCAAAACCCGCACAATTCTAGTCAAACCCACCCTTTAACCGGCATTTAAACGCTGGGGCCGACAAACACAGAACCCGGTGCAGGAGAAGCAATATGGCCCGCGTCAAAGGCAAATTCAGCGAAGGGGCGCGCAACGCTCTGGAACATGCGGTCAGCGCGCGTGATCGCAACACCATGGACATGGTGCAACGCGCCATTCAGCACCGGCAGGTCATGCTGGCGTTTCAGCCCGTTGTCCAGACCACCGCCCCCGATCACGTCGCATTTTACGAGGGGCTGATCCGCGTGCTGGATGAAACCGGGCGGGTGATTCCCGCCGCAGAGTTCATAAACGCCGTGGAAGACACGGAATTTGGCCGCATGTTGGACTGTATCGCGCTGGAAAAGGGCTTGGCAGAATTGGAACGCGTGCCTGCCCTGCGGCTGTCCATCAATATGTCGGCGCGCTCTGTCGGCTATAAAAAGTGGATGCGCACGCTGACCCGTGGCCTGCAAAACGATCCCACCGTGGCCGAGCGTCTGATCCTTGAGATCACCGAAACCTCGGCCATGACCGTCCCCGAACTGGTCACCACTTTCATGAAGGATCTCCAGAGCAAGGGAATCACCTTTGCCATGGACGATTTTGGCTCTGGCTACACGGCGCTGCGACACTTCAAGGACTTCAGTTTCGATATCCTTAAAATTGACGGGGAATTTTCTTCGGGCATTGCGCAGGATCCCGACAATCAGGTGTTGGTCGGCGCCATCGTCAAGATCGCCGAACAGTTCGACCTGTTCACCGTCGCCGAGCGGGTGGAAACCCAAGCCGACGCCGATGTGCTGCGCGCGCTGGGGGTCGATTGTCTTCAGGGGTACCTGTTTGCCGCGCCCACCGTGAACCCGCCGTGGCGCGACGAACAAAAGTTGCGCAAATCGGCCCGTTAGCGCAAGCCTGAGACTTTCTGTCCCTTTCGCTGCAACGCAGAACAGAGTATTCCCCATTTTCGACAGGCGAAGATGGAATGGTTTCGCATCCGGCGGAATCACGGTATGCCTTGGCGTACACGCTTGGCTGGAGGACAACTTATGACCAACGTCGTTATCGCAAGTGCCGCACGGACTGCCGTGGGCAGCTTTAGCGGTTCTTTTGCAACCACCCCTGCACATGATCTTGGCGCGGCCGTGCTCGAAGCACTGGTGGCCCGCGCGGGCATCGAAAAGGGTGAAGTCTCTGAGACTATTCTTGGTCAGGTTCTGACCGCCGCGCAGGGCCAGAACCCCGCACGTCAGGCGCATATCAACGCCGGTCTGCCGATCGAATCCGCCGCTTGGGGCATCAACCAGGTCTGTGGTTCGGGTCTGCGCGCCGTCGCACTGGCCGCTCAGCACATCCAACTGGGCGATGCGTCCATCGTCTGCGCCGGTGGTCAGGAGAACATGTCGCTGTCGACCCACGCCGCGCACCTGCGCGCCGGTCACAAGATGGGCGACGTCAAGTACATCGACACCATGATCCGCGACGGTCTGTGGGATGCGTTCAACGGCTACCACATGGGCCAGACCGCTGAAAACGTTGCCGAGCAGTGGCAGATTTCCCGCGACATGCAGGACGCCTTTGCCGTGGCTTCGCAGAACAAGGCCGAAGCCGCGCAAAAGGCGGGCAAGTTCGCCGACGAGATCGTCCCCTTCACCGTGAAAACCCGCAAGGGCGAGATCGTCGTCGATCAGGACGAGTACATCCGTCACGGCGCGACGATCGAAGCGATGGCGAAACTGCGCCCCGCCTTCACCAAGGATGGCACCGTGACCGCCGCAAACGCCTCGGGCATCAACGACGGCGCGGCTGGCGCCCTGCTGATGTCCGCCGAGGAAGCAGAGCGTCGCGGGATTGAGCCGCTGGCGCGCATTGCGTCCTACGCGACCGCCGGTCTCGACCCGTCGATCATGGGCGTCGGCCCGATCCACGCCTCCCGCAAGGCGCTGGAAAAAGCCGGTTGGAAGGCCGAAGACCTCGATCTGGTCGAAGCCAACGAAGCCTTCGCCGCGCAGGCCTGCGCCGTGAACAAGGACATGGGCTGGAACCCCGAGGTCGTGAACGTGAACGGCGGCGCGATTGCCATCGGCCACCCGATCGGCGCGTCGGGCGCACGGATCCTGAACACCCTGCTGTTCGAAATGAAACGCCGCGACGCGAAAAAGGGTCTGGCGACCCTGTGCATCGGCGGCGGCATGGGCGTGGCCATGTGCCTCGAACGCCCCTAAGGCATTGAAAAGGGGCGCTTCGGCGCCCTTTTTTACGCCCACCCGGCGCGGGGGCGCCAAAACGCCGCGCCAATTATTTCGAAAATGTATGCGCAATATTGTTGCGCCCGCAAAAACCAAAAGGTAACGAAGTTACCAAGGGACATGTCATTATCGGAGGACAACATGGCACGTGTAGCACTGGTCACCGGCGGCAGCCGCGGCATCGGCGAAGCCATTTCCAAAGCACTCAAAGCGCAAGGCTATGAGGTTGCAGCAACCTACGCCGGCAACGACGAAAAGGCCGCTGCCTTTACCGAAGCCACCGGCATCAAGACCTACAAGTGGAACGTGGCCGACTACGAAGCCTCGGCCGCAGGCATCGCGCAGGTCGAAGCGGACCTCGGCCCCATCGACGTGGTTGTCGCCAACGCGGGCATCACCCGTGACGCGCCCTTCCACAAGATGACCCCGGACCAGTGGAAAGAGGTCATCGACACCAACCTGACCGGCGTGTTCAACACCATTCACCCGATCTGGCCGGGGATGCGCGAGCGCAAGTTTGGCCGCATCATCGTGATCTCGTCGATCAACGGTCAGAAAGGCCAGTTCGCGCAGGTGAACTATGCCGCGACCAAGGCGGGCGATCTGGGCATCGTCAAGTCTCTGGCCCAGGAAGGCGCGCGCGCAGGCATCACCGCCAACGCAATCTGCCCCGGCTACATCGCGACCGAAATGGTCATGGCCGTGCCGGAGAAGGTCCGCGAAAGCATCATCGGCCAGATCCCGACGGGCCGTCTGGGCGAGCCCGAAGAAATCGCGCGCTGCGTGACCTTCCTCGCGTCGGACGATGCGGGCTTTATCAACGGCTCGACCATCTCGGCGAACGGCGGTCAGTTCTTCGTCTGATCCCGTTTGACGTGCAAAAACAGGGCTCCGAGCACCCACTCGGGGCCTTTTTTTGTGCGCTGGCGCACCAACGCACCGCGCGCGGCGGCGTTTCTTTCATTCAAACAGGGCTATATTTAGGACCAAAGAATAGGAGACGCGCCATGCTCAACCAGATCAACGGCTTGCACCATGTGACTTCGCTCGCCAGCGGAGCGCAGGAGAACAACGACTTTTTCACCAAGGTGCTGGGTCTGCGCCGGGTCAAGAAGACGGTGAACTTTGACGCGCCCGACGTGTACCACCTGTATTATGGCGACGAGCAGGGCACCCCCGGCACGGTCATGACCTACTTTCCCTTCCCGAATGCGCGGCGCGGTCGCCCCGGCGCGGGTGAGGTCGGCACCACCGCCTTTTCCGTGCCCACCGGCGCCCTGCCCTATTGGTCCGAACGGCTCGCGCGGTTCGGCGTGCAGGGGCTGACCCCTGCGGAACGGTTCGGCGAGCGGCGGCTGGAGTTCAAAGGCCCCGATGGCGACGGGTTTGCCCTGATCGAAAGCGACGATGACCGCGCGCCTTGGGTGGCGGACGCCCCCGCCGAGGTCGCCCTGCGTGGGTTCCATTCCGCCGACATGCGCCTGTCGCCGCGCGGGGCAGCGTCCAGCGCCGAGCTGCTGCGCTTCATGGGCTATGAGAAGGACGACAGCGCAAACGGCGTCACCCGCTTTCGCGTCCCCGGCGGCAATGAGGCGCAGGTCATCGACCTGACCGAAACATCCGGCCCCATGGCGGACCAAGGCGCGGGCAGCGTGCATCACATCGCCTTTTCCGTCGACAACCGCGAAAAGCAGCTGGAGGTGCGCAAGGCGCTGATGGACACCGGCTATCAGGTGACGCCGGTGATCGACCGCGACTACTTTTGGGCGATCTATTTCCGCACCCCCGGCGGGGTGCTGTTCGAGATCGCGACCAACGAGCCGGGCTTTGACCGCGACGAGGATACCGCGCATCTGGGTGAGGCGCTGAAGCTGCCGACGCAGCACGAACACCTGCGCAGCCGCCTAGAAGAGCGCTTGGCACCGATCACCGATTAACCTTTGCCACGATCCGGTAAAAGCAAAAGCCCCCGCACGAAGGCGGGGGCCGGATCGGATTGCGGAACACACGGTGTTGCCCATCCTGGGCAAGACGCTGGCTTCCGCCTATGGAACGACCTGCCCGAAACCTCGGACAGGCCGCGCGCGGGACGCTTAGCCCATGGCCTGAGACGACAGGCGCTGAATTTCTTCTTTGATACGAAGTTTCTGCTTTTTCATGTCTGCGATATGCAACGCATCGGTGCCAGGAGCGCGCTGCGCCCGTTCCACGGCGTCCGAGAGGGTACTGTGCTTATTTTTCAGTTCTTGCAGGTGCGAACTCAAGCTCATTAGATCCTCCTTCGATCTGTTTGGACCTTCAGTGCAGCACATTGTCATCGTTCTGTCACGCGGCACCTGCGAAAAAGGCTGATGATTCCCTAGGAAATTACGAAGAACAGGCGGGTTTATTCCGAAAACGGTAACCCAGCACCGTGTTTCATAACCTTCGTAAACGCCTCGGAGTAGTTGTTTACCCCATCTTCATGCTCTCCCGGCGCGTGAATCACCTGTGGTGGATGGAACCGGAACGCCGCTTTGCCGTCTTTTCGCCCCCGGACCAGCACCAAACGCGGCGCGCGGCCGGGGCGCGGCAGCAGCGGCAACAGCTCTAACGCGCCCACATGTGCCTGCATCGCCGCCAACAGTTCGGGCAAGCGCTCGGCCCGCTGGATGAAGGTCATGTAGCCGCGCGGGCGCAACCGTTTCGCCGCCACCGCCACCCAGGTCGCCAAGGGCGTCTCGCCCGCGCGGCCCAACCCTCGGCCCGCGTCCTGCGCCGCGATCCCGCGCCCCGCTTCGAAATAGGGCGGGTTGGCCATGACGTGATGAAAGCTAAGCGCGCGCATTTCGGGGGGCGGTGCGCTCAGGTCGCCCTCCCACACTGTGCCGCCCAGACCATTTTCCGACAGGTTGCGCCGTGCCAAAGCCGCATAGGCGGGCTGAAGCTCGATCCCGTAGAGCTGCACCCCCGGCACCCGCGCGCCCAGACAGCACAGCCCCGGCCCCGCGCCGCAACCCAGTTCCAGCACGCTCTGCCCCGGCTTGGCCTCGATGGTGGCGGCCAGCAACACCGGGTCCGTCCCGGCGCGATAGCCGACGCGCGGCTGCCGGATCATCGCCTTGCCGCCCAGCATCGCGTCGTGGGTCAGATCGGCCTCTGCAAAGGGCTCAACCCTCAAAACGCACCCCGTTTTCGCGCAAAATCCGCCGCGCGCGCGGCAGGTCATCGGACCGCACCATCAGGCGGCGCGGCAATATGCCGATGGACCCTTCGAGCACGCTCATATTTACGTCCAACTCAAAGCTGTCTATACCCGCCCCGTCCAGAAGAGTCCGGGCGAGCGGTATAAGTGTGATGTCATTGGTGCGCAAAAGCTCTTCCATAGGACGCGTGTAAGGCTACAACCAAAACAAGTCGAGAGCATGGAGAGCACAATGAGCTTGGACGAGACGCGCGTGAAGCCGCATGAACGCCTGGCCGAAGTGCTGGCCGATGACCTGAGTGCGGTGAACGCGCTGATCCGCGAGCGGATGGCCTCCAAGCACGCGCCGCGCATCCCCGAGGTGACCGCGCATCTGGTCGAGGCGGGCGGCAAGCGTCTGCGCCCGATCCTGACGCTGGCGGCGGCGCGGCTGTGTGGCTACGAGGGCGCCGACCATGTGAAGCTGGCCGCAACGGTCGAGTTCATCCACACCGCGACGCTGCTGCATGACGACGTGGTGGACGAAAGCGCCAAGCGCCGCGGTCGCCCCACCGCCAACCTTTTATGGGACAACAAGTCCAGCGTTCTGGTGGGCGACTACCTCTTTGCGCGCGCCTTTCAATTGATGACAGAGCCGGGGAACCTGCGGGTTCTGCACATCCTGTCCAATGCCGCCGCCACCATCGCCGAGGGTGAGGTGCTGCAACTGACCGCCGCGCAGGATCTGTCCACAACTGAAGAGATTTACCTGCAAGTGGTGCGCGGCAAGACCGCCGCGCTGTTCTCGGCGGCGACCGAGGTGGGCGGCGTGATCGCGGGCCGCAGCGCCGAAGAGGTGCAGGCGCTGTTCGATTACGGTGACGCCTTGGGCATCGCCTTCCAGATCGTGGACGATTTGCTGGATTACTGGGGCTCTGACGCCACCGGCAAGAACATCGGTGACGACTTCCGCGAGCGCAAGCTGACCCTGCCGCTGATCAAGGCCTATGCCGCCGCCGATGACACCGAAAAGGCGTTCTGGAAGCGGGTCATCGAAAAGGGCGACCAGCAGGACGGCGATCTGGAGCACGCGCTGGAGCTGCTGAACAAGCACGGCGCCCTGGAGGCCACCCGCCAAGAGGCGCTGGCCTGGGCCGCCAAGGCCAAGGCCGCGATGGAGACGCTGCCCAAAGGCGAGCTGCGCGATCTGCTGATTGGCGTGAACGACTACGTGGTCGAGCGGGTCAACTGACCTCTGGCAAACCGAGGTTGAACTGAGACCCCAGCACACCCCCGGCGATCCACCAGTCGGGGTGCGCCTTGTGCAAGGCCTCTGCGGCGGCCTGCGCTTTGGTCTCGTCTGCAAACAGGCCAAAGCACGTCGCCCCCGACCCTGACATCCGCGCAAGGCCGCAGCCGGGCTGCGCGCCGATGGCCTCTAGCACCTCTGCGATGGCGGGTTCGAGCGCGATGGCCGCCTCCTGCATATCGTTGCGCGTGCCGTGCAGGTAGTCGATCAGCGCCGCCGCATCCGGCAGTTTGGGCAAGTCCGGCAGGCCGGGGTTGTCGCGCTTGGTCATGGCCTTGAACACCTTGGGCGTCGACACCGGCACGCGCGGGTTCACCAGCACCGCAGGCACCGGCGGCAGGCCCACCACCTCGGAGTCCTCGCCAATGCCGCGCACCCGTTGCGGCACGTTCGGCAGGCACATGGGCACATCCGCGCCGAGCGCTTCCAGCCCCTTGGCCTGAGCCAGACGGGCCATCATGGCGGTCTCGCGGGCGCGCGGCTCTAGGCCGTCAAACGCCGGATCGCACAGCATCAACGCCCGGATCACCGCAGCCGCGTCCGCAGAGCCGCCGCCGACCCCCGCCGCACTGGGCAGGTTCTTTTCCAAGGAAACAGCGACCGCATCCGTCAACCCTTGGGCGGCGCGCAACGCAAGGTTGGACATATCGGCAGGCACGCCTGCGGCCTCTGGCCCTTCGACGGTCAAGGACAGGCCATTGGCGGGGGTCACCAGATACAAGACATCATGCACCGGGGCGAACACCACCAGCGAATCCAGCAAGTGGTATCCGTCGTCCCTTTGCCCCGTCACATGCAGCGCCAAGTTGATCTTGGCGGGCGCGCGGACCTTAATCCGCGGCATTCGCGCTTTCCAACGGAGGCAAGCCTTCTTCGATGCGAACCTGATCCAAGCCGACCTCGATCTTGCGCTTGATCAGCTCGGGGTCCGCCTCTTCGGCGGCATCTTCCCAATCGACAAAGGACAGGGCGCGTTTCCACATGAATTCCGCCTCACGCGCGCGCCCGACCGACCAATAGACATCGCCCAGGTGGTCGTTGACGATGGGGTCGATCGGCATCAGTTCGGCGGCGCGCTCCATATGCGGGACGGCCTCTTCGTAGCGGCCCAGCTTGTACAGCACCCAGCCGAGGCTATCGACGATATACCCCGAATTGGGCCGCGCGGCGACGGCGCGTTCGATCAACTCCAGCGCCTCGTCCAGTTTCAGCTGCTTTTCCACAAGGCTGTAGCCCAGATAGTTCAGCACCTGCGGCTGCTCTGGGTTCAGCTCCAGGGCGCGGCGAAAGTCTGCCTCGGCCTCGGGCCAGTTGCCTTCGCGCTCTTGGCAGATGCCGCGGGCGTAGAACAGGAACCACTGGCGCTCGGTGATCTCGTCGAACAGACCCATGGCGGTGGTATAGGCCTCGACGCCTTCGGCAAAGCGTTCGTCGGCGCGGTAGACATCCGCCAGCGTCGTCCAGACGATGGGCAGATCGCCGTGGCTTTGGGTCAGGCCGCGCAGAACGGTGATCGCGTCCTCTTCTAGGCCGGACTTGCGCAGCGCTTCGGCGCGGCCCAGTTCGGCGGCGTGAAAGGACGGGTGATCCGACGGCACGCGCGCATAGGCGGCCAGCGCCAGATCGTGCTGCTGCATCTGGTCAAGGAGTTCGGCGGACAGCAGGATCGCGTCCACATGGGTGGGGCGCAGATGTTCGGCCAAGCGGGTGTACAGCAAGGTCAGATCGTTGTTGCCTTCGCTGCTGAGCGCGCCCGCGAGGGTAAAGAACACCTCGGCCATGCCATCCTTGGCGTTTGTCACATGGGTAAAGGGCAAGGTCTCGCCCGCCTCTAGCGCGCTGCGCATCTGCGCCAAGGCCGGGTCGACATCCTGCCCAAAGGCGCGGGCGAACAGCGTAACCGCCTCGTCGTTGCGGCCCAGCTGGGACAGCACTTCGGCGCGGGCCATCACGCCCCGGCGGGTGTTGACCATGCCGCCAGCGGTGTCGTCCGCCAGCAGCGCGTCGGCCTGTTGGAACTGGCCGGTCGCGGCCAGCGCCAGCGCGCGGTGGTAGGCGGCAAAGGGGCCAAGCCCCTGGATCTGCGCGACCGCGTCAAAGCTGTCCATCGCGCCATCCATATCGCCCAGCCCGACCAAGGCCCACGCCTTGACCAAGCCATCGCCCAGCGGGCCAACGCCTTGCTGCGCGTCGATCATCTCGACCACGGTGGCAAAGTTGCCCGACGCCGCTTCTTGCGCGATGATCGCCATCTGCGCCAGCTCGGAGGCATAGCCATTGGCGGTCATCTGGCGCGCCAGCGCGGCGGCGTCGTCCATCTCGCCCAGCGAGATATTGGCAAGGATCGCGCGTTCCAGCAGTTCGGGCTTGGTCGGCGCAAAGGCCAGCGCGCGGCCATAGTAATGCGCCGCCGCCTCGTAATCGCCCAGAAAGCTGGCCTGCCGCGCCGCGAGATACGATCCGGAAATGCCGGTCGCCCCGGCCCCCATCGGCAGCGCCAGTCCGATCGCCACCAATCCCGCACACAGTCGATTTGCCCAAGCTGTCACTTTGCTCGCCTCCTCAGGTCGTTTCATCAAAGCCTAGAGCGCCAGCCCCGGCAGTGCAATCACGATAGGCGGAGCAACGCGTGCCCAAGCGGTCAGTAGCCCGCCTGGCGGTCAGTAGCCCGCCGGGATCGCCCTATGCTGACGCAATGTGCTGAGTTGAACCGGGCTAAGCTGACGCTCGAACGCCAAAGCGCCGCCGCCGTCCTCTAGCCGGGCGATGCGCGCGGTGATTTGGAACCCCAGCACCGTAAAACGCACCATGTCCCCGACATCCGCGGGCAAATGCCCCAGATATTTCAGCCCTGACACCGACACATTGGCGACCTTGACCGGACATTCTTGTCCCGCGCAGGTCACCTGCATGGCCCATCCGCTGGGCCATCTGTCTGCTCGCCACTTCATTACCTTTACTCCCGTACAAAAACAAAAACCCCCGGGCGTGAGCATTCACACCCGGAGGTTAAAACACAGTTAACGCAAGGTAAATCCCCGAGTGGGGGCCGTTAGCGCCTTACATGTTGGGATAGTTCGGGCCGTCGCCGCCCTGCGGAACCGTCCACTGGATGTTCTGGCTGGGGTCCTTGATGTCGCAGGTCTTGCAGTGCACGCAGTTCTGGAAGTTGATGACGAACTGCTGCTCGCCGTCCTTTTCCACGAACTCATACACCCCCGCCGGGCAGTACCGCTGCGCCGGGCCTGCGTAGTTGCGCAGGTTGTAGACCACCGGCTCGATCGGGTCCTTGAGCTGAAGGTGCGACGGCTGGCTTTCCTCGTGGTTGGTGAACGAGAAGGCCACGTTGGTCAGGCGGTCGAACGACAGCTTGCCATCGGGCTTGGGGTAGTCGATGGGCTCGAACCGCGCCGCCTTGCCGGTGGCTTCGGCGTCGGATTTGCCGTGCGACAGGGTGCCGAACAGCGACAGGCCGAACAGCTCGTTGGTCCACATGTCCAGACCGCCAAAGGCCAAGGACGCGGTCATGCCCCACTTGGACCACATCGGCTTGACGTTGCGCACCTGCTTGAGATCCTTGCCGATGGGGCCGCTGCGCACTTCGGTCTCGTACGAGGTCAGCTCATCCGCCGAACGGCCCGCCTTGATCGCGTCCACCGCCGCCTCTGCTGCGGCTTTGCCCGACAGCATGGCGTTGTGGTTGCCCTTGATGCGCGGCACGTTGACCATGCCGACCGAGCAGCCCAGCAGCGCCACGCCGGGCGCGACCATCTTGGGCATGGACTGGTAGCCGCCCTCGGAAATCGCGCGCGCGCCATAGGCCACGCGCTTGCCGCCTTCGAGCAGCTCGGCAACCATCGGGTGATGCTTGAAGCGCTGGAATTCCATGTAGGGGAACAGGTAGGGGTTTTCGTAGTTCAGGTGGACCACGAAACCGACATAAACCTGATTGTTCTCAAGGTGATAGATAAAGGAGCCGCCGCCCGCGTTGCCCCCCAGAGGCCAGCCCATGGTGTGGGTCACGGTGCCCTCTTTGTGCTTGGCCGGGTCGATTTCCCAGATCTCTTTCATGCCGATGCCGAACTTCTGCGGGTCTTTACCCTCGGACAGGTCGTACTTGGCCATGACCTCTTTGGCGAGCGAGCCGCGCACGCCCTCGGAGAGGAAGACATACTTGCCCAGCAGCTCCATCCCCGGCTCGTAGCCCGGCCCCTGCGAGCCATCGGCCTCTTTGCCGAACTCACCGGCGACCACGCCGCGCACTTCGCCGTTCTCGCCGTAGACCAGCTCGGAGCAGGCCATGCCCGGGAAAATCTCGACGCCCAACTCTTCGGCCTGCTCGGCCATCCAGCGGCAGACGTTGCCCATGGACACGATGTAGTTGCCGTGGTTGTTCATCAGCTTGGGCATCGGCCAGTTGGGGATGCGGATCTGACCGGCCTCACCCAGCATGTAAAAGTTGTCTTCTTTCACCGGGGTGTTCAGCGGCGCGCCCTTTTCCTTCCAGTCGGGGATCAGCGCATCCAGACCGCAGGGGTCCAGAACCGCGCCGGACAGGATGTGCGCGCCAATCTCAGAGCCCTTTTCCAGCAGCACGACCTGCAAATCAGCGTCCAGCTGCTTGAGACGGATCGCGGCGGACAGGCCAGCCGGGCCGCCCCCAACGATCACAACATCATATTCCATCGACTCGCGCGTCACGTCGCTCATGGCGGCTCCTTCCCGGGGGGTGCGAAATTTTCTTTCGCCGCGAGTGGTAGCGCGGCGGCGCAGCATCGGTCAATCCAGACGGGGCGTTAAATCGCCGCATTTCCCTTATATCTTTGGCATAGGCGGGGTCTATTTCTGCGCCGTAGCACGAAACCGCCACATGCGAGCGCTACCACGACACCGCCGCGATCCCCCTTGTGCCACGCCTTTATCTCGTTTTAACTCCGCTAGATGAAAAAACGGGCAGATAAGACCCGATAGAGACGCGGCAAAGTTGCGTTTGACCCTTTTAACAGGGCGACGCAGGCTTTACATCGCGTGTTCAAACAACAACGATCCAGAAACACACGTTTCCAGGGAAAGACGATCCGCATGGAAAAGATCCTGATGACCCGCGGTGGGTTCACCGCGCTTGAAACCGAATTGAAGCAGCTCAAGAGCGTCGAGCGCCCCGCCATCATTCAGGCGATCGCCGAAGCGCGCGAGCTGGGCGACCTCAAGGAAAACGCCGAGTATCATTCGGCGCGCGAAAAGCAGGGCTTTATCGAAGGCCGCATCAAAGAGCTGGAAGGCGTGATCGGTCTGACCGAGGTCATCGATCCCGCGTCGCTTTCCGGCCCGATCAAGTTCGGCGCGACCGTCACGCTGGTCGACGAGGACACCGACGAGGAAAAGACCTGGCAGATCGTGGGCGAACACGAGGCCAGCATCGAAAAAGGTCTGCTGAACATCAAATCGCCCATCGCCCGCGCCCTAATCGGCAAGGAAGAAGGCGACAGCGTCGAGGTCCGCACCCCCGGCGGGGAAAAGTCCTACGAAGTTCTGACCATCGAATACAAGTAAGCGACCATGGCCGATCCCAAGCCTTCGCGCCCCGCGGCACCGGGGCTGTACGACCGTAGCGGCCAAGGCGGCGCGACGGGGATCGAACTGGCTGCGGCCGGGGCGTCCGTGGTGTGGCTGTTGTTGTCCGGCGGGTACTTTGTGACCGGCGGGGCCGAGGGCACCGGGGTTGGCTTTTTGCTGGTGCTGATGGTGGTTTTTCTGCCGGTCGCCCTGATTTGGGTGGCGGCGCTGACCGTGCGGTCCTCGCGGATCATGCGCGAGGAAAGCGCGCGCTTGCAGGCGGCGATTGACGCGATCCGCCAAGCCTATGTGGCGCAAGCGCAAAACGGCAAGGGAGAGCCGCCCCACCCCGCGATCATGAAGCGCCTCGACGACATCGCCGGTGCGCAAAAGGGGCTGGAGGCGACGCTGGCCATGCTGGGCGGCGTCCGTCAGGCCGAGCCCATGGCGCAGGCGTCCTCCGAGGTGGCCGCCGACGACCAGCCGACGCTGTCGCTGGGCACCCCCGCAGAGGCGTTGCAACCGCCGCTGGCGAACGAAGACTTCATCCGCGCGCTGCACTTCCCCGAAACCGCCGAAGACGAGGCGGGTTTTGCCGCGCTGCGCCGCGCGCTCAAGGATCGTCAGGCCGCCAAGCTGATCCAGGCCGCGCAGGACATCCTGACGCTGATGTCGCAGGACGGCATCTACATGGACGACCTACGCCCCGACATGGCCCGCCCCGAGGTCTGGCGCGCCTTTGCCAAGGGCGCGCGCGGGCGCGAGATCGCGGGGCTGGGCGGCGTGCACGATCGGTCGTCGCTGGCGCTGGCCCTCGGCCGGATGAAGCAAGACCCGATCTTTCGCGATGCCGCGCACCATTTCTTGCGGCGGTTCGACCAGATGTTCGCGCAGTTCGAGCAGACCGCCTCGGATGAGGAAATCACCGCCTTTGCGGGAACGCGCACCGCCCGCGCCTTTATGCTGCTGGGCCGCGTCGCCGGAACCTTTGACTGACCTCTCGACCCGCGGTGGCAAAATTTTTACTTAAAAATTTTGGCGCCCAGCCGCGCGGTTACAGGCCAAAACTGCCGTAGGGGATAAATCGGACGGTGTCGCCGGGCGCAATTTCTTGGGCGCCATCGCCAATTTCGACCAGCCCTTCGGCCCAACTCAGCCCCGAGATGCGTCCCGAGCCTTCGGACTTGAACACCTCGGCCCGTCCGTCCCGCATCCGCGCCCGCAGGTATTCGCGCCGCCCCGGTTTCTTGCGCTTGGAAAACGCCGCGGGCACGTCGAACCCCTGAGGCTCAACCCAGCCAGCCCCGGCCATCAGGCTCAGCGCCGGGCGCGCGAAAATCAGGGTGCAGACCAGCGCCGCCACCGGGTTTCCCGGAAGGCCAAACACCGGCATCCCGTCCCACATCCCTAACGCGAGCGGTCGCCCCGGTTTCAACGCGATCCGCCATTCGGCCATCGCCCCCGCCTCGCGGAGCAAGGCCGAGACGTGGTCTTCGTCCCCTGCCGACGCCCCGCCGGAGGTCAGCACCACATCCGTTCCGGCCCCGTCCAGACAGGCGCGCAGGGCGGCGCGGTCGTCGGCCACCTGCCCCAGATCGACGGCTTCGAACCCCATCCGCTCCAGCACGCCCAGCAACATGGGACGGTTGGCGTCGAAAATCTGCCCCGCTCCGGCCTCGCCCCCCGGCGCGACGATCTCATCGCCGGTGGACAAGACGCCTACCCGCAGCCGCCGATACACCGGCAAAGCCCCATGCCCCACCGCCGAGGCCAAGGCCAAATCCGCCGGCGTCAGCACCCGGCCCTTTGCCAAGGCCACCTCGCCCGCCGCCACGTCCTCGCCCGCGCGGCGGGTATTGGCCCCCGGCTTAACGCCGCCGCGAAAGGCCACGTGGGTCGCGTTCACTGCGCAGTCTTCGTCCAGCACCACGGTGTCGACGCCCTCGGGCAGGGCCGCGCCGGTTAGAACGCGCACGGCGTACCCCTCTGGCACCACGCCATCGAAAGGCACCCCCGCCGCCGCGCGCCCTTGGACCAAAGGCAAGACCGCGTCGCCCTCGGGCAAGGCGCTAGCGGCAAACCCATAGCCATCCACCGCCGTGTTGGGCTGCGGCGGGTTCGACCGCAAGGCCATCACATCGCGCGCCAAAACGCGGCCCGCACCTTGCATCAACGGCACCTCTTCGGAGGAGACCACCGGGCGCAAGCGGCCCCGCAACATGGCCAAGGCCTCATCCACCGGGGTCCAATCGACGCCGGGCGGCAGGGCAAAGCAATCGTCCTTTAACGGTGGCGGTTTCAAAGACATGCCATCAACTCCTGTTCGTGCCCCAGCCCCAAAATCCAGCCCTCGACCGGGGCGTCCACGGCCAGCATTTCAGCCAAACGGTCCGGGGCCAACCCCGCCAAGGCCTTGGCGACCAGCCGCACCTGCACCGCGTCGCGGATGTCGTCCGGCCCGCAGGCGGCGCGCACCGCTTTATTTACCAATCCCGGCCAGATTTCCACGAAAGCCACCGGGGCGTCCAGCGGTTGGAACGGCCAGACGGCGACCTGTCCGGCGAACCTGTTCCGCAAGCGTTCAAGCACCGGCAGCCCCATCAAGACCTGCGATCCGACCGAGCCTGCGCCCGCCAACTGCCAGCAGGTGAAGCTGCCCTTGGCGCGGGCCTCGCAGGCGCGTTTCTCGGGGAACGGGTTGCTGTAACCCGCTTTGGTGCGCGGCAAGCCGGGGATGTCGCGGGCCAAACCGTTGCCCCAGAACGGGCCGTTGCCGGTGTTCAGCTCGGCCGCCACGTCAAAACGGTTGTTGGCCTTGGGGGCGTCCTCGATCCGCGCGGCGAGCCATGCCCAGACCCCCAGAGGATCGTTCGAGCCGGTCAGAGCCGCCGCAAAGCCCGCCGGATAGGCAAAGGGAAAATCAAAGCCGATCAGCAGACGCTGGCCCGCGATCAAGGCGCTGTCGATCTCCTCGGCCAAGGCCGCTTCGGCCTGCACCCGGTTCCGCAAGTACCGAGGCGCGCCGTCAGACGCACAGATCCAGATCGCATCCTTGCGCGGGCGCGGGCCGGTGTCGTTGCCGCCGGACCAATCCACCATCACAAAGCGATCAAACGGGCTCACAGCCCCAGCTCGGCCAGGATAAAGTCGGCAATCGCCTTTGTGTCGTTCAGATCGAACACCGGACGACCGTCCTCTATTTCCAAGGCCACATCGGCGGCGACCGCGCGGATCGTCTCATCGTCTTGCGCGATCAAGGGGTTGCCGGTCTCTTGGCGAAAGGCTTCGACCTTGGGGTGGCGGTCGCGCTTGTAGCCCTCGACCAGCACCAGATCGACCGGAGACAGCCGCGCCAAGAGGTCGGCTAAGGCCGGCTCCTCATCGCCGCGCAGCTCTGTCATCTGGGCGACGCGCTTGCGCGAGGCAAGGATCACCTCGGAGGCGCCCGCCTGCCGGTGGCGGTAGGAATCCTTGCCCGGATGGTCCACGTCAAAGCTGTGGTGCGCGTGTTTGATCGTGCTGACGGTCAGGCCGCGCCCGGTGATCTCGGTGACCAAACGCTCCATCAGGCCGGTTTTGCCTGCGTTCTTCCAGCCGGTGACCCCATAGACGTTCATGCGCGCTCCTCGGCCCGGATCAGGTCTTCGGGCGTATTGATGTTGAAAAACGGATCCTGCGCGGCGGGGAAAATCGCCTCGCGTCCGCCGTGCTTTTCGGTCCAGAGCACCACCTTGCGCAACCCCTGATCTAGGGCCGCGCGCAAATCGTCGCGCAGCGCCACGGGCCAAAGGCCAAAGGTCGGGTGGCGGATCAGCCCGGATTTGGACTTTGATCGGGTCTGCGCGTCGCCCTTTTGCGCCGCGAGCACCAAGGGGTGCGTCTGCCCGGCGGAGGCGGCGACCAGAGTGGCCACCAGATCGCGCGGAAAGAACGGCGTGTCGGCGGCGACGGTGACGATGGCCTCTGCGCCTTGGGTTGCGGCCCAGTCCATGCCCGCAAGGACGCCTGCCAGCGGGCCGGGATAGTCGGCGATGCTGTCAGGCACCACCGGCAGGCCCAGATCGAACCGCGCCGGATCGCCGTTTGCGTTCAGGCACATAGCACCAACCTGCGGGCGCAACCGGTCCAGAACGTGGTCAATCACCCGCGCGCCGCCCAAGGGCAACAGCCCCTTGTCGCCGCCGCCCATCCGCGTCGCCTGCCCGCCCGCGAGGATCACACCCAGCGGCATCATTTGCCGCCCTTCCGGCCCGACTTGCGCGCCTCATCCGGCACGCTGTCCGGGTCGATGTCGCGCACGAGGCGATCCTCTCCGCTCAGGCAGACAAAGCGTTTGCCGCGCATCCGCCCGACGCAGGTCAAGCCCACTTGCCGCGCGATCTCCACGCCCCACGCGGTGAACCCGGACCGCGACGCCAGCACCGGGATGCCCATCAGCGCGCATTTGATCACCATCTCAGAGGTCAGCCGCCCGGTGGTATAAAGGATCTTGTCATGGGCCGGGATGCCTTCGCGGAACATCCACCCGGCGATCTTGTCGACAGCGTTGTGGCGGCCCACGTCCTCCATGTAGACCAGCGGGCGGTCGCCCTGGCACAGCACCGTGCCGTGGATCGCCCCGGCTTCGAGGTACAGCGACGGGGTCGTGTTGATCTTATGCGCGAGCGCATACAGCCACGAGGTCCGCAGCTCGGCCTGCGGCAGGACCACCTGATCGAGCCCCTCCATCATGTCGCCAAAGACCGTGCCCACGGCGCAGCCACTGGTGCGCGTCTTTTTCTGCACCTTTTCCTCAAAGGTCGTCTGCGAGGCGGTGCGCACCACCACGACCTCCAGCTCTTCGTCGTAGTCAACGGCGGTGATGACCTCGTCGTCGGCCAGCATCCCCTGATTGCGCAGGAACCCGATCGCCAAGTATTCGGGATAGTCGCCAATGGTCATGGCGGTCACGATTTCCTGACGGTTCAGGTAGATCGTCAGCGGGCGCTCCTCGACCACCGAAATCTCGACAGCCGCGCCGGTGTGGTCAAAACCCTGAACCGGGCGCGTCAAACGCCGCAACGTCGGGTCCGGCGCGATGATGTAGTTTGTGTCGGGCAATTGCATCTGCCTTGTGTTGCGGCTAGGCCGAAGGGGAATGAATGAGGTCCAAGTCATGGCGCGTGCGCAAGTGATGTCAAGCTTTTGGCGCGGGGTCCGCGACGGCATCCCGTTTTTGATGGTCATCGCGCCCTTTGGCACGCTGTTCGGGGTGATCGCCACCGAAGCGGGTCTTAACGTGTTTGAAACGCTGGGGTTTTCGGTGGTGGTGATCGCCGGAGCGGCGCAGTTCACCGCGATCCAGCTGATGTCCGAGAACACCCCGGTGGTCGTGGTGCTGGTGTCAGCCTTGGCGGTGAATCTACGGATGGCGATGTACTCGGCCTCGATCACGCCGCACCTTGGGCCGCTGCCGCTGTGGAAGCGCGCCTTTGTCGCCTATTTCCTCGTGGATCAGACCTATGCCGGGGCGGCCTTGGAATATGAAAAGCGCCCCGATATGGGCCTTGCGGAAAAGTTCAGCTATTTCATGGGGATCGCTATGCCGATCTGCCCGCCTTGGTATGTGTTCACGCTGCTGGGCGCCTATGTGGGCGAGGCGATCCCGGCAGAGCTGGGATTGGATTTTGCGCTGCCCATCGCATTTATCGCGATGATCGCGCCTGCTTTGCGGACAGGCGCGCATCGGGCGGCAGCCCTGACCGCGACGCTGGCGGCCTTGGGCTGCGCGTGGTTGCCGTGGAACCTTGGGCTGATCGTGGCGGCGTTGGCCGGGATGGTTGTCGGCGCGGAAGTGGAACGGAGGACGCAGCGATGATGGGCGATTACCCGATCTGGCTGATCATCTTTGGCCTCGGCGCGGGGTCCTTTGGCCTACGCTTCCTGTTCCTTGGTCTGGTGGGGGACCGGGCGATGCCCGAATGGGTGCTGCGGCACCTGCGCTATACGGCGGTGGCCGTCCTGCCCGCGCTGGTCGCACCGCTGGTGCTGTGGCCCTCCGCCACGGGCGGGCAACCGGACCCAACGCGACTGATCGCGGCGGCGGCGGCCTTCATCGTAGGTTACGTGACCAAGAGCATCTACGGCGCAATGGGAACCGGCGCCGCAGTCATGATCGGGGCCGCTTACTGGCCGTTCTGAGCGCGAATCGCGCCTTCCATCTGCATAATGGCGAGGTCTTTGTCGTCGCTGTCATTCTCGCGCAGGACGCGGGTTTGCACGCCGGGGATCTGGGCAAAGGCCTTGGACAGCTGGTTCGGATACCAAACCGTCTTGATGCTTTCGAAACCGGGAAGCTGGCCCAGCACGGTCGACGTCGACTGCGTGCACTGGGTCGGCGGCACCTGGCCATAAGACCGCACGAGGTTCAACGCCTGCTCGGCGACCTCGGCAGAGACCTTCACCTCTTGGATACGCACCCGGTACGTTTCGCGCGCGTGCGCGGATTCGTACATCTGCTTGACCTGCGGGGTGATGCCGTAAAGCACGTCATTCACTTCGGGCACGCTGGAAAAGCGCACCGACCCCGCCGGATCAAAGACAACCCGCTGCGACGGCGCGTTCACCATCAAAGAGGTGTGCGCGCCATTGTCGGTGCGGTTGTTCACCATGGTGTAGAGCGTCAGCGTATAAGGCGCCCCGGCCCGATAGGCGGCCGCAGCAGCTTCCTCGGGCGTGGCGTTGGGGCCAGAGCCCGACCCGCCCGCGCAGCCCGCCAAAGACAAGGCCGCACACGCAGCCATAACATAGGACCGAAAGCCCATCACTCTACCCCCACCGATATGAGTGCGACTGGTCCGATCAGGAGTTGAACACAGCCAGGAAAACCGCGATCGCGATGCAGGCGATTGCAACGCGGGTCGAGAACTTGATGAAACCTTCGAAGGTCTTTTCCTGAACGGTGATGTCCATGGAGCCGTGCTTGTGTTCAGCCATTGATCTGGTCCTGTGAAATTATGCGCGTTTCGAGTTGGAAATATCGCATTTGATCGCCCCTGTCACGGGGCCATTGCGGCGTAAATGTCGCGGGTTGTAGCGGGTTCAGGCCGGATCGACCTGCAATTTGCTGGCCAGACGAAAGCCGATGCGGCGCGGAGCCTCCTCGGCCCGTTGGATCGGGACGGCCTTGAGAATCACATTCAGCTGGCTGACGTGTTGGATCAGCTGGGTCCGCTGGCTGTCATCGCCACTGCCATAAAAGGTCACCATATCCGGGTCAAAAAAGCCCAAGCCCTCAATCCGCAGCACGCCCGCGTCACTGCCCGCAAAGGCCATGGCAAGCTCGTGTTCCTCATCCAAGGTTTCCTCGAAATTCTGGATATAAAGGATCAGCCGCTCATAGGCCCACTCGGCAGGGCTTTTGTCCTTGAGCGGTTTTTGCGTGACCGCCTGCGGGAGCGTGTCGTTAGGCCGCGGCTCGGCGGCCTCGGTGTGCACGTCGACCCTACGCGGGAGAGCGTCGGATTCATGGGCTTCGGCGGTGGTGGCGATGGTTGTGTCCATGCTTGCAAGCTAGCGCGAAGGGGGCGGTTCGGCCAGTCAGGTTTCGCCCTTTGGGCGACCGGGTTGGGGGCGCTGCCCCCGGCCTTCGGCCTCCCCCGGGATATTTTAAAAGAGAAGAAGACGGGGCGCGGGGCTTTGTGTTTCTTCTCTTTGGCAAATATCCTGGGGTGAATGGCCGAAGGCCAGAGGGGCAAGGCCCCTACCCGGCGAAGTGGTCTAGGCGCAATGCCAAAGCCAGGCACCGTCCGAGCGCAGGGTGCGGGTGGCGCGGCCTTCGTGCCACAGGTGCAGGCAGTGGGCCATGGCTTCGACCAGCGCGAGACCGTATTCCGCCTCACCGATGCGGCGTTTGAACAGCGTTGCAAAACAGTCGGCGGCGGTTTGCGGGGTTTTCAGATGCTCCGCCAGGCGGTCCAGCGCGTGGTGGTGGTTGTCGGTAAACTGGCGCATCCGGGCGGGCAGCCCGGTGAACGGCAGCTTGTGTCCGCCCAGAACGAGGTGATCCGCGCGGGCGAGGGTTTGCAGGCGGGTGCAGGCTTCGAACCATTCACCGACGGGATCGGCCTGCGGCTCGGTCGGGTAGACGCCCAAGTTCGAGCTGATCGAGGGCAGGATTTGATCGCCCGACAGCACGAGATTGTCGTCGCGGCTCCAGAAGGTCGCGTGTTCGGGGGCGTGGCCGTTGCCGATGTGGATGTCCCACGTGCGGCCCGCGGCGGTAAGCGTGTCGCCTTGCTGGATGCGGGTAAAGCCCAGCGGCAGCGGCGCGACGGTGTCGGCAAAGTTGAAGGGCCGCTCGGTCAGGCGCTTTTCCAGCACTTCGGGGGCCATGCCGCAGCTTTTCCAATAGGCGATGGTTTCGGGCTTGGGCGTCGCCTCGACATCCAAGGTCAGCATCCGCGCCAGCAACCACGCGGTGCGAGTGGTGACCAGCTCGGCGCCCTGCTCCTGGAACCAGCCGGCAAGACCGATGTGGTCGGGGTGGTGGTGAGTGACGATGACCCGCCCCACGGGTTTGCCGCTGAGGGGGCCTGCCAGCCAAGCCTGCCACAGCTCGCGCGCGCGGCGGGTGTCAAAGCCGGTGTCGACCACGGTCCAGCTGTCGCCTTCATCAAGGACGTAAATGTTCACGTGGTCGAGCTTGAGCGGCAGCGGCTGACGCAGCCAGAGCACCCCTTCGGCCACTTCGATGGCCTCGACGCCGCTGGGCGCGTCGGGAAAGGGATACCGGATGACCTCGCCGCTGCCGTCCATTCAGACCGCCAGATCGTCGGGCGTCAGCGCCATGAGATCCGCCGCGCCTTCGCGGGCGTGGGCCAGTTGGCCGGCGTGGTCGGGCAGCAGACGCGCGATGTAGAACCGCGCCAGCTTGGCGGCCTTTTCGTCGGCCAGCGCCGCGCGCAGGTGGTAGTACCCGCCCAGCACCAAGGCGAAGCCGCGCAGGAACGGCACCGCCCCGGCGAAACGATCCTGCATGTCGGTCATAGCCACCAACGCTTCGGTGGTCTCGCGCAGGGTTTCCGTTGCCTGCCACAGCGGCTCGGCCAGATCGGGCAGGTCGCCCTTGGCGGTTTCGGCAAAGGCTTCGATTTCGTCCAGCAGGCGATAGGCCGCCTCGCCGCCGTCCATCAGCTTGCGCCCCACGAGGTCCATGGCCTGAATGCCGTTGGTGCCTTCGTAGATGGTGGTCACGCGCACGTCGCGGGCGTATTGCGCCGCGCCGGTTTCCTCGACAAAGCCCATGCCGCCGTGGACCTGAATGCCCATGTTGGCCACTTCGACGCCGGTATCGGTGCCGAACGCCTTGGTGATCGGGGTCAAAAAGGCCGCGCGGGCTTTCCATTCCGCATCCCCGGTGGCGTTGCCCATGTCGATCGCCACGGCTTGGGCCAAGGCAATGGCGCGGGCGGCAAAGGTCTGGGCCTTCATGGTGGCCAGCATCCGGCGCACGTCGGCGTGGCCGATGATGGTGCCTTCGGGGGTTTTGCCCTGCTTGCGCTCGTTGGCATAGGCCAGCGCGTGCTGATACGCGCCCTCGGCGATGCCGATCCCTTGGACGCCGACGCCAAGGCGGGCGTTGTTCATCATGGTGAACAT
This sequence comes from Tropicibacter naphthalenivorans, assembly GCF_900176475.1. Taxonomy (GTDB): domain Bacteria; phylum Pseudomonadota; class Alphaproteobacteria; order Rhodobacterales; family Rhodobacteraceae; genus Tropicibacter; species Tropicibacter naphthalenivorans. The sequence goes on from NZ_FWXX01000001.1 coordinate 635,238, forward strand.
GGCGCGCATCCCGTCATGTTCCTTGCCGATCAGCCAGCCCTTTGCGCCGTCGTACTGCATCACCGCGGTGGGCGAGCCGTGCAGGCCCAGCTTATGTTCGAGGCTCACAACCTTGAGGCTGTTGGCCACGCCGGGGTTGCCGTCAGCATCGGGGATGTTGCGCGGCACAAGGAAGAGGCTGATCCCCTTGGTCCCCGGCACGCCATCGGGCAGGCGCGCCAGAACGAGGTGACAGACGTTTTCGGTAAAGTCGTTATCGCCCCAAGTGATGTAGATCTTCTGCCCGGTGATCGCATAGGTGCCATCATCGTTGCGCTCTGCCTTGGACGACAGGGCGCCCACGTCCGACCCGGCCTGCGGTTCGGTCAGGTTCATGGTCCCGGCCCATTCGCCGGTGGTCAGCTTGGGCAGGTAGAGCGCTTTCAGCTCATCGCTTGCGTGATGCTCCAGCGCCTCGATCTGGCCTTGGGTCATCAGCGGGTTCAGTTGCAGCGCAAGGTTGGACGCCGCGAGCATGTCGTTCACCGTCGTCGTCACCGTCATCGGCAGGCCCATGCCGCCGTATTCCGGGTCCGCCGCCATGGAAATCCAGCCGCCGTCGGCAATGGCCTGATAGCCCTCGGCAAAGCCCTTGGACGTGCGCACCTTGCCATTCTCCAGCACCGCCGGGTCCAGATCGCCGTTGCGGTTGAGCGGTGCGATCACCTCTTCGCACATCTTGCCGGCCTCGGTCAGGACGGCCTCGACCGTGTCCATGGTGGCCTCGGCAAAGCGGTCGGTGCCGCAGACCTGACCGTAGTCGACAACGTGGTTAAGCAGCAGACGATACTCGTCCAAGGGTGCGCGAAATGGCATCAAATTTCCTCCCGTCTTGGCAAAGCGGAACCACTGTACTAGCTACAGCGTTTGTAACGCTAGGGTATCGGGCAACCGCCCGCCTTCAACTGAAACGCCGCGTCACGGGGGCATATCTGCGTGGTCGAGACCAAAACACTGCCCAACACCGATGACGGCCTGCGCCGCGCTGCCGAAACCCTGCGCGACGGGGGGCTTGTCGCCTTTCCCACCGAAACTGTCTACGGGCTGGGCGCAGATGCGACCAACGACCGCGCCGTTGCCCGGATTTACGAGGCCAAGGGGCGGCCGTCCTTCAACCCGCTGATCGTGCATTGCGCCGATCTGGAGGACGTCAAGGCACTGGTCAAATGGAACCATCTGGCGCAAGCCGCCGCCGAAGCCTTTTGGCCCGGTCCCTTGACCATGGTGCTGCCGCTGCGGGTCGATACGATGATCTCGCGGCTGGTAACGGCGGGGCTGGACACGCTGGCGGTGCGCATCCCGGCGGGGGACACGGCGCAGCGCTTGCTACGGGCCTTTGGCGGGCCGGTGGCCGCGCCTTCGGCGAACACCTCGGGGCAGATCAGCCCGACGCGGGCGGGCCATGTCGTGGACGACCTGTCGGGCCGGATCGAAGCGGTGGTCGACGGGGGCCCCTGCACCGTGGGTGTCGAATCGACGATCCTTGGGCTGGCGGGGACGCCGACCTTGCTGCGCCCCGGCGGGATCACTTTGGAACAGTTGAACGAAACCTTGGGCACGCGCGTGTCGGAACGCCGCGCCACCGACAAGATTTCCGCCCCCGGTCAGATCCGCTCGCACTATGCGCCGCGCGCGCGGGTGCGGCTGAACGCCGCCGAGTTTGAGGACGGCGAAGCGCGTCTGGGCTTTGGCGACATCGACTGTGATCTGAACCTGTCGAAGGCCGAAGACTTGGTCGAAGCCGCCGCGAACCTCTTTGAGTTCCTGCACCGGCTGGATGCCACGGGCGCGCCGGTGATTGCCATCTCGCCGATCCCGCATATCGGGCTGGGGGTGGCGATCAACGACCGCCTGAGCCGCGCCGCCGCCGACCGCTAAACGCCTTTAGGCTGTGCCGCCCATCGCCGTCAGTTAAGCCGTGCCGCCCATGGCGGACATTTTAGGCTGTGCCGCCCATGGCGGACAACGCCAACGCCGAAACCCCCAGTGTTTCCAGCGCCGCCTGCCACTTGTCCGTGTCCTTGACGTCGAACACCAACTCGGGCGCGCCGTCGCAGACCAGCCAGCCGTTCTGGGTGATCTCTTGTTCCAGCTGGCCCGCGCCCCACCCAGCATAGCCCAGCATCATCAGCCACTTGTCCGGCCCGGTCCCGGCCCCGAGGTCCTCTAGCACGTCCAAAGTCGCAGTCATGTGCAGCTCGTCCGTGACCTCCAGCGTCGTCACCGCGCTGGCATAATCGGGCGAGTGCAAGACAAAGCCCCGCCCCATTTCCACCGGCCCGCCAAAATGCGCCTGATGGCCGGACAGGTCCGCGACCATGTCAATCGACAGCTGAGAAAGCAGCGTCGGCATGTCGATCTCTTCGGAGGGTTTGTTGATGATCAGGCCCATCGCGCCTTCGTCCGAGTGGTCACACATGAACACCACCGAATGCTCGAACCGCGGATCGCCCATGCCCGGCATGGCAATCAACATATGGCCGGTCAGATTGGTGGTGCCTGTGGGCTGGGTCATCGCTCTTCCTCGGTTCTTTCCCCCCAACATGGCCTTGCCAGCGGGGTGACGCAAGGGCGGCATCACACGCCCAAGGCGTTTCCATCGCCGGAACGTGACTTTTCATTTCAACGGAATCGCGGCAATTGATGGGGTATGATACGCCTCATTGCCCTACTCTTTGCTCTTTTGCTGCCCGTTGCCTCGACCGCCGGGTCCTATGACAACATCGTCCGCGCCGAGCTGCGCCCCGGTTGGCGTCTGCCCAATGGCGACCACATGGCCGCGCTGCACCTGACCCTCGCGCCGGGGTGGAAGACCTACTGGCGCGCCCCCGGCGATGCGGGCATCCCGCCGACGTTTGACTGGCGCGGGGCGCGCAATGTGCAGGCGATCCAGGTGGAATGGCCCGCGCCGCAGGTGTTCTGGAAAAGCGGGATGCGCTCTGTCGGCTATGAGGGCGAGATGGTCCTGCCGCTGCGGATTTCCCTGCGAAATGACGCCAAGGACAACCGGCTGAAAGGCGTGATCGACATCGGCATCTGCAAGGACGTCTGCCTGCCGCACCGCGTGCGGGTCGAGACTGTGCTTGATGCGGGCACGCGCAAGCCCGACCCGGTGATCGCCGCCGCGCTGGCCAGCCTGCCCTTTGGCCCCGAGGACGCCGAGGTGACCAAGGTCGCTTGCAAGATCTCCGCCGCGCCCAGCGGCATGGGGTTGCGCGTGGAAATCTCTATGCCGCAGGGGACGGGCCGCGAAGAGACGGTGATCGAATCCAAGGACCCCGAGATCTGGATCACCGAGCCCAAGACCTCTTGGCAAGGCGGCACCCTGATCGCCGAGGCGCGGGTGTCGCACATGTCCTCGCAGGTGTTTGCGCTGGACCGCTCGGGCCTGCGGATCACCGTTCTGGGGGGCGAAATACCGCTGGATATTCACGGCTGCACGGGCTGAGGTATTCGGCCCTATGCCGCCCGCGCGCCCCTGCGCGCTACCGCGAACACCACCCCCGCCAGCACGTACACCGCCAGCGACAGCGCCGCCGCCCCCGCAATGAACAGCGCAAAGGCGACGCTCAGCGGGTTTGCCCCGGCCCAGGCCAGCGGTTGCAGCGCCTGCGGCAGCGCGCCGGTCACGGCCACATGCCCCATGGTCGCGCCGAGCCACCCCAGCACCACCAGCAGCGCCCCGCCCAAGGCCACACGCACCGCGCCCAGCCGGAAGGTGACGCCCCGTTTCAGCGCCGCGACCTGCACATGCACGTCGTGCTGGATCGCCACGAGGGCAGGCACCACCAGCAGCACCAGCAGCATCCCAAAGCCAAGGCCGTAGACCAGCGTGATCACCGTCGGCTTCAGGAACTGCGCATCCGCAGAGCGTTCATACAGCAGCGGCGCAAGGCCCAAAACGGTGGTCGCCGTGGTCAGGAACACCGCGCGCAGACGGTCCGCCGCGCCATCGACGATCGAGGGGACCAAACCCCGGTCCGCGGCGAACTCGTCGATCTGCGTCACCAAGACGATGGAATCGTTGATGATAATCCCCGTCATCCCCAGCAGGCCCACCACGGTGAACATGCTCATGGGCACGTCCCACTGCGCGTGGCCATAGATCGTCCCGACCAGCCCAAAGGGAATGATCGCCATCACCACCAGGGGCCGCGTCCAGCTGGCAAAGACCCACGCCAGCACAAGGTAAATCCCCAGCAGGACAAGGATCAGCCCGTTGCGCGCATCGTTGAGGAAATCGTTTTCCTGCTCGGAAAGGCCGGACATGCGGTAATCCACCTGCCGCTCCGAGGCGATGTCGGGCAGGATCTCTTGTTCCAAGGCCTGCATGATCTCGGTGGCGCGGGCCGGATCGTCTTCGGAGATGTCGCCGGTGACGGAAATCAAACGGATGCCATTCTCGCGCCGGACGGTGCTGAACCCGGTGCGGCGTTCCACGCTGACGATGTCGGCCAGCTGGACGTAGGCGCCATTCGGGGTGCGCATCTGGGTGCGCTCTAGGAAATCAGCGGTCAGCTCGCCTTCGGGCAGTTCCACCCGGATCGCCGCCGAGCGTGGGCCGACAGGATAGGTCGCCGCCTCGACCCCGCCCAGACGCGCGCGCAGGACGCTGCCCAGCCCGTCAATGTCAAAGCCCAAAGCCTGCCCCTGCGGCGTCAGCTCCAGGATCAACTCTTCCTTGTCGTAGGCGAGGTTATCCTCGACGGCGGACACCTCGGGGAAACGCGCCATGGCGGTCTTGAGATCCTCGGAGGCCCGTTTGAGCACGGCGGCGCTGGCCCCGTAGAACTGCACGTCCAAGGCATCGCCCCCCGGCCCCGACCGCCAAGAGCGGAAGGAAATGGTTTCCACCATCGGGTGCTGCGGCACGCGGTCCTGAAGCTCTCCGACAAAGGCATAAGAGGAATAGGGCCGGTCGTCCGCCGCGATCAACTCGATGGAAATCCCCCCAAGCTGGTCGGCGTCCTTTGTGTCGGTCCCGGCCAAACCGCGCCCCGCGTTGCCGCCAATCTCGGCCATGACATAGGCCAAGGGGTTGGTGCCATAGCGTTCCTCGTATTCGCGGCCCATCTCTTCGGTCGCCTGTTGGAACATGCGCATCTGTTCCAGCGTCTCGGCGCGCGTCGCGCCGGGAGCCATGGCAAAGTTGCCGGTGACAGAGGTCTGCTCGGGCGAGTTGAAGAACCGCCATTGCACGTCGCCCTTGATCAGCAACGCCACTTGGCTCGCCAACAAGACCACCGCCCCCGCCAGAACCGCGTAGCGCAGGGTCACCACCAGACGCATCAGCGGGCGGAACAGCGTGTCACGCCCCCAGCGGAACCCCCGGTTCACAAGGCGCGAGGGCAGATCGTACCAATGCGTCCGGTCCGCATGTTTCAGCGCCTGCGCCATGTGGTGCGGCAGAATAAAGAAACACTCCACAAGGCTCGCCAGCAAAACGACGATCACGGTAAAGGGGATGTCCGCGATCAGATCGCCAAACCGCCCCGAGATCACCGTCAGCCCGAAAAAGGCGATCACGGTGGTGAGCGTGGCAGAGAATACCGGCAGGGCCATACGCTTGGCGGCGGTCTCGGCGGCGCTGTAGGGGCGACGGCCTTGGCGGGCCAGGTGGTCGGAATGCTCACCGATGACGATGGCATCGTCCACCACGATCCCCAGCGTGATGATCAGCGCGAACAGCGAGATCATGTTGATGGTCAGGCCAAAGACATACATCAACGCAATCGCCGACAGCATGGCGGTGGGAATGCCCATGGCCACCCAGAACGCGGTGCGGGTGTTCAGGAACAGGAACAACAGCACGATCACCAGCGCAAGGCCGCTGGCGGCGTTGTCCAGCAGGATGTTGAGACGGCCCGTGATGGCCTCGGCGCGGGTGCGGATCAGATCGACGCTGACCCCGTCCGGCAGAGAGGCGGCAAAGCTGCGTGCGACCTCTTCGACGGTGTGCTGGATGCCGATGGCGTCGCCTTGATCGGTGCGGTCGATGCGGATCGAGATCGCCGGGTTGGGGCCGACGAAATAGGTGCGCTCGCGGTCGATCCCTTCGACGCGGATGGTGGCCACGTCGCCCACGGTCAGGTTTGACCCATCGGCGTTGGACCGCAGCACGATGCCCGCGATCTGATCGGCCGAGCGCTTTTCGACCCCGGTGCGCACCCGCGCGCCAGAGCCGCCCACGTCCCCGGCGGGATCCGCATTGACCTCGGCAGCGATGGCGGCGGCGATCTCGCGCATGGTGACATCATAGGCGATCAGGTTCTGCGAGGGCACCTCGACCACGGTTTCCGGCGCGGCAAGACCGCGGATGGTGGTGCGGGTGACGCCTTCGGCAAAGAGGCGCACGATCAGCTCGTCGGCAAAGCGCCCCAGCTGGTCGACACCCACGGGGCCGGTGACAACGACATCGGTGACGCGGTCGCGCCAGGCGCCACGGGTGACTTCAGGGTCCTCGGCCTCTTCGGGCAGGGTGGTGACGGCATCGACGGCGGTCTGCACGTCATCGGCGGCGCGCGACATGTCCCAGCCCGGCTCGAAATCGAGCGAGATGGAGGCCCGCCCCTCGCGCGAGGTCGCCTCGGAGCTTTCGACGCCCTCGACCGCCAGCAAAGCCGGTTCGAGCACCTGCACGATGGCGGCGTCCACGTCTTCGGCCCCCGCGCCGTCCCAAGCGACGCTGACACTGACGCTGTCGATGATCACATCGGGAAAGAACTGCGCCCGCATGTTCGGCGCCGCCATCAGGCCAGAGGCCAAAAGGATCACCAGCAGCAGGTTGGCCAAAGTGGGGTGGCGGGTGAAATAGGAAAAGATCCCGCCCGCGCCCTTGGGAATTTCACGCATCTGTCAGCCCTTCCCTTGCCACACGCGCGGACCAAATCTTTTTCAAAAGATTTGCAAATTCCTTGCAAGGAATTTGGCCGCGTGCCGAGGTCATGTCATCCACCCATACGGGATTCGATCCGCTCGACGGTCTGAGCGGGCACTTGCGGTTGCGCCAGTTGCGCCAGCAGCCGGGTCTTGGCCTCTTGCGGCATCCGGGTGTTCCCCTCGACAAACGCCACCAGCTTGGCCCGGCGTTCCTCGGTCAGCTCGACCATGGCGGGGGCTTCGGGGGCGGCGGCCCCTCCGGCGCGCAAGGGTTTCACCTTGATCCCCGCGCCCAGCAGCGGGGTACGTTCGGCCACCACTTCGCGGCCATTCAGCCCCTCGGCACGGATCAGCACGTCATCGCCCTGGCGGCGCAGCACCGTCACCGGGACCACTTCAAGCCGGTCTTCCTCGCCCACCAACAGCACGCTGCCAGAGGCGTCCACCGCCGTGGCGGGCAGGCGTGCGACCCCCTCCAGCGCTGCTTCGCGCAACGTCACCGTGACGAAATCCCCCGGCTTGAACCCGCGCGGACGGTCCAGCGAGGCAAAGAGCAAACGGCCCGTCTGCCCTTCGCCCACGGCCGCCCCTTCGCGGGACAACGCGCCCTGAGCCGTAATGTTGGTGCCAAAGACATCCAGCGTCACCGACACCTGCGCGGGGCGCAGTCCGCCCGTCTCATCCAGCAGGCGCACATATTGTTGCGTCGAGACGCGAAACGCGACCTCAAGGTCTTGCAGGTCCACCAGGGACGCCAGCTTTTCATTGGCGGACACCAGCCGCCCGGCCACCACGGTCACCTCGGACAGCGTGCCGGTGAACTGCGCGCGGATTTCGGTGTCGGCCAGACGGCGCCCGGCTTCATCCAGCGCGATTTCCATACGTTTGAGCTGCGTCGCGGCCTGATCAATGCGCGCCTCTGCGGTGGCGACCGCCTGCCTGCGGGTCAAAACCGCCTGCCGCGCCGAGGACAGCGCCAGCTCGGCGTCTTCGACCGCCGCCGCCGTGCCCACATTGCGCGCCACCAGATCGTTCTGCCGTTTCAAGGCGTTCTCGCGCAGCGCCACCTGGTCCTGCGCCGCCGTCAATTCATCACGGGCAAGGCCAATCGCGCGCTCTGCCTCGCGCTGTTCGGCCTGCGCATCCAGCAAATCGCTTTCGGCGCGCGCCAGCGCCGCCTCGGCATCCGCCGGGTCCACGCGCGCCAGCAACTGCCCCGCTTCGACCCGGCCACCTTCGACGAACTCCGGCGCGAGATCCAAGAGCGCCCCGCCCACCGCCGCGCGCAACTCCAGCGTCCGGCGGCTCTGGACTTCGCCAAAGGCGCTCAGCTCCGGCACCACGGTTTCAAAGGCCACCGGCACCACATTGACTGCAAAGACCCGCTCACGCGCGGTAGGCACGCGCGGTTCCTGATCCATCCGCGCCTGAACCGCGTCGCGCACCAGCACCCCGGCATAGGCCAGCAGCCCCAAGGTCAACGACAGTAAAAAGAGCCCAAGCAGGCTCTTGCGTAGAAATCGCATGGATCGTCTCTCCGGCTGCACCCTTTATAGATGTAGAAAGGCGCGTGTCTTTTCCAAGCATACCAAGCTTAAACGGCCCGGCGGATCACTTCCGTCGCTTATGTTCGTCCAATCTGGGGAAAATTTCGACGAAATTGCAGGGACGGTGGCGGTAATCCAGCTGCCAGCGCAGGATTTCGTCCCAGGCGTCCTTGCACGCGCCGGTGCTGCCGGGCAGCGCGAACATGTAGGTGCCGCCCGCAACGCCGCCCGTAGCGCGGCTTTGGACCGCCGAGGTGCCGATCTTTTGAAAGGACACCATGGTAAACACTGTGCCAAAGGCGTCGATTTCCTTTTCATAGACGTCGCGGTGCGCCTCGACGGTGACATCGCGCCCAGTCAGGCCGGTGCCGCCGGTCGAGATCACCACGTCCACCTCGGGGTTGGCGATCCACCCGCGCAGCTGGTCTGCGATCTCGGCGCGTTCATCGCGAATGATCTGACGGTCCGCCAAGATATGCCCCGCGTCGGTCAGCCGCTGCACCAGCGTATCGCCCGAGCGATCCTCGGCCAGACCGCGCGTATCGCTGACGGTCAGAACGGCGATGCGGACGGGGATGAACTCTTTGCTCTCGTCGATACGGGACATTTGGTCTTTCCTAATAGGGGCTTAGACGGCCAGCCGCAGGGCCAGCCCACCGAACAGCGACGCGGTCAGCCAGCGCATCACGCGCTCTGTCCCGCCGCCGTGGGTCAGTTTCGATTTCAGACGGCCCGCGAATTGCCCGACAAGTCCGTTGATGAGAAAGCCGCCGATGCCGATCACCACCCCGAGCAGCAGGAACTGCGGCAACACCGGGCGCGATACGTCGACGAACTGCGGCAAAAAGGCGAGGATAAACAGGATGAACTTGGGGTTGGTCAGGTTGACGATAAAGCCGTCGCGCATGGCGCGTTTGACACTGACCGGCGGCGCGTCCTGCCCGCCAAAGGGCGTGCGCAGCGTTTTATAAGCGATGTACAGCAGGTAGCATACGCCGAGGTAGCGGATGACCTCGAAGGCTCCGGGCATGGCGGTGATCAAGGCGCTGAGGCCCAGCCCCGCGATCAAAGCGTGCACCATCCCGCCCGCCGTGATGCCAAAGGACGCCGCCCAGCCGGACCGGGGGCCACCGCGCAACCCCTGCGCCAGACAAAACAGCATGTCCGGCCCCGGCGTGACGTTCAGCGCGAGGGCCGCGGGGATAAAGGTCGCCAGAACGATGGGATCGACGATCATGTCTAGGTCTCCAGACGCGCACGGAGGGACAGAAGATCGGCCCAAGCCTCGCGCTTGGCCGCCGGGTTTCGCAAAAGGTAGGCGGGGTGGAACATCGGCAAGGCGGGCTTGCCCTTGGCCTCAAGCCACTGGCCGCGCAGTCGGGTGATGCCGCGTTTCGCAAGCAAGGCCTGACAGGAGACATTGCCCACGATCACAAGAACTTCGGGTTTCGCAAGGGCGATGTGCTTTTCAAGGAAGGGCAGCATCATGGCGATTTCATCCGGTTTCGGATCGCGGTTCTGCGGCGGCCGCCATGGCAGCACGTTGGTGATATAGACGTTGTCCTCGCGCGACAGGTCGATCGCCGCGAGCATCCGGTCGAGCAGCTGACCCGCCCGGCCCACGAAGGGCTTGCCTTGCAGGTCCTCGTCGCGGCCGGGGGCTTCGCCCACCATCATCACGCGGGCACCGGGTTTGCCGTCGCTGAACACCAGATTGCGCGCCCCACGTTTGAGCGCACAATGGGGAAAGGCTTCGAGCGCGGCGCGCAACCCGTCAAGATCCTGCGCCCCTGCGGCGGCCTTTTGCGCCTCGGCCACCGGGTCGATTTCGACGATCTTGGGGCGGGTCGGCGCCTTGGCGGTGGCGGTCTGGGCGCGCTTGGCCTCGGCGGCCTCTTTGGCGGCTTGTTCCACCGCATAGCGGTCCACCGGGCGGTCCGAGATCGCCTCGTCCACCCCCATTTCCATCTGCCATTCCAGCAGGGCGCGCGCCGTGTGCCAATCCAATGCCGATTCCATAGGCGCACCATACGCCGCCCGACGGGGTAAAGAAAATCCGTACAATGCAGCGCGCGGCGATCAGCGGCAAAAAGCGCGCCCCCGGCTCGGCAGGACGCGCCCGCAACTCTTGCCCAAAAGCACGCCCTTGCCTAAGAAGGCAGCACGGCAGCCAAGAGGATCAGATGCGTTTCGACCACCGCCACCTACTGGGGATCGAACCCCTGCGCCCCGACGAGATCACCACGATCCTTGATTTGTCCGACGATTACGTCGCGCTGGGACGCCGCCGGGAAAAGCACGCCAACGCGCTGGCGGGGCTGACGCAGATCAACATGTTCTTTGAGAACTCGACCCGCACGCAGGCGTCCTTTGAGCTGGCGGGCAAACGGCTGGGCGCGGATGTGATGAACATGGCGATGCAGGCGTCCAGCATCAAAAAGGGCGAGACGCTGATCGACACGGCGATGACGCTGAACGCCATGCACCCCGACCTGCTGGTGGTGCGCCACCCGCATTCCGGCGCGGTGGACCTGCTGGCGCAAAAGGTCAACTGCGCGGTGCTGAACGCCGGAGACGGGCGGCACGAACACCCGACCCAAGCGCTGCTGGACGCACTGACGATCCGCCGCGCCAAGGGCCGGTTGCATCGCCTGAACATCGCGATTTGCGGGGATATTGCGCATAGCCGCGTGGCGCGCAGCAACATCCTGCTGCTGCACAAGATGGAAAACCGCATCCGTCTGGTGGGGCCGTCGACGCTGATGCCGTCGCAGATCGACGCCTTTGGGGTCGAGGTCTATGACAACATGGAAGAAGGCCTGAAAGACGTGGACGTCGTGATGATGCTGCGCCTGCAAAAGGAACGGATGGACGGCGGGTTCATCCCCTCCGAGCGCGAGTATTACCACCGCTACGGCCTGGACGCGCAAAAGCTGTCCTACGCCAAGGACGACGCCATCGTCATGCACCCCGGCCCAATGAACCGCGGCGTCGAAATCGACGGCACCATCGCCGACGACATCAACCGCAGCGTCATCCAGGACCAGGTGGAAATGGGCGTGGCGGTGCGTATGGCCGCGATGGACCTGCTGGCCCGCAACCTGCGCGCACGTCCGCAAGAGATCATGGCATGACCCCTCCCCCCGCGCGCCCCAAGAATTTTCGAAAATTCTTGCAAATTTCTTCAAAGAAATTTGGTTCCGCCCGGCATCCCTTGCAGGAGCTTTTCCGATGACTCAGATCCAGATCAACGGGTCGGACACGACCACGCTGCGCCTGTTCCACATCGACCTGCCCCCGCAGGCGATTGAACGCTTCACCGTGCAGGCGGGCACCGGCGAGTGGCCTTTGAAATACGGTCTCGGCGCGACCAAGCTGCGCAATGCCTTTGTGGACGTGATCGACATCGACGATCTGGGCGGGATGACGCTGTCGTCCTACCTGCAACAAGCGCACGGCGTCACCGCCGCCGCCCTCAAGGACGACAAGCCCCGCATCGACAGCCTGCGCGGCCATGTGATCGCCCTGCCTGCCCAAGCCTTTGACGGCACTTCGCAGACGCTGACCATCCAGACGCCGATCACCCACATCGGCACCTACGCCGAGGTCAAGCCCGCCGCAAAAGGCGCGCCGCTGAAATCCGCTTCGGCCAAAGGGATGCTCTCGGGCGGCAGCGCGCCTGCGGGCCGCGGCAGTTCCGCCATGCTCAAGCTGATCGCCCTCGGCGTTGGCATCGTTGTCCTGCTCGCGCTGGCGGCCATGCTGCGATGAGCGACGCGGACGGCGCATATTACGGCGAGGCCATCGGCTGGGACGACCTGCTCGATCCCGGTGAGCGCATCCTGTGGCAAGGCCGCCCCGAGCGTGGCTTTTCCCTGCGCCCCTTTCGCCCCATACAGATGCTGTTCGGCGCGGGGATGATGGGGTTTGCGCTGCTGTGGATGGCCATGGCGTCCTGGATCACCGCTGGCATTGACCAGAACGGGCCGTTTGCGCTGTTCCCCTACTTTGGCCTGATCTTCCTGTTTGCTGGGGCTTGGAACGCCGGTCTTTCGCTGATCTGGGCGCATGTACTGCGGCAACGCTCTGTCTATTCGCTGTCCACCCAACGCGCCTTTATCGCCACCTCTGTGCCGCTCATGGGCCGCCGCCTGAAAAGCTGGCCTATCGACCAGGGGTCCGTGCTTGAACTCGACGACAGCCAGCCCGGCCACGTCTGGTTCGCCAAGTCCTACGTGGACACCAAGCACGGCAGCCAGACCCGCCGCGTCGGCTTTGAACGGCTGGCCGAGCCGCGCAAGGTCTATGGCCTCATGCGCCAGATCAAGCGGGGCGCGGCATGACCTTTACCGCCGACAAGGCCACCTACCTGCGCACCCACGCCACCATGGCCGCCCTCGCCATGGCCGCCGGGATGCTGATCCTGTGGATCGCGGGCAACCCGCATATCTGGACCGGGGCCATTGGCGGTTTGGCCGCCGTTGTGGTCCGGGGCTGGTACCTGATGGACGAGGAACTCGCCCACACATGGACCCGCGAAGGGGACGCGCTACACGGGCCTGCCGGGCGCGTCGTCCCCTTGGACCAGATCGAAAAAGCCCGCGCCATCGGCTCTGCCGTGCAGCTCATCACCCGCGCCGGTGACAAGCATCTCATCAAGTTTCAACCCGACCCGCAGGCCGTGATCGCCCAGATCGACGCGGCCCGCGCCTCTGCTGGATCCGCCCCATGACCGATACGCTTCTTGCCAACGCCCGCCTGATCGACCCCGCAGCAGGCACCGACGCGCCCGGGGCGCTGCTGATCTCTGGCGGGACCATCAAGGCCGTCTACGCCGAGGGCGACGCCCTGCCCGACGGCACTGAGGTCATCGACTGCGGCGGGCGCTGCCTTGCGCCGGGGATCGTCGACATCGGCGTCAAGGTCGGTGAGCCGGGCGAGCGTCACAAGGAAAGCTACGCCACCGCGGGCCGCGCCGCCGCTGCCGGGGGCGTCACGACGATGGTGACCCGCCCCGACACGCAGCAGTGCATCGACACGCCCGAGGGGCTGGACTTTATCCGCCGCCGCGCCGCCGAGGACGCCCCCGTCAAGGTGCTGCACATGGCCGCCCTGACCAAGGGCCGCGCGGGCCGCGAGATGACCGAGATCGGCTTTTTGATGGATGCCGGGGCCGTCGCCTTTACCGATTGCGACCATGTCTGCACCGACAACAAGGTCCTGTCCCGCGCCATGACCTACGCCCGCAGCCTTGGCGCGCTGGTCATTGGCCACCCCCAAGACTCCGGTCTGTCCAAGGGTGCAGCCGCCACCAGTGGCAAGTTCGCGTCCTTGCGCGGTCTGCCCGCCGTCTCGCCCATGGCCGAGCGTATGGGGCTGGACCGCGACATCGCGCTGATCGAAATGACGGGCGTGCGCTATCACGCCGACCAGATCACCGCCGCCCGCGCCCTGCCCGCGCTGGAACGCGCCAAGAAGAACGGCTTTGACGTGACCGCAGGCACCTCGATGCACCACCTGACGCTGAACGAGCTGGACGTGGCGGACTATCGCACCTTCTTCAAGGTCAAGCCCCCGCTGCGGTCCGAGGAAGACCGTCAGGAAATCGTCAACGCCGTGCGCACGGGCCTGATCGACATCATTGGCAGCTTTCACACCCCGCAGGATGAGGAATCCAAACGTCTGCCGTTTGAAGAGGCCGCAAGCGGCGCGGTCGGTCTGGAAACCATGTTGCCGGTCTTGCTGCGGCTCTACCATTCCGGCGAGCTGGACCTGCCCACCTTGTTCCGCGCCCTGTCGCTGAACCCGGCCAAGCGTCTGGGTCTGGACTGCGGCCGCCTGACCGCCGGTGCGCCCGCCGATCTGGTGCTGTTCGACGCGGACAAGCCCATCGTCCTTGACCGCTTTAAACTGCGCTCGAAATCCAAGAACACGCCCTTTGACGGCGCACGTCTGCAAGGCAAGGTGCTGGGCACCTGGGTCGCGGGCACGCGCGTCTTTGAGGCGTAAGGAGAGACCATGCTCGACACCGCCCCCACCCTTGCGATCCTCTGGGCCGTTATTGGCTATCTCTTGGGGTCGATCCCCTTTGGCATCCTGATCACGCGGATGATGAACCTTGGCGATTTGCGCCAGATCGGGTCCGGCAACATCGGCGCGACCAACGTGCTGCGCACCGGGAACAAGGGCGCTGCGGCCGCGACCCTGCTGCTGGACGGGGTCAAAGGCGCGGTGGCCGTGCTGCTGGCGCAGGCCATGTCCGGCGATGGCGGCGCGATGCAGATCGCTGGCCTCGCGGCCTTTATCGGGCATTGCTACCCGGTGTGGCTGAAATTCCAAGGCGGCAAGGGGGTTGCGACCTTCCTTGGCGTGATCCTTGCGCTGAGCTGGCCGGTGGGCTTGCTGTGCTGCGCCACGTGGCTATTTGCGGCGCTCGTCTCGCGGATTTCGTCCGTGGGGGCGCTGACGGCGGCGATGGCGTCCACCGTGTGGATGTTCTTTATGGCGCGCACCGATCTGATCATCGTCGGCACCATCCTGACGCTGCTGATCTACTGGCGGCACCGGGCGAACCTTGCGCGGCTCAAGGCCGGAACAGAGCCCAAGATCGGGGCCAAGAAATAAAACCAAGGCGCGCCCACCCGGACGCGCCTTTTTGTTTTACGCCGGGATGCTGTCCGCCAAGGCCACCGTCTCGGCAATCGCCTGCGCCAGCTGATCGGCGTGGGTCAGGGTCACCATGTGACCGGCCTTGTCCACGACCACTTCGCGCGCATTCGGCAAGCGCGCCATCAGGCCGCGATGCACGTCGGTGATGATCGGAACGCTCCGCGCGCCGCGCAGCAGGGTCACGGGGCAGCTCAGCGCCTCTAGCCCGCCCGCGCGCAGCATGTCGTGGCTATCCTCCCAAAGGCTGGGTTCCGTGGCGGCGACAAAGGGCATTCCGCCGGCCATGGCCTGTTGCGCGGCAGGCTCGAACCCGTCCCACGGCATCCCGCCACCCCAGAGCGCGTTGAACGCCTCGGCGGCGGCCATCATATCGCCGGTTTGATACACCTCGAAAAAGGCTTCTTCGGCGGCGCGGTGCGGGGCGTATTCGTCGGCCCCCTTGGCGGCGGCAAAGAACACCGGCTCGACCAAGGTCATGGACAAGACCCGGCTTGGCGCGGCCAGGGCCAGACGCAGGGCAACCGTCGCGCCAAAGCTGTGGCCGATCAGGTGCATGGGGCGATCAAACAGGGGCCGGACGGCATCGGTGGCCGCGTCATGCACGTCAACACCCGCAGGGAACGGCGCGCTGCGACCATGGCCGGGCAGATCGGGCGCGGTCAGCGTCAGGCCCGGCAGATGCTTGGCCACACCCTTCCACATGCCCGCGCGGCCCAAACCACAGTGCAACGCCAGCGCGGGCGCGTCCCCCTCGCCCAGCGTGATAACATTCAAATCGGCCATAACATCCCCCTCCGGTATCAGAGAGTGCCTGCCAGATGCGCGTCCAAGTCGTCAAGGCGGTCCTGGCCCCAGAATGTCGCACCATCGTCCACCACGTAGGTCGGCGCACCAAATGCGCCCTTGTCGATCGCTTCCTCCAGGTTGGCCGGATAGGTCTCTGCCCCGACCAGCAACCCGGTAAAGGACAAGCCGCGGTCAAAGCCCGCTTCTTCGAGGCAATCGCCGATCACTGCATCGTCTGCGACATCCTTTTCATCCGCCCAGCAGGACCGCAGAATCGCATGAACCAGCTTGCCCAGATCGCCGCCCCCCTCTTTTTGCGCAGCGATCACGGCATAGGCAGAAGGCGCCATATTGGTCGGCCAATGGGCGGGTTTGAGGTTGAACGGCAGGCCGGTCTTTTTCGCGATCCGCTGCAATTCCTGCGCGCGATAGGCGATGCGGTTGGGATGGCGTTCCCCCGGCGGGGTGCCCCCGGTGCGGGCAAAAAGCGCGAGGATGTCCAAGGGCTTGTACGCGATTGTCGCGCCATGTTTGGCGGCGATTTCCTCTAGCCGGGTGCCCGCGAAATAGGTGTAGGGGGACAGCGTCGCAAAGAAATAGTCGATATGGGCCATGGGCGTTCCTTCCTCGGGCGGACCTGCGCCCGATAAAGGACGGTTGGCCGCGATTTGTCGCGTTTGGGTGGCAAAGCTTGGACGGACGTTAAGGCCATGCTAAGCGAGCCGCAATGTCACGAATCCGTCACCTCCCGGAGCTGCCCTGATGCCCACTCTCGTCGAACCCAAACTGATCGCCGGCAATGCCAACAAACCGCTGGCCGAAGCCATCGGCCGCCGTATGTCGCTGTACCGCGGCAAAAGCGTTGGCCTTGTGGATGCGCGCGTCGAGCGCTTTAACGATAGCGAAATCTTTGTCGAAGTCTTCGAGAACGTGCGCGGCGAGGACATGTTCGTCATTCAGCCGACCTCGAACCCGGCGAACGACAACCTGATGGAGCTGCTGATCATCGCCGACGCGCTGCGCCGGTCGTCCGCTGCCCGCATCACCGCCGTGATCCCCTATTTCGGCTATGCCCGTCAGGACCGCCGCACCAAGGCCCGCACCCCCATCAGCGCCAAGCTGGTCGCCAACATGATGGTCACCGCCGGGATCGAGCGCATCCTGACCATGGACCTGCACGCCGCGCAGATTCAGGGCTTTTTCGACATTCCGGTGGACAACCTTTACGCCTCGCCGATCTTTGCGCTGGATATCAAGAACCAGTTCGACGATCTGTCCGACGTCATGGTGATCTCGCCCGACGTGGGCGGCGTGGCCCGTGCGCGCGAGCTGGCCAAGCGGATCAACGCCCCGCTCGCCATCGTCGACAAGCGCCGCGAAAAGCCCGGTGAAGTGGCCGAGATGACCGTGATCGGGGACGTGACCGGCAAGCGCTGCATCATCGTCGACGACATGTGCGACACCGCGGGCACGCTCTGCAAGGCCGCCGAAGTGCTGCTGGACCACGGCGCAACCGAAGCGCACGCCTATATCTCGCACGGCGTCATGTCCGGGCCGGCGGTGGGCCGCGTGACCAACTCGGTGCTCAAAACGCTGGTGCTGACCGATTCGATCCAGCCGACCGAAGCGGTCAAAGGCGCGCCGAACATCCGCATCCTGCCGACCGCGCCGATGTTTGCCCAATCCATCCTGAACATCTGGAACGGCACCTCGGTGTCGTCCTTGTTCGAGACCGACTCGCTGGGTCCGATCTACGAAGGCATCCTGTAAAGGCCCCTGCCCCTGCGGCAAGCAAAAGAAAGGCCCTTGTCCCATGTGCGCATCGGGTGCGCATCGGGGAAAGGGCCTTTTTCGTGGGCTGAGCCAAGGCTCTGAAGGTCAGTAAAGATCCCAGTCGTCTTCGGACGCGACCTCGCCAATCGCCATCCAGTTCATCCGAACGCGGGCGACGCGGGTGTCTGACCATGTGCGAAACACCAGCTCAAAGCCGGTCAGGGTGATCTTGTCGGCGGTAATGTCGGCGCGGACGTTCGCGCCTTGGTCCATGTCCCACAGCGACAGCGCCACCTGCACAGAGGGGATAGAGCGAAAGGGCTCCGAGAACTTGATCTTCTTGCGGCGCTCGCGCGAGCCGTGGCCCGTCCACATATCGCCCCCCGACGCGAAGTCGGAAAACACCTCGTCATTGCCCTGATCAATCCCGATCAGCGAACCCACGTATTTCTTCATGCTCGGCCTCTGTGCTCTGCGCGCCTGCATAATCCCGCATTGCGGCGGGAATTTGAAGCGAAAGACGGCTTTGTCCGCATTTTCGCGGGCAAATCTACTGCGTGGCAGACAGGCTAAGCGCCCCAACCGCGTCCAGCCCGCCCAGCACAGCGTCGACGGCGACGGTGGCCAGAATGATCCCCATGACACGACTGATGACCCCTGCCCCGGTGCTGCCCAACACCCGTTTCAGCTTGCCCGCCAGCAGCAGCAAAACCAGCGTCACCAGCAAAACCACCGTCAGCAGCCCCGCAGTGACCACCTGTTCCGGGATCGAGTGGCGGTGGTTGTCGGTCAGCACCACAATCGCCAGCATCGCCCCGGGCGAGGCAATCGACGGCATCGCCAAGGGAAAGACCGCACCGGACAGGTGATCGCGCTCGGCGCTCTCGATTTCCTGCTCGGGCTTGCTGTCGCCAAAGATCATCGTCAGCGCGAAGAGGAACAGGATCACCCCGCCCGCAATCTGGAACGAGCCGAACCGCAGGCCCAGCCCTTCGAGCAGCAGCTGCCCCGCCACGAGGAAGAACATCAAGACCACCCAGGCCACCAGCACCGCCCGCAGGGCAAAGCGCCAGTGCAGCGCGGCGGGCACGGCGGCGGTGGCAAAGTAGAACACCGGCAGCGAGCCAATCGGGTCGATGACCACGGTCAGCGTGATCAGCTCGCGCAGAATGCTCGCCCAGTTCAGCGTAAAGTCCATGAGTTTCTCCTGTTCGCGAGTGCCATGTAGGGCATCGCGCGCCACAAGACACGTAAAAGAAAAGCCCCGCGCCGGAAAACCGGGCGGGGCCAATTTCGGTTGGTCAGGAAACAGGCGTCAGAGCGACGGCTGCATCGGGTCCAGACCGATATGGGTGCCAACGGCGACCATGTCTTGCAGCAGCTTGGCTGCGTCGTCGACAAGGCCGGGATCGTTCGTGGCGGTCTCTTTGGTCTGGTGGTAGAAGTCCTGAGCCTCTTTCACCAGCGCCTCGTAGGTCGCCTGATCCACATCCGCGCTCGGCAGAGCCTTTTCCGCCAGCACGGACACGCCTTCGCCGATTTCAGCGAAACCGCCGGTCACGATGAACTTTTCGGTGCCTGCGTCGGTTTCGACGGTCAGGACGCCGGGGCGCAGCGTGGTGATGGTCGGCGCGTGGTTCGGCATGGCGGTCATGTCACCAAGCGTCGCGGGAATCTGGACCGATTTGACCTGCGCCGAGAGCAGCTTGCGCTCGGGCGAGACCAGATCGAATTGCATCATGTCTGCCATGTGAAACTCCTTTCAGATCAGGGGGCCGGAACTGGCCCCCCGACAGGGTTGGATTAGGCAGCCTCTGCGGCCATCTTCTCGGCCTTTGCGAGCACCTCGTCGATGCCGCCAACCATGTAGAAGGCGCCTTCGGGCAGGTGGTCGTATTCGCCAGCCACAACGGCCTTGAACGACTTGATGGTGTCTTCCAGCGGAACCTGAACACCGTCAGAACCGGTAAAGACCTTTGCCACGTCGAACGGCTGCGACAGGAAGCGCTGGATCTTACGGGCACGTGCCACGGTCAGCTTGTCCTCTTCGGACAGTTCGTCCATCCCGAGGATGGCGATGATGTCCTGAAGCGACTTGTAGCGCTGCAGGATACCCTGAACGTCACGTGCCACCTGGTAGTGCTCTTCACCGACGATCTGCGGGTCCATCAGACGCGAGTTCGAGTCGAGCGGGTCCACAGCCGGGTAGATGCCCAGTTCGGAGATCGCGCGGTTCAGAACCGTGGTTGCGTCAAGGTGCGCAAAGGTCGTTGCCGGTGCGGGGTCGGTAAGGTCGTCCGCGGGAACGTACACAGCCTGGATCGAGGTGATCGAGCCGTTCTTGGTCGAGGTGATGCGTTCCTGCATCGCGCCCATGTCGGTGGCCAGCGTCGGCTGGTAACCCACGGCCGACGGGATACGACCCAGAAGTGCGGACACCTCGGACCCTGCCTGCGTAAAGCGGAAGATGTTGTCCACGAAGAACAGAACGTCGGTACCGGACTGGTCACGGAACTGTTCTGCCAGCGTCAGGCCGGTCAGAGCAACACGTGCACGCGCACCCGGAGGCTCGTTCATCTGGCCGTAAACCAGGGCCACCTGCGACTCTTCGAGGTTATCGGGCTTGATAACGTTGGATTCGATCATCTCGTGGTACAGGTCGTTGCCTTCACGGGTCCGTTCACCAACACCTGCGAACACCGAGAAACCCGAGTGCACTTTTGCGATGTTGTTGATCAGTTCCATGATCAGAACGGTCTTGCCCACGCCGGCGCCGCCGAACAGACCAATCTTACCCCCCTTGGAGTACGGTGCCAGCAGGTCGATGACCTTGATGCCCGTCACGAGGATTTCGGATTCGGTGGACTGTTCCTGGAACGCCGGTGCTTCGGCGTGGATCGGGCGGTATTCGTCAGCGTTGAGCGGCGCACCTTCATCCACCGGCTCGCCGATGACGTTCAGGATGCGGCCCAGCGTTGCGTTGCCGACCGGAACCGAGATCGGTGCGCCGGTGTCTTCGACCTTTTGGCCGCGAACCAGACCTTCGGTCGCGTCCATTGCGATGGTACGGACGGTGTTTTCGCCGAGGTGCTGAGCCACTTCGAGAACCAGCTTCTTGCCGTTGTTCTCGGTGTTCAGCGCGTTGAGGATTTCAGGCAGGTGGTCTTCGAACTGCACGTCGACCACGGCGCCAATCACCTGGGTGATCTTGCCTTGTGCGTTTGCCATGTTTCGTCTCCGGGTTTCTTAGAGCGCCTCGGCGCCCGAAATAATTTCGATCAGTTCGTTCGTGATGACGGCCTGACGCGAGCGGTTGAACTCGATGGTGAGCTGATCAATCATATCACCTGCGTTCCGCGTTGCGTTATCCATGGCCGACATACGGGCGCCCTGTTCGGATGCACCGTTCTCGAGCAGCGCCGAGAAGATCTGCGTGGCCACGCCGCGCGGCAGAAGGTCGGCAAGGATGGCTTCTTCATCGGGCTCATAGTCATAGAGCGTCGATGCACCGTCCTGCTCTTCCGCGGCCTCATAAGATGCCGGGATGATCTGCGTTGCGGTGGGTACCTGGCTGATGACCGAGTTGAACTTGGCAAAGAAGATCGTCGCCACGTCGAACTCATCGTTATCGAACCGACCCAGGATATCGCGTGCGATGTCCTGCGCGTTGGCATAGCCCAAACGCTTGACCTCGCTCAGGTCCACGTGACCGACGAACAGGTCGGCAAAGTCACGCTTCAGCTGCTCACGGCCTTTCTTGCCGACGGTCAGGATCTTGACCGTCTTGCCAGCCGCGCGCAGCTCGGCAACCCGAGCTTTGGCCAGCTTCACGATGTTCGTGTTGAAGCCGCCGCACAGACCGCGTTCTGCGGTCATCACGACCAGCAGATGCACGTCATCCTTGCCCGTCCCGGCCAAAAGCCGGGGCGCGCTTTCACTGTCACCGACCGAAGCCGCCAGCGACGCCATCACACCGTTGAAGCGTTCCGCGTAGGGGCGGGACGCCTCGGCCGCTTCCTGGGCGCGGCGCAGTTTTGCTGCCGCGACCATCTGCATGGCCTTGGTGATCTTGCGGGTCGACTTGACCGACTCGATCCTTGTTTTAAGGTCCTTCAAGCTGGGCATCAGATGATCCCCTTACGAGAAGTCGGCGGCGTATTCGTCGAGAACCGCTTTCATCTTGTCCACGGGCTCGCCCTTCTTGAACTTGGGATCTTCAGCTTCGATCCAAGCCAGGAAGTCGGCTTTCTTGCCGCGCAGGAAGTTGAGCAGACCCTGCTCCCAGCGACCAACGTCGGAGACCGCGACCTTGTCGAGGTAGCCGTTGGTGCCGGCGAAGATGACGCAGACGATTTCTGCGTTGGTCAGCGGCGAGTACTGCGGCTGCTTCATCAGCTCGGTCAGACGCGCACCACGGTTCAGCAGCTGCTGGGTCGCGGCGTCGAGGTCGGAGCCGAACTGGGCAAAGGCCGCCATTTCGCGGTACTGAGCCAGCGACAGCTTAACCGGGCCAGCAACAGACGACATGGCGTCGGTCTGAGCCGAGGAGCCAACGCGCGAAACCGACAGACCGGTGTTCACGGCGGGGCGGATGCCCTGGTAGAACAGTTCGGTTTCGAGGAAGATCTGGCCGTCGGTGATCGAGATCACGTTGGTCGGAATAAACGCCGAAACGTCGCCGCCCTGGGTTTCGATGATCGGCAGAGCGGTCAGCGAGCCCGAGCCGTTGTCTTCGTTCAGCTTTGCCGAACGTTCCAGCAGGCGCGAGTGGAGGTAGAAAACGTCACCCGGGTACGCTTCACGGCCCGGCGGGCGGCGCAGCAGCAGGGACATCTGACGGTAGGACACGGCCTGCTTGGACAGGTCATCATAGATGATCAGCGCGTGCTTGCCGTTGTCGCGGAAGTACTCGGCCATTGCGGTCGCGGCGTAGGGGGCCAGGAACTGCATCGGTGCCGGGTCGGACGCGGTTGCGGCCACGACGATCGAGTATTCGATCGCGCCGGTTTCTTCGAGCTTTTTCACCAGCTGAGCAACGGTCGAACGCTTTTGGCCAACTGCAACGTAGATGCAGTACAGCTTTTCGTTGTCCGAAGCGGCGGCGTCGTTGTAGGACTTCTGGTTCAGGATCGCGTCCAGAGCCACAGCGGTCTTACCGGTCTGACGGTCGCCAATGATAAGTTCACGCTGGCCACGGCCAATCGGGATCATCGCGTCAACAGCCTTGAGGCCGGTTGCCATCGGCTCGTGCACCGATTTACGCGGGATGATGCCCGGTGCCTTGACGTCTGCCACGCGGCGCTCGGATGCCTCGATGGCGCCCTTGCCGTCCAGCGGGTTGCCCAGACCGTCCACAACGCGGCCCAGCAGGGCGTCGCCGGCGGGAACGTCCACGATCGAGTTGGTGCGCTTGACGGTGTCACCTTCTTTGATGTCACGGTCAGAGCCGAAGATCACGATACCGACGTTGTCGGTTTCGAGGTTCAGCGCCATGCCCATGATCCCACCCGGGAACTCGACCATTTCACCAGCCTGAATGTTGTCGAGGCCGTGCACACGGGCGATACCGTCACCGACGGAAAGCACGCGACCGACCTCGGCAACTTCGGCTTCCTGCCCGAAGTTTTTGATCTGGTCCTTCAGGATTGCAGAAATCTCTGCAGCTTGGATACCCATTTATCCGACCTCTTTCATTGCATTCTGGAGGGAGTTGAGCTTGGAGCGGACCGAGGTATCGATCATCTTCGAGCCAACTTTGACGACAAGACCACCGATGAGCGTTTCATCAACGGTCGCATTGATCTTAACATCCTGGCCAATCTTGGCCTTGAGGGTGTCGGCCAGCGATTTCTGCTGGGCGTCGGTCAGCGCGGTGGCGGACACGACGTCGGCGGTGACTTCGCCTTTTTCTGCGGCGATCATCTCGCGCAGGCGGGTCACCATGTGCGGCACCACGAACAGGCGACGCTTGGACGCCATCAGCGCCAGAACGTTCGCAACTGCGGGGATGACACCCATCTTGTTGGCGATGGCCGTGATCGCGGCGCCCTGCTGGTCACGCGTGTAGACCGGGTTGGTCAACAGATCGCGCAGGTCTGCGCTGTCTTTCAGCGCAGCAGACAGGTCGTCGAGATTCGCTTCGAGCTTGGAGAGGTCATTGCCCTCCTTTGCGATCTCGAAGACGGCGGTGGCATAGCGCTCGGCGATGCCGGAGGAAACAGATGCTGATTCAGACACGTCCACCCTTCCGATAGTATGCCCCCGTATCGCGCATCCGAAGTGGATGGCAATCGAGGGCGTTGCCGGCCTTGATTTG
This sequence comes from Tropicibacter naphthalenivorans, assembly GCF_900176475.1. Taxonomy (GTDB): domain Bacteria; phylum Pseudomonadota; class Alphaproteobacteria; order Rhodobacterales; family Rhodobacteraceae; genus Tropicibacter; species Tropicibacter naphthalenivorans. Next base: position 659,247 of record NZ_FWXX01000001.1, read on the forward strand.
CCTCAAGGCACATAAATCGCGGCGGATGTAGCAGAGCCCTGCCTTTGCCGCAACATGCTAAGGAAAGTTTAACGTTTGCGCCAAACCTAAGGAAAACAAGTGCTTAGGGGATTACTGCCTGAACCTGCGTCACTAAAGCCCCTTTTGACGTCGCTTTTTTCGACCATTTTGCCGCGATTCCGGCAAATGCTGCGGCGGATCGGCCACGCCAACGCGCGAGACAGGACGTGATTAACCGATGCTTCAAGCGCTTTGCCTGTGATCACAAGGCCGACCAGCCGGTCACGATTCGACCCAGCCTCACGCCTCGCGCGTCAGGTTCGCCCCGGCCACCTTGCCCGGCTTGGGCGCCAGCACATCGAGCGGGTTCAGCACCCGCGCCGCCTCGCCCAGGCCGCGTCTCTGCGGCGGGTGGCGTTTGGACGCCAGCACCATCATCACGCCCCCGGCAGCGACAGCGGGAATGGCGCGCCCGATACGCTCCCAGATGGGGCCGGTTTTCATCCAGAACCGCCGCGAGGACGGCGGCTGATACAGCACCGAGACATAATCCTCGACGACGAAGTCATGCCGCTTCAGCTGATCTTCGAGCTGGCTGAGGGAATAGGGCCGCCCAAAGCCGAACGGCGTGCGATCCGACCGCGCCCACAGCCCCGAGCGGTTGGGCAGGATGAACATCACCTGCCCCCCCGGCCCCAGCACGCGGTACGCCTCATCCAGCACATCCGAAGGCCGCTCTGTCGTCTCCAGCCCGTGCATCAAGACCAGGCGGTCCACATGCCCCGTTTCCAAAGGCCACAGCGCCTCTTCGCACAGGACCGAGACATTTGGCATCGACGCGGGCCAGGGCATCACCCCCTGCGGCGCGGGCATCATCCCGATCACCCGCCGCGCGTCGGGCAGATAAGGCCGCAGCAGCGGCACCGCAAAGCCGTAGCCCGCCACCGTCAGCCCCTGCGCCTCTGGCCAGAACGCCAACATCTGGGCGCGAATGATCTTTTGCGCGGCGCGGCCTAACGCGCTGCGATAATAGAAATCTCTCAGATCCTTGACGTCTAGGTGCATTGCAGCCCCCTGCGATATGCGTCACGCTGGTGCTAACTTGGCAAACCGCGCGAGGAAAGACCATGCCTTTGGATATCGTCACCATCCCCTGCCTGTCCGACAACTACGCCTATCTGGTGAACGGCCCCGACGGCGTGGCCCTGATCGACGCCCCCGAAGCGGCCCCGATCATCGCCGCATTGGACGCGCGCGGCTGGGGGCTGGACGTGATCATGATCACCCACCACCACCACGACCACGTGGGCGGCGTCGCCGAGCTGCGCGAAAAATACGGCTGTAAGGTCATGGGCCCCAAGGCCGAAGAGGCCAAGCTGCCCCCGCTGGATTTCGCCCTGCCCGATGGCATGACCGGCGGCAGCGGCGACGGCGAGATGCAGGTCATCAGCGTTCCCGGCCACACGCTGGGCCACGTGGCCTATTACTACCCCAAGGCGGGCGCGCTCTTTACCGCTGACAGCCTCATGGCCTGCGGCTGTGGCCGCCTGTTCGAAGGCACCCCAGCGATGATGTGGGACAGCCTGTCGAAACTCGCCGCCCTGCCCCCGGAAACAATGGTCTATTCCGGCCACGAATATACCACGTCGAACGCAAAGTTTGCGCTCACTATTGAACCGGGCAATGATGCGCTTAAATCTCGTGTTACCGACATCGAAACCGCCCGCGCGAGCGATGAGCCAACGGCACAGGTGCCGCTCTCTCTCGAACTGGCCACCAACCCTTTCCTGCGTGCCAGTGAGCCCAGCGTCAAAGCGTCCCTCGGGATGGCGGACGCGGCCGATGCAGACGTGTTTGCAGAAATCCGGGCGCGCAAGGATCGGTTCTGACCAAACCCATAGCAAAACCCGGGTTTGCCCCGATCGTGAACAGAAAGGCCGCAGAAAAAACTTGAAGGTTGGAATTAATCGACCAAACTTTAACACTAAGAGGCAATGCTGGGGGCAACCCCGGCGCAGACAAGAGGAGCACGCCCGTGCCTTCATTCTCGAACACACTTGAACAGGCCATCCACGCAGCGCTGGCGCTTGCCAATTCGCGCAGCCACGAATTTGCAACGCTTGAACATCTGCTTTTGGCGTTGATCGACGAACCGGACGCCACCCGTGTGATGAAGGCATGTTCGGTCGACACCGAGGAACTGCGCACCACTCTGGTCGAGTTCATCGACGAAGACCTGTCCAACCTCGTCACCGACATCGAAGGGTCCGAAGCGGTCCCCACGGCGGCCTTCCAACGCGTGATCCAGCGCGCGGCGATCCATGTGCAGTCCTCTGGCCGCACCGAAGTGACCGGCGCGAACGTGCTGGTGGCGATCTTTGCCGAACGCGAGTCGAACGCGGCCTATTTCCTGCAAGAGCAGGACATGACGCGCTATGACGCGGTGAACTTTATCGCGCATGGCGTGGCCAAAAACCCCGCCTATGGCGAGCCGCGCCCGGTTCAGGGCGCAACCGACGCCGAAGAAGAGGCGAGCGCGTCTGACACCGCCGCCCCCGCTGGTCCCGATAAGGAATCCGCGCTGGCCAAGTATTGCGTTGACCTGAACGTCAAGGCGAACGAGGGCGACATTGACCCGCTGATTGGCCGCGATCACGAGGTCGAGCGCTGCATTCAGGTGCTGTGCCGCCGCCGCAAGAACAACCCGCTGTTGGTGGGCGATCCCGGCGTGGGCAAGACCGCCATCGCCGAGGGTCTCGCTCGCAAGATCGTCGCGGGCGAAGTCCCCGAAGTGCTGTCCGAGACCACGATTTACTCGCTCGACATGGGCGCGTTGCTGGCGGGCACCCGCTATCGCGGCGACTTCGAAGAGCGCCTCAAGGCGGTTGTCACCGAACTTGAAGAGCACCCCGATGCTGTTCTTTTCATTGACGAAATCCACACCGTGATCGGCGCCGGTGCGACCTCTGGCGGCGCGATGGATGCGTCCAACCTGCTGAAACCTGCCTTGCAGGGCGGCAAGCTGCGCACCATGGGCTCGACCACCTACAAAGAGTTCCGCCAGCACTTTGAAAAGGACCGCGCCCTGTCTCGCCGGTTCCAGAAAATCGACGTCAATGAGCCGTCGGTCGAGGATACCGTCAAGATCCTCAAGGGTCTCAAGCCCTACTTCGAAGAGCATCACAGCGTCAAATACACCGGCGATGCGATCAAGACCGCCGTGGAGCTGTCCGCGCGCTACATCAACGATCGCAAGCTGCCCGACAAAGCCATCGACGTCATCGACGAGGCTGGCGCGGCGCAGCATCTTGTGGCCGCTTCCAAGCGTCGCAAGTCCATCGGCACCAAGGAGATCGAGGCCGTCGTAGCGAAAATCGCCCGCATCCCGCCGAAAAACGTCTCTAAGGACGATGCCGAAGTGCTCAAGGATCTGGAAAAGACTCTCAAGCGCGTGGTCTTTGGTCAGGACAATGCGATCACCGCGCTGTCCTCGGCGATCAAGCTGGCCCGGGCCGGTCTGCGCGAGCCTGAAAAGCCCATCGGCAACTACCTCTTCGCCGGTCCGACCGGTGTGGGTAAAACCGAAGTGGCCAAGCAGCTTGCCAGCACGCTGGGCGTCGAACTGCTGCGCTTTGACATGTCCGAGTACATGGAAAAGCATGCGGTCTCGCGCCTGATCGGTGCGCCTCCGGGCTATGTGGGCTTTGACCAGGGCGGTCAGCTGACCGACGGCGTGGACCAGCACCCGCACTGCGTGCTGCTGCTCGACGAGATCGAAAAAGCCCACCCGGACGTCTACAACATCCTGTTGCAGGTGATGGACCACGGCACACTGACCGATCATAACGGCCGCACGGTGGATTTCCGCAACGTGATCCTGATCATGACCTCCAACGCGGGCGCCGCCGAACAGGCCAAATCGGCCATCGGCTTTGGCCGCGACCGCCGCGAGGGCGAGGATACCGCCGCGATCGAACGCACGTTCACGCCGGAATTCCGCAACCGCCTGGATGCTGTGATCTCCTTCGCGCCGCTGCCCAAAGAGGTCATTCTCTCGGTCGTCGAAAAGTTCGTGTTGCAGCTTGAGGCCCAGTTGATGGACCGCAACGTGACCATCGAACTGACCCGCGCCGCTGCCGAATGGCTCGCGGACAAGGGCTATGACGATAAGATGGGCGCGCGCCCCCTGGGCCGCGTGATCCAAGAGCACATCAAGAAGCCGCTGGCAGAGGAACTTCTGTTCGGCAAGCTGACCAAAGGCGGCGTCGCCAAGGTCTCGGTCAAGGATGGCGAACTGGTGCTGAAGCTCGAAGGCCCGGAAAGCCCGCGCATCGGCACGAAAAAGCCGCCGCTACTGACCGCCGATTGATGATCTTACGCGCAATAGCGCTGATCCTGTCCTCTGCCGTGCCCTGCATGGCAGAGGATTTTCGTATGGGCCTGCCGGTGGACTGCACCATCGGAAAGACCTGCTTTATCGAGGACTACGTCGACCAAGACCCAACCCAAGGCCGCCAACGCGACTTTGCCTGCGGGATCAACGCCCGCGATGGCCACAAGGGCACCGATATCGCCCTGCTAAGCTTTGACACAATCAAAAGCGGCGTCGACGTGCTGTCTGTCGCCCCGGGAACGGTCCTACGCACCCGCGACGGAATGCCCGACGACCGCCTGATGCGTGGCGTAACGCCCGATACCGCCTGTGGCAACGCGGCGTTGATCGACCATGGGAATGGCTGGCAAGTGCTCTACTGCCACATGAAAAAAGGCTCGCTGACCGTGCTGTCCGGCGACACCGTCCAGCGCGGCGACCCGCTGGGCCTCGTCGGCCTGTCCGGCCAGACCAACCACCCCCATGCCCATATCACCGTATACCATGACGGCGCACTCGTTGATCCCTTCCAACCCAGCGCCCAAGACCAATGCGGCACGGGCGGCGAAACGCTGTGGCTTGATCCGCCGGCCTACACGGCGACCGGCATCATCACCGCTGGCTTTTCCGAACATGTCCCCAGTATGGCCGAACGACGCGCGGGCAAGGCCCGCATCGACACCAGCACGGCCAACCAGCCGCTCGTGGCTTGGGCCCACTTGGGCTACGCAGAGCATGGCGACGTGCTGACCTTTACTGCCCATGGGCCAGAGGGAACGATTTTCCACAACACATCGGTGCTAAAATCACCTCAGGTCAGCCTCTTGCGCGCTTTCGGGAAAAAGGCCCCGCCCGACGGCTGGCCCAAAGGCGAGTATCTTGGCGAAGCGCTGTTGACACGTGCCGGGCAAGTCATCGCTCATCGTTTTGCGCATGTCACCATACGGTGACCAAATCTCTTAAATAAGAGATTTGCAAATTCCTTCACCAAGGAATTTGCCCCCGCTTACCGTTCGGTCAGCTTCAGTTCGATCCGACGGTTTTGGGCGCGGGCTTCGGCGGTCTGGGCCGGGTTCACCGGTTGGAATTCGCCAAAACCATTCGCCGACAAGCGCTGCGGCGGGATACCGTAGCTTTCGATCATATCGCGCACCACCGACAGCGCGCGCGCTTGCGAAAGCTCCCAGTTGTCTGCAAAATCCGCGCCGGAGCGCAGCGGCACATCGTCCGTGTGCCCATCCACGCGGATGATCCAATCCACAACCTCGGGGATGTCCCGAGAGATGTCCCGCAGGATATTCGACACCTTCGCGATCTCGCGTTTGCCCAGCGGCGACAGATCCGCAGACCCCGCATCGAACAGCACTTCGGACGAGAACACGAAACGGTCACCTTCGATCCGCAGCCCTTCACGCTCTCCGACGATCTCGCGCAGGCGGCCAAAGAACTCGGACCGATAGCGTTCCAAGTCCAGCTTTTCCGCCTCCAGCCGGGCTTTTTCTTCGGCCAGACGCTCGGCTTTCTCTTGCTCCAGTTGGGCGCGTTTACGCTCTTCCTGCGCCACGCGCGCGATGGCGGCATTCAGCTCGGATCCAAGGTTCTGCAACTGGACCTGAGCCGCCGCATCGCGCGCCTTTGCATCGTCCAAAAGCGCCTGTAACTCGCCCAATTGACCGCGCAACTGTGCCACTTGCTGGTTCAACAGCTCCGCTTGCTTTTCCGCTTTGCTCGTCCGCTCTTGCGACACCGCCAGCCGGTTGCGCGCCTCGGACAGCAAAATTTGCCGCTCTTCAGCCTCGCTGAGCCGCGCATCAAGAGCCGTTTCCGCCGCGCGCTGCGCCGCCAGAGCCGCAGTCAGCCGATCCCGCGTTTCCTGCGCGGTGGCCTCCACGGCCATGCGTTCGGCCAAAGCGGCGGCCAAGCGTTCCTCCAGCGATTGCGTCTCATCCCGGTCTGGCGCCGCCTCAAGACGCGCGGCCAAACCGGCGGCCTCTGTCCGCGCGGCATCCAGCGCCGTTTGCAGGCGATCCGCCTCGGCGCGTGCCGCCCCTAGGTCAGCGGCCAGCCGCGCCCGCTCGTTTTCCAACAAGGCCACCGACGCGCCTTCATCCGCCGCAGCCCCTTGCAAGGCAGACACCTGCGCGACCAGCGCGGCGTTGCGCTGGCGGACAGCCTCTAGCTCGGTGCGCAGCGCTTCGGCCTCGGTCAGGTCCGCCAAAGCCGAAGCCAATTTCGCAGACAAGTCAGACAGTTGCGTCGACTGCGCATCAACCCCAGCCTGCACCTGCGCCAGTGCGCGTTCCGCCCCGGCCTGCGCCGCCTCGGCCTCGGCTCGGGCGGTCTGCGCCGCGACACGGGCCTCACGCTCGGCGGCCAGCTCGTCGCGCAAAGCGGACAGCCGGTCATCGGCCACCGCTCCTTGCGCGCGCGTATCGGCCAAGGTGCCTTCGAGCCGCGCGACCTGCGCCTCTAGCGTATCGATCCGGCCCTGCAACTGCTGCGCTTCGGCCTCGCCAGTCTGCAAAGCCTGCGCGACCCGTTCGTTCGCCTGCGCCTCGGCCAAGAGAGCGGCGGCGAGTTGCGCGTTCAGGTCGTCCTCGGCGGCGCGCGCGGCGGCCAAAAGGGTCAAGGTTTCCTCGGCCTTGGCGCGCTCTGCTTCGAGGGCCATGGTCATCGCCGTCAGTTCGGCGTCGGCATCCTCAAGGCGGGCGCGCAGGGCAGCGGCGGCCTCTGCCTCGGCCAAACGCTGCGCCTCTTCGTCGGTCAGGGCGGCCTGCGTGTCGGCCAATTCGGCACTCAGCGCACCAATCCGCGCCGCGCGGTCGGCGTTCTGCGCGCGCAGGTCGGCGACCAAAGCGTCCAGAGCCTCACGCCGCGACGCTGCCAATCGCGCCGCCTCTGCCGCTGCGTCCATTTCCGACCGAGCCGAGGCCAGCGCGACGTTCAAAGCATCCCGTTCGGACGTCAGCTCATCGCGCACGCCTTCCAACGCAGTCACCTGCCCCAAGGCATCGTCACGCTCGGCCAATAGGCTCGCCACGCGGTCCTCGAACCTGGCGATCCGCTCAGATGCTTCAGCCAGTTGCGCGGCCTGACTGTCACTCAAAGCGGTCAGCGAGGCGATCAACCCGTCCTGCTGCGCAAGGCGCGCGTCGCGGTCGGTCAGCGTGCTTTCCAGCTCGCCCAACTGCCCGGACAGATCGGCGTTGCGCCGTTCCTGCACGCCCAAAGCCTCGGCCAAGGCGGCGATTTCGCCAGACAGCGTGTCCAGCTCTGTTTCCTGACCGGTGATCGTCTCGTTCAGGACAAACTGGATCACCATAAAGATCGACAGGACAAAGGTCAGCACCAGCAAGAGGCCGGTCATCGCATCCACGAACCCCGGCCAGATATTCGCCTGAAAACGCGCGCCGGTGCGCCGCGACAAGGGCATCTAGCCCTGCCCCCGCTTGGCAGCCATGGCCCGACCCAAAGCGGCAATATCGGTGCGCAGCTCGGCCATGCTTTCCTGCCGCCCGGCGCTGATTTCCTCAAGAATCCGCAGCATTTGCACGTCGATCGACCGCAGGCGCATCCGGCTTTCGGCGTCCAGACCTTCGTTGCTTTCCTTCTCGCGGATGGCTTCGGCGAGCAGCTCTTGCCCCTCGGCCACACGCGCCAACGCCTGCGCGGACGGCGCGGTTGCCTCCATCCGTTCGGTCATGCGCTCGATGCTGTCGGCCAGCTGCGCAAGACGCATATCCACCTCGGACCGGCCCTGTTCCGCCTCGGCAAAGAGGAATTGCAGGCGTTCCATCTGCTCGGCCATGCGGTCAAGGACCAAGCCCGCCGCGCCCAGATCCGGCCCATCGGTGTCGGACGAAAAGCCGATGCGGGTGATCGACGACAGCCATTCCTCAAGCTCGCGGTAAAAGCGGTTTTGCCCGTGGCCCGCGAACAGCTCCAGCAGGCCAACGATCAGCGAGCACGCCAGACCCAAGAGAGACGACGCAAAGGCCACGCCCATCCCGCCAAGCTGGCTTTCCAGCCCCGTCATCAGGCGGCCAAAGACCTGCACGCCGCTTTCGCCCTCGGACGGGGCGAGGCTGCGGATGGTGTCGACCAGCGCAGGGACGGTGGTCGCGAGGCCGTAGAACGTCCCCAAAAGGCCGAGGAAAATCAAAAGGCTGACGATGTAGCGCGTGATTTCGCGCGCTTCGTCGATGCGGGTCGCCACGGAATCCAAAATCGACCGCGTAGACGCGGTGTTGATCTGCATCCGCCGGTCGTGCCGTTTCAGCAGCGTCGCCAGCGGGGCCAGCAGTTGCGGCGCATCGGCGCGCACGCCTTGGTCGCCCTTGGCGGTAAAGCGCTCGATCCAGCGGACCGACGTCATCAGCTGCGCCACCTGCCAGAAACAGGCCAGCACGCCGATGATGAACACCACGCCGATAAAGCCGTTCAAATAGGGATTGCTTTCAAACACCGGCAGCACGCTGGGCGCGGCCAGAACCGCCCCGAATGCGGACAGCCCGATGACCGCCAGCATCAATATGACCTGACGGATGGGTTGGCTAAAGTGCGGCTCTGCCTCGAAGTCGGTCTGGCTCATGTGCCCCTGACGCCTTGGTTTTGTTTTCCGAACCCTACGCGGTTAACCACAAATCGCCAAGAATTTATCAACAAGTCCCGACGAATAGCCCTAACCTGCGGCCTGTAGCGCCTTGACCTGCGCGGTCAGCCATTCCAGATCCGGGTCGGGGATGCCAATCTCGGCCAGGTGCTGGGCGGTGTTATAGAGGTATTCGGTGTTCGGTCCGCGCCCGCCATGGGCCCGCGCGATCAGGCGGGCTTGCTCTTCGAGCGGCAGGTGGCAGTACTGCACGTGGGTCGGGTCGATGATATAGGCGATGGCCTGAACGCGGCGCTCATCGGCCAGATGCAGCTCGACCGTGTCCTCGTAATAGGCCGAGGAAATCAGCTCGCGCTCACGCAGATAGGCCAGGGTCTGCTCTTCGGTCCCCGGCTCGGCGCGCAGGGCAACCCCTTGGCAGGACGCGCCTTCCTGGGCGTCCAGGGCCAGCACGAGGCCCGGCTGCTCTTCGGTGCCGCGATGGTGGATCGAGTACATGCAAAATGACCGCGCATAGCCCGTCAGCTGCGCGTGTTGGCGTTCCACCACCGGAAAACCGGGGTTCCACAGCAAAGAAGCGTATCCGAATACCCAAAGCGTCATGGTTCTGGTCCTTGTCTCTTGGGGCTTGTAAACACCAATGCAAAGCCGAACGAAAGGGGCGCGGGAATGAAACGCTGGATTGTGCTGATCGTGGCTGCGGCCTTGGGCTATGCGGTGTTCTGGTTCTATGAGGCGAATGCCTTGCGTGGTCAGGTGAGCGACTGGATGGACGCGCGGCGCGCCGACGGCTGGCAGGTCGAGGCAGAGGTCAAGGTGCGCGGGTTCCCGTCGCGGCTGGACCTGACGCTGAGCGATCTTGATGTGATCACAGCTGAGGGAACGCGGGTTGAGGCGCCGATTTTCCAGAGCCTCGGTCTGACGTACAAGCCCGGTCACCACATTCTGGTGCTGCCGCAGGGCGCTGTGATCACAAAGGGCGGCGCGACGACGACGGTCGACGGCCAAGGGCTGCGCGCCAGTGTGATCACCGACGCCGACGGGCAGCTGCTGCGCCTGAACGCCGAGGCCGAGACATTGAACATCGCCAACGACGATCGCAGCCTTGCCGCCGCCGGGGTCTTGCTGGGGTTCCAGATGGCGAGCGCGCGGACCTATCGCTTGGGGCTGAGCGCCGATGCCTTGGCGGGGCCGTCTGGCACGATGGCTCCCGATAGCGCCGATGCGCTGTCCGTGCAGGCGGAAATCGCCTTTGACCGCGACTGGCGGCTAGGCGATCTGCCGCAAGAGCGCCCCCAGCCCACCAACCTCGACCTGCGGCTGGCGCAGTACCAAGTCGGCGCGCTGAATGTGCATCTTGCCGGGAAAATGAGCATCAGCGCCAGCGGCACCCCCGACGGGGCGCTGACCCTGCGCGCCACCAACTGGCAAGAGGCCCTGACCGGTTTGCGCGACACGGGCCACCTGCCCGACACCCTCGCCGATGCGCTGATGTCCGGCCTGTCGCTGGCCGCGACCCTCAGCGGCAAGCCGAACACGCTGGACCTGCCGCTGACCTTCAAGGGGGGCAAGACCAACCTCGGGCCGATCCCCCTTGGGCCTGCGCCGCGCCTGCGTCTGCCCTGAGAGGCCTTGCATAGCCCTGAAAACCGATGAACAGTCGGGGGCATGAGCGACGCCCTTTTCACCCGCATTAACGCCAAGCGTGACGATCTGATCGCGCTGACCCAAGACCTGATCCGCATTCCCACCCTCAACCCTCCGGGCGAGAATTACCGCGAGATTTGCGAGTATCTGGACGCGCGCCTGTCGGCCAAGGGGTTTGAAACGCAGCTGGTGCGCGCCCATGGTGCCCCCGGCGACAGCGACCGCTACCCGCGTTGGAACATCGTCGCCCGCCGCGAAGGCCCGCGCGCCGGGGATTGCGTGCATTTTAACTCTCACACCGACGTGGTCGAGGTCGGCGCAGGCTGGACCCGCGATCCCTTTGGCGCGGAACTGGACGGCGACCGGATCTATGGCCGGGGCACCTGTGATATGAAAGGCGGGCTGGCCGCCTCGATCATCGCCGCAGAGGCGTTTCTGGAGGAATACCCCGACTTTGCCGGCGCGATCGAGATTTCCGGCACGGCGGATGAAGAGTCCGGCGGCTATGGCGGCGTCGCCTATCTGGCCGAGCGCGGGTTCTTTGACCCGGCCCGCGTGCAGCATGTGATCATCCCCGAACCCTTGGGCAAGGACCGCATCTGTCTGGGGCACCGCGGCGCGTGGTGGGCCGAGATCGAAACCAAGGGCGAGATTGCCCATGGCTCGATGCCGTTCCTCGGAGATTGCGCGATCCGGCACATGGGCGCGGTGATCGACGCCTTCGAGGATCGGCTTTACCCGGCCATGGCCGCGCGCCACACCGAGATGCCGGTGGTCCCGGTCGAGGCGCGGCAGTCGACGCTCAACATCAACTCGATCCACGGCGGCGAGGAAGAGGCCCCCGAGGATTACTCGGGCCTGCCTGCGCCCTGCGTGCCCGACAGTTGCCGCATGATCATCGACCGGCGGTATCTGGTCGAAGAGCGCTACGACGAGGTGCGCGGCGAGGTGGTCGCGATCCTCGAAGACCTCAAGGCCAACCGGCCCCGGTTCGATTACGCGATCCGCGACATCAACCGGATCAACCCGTCGATGACGGACAAGGGCGCGCCGGTGGTGACAACGGTGCACGCCGCGATCCGCGATGTCTTGGGGGCCGAGGCGGCCTATATCGCCTCACCCGGCAGCTACGATCAAAAGCATATCGACCGGATCGGAACGCTGAAGAATTGCATCGCCTATGGGCCGGGGGTGCTGGAGCTGGCGCATAAGCCTGACGAGTGGATCGGCGTGACCGATATGCTCGACAGCGCGCGGGTGATGGGGCGGACGCTGGAGCGGTTGTTGCTGGGGTAGCTTTGGGGGTCTAGGGGCCTGCGCGGGCTGCGGGGGCGGGAGCCTTCGGCGAGGATATTTTTAAAGAGAAGAAGACCGGAGGGTGGTGGGTCAGTCCGGCGTGGGTTTCCCGACCTCGCGCAGCCACCGGGTGATGGCGATGATGCGCAAGGCGGCGACGGTGAAGATCAGGACATAGAGGACGAAGCCGAGGATCGGGGTGACGAGTGGCGGATAGGTCATGGGGGTGGAGGACATGACCTCGGCGATGGCGTGGAAATCGTTGAATTTGTAGAGGAAGGACTCGGCGACGTAGAGCAGTGTGATGGTCAGGCTGTCGCGCCATGTGCCCATGAGCAGGATCCAGCGGGCGTCTTGCGGCGTTTGCGCCTGCGGGGCGCGGCCTCGGGAGTAGAAGGTCAGCGCAACGGCGACGACGCCAAACCCGAGGGCGAGGCTGACCATCGCGAGATTATACATCGCGCCCTTGAAGGCGGGCGAGGAGAGTAGGGCAAACAGGTCTTGCATAGGGGCCTCTCAGGATCGCGGGCTGGCGGGACGGTGGGCGGGGCGATGTTCCGCAGGGACGAGCGCCGGACAGCGTCCGCCCCGGAATGTTTCAGACCGCGATGTTATCGATCAGGCGCACGCCCGCAAGCCATGCGGCCACCAAGAGGCGCGCCTCGCGGCTGGGCGTGTCCAGCAGGGACAGGTCATCGCAGGCGCGCAGGTCGAGGTATTCCACCTCGGTGAAACCTGCGGCGAGGATTTTTGCCTCGGCCTTTTGGCGCAGATCGGTGGCTGTGCCGCCCGCCCGGAGGCCCGCCGCCATTTCGGACAGCGCCTCGTGCAACGCCGGGGCCTTGATCCGCGCCCGGTCCGAGATCAGCAGGTTGCGCGAAGACATGGCGAGCCCGTCCTCTTCGCGGATCGTCGGGCAGCCGATGACCTCGACCGGGATGTCCAGATCCGCCGCCAGCCGTTTGACCACCTGCAACTGCTGAAAGTCCTTTTCGCCGAAAAATGCCTGATCCGCGCCGGTTTGGGTGAACAGCTTGGTCACCACCGTCGCCACCCCGTCAAAGTGCCCCGGACGGTGCGCGCCGCAGAGCACGTCGGTCAGGCCCGAAACGCTGACCGTGGTGGCAAAGCCCTCGGGGTAGACCTGATCCACACCCGGCACATAGACCACGTCCACGTCAAAGCGCGCCAGCTTGCGGGCGTCGTCCTCTTCGGTGCGGGGGTAGCTGTCGAGGTCGCTGGGATTGTTGAACTGTTTGGGGTTCACAAAGATCGTCACGATCACCCGGTCGCAGGCGTCCTGCGCCGCTTGCACCAACGAGAGGTGGCCTTCGTGCAGCGCGCCCATGGTGGGGACCACGCCGACACGCTCGCCCGCGCGTTTCCAGCCGTTCACCAGCGCGCGCAGTTCGGCCTTGGTGCGGATAATCTGAGGGGTCATTTCGGGGCCTCATCGGCAAAGACATGTTCGGCGGCGGGAAATTCGCGGGCGCGCACGGCGCGGGCGTAGTCGGCAATGGCCGCTTCGCCTTGTTCGCCGAGGTTCGCAAACCGCTTGACGAACTTCGCCTTGAAGGCGGTGAACAGCCCCAACATGTCATCCACCACGAGGATCTGCCCGTCGCAGCCGGCGCTGGCGCCGATGCCGATCGTGGGGATCGCGATGTCGGCGGTGATCCGGTCCGCGAGGCCCTGCGGCACCTTTTCCAGCACCACGGCAAAGGCCCCTGCCTCGGCCACGGCCCGTGCGTCAGCCATCAAAGCCTCGCCCGCAGCGCCGCGCCCTTGCACCTTGTAGCCGCCAAGCGTGTTGATCGACTGCGGCGTCAGGCCGATATGCGCCATCACCGGGATGCCGCGCTGCACCAGAAAGGCGATGGTCTCGGCCATGCCAACCCCGCCTTCCAGCTTGACCGCGCCTGCGCCGGTTTCGCGCATCAGCCGGGCAGCGTTTTCGAAGGCCACCTCGCGCGACGCCTCATAGGACCCAAAGGGCATGTCGACGACCATCATGGCCTGGGTCAGACCGCGCGCCACCGCCTGCCCGTGCAGGATCATCATCTCCATCGTGACGCCAAGGGTGCTGGGCAAGCCGTGCAGGACCATCCCGACCGAATCCCCAACGAGGACAAAGTCGCAATGCGCGTCCATCATCTGGGCCATGGGGGTGGTGTAAGCGGTCAGGCTGACCAGCGGCTCACCTCCCTTGCGGGCGCGGATATCATCCGGCAGCGGGGCCCGTTTCTTTGCCGTTGCACTCATCGCGTGCCTCCTTCGCGCAATAAAGTTGCGCGGGGATAGCAGATGCCGCAGCGCAGAACCAGCCCCCTCTTTGCGTCACGCTGTCATGGGTCAGTCGTCCACGACCTCAACCCCGTGGGCGCGCGCGTGTGCGTGGACGTCCGCCTTGAGCACCATAGCCAGCGGTTTATCCCCGCCCAGCGTGGTCAGAACCGCGCCCGCTTCGCTGATATGCGCCGTGAACAGCCCCTGACCGTCGGTAAAGGTCAGCTGCATGGACAGGTGCCCCTGCGAGTCCTCGCCCATATAGCTGATCATCGGCGGGAAAAGCGCCTGCAATTCTCCATGCCTGCGCAGCAGCAAGTCCAACGCCGGACCAGCGGTCAACAAGCGCAGCAAGTTGCGCGCCGCGCCCAGCAGGTCATCCGGCACTTCGGCCAGCAATTCACCGATCTCGGGGCCGCGAAAGCGGGAAATATCGTCCCAAGTCGCAGTCTCAAGGTCCATATTCACGCCACTGTTGTCATGCTCGATCCCGGTATACATCCGCGTCGACTCCGGCATCCCAACGAGGAACCGCAGCCCTTTGCTGGTGCGCAGTTTAAAGGCCATGACCTGCTGGCCGTCGATCTCGACGTAGCGCCCGGTCCCAAAGGATTCGAGAAACTCGGACTGTTTGCACGCCCCCGCCGCCAAGGCAGCGGACAGGCGCAACTGGTCCGAAAGCTCGGCCGTGATGCGGCGCACGGTGGCCGTTTCCACCCGGCGCATCCGGTCGGGGTTGGCCAGCACGGCCTTGGTGACTTCGTCCTGCCAATCGGCATCCTCGATGATCCGCAGATCGGGCAGCGACGCGATCCACGCGGCGATCATCCCCTGCAAAGGCGTTTTCTTGTTCAGCATGAAGAACGGCGAATCGAGCCGTTTCATCTCGGGCGCGATGCCGCCCTCAAAGCCGGTTTGCTTGTCCGCCTCTTCGGGGTTTTCCTGCACCCATTTCCAAGCCGAGCGCGCCAAGAGCAGCATGTCCTGAGCGCCCATCGCGCCAAGACCCGCGATCACATCGCGAAAGACCGCCTTGCGCGCGGCCCCCGCGTTATGGACAAACTGCGAATGGCCGCCGTTGCTGACCTGCGCAAGGTAGTAATCGCAGTGGTAGGCTTGGATCAGCGCCGGGTTGATCTCGTCGCGGGTGTAGTGCCCGTCCCCCATCAGCGCGTTGGCGTAGTCCACGATGTCCTGCATCATGCCGCTGGGGTCGCTTTCCCGCGCCTCGAACGAAGAGCGCCGCACCAGCAGATCGGTGACCATGGGCACCTCGACCGGCAAAGCCTGCGGCGGGATTGGCGGGGTCTTGGCCGCTTTTGCAAAGGTCGGCCCCTTTGGTGCGCTCTTTTTCAACACCCGCTTGCCGATCTGCCCAAGTACGAATCCCAGCATTCCGCCCTCTTTCCTGTGACTGCTCCGCAAGCTGACGCCGGAATGCGTCACAACTTGGGCGAGAGTCGCGCCATTCCCGGGCCAACACCCCGTCCCCAAAGGGGGCTTGATCCCCGGCCTGCCTGTGCCAAACTACCCTCGCGGGCAAAACGTCCGTACCGCAGGGAGAGACCTATGACCCGCTTCACCCTTTTCGCGTCCGTATGCGCGCTGGCCCTTGGCACCGCAGCGCAGGCACAGCAGACCGATCTGACCATTGCCTTGCAGCTGGAACCGCCGCATCTGGACCCCACCAGCGCCGCCGCCGGGGCCATCGACAGCGTGCTGTACACCAACGTCTTCGAAGGCCTGACCAAGTTCACCGAGACGGGGGCCGTCGTCCCCGGCCTTGGCACCTCGTGGGAGATTTCCGAGGACGGGCTGACCTATACCTTCCATCTGGCCGAGGGGGTGACCTTTCACGATGGCACCGCCTTTGACGCGGCGGATGTGAAATTCTCGCTCGACCGCGCCCGCGCCGAGGACAGCCAGAACGCGCAGAAAGCTTTGTTCGCGTCCATCGAGACCGTCGAGGCCACCGATCCCCAGACCGTCACCGTGACCCTGTCGAAACCCGACGGCGCGTTCCTGTTCAACATGGCGTGGGGCGATGCGGTGATCGTGGCCCCCGAAAGCATCGAAGGCATCAAGCAGACCCCCATCGGCACCGGCCCCTTCAAGTTCGACACCTGGACGCAAGGCGACAGCATCCATCTGGTGGCGAATGACGCCTATTGGGGCGACAAACCCGCGCTGAGTGAGGCGACGTTCAAGTTCATCAGTGACCCGACCGCCGCCTTTGCCGCCATGATGGCGCAGGACATTGACGCCTTTGCTGGCTTCCCCGCGCCGGAGAACCTGCCGATGTTCGACGCCGACCCGCGCTTTCAGGTGCTGCGCGGCTCGACCGAGGGCGAGACGATCCTTGCCATGAACAACAAGCAAGCGCCCTTTGACAACGTCAAGGTCCGGCAGGCCGTCGCCCATGCGATCAACCGCCAAGACATCATCGACGGCGCGATGTTTGGCCTCGGCACGCCCATCGGCACGCATTTCGCGCCGCACAACCCCGATTACGTCGACCTGACCGGTCTGTCCGGCTTTGACCCCGAGGCGGCCAAGGCTCTGCTGGCCGAGGCGGGCTTCCCCGATGGCTTTACCACCACTCTGAAACTGCCGCCCCCGTCCTATGCGCGCCGCGGCGGAGAGATCATCGCCGCCCAGCTGCGCGCCATCGGGATCGAGACCGAGATCACCAATCTTGAATGGGCGCAATGGCTGGAGGAAGTCTTTCGCGGCAAGGATTACGGGTTGACCATCGTCAGCCACACCGAGCCCGCCGACATCAATATCTACGCGCGGCCCGATTACTATTTCCAGTATGACAACCCCGCGTTCCAGACCTTGATGGACGAGCTGACCGTGACGGCGAATGCCGAACAACGCTCGGCCCTGCTGCGGCAGGCGCAAGCGATGATCGCCAAGGATTACGTGAACGGCTACCTGTTCCAGCTGGCCTTTCCGACCGTGGCGGACGCGCGCGTGCAGGGCCTGTGGGTGAACGCGCCGACGCAGGCGACGGACCTGACCGGGGTAAGCTGGTCTGAGTAACTGCTTGGGGGGCTGCCCACTGCGGGTGGCCCCTTTTCCCATTTAGAACTTTGGTTTCATGACTTTTTTCCACACTCTTCTGACCGCCGTGGCGCTATTGACCGCGCCCTTCGCCCATGCCGCCACCGTCACCTTGGGCGGCGATGCAACCATGAACTGCGGCCTGACCCTAGAGGGGGTGATCACCCAAGGTGACGCCGACAAGATCGCCGGGCTGGCGCGCGAATTGCCAGATGGCATCGCCGGGATGTACCGCAAGGAACGCCTGTGCCTGAACAGCCCCGGCGGCAGCTATCCCGAAGGTGTCGCCATCGCCAAACGCCTGCGCCAGATCGGCATCGGCACCGCCGTGGCAGAGGGCGCGCGCTGCGAAAGCGCCTGCGCCATCGCCTTTATGGGTGGCACCATGCACGGTGAAGAGGGGCAAAACAGCGTCCACCGCGTCCTGCACCCGCGCGGCAAACTAGGCTTTCACGCCCCGAGCGTTGACGTCCCCGAACGCGAGTACACAAAGCAGGCCGTGGACCGATCTTTTCAGATCGCCCTGGACGCCATCGCCTCGCTCATGCAGGCCCGCGCCGAGGGCTTGGACTTTGCGCAATCGCTGATGATCGCGATGATCGGCACCCCGCCGGACCAGATGCGTTATGTGGAAACCACCGGAGAGGCCTCTCGTTGGGAAATCGCCATCTTCCCCATCGCCCTGCCCGATCTGCCCCCCGAAAAGCTGGCGGCAACGGCGTGCGGCACGGGCAGCGTGACAATCTATGACGGCGCGCCCAGTCCAAATATGTACACCGACGTGTCCCGCAGCTTCCTGACCCGCACCGCGCTGAGCGACTATGCCATCACCCTACTGACCAGCCGCCAATATATGATCGAGGCCACGGCGCGCTGCGAATTGACGCTGCCTTACAATCCGGTCTTTGCCTCCGGACGCGTCGGGTACTTCCGCTTTACCGGCGACCGCGACGAGAGCCTGCACAACCTCTATCGCCACATGTTCTACCCCGCCGATACCCGCCTGACCGCCCTGACGCCAGACCCCAGCGGCCCGCAAACCGACCTCGCGCTGCTGCGGCAAAAGATCGAAACCGCGCCGCCCGTCCCCCCGACCGAGCTGTTCCGGTCCTGCACGCTCCAAGGCCAGCGCGCCGCCATCGCCAACGTCCAGAACTTTGTGAACCTGCGGGCCAGCGCGTCGCTCAAGGCGCCCATCGTGCGCGAGCTGCCCTTTGGCACCGAAGTCACCCTCACCGGCGACCCGGTAGTGGGCCGCGAATGGGCCGGTCAGGCGCAACGCTGCATCGACCTGTGCAACCGCTGGTCCGCCAACCGGCGCGATGCGGCCCACGTCCGGTCGGCGGCGCAATGCGTGGCCGACAACGTGGTCTGGTACCCGATCCGCGACGCGGCGGGCAACGCGGGCTACGTCAGCCGCAAATACCTGGAGGAAAGCTGGTAAGCAGCGGGCGTTAACCCTGACAAGCCCAATCTGTTCGGTCACAGACCCCAACTAGGAGAAAACCATGGGACTAGACTGGAAATGGCTGATCGGTTTAGCCATCGGCGTCGGTGGCATCGCGGCACCAATCCTTTATGACCGCTACGAGAAAAAGCAAGAACGCCAAGCCGCTCTACAAAACATCATCCAAGAAGCCGCAGCGGTGCAACAGCGTATTGTCCGTCTCAAAAGCCTCGCGCGGGGAACTGGGTTCCCCAGTCAGGTCGAACCGGCACACGTTATGCGCAAAGATGCACTCGCACTTGCGGATATGTCCCTCGACGCGCTCAAACCATTCGAACCAATGCAAGACACGCGCGAGCTTATCGACGCGTATGAGGACAATATCAACTTTCTTTTCAACGACATGTCATACTGCGCCTTCTTGGATGAAACGGCGCTTCTACCTTTGACGTATGCGATCGAAGAAGTGCATCTTTTGCGGAACACCCTACGTTTTGAGTTGTTTTACGACCAAGGCAAATTGTCCGAAAGTGAACGACAGGACGCTTTGGACAAAATGCTCGAAAAGTCCGTACGCGGGGATGAAACCGCCTTTTATACATCAATCAACGGATGCCGCGCCGCCAGCGATTGACCTTTCTCAGGCCGGTTTCACCCCCACCGCCAGCTTGGTCATGCCGGGTATCAGCGGTGCGACCTCAACCGCGTCGAACCCCGCGCGACCCAGCGCCTGGGCCAGCCACGCATCGTCCAGCGACCGTGCCTCTGGGGTAAAGGCCGTGTGCTGCAACTGCCACAGCGCGGTGTTCTTGGGCCCGCTCAGATCGGCGTCGACAATAAAGTCGTGGATCAACACCTTGCCGCCGGGGTGCAGGCGGTCAAACGCCTTTGTCAGCAAGCCCTCGTGCGTGTGATCGGGAACCCCGCTGAACAGGTAGCTCATCAGGATCGCATCCACACCGCTGGGCCAATCGGCCTCTAGCGCGTTGCCGTGCTGATAGGTGATCCGGTCCGACAGGCCCGCATCGGCCACATACGTCTCGCCCAGGGCCGCCACGTTGGGAAAGTCGATCACCGTCGCCTTGAGCTGCGGGAACGCTTTGCACAGGGTAATGGCAAACGCCCCCGTACCGCCGCCCACATCCAGCAAGTGCCGCGCCTGAGACAGATCAACCCGCCGCGCCAACCCGCGCGCGGGCCCCAGCGAGCCTGCGTGCTGGCTCTGGGAATACAGCCGCGCCTCTTCGGGGTCGGAAAACCACTGGGCATAGCTGGCGGTTTCATCGGCGCCCAGATCGCCGGGCAAGGCCTTTTCGATCTGATCCATCAAGGGGTACATCTGCTGGCCGACTTGCAGCCGCAGGTAATCGCCAAAGTCATACTTGGCCCCCTTGACCAAAAACGCCTCGGCGGCGGGCGAATTGGCAAAGCGCCCCGCGGCGTCGCGCGTGGTCAGCCCCAGACTGGTGAGCGCGCTCATCAAGGTGCGGCAGCGCTCGCGCGGCAGGCCGGTCTGCGCCGACAGCTCGTCCAAGCTGACCGCGCCCCCGGACAAAGCGCTAAAGACCCCGAATTCCAGCGCCGCGAACAGCGCCTTGGACCCCATGTAGGCGAATGCGATGTCTGAAATATCCTCGGCCTCGGTCAGAACCGGCATGTCCTTCTCCCCTTTGTTTGCTGCCGCTTCAGGGTAACGACAGGGTCGCAAAGGGCAACCCAAGGGGGAAGAAACGCTGGGTCACGGCGGCGCTTTGCCATTAAAATCGGCACCCGTGACGGCCCCGGCAAAGCGTGGCATGGTGCGCGCGACGTGACCGACTTGGACCCTGACGATGCGCTATGTGATTGCTTTGATTATGCTGTTGGCCGCCCCCGTACAGGCCGCGACCTTGGCCCTTGGGGGCGATGCCACCATGGGCTGCACCCTGTCGCTGAACGGAGAGATCGCGCGGGGCGACGCCCAGGAGGTTGGCTTTTTCCTAGAGGATTACGGCCTGCTGGGCGGTGGCCAAAGGCTGTGCCTGAACAGCGCCGGAGGCAGTTTTGCAGACGCAGTGCAAATCGCGCAAAGGCTGGTCGCGCAGGGCATCGGCACCGCGGTGGCCGAGGGCGCGGTTTGTAACGGGGCCTGCGCGCTGGCCTTTATCGGCGGCACCTCTGCGGGCGCGCCGGACCGCAGGCTGCACCCCGGCGGGCGCTTGGGCTTTCACGCGCCGCAGATCACCGACGCTGAGCGCGCCTATACCCGCGCCGAGGTCGACACCGCCTATGGCGTCGCGCTGATCGCCCTGTCCGAGGTGATCACCCTGCAAAGCCAAAGCGATTTCGACTTTCCCGCCAGCCTCTTGGCCGAGCTGGTCGCCACGCCGCCGCAGTCCGTCCGCCGGGTGGACACGGTGGCGGACGCGGCGCTGTGGCGGGTCACCGTCACGCCTGTTTTGGCACCCGATCTTCCCGCCAAAACTTTGACCGAACACGCCTGTCACAACGCGGCGCTGGCGCTGTGGGACGTGCCGGGGAGCGCGGTCCAATCGCTGCCAGAGGCCTTTGTGAACGCCCAAAGCGTGACCTCCGAAGGGCTGGAATTGACCACCGTCTACGCTTTTGCCGACAATCGCGCGCGCTGCCGGTTGACCCTGACCCAAGGTGCGCCGCAGATCGGCAGCGCGGGCTACCCCGAGATCGGCGCGCGCACCGCGCCTTTGACGGCGGCGATGTTGCACGACCCGGACAGGCTGCTTGCCGATCTGACGGCGGGGCAGACGCCCCTTGCCCAGATCGTCGCGCGCTACACCGACGGGGCCGTCCCGCCCGTCGCGCTCGCGCAAACAACCGTGCAGACCTGCGCGCCGGAGGCGCCGCAGATGCGGGTCACAAACGTCACGGAATTCGTCAATATGCGCGTCGCGCCCAGCTTTGGTGCCCGAATCCTGCGCCAAGCCCCCAAGGGCGAAGTGCTGGACCTGATCACCGCCGAGCCGCGCTTCGTCGGCCCCAGCGCCCGGCGCGCGGCGTGTCAAAGCGCCTGCTCCCAGCCCGATCAAACCGCCGAGCGCGCGGCCTGTATCACCGACAATGTCCTGTGGCACCACGTGCGCGCGGGCGGACAAACCGGCTGGATCTCGCGCAAGTATCTCGGCGCGCCGTGAGCCGCCAGGGCGGAATGTGACAACGCATTAACCCCGTGTGACAGTGCATTAACCCTCTGGACCCCGCCCAAGCGCGCCCCTAACGTGGCCTCATGCTGGCCTATCTCTTCCGCCGCTTGATGTCGCTGATCCTCAGCTTGGCCGTCGCCTCGCTGGTGATTTTCCTCGTGGTCGAAGTGGCCCCCGGCGATCCGGCCAGCTACATGCTGGGGATCAATGCGCAGCCCGACACGCTGGCCGCCTTGCGCGCCGAGCTTGGCCTCGACCTGCCGCCTGTGCAGCGGTATGTCGCGTGGGTCACGGGGATGCTGTCGGGGGATTTTGGCACGTCCTACACCTACCGCACAGAGGTCGCGGGCATGATTGCCCAGCGCCTTTGGGTGTCGCTGCCGCTGGCGCTGTACGCCTTGGTGCTGTCGACGCTGATCGCCTTTCCCGCCGGTATCCTTGCCGCCGCCCGCCGGGGCCGCGCCGCCGATGTCACCGTCATGGCGGGCACCCAGCTGGGCGTTGCGATCCCCAATTTCTGGTTCGCCATGCTGCTGGTCCTGCTGTTCGCGATCAAGCTGCGCTGGATGCCCTCGGGCGGCTTTCCCGGCTGGGACGACCCAGCCAAAGCCTTGATCTCGCTCACGCTTCCCGCCGTGGCGCTGGCCCTGCCCCAAGCGGCCATTCTCGCCCGTATCCTACGCTCGTCCCTGATCGACGCATTGGGCGAGGACTACATCCGCACCGCCCGCGCCAAGGGGCTGACCCGCTGGCAAGCGCTCCGCCGCCATGGCCTGCGCAACGCGCTGATCCCGGTGCTGACGATCCTTGGGCTGCAATTCTCGTTCCTGCTGGCGGGGGCGATCATCATCGAGCAGGTCTTTTACCTGCCGGGGCTGGGCCGCCTGATCTTTCAGTCGATTTCCCAGCGTGACCTGATCGTGGTGGAAAGCGTCGTCATGCTGCTGGTTTTCGCGGTGATCGTGGTGAATTTCCTCACCGATCTGGCCTATGTGGCCGTCGACCCGAGGCTGCGCCGATGAAAAGCCTGACCCTTGGCGCGCTGCTGACCGCGCTGTTCGTGATCGCCGCCGCGCTGTCCTTTCTGTGGACGCCGGGCGACGTCGAGGCCATGAACATCGCCGCAAGGCTGAAACCACCCAGCGCCGAGTACTTGCTCGGCACCGACCACTTTGGCCGCGATATCCTGAGCCTGATCATGGTGGGCGCGCGCACCTCGATCGCCGTGGCCCTTGTCGCGGTGGGGATCGGCATGGGCGTCGGTGTGCCGCTTGGCCTCGCGGCGGCGGCGACGCGTGGCTCACTGCTGGACGAAACCCTGTCCCGCGCCAACGACCTGATCTTTGCCTTCCCCAGCCTTGTCATCGCGATCCTCATCACCGCGATCCTCGGCCCCGGCGCGGTCAACGCGATCCTCGCCATCGGCATCTTCAACATCCCCGTCTTTGCCCGCCTGTCGCGCGCCGCCGCCCTGAGCCTATGGAAGCGCGACTTCATCCTCGCCGCGCGCACTTGCGGCAAATCCCGCGCCCGCATCAGCGCCGAGCATATCCTGCCCAATATCGCCAACCTCTTGATCGTGCAGGGCACCATCCAGTTCAGCCTTGGCATCCTCGCCGAAGCGGGTCTGTCCTATGTCGGTCTTGGCGCGCAGCCGCCGGTGCCGTCCTGGGGGCGGATGCTGGCCGATGCGCAGACCATGGTGGCGCTCGCCCCGCATGTGGCGATCATCCCCGGCGCGGCGATTGTGCTGATGGTGCTGGGGCTGAACCTGCTGGGCGACGGGCTGCGCGATCACCTTGACCCGCGTTTGCAAAAGGTGCGGGCATGAGCGTGGTGTCGATCACAGACCTGCGGGTCGAAATCCACGGCAAGCCGATCCTGAACGGCGTATCGCTGGACATCGCGCCGGGGGAAATCCTCGCGCTGACCGGCGAGAGCGGCTCTGGCAAGTCGATGACCGCCCTTGCGGTGATGGGGTTGCTGCCCCACGCGGCCAAGGCCTCGGGGCGGATCGACCTTGGCGGGCGGGACCTGCTGACCACGCCTGAGGGTGATCTTTGCGCCATCCGGGGCCGCGACATCGGCATGATCTTTCAGGAACCGATGACCGCGCTGAACCCCTTGCAGACCATCGGCGCGCAGGTCTCCGAAGTCATCCGCCTGCATGATCCGCGCGCCGACGCCACCAAACGCGCCCGCGAGGCGCTGGACAAGGTCGGGCTGGACCTGCCGCTATCGCGCCACCCGCATGAGTTGTCGGGGGGACAAAGACAGCGCGTGGTGATCGCCATGGCCATCGCCTGCCGCCCCAAGCTGCTGATCGCCGATGAGCCGACCACCGCGCTGGACGTGACGACGCAGGCGCAGATTATCGAGCTGCTCCGCGATCTGGTGCGCAGCGAAGGCATGGCCCTCATGATGATCACCCACGATCTGGCGGTGGTGGCCGATATGGCCGACCGCATCGCGGTGATGCGCGCCGGGGACGTGGTCGAAAGCGCCCCCACCGCGCAGCTCTTTGCCCGGATGCAACACCCTTATACCCGCCAGCTGTTCGAAGCCTCGCGCCACCGCGCCGACCTGCCGCCCTATACCCCCGCGCCGCCTCTGCTACAGGTGCGCGATGTGCGCCGCAGCTATCCTTTGCCGCGCGCCCATCCCTTTGCCCGGCGGGGGCAGTTTACCGCCGTCGATGGCGTCAGCTTTGACATCGGCACGGGTGAACGGCTGGGTCTGGTGGGCGAGAGCGGGTGTGGCAAGTCCACCCTGACGCGGGCGATCCTTGGGCTCGATCCCGTGCAGGGCGGGCAGATCACGCTCGACGGCGTGCCAGTCACCGACCCCGCCGCGCGCCGCAATATGCAGGTGGTGTTCCAGGATCCCTACAGCAGCTTCAACCCCCGCCACCGCGTCGCGCGCCTGATCACCGAGCCGTTTCACCTGACCGGCGCGCCCACCGATCCGCAAAAGGCCATCGCCGAAGCGCTGACCGCCGTGGGCCTGCACCCGGACGACCAGCACAAGCACATCCACGCCTTTTCCGGCGGGCAGCGTCAGCGTCTGGCCATTGCCCGCGCGCTGATCATCCGCCCCAAGCTGATCGTCTTTGACGAGGCGGTCAGCGCGCTGGACGTGCGGGTGCGCGCGCAGATCCTTGACCTGATGGCGGACCTCAGCCGGGCCTATGGGCTGACGTATCTCTTTATCAGCCACGATCTGTCGGTCGTGCGCTCGATCACCGACCGCGTGTTGGTCATGCAAAGCGGCAAGATCGTCGAGGATGGCCCCACGGAGCAGGTCTTTGACGCGCCGAGCCACCCTTATACCCAGCGGCTGCTTGCCGCCGCGCCCCATCTGCCGGAGGCCCCCGATGCTGCCTGATTTGCCCTTTGACCCGTCCTGTGTCCTGATCGGAGGCGAATGGCGCGCAACCCCCGAGGTTTTGTCCTTGGGCAACCCCTCCACCGGCGGGCCGCTGGCGCAGATCGCCCGCGGCACGGCGAGGGACGTGGACGCGGCAGTCACGGCGGCGCGCGGCGCTTTGGACGGCGACTGGGGGCGCGTGCCTGCCGCCGAGCGCGGGCGTATCCTGACGCGCCTCGGGCAGTTGGTGCTGGAGCATCAAGAGGTCTTGACCACGCTAGAGGCCTTGGACGTGGGCAAACCGCTGGCCCAGGCGCGGGCGGACGTGCTGGCCTTGGCGCGCTATGCCGAGTTCTACGGTGGCGCGGCGGACAAGGTGCACGGCCAGACGATCCCCTATCTGGACGGCTACACGGTTTATACTATGCGCGAGCCGCATGGGGTGACGGGCCATATCGTGCCGTGGAACTACCCGATGCAGATCATTGGCCGCTCGGTCGGGGCGGCGCTGACCATGGGCAACGCCTGCGTGCTGAAACCCGCCGAGGATGCCTGTTTGACCGCGCTCTATTTCGCATGGCTCGCTGGTGAGGCGGGCCTGCCTGCGGGCGCGCTGAACGTGGTGCCGGGGCTGGGGTCCGAGGCTGGCGCAGCGCTCTCTGCCCATCCCGGCATCCAACACCTGAGCTTTACCGGATCGGTCGCTACGGGCGCGGCTGTGCAGATCGCCGCCGGGGCCAACGTGGTGCCAGTGACGCTGGAGCTGGGCGGGAAATCCCCGCAGGTGGTCTTTGACGACGCCGATCTGGACGCCGCGCTGCCCTTCCTCGTGAACGCGGGCCTGCAAAACGCTGGACAGACCTGTTCGGCCTCCTCGCGCATCCTCGTACAGCGCGGGGTCTATGACACGGTCGCCCGCCGCATGGCCGAGGCTTACCGCGCCAAGACCATCGGCCCGGCGCTGGACAACCCCGACATCGGCCCGCTGATCAATGCGACGCAAAAGGCGCGGGTCGAGGGGTTCCTCGCCAAGGGCCACGACCTGGAGATGCTGGCGCAGGCGACACCCCCGCTCTCCCAAGGCCACTACGTCCCCGCCACGCTGTTCGGCAATGTGCCGCCGCAGCACCCGCTGGCGCAGGACGAGATCTTTGGCCCGGTGCAATGCCTGATCCCCTTCGAAACCGAGGAAGAGGCGGTGCAGATCGCCAACGGGACAGACTATGGCCTCGTCGCCTCGGTCTGGACCCGCGACGGCGCGCGGCAGATGCGGCTGGCGAAACGGCTGCGCGCGGGACAGGTGTTCGTGAACAATTACGGCGCGGGGGGCGGGGTCGAATTGCCGTTCGGCGGGCACGGGAAATCGGGACATGGCCGGGAAAAGGGCTTTGAGGCGCTCTATGGATTTTCCACGCTCAAAACCGTCGCGGCCTTCCATGGGTAACCGGGGCCAAATTCCTTTGAAGGAATTTGCAAATTTCTTACCAAGAAATTTGACCCGCCCAGACGCGCCGTTTGGTATACCAAATCCGCTTGCTCTTGCCGCGCGCCCGGCGCACCATCGCGGCGGGAGGAGACAACCATGAGATTTGAAAACCGCAAGGCCATCGTCACCGGCGGCGCATCCGGCATCGGAGCGGCCATCGCCCAGCGCCTCGCCAGCGAGGGCGCGCAGGTCACCGTCTGGGACATCAACCCCGCCGCCCTGGAGGCCATGCAAGGCCCGTTCATCACCGGCCAACAGGTGGATGTCACCGACGCGGCGCAGGTTGGGGCCGCCATGGACGCCGCCGCCGAGGCCATGGGCGGGCTCGACACCCTTGTCTGTTCCGCTGGCATCACCGGCCCCAACACCACCGTGATCGACTATCCGGTGGACGACTGGCACCGCGT
This sequence comes from Tropicibacter naphthalenivorans, assembly GCF_900176475.1. GTDB lineage: Bacteria > Pseudomonadota > Alphaproteobacteria > Rhodobacterales > Rhodobacteraceae > Tropicibacter > Tropicibacter naphthalenivorans. The sequence continues at coordinate 686,390 of NZ_FWXX01000001.1, forward strand.
GTTGAACCTCAACATCAACGGCGTGTTTTACTGCAACAAGCACGCGGCGCGGATCATGCGCCCGCACGGCTTTGGGCGGATCGTCAACTTCGCCTCGATCGCAGGCAAAGAGGGCAACCCCAACGCCAGCGCCTATTCCACCTCCAAGGCCGCCGTCATCGGTCTGACCAAGTCACTGGGCAAGGAGCTGTGCGACACCCAGATCACCGTCAACGCCGTCGCTCCCGCCGTGGTCGAAAGCCCGATCCTTGCGCAGATGACGCCCGAGTTCATCGACTACATGAAATCCAAGATCCCCATGGGCCGCTTCGGCACCGTGGAGGAAATCGCCTCAATGGTCTGCTGGCTGGCCAGCGCCGAGGCCAGTTTCACCACCGCTGCGGTCTTTGACCAGTCCGGCGGGCGCGCGACATACTAGAGGGGAGAGTGACATGAGACTGAAAGGCAAGCGGGCCATCGTGACGGGTGCAGGGTCGGGCTTTGGCGCAGGGATAGCGCGGCGGTTTCTGGCCGAGGGGGCGCAGGTCTTGCTGGCCGATCTCAACCATGACGCCGCTTTGTCGGTCGTGGAGGAAGCCGGCGGCGGCGTGGCTTTCCGCGCCGACGTCTCGAACGCGCAGGACACCGACCGGATGATCGCCGAGGCCCAAGAGCAGTTCGGCGGCGTCGATATCCTCGTGAACAACGCCGGTTGCACCCATCTGCCCGCCTTTATGGAGGACGTCAACGAAGAGGACTTCGACCGCGTCTGGGCCGTCAACTGCAAGTCGATCTACCTTGGGGCGCGCACCTTGGTGCCGATCTTCAAGGATCAGGGCGCTGGGACGATCCTCAACATCTCGTCCACGGCGGGGCTGTCGCCGCGCCCCAAGCTGAACTGGTACAACGCCTCCAAGGGCTGGGTGAACACCGCGACCAAGGCGATGGCGGTCGAACTCGCCCCCTTTGGCATCCGCGTCAATGCGCTGAACCCCGTGGCCGGGGACACGCCCCTGCTCGCCAGTTTCATGGGCGAAGACACGCCGGAGATGCGCGCCAAGTTCCTCTCGACCATCCCCTTGGGCCGCTTTTCCACCCCCGAGGACATGGCCAACGCCGCCTTGTACCTGTGCTCGGACGAGGCCAGCATGGTGACCGGCGTCTGCATGGAAGTGGACGGCGGGCGCTGCATCTAAACCGCCAGTCAAAGGAGCATCGCGATGAAGCCCGGACCCCAGAACCTGATTACCGACGTGGCGGGCCTGCACGTGGGCAACGCGCAGGATGACAGGATCAAGAGCGGGGTGACCGTGCTGACCGCCGATGCGCCTTTTACGGCGTCGGTGGCGGTGCACGGCGGCGCGCCCGGCACGCGCGAGACCGACCTGCTCTCCCCCGACAAAAGCGCCCCCGGCGTCGATGCGCTGGTGCTGTCGGGGGGCAGCGCCTTTGGGCTCGCGGCGGCGCAGGGCGTGATGGACGCTTTGCACGCGCAGGGGCGCGGCTTTCCGGTGTTCTCGGCGCGGGTGCCGATTGTGCCTGCGGCGATCATCTTTGACCTGCTGAACGGCGGCGACAAGGCGTGGGGCGACAACCCCTACCCGGCGCTTGGGGCACGGGCTTTGACGGATGCCTCTGGCGATTTCGCGCTTGGCAGCGTTGGCGCAGGCACCGGTGCGCAGACGGCGCAGCATAAGGGCGGGCTTGGGTCCGCCTCCTTGGTCTTGGACGATGGCACCACCGTGGGCGCCTTGGTCGCTGTGAACCCCATGGGCAGCGTCACGACGCCCTCGGGGCGGCACTTCTGGGCCGCGCCCTTTGAGCTGGACGCAGAGTACGGTGCCTTGGGTCCGGACCCCGCCCCCTCGATCCACCTTCCGCACAGCCGCAAGGTGCCCGCCATGGCGCAGCAGGGCAACACAACCATCGCCATCGTCGCCACGGACGCCTGCCTCGACAAGGCGCAGTGTCACCGTATGGCGGTCGCCGCACATGACGGCCTCGCCCGCGCGATCCTGCCCGCGCATAGCCCGATGGACGGAGACCTCGTCTTTGCCGCCGCCACGGGTGCGCGCGAATTGATCGACCCGCACACCCAGCTGGCGATGATCGGCCATGCCGCGAGCCTGTGCCTGTCGCGCGCCATCGCCCGCGCCGTGTGGGAGGCAACGCCTGCACCGGGGGACACCCTGCCAACGCTGCGGAGCGAGCTGGGATTGTAGCGCAGGAAACTTTTCTCCGCCGGGCGACGTTAACCCTTTGACGTTTCCAACGACCGGAGTTCCCATGAAACCGCTGATCCTTGCCCTGTGCCTGACCGCCCCGTTTGCCGTAGATGCCCAAGAACTGCGCAGCCCCGACGCCTTTGCCGACATCGCAGAGGACGACGCCCGCGCCGCCGCGCTGTTTGACGAAATGGCCAAGGTGCTGACCCACCCGCGCTGTCTGAACTGTCACCCGGTGGGGGATCGGCCCACGCAGGGCGACGACATGCACCCGCATATGCCGCCCATCGTCCGAGGCGAAAACGGCTTTGGCCCGGCGGGGGTCAGTTGCTCGACCTGCCATGGCACGGAAAACCGCGATTTCCTGATCTCTCCCGGTGGCATTCCGGGTCATGAGCCCTGGCACCTCGCGCCGGTCAGCATGGGCTGGCAGGGTCTGAGCAACGCCGAAATCTGCGCCCAAATCAAGGATCCGGCTCGCAATGGCGACCGCACCCTAGAGGACATCTACACCCATAACGCCACCGACGGGCTGGTCGGTTGGGGCTGGACCCCCGGCGCGGGCCGCACCCCTGCCCCCGGCTCTCAGGAACAGTTCGGCGCGCTCACCCGTGCGTGGATCGACAGCGGCGCGGCCTGCCCGACGTAAGCTAGCGCAGCTTGGGCGGCTGATCCGGGTCGGACCCCGGCGCGATCTGCTCGTATTTGCGGGGGGCTTCGGGTTCTGGCAGGTCAAAGCGCAAGGCCACCCCCGCCAATTGCGCCGCCAGCGGGTCGCTGTCCGCGAGGAACGTCACGTCCAAAGCGCCCGCGTCGAGGCCAGAGAACACCAAGGCTTCGTTGACCGCCTTGGCCAGCGCGCCTTCGGCCCCCGGCACCGCGCCGGTGATGCCAAGCAGATGCCCGCGCGCGCCGCCCTCATAGGTGACTTCGGCGAGGTAGGCCTTGCGCGCCAAGCCCGCAGCCAATGCGAGTTTGCTGTCCAAGGCGGTGATCAGCACCTCAGGCACACGCGGCGCGCCAAAGGTTTCGGGGCGCGCCTCGGCCTGCTCAGGCGCTTGGCCCAAAGTCTCGACCAGCCAACCCATCGCCTCGGGCGGCAGCAATTGCGCCGAGGGGGCGACCTCGATGTTCAGCGCCAGACCGATGCCCTGCGCCGCCAGCATCCCCGCCAAGGCCCGCCCCGACAGAGCCACATAAGGCACGGGACGCCCGGCAAAGGCGGCCAGACGCTCTTCGAGATCGAAGGCAAGGACAAACGACGCATCCTCGACCTCGAACACCTCGGGCGAGATGTTCTGGCCATCGGCCTCTTCGGTCAGCATCAGGAACAGCTCGGCGCTGGCCAGCCGGTCGTAAAACCGCAGACGCGCGGTGTCGTCCTGCGGGGCGTCGTCCATCGCCGCAAAGGCGGTATCCAGCGGGGTTTGCGTCATGTCAGTACCTCGGCGACACGGGCGCGCAGGACAGGCAAGAGCGCCTCCTCGAACCACGGATTGCGTTTGAGCCAAGCCGTATTGCGCCAAGACGGATGCGGCAAGGGGATCAGGCGCGGAAAATGCGTGCGCCAGCCGGCAACCGTGTCCGTGACGCCGGTTTTCACGCCCAAATGCCACTTTTGCGCGTAGCCGCCGATCATCAGCGTCAAAGCGATGTTGGGAAAAGCGGCCAAAGCCTGCGCCCGCCACGTGCGCGCACAAATCGGCGGCGGCGGCAGGTCCGCGCCTTTGCGATAGCCGGGAAAGCAAAAGGCCATGGGCACAATCGCCACCTTATCCGCGTCGTAAAAGGCCACCTCGTCCAGCCCCAGCCAGTCGCGCAACCGATCCCCCGAGGGGTCAAGGAACGGCGTGCTGGACTGATGCGCGCGCATCCCCGGCGCCTGAGAGGCGATCAACAGCCGCGCGGACGGGGTGCCCTGAAGGATCGGATTGGGCCGGTGACGCGTTTCCGTTGCGGCAAAGCGATCGGCGCACAGGCGGCAGGCCTTGATCTGGGATACGATCTCCATGCCGCCTAGATTGGTTAACTGCCGTTAACATGCAAGGCATCTCGGCGCTCACTGTTTCGTCACCTCACGCCCTGTCGCGCTCGCGTTGTTTTTGTTTCCAGAACGGGCCATAATATAGACAAAATCTGCACCTAGATAGGATATGCCCCCAGAAACCGGGGGCAGTGGGCAGAACCGGGGCGAACCCAGATGTTGGAATTTGACATGGTCAGCAAGTCCTTTTGGACGGGCACGCAGCGCAAGATCATCCTTGATCGTGCGTCCTTTCGTGTCGACCTTGGCGAAAGTCTGGGCATCCTCGCCCCCAACGGCACCGGCAAGACCACGATGATCCGCATGATGGCGGGCCTTGAGAAACCCGACGAGGGCGAGATTCGCCGCGGGTGTCGGATTTCCTTTCCGCTGGGGTTCATGGGCGGTGTGGTGTCGAAAATCTCTGCCCGCGAAAACGCGCGTTTCATCGCGCGCATGTACGGGCTGGACCCCGATTATGTCGAAAGCTTTTGCCGATGGCTGTGTGGGCTGGAGGAATACTTTGACCAACCCCTTGGCACCTATTCGTCGGGGATGAAGTCGCGGTTTACCTTCTCGCTGATGCTGGCCTTGGATTTCGACATGTATCTGATCGACGAGGGGATGCCCAACTCGACCGATGTTGAATTCAACAAACGCGCGGGCGATATCCTTGCCGAACGCCTGCGCACCACGACGATCATCATCGTCTCGCACCAGCCTAAGATTTTAGAAAAGTTTGCGCGCAAAGCTGCTGTCCTGATGGATGGCCGTTTGCACATGTTTGACTCCTTGGAAGAAGCGAAACAGCTGTATGACTACGAAACCCAAGGCTAAAAAGTTCCGTATCCGCCGTAGCCCCGAGGCAGAAGAGCAGGCCAGCCTGTCGCCCCGGACCGATGCCGCGCGCGCCGAACAGGCCGCCGCTGCCTCCGCGCAGCGCCCCGCCCGCGTGACCCCAAAGCCGGGGGCAACGCCGCCGACGCCGCCCAAACGCCCCGAAGGCGTAGCCGCCCCTAGGACCGAAGGCGCAGCCGCTCCAAGGACCGAAGGCGCAGCGCCCCCGCGTCCCGCGCCGCAACCGCAGGCCCAGCCTCAGCAACCGCAGGCCCGCACCGGAGAGGTCTCCTCTGCCGCGCAGGTCGCGGGCGAAACCGACATGGACGCCATCCGCCAAGAGGGGCTGACCGGCCGCCAGCTGCGCATGGCCCGCCGCGTTGCGCAAAAACATGGCCTCGCGCCGACCTCTGACTTTGACGCCGTGCGCCTGTTGCGCGCCCGTGGGATCGACCCGTTCCAGCGCACCAACATGCTCGAACTCGTCACCCCCGAGGAAAAGCAAGCCGCCCCCGGCGCGGCCCCGGAACCCAAGGTCCAGCTGCCGCAGACCGTCGAGGTCAAGAAACAGACCCTGCCCTCGACCGAAACCGCCTCTCCGGCGGATCGCCGCGCCGCCGAGATCATGAAGATCCAGGCCGAGCTGACCGCGCGCCGCCGCAAAAAGATGCTGCTGCTGATGACGCGGCTGGCGTTCTTTGTGCTGCTGCCGACGATCGTTGCGGGCTTTTACTATTTCGCCATGGCGACGCCGATGTACTCGACCAAGTCCGAGTTCCTGATCCTCAAGGCCGAGACAGGCGGCGCGGCGGGCATGGGCTCGCTGTTTTCCGGCACCCAGTTCGCCACGAACCAGGACGCCATCGCGGTGCAGTCTTACCTGACCTCCAAGGATGCGATGCTGCGGCTTGACCGCGACGTCGGCTTCAAGGCGCATTACCGCCAGGAGTGGATCGACCCGATCCAGCGCCTGTCGCCCGACGCGTCCAACGAAGAGGCCTACAAGACCTACAAGCGCAACATCGAAATCGGCTATGACCCCACCGAGGGCGTCATCAAGATGGAAATCATGGCCGCCGACCCCGAAACCGCCGCCGTCTTTAGCCGCGCGCTGATTGGCTACGCCGAAGAGCGGGTCGACAACCTGTCCTCGCGCAAGCGCAGCAACGCCGTGGCCGATGCCGAAGAGGATCTGGCCAAGGCCACCGCCGACCGCTACGCCGCCCAGGAAAAGCTGGTGCGGATGCAGCAAGAGGGCAATATCCTTGACCCCGAAGGCCGCATTGCCGCCCTGCGCGCGCAGATCAACACCTATGAATTGCAGCTTCAGGAAAAGCGGTTGCAGTTGCAGGCGCTGCTCGACAACTCGCGCCCCAACCAGGCCAAGGTCGACGGCACCCAAGGTGACATCCGCCGCCTCGAAGCGCTGCTGGCCACGCTGAACGGCGACATGACCCAAGCCACCGAAGGCGGCGAGTCGCTGGCCGAAAAGGCGGTGCAGATCAAGCTGGCCGAGGCCGACCTGGCCACCCGCGACCTGATGCTGCAAACCGCGCTGGAGCGTCTGGAGCAGGCCCGCCGCGACGCCGACAGCCAGGCGCGCTATCTGACCACTTCGGTAGAGCCGGTCGCCTCGCAGGATGCCTCTTACCCGCGCAGCTTCGAGAACACGATCCTCGCGTTCCTGATCTTTGGCGGCATCTACCTGATGATCTCGCTGACGGCGTCGATCCTGCGCGAACAGGTCGCCACCTAAAGGCGCTGCCATCGCCCCAATCGCCCCGGCCCCGCGCCGGGGCTTTTGCGTTTTTGGGGCCTGCTGCTGGCGCGCGGACAAAATGATTTAACCAACTGCATATTTATGACGTTTTGGCTCTTGCATCCCCCCTACGCCCTTTGCTAAACGCGCCCTTGGAGAGGTGGCCGAGTGGTCGAAGGCGCACGCCTGGAAAGTGTGTAGGCGGGGAACCGTCTCGAGGGTTCGAATCCCTTCCTCTCCGCCATTACCCCACGCTAAGTATATGAAATAACTTAGAACTTTGTGCGCTGGGCATATACGTTCCCCCACTCATCCCCCCACCTGCGCCGTGTAGGCACTGAAATCCCCATTTCATGAATGCGAAATTCCGGCAATCCTCGCCGGTCCCGCTCGCGGATCGCACCAAGATTCGAGATACCCCCGTCCAACACCTTAACGTCTCTGCAATCTCGTCAGGAACCGGATCGTCTCTGCATCCATCGCGGCCTCTGCATCTTCGACAATCCTTGCCAGCCGCTCGAAGGTCTTGGCGTGCATCCCCTTGGGTCTGTCGCCCCATTCGCCGGTATCCCAGCCAAGCCGCACTCTTGCCGCCTCTGCCCGCCTTAGCGCCCGTGAATGCCGGTCTTCATTTTGCGAAGAATAGGCCAGCCCATGACACGACCGGCACGCATAGACCGCGCCGCCGTATAGCTTGGCAACCCTGCGACCACACCCCCGAGCCGGACAGAGAAACCAGAGGCGTTCCCCGCCAAGATGGCAAGGCGTACGGTCCAAATGGACAAGGTAATCCATGTCTTGCCAATCCTCGCCCCATGCCCGCGTCCTATAGAACAGCCTCAAGGCATTGTGGCGGGCCTCCATCTTGATTGACGAAATCGTTTCGCCTGCCCGTGACCATTGCCAGCCCATGACCAAGCCCGGATAGGCAAACGCCCCCGCGCGCCTCAATCTCCGGACGTCCAAACCCCTGAAATCTTCGACAGTCGCCCGCCCGCCAAAGCCATATCGCCCGCTACCCAAGCCGCCCATGCGCGCCTCCTTTTTCGCGAAATCATTTGGGAAATTGCGCCTTCAATCGGTCTTTCCAGAGAACCAGATCGCCAAGGCAACATCTCCGAGGACGCCAGCGACGAAACAGAACCAGACCGGGAATAGCCCGGTCAGCAAAAGCAATGTGACCATGTCGCCTCCGTAGGGGGTGTGTGAAACTTGCGGGACTGCGCACGGGAAACCCGGCCAGAAGGTGCGTGCGAAATATCACCTCCGAAAAACCGGGGTGTCCCCCTCACCCCATGGTTAGATGTAGATATGTCAGGAAAACTGTGACGGCGGATTTCACCCATCAGCGCCTCCCGTCACAATTTTCAGGACGGGCCGGACGTCCTCGGGTTCTTCCATGTCACCGCTATTGTTACGGCGGGTCACAGTTTCGGTGTCAGGCTTTTTCTTTGGCGACCAAGACGCGAACCCTTTGGTCGCGGGTTTGCCGTCTGGCGTCGGCAATTCTTCAAGCGCCCACTTCGCCGCCTGCCCGATCCCGGACGGGCCAAGATGCGGCCCTACCGTCATGCGGATAAACCCGTGTTCTTCGAGCGCCGCGAAGTATCCGCCAACCGTGTTGAAATGGACGTTCAACGCCTTGGCCGCATCTCGGTGGCTCAGGTAGATTTCGCCGTTGTTCGATCCGGTGAACCGCCGCTTCAATTCGATGTAGAGCGCGCGCGGGCCGGGTTTCAGATCGCGCCATGCTGCCGTGGCCTGCATGTATTCGGTAAGCTGGACGAAACGCCCAGCCCCCTTTTTTCCGCGCTTGTATGGCTTGCGCTTACTCATTGGCGCGCCCGCCGATCAGAGACAACCACAGCCGCACGGCAACCCGGACGTCGCTAGCCCCTCCGAGGGAGAACCACGCCGCATCAACGGCGGTGCGAGTCAAGACGTGGAACCGTTTGTCGCGGTGTTCGATCCGAAACCGCTCAGTCATCCCCCGCCCCCCGATAAACAAGGGGCGCGTAGAGGCGCGCTTGGGCTTCGGTCATGCCGTAGAGGCGGCGAAGGCGGGCTATCTGAAGGCGCATCATGCGGCGTCCTCCGACAATGCCCGCGCCGATGGCGGGAACCGCAGCTTGGATCGGTCACAGTCCGGCGACAGTCGGTAATAGGCGACGTTTTCCGGCCCCCGGTATTCGGTCAGGATCGGCCACCCGTAGGACGATTTCAGGCGATGAACGATAGCCCCAAGACGCCAGCCGCGTACCTCGCGGATTTCGGTCTTGTGCGAGATGGTACGGCCTTCGAGCAAGGCTTTGCAGCACCAGAACACTTGCGTCGGGCTGGAATAGAACTTTTCATGCTGAGACATTGTCATGTCCTCGTGTCTTGCCACAGAGGACGGGCGGGGATATGTGTTGTTTGCGAATAAGACCCCTGACCCCGTCCCGTGTGGCGGGGTTTTCTTTATTCGGCGGTGCGGGATTCAAGCCATTTGGCGATGGCGCTTTCGGGCCACGCAACGGCTTTGGCGGTCAGCTTGACCGGGCGGGGAAAGTCCCCCCGCGCCATCAAGTCATAGATCGCACTACGGCTCAGTCCTGTGATTTCTTGGACGGCGGGACGGCGAAGATGTTTCTCCGCCAGCAGACGCTGCATCGTTTCTGCCATGTCGGTTCCTTTCGGTAGAACAAGTGACATGACGGATATTGTGCAGTTACCAACAGCCTCTCTAGTGCCGACAAATACCCATTAAAAGGCACCTTTCTCGTTGGCACAAAACTCAATGTAGTCGGCAAAGTTCTCGTAATCCTGGCAGCGATTCATATGCAGCAAGCTGAGTTCGTCAGGTGCCGGAAATATTATCCCACTCGATAACTGACTTGGCATATCTGAGTACCCGGAAATAACGTTGGAAGCCTCTTTCAGACTTGCCATCCAATACCCCTTTGGAAGGTATTTTCCTTCATCGACCTCGCTTCCCAGCGCTGTCAATGTTTCGGCGCGGTACGTAAACCAAGGTAGCCATCCGCCTCGATCTTTGGCGAAATAAGCCTTCCTGATTGTCTCTTCACTAGCTTGAGAAAAACTGCCTCTCAAAGAGACCGACGCATGTTGGATGGCCTCTGGCAAGGTCTTACCTAAGTCTGGCAATTCTTTCCCGTCGTAAAGGCGTTTAAGCCCTACCGGCAGCTGCAAAAACGAGAATAAACAGGCGCCAAGTATTTGGTAGTACCTAACCCGCGTAACGGCGTCATAGCGAACATATCGCCTGTAGTCGTCCTTTAGCCTAGCGTTCTCTGACCCACCCCGGCCTTTCCCGGAAGCTATCACCTTTTCGCCGCGCACGACTTTGATGATTATATCTTGCAACGCTTCTTTAGCCCAAATCGGCAACACGATTTGCTCTTCGTCGCAAATGGAAAGCGTCTGATGAAGGGCTAGGAAATCTTCAGCTTCCCACTCATCGCCCATATCAAACAGTTCTTGGACCACGCTTTCGGACAGACCATCTTGGGAAGTTTGATCGTGAAAATACTCCACATCCGAACGCCTGAAGGGCTTGCACTTCAAATCACCAGCAAAAGCTATCCAGATTTTTTCGTCGTCTTTTGCATCGACTCTGTCAGTCAAGGTACTCGCTCCATGAACGCATTAATTGCCGCCGCCGTTCAAACAGGTCCGACCGCGCATAAGCCGCTTCCGCCTGATTCCGTATCGTATGCGCCAAAGCCGCCTCTGCAACCTCTCGCGGCGCGTCGGTCTGTTCTTGCGCCCACATGCGGAAGGACGTTCTGAACCCGTGAACATCCACGTCAAAGCCCAACTCACGGGTCAGCTTCGATAGGGTCATGTCCGACAGCGGACGCCCGCGCTTGGCTCCCGGAAACACCAGATCGGACCCGTCCGACAGATCGCGCGCCGCGCTCAGGATTGCAACCGCGCGTGGGGATAGTGGCACGCGGTGTTCGCGCTTCGCCTTCATCCGGCTTGCGGGAACCGTCCAGATCGCTGCGTCCATATCCATTTCAGACCATGTCGCACCACGCACCTCGCCAGACCGTGCGGCGGTCAAAATCAGGAACTCCATCGCCAACTTAGTGAGCGCGCCAGCCTTCGATGCCTTCACCGTTTCGATGAACCCGGACACTTCCGGATAGGGCAATGCCTTGCGATGTGCTTTGGTGCGTTCATGCTTGGGAAGGGCCTGCGAAATCGCTTCTGCCGGGTTATCCTGTCGCCAACCCTTTGCTACGGCCCATTTCATGACCATGCCGATCCTCTGCCGGACGCGGCGCGCGGTTTCCGGCTTTGTGGTCCAGATCGGTGTCAGGACGCGCAAAACGTCATTTGTATTCACGTCCCCAACCTTGACCGCACCGATCTTGGGGAAGGCGTAGGTTTGGAGTGTGTTGATAAATTGCGAGGCGTGCTTGGCGTTGCGCCATGTCGGCAGGTGCATCTCATAGACCTTGCGCGCCGCTTCCTCAAACGTCAGGACGGCCAAAGCCTCTTGCCGCTTTTGGATCGGATCGCCACCCGCCCGCGCGACCTTGCGGTTCTGTAGCGCCGCCTCGCGGGCCTCTGCCAATGTCACCAGCGATGCGGACCCAAGCCCCATCTCTCGCCGCTTGCCGCGTATGACGATACGCTGAACCCAGGATCGGGAACCGTTGGGCTTTACCAAGAGATACAGCCCGTTCCCGTCGAAATACTTGCCCGGTTCGGTGGCGTTCTTGACCCGTTGGGCGGTCAGGGCCTTTTCAGGCTTGCGAGGCGTGACGTTGCGGACCATCTGTCCCCCCATTTATCCCCCCATAATTGACAGGAATAGGCTGGACTATAGCGGAACAGACTGGACGTGAATAGGCTTTATGTGTTTGATTCGATGCGCCTTAACGGAATGCTCTGGACGTCTAGGGTATGGCGGAATACGGACTTCCTCTCCGCCATTACCCCCCCTGAAAAACCCCGCACCAAACGTCGCTATATGACCAGCTGCGTCGGTCATTGTCGTTTCGGCTGCGCGCCATACAGGCACCAACGCGCGACGTGACCTGCGGCGCGCACATGCGGCCTTCCGCCGTTTAAAACGCAAAAGGCCCAGCCAAATGGCCGGGCCTTTCGTTTGTCTTTGCCAAGGTCAGATGATGTTCACGTCGAACTCATGCAGCATTTGCTGGAACATCGCCTCGGTGATCTCCACGTCTTCGACCCGGAACAGCGTGATCTCGCCATCGACCACATCCCCGCTGAGCGGCAAGTCGTGGTCAGCCAGCGCGCCGCCGATGGCGTTCAGCACCGCGTCCTGCATCTGCTCGAACGGGATCTCCAGCAGCGCCTCGTCGGTGTAGGACGACGCGTCGCCCGGCGTGAAGCTGCCGTTGCCGACCAGCGCAAAGTCGAACTCGAACTCATCCGCCAGCGGGTCCGTCGTACCGACCTGGAACGCCCCCTTGAGCGTCATGTCAAACAGCGACACGATCGGCAGCAGGTTCACGCCCAGGCGGTACTCGTAATCCGCCGTCCCCGAGAAATCATAGGCCGCCTGCCCCACAAGGGTCTGCCCCGCCGCATCCTCGGGCGCGAAAAAGCCCACGGCGGTGCCCATGCCCGTCTCGACGCTATAGTTGTCAAAGCTGTAGGTCGCCGAGATCGCATTGGGATCAAAGGACATGATCTGCGTCAGCTCCATCGACGCCTCGACCGCCGCCTGGAATGGGGTCACCCCCAGCGAGACCACAAACTCGGCCCCTTCGGCGAGCGCCATGGCGCCATCGTGGAACGCTTCCATTGCCGGATCGAACAGGCCGCTAAAGTCGGTGGTCAGCAGCGTGTTCACCGTCTCGTTCAGGTCGGCGATCAGACCGTTCAGCGACTGGATCGCGTCGATCCCACCCTCCAGCGCCGAGCGCACCGCGTGCAGACCCGAGATGGCGGGATTAAGCACACCGGCCAAGGGCTTGTAAGAGTAGCTCTTGCCAAAGGGCAGCCACACCGTGACCCCAAAGTTGGCCGCCTGATCCAGAATGCCCAGCCCCCAGTTGATCTGGTCGATGATCGGCTGCGACACCAGATTGTAGCCATTGGCGGACAGGTTCACGAGGCCGGACAGCGCGCCGCTGACCGCATCGTTCACCGTTTGCAACACGCCAAGCGGCACGTCGATCATCGGCTCCAGCGCATCAAAGGCCGCCGAGACACCGTTTTCGGCGGTGGTCAGCGCCGCATCGAGGCTGTCCAGCGTGTCCTGCTGGTCGATCTGCGCGATGGGCGTGTAGACGCTTTCGCCCGGCACCAGACCGTCGAGCGCCCCGCCAAACAGGTTCACCGCGTCGAACAGGCTGTTGGCCATCTCGGTCACCAGCGCGGCGGGCTGCAAGGTCATCTCGGCGGTGACCCCTTCGGCGGCGGTGGCTTGCAGTTCGGCCTGATACAGGATCATGCCTTTGGCCGCTTCGAGCATCGGGATGTACTGCGGCGAGGTTACCGCCAGCGCCGGTTTTGCCAGGTCGATGAGGGAGATCATCAGGGCGCTGCTGAGCTTGGCAAAGTCGAGCTGCACGTCGAGCAGCTCGGTCGTCTGCTGGATCTCGATCCGCTGCGTGCCATCCGCGTTCAGCGTCAGGCTGTTGCCGCTGCCGTCCGAGAAATCAGCGATCTCCTCGACGTTGCCCACCGGCACATCCAGCGTCACGTCCATGCCATCGACCGGCGACAGACCGGCGCTTTGGATGACCGTGCGCAGCATGTTGACCTTGGCCTCGACGTCGAGGATTTCCGCCAACGTGTCCACGTGCTCGCGGTAGGCATAGACGTCGTTGCCGTCCGCGTCTTGCAGAATGAAATACCCCTCCCCGGCCGCGTCAAAGGCGTCGTATTCGTTGAATTTGGCATTCATCGCAAGGTCATAGACATCGCGCACCGATACCGCAGCGCCCAGCAGGTTGGCCGTCTTGGACACATCCGCGCCTTGGGCCGACAGGTCTTGGATCATCGTCAGGATGGTCGACAGAATCTCCTGCGGATCGCCGCCTTCGGTGAACAGGTCCAGCAGCGGCTGGAAGTCGAAATCCGAGGTGAACAGCCCCTCGATGATGATGCCCACGTCGATGCTGAGTAGCGTGTTGCCAGCTCGCGCGCCGCCTCCAGCGTCTCTTCGAGCGTGAACTCGTGGTCCAGGGTCAGCGTGGCCGAGGCCATGTCGCCCAGCTTGAACGGGCCGTAATCGCGGGTGCGGATGTCATAGCCAATGTCGCGCACCGCCGTCGCCGGCGTGCCCAGCCCCGCCTGCACGCTGAACGCCCCGACACCCACGGTTTCCAGCGCCGCCGTGGGCGTGTCGCTGACCAGCATGTCGGATTTCACAAGGAACAGATCGCCCGCGGCCACCTGATCGGGCAGCGCGAAGTCAAAGGACACCGGTTGGAAAATCGACGTCCGCCCCAGAGAGCCAAGGTCAATGTCCCAGCCGAACTCCATATCCAGACCCACGTCCAGATCGAAAAGCCCGGTCGCCGCAAAGGGATAGGGGCTGAAGAAACTCTGGATCGCCTGCCCCAGATCGACCACGCTTTCATAGCCTTCGACCGCGCCGCCGATCAGATCGGTGAACAGCGCATCCAGCAGGCCATCCTTGTCGTCCGCGCCTTCCATGTTCTCAAGCGCCATGCTGAATGCGCCGCGATCGCTGTTGATGCTGATCTGCTTTTGAATGTCGATCAGGGTGAAATCGAGCAGCGCGTTCAGATCGAACCCGTGGTTTTCCTCTAGCCGAGAGATCAGCTCTGTCAGCACGTCGACGCTTTGGGTCTGGTTAAAGGCGTGCAACAGCGTTTGCGTCGTCAGCGCGGCCCAGTCGCCGTCGCTCACGTTGCCCACAAAGCGCGTGGTGCCTTCGACCACCGGAGCCGTGTCGCGGCCCGTCACCTCGACCGACAGGGTGGCCTGACCGACCGCGCCGTGGGTATCCACGATCTGGTAGCTGAGCGTGGTGTCCGCCGTCTCGCCAAAGTCGAGCATGTCGAAATCGCGGCCCGCATCAAAGCTGTAAGACCCGTCCGCAAACAGGGTAAAGACCCCGCCGTTCGAGCCCGCAACCTGCATCCCGTCGGTGATCTCATGCAGCGCGATTTGCGTGTCGGGATCGTCGATGTCGGTGGCCCCGGCCAGCAGCGCGCCCGCCTCGGCGGTGACCGTATCGCGAGCGATCACGGTATTGCTGCCGGTCCCGGTGGGTGCGTCGTTGACGCCGGTGATGGTCACCTGCGCGGTGGCCTCGCTGGTGGCGCCATGCTCATCCGCGATGGTGTAGCTCAGCGTTTCCACACGGGTTTCACCCGCTTGCAAGGCCTCGGCGGTGCCGTTCACATCGACCGTCAGCTGCCCGTCCAGCCCAAGGCTGACCAACGCGCCAGAGGCCAGCGTCAGGGCAAAGGCGTCGCCCACGCGGGTGCCCCCCGCAAGCCCCGTGACCTGCAAACGCGCACCGGTGTCCACGTCGCTGTCATTGGCGAGGAGATTGCCGCTGAGGATCGAGTCTTCGTCCACGTTCAGCGCATCGTCCAGCGCGACGGGCGCGTCGTTGGTGCCGGTCACCTCGACCGACACTTGCGCCGTGGCCGTGTCCCCCGAGGCGGTTGCGACGGTGTAGGTCAGCGTCTCGATGCGGCTTTCGCCCAGCGCCAGCGCGTCCAGCCCCGGCCCAGAGGTATCGACCTCGACCGCGCCGTTCGCCAGCTGCACCGCCAGCCCCCGTCCGCCGTCACGCCGCTCAGCGCAAAGTCGCGGTTCTGCGGGTCGCTGTCGTTGGCCAGCAAATCGGCGGCGTCGATCACCAGCGTCTCGCCCTCGGCCACCGCGCTTGCGGCGACATCGTCGGCGGTCATCGGCCCGTTGTTCACACCGTCCAGCGACCACGTGTAATCGTCAAAGGCCAGCTTTTCGACGTTGCGCAGGCTGTAGACCGCGCCATTCGGCCCGGTGACGGTGGCGCGATTGTCATTGCCAGAGATCACGTAGTCGCGCACCGACCCGGCCAGAACAAGCGTATCGGTGCCGTTTCGGCCATCAAACGCCGTCCCGTCTTGACCCAAAGGCAGCGTGTCATCGCCCGCCCCACCCACAAAGGCCGCGTCGCGCAGCTCTTGGAACTGGCCCGCGTCAAAGCTGCCGTTGAACAGCAGCGTGCCGCCCTGCCCGTCCAGCACCTCGACGCCGTCAAAGCTGGCCCCGGTCACATCGGTGCGCCCCCCGGGCCGGCCCAGCTGAACCGTGTCCAGCCCGTCGCCGCCGATGATCTGCGTGCCCGCCATGGTCTGACCGCCAAGGACAAAGACGTCGTCCCCGCCCTGACCGTCCAGCACATCCGCACCGCCCAGGCCGCTCGCGTTGGCGATGCTCTCGACGCCGGACATGTCCAGCAGGCCGCTGGCATCCGTGGTCAGCTTGGCCCCGCCCGCGTCCAACAGCTCGATGTTGCGCAGGCTCGCGCCCCTGACATCCGCCGAGGCCCGCACCACGTCATAGCCCGCGCCGCCGTCGATCACGTCGCCCGCGGCCTCGCCCCGACCCAGCACAAAGGTATCGTCGCCGTCGCCGCCAATCAGGGTATCGGCCCCCCGGCCACCGTCAAAAACGTCGTCACCGGCGTGGCCGATCAGCACTTCGTCGCCGCCAGAGCCAAAGATCCGCGAGGCGTTGATCACCGCGCCGACCGAAGACAGATCGAGGCTGCCATCGCGGTCCACGTGGATCGTGCCGCCTTTGACGTCCAGCGTTTCGATGCCGATGAACTGCGCGTCGGTCAGGTCGACCTCTGCGCGGCGCCCGTCCACGACCACGCTGTCATCGCCCAAGCCGCCGTCAAAGGTGACCGCGCGGCCATCCCTGGACGCATCCTTGAGGGTGAACACGTCATCCCCGTCAGACCCCAATAGGGTAGAGGGCTCGATCTGCCAGACCGGACGGTTGCCGAAGAAACTGGGGAAGTTGCTGCCCTCGACCGTGACGGTCACGGTTTCCTGCTGCGGCGTGCCGGTCCCATCGGTGACGGTCACGACAAAGCTGACCTCGGCGGTCTGGCCCCGCCGCAGCGCGTCGAAATCGCCGTTCGGGTCAAAGGACAGGCGGCCATCGTCCAGCAAGCTCACCAAGCCCCGCGCGGGTTGCTCGACCGACAGGACGCTGATCGCCTCGCCATCGACCTCGGTGTCGTTGGCACGCACGTCGATGGTGACGGCGCGGTCTTCGCGCGTGGTGGCGGTGTCATCCGCCGGGCGCACGTCGTCGGGGGCGGGCGCAACGGTGACCGTCAGCTGCCCCGTGGCCTGCGCGCCGTGTTCATCCGCGACGACATAGTCGACCTGCGCCGCACCAAAGAAGTCCGCCGCCGGGGTAAAGGCCAGCAGCCCATCCACCACCGCAACCGTGCCCGCCGTGCTCTGCCCGCCGACCAGAGACAGCACCGCGCCATCGTCCACATCGGTGTCGTTGGCCAAAACGTCGATCAGCACCGCGCCACTGTCCTCGGTGGTCTGGGCGCTGTCGGCCAGCGCAACGGGGGCGTCGTTCGTCCCCTCGACCGTCACGGTAAAGGCGTGCAGCTGCGGCGTGCCATCCGGCCCGTCCACGGTAAACCGCACCACCTGAGAGACGCTATCGCCCACGGCCAGATGCTCGTTCTCCGTGCCATCGGCAAAGGCCACCTGCCCGTCGCGGTCCACCAGCAGCTGGCCGCCCAGCACGTCAAGATACTGACCGATGTTCAGCACCGCGCCACCCACCGTGGCCAGCGTGCCGTCGATCCCGTCCATGATCCCCAAGGGCGACACAGCCAGCGCGCCGCTTTCGTCAAAGCGCACATGGGCCACGGGCGTGGGCTCTGCCCCGCCGACCGCGATCTGGAACTCTTGGGTGATCTCGGTGAACTGGTCCTTGGTGATCTCGACGTCGTTCACCTTGAACAGGCGCAGCTCGTTCCAATCCAGATCGGTGGTCTGCCCGGTGTCCTCGGCCAGCGACCCAAGGCTGGTGCGCAGCTGATCGGCGATCACCTCCATGACGTTCTCGAACAGGCCCAGGGGCAGCTCGACCAGCGCATCATCGAACAGATCGCGCGGATCAAGGTTCGCAATATCGTCCAGCGTAAAGTCCGTGGTGGTCTTGAGCGCGCCATAGTCAAAGGCCACGTCAAAGCTGTTGTCGTCGCCGATGGTCACCTTGCCTTCGACGTCATAGCCCAGCATCGACAGCATCGGGGCGATGTCCAGCTTGATGCGGTATTCGTAATCCACATCCCCCGAGAAGCTATAGCTGGCCTGCCCGTCCAGCAGATCGCCCGGCTCGCCGCTGGCAAAGAACTCTGCCGGGTCGCCGATCTTTTGCTCCGAGGTAAAGCCATCCACGGAATAGCTGACCTCGACTTCATCAGGGTCAAAGCGCGCGATCTGCACCAGGTCGATGCCCGCATCCAGCACCATCTCGAAGAAGTCGAAATCGGTGGTGTATTCCAGCTCGACGCCCTTGGCGATGTCCTTGACGAACTGGCCAAAGCCCTCCAGCGTGTCGCCCAGTTGCGACGCCAGACCGGCGGCGGCAGAGGCCAGCGACACCATCGCCTGATCCAGCTGCGCCGCGCCGTTGGCCCCCGCGTTCACAAGGCTTGCGGCGGCGTTCAGCACGTTGATCACCGGCGACAGGCCCACGTGCAGGTACTGGTCGATCTTGCCGGCCCAACCCGCCAAAGTGCCAAGCGCGCTGCCCAGATACAGCGACGCCGCCTGCCCAAGGCCCGCAGCCGCCGCCTGCGCGATGTCATTGTCCGCCATGCCGGTCAGGATGTCGCCCGCCACCGTGGTCAGCGCGACCAACTGGTCCTGAATGCCCGCGACCATCGTGTCGATGGCCCCGTCCAGATCGCTTTCCATCTGCTCCGGCGTCAGCAGGTCCAGCGTCGCAATCCGCACCGACGGATCAAGCGACGGCAGCACCGACAGAACCGAATTCACAAGGCGCGCGGTGGCGTTCAGCCCTTCGACAAAGGGGTTGATCGCGGCGGCGACCATCTCCGTCGGCTGAGCCTGCATGTTCAGCGTATAGCCGGACTCGGCGGCGTACATCGCATCCACCTGCGCCTCCAGCGCGGCCCGCGCGGCGATCTGCGCGCCGATCACCACCGGGATCAGGTAGGGCTGCGACTTGGCCGCCTCGACCCCCGCTTCGGCGGCGATGTCGATGGCGATCTTCATCAACTCGGGCGCCATCGCCTCAAAGTCGACGGACATGCCCGCAAGGCGCGTGGTCTGCACCACTTCGATCTGCTGCTCGCCTTCCTGAGGCCCGCTGACGCCGGTGCCAAAGCCTTCGACGGTTTCGATGTTGCCAATCGGCATGGCCCCGGAAATCTTGAAGCCGGTGATCGGCTCGAAGCCCTCTTCGAGCAACGCGGTGATGTCCTCCATCGCGCCGCTGATCTCGTTGTTCTCATAGGCGATCCGGATTTGGCTGGCGGACAGGCGCACCTCGGCCCCGTCCCCGTTCGTGGCAAGGAAATAGCCCTCGCCCGTCACCTCATCCCAGCCGTCGAATTCGTTGAACGGCACCCGGTCGACCAGCTCTAGCAGCTGCGACGGTTTAAGCTCGACGCCAGAGCCGACCACCAGACGCTTGCCCGCGTTTGCGATCACCAGCTGGATGCCATCCATGATATAGGTGCCCAGCGCCTTGGCCGTATCGGTGCCCGGCTCGTTGATCAGGGCCGTCACCAGCCGGAAGAATTCGGGCAGATCCTGCGCATAGACCGCGTCGATGATGTCCTTCATGCTGAGCGAGAAATCGAGGCTCATGGCGCCTTCGATCGCCTCGGCGCCCAGCATTTCCACCAGGTTGAATTCGCGGTTCAGCATGACGCTGCCTTCGAGCAGGCCATCGGCGTTCAACCCAAGGAAATCGCCGGTGCCAAAGGTCAGGCCAACGTCGGAAATCACCGCCGACGTCATGCCAAAGCCCGCGTCCACCTGAATATCCCGCAGACCCACGGTCTGCACCGCGACGGTGGGGTCATAGCTGACCATGTCCTCGGTCGAGATCACAAAGGCTTGCCCCGGCGCGATGGCCTCGTCCGGCAGCATCAGGCCGAAATCGACCGGCTGAAAGATCGCCGTCTTGCCAAGGCTCGGCAGGTCGATGTCCCAGCCAAGGTTGGCCGAAATCCCAAAGGCCACGTCAAAGGTCGGGCCAAAGTAAAACGGCTGGATCGGCAGCGCAAAGCCAAGGTTGACCACATCGGTCACCGCCTCGGCGGCAGGGCTGAGGATCGCACCCAGATCGCCGATCAGCGCGTCGCTGCCGGGGTTCAGATCCTCAAAGGTCACGGACACGCCATTCTCGGGGACAAAGCTGGCCTGCATCAGCATGTCCACGTCCAGCACCTGGAAATCGAGCAGGCTGTCGAGGTCAAAGTCGGTGCTGTCGTCCAGCCGCTTGAACATCTCGCTGAGGACATCGACGCCTTGGGTCTGGTCAAAGCTGCCCGACACGGTGGTCCGCGTCATCTCTGGCACGTCCAGCGCGGGCACCGCCGTTTCGATCGACGGCGCAAGGTCAGAGGCCCGGACCACAACCGAGGCGCTGCCTTCGGTGGTGCGGCCCCGCCCGGTGCCAATGGTAAAGCTCAGGTCGGTGACGGTGGTTTCGAACCCGCTGAGCGCGTCGAAATCGCGGCCCGGCTGGAACAGGAAACTGCCATCGGCTTCGATCAGGAACTGGCCGCCCTGGCTGCCATCCACCAAGAACGCCGTGCGGGTGACCACTTCGCCATCGACGATGTCCTGAACGGTGGTGGCCGCGCCCCCTTGACCGCGGTAATCTCGGACCCGCGCTGGATGTCGCGGGCGGTCAGCAACCCGCCCTCGGACCCGATGACAAAGCCGCGGCGGGCGTAATCGGCGTAGTCGTTCGGCCCCGGCACAGGCGCGTCGGCCCCGGTAACGGTCAGCGTCAGGGTCTCGGTGGCGCTGGCGCCGTGCTCGTCGGTGACTGTGTAGGACAGCGCGTCCACCGCCGTTTCCCCCGCCGCCAGACTGTCAAAACCGCCGCGCGGATCGTAGGTTACTTGCGCGTCGCGGGTCACGCTGACGGTTGCGCCATGGGCGGTGGTCGCCACAAAGGCCCCACGCAGCCACGTCCCGCCCTCAATGCCGGTCACGCTCAGCACCGCGCCTGCGTCCACGTCGCTGTCGTTGGCCAAAAGTTCCGCAAGGACCGCCGTGTCCGACGTCGTCTGCGCCGCATCGGCCGCCGCCACGGGGGCGTCGTTGATGCCCGTCACGGTGACGGTGACAGGCGCGGTGACGCTTGCCCCGCCGCTGGTGACGGTCGCGGTGACGGTGACGTCGGCGCTCTGCCCCTCGGCCAACCCGTCCAGCGCCGCGCCCGCCTGCAAGGTCAGCGTCTCGCCGGACAGCGCGGCGTCGATGCCGTTCTCAGAGGCCACGGCGCCAAGGCTGACTGCCGCGCCATCGGGGTCAAAGCTGTCCCCCAGCAGCGCCGCCGCGTCGATCTGCGCCGGGGTGCCTGCGGTCACGGCCAGCTGCGCCAGCCCCGCGTAGGGCGCGTTGTCTTGGCCATCAAGGCGCATCTCGTAGTCGTCAAAGACCAAGCGATCGACGTTGCTGACCTCATCGGTGACGCCGCGCGCATCGATGATCTGCGCCGCGCCCACGCCAGTCCACACCACGGTATAGTCCGCATACCCGTCAAAGCGCAGCTGCATGTCCGAGCCCGCGCCATCGCTGTCGGTGAACTGGTACGTCCCAAGGTACAGCGTCACGGTTTCGCCCGCGCGCAGGGCGAACTGCCCATCGCTGACCGCGCCGCTGATCAGGCTGGGCGCGTCGTTGACCGGCGTGATGTCCAGCGTCACCATCCCCGCCGACACGCCGCCCTGCGGATCGGTCGCGGTAAAGCTGAACGTGTCGGCCCCAACGGCGTCGGCCAAAGGCGTGTAGGTAAAGGCGCCGCTGTCCGGGTCGATCTCGACCGTGCACTTGGCGGGCGCGCCCTGCAGCGCGAAATGCAGCGCGTCGCCGTCCACATCGGTGGCGAGAAGCTGGCCGCTAAAGGGCGTGTCCTCGTCCAGCAAGGCGCTGCCTTCGCTGGCCTCGGGCGCGTCGTTCTGGGCGGTGATCTGCACCGCCACCGGCAGGCTGGCCAACTCGGTCGCCCCGTCGGTCAGGACAAGGTCAAACCCCACGGCCAAGTCCGCCCCCTGCGGCAGCGCGGCCAAGGCGGCCTTGTCGACGGTGACCGCCCACTCCAGCGTGTAGCCTTGGACGAACAGCGACACCGCGCCCTCGAACGCCGCTGCGTCCAGACCATAGTCGTTGGCCGCCACGGTCAGGGTCAGCGCCTCGATCGCCTGCCCAACGCTCAGCGCCGCATCCAGCGTCACGCTGCCAAAGGCCACCGCCTGCGGGTCGCGCGCATCGGGCGAGCTGACGTCATCGACGCGCAGCACCACCGGCGTCACCGCGTCCGGCGCGGTTTCGTTGAGGATCCGCAGTTGGACAGGCGCATCCGCGTCCAAGGTGCTGCGGTCCAGATCGGTCAAGTTGATCGTCGCCGACCACGCATCCGCCGCGCCCGCCGTGTCCCGCGCAAACGCGCCCTCGCCCAGCACCTGCCCGCCCGACAGCAGCTCGACCCGGACAACCACCGGGGAAAGCCCGTCAACCGCGTCCTCGGTCTGTTCCACGAACCGCCGGTCGATCTGCACCAGATCCGCGCCCGCGAGCAGGCCAAAGTCGGTCACCAGCGCGTCGCCGCTGGCCAAATCGACCGCCGCCCGCGCGCAGATCGCTGCCTGCGGTGCCTTCGATCCGCCAAAACCTCAGCCCATGGGCAAAACTCCGTTCCGCGGCAAGAGATCCTCTGCCAGCGACAGGGAAAACGTGGGAAGGGCGGTGAGGAAAGCAGTGGCTATGGTGTGTCTCGATCAATTTAAAGCAGCTGACAAAACGCCAACCACCGGTAAAGGTTGTGCAGGGCTAAAAACCCCAAAAGAGTGAACAGAAGGTTTCGAACGCCAATGCGCATCTTCTCCGCACGGCGCGCGCAAAGTCACGCCGCCCGCGCCGGGGAAAGCGCGCAGGCTGCCGTTGGTCAAACCCTCGAGCGGGCGTGACACGCCAAGGCGTCACGCGTGTATTGGCGGGGGAAACTGCCCTGTTCCTCGATCTATGTCACACGACAGCGATCTGACGCCGCTTGTGTCGCGAAAGGCTGTGCCCGCGCCCCGCAGGGCGACCACACGTCTTGCAAAGCACAGCTGTCCGAGCGCTGCCCTAACCGCTAGGCGATCAGACACCGACTGAGACTTATATAGCGCTCGGACAGACTGTACCGTTTAGGTCCTCGCCTTGCGGCGACAGGGTGCCCGTCCGTGGGGGGCGCACCCTGCGTAAACCTGCGTCCTTGATGGTTAATTTACCGGGCCATCGCAATATTCTTGGTGGGGGAACTTAGCGAAATACACGGTTTTCGCCATATCTTTCAATGTCTTGGCATTGGCGACCGACACCCCCTTGAGAACGATCTGCGTGGCGTGCAACTGGCCTTTGACTGTCAATGCTGTCAGCCGCCCGCGCATTCGGACATGCCCCGCCTTGCGCAGTTTCGCCAACTCGGCGCGCACCGCCTGATCGGAAAAGGTGGTCGCCGCGATGATGTCCTTGGGGGCCGCGCCGCCGTCCTGATGCGCCAGCCAGATCGCGATAAAGGTGGACAGATAGGCCTTGGAATAGCCCGTTTTGATGGACATGGTGTCCCAGCTTAGCCCCAGCTCGCAAATCGCCATCTGAGGGTCCGCCGCGCCCTGAAACGCGCGATGCAGCGCGGTGCCAAAGGGCTCTGCCACATTGTCGATAAAGACCGCCACGTCGGTCTCAAAGTCGCGCCGCCCCTGCGCGGTAAAGCTATACCCCTCGGCGCTGCGGATGATGCTGTCTGACGGGGCGACATCCAGATAGGCGCGCAGGGTCTTGCGGTCGTGCAAGAGCACATCCGACAGCGACGACAAGGACACCGGGGTCTCGCCGCTCTGGTGCAGGATAAAGCGCAGTTTCTGCTCTGCGATCGGGCGTCCAACCGCCCGCGCGGCGTTTAGGAACGCCAGGGAAATTCCGAAAAGTTCTTTTGTATATACAAGAAGATCCACGCGCCCCGCCCGGTCTTTTGGTAGTATGTGGGGGTCTTGCTTAGGGACCGCCCCCCAGCCGCGCAACAGCGCGCCCCGCGCCCTATACGAATGCGTCGCGAAATGGTTAATTTTGTCAGGCCGCTGCCCCGCACCGCGCCCCAAACCGCCGTTGGAAAAATCCACGCAGCAGAATGCCCGGCCCGGCGCGGGAACCTTTTGCGCCCTGTGCGCGTTTGTCGGCAACGCCGTCAGATCACGAAAGGTTCAGCGGATTGACGCTCTACCCCCTACTTCCCCATGGAAGCGCCGCCCGTCCTGTCATACCCTGCGAAAAACGAGCAGGGACACCATGACCACCGTCCGCACCACCCTTTGCGCAAGTATGCTTGCACTGATCTCCACGTCGGCCACCGCGCTGGACGACTTTGCGCTGGATCTGTCGATCGGCAATGACGACCCGCTGCAAGATACGCTTGTCGCCGCTACGACCCTGTCGAGCTTGCCCGACGCCGAGGACACCACCCCGCGCGACGTGATCGCCGCGGCCAGGGCCGACTACACCCGCATCGTCGAAGCGCTTTATGCCAACGGCTATTACTCGGGCACCGTCAGCATCCTGCTGGACGGGCGCGAGGCGGCGGGGATCGACCCGTTCTCTGTCCCGGCCCGGATCCAGAGCGCGCGTATCCTTGTGGACCCCGGCCCGCTGTTCACCTTTGGCCGCACCCGCCTTGCGCCCACCGTGCGCGAGAACGAGGCGCTGCAACCGGGTCAGCCCGCGCTGGCCACCGTGGTGCGCGACGCCACCTCTGGCGCGGTCGAGGACTGGCGCGACGCCGGTCACGCCAAGGCCACCGTTGCCAGCCAAGCCATCACCGCGCGCCACACCGACGCGCAGCTGGACGTGGACGTGACGCTGGCCCCCGGCCCGCGTGTCAGCTTTGGCGAGATCACCGTTTCGGGCACCAGCACCGTCAAACCGGGGCGCGTGCGCCAGATCGCGGGCCTGCCGCGCGGCGAAGCCTTCAGCCCCGCCGAGGTTGAACAAGCCGCCGAACGCCTGCGTCGCACCGGCACGTTTTCCTCGGTGCAGATCACCGAAAGCGACCTTGTGGCCGCCGATGGGTCGATGGACATGGACATCACCGTGGTCGACCGCAAACCCCGCCGCATCGGCGCAGGCGTCGAATTTTCCAGCCTCGACGGGCTGACCCTGTCGGGCTTCTGGCTGCACCGGAACTTCTTTGGCGGGGCAGAGCGCTTTCGCGTCGACGGAGAGATCAGCCAGATCGGTCAGGACGTGACGGGCATCGACTACGCCCTGACCTTCCGTCTGGAAAAGCCCGCCGTCTACGGCGCCGAAACCCTTGGCTACGCCGAGCTGGGGTTCGAGCGTCTGGACGAAGACGACTACCTGACCGAAACCGCCTACCTCAGCTTGGGCGTCTCGCGTGAGTTTACCCCGACGCTGACTGGAGACCTTGGGATTTCAGTGACTTACAGCGAGGTCACCGACTTTTACACCAACCCGCACACCCGGCGCGAGCTGCTGACCTACAGCCTGCCCACCGCGCTGACATGGGACCGCCGCGACAACCCGCTGGATGCCGCCAACGGGTTCTACCTGCGCGCCGAGGCGGAACCGTTCTACGAGGCCAAGGCCCAGACGAGCGGCGCGCGGCTGACCTTTGACGGGCGCGCCTACCGCAGCTTTGGCAGCGAGGATCGCACCGTTCTGGCGGGCCGTGTCCAACTGGGCAGCCTGATCGGCCCCGACGCCCCCGAGGCGCAGCCCGACGCGCTGTTCTACTCCGGCGGCGGAGGGACAGTGCGCGGCCAGCCGTACCAGTCGCTGGACGCGGACTATGGCACATTTTCGCTGGGCGGGCGCAGCTTTGCCGGAGCCTCGGCCGAGGTGCGCTATGCCGTGACCGACACCATCGGCGTCGTCGCCTTTGCTGACGCGGGCTATATCGGCACCGACAGCTTTGGCGGGGACGGCGACTGGCACGCGGGCGCGGGTCTGGGCGTGCGCTACAAGACCCCCGTCGGCCCGATCCGCGTCGACGTGGCCGGGCCGCTGACCGACAACACCGCCAGCGGTGTGCAGCTTTATATCGGAATTGGACAGGCCTTTTAATGCGCTGGATTTCCCTTTGCCTCATGCTCCTGCTGCCCCTGACCGCCTGGGCGCAGGACAGCGAAACCGACCGTGGCTATATCCAAGGCCTGCTAGAAGACGCCCTCTCTGCCGAGGGGCGCAGCGTCCAGATGCAGGGCTTTGCCGGGGCGCTCAGCTCGCGCGCGACCATCGACAAGATCACCGTGACCGACCCCGATGGGGCGTGGCTGACCATGTCGGACATTGCCCTTGTGTGGAACCGCAGCGCCCTGCTGCGCGGGGCCATCGACATCGAGGAAATCACCGTCGGCACCATCGACCTGCCGCGCGCGCCCCTGCCCGCACCCGGCGAGGTGCCCGCGCCCGAGGCGTCCGGGTCGTTTGCCCTGCCCGATCTGCCGGTGTCGCTGAACATCGCGAAAATGCGCATTGGGCGGGCGACGCTCGGCCAGCCGCTGTTTGGCCAGGCGGCCACGATTGCCTTTGACGGCTCGGCGCAACTGGCGAATGGCGCGGGCGCGGTCAAGCTGGCGATCACCCGTCAGGACCAAGCGGGTTCGGTCACGCTGGACGCCGCCTTTGACAACGCGACGCGGAACTTGCGGCTGGACCTGAACCTGACCGAGCCGGAAAACGGCATCGCCGCCAACCTGTTGAACTTGCCCGGAAAACCTTCGGTGTCGCTGACCGCCAAGGGGGATGACCCGCTGAGCGATTTCACCGCCACCGTGGCGCTCGCGACCGCGGGCCAGCCGCGTCTGGACGGGACCGTGACGCTGTTGACAGATCAGGCCGGGACGTCGCGGTTTGCGCTGGACGTGGGCGGCGACATCGCGCCGGTCTTTGCGCCCGAGTTCGCGGATTTCCTTGGGGATGACGTGGCCCTCGTCACCCGCGGGGCGCGGGATGCCTCGGGGGCGTTGACGCTGGACACGCTGGATGTGCGCGCCGCGGCCTTGTCCCTGACGGGCAGCGCGCAGATCGGCGCGGACGGCTGGCCGCAGACCCTGCGCTTGGATGGCGCGATCACCCCGCCGGACGGCGAGCGCGTCTTGCTGCCGCTGTCGGGCGAGCCGACCTATGTGCGCGCCGTCACCCTCTCGGGGCAGTTCGACGCCGCAGAGGGCGACACGTGGCTGCTGGCGGGCCGTGCGACGGGCCTTGAACGCGGGCCTTTGCAGGCCGAACGTCTGGGCTTTGACGGCAGTGGTCAGATCGACCGCACCGGCCAGCGTGTCACCGGCGAGATTGACCTTGATGCCGTGGGGCTGAACCCCGGCGAGGCGGCGCTGGCCACCGCGATTGGTGAGCAACTTCAAGGCCTTATCCGCTTTGACTGGACCAACGGCCAGCCTTTGGAAATCAGCCAGATGGACCTGACCGGCTTTGATTACGGCCTGACGGGCGCGGTCACCATCAGCGGTCTGGACGACCCCGAGGCGCTGACCGTCGCCCCCGACCTGCAACTGGCCGCCCGCGATCTGTCGCGCTTTGCCGCGCTGGCGGGGCAGGATCTGGGCGGGCAAGCGCGCCTGAACGTCACCGGCACCGCCGCGCCTCTGACGGGTCTGGTGGACCTGCGCCTTGACGGCCAGACCACCGACCTCAGCACCGGGATCGCCCAGCTGGACCCGCTGCTGGCGGGGATTGGCACGCTGACCTTGGACCTGATCCGTGACGAATCTGGCCTGCGCGCCGATCCGCTGCTGCTGCGCACCGACGCCGCGCGGATCGACGCCACCGCGCTGATCCGCACCGGCCGCACCACCGCTGAGCTGCGCGCCGAAGTGACCGATCTGGCCTTGGTGCAGCCGGGGCTCGACGGGGCCGCCGTGCTGACCGCCGATCTGACCCAAGACGACGACGCGTGGAAAATCACTGCAGATGGCACCCTGCCCGGTGACACGCGCTTTGGCGTGACGGGGACCGTGACGGGGGATGGCACCACCGCGCTGACCGTGGACGGGGGGCTGACCGCCGAAGTCGCGCGCCTCTCGGTGTTTTCTCAACTGACGAACCGCCGCCTGTCGGGCAGCGCGACGCTGACCGCGCGTGGGCAAGGCGACCTGCTGGCGGGGGTCTTTGACGCCTCGGCCAGCGGCAAGGCCACGGACCTCGGCATTGACGCCCCCTCGGTCGCGCCCCTGCTGCGCGGCACGGCGCGCTTTGACGTGACCGCCAATCGCAACGCCGCCGGGGTCATGACCATCGACGCGACAACCGCCCTGCCCGGCCAGACCACCGCCAGCTTTAACGGCACGGTCACCGGCGACGGCAAGACCGACCTCAAGGCCCAGGGCACGCTAACTGCCCGCACCGCAAGCCTAAATGCCTTTTCCGCCCTCACCGGACAGCGCCTGTCGGGCAGCGCCGAGATCACCGCCAACGCGACCGCCGACCTGCTGGCGGGTGACTTTGACGTGCAGGCGAACGGGCAGACGGTGAACCTTGGGATCGGCAACACGAGCGTTGACCCGCTGCTGCGCGGCACCCTGCGCCTGACCGCCGAAGTGAGCCGCCAAAACGGCGTGCTGAACATTGCCGCGCTGAACGCCACCGCGCCGGGGATCAGCGCCGATATCAGCGGGCAGTATGGCGAGCAATCGGGCGACCTGCGCTATGCGCTGAGCGTCACCAACCTCGGCCAGATTGTCCCCGATCTGCCGGGCCGCGCCAGCGTCACCGGCACCGCCACCCTCTCCGGCAACCGTTGGCAAATCGACGCCAGCGGCAACGGCCCCGGCGGGATTTTCCTGAACGTGCGCGGCGGGGTGCAACCGGATGGCCCGCGTCTGGACCTGAACGTTTCCGGCAACGCGCCGCTTGCGCTGGCCAACGGCAGGCTCAGCGGCCAAGCGGTGTCGGGCCTTGTGCGCTTTGACCTTGCGGTGAATGGCCCGCCTGCGCTTACTTCGGTGTCTGGCCGCGTCAGCCTGTCGGATGCGCGCCTCTCTATCCCCGGCCAAAGCATTGCCATCAATGGGATTTCCGGGCAGATCGACCTGGCCTCTGGCCGCGCGAACATCGCGATTGGCGGCGACGTGGCCAGCGGCGGCGGGATCGAGATCACCGGCCCCGTGACCCTGTCAGCGCCCTTTGACGCCGACCTCACCGCGCGCCTGTTCAACGTGACCTTGCGGTCAGCGAACCTCTACGAGGCCAAGCTGGGTGGCACCGTGACCATGGCCGGCGCGCTGGCGGGCGGCGCGCGGATCGGCGGCAGCATCAACGTCGAAACGGTCGAGCTGGAAATCCCCAACCTCGGGCCAAGCTACGCGGCGCTCGACGGGCTGCGGCATCTGAACCCCTCGGCGGACGTGCAGCGGACCTTGCGCTTTGCGGGCCTGTCGCAGACACCCGAGGCCTCTGGCGGCGGCACATCGCGCCCCTATCCCATTGATCTGACAGTGAATGCGCCGAACCGGCTGTTCGTGCGCGGGCGCGGGTTGGACGCGGAACTGGGGGGCAACCTGCGCCTGACCGGGACCACCGCCGACATCGTGCCGGTGGGGCAGTTCGACCTGATCCGGGGGCGGCTTGACCTGCTGACCCGTCGCCTGACCCTGACCGAAGGCGCTGTCCGCCTGCGTGGCAGCTTTGACCCCTACATCGACTTCGCCGCCGCCACCGAGGTCGAGGACGTCAGCATCACTTTGCGCATCGCGGGCTTTGCCTCGGCGCCCGAGTTGACCATCACCTCCAGCCCCGCCTTGCCTCAGGAAGAGGCGCTGTCCTTCTTCCTGTTCGGCAAGGATGTGACCAGCATTTCGGCGCTGCAAGCGGTGCAACTGGCCGCCGCGATCCGCACCCTTTCGGGGTCTGGCGGCGCTGGCATCACCGAGAAAATCCGCCGCAACCTGGGCGTTGACGATCTGGACATTGGCACCGATGGCGACGGCAACGCGCAAGCCAAGGTGGGTAAGTACCTGACGGACAACATTTATACCGATGTGACGGTGAACAGCGGCGGCGACACGCAGATCAACCTCAACCTTGATCTGAGCGACAATGTCACCGTGCGCGGGCGGCTGAACAACGATGGCGATACCGGCATCGGGGTGTTCTTTGAAAAGGACTACTAACGGTCAAGCGGCGAGGCACCCCCTCGCCGCTTTGCTTTGTATCGCAGGGGCTTAGGCGTTGACGTCCACCACGACGCGGCCCTTGACCTGACCTTTCAGGATGTCCTTGCCCAGCTGCGGCAGGTCAGACAGGGTCGCGGGCTGCACCATCGCGTCGAGCTTGTCCATCGGCAGATCTTGCGCGATCCGCTGCCACGCGCGCAGGCGGTTGTCGTAGGGCTGCATGACGCTGTCGATCCCCAGCAGGTTCACGCCGCGCAGCAGGAAGGGGATCACCGTCGCAGGCAGGCCCGCGCCCCCCGCAAGGCCGACCGCCGCAACCGACGCTCCGTACTTCATCTGGCCCAACACGCGCGCCAGCATATCGCCGCCCACCGCATCGACACAGCCCGCCCAAGTCTCTGATTCCAAGGGACGTTTCACCGTCTCGTTGATCTCTTCGCGGGCGACGATCTGTGTCGCGCCGAGCGATTTGAGGTAGTCCGCCGTCTCGGGCCGCCCGGTGACGCCCGCCACCTCATGCCCGAGGTTCGCAAGGATCGCCGTCGCCACAGAGCCAACGCCGCCCGCAGCCCCAGTGACCAGCACAGGCCCGTTCCCCGGCTTTAGCCCGTGGTCCTCCAGCGCCATCACCGCCAGCATCGCGGTAAAGCCCGCCGTCCCCACGGCCATCGCTTGGCGGGTCGTCAACCCTTGAGGCAGCGGCACCAGCCAGTCGGCCTTGACCCGCGCCTTTTGCGCGTAGCCGCCCCAATGCGCTTCGCCCACGCGCCAGCCGGTCAGCACCACCTTGTCGCCGGGGGCATAGCGCGCGTCGTCCGACGCCTCGACCGTCCCGGCAAAGTCGATGCCCGGCACGTGAGGATAAGTGCGCACCAGACCGCCGCCCGGCCCGATGCACAGCCCGTCCTTGTAGTTCACGGTGGAATAGTCGACCGCGACGGTGACCTCGCCCGCGGGCAGCTGGTCTTGGGTCAGGTCGGTGACGGCGGCGTGGGTCTTGCCCTCGTCGTCCTTGGTGACGAGCAATGCTTTGAACATGTCGGCTCCTTTCGGTTTGGCGTGCTTGCGCCGGAAGTGTTGCGCGTTTACAATTGTCAGACATTTAAATGTCAGACAATTAGAAATGTCCAACACAGAACTCAGCGCGACCATCGCAAAATCCATCCGTGACGCCATCGTCGAAGGGCGTCTGGCCGTCGATGACCGCCTGCCGTCCGAATCCGAGCTGGCCGAGCAGTTCGAGGTGGGCCGGTCCACCGTGCGCGAGGCGCTCAAACGGCTGGCGGCGCAGTCGCTGATCCGCACCGAACGGGGTGCCTTTGGCGGGGCCTTTGTGCAGCGGCTGTCCTATGCCGATGCGCAGGCGCAGCACGTCACCACCTCGACCCTGCTGCTGTCGATGAACGAAGTGTCTTTTGTCACCGCCTGCCAGGCGCGATTCGCGCTGGAACGGGCCTGCGTCGATCTGGCCTGCGCCCACCGGCAAGCTGCTGATCTGGCCGACATGCGCGCCGAGATCACGCGCCAGTCGCAACCGGACCTGAGCGACGAGGGCTTTTGCGCCTCGGACGTGCGGCTGCACCGGGCCTTGGTCGACAGCGCGCAGAACCCCGTGCTGTCCTACCAGCTGGCCGGCGCGGTGGAGGCGATGCAGCCCTTGATGAACATGATTACCTTTAGCGATCGCTCGCGGTCTGAAATCACCCGCTACCACACGATGATGGTGGACGCAGTCGAGGCGCGCCAGCCGCCAAAGGTCGTGCGCGCGCTGGAATGTCTGGAAATCTACACGCTGGAGCTGGGGCGCGGCAAAATCCTTGCCCGCAAGCAAACCCCAGCACGCTAACCGAGACCGGACACCGTCACCTTTTTGCTCGATTAATCAATTGTGTAGGTGCCAAAGCGGTACTGCACGCCGCCCGCCTCGCCGCTCAACCCACCGGGCAGCGCGGCCAAGACATCGCGCAGAGCGGCCTTGAGCGCCTCTTGATCGGCAAACGGCTGCGGCGGACAGATAAAGCCGATCTGATGGGTGCCCTTGGGGTCTTCGGGCAGGACTTGCAGCCCGTAGCGCCCGCCGGGCGAGACCTGATAGCGGGTCTGGCTTGTCGAGACCTCTATTTTCTCGAAGAATTGCAAGGGGATGGGGGTCACCTTGCCCGTGGGCGAGACGTTTACAAAGGTCGGCGCACAGCCCGCCACCACATCGGCCACCACGGACAACTCTTCGCCCACGGCCAAGGTTTTGGGGAAGCTGCTGAAGGTGTAGACCTGCGCGCCATCGTCGTCCGGCACAGCGGCGCGCAGCACCGTGGACTTGGCGAGGATCATCGACATGGGGATGCCAAAGTTGACCCCGATCCGCTTGTTGCCCGAGTTGTGCAACCCGATGACCTGCCGCGCACTGCTGTCGATGATCGGCGAGCCGGAATTGCCGCCCAGCGTGTCGCAGGTGTGGCGCAGGCGCAGGTCAACGATGGTCTGGGTGGTCGCCGCGCGGCAGCCCTCGCGGCTGATGTGTTGCGACTTGCCCAGAGGGTGACCGATGATCCAGAACGGCATCCCCGGCGCGATCTCTTCGCCGCTAATCGGCAAGGTGCCATAGCGCGCGGACGGGTTGCCCATCACCTCTAACACCGTAAAATCAAGGTCTTTATCGGTCTCGACCGGGATCGGGTTGACCTCGAACCGCTCCGCCTCTTCGATCTGGCCGGGGGTGGTGAAACCCGCCAGAAACTCGACCGACACGATGCGCGTGGCGTTCATCTGCGGATGCTCCAACACGCCGGGAACGCAGTGGTTGTTGGTCACGATGTGACGCTCGTCGGCGATCCAGGCGGTGCAGGGCGCGGCCCCCACATCGGTGACGATATTGAGCATCCCGACCGCCCGCCCCATACGCCGGAAATCCGCCGTCTCGGCGTAGGTGTTGATCGGCTCATTGGCGTAAGCGTCGACAGAGACTTCGTTTTCCGTGTCGGGCCACAGGTTGCCCTGGGCATGAGCGCCCCCGGCAAGCAGCGCAGCGATCAGGCTGGCGATCTGGGCGATGGCGGTACTCATCAAGAAGCCCCCTTTGGAACAGGCATTTCCCGCAGGATGCCCGCTTTGGCCCGCGCTGAAAAGTGGATTGCCGCGCCAAGCTGCGCTAAACTGGGCCAAACCGCACAGGAGCGCCCGATGATCCGCACCGTTTTGACCGCCTTGATCACAGTTTGCGCCGCTGGCGCGCAGGCCCAATCCATCATCACGTTGGACGATCTGGACCTTGGCGCGCCCGCCCCCGCCCCGCAGGCCAGTGCGGCGGACGAGATGAAGGACTGCATTCTCAACCCCTCGGCCTGCGACAATGCCGAATACGGCGGCGGGGCGGCGTTCAGCCTTGAGGATGTGGTGAACCTTGGGGTGATCGACCACGCAGAGGCCAAGGCACAACCGCAGGTGGCCAAGGCCGCACCGCTGCCCTCGATCGATATCGAGATCCTTTTTGCCTATGATTCCGACGACTTGACCCCGCAGGCACAAGGCAAGCTGGCGGAACTGGTGCAGGTGCTGCGCGACCCTCGGTTTGACGACCAGATGCTGCTGTTCGTGGGGCATACCGACGGCGTCGGCTCTGCCAGTTATAACACCGCGCTGTCGCAGCGGCGGGCGCAGGCGGTGGCGCGCTATGTGCAGGACGTGATGGACCTGCCGCCCAGCCGGATCGACGCGCGCGGGGTGGGGTTCAGCCGTCTTAAAAATGTGCGAAACCCCGACGCGGCAGAGAACCGGCGCGTGCAGTTGGTGCTGGTACAGCGTTAAACGTTTCCGCTTGGGCGACAAAATAGCGGCCTGCGCGGGATTGCCTGCAGGCGCGCGACAACCCGCTGGGTTTGCCTAAAAAGAGTCGCAATTGCCTTGTTTTACAGGCAAAATCGCGACCAGTGGCGGGGCTGTTTTTATGCGCATTGTTATCATCGTCAGCGATTTTCCAAAGGTGACCGAGACCTTCGTGCTCGCCAATGCGCTGCATTATCTGGACGCAGGGCATGACGCGCGGATTTTCCACCTCAAGCCGTTTCGCACCGGCGAAGTGATCCATGGTCACGCACAGCGCGCGATTGAGCGCGGGTTCACCTTTGGCTGGCTGTCTTTCGGCGGTTTGATGTGGGCGCTGGGGCGGCCGCGGCGTTTGGGGCGGGTGGTGGCGCAGATCGTGCGAGGGTTTGCGAAGGAGCCGAAGCGGCTGGCGGCGAGCCTTGCGATTGTGCCGAAATCCTGCGCCTTGGCGCGGGCCTGCGCGCGGGACGGCACCGGGCATATCCACGCGGAATTCGCGGGCTACCCGGCCACCTCGGCGTGGATCGCTGCAACTTTGTCCGGGGTGCCGTTCAGCTTTTCCGCCCATGCGCATGATATTTTCCTGACGCAAAGCCTGCTGGCGGAAAAGGCGCAGGATGCGCGCTTTGTCCGGGTGATTTCCCGCTTTAACCGCGATTTTCTAGCCGCCCTGCCCAGCTTTCCGGCGGACCGGCTAGAGGTGCTGCGCTGCGGGGTGAGCTTGCCGGAGCCGACGCCCACGCCAAGCCCCGCGACGCCTTGGCGGCTGCTGTTCGTGGGCGCACTCTTGCCGCGCAAAGGCGTCGAAGACTTGCTGGAGGCGCTGTCGCGGCTCGCCGATCTGCCGATCCATCTGGACGTGGTCGGCGGCGGGCGCTTGCGCGAAGGCCTTGAGGCGATGGCGCAGCAGATGGGGCTGGATGTGACATTCCACGGGGCGCAGCCCAGCGACGCGGTGCGCGCCCGGATGCGCGACGCCCATCTGGTGGTGGTGCCGTCGAAACAGGGCGACGGAGGGCGATCCGAGGGCATCCCGGTGGTGCTGATGGAGGCCATGTCCGAGGCCCGCCCCGTGGTCGCGAGCCGCTTGTCGGGCATCCCCGAACTGGTCGAGGACGGCGTGACGGGCCGCTTGTCGGGCCCTGGCGACCCCGCCGCGCTGGCGGGCGCGATCCGCGCAGCCTTGACCGATTGGCAGGGGACTTTGGAGATGGCGCAAAGGGGCCGCGCCCGTGTGGCCGAGCACTACGACATCCAGAAAAACGCCGCAGCATTGTTGGCCCGGATCGAGGAGGAGGCGGCATGATGTTGGCTTTGCTGGTCTTTTCGCTGGGGATGGTGGTTTATG
Source organism: Tropicibacter naphthalenivorans (assembly GCF_900176475.1). Classification (GTDB taxonomy): domain Bacteria; phylum Pseudomonadota; class Alphaproteobacteria; order Rhodobacterales; family Rhodobacteraceae; genus Tropicibacter; species Tropicibacter naphthalenivorans. The sequence continues at coordinate 721,781 of NZ_FWXX01000001.1, forward strand.
TGGTGGCCGGGTACCCGCTGCTGCTGCTGGCGCTGTGGCGCTTGAAAGGGCCGCGCGCGGTGCCCGAAGAGGTCGCGCCGCTGCGCATCGACTTTCTGATCCCGGCCCATAACGAGGGCGCAATCATCCGCGACAAGATCGAGAACACCTTTAACTTACGCAACCGGTTCGGGCATGAGTTGCGCGTGCTGGTCGTCTCGGACGGGTCCACCGACGATACCGTGGCGCAGGCACGCGCCGTTGATGACCCGCGCCTGACGGTGGTGGAAACTCCGGGGCGGCTGGGCAAGCTGGGCGGGCTGAACATGGCGCTTGAGATGCTGGACGGCGACATCGTGGTGTTTTCCGACGCCAATGCGCTGCTGTCCAAGGGGACTTTGGACGCCCTGTCGCGCCATTTCGCCGACCCTGAGGTGGGCGGCGTCTGCGGGCAGATCACCATTGATGAGGACGACGACGGCGAGATCGCCAAGGCCGATGGCGCCTATTGGCGCTACGACCAGGCGATGAAGCGCGCCGAGAGCGATCTGGGCGGCACCGTTTCGGCCCAAGGGTCGATCTACGCCATTCGCCGCGCGCTGACCGGGCCGATCCCGCCGGGGGTGGCGGATGATTTCCTGATGTCGGTGCGGGTTGTGGAGCAAGGGTTCCGGCTGGCGTTCGAGCCGCGCGCCACCACCCGCGAAGCGGTGACCGAGCACGCCGGGAATGAAATGGCGCGGCGCATCCGCTCGACCGAGATGGGCTGGCGGGGCCTCATGATGATGCGCGGGCTGATGAACCCGGCCAAGCATGGCCTGTACGGTTGGCAGTTGCTGTCGCACAAAGGGCTGCGGCGCATGACGCCGTTCTTTTTGCTGCTGGCTTTCGTGGCGAATCTGGTCCTGATCGGGCAAGGTTTGATCCTGACCGCGCTGGGGCTGGGGCAGATCGCGTTCTACGGCATCGCGGTGCTGGCATGGCTGCTGCCACCGCTGCGCCGCCTGCCGGGCGTGGGCAAAGTGCTGTTCTTTGTGCTGGGCAATCTGGGCATGGCGCTTGGCCTGTTTGCCTATCTGCGCGGCAAGAAATCTTCGATCTGGACACCTGTGAGGGCATGACATGGCAATGAAACGCATCTTTATTCTTGGCCTGCAACGCTCTGGCACCACCTGGACCGCCAATATGCTGGCCGCGCTGCCGAGCGTCGCCGCCATTCAGGCGGGGGACCACGAGGGCGTGCACGAGAGCATCTTTTTCTCGCATTTCGCCAAGGCCTTTGGCGATTGGGATGACCTGCCCGCGCGGCGGCGATTCATCGAGGCGTTCAAACAGTCGGACTATTTCCAGCTTAGCGGGCTGGAGCCCGAGTTGCTGGACGAATTCGCCGAGACCAAGTCCAGCCCCGCCGAGGTTTTCCTGTCGATGATGGACCTGTATGCCGAGGTGAACGGGGCGGATGCGTGGATCGAAAAGTCGCCGCATCACACGTTCTGCGCCGAAGAGATCGCCGAGGCCGCGCCGGATGCGCAGTTCCTGATCGTGCAGCGGCGGGTGCCGGATCTGGTGCGCTCGCGTCTGTTCAGCTTTGGCCGTCAGCTGCGCTGGCCGCCGATGCGCTGGCTGGACGTGGCGCGCGGGGCGATTGCCGCCAAACACGCCGAACGCGAGATGTTGGAGTTTGCCGCCGATAACCCCCAAGCCATGGTGGTCCGCTACGAAGACCTGCTGCACGACGATGACATGGTGTTGCGCGAGGCGATCATCGACTTTCTCGGGCTCGACGCCTATCCCGACGACATGATCAGCCAGTACGAGGCCAACAGCAGCTTTGCCGGGGGTCCGCGCAAGTCGCTGGGGCCGGTGTCCAAGCTGGTGCTGGCGGTGGCGGCTTTTGTGGGGGGGCTGCTGCCCATGAGCCTGCTGCGCCGCATCCGGGACGCGCGAAATGAAAAGCGCGGGATCGACTGGCCGGATTGGGCGTGGAAGCGGTCGAAGTTCGACCCGCATCATATCGAGGCCGACAGCCCGCAGATCATTCTTGACTAGGCGTTTGCCAGCTTTCTGAACAGCGCAGCATGGGCGTCCGCCGAGGCGTCGATGCTGTAACCCTTGGCGAATTCACGGGCATTGAGGGCGGCGGTGTGCCGCGCCTTGGGGTCGGCAGCGAACTGGGTCAGGGCCGCGCCGAGCACCTCTGGATCGCGGCTTTCGACCAGACAGCCGGATTTACCGTCCTCGAGCAGGATGCGCGGGCCGATGGGGCAATCGACCGAGACCACGGGCATCCCTGCCGCCTGCGCTTCGAGCACCGCGTTGCCAAAGCCTTCGGCGTAGGAGGAGCACAGGTAAAGGTCCGCTTCGGCCAGCGCCTTGGGGACATCGCGGGTGACGCCGGGCATCGAGACGTTGGCCTCAATCCCCAATTCGCGCGTCAGGGCGATCAGGTTGTCGCGCTCGGCCCCCTGCCCGTAGATGGTGAACTGCGCCTCTGGGTCAGAGCGCAGCAGCACGGCAAAGGCCCGCAGCGCCAAGGCGAAATCCTTGTCCGGTGACAGACGCCCCAGCGACACGATCCGGCGGGCACGATCGGGCTGGGTGCGGGCGGGCAGCACCTCTTGGATCACGGGGTTGGGCAACACGTAGGTCGGCGGGCAGCGGCGGCCAAGGATCTGCTGATGCTCATCCAGGATCGGCTGCGACGGCGCGACAAAGCCCACGGCGCCGGGATAGAACATCCGCATCACCGCCAGCCGCAGCGCAGCGGATTTGCGCGTCGCCAGAAACGAGCCAAGCGGGAAATGCTCGCCCACAAGGATCTGCGGAGGGCGCGCCATCATCCGGGCCGCCAGCAGCGCAGAGATGTTCAGCGCGTTGGTGGCGGTATACAGCAGATCGACGGGATGGTCCCTCAGCGCCCGCGCCAAGGCCCGCGCGGTGCCCAGCATCCGTTTGCCGCCCAGATCGACGACCTCTTGCCCCTCTGGCAAGGCGGACAGCAGCTCGCCATGGGCCGCCTGAAGGAAAAGGACAGTGCGGATACCCCGATCGCGCAAAGGCCCGAGCAACTGAACGGTGTTGCGTTCGATCCCCCCGGTTTCCAGATGGGTGACGCAGAATCCGATTGTCAGGTCAGGCATTTGGGTCTCTGGTCCCGATCATTCCGCCGAGCGGCGCACACCAAAGGGCACATGCAGCGACGCATCCTGCTCCGAGGCGGCGCGGCGACGTGCAGGGCGCGGCGGAACCACCGGATCGCCCAGCAGGTAGCGGGTGATGTAATGGCGCGCCACGTCATTGGCGGGGCTCAGGGTGTGAGCCTTGCCCTCGGTGCCGGTCAGCGTGACCTGCGCGCGACGTACCCCGCCCGAGCGGGTCTTGATCAGCAGGGTCGCGGGGCCGTTCACATAGCCTTGGGCCAGTTGCAGGCGATCCCCGTCAAAGGACACCACATCGTGACGACGCCCGGCATCGGCGACAATCTCCAGCGCCCAATCCTGCGCAAGGGCAGCGTTGTGCCGACGTTCCAGCGCCGGGAACACCCGCCAAAGGATCAGCCGCGCCGATTTCGCCAGCACTTCATAGCCGACGCGGGCAACAATCCCCAGCTCGGCGGCATAGCTCACGTGGCTGCGGCACAGCATGTAGTTGAGTTTCGACCGCAAACGCTTGGCCGAGCCGTGGCACATATAGGCCTGCGTGTGGCCGATCAGACCGGGGCGCACCGCAAAGCGCACGTCGTAATGCGGGTTCTCGGCCTCTTGCAGCGCGGCCAGCGCGGGGCGCGTGGGGCGCGGGCCGATCACGTTCATATCGCCCTTGATGATGTTGAAAATCTGCGGCAGCTCATCCAGCCGCGAGGCGCGCAGATACTTGCCCAAGGGCGTTTCGATATTGTCGTCGGCGCGCAGCACCCGGTCGCGGGTCAGGCGCGCGGCCTTGGCCGTGTCCAGCGTGCGGAACTTGTAGATGTTAAAGGGCTTGCGCCCCCGCCCCAGCCGTTCCCCGGCATAAAAGATGCGCGGCCCCTGGGTCAGAAGCAAGGCCAGCCCGATCACCACAAAGAATTGCAGCGTCAGCGCCAAGAGGATCAGGCCAAGGATCAGGTTATAGGCGCGATGAATGCTCTCATTTCGGGGGACAAACCCGCTGGAACAGCGCAGCATCTGTGGCGGCGCCTGTCCCGCCAAAGGCAGGGGATGCGCACTCGTATCTTGAACATCGTGTTTCATAAGAATCGCTTTTCGCCCCGAAATCCCCACTAAAGTGCCACATTTTCGCCTTATTGCGCAAGATTGGCCCGCCTTATTAGCCTGCAAGCTGGAAAAAATTTCCCTAATAAATTCAATCTGTTTGCCAAAATTGCCCTACTGTTTCGAATTGTGAAACAAAGCGTCTTGGTCAAATAATTGGCACCTATGTATTAACAGTTACCACCCGAGCGCGGTTTACGATGAAAAGCGCGCCGGACAGGGCGGGCAGCAACCAAGTATATTTGTTATATTCGTTCGGCAGAAACAGGCAGGTCAGGAAATAGGCCGCCATCCCGAATCGCAACGCCACGGCAAGTGCTTGCAAATCGGCGCTGGCGGGGGCTTGGATCACCTGTTTGGTCAAACGGAACGCGGTGATGATCAGCGCGGCAAAGATGCCAAAGCCCAGTAGCCCATATTCCACAGCCACGGACAGGTACATATTGTGCAGCTGCCGCCCCGCCAGCGTGCGCCCGGGCAGGTAGCGGTACGCGGGGTCGGTGAAGGCCTCAAAGAAGTTGCCCGGCCCGATGCCGAGGATCGGGTTCTGCCACAGCAGTTCAAGGCCGATCACGTTGTAGGTCAGACGCCGCCCCAGCGTCCAATCCGCGCCGCCTCCGCCAAAGATGGTGCCAAGGCGGTTCCAGTATTGCTCTGGGACAAAGGGCAGCATGGCGATGGCAAAGATCACCGCCAGCACAGCCGCCGGCCCGAAGTAGCGCGAGCGGCCATAGCGCGCGGCGATGGCGATCATGACGATGGCATAAACCAACGCCGCCGAGCGGGCAAAGCTGAGCACCACGGCCAGCGTGCCAATGGCGGCAGCGGCGGTGAAAAACCCACGCAGGCGGGGGCTTTCGATGGCGTGGACCAGCGCGATGATGGTCCCGGTCAGCAGCATCGTTGCGGCGGTGGTCGGGTTGGCCTGCGACGCCCCCGAAGAGCGGTCAAAGCCGCCAGAGGTGCGCGCGGTCGTGGCCGCTTCGGTCGTGGACACAAGGGTGGTGTGCAAGAGCGTGTCGAGGATCAAGACCACGCCGGAAATCAGCGTGCTGAGTGCAAGGCAGCCGATGGCCAGCGCGACAATCCGCTCTGTCCGGATGGTCAGCAGCAGGACAAAGACCAAGAGCGCGATGGTGAACAGACGCCCGCCCCAGGCGATGGCTTGGGACCGGCTGTCGGCAAACAGGATCGCCAAGGCCCAGACCATCAGAAACGCCAGCGTCAGCTGCGCGATGGGCGAGCGGGCGGCGGCACGCAGGTGGGGCCGCATCCGGTGGGCGTTCAGCACGATCGACAGCAGCGTGAGCGCGGTGAAAATCTTGAACCCCGACACCGGGCTGGCGCGGAACACCATGTCCGACAGCCCGTCGAGATAAGAGATAAAGACCAGCACCAGCATCCCCGCTTCGGGGCGCACCACGATGGCGGCGGCAAGGGCCAGCGCGATGGGCAGCCCCACGGCCAGCACCGGCGCACCCGCCATGGCCGCGCCCATGGTCACCAGCGCGGCAAACAGCCCCAAGGTCAGGGTCAAGGTCAGGCCAATGCCCGTATCCGCGCGCGCCGTGGCCATCAAAGTGTCCTGAATTTCAGATACTTGCCCGAAGAGCGGCGGCGCAGGGTGGCCATCCAGCTGACCGGGCACCACAGCAGGTTCCCGGCGGCGATTTCGACGCGGGCGCGGAACACCAGCGCTTCGATCCAGTCGGGGGTGTCGCCGGCGGCATGGTCGTGCATGTGGGTGCGCGACACCGAAACGATTGGCCGATTGCCGGGGTTGTCCGCCCGCCCGCCGGTAAAGCGGGCAAAACCCGCCGCCTGCGCATCCGCCAGCGCGGTCGGCGTCACCCGGTCAAAGGGCCAGCACAACCCGCGCACCTCACGCCCGAGCAGCTCTGACAGGGTCGCGCGCGCCTCCCCCAGATCGCGCCGTACGCGGGACGACCTCTGGGTTTCGGTTTCTTGACCGTCCTCGGTCAGCAGTCGCGCGGTCAGCACCGAATCCGAGGCCGGGATCTGCGGGAGGTCAGGCGGGTCTTGTTCGAACCAGCGGGCCTTGTTGCCGGGCATGTAGAACCACAGGTTCGCCGTCTCCAGCCCCCAGGTATGCGGGTTTCGCGGGGTCGCAGGGCCGGGCACGGGGCCAAGCGCGTGATCCTTGCCGTGGCAGCTGACCTTGAACAGCGGGTCGGCGTCGATGGCGCGCAGCTCTGCCGCGGTCATGTAGCCGACCGGGCGCGCGGGATCGCGCGGCGCCTCTGCGGGGTCGATGAAATCGGTCGACGCAAGGACGGTCGCCGGAAAGCCCAACTGCCGCAAAAGCGGCAGCGCATGAAGGGTCACATCATGGTAGGCGTCGTCGAAATGCAGCACCACTTGCCGTCGTCGCGGGTCCAGCTTGCCCGCGTACAAATCGTCGTCGCGGACCACCCGGTAACCGCACCGGCTGAGCACCTGCATGTGCCGTCGGAACACCTCTGGCCGGACAGAGATATTCGCCGACCACGGCAACCACGACGCATCCGGACTGACGGAATGGTAAACGATCACGGGAACGCTGCGCCGCCGGGACAGCAGCAAAAGCGTTCCTACGGTCAGGGCCAAAGCCGCCCACCCCAGACCGATCACTGCCAGCCACAGCGCGACGCACAGGGCAAGCCCCCCCGCCGCGAGGCGCATGTAACGGATATGTCTGCGGTCGACGCCCAACTGGTTAATCCCACAACATGAACAAAGGCTTGCGCGGAATATCATGACCCACGGTCAACAGCGTTGCAACATCCACGTCGTCCTGTTCGTTGGGGCGCATGACCACGACGACGGCACCTTGGGGCAGCGCGTCCCAATCCTTGACCGCGTAAATCGGCCCGGCGGCGGTGATCCGCAACGGCTGGTCGTTGTAGCCCCAGGCGACCGAGCGCTTAACCACTTCGCCAAGAAAGTTGCGCACTTTGACCAGCTCTTCTTGATCGACGTAGCCGGTCACAAGGATCTGCCCGCTGGCCCAGGCCTGCTCGACGCTCATACGCTGGCCAAAGACTTCGGTGAAACGCTTCATCCGGCGGGCGCGGCCAAAGCGGCGCAGGCCAAAGGCGCCCCGCCCGGTCCCCGCAAGGATCGCATCGGCGTGGGGCAGCGCGCGGTTGCCCGCCACGTTGATCAGATCGTTGGTGGTGCGGATGCGCGCGCCGAAAATGTCCTGCAAAACGGCAATCAGGAACACGAACAGCCCGCCCGCGATCAGCGCCATGACGGTGTTTACGAAAACCTTGGGCGAGGACGGGTAAACCGGCACGGCGGCGGGGGCCACGATCTGCACTTGGTTGGCGCGCACCTGCTCGCCCAGTTCAAAGGTCAGCAGCTGCTCGCGCAGCGACGTCAGATCGGCCTGCACCGCCTCGAGGTCGCTGGCGAGGTTGTCAAAGGCCGCCTCGCGCGAGGACAGCGCGGACAGCCGTTCCGACAGTTCGACAATCTGCTCTGTGCGGAAGGTGATCTGTTGGTTGAGGCTGTCCAGCTCCTCTTGGATGGTGCGGGCGGGGCCGCGGTCGCGGTTGCCGGTGGTGCCGACGATCTCGTCCAAGCGGGCCTCTTGGATGCGCTTTTGCAGCTTGTTGTCGTTCAGTTGCAGTTCGGTTTCGCGCAGGGTCAGCATCAGCAGTTCCGACTGCCGCCGCAGGTCGGAAATGTCGTACTGGCTGCGCAGATCGTCGCGCTGGGTGAACAGCGCCTGCAACTCGGCCTCACGCTCCGCGATGCGCTCGCGCACAAGGGCGGCGGCGCGCGACGTCTCGTTCTGGAATTCCGAGCTGGCGATTTCGATATAGCTTTCGGCGTGCACGTTGGCGATGCGCGCGGCCAAATCGGGGTCTTCTTGGGTGACGGTCAGGCGCAGGATGTAAGACCCTTCGACCACATCGACCTCAAGCGATTCTGTCAGTGCATTCAAGGCGGTACGCTCGGCCGACAGGGGGCGGTATTCGCCATAGTTCAGGCGGGTCCAGGTCTTCCACAGCCAGAGCTTGAAGTTGCTGACCGCGCCGGGATCGGCCTGCGCCGGGGCACCCATATCGGCGTCCAGCTTGGCCAAGGTCGCCTCTGCGATGGGGCGGCTGAGCAGGCGTTCCACGTGGGTTTGCGCGATGATCGTCGCCGGGTTGAACTGGCTGCGGCCAAGGAATTCCCGGTTAAAGGACAGCGCCTCTTCGGACGGCTGCATGTTCATCACCACGGTCGCCTTGTAGGCCGGGCTCTTTTGCAAGATCAGCAGCGACAGCGCAAAGGCCGCAATCCCCGCGGTCAACATCCCCAGCAGAATGCGCCACCGATACAAAAGCAAGAGTTCGCGGTAATGGCCAATCATTGCTGGCGGTTCCTTTTCAGTATGGGCGACAGGCCGGGTCCGGTCAGCGAAATTGCGTCCCCCCCACAGGCGTGGGGAAGCGTCGCCACAGGCACAAGCTGCGCGGTTCGGGTCTGGGCGTCAAGCACGCAGACCGCGTTTTGTGATTCATAACAGTCGGTTAGGGGGATCGCCTGGGCGTCTTGCCCAAAGGCGATGCAGATCGGGCCTTGGGTGGTTTGGATTGTGTACTGGCGGGGGCCAATCGTCTCGACCGCGCCGCCGTCCGACAAAAAGCTGGCGAGCAAGCGATAGGCGTCTACGCCAGGTTTCGGGGTCATATCGGCGGTGTACAGCGGGGTTTGGCGGTTCGAAAAGCTGGTTTTCAACCGCTCGTTCAGGCCAAACCACAGGCAAACGCGCCCCCCGGCGGCCAGAACGGCAAGGTTGCGTTCCAGCACGGCGGCAAAGTGGCGGTGACCGGTGTAGGCCTCGCCATAGTCCGTGGTCGGCCCGCCGCATTCGGACGACAGCGCGGGGCGGTTTGTACGGTCCGTCAGATAACCAAGGCGCGCGGCGTCGCGCTCTACAGGGCCATAAAGATGGGCATCCACCAGATCGAAACGCGCCTTCGTCAGGACGGTATCGAGGCGCTGAAGCGTGGCCTTTTGCCCCGGCACATCCTCTGACGTCATGGTAAACGTCCGGTCCGGGTACTCTTGGCGAATGGTAAACGTGCCCCCCTCGGCCAGCAGCGCAAGGTCGATGTTCACCGCCGCCAACCCGCCAAGGACAAAGGGCACCTCGGGGGCAGCGATCTTGGCCGCGTCATGCGTCGCGTTGAGGTAAGCGACCAAGCCCTCGTCCGTGCCAGCCCAGCCGCCCGAACGGTTGTCGGCCCGCAAAAACTCATTGCCCGCTTGCACATAGGCCACGGGGGCTTGCAGGCCCGGCATGTCGTCGAACCCGTCGCCATCGTAGCGTTCCACCACCGCGCGCACAAAGCCCGCCCACAGCGCCATGTCGCGCGGCGTGCCGTTTTTCACCTGCCCCGTGTGGTCCGCCAAGGTCCGGTGATTGGATTCAAACGTGATGAACGGCGCGATCCCCAGAGCGCCAAGCGCCCCGATCCGGTAGTCCAGCCCACTAAAATCATAAGGCGCGCGCCCGATTCGCCCCCAAGAGGCCGCAACCCGCACCACACCGATGCCCATCGCGGCAATGGCGGGATAATCCTCGGTGCGGTCATTGGGAAAGGCCAGCCCAAGGCGCGAGGACACGGGGGCGCTTTGGTGCCAAATATCCTGCGCCTCGCGCGCTTGCACGGGCGAGAACATGGTTAACCCCAAAAGCAAACCGAAAAGAAGCCCGCCAAGCGGACAGATCAAACGCACGTGAACGGCCCCCCAGACCCAATGATTGCACGCTACCCTCTGGCGTTATACGGTGCCTTCGCTTCAATCCGAAGCACATTCAAGTCATTGTCACTGTTGAAGAAACAGAAGACAGCCAACTTGGGCGATTGTATGGCAAAGCGTGACCGAAACTCCCTGATCGACGTGCTGCGGGTGCTCGCTTTGCGGGGAATCGGCATGATTTTGGGAATCGCCTCGGCGTTTATCCTTGCGGCGTTTCTGGGGGCGTCGGCACTGGTCGATGCCTATTTCTTTGCGCGGCGCACCATTGGGTCGTTCCAATCCATCGCCGAAGTGCTCATCGAAACCCTCATGGTGCCCAGCCTCGTCGCCAAGGCGCAGCGCGACGGCGGGCAAAGCCTGCGCGGCCTGTCCCGCCGGTTCGAACTCTGGAGCTTTGCGATCTGCACGGCGCTCTGCATCGCGCTGATTTTGGGCGGCGGCCACGTCGTCGATGCGCTGGCCCCCGGCCTCGCGGCGGAATCGCGCGGGCCCGCGATTGCCTATTTCGCCATCCTGTTAATCACCATTCCGATCACGGTGTTAACCTCGATCAAAAGCGCCACCCTGCTGGCGCTGCGCCATTTCTCGCGGCCTGCGCTGGCGCGCCTGTTGCCTCGGGCGATGCTGGTGGTGGCGCTTTTGCTTTTGCCCTTTGGCGTGGATCTGACCTGGGCGGTGATCGCCTTTGTGGTTGGCAACGTCCTGATGATGTTGATGTTTTTACGCCTGACCGATCGCGCCCTAACACAGGCCAGCAGCGCCCCCACGGCCAGCACCCCACAGCGCAGCCTGTCCGCGGGGCATGGCGCGGCGATCATCATCTTTGCCCTGTGCACCCTGATCGAAGTCCTCATGGACACCTATTTCGCCTCGCTCGCCGGGGTGGGCGCGCTGGCGATCTTAACCATTGGCCAGCGGATTTCGAACGTCGGCGCGTCCGAGCTGAACCGCTCGCTCTTGTCGGTCTATTATACCAACTTTGCAGAGCACGCCGCCGCCGGGGACAAAGACGCCTTTGCCCGCGAAATCACCACGGCGATCCGGTCGGGGTTGTTCTTTCTCGCACCGCTGGGCTTTTTCTTGTTCACCTTGGCAGAGCCACTGGTGGCGGTCTTGCTGGATTTCGACGCCTTCTCGCCGCAGGCCCGCGCCCTGACCGCGCAAGTCATCGCATGGGTCGCCATCGCCACGGTTTTGCGCAGCCCGGTCGCGGTCATGGAAAACGCCGTCTTGGCGGACTTCGACGCGCCCCATGCGCGCTACGCGGTGCTCTCGACGGTGCTTAGCCTCGCCGTGCGGCTGGCGCTGGTGCTGGCACTTTTGCCCACGATTGGCTTGCTCGCCGTGGTCTATTCGGCCATCGCAGGGACGCTGGTCAAGCTGGTCTTTGGCGTCGTCTGGCTGCGCACGCAAGGCGGATTTCACTTTGCGCGCAAGGACTTGGGGCAGATCACCTTGGTCACCGCCCTGGGCATCATAGCCGCGATGGGCGCGGCGGCCGGAATGCGCCTGTTCCCCGAACAGGGCTGGGGCGCGGCGGCGGGGCTGGTGATTTGCACGGTTGCGGCGCTTGGCCCCTATGGCGTGTTGGCCGCGCGGCTTGGCCTGCCCGAAGCCAGCTGGGTCGTGGGCGCAATCCGCCGCAAATTGCGCCGCTAAAGGCCCCCGGTCAGCAGGTAGAACACCGGGAACAGGACCACCGCGCACAGCAGGGTAAACACCAGATTCCACCCAAAGGTCAGGCGCGTGCCGGGAATGCCAGAGGCCCGATCCACCACCAGAACCACCGTGGCAAAGGGCGAAAAGGTCATCGACAAGGCCCAGCCGCAAGAGATGGCATAGGCGATCAAGGTCGGGTCCGCCGGCATCTGCGGCAGCGCCGCGAACAGTGAGCCAAAGAACACCGCCATCATGGTCGGCGACAGCGCCAGCAGGCTAAAGATCGCCAAGGCGGGCGGCAGCACGGACAGCAGCAGCCAGTCGGGCATCGCGGCCAGGTTCAAGGCCTCGGCCAAGGCCGGGGCAGGCACCTGCCCCGCCGCCGCGCGCCCGATAAACCCCGAACACGCAAGGGTAATCGCCACGTTGGACGACTTGGGCAGATCGTTCAGCACGGTTTGACGCAGGCGCGCGCCGGTGCCGGTCCCGCTTTGTGCCCACATCCACGCGACCACCATGATCGGACAGGACAGCAACAGCCCCAGAACGACGCTTTCGCCCGTCGCCCAGACGATCCCGCCGACGAGCGCGAAAAAGCTAAAGCACGTGGCGGCAAAATTGCGGGCGGCGGAACGCGGAAAGGCCATCACCGGGCGCTGGCCGCTAGGCCGATAGGCGCGCCAACGCAGGCGATCTTCGGCGGCGCCAAGGATCAGGATCGGCACCATGACCATCAGGCCGTAAACGATCCACATCGTGCGGTCGATCCCCGGCATCACGGCGGCCACCGCAAGGGGCGCAATGGCGGTGGGCGACCACGTGACGCTCCACGCAAAGCCGCGTAGCATGGCCGAGATCTGCCGCCGCTCGCGGATCGGGTTGAGCGGGTCGTCCCCCGCGCGGGCGATGCCTTTTTGGATGAGGGGGACCAGCAGGCTGACGATGCCGATATTGAACAACGGCCCCAGCGCGCCGGTCCCGATATTCAGCACATAGTAACGACGACCGGGGGGCTGTTTCGTCAGGTATTCGCCAAGGACCGCCATCGACGGAGAGGTCGAGGCCGCCGCGTTCAGCGCCCCCAGCAACAGGATAAAAGCCATCAAAAAGCTGGCGGAATCAAGCGCCCCGGCAAGGTCGGCCCGCGGCGTATCACTGCGCCAAAAGGTCATGATCGTCAGGATGATACTTAGCGCAATTAGGTAATGTTCCCGGAGGGTTAGCCGCGTCCAAGAGGACAGGATCACCCCGATCACACCCAGCCAAGCGGCGTGCTGCACCACCCTTATCCCCGATGCGCGCGCCGCGATTTCCAGCAGCGCGACTGCGAGGAGGCAGATCGCCAGAACGGGCAGGCGCTGAGGCATTGTCGACTTTCTATATGCTTAAAGTATGCAGTTAGTGCACGTATTCCATGCGTACTTTTTGAGTGTACTTAGTGTGTGCAAAGGCCTACATCGGGCGCAGGCCTTTGCGATGCGCCCTTATTCGCAGGCGAAACTGTCGGCGCTCGCTTCGTCCCCGCCCTTGTAGCGGGCAACGGTTGGGTAGGGGCAAAGCGGGCGCGAGATGTCGCCCAAGGCCGCCTGCCCTTCGGCGTTGCCTGCGGTCACATGGGCCGGGATTGCGCCAGGCGCCTGGCCGTTTTCGACCCAGTTCACCAAAGGCGTCAGCACGTCAAACCCGTCGGTCGACGGCCCGCCCGCGCCATGCGGCATTCCGGGCACCGGGTAGAACATGGCAAAGCCTTCGGCATCGTCACCATTGTTCTGATCAAGCTTGTCATACCATGCAGCGGTGTCCAGAACGGAAAAGACAGGGTCGGCATTTCCGTGCAAGATCAGCATCTTACCGCCCGCAGCTTGGAACTCGGCCAGCTTGGGGTTGTCCACGTTCGGCGGGGTCATAAAGGCCATCGCGCTTTCGTCGAACCCCTCGGAGGTGGCGAAAATCTGGCGCGACTCTTTGGCGATGTCAAAGTCCAGCAGGAACTGTTCCAGCTCATCGGGGCTACCGCCCACTTGGGTCGGCGGCGTGGTAAAGATTTGCGCGAGCGAGGCCGCCCCCATCACCGCGATAATCGGCTTGTTACCCCACGGCGGGATCGGGCTTTCAAGCTTCCAAAACCGCCAGTTCCCAGAGGCAATGCCCGGATCCCACGCCCAATCGCTGTAGAGCGGCGCGCCGCTATCATCCATCGGACCGGCAAAAATCCGATCCAAAGCAGTGACTTGCGCCTCGGACAGACAGCCGCTGCTTTGCTCGGCGCACATTGCACCATGGGAATCGAAGGTCGCAAGGCAGGCGGTCATGTCGCCGACCAAACCATCGCTGAGCCCGTCCAGCCCGTCACAGGCGGCCAGGATCTTATCCGCGAAAAGGGTTAAATCCTCACGCGAAAACGCGGTTTTCAGATCGCCGGAGACACTGTGAAACGCCTGCACGTCCAGCGCGTGTTGCAAGGCCGCGCGCGGCAGATTGAAGCCGGGATAGCCAACCAGCAGGCCATCAAAGGCGCCGGGCATCCGCGCGGCGGCGACCATGGCGTGACGCCCCCCGTTCGAGCCGCCAATGCCGTAGGAATAGGCGATTTCGCGGCCATAAAACTCTTCGGTCAGGGCGCTGGCGACGGGGTTCAGATCGCGCACGGCGGTATAGCCGTAGGCCGCCCGCGCCGCCGGGTCAAAGCCGAAGCGCGCCCCGCCCGACAGGCCGAAGTCCTTGAAAAGGCTACCATCATGCCCAGCGTTGGAGCTGACCACCGCATAGCCACGCGCCAGCGCCGTGTCCTCTTTGTTGCCCGAAAGCAAAGGCCCAAAGGCCGGTTTGACCTCGCCGTCGTTGCCGCCGTTGAATTGATGCACAAAGCGCCCGTTCCACTCGTCCGGCAAGCGCAGCTCGAACCCCAGCGCGTAGGCCATGCCGTCCACGCCTTCGCGGGCGTTCATCTGGCCCGTGATGCGGCAATGGGCCAGCGGGCTGTCCTCGCCCTGCGGCAGCGCCTCGGCGGCGGTCAGGGTGACCCCCTCGGGGACCGGCAGATCGGTGGTACATTCGGCCCAGACGGGCGCGGCCAGCAGCGCAAGCGCCGAGCTGCACAGGAAAGTTCGTGACATAAGATCGCTCCTCCTACTCTCTTACCTTTTGTTAGCTTTCCTTTATTCGGCGCGCTTCACAAGGACGCAGACGGCCCTAGCCCCATTTTGCCAAAGCGGCGGCCAGTTCGGGGTGGTCCTTGGCGTAAACCTCCAGCGGGATCTCTTGCGCGGCGGCCTCCCACGCCTGACGGTTGGCGCGCACGCCTGCGGCCATTCCAGCGGGGTGACCATGCACGCCGCCCCCCGCCAGATACATCAGGTCGGTACTGCGAACGGCTTGGTACGTGTCATAGGCCTGCCCGCCCCATTGCCCCGAACAGACCACCGGCAAGGGGCAATCCGAGCGGTCAAAGATCGGCTGCGCAACGTCGTGGAAGGACCGCACAAAGCTGGCGTCGCTTTCCCAATACTTGGCGCGTATCCCGTTGATTTGAAACTGATCCACCCCCAGAAGGCGCCAGATTTTCTGGTAGGCGCGGAACTCCATCCCAAGGCCCGGATGGCGGGTCAGGATGTCCCAGCCGTTGCGGTGCGCGTGCAGGCACAGGCGCGACCGTTTGCGCAGGAAACTCATCCCGCCGTAGCCGATCGAGTTGATGTTGACGACCGCCGCGGTGCCGCCCGCCTCGGCCACGAGATCGTGGTTGCGCATCATCTGGTCGGGGTCGGCGGAGGAGATGCCAAAGGCGTACATCACCCGCTTGCCGGTCCTCTGCTGGTGGGCGTCGATCACCGGCATGATGGCCTTTACGCGCGCCTCCAGCGGGGAATAGCCGGGCGACATGAGCTTTTCATCATCCTTAATGAAATCGACCCCGGCCGCGCACAATTGCCGGACAACCTCGGCGGTTTCATCGGGCAAAAGGCCCAGAGACGGCTTGATGATCGAGGCAATCATGACGCCGCTGCCCACCCCCATCAAATCGCGCGAGCCCTGGACGCCGAACTGCGGTCCGGGATGGCAAGCCCACTCGGGCGGCAGGTCGATGTCCATCACCCGCACGCCGGACAGCCCGCGCACCGCGTAGACCCCGCCGATACAGATGGTTTGCAGCGCCGCGATGTCGGTGCCGACCGCCTCGAGCGGGTAGGAAATAACCACATCGGCGCGGCTGACGGGGCCGTTTGTGCCGGGGATCGACGGCACCTCGGCGGGTTCGAGCATCGTGATATTGTCAACCACGGCGGCGCAGCGGGCGCGGACTTCTTCGGTCTCGTTCGGCAGCTCGGTGAAGGTGCCGGTGGACTGATCCGAAGCGATCTTGGCCGCCAAAGCCGGGATATCGCCATGGGTTTCAAGACGATAGGTGACGCGGATTTTGCTGCTGGACATGGGGCCTCCGAAGGATCACTGTGGACTGTAATACTCATTATACCACTTGGCAACGCAGAGGAGCCCTCATGAAAATCGCCCTGATCGGCTGCGGCTTTTTCGCCCGGAACCAGATGCACGCCTGGGCGCAGATCGACGGGGTCGAGTTGGTCGCTTTGTGCGACATGGACAGCGCCCGCCTGACCGACGCCGCGCGCGATTTCGGCGTGACGCGGACCTACACCGACGCGGCAGCGATGTTCGCCGAGGGCGGCTTTGACGTGGTCGACATCGCCACCACCGTCCACAGCCACCGCCCGCTGGTCGAGATGGCGGCGCGCGCCGGGGTGCATGTGATCTGCCAAAAGCCCTTTGCCCTGAACATGGCCGACGCCCGCGCCATGGTGCAAGCGGTCGAGGCCACGGGCAAGACCCTGATGATCCATGAGAATTTCCGTTGGCAAAGCGCCATTCGCGCGGCCATCGACGCGCTGCGCTCGGGGGCAATTGGCACGCCGTTCTTTGGCCGGGTGTCCTTTCGGTCGGGCTATGACGTGTTCGCGGGCCAGCCCTATCTGGCCGAGGGCAAGCGCTTTATCATCGAGGATCTCGGCATCCATGTGCTTGATATTGCGCGCGCTTTGTTCGGGGATGTCGATCGCATCACCGCCACCACCCGCCGCATCAATCCAAGCATCAACGGCGAGGACGTGGCGACCATGCTGCTGGCACATCAGGGCGGTGTGACGTCGGTGGTCGACTGTTCCTATGCCACGCAGCGCAGCCCCGAGACCTTTCCCGAAAGCCTGCTGGAAATCGACGGGACCGAGGGGACGTTGCGGCTGGACGCGGGGTATCGCCTGACGGTGAACGGCACCGCGCGCGACGTCAGCCCGCCGGTTCTGGACTGGGCCGAGCGGCCTTGGCACAACATTCAGGAAAGCGTTTTGCTGATCCAGCAGCACTTTGTCGATTGCCTGCGTGCGGGGCGCGAGCCGGAAACCTCGGGGCGCGATAACTTGCAGACCTTTGGTCTGGTCGAGGCGGCGTATCTGTCGGCGACCGAGGCGCGCACCGTCGCGATGGCCGAGATATGACAGAGCACCTGACCTGCGGCCCGCTGTCCTTTACGGTCGACGCCGGGGCGTTGCGGCACATCCGTTTCGGCGAGGTTGAACTGATCCGCGCGGTCAGCTTTCTGTCGCGCGACCGCGATTGGGGCACGCTGGTGCCACAGCTGCGCGAGGTTCATCGCAACGTCGGTGACACGATAGAATTGGGCTATGCGTTAAGCTTTGTGAACGGCGACGCCCGGCTAGAGGTGGACCTGCGGATCAAAGCCGATCCAAGCGGGCTGACCCTGACCGCGCACGGCCAGCCGCACGGCGCGTTCGAAACCAACCGGACAGGCTTTACCGTCTTGCACCCGGCCCACGCGGCGGGCTGCGCGGCGCGGGTGGTGCACTCGGATGACAGCGCCAAAGAGACCACCTTTCCCACGTTGATCGACCCGTGGCAGCCGATGATGGACATCACCGAATTGCGCCACGAGGATGGGCGCATCGCAGCCACCTGCACCTTTTCCGGCGATACGTTCGAGATGGAGGATCAGCGGCAATGGGGCGATGCGTCCTTTAAGACGTACAACCGCCCGCTGGCTTTGCCGTGGCCCTATGTCTTGCGCGACGCGCCGCTGCAACAGGCGGTGCGCCTGCGGTTTGAACCGCTGGCGCAGGCCGCGCCTAGGGCCGCCGTGCCTGCCGTCCCGGCCTGCGTTTTCCCGGACACGGCGCTGGTTGTGACCGCCGCCGAGGCAGAGGGTCTGACCGCCCTGCCTGCGCCGGTGCAGCGCCTTTTGTGCCACGTGGATACCGGCGGCGACACGGCCACGCAGATCGCCCATTTTGCCGCGCTTCAGCGCGCGGTGCCGGACGTCGTTTACGATCTTGAGCTGGTCTGCGCCTTTGACGCCCCGCCCGAGGCAGAGCTGCAAGAGGTTGCAAACCTTATGACGGCCCAAGGCTTTACCCCCGCAAGCACGCTTGTCTGCCCCTCGGTGGACAGGCAGTCGACGCCGCCGGGATCAGACTGGCCCGACTGCCCGCCGTTAACCGATATTCACGCAGTTGCGGCGCGGCTGTTTGCGCAGAACGGCGGCGGCATGGTCAGCTTTTTCCCCGAGCTCAACCGCAAGCGACCGCCGGTCGATATGCTGCATTTCGTCAGCCACGGGCTGTGCCCCATCTTCCATGCGGCGGACGATCTGCACGTCATGGAAACGCTGGAAACCATCCCGCATATCACCCGCTCTGCGCGGGCGATCATCGGGGACAAGGGCTATCGGATCGGGCCGTGCACCATTGCCATGCGGCAGAACCCGTATGGCCAGCGGACGATCCCCAACCCCGACGGGCAGCGCATCACCATGGCCGAGGACGACCCGCGCCACCGCCACGCCTTTGGCGCGGCCTATGCCATCGGGCTGGCCACGGCGCTGGCCCCTGCGGGCATCGAGGTGTGGACCCCTGCCGCGGTGTCTGGCCCGCGCGGGCTGCACGCCGACTGGCCGATCACCGCCGCGATTGCCACGCTTGCGGGGCTGGCGGGGCAGCCGGTACACCGGGCCGAAATCTCTGGCGGGTTTGCCCATTTGCACGTGGGCCAAACCCAGATCACCGCCAATCTGACGGGCCAGCCGCAGGGCGATTTGCCCGCCTATGGCTGGACGCAACCCCCCACAAGGCGATAAGTTGCGCGCAAAGCCGGAGCCTGCCGTTGACCAAGACTGACGAAAAGATAACCCGCCGCAAGCTGTCGGACCAAGTGCTGGACCGCCTGCGCGAGATGCTGGCCTCTGGTGAGTTGCAGCCGGGCGATGCGATGCCGTCCGAGCGGGTCTTGATGGAACGCTTTGGCGTCGGGCGACCTGCGGTGCGCGAGGCGTTGCAAGCGCTGCACAACAACGGCTTGATCACCATCAACCACGGTGAACGCAGCCGTGTGAACGCCATCGACGCGGCCACCGTCCTGACCCAGTCGGACGAGCTGGCCCGTCTGGTGCTGACCGCCGCCCCTGCGAACCTCGGCCATCTCAAGGACGCGCGGCGGATGTTCGAGCTGGGCATGGTGCGGCAGGCGGCAGAACGCGCCACGCCCGATGACGTGGACGCCTTGCGCGCGATCTTGGCCGAGCAGCGTGAGATGCTGGGCGACGCCGATGCCTTTGTCGAGGCGGACATGCGCTTTCACACGCGGATCGCGCAGATCAGCGCCAATCCGATCATCGCGTCGGTGTCGCAAGCGATGCTGGGTTGGCTGTTCGAATATCACACCACGCTGCTGCATTGGTCGGGCAATGAGGACACAACGCTGGCCGAGCACGCGCGCATCATCGAGTTGATCGCGGCCCATGACTCGGACGGCGCGGTGGCGGCCATGGCGGGGCATCTGGACCGCTCTGCCGAGGCGTTCGAGCCGCGTTAGCGCGCGCCGCCGCCGTCCCTGATCCAGCCAAAAAAGTCCTCTGACCCCATCTGCCCGCCTTTCAAAGCGATCTCCAGACTGTCGTGCGCCCCGTCCCCATAGGCGCGGTTCAGCCCCGCGCCGGGGATCGTGGGGGCGATGGCTTGCAAAGCGCTGAGCCCCAGCGCGCGCATCCCATGCCCCGAGGTATCACCGCCAGAGATCACCGCGCGGCGTATGCCCGTCGCGGTCAGGATACCGTCGAGGATCTCACCCAAGGCCTGCCCGATCATCTCGTTCGCGGCGCTCATGTCGGTGGCCACGGCGCGCACGGCGGCGACGGCGGGATCATCCGGCCCGGTGGCCGAGCAGATCAGCGGGCTGGCCCCTTGGCTGGCGGCCTCTACACCGGCTTTAACCGCGCGGGCGATTTCTTCAGCGGCGCGCTCACCTTGCAAAGCGCGGGCGGCGTCAAAGCGGATGGCCTTGAAGCCGTGCGCTTCGGCCCATGCGATCTGCTGCGCGGTGGAAGGGGACACCGACCCGGATACGGCGGCGATCTGAGCCACGCGTCCAGCGCTGCCCGGCATCGGCGCGGGGGCGATCACACCGGCCTCCAGCCAGTGGCGCACCAGCGCGTATTCCACCCCCTGCGAGCCAACGGAAAAGCCCAGCCGGTCGCGGTTGTCCCACAGCAGACGGCCTGCGGCGGCCTCGCTCACCGGCTCCATGCTGTCGATGGACAGGACGCGTGCGCCGCCCGCCAAAGCGGCATCCAAAGCCCCCTGCGGCCCGCTCCACAGCGCTTCGAGGTCGATCAACGCCGAGGGCAGATCGGTCTGATGCGCGAGGTGGCGCAGCAGGTCGGCCTCGTCCATGGGGGTCACCGGATGGCGCGCCATGATTGAGCGGTCCAGCCGAAAGACCCCGTCGAAATTGCCCGCGAAGAGATGGCCAAAGGCTTGGTAGCGGCGCATCTGCGGCGCGGCGACCACCATGGGCGCGGCCTGTGCGTCGGTGACCTTCAGGCCGACTTCGATGGCGGTGCCGATGCTGCCCGAGGTGGGCGAGGAATCAAAGGTCGAGCAGACTTTGTAATGCAGGATCGGCGCGCCGAGGCCGTGCAGAAACCCCAAGGGCGCGGGCAAATGCGCGCGCATCCAATCGGGGCCGTGGGTCCGCGCGGTGGACGCGATCCCCACCGCCTGCGCGCCCGAAAACCGCGCCATCAACGCCTCGGACGGCACGTCGGAAAACAGCACCGTTTCGATGCCCGCAAAGGCCAGCACCTCCATCGCGGCGGCGGACCCGGTGAAATCGTCTCCGAACCAAGTGATCAGGGGCGCCATGGGTGACCTCGCATTGACTCTCTGGGTTATTTATTATCTCATCATACCAGTTACACAAGCCCAAGCGGGCATCAAGGAGAAGACTATGACCAATGTGGCCCTGCTGGGCGCTGGCGGCAAAATGGGCGTGCGCCTGTCGACGAACCTCGCCAAGACCGACTATTCCGTGCGCCATGTCGAAGTGTCCGAGGCCGGGCGCGCCCGTCTGAAAGAGGCTGTGGGCGTCGATTGCGTCGATCTGGACGTGGCGCTGGACGGGGCCGAAGTGGTCGTGCTGGCAGTGCCGGACACGCTGATCGGCAAGGTCGCCAGCGGCATCATCGACAAGCTCGCCCCCGGCACCATGGTGGTGATCCTCGACGCCGCCGCGCCGCACGCGGGGCACCTGCCGGAACGCGAAGACATCACCTATTTCGTCACGCACCCCTGCCACCCGATGATCTTCCACAACGAAGAAACCGAGGCCGCGCGGCTTGATCGGTTCGGCGGCGTGGCCCATCCGCAAGGTGTGGTGAACGCGCTGATGCAAGGCCCCGAAGAGCATTACGCGCTGGGCGACGCCATCGCCAAGGCGATCTACGCCCCCGTCCGCCAGACCTATCGCGTGACCGTCACGCAGATGGCATATCTGGAGCCGGGCCTGTCGGAAACCGTCTGCGCCTCGCTCTTGGTGGTGATGAAGCAGGCCATGGACGAGGTGGTGAAAACCGGCGTCTCCGAGGAATGCGCCCGCGATTTCCTGCTGGGGCACATGAACATCCTCGGCGCGGTGATCTTTGGCGTCCAAGAGGGACAGTTCTCGGACGCCTGCAACAAGGCGATCGAATTCGGCGTGCCCGCGCTGATGAAGGACAACTGGAAGGACGTCTTTCAAGAGGACGAGATCATGGCCTCGATCAAGCGCATCACCTAAGCGCATGTTGTTCGTAACCAGTGCCGCCCCGCCCCACCTCGGCGGGGCTTTTCTTTTGCGGGCGTGGTGATAGCCTGCGGGCATGATCCGCGCTTTATTCGCCTTATTGGTGTTCACCCTGCCCTCTGCCGTCCGCGCGCAGGATTGCCTGTGCCTGACCTGCGCCTTTACGCAGTACGAAGCTTTTGTCGTCCCCGGCACCAGCATGGCGCCCCTGCTGCCCGCCGACAGCTGCATGATCGGGGATATGGACGTGGACGCGCGCAGCTTGCGCCCCGGCGATGTGATCCTGTTCCGCCATCCGCAAACCAAAGAGACCCATATCAAGCGCCTGATCGCCACGGCGGGCCAGACGGTGCAGATGGTGGACGGCGCGCTGGTGATCGACGGCACGCCGGTGCCCAGCACCCCCAGCGGCGCATATGCGCAGCTTATGCAGCCCAGCGCGGCCGGCATCATCCCACGTTGCCCCGGCCCGACACCCATGGGGCGTAGCTGCGACATCTCCAAGTTCACCGAAACGCTGGCAGGCACGCGCTATGACGTGCTGGACCTGATGCGCGGGGCGATGGACAACACCCCGCTTTACACGGTGCCAGAGGGCCATGTTTTTGTGCTGGGGGACAACCGCGACCATTCCATGGACAGCCGGACGTCCGAGGCCGCCGGGGGCATCGGATTCGTCCCCCTGTCCGAGATCACCGGTGTCCTGCACGAGATTCGCTAAGGCCCTGCGCTGAAATGAAAAAGGGGCCAGAAACGCAAAAGGCCTGCCCGAGGGCAGGCCTTTTTGAGAAAGTGGTGAGCCGTGTAGGATTCGAACCTACGACCCACTGATTAAAAGTCAGTTGCTCTACCAACTGAGCTAACGGCCCACTTTTCTGTTCCGTCCGAGGCGTCCGTTGTGTCCGTCTCGGCTGGCGTGAGCGGGTCTCTAAAGGTCGTGGCCGAAACGGTCAACCCGAAAACCCAAAAAAGTTCGATCTTTTTTTCTGCGCCGCCGCGAGGCGCGTAAACGGACCTTTCATGACGGGGCGTGCAGGCTTATATCCGCGGCATGGAACATACGCGCGAATCCGGTTTGCCCTTTATGAAGATGCACGGGCTGGGGAACGACTTTGTCGTGATCGACACCCGTGTGCATGACGTCGACGTGACCCCTGCCCTGGCGATGGCCTTGGCGGATCGGCACATGGGCGTCGGCTTTGACCAGCTTACCCTGATCGGCAAGGGGGACGGCGACGCGCATCTGACGTTTTTGAATTCGGATGGGTCCGGGTCGGCGGCGTGCGGCAACGCCACGCGCTGTATTGCGCGGCACATCATGGATGAGACCGGCAAGACAGAGCTGACCCTGACCACGGATCGCGGGGTGTTGCGGGCTGTTGACATGGGGAACCGCCTTACTTCGGTGAATATGGGCCCGCCGCAACTGCGCTGGGATGAAATCCCGCTGGCCGAGGACATGGACACGCTGGAATTGCCCATCGAAGGCGGCCCGACCGCCACCGGCATGGGCAACCCGCATTGCACGTTCTTCGTGGACAACGCCGAGGCGATCCCGCTGGAGCAATTCGGTCCCCGGTACGAGCATCACCCGCTGTACCCGCAGCGCACCAATGTGCAGGTCGCGAGCCTCATTGGGCCCGATCACCTGCGGATGCGGGTGTGGGAACGCGGCGCGGGGCTGACGCTCGCCTCTGGGTCGTCTTCTTGCGCCACTGCTGTCGCCGCCGCGCGCCGGGGCCTGACAGGGCGCAAGGTGCGGATTGATCTGGATGGCGGCACGCTGCACGTGGACTGGCGCGAGGATGGCGTCTGGATGACCGGCCCCACCGCGCATGTCTTTACCGGCGTGCTGACGCCCGACTGGCTCTCGCAGGTCTAAGCCCATGAAACCGCCCAAGTTCACCACCCTCGGCTGCCGTCTCAACGCGTATGAGACCGAAGCGATGAAGGCGCTCGCCGAAGCAGCCGGCGTCGACAATGCGGTTGTGGTGAACACCTGCGCCGTCACGAATGAGGCCGTGTCCAAGGCCCGCAAGGAAATCCGCCGCCTGCGCCGGGAAAACCCCGACGCCAAGGTGATCGTCACCGGCTGCGCGGCGCAGATCGACCCCGACAGTTTCGCGGCGATGGCAGAGGTCGACCACGTCATCGGCAACACCGAAAAGATGTCGCCGGACACGTGGGCGCAGCTTGGCCCGAACTTTATCGGCGACACAGAGGCCGTGCAGGTCAACGACATCATGTCCGTGACCGAAACGGCGGGGCACCTGATCGACGGCTTTGGCACGCGGAGCCGCGCCTATGTGCAGGTCCAGAACGGCTGCGATCACCGCTGTACGTTCTGCATCATCCCCTATGGCCGGGGGAATTCGCGGTCGGTCCCTGCGGGCGTTGTGGTCGATCAGATCAAGCGCCTCGTGCAGCAGGGCTATAACGAAGTGGTCCTGACCGGCGTTGACTTGACCTCTTGGGGGGCCGACCTGCCCGGCGCGCCGCGCCTTGGCGATCTGGTGATGCGCACCCTGCGGCTGACCGACGTGCCGCGCCTGCGGATTTCGTCGATCGACTCGATTGAGGCCGACGAGAACCTCATGCAGGCCATCGCCACCGAGCCGCGCCTGATGCCGCATCTGCACCTGTCCTTGCAGCACGGCGACGACCTGATCCTCAAACGGATGAAGCGCCGCCACCTGCGCGACGACGCGATCCGGTTCTGCGAAGAGGCGCTGCGGCTGCGCCCAGAGATGACCTTTGGTGCCGACATCATCGCGGGCTTCCCCACGGAAACCGATGCGCATTTCGAGAATTCCTTGCGCTTGGTGCAGGACTGTCAACTGACGTGGCTGCATGTGTTCCCCTATTCGGCGCGCCCCGGCACCCCGGCGGCCAAGATCCCCTCCAAGGTCGATGGCAACGTCATCAAGGACCGCGCGGCCCAGCTGCGCGCCGCAGGGGATGCCGCCGTTCAGCGCCACTTGGCCGCGCAGGCGGGGCGCACCCACGCCGTCCTGATGGAAGCGCCCGACATGGGCCGGACCGAGCAATTCGCCGAGGTCAGCTTTGCCACGCCGCAACCCGTGGGGCAGATCATTCAGACGGTGATTACCGGGCAAAAAGGCACGCAACTGACCGCCTGAGGCCCCTATCGGAGCGCGCAAAATGTATCCCACGCCGATCTTCCGCCAGACCGACACGCAAGACGCATTGGCCTTTGCCCGTGCGCGCGCCTTTGGTGTCTTGGCCGCCTCGACCGAGGGCGCGCCGATCCTGTCGCATGTGCCGTTCCTACTGGCCGAGGATGGTGCCAGCGCCGATATGCACCTGCTGCGCTCCAACCCGATCTGTACGGCCACCGGCCCCGTGACGCTGATGGTCTACGGCCCGGACGGCTACCTGTCACCCGACTGGTACGAAGTCGACGCGCAGGTGCCCACGTGGAACTATAGCGCCGTGCACCTGACCGGGCGGCTCGAACGCTTGCCCGACGACGTCCTGCCCGAGATGCTGGATCGCCAGTCGGCGTTCTTTGAGGAGCGTCTGCGCCCCAAAGCCCCGTGGACCATGGACAAGATGCCCAGCGATGCGGCGGCGCGGATGATGCGCATGATCCTGCCCTTCCGCCTGCATGTGGGCGACGTCCAGAGCGTTTTCAAGCTGAGCCAGAACAAGCCCGACGACGTGCGCCTGCGCGCTGCGGACCGCGTGGGCGAAGGCTTTGGTCTGGGTCTGGACGCCCTCGCCCCGATGATGCGCGACGCCAAGTAGGCCCCAAACATTTGCACCCCGCGTCAAAATCGGCCAAGACAGGCGGATGAAGATCCAGACCCAAGCGCTTTTCGTCCATCTGTTCACCGCCACCGGCGCGGTGTTCGCCATGCTTGCCATGCTCGAGGCCGCCAACGGCGACTGGCCGATGATGTTCCTGTGGCTGGTGATCGCCTTTGTGGTGGACGGGATCGACGGCCCCTTGGCGCGCAAATATGACGTCAAAACCAACGCGCCCCGGTTCGACGGGGTGCTGCTGGACCTGATCATCGACTACCTCACTTATGTGTTCATCCCGACCTTTGCGCTGTTCCAGAGCGGGCTGTTGCCGGGCTGGACGGGCTGGGTCGCGATCATCGTGATCACCTTTGCCAGCGCGCTGTATTTCGCCGATAACCGCATGAAAACCGCAGACAATTCGTTCAACGGCTTTCCGGGATGCTGGAACATGCTGGTGCTGGTCCTGTTCGCGATCCGCCCCGATTTCTGGGTGATCCTCGCGCTGGTGGCGCTGCTGTCGGTGGCGATGTTCCTGCCGCTCAAGTTCATTCACCCGGTGCGCACGGAACGCTGGCGCGCGGTGTCGCTGCCCATCGCCCTGGCGTGGACGTTCTTTGCCGGCTGGGCGGCGTGGGTCGAGTTCCACCCCGAAAGCTGGGCGCATTGGGGGCTGATCGCGACCTCGGTCTACTTGATCTTTGCCGGGATCGCGCAGCAGGTCATTCCCGCGCGATCCCGCTAAACTTAAAGCCCCGCGTTACAGCCCGCGCACCGCAGGATAGCTCTCGCGGTAGGCGGCGTAGGCGTCGTCATAGGCACCGCGCAGGGCCGCCACCGGTTCGATCGTTTCCGCCACAGCCGGGCGCGCCATGATGTCCTCGACACTGCCCGCACCGCTGCCGACCATCGCCAGACGGGCCGCGCCAAGCGCCGCGCCAAAGTCGCCCGCCTGAGGCAGCTCCAGCGGCAGGTCCAGCAGCGTCGCAATCGTCTGCACCCAGAACCGCGAGGCCGCGCCGCCACCAATCGCCAACAGGTTGTCGAGCTGCGCGCCAGACGCCTTCAAAGCCTCGGCACTGTCGCGCAGGGCAAAAGCGACGCCTTCCATCACCGCTTGGGTCATCGCCTTGCGGTCATGCGCCACGTCGATGTTCAGGAACGCGCCCCGGATGCGGCTATCGTTGTGCGGCGTGCGCTCGCCCGACAGATAGGGCAGGAACCGCAGGCGTTCCGGCCCGGTGATCGTGTCGCCAAGCTCGCGCGACAGATCGGCGGGCGCGGCCCCCGTCACCCGCGACAGCCAGTTCAGCGAATCCGTCGCCGCCAGGATCACCCCCATCTGGTACCACTGCCCCGGCACCGCGTGGCAGAAGGTGTGCACGGCGCTTTCCGGCAGCGGCGCATAGCCGTCCCGCCCGGTCAGCAGCACGCCCGAGGTGCCAAGGCTGACAAAGCCCGCCCCCTCGCGCATCGCCCCCACACCGCAGGCCGCCGCCGCGTTGTCGCCCGCGCCGCCCACGACGACGACGCTATCGGACATGCCCCAACGCTTGGCCAGCTCGCCGCGCAGGGTGCCGCCAACCTCAGAGCCTTCGACGAGGGTCGGCATCTGGCTCGCCTGCATCTCGCCCGCCGCCAGCAGCGTGTCGGACCACGCACGCTGCCCCACGTCCAGCCAGGACGTCCCGGCGCTGTCCGACATATCGGCAAAGAACCCGGCGGTGAGGAAAAAGTTCATGTAGGCAGCAGGCAGCAAGACCTTGGCGATCTTGGCGAAAACCTCGGGTTCGTTGCGCTTGACCCACATCAGCTTGGGCGCGGTAAAGCCGGGGAAAACGATGTTCCCCGACAGTTGGCGCACCCCGTCGATCCCGTCGAGCAAGGCCGCCTCTTCGTGGCTGCGGGTGTCGTTCCACAGGATGCAGGGGCGCAGGACCTCGCCCTTGTCGTCCAGCAGGGTCGCGCCGTGCATATGGCCCGACACACCGATGCCGCGCACCTGCGCCATGGCATCCGCGTGCTCGGCGGCGAGCTTGGTCATGACCGTGTCGACGGCGGCGACCCAATGCGCCGGGTCCTGCTCGGACCAACCGGGGTGCGGGTGGCTGACGCCATAGGCGTGCGCCTCCGAGGCGACCGGCAGGCCGGCCATATCCACCAAAAGGGCGCGCAGCCCCGACGTGCCCAGATCAAGTCCCAGAAACATAGCTAATCTCCCGCTGTTAGCGCGATCATTAATCAGCGCTAAGGCCGAGTGTCAAACTCCAAGGCGGGACGGTGGGCGGGGCGATGTTCCGCAGGGACGAGCGCCGGACAGCGTCTAGCCCGGGAAATGGCAGGCCACTTGGTGACCCGCTCCGTCCAAAGCGGGCGGCACGTCCCGGCAGACCGCTGCCGCCTTGGGGCACCGCGCGGCAAAGGCGCAGCCCGGTGGCGGCGCGCTGGGACTGGCTGGATCGCCGCGCAGGCTAAGGGGGCGCTTGAACCCACGCGACCGCCGCCGCCCAAGGCTCGGGGCCGCCGCCAACAGCGCCTGCGTATAGGGGTGCTGCGCCCGTGCGAACAGATCGCCCACCGGCGCGCGTTCGACGATCTGCCCCAGGTACATCACCGCCACCTCGTCGCAGACATGGCGCACCACGCCCAAGTCATGACTGATGAACAGATAGGCCAAGCCCAACTCGGCCTTGAGCCGCGCCAGCAGGTTCAAAATCTGCGCCTGAATCGCCACGTCCAGCGCGCTGACCGGCTCATCACACACCAGCAGCTTTGGCCCCGGAGCCAGCGCCCGTGCGATGGAAATCCGCTGCCGTTGCCCGCCAGAGAATTGATGCGGGAACAAGGCCATTTGGTCTTCGCGCAGGCCCACCTTGGCAAAGAGGTCACGCACCCGCGCGCCCCGCTCGGACACCGAGCCAACGCCCAGCAGGTCCAACGGCTCTCGCACGATGTCCCCCACCCGCGCGCGCGGGTTGAGCGAGGAATAGGGGTCTTGGAAAATCAGTTGGATATCGCGCCGCCGCGCCCGCATCTGCGCCGCATCCAAGCCCAAAAGGTCGGTCCCCTCGAACAGCACCTGCCCTGACGCGGCCTCTTGCAGCCGGATCGCTGCCATGGCGGTGGTGGTCTTGCCCGAACCGCTTTCGCCCACGATCCCAAGGGCGCGCCCCTCGGCCACGTCAAAGCTGACCCCGCGCACCGCTTGCAGAACGGGTCGGGGGGCAAAGGGCCGGGGCCGTGGCAAGGGAAATTCGACCCGCAGATCGCGCACCTGCATCAGGCTCATACCCAGCCCTCCTGCGCGCCGAAGCAGGCGACGGAATGCGCGCCGCCTTGCAACTCTGGCCGCGCCAACCGGCAACCTTCGCGCACATGCGCGCAGCGCTCGGCAAAGGCGCAGCCCGCCCCCAGCAAGTGCAACGGCGGCACCACGCCGGGGATTTCCGCGAGCGCGCCGCCATGGTCCACCGACGGGATGCAGCCGATCAGCCCACGCGTATAGGGGTGGCGCGCCGCGTCCAGCACGTCATCCGCCGCCCCGCTTTCGATCACGCGGCCTGCGTACATCACCGCCACGCGGTCGGCCATTTCCGACACCGCGCCCATGTCGTGGGTGATCAACATAATCGCCACGCCAAAATCGCGCTGCATCTCGTTGAGCAGATCAAAGATCTGCGCCTGCACCGTCACGTCGAGGGCGGTCGTCGGCTCATCGGCGATCAAGACCTTGGGGCGGCACGACACCGCCATGGCGATCATCACGCGCTGCCGCATCCCCCCCGACAGCTGGTGCGGATAGTCCTTTGCCCGCGCCGCCGCCGACGGGATGCCGACGCGGTCCAGCAGGGCCACCGCCTGTGTCCACGCCTCGCTGCGGGTCATGTCTTGGTGCAGCAGGATGGCCTCGGCGATCTGATCGCCCACGGTCAGGACGGGGTTGAGCGAGGTCATCGGCTCCTGAAAAATCATCGCGACCTCGGCCCCTCGGACCGCGCGCAGGCGGGCCTCGGAGGCGTGGGTCAGGTCTTCGCCTGCCAATCGCACAGCGCCGCCCGCGATCCGCCCCGGCGGGCTGGAGATCAGCCCCATGACCGACAGCGCGGTGATCGACTTGCCGCAGCCGCTCTCGCCCACCACGGCCAAGGTTTCCCCGGCGTTCAGGCTCAAGGACACCCCATCAAGGGCCGTCACCGCCCCGTGCCGCGTCTGAAACGTGACGCGCAACTGGTCGATCTGCAAAAGGCTCATCGCGACCTCAGTTTCGGGTTGAAGGCGTCGTTGAGGCCATCGCCGACAAGGCTCACCGACAGCACCGTCAGGAAAATCGCAAGGCCCGGAAAGGTCACCGGCCACCACGCATCGAGGATGTATTCGCGGTTCGCCCCGATCATCAGCCCCCAGGACATGACGTTCGGATCGCCGAGGCCCAGAAAGGACAAGCCCGCCTCGAACAGGATCGCCACACCCACGGTCAGCGTCGCCGAGACGATCAGCGGCGGCGCGGCGTTCGGCAGGATCACCCGCCACATGATGCGCCCGTCCTGCGCGCCGATGGCACGGGCGGCGGTGACATACTCCAACTCCTTGATGCGCAGGAACTCGGCCCGGGTCAGGCGCGCGGTCTGCGGCCAGCTGACGACGCCAATGGCCAGGGCAATGGTCCAGAGCGAGGGCGAAAACAGCGTCACCAAGACCATGGCAAACAGCAGCGCCGGGAGGACTTGAAAGAACTCGGTGACCCGCATGAGCAGCGTATCGACCCAGCCGCCGAAATACCCCGCCAAAGCGCCCAAGGCGATGCCGATCCCCATGGTGATCAGCGCCGCCACAGCCCCCACGGCCAAGGTCGGCCCGCCCCCCGCCAGCAAGCCCGCGACGATGTTGCGGCCAAGGTAATCGGTGCCCAAGGGGAACTCTGGCGTCACACCGGGCGGCTCATGCGGGGCCCAGACGATCTCGAACGGATCGCCTTGGTAGACCAGCGCGCCCCAAAGGACCGCCGCGACGATCCCGGTCAGGATGACCAGCCCCATGAGCGCCGGGATGTTGCGGCGGAACATGCGCCACGCCTCGCGCGTGGGGGTTTCAGGGGCGGCTTGGGTCATGCGCCCCCCCGCAGGCGTGGGTCGGCCAGCCGATAGCTGAGGTCCGTCAGGATATTGGCGACAACCACCATGGCCGAGGCAAAGAACAGCACGCCCATAATGGTCGGATAATCGCGCCGCAGGATGGAATCAAAGGCAAGCCGCCCCATCCCCGGCCAGTTGAACACCGTTTCCACCAGCAAAGCCCCCGAGATCAGGTTGCCAAACTGCAAGCCCGCCACCGTCAGGATCGGCAGCGCGGCATTGCGCAGGGCGTGGTGGAACAGCACGGTGCGCTCAGGCGTGCCCTTGGCCCGCGCGGTGCGGATGTAATCGGCGCCCAGCACCTCCATCATCGAAGCGCGCGACAGCCGCGCGTATTGCGCCAGATAGATGATCGCGAGGGTAAAGGCGGGCAGCACAAGGTGATGGGCGATGTCGGCGGCGCGGATGATCCACGGCGCATCGCGCAACTTGATCGAGGCCATGCCTTCGACCGGGAAAACCGGCAGCACACTGGCAAAGAGGATGATCAGCATGATCCCGGTCCAGAACACCGGAACGGCGTAGCCGATGGTAGCAAAGACAGAGACCAGACCGCTCAGCAGCCCCGACGGCTTGCGCGCCGCCAACACGCCCAAAGCGGTGCCGATCACGATCGACAGCACCTGCGCCGAGAGCACCAAAAGGATCGTCGGCCCGATGCGCTGCGCGATCAGGCTGACCACCGACTGGTTAAAGAAAAAGCTCTGCCCCAGATCGCCGCGCAGCACGTTGCCAAGGTAAATGCCAAGCTGCACGATCAAAGGCTCGGTCAGGCCATAGTCCTGGCGGATGGCTGCGAGCATCTCTTCACTCGCGCCGCCCATTTCCCCGGCGATCACCACCGCGGGATCGCCCGGCGCCATCCGGATGAGCAGGAAATTCAGCACGACCACGCCCAGCATCAACAGCGCGCCATAGACCAGCCTTCGGATCAGAAAACTGGTCATGCGTCACGCACCCAAATTCCTTGCAAGGAATTTGCAAAAGTCTTGAAAGACTTTTGGCCGCGCGCCGTCATTCGCCCCAAGACACCATATCCATCGGGTGCAACGTTCCCCAGATGCCGTTTGGCACGTTTTGCAGACGTTTGTCATAGGCCGTGTGATAGGGCAGCGCGTTGATCCAGTAGACCGGCACATCCGTCGCCACGATCTGCTGGAACTCGGCATAAAGCTCGGCGCGCTTGGCCTCATCCATCTCGACCGCCGCCGCGTTCAGCAGCTCATCCACCCGCGCGTTGCTATAACTTTGTGTGTTCGACCAGATCACGCCTTGGCGGATGTTGTCCGACAGGTACGTCCTGTGCACCCCGATCACCGGATCGCCCCAGTTGAACACAACATCCATCGTCAGCTCAAAGTCATGGCCGCCCACGCGCCCCGCCCACGTGGGAAAATCCGGGGCGGCGCGCACCGTCACCTCGATCCCGATCTTTTTCAACTGCGACTTGAGGTATTCCGCCACGGTCTGCTGCTGCTCTTTGGGGCCGGGGATGTAATCCACCGTCAGCTCCATCCCGTCCGCAAAGCCCGCCTCGGCCATCAGCGCGCGCGCCTTGTCCAGATCGACCTTATACTCGGGGATCGTCTCGTCGAAGAAGGGCGAGCTTTCGATGATCGGCCCGCGCTGCGGTTTGGACACCCCGCGGTGCAGCGCCTTGGTGATGAACCCGCGGTCCACCGCGTAGGCAATCGCCTGACGCACCCGCACATCCGACAGCTTGGGCGAGGCGGTGTTAAACGCCAGCCAGTTGATCGGCCCGATGCCCGCGTAGCCCTCTGACGTGATTGCCAGATGGTCGACCTTTTCCAGACGGCGGATTTCCTGACTGCCCGCCATGAAGGGGTACATATCAGCCTCGCCATTCTCCATCGCGATCAACAGGGCCGAGCTGTCCTTGATGATGCGGACGATGATCTCGTCCAGCTTGGGGCGGCCTTCCATAAAGAAATTCGGGTTCTTTTTCAGGACGATGGCTTCGCCCGGCGTGAATTCGTCGAGCATGAAGGGACCAGAGCCGACAGGGGCCGAATTCGCCGGGTGGGACTTGGGGTCCTGGCCGTCGCCGAACACATGTTTCGGCAGCACCGGGGCCAGCGCGGGCGACAGCGCCAGCAGCAACGCCGGGTGCGGCTGGCTGAGGTGGATCACGACCGTTTGCGCGTCGGGGGTATCGATCGTCTCGACCGGGGCGAACATCGACTTGAACGGGTGGTGGTCCCGCGTGTTCATGATCGAAAAGGCCACATCTTCAGAGGTGATCGGCTGGCCATCGTGAAAGGTCGCCCCCTCGACAAGGTTCAGCGTCACGCTCAAGCCATCCTCGGAGGTCTCCCAGCTTTCCGCGAGATAGGGTTGCGGCTCCCAGGTCTCATCGTAGCGCAGCGGCGAGGCAAAGATCTGCGTCGACGGCAGGCCCGTCGCCAGCCCCGACTGCACCGATCCATTCAAATGCCGAGGCACCTGCGTCGAGGCAATCACCAGCGTTCCGCCGTCGGCATGGGCTATCGGCGCTGTCAACGCCGTTGCGCAAAGCACAGCCGCTTTTACTGCACGCATAAAGTAACTCATTGGTCGTTCCCCTCACCTTGCACGTTAGGGAAAGCGTACCCGTGACACCCGCCTCAAGAAACCATGTTTTCTAAGGCAGGGTGGAATATTTTTGTAGGCTACGCCTGATCTTGCGTCACAAGCGGCTGCAACGTCCCGCTTTCGACCACATCGCGGCAGGTCGACAGCACCGACTGCACCAGCGCCGAGCGTTCCGCCGTCAGGCTGTAGGCCACCCCGAACAGCGGCGAATCCAGCTTGCCGCAGATCGGCCGGGCGATATAGCCCCCCGCCCCGTCACGATCATGCACGCCGCAGATGTTCAGGATCGAAAAGCCAAAGTCAGCCGCCACCAGACCGCGCAGGACAAAGCTGGATTTCGTGGAGTGGGCAATGTCCAGATCCAGGCCGTTGTCCTCGAACAGCTTGCGGAAATAGGCGTTGGTGCCGGGCAAATCCAGCAGCACCATAGGCAGCTCGGCCAGCTCTGCGAGGGTGACGCAGTCCTGCTCGGCCAGCTTGGACGGATAGGGCAGCAGCGCCCAGGGCGGTGCGCGAAACAGCGGCTCAAAGGGCAAACGGTCAGAGGTCTGGCGGCGATAGGTCAGGGCCACATCGACTTCGCCGTCGGTCAGCATATCGTTGATCCGTTGCATGTCGCCTTCGCGCAGGTCGATGCGGATGTCGGGATAATCGGCGCGCAGCGCCTTGAGGATCGTCGGCAGAACATGCGGCGCGGCGGGGGCGTAACAGCCGATTCGCAACAAGCCGCCGGGCCGCCCGGTCAGACCGCGTAGGTCCGAATCCAAAACCCGCGCTTCGTCCAGAAATTTTTCCAGCCGTTCGCCCACGGTGCGGCCAAACTCTGTTGCCAGCAGCCCCTTGGCGGGGATTCGTCGGAACATCGGCTGGCCCAGATCGGCTTCGGCTTGGTCAATGGCTGAAACAACAGAACTTTGCGAGATGTTCAAAGCCTTGGCAGCTTTGGCGATACTGCCCTTTTGCAGGACGGTGGTGATGTATCGCATTTGCTTTAGTGTGAGATTCAAGGGTATTCACTATATTATATGTTCTTTTCACACATAGTAAAAAACATTTATTCAATGATCAAGATATGTCTTGAATTTGCGCACAGCTTAAGGCGTTCAAATATGTCACAAATCACCGTCTTTTCCGCTCGCAAGATCGTCACTTTGGACAGCACCTGCCCCGAGGCCACCCATATCGCCGTGCGCGATGGGCGCATTTTGGCGGTGGGCGGGGCAGACTGTGGCGACGCTTGGGGCGCGGTCACACAGGACGACCGGCTGGCCGACAGCGTGGTGATGCCCGGCTTCGTCGAAGGGCACGCGCATATGATGGCCGGGGCCATGTGGCAGTATGTCTATGCCGGGTTTCACGACCGCACCGATCCAGACGGCATGCTCTGGCCCGGACTGACGTCCCTGGACGCGGTGATCGACCGCCTCAAGACCCAAGAGGCCAAGCTGCCCGACGGTGCGCCCTTGGTGGCTTGGGGGCTGGACCCGATCTTTTTGCCGGGAGAGCGGCTGTCGCGCGCCCATCTGGATCGGGTCAGCACCACGCGCCCGGTGATGGTGATGTTCTCGAACCTGCACCTGCTGTGCGCCAACTCCGTCGCGCTCGAGATGGTCGGCTATGGCCCGCACACGCAGGCCGAAGGCGTGGTCAAAGGCCCAGACGGCACCCCCACCGGCGAGCTTCAGGAAATGGCGGCGATGTTCCCGGTGATGCGGCGGCTGAACGTCGATTTTCGCAACCTCAGCCTGACCGACCACGCGGTGCGCAGCTATGGCGCGGTGTGCCAGCGGGTGGGGGTGACCACCGCGACCGACCTGTATTCCACCATGGAAGAGGCGGATGTGGCGCGGATGATCACCTTGACCGACGCACAGGATTTCCCGCTTCGGCTGGTGCCCGCGCTGGGGGCGTCCGGCGCGCCGGAAACCATGTCCGAGCGGGGTTTGGCCCTGCGCGCGCGCTCGACCGACAAGCTGCGCATGGGCGCGATCAAGATCATGACCGACGGATCGATCCAAGGCTGGACGGCCCGCGTGTTGTGGCCCGGCTATATCGGCGGGCAGCCCAACGGCATCTGGAACACCGCGCCTGAGCAGATCCAAGCCCTCTGTCTGGAAATGCAGCGCGCCGGGCTGCCCATGCACATCCACGTCAACGGCGACGAGGCCTCCAAGGTGACTCTCGACGCGCTGGCCGCTGCCAAGGCCGCCCACCCGCGCCCCGGCCTGCGCCACACCTTGCAACACGCCCAGATGATGGACGCGGCGCAGATGGCCCGCGCCGCCGAGCTGGGGGTCTGCGTCAACCTTTTCGCCAACCACCTGTGGTTCTTTGGCGACCAGCACGCGGCGCTGACCATCGGCCCCGAGCGCGCCGCGCGGATGGATGCCTGCCGCAGCGCCTTGGACGCCGGTGTGCCGCTGGCGATCCACTCCGACGCGCCGGTCACGCCGCTGGCGCCGCTGTTCAGCGCGTGGTGCGCCGAGGCGCGGACCACCATGTCGGGGCAAGTCTTGGGCGCCGCGCAGCATCTGACGCGGGTCGAGGCCTTGCACGCCATCACCCTTGGCCCCGCCTTTTCGCTGGGTCTGGACGCCGAGATCGGCTCGCTCTCCCCCGGCAAGCGCGCCGATTTCGCGGTGCTGGACCAGTGCCCGCTAAGCGCGCCGGACCTGCGCGACATCACCGTGCGCGGCACGGTCTTTGGCGGCGTGCCGCACCTGCTATGACGCGCCTGCCCTCGAACCGCCTGCCTCTGACGGTGATCGGAGGCTACCTCGGTGCGGGCAAGACGACGCTGCTGAACCGCCTTCTGGCCGAAGATCATGGCCTGCGGCTGATGGTGATGGTCAACGACTTTGGCGCGATCAACATCGACGCGCAGCTCTTGCGCGCGCAGAGCAAGGACACGATCGAGCTGACCAATGGCTGCGTGTGCTGCACCATGGGCGCGGACCTGTTCATGGCCATCGGCGATGTGCTGGACCGCACCCCCCGCCCCGACCACCTGCTGATCGAAGCCTCGGGCGTCGCCGATCCCGCCCGCATCGCGCAGGCCGCCCTGACAGAGCCGGACCTCGCCTATGGCGGCACCGCGACGCTGATCGACGGTGTCACGTGGGGCACGCTGTCCCAAGACCCGCAGATCGGCCCGCAACTGCGCGCGCAGACTGACGTCGCGGACCTGCGCCTGACGACCAAGGTGCCGGCGGCTTTGCCGGGGACGCTGGCCCTCGAAGCCTTGGAAACCCTCGCGCCGCTGCTGCTGGGGCTGCGCCCGGTCGGCACGCCCACGCCCAGCGCGCCCCACCCCGCCTACAAAAACTGGCAAGCGGTCCAAGGGCCAACCCTCCCCGCCGACGCCCTCCGCACCCTGCTGGCGAACCGCCCCAAAGGTCTCTTTCGCGTCAAAGGCTGGCTTCCCCGGCCAGACGGCGGCACATGGGAAATCCACTGCGTCGGCCCCACCATCGACCTGCGCCCAGCGCCACCAACACAGACACACCTCATCGGCATCGGCCTCGCAGATGCCCTCACAGAGGCCGCCCTCACCGCTTGGTGGCCCGCCTGAAACGACAAAAGCCCGAGGCCCCCCTCAGGCTCTGCCAAACATAAAGTCACGCGAGATGCGGGACGGTGGGCGGGGCGTGTTGCGCAGCAAGAGCGCCGTCCCGCCGTCCGCCCAAACCAAGTCAGTCCTTGGCCTCAAGCGCATCCAACCGCGCCTTCAGCGCCGCATTCTCCTCACGCGCCTTCTGCGCCATGGCGCGCACCGCGTCGAACTCTTCGCGGGTGACAAAGTCGCGATCCGCCAGCCAGCGGTCCAGCATCGACTTCATCGCCGTCTCGGCTTCGGTCTTGGCACCCTGGGCGACACCCATGGCGTTGGTCATCAGTTGCGAGATATCCTCGAAAACCTTGTTGCGCGTTTGCATGGGGTCTCTCCCGGTTGAGCATTCGTGTTGCAAGTCTGTCCCCTATATGGGCACCTTCGCGCCGACGCTCAAGGTTGACTTCCCCAACGATCCAGAGGCAACAGGACGCATGGTCGCCGCAATCCCCTTTCCGAACCTCTCGCCAGAGATTTTCTCCATCGCCCTCTTTGGCATGGAATTCGCCCTGCGCTGGTACGCGCTGGCCTATATCGTCGGCATCCTGATCGGCTGGCGCATCGCGCTGAGCGTCATCGCCCGCCCCGCCCTATGGCCCGCGCACACCCCGCCCATGAGCAAACCCCAGGTCGAAGACCTCCTGACTTGGGTCATCCTAGGCGTGATCCTTGGCGGGCGTCTGGGCTATGTACTGTTCTACCAGCCCGGCTATTACCTACATAATCCGGCGGAAATCCTGCTGCTCTGGCAAGGCGGCATGTCCTTTCACGGTGGCCTGCTCGGCGTGGTGATCGCCGCGTGGATCTGGACCGCCCGCCAAGGCGCACCCAAGCTGTCGACCGCCGACATGATGGCGCTGGCCACGCCGCCGGGGCTGCTGTTGGGCCGCCTCGCGAACTTCATCAATGCCGAGCTGTGGGGCCGCCCCACCGACGCGCCTTGGGGGGTGATTTTCCCCGGCGCGCGCGCGCAGGACTGCGGCCAAGCGGTATCGGACCTCTGCGCCCGCCACCCCAGCCAGCTCTACGAAGCCACGCTCGAAGGGCTGGTCCTCGGGCTGATCCTGCTTGTCCTCGTCCGCCGGGGGGCCTTGCAGCATCCGGGCCGCATCGCCGGCACCTTTATCGCGGGCTATGGCACCGCGCGCTTTATCGTCGAATTCTTCCGCCAGCCCGACGCGCAATTCGTCACCGAAGGCAACCCGCTCGGCCTCGCGCTGCACCTCGGCGGTTACGGCCTGACCCAAGGCCAACTGCTGTCGCTGCCGATGATCCTCATCGGTCTGATCCTGATCGCGCGGTCCCGCCGATGACCCAACTGGCCGACCTGATCCGCGCGCAGATCAGCGCCACCGGGCCGATCCCGCTGGCCGAGTATATGACGCTCTGCCTGTCGCATCCGCAGCACGGCTATTACATCACCCGCGACCCGCTTGGCGCTGCCGGGGATTTCACCACCGCGCCGGAAATCAGCCAGATGTTCGGCGAGCTGATCGGCCTTGCGCTGGCGCAGACGTGGCTGGACCAAGGCGCCCCCGTGCCCTTTACGCTGGCAGAGCTTGGCCCCGGTCGCGGCACGCTCATGGCCGACATCCTGCGGGCCACGGCGCGGGTTCCGGGCTTTGCGGATGCCGCGCAGGTCCACTTGGTGGAAACCTCGCCCGCCTTGCGCGCCGAACAAGCCCAGCGCGTCCCCCACGCCACATGGCACGACCGCGTGGAAACCCTGCCCGAGCAGCCGCTGTTCCTCATCGCGAACGAGTTCTTTGACGCCCTGCCCATCCGCCAGTTCCAGCGCGACGGCGACGAATGGCGCGAGCGGATGGTCGGGGTGCAGGATGGCAAGCTGGTCATGGGCCTGTCCGCCCCTGCCCCGCAAGCCGCGCTGACCCACCGCCTGAGCGACACGCAAAACGGCGATCTGGTGGAAACCTGCGCCCCCGCGCAGGCCATCACCGCCAGCATCGCCGCGCGCATCGCCCAGCACGGCGGCGCGGCGATCGTGATCGACTATGGCGACTGGCGCAGCCTTGGCGACACCTTTCAGGCGCTGGAAGCCCACGCCCCCGTCGACCCGCTGGCCCACCCCGGCCACGCCGACCTGACCGCCCATGTGGATTTCGAAGCGCTCGCGCAGGCCGCCTCGCCCGCCCGTCACAGCAAACTCACCCCCCAAGGGGTCTTTCTGGAACGTCTCGGGATCACGCCGCGGGCGCAAGCGCTTGCCGCCCATTTGCACGGCGCGGCGCTGAACTCGCATATCGCCGCACATCGACGGTTGACGCACCCCGCGGAAATGGGTTCGCTGTTCAAAACACTGGCGCTGTTCCCCGAAGGACAGCAACCGCCCCCCGGATTCAAAGTATGAGCCCTGCGATGACCCTGGAAATCATCACCTCTGACAGCCTGTCCCCCTTTCGTCACGGGTTCTTTACCCGGCGCGGCGGGGCGTCTTCGGGCATCTTTGCCGGGCTGAACTGCGGCGCGGGGTCTTCTGACCAGTCCGAGATCATCCAGATCAACCGGGGCCGCGTCGCCGACGCGATGGAGGTCACCCGCGAGGCTCTGATCGGCGTGCATCAGGTGCATTCCGCCGATGTGGTCACC
Organism: Tropicibacter naphthalenivorans; assembly: GCF_900176475.1. Classification (GTDB taxonomy): domain Bacteria; phylum Pseudomonadota; class Alphaproteobacteria; order Rhodobacterales; family Rhodobacteraceae; genus Tropicibacter; species Tropicibacter naphthalenivorans. The sequence goes on from NZ_FWXX01000001.1 coordinate 761,281, forward strand.
GTCACCGCGCCCCATGACACCGCGCCCAAGGCCGACGCCTTGGTCACCGCCACGCCGGGGCTGGCGCTGGCGATCCTCACGGCGGACTGCCAACCGGTGCTGTTTGCCGACGCCGAGGCTGGCGTTGTCGGCGCGGCGCACGCGGGCTGGCGCGGGGCGATTGATGGCGTGCTAGAGGCCACGGTTGACGCCATGATCGACCTTGGCGCGACGCGCGAAAACATCCACGCGGTCATCGGCCCGACCATTTCCCAACGCGCCTACGAGGTCGGCCCCGAGTTCTTTGACAATTTCCTTGCCGAAGATCAGGGCAACGCCCGCTTTTTCGCCCAAGGCGAGGGCGACCGGATGCTGTTTGACCTGCCCGCCTTTGGCCTTGCGCGGCTGCGCGCCGCCGGGGTTCAGGCGGAATGGACACGCCATTGCACCTATTCCGACCCGGACCGGTTCTATTCCTACCGCCGCGCGACCCATAACAAAGAGGCGGACTATGGCCGGCTGATTGCCGCCATTCGGGCTTGAGTCTTTGCCCCAACTCGCGCCAAAGCTGTACCAAGAAACAATCCCGGTATCGGCGCGATATTATCCCATTGATGTCACAAGTCTGCCCCAATTGGCCGTCAGTTTGATCCTCAGACAACAAGGCACCACAGCCGAGCAGAGGAAGACACCGCCATGAAAACCCGTTTCATCAAATCCATCGTCGCCACCGCCAAAACCACCGAGACCCGCCTGCCGTGGGAACGGGGTGCCCCGCGTGCCGCGATGATCGCCCGCCGCACAGAACAGCAGGACCAGCGCAAGAGCGCCTAAGCGATTTCCACCCGCGCAACAGTGCCCGCGATTCGGACACGCAACGCGTGAATGTGGCAAAGACGTATCCAGATGCTTAACAATGCCTCGCAAATGCGGGGCATTTTTTATGGAACAGACTGTTAATCCGCACAGGCTTTGACCCGGACGGACGGCTCAGGCAAATTGTTCACAGCAGGAAGTTGCGACAAACTCAAACGTCCTTCTGTCGTTGTTGGTGGGGGCCAGCACGGATGCGACCTTTCTTTGAAGGGTGCCTTTATGACCAGTCTCCGCCACGGCATTGCTGCCGAACATGCTCTCTCTTTGCCTATCGCGCCGCGTAGCGATCTCTCTGTCGATGGGCAAGTCCAGCGCACCGCCTCGGTGATGCGCAAATACGATGTCTCGGCCCTGCTGCCTGACCTCACCGTGTCCTTTCGCCAGATCGTCGCGCCCGCGACCCCCTTGTTCGAGGAATGCGCCTCTGCCTTTGCGCGCGGGACGCTGATCCAGACGGTGAACGGCCCCGTCGCCGTCGAAGACCTGATGCCCGGCGATTACATCGAAACCGCCAGCGGCTCGGTGCCGGTGACCTGGATCGGCTCGACCACCTATGTGCCGGGGCACTCCGAGGGGCAGACCACGCTCAAGGCGCTGACGCGGATCACCGGCGAAGGCTTTGGCTATGGCGCGCCGGGGATGGACGTGCTGTGCGGCCCGGCGGCGCGGATGATCGTCCGCCACGACAAGCTGCGCAAGCTGCTGGGCCAAGACGCGGTGCTGGCCCCGGTGCAGGATTACGTGGACGGCGACCGCTACCTAGAGGTGACGCCGGGCGGGACGGTGCAGCTGTACCACCTGATGGTGAACGGCCACACCACGATCAAGGTCGGCGGCGTCGAGTTTGAAACCTACCACCCCGGCAAAGCCGCCGGTCAGGCGCTTGGCCCGAACCTGCGCGCGCTGTTCCTGTCGATGTTCCCCAACGTGACCGATCTGGACGATTTCGGGCAGGTCAGCATGACCCGCACCCAGCGTGAAGTGATCGAGTCGCTGCTGGACACCTAAGACTTTGTGACAGCGCATAAAAAAGGGCGGGGACTTCCCCGCCTTCTTTTTTGGACGCTGATTTTCGCTTAGGCTGACCGGCTCAGCCGCTCTTCGAGCACGTCGAACGGCACGCCCGGTTCGTCCTTGGCGCCGCGGATCACCAGCGAGGTCTTGACGCTCGCCACATTGGGCGCGGTCAGCAGATCGCCGGTCAGAAAGCTCTGGAAGGTCGACAGGTCCGGCGCGACACATTTGAGGATAAAATCCACCTCGCCGTTCAGCATGTGACACTCGCGCACGAGGGGCCAGTCGCGGCAGCGGGCCTCAAACGCGCTCAGGTCCGACTCGGCCTGGCTTTGCAGACCAACCATCACGAACACCTGCACCTCAAAGCCCAGCTCGCGCGAATCGACGTCGGCGTGGTAGCCCTTGATAAAGCCCTGCTCTTCCAACACACGCACCCGGCGCAGGCAGGGCGGCGCGGAAATGCCCACACGCTTGGCCAGCTCGACGTTGGTCATCCGGCCATCCGCCTGCAACTCGGCCAGAATCTTGCGATCAATCGGATCAAGCCGGTGCGTCGGCATGTGGCACTCTCCCCTCGGATAATTCGCGATTGTTATACCATTTGGCGAGGCGCGCGCAATAATCTTTCGCACTCGCGCAATAATCTTAACACTTCATTGGCGCGTGAAGCGTCATTGCACCCGCGCCGCGCATCGCTATATCCATAGGGTCAAAATCAGACAAGCAGGAGCGGAACCCATGTCCGACACGCGTCACACCAAGGTCCTCATCATCGGCTCTGGCCCCGCCGGCTACACCGCTGGCGTCTACGCGTCGCGCGCCATGCTCGAGCCGATCCTCGTGCAGGGTCTGGAACCCGGCGGCCAGCTGACAACCACCACCGAGGTGGAAAACTGGCCCGGCGAGAGCGAAATCCAAGGCCCCGAGCTGATGGTCAAGATGGAGGCGCACGCGCGCGCCATGGGCACCGAGATCATCGGCGACATCATCACCAAGATCGACTTTGACGTGCGTCCCTTTGTGGCGCATGGCGACAGCGGCACCACCTACACCGCCGATGCGATCATCCTTGCCACCGGCGCGCGCGCCAAATGGCTGGGTCTGCCGTCCGAAGAGGCGTTCAAGGGCTTTGGCGTGTCCGCTTGCGCCACCTGCGACGGGTTCTTCTACCGTGGCAAGGAGATCGTCGTAATCGGCGGCGGCAATACGGCGGTCGAAGAGGCGCTGTTCCTGACCAACTTCGCTTCCAAGGTGACGCTGATCCACCGCCGCGACGAGCTGCGCTCGGAGAAGATCCTTCAGGACCGTCTGTTCAAGAACCCCAAGATCGAGCCGCTGTGGTTCCACCAGCTGGACGAAGTCGTCGGCACCGACATGCCCAAGGGCGTCACCGGCGTGAAGGTCAAGAACGTGCAAACCGGCGAGATCAGCGAAATCCCCTGCGAAGGCGTGTTCGTGGCGATCGGCCACGCGCCTGCGAACGAGCTGGTCAAGGACGTGCTGGAAACCCACAATGGCGGCTACGTGAAAACGCAACCCGACAGCACCGCGACCTCGATCCCCGGCATCTTTGCCGCCGGTGACCTGACCGACCACAAGTACCGTCAGGCGGTGACGAGCGCCGGCATGGGCTGCATGGCCGCGCTGGAGGCCGAGCGTTGGCTGGCAGAGCAGGACGCCGCGGGCGAGCCGGCCACCGACGTGGCGAACGAGCCCGAGAGCGCCTGATCGCGCTTAGCGTGTGAGCCACGTCACAACCTAGGGCGGGTTTCGCCCACGGTTGAACAAAACTCGTGTAGGCTCTTGGGACATCATCGGTTCCAAGAGCCTTTTTCATGTCCTCTGCACTGGCCCATATCCCCGCCCCAAAGACCCATCCGCTGTTCGGCAACACGCTGGACCTGCTGCGCGACAGCTATGCTTTGCACCGGCATTGCTCGGATACGCTGGGCGAGGTGTACCGCGTGCATGTGATGGGGCGCTGGCGGGTGGCCTTTGCCTCTGCCGATGCGATGGAGTTTATCCTAACCGATCCCGAACGGCTGTTTTCCAACCAAAAGGGCTGGGAGTCGCTGCAAGCGCTGTTCCCCGGCGGGCTGATGCTGCGCGATTTCGACGATCACCGGGCGCATCGTCGGATCATGCAGGCGGCGTTCAAGAAACCCGCCATGGACAACTATCTGGCGATGATGGCCCCGGCGATGGCGCGGATCATGGCCGATTGGCCGCGCGGAAAACCCTTTGATTTCTACGCCGCGGTCAAGGTGCTGACGCTGCGGCTGGGGGCCAATGTCTTTATGGGGCTGGCGACCGACAATATGGCCACGGGCCGCATGAACGAAGCCTTCATGGACGAGGTTGCCGCCACGGTGACGCTGATCCAAAAGCCCCTGCCCTTTACCCGCCGCCGACGGGGTTTGGACGCGCGCATCACCCTGACGGACTATTTCCGCCAGTTGATCGCCCAGCGGCGTGGCAAGGGCGGGACGGATTTCTTTAGCCAGATGTGCGAGGCCACCGACGACGAAGGCCGCCATTGGACCGATCAAGAGATCGTCGACCACTTCAATTTCCTGATGATGGCGGCGCATGACACGACGGCTTCGGCGCTGACCACGCTGGCCGAGGCGCTGGCGCTGAACCCCGACTGGCAGGATCGTCTGGCGCGCGAGGCGCAGGCGCTTGGCCCCCTGACCCCGGACACGCTGGGGCAGATGACCGCGACTGACCGCGCCTTTCGCGAGGCGCTGCGGCTGATGCCGCCGGTGCAGATCATCCCGCGCTACGCGCTGCGCGATTTCGAGTGGCAAGGGGTCCGTGTCCCCGCTGGTACGCCGGTGTCGGTGCAGACCGCTTTGGTGCATCGCAACCCCGACTACTGGACCAACCCGGACGTGTTTGACCCCGACCGGTTCTCGGAAAACCGCGCCGAGGATCGCGCGCATAGGTACGCCTGGGCCCCCTTTGGCGGCGGCGCGCATAAATGTATCGGGATGCATTTTTCGACCATGCAGGCCAAGGCCTTTGTCCACGCGCTGCTGCCGCATGTGCGCATCACCGCGCCCAAGGGGGGCGCAAAGCGTTGGAAACGCATGCCAATTCCGCAACCCAAAGGCGGGCTGACCGTGCAACTGACCGCCCGCTAGGCGCAAAATCCTACCGCAGCTTTTACGCAACAAATCGCCCCCGATGAATTTCGGGGGTTTTCTGCGCGCGCAAAGGGTGACATGTGTTCATGCGTGAACACACATTGAGTCACCGGAATGCGTAAAAGCCCAGACACCACGCCTGCCAAGGCCGCCAAGCCAGAGGACGACCAGCTGTTTTTGCTGCTGCGTCAGCTGGAAAAGGCCCCCGAGGCAAGCCAGCGCACCATCGCCGAGGCGGTGGGCGTGTCGCTTGGGCGTCTGAACGCACAGCTGCGCGCCGCCACAGACGCGGGGCTTATCACCGTCACCGACCGACAAGGGCCTGACCGCCGCCAACGCTTTGCCTATGCGCTGACAGATCAGGGCCACGCCATGATGCAAGGGCTGATCCAGCCCTTTCTTTCCCGCAAATTCGCCGAATACGCGGCGCTGCACGCAGAGCTGACCGGCTCTGTGGGCGACCTTATGCCTTTGAAATACAGGAGCACCCTGATGCAATCCAACCTCGCCCCCATTCCGGAGCTGTATGTTTCCTACGACAGCGCCCAAAAACTGAAAGTCGAAGCGGCTGAGCTGACCTCGCACGATCTGACGCCGCGCCAGATCTGCGATCTGGAACTGCTGATGAACGGCGGCTTCAACCCGCTCAAGGGCTTCCTCGGCGAAGAAGACTACAACAGCGTCGTGGAAAACATGCGTCTGGCCGACGGCACCCTGTGGCCGATGCCGATCACGCTGGACGTGTCCGAAGAGTTCGCCGCCTCCATCGAGGACGGTCAGGACATCGCGCTGCGTGACCAAGAGGGCGTGATCCTCGGCACCATGACCGTCACCGACAAGTGGGTCCCGAACAAGTCGCGCGAGGCCGAAAAGGTCTTTGGTGCCGATGACGACGCGCACCCGGCGGTGAACTACCTGCACAACGTGGCGGGCAAGGTCTATCTGGGCGGTCCCGTGACCGGCATCCAGCAGCCCGTGCACTATGACTTCCGCGGTCGCCGCGATACCCCGAACGAGCTGCGCGCCTACTTCCGCAAGCTGGGCTGGCGCAAAGTTGTGGCGTTCCAGACCCGCAACCCGCTGCACCGCGCCCACCAGGAACTGACCTTCCGCGCCGCGAAAGAAGCGCAGGCCAACCTGCTGATCCACCCGGTTGTCGGCATGACCAAGCCGGGCGACGTCGACCACTTTACCCGCGTGCGCTGCTACGAAGCGGTTCTGGACAAGTACCCGCAGTCCACCACCACCATGTCGCTGCTGAACCTTGCCATGCGGATGGCTGGCCCGCGCGAAGCGGTGTGGCACGGCCTGATCCGCGCCAACCACGGCTGCACCCACTTTATCGTTGGCCGCGACCACGCTGGCCCCGGCAAGAACTCTGCCGGTGAGGATTTCTACGGTCCGTATGACGCGCAAGAGCTGTACCGCGCGCACCAGTCGGAAATTGGCTGTGAAATGGTCGACTTCAAGCACATGGTCTACGTGCAGGAACGCGCCCAGTACGAGCCGGCCGATGAGATCGCCGACAAGGATGACGTGACCATCCTGAACATCTCGGGCACCGAACTGCGCCGCCGCCTGCAAGAGGGTCTGGAAATCCCCGAGTGGTTCTCCTTCCCCGAGGTGGTCAAGGAACTGCGCAAGACCAAGCCGCCGCGCTCGCAGCAGGGCTTTACCGTGTTTTTCACCGGCTTCTCCGGGTCGGGCAAGTCCACCATTGCGAACGCTTTGATGGTCAAGCTGATGGAGATGGGTGGCCGCCCGGTGACGCTGCTCGATGGGGACATCGTGCGTAAGAACCTGTCGTCCGAGCTGGGCTTTAGCAAAGAGCACCGCGACCTGAACATCCGCCGCATCGGTTATGTCGCGTCTGAAATCACCAAGAACGGCGGCATCGCGATCTGCGCGCCCATCGCGCCCTATGCGACCACCCGCCGCGCGGTGCGCGAGGATGTCGAGCAGTTCGGCGCCTTTGTCGAAGTGCACGTTGCGACCAGCCTCGAGGAATGCGAACGCCGCGACCGCAAGGGTCTGTACAAGCTGGCGCGTGAGGGCAAAATCAAGGAATTCACCGGGATTTCCGACCCTTACGACGTGCCGCAGAACCCCGAGCTGTCGGTTGAAACCGAGAACGTCGAGGTGGACAACTGCGCCCACCAGGTGATCCTCAAGCTGGAAAGCATGGGTCTGATCGCCGCGCAATAAGCGCTAAGGCAAAAGAAGAGGCCGGGGCATGTCCCCGGCCTTTTTGTTTGGCGCGCGTCGGCGCGGCGCTGAGCGTTCTAAAACTGGTTAGAACTTTACCTGATAAGCTTGTGTTCATGGATTTGCGGTCTTCTGCCCGAAACGGAGATGGCCGTATGCCCGACGTGCGCACATGGGGGTGGTATCAGCCGGGCCTGTTACCGGGCTGGAACCTCAGCGATCAGAACAATCTGGATGGCGCTTTGAACGGCACCGTCCTGTCGGTTGCCGACTACCGCGAATAACTGATGCGCGACGACAACGGCGACGGCATCATCTACGACACGGACAGCGACGACGGCAGCGCGCCCAGCCCCGCGACCGAAGGGCTGGTGGTCTCTGGCGTCCTGTACAACGCCCATGAAATCGGTGTGTATGACAATTCGACCATCACGGTGGATGGGGTCGACTATACCGTGCGGCTGGTTGTTACGGTTTTGGACAATGGCGCGTGGGGCGTGCACATTCTGGACGTCGACATTCAGCCCGGATGGTACCCGGCGGACATCACCGCCGCCAGGCTCGGCACCTGGAACGGCGTTGAATACTCTGGCACGAACACGTCCTCTGTGGATCAGATGCTGTGCTTTGCCGCCGAAACGCCGATCCGCACCCCGACGGGCTGGCGGGCCGCGGGCGCTTTGGCAGAGGGGGACGCCGTGGTCACCCTATCGGGGACAGAGCCTTTGGTTTGGGTGGGGCGGCAGACCGTGGCGGGCCTGCGCGGCGCGTCTGCGCCCATCACCATCGCGCCCGGCAGTTTGGGCGCACATGGGCTGATCCGGCTGTCACCGCTGCACAGGGTCTTGATCTCCAGCCCCAATGCGGCCCTGCTTTTCGGGCATCCGCGTATCTTGATCGCGGCAAAGGACCTTTTGCCCCTGCCCGGGGTCTCACAAATACCGGTGGACAAGGTGACCTATATCCACCTCATGACCCGTCGGCACTCTGTCCTGCGCAGCGCGGGGCTGTGGTGTGAAAGCTTTCAGGCAGGGACTTGGGCGCGCCGCCGCCTGCCCTTGCCCGATCAGGCGAAGCTGGCGCAGCTTTTACCCAACCCAAGGGGCTACGGTCGGCGTTTCCGGTGGTCACGGCCACGACGCGCGGCTTTTGGTGCATGTGATGCAGCACTCTGCTGTCCGCCAACCGCCGCGACAGCAGTGGTCAAACCACGTCTGACCGGCGCTTGTCCGGGCCGGGGCGCATCCGCAGCATCAACCCGTCCTTCAGAACAAACTGGTGAAACAGCGCGGCAATGACGTGCAGACCCACCAGCCAGATGGTCAGGCCAACGACAACCTCGTGCACTTCGCCCGCCGCGCGGATGCCCACGCCCCAGGCGGCCATGCCCGACACCGGGATCAGCACCAGCAAGACGTACAGCGCCCAGTGCACCGCGTGCGCGACCTTATCCATCAGGGGGTTATTGTTCTGGGGCAGCGCGGGCGCGCCCATGCGCTGCCGCACCACCACCCGGATCAGGGTCAAAACCAGCAGCGCGATCCCCACCGGCGGGTGCAACAGGGCCACCAAACCTTCTGGCTCTGCCCCGGACAGCTTGGCCCGCAAAGCCTGCCCCATCCCATCCGAGACGATAAAGTTAAAGGCGAAAAGCACGGCAATCAGCCAGTGCAAGGCGATCTGAACGGGGGCGTAGCGTGCGGGTTGGGTCATCTGGTCCTCTGGGGTCGGCGCGTTTGCCCAAGTGATACGGCCCCGCCCCCGCCTTCCGTCGCGCCAAAACGAAAAAAGGCCGCCCGGATCGGACGGCCCTATTCTTCGGCCCTGTTCATCGCCTTGTGGGAAACTTAGTGCACCGTCACCGGCGCAAGGTCGTTCTGCCGCGCAAGGACAAAGGCCATGGACCGATCCTTGACCAGCGCCAGCTGCTCTCCGTCGTCGCCGCGGCAGACCGCGTACAGCGCCTCTCGGTCGCCCACCTGTTCGCGCACATCGTCAGGCAGGTCAGCGGCCAGCACACGTTTGACATAGACCACACGGCCCTGATCGCGCTTTTCCCAATCGTATTTCGTGTGCATTGCCCTTACCCCTTTCTAATGCTGATCGTTTGCACCACCGTCTCGGGACGGCTGATGGTCAGATCCACGTGCAGCAGACCGTTTTCCATGACGGCCTCGCCCACCTCGACCCCATCGGCCAGCACAAAGCTGCGCTGGAACTGGCGCGAGGCAATCCCGCGATGCAGGAAGATCCGCTCGGACCCGTCGTCGCGCTGCCGACCCCGGATGACCAACTGGCGGTCCTCGACGGTGATCGACAGATCGTTTTCGGAAAAGCCCGCCACGGCAAGCGTGATCCGATAGGCATCATCCGAGCGCTGTTCGATATTGAAAGGCGGATAGCCTTCGCTCGATTTCGCCGTGCGTTCCAGCAGCCGCTCCAGCTGCTCAAAGCCCAGCATATGGGGATAGGACCCCAAGGTCATTTTCGTCATCGACACGTCCTGTTCATAAGCGACCGTCATGCGATGGGCCCCGTTCCGGCGACCCCCGCGTGATAAATATGGGAAGCTTACCATCTTGGCGCAAGGGGCTTTGCGAAACGTCAAGATTTGGGTATGTTACAAGCCTATGCGGTAAAAGGGGATTCCGCCATGAATGCGCCCACGGACCTCTCGATGAAAAGCGACGAGGTGCTGCGAATCGAACTCGAAGTCTTTCGCCGAGAGCATCGCGACCTGGATGAGTCGATCCGCGCCCTGCAAGAGACCGGGACCGCCGACCAGATCACCTTGCAACGGCTGAAAAAGAAAAAGCTGGCGCTCAAGGATCGGATCGCGCTGATCGAAGATCGGCTGACGCCCGATATCATCGCCTAAAGCCAGATGCGGATTGTTGGGGAGGAACAACCGCAGGACGGCCCGCCGCCCTTGACCGACGGGGTCGTGACCCTGCGCCGCCCGCGCGCCGGGGACGCAGAGCAACGCTTTGCGCTGGGGCAAGACCCGCAGATCATGCGCATGTTCGGTGCCGATCCGACCGCCGCGCCGCCCTGGACGCGCGAGCGCGCGACGCAATGGGTGATGCAGGTGATGCACGACGAGCTGGGCTGGATCGTCGAGGTCGACGGGCGGCTTCTGGGGTCGTGCCGCTTGCACACGGTGAATGTTTCGGACGGCAACGCAATGCTCGCGATTGGCCTGATTGACCCCGCGCGCCTGTCGCAGGGCTTTGGCCGCCGGGTGATCAAGCTGATTCTGGACCATGCGTTCCACGAGATGAAGCTGCACCGCGTCGCCCTGCGCACGATCGAGTTCAACACCCGCGCCATCCGCTGCTACGAGCGTTGCGGGTTCCGCCGCGAGGGCGTGCTCCGAGAGGCCGCGCGCATCGGCAATACGTGGTACGACGACGTGCTGATGGCGAAACTCGCCCGCGATCACTGACCGCAACGCCACACCCTGCGGCGCTGTCTTTTCGCCCGATTGCCCCCTGCCCGCTTTTCGCTATAGTCCGCGCTTCTTGAAACCCCGGAGGGACAGATGGCAGAGATCAAGGTCGGCATCATCATGGGCAGCCAGTCGGACTGGCCGACGATGAAAGAAGCAGCGGACGTTCTGGACGAGTTGGGCGTGCCCTACGAGACCAAGATCGTCTCGGCGCATCGCACCCCCGACCGTCTGTGGGACTACGGCAAGACCGCCGTGGCGCGCGGGTTGCAAGTGATCATCGCCGGCGCTGGCGGCGCAGCGCACCTGCCGGGCATGATGGCGTCGAAAACCCGCGTGCCGGTGATCGGCATCCCGGTGCAGACGCGAGCGTTGTCCGGTGTCGATTCGCTGTACTCGATCCTGCAAATGCCGCGCGGTTTTCCCGTGGCGACCATGGCCATCGGCGCGGCCGGGGCCAAGAACGGCGGTCTGATGGCGGCAGGCATCCTCGCCCTGCAAGACCCCGATCTGGCCGCCCGCCTGGATCAATGGCGCAGCGATCTGTCCGCATCCATCGCCGATGAGCCCGATCGCGACGCGGTCTAGGCAATTCCCCCCTTGCCCGTGCCTTCGGGGCGCGGCAAACAGGCCAAAACAGGAGAGCGCCCCATGACCCAGCCCCTCGCCACCGGCAGCACCATCGGTATCCTCGGCGGAGGCCAGCTTGGCCGGATGCTCTCTGTTGCGGCCAGCCGCCTTGGCTTCAAGACCTGCATCTTTGAACCGGGCGGCGATTGCCCCGCCTCGCATGTGGCCAACTTTCACCTGCAAGCCGAGTACACCGACGAAGAGGCGCTGCGCCGCTTTGCCGAGTCGGTCGATGTCATCACCTACGAGTTCGAGAATATCCCGACCTCGGCGCTGGACATCCTCGAAAAGCTGCGCCCGATCCACCCCAACCGCGAAGCCCTGCGCGTCTCGCAGGATCGCCTGACGGAAAAGACGTGGCTGACCGATCTGGGCCTCAAGGTCGCGCCCTTTGCCGATGTCACCGACGCCGAGACGATGGCCGCTGCGGTCCAACACATCGGCACGCCCTCGATCCTGAAAACCCGCCGCTTCGGCTATGACGGCAAGGGGCAGGCCCGCCTGAAATCCCCCGAAGACGCAGCCCAAGCGTTAGCCGACATGAACGGCGCCCCCGCCGTGCTTGAAGGTTTCGTCGACTTCACCGCCGAAATCTCGGTCATCGCGGCGCGGTCCCAGGACGGGCAGGTCACCGCCTTTGACCCCGGCGAGAACGTTCACAAAAGCGGCATCCTCGACACGACGACTGTCCCGGCGAAACTGCCCGCGCGCTTCCAGACCGACGCGGTGCTGATGGCGGGCCGTATCCTGAACGCGCTCGATTATGTCGGCGTGCTGGGGGTCGAGTTCTTTGTCACCCCGCAAGAGCTGATCATCAACGAAATCGCCCCGCGCGTGCACAACTCCGGCCACTGGACACAGAACGGCTGCGCCATCGACCAGTTCGAACAGCACATCCGCGCGGTGGCAGGCTGGCCGCTGGGCGACGGGCAGCGGCACTCTGACGTGGTGATGGAAAACCTGATCGGCGACGACATGGACCGCGTCCCCGAGCTGGCCGCCGACCCCAACTGCGCCCTGCACCTCTATGGCAAGGCCGAAGCCAAACCGGGCCGCAAGATGGGCCACGTCAACCGCATCATCCGCGGCTAAGACAGCCCTCTCGGGCAACGCCGGGGTTCCAAGGGGCCTGCCCCTTGGCGCGCGCGCCGCGCAGGCGCAAACCAACCTGTGCGCGACAGCGCTCCGGTGGATCAGGCCAACTCAGGCCAAAAACCGCCCGGCGACAGCGCCCGACATCCACGCCACTTGCCCGCCCGCAATCGTCGCCACGATGCGGCGGGTCTGGGGCTCCATCACCACCAGATCGGCGCGCAGCCCCTCGGCAATCCGGCCCCGGTCGCTGAGGCCCAGCACCCGCGCAGGCCCGGACGACACCAAGCCCCAGGCCGCAGCCTCATCCAGCAAACCCAGCTCGACACAGCGCCACGCCGCCCGCGCCGGCGACGGGTAGTGGTAATCCGAGGCCAAGGCATCACACAGCCCCGCCTCGACCAACTCAAGGGCCGAGACATTGCCCGCATGGCTCGCCCCGCGCACCACGTTCGGCGCGCCGAGGACCACCGGATCGCCCGCCTCGCGCGCCGCCTGCGCCGCCTCTACCGTCTCGGGGAACTCGGAGACATCGACGCCGCGTCCGCGCCACTCGGCCCGGCCTTCGGCCGTACGGTCATCATGGCTGCCCATGCGCACGCCCCGCTCTGCCAGCTGCCCGCACAGCCCGTCCAAGGCCGCTGGCACCTGATCCGACGCCGCGTGCAGCCCCTGCATCAAGGCCAAATGCGCCTCGGGGTTACGCCCGGATTTCAAGGCTTGCCCGACCAAGCGCTGCGGCTTGCGCCCTTCGGCCAGACGCTTGTGCGGCAGGTGATCGTTGAACACCACATAGCCGATGCCCCAGCGATCCACCGCCTCCAAGGCGCGGTCAAAACTCTCAAGGTAGTGCGTCTCCAGCCGCAGTTGCAGCCGCAGGTCAACCGGCACGGTGCCGCGCACCAAGGACACGCTCTCAAACACCTCTTCGGCGAACTCCGGCCCACGCATCCCGCCTTCCCACGACCAGAACTGCGCCAGCACCGCCGTCGTGATCCCGCAGGCCGCAAGCTCGGACGTCACCGCCCACATGCCCGCGTCCCGCTCGCGCAGCGCGCCCCTTCGCGGGGCCATGTGCCGCTCGAACCCGTCGCCATGCACGTCCACGATCCCCGGCAGCAGGTCAAAGCCGCTCAGGTCCACATCACGCGCGGGCGCATCGCTCAAGTGACCGCCCGCCACCGTCACCGGCGCGTCGCTCCACCCGCTGTCGCGCAAAACCCGCGCGCCCACCAGCCGCCGCTCGATCATTCGCAGCCTCCCAAAAGGCAGTCCAACTCCATCCCCTTCAGCATGTCCTGCCAGCGCATCTCGCGGTCAAAGCGCCCCTCTTCGATGAACAGGATCGCCTGCGCAATCACGCTGGGGGCCTGCATCATAAAGGTATGCGTCACCGGCAAGACGATATGCCCGCTCATGCCATCAACCCGCGTAGAGGCGACGGACACCTTGCCGTCATCCACACCGGGAATGAGGTGCGAATACAGGGGGTTCAGCGTCTGCGACCCCGCGATCACCCCCAAGGGAAAATCCACCACCGGCAGGCTCTTGGGCAGATCCTCGGGGCCCGTCCCCAGCTGACCGCCCGCAGGCCCGTTCACCCAAGCGAACACTTCCCAGCCGCCCAGCTCATCCACCAGCTCGCTGCCTTGGTTCGGCGGCCCCAGCATGACCACACGCCCCAAGCGCTCGGGCCGATGATCCGCCAGCCAAAAGCGCAACAGGATGCCGCCCATGGAATGCGTGACGAAATGCACCGATCTGTCACCGCAGGCCTGCACCGAGGCGGGCAAAATCTCTGCCGCCAGCGTCTCGACCCGCTTTTCCGTCGACGGATAGCCCGCCAGCACCGTCTGATGCCCGCGCGCCTCAAAGGCCGCCGCCATCAGCGTCATGGAATGCTCGGTCCGCGCCAGCCCATGCAGGAAAATCACGCAATCAGAGGCCCGCGCAGGCAGCGCCGCCAATAGCAAAACTAGGGTCAGGATATATCTCATAGGCTTGGCATAGCGCCCCGCCCGCCCCTATGAAAGGGGGAAAGGAGCCGCCGATGACCAGCCCTCGCCTCGCCGCCCGTGCCGTAATCGTGCATCAGGACCGCCTGCTGCTGGTCAACGCTTGGCCGGGCGGGCAAAGCCCGCTCTGGTGCGCCCCCGGCGGCGGCGTCAATCGCGGCACATCCCTGCCCGAGAACCTCAGGCGCGAAGTCCATGAGGAAACCGGCCTGACCATCGCCGTCGGCGCGCCCTGCCTGATCAACGAATTCCACGACCCGCAGGGCAGCTTTCATCAGGTCGAGGTGTTCTTTCGCTGCACCATCACGGAGGGTCAATTGTCAGACAATTGGCAAGACCCCGAAGGCATCGTCACCACCCGCCGCTTCTTTACCGAACCGCAGGTGCGCGCCCTGCCCCTCAAACCGTCCAGCCTGCCCGATGTCGCCTTTGGCACGGGCCTCAGCTACGATCCGCTGGAACCCATCGTCCGCTAGCGCCGCAAAACCGACAACCCGACGCCGCCCAAAACCACCGCCGCCGCCACCGCGAACTCCGCCGTCAACGGCTCGGCCAGGACCAGCATCCCGCCCGCCATGGCAATCACCGGCACGGTCAACTGCGCCACGGCGGCCACGCTGCCCTTGAGCTGCGGCAAGACCGCGTACCACAAAGCGTACCCTAGCCCCGATGTGACCGCCCCAGACACCACGGCCAAAGCCAAACCCCTGCCTGTCACCGCAACGCCGCTGGTCGGCACCCCCGGCAGCCAGCCGATCACCAAGCCAAACGGCGCCGCCAAAACGAAATTCGCCGCCGTGGAAATCAACGCATCCTCCGCCTTGCGCCCCGCCAACGAATAGACACCCCAGCCAAAGCCCGCGACCACCATCGCCGCCCCCGCGCCAAGCACAATCGACACCCCGGCCCCCGGCCACAACAGCCAAGCCAAACCGCCAAACGCCACAGCAGCGCCCAGCCAGCGCAAAACCGGCGGCCGCTCGCCGCCGATCAGGCTCCCGACAAACATGGTGATCTGCACGGTGCCAAACAGGATCAGCGCCCCTAGGCCTGCGTCCAAATCGCTATAGGCCAAGGAAAACCCGTAGATATACAGCACCAAGCCCGCGACCCCGGCCAGCCGCACCGGCCCCAGCAACGGCGTCCGCCGCCGCAGCCCATAGGCCAAGGCCAAGAGCACAACGGCCCCGGCCCACAGCCGCACCGTCCCGAACCCCAGCGGATCAATCCAGCCGCCGCCAACCGCCGCCCGGTTCAGCACAGAGTTCGCCGCAAAGGCCACCATCACCACCACAACCAAGGCAAAAGTCTTCACGCCGCGCCCCCGCTTCTTCTCTTCAAAAATATCCCGGGGGAGCGCGCAGCGCGGGGGCAGCGCCCCCAATTGCACCCCTCAAGCGACCAGCGTCTCGGCCCGCTTGAGATCCACCGACACCAGCTGCGACACGCCCTGCTCCTGCATGGTCACGCCAAACAACCGGTCCATCCGCGCCATGGTCACCGCATGGTGCGTGATGATCAAGAACCGCGTCTCGGTCCGGCGGCACATTTCGTCCAGCATATCGCAGAAACGCGTCACATTCGCGTCATCCAAGGGCGCGTCCACCTCGTCCAGCACGCAGATCGGCGACGGGTTGGCCAAGAACACCGCGAAAATCAGCGCCAGCGCGGTCAAGGTCTGCTCGCCCCCAGACAGCAACGACAGCGTCGACAGCTTCTTGCCCGGTGGTTGGCACATGATCTCCAGCCCCGCATCCAGCGGATCGTCGGATTCCACCATCACGAGGTTCGCCTCACCGCCACCAAACAAATGCTTGAACAGCATGGTGAAATTCGCGTTCACCTGCTCGAACGCCGTCAGCAGACGCTCGCGCCCTTCCTTGTTCAGGGACGCAATCCCGCCGCGCAAGGTCTTGATCGCCTCTTCCAGGTCGGCCTTCTCGGCGACCAGCTCGTCGTGTTCTTGCTGGACCTCCTTGGCGTCTTCCTCGGCGCGCAGGTTCACCGCGCCCAAGGCGTCGCGCTGCCGTTTCAAGCGGCTCACGTCCTGCTCAATCTGCTCCGAGGCGGGCATGTCCTCGGCGGACATCCCCAGCTTGGCCAGCAGGTCTTGCGGCGCGCAGTCCAGTTCCTCGGCGATGCGCTCGGCAGCGGATTTGACGGTCTCGCGGGTGGCCTCGGTGCGGGCTTGGGCGGCGGCGCGGATCTCGCGGGCTTCGCCGGCGATGCGCTCTGCGTCGCGTTCCTCGGTGATGGCATCGCGCAGGGCGATCTCTGCCATGGCCAAGGCGTCGGAGGCCGCCGACTTTCGGTCGGTCGCCACCTCGATCGCCTCGCCCAGCTCTTCGCGTTTAGCGGCCAGTTCCTCGGGGACCAGCGCCGCATCCTCAAGCTCTTCCTGCGTCGCCTCGCGCCGCTCTGCCAGCTCTGACGCGCGCCGTTCCGCGGTTTCCAAGCGGTGCCGCCAGCCGGACAAGTCCTTGGTCACCTGCTGCGACCGGCCCTTGCGGGCCTCGCCCTCGCGGCGCAATTCGTCATGGGCCGAGCGTTTGGCCATCATGGTCATCCGCGCCGCTTCCACCGTCATCTTGACGTCTTCGGCCTGTGCGCGCGCGTCGTCCAGATCGTCCAGATCGGCAACGGCGCTCTCGGCCTCGCGCAGCTGCGCGCGGGCGGTCCCGGCCTCTTCCTCGTAGCGGCGCACCGACAGTTTCGCCGCGTCCAAGCGGCTGTCCGCCATGTCGCGATCCGCCTCGGCGCGGTTCAGCGTGCGGCTCGCAGCGGTCAACGCCTGATCCGCCTCGCGCCGCGCCTCGCGCGCTTGTTTGTCGGCGCGGGTCAGATCGGCCAGACGCGCAACCAAGGCGTCATGCGCGGCCTTGGTGCCCTCCAGATGCGCCGAGGCCGCGGCCATTTCCTGCTTCAAAGCCTCAAGGCGGTTCAACTGCTCCAGACGCATCGCCGCCGCCGAGGGCTGATCCTCGGCCCAGGCGCGATAACCGTCCCAGCGCCACAGATCGCCGTCCAGAGACACCAGCCGCTGACCGGGCAGCAAGAGCGTCTGCAAGCGCGGGCCATCGTCGGCGTCACACAGCCCGATCTGAGACATGCGCCGCGACAGCACCTCGGGGACGGACACGTGCTGTGTCAGCGCGGTGACCCCCGGCGGCAAGGGCTGATCAGCGTCATACTCGGGCAGCACCAGCCAGCCCGTCGGGCCGTCGCCATCCACCTCGGGCGCGCGCAGATCGTCGGCCAAAGCCGCCCCCAGTGCCTTTTCAAAGCCCTGCTCCACCTGCAAACGGTCCAGGATCTGCCCGCCCTCAGCGGCATCCCGATCCAAGAGCCGCGCCAGCGCCGTCACCTCGGCGCGCAAGGCGTTCATCTCACCCTCGGCCTCAGAGCGTTCGCCGCGCGCTTCGGCTTCGCGCGTCTGGGTCTCGGCGCGGGCGGCTTCGGCCTCGGCCAGCACACGCTCGGCGCGGTCGACCATCATCTGCGCCGCGTCCTGTTCGGTCAGCGCGGTGCGGGCGGCGGCCTTGCTGTTTTCCAACGCATCACGCGCCGCCTTGACGGTGTCGCGGGCCTTGGTCGCCTCGGCCTCGTTGCGGTCCATCTGGCGGCGGCAATCGGCAAGGTAACGCTGCGCTGACTGGTGACGGGCGGCAAGGCGCGCCACGTCCTCGGTGTGCTGGGCCAGATCGGCCTCGCGCTCGTGCAGGATCGCGGCGGCCTCGCGGGCGGCGGCGGCGGCCTCTTCGAGGCGGTCGTCATGGCCCTCGGCGGCGTCTTGCAGCGCCTTGGCTTCCCATTCCAGACGCTCGATCGTCTCGCCCGCGTCGCGGTTCAGGCCCGCCTCGCGGTCCATGTCGTGGGTCAGCTGTTCGATGCGCTTGGCCAGCGTCGCGATGCGGTCCTGCGCCTGACGTTCCTGATCGGCCAGCGTGTCGCGCTGCACGGTCAAGCGTTGGAAGACAGCGGCCGAGATCGCCTCTTCCTCGCGCAGCGGCGGCAGTTCGGCCTCGCGGTCAGCGCGCAGGGCAGCGGCGGCGCGGGCGGTAGCCTCGGCCTTGGCGGCGCCGGTCACCAGCTCACGCAGGGCGTTCTCGGCCATGATCCGCGCGGTATCGGCTTCGTTCCAGCGGCGGAACAACAGCATCCCTTCGGAGCGGCGGAGGTCTTCGGCGATGGCGCGGTAACGGGCGGCCTGACGGGCCTGCCGCGCGAGTTGCCCCAGTTGGCTGGCAAGCTGCTCGATCACGTCATCGACGCGCAGCAGGTTCGCCTCGGTGCTCTTGAGTTTCAACTCGGCCTCATGGCGGCGCGCATAAAGCCCGCCAATCCCGGCGGCATCCTCCAGCACCTTGCGGCGGTTCTTGGGCTTGGCAGAGATCAGCTCCATGATCTGTCCCTGCCGCACAAGCGCGGGCGAGGTCGCGCCCGTGGCCGCATCGGCAAACAGCATCTGCACGTCGCGGGCGCGTGTATCCTTGGCGTTCACCTTATAGGCGCTGCCCACGTCGCGGGTGATGCGGCGGGTGATTTCCAGCTGGTCGCTGTCGTTGAACCCGGCGGGCGCAAGACGATCCGCGTTGTCGATGGTCAGCGCGACCTCGGCAAAGTTGCGCGCCGGACGGGTGGCGGCCCCGGCAAAGATCACATCCTCCATCCCGCCGCCGCGCATCGCCTTGGCGCGGGTTTCACCCATGACCCAGCGCAGCGCCTCGAGCAGGTTGGACTTGCCACAACCGTTCGGCCCGACCACGCCCGTCAAGCCATTGGCAATGACAAGGTCCGTCGGGTCGACAAAGCTTTTGAAGCCCGTCAGTCTGAGTTTGGTAAAGCGCAAGAGCCTGTCCCGATTCCGAGAATGGCCCTCAAACTGGCCTCTGGGCGGGCGCAGAGTCAAGCAGCGGCGCGGCGCATCTGGCGGGGTTCCGCCAGTTGTCCACAAGATATTGGGGATAATGTCGGGTTAAATGCGTCTCAATTACCCCTTTTGACACTCCAACGCGCCACCGCGCGCGGTGATGCCGTACAGATCGCAATAGAACACCCGCGATTTGCGAGGTTTGCGGGGGGCTTTGCGGCCATCGCAGCTCAGGCCGATGGTCATCATCGACGGATCGCCCACCACCCATTTCGCTATACAGCCCGTTTCCAGTTGCGCGGCGATGCCCGCCTTGCGCGCGACAGGCTGAAAGCGGGGCATCATCTCTGGGTTGGTTCGAATCGCCTCAACGACATCGCCCTGACGGCGCAGCGTAAAGCGGCTGCCTTCGACTTCGCGGACGGTCTTGTCGACCCCGCGGAAACCGGGCCCCGCCGCGTCACACGCAGCGAGGCCAAGCATGAGGAAAACGTAGGTAAATCGCATGAGTTAGCTTTGCCTCAGCTTGGTTACCAAGAGGTAAACGCACAAGCGATTGACGCGGAAAAGCCCGGACTCGATTCCCCTTTACATTCCAACTTTGCGATGTACATTACATTCTAACTTCGGAATGTTTAGAAAAGGAGGCCGCCATGGCTACCCCACAAACCCGGCCCGCTGACCAATACTCGCCGCTCTACTTCCTCGCCTCGCTCGGCGCGGGCGGTCTGTCTGTGACGTTTTTCATGTTCCTCATGTTCTGGGTCCCGCACAAAGGCCAGCCCGTCCCGGTGTTCGAAGACATTATGGCCGCATGGGCCGCAGGCAACCCGGCGCTGCAAGCCGCCATTGTCATCGC
This sequence comes from Tropicibacter naphthalenivorans, assembly GCF_900176475.1. Taxonomy (GTDB): domain Bacteria; phylum Pseudomonadota; class Alphaproteobacteria; order Rhodobacterales; family Rhodobacteraceae; genus Tropicibacter; species Tropicibacter naphthalenivorans. Next base: position 781,421 of record NZ_FWXX01000001.1, read on the forward strand.
CATGGCGGGGATCGCTTTCTTTACGGTCCTGAACATCAAATCGTTGCTCTGGAACCTGTCGGCCTATTCGGCCTTCAAGCAGACGGACGCCTATGAAAAGCTGCGCAACTCCAACGCCGAAAGCACCCTGCTGGCGATGCCGCTGGCGCTGGCCATGACCGTGAACGCGCTGTTCATCGTGGGCCTCGTCTTTGTCCCGCAGCTCTGGACCATCGTCGAGTTCATGTTCCCCGCCGCCATGGTCGCCTTTGGCCTGATCGCGGTACTGGCCTTTCGGCTGATCGGGGATTTCCTTGGGCGTGTGCTGTCCAAGGGTGGCGTGTTCGACGTGACCGCGCATAACTCCTTTGCGCAACTGCTGCCCGCCTTTGCCGTTGCCATGATCGCCGTTGGCTTTTCCGCCCCTGCCGCCATGAGCACAAACCCCACGACCGTCGCCGCCGCGCTGATCATCTCGACCGTGCTGGGGGTGATCGCGATCCTCTACACGATCCTCGCCGCGACCACCGCTGTGTCGTCCATGCTGCAACACGGCACCGCCCGCGAAGCTGGCCCGACCCTGATGATCATCGTGCCGATCGTCACCGTGCTGGGCATCATGTTCATCCGCCAAGACCACGGGTTGCACACCACCTTTGACGGCCACAGCACCGCCGCCGATACGCTGACCTTCCTGACGCGGATGATCTCGATCCAGATCGCCTTCCTTGGGCTGGGTGCCGTGGTTCTCAAGGCGCAGGGCTACTTCAACGACTTCGTGCTGGGGTCCAAGACGTCGCCCGGCTCTTACGCCCTGGTCTGCCCGTTTGTTGCCTTCTCGGTGATGACGCACTTCTTCGTCAACAAGGGTCTGGTCGCTGCGGGGGCCGTGGCCAAGTACGGCACCGCCTACTGGAGCTTTACCGCCATCGCCATCATCGCCCAGATCATTGCCATCGCGCTGGTCCTGCGGCTGAACAAACAGCACTTTGCCAAGCGTGACGTGGTCGCTGTTCCGGCAGAGTAAACGCCCTAAACACACGCAAAGGCCCGGTCAGCGCGACCGGGCCTTTTTACGTTCAAAGCTTAGAACTTGACGTCCACGTCGGGCAGCTTGAGCGCCTTGATCAGATCGCGCAGCTCTTGTCGGGCGGCAACGTTCGAGATGTTCAGCTGCTTGACGCCCATATCCTTGAGGTCCAGCAGCGTCAGCCCGCGCGGGAACAGCTCGCGGAAGATCACGCGCTCGGAAAAGCCGGGGGCAACGCGGAAGCCGATGCGCTTGGACAGGCGGTCAATCGCCTTTTCCATCTTGGCCTTGTTGACCATCTGCTGGGCGCCCATGCGGTTGCGCAAGACAACCCAGTCGATGGGCGCCAGACCCGCCTGCGCGCGCAGCTGACGCGCCGACCAGACCATTTCGGAATACACCGAGGGGCCAAGGATTTTCTCGCCGTCGCTGTCGACGCGGGCCAGCAGGTCAAAGTCGACAAAGCTGTCGTTCAGCGGCGTCACCAGCGTGTCGGCCAGCGAATGGGCCACCTGCGCCAGCCGGGTGTGCGAACCGGGGCAGTCGATCACGATGAAATCAGAGGTTTTTTCCAGCTCGGCCACCGCGCGCGACAGACGGTGGTCGTTGACGTTCTCGCCGGGGGCCAATTCGGACTGATCGACCTCGGGCAGGTCCATGTAGCTGGGAGACGGCAGATCGACGCCGTTCTTTTCCAGATAGGCTTTGCGGTTGTCCAGATAGCGCCCAAGGCTTTTCTGGCGCACGTCCAGATCCAGCGTCCCGACGCGGTGCCCCATGCGCGCAAGCGCGGTGGCGATGTGCATGGACATGGTGGACTTGCCCGCCCCGCCCTTTTCGTTGCCGACGACGATGATATGAGCCACGACTTTACCCCTTTGACCGTCCCACATGTTTGGCTGTGGTTCGCTGGCATACACAGTATCTGCCAGCCACCGTCAAGAAAAGATCACCCGGCGCGACGCTTTGTGTTCCGTGTCTGTCCTGCCGCAAAAAGCGGCCCAAAAATGGAAAAGGCCCGAACCGCGCGATGCGGTCGGGCCTGCCCCAATTCGGGATGCCGATAGGCTTAGTGCAGCTTGGCACCGACCGTTGCGATGGCGTCGTCGATCAGTTTGCCCTGATCGGCAGCGGTCATCTGGTCGGCGATCACGTCACGCGCAGCGACGATAGCCACGGATGCGGCGGTGTCGCGCACTTCGCGTACGGCGGACGCTTCGGCAGAGGCGATCTGCGATTCAGCGGCAGCCAGACGGCGGGCGATGGTGCTTTGCATGTCGGCTTTGGCCTGCTCGGCGGCCAGTTCGGCCTCTTGCTTGGCGTGGGCCACGATGCGGTCCGCCTGTTCCTGCACTTCGCGCTGCTTGCGCTCATACGAGGCCAGCAGGGTCTGGGCTTCTTCACGCAGGGCGCGGGCTTCGTCCAGATCGGACTGGATGCCAGCGGCGCGCTTGTCCAGCAGGCCACCCAGCATACCGGGCACCTTGAAGTAGAACAGAACCGCAAGGAAGATCAGGAAACCCAGCAGGACAACAAAGTCCGTGTTGCGCAGCGAAAAGAACGGGCCGCTGGCAGCAAAGGCGGGGTTGGCCACGACTGCCGCAAGGGCGATAGCGAAAAGCTTGCGCATGGCCTTATCCTTTCATCCGGTTCGACACGGCTGCGGCGATCTTGGCGTCATCCGCCTTGCCACCCAGCGCCGCCACGATGGCAGCTGCCGTATCCTTGGCAACGATTTCGACGTTTTCCATGGCAGAGTTGCGGATCTCGGCGATGGCCGCTTCCGATTCAGCCGCCTTGGCAGAGATGTCTGCGTCGGCTTTTGCCATGGCCGCATCGAGATCGGCCTTAATGTCGTCGCGCGTTTTCTGCGCAATCGCCTGGGCTTCGGTCCGGGCGTCGGTCAGGGCTTGCTGGTAAGCAGCCTCTGCCTCTTCGGACTTGCGCTTCAGCTCTTCGGCTGCGGCGATGTCATTGGTGATCGTCCCCTGACGCTCTGCCAGAACGGATGCGATCCGCGGCAGCGCGATTTTGGACAGGATCAGGAAAATCACCACCAGAGTGATAATCAACCAGAAGACCTGGTTGCCAATCCAGTCACCGCAAAGTTGCGGCATCCCAACGGCAGAGCCATGGGAATCCACACAGGCGCTAAGTGCCTCGGCTCCGTGAGTTTCGGTCGCCATGTTTTCCTCCGTCGGAACGTTTGTCTTTCGTTCGGGCGGTCTGGACCAAGCCGGACCGCCCGTGCGTAAGGATCGTTAAGTTCCGTGGATTAGACGGCGAACATCAGCAGCAGAGCGATCAGGAACGAGAAGATGCCCAGAGCTTCTGCGAATGCGATGCCGATGAAGAGGGTTGCAGTCTGCGAAGCAGCTGCGGAGGGGTTGCGCAGAGCGCCGGCCAGGAAGTTGGCTGCGACGTTACCAACACCCAGTGCTGCGATACCGGTACCCAGACCTGCGATGCCTGCGCCGATGTGTGCGAGTTGACCTTCCATTGGGTATCTCCTTACGATTGGAAGTTACTGTATTCGGGTTTGTTTCGGGGGAAGAGGCGGGCGCTGCGGCCCACCGCTGCCTTTAGTGATGCGGATGCAGCGCGTCTTTCAGGTAGACGCAGGTCAGGATCGTGAACACGTAGGCCTGAATGAAGGCCACGAGGATTTCCAGACCGTACATGGCGGTGATCGCCAGGATCGACACGGGCGACACGGCGGCGATGGCGGCAAAGCCTGCGAACACCTTGATCACCGCGTGGCCTGCCATGACGTTGCCAGCAAGACGAATGGAGTGGCTGACCGGACGCACAAAGTAGGACACCAGTTCGATGATCGCGAGGATCGGGCGCAGCGCCAGCGGGGCGGACGACACCCAGAACATCGACAGGAACGACACGCCATTCTTGACAAAGCCAAGGATCGTGACGGTCAGGAACACGGCCAGCGCCAGCACCACGGTCACGGCAAAGTGCGAGGTGGTGGTGAACGACTTGGGGAGCAGGCCCAGGAAGTTCGCGGTCACGATGAACATGAACAGCGTCATGATATAGGGGAAGTACTTGAGGCCATCCTTGCCGGTGACGTCTTCGACCATCTTGTGGATAAAGCCATAGGCGAGTTCGGCAATCGACTGCGAGCGCGACGGCACGATGGCGCGGCGCGAGGTGCCCAGAACCATCAGAACAAAGATCACGAGGATCGACAGCGCCAGCCACAGGGTGACGTTGGTGATGGTCAACATGCCCACTTCACCGTGGCCGAACAGAGGCTTGACGATGAACTGATCCATCGGGTGGAAAACCAGGCCGGTGCCCTCTGCTGCTGCGTCTGCGCCGTGCGTTTCAGTCGCCATCTTTTGTCCCCTCGTCCCCGCCCGTCTTTGGCGGCGTTTGCGTATCCTGGAGCTCTTTCGCGGTGCGCAACATGACGTTGATCCCCGCGGCGGTCCCCACCAATGTAAACAGCACCATCATCCACGGAGAGGTGCCCAGCACCTCATCAAGCGCGTATCCGATGCCAAAGCCGATCCCCAGACCGGCCACCATCTCTGTCACCATCCGCCACGCGTGCTGCGCTTGGGAATAGTGCTCCTCTTGGTGGGCCTTGTCGCTGGTTTGTGCGGCCTTGTAGGCCTCCAGCTTGGCGCTCAGCTCATCCATCTGCCGTTTATGGTCAGGATCGCTCACGTCATGGCCCCCGTTGGAGTTCGCCGCTTTGCTAAGCCGAGGGGCGTCCTGAGTCAACACGCTGTTAAGAATCCGCAAAGGCGGGCTAAGCAGCTGATTTATAGTCATTTTAGGCACGCACGCACAACTCGTGCGATTCCGTCGCAGGCGGTGTTAGCGCGCGCAGCGCCCTGTCGCGTTATTCAACCGATCAGTTGATGTTTAAAATCGGCGCGAAAATGCACCTTTTTGCCCCACAGCTTTCACGGGCCTTTCACGCCCTTGGGGTACTTGTCGCAAAGCCGCCGCGAAAGCTCCCCTTGGTGGTCAAACCTGCGCCCGATTCAACCTGCAAGCACAGCTTTAGACTTTGTTAACCATTTGAAAGCCCATGCCAGTGCCCCGCCTTACGGAACAAAAGACCTCGCGCGCAGTTAGCGTTAAACTCGCCCCGCTCTGGGACTGCATTTGATGACGCGCGCCTTTTCTTCTCCGATGACTTGGGTCTGGCTGATGGCCGGATCGCTGGCGATGGCGGGCTTTGCGGCGTTCAATCCCATCCAGCCCGCAGGGCTTAGCGGCGTTCTGCCTGTGGCGCTGGCCTTGATGCTGATCCATTCGGCGCATGGGCTGGGCCGCGCGCTGGGGGTCCGGCACGGCTGGGCCGCGGGTCTTGCGCTGGCCGCCACCGTCACTGCCCTGCCCGCCATGTCCCTGCGCCCCGAAGCCTACGCCGAGGCCGCCACCTATCAGTCCGGCGACACCGCTTGGCCCGCGCTGCGCCCCGTGGGCCATATCGCGCTGCTCGCCCCCTGCCCCGACCTGTGCGCCAAGGAAAACCGCGCATTGCTGAACGCCGGGGCCTATTCCATCTTTATCCCGTGGGATGTGCCGCAAACGTCCGAGGGGCTTGACCCCTTTCTAACCGGCTATGTCCTGCGCGACTGCGGCGTAAAATGCCAAAAGCAAAGCTATGGCGACCTGACAATGCCCGATCTGGCCTATTGGACCGGCGATATCCCCACGCCCGAGGCGCGCTTTGTCACCCATCTGACACGCCACGTGCTGCTCCGCCAGTCCGAAGGCGAGTGGGTCGAGATCGCCCGCGACACCACCGTGCATTTCCGCACCCCCGGCCTGTGGCCCGGCACCGACACCCTGCCCGGCACGCAGACCGGCCTGACCGACCATGCAAGGGCGTTTGATCTGCGGCCTTGACGGCGCAGGCGCACTGGCGAACAAGGGGGCATGTCCGACCGTCTCGACAGTGTCTTTGCCGCCCTAGGCGACCCGACCCGGCGCCGCATCCTGACGATGCTGCTCGAAGACGATATGGCCGTGACCGACGTGGCCGACCCGTTCGAAATGTCCCTCGCCGCGATTTCCAAGCATCTGGGCATCCTCGCCGCCGCGGGCCTGATCAGTCAGGAAAAGCGCGGGCGGGTGAAGTGGTGCAAGCTCGAACCCGACGCCCTGCGCGAGGCGTCGGTCTGGATGCAGGGCTTTGGCCAGTTCGAGCCGGTGAACCTCGATGCGTTTGAGCGGTTTCTCGCCAGCGAGCTGGGCGAAGATTAGGCAACCGCGCCCGCCTCTTCATCCTTGAGCAACAGCAGCAAGGACACCGCCGTCAGCACCACGCCCGGCAGGATCAGCGCCGAAGGCACGCCGTGGCCAAAGGCGACTTCCCACAGGATTACCCAGGACGGCACGATGTAGGTATAGGCCATGACCTTGGCCGAGGGCAGCCGCAGCGTCGCGTAGCGCAGGCACATAAAGGTGACCGAAGTCGCCAGCACCGCCACATATAGAATGGTGATCCAGACGATGGCGGGCAGCGACGCCCAGTCCACCGACAGCACGCGCGGCCCCGCCAGCACCAGCAGGATCAGCGCCCCCGCCGTCAGCACCCCCGCGTTGAACGCCAGCGCAGGCTCGCCGCGCGACAGTTTGCGCAGCATGGGCGAATACAAGGCGTGCGCAATGCAGCCCCAGAAATAGATCGCCTCGCCCCGGCCGATCTCGAACCGGAGCAGCGCCGAAATGTCGGCCTTGAAGATCACCCAAAGCGCGCCGATGCCCCCGATCACGATCGCCAAAGCCATCCGCGCCGTCGTGATCTGCCGCAGCAGAAAGTAGCCGAACACCGCCGTAAGCGCCGGGTTTAGCGTGAAAACAGCCGCCATGCTGACGGGTTCAGCGGTCTTGAGGCCTTCGAACATGGTGACGAAATAGATGGCGAACAGCCCCGCCAGCACCAGATAGCGCCACGGCGCGTGGAACACGTCGCGCGTCACGCCCCCGGTCGCCAAGGCCATGGTCCACAGCAGCACCGCCCCAAGGATGAACCGCACCGCGTTCAGCGACACCGGGTCGATGAACGGCGAGGCCAGCGCCCCCAGCGAAAACGACCCCGCCACCAGCGAGGCAAACAGCATCATCGCCAGATGGCCCTTGAGGTGTTCGCTCATGCCCCGTCCTCCTCGGCGGCAAAGGCTTTGAGATGTTTGATGAACGCCTGCACCTTGGCGGTGCGGTGCAGATCGACATGCGTGACCAGCCACAGCGGCGACAGCCACTCGTCGCGCGGCGGCATGACCTGCACCAGATCGGGGTGCATGGCCGCTTCGCGCGTGCTGAAAAAGCCGATGCCCGCGCCCGCCAGAACGGCGGCCTCCATCACCCGCGTGTCGGGCGAGCGGAACACGATCCGGCTGGCGTCCACATGGCCGTGCAGCCAGCGCAGGAAGGGCGCGCGGGTGTCCATATCGTCGTGGCTGACGAAATCATGAGCGCGCAGGGCGTCGATATCCTCGGGCATCCCGCGCCGCTCGATGTAGCCGCGCGTCGCGTACAGCGCGATCTGCTGGCTGGCAAAGGGTTGCACCACGTTGTCGGGTTCCTGCGGGGCCGCGCCTGCGCGCAAGGCCACATGCGCTTCGCCATATTCCAGCCGGAACACCCGGTCGCCGGTCAGGAAACGCACGATCACATCGGGGTACTTTTCGCGGAAAGAGGTCAGCGCCGCGACCATCAAGGGCGCAAAGGCCACCAGCGAGGTCACCACCAGATCGCCCGACACATCGGCGCCGCGCCCCTTGATGCGACCTTCGAGCTGGGCGAACTGGTCTTCGGTGGTCTGCGCCACCCGCAACAGATCCTGACCCGCCTCGGTCGCCGTGTAGCCGCGCGCGTGCCGCTGGAACAGCTTGACGCCCAAGCGACCTTCGAGCGCGTCGATATGGCGGATCACCGTGGCGTGGTGCACCCCCAAACGGTCAGCCGCGCCGCTGACGGTGCCCATGCGCGCCACTTGGTAAGCGGTACGAATCTCATCCCAGTTGTCCATGACGTCCCTCTTTGCGCCAAAGCGTGTGTTCTTCTGTGCGCCTGTCCACAGTCACTGTCCGTTTTCTGCAATTGCGTTCAGACGCGCAAGTCACAAACTAGCGAAGGGAGGACAAACAACAGGGGATTCCCTATGACCAACACCGTTTTGCGCATCGACGCTTCCGCCCGCACCGAAGGCTCTGTTTCCCGCCAACTGGCCGACGAGATCATCGCCAAGCTCGCCCCGGCCAAGACCATCACCCGCGATCTGGCCGCTGGCCTGCCCTTGATGGACGCCGCATGGATCGGCGCGAACTTCACCCCCGACGAGGACAAGACCGATCTGGACCGCCAGACCCTGGCCCTGTCGGACGCGCTGGTGGCCGAGCTGAAAGCCGCCGACACCGTGCTGATCGCCCTGCCGATCTATAACTTTGGCGTGCCAACCTCGCTCAAGGCTTGGGTCGATCTGGTGGCCCGCGCCCGCGTGACCTTTCGCTACACCGAGGACGGCCCCGAAGGCCTGCTGACCGGCAAGCGCGCCATTCTGGCGATCGCCTCTGGCGGCACAGAGGTGGACGGCCCCATCGACTACGCCACGCCCTACCTGCGGCACATCCTGAACTTTATGGGAATCACCGACATTCAGGTGGTGCGTTCGGACCGCATGGCCGTTGACCCGCAGGCGTCGAGCGAACGCGCCCACGAGGACATCGCGCAGATCGCCGCCTAAGGCGCGAGCGCGGCTTGTCACATCCATAGGAAAAGGCCACCCTGCCCGACGTAAACGGTTGGGGTGGTCATGCGTAAACCTGTCACGATCCTTTTGGGCGCCATGGCCGCGCTGTGGCTGGGCAACACCAGCCTGTGGACCGCGCCCAGCGACACTCCGCCCCGGCTGATCGCCCATCGCGGCGTTCATCAACTGTCTCTAGCCGAGCGCACGAACGACAGCTGCCGCGCGCAGCACGTCGCCCCAATCACCCATGACTTTGTCGAGAACACCCTGCCGTCGATCCGCGAGGCGACGCGGCTGGGGGCTGACATGGTCGAAGTCGATGTCCATCTGACCCCGGACGGCACCTTTGCCCTGTTCCACGATTGGCGGCTGGAGTGTCAGACAAACGGCACCGGCGTCACCGAGCAGCAGGATTTTGCCACGCTGCAAGCGCTGGACCTTGGCTATAACATCACCGCCGACGGGCTGACTTTCCCCTTTCGCGGCAAGGGCTTGATCATGCCCTCCCTGACCGGGGCACTGGCCGCCCCAAGCGCCCCGCTGCTGATCAACTACAAAAGCCGCCGTCCCGAAGAGGGCACTGCCATTGCCCCCTTGCACGCCGCCTTTCCGGGCCGGATCGCTGCGATCTACGGCGGCGCACCCCCGTCCGAGGCCGCCCACGCCGCCACCGGCCTGCCCTACTACACCAAGGACAGCACCAAGTCGTGCCTGATGCGCTACGCCCTGCTCGGCTGGACCGGCCACGTGCCGGACGCCTGCCAGACGGGGCTGGTCGCCGTGCCGCTGAATGTCGGGCCTTGGCTCTGGGGCTGGCCGCACCGCCTGACCGCCCGGATGCACGCCGCAGGCAGCGAGGTCATCTTGCTGGGCGACTACGACGGCTCTGGCTTTTCCTCGGGGATCGACGACGAAGGCCTTTTGGCGCGTGTCCCAAAGGGCTGGTCTGGCTACCTGTGGACCAACCGCATCGAATGGCTCGGCCCGCGGGTCAAAACGCGCTAAAACCCCGCCATCCTTGACTCGCACGTCATTTTCCCCTATCGCCACCCCAAACATCCGGAAGCAGCAGCCTTCCGGTCCCATGGCCATTGGCCGGGATCGCCCCCCGTCAGCGAGGATTCGCCCACGGGGGCCGCATCGCATTGGGATTTGTGAACACCGTCGCGCGCCCCTATCTATCGGGGCAACCGGAACAGCTAGGAAAGGGGCCCTCCCCATGTTCGAGAATCTGTCAGAACGCCTCGGCGGCGTCTTCGACCGGCTGACCAAGCAGGGCGCGCTCTCTGAGGATGACGTCAAAACCGCCCTGCGCGAGGTGCGCGTCGCCCTGCTCGAGGCTGACGTGTCGCTGCCCGTGGCGCGCCAGTTCATCAAGGCGGTCGAAAAGAAAGCCACCGGCGCAGCGGTCACCAAGTCGATCACCCCCGGCCAACAGGTCGTCAAGATCGTCCACGACGAGCTGATCGCCACCCTGACCGGCGAGGGCGAACCCGGCGCGCTGAAAATCGACAGCCCCCCCGCCCCGATCCTGATGGTCGGCCTTCAGGGCGGCGGTAAAACCACCACCACCGCCAAGCTGGCCAAACGGCTCAAGGAACGCGACGGCAAAAAGGTCCTGATGGCCTCGCTGGACGTCAACCGCCCGGCGGCGATGGAACAGCTGGAAATCCTCGGCAAGCAGATCGGCGTCGACACCCTGCCGATCATCAAGGGCGAAGACCCCGTCGCCATCGCCAAACGCGCCAAAACGCAGGCCAGCCTCGGCGGCTACGACGTCTACATGCTCGACACCGCGGGCCGCCTGTCCATCGACGAAGAGCTTATGGCCCAGGTCGAAGCGGTCCGCGACGTGGCCAACCCGCGTGAGACGATCCTCGTGGTCGACGGCCTGACCGGTCAGGACGCCGTGCACACCGCGCAGAACTTCGACGACCGCATCGGCATATCGGGCGTGGTCCTCACCCGGATGGACGGCGACGGGCGCGGCGGCGCGGCCCTGTCCATGCGCGCCATCACCGGCAAACCCATCAAGTTCGTCGGCCTCGGCGAAAAGATGGACGCGCTGGAAACCTTTGAACCCGACCGCATCGCGGGCCGCATCCTCGGCATGGGCGACATCGTCGCGCTGGTCGAAAAGGCGCAGCAAACGCTCGAGGCCGAACAGGCCGAACGCATGATGAAGCGCTTCTCCAAGGGTCAGTTCAACATGAACGACCTCAAGATGCAGCTTGAACAGATGATCAAAATGGGCGGCATGGAAGGCATGATGCAAATGATGCCCGGCATGGCCAAAGCCGCCAAGCAAATGGGCGACGCGGGCATCGACGACAAGATCCTGCGCCAGCAGATCGCGCTGATCCAGTCCATGACCAAAAAGGAACGCGCCAACCCCGCCCTCCTGCAAGCCTCGCGCAAGAAGCGCATCGCGGCGGGCGCAGGGATGGAAGTCTCTGACCTCAACAAACTGCTGAAAATGCAGCGCCAGATGTCCGACATGATGAAGAAAATGGGCAAGATGGGCAAAGGCGGCATGCTGAAACAAGCCATGAAAGGCATGTTCGGCAAAGGCGGGATGCCCGGCATGGAAGGCATCGACCCCAGCCAGATGGACCCCAAGGCGATGGAAGCCGCCGCCAAGCAACTGGGCGCCAAACTGCCCGGCGGTCTGGGCGGCATGGGTGGCGGCATGGGCCTGCCCGGCGGCCTTTCGGGCTTTGGCAAAAAGAAATAACCCCCCGCTTCTTCTCTTTGAAAATATCCCCGCCGGAGGCTCCCGGCCCCACAACCCGCAAAGGCCCCTGACCCGACACGATGCCCGCCCCGACGCTCCATAGCCCGCGCCTGACGCTGCGCCCCCACGTGATGGAGGACCTCGAACAGCTATGTGACCTGTTCGAGACCGACCGCGCGCGGCACATGGGCGGGCCGATCCCGCGCAAGGCGGCATGGCGCTGGATCGCCTCCGAGGTTGGCATGTGGGATCTGATGGGCCACGGCGCTTGGGGGATCGAGACCAAGGACGGCACCTTCCTCGGCCAGATCGGCATCTTTCAGCCCCCGCATTTCCCCGAACGCGAAATCGGCTGGACCCTGCTGGACCACGCCGAGGGCAAGGGCTACGCCACCGAGGCCGCGACCCTCGCGCTGCATTGGGCGTGGGATCAGGGCTTTGAGACCCTCGTGTCGTACATCGCGCCGGACAACGACCGCTCCATCGCGCTGGCCACCCGCCTTGGCGCTGCACGCGATGACGCCGCCCCGCTGCCTGCGGGCGAAACCACTGCCGACACGGTGGTCTACCGCCATGCGCCCGACACCGACGGCGCGCCGGAGGCCTACGCATGAGCCTCACCAACGCGCCCACCCTGGAAACCGACCGCCTGATCCTGCGCGGCCCCCGCCGCGAAGACGCCGAAGCCATGATCGCTTTCCTGCGCGATCCGGCCCGGTCTCAAGGCTTTGGCTACATCCCGCAACGCGGCGACGCATGGCGCTGGTTCACCCTGAACGTGGGCCACTGGCACTGGCACGGCTACGGCTATTTCGTGATCGAAGACCGCGCCACCGGCAAACCCGCCGGGATCAGCGGCATCTGGAACCCCGAAACATGGCCCGAGCCCGAAGTCGGCTACGTGGTCTTTGACGGCTTCGAAGGCAAAGGCATCGCCTATGAGGCCGCCTGCCGCGCCCGCCGCTGGGCCTACGAAGACCTCGGCTTTACCACGCTGACCTCGAATATCGTGCCGTCCAACACCCGGTCCAAGGCGCTCGCCGCCCGCATGGGGGCCGTCTATGAACGGACCTATGAAAACGAGAACATGGGTCTCGATGAGCTGTGGCGTCACCCCGCCCCTGCGGAGGTGCTGTGATGCTGCCGCAAATCACCCTGACCACCGCGCGCCTGACCCTGCGCACCCCCATTGAGGCCGATTTCGAAGCCGCGCAGACATTTATGTCGGGGCCGCGCTCTGTCTTTGTGGGTGGTCCGCACACCGATGCCTTTACCGCGTGGCGCGGGTTCCTGGCCGCTGCGGGCACTTGGGCGCTTAAGGGCTTTGGCTATTTCACCGTCCTGCACGGGGACAGCATCGTTGGCCGCGTCGGTCTGGGCGAGAACCCCGGCTGGGACGAGCCCGAACTGGGCTGGCACCTGTACGACGGGTGCGAAGGGCACGGCTACGCCACCGAAGCGGCGCTTGCCGCCCGCGATTGGGCCTACAACGCCCGCGGCCTTGGCCCGCTCATCAGCTATATCGCGCCGGGGAACGCCTCGTCGCGCGCTGTGGCGCAGCGCCTCGGCGCGCATCTCGAACGCACCCGCGAGTTGATGGGCAAACCGGCGCAGGTCTGGCGTCACGGGGTGCCCGCATGAACGCCCCGTCCAAGGATCCGGTGCTCAAGGCGCCCTGCGAAAACCACCGCCCCGGCCCCGGTGCCCGTGCGGCGGCGCGCCTTGGCGGGCGCATTCCGCAGATCGATACCCGCCGTCTGCAACTGCGCGGGCCGCGGATCTACGACTTTGACGCCTATGCCGAGATCATGACCAGCGACCGCGCCGCCTTTATGGGTGGGCCGTTCACGCGCGAACAGGCGTGGGGTGAATTCACCCAGTATACCGCGCAATGGCTGCTGCACGGCCACGGTCTGTGGACCATCGACGCGCAGACGCGCCCCTCGGCGGGCTTTGTCACGCTGGGCTTTGAATATACCGACGCCGAGGCCGAGCTGGGCATTTTCCTGTGTGCACAGGCCGAAGGCCAGGGCATCGCCGAAGAAGCGATCACGGCCGCGCGGGACTATGCCTTTGACACGCTCGACTGGTCGTCGGTCGTGTCCTACATCGCGCGCGACAACGACCGCGCGCGCAAGCTGATGCGCAAACTTGGCGTCAAACGCGACCGCGCCGCCGAGGAAGCGCTCGACGACGCAGGGGCCACCTGCGTCTACCGTCATGTGAGGGAGGACGCATGACCGGTTCCATCCACCCCAAAACGGAGCGCGTCTGATGGCCCATCAAGACATTCCCGTCCTCACCACCGACCGTCTGATCCTGCGCGGCCCCGCACCCGAGGATTACCCGGACTTCAAGGCGACCTTTGCGTCGTACCGCTCGCGCTTTATGGGCGGGCCGCTGAACGCCTACGAGGCGTGGATGCTCTACGCCGCCGAAATCGGCCACTGGAAGATCCGTGGCTATGGCATGTGGATGATCCACCTCGCCGAAACCGACGAGACCGTGGGCATGGCCGGCGGCTGGATGCCCGCGAAATGGCCCGAGCGTGAAATCGCCTGGATCATCTGGCCGGACCGCGCGGGCAAGGGCTATGCCCTTGAGGCGACCAACGCCGTGCGCAACTACTTCTACGACGAGCAGGGCTGGGAAACGGCGGTGTCCTACATCGACCCCAAGAACCTCGACTCGATCCGTCTGGCCGAACGGCTTGGCTGCACCAAAGACCACGACGCCCCGTCCATCGACGGCAGCGACGCGGTGTACCGCCACCCCTCGCCGGACGCGCTGCACCAGTCGCAGATCGCCCATGGCATCGCCATGGAAATCGCGCACTACTGCGACCCCCTCTTTAAACCGAAAGGCTGGGCCATTGACTGAAGACAACGCCATCTCCCGCGCCGCGACCCTGCTGAAAGGGCACCGCGAAAGCATCGACCGGCTGGACGCGATCCTTGTCTTTACGCTGGCCGAACGGTTCAAGCACACGCAGGCCGTGGGCGTCCTCAAGGCGCAGCACGACCTTCCCCCATCCGACCCCGCGCGCGAAGAAAAACAGATCGCGCGGCTCCAGGATTTGGCACTTCAGGCCGACCTCGACCCGGAATTCGCCAAGAAATTCCTGAATTTCGTCATTCAGGAAGTCATCCAGCACCACAAACAACACCAATCCTGACGGGGTTTCCCGTCGCACGCCATCTATAGGAGAAACACTCATGGCTATCAAAATTCGTCTCGCCCGTGGCGGTTCCAAAAAGCGCCCCTTCTACCGCATCGTTGCTGCTGACTCGCGTATGCCGCGCGACGGCCGCTTCATCGAAAAGCTGGGCACCTACAACCCGCTGCTGCCGAAGGATTCCGAAGAGCGCGTGAAAATGGACGTCGAGCGCGTTCAGTACTGGCTGGGCCAGGGTGCTCAGACCACCGACCGCGTTGCACGTTTCCTCGAAGCGGCTGGCGTCAAGGAAAAGACCGAGCGCAACAACCCCAAGAAGGGCACCCCGGGCAAGAAAGCTCAGGAGCGCGCAGAAGAGAAAGCAGCCAAGGCAGCAGACGCCGCCGAAGCCGCAGCAGACGCGGAATAATCCGATCTGCACGGTCCCGGCGGGTAGCCCACCTGCCTGCCGGGGCATCTTTCGTTTTTGAGTAAGAGATGTTTCGCCTCATTCGCCTTGTTGTCCTGATTGCCGTCGCCTTTCTGGTGGGCGTCTTCTTTGAACGTGGACAACAGCGCGAATCATGCGAAAACGCTGGTGGCACTTGGCAAAGGGCGGGCTATTGCGCCCGTTAGGGACGGTATGAGCGATCTGATCTGTGTGGGCGCCATCGCGGGCGCGTTTGGCGTGCAGGGCGAGGTTCGCCTGAAAAGCTTTACCGCCGATCCGCTGGCGATTGCCGATTACGCGCCCCTGACCACCGAGGACGGCAGCCGCAGCTTTGATCTGGTCATCAGCCGCGAGATCAAGAACGGCTTTGCCGCGCGCATGACCGGGATCGTCACCAAAGAGGACGCCGACGCGCTGAAAGGCACCCGCCTCTTCGCGCCGCGTGACTGTTTGCCCAGCTTGCCCGACGATGAATTCTACCACGCCGATCTGATCGGTCTGGAGGTTTTCGACACCGGCGGCGCGCCCATGGGCAAGGTCAAGGCGGTGCACAATCACGGCGCCTCGGACCTGCTGGAGCTGATGATCCCCGGCCAGAGCAAGACCGTCCTGCTGCCCTTTACCCTCGACGCGGTGCCGACCGTCGATCTGGCCTCTGGGCGAATCGTGGCGGACCCGCCCGAAGGTTTGCTGGACTAACCCCTCTTGGACGGAGGCCACAATCGCGCGCCAGCGCAGCGGGATTGACGCGTTCTGGCGAACAATTTCCAGCCAACCTGGCGACTGTCGCGGAAATCCCTAAAATTCCGTTAAAATCCGGCCCCTATAGCCATCACATCGCCACAATCTTCGTCCAATTTACGCCTTAATTGCTTTAGTTTTGCGTGAGTTTGTACGGATATGCCCCATCGCGCCCTGTTAGGTGGTCTTGCTGTTGCGCCAGCCTTGGCGACCATTGTCCTGCCGCTGCCGACCTTGGCCGTGGCCGTCGGGGTCGCGATCAGCGGGGCCAGCAGCATCTATGCGATGGTTGCCTCTGTGAACGTCGACGCCGAACTGCAAGCCGCCGACCGGGCGGGTCTTCCTCTCTTGGCAAAGTCCGTGCGTATCTCTCCGCCGGACGACTTGCCGTCGTTTGCTCAGATGCGCGAAAGCCTCGCCGCCGCGCTGATCCCCGCCACCCGCGACATGGAGCGTGGCTTTCCCATGGACCGCAGCACCGCCATCGCGCAGGCGCACCGCCAGATCATGCAGGCGTGGGGGGTGGACACCCCCGAAGCGCTGTCGCGGGACGAAACCCTTGATCTGTACCTGCTGGACCAGCTCTTGCGCGCCACCGCGCCCGAAGCAGGCCGCATCGCCCAGATGTTCCACCAGCCCGGCGTCGTGCTGGACATCCGCGCCGAGGTGGACCGCATCGCCGAGCATCGCGCGCTGTTCGACCGCGACCACGCGGCATTCCTGTCGACTCAACTGCTGTGGGGGCGGACCTTGCGCGATCACGCGCCGTCCAGCCTGTTGACCGCTCTGCAAGCGCTCCGAGTGCCCGACATCGACCTGTGGCACCGCATCGTGCTGGAACACGACCCGCGCGATCCCGATCAGCGCGCCGCTGCCCTGTGGTGCCTGCGCCAGCGGTCCTGCGACCGCGCGACCGTGGCCGCCTTTCTGGCGTTTCTCGCCGCCGAGGATGGCTTGCGTGCGGCGGCCTTGCGCGGGGATCAAGTCTTTCTCGATACGGTGCAGGACATTATCGAGGCGTGGAACGCCGGGAAATACCGCACGCAGGAGCTGGCGCTGGAGCCTTCGGACGCCATCGCCCAGGACGCCCCGCGGATGACCGCCGCTTTGGACGAGCTCGCGCAGATCACCGGACACCGCCGCTGGGCCGATCCGCATGGCGCATTTGTGGACTACACCGGGCGCACCCCGGCGCAGCGCGCCTTTTGGGACATCCGCGCAGGGCGGCTGATCGCCGCTCCGAACCTCGGCGCGTTCGTCGATCTGCCCGAGCACCTGCCGGTCTAAAGCCCCCTTGCCGCCCGCCCCCTTGCCGCGCTACCACCGCGCCAACCAAAGGACGGGCCCCATGTCAGACACCCCTTCGCGGTCCCATGGCCGCAAATCCATTCGCCCCACGTTGAAACCGCGCTCTTTGATGGACACCCCCGAAGAGCTGGTGAACGCATGGCAGGCGCAGGTCATCACCCTGTTCCCCGAGGCCTTCCCCGGCATTCTGGGCCACTCGCTGACCGGCAAGGCGCTGCAAGAGGGCAAGTGGCAGCTGACCCCGATCCCCTTGCGCGAATTCGGCGAAGGCAAGCATCGCAACGTCGACGACACTCCCGCGGGGGGCGGCGCGGGCATGGTCTTGCGCCCCGATGTGATGGGCCGCGCCATCGACGTCGCCGCGCAAAGCGCCCGTCCCGGTGCGCCGCTGATCTACCTGTCGCCGCGCGGGCGGCCCTTTACGCAGGAAATGGCGCAGGATCTGGCGCAGCGCCCCGGCGTGACGCTGATCTGCGGGCGGTTCGAGGGGCTGGACCAGCGGGTGATCGACCACTACCAGATCGCCGAAGTCTCGCTTGGGGATTTTGTCCTGACCGGCGGCGAGATCGCCGCGCAAGCGCTGCTGGATGCCACCGTTCGGCTGCTGCCGGGGGTTCTGGGCAATGCCGCCTCGACCGAAGAGGAATCCTTTTCCGACGGTCTGCTGGAACATCCGCAGTACACCCGCCCCGCCGAATGGGAAGGCCGCGGGATCCCCGAGGTGCTGACCTCTGGCAACCACGGCAAGATCGCAGACTGGCGCCGCGCCATGTCCGAAGAGATCACCAAGGCCCGCCGCCCCGACCTTTGGGAAGCGTATCAGGCCCGCCTCAAGGGCTAAGTGCGGGTGGCGGCCCGCGCGGCCAGCGGGATCACCGCCACCAAAACCGCCAGCGCCGCAAAGGCCAGCGGCAAGCTGCTGGCGTCGGCGACAAAGCCCATGAGCGCGGGCCCCAGCAGCACGCCCGCGTAGCCCGTGATCGTGACCGACGCGATAGCCAGCCCCGGCGGCATCACCCGCTGCCGCCCTGCGGCGCTGAACAGCACCGGCACCACGTTCGCAGCCCCAAGGCCAATCAGGGCGAACCCCACCAGCGCAACCATCGCCCAAGGCGCGGCCAGCACAAGCGCCAGCCCCGCGATGGTCAACCCGCCGCCCCAGATCAGCACCGCCCGCGCGCCCAGCCGCGCCACGGTCTGATCCCCGGTCAGCCGCGCGACCACCATGGCGATGGAGAACACCATATAGCCGACGCCCGCGCTTTGCGCCGTGGCGAGGTTCCGATCGATCAGCAGCAGCGCCCCCCAGTCGAGCATCGCGCCTTCGACCAGAAAGGCGATCCCGGTCAGCACCGCCAGCAAGACAACCACGCCGCGCGGCCAGGCGAACGGCTCTGGCGCGCTGCCCTTGGCGCGGCGCAACAGCCGCCCCGCAGCCACCGCCACCGCGAGCAGGCACAAGACCGCCGCGATCCCCGCCGACAGGCGCGGCCCGACGCCCAAGGACAGCGCTGCGGTCATCAGGGCAGAGCCGGCAAAGGTGCCCACGCTGAACAGCGCATGAAAGCCTGACATCAGCGGCCGCGCCTCGCGGGCTTCGACCTCGGCGGCGTGGACGTTCATGGACACATCCAAAGTGCCCAATGCCGCGCCGAACACGAACAGCGCCGCCGCCAGCGCCCAGACCGACGGGGCAAAGGCCAGCAAGGGCAGCACGGCGCCCATACCGATCCCCCCCGCCAGGATCATGGGCCGCGCCCCGGACCGCGCCGCCGTCACACCGGTGATCGGCATCGCCACCAGCGAGCCCAAGCCGACGCAAAGCAGCAGCACCCCAAAGGTGGCCTCGTCCGCGCCCACGTTTGCCTTGGCAAAGGGGATCAGCGGCGCCCAGGCCGCCATGGCAAAGCCCGAGGCAAAGAACACCAACCGCGTGGCAAGCCGCGCCGGCGCGGTGATCGTCAAATCTGTCATCGGCTCCCCCATTTATCGCTAACACTGCACAAAGCGCGCACTCCCCGCAAGCACCCGCAAAGCCCTTGCTTTATTGGGGCCGCCGGCGTATCAGACGCCATCCAAAGGCATCGGGGCGACTCGGTGCCTTGTGATATTTGGACGCGCCTTGTGGACGTCCGACCCGAACAAAGAACAGCTGGTGCATCTTTTCCTTTTGGGATCAAGGGGATCAAAGCTCTGGCCAGACATCCCCGCGGGCAAACCGCGAAGATCATAAGGAGAGATCAGATGGACCTGATCGCACAGCTCGAGGCGGAACAAATCGCCCAGCTCGGGAAATCGATTCCCGATTTCAAAGCCGGCGACACCATTCGCGTTGGCTACAAAGTGACCGAAGGTACCCGTACCCGTGTCCAGAACTACGAGGGCGTCTGCATCAGCCGCAAGAACGGCAAGGGCATTGCCGGTTCCTTCACCGTTCGCAAGATTTCCTTCGGCGAAGGCGTCGAGCGCGTTTTCCCGCTGTACTCGACCAACATCGAATCGATCGAAGTTGTCCGCCGTGGCCGCGTCCGCCGCGCCAAGCTGTACTACCTGCGCTCGCGTCGCGGTAAGTCGGCGCGTATCGCCGAGGACACCACCTACAAGCCGCTGAAATCCAAAGCATAAGGACCCGTTGAGATGAAAAAGGACCTGCATCCCGACTACCACCTCATCACCGTCAAAATGACCGACGGGACCGAGTTCCAGACCCGCACCACCTGGGGCAAGGAAGGCGACACCATGCAGCTGGACATCGATCCGACTGTGCACCCGGCATGGACCGGCGGCACGGGCCGTATCCTTGACCAAGGCGGCCGCGTCTCCAAGTTCAAGAAAAAGTACGAAGGCCTGGGCTTCTAAGAAGACCGCCATCGTGGCTATGCGAAACGCCGTCCTTCGGGGCGGCGTTTTTGCGTTTGCGGGGGGAGTAACAAGCGCCGCGGCGACTGGGCCGAAGGGGCTTAGGCGCAGGGCAAATAGACGGTGACACGGGCGCCGCTGTCACAGTTGCCGATTTCCAGCCCGCCCTTGGAATCACGGGCAAAGCCCAGCACCATCGACAGCCCCAACCCCGTTCCCTTGCCCACCGGCTTGGTGGTGTAGAACGGCTCGATCACCTTGGACAGTTGCGCCTCGGGGATGCCGGGACCGCTGTCGGTGATGGTCAGGGCAGCATAGCGCCCCGGCGCGAGCATCCCGCCATCGGCCATGCTGCGCGGCGTTTCGACCGTCTCGGTGCGGGTTTCCACGCGCAAGGTGCCTTGGTCGTTCATGGCGTCGACCGCGTTGCGCACCAGGTTGATCACCGCCGTGGTCAGCTGCACCTCGTCCACACGCACCTGCGCCGACGGGCCGGGCAAGTCCCAATGCTGCGCCACCGCCGCCGGGGTGCTGCGCTCTGCCAGCAGGCGAATGCCCGCCAAGGCTTCGTTCAGGTCCAGCAGGCGGCGGTTCACCGGGGCTTTGCGCGCGTAGATCAGCAGGTGGCTGACCACCGCTTCGGCACGCTTGGCCGAGGCGTGCGCCTCTTGAATGACGGTCTCGCGCTCGTCGTCGGGGACCACGGCGTAGAGTTCGAGGTTACCGATGATCGCCGTCAGGATGTTGTTGAAGTCATGCGCCACGCCGCCCGCCAGCTGGCCAATCGCAGCCATCTTTTGCTCTTGCGCCATGCGCACGGCGGCGTCCTCTGCCAGCAGGCGCGAGCGGCGTGTGATCAGGATCGCCTGGAACATGTACAGCACCACCGCGACGCAGACGATCACGCAGGCCAGCAGCGCCAGCCGCCCCTGGATCTGTTCGAACACCGGGATCACCGCCACCCCAAGCGCGACCGCCAGAGTGACGCTTTCGGCGACCACCATCCACATCATCGTGTCGGCGCGGCGGATCATATAGGCCAGCGTCGTGGCGATCAGCGTGCTGCCGATAAAGGTCAAGGACACGTCGCCCACTTGGGTCATATAGGCTGGCATCCAGATAAACGCGATCAGCACCGCGATGAACAGCCCCCCGGCGATGTGACAGTCACGGCGCGCATGTTCCGACGATTTGCGCTGGAGATAGATGAAATGCAGCGCGTGCAGCGCCAGATAGCCCCCCGACCACACCCAAGCCAGCATCCAGCCCGAGTAGATGTACAGCATCACGCTGCCCAAAAAGACCCCGGCCAGACGGAAAACCACCTCGGGCCAGTCATGGTACTCGACATCGTAGAGACGCGCGAATTCCTGTCTGTAGTCGATTTTCATCACCCGTCCGAGACCACCGTGCTGTGCGACGTTTGCCGCGAGAAAGACCCCGGGAAACACGACTTTTGGGAAACGGGCGCGCCGCGAGGCGCTAAAACAGTCCGGGACGTAACGTCACAGACGTCTGTAGACCCCGTGTGCGCGGGCCGCAATTCCCGAGTTTCCATTGAAATACAACTCTTTAGGTTGTAATAGTTTATCTGATTATACTTCAGCAGATATAGTTACCCGATTATTAAGCCGTGATCGCCCCCGGGTTGAAAAATCGCGCCAGTTTCGGCGGTTGGCGGCCTTTTGCCCGCATCGACATGGGCAAGGTTTCGCGCACCGCGCGCAGGCAAAGCGATCAAACCTTAGGCAGATGGCGGGATCGTCATGCAGGCCACGCAAGCTATGCCTGCATCATCGGTGTCACCAGCCATCTGCGCGCCCTCATGCGGCGAAATCCATGCACGACCCTAGCAGCTCTGCGCAATCGGCGATCTAAGACTTTAGTGAGCGGCCAATTCCTGCTCAGAGCGCTGGACACGGCCCCGCCGCGCTGCCAATTTGATCAAAAGTTTCGCCCATGGAGTCGGATCATGAAGGACGAGAATTTCCTCAAGGAAAATAACGCGCGGCAGCTGTGGCACCCGATGGGCCACCCCGGCGAGGCGCAGGCCAACCCGCCCAAGATCATCACGGGCGCGCAGGGTGTGAACATCACCGACATCGACGGCCATCAGGTGGTCGACGCGGTGGGCGGCCTGTGGTGCGTGAACCTTGGCTATTCCAACGACGTGGTCAAACAGGCCATCGCCGACCAACTCCAAGAGCTGCCCTATTACTCGGCCTTCGCGGGCAGCACCAACCCCACCGCGATCGAGGCGGCCTTTGCCGTGCATGAGTTCTTTGCCGAGGATGGCATCGGGCGGGTGTTCTTTACCTCTGGCGGCTCGGACTCGGTCGAGACCTGCCTGCGCATGGCCCGTCAGTATCACCGTCTGCGCGGCCAGCCGACCCGGACCAAGTTCATTTCCCTGAAAAAGGGCTACCACGGCACCCATTTCGGCGGCGCGTCGGTCAACGGCAACAACCGCTTTCGGACCAAGTATGAACCGCTGCTGCCGGGCTGTTTCCACCTGCCCGCGCCCTACCCCTACCGCAATCCGTATAACGAGACGGACCCCGCCAAGCTGGCGCAACTGATCGCGCAGGCCTTTGAGGATGAGATCGCCTTTCAGGGGGCCGACACCATCGCCGCGCTGATCATGGAGCCGATCCTTGGCGCGGGCGGCGTGATCGTGCCGGATAGCAGCTTTATGCCGCTGATGCGCGAGATCTGCGACCGCCACGGAATTTTGCTGATCTCGGACGAGGTCATCACCGGCTTTGGCCGCAGCGGAGACTGGTCCGGCGCGCGGCATTGGGGTGTCAAGCCCGACATGATGAGCACCGCCAAGGGCATCACCAGCGGCTATTTCCCGGTGGGCGCGGCGCTGATTTCCGAATCCGTCGCCGAAGTGTTCGAGAAGTCCGACGCCGAGGGCGCGATTTACCACGGTTACACCTATTCGGCGCACCCGGTGGGGGCCGCTGCTGTAACCGCTTGCCTCGCGGAAACCCTGCGTCTGGACACCAAGACCAATGCCGCCGCGCGCGGCACCCAGCTGTTCGAGGGCGTGCAAAAGCTGGCCGAGAAACACGACTGCATCGGTGATGTGCGCGGCGGGCATGGCTTGATGACCGGGATCGAGATTGTCTCGGACAAGGCCGCCAAGACCCCCATGGACGACGCCACCATGAAACGCATCCACCAGACGGCGTATGAGGCGGGCGCGATGGTCCGTCTGGGCGCGCACAACATCCTGATGTCCCCGCCGCTGACGATTTCCGAAACCGAGGTGAACACAATCCTAAGCGCCTTGGACAAGGGCTTTGCTGCCGTCTAAGCGACTGACTTTATTAAAATTCGCTAAGCCCCGCCGTCCCTTGGTGGGGCTTTTTTAATGTCCTGCTCCTATCCCCGTCTCGACTTTCGAGCAAAGTCTGGTGGTCTGCGACGGCTTGCCCCTTTTAAATTCACAATTGCGAATGTATGTATTCGTATACTTTTAATGATTCCCACGGCGGAGGAGTGCGCGCGATGGAATTCAAGAAAATCAATGACGACATCACGGTCTCGCCGCAGATCACCGCAGAGCATATCGCAGAAATCAAGGCGGCGGGCTTTCGCTCGATCATCTGCAACCGTCCCGACGGCGAAGGCGCCGATCAACCCACCTTCGAGGAAATCCACGCCGCAGCAAAGGCTGCGGGCCTCGATGCGCGCTATCAACCGGTAGTGGGCGGCAAGGTGTCCGACGCGGACGCAGACGCCTTTGGCGCGATGCTGCGCGAGCTGCCCGGCCCGGTGTTCGCCTATTGCCGCACCGGCACCCGCTCGGCCACGCTGTGGTCGCTGAGCCAGGCCAAGGACAAGTCCCCCGCAGAAATCCTCGAGGCAACCAAGGCCGCAGGCTATGACATGGCGGGCGTCGTGCGCCGCATCGTCAACGGCGGCAAGACCCCCACGGACGAGGGCGACGCCAAGTTCGACATCGTGATCGTCGGCGGCGGCGCGGCGGGCATCTCGGTCGCGTCCTCCTTGATGACGCGCAAGGCGGGCCTGAACATCGCCATCCTCGACCCCGCCGACATCCACTATTACCAGCCCGGCTGGACCATGGTTGGCGGCGGCGTCTTTGAGGCGGAAACCACCGCGCGCACCATGGCGTCGCTGATCCCCAAGGGCGTGCATTGGATCAAATCCGCCGTCGCCGCGTTCGAGCCGCAGAACAACGCGGTGATCCTCGACGGCTGCCGCGTGGTCAAATACGACCGCCTGATCGTCTGCCCGGGTCTGAAACTGAACTGGGGCGCGGTGGATGGCCTCGTCGAGACGCTGGGCAAGAACGGCGTGACCTCGAACTACCGCTTTGATTTGGCCCCCTACACCTGGGAGCTGGTCAGCAAGATGACGCAGGGCAAGGCGATCTTTACCCAGCCGCCGATGCCGATCAAATGCGCCGGTGCGCCGCAAAAGGCGATGTACCTGTCCGGCGACCATTGGTACCGCGAAGGGGTGCTGAAAAACATCGACATCCAGTTCATGAACGCCGGTGGCGTGCTCTTCGGGGTCAAGGATTACGTCCCCGCGCTGGAGAAATACGTCGAGAAATATGACGCCAGCCTCAACTTCTTCCACAACCTGATTGCGGTGGATGGTCCGGCGAAGAAGGCGACCTTCAAAGTGGCCAAGCCCGACACCGAGGCGACCGAAATCACCGTCGATTTCGACATGATGCACGTCTGCCCGCCGCAGACCGCGCCCGATTTCATCCGCGTCTCGCCGCTGGCTGACGCTGCGGGCTGGATCGACGTCGACCAAAGCACCCTGCGCCACAAGACCTACGACAACGTCTGGTCGTTGGGCGACGTGATGAACGCGCCGAACGCGAAAACCGCCGCGGCGGCTCGGATGCAGGCGCCGGTCGTGGCCGAGAACGTCGTGGCCGACATCAACGGCGGTGCGCCGGTGGCAGTGTACAACGGCTATGGCTCCTGCCCGCTGACGGTGGAACGCGGCAAGATCGTGCTGGCCGAGTTCGGCTATGGCGGCACGCTGCTGCCATCCTTCCCAAAGTGGTTCATCGACGGCACCAAACCGACCCGCGCCGCTTGGCTGCTCAAGGAACAGATCCTGCCGCCGATCTACTGGAAAGCCATGCTGCGCGGCCGTGAATGGATGGCCACGCCGGAAAAGGTCTCGGCTGAGTAAGCCATATACGAAATCGAAAGGCCGGGCGGATAGAAAAGCCCGGCCTTTTCCATTCGGCGCGACACTCTGCCCTTTTCAAATTCCAAACACTGAATATATAAGGCGCAGAATGTGCGAATCCGGTGAAGCTTCTCACCGCCGAGATGTCAGGACACACCCATGAAAAGCCCTCGTCTGACGGCTGCCAGTCTAAAGCAGTATTTCCCCATCCTTGACTGGATGAAAACCTATGACCGCGACACCGCCACGTCGGATATCGTGGCCGCCGTGATCGTGACGATCATGCTGATCCCGCAATCGCTGGCCTATGCCTTGCTCGCCGGGTTGCCCGCCGAGATGGGGCTTTATGCCTCGATCGCGCCGCTGATGATGTACGCGATCTTTGGCACCTCGCGGGCGCTGGCCGTTGGCCCGGTGGCCGTGGTGTCGCTGATGACCGCCGCTGCCATTGGCAACCTTGGCCTGACCGACCCGATGCAGATCGCGCTGGCCGCCGGGACGCTGGCCTTTATTTCCGGCGCGATGCTGACCGTCATGGGCGTGTTCAAGCTGGGTTTTCTGGCGAACTTTCTGTCTCACCCGGTGATCGCAGGCTTTATCACCGCGTCGGGCGTGCTGATCGCCATGTCGCAACTGAAGCATATCTTTGGGATCGAGGCGGGCGGCCACACCATCATCCACCTGATCGAATCGCTGCTGGAGCATCAAGAGCAGACCAACATCATCACGATGTTCATCGGCTTTAGCGCCGTTGGCTTCCTGTTCTGGGTGCGCAAGGGCCTGAAACCGCTGCTCATGAGCTTTGGCCTCAGCCCGCGGATGGCCGACATCGGCGCCAAGGCCGGCCCGGTGGCCGCCGTTGTGGTCACCGTTCTGGCGACCTGGATCTTTGGTCTGAACGACAAGGGCGTCAAGATCGTCGGCGAAGTGCCCATGGGCCTGCCCCCGATCACCATGCCCAGCCTGTCGCCCGACCTGTGGTCCGAGCTGTTCATGTCGGCGCTGCTGATCTCTATCATCGGCTTTGTGGAGTCGGTTTCCGTCGCGCAAACCTTGGCCGCCAAACGCCGCCAGCGCATCTCGCCCGACCAGGAATTGATCGGCCTGGGCATGTCGAACGTCGGCTCTTCGCTGTCTGGGGGCTTTCCGGTGACGGGCGGGTTCTCGCGCTCGGTGGTCAACTTTGACGCGGGCGCGGTGACCCCGGCTGCGGGCGCCTTTACCGCCGTGGGCATCCTGATCGCGACGCTGCTGCTGACGCCGCTGCTGTACTTTCTCCCCAAGGCGACGCTAGCCGCGACCATCATCGTCGCCGTCCTCAGCCTTGTGGATTTCTCGATCCTGACCAAGGCGTGGGGCTATTCCAAGGTGGACTTTGCCGCCGTCGCCGCGACCATTTTCCTGACGCTGGGCTTTGGCGTCGAGGTAGGCGTGTCCGCCGGGGTGCTGCTGTCGATTGGCCTGCACCTGTACCACACCTCGCGCCCGCACGTGGCAGAGGTCGGTTTGGTCCCCGGCACGCAGCACTTTCGCAACATCCATCGCCACAAGGTGGAAACCCACCCCGAGCTGGTGACCCTGCGTGTGGACGAGGCGCTGTATTTCGCCAACGCCCGCTTTCTTGAGGATTACGTGCTGAACCGCGTGACCTGCGATGAGCCGCTGAAACACGTCGTCCTGATGTGCCCCGCGGTGAACGAAATCGACATGAGCGCGCTGGAGGCCTTGGAAGAGCTGAACCGCCGCCTCGAGGAAATGGGCATCACCCTGCACATGTCCGAGGTCAAAGGCCCGGTGATGGACCGCCTGCAACGCTCGCACTTTTTGCACGAGCTGACCGGCGAGGTGTTCCTGTCGCAGTATGACGCTTGGGCGAAACTCACCCAAGCCGACCTGCGGGCCGCCTCATAGGGCCACGCGCCCCTCGGGGCTGAGGGTAAAGGTCTCGCCCCCTTCGAAAACCGCAACGGTGGCGGGCCGTCCATAGCCCGCCCCGCTGTCCAGATTGATCCGGTTGATCGTGCGCTCGGGCGCGTCCAGCGCCGTGTGACCGTGGACGATCATCGCGCCGTAACTGCGGGTATCACTCAGGAAGGGCTCACGGATCCACATCAGGTCTTCGGGGTCTTGCATCCCCAGGGGCACGCCGGGGCGGATGCCTGCGTGCACCAGGATATACCCATCCTCTTCGTGGTACAGTTTGGCCTGCCCCAGAAAATCCTTGTGGCGCTGCGGGATCGCCTCCTGCGCGGCGGCGACCAAGGCCTGCAAAACCGCTTCCGGCGCAGGTTCCATCCCGTAATCGGTCATCTTGCCGCCACCCAGCGACGCCAAAAGCCCGTCCGCATCAAAGTAGGACCCCAATGTATCCGGCCCGCCCAGCCGCTCGTGCAACCACAGCTTGCCCGACAGGATATGCGCGTCCGACGTCTCGCCATCTTCAAGAAACCGCTCGAACATCCGGTCGTGGTTGCCTTTGAGGAAAACCCAGTCGCGCCCCGCGTCCAAACCTTGCAAAAACCGCTCGATCACCCCGCGCGAGTCCGGCCCGCGATCAACATAATCCCCGAGGAACACGACGCGCGCCTCGGCGCCCCTGTCCGCCTCGATCAAGTCCAGCACCCGGTCAAGCTGGGTCAAATGGCCGTGGATGTCGCCGACTGCGTAAAATGTCATGGGGGCTCTCCTGTTCGCTGCTCTCTGGCTAGCCCATGCCGCAGCGCCGCGAAACCCCCGCGCAAAAGAAACGCGCCGCCCTGTTCCCAAGGCGACGCGCAAAAATTTCCGATAGACGAACGGCTTAGACGTCGAAGGCCAGCGGCTTGATCTGCTTGAACAGGCCCGACGCCTTGAGATCGTCCAGCGCCGCCGCCGGGATCACGTCATCGACATACAGCAGCGCGATGGCCTCGCCCTTGGCTTCCTTGCGACCGAGGGTAAAGTTCGCGATGTTCACCCCGTGCTTGCCCATGGTCTGGCCAAGCGTACCGATGATGCCCGGCACGTCTTCGTTGGTGGTGTAGACCATGTGTGCGCCGACCTCGGCGTCGATGTTGATGCCCTTGATCTGGATAAAGCGCGGCTTGCCATCCGAGAACACGGTGCCGGCAATCGAGCGCTCGCGCGTCGGGGTCTTGACGGTGACCTTGACGTAGCCTTCGAACGCGCCGGACTGCGCCTGATTGGTGGTCGATATCTTGATGCCGCGCTCTTTGGCGATCAGCGGCGCGGACACCATGTTCACGTCGGGGTTGATCGACTTCATGATACCAGCGATGAGCGAGCAGTTCAGCGCCTCAAGGTTCATGGTCGACGCTTCGCCGTCGTACAGGATGTTGATCGCGTTGATCGGCTCATCGTCGGTCATCTGGCCGATGAAGTTGCCCAGATGCTCGGACAGCTTGATCCACGGGCCCATGACCTTGGCCTCTTCGGCGGTCACGGACGGCATGTTCAGCGCGTTTTCCACGGCGCCGGTCAGCAGGTAGTTCGACATCTGGTCGGCCACCTGCAACGCGACGTTTTCCTGCGCTTCGGTGGTCGACGCGCCCAGGTGCGGGGTGCAGACAACGTTGGGCAGGTTGAACAGCGGGTTTTCGGTCGCCGGTTCCTCGGCGAAAACGTCGAAGGCCGCGCCAGCCACGTGGCCGGATTTCAGCAGCTCGGCCAGCGCCTCTTCGTCCACCAGACCGCCGCGGGCACAGTTGATGATGCGCACGCCTTTCTTGGTCTTTTCAAGGTTCTCCTTGGACAGGATGTTGCGGGTGCCATCGGTCAGCGGCACGTGCAGGGTGATGAAATCGGCGCGGGTCAGCAGCTCATCCAGCTCGACCTTTTCCACCTTCATCTTCTCGGCCTTCTCTTCCGACAGGAAGGGATCGTAGGCCACAACCTTCATCTTGAGACCAAGCGCGCGGTCGCAGACGATGCCGCCAATGTTGCCCGCGCCGATGACGCCAAGCGTCTTGCCGGTCAGCTCGACGCCCATGAACTTGGACTTTTCCCACTTGCCCGCGTGGGTCGACGCCGACGCCTCGGGGATCTGGCGCGCCACGGCGAACATCATCGCGATGGCGTGCTCGGCGGTGGTGATCATGTTGCCAAAGGGCGTGTTCATCACGATCACGCCTTTCTTGGACGAGGCTTCCTTGTCGACGTTGTCGGTGCCGATGCCCGCGCGGCCCACAACCTTGAGGTTGGTGGCGTGCTCCAGCAGGGACGGCGTGACCTTGGTCGCGGAACGGATCGCCAGACCGTCATACTTGCCGATCACCTCGGCGAGCTTTTCCTTGTCCTTGCCCAGCTCGGGCATGAAATCGACGTCGATGCCGCGATCGCGAAAGATCTGAACGGCGGTTTCGGAGAGTTTGTCAGAGACGAGAACTTTGGGGGCCATCTGTCTGGTCCTTATGCAAAAGAGGGGGGTGGAGCGGGCCAAAAGGCCCACCCTGCAACAGTTCTATGGGGAGTGTCAGCGGGCGCGCGGCCCGCCGCAAAAGCTTAGGCTTGCTCGGCGATGCAGGCTTCGAACGCCCACTTGAGCCACAGCGTCAACGCTTCGACATCAGCGGCCTCGATGGTGGCACCGCACCAGATGCGCAGGCCCGCCGGGGCGTCGCGATAGGCACCGATGTCATAGGCGGCGTTGTAGTCTTCGAGCTTTTTAGCCACGGCCTTGGCAAAGGCAGCGCCGTCCTTGATGCGCTCGTCGGTGAACTTGAGGCACACCGAGGTGTTCGAGCGCGTCGCCGGGTCAACCGCGAGGTTGTCGATCCAATCATGACGCTCGCAGAAGTCCCAGATCACCTTGGCGTTGGTGTCGGCACGCTTCATCAGGCCAGCCAGACCGCCGACGCTGCGCGCCCAGTCCAGAGCCACGAGGTAATCCTCGACCGCCAGCATGGACGGGGTGTTGATGGTCGCGCCGGTAAAGATGCCGTCGATCAGCTTGCCACCCTTGGTCAGGCGGAAGATTTTCGGCATCGGCCAGGCAGGGGTATAGCTTTCAAGGCGCTCGACCGCGCGCGGCGACAGGATGATCATCCCGTGCGCCGCTTCGCCGCCCATGACCTTCTGCCAAGAGAAGGTGGTCACGTCGAGCTTGTCCCACGGCAGGTCCTGCGCAAAGGCCGCCGAGGTGGCGTCACAGATGGTCAGGCCTTCGCGGTCCGCGGGGATCACGTCGCCGGTGGGGACGCGCACGCCAGAGGTGGTGCCGTTCCAGGTGAACACCACGTCGGTGTCGTAATCCAGCGCCGCCATGTCGACGATCTCGCCGTAACCGGCTTCCTTGACGTCGGCGTCGATTTTCAGCTGTTTGACGACATCGCTGACCCAGCCCGCGCCAAAGGATTCCCAAGCGACCATGGTCGCCTTGCGAGCGCCCAGCAGCGACCACATGGCCATTTCAACCGCGCCGGTGTCGGACGCGGGAACGATGCCAATCTTGTAGTCTGCGGGGATGCCCAGAACTTCGCGTGTGCCTTCGATGGCCGCTTTCAGCTTGTCCTTGCCGACCTTCGCACGGTGCGAGCGGCCAAGCGCTGCGTCAGACAGCAAGCCAAGTTCGAATGTGGGGATTTTGGCGCACGGGCCCGAGGAAAAACGCGGGTTTGCCGGCCGCGCGGCCGGATGATTCGTCGTCATATCTGCTAACCTTCCAGATAGATGCCCTTCGTTGGGGAAGGGTGTCCCGTGGATGCAGATATGCGACTCGCCGCCCCGCAGCAAGTCGGAAAATTGGCCAGATGGGTCGCTTTTGCATTTTGCGACGCGCCAAATGGAGCAGATCGGAAACCTCGCCTTACAGGTGGGCCTAGAGGTTGGCCAAACCGCCGCGCACAAACTGCGTGGCCAGCTCTGCGTAGGCCTCACGCGACAGACCGCGCCCGGGCCGGTGCCACATGTAAAACCAGTTGAGAATGCCGTAGACGCTCATGGTGGCGGCGCGCAGGCGGTCCCCTTCAAGCGCGGGTTGCTCGGCCCGCACCGCCTCGGCCATCAGGTGGACCAAACGGCGTTGCGTGGCGATCAGGGGTGTCTGCATCTCGGGCGGCAGGGCGCTGCGCAGCGCCTCGAGTTGCAGCTTGTGCTCGGCGTCGGCGTCCTCGTACTCCTCAAGGATGACCGAGATCAGAGCGCCCAAGCCCGCAGGCGCGGCCTCTTCGACCACCGCAAGCAGCGACGACAGATGCCCGTCGAGAATGTCGAACAGCAGCGCCTCTTTGCTGTCATGGTAGTGGTACAGCAACGCCTTGGAGACGCCGCACTCCTTCGCCGCCCCCGTCATAGAGGCGCGGTCAAACCCGTTGCGCGCGAAATAAGACGCCGCGCCCTTGCGCAGCGCCTGCCGCTTTTCGTCGTGATCCTTGGCGACCCCTCGTGCCATACGCGTTCCCTCCTCCACAGGCGTTGCGGGACGGTGGGTGGGGCGATGCTCGTCAGAGCGAGCGTCCGGCCGTCAGGCCGGCCCACACACCGCCCGCCATAGATCACTCTTTGGGGCGATTGTCGACGATGCGCACCGCCTTGCCCTGTGACCGCGCCACCCCGCCGGGCAGCTCCACATCCACCTTGACCGTCACGCCGACCACCTGCTTGACCTTCGCCGCCAACTCACGCCCAGCGCTCTCGGACGCGGACACCATCTCGGGCAAAGGCTCCACCTTTACTCGCATCTCGTCCTTGTGGCCGACGCGGTTCAGCTCCAGCTGGAAATGCGGGGCCAGCGCGGGCACCGCCATCAGCTGCTCTTCGATCTGCGTCGGAAAGACGTTCACCCCGCGCAGGATGATCATATCGTCCGACCGCCCCGTCACCTTTTCCATCCGCCGCATCGACCGCGCCGTCCCCGGCAGCAACCGCGTCAGATCGCGCGTGCGGTAGCGGATGATCGGAAACGCCTCCTTGGTCAGCGAGGTAAAGACCAGCTCCCCCAATTCGCCATCGGGCAAGACCTCCCCCGTTTCCGGGTCGATGATCTCGGGGTAAAAGTGATCCTCCCAGATGTGCAGGCCATCCTTGGTCTCGACACACTCGTTCGCCACCCCCGGCCCCATCACCTCGGACAGACCGTAAATATCCACCGCGTGCATATCAAAGGCGTCCTCGATCTCGCGCCGCATGGCGTTGGTCCAAGGCTCGGCGCCAAAAATCCCCACCTTCAGCGGGCTTTTGCGCGGGTCCAATCCCTGCTCGGCGTATTCGTCGATGATCGACAGCGCATAGGACGGCGTCACCGTGATCCCGGTCGCGCCGAAATCCTCGATCAAGCGGACCTGCCGCTGGGTCATCCCGCCGGAAATCGGCACCGTCGACAGCCCCAGCTTGTCCGCGCCAAGGTGGATCCCCAGCCCGCCGGTAAACAGCCCATAGCCATAGGCGTTGTGCAGCACATCGCCCTCGCGCAGGCCCGCCGCCCGCAAAGACCGCGCCACCACGCTGGCCCATGTGTCCAGATCGCGCGCGGTATAGCCCACCACCGTCGGCTGCCCCGTCGTCCCCGAAGAGGCGTGGATCCGCTTCACCTGCGCCCGCGGCACCGCAAACATCCCAAAGGGGTAGTTGTCCCGCAGGTCGGTCTTGACCGTGAACGGGAACTTGGCCAGATCCGCCAGGCTGTGCAGATCGTCCGGGTGCACCCCGGCGGCGTCAAAGCTGGCCTGATAGTGGGGCACATTGTCATAGGCATGACGCAGCGACCATTTCATGTGCTCCAGCTGCACGGCGGCGATCTCATCGCGCGAGGCGATCTCGATCGGGTCAAGGCTCTCTCGGCGCGGGGTCAAATCTTCCATGGTCGTCCTCCCTCAGGCATCTTTCCTTAGGCGTCTTCGTCGAACAAGGTGCCGCGCACGGTCCGCGACAGCCCCCGCATAAGGGCCACTTGGCGCCCGTCTTCGCCCGTCACGGTCACGTCATAGGTGCCCGAGCGCCCCGCCTTGGCGGTTTCGACGCAGGTCGCGACCAGACGCTCCCCCGGCTGACCGGGGGCCAGAAAGGTGATCTGATTCTGCTGCGCCACCGTCGACTGGTTGTAGGAATTACACGCAAAGGCAAAGGCCGAATCCGCCAGCGTAAAGATGAACCCGCCGTGGCAAATCCGATGCCCGTTCAGCATCCACTCGGCCACCTCCATCGACAGCACCGCGCGCCCCGGCGCGATCTCGTCGATCCGCATCCCCATATGCGCGCTGGCCGCATCGCCCTGCCATAGCGCCTTTGCCGATGCCTCGGCCCGCTGTTGTGGTGTCATCTGCTTATCCTCCCTTGGCGCTCAAACTGCACAAACCCGACCGCTCGGTCAAGTCTGTTGATTTCCGGTTTCGCATGCGCCATGGTGCCGCCGAACAGGGAGGAACCCAAATGCTGAACCCACATTCCTACGCTTGCGGTCAATGGATCGCCCCCGGCGCCGATGCCCGCGACGTCTTTGGCCCGGTCGATGGCGCGCTTGTCGCCAAGGCCGGTGCGCCGCTGGATTACGCCGCCATGCGCGCCTATGCGCTGACCAAGGGCGGGCCTGCCTTGCGCGAAATGACCTTTCACCAGCGCGCCAAGATGCTCAAAGCGCTCGCGGCCTACATCGCCGAGCACAAGGAACAGCTCTATGCCATCAACCCGCTGACCGGGGCGACCCGCGCCGACGGGGCCGTCGACATCGAAGGCGGCATCATCACCATGTCCGTCATCGCCAGCAAAGGCCGCCGCGAAATGCCCGACGGTCATGTCTATGTCGACGGCGGCGTCGAGCAACTCTCGCGCAAGGGGACCTTTCTGGGCCAGCACATCGCCACGCCGCTGCAAGGCGTCGCGGTGCACATCAACGCCTTCAACTTCCCGGTCTGGGGGATGCTGGAAAAGCTCGCCGCGACGCTGCTGGCGGGGGTGCCTGCCATCGTCAAACCGGCGACGCAGACCTGCTACCTGACCGAAGCGTGCTTCCGTCTGATGATTGACTCCGGCCTGCTGCCCGACGGCGCGGTGCAGCTGATCATCGGCGGCACGGGCGATCTGCTGGACCAGCTTGGCCCGCAGGACGTGGTCAGCTTTACCGGCTCGGCGGACACCGCCCTGATGCTGCGCGGTGCCCCCCACCTGATGCGCAACTCGGTGCGCTTCATGTCGGAACAGGACAGCCTCAACGCCTCGATCCTCGGCCCCGACGTGACCCCCGATAGCGAAGAATTCGCGCTGTTCATCAAGCAGGCCGCCACGGAACTGACCGTCAAGGCGGGTCAGAAATGCACCGCCATCCGCCGCATCATCGTGCCGGACACGCAGATCAACGCGGTGGCCGAAGCGCTGTCAGACCGCCTGCGCAAGACCACCATCGGCGATCCCTCGGGCGATGCCCGCATGGGCGCGCTGGCCTCGGCGGGGCAGCGTCAGGACGTGGCCGAAAAGGCCGCCATCATCGGGCAAGAAGCGCGGCAGATCCTTGGCGCCGACGCCTTTGACATCCCCGACGGCCCCGGTTTCTTCGCGCCGATGCTGTTCCAGTGTGACGACCCTGACGCGGCGCGCGAAGTTCACGCGACCGAAGCCTTTGGCCCCGTCTCGACCCTGCTGCCTTACCGCGATCTTGGCCACGCGACCGAGCTGGCGAACCGCGGCGAAGGCTCTCTGGTGGCGTCCCTCGTCACCGCCGATCCGGAGGTGGCGCGCCGCGTCGCCATCGACTCGGCCGCTTGGCACGGGCGTCTGTACATCACCGACCGCAGCTCGATGAAAGAGGCGACGGGCCACGGTGCCCCCCTGCCCCATCTGGTCCACGGCGGTCCGGGCCGGGCGGGCGGCGGCGAAGAGCTGGGCGGCGTGCGCGGCGTTCTACACTATATGCAGCGCACCGCGATCCAGGGCAGCCCCGACGTGCTGACCGCGATCACCGGCCAATGGGTGCCCGGCAGCGCCGAAATCACCGGCCCGCAGCACCCGTTCCAGCGCACCTATCGCGAGATCGAGATCGGCGAGACCCTGACCACCGACCCGCGCGAGGTCACGCTGGCCGATATCGAGCATTTCGCAGAGTTCACCGGCGACACCTTCTATGCGCATATGGATCAAGAGGCCGCCGAGGCGAACCCCTTCTTCCCCGGTCGCGTGGCGCATGGCTACCTGCTGTTGTCCTTTGCGGCGGGCCTGTTCGTACAGCCCGATCCCGGCCCGGTTCTGGCCAACACCGGCCTGAACAGCCTGAGCTTTCAAAAGCCGGTCAGCCCCGGTGACAAGGTGCACGTCCGCCTGACCGCCAAGCGCAAGACCCAGCGCACCGACACCTACGGCGAGGTTGCCTGGCACGTGACGCTGTACAATCAGGACGGCGATCAGGTGGCCGACTACGAGCTGCTGACCATGGTGTCTTACGAGCGCGATTAAGCCCAAGGGGGCGGCGTCCAGACGAATGCCGCCCCTCCTGCCGTGACAAGGTTTACGGCAAATCCCTTGATTTGCTGCGCAATCGGCGCAACTCTGATGGTATGAACAGCTTCACGCCCTTTCCGGGACAGCCCAGCACCCAAGAGGTTGTCGCCTTTCACCGCACGGAGCTTTCCGTGATCATGTCGCTGTACGGCCGGATGGTCGCCGCCGGGGAATGGCGCGACTATGGCATTTCGACCCTGCGCGACGTGGCGGTTTTCTCGGTGTTCAAACGCACCGCCGAAAACCCGCTGTACCGCATCGAAAAGCGCCCCAAGCTGCGCAACAAACAGGGCGAATACGCGCTGTTCGGCGTGGATGGGCAAGTGCTGAAACGGGGCAGCGATCTGCGCACGGTGCTGCGCATTCTGGAACGCAAGCTGATCCGCGCGGTGGACTGACTAGGGCTCTGGCCGCCAGCCGATCAAACGCGCCTCTGCGTCCGCTTGCTTGACCGTTTGCTTCACAGGATGCGCACGCAGCCAGCGATTTTCTTGGGCAAGGCACCACGCCGCAACGCGGCGGTCGATGCGCTCACATCTGTGCTGCTCTGGCACATGCGCGCCGGTTTCCAGATCAAAGGCTTGGGTCCGGGCCTCTGGCGCGGCGGCCTCGACCCTTTGCGCCAGCGTCTTTAACGTCTGGCGCACAACGTCATCCTCGGTCGGAAAAGACGCCCACAGCGCGAATTGATCGCCATAGGGGCCGTCCTCAAAAAGCGTCTCAATGGGCTGGCCCAGTCTTCGCGCCACCGGATGCGGCGGCTTGTTTTCATGGGTCAAACGCCGGTCCGGGTGGACCAAAGGCCGATAGAACAGCGTCACCGTGACCCCCGGCAAGGGCAGCGCCATCGGCATGGCGGGGGCCACATCAAGCACGATCTCGGCCAAGAGTTCCTGCGCGGTTTGCTCTGACAGCCAGACGCTCTGCCGGAAAAAGGTCGTCGCGCCGGACAGGTCCAGATCGCGGTCGTCATCGCCCTTGGGCGGCACCGCGTTGTTCACCAGCGTTTCGGTCAGGGTGCAGAACTGGTGCATCGACAAATCGCCATCCAGCGGCGGACCAAGCGGCACATCACACAGCAGCCGCCCGCGCATCACGTCGTCGCCGGGGCCATAGGCCTCACGGACGCGCAACTGCCCACCCCGATAGCGCACGTAGACATCACGCCCGTCGCGCGTTTTGCCGTAAAACTGCGCCGGGCAAGAGCCGCCGCCGTCGAGGCTGACCAGATCGAGCCACAGCGGCTCGGGTCGCGGAGGCGTGTGGAAATGGCTCATGCCAGCATCGCGCAGAGCATCTCGAACATGATCGACACGCCAAGGAAAGCGGTGGCCCCGCTGGCGTCGAAGGGCGGCGAGACCTCGACTAGATCGGCGCCGACGATGTTCACGCCATAAAGCTCGCGGCAGACTTGCAGCGCCTGAAAGCTATTGGGGCCGCCCACTTCGGGCGTGCCGGTGCCGGGGGCAAAGGTCGGGTCGACAAAGTCGATGTCGTAGCTGACGTAGGTGTCCTGATCGCCGACAATCTCGCGGGCTTCGGCCATGACGTCCTTGATACCTCGGGCAAAGAACTCTTCAATCGTGACGATGCGGATGCCCACGGCCTCGGCAAAGTCGCGGTCCTCGCTGTCGTACATGGTGCCGCGAATGCCGATCTGGATGACGCGCTTGGGGTCGAGCAGGTTTTCTTCGACGGCGCGGCGAAAGGGGGTGCCGTGGGTGTACATCGTCCCACCGAAATAGCTGTGGAACAGGTCGGTGTGGCTGTCAAAGTGGATCATCCCGAGCGGCTGCGTGGCCAGCGCGCGCAGGACCGGCAGAGAGGTCAGGTGATCGCCGCCCGCCGTCAGGGGCCGGATATTGTTGGCCTTGAGCGTTTGGTAAAAGGCGGTGATCCGCGCCATGCTGTCCTGAATATCCGCCGGGTTGGGGCCGACGTCCCCCAGATCGGCGCAATTGGCGGTCTCGAACGGGCGCATCCCGTTGGTCGCGTGCTGGGCGCGGATCATCGTCGAGGCGTCGCGCAATTGGCGCGGGCCGTGGCGGGGGCCGGGGCGGTTGGTGGTGCCGCTGTCCCAAGGCACGCCGACGAGGCCGATGTCGACCTTGGCGAACTGCGCGTGGTCGGGCGTGACGTGCGGCAGGCGCATGAACGTCGGCACGCCGGCAAAACGCGGCAGGTCAAAGCCCGAGACCGGGTGAAAGAAGCTGTCGGAGGGCATGGGCTTTCCTTGTGGTAGGGCGTTTGGGGAGGGGGCGGATTTTTGGATATTTTTAAAGAGAAGGAGCAGGGCGGGCGTGTTTTGTCACCGGGCCGTCGCCTTGGGATTGGATGCGGGTGATGGCGTCTTGGATCGCTTCATACGCGGTGGCCATATGGTGGGCGTTGGCGTGAATGAGCGTTTCGGGGTCCGCGACCATGGCGACGTGGCCTTTCCAGAACAGCAGGTCGCCGCGTTGGTGCTCCGGCGTTTGGGCGGCGGGGAAGTAGGCCTGTTGCAGGTCGCTGTCGGCGGGACAGGCAATGTGACAGGCGGCAAGGGCCGCTTGGACGAGGCCGGAGCAGTCGATCCCAAAGGCGGAGTTGCCGCCCCAAAGGTAGGGGGTGCCAAGGTACAGTTCCGCTGTGGCGACCGGGTCTTTTGTCTGCGTTTGCAGGTGGATTGAGGGAACCCAGCCCAGTTCGGTCTGGGTGAAGCGGCCTTCGGTCGATTGCGTTTTGAGCGTGGCGAGGTGGGGGAGCGCCAGCGTTTCGCGGGTTTTGAAGTTTGGCTCCGGGTAGGCGTGGGTGGCGCGGGCGGTGACGCGGGCGAGATTGCCTTGCCGGGCGGTTTCGGGGGCGAGCGCGGCGGCATCCACCCAGCCGACGCAATTGGCGATCTGGGCGGTGCCAAAGGCGAAACCGTCGCGGAGTTCGAGCACATCAAAGACCTCGCCGTAGCGCAGCTGCCGCTCGCGCGCGCCGCCCGGCTGGGCAGTCAGGTCCAGCACTGGTGTCGTCACGGAGTGGGCCTGCGGGTCGACCGGCGTGAGGTTCGGAAACCGCGCCGACAGCCAGCGCGCCGCGACACGGTCATTGGCCTGAAGACAGCGCGGATCGTCCGATTGGCCGGGAAAACTCATAGGCCGAGCGCCCCCGGCAACGCCCCGAGGATGGCGCGCGGCCCTTGCCAGAGGCCGCCTTTGGCGCGGCCCGGTGCGGCGGCCGGTTGG
Source organism: Tropicibacter naphthalenivorans (assembly GCF_900176475.1). Taxonomy (GTDB): domain Bacteria; phylum Pseudomonadota; class Alphaproteobacteria; order Rhodobacterales; family Rhodobacteraceae; genus Tropicibacter; species Tropicibacter naphthalenivorans. The sequence goes on from NZ_FWXX01000001.1 coordinate 820,236, forward strand.
AAGGCGTAGATGTCAAAATGGGCGTAGCGCGTCTGACCCGCGAAACGGCGCAGGAACAGCGCGGCGGTGATCGAGCCGGCGAACCCGCCCGAAGGCGCGTTGTCGAGGTCAGCGATGCCCGGCTCGATCATGGTCTCGTAGGGCTCCCAAAACGGCATCCGCCAGACGGGGTCGGCGTGGGTGGTGCCTTGGGCCGACAGGTCGGCGGCCAGTGCGTCATCGTCGGTGTAGAACGGCGCGAGGTCGGTGCCGACCGCCACCCGCGCGGCCCCGGTGAGGGTCGCCATGGAGATCATCAGGTCGGGGGTTTCCTCGGCCCCATAGGTCAGAGCGTCGGCCAGCACGAGGCGACCTTCGGCGTCGGTGTTGTTGATCTCGACCGTCAGGCCCGCGCGCGAGGTCAGGATATCGCCGGGGCGAAAGCTGTTGCCCGCCACCGAATTTTCCACCGCCGGGATCAGCAGGCGCAGCTGCACCGGCAGGCCCAGCGCCATGATCGCGCGCGCCAGACCCAGGGTGTTGGCCGCGCCGCCCATGTCTTTTTTCATCGCGCCCATGGAGGCGCCGGGTTTCAGGTTCAACCCACCGGTGTCAAAGCACACGCCCTTGCCCACCAGCGTCAGTTTCGGCCCGGTGTCGCCCCAGCGCAGGTCGATCAGGCGCGGCTCTTGCGCGGCGGCGCGGCCTACCGCGTGGATCATCGGGAAGTTCTGGTCCAGCAGCGCATCGCCCTTGATCACCGTGACCTTGCCGCCAAGGCGATAGGCCACATCGCGCACCGCCTTTTCCAAGGCGTCCGGCCCCATGTCTGCGGCAGGCGTGTTGATCAGATCGCGTGACAGCGCTTCGGAGGTGGCTAGGATTTCCAGCCGCGCGGCGTCGACGCCCTCGGGGGCAATCAAGGCCTTGGCTTTGACCGGCGCAGCCTTGTAGCGGCCAAACGCATAGCCCGACAGCAACCAGCCGAGCGCCTCGGTCGCGGCGTCCTGTTGCGGCAGGCCGCTGGCGATGTGATATGTCCCCTCTGCCAAGGCAGGCATCGCGGCGCAAAGCGCAAAGCGGACCCGCGCACGCTGGGCGGCGGTGCCATAGCCCGCAAGCGCGCCGATCGGTCCGCCATCCGGCCCCGGCAGCATCAACCCCGCACCAATCCCCCCGGCAAAGCCGTTCGCCTCGACCCAGGCACGGGTCGCGGGCGACTGCCCCTCTAGCCAAGAGGAAACAGCATCCGGTTCAAGGACATACAGCGGAAGAGAAGGTGCGTCGGCGGCAGCGAAAGTCAGGGTCATGGGGCATTCCTATCTGGAGTGCCGCAAGCCTAACTGTCGCGCTGCCGCCCGCAAGGGGTCAAAGGGAAAACTCGTTCAATTCCCACATTTCGGTCAAGGACCGTTCCCCCATACGCGCCAAACGGGCAAGCGTCGCCGCCTCGGCCACCCGGTCCCCCAGCTCGATGCAAATCATCACGTCATGCGCCACGCCCGAAAGCGAACGCATCCCGATCTGCTCGGCAATCGCGGCCAGCGCGCGCAGCCCCTTGTGCAGGTCCTCGCGTGGGCCTTTCAATGCCTGCTCTTGAAGCTGACACAACCGGTGGGCCAGCTCCTCCATCGCGCGACAAACGACATCCTCGGCCGCGTATGGACCCAAGTCGGTGCAGAGCGTTTCAATCTGCTCCGGGTCCATCTGCGGCCGTTCGTTCGGCGCGAGGTACGTTACCTCATTCACAATCTCACCCCATTCCTTTCGCCCCCACGGCCTGCACAATGTGACAAAGGACGGTTCCCAAAAGGTTATGCGCAAACAGTCTTTTCCCTCGAATTTCACTCGAATACAGACTACCTGAGACAAAATGCACCGTTCGGAGGATCAGATGGACCACGCGAAACCCCTGCCCGCCTATCTTGTTCAGCGCTATCATGGCTGGAAAGCCACCCAATACGCGGAAAACAGCGCGTGGTATCAGCGCCTGGCCACCGAAGGGCAGCGCCCCCGTGCCATGGTGATTTCCTGCTGCGACAGCCGGGTGCACGTGACGTCGATCTTTGGCGCCGATCAGGGCGAGTTCTTTATTCACCGCAACATTGCGAATCTGGTGCCCCCGTACGAGCCCGATGGCAACCAGCACGGCACCTCGGCGGCGGTGGAATACGCCGTGACCGCGCTGAAGGTGGCGCATGTGATCGTGCTGGGCCACAGCCAGTGCGGCGGCGTTCAGGGCTGTCTGGACATGTGCGAAGGTCGCGCGCCCGAGCTGGAAGAAAGTTCAAGCTTTGTGGGCCGTTGGATGGATATCCTGCGCCCCGGCTACGAAGAGGTCAAGGACGACCCCAACATGCCGACGGCGCTGGAACGCGAAGCGGTGATCGTGTCGCTGCGCAACCTGATGACCTTCCCCTTTGTCGAAGAGGCGGTCAAGGCAGGCAAGCTGAGCCTGCACGGTCTGTGGACCGACATCGGCGAAGGCGGTCTGGAATGCTACGACCCCAAGACCAAGGCGTTCTCGCCGATCTAAGCGCCTGATTTCAGGCCAAAGACCCAGAATGCCCGCCCCGATCAGCCTTGATGCAGGGGCGGCCAATCCGCTGGGAAATCTGCGCCAGCGGAACCCCCAGCCCCGAGCCGGTGCATACGACCTGACCTGCGGTGGTCAGGATCACCATGTGCCCGTCGCGGAACCCCAGACGATACCCCTTGGCGGCCAGACCGCTGGAAATATCGTTCCAATTGTTCGCAGTTTCCAAGATCGGCGCGAGGAACAGGCGCAGCAGCGAGCGCGTCTCGCTGTCCAGCGCGGGTTGGGTGGTGGGCCAAGCGGCCTGTGTATCGGAATAATGTCGCATGACGGTGCTCCTTACCTGTGCTGAAAGCGTCGCCGAGAAGTTGGGCGAAAGTGCGGCCTATGCGTCTCAGCTTTTAAGCGAAAGCGTAACCGAGCCTTAACCACCCGTGCGCCAAGCTGCCGCCATGGATGAAGTTGTTGTCACAGTCAGACTGCCGCGCGCCCTTTGGGACGCGAGTCGGCGTCTTGCGGATCACCGGGGCGAATCGGTCGACGCGGTGATGCAGCGCGCGCTGGAACTTGTACTGCACGCCCCCACGGCGGTGCCGCCCGCGCTGTCCTCCGAGTTCGAGAGCGCCCGCAGTTGGCAGGAATTGCAGGGCCGGTTGATGGTCAAGGGCTTCGTTCTGCGCGACGACGCCGGGACGCTGGTCTTACTGTCCCATCCTGAAAAGCTGCCGCTGTGCGATCTGGCCGCCCTGGGGCAGGATGATCGCGCGTTGACCCAGCGCTTTGGCTTGTTTCCGGGGCGCGCGCATCGGCAGTTGGCCGAGCGGCTGATGGCGAAACGCGTGGACCGCGCGGCGCGCCTGGCCGAATGGGACGTGCTTCCATCACGGCCGCGCGCCAGCGATCAGGCGGGCTAGGCCCCGAACTGCCGCGGTCCACCGGAGATATGAGAGAGATGAGAGAGAGATCCGGCGGGCCGCAGCACTAACGGCTGTGAGCAAAGATCAGAGTGGCGGAGCGGCCCTTCCAAGGCCTGTCGGTGTAAACCGTTCTGGCGTCAACGCCGATCTGATAGGAACAATTTAACAGAAAATGCGCCCCGGCCCTAGCGCGCCGCCGCATAGACCAAGCCCCCGAAAGCGCAGCCCACCTATCCGAAAGCATAGAAAAAGGCCGGTGGCAGTCCCCTGCGCACCGGCCTTTTCGACTCTCAAAGGCGAAGAATCAGCCCTTTTGCAGGCACTTCTGCCCCAGAACCTCGGCAATCTGCACGGCGTTCAGGGCCGCGCCCTTGCGCAGGTTGTCGGACACGCACCACAGGTTCAGGCCATTCTCGATGGTCGAATCCTGACGGATGCGGCTGATGAAGGTGGCGAAATCGCCGACGCATTCCTTGGGGGTGACGTAGCCGCCGTCCTCGCGCTTGTCGATCACCATCAGGCCCGGTGCCTCGCGCAGGATGTCGCGCGCCTCGTCTTCGTCAAGGAACTCTTCGAACTCGATGTTGATCGCTTCGGAGTGGCCCACGAACACCGGCACGCGCACACAGGTCGCGGTCAGCTTGATCGACGGGTCGACGATCTTCTTGGTTTCGGCGACCATCTTCCACTCTTCCTTGGTGGAACCGTCGTCGAGGAAGACGTCGATGTGCGGGATCACGTTGAACGCGATGTCCTTGGGGTAGACCTTGCGCTGGTAGTCGTCGGTCGGGTTGTAATGGGCCTTGGTCTGGTCCCACAGCTCGTCGATCGCGTCCTTGCCCGAGCCGGACACCGACTGGTAGGTCGACACCACAACGCGCTTGATGCGGGCGCGGTCATGCAGCGGCTTGAGCGCCACAACCATCTGCGCGGTCGAGCAGTTGGGGTTCGCGATGATGTTCTTTTTCGTGTAGCCCACGATGGCGTCGGCGTTCACTTCGGGAACGATCAGCGGCACGTCCGGGTCGTAGCGGTACAGCGAAGAGTTGTCGATCACGACGCAGCCCTGCGAGGCGGCCTTGGGGGCGTACTCTTTGGTCGCCTCGGAACCGACAGCAAACAGCGCCATGTCCCAGCCGGTGAAATCGAACGTGGCCAGATCCTGGGTTTTCAATGTCTTGTCGCCAAAGCTGACCTCTGTTCCCAGAGACCGGCGCGATGCCAGTGCAGCAATCTCGTCTACGGGGAATGCCCGCTCTGCGAGGATGTTCAGCATTTCGCGGCCCACGTTGCCCGTGGCGCCTACGACGACGACCTTGTAGCCCATTTGGCCCTCCTATCGGTTCGCAAAACCGGACAGACCCCTGCCTGCCCGATAGGCGCGCTGCATACCGCAGCATGGCGGCATTAGAAAGGGCGATTCTCGTGGACAAATGCACAAGCGCCCCTGCGAAACGCGCCTCACAGCACAAGTTTCGCCCGTATCGGCGGCATTTGGCGCGAGAAACCGCCAGATACCCGCATTGCGTGAAAACCTCCTTGCCTGTTAACGATCCGTTAAGGAAAATAAAGTCTGTCTGGTTTAGGGCCGGACTGGCCTGACCGGCGCGCCTTGGGGGCGCTGCTGGCACACTCAAAAGACCCGGCACGCGCGAGGGGCTATCCCGCCGTGTCAAAGAAAGAAAACGCATGTTCTACAAGTTGGTGACCGTCCTCAGCCGGTCACAAAAACAAGCGATTTTTACTCTGATCGATATGGCGATGATCCCGCTGGCGATGCTTATGGCCATTGCGCTGCGGGCGGAATTGACCGCCGATCAGGCGACCGTCACAGCTTTCCTTCCGGTGATTGGCATCCTTGCGGTCTGTGGCGCCGTGCTGGGCTGGCGGCTGGGTCTGACGCGCAGTCGCCTGAACGGCTACGAGATGCAGGGCGTGGTACGCACCGCCATTTACGCCGCGGCGCTGGGGGGGATCGGGCTGACCGCCGACCGGCTGCTGGGGCTGGGCCGTCCGGTCGGGCTTTATGTGCTGTTCGGCTCTATGCTGTCGGTGGTGTCGGTCAGCTGGCGGCTGGCCCTGCGCGAAGTGATCGCCCACATCTACCGCAGCGGCAGCGACCGGGTGCGCGTGATGATCTACGGCGCGGGCCTGACCGGGCAACAGCTGGCCGCCGCGCTGCGCCATGGCAACGGCATCCAGCCGGTCGCCTTTGTCGACGACAACCCCACCCTGCACGGGCTGAACATCTCTGGCCTGCGGGTCTATGCCGCCTCGCAGCTCCAGACCCTCGTCGAGGAGAAAAAGATCGACCGCGTGGTGCTGGCCATGCCGTCGATCAGCCGCCCCGCCTTGGCGCGGATCGCCTATCGGCTGCGCGGTCTGGGGTGCGAGGTGCACTCGCTGCCCTCTTTCGCGCAACTGGTCGGACAGGGCGAGCTGCGCCAACAGGTGACGCCTGTTTCGATCCAGGATCTGCTGGGCCGCACCCAGCTGGAAAAGGAACTGCCGGGCGTGACCGACGCCTACGCCGGGCGGCGCATTCTGGTCAGCGGCGCGGGCGGCTCGATCGGGTCGGAACTGTGCCGCCAGCTGATCGCCTGCGCGCCCGAAACCGTGGTGCTGGTCGATCACTCGGAACTGGCGCTGTACAACATCGACAAGGAACTGCGCGATCTGGGCGCGGATATGCCGGTGATCCCGGTGCTGGGCTCGGTGATGGATGACCGCCTGATGCGGTCCGTCATGACCGAGAACCGCATCGACGTGGTGCTGCACGCCGCCGCCTACAAGCATCTGCCGATGGTCGAGGCGAACGCTCTGGCGGGCCTGTCGAACAACGTCCTTGGCACCAAACTGCTGGCCGAAGCGGCGCGCGATGCCGGGGTCGAGCGCTTTATCCTTGTGTCGACGGACAAGGCCGTGCGCCCCACCAACGTCATGGGCGCGTCCAAGCGTCTTGCCGAACTGGTGGTTCAGGACCTCGCGGCGCGCTCGACCGGCACCCGCTATTCCATGGTCCGCTTTGGCAATGTGCTGGGCTCCAGCGGCTCGGTCATTCCGCTGTTCGAGGAACAGATTGCCCGCGGCGGCCCGGTCACCCTGACCGATCCCAACGTCACGCGCTACTTTATGACCATCTCCGAGGCGGCACGGCTGGTGCTGCTGGCGGGGTCGTTTGCGCGCGGCGGGGACGTGTTCGTGCTGGACATGGGCGAGCCTGTGCCCATCGCCAAGCTCGCCCGCCAGATGATCGAAGGCGCGGGATTCAGCGTCCGGGACGAGGAAAACCCCGAGGGCGACATCGAAATTCAGGTGACCGGCCTGCGCCCCGGCGAAAAGCTGCACGAAGAGCTGCTGATCTCTTCCGACATGCTGACCACGCCGCACCAGAAAATCCTGCGCGCGCAGGAAAAGGCGCTGTCCGAGTTTGAAATCGCCACCGCGATCAAGGACTTGCGCGCCGCCATCGAAAGCCGCGACGAAGCCGCCGCCCGCGCGGTCATCTCGCGCTGGGTCGAGGGCGCTCAGGCGACCGAAGCCGCCCGAGGCCAGTAACGCTTAGCGCCCCGGAATGTCGCTGCGCGCCGGGGCGGGTTCCCAGTTCTCGACGATCTCGGCGGCCTCTGCGGCGGTTTCCACGAAACGGAACAGGTTCAGGTCTTCGGGGCTGATGGTGCCCGCGTCTTGCAGCACGTCCCAGTTGATGATGCCCTCCCAGAACTTGCGTCCAAACAGGATCACCGGCACCCGCGCCATGCGGCCCGTCTGGATCAGGGTCAGCGCCTCGAACAACTCATCGAGCGTGCCAAAGCCGCCGGGGAACACGCAGATCGCCCGCGCGCGCATCAAGAAGTGCATCTTGCGGATCGCGAAATAGTGGAAGTTGAACGCCAGATGCGGCGTCACATAGGGGTTCGGCGCTTGCTCATGCGGCAGCACGATGTTCAGACCAATGCTGACGCCGCCTTCTTCTTGCGCGCCAAGGTTGCCTGCCTCCATCACACCGGGGCCGCCGCCGGTCACGACGACATACTCTTTGTTTTTGGCTTCCAGCGCCTTGCGGGTCATCAACCGGGAAAACAGCCGCGCCTCTTCGTAGAAATGCGACAGATCGGCCAGCGACTGGGTGCGGGCCTTGTCCTTGTTTTCCGGCGAGGGGATGCGCGCGCCGCCGAACAGCACGATGGTGGACTCGATCCCCTGCTCGTTCAGCAGCATGTCGACCTTGAGCAGCTCCAGCTGCAAGCGCACCGGGCGCAGCGCGTCCTGGCACAGGAACGCCTCGTCGGCAAAGGCCAGCCGGTAGGTGGGGGATCGCGTCTGCGGCGTGTCCGGCACATGGGACGCGGTGTCGATGTCCAGATGGGCATCACGAAGGGGATTGCGGCGATCTTCGGTCACGGACCACTCCTTGTTGGTGTTGCCCAAGACCTATAGCGTCCGCTGGGAAACCACCAGCGGACAGGGCAAGACATGGATTGGAAAGCTGAAATTGACAGGGCCGCGCGCCGGATTGATGGGCATACGGTCGTCACGCCGGTGATGCGCACGGGCGCGCTGTGGGACGCCGAGGTCGAGCTAAAGCTGGAGCACATGCAGCACACCGCCAGTTTCAAGGCGCGCGGGGCGTTCAACACGTTGATCGCGTCCGACGTGCCCGAAGGCGGCGTTGTCGCGGCCTCGGGGGGCAATCACGGCGCGGCGGTGGCCTATGCTGCGCGGACCTTGGGCCACAAGGCGCAAATCTTTGTCCCCGAGATCGCGGGCCCGTCCAAGATCGCGCTGATCGAACGCACCGGGGCGGACCTGACCGTGGTGCCGGGCGAATACGCCGACGCCTTGGCCATGGCAGAGCGGTACGAGGCAGAGCGCGGCGCGATGCAGGTCCACGCCTATGACGCGCCGCTGACCGTCGCGGGCCAAGGCACCTGCCTGCGCGAATGGGAAACCCAAGGGCTAGAGGCGGACACCGTCCTGATCGCCGTGGGCGGCGGCGGGCTGATCGGGGGCGCGCTCGCGTGGGCGCAAGCCACGGGCAGCGCGCGCAAAATCGTCGCGGTGGAACCCATGACCTGCAACGCGCTGCGCAGCGCCTTGGACAAGGGCGGGCCGGTCGACGTGCCAGTGTCGGGGGTCGCGGCCAACGCTTTGGGCGCGCGCAAGATCGGGCAGATTTGCTACGATCTGGCCTCTGCGCAGGGCATTCCATCTGTCGAAGTCCCTGACGGCGCGATCATCGAGGCGCAAAAGGCGCTTTGGCAGGCGCATCGCATCCTCGTGGAACCCGCCGGGGCCTGCGCGCTCGCGGCCTTGCAATGGGGCGCTTACAAACCCGAACCGGGCGAGAAAGTCGCCGTTCTGATTTGCGGCGCAAACCCCGCGCCCGATCCTTTGGCCGGTTCCTGACAATAAACATCCGTTTTCTGCGATTGTCGCACGGGCCTCTTGGCGCTATGACAGCAAAAATCATTCCGAGGGAGACAACCATGTCCAACGCTCAGCTCGAAGCAGCCATCGAATCCGCGTGGGAAGCCCGCGACACCATCACCCCGACCACCGGCGGTGAAACCCGCGAAGCCATCGAAGACACGCTGAACGCGCTCGACAGCGGCAAGCTGCGCGTGGCCGAAAAGCTGGAAAGCGGCGAGTGGCACGTGAACCAGTGGGCGAAAAAGGCCGTTCTGCTGGGCTTCCGCATCAAGGACATGGAAGTGCACGACAATGGTCCGCAGGGCGCAGGCTGGTGGGACAAGGTCGACTCCAAGTTCAAGGGCTGGGGCGAAAGCGAATGGAAATCCGCAGGCTTCCGCGCCGTGCCGAACTGCGTTGTGCGCAAATCGGCCTACATCGCGCCCGGCGTCGTCCTGATGCCGTCCTTTGTGAACCTCGGCGCCTATGTCGACGAAGGCACGATGGTTGACACCTGGGCGACCGTTGGCTCTTGCGCGCAGATCGGCAAGAACGTGCACCTGTCCGGCGGCGTCGGCATCGGCGGCGTTCTGGAACCCATGCAGGCTGGCCCGACCATCATCGAGGACAACTGCTTTATCGGCGCGCGCTCTGAAGTCGTCGAAGGCTGCATCGTCCGCGAAGGGTCCGTCCTTGGCATGGGCGTGTTCATCGGCCAGTCGACCAAGATCGTCGACCGCGAGACCGGCGAAGTCATGTACGGCGAAGTGCCGCCCTACTCGGTTGTGGTCGCAGGCTCCATGCCGTCCAAGAACGGCATCAACCTGTACTGCGCCGTGATCGTCAAGCGCGTCGACGAAAAGACCCGCTCCAAGACCGGCATCAACGAGCTGCTGCGCGACTAACATCCCGCCCTTCTCGGTCTTAGCACTTCTGAGAAAGCTCGGATTAAACCCGGATCAAGCCTTGGCTTGGTTCGGGTTTTTTCTTGTCGGTGCGGGAACCTGCGCGACGGGCGGGCGTTAACCTTTGCAAACGGAGGGAACCATGGGACTGGGATTTTTCGCGTCGATCATCGTGGGCGGTTTGGCCGGGTGGATCGCGTCCAAGATCATGAAGGCCGACACCGGCCTTTTGACCAACATTATCCTGGGCATCGTCGGGGCCGTGGTGCTGAACTTTCTGCTGGGCCGCGCCGGGATTTACGCGCAGGACGCGTGGTTGCCGCAGTTCGTCGTCGGCACCGCCGGGGCCAGCCTGCTGATCTGGGTCTACCGCCAGCTCAAGGGCTGACCCTATTGCGCCAACCGCAGGCGCGGCGGCCTCGGCTCTGGCCACGCGCGCGTGACGCCTAATGACACCTGCACGGCCCAGGCATCGACCATTTTGCGCGTGTCCTGCGTGCTCAGAATGCGCCCGCACGGCCTCGCCGCCCCATGCCGCGACAGCTCTGGCACCGAACAGCGCAAGGCATTGGCCAGCCGCTGCACCTTGGTCCGGGGCAGGTTCATCAGGCTGTGATCGGCGAGCAGCATCGACTCCGCCGGGACGCCTTCGGCCCGCAACAATACATGCCGCTCGGTCACAAGGTGGTGATAGGTCACCGGCTGGGGCTTTTGGCGCTGACGCACCCTTTTGAGCTTGGTAAACGCCTTGGCTGGCCCCAGCAGCGCCTCGCCCGAGGACGGGTCCGTCCCCGGCAGGCACAAACGGTGCTGCGGCGACACCTTGAGCCGCCGTTTCGGCAGCCCATCACCAAAGGCCCCCGCCTCGATCACGATGGGCGCCCAATCCGGCGGCGGGGTGTCGAAATGCGTCTCGGTGGCGGCCTCGATGACCACGGGATTGCCGCTGTAATCCAGAACCACGTCGCCCTTTTCCAGCTTTTCCACCGGCACTTCGCCCTTTGGGGTGGCGATCCGCGTGCCTTTGCAGAAACACACCGGCGCGGCGGTGTTCATGTTGTAGCCGACCTCGTCGATGGTCAGCACCAGCGCAATCGCCGACAGAATGTTCGGCGGCGAGTCGGGATAAGACAGGATCAGCTCGCCCGTATCCAGATCGCGCATATAGACCACGTCCACCGCCGTGCCCGTCGGCACCACCAAGGACAGGATCTGTATGCCCGGCTGCGCGGTCCCCGACCCGAGGATCTCGACGTTGCGGCCATCCATCACCATCTGCTCGCCCACATACAGCAGGCCGGTGTCGTCGGTCAGAGTGCTCAGGGCACTGACGGGATCGAGGGAGGAGAAAAACAGGTTGTAGTCCGCCGACAGCAAGGTGTCCGGGATCAGAGCCGCATTCAGCGTCTGATATTGTACCGGAAAATCCATCGTCGACCCTGACTCACCTGCAAAACCTACGCTACGTAAGCTCTTACCGATGCGGAGGGGCGGCAGTATGGCAGCTTTGGGGCTTTACTAACCTTTATGAACCGAGCGCTCCGTGGTCTTGCCACAATTGACATTTGCCGCGCCGCGCTGCATTGCGCTGACATGACAAAAAAGACGCGCACACAGCAGGTTTTCACCCTTTTGGTCGAGGTCGGCCGCAAGTCCGGCGATGGCCTGCCCAAGAACGCAACGGGCGCGGCCCTGATGTGCTATGCCTCCGGCGTAGACGAGGCCGAAGCCGTGCGCGAGACCGTCGCGATCCTCAAGCAGGCCGACATGGCGCCGCTGGACGTGACCGGCTATGGCACGCTGGACGAACGGCTGGCCCAAGGCCACGAGATCGAAGACGACGAACGCGAGCTGATGGCCCGCGCGCTCGAGGAAAACTCGGTGATCGTGGCGCAGGTGACGCCGTTCCACGACTAAGCGCCACGCTGGCGGGACACGTCGCCTCTCGGCTTTGGGAATAAAAGCGCGCGGTAGCGCTCCTTTGGATCACGCCCCCTTTGGATACACAGGAACGCGGATCAGCAGGGGCGCGGATCAATCGCCAAACCAGTTCGTCACCAGCGCCGCGTAGCTGCCATTCTCGCGCAGGGTCAGCAGCGCTTGGTTCAGCGGCTCACGCAGCGCGCTCCCCGAGGGCAGGGCGATGCCATAGTCTTCGGCGCGGAACACCGTCTCGACCAGGTAGGCGTCGGACGCCGGCTCGTGCGACAGGTAATACCGCAGGATCGGCGCGTCAAAGACCACAGCATTGATCATCCCCGTTTCAAACGCCTCCAGCAGGTCCGACAGGCCCGCGTAGGTGTGATGCTCGACCGAGCGCGCGCTCAGAAACGCCGAGGCGGTCGATCCCGCCACCGTGCCAACGCGGCGCGTGTCCAGATCGTTCAGGCCCGTCACCGACGAGGTCAGCGCATTCACCGTCATTGCCGCCGTGATCTGCGCCACGAACAGCGAGACCACGAACAAACTGCCAAAGACCATCCCCGTCGCCATGATCCGCCCCGGCACAGAGCGCGGCTGACGCTCTTCAAAGCCGCCGTTGACGATCAGGTTCAGCGCCCACCAAAAGGCCGGAAAGACAGCCTCGCGCGCGGGGCGGTCAAAATAGGGCTGCTTGCGGCGTTCGAACACCCACATCAGCATCCCGATCCCCCACAGCGCCACCAGCGCCAGCGCCAGGTAGGCCGCGACTTGCCACGTCAGGATTTGCCGCCACAGCGGCAGGCGATCCCCGCCATCCACCATGATTTGCAGCCCGCTTTCAAAGACCGGCAGGGTAAAGTCCATGACTGCTTCGCGCGCCGCCGTGATCGAGATATTGGCAATGGCGCCATCCACCGCGCCGCTTTCGACCTGCCCCAGCATCTCGCCAAAGCTGTCCACGGTCACAAAGCGCACCTCGCGCCCCAGTTGGTCGGACACCGCACGCATCAGGTCGATGCTAAAGCCGGTCTGGTCCTCGCGCCCCATGGAAAACGGCGGCCGCTCGACCGTGGCAAAGGTCAGCGCTTGGGCCATGGCCTGTCCGCCGGCCGTCAGCAACGCCAGCACCAGTGTCAAATACAGCCATACCTGCTTCATTCCGCGCCCCGCCTGCTTTTCGCCGTTTCAGGGTTTGCCTCTGACACAGAACATAGGTCAAGAATAGCCCTTTGGGGGGCGTCCTATCCTTTAGGATTATATATTAACCATAAGAGGATAACTCCCCTTGCGTCACCCGCAGGCCGCGTGTGTCCGTCAGGCGGCGCGCGCCTCGGCCAGGGTGATCGCCTCGAAGGGCCGCAAGACCTTGAGCCCCGCCCGCGCGTGTTCCGGCATGAGGTTGCGCGGCACAGCCCCCAGCAGCGTCTTGGCCAGCTCGTCCCTGCGGCGGCGCAACCGGCCCACGTAGAGGCTCTCCAACTCGGACGAGGCAGAAATCAGCGGCTCATGCCCCGGCAGCACCAGCTGGTGATAGCGCACCATGCGCACGCCTTCCTCGTAGACCGCGGCGAACCCGTTGACCAAACTCAGCGCCGGGATCAACACCTCTTCGCGGCCAAAGATATACTCGACCTCGGACCCGCCGATCACCAGCCGCTGGTGCGGCGCGACCACCAGATCGTGGCGCAGGCCAAAGTACGGCGCACGCAGCCGCACCGGCTGGAAAGAGCCCAGCGCCGGCACCCGCCGTTCCACGCGCGCCAGCACCGGCACCACGCCGCTTTCGCGGGTCATCACCGTGTCGCCGCATTTCAGATCGCTCACAGGGCGGTAGCCGCGCGGCGTCAGCACCGGAACCTGGGTTACCAGCGACGGCATCGGCCCCACCGGCTCGATCTCGTCGGACACGGCAAAGAACACCACGTCGTCGTCCATCTCGCACAGTTGCGGGCGGCGCGTCAGGGTATAGATGTCCTCCAGCAGCATCGGCGGCGGCGCGGGCGTGTCCTGCATCACCACCGTATCGCTTTCGGGGCGCTCCACCGCGATCCGGCCAAAGCGCGCCTCGCTGTCCCACGAAAAGGTCACGCGCAGCACGTCTGTCCGCGCGTCATGCGCGTGCTGCAAGACGGTGTGAAACACGTCCTCGCCCTGACTCATCACCAGCACAATCCCGCCCCCCGGCACGGCGCGGAACGAAATCGAGCCCTTCCACGGGTGCGAGCGTTCATACGACAGCAGCGTCTGCGGGCGACCATCCGGCGACAGCCGCGTTTCGATCAGGATCGACCCGCGCGGCATCAGGACATCCCTCTGCGCCGCCGTGGCGCCAAAGGTTTCGGGGCAGACCCACGCCCGCCCTTGCCCGGAAATCGCAATCCAGCTCATGCCACCTGACCTCTGCGCAAGACGGCTGCTTCGTGTTTTTTCAATATTCGCCGCGCAGGAGGACCGTAGCCGCTGCCGGTCTCTGGGTCCAGTTGCGGGAACAGCTGGGTGATTTCCGCCACCGTCTGTTGCTCAAAGACCGAACTCGTCTGCGGCCCGGGCAGAAAGCTCTCGGACAAGAGGCCATTGGCGCGGATGATCTCGTGTTGGTCGAACAGCAGGTGGACATATTCGACCTGCCCGCCTTCGACCACGCGGATAGACTGGCCGTTGACCAGATACTTGGCGCAGGCCAGCACCTCGGGTTCCTCGAACATCAGATGCGCCATGATGTCCTGCACCAGCACGCGATGCTGCGGCGAGACCATGATCGTGCGGTGATCGCCCAGCGCGCCGCCCGCGATGCGCACCGGGGCCATGTCGCCCTTGGCTTCAACCACCCGAGAGCCAATCCAGCGCACCGGCTGCGGGCCGTTGTCGCGCGTCAGCACCAGATCGCCGGGCTCCAGCATGTGCACGGGGCACGTGCCTTCGGGCGTGTCGATCATCGTCCCCGCCACGAAACACGGCACCGAGTTCACCGTCACCACGCCCACGTCGGTCTGTCCGGTGCTGCTCTGGACCGTGTAGGTGTAGTTGATCGTCTCTTCGTCGCCGTCGCCCAGCACGCTCATGGTGCCATCGGGGTTCAGCGTAATCACCTGCCCGGTCGTCAGCGTCACCGTATCGCCCGCCACCACCGGCACATCGTTGATATGGGTGATGGTCAGCACGCCGCCGGTGTCGTTCAGATCGTTCGCCAGCGCGTCAAAGGTCCGCGCGCCGACGGGGTTCACGCTGATCTCGTCCTGCATGGCGACAATCGTGGTCTGCACCGTGTTCGCGCCGATCAGCAGGTTCGAGTCGTAGTTGGCGTCCAGCACATCCGCGATGCCGATCCGGATAGAGTTCACCTGATCGGCCACCACCGGGATCGTCAGCGTCATGGTGACGGTAAAGCCGTCCATCTCGGTGTTGTACTGGTCGGCGGTGTTGTCGACGTAGAGGTTCTCGTTCGCGCCTTCGTTGAGGTTGCCGGGATCCACGTCGCCATCGCCAAAGCCCACGTCCACCTGCACGCCGTTCACCCAGACGCCGACAAAGTCCTGATACAGCGAGGTCGTGTACTCGGGGTATTCCTCCGAGGCGAACACGAACTGCATGGTCATCACGTCGCCCGTGGGGATGAAATCCACGTCGATGAACGAGGCGTCAAAGGTGTCCGCCCCCGCCGCCTGATCGAAATCCGCCAAGCCATCGGGGCCAGAGGTGTTGGTCGAGGTGTTGGTCTGCTGGTTCGAGTTGGTCGAATTCTGGTTCTGCCACCAGCCCCACCAGCCGCCGCCGCCCCCGCCGCCCGTGCCTGCGCTGTTGGTAAAGTCCTGCACCTGCCCCGTCGACAGGATCACCCCGCTGTCCGCAGGGGTCACCCCAGGCGAGGTGCTGTAGCCGCCGCTGTAGATCCCCGAAGACTGGGCCGCCCCGGTGTAGCTGGCGCTGACCACCGTCACGCCATCGCCGAAAATCGCTTCGGCCATCTGTACCGCAGACGCACTGGTATTGATTGCCAACTCTGAAGGAGCGACCATGCTATGCCTCAATGCTCGCGCGGGGCATGACAACGCTCAAAGGGCCAGACGCTTTGCGCGCTCTTGGCCTTTGGGAAATCTGTGACTGGATACGCTCGCCTGCCTCGGCATTTTTATTTATTGACCAAGCGGTAACACACGCGTGAGGGGAACGTTAAGGCTTTATTAATGCTTGACCCTAGGGAACGCCCTATTTTCGCCCTAACCGTGATGCAATCACGTCACATTTGCCAAAACTCGCATGTCAGGATAGCCCTAGGCCAACCGCGCCACAGGACCAAAGAGGACAGCCATGATCGACGCCGTAGATTTGACCGCCAAGCTGGTGAAATGCCCTTCGGTGACGCCCGAAGAAGGCGGCGCGCTGGTGCTGCTGGAACAGCTTTTGTCGGACGCGGGCTTTGCCTGCACCCGCGTGGATCGCGGCGGGATTTCAAACCTTTACGCCCGCTGGGGTGACAAGGGGCACGCGCGCACCTTTGGCTTTAACGGCCATACGGACGTGGTGCCGATCGGCCGGATTGAGGATTGGCAGCACGATCCGTTCGGGGCCGAGATCGAAGACGGCTTTATGTACGGGCGCGGCACCACCGACATGAAATCCGGCGTGGCCGCCTTTGCCGCCGCCGCCATCGACTTTGTCACCCAGACCCCACCCGACGGCGCCGTGGTGCTGGCGATCACCGGCGACGAAGAGGCCGACGCGCTGGACGGCACGGTCGCTTTGCTCGACTGGATGCAATCGGAGGGCGAGCAGATGTCAGTGTGTTTGGTGGGCGAGCCGACCTCGCCCGACCACATGGGCCAGATGATGAAGATCGGGCGGCGCGGGTCGCTGTCCGCTTGGTTCACTGTGGGCGGCCAGCAGGGCCACGCCGCCTACCCGCACCGCGCGCTCAACCCGTTGCCCGCCATCGCGCGGCTGATGGACCGCCTTGCCTCGCACGAGCTGGACAGCGGGACCGAGCATTTCGACGCTTCGACGCTGGCAGTTGTGACCATCGACACCGGCAACCCCGCGACCAACGTGATCCCGGCCAAGACCTCTGGCACGGTAAACATCCGCTTTAACGACGCGCACACCGGGGCCGATCTGTCGGACTGGCTGCGCGCCGAGGCCGCCAAGATCGACGCCGAGTTCGGCACCACGACCGATGTGCAGATCAAGATCTCGGGCGAGAGCTTTCTGACCCCGCCCGGCGCGCTGTCTGACCTGATCGCCGGCGCGGTCAAGGCCGAGACGGGCATCGCCCCCGAACTGTCCACCACGGGGGGCACCTCGGACGCGCGGTTCGTCAAGGATCACTGCCCGGTCGTGGAATTCGGCCTTGTGGGCAAGACGATGCACGCCGTGGACGAGCGCGTCGAAGTGGCCCAGATCAGCCAGCTCAAAGCCATCTACAGCCGCATCCTGTCGGACTACTTCGCATGACGGTCAGCGTGGCGACGGACCCGGCAGAATGCTTTGCCCTGCGGCGGACCGTGTTCATCGAAGAGCAAGGCTTTACCGAGGCAGACGAGTGGGATGACCTCGACGCTTCTGCGGTGCATCTGGTCAAGCACGTCAAAGACCAGCCCGTCGCCACCGCCCGCCTGATCCCCCAAGGGGACGCAGGCCGGATTGGCCGGATTTGCGTGCTGAAAACCGCGCGGGGCCTCGGCCTCGGGGCGGAACTGGTGCGCTACGGGATCGAGTATTTCGCAAGCAAAGGGGCCAAGCGCGTGGTCCTTGGCGCACAGGTCCGCGCGCAGGGTTTCTACGCCAAGCTGGGCTTTACCCCCATCGGCGCGGTCTACGACGACGGCGGCGTGCCGCATCAGGAAATGGAACGCGCCCTGTGACGCGCACCCTGATCGTCATGGTCAAGGAACCGCGTCCGGGCCGGGTGAAAACCCGCCTTGGCCGCGACATAGGCCAGGTGGCGGCGGCGTGGTGGTTCCGCCATGCGGTCACCTCGCTGTTGAGGCGCATCCAAGACCCGCGCTGGCAAGTCGTTCTGGCCGTCGCCCCTGATACCGCCGTCACCAGCCGCGTCTGGCCTGCGCTGCCGCGCATCCCTCAGGGCAGTGGCGACCTCGGCCAGCGGATGGCCCGCGCTATGCGCGCCGCCCCTCCCGGCCCGGTCTGCGTGATCGGCGCGGACATTCCCGGCGTCACCCGCGCGGCGATTTGGCGGGCGTTCCGGGCGCTGGGGAACCACGACGCAGTGTTCGGCCCCGCGCCTGACGGCGGCTACTGGCTGGTGGGCACACGCAACACCCCGCCCAAGACCCTGTTCCACAACGTCCGCTGGTCCACGGAACACGCGCTGGTCGACACGCAAAACAGCATCAAAGGCGCTCGCATTGCCCAGATCGACACCCTGCAAGACGTGGACACTGCCGCCGATCTGATCGCCTTGCGCGGGAAATAACGCCCAAGGTCGCTTTGCCATCGAATGTCACATGACGCGCCCCTGTGGCCGTGCTACGTGGCAAGTATGAACAGATTGCCCACCAAGCCCGAAATCCTCGAATGGATCTCTGAAAACCCGACGCTGACCTCCAAGCGTGACATTGCCAAGGCCTTTGGCATCAAGGGTGCCGCGCGCATTGATCTCAAGCGTGTGCTCAAGGAACTCGAAGCCGAGGGCCATCTGGAGAAACGCAAGAAGACCTACCGCGACCCCGATCGCCTGCCCCCGGTCAGCGTGCTGCAAGTCAAGGCCCCCGACGACAACGGCGATCTGTTCGCGCGCCCCTTGGAATGGCACGGCGAAGGGGTCGAGCCCATCGTTCTGGTGATCCCGCGCGCCTCGGACCCCGCTTTGGGCGAAGGCGACCGCATTCTGGCGCGTCTGCAGGTGGTGCACGAGGCCGACCACAACTACGAGGCGCGCCTGATCCGCCGCGTCGGTCAGACCGCGCAAAAGGTCGTGGGCATCTACCGCGCTGGCTCCGAAGGCGGGCGCATCGTGCCCATCGACAAGGGCAGCGACAAGGAATGGATCGTCAAGGTGGACGCCACCGGCGGGGCCAAGGACGGCGAGCTGGTCGAGGCGGAACAAGCCGGGCCCAAGGGCCGCATGGGCCTGCCCTTTGCGCGCATCGTCACCCGTCTGGGCGACCCGACCGAACCGCGCGCCGTGTCGCTGATTGCGATCCACCAGCACGGCATCCCCGACAACTTCCCCGAGGATGTCCTGGCCGAAGCGGACGCGCAAAAACCGGCGGGCCTGAGCGGGCGCACCGATCTGCGCGACATCCCGCTTGTGACCATCGACCCCGCCGATGCGCGCGACCACGACGACGCGGTCTTTGCCGAGCCCGACACCGACCCCGCCAACAAAGGCGGCTTCCTGCTGTGGGTGGCGATTGCCGACGTGGCCCATTACGTGCGCCCCGGTTCGAAACTGGACCGCGAGGCGCGCAAGCGCGGGAACTCGTCCTATTTTCCCGACCGCGTGGTGCCGATGCTGCCCGACCGGCTGTCCGGCGACCTGTGCTCCCTGCACGAAGGCGTGCCGCGCGCCTGTATCGCCGTTCGGATGAAGATCGACGCCGAGGGCAACAAGCTGGGCCAGACCTTTATGCGTGGGCTCATGCGATCCCCCGCGTCGCTGAACTACAAAGAGGTGCAGGCCGCCTATGATGGCCAGCCCAACGACAAGACCGGGCCGCTGCTCGATCCGGTGATCCGGCCGCTTTATGCCGCCTACGAGGCGCTGCGCAGCGCCCGCCAGCGTCGCCAGCCGCTGGATCTGGACCTGCCAGAGCGCAAGATCGTGCTGAACGACGAGGGCAAGGTTGTGTCCGTCGACTTCGCCGAGCGCATGGACGCCCACCGCCTGATCGAAGAGTTCATGGTGCTGGCCAACGTCGCCGCCGCCGAAACCTTGATCGCCAAGCGCACGCCGCTGCTGTTCCGCGTCCACGAGGAACCGCCCGTGGACAAGCTGGATTCGCTGCGCGAAACCGCCGCTGCGGCGGGCCTGACGCTGGCCAAGGGGCAGGTGCTGCAAACGCGCCACCTGAACAAGCTGCTGGCCGAAGCGCAGGGCACCGCCGACGACGAGCTGATCAACATGGCGACCCTGCGGTCGATGACGCAGGCCTACTATAGCCCTAAAAACTTTGGGCATTTTGGCCTCGCGCTGCGGGATTACGCGCATTTCACCTCGCCCATCCGGCGCTATAGCGACCTGATCGTGCACCGCGCGCTGATTAGCGCCCATGGCTGGGGCAAGGATGGCCTGACACCCGAAGACATGGAAACGCTGGAACAAACCGGCGAGCATATTTCCGACACCGAGCGCCGCAGCATGATGGCCGAGCGTGACACGACGGACCGCTATCTGGCGGCCTTCCTGTCCGATCGCATCGGGGCCGAGTTCACCGGCAAAATCTCTGGCATTGCCAAGTTCGGCGTCTTTGTGAAGCTGGACGAAACCGGGGCGGACGGCCTTGTGCCGATCTCGACCCTTGGGAACGAATTCTTCCACTTTGACCGCGACTCTGGCACCCTCATGGGCGCCGATACCGGGCGCATCCTCGCACTGGGGATGCAGGCCAAGGTCAAGCTGACCGAAGCCGCGCCCGTCACGGGTGGCATCGCCTTTCAGATGCTCGAACTCGAAGGCGAGCCGTTCAAAGGTGGCACCGGCGGGCGTGGGCGCGGCTTTGGCCGGGGGCGCGGTGGCCCCCGTGGTCCGGGTCGGCCCCGCTCTGGCCCCTCGCCTCAGCGCAAAGCCGCCAAGGCCAAGAAGAAAGACGCCAAGACCAAGCGCAAGGTCACGCGGCAGCGGCGGCAAAAGTAAGGGCCGGGTAAAACCGGTCCCGCCCGCGCTGGGTATAGGCCATCAGCGCGCTCTGCTCGCGTACCAGACGGCGCAGGGGAGTGTCCGCGGGCAGACGGTCAAGCATACTCAGCACCGGGAAAACCGCCGCATCCGCCGCCGTGGGCTGATCGCCGAACAGCCACGCGCTGTCCCCCAGTTGCGCCGCCAGGGCGTCCAGATCGGCGCGCAGGCAGCGCAGGCGGTCTTCTTCGCTATAGCGGGCCATGCCTTGGATCGTCAGCAGCTTGCGCACGTTGTCCCGCACCCGCCCCGGAATGATCAGCCGCAAGGGCGCGGGCATCCCGCCAAAAGCCGTCTTCAACATCACCGGCCAGCAATCGTCGCGCAGCCAGCGGTCGTGGATCAGCCCCAACCGCAAGCTATCCTCGGCCAGACGGATGATCGCATGGGCCTGCCCGCGCTGCGCATTGTTAAGGCCGGGGAACAGATCGGCCCCCTGCTCTTCCAGCCACTGAAGGATGAAATTGCTATCGGGCACGAGGCCACCCGGCGTCCGCAAGGCGGGCAGTTTGCCGTAGCTGTCCTTGCCCCCGCGCGCGCACCACTCGGGTTGCCAAGGTTGGCCGGACATCTCCAGCAGGATCATCGCCTTGACGCAAAAGGGGGACAGGCTGGGGTCGCCATAACCGGGGCGATACGTGAGAAGGGTCAACATAAGGGGGCTCCTGCGGGTTCAAATGTCTGACAATTAAATGTCTGACAATTGGATAGCCGCCCCTCCTGTCAGTTTCTGTCAGCATGGTGTAGGATCGTGCATCATGTCCCGCACCCATCGCCTGTTCCAACTGATGACTGCGCTGCGCCGCTCTGCCGGGCCGGTGACCGCTGCGTCGCTCGCCGCTGAGACCGGCGTTTCGGAACGCACGCTGTATCGCGACATCGACACCTTGCGCGGGCTGGGGGCGGTGATCGACGGCGAGGCGGGCTTTGGCTACACGCTGATCGAGGATGCCCACCTGCCGCCCCTGCAATTCGACGACGAAGAGCTGGAGGCGCTAGTTCTGGGCCTGCGCGAAGTCACCCAGATCGGCGATCCCGCATTGGCCGAGGCCGCCCGCACCGCCCTCACCAAGCTGCGCGCCCGCCTGCCAGAGCGGTCCGCGCACCGTCTGGAATATGCCGTGCTGTCCGCCCGCCGCTTTGTCCCGCCGCCCGCGCCGGGGATCGACTCCAGCGCGCTGCGCAAGGCCTGCTGGGACGAGGCGCAGATCCGGTTCGACTACACCGACAAGTCCGGCGCGCAGACCACGCGCGAGGTCAAACCGCTGCAAATCTCGTTCTTCGAGAACAGCCATTGCCTGATGGCGTGGTGCGTTTTACGCAGCGATTTCAGAGCCTTCCGTCTGGATCGCATGTCCGCGATGGAACGCACCGGCACGTCCTTTCGCCCCGAGCGTATCCCCCTGCTGCGCGCCTATCTCGACCAGATCAGGGCGGCAAGTTTCCGCAAAGACCAAAGCTGACCCTTGCCAGCATCTTTGGCCGCGTTAGGCTGATGTTAAAACAAAGAGCAGCAGAATCGAAACATGATACGTCCGATCCTCATCGGCTTGGCGCTGGTTTGCGCCGGGCTTCCTGCGTTTGCCGATCTGGTCCGCCCCAAGGCGCGACCGGTGGTCGAAGACGTGGTTGCGCGCGCTGTGTCGGCTGAATTGTCCTTTTTGGACAGCGCCGCACCGCACGCGTCCCTGCGCCCCGCCCTGCGGCCAAGGGGCCTGTCGGCGGTGGCAACGGTGCATGGCGACGACCCCGGTTTTCATCAGTGGATCAAGGACTTCCGCCCCCGCGCGACCCGCGCCGGGATCAACGCGCGCACCTTTGACGCCGCCTTTCGCGGGGTGCGTTTCGACCCAAAAGTCGTCGCCCGCGACAGCAACCAGTCGGAGTTTTCCAAAACCATTTGGGACTACCTCGACAGCGCGGCGTCGGACAATCGCGTCCTGAAAGGGCGCGAGATGCTGCGCACCCACGGGGCGCTCTTGAACCAGATCGAGGCGCATTATGGCGTCGACAAAGAGGTCGTTCTAGCGATCTGGGGGATGGAATCGAATTTCGGCAGCCATCGCGGCAGCGATCCGGTGATCCAATCCATGGCCTCCTTGGCCTATGACGGGCGGCGGCGCAGCTTTTTCGAAGGAGAGTTGATCGCCGCGCTGAAAATCCTGCAAGGTGGGCACACCAGCCCCGAAAACCTGCGCGGTTCCTGGGCCGGCGCCATGGGGCACACGCAGTTTATGCCGAGTTCTTTCAATGCCTTGGCGGTGGATTTCACCGGCGACGGTCGCCGCGACATCTGGAGCGAGAACCCCGCCGACGCGCTGGCCTCGACCGCCAATTACCTCAAGAAAAGCGGCTGGATTCGCGGGATGCCTTGGGGCGTCGAAGTGCAACTGCCGCGCGGCTTTGATTACACGCAGGTGAGCCGGAAAATCCAGAAAATGCCCTCTCAATGGGCGCGTCTGGGCGTTTTGGACATGGACGGGCGGCCCGTGCGCGACTATGGCGCGGCGTCCTTGCTGCTGCCTGCTGGGCATCGCGGCGTGGCCTTTATGGTGTTCAAGAACTTCCGCGCGATCGAACGCTACAACGCCGCCGACGCCTATGTGATCGGGGTGGGCCACCTGTCCGACCGGATCATGGGCGGGCCGAAAATTCGCGGCAGCTGGCCGGTGAACGACCGCGCCCTGACCTTTTCCGAGCGCAAGGAAATGCAGCGCCGCCTGACCGCCGCCGGGTTCAACACGCGCGGCGTGGACGGGCGGCTGGGGCCGAACTCGCTGGCAGCGTTGCGGGCCTATCAGCGCGCGCGCGGGCTGGTTCCGGATGGCTACGCCTCGCTCAGCGTGTTGCAGAAACTGCGTTAGGGGCAGGTGCCGCGCAAACAGGCGGTTAACATCTGCTCTTCTTCGCGCCCCGGATTGGTGAACAGCCAGACCGGGCATGGCTTGGCAAAGGCGCGGTGGCTCGCGTCCTCTTTGCGCAAGAACGCGATGTAGGTCACGTCCGGGCGGACGGCCCCGCACCACGGTCCGGCGCAGCTGATCTCGATCTGAACGGGGGTATCAAAGGGTTCAGTGAACCCGCGCGACGTCAGGCTGAGGCCGGTGAAAGTGCCGGGGATCACCGCTGCGCCTTTGGGTAAATCCCGTTCGAAAACAAGGAATTGCCCCTTGGCGACCACCCATTCTGCGCTGTCTTGGTCGGCCTTGATAAAGGCCTGCACCGGGTCCGGCGGGCGGCAGGACAAGGCCCAGACGGGCGAGGCGCATAACGCCATAGCCGCCGCCAGCCAACGCATCACAGGTGGGGCCGAAAGGCCGCGATGACCTGTTCGTAGACTTCGCGCTTGAACGGGACGATCTGCTCCAAGACCTCGTCGGCGGGCAGCCAGCGCCACTCCGAGAACTCTTGGAAATCGTCGCCATCAAGGATCACCTGATCGTCGGTGCCGTGAAAGCGCAGCAGGAACCACTTTTGCTCTTGGCCACGATAGCGCCCCTTCCAGATGCGCGGGACGATGTCGTGCGGCAGATCATAGGCGATCCAGCCGTCAGTTTCCGCCTCGACCGTCACCAGATCGGGGGTCACGCCGGTTTCCTCTTGCAACTCGCGCAGGGCGGCGGCGCGCGGGTCTTCGCCCTTGTCAATCCCGCCTTGGGGCATCTGCCACGCGGGCGGCTCGTGCGGCTGACGGTCGGTGCGCTGGCCGACAAAGGCATGGCCAGCGGCATTCACCAACATCACGCCGACGTTCTTGCGATAGGGCAGCTTGGCGATCTCTTCGGGGGTCATAGTCTCACTCAAGTCGTTGGTCCCAGACGGAAAAAGGGCGGGGTCATCCCCGCCCTCGCTGTCTTAGTTCTTGGGGCCCAGTTTGGACAGCCCCTTGAGGATGTCGACCGCGTAGGCCAGTTGATAATCCTCTTCGCGCAGCTTGGCGGAGGCTTCGGCCTTGGCGCGGTCGGCTTCGATCTGTTCGATCTCTTCCGGGGTCAGGCTGTCGTTGTCCAGACGCCCGCGCAGGTCCGCTTCGGAGCGGCTGAAGATGTTGGTTTCTTCCTCCTCCTGCTCGGCGTTCGGGTCACGGCGCGGCTGCTCCACGACGATGTCGGGGGACACCCCCAAGGCCTGGATCGAACGGCCCGACGGCGTGTAATAGCGCGCGGTGGTCAGGCGCATGGCCCCGTCGCCGCGCAGCGGCATGACCGTCTGGACCGAGCCTTTGCCAAAGGACTTCGTGCCGATGACGATGGCGCGGCGGTGATCCTGCAACGCGCCCGCGACGATTTCCGACGCCGAAGCCGAGCCGCCGTTGACCAGCACCACCAAGGGCTTGCCCATGGCCAGATCACCGGGCGTCGCGTTGTAGCGGTCGCCGTCCGCCGGATCGCGCCCACGGGTCGAGACGATCTCACCCTCTTCCAAGAAAGCATCCGACACGCGGATCGCCTGGGTCAGCAGGCCGCCGGGGTTGTTGCGCAGATCGAGGATAAAGCCGTTGACGTTGTCCAGACCGCCCGCCTCTTCGACCTGTTTGGCGAGGCCCTCGGCCATCTGCGTGTAGGTCTGGTCGTTGAAGGTGGTCACGCGCAGCACCACCGCGCCGCTTTCCAGACGCGAGCGCGAGGCGGTCAGCTTGATCTTGTCGCGGATGATCTCGATGTCAAAGGGCTCTTCCTCGCCTTCGCGCACGATGGTGATGGAGATTTCCGAGCCAACCGGCCCGCGCATCAGGTCCACCGCCTCGTCCAGCGTCAGGCCCAGCACCGACTCGCCATCAACGTGGGTGATGAAATCGCCCGCCTCGACGCCTGCTTCCATGGCGGGGGTGCCGTCGATGGGGGACACAACCTTGACGAAGCCGTCTTCCTGCGTGACCTCAATGCCCAGACCGCCGAATTCGCCGCGAGTCTGCACGCGCATGTCGGCGGCGTCATCGGGCGCAAGATAGCTGGAGTGCGGGTCAAGCGAGGTCAACATGCCGTTGATCGCCGCCTCGATCAGATCGCCCTCGTCGACTTCTTCGACGTATTGCGCGCGGATGCGTTCAAAGATGTCACCGAACAGGTCAAGCTGTTCGTAGACGCTGGCTTGTCGTTCATCCTCTTGCGCGAGCAACGGGCCGACAAACTGCGTGGTTGCCACCACCGAAGCCAGCGTGCCGCCCAAAGCGGCCATCACGAATTTCTTCATCTCGGGTTTCCCTTATTCGGTTGTGAACCACGTCAGTGGGTCAACGGGCGTTCCGCCTTCTCTCACTTCTATATAGAGCGTTTCCGAGCGGCCAGCGCCACCCCCTTCACTTGTCAGTGAGACAATATCTCCGCCATCGCCGCCCATAAGCCCCACGGGGCTGCCCGCAGGCAAAACATCGCCGATCTCGCCGAACACCGCATCCAGCCCCGCCAGCACGAACAGCAGGTCGCCTTGTGGCTCAAGAATGCTAACGAGACCATAATCCAAGAGCGGCCCGTTGTAGCGGATCGTCGCGGCGGTGGGCGTGGTGACCAAAGCGCTGGGGCGAGTCGCCATAACGATGCCGGGGCGCGTGACCCCAGCGGCGTCGGCCTGCCCGGCCTGGCGGATGATGACCCCGCGCACCGGCAGTTGCAGGATGCCCTTGCGGTCCTCGATGGGGGGCATGACCTCGGCCACCTCGTTCTCGGTGATCTGCGACAGGCCAGAGGCAAAGCCGTTGAGCGTCTCTGTGGCAGAGATCAGGATCTGCGTGCGGATCGGGTCTTCGGTAAAGCGTTTGGGCAGGTCGGTGCGGTCGGCGATGGCCTGGGACAGGTCGGTGCGGGCGCGCTGCACCCCGGCCAGACCGTCCTCGAGCGTCTTGGCCGCGCTCTGTTGCAGCTCGCGCAGGGCGGTGACTTCCTCCAGATCGGATCGTAGGGCCGCCGCCTTGGCCGCCAGCCCCGGCGTGACCGCCGCCACCAGCATCCCCGAGCGGGCGGTGCCCAGCGGCCCCTGCGGGTGCAGCAACGTCTGCGGCTCGGCCCGCGACCCCAGCGCCGACAAAGCGCCCAGCAGCTGCGCCACCTCGGCGTCCTGCGCGGCCAGCTTGCGGGTCAGTTCGGTTTCGCGGATCGCCGCATCGCGTAGGCCATCGCGCATGGCGGCCAAGCCATCCTCGAAGGCGCGCACCGTATCGGTCAGCGCCGCCACCCGGTCGCGGCTGTCCTCTGCCGTGTCCAGCAGGATCGACGCTGCCTCCAAGGCCTCTGCCGCATCGCGCGCAGCTAAGCCTGCGTCCTGCGCAACGGCGGGCGCGCTTAGCAGCGTCAGGATCAGCGCGAGGCGCTTCACTGGATCAGGCTCTCCCCTGTCATCTCGGCGGGCTTGTCGAGGCCCATCAGTTCGAGCAGCGTCGGGGCCACATCGGCCAGACGCCCGTCGCGCAGCGTGGCACCTTTGGGCCCACCGAACAAGATCGACGGCACGAGGTTCGTCGTATGCGCGGTATGCGGCCCACCGGTTTCGGGGTCGACCATCGTCTCGCAGTTGCCGTGATCGGCGATCACCAGCATGGCACCGTCGGTTTTTTCCAGCGCTTCCAGCACCTTACCGAGGCCGCTGTCCACCGCTTCGCAGGCGGCAATCGCGGCGTCCAAATCGCCGGTGTGGCCGACCATGTCGGGGTTGGCAAAGTTCACCACGATCAGGTCATAGCCATGCTCGATCGCCTTGACGAACTGCTCGGTCACCTCGGGGGCGCTCATTTCCGGTTGCAGATCGTAGGTCGCGACCTTGGGCGATTTCGGCATGAAGCGGTCTTCGTTGTCCTCGGGCGTTTCCTGACCGCCGTTGAGGAAGAACGTGACGTGCGGGTATTTCTCGGTCTCGGCCAGACGGAACTGGCTTTTGCCCTTTAGCGCGACCCAATGGCCCAGCGTGTTGACGATCTCGCGCTTGGGGAAGGCGGTGGTCATGTAGGTGTTGTGACGGTCCGAGTATTCGACCATCCCGAGAAGGGCGCTGAGCTGCGGTTTCTCCCGCGCGAAGCCGTCGAAATCGTCGTCGCCAATGGCGGAAAGGATTTCGCGCGCGCGGTCGCCACGGAAGTTGAGAAAGAACAACCCGTCGCCCTTGCTCATCCCAGTGTAGTCGCCAATCACCGAGGCCTGCACAAATTCGTCGGTCTCGCCGCGCGCATAGGCGGCGTCGAGCGCGGCTTCGGCGGTGTCAAAGCTGCCCGCAACCGGGGTGCCATCGACCATGGCGCGGTAGGCCTGCTCGACTCGCTCCCAACGGTTGTCGCGGTCCATGGCAAAGTAACGCCCGGTGACGGTGGCGATCTGCACGCCGTCCAGCTCGGATTTCAGGGTTTTGAGGTAATTGGCGGCGCATTTGGGATCGGTGTCGCGGCCATCGGTGATGACATGCAGGACGACCTCAAGGCCTTGGCCTTGCAGCAGTTTTGCCGCTGCCACCATATGCGTCACATGCGCGTGTACGCCGCCGTCCGAGGTCAGCCCGGTCAGATGCGCCCGCCCGCCCGCGGCCTTGACCGTCTTGGCAAAGTCAAGGATCGCAGCGTTTTCGTTAAAGGAGCCATCCTCGATCGACAGGTCGATCTGCCCGAGGTCCATGGCCACAACGCGGCCCGCGCCGATGTTGGTGTGCCCCACCTCGGAATTGCCCATCTGCCCGGTCGGCAGGCCGACGTCGGGGCCGTGGGTGATCAGCGTGGCATGGGGGCAAGTGGCCATGAGGCGGTCGATGGTGGGCGTGTTGGCCAGCGCGGGGGCGTTGGCGGTGGTGTCTTCGCGCAGGCCCCAGCCATCGAGAATGGTCAGAATAACGGGTTTCATATGCGCGGCCTCCTGTGCGGTGTCGCGCGTGGTTTAGCAGAGGGGATTGGGGTTGTGAAAGGGGGGAAGGGTTTCCCGCCGTCACGGGCTGGCTTTAGTGCGCCGCTTTGCGCCGAGCGCCGGTGTCGTCCGTCTGGATCGTGCGTTCAAGCTGCGCCGCGATGTAGGCGTCCAGCCGCGCAATGCGCCCCACCAGCTCGCGTGCGCGGCTTGTGTCCTTTTTCAAGGCAGCCAGCAATTCGCCCCGTTCCCCTTGCAGGGCGGTCAGATCCATCTGGGACAAACTGGCTGTACCGGGCATTCGGGACACTCCTCAAGCGCGCTTATGGACAGAATATAAGGCAACCAACGTCAAGATTCAATGAATATGCCCCGGCCCAAGGCACCACCTCACCGATCTTGCAAGCCCTGATTGCCCACCGTACGATATTCACGTTATAGACTATTGAGTGTGAAGTTCAGCCGATGAAGAAAGACTACGGACGAAAATTTTCGCCAGCATGTCCGACATGCGCCAACACGACCTTTTCATTCGACGAAAACCTCGACGAAGATGATCGAATCTATACATGTGGCGATTGTGGGCAGCGTTTTTCCTACAATGACATTATGGCAGCCAATGGCGAGCTAATCCAAAACACGATCGAGGAAATGAAAAACGAGATCGTGTCAGACATGCAGAAAGACATCAAAAAGTTATTCAGGAAGCTTAAATGAATTGGGAAGTCGTTACTGGTATCTCCTCAGTGATTGCTATTCTGATTTCGATCTTGGCTTGGTGGACATCTTATAGAGCCGCAAAAGATCAAAGCAAACTGACCTTGCGAGAAACTGAGTTGGTGAGGCTACTTATCGCGAAAGAGCAAAGAGATCATGCCTCGTCTCTCAGCACTGAGGTTTCCGCACGCTTGCACAATACCGGAAAACACAATTGGAAACTGAGAGTTTTCAATCGAGGCCCGGCAGAGGCAAAAAATGTTCGCCTTGAAGTGCTCTCGGAAAACAGTTTTTTCTCAGAAAGCTGGATAAGCAACAAGTTTCCGATGCCCCGAATGGAAGCAGGACAAAGTGTCGATATCTTGGCATCCGTGGTTCTATCGTCACACGAAAAGGAGGATATCCGAATCCTTTGGGATGACTCGACCGGAAAGAATCGAAGTAACACGATCACAGTCACCATATGATTGGTCGGGGCTCCGCCCGTAATTTGACCAAACCGTCCCCCGGACAGTTTGCCCGCGCCAAAGGCGCGGGTACGTCAACTCACCCCTGCAGCGACTTCACCACCAATTCACCCTCTTCGCGGGCTTTCACGGCCAGGGCGGCGGCGTGGGCACCGGCGGCGGTCGTGAAGTAGGGGATCTTGTCGTACAAGGCCACCGAGCGGATCTCGCGCGAGTCTTCGACCGAGGCCGCGCCTTCGGTGGTGTTGAACACCAGCTGGATGCCGCCGTCCTTCATCACGTCAACGATGTTCGGGCGACCTTCGTAGACCTTCTTGACCTTTTCGCAGGTGATCCCTGCCGCGCCAAGGAAGGACGCGGTGCCACCGGTGGCGACGATCTTGAACCCGAGGTCCGACAGAACCTGCGCCGCTTCGATCATCTGGGGCGACTTGTCTTCGTCCTTGATCGAAAAGAACACAGCGCCTTCGGTGGGCAGATGCGTGCCCGCGCCCATCTGCGCCTTGAGGAAGGCACGCGGGAAGCTCTTGTCCCAGCCCATGACCTCGCCGGTCGAGCGCATTTCCGGCCCAAGGATCGTGTCCACACCGGGGAAGCGGGCGAAGGGCAGAACCGCCTCTTTCACCGAGAACCACGGCATGTTCGGATCGGCCAGCGTCATCGGATCGGCCATCGGGATGTCGGTGTCGTAGTCGTCGGTCGTCTCGTAGCCGGGACGCAGCGGGAAGGCCGACAGCTTTTCCCCCGCCATCAGGCGCGCGGCGATCGAGGCAATCGCGCTGTCGGTCGCCTTGGCGACAAACGGCACGGTGCGCGAGGCGCGCGGGTTGACCTCGATCAGGTAGATCTCGTCGTTCTTGATTGCGAACTGGACGTTCATCAGGCCAACCACATGCAAGGCCTTGGCCAGCGCGACGGTCTGTTCCTTGATGCGCTCGATCACGTCGTCGGACAGCGAATACGGCGGCAGCGAGCAGGCACTGTCGCCCGAGTGGACGCCCGCCTCTTCGATGTGCTGCATGATGCCCGCCACATGCACGTCCGTGCCATCACAGAGCGCATCCACATCCAGTTCGGTCGCGCCAGACAGGTAGCTGTCGAGCAGCACGGGGCTGTCGCCGGACACGACCACCGCCTCTTTGATGTAGCGTTCCAGCTGCGCCATATCGCGGACGATTTCCATGGCGCGGCCCCCCAGCACGTAGGACGGGCGGATCACCAGCGGGAAGCCGATTTCCTCGGCGATGGCCAGCGCTTGCGCGTCGGTCGAGGCGATGCCGTTCTTGGGCTGTTTCAGGCCCAGCTGGTTGACCAGCGCCTGGAACCGCTCGCGGTCTTCGGCAAGGTCGATGGCGTCGGGGGTGGTGCCGAGGATCGGGATACCTTCGGCTTCCAGGGCGTTGGCCAGCTTCAGCGGGGTCTGACCGCCGAACTGCACGATCACGCCGTGCAGGGTGCCGTTGGCCTGTTCCGCGCGCAGGACTTCCATCACGTGCTCAAACGTCAGCGGCTCAAAGTACAAACGGTCCGAGGTGTCATAGTCGGTCGACACCGTTTCCGGGTTGCAGTTGATCATGATCGTCTCGTAGCCCTGATCGGACAGCGAGAAGCAGGCGTGACAGCAGCAGTAGTCGAACTCGATGCCCTGACCGATGCGGTTCGGGCCACCGCCCAGAACGACGACCTTTTTACGATCCGAGGGACGCGCCTCGCACTCGACCTCGCCCATCATCGGCTCTTCGTAGGTCGAGTACATGTAGGGGGTCTGCGCTTCGAATTCGGCGGCGCAGGTGTCGATGCGCTTGAAGACGGCGGTGACGCCCTGCGCCTGACGCCGCTTGCGCACATCCTTTTCGCTAAAGCCGGTCAGCTTGGCCAGACGCGCGTCGGTAAAGCCCATCATCTTGAGCGCGCGCATCCCTTCGGCGTCCTGCGGCAGGCCGTTGGCGCGCACGCCTTCCTCGGCCTCGACGATCTCGCGGATGCGGGCCAGGAACCACGGGTCAAACATGGTGACGCCCTGGATTTCGTCGTCGGTCAGGCCGTGACGCATGGCCTGCGCGATGGTGCGCATCCGGTCGGGGGTCTGCTGGCCGATGGCCTTGATGACGGCGGCCTTGTCGGGCGCGCCTTCGATTTCGACCTCGTCAAAGCCGGTGAGACCCGATTCCATCGAGGCCAGCGCCTTTTGCATGGATTCGTGGATGGTGCGGCCAATGGCCATCGCCTCGCCCACGGATTTCATCGCGGTGGTGAGATACGGCTCGGAGCCGGGGAATTTCTCGAACGCGAACTTGGGGATCTTGGTGACAACATAGTCGATGGTCGGCTCAAACGACGCCGGGGTCACCTTGGTGATGTCGTTGTCCAGCTCGTCCAGCGTGTAGCCCACCGCCAGCTTGGCCGCGATTTTCGCGATGGGGAAGCCCGTCGCCTTGGACGCCAGCGCCGAAGAGCGCGACACGCGCGGGTTCATCTCGATCACGACCATGCGGCCGTTTTCCGGGTTCACCGCCCACTGCACG
This sequence comes from Tropicibacter naphthalenivorans, assembly GCF_900176475.1. Classification (GTDB taxonomy): domain Bacteria; phylum Pseudomonadota; class Alphaproteobacteria; order Rhodobacterales; family Rhodobacteraceae; genus Tropicibacter; species Tropicibacter naphthalenivorans. Next base: position 852,288 of record NZ_FWXX01000001.1, read on the forward strand.
TTGGAACCGCCGGTTTCCACGCCGATCTCGCGCAGAACCGCAATCGAGGCGGTGCGCATGATCTGGTATTCCTTGTCGGTCAGCGTCAGCGCGGGGGCCACGGTGATCGAGTCGCCGGTGTGCACGCCCATCGGGTCGACGTTTTCGATGGAACAGACGATGATGGCGTTGTCCGCTTTGTCGCGCACCACTTCCATCTCGTATTCTTTCCAACCCAGCAGGGACTCGTCCACGAGGATCTGCCCCACCGGCGAGGCATCCATGCCAGACCGGCAGTAGTGGATGTAATCTTCGCGGTTGTAGGCCACACCGCCACCGGTGCCGCCAAGGGTGAACGCCGGGCGGATGATCGCCGGCAGGCCGATTTCCTCCAGAGCGTCCAGCGCAGTCTGCACGCCTTCCTCAAGGTCGAACTTGCCCGCCTCGTTCTTGGGCGCGGTGACGATGGTCGCCTTGGGGTTTTCAAGGCCAAGACGGTCCATCGCCTCGCGGAAGAGCTTGCGGTCTTCGGCCATCTCAATGGCGTCCCGCTTTGCGCCGATCATCTCGACGCCGAATTTCTCAAGCACGCCCATCTCTTCGAGCGCGAGCGAGGTGTTCAGGCCGGTCTGGCCACCCATCGTCGGCAGCAGCGCGTCGGGGCGCTCTTTCTCGATGATCTTGGCGACCACTTCGGGCGTGATCGGCTCGATGTAGGTGGCATCCGCCAGCCCCGGATCGGTCATGATCGTGGCCGGGTTCGAGTTCACGAGGATAACGCGGTAGCCCTCTTCGCGCAGCGCCTTACACGCCTGCGCGCCGGAGTAGTCGAATTCACACGCCTGCCCGATGACAATCGGCCCTGCGCCAATGATCATGATGGATTTGATATCGGTACGTTTGGGCATGGGCAGACCTCGTTTGGCGGCGTTTCAAGGCGGCAGGGGGCAGCGAAGCAGAGACTCACGCCCCTGCTCGCAAATTGTCGTGGGTTATAGACAGGACGCGGGCATGATCAACCCCTGTTTGGCCCGTTATTTAATACGCCGCGGTTGCACCTGCGCCTGCGCCGTTTGACCGCGCCGATTTCGCGGGATCAGGGGCCAAGGGCGGCGAAAGCGGGGGATATATGCCTAAAAGACACCCCTTCCCTTGACTTTGGCCCCCCGGACGGGTGTATCCGCCCCTGACCTATTCAGCCTTTCCATAAGGATCCCGACCATGCACGCCTTTCGCAGCCATACCTGCGCCGATCTGACCAAAGACAATGTGGGCGAGACCGTCCGCCTTTCTGGCTGGGTGCACCGCATCCGGGATCACGGCGGCATCCTGTTCATCGACCTGCGCGACCACTATGGCGTGACGCAGGTGCTGTGCGACCCGGACAGCCCGGTGTTCGCCGAGATGGAAAAAGTGCGCTCCGAATGGTGCATTCGCATCGACGGCAACGTCAAGGCGCGTGACCCCGAGCTGGTGAACCCCAAGCTGCCCACCGGCGAAGTCGAAGTGTTCGTCCGCGATCTCGAAGTGCTGGGCGCGGCGGATGAGCTGCCCTTGATCGTCTTCGGCGATCAGGAATACCCCGAAGAGACGCGCCTGAAATACCGCTACCTCGACCTGCGCCGCGAAGCGATGCAGAAGAACATGACCATGCGCTCGGACGTTGTCGCCTCGATGCGCCGCCGCATGTGGGACAAGGGCTTCCGCGAGTACCAGACGCCGATCATCACCGCATCCTCGCCTGAGGGCGCGCGCGACTTCCTCGTGCCGTCCCGTCTGCATCCGGGCAAGTTCTACGCGCTGCCGCAGGCCCCGCAGCAGTTCAAGCAGCTGATCATGGTGTCGGGCTACGACAAGTATTTCCAGATCGCGCCCTGCTTCCGCGATGAAGACCCGCGCGCCGACCGCTCGCCCACCGACTTCTACCAGCTGGACATGGAGATGTCCTTTGTCGAGCAGCAGGACGTCTTTGACACGATCTCTCCGGTGATCGCGGGCATCTTTGAGGAATTCGGCGGCGGCAAGAAAGTCGACGCCCCGAACGAGTGGCCGCAGATCCCTTATAAAGAAGCGGCGCTGAAATACGGCACCGACAAGCCCGACCTGCGCAACCCCATTGAGATGCAGGACGTGTCCGAGCATTTCCGCGGCTCTGGTTTCGCGATCTTTGCCAAGCTGCTCGAGCAGGACGGCACCCAGATCCGCGCGATCCCCGCGCCCACCGGTGGCAGCCGCAAGTTCTGTGACCGCATGAACGCGTTCGCCCAGAAAGAGGGTCTGCCGGGCATGGGCTATATCTTCTGGCGCGATCAGGGCGACGGCATGGAAGCGGCGGGTCCGCTGGCCAAGAACATCGGCCCCGAGCGCACCGAGGCGATCCGCCAGCAGCTGGGTCTGGGCGTCGGCGATGCGGCGTTCTTCCTTGGCGGCAAACCGGCGGCGTTTGAACGTGTCGCTGGCAAGGCCCGTGACGTCATCGGCGCGGAACTGAACCTGACCGACAAGGACCGCTTTGCCTTTGCTTGGATCGTGGACTTCCCGATCTACGAGCAGGACGAAGAATCCGGCAAGATCGACTTTGAGCACAACCCCTTCTCCATGCCGCAGGGCGGGATGGACGCGCTGAACGGCGATCCGCTGGCGGTCAAGGGCTACCAGTACGATCTGGCCTGCAACGGCTACGAGCTGGTCTCTGGCGCGATCCGCAACCACAAACCCGAAGTCATGCTCAAGGCGTTCGAACTGGCCGGTTACGGTGCCGACGAGGTCAAGAACCGCTTTGGCGCGCTGTTCAACGCCTTCCACTACGGCGCACCGCCGCACGGTGGCTGCGCGGCGGGCATCGACCGCATCGTCATGCTGCTGGCCGAGCAGGAAAACATCCGCGAAGTCATCATGTTCCCGATGAACCAGCGCGCCGAGGACCTGATGATGCAGGCCCCGTCCGAGCCCGCGTCGGATCAGCTGATGGAACTGTCGCTGCGGGTGATTCCGCAGGACTAAGCGCCTGACGCCTGGACAAAACAAAGCCCCGCACCGATCAAACGGTTGCGGGGCTTTTTACTGAGCTGCGGCGCGGGATGTCGCAAGTGTGCGCGCCGCGGCGCAGATCACTGAATGCCGAGAAGCATATCCGGGGCCAACGTTGTCGGCCCCCAGTAAAACACCGCCGTGCACATGACCGCGACGGTCACCGATACCACGGCCAAACGCCCGGCTTCCCGGCTGCGTTTCACGAATTCCTCACATTTGCGCTTTTTCATCCGACGATGAACGCAACAGTTAACCACCACCAATGGAAGCAATACCGAAACAATTGCTGCCACCATCATCAAGGCTGCTTGAGTGCCCATGCCCTGCCCTTTCTGAGTGAGTGTGCAACGCATGATTGCAGATCAAATGGGGCACTCTTTTGACGAGAATGGTCGCTTTTCACGACTTTGTTAACGATTATTAAGGCACGTTAACCTTTATTAAGGCAGGCCAACACTCGATAGGGAGCATTGACCTTTTTAATAGCGCGATCAATCCTCTAGCGCGTCCTCTTTCTTTTTCTCGATCAGCCCTTCTTCCTCTTTCTTGCGCTTGAGGAACCGGTCGCCAAAGCCATTAATTTCGCTCTCGGGGATCACTTCGCGGGCGCGGGTAAAGACTTCGTCCTCTTCCTCGTCCATGTGGTGATGGTAGTCGTGCTCCAACGTCTTGAACTTGGTCAGCCACGCGGGCGAGGACATGTCCATCTCGTTCAGCTCTTCCATCAGGTCGTCCAGCTGCTGGTGCTCGTGCACCGAATGGCGCGCGGCGTCCTGACCCCAGGTCTTGGAGATCAGCTTGGAATAAAACGTCTCTTCCTCGGCGGCGGCGTGGCTTTTGACATCGTGGTAGAACTCGGCCCAGGCCTCTTTGCGGTCCTCGGACGCGCCAGAGGTGTCCTTGATCCGGGCCAGAAGGTCGCGGTGATGATCGTGGTCGGCTTTGATGGCGCTGTAAATATCGGTCATGGCTCTCTCCAGTGTTATGTCGGGGCAACGCACGCACGGCGGGCACGGTTCCGCCGAAGGTCTGGAAAAGCCGGTGCAAGGGCGCGGCGCACTTCCTATATTAGGGTTAACGACAAAGAGGCTTTGATGCGTTTTGACCCTGTGATTGCCGACATTCGGTTCGGCTGTGGCCGCTCGCCGATGATCGCCGCGCCCGCTGGCGTGGATGCGATGCTGGATGGCTTGCGCGCGCCCGACGCCATGGCCCAGCGCTTTCCCATCGAGGATTTTGAGACCTTCATGGGGCGGATGCGGACCAAGGACGCCCTGTCCAAGATCCTGCGCCAGCAGCGCGGCACCCCCGCCGCCGAAGAGGCCCGCGCGCAAAACCGCGAGCTGAACAAGATCGCGCGCAAGGATCACTGGCGCTGGATGGCGTCCCATATCGCCCGGCGCATTCATAGCGAAACGCCCCTGCGCGAGCGGCTGGCGTTCTTTTGGGCCGATCATTTCACCGCGACGGGCAAGGGCGGCGTGATCCGCCGGGGCACCTCGCCCTATATGCAAAGCGCGCTGCGCCCGCATCTGGCGAGCCGGTTTTCCGACCTGCTGTTCGAAGCGGTCACCCACCCCCTGATGGTGCATTACCTTGATCAGGAACGCTCGGTCGGGCCGGGATCGGCGCGGGCGCTGAAAAAGCCGAACAAGCGCTTTGGCATAAACGAAAACCTCGCCCGCGAGGTGCTGGAACTGCACACGATGGGCGCGGATGGGCCGTACACCCAAGACGACGTGCGCCAGCTGGCCGAGTTGCTGACCGGCCTGACCGCCAACGCCAAAAAGGGCCGCGTCTTTAAAAAAGCCTTGGCCGAACCGGGGGCCGAGACGGTGCTGGGGCGCAGCTATGGCGGCGCGAAACCAGGGCTGCGGGACATTCGCCAGGTGTTGGACGACCTTGCGCGGCACCCGGCGACGGCGCGGCACATGGCTTGGAAACTGGCGGTGCATTTCGTCTCGGACACTCCGTCCGTGGAGCTGATCGCCACGATCGAACGCGCGTGGCTGGACAGCGACGGCGATCTGATGGCGGTCTACGGCGCGCTTTTGCGCCACCCCGATGCGTGGGTGCCTGCGCGGGGGAACGTCAAGCAACCGTTTGATTTCATCACCTCGGCCTGCCGCGCGCTGGCGGTGCCTTCCGAGCCACTGATCGCGCTGCGCGAGGGGCCGTTTCGCATCCGCTTTGCCGATCCGCTGGGCCTGATGGGCCATATCTGGCAACAGCCCGATGGCCCCGACGGCCTGCCCGAAGAGGACAGCGCATGGATCACCCCCCAAGGCATCGCGGCCCGTCTGCAATGGGCCGTGTCGGTGCCGCAGCTGATCACCCCGGCGCTGCCCGACCCGCGCAACTTTGTCGAAACCGCGCTGGGGCCGGATGCCCCCGAGGCGGTGCGCTTTGCCGCCAGCGCCGCCGAAAGCCGCGCCGACGGGGTGGGCCTCGTGCTGGCCTCGCCCGCGTTCCAGAGGATGTGAGACATGGATAGACGTGGATTTCTGACGCAAAGCCTGGCGATGGGCTGTTCGCTGGCGGCCTCGCCCTTGGTGACGCCGGTGGCCTTTGCCTCTGCCCCCGGCGAGGCGCGGCTGGTCGTGTTGATCCTGCGCGGGGCGATGGACGGGCTGGGGGCGGTCATGCCCTATGGCGACCCCGGCTATGCGGCGTTGCGCGGCGCGCTGCCCGAGGGCGCGGTGGACCTTGGCGGCTTTTACGCGCTGCATCCGGGGCTGGCTCCGCTGGAGCCTTTGTGGCGGGCGGGGCAGCTGGGGTTTGTGCACGCGGTGTCCACGCCCTACCGCGACAAGCGCAGCCATTTCGACGGACAAGACTGGCTGGAGGCCGGGATTTCCGACATGTCCGGTGGGCTTGGCCGCGATGGCTGGCTGAACCGGATGCTGCCCTTGCTGGGTGGCGCGCGGGCGGATACCGCCTATGCCATCGGCAATGACGCCATGGCAGTGCTGCATGGCCCTGCCCCGGTGGCGCGCTGGTCGCCTGATACCGATCTGACGCTGTCACCGCAGGCGTTGCGCCTCGCACAGCTGGTGATGCAGGACGATCCGGCGATGGCGCGCGCGCTGGCCACAGCTTTTGATCTGGCGGACAGCGACGGCGACCCGGTTGCCTTTACCGGCTCGCAGGCCGAGATGATGTCGATGATGCGCGCCGATGCCAAGGCCGCGCGCGGATCAGGGGCGGAAACCCGCATGGCCGAGTTCGCCGCCGCGCGCCTGCGCGAGGACGCGCGGATCGCGAGCTTTTCCATCAACGGCTGGGACACCCACGCGAACCAAGCGCGCGGCCTGACCCGGTCGCTGGACGCCCTCAGCCAGACGATCCTGACCTTGAAGGGCGGGCTTGGCGACGCGTGGGACCAGACCGCCGTCGTCGCCGTGACAGAGTTTGGCCGCACCGTGCGCCTGAACGGCACCAAGGGCACCGACCACGGCACCGGGGGCGCGATGATCCTTGCCGGGGGCGCGGTGCGCGGTGGCCAAGTGGTCAGCCAGTGGCCGGGCTTGGCCGAGGCCGACCTGTACGAGCGCCGCGACCTGATGCCGACGCGCGATTTGCGCGCCCACCTTGGGTGGATCATGCGCGGGCTGTTTGGGTTGGATGGGTCCGACATCGCCGCCACGGTCTTTCCCGGTCTCGATCTGGGCGCGGACCCAAAGCTACTGCTGTAGCTACATCGCCACGCGGTCGGCCAAGCGGTCCTGCACCAGCGCCGCCAGCCGCGCCAGATGCGACTGCACCGGACGGCCCATTCGCCGGGTTTCCGCCAGGTCTTCGGCGGCCTTTTGCAGCACACCGTCGCCCGCGCTGCGCGCCACGCCGGTCAGGAACTGGGTCACGTAGGACAGCGCACGATCGCTTTCCTTGTCATCCAGCACATCCGCCGCGTGGGCCATGTCGTCGCGGTAGGCCACCGGATCGGGCGTCACCGGATCGTCATTCACCAGACGCGGCCCCGAAGGCTGGCGTTCCACCGGCAACGCCGAGAGAATCGCGTTCTGGAAGGTGGCAACCGAGGTGATCGGCTTTGCCAGGAACCCATCCGCCCCGGCGGCCAGCGCCACATCCTCGGAGAAGCTATCCCCGCTGGTGCCCAGCACCACATCGACGCGCGGGCAAGCCACCGTCAGTTCAGAGATAAGCTCTGCCCCAGAGCCGTCAGGCAGCCCCAGATCAATTATGACGACCGAAGGCCGATAAACGCGCAAATGCCGCCGCGCCGATTTCAGACAGTCCGCCCGACGAATGCGCGCGCCGGATCGCAGACACAGCAATCGCATGGCGTCACAGCTAAAGCGGCTGTCCTCGACCACCAGAATGGTCAGGCCCAGCAGCGGGCGGGCGGCGGTTGGCCGCAAATGCGCGGCAAGTGGTTTGGTATCATCCATGGTATCCCCTCCGGGTGCGAGTCGCTTCAGATTGCCCGTGTGTGGTGAACAAGCGGTTAAAGGACGCACGGGCTTGTCCGAACGCGCGCAGGACGCCATAACCTGATGCAAATTGGACAAAGGAGACTGCCATGATCGGCCGCCTGAACCACGTTGCTATCGCTGTTCCCGACCTCGAAGCCGCCGCCGCGCAATATCGCGACACGCTGGGGGCCAATGTCGGCGCCCCGCAGGACGAACCCGACCACGGCGTGACCGTGGTGTTCATCGAACTGCCCAACACCAAGATCGAGCTGCTCTACCCCTTGGGCGACAACTCTCCGATCACCGCGTTCCTGGAAAAGAACCCCTCGGGCGGGATGCACCATGTCTGCTACGAGGTGGACGACATCATCGTCGCGCGTGACAAGCTGAAGGAACAGGGCGCGCGCGTTCTGGGCACCGGAGAGCCCAAGATCGGCGCACACGGCAAGCCCGTGCTGTTCCTGCACCCCAAGGACTTTAACGGCTGCCTGATCGAGCTGGAGCAAGTCTGATGGGCATCACCTCGGGGATCGTTCTGTTCGCCGTGATCTGGTTCATGACGTTCCTGTGCGTGATCCCGATCCGGCTGAAAACCCAAGGCGATGTGGGCGAGGTTGTGCCCGGCACGCACGCCGGGTCGCCCGAGGTGCACAACCTGCGCAAAAAGGCCTGGATCACCACCGGGATTTCGGCGGTGCTTTGGGCGATTGTCGCGGGTGTGATCCTGTCGGGGATGATCACCGTGCGGGACTTGGACCGCATGATGTGGAACCGCATGGCCCCCATCGAGGGCGAAGAATAACGCGAAAACCGGGGCCGCGATTGGCCCCGGCCTGCCCGCTTCAGGCGCGGGTGACGCGGTGGAAGATATGGGTAAAGGTCGCGGCCCCCAGAACCGGCACCAGCAGGTTCACCAAGGGCACGGTCAGCGGCACAGCCATCAGCACCCCCGCCGCCCAGATCGTCACCATATGCTTGCGGCGCAAATCCTTGGCCCCGACGCGGCCCACCCGGCGCATGGCCGCCAGCGTGAAATATTCCCGCCCCAGCAAGAACCCGTTGAGCCCCCAAAAGATGAAGGGCGCCAGCGGCGCGAGGAAGATATACAGGATCAACGCCAATAGGTTGGCGACGATCAGCACACCGAGAAAGCTAAAGGTGTCCTGTAGACCTTCGGACAGGGCGACGCGGCGCGCTTGGCCCACTTGCGGGTAGTGGCGATCCTCGACCGCCTGGGCCACGTCATCGAGAAAGATCGAGGTCATCGCCGACGCCACCGGCACCATCAGGAACACCGACAAGACCAGCGTCAGCGGGATCATCGCCCAGCTGACGGCGTCGTCGACCCATTGCACCGTGCCGAAATAGGGCAGCCAGATCTCATCCCCGACCAGCCAGCCCGCGCCTTTGACAAACAGATACCCGGCGACGGCCAGCGCGAGGATCGTCAGGCCGATCCCCTTGAGCAAGACGCCGCGAAAGCGCGGGTCGCCCAGCTGGCCAATCGCCTTGAGGAACGCGCCAAAGATCATTCGGAAACCCAAGTGGTGATGGCGTCCAGATCGGGGCGCGGACGCTCGGGCGGGGCCTTGCCTTCGGTGCCGATGTGGATGAAGCCGGCGACGGTTTCGTTGTCCGCAAGGCCCAAGTTCTCGGTGATGAAGCCCCGGTCATGCGAGGTCCAGCCCGACAGCCAGTTCGCGCCCCAGCCGTCCGCCAACGCGGCGTTGAGCAGCGCAAGGCAGACCGCCCCGGCGGAGTAGGTCTGTTCCACCGGCGGGACTTTTTCCGACGGCTTTTGCACTTCGATCACGGCGACACAGAGTGGCGAGGTGGCAAAGGCATTGGCCGCCTTGGCGCAAGCCTCTGCATCCTTGCCCAGCCGCGCGCCGCAGGCCTCGGCGGCCTTGCCCATCCGCTGCAACGCATCGCCTTGCAGCACGATAAAGCGCCACGGTTCCAGCTTGCCATGGTCCGGCGTGCGCGCGGCGGCGGTCAGCAGAACCTTGAGCTGCTCAGCATCGGGCGCAGGGGCGCGCAGGGTCTTGGACGGGCGCGAACGGCGGGTCAAAAGGAACTCAAGGGCTTGGGGATTTGCAACGGGCATGACGTCTCCTATTCGTTGCAAACTATGTCAGCGCTGCGGGGCGACATTTCAACCGGGAATATTGCGCGTTTTCACACAGGGTGTTAGCGGGTAGCCATGCCCAAGACCGACCTTTCCGACCTTGCCCAGCCGGGCGCGATGATCGCCGTGCGCGTCACGCCCAAAGCCTCGCGCAACCGGATTGAGCGCACAGAGGACGGTCTGCGCGTCTATGTGACCACGGTGCCAGAAGGCGGCAAAGCCACGGCGATGGTGCAAAAGCTGCTGGCCAAGGCGCTTGGCGTGCCGAAATCGCGCCTGCCATTGGTGCGCGGAGAAACCTCGCGCGACAAGGTCTTTCGGATCGAACCCTAGCCGTCCTCGGTCAGCTCGCCGCGCCGGTACACGCCCTCGGGCATACTGACGGCGGCGATCAGGTCTTTCATCTGGGTGAGGGACAGCGTCACCTTGTGGGTGCGGTTTTCGCGGGGATCGTACTGCTCGACCGTGATGCATTCTTCGAAGGACGAGACAACCACGTCCTCTTGCAGATAGCTTTCGCCCTCATCCACGAGGGTGACAACGGTGGCGTCGAATTCGTGCTCTACACTGAACATAAGATCAGCCTAGCGCTGGCCGCGCGGCAGGGGAATAGCAAACCGTCATCCGGCGCGGCGCTGCCGACGTTTGTGCATCTTATATAGGATCGGCGCGGCGACGTGGTCATAGAGCGCGCCGACCGCAGGCCGGATGATCGGCGCACGCACCACCCGCGCCAACCAGCGCAGGCGCGGAATGTCCTGCCACAGCGCGGCAAAGGCGGGCATTCCCGACAGCAGTTGACCGCCTTTGACCACATGAAAGCGCCGCGCCGCCTGATCCGGCGTCAGACCAAAGCGCGCCAGATCGCAGGCACTGAGACCGTGATAGCCGATGGTGGCATCCTGCGCCGTCAGCCGCTTGTAGCCGTCCACTTCGCGCGAACAGATCGGGCAGGTGTCGTTGTAGATGACTGTGGTTTTCTCGCTCATCCCCGTCATATAGCGCCCGGCGATGCACCGCCAAGTGATCACCAAGGTCTGGCGCAGCGCCGCGCGCCGCCCTATCTTGTCTGAGGAACTCTTGTCAGGAGCTGCAATGCGCCGCTTAGCCCCCCTGTTGTTTTTGTTGGCCTCCGCCTGCACCGTCGAGACCATGGACCAACCCGAGCTGTCGGTCAGCGCGCCTGTTGGCCCGCCTCCCAGCTCTGTGCGGGCGGCGCGGATGTTCATCGAGGTGGTCGAAACGGTCGAACCTGTGGCTGAACGCGAATGCCGCCAGCGCACGCGCGGCATGAACTGCGATTTCAACATCGTGGTGGATGACCGCCCCGGCCAGCCGCCCAACGCTTTTCAGACCGAAGACCGCTTTGGCCGCCCGGTTCTGGCCTTTAACATCGCGCTGATCAACGAGGTGCACAACGCCGACGAGCTGGCCTTTGTCATGGGGCACGAGGCGGCGCACCACATTCAGGATCACCTTGCCAAGACCCGGTTGAACGCCACGCTGGGCGCGGTCGTGCTGTCGGGCACCGCGGCGATTCTGGGCGCCACTCCGCAAGAGATCGAAGCGGCGCGGGATGCCGGCTCTGTCGCCGGAGCGCGCAGTTTCTCCAAGGATTTTGAGCTGGAAGCCGACAAGCTGGGGACGATCATCGCCGCCCGTGCGGGCTATGATCCGCTGCGCGGGGCGCTGTATTTCAACCGGCTGCCCGATCCGGGGAATCGATTCTTGGGGTCTCATCCGCCCAACGCATCGCGGCTTCAGGTGGTCAAAGACACCGTTGCGGGGATGTAACCCCCTGTAGGCACGGGGTTTTCCCGGCGTTGACCTGCATCAAGGCGCGACCCGCTCGCGTGCAGGTAGTCTGTCCCTCATACAAGGGAGACAGCGATGCAAAGCACCAAGACACTCAAGCGTCACGCCCGTCTGGTCGATGACATGGCGCAGGCCCAAGGCGTTGATCTGGAAGAGCAGATCCTGCGCGGCAAACTCACCGTCACCGAGCTGGAGGACGCGGTTCTGCGCTGCACCGGATGCAGCAACCCGGATACCTGCGAACACTGGTTGGCGGCGCAATCTGGCGAGGCGACCCAAGGCCCGGACTACTGCCGCAACGGCCAGATGTTCCAAGACCTCAAGTGGGGGTGAGCGGATGGAAGACCTCGCCCCCTTTCGCCCCCTTGGCGAAGAAAACGAGCATTACTGGCTGGTGCAGCGCATGGCCAAGGCGACCGGCGTGGATCTGGTCCGCGCCTGGGACCAAGGCCTGCTGACCCACGACGACTGGGCCGCGATCGTGACCAGATGCCGGGGCTGCCGATGGGCCGAAGGCTGCGACCACTGGCTGGACCTGCCCACCGACGCGGACCGCGACCTGCCGCACAGCTGCCTGAACAAGACCCGACTGGCCAAGATCAAGGCCACCCTCGAGGAGAGCACGACATGATCCGACATCTCGGCGACCCCGCCCGACACTTTTTCATGACCCGCAGCGTGGCGCGCGTCATGGGGCTGAGCCTCAGCGATGAAATGAACGAAGGCCGCCTTGCGCCCGAAGCCTACGCTGGCATGGTGACCTGCTGCCGGGGCTGCGCGCTGGTCGAGGCCTGCCAGGAATGGCTGTCGCGGCAGGTGCCGGGGTCGGCCTCTGCGCCTCCGGGATGCTGCAACGCGGCCCTGCTGACCGAGTTGAAAAAGATGCACTGACGCCCCGCAACAGGGGGTCCGAGATGACAAAGGGCGGCCCGCTTGGACCGCCCTTGTTTGTGTTTGTCGCCAAGGCTTAGTGCGCGCGCAGGTTCTTGGCCGATTCCTTGATCGCGTCGTACTGGCCCGACGGACGGAAGCGCCACAGATAGTCGGGCAGAACCGCCTCGGCAGAGACCGGGGTGATTCCCAGATCAGACAGCCCCTTGGCATCCTCGGCCACAACGTTGTCTTTACGCAGGTTGATCACCTGATCCTTGGTGATCTGCGCGGGCACCAGACCCAGCGACAGCGTGTCCACCACCTGCATCACCGACGCCATCGGCCCGGCGACAAAGAACGGGATGTTCACGATCGCTCGGCGGCGGTTGATCACGCGCAGCATCTGCTCCATCAGCGCGCGGAAAGTCGACACCTCCGGCCCGCCCAGCTCGTAGATGCCCGGCGCCGCGGTGCCCAGCACGCCCTGAACGGCGGCCTTGGCCACGTCATCGACATAGACCGGCTGGAACTTGGTGCTTGCGCCAACCAACGGCAGAATCAGCGAGAACCGCGTCATTGTCGCGAAACGGTTAAAGAATGCGTCCTCGGGGCCAAAGATCACCGAGGGGCGCAGAATCATCGCGTCCGGCATGTGGCGCAGGACGGCGGCTTCGCCTTCGGCCTTGGATTTTGCGTAACCGCTTTCAGAATCGGCATCCGCGCCGATGGCCGAAATGTGGACCATGCGCGCGACGCCCTCTTCGGCGGCGAGCTTGGCGATGCGTTCCGCGCCAAGATTCTGCACGGCGTCAAAGTTGTTCTTGCCGCCCGCGTCAAAGGTACCAACGCAGTTCACAACCGCGTCTGCGCCATGCAGGGCAGCGCGCACGCTGGCATCGTCGCGAATATTCGCAAGAATCGGTTCCACCTGACCGACGGCGCCATACGGCTTGACGAACAGCGCCTCATTGGGACGACGGACCGCCACGCGAACGCGCCACCCCTCTTTCGCCATGCGGCGTGCAATGTAGCGCCCAACAAATCCTGAACCGCCAAAAATGGTGACGAGTTTCGACATCGGCCAACTCCTAAACCAGTGCGTGCGAGAGGAGGAATACCCCCCTAAACCCTTGTGAGCAAGGCGCAGCAGAGGAGAAGTGAAATTCTTTTAAAAAAGTTTGTTGACACCCCCCCTAGGTATGCGTAGAAGCCCCCTCACCAACCCGTTGCCCAGATGGCGGAATTGGTAGACGCGCTGGCTTCAGGTGCCAGTGGCCGCAAGGCCGTGGAGGTTCGAGTCCTCTTCTGGGCACCATAAAAAGCCCCTAAGGTTCAACGCCTTAGGGGCTTTTTTGGTTTTAGACCCCAGCCATTCAGATCCCGTGTTCACCCCGCGCCAAATCACTCCAGCAGGGCGACCACACCAAGCAGATCGTCCTGTGTCAGCGGCTTGCTCAGAAACTGGCGCACCATCGGGTATTGAGAGGCTCTTTCCCGGTCGCGCGGGTCCAAAGAGGTGGTCAGCATGACAACCGGGACGTCCTGCAACTGCGGGCCAAGCTGATCCGGCACCATATCCAGGAAATCGAATCCCGAGATGCCGGGCATGTTGATGTCCAAAAAGATCACATCCGGCGTCGGCAAGTCCGGGTTTTTCAGCGCATCAAACGCCTGAGGCACGGTTTGCGCCGTGATGATCTGCGAAAACAGACCCGTCCGGTCGATCAGCCGCTTGTACAGCATCTGATCAAACCGCTCGTCATCGACGGTCATCGCCACCCATTTCTTGTCGTCGCCCGCTTTGGTCATTCCGACCTCATGGGGAGCCAGATGGAAAACTCTGATCCGGTCGCACCATCGGACGTCAGCCCAAGAATGCCATAGTGCGATTCGACCAGCTGCCGGCACAGCGTCAGCCCCAGGCCAGACCCCGGATAATCCTCGTGCAGGTGCAGGCGCACAAAGAGCTCAAACACCTTCTTTTGGAACTCGACCGGGATGCCAAGGCCATTGTCGCTGATCTGGATGCAGTGGCGGCGCGCATCCGGCATATCCTGCCGCGTCACGCGCACACGGACGGGCACATCGGGGCGGCGAAACTTGATCGCGTTGCTCAGCAGGTTTTCAAAGACCACACGCAACTGTTCAAAGTCGCCCTCAACCGTGGGCAGATCTTCGATTTCGATGTCGGCCTGCGCGTTGACGATCTGGGTGCGCAAATCCACCATCGCCGCGGCACAGACGATATTGAGATCAATCGCCTCTCTTTCCCGCGGACGGGCAATGATGCGCGAGTAATCCAGCACCTTGGCGACCTGCGCGCCCATCCGATCCAAAGAGATCTGCCCCTGATCGAGGAACATCAGCAGGTCTTCGGGCAGCTGGTCGCGGTGCGCTTCGAATTCTTGCAGGATCATTCGCAGCGTGTTGGAGGGCGCGCGCAAATCATGCGACAGCGCATAGCTCAGGTCGCGCTGTTCAATCCGCAAACGCCGGGCTGCGTCCGCCTCGCACACCCGGCGAATTTCGTTCGACACGCAGTCGGCCACCTTGCTCAGCATGGCTTTGTCCTGCTCGGTCCAATGCCGCGGCGTGCTGCTGGCCACCGACAGGACGCCGATGGGCTGACGCTCTGGCAGGTAGACCCGCGCACCGAGATACGCCTGTGGCACATCCTGCCCCGCGTCGATGATGTCCTGCGCCAGCGCATGTTCCCGCGTATCGGAAATTCCCCAGGCACCGGGACGCGAAATCGCGTATTTCCCAAGCGACGTTCCAATCTCATATACCCTGTTGGCATCGGTGAAACCGTTCAGGCCGACCACACTTTTGACCGACAGTTTGTCGGTTTCGAAATCAAAAATGGTCAGCGCCGCGCCATCGGTCCCCAAGACAGAGGCGGACAGGCTGCACAGGGCGTCAAAGCCCACTTCGGGCGCGCCATTGAACAAACCAAGCCGTTGAAGGGTTTGCCGCATTCTGCTTCCCCCCGTCCTTAATGCACGCCCAAAGCGTACCCTTAAAAAAGTGCCCCCAAGAGTGTTTATTACGCACACGAAGAGCTTACCTATCCCTTAACAGACCTCAAATCGTTATAGTGGCATCCGGCCAAATTGGCTAAATTCCGCCCTGTTTTTCCTGAAATAAGCGTCGTCAACTTGACCAAACCCGGTCAATTGGCGCATCCAAACGGCGCTTTGCACAGGAAAACAGCCCATGAAAACGATCTACATCCTCAATGGCCCGAATCTAAACCTTCTGGGCAAACGCCAGCCCGAAATCTACGGTTATGAAACGCTGGAGGATGTTGAAAAGCTGTGCCGCGCGGCCTGCGCCGAGGGCTTTGACGTCAAGCTGATGCAGTCCAACCACGAAGGCCAGCTGATCGACTGGATCCACGAAGCGCGCGAGGCCGCCTGCGGCATCGTCATGAACCCCGGCGCCTTCACCCATACGTCGATCGCGATTCTCGATGCGCTTAATGCCTTTGAAGGTCCGGTGATGGAGGTGCATATCTCTCAGGTCCACAAACGCGAAAGCTTTCGCCACCATTCCTATGTCTCGATGCGCGCCGATGGCGTGATCGCGGGGCTCGGCCTCGAAGGCTACGCAGCGGGCACGCGGCGGGTCTGCCAACTGGCCTGACGACCGGCCCCACGCTTTTCCTTGCAAACTGGACGGGAATTGCGTATACGCCCAATCAACAGCGGCGCGCTGGGGTCCAAACCCGGCACGCTACCGAAAAGATGTGCGGGCCGCTGGCCCGTTTTTTTATGCCCGAAAGGCAAGTGACAATGACGAACATGATCGCCAAGACCGGCATGGATCAGCGTCTGGCCGAGATTATCACTCCGGTCATCGAGGACATGGGATTCGAGCTGGTCCGCGTGCGCCTGATGGGCGGCAACACGCCGACCCTGCAAATCATGGCCGAACGCCCCGGCGGCGGGATCGAAGTGGACGAATGCGCCCAGATCAGCACCGCCATCAGCGCCATTCTGGACGTCGAGGACCCGATCCTTGACGCCTATAACCTAGAGGTGTCCAGCCCCGGCATCGACCGCCCGCTGACCCGCCTCAAGGATTTCGAAACCTACGAGGGCTACGAGGCCAAGATCGAGACCGCCGACCTGATCGACGGTCGCAAGCGCTTTCGCGGCATCCTGGCCGGGGTCGAGGACGGCGAAGTGCTGGTGAACCTTGACCAAGAGGGCGAAGAGGTCACCGTGGGCCTGCACTTTGACTGGCTGGCCGAGGCCAAGCTGGTGATGACCGATGAATTGATCCGCGAGATGCTGCGCGCCCGCAAGGCCGCCGGCATCGTGGACGAAACCAAGTTTGACGAGATCGAATCCGACGACGACGCTCGGGAAGAGGAGTAAGACCATGGCAATTACCTCTGCCAACCAGCTGGAGCTGCTGCAAACTGCCGAAGCGGTGGCGCGCGAAAAGATGATCGACCCCGGTCTGGTGGTCGAAGCGATGGAAGAATCGCTCGCCCGCGCGGCGAAATCCCGCTACGGCGCGGAAATGGACATTCGCGTGTCCATCGACCGCCGCACCGGCAAGGCGACCTTTACCCGCGTGCGCACCGTCGTCGAGGACGAAGAGCTGGAAAACTACCAGGCCGAGCTGACCGTTCAGCAGGCCAAGCAGTACATGGCCGACCCGAAGGTGGGCGACACCTTTGTCGAAGAAGTCCCGCCGGTGGAACTGGGCCGCATCGCCGCGCAATCCGCCAAGCAGGTGATCCTGCAAAAGGTGCGCGAAGCCGAGCGTGACCGCCAGTACGACGAATTCAAGGACCGCAACGGCACGATCATCAACGGTCTGGTCAAGCGCGAGGAATACGGCAACGTCATCGTCGACGTGGGCCGTGGCGAGGCGATCCTGCGCCGCAACGAAAAGATCGGCCGCGAAGCGTACCGCCCCGGCGACCGCATCCGCTGCTACATCAAGGACGTGCGCCGCGAGACCCGTGGCCCGCAGATCTTCCTGTCGCGCACCGCGCCGGAATTCATGGCCGAGCTGTTCAAGATGGAAGTGCCGGAAATCTACGACGGCATCATCGAAATCAAGGCCGTCGCCCGTGACCCCGGCTCGCGCGCCAAGATCGCTGTCATTTCCTATGACGGCGGCATCGACCCCGTGGGCGCGTGCGTCGGTATGCGCGGTAGCCGCGTGCAGGCCGTTGTGAACGAGCTTCAGGGCGAGAAAATCGACATTATCCCGTGGAACGAGGATATGCCGACCTTCCTCGTGAACGCTTTGCAGCCCGCTGAAGTCTCCAAGGTGGTTCTGGATGAAGAAGCCGAGCGCATCGAAGTTGTCGTCCCCGACGAGCAGCTGTCGCTGGCGATCGGTCGCCGCGGTCAGAACGTGCGTCTGGCCTCTCAGCTGACCGGACTGGATATCGACATCATGACCGAGGAAGAAGAATCCAAGCGTCGTCAGGCCGAATTCGAAGTCCGCACCAAGCTGTTCATGGACACGCTGGATCTGGACGAATTCTTTGCCCAGCTGCTGGTTTCCGAAGGCTTCACCAGCCTCGAAGAGGTCGCCTATGTTGAGCAGGATGAACTGCTGGTCATCGACGGCGTCGACGAAGACACCGCCAACGAGCTGCAAACCCGCGCCCGCGAGTTCCTCGAAGAGCAAGCCCGCAAGGCCGTGGAACGCGCCCGCGAGCTGGGCGTCGACGACAGCCTGCTTGGCTTTGACGGCCTGACCCCGCAGATGGTCGAAGCGCTGGCCGAAGACGGCATCAAGACGCTCGAAGATTTCGCGACCTGCGCCGACTGGGAACTGGCCGGCGGCTGGACCACCCAGAACGGCCAACGCGTCAAGGACGAAGGTCTGCTCGAAAAGTTCGACGTGTCGCTTGAGGATGCGCAGAACCTCGTGATGACCGCCCGCGTCCTGCTGGGCTGGGTCGACCCCACCGAACTCGAAGCCGACGAAGAAGACGGCGAAGAGATCGCCGAAGAGGCCGAGGAGTAAGCCCTTATGTCGCGCGGTGGACGCCCCAAGGACAACGCAGACGGACCCGAACGCAAGTGCATCGCCACCGGCGAGGCGCAGCCGAAACAGGGTCTGATCCGCTTTGTCGTCGGCCCGGACGGACGAATTGTGCCGGATCTGGCTGGAAAACTGCCGGGGCGGGGACTATATGTCTCTGCCGACCGGGCCGCTTTGGAAAAGGCGGCGAAAAAGGGGCTGTTCTCTCGTGCGGCAAAGCAGCCGGTTCAGGTGCCCGATGGCCTGCCTGACCTGCTGGAGCAGATGCTTGCCAAACGCGTGATCGACTTGATCAGCCTCGCCCGCAAGGGCGGGGGGGCCGTGTCCGGCTACGAAAAGGTCAAGGACTGGCTCATGAAAGAAGAAGCCCGCGTCCTGATCCAAGCCGAAGACGGATCGGCACGCGGCAAGACCAAACTAAGCACGCCATATGGCGGGACTTATATCGGCTGGCTGACGGCCGACGAGCTGGGCATGGCCTTCGGGCGACAAACTGTGATACATGCAGCGCTTGGCGCTGGTGGACTCACGCCTCGTGTAGTAGAGGAAGCCCAAAGATTGAAGGGTATACGCGTCGGAACGTCCGATGCGGATCGCGGCGGCAGGGGCCGCCGGAAAGGATGAAGAAGCTTTATGAGCGATAGTGACGGCAAAAAGACATTGGGTGTACGCGGCGGCGGACCTCGTTCCGGCAGCGTAAAGCAGAGCTTTAGCCATGGCCGCACCAAGAATGTCGTGGTGGAAACCAAACGTAAGCGCGTCGTGGTGCCCAAACCGGGCGCCGGGGCAGGTAAACCCGGTGGCACTGGCCCCGTAGGGTCCGGCGGCAAACGCCCGGCCGGGATCTCTGATGCCGAAATGGAACGCCGCCTGAAGGCGCTGCAGGCCGCCAAGGCCCGCGAGGCCGAGGATCAGGCCAAGCGTGAGGCCGAGGAAAAAGCCCGCGCCGAAGAGCGCGAGCGGATGCGCGCCGAGAAAGAGCAAAAGGAACGCGAGCAGCGCGAGGCCGAAGAGGCTCTGCGCCGCAAGGCCGAGGCCGAAGAGGCCGCCAAGCGTGAAGCCGAGGAAAAGGCAAAGGCAGCTGCCGCAGCCGCCTCTCAGCCCGCGCCCAAGGCCGACGATGGCCGCGCCAAGACCAAGGCCGCGCCGCGCCGCGACGACAAGGCGCCCGCCAACACCCGTGGCGAAGACCGCAACGCCAAGCCGGGCCGTGGCCGCGATGACAACGGTCGCCGCTCTGGCAAGCTGACGCTGAACCAGGCGCTGTCTGGCGAAGGTGGCCGTCAAAAGTCCATGGCCGCCATGAAGCGCAAGCAAGAGCGCCAGCGCCAAAAGGCGATGGGCGGTCAGCAGCAGCGCGAAAAGGTCGTGCGTGACGTTCAGCTGCCCGAGGCCATCGTGGTTTCGGAACTGGCGAACCGTATGGCAGAGCGCGTCGCTGACGTGGTCAAGGCGCTGATGCAGAACGGCATCATGGCGACCCAGAACCAGACCATCGACGCCGATACCGCGGAACTGCTGATCGAAGAGTTCGGCCACAAGGTCGTGCGCGTGTCCGACGCCGACGTCGAGGACGTCATCAAGACCGTCGAAGACAAGCCCGAAGACCTCCAGCCGCGCCCGCCGGTCATCACCATCATGGGCCACGTTGACCACGGCAAGACGTCCCTGCTGGACGCCATCCGCCAGACCAATGTGACCTCTGGCGAAGCAGGCGGCATCACCCAGCACATCGGTGCGTATCAGGTGACGACCAAGAACGGCGACGTTCTGTCCTTCCTCGATACGCCGGGCCACGCGGCCTTTACCTCGATGCGCTCGCGCGGTGCCCAAGTGACGGACATCGTGGTTCTGGTGGTGGCGGCGGATGACGCCGTGATGCCGCAGACCATCGAGGCCATCAACCACGCCAAGGCGGCGCAGGTGCCGATGATCGTGGCGATCAACAAGATCGACAAACCGGCGGCGAACCCGACCAAGGTGCGCACCGATCTTCTGCAACACGAAGTGATCGTGGAAGAAATGTCCGGTGACGTTCAGGACGTCGAGGTCTCGGCGCACACCGGTCAGGGTCTGGATCAACTGCTCGAAGCCATCGCGCTTCAGGCGGAAATCCTTGAACTCAAGGCGAACCCCGATCGCGCTGCCGAAGGCGCGGTGATCGAAGCGCAGCTTGACGTGGGCCGCGGCCCCGTGGCGACGGTTCTGGTGCAGAACGGCACGCTCCGTCAGGGCGACATCTTTGTCGTCGGTGAGCAGTACGGTAAAGTCCGTGCGCTGATCAACGACCAGGGCGAGCGCGTCAAAGAGGCCGGCCCGTCCGTGCCCGTAGAGGTGCTGGGTCTGAACGGCACCCCCGAAGCGGGTGACGTGCTGAACGTGACCGAAACCGAAGCGCAGGCCCGCGAGATCGCCGAATACCGCGCGAACCTCGCCAAGGAAAAGCGCGCCGCCGCTGGTGCCGCGACCACCTTGGAACAGCTGATGCAGAAGGCCAAGGAAGACGAGAACGTCTCCGAGCTGCCGGTTCTGGTCAAGGCCGACGTGCAAGGCTCGTCCGAAGCGATCGTGCAGGCCTTGGAAAAGGTCGGCAACGAAGAGGTCCGCGTGCGCGTGCTGCACTCTGGCGTGGGCGCGATCACCGAGACCGACGTTGGCCTTGCCGAAGCGTCCGGCTGCCCGGTCATCGGCTTTAACGTCCGTGCGAACGCCCCGGCGCGTAACGCTGCAAACCAAAAAGGCGTCGAGATCCGTTACTACAGCGTGATCTACGACCTCGTCGACGACGTCAAAGCGGCGGCTTCTGGCCTGCTGTCGAACGAAGTCCGCGAGAACTTTATCGGCTATGCCAACATCAAAGAGGTCTTCAAGGTCTCGAACGTGGGCAAGGTCGCGGGTTGTCTGGTCACCGAAGGTGTGGCGCGCCGCTCTGCCGGTGTGCGTCTGCTGCGCGACAACGTGGTTATCCACGAAGGCACGCTCAAGACGCTCAAGCGCTTCAAGGACGAAGTGGCCGAGGTTCAGTCTGGTCAGGAATGCGGTATGGCGTTCGAGAACTACGATGATATTCGCGCAGGCGACGTCATCGAAATCTTTGAGCGTGAGGAAATCGAGCGTTCGCTCTGATCCCCCTGCCCTTTTGAAATCGAAAACCGCGCCTGTCACCGGGCGCGGTTTTTCTTTGCCTGCGATTTGTGGAAAATTGGACAAAGAAAAAGGTCGCCCGGCGAAGGCGACCTTTTTCTTTTGTCAGAGGGCGCTGGCAGGCGCCCCAGATATTTGCGGTGTCTTAGGCGGCCTTGGGTGTCGGCGCGCTGACCGGGCGGCCCGTATAGATCCGGTCGCCCACGCGCACCGAAATACGACCATCGGCCAAGGCAGCTTCGAATTGGCCTTGGATCGACACACAAGTACCAAGAGTGATTGTACGCAGCATTTCACATCCCCTGAATTGCGGTTCTCGCGTAAAGATGTACTGCCAATCTGTTAATATTTCCAGAAGCGATGTGGGCGGAATTGTGACAGATCAATAACTTTTGAATAGATCGTTTCCGACATTCGAACGATATGCACGGGAAATAACCGCTTTACTGCACGCTTGCTCAAACAACATGCAGTGTGCCGCTACAGCCAATCGCGCAAAATCGGGATTAACGGAATATCAGCGGGCGGCATCGGATAGTCGCGCAACTGATTCGCACGCACCCATTTCAGCGCCTGCCCCTCTTTGGACATGGGCGTGCCCTTCCATTTGCGGCAGGCAAACAGCGGCATCAGCAGGTGGAAATCGTCGTAGGCGTGCGAGGCAAAGGTCAACGGCGCAAGGCAGCTTTCCCAGGTGTCGATACCCAGTTCCTCTTGCAACTCGCGCACAAGGGCGGTTTCCGGGCTCTCGCCCTGTTCAACCTTGCCACCGGGGAACTCCCACAGACCGGCCATGGATTTTCCCTCGGGGCGCTGTGCCAGCAGAATGCGGCCATCGGGATCAATCAGCGCGACGGCGGAAACGAGAACGATTTTCATTAAACCTGCCAAAGGTAAGGGCGGCGCGCGGTCCCGCACGCCGCAATGAATTTAAGACCGATAGTCGGCGTTGATCGAGATATAACCGTGGGTCAGATCGCAGGTCCAGACCGTCGCCGTGCCCTGCCCCAGACCGATATCGACGTTGATTTCGATCTCGGGCTGTTTCATCAGCGCCGCGCCGTCCTCTTCCTTGTACGACGGGGCGACCCAGCCGTTCTCGGCCACCAGCACCTCGCCAAAGCGGATGCTCAGCAGGTCGCGGTCCGCCGCTGCGCCGGACTTGCCCACCGCCATGACGACACGGCCCCAGTTGGGGTCTTCGCCCGCCACAGCGGTCTTGATCAGCGGCGAGTTGGCAATGGCCATCGCGTGGGTGCGCGCGTCGGCGTCAGAGGCCGCGCCGGTCACGTTGACCGTGACGAACTTGGTCGCGCCTTCGCCGTCCTTGACGACCTGATGCGCCAGGTCGAGGAAGACGCCGTGCATCGCCGCAGCAAAGTCTGCATTGCCGGTGACATCGACGCCAGAAGCCCCGGTCGCCGCCATCAGCAGCGTATCCGAGGTCGAGGTATCGCTGTCCACGGTGATGCAGTTAAAGGTCTTGTCAGAGATGCCAGAGGTCAGCGCCTGCAAGTCCGCACGGGCGATTTTCGCATCGGTAAAGATGTAGACCAGCATGGTCGCCATATCCGGCGCGATCATCCCCGAGCCCTTGGCCATCCCGGCGATCTTGACCGTCTTGCCATCCACCTCGATGGACGCGGTCGCGCCTTTGGGGAAGGTGTCGGTGGTCATGATCGCGTTGGCCGCCGCCTCGATCCCGCCCGCGTCCAGCGCGCCGAACAGCTCATCGACCTTGGCGGTGATGCGGTCATGCGGCAGGCGTTCGCCGATCACCCCGGTCGAGCTGGTAAAGACCCGCTCCGCAGGCAGGCCGGTGGTGGCCGCGACCGCCTCGCAGATCGCCGCGACAGAGCCTTCGCCCGCCTTGCCGGTAAAGGCATTGGAGTTGCCCGAGTTAACGATGATCGCCGCGCCCTGATCGGATTCGCCCGCGATTTTCGCCTGGCAGTCCAGCACGTTGGCCGACCGGGTGGCCGAGCGCGTGAACACGCCCGCCACCACGCTGCCCGGATCGAGCAGCGCCAGCATCACATCGGTGCGCCCCGCGTAGCGCACCCCGGCCTGCGCCGTGGCAAAGCGCACACCGTCAATGACGGGCAGCGCCGGAAAGCTGGCAGGCGCCAGCGGAGAGACAGGATATTTGCCCAATTATTCCTCCAGGAGTTCGACGTTGGACAGGACAGAGGTGTCAAAATCAGCGATGCCCTTGCGGGTCACGTCGGCGTCGGCCACCAGCTTGGCGATGCGGTCCTGAACGGCCTGCTGCTGGATCTGCTGAACCAGCTGGCCGCGCACGGCCTCTAGCGCCGGGGCTTCTTGGGTGCGGGTCTCGTTCAGCTTGATCACGTGCCAGCCGAATTGCGTCTGCACGGGGCCGGTGACGTCGCCGGGGTTCATGGCTTCGACCGCGTTCTGGAACGGCTCGACCATCATGCCCGCCGCGAACCAGCCCAGAGAGCCGCCGTTGGGGCCGGACGGGCCGGTGGATTTGGCCTGCGCGGTGGCGGCAAAGTCTGCGCCGCCCTTGACCTCGATCAGGATCGCCTCTGCCTCTTCCTTGGTTTCCACGAGGATGTGCGAGGCGTTGTATTCCACGCCCTTGTCACCGTCGACGTACTGCGACTTGTACAGCGCCTCGATGGCCTCATCGGTGGCGGCGCGCTCTGCGACGACGGTGATCGCCTCAGAGGCCAGCAGCGAGCGGCGCTCGTTGTCCAGCGCGACCTTGACCCGGCGGGATTCATGCGCGTCCTTGGACTGGGCCAGCGCCTCTTGCTGGACGATCTGGTCCATGATGCCTTCCCACAGGGCGTCGTTCGGCATCTGCTGGTACTGTTCGGGCAGCGTCGCGCGGATCGCCAGCATGTGACCCAGCGTGATTTCCTTGCCATTCACGGTCGCCACCACGGTGTCGGCGGTCACCTCTTCGGCGGAAACAGGCAAGGCCAGCGCAACAGACAGTGCCACAGCGGTCAGCGTTTTGAGGGTTTTTGACATCGTTTTGTCCTTCCAGACAGGGCCGCGAGGGCGTGCGGCGTTGACACTTTCCGGCCCGCCCCTTACATGCCCAAAAGGCTCTGAGGCCGGTCGTTCCCCTATTCCATATGGGCTGTGTGAGTGGCGGGCAAGCAGATGCCGCACACGATGATGGGAACAGGTAAGCAAGATCATGCTGGGAAAACTCGCGCGGAAGGTGTTCGGAACGCCGAATGACCGAAAGATCAAGGCCACTCGACCGCTGGTGGAAAAGATCAACGCGCTGGAGCCGGAGTTTGAAAAACTCGACGACGCCGGCCTGATCGCCAAAACCGAAGAGTATAAAAAGCGCATCGCAGACGGCGAAAGCCTTGATGCGCTGCTGCCCGAAGCCTTTGCCAACTGCCGAGAGGCGGCCAAGCGCGCCCTTGGTCTGCGGGCCTTTGACGTGCAGCTGATGGGCGGGATCTTTCTGCATCAGGGCAACATCTCGGAAATGAAGACCGGCGAAGGCAAGACGCTCATGGCGACCTTTGCCGCCTATCTGAACGCGCTGACCGGGCGCGGCGTTCATGTGGTGACGGTGAACGACTACCTCGCCCGCCGCGACGCCGAATGGATGTCCAAGGTCTACGGCGCGCTGGGTCTGTCCACCGGCGTCGTCTACCCGCGCCAGCCCGATCAGGAAAAGAAAGAGGCCTACGCAGCCGACATCACCTATGCCACCAACAACGAGCTGGGTTTTGACTATCTGCGCGACAATATGAAGTCGGACCTCGCCCAGATTTACCAGCGCGACCACTATTTCGCGATTGTCGACGAGGTGGACTCGATCCTTGTCGACGAGGCGCGCACACCGCTGATCATCTCTGGCCCCGCCGAGGACCGCTCTGAGATGTACGTCAAGATCGACAAGGTGATCCCCGAATTGCAGGACGATCACTTTACCATCGACGAAAAAGCCAAGAGCGTGACCTTTACCGACGAGGGCAACGACTTCCTCGAAGAGCGGCTGCACGCCTATGGTCTGCTGCCCGAGGGCCAGACGCTGTACGACCCCGAAAGCACCACCGTCGTTCACCACGTCAACCAGGGTCTGCGCGCGCATAAGATGTTCCAAAAGGACAAAGACTACATCGTGCGCGATGGCGAGGTTGTCCTGATCGACGAATTCACCGGGCGCATGATGGCGGGTCGCCGCCTGTCCGAAGGTCTGCATCAGGCCATCGAGGCCAAGGAAGGCTGCAACATCCAGCCCGAGAACGTGACCTTGGCGTCGGTGACCTTCCAGAACTACTTCCGTCTCTATGACAAGCTGGGCGGCATGACCGGCACCGCCGCCACCGAGGCCGAGGAATTCGCCGAGATCTACGGCCTTGGCGTGGTCGAAGTTCCCACCAACCGCCCCATCGCCCGCATCGACGAGGACGACCGCGTCTATCGCACCGCCAAGGAAAAGTACCAGGCCATCGTCCAAGAGATCAAAACCGCGCACGCCAAGGGCCAGCCGGTTCTGGTGGGCACGACCTCGATCGAAAAGTCGGAAATGCTCTCGCAGCTGCTGACAGGCGCGAACCTGCCGCACAACGTCCTGAACGCCCGCCAGCACGAGCAAGAGGCGCAGATCGTCGCCGACGCCGGCAAACTGGGCGCGATCACCATCGCGACGAACATGGCGGGCCGCGGCACCGACATCAAACTCGGCGGCAACGTCGAGCTTCAGATCATGGACGCGATTGCCGCCGCGCCTGACCGCGACCCCGAAGAGATCCGCAAGGAAATCGAGGCGCAGCACGACGCTGACGAGCAAGCGGTCAAGGACGCGGGCGGTCTGTTCGTTCTGGCGACCGAGCGCCACGAATCGCGCCGCATCGACAACCAGCTGCGCGGCCGCTCTGGCCGTCAGGGTGACCCGGGCCGCTCGGCCTTTTTCCTGTCGCTGGACGACGACCTGATGCGCATCTTTGGCTCGGAACGTCTGGACAAGGTGCTGTCGACCCTCGGCATGAAAGAGGGCGAGGCAATCGTCCACCCGTGGGTGAACAAGTCGCTCGAACGCGCGCAGGCCAAGGTCGAAGGCCGCAACTTTGACATCCGCAAGCAGCTGCTGAAGTTCGACGACGTGATGAACGACCAGCGCAAGGTGATCTTTGGCCAGCGCCGCGAGATCATGGAAGCCGAGGATCAGTCCGAGATCGTCGAAGATATGCGCCACGAGGTCATCGAAGAGCTGGTGGACATCTACTGCCCGCCCAAGGCCTACGCCGACCAGTGGAACATGCAGGGGCTCTATGCCGCCTGTATCGAAAAGCTGGGGCTCGACCTGCCGATCATCGGTTGGGCCGAAGAGGACGGCGTCGATCAGGACGTGGTGATGCAGCGCATCGAAGAAGCCTCTGACGCGATGATGGCCGAAAAGACCGAAGCCTTTGGCGCCGACACCATGCGCAACATCGAAAAGCAGGTGTTGCTCCAGACCATCGACGCCAAGTGGCGCGAGCACCTGCTGACGCTGGAACACCTGCGCTCGGTTGTGGGCTTCCGTGGCTATGCGCAGCGCGACCCGCTGAACGAGTACAAGAACGAGGCCTTCCAGCTGTTCGAAAACATGCTCGACAGCCTGCGCGAGCAGGTGACCAGCCAGTTGGCGCAGGTCCGCCCGATGACCGAAGAAGAGCAGCGCCAGCTGATGCAGCAGATGATTGCCCAGCAACAGGCCGCTGCCGCTGCAGCCCAGGGCGCGACCGCCTCGCACGAGCCGGTCCTGCCCACCGCCGAGGATACCCCGGTGCAAGAGCCCTTGGTGGCGGGCTTTGACGAGAGTGATCCGTCCACCTGGGGCGAGCCGGGCCGCAACGACCCCTGCCCCTGCGGGTCGGGCAAAAAGTTCAAACACTGCCACGGCTCGCTTGTCTAAGCTGGCGCTTTGAAGAAGACGGCGAAGTTTGTCCCAAATCGGGGAAAGTTTGTCCCGAAGTTTGTATATAGGGGTGCCGAAAGGCGCCCCTACTTCATTTAGAGGGGCGATTAAGGAAATTTTAATTCATGCGGCAAGGTGCAGGGGATGTTCTGACCCGGTGCTGGAAGTGCGAAGCATCGGCACGGGGTACGGTCATGCCGAGGGATAATGCCTGATGACACGCCCAGGCAAGCTATCCATTCAGGCCCTCTGATCTTACGCGGAACCTCGAGTCTTCATGGCATTCAGCGGCCATGGAACTTTGATCACCGCCCAGCAGGTACGGGGTGATTGACAAAAAGGGGCGGCTTCCGGACATTCGCTGCGCTTGCGAGCAAATAAAGGTGCTGTCGAATAGCGGACCTTGGTATGCGCGAACAATGGCAAAGGTTGGGAATAGCGTGTCATTCTGCCAGCGCAGACGGACCAGATCTTCAGAAAAATCAGCCAATCCACTCTTCTGGAACTAAGGCAGGTGGTTTTGTCCAAGGCGGCTCAACCAAGGCTTCCTGAAACCAGTCGTCTCTGAGGTTGGCATGCTCGGTAACGATGATTTGAAAGTCCTGCACATGATCTCTCGTGTACTCGTATAGAAGTCGGAAGAGCCTGCGAACAGTTTCCATGTCGGCGTCGCTTTCGGTCCTTTCAACTGAGCCGCCCACTGACCTGTAGACTTCTTCACTCGGAAAGTAGACTTGCGACGGTTGGTCAATCATAAGAAAACGAGGAATTGGGTGGTCGCCAGCGGCGGCATAACGATGAAGCGCCAGAATCGCACCGAGATGATACGCAAGATGGTTCTCTCCCCCACCTGTTCTCTCCATGTATGTTAGACGGTCTGGGCGATCGAACACGATCGTCAAATTACGAAGGTCAAGCCGTGCCGGGAACTTCCCGAATTCGCCTCCCAGCCTGGATATATAGTTCGAAATCATCGAAGAAATACCATTAATCACCGAAAGCAATCGTTCTTGACCATTATCACGCCCGATTTGGCCTTCGAGAGCTGCAATTCTGGTTTCGAGACGCAATTGAGTGCGCTCGAGGCGCAAAATTTCTTCGTCTGATACGAAATTTTCCAAAAATAGACTAATGCGTCCAACGACACGCGCGGCCGCTGCATTTCGGCCACCCAGTTCGGCAATCTGTTCGATAGCGGATATTGCGGCTCCAAGTTCTTCTTGTTTCGTCAGTATCGATTGACTGATGCGATCGATCTCGCCTTCCCTTTCCAAGATAAATGCCTCGAGATTCGGCTTGTTGGACTCAATTGTCGCCAGTTCCTCATCAAGTTTAGAGAGTTCATTGAGCAAAGCGGCTGCGATAGGTGTGTCAAATTCGTCTTCTTTGCTCAAAAATGGCCATTGCCAGCCGCCCTCAGCACTGCGAGGTAATGCGTTAATGGAAGCCAAGCGATCTCTTTGCTCGTTGGCTTCGAACTCAAAGTCCGACGCCCGCATTGCGAATTTCTTTGCACTCTCAATCTGCTTGCGAATACTCTGTCTGTCCTCCCGAAGCTGAACCAGCTGGTCCTCTAGGGCTGAAACTAGACTGCCATCCTCTTCCGGTATGGGGCTCGGCCTCCAATCTAAGGCACCTCGCAGAACATCAATTACTGAGGTTTCATTGATCTCTTCGCCATGGAATATGCCAACGGACCTTGCCTCCGACAACAGACTAAGGCTCCGATCCGTTGACAGCTCAACATCCATTCTGGCTTGATCTAAGCTCTTCTGGTTGATTCTGGCCTGCCGCTGAAGAGACCTTAGTTCGGCTGTCAGTTTTAATTTCTCTATAGATCTTGCGCCAAAGAGGATCGGAAATGTATCCCTAATGGCTCGAGGTTGGTGATCCTCGTTCTGCCGATAAAACAGTTGGTCTTTACTCGCCACAAAAGTTTGTTTCTGAAACAAGTAATAAAAGGTGTGCTTTATGTTCGCTTCGAAACTTGCCCGTGAATGCCCCATCTCAACATCAGTTGTATTTTCCGGTATGCCCAACAACCGCGATAACAGCCTCCCAACACCATCATCATTATCGTTGATCAGCAGCTCATCGAAATTCGGAGGCTGAACGTTTAAGCCCCGCTTCACCATCGCAGTGCTGCACTCGTCTGCCCCCGGCTTCGGAGCTGGCTTTGCAACCAACACCTGTTCTCCGTTGAACTGAAAGACCACAGCATACCAAGATACGTTCTCTTCGATCACACCATCAGGGATTTTGAATGTTGATCGGCCCATACAGTACTCGATGATATCAGAGAGGGCAGATTTACCAGTTGAGGAACGGCCAGTGATAACATTCAGACCATTGGTATTAAAGCGTAGATCTCTCCGCTCACCAGAAAGACTGAAAATATGTATCGAAGCGATTTTCATGGTCGCACCCCTAAAGAAGCATAAATCGTCGCACGGTCAGAAATCCGAGAAAATTGACGACCTAGATATTTGGCAACTTGCTGGCATTCGCGGGTTTCGTCTGTACCGCTTACAGTCTTTCTTACAGTCTTGGGACGTAAAGAAAGTGCGCCTTGGTCGTTTACGTCAATGCAGCCCTTTTTCGCGAGAAGCGCCAAACCTTCCTGACAAAACGGAAACATGCTTCTGGCGCGTTCCGGGAACCCGACAAGCAGCTGAGGATGTTCCTCCACCACCTTCAAGAAGTAGCTCCTATTGGATTTCGCTAGGATCAATCGTGTGTTCTTATGCAAGCACAGGGGCAAAATGAGCAGCGAGAGAGAATGCGGGAGCGGCTTGCCTGACGTGACAACGTGCTCGTCGATCGCACGAGCTATCAACAGTCCACAGAACGCAGGGTTGAATAGATTTTTTACCTCGAAGGGTCGTTTGGACCAAGGCTTCAACTTGCACCCTCCAGCACCGTTTCAATTCTCTCCAAAAATTTTGGATGCCAGTAAACTCTCGGCAAAGGTCGGCCATTTGCCAAAATGTGAAACGCTCCTCTCACCACATATGGCTCGGTCACACGTTCGCGAATCCGGAGGTTGCTTGTCTCAAATTCCGCCCATCTAAATATCTCTTTTCCTGCAGCAACCAATTTGTCTTCGGCTTCGTCGGCACTCAGAGACTCGACAACAAAATCCTTGTACCGCTGCCATTCTTCCACCAACCGATCTTCGTACTCTTCCATTTCTCCAGCAACCAAAAGATCTTCTCGTGCCCAACTGGAGCGTTGTTGAAAAGCTCGGTAGTAGTCAATAATCGCAGATTGGATTCTACTTGTAGATGTACCCAAGAGCCGCAACTGTTTAACAAAAAGCCGATCGTCTGATTCTGGATCAACTCCCTTTGGGCGCTTCCCCAAAAAGGTTATTGGTAAATTGTCTGACCGGTATTCCTCAGCAATCGCTGACAACTTGTCAGATACTTCTGCTCCGTAAATCGGATCAGTCTTCTCTCCAGCAATTTGACGAACAGCGAGGTCATTCCACCAGCCTTCGAGTCGCTCAATTACAGCTTGACGATGTTCGCGCCTTACAGGTCTTAACAACCTGTCCGATAGAAGTTCAGGTATTTCCGTTATGCGTGGGTTCGCGTCAAAAATAGATACCCTGCCGATGAAGTCGAGACGTTCCTCTTCGGTCAACTTTTCATATGCGACCTTGATCTCGCCAACGATTTTCGCAGCACTCTTGGCCATCGCTGCTTCGAAGCTAGCTTTGGTCGCTACTATCGGAGTGCTAGATTCTTCCAAGAAGTCGCGAAGAAAGGAATTTTCAGCCACATTTGCAGTTGTGAACAGGTAGAACCGAAGAGGGCTTGTGGAGCGACCAGACGCACTGAAACGTTCAAGCCATATTCTGACAGATTTCCAGAAATCTGTGGCCAAATCAGTTAGATTTTCGCCCGGTGTTTTGTGCTTTAGGGATCCAAGAGACCGGCTCTGTCCATCTTCGACAAACTCAAGGTCATCTTGTCCTTCGATGAGTACGCCAGTGCGTTCAGGTTCCTCAACAAGTTTCAGGAGCGCCAATCGAGGCTGGTAAATGTAACCAAGACCTTGCGGTCCAGCCGAATACTTGTCCCCCGACCCAACGCTCAAATCAATTTCTCATTCTATTTATGACGCTTGGGGGCCGATCGTGCCTTTCGTCGGCATTACCCAAAGTTGAAAATCCACAAAACGACCGTAAATTGAGGGAAACTATTTGCCAAGCGTTTTTCTGTTAGGTTTGTCCCATCCAGCCATCGTTTAAGACCTCAAGAATAAGCGCGGCTCGACAACGTCTGCTTCCGAAAATCTGCACTGCAGCATCGATACAGCAGGTCCATAGCCAAAATGGGCCGAACGCGTAGGGTCCGACGTTGCGGCTCGTTCCCGTCTGACGCTGCCGCGGCGCAAGACCGATTCGAACCCATAAAAGCCCTAATCCTTGCCTTCTCCGGTGAGTTTCAATGGGGGCCGCTGGTAGGGCATCAACCCGTCCTCTTCATAGGCGGCGACCATACGGCGACGGTGCTGTTCGTTTTCCGCAATCATTTTCTGAGCTACCTGTTCCATCTCGGGCGTCAGTTCAGTCGCCATAATCTGGCGATATTGCTCTTCCACCTGCTGACCGACTCCGACGAAAGAAAAGTCGCTGTGGTAGCCTTTCTTGAAAACATAGCTTAGCAGCCGCCACGATGCGGGCGGGAGGCGTTTGCCCGAGAGATGCTGCCGAAACAGCCACAAGACCAAATCAGCGATCTGAATTCCGGCGCTGTCGTCCGAAGCGGAAACCTCAAAAGTAGACCCCGCCACCTTCTGAAACACAATGGTTTCGCCGGGTCGATGGATCGGTTCGTCGGTAGCGGTAGAGAACATCTTATGCCACTCAGCGAGCGACCCCTCGAATTGAGACTGACGATCATGGACAATCTTCTTCAAGGGCCGGCGCCAGCGTTTCGAGAACCCCTCCAAACCGTCGAGGAGATTTGCGAAAGCAACCATGTTGGGCATGTGGCCATTATTGGCCTGCCGTCCCGCGATGAAGATGTCGAGTGCCTCTGGATGATCGCGAGACCATGTTAGCGTCTCCGTGACAACTTCACGTGAGCGTGCATCTCCTAAAGTTGGTACCTGCGCCAAAAGAGCGTCGCAGATAGCAGGAATTTTCTGGCGGGCGGTCTTTTCATTCCGCGCCATCAACATATCCCAGAAGTCGCGGGCAATCTGCTCAGTGATCAAGGTTGCAACTTTGAAGCAAAGGATCATCTTCAGAGGTTTGACGTTATACGCCAACCATGAGGCAGCTGGGTTCTCGCCTGAATCGAAAAAGACATCGTAGACCTTGGTTGCCAGTAGGTATCGCTTCTCAACACGAGATACGAAGAAGCGGGCATCGACCTTCTTGAGTAGGCTCAGGATGTCGTCCGCAGCCTTCTCGATTGGCCCCATTCCAACTACGGAGGCATGTAGGGCCGGGACGCCTGCTCGCATAGAAATTGACTGGAGCGTCTTTCCATGCAGGACGTCGAAATTTGTTTTCGTGATCAATGCAGCCGTGAAAAATTCAGGCTGTTCCGGGTCAAATATATTTTTTCCGGTGTTACCAGTTTCATCCACGTACGCGAACATTTTTCAACTATTGTTTTCTAGTTCCGAGTTGCGTCTTCTTAAAAGTATATGGCTCCTTTGATGATGACGGGCAACATGAACGGGATCGCGTGTGAACCTGCAGTTGAAGAGCGAACCCGCTTTCAACCTTTTCATCAGCGTCGTCCGCGCCATCGACGAACGACAGCGCAGTCCGCACTGCGGAGCTCTGCAGGAAGAAGATGCTGCAAGTTGCCGCGAAGGACCGGTTCGGGAAAGCTGCGGCGCGGCGATGGCCAGCCTCGTGAATGTCCGGAGAGGGCCGTTCGCGACGCAGAGCGCCCGGAGTGCCGTGCCGCGTTCCCTTCGCTTCTCTTGGGTGCAGCCTGATTAAAAGGTCGGCGCGGCGGAGGCATAAGTCAAGCCGGACATTCATAGTTGCCTTGGTATCGGGCGCCGATCTTTGCCGCGGAGACCGCGCACTGAGCCGACATCTTCGGCCAACTATGTCGATACAATTCGAACGACCCCAATGCGAAAGCCGGAAAAATCCAAGGCATCTAGCCATATGCCGTCGCAGGAATGCGGGTTTCGAAATTCGGCACTGCCAAGTTTTTCGCAGTGATTTCATTTCCTTGTCGTTAAGCACCGGCCCGTCATCACGATATCGGGCCATGAGCCCATCCAAGTAAACCCAGCATTCTCGACCCTCGGCGCAGAGCTCTGCCGCCGTCCCTGTCGGAATGCGCTGAAAGGAAATCGAAATGGCATCTGAAGAACACGCGCGCCGCACCCTCAACCGTTTCATCACCAGCTTCAACGCGGCCCTGGCTGGGCCGCCCACCGACCCGCTGGATCCAGAGGTCGCGCATATCGAGCTTTGGGCAACCGCTGTGGTCGGGTCGAACCTGGTCCTTGCCGGTTGGACAGAGCGTCATCCGGTCTTTGGAGAGACCAAGGTCTGGACCTCGCGGTTGATCCACATCACGGCTGACCAAAAATGGGCGAGGACCGCGAGCCGCTGGTACAGCCTCGGAAAACCGTTCTCGGCGGAAATGGAAGAACTCTTCCCCGGCGCCCAGCACCTTGAAGCTGCCATTTCCTCATCTCCGGACTTCGTCACGGTCCCGATGGAGGTGGCCGTCCGCGCGATGGCGGACTTCCCCAACCTGATGACGAAACTCGCCGCAGGCAGTGCCTGCAAGGATCTTGTCCCGCAGTTCGAGGAAATCGAAGCAAAGTGGCCGCCGACGGATGGAGTCGCAAGGCATTGAAATAATTTCGAAATGACCGGACCGAAAATGCTGGCGAGGAAAAATGTGGTCTCCCGCCAATTTTTTTCTGCGAACTTTCAGTACCTCCTCATAGCTCTGATCGTACCGGCGCCGAGGGGTGCCCAACGACAGAAAGGAAGGACCATACGCCCATGACAACCGGCTGATCGCTAAATCGGCCATCGGCATTCCGCCACTGCCTGACGAGGTTTGAACACACGCTCAGCGCCACGACCTCAGGCATTCCAACATCACTCGCAAGCTCGGCTCCCGCCTGAATCCAGCGATTCAGGCGACGGGATCGGCTTGTCCAAAGAAACGAGAAAATCATGTTCGACGAAAACTACTTCCGCAGCCGCGCCGTCCGGAAGATCTCCAAGAGTTCCAAGTTTCACTTCGTTGGCACGCTGACGTTCATCCGCCGTGACGGCAAGTCACAGGAAGTCGGCTTTGGCAGCCTGCTTGAGCACGATGCAGCCATGTGCTGCATCTATCGCCCCGATTTCCTCGACCTTGAGGAGCAGCTGGACAAGATCATGGTCCGCAAGACCGGCACCGTGGCAACGCCGTACTGGTTCGACTACCGTCTGACCCTGTTGAGCGGGAAGCGCATTGCGCTCTCCGTCAAATACGCGAAAAAGGCCAGCACGCTGGAGTACCAGAGGACCATGGAAGCCGTGCGCGCCGTTGCCGTGTCCGAAATCGCTGATCAGGTGAACACGATCTCGGAGCGCAACATCAGCCCGACCCTCCTCGCCAATTGCAAGGTCTTCCACGCGGCACGTTTCCCGGACGAGGTGCTGGATGACCGCGTCAAAGAGGCCCTGACCCAGCTGGATCGTCCCATGGCAATTCATGAGGCTCTGGAGCAGGCGGGCATCGGCCCGGAGGGGTTCTGGAGTGCGGTGCGTGCAATCCGCTGGGGCGATGTCGAGGTCATCTCCCACGGTATCATCGACGAGCATGCCGTCATCCGACCGCTCAACGCAATCGTGGAGGCCGCATAATGCCGGTTCGTGTGATCAACGAAGAGAACTTTGACATCAGCTTCCTCGAAGTCGGCTGTGTCATCCGCAAGGGCACGCGCAACGGCAAGGCCACCGAAATGCGCGACAACGGTGTCGTGGTCGACTGGGAGGAGTGGACGCACCCGCTGACTTGCGCAGTGCTCGATGCCGGGCCTGCTCTCTACAAGAAAGAGGTGATCCATCAGGATCACCTTTACGGCCAGCTTGAGGTGATCAGCCGCCCGATGTCCTTCGTGCGGTCCCGCTCCATCACCGAGGTTCAGCGCGATGAGCGCAATCACATTGAGATCGAGCGCATGCTTGTCCGCAAAGCCTGT
Source organism: Tropicibacter naphthalenivorans (assembly GCF_900176475.1). GTDB lineage: Bacteria > Pseudomonadota > Alphaproteobacteria > Rhodobacterales > Rhodobacteraceae > Tropicibacter > Tropicibacter naphthalenivorans. Next base: position 887,809 of record NZ_FWXX01000001.1, read on the forward strand.
GTCCTGGCCAGCGAAGAACTGATTGCCGAGGGCGAAATGCGCGGGACGCGCGCGGAGCATGAACGCAACTCGCTGCTGCTGGTGCATCGCGCGCACATCATCCATGTGCGCATTGCCGAAGAGGCGCAGGGGGGCAACCGCCCCCATCCGATCCTGTCTTCGTCCAGCAAGGCGCTGTATGGCTCCCAGACCATGCTGGAACCCTATAAATTCTCACTCAAGGGTGCGAATGCAAAACGAACGCGTGACGAAACAAAGCTTGGCGCATCTATCTATAAATGGGTGGCCATGTATCGCGACGAAGGAGAGGAGGGACTGTATGACGACTACCGTAACTGCGGCGCAAACTCCGGTCACACCGACGAACTTCGGGATTTCGTCACGAAAGTCCTGATGGAGCTCGAAGATCAAGAGCGCCAGTCGCCGGAAAATCTGCGAGACAGCGTCAACGCTGCGATTCTGAAGGAAAATCTTGATCGACAGGCGCAGGGTCCCAACGAAAAGCTGCTGCCTCTTCGTGTCAGCAAGGATTTCGTGCAGACGCAACGCGTGCTTCTTGGGTACGTCAACCGTGGCATCCGCAACCGGGGCTATGACGTGGCTTACCGCGACATGCATGCAGGCGGCCTGGGGATCCTCACCTCGCGCGCCCTCGAACGGGTCGAGATCGACGAGTACACCATCGACCTGCAACTCCTGATGAAAATCAGCGGTGCGTTTGATTACCTGTCGCCCAAAGAAGCAAAAGCCATGGGTCTGGATGGCACGGCACAGCGCGTCAAGATTTCCGCCGCGATCGATGTCCATACCCGCTGCCTGCTGGCCCTGCTCGTCGTCCCGGAAGGCACCGTGAACTCCCTGGCTCTGACCCTGGAGATGGTCTACTCGGACAAGTCCGATATCTCCGACGCCATGGGATGCACGTACAAGTGGTTGGAATACGGCGCGCCCGAGCTGATCGCTGTCGATCGCGGGGCCGCCTATATCACTGACCCAGCCTACCACATCTTGAACTCGCTCGGGATCACCAACATGGGGGGCCCTGCGGGAAAACCCTGGCTGAAACCGTTCATCGAAAGAGTGTTCAGGACCATGCACGAAAAGCTCCTCGCCCGGTTCTCGGGCAGGACCTTCGGTGACGCGGTCAAGCGCGGTGAGAACGACTCCCAAGGACGGGCCACCTTGGAACTGGCGGAATTCCTCAAGTGGATGGTGCGGTGGGCTGTCGACGACTACCACAACACGCGCCACAATGCCCTGGGAACAACACCGCGCGAAGCCTGGCAGGAGGCGACCCGTTACAAGCGCCCTCGCACCCTGACCAACAAGGAAATGCGCCAGGCCTTCGGCGAGATCGTCCAGCGCCGTCTGGGACCGTCGGGTCTGGTCATCGACAACATCAAGTACCAGTCGGACAAGCTGATCGACATCTGGAAAAGCGAGGGGCACCAGCTGATCGAAACCCGCCGTTGGAGCGGCAACATCGGCACCATCGATATCCGCAAGGTCAGCGACAACGGTAAGGGCAAATGGGAGACGGCTGTCGTGTGTGATCCGGATTGGCTCGAAAAGACCGCCTTCGACGTCCGTGTCTGGAACGAGGGGCGCCGGAAGATCAACCCCGAGGCAGAACAGACGCGCCTGTTGGAGATCTGGCAGCGGGATCAGCGGTCCTGGGAGCTGAAGGCCCAGTCCAAGCTGTTTGCGCAGCCGCGCAGCGCGACGACCGGCAAGGAAATGACCGACGAGCACATCGACACCTACACCGACACGGCAGAGCGCCGTTACGCGAAGGCGAAACTCGGGATCTTCTGGCTGATGTCGTGGAGGGCGATGCCACCCCTACGCCACCCCGTCGCGAAGCCCAGCCCTACACCCCGCCAGACACCGATTTCCTCGACGACGACGGCGTCCTGGAGTGATCTGGGAGCGAGACATGAAAACGCCGCCCCTCGTGGGCGACGTTCTTGTTTTCGATCATAGTTCTTCATGCAACCTGCCCCGTCGGGTCATAACTTGTACGGTGCAAGTTATGACAATGATTACAATTGCTTGAATCAAAAAATGCCGCTGACATATGCCTTCAAATCTATGGGAAAAGACATCCCCGGAAGCCTGTCGTTCGAAACGTCTGCACTGAAGTCGGACCTCGAGCACCGCATCATGATGAAGGATATTGAGCCATGGAATGCCCTCCCATCGACATCTGGCTGAGCGAGCGCCGCAGCTACCTTCACGACGTCAAATCAGGGCGTTATGCCTACGCTGCCGACATGGATACCTGGGAGGCGACCCAGGAGTCACGGCTTTGGGTGGATCAGCTGGTCATGCCAAAGACACGGCGGGAGGTTTCCGTTGCGCACATCGACAGCGTCTTCGATGCCATGATGGACAGGTTCCAGTCCGAGCGCGACACGGTCGCTGCCATCCATCGCCTTGTCCGAGGCCACGTCGAAGGAATTGCGAATGACCCCGGTTATGAGGGTCCGGCATTCCCGAACCTGATGCTGTCGGGTGCGCTAGCCAGCGAATTTGCAGAAGTCTTGGCCGATGCGCTGACACCAGAAGACGTCACGACGATCGACCCTTCAACAGACGGGGGTTTTCCCCTGAGCGACAGCCTTCTCCGCGGCCTCGCCAAGTCGCCTCATGCGCAGGTCATTGCCCTGACGAAGCCGCTCTCTGAAACAGGTGCGGAAACACTGGAAATTCAGTTTTTCGATCTGTGTGAAACAGTTCCCATGTTCGTCGAGCCCTTCGATGTGGATATTTCACATGTCAGCTGGTTCTGCGTGCTCGACGCCGCCGTGGAAGATATGCCGGATGCGCTGAAGTCGGTGTGCCATCAGTTTCGGCTCGGTGGATAGGAGGTGAAGTTCTCCGTCGACTTGCCGGTCCGAGGTGCGGAAGCGCGAGGTCGACGGGGAACGTTCCCCAATCAACGTCGGCGCCCCGGAGTGACGGCTTCGGAACTGGACTGCGCGTTGTCTGCAGACCTCGCCGATGAGGTTCAGTCTTGTGCCTGGATCAATGTTGAGGCGCTTTCAAGCCAGGCTCTCTATCTGAGACCATCCGATCTGGGGAGCTCCGGTCGGTAAATGACTGGGTCAAAAGCGCCGTCGTCACAGGTGTCACGGTCTCCTTGTGCGATGGCGCTGCTCTCGGCGTATTGATAGCACACGCGCACCAGATCGCCAAAATCAGACATTGCGCAGCCCTTAACCATCGAAAATGGCCATCCTCGGCACTGTTTTCTGCCTATATCTGCCCTGGTCTGCCACTGTGTCCCACGAATTGGTCTTGGAGCGCAAACTTGTACAAACCGGCACTTCACAGCGTAAGCGAACCTGCCACGTTTAATGACTGTCCCTGGCGAGACATACGACACCAGGTAGAGCCAGAGCGAAGGGCCAACAGTGTGAATTCATGGCTCCCCGCACCAACGGCAGCTCTGCGCAGGAACTTGCCGTTCCGCATTGGGTATGCCACGGCCACTATGTCCGTCAACTCCGGCCCAAAGCAGCTTTTGACACCCGACCTGTTTGCTGCGGTACGGCTTCGTCGAAGTGGTCATCAATGCAGTGTGTAGCAACTGCCCCGGCCGTTCTCACCCAAACGTCAACGAGCCAACCACAATAGTCACCAACACAAAGCCAAAAATTTTCAGAACAAGAAACCACCCCGTCAATTTTCCATTTGGAACGACGACGCTCTTATATTCGGCGCTGGTGTCAAGCAGCGGAATTGCGTTTTCCAGACTGTAGCGAAACCAAAACCAATTGGACTTTTCTCGCGGCTTTCTCTCATAGACAACGCCAAGGAGCGTTCCTACCCCAACCAAACCGGCGAACCAAAAGATTGCATACCAGGGATAGACACCGAATCCGACGATAAACTGGAGAGGCGTATCATAGGCCGCTCTGACGAAATAGCCCCAAAAACTCTTAGGGCGTGATTGGGCGCGATGCTTCATTTTCGCATACGATACTATGCGCGCAGCTTCATCGTTCCCGATGGTCCTAAAGTCTTCAGCAAGGTGTTCGTAGGGTTTGGGCGTGTATCTCGCTACATCTTCGTCGTTTTTCTCGGCCCAAGCGCGTCTACTGCCCTCAATCCATGCAATTCTATCGTTGATACTAGGCTCTTCGCAGGTCCCTTCCATGCAGTAGTCGTAAAAGTCGAATTTCTCGATGTCGGCGGTACGTAGGTCGACGGGTAGTGCGTTTCCGCTCTTGGTACGAAAGGCCTGAGGAAAATGCCCAGCCAACAGGTCAATTTTGGTTCGGTGAAGAGAGAGTGATGCGTCATCTGACCAGATGGGGAGCATCGTGTTTCGCTGTGCTTTGGTGATACCATCTTCAGGCATAACTTCGTCGCCTGCCGACTTTTCCACTGATTCGAAATCTCTGTCCTTATTGTTGGCCTCGCCATCTGGGGGGTGCGAAAAGTGGAGACCTTTAAGAATTGAAAAATCAAGATTCAGCGAGCCGAATATCGCGGCAGATTCGTACAAACTGATATGTCCAATTTCAGAGGTTCCAAACCAAAGGTCATGAAACACACCACCATCAAGGTAGATGATGCCTGAAACAACAACGCCACGTGAGTCCAATACCCCCTCAACCTGAGCTCTATGGAATCTAACATCGCGACCAACGCGCATCTCGCGGACATCTACGTTGGATTCAAAAATTGTATCTTGCCCATAAAAGCCGCCCTCAGTATCAAATTGGAAAGCCGTAACATCTTCTTTGAAACGTGAGCGGGAAAATATCAATCCAATTTTTGATCTTGCGTACCCCACACTGACTAAAGCTTCAAACATGCTGTCGCTAAGATCAATGCCAAATCCAGCACGCGCGTTTTTGGCATTGAACCTACCCGCTGCGGTCGAGTGGCGAAAGTTCAACCAACCTCCTACGTTGCTTCCTTCAAGGTTGGCTTCATCTTGGACTGTTGTATCGTTGATATTTAGGTTGCCCTTCAGTTCGAGCTGGAAAGCACTTAGTGATCCAATGACGGAGTTCTGGAGGCTAAATGAACCGTCAACGCGCGCGGAGGTGGCCGAAACATCGAGGCCGACACTAACATCGATAAACTCCCAGCTCCCCTTGATGGTCGAGTGATTGATGTTGATACTGTCAGCGTACGATTCGGACAGAAAGAGCGACTTCTGAATCTGCGCGTAGCTCAAATCGAGGTGTTCAAAATACACGCCCCGCAAAGAGATATTTTGGAAAGGAATGGCATCACTGTACTTGCCATTTGCAAAGACGGCGCGCATAAAATTAGATGAGAGAGCTTTACTTTCCGTCACAACCACGATTGGGGGTTCAGCTTCCCCCTCATTCTCGATTACATTAAAAATTTCGCCTGCTTCTTCGAATCTTCCGGACTCGCACAAGGAACTCCAGACGATTTTTTCATCCGCAGTGAAGTTTTTTGGATAGGATGACGCGCAGTCGGCTGCAGCAGGCGCCCCAAAACATAGGAACAGAAATAGTGAAAAAACCTCAAATCTAAACTTCATTGCCCACCCCTCAATTCACACGAGATCACCCGCGCGCAAATATAGAGGCTAAGCGCTGGGTGAGTTTTATTTTGTAAATAGCAGTATGACTTTATTTTCGCTCATCTACGCCCGCGACGGAACCGCGAAAATTTAATTAGTGCGCTTTCCCTTTTCAGCTTAACGCCCAAATATGTCTAGGACGACCTTCTCTGCGGCGATATATACCTCACAGACCAAAGATAAATCGAGCTGCAGAAAATGTCCACAATTGGTTTTTTTGCGGCAGGTCATGGCCTGATGCTGCCTAGAACATGAATGTCGCTATGGGCTGACACCGGTCATTCGCCGCGCTCACCACGAAGGTCAGCTTTCGGGCCACCGTTGCGAATAGCTATGATTTCGGCGTTTCGCGGTGCCGCTCGGCATCCAAGCGATGCCTCCCCCTTCCCAATTCGGAAGCAATGATGCCCTCGGGCGCTGATTCCGCAACGGCCCCGCCGCTGGCCGAACCAGTGAACTCCTTCGAAAGCTGGTCTCGCTCTGCTCTAATGAGTGTTTGAGGCATCGCTGCCGATCGCCAGCCCCAGAAATCTCCCGACAACTTTACGAACCACCATGCGAAAGCGGGATTTTTGATCCCGCTTTCTCTTGTCCTGCTTGACGATCGGCCATTTCGAGAATCGGCACTGCAGCCTTTTTCGCAGCGAAATCGTCGTTGCTCGACTCCCCAGGGGGCTGCAACACTGACCCCGACATCATGATCTGACCGACGTCTCCATCCGGCACGCCCCCGCGTCGCCGAACCGATGATGGCATGCAGATTTTCCGTGTCGGTTGCCGTCAGTGGTGGGTCGAGCGCACAAGCTGAAAGGAACTTTCCTTGCGATGACAATGACTTGAGAAAAAATCGAAAAAAGATGGCCGGAATGCTTTGGGACTTTCAATGCCTCCCCGTACCTAACTCGCATCAGCCCGAACTGGCAGGGCGCAACATGCAGAGAGGAACAGACAGCCACACTGATAAGACCCACCTGTCGAGCCTGGCCGCACGTCCATAGGCACCAACAAGAAACAGCCTGACCGCGGTCCTGAACCAACCACATCAGCCCAACTCTTCCCTCCCTCCTGCGCAGGCCGCGTCGGGAGCCGGGAAAACTCACCCTGAATTCCGAGAGGAAAACCCCAATGATGGAAATCATCGATCCGATCCTGACCCCCGAGAGCACCGCTGACGAAAAGGCGCTCTGGCTGGCCAACCGCTATATCCGCCTGCCGCGTGACGCGGCGCTGAACATGCGCATCGCTGACCTGTTCCAGCATGGCCCTGACGGCGAGATGACGGCCGATCCGCTCCTGGATACGCTGACCGGCGAGACCCATGGTTTGATGGTCGTCGGCGAATCCGGCAGTGGCAAGTCGGCGCTATTGCGGCGGTCCCTTCGTATGATGCCCGAGCTGCAGATCGCGGGGCCCAAGCGGGAGGGCAATACGCTTTACGTCACTGTGCCGCCGGAATCGACGCTCAGGGCTTTGGCCACCCAGATCGCTGTCGCCACCGGATATCCGAACATCGCAAGCCGCGTGAAAGCCTATGAGGCCTGGGGGATCGCACGGCATCGCATGCGCGAATGCGGCATCCGTCTGCTCATCATTGACGAGGCGCACCATCTCCTCCGCAAAGGGTCCGGTCGCGACGTTGAGGGCGCGATCCAGACCCTGAAAAGCCTGCTCCAGGGGGAGTACCCGGTGGCCTGCATCATCGCGGGCGTTGGCAAGCTGCCCGAGGCGATCAAAACCGATCCGGAGACCGATCGGCGCTTCCCACAGTTCCAGCTGCCGCGCCTCCATGATGACAGCCTCGATGCACAGAAGTTTGCTTCCGGTATCGCGGCCTGTGCAACCGGCGTTGGATTGGTTTTGCCGGAAAACCTCGATCTCGCTGCGAGGATCCTCTTCGCTGAGGGTGGGTCGTTGGGCCGCTCGGTTCGCCTGGCCAAGACCATCATGATCGGCGTTCTGAAGGAAGGTCGTCGGGAAATTCGGCTCGAGGATGCGCATCGGGCGTTCAGCAAACAGTACGGGTTGCTGCCGAGGACACCGTTCGAAGCCATCGAATGGGACGCGTTGCGCACTGATCTCCTCGAAGGCGGGTGGGTGCGCTGATGGCCCTGCATCCGCAGATTCCCTTCGATCCCCGCGAAACCGTCCTGTCCTACGCCGCGCGTCTTGCGGTGATCCATACTGGCTTGGGCATCGACCGTCTGTTGCCGGATCTGGGCCTGAGGATCGAGGACCTCGTGTTGGGCAAGCCTGCCGCGTTGGAGGTCTTCGCCTCCGCCGCAGGCATCCCTGAGATCGAGCTCGCCCAGTCCAATCTGCAGGCGGTTGGGAAGGACCTCATGTTCCGCGGGGAGCCCTTTCAGTGGAGCTTCATCGCGCGCGCAGCCAACAAGTATTGTCCGACCTGCCTTGCTGAAGATGGCGGGCCGCGCGCGTGGAAGCAGCGCCTGATCTGGTGCTTTGCGCCGGTGCATCGCTGTACTGAGCACGGCGTCTGGCTGGAGACGCTGGGTCAGAAGGCCCGTACCCTTCAGGAAGGCCTCCTGTCGGCGGAGCTCATTGCGTCCGCGCGGTGCGCCGATGGCGCAGTGCCGAGCTATCTGACTTGGCTGGAAGCGCGACTGCACGGGGACCCCGACGAGAACACATGGCTGGCGGCTCAGGGCGCTTGATGCCGCGTTGATGCTCGGTGTCGTGATCGAGGAAGGGCACAAGGTGGCGCCGAACACTTTGGCGCCGGACCGCCATGAGGCGGCGGTGGAAGCGGGTTTCCGGATCTATGCACAGGGGCCGAAGGCGATCATCAAGGCCTTGGATCTCATCCGTGAGACATCCCCCGCGCAAGCGGCGCAGGCTGGTCCCCTGGCCAAGTACGGCAAGCTTTATGACTGGCTGGACCGGCAGTGCAACGGGCGTGACCCCGGCCCGATCCGAGACCTCCTGCGCGCGCATATCATCGAGCATGACGTTCTGGATGTCGGCGACAAGATCCTTGGCCAAGAGATCGAATTCCGCCGCTTCCACAGCGTTCAGAGCCTCGGCGACACCCTCGGTCGGAAATCCCTCCAGATGGCGCGGATCCTGAAAAAGCTGGGCCGTATTCCGCCGGATGCCATCGCCGAGGAGTGGAACCGCATTCGCTTCGATGCCGATGAGATCGCGACGCTTGTGGCGGATTTCGAAGATGCGGTCCCGTTGGAGGATCTGGCCGACTATATCGGGGCAAGCTTTTCGGAGGCGCGGACGCTGTATTCGGAAGGCATCCTGAAGCCGCTGATCCCGGCAGATGCACCCGGCGCAATTCGTAATGTGGTGTTCGCGCGCAGGACCCTCGACGCATTCCTTGCCCGGATCGCTGCCCTCCCGGAGGCCAAGGAGAAAGACTTGCACCCGATCAGCTATGCCTGCCAGCGCAAGGCCGGAACGACGGCCGAAATCGTAAAGGGCGTCATGACTGGAGCGTTGCCAGCTTTCCGCAATCCCAAGTCGACCGGCTTGGCCTCCGTCGTCATGCCGGTCGACGAGGTCCTGGCCATGCGCGCGGCATAAGTTCGTCCCATTTCCGAAAGTTGCCAAGGGTCCGCCGCGCGGGCCCTTGTTCGTTTCCAGACCCTGAAGATTTCTTGGTTTGGGACGAACTTACCCCGGTCTTACCCCGGTTTCGGGACGATCTTCACCTCGTTGAAATCGGGCCATTTTCAAGCCATTGATTTCACTTGGTGAATTTGGACGATTTTCGCTCTCGGGACAAACTTCTCCAAGTTCATCAGCGCTTGAAGAAGACGGCCAAGTTCGTCCCGAAACCGGGTAAGTTCGTCCCAAGGTCTGTATATAGGGGTGCTGAAAGGCGCCCCTATTTCATTTAGACAGGCGGAAACCGAAAATTTACTTCACGCGCGGCGTGGCCGGAGATCCGGATTCAGTTGCCACCAGAGCGGCACACTGGCACGCGACGCGGACCAAGCTTCACCCCATTCCTGACCACACGCCCGAAAGCGCCATCCACTCGAACCGGCGAGTCGTAAGTGGAAAGTTCCGCTGCAAGACGAGAGGCATTGGCCTGAGAGATTCCATCTCTGCCCGGAAAATACTAGGCTCAGGCCTCATCAAGATTTGAGTGACAAGGTTATGCAGGGGCGTCGTGGAGACCTGCATCATGAGCGATTTGTTCTGGCTCACAGAGGCACGGATGGCGCGTCTGCGCCCCTTATTTCCGAAGAGCCGCGGCCGCCCGAGGGTTGATGACAGGCGCGTGCTGAGCGAAATTATTTTCATAAATCGCAATGGTTTACGCTGGCGTGATGCACCACGAGAATACGGCCCGCACAGTTGAAGGGGACCGTGGCCCCAGTGGGGCCGCGTAAGCCCCGGAAACGCTCTACAACCGGTGGCGCAGGTGGAGCGAGATGGGCGTCTTCGCCACGATCCTGGTCGAGCTGGCCGATCAGGGCACCGAGACGGCAACCGTCATGATCGATGTGAGCAGGCGAATGCCATGCGTTCGAGTGAGCCTGCGCAAGTACCTCAAGACGCACCGCACGGCCTCCAGCTTGGGGGCGAAAGTTCGGAGGATCAGAAAACGATCCGGGGGATGGTTTTCCCGACATACGGACGCGGGCGCGCGATTGGCCGAACCAAAGGCGGCATGAACCACTGCCCGGCAGGGTATTTCCGCAGGAAATGTCCCGAGAGGGACCAAGCTCCAC
>NZ_FWXX01000018.1 GCF_900176475.1 Tropicibacter naphthalenivorans
GCGCTGATCGTGCCTGAGGCCGGGGACGCGCTGCAACAAGCCCCAGAGACCACCCGTTAAAACGTTTTAAAGATGACGACAAAAGGACTTTGCCCATGATCACCCCTATCGCCCGAAGCGTCGTCGGCAGCCCGATGCTGCAAAATCTGGATCTGAAGACCGAGATCAAGCACCAGCGCGCCACCGGCACCCTGCCGGGGATGCTGTCCTTTTGGGAACGCTCTATGCTGCACGCCTTGGCGGCGCGGACGTGGCGCGGCGATGGGACGATCATCGACGGCGGCAGCTTTTTCGGCTCGTCCCTCGTGGCGACGGCCAGCGGGCTGCGCGCCAATCCGGTGACGGCGGGCGTGGACATGACGCGCTTTCCCGGCGGCAAGCCGGTGCACGGCTACGAGCTGGGCTTTTTGCCCGCGCCGGGCAGCGACAAGGTCGACCCGCACCGCGAATTCGGCGGGGTAAAGTACAAGCTCGGCGACAGCTTTGTGCCGATCCTTCAGGACAATATCGCGCCCTACAATGACCTGATCGACCTGCATATCGGCGACCTCAACGAGGAACGCTGGGACGGATCGCCGATCGAGATCGCCTTTATCGACGTGTGCAAGACCGCGCGGCTGAACGCCCATGTCTCGACCCAGTTCTACCCGGCGATGATCCCCGGCAATTCGACCCTGATCAACCAGGATTTCTTCTTTGACCGCCTGCCGTGGGTCAAGGTCACCATGGGCTATCTCAAGGACTACTACCGCTGGGAAGGCCAGGTCTTTACCTCGTCGATTTACTCCAGCGTCAAGGCGGTGCCGCAGGATGTGGCCGATTACGACCCCTATACCGAAGCCTCCTATGAGGAATGCCTTGCCTATCACGACGCGGTCGAGTTCCCCGGCATCGAGCGCAAGTGGCAGTTCTTCCTTGCGCTCTCGCGCGGCTACCTGATGGCGCTTAAGCACCGCAAGGACGACGCGCTGGGGCATCTGCGCGCGGTGCAGGACGATTACGCCGACATCCTTGGCGATCTCGAGGAAAACCCGCGCGGCAACCAGTTCCGGCTGGATCGCGCGGTGCGGCAGATTTCCAACGGCAATATCTTCAAGGTGTCCTGATGGCCAAGAATGACATGCCTGACGACCTTCTCGTGGATGCCAAACAGGCCATCCAGCGCAGTGATTGGCCCGAAGCACACGACCTGCTGACCCAGCTTTTGGCGCAACGGCCCAGCGGTGTCGTACGGTTTTTTCTGGCGCGGGTGCAGCACGAACAGGGCAAGCCGGACGAGGCGCTGGGGATGTTGGCCCCCTTCCTCGAGAAAAACCCGGACCATGCCGGCGGGCACCTGCTGCAAGGGCGCATCTTTTTGGCGCTGGACGATCTGGACGCCGCCGAGGCCGCAGTCCTGCGTGCCATAGAGCTCAACCCCGAGCTCACTCCGGCGACGCGCCTGCTGGACCAGATCCGCCAAGAGCGGGTGATGATCCAAGCGCGCCAATTCATCGCGGTGGTGGATGCCGACTACCTCGCCGCGCGCGACACCGGCCCGAGCGAGGCCTTGATCGCCGCCGCGCAAGGGCTGGCCGACCTGCCCCCTGGCCCCAATTGGAACAACGACACTGAACAGGCGAAAATCGCCTATTTCCACTTTGCCCCGGACCTCAAACAGGCTCTACGTAACTACGATCCGCATCTGATCGACGTCTCGACCCGCTTTGATTACATCACCTGGCCCAAGCGGATTCAGGATCACGTGCGCGGCAAATCGGTGATCGACGTGGGCTGCGGCTTTGGCGGCTACGGCATGGGCTTTTTGGTGGCGGGGGCGGTGGATTACGCCGGGCTCGATCCGGTGATGAAGCTCGACAGCACCCGCGCCAAGAACAAGCGCACCCGCACCTGGTCGGATATGGGCGTCACCCCGCGCGAGGTCGCAGACGCCCTGCCCGCCATCCGCCTGTTCGAATGTATCGCCGAGGACATGCCGGTCGAGGAAACCTTTGACACGGTGGCGCTGCACAATGTGACCGAACACCTGATCCAGCTTGACCTGGTGTTTTCCGGGCTGGTCAAGCTGTGCAAGCCGGACACGCGGGTGATCTACCTGCACCACAACTTTTTCTGCTGGAACGGGCACCACTTTGCCCCCAACCAGCCGCACCAGCTGGACTTGGACAACCCCAAGCACCTTGAGGTTTACGACTGGCGCCACATCGACCTGCATGCCGCGGGCCTGCCGGATGATCACTATTTCACCACCCATCTAAACCAGATCCGGTTGGATGAAATCCGCGCCATCACAGAGAAGTATTTCGACATCGAGGTCTGGGACGAGATCCCCTCTTCTCAGGCCACGCTAGAGCGGCTCACGCCCGAAATTCTGGACCGTGTCCGCCAATCCGTGCCCGATCTGACCGAACGGGAATTGAAGACCAACGTCGTTTTTTGCATCGCGCGCCCAAAAGCTTTGGCTGAGGGCTAGGGATGCCCCCCCGTGGGGCCTTTGGGCACCGCGTTATTACAACCCCAGTGTGCCGGTGGTGATCCCACCGCTTTCGATCCAAGGAGACCTTTCATGCTAGACGATCTTGAAGCGCTTCAGGAAAAAACCACCCGCAACGAGCTGCGCGCCAAGGATGCCGAAGCGCGCCTGCGCATCATCGAGGCCGAGATTGCCATCATCCACAAGCGCAAGGAATTGCTGGCGCTCAAGGATCAGGACGACGCCTGACCCGGCATCTGCGCCGCGCCTTACAGGATGAAATCCGCCTCGGTCAGACCATGGGTCAGGGCCGTGAGGATTTCCGTGTCGCCCGTGCCATCGCCATCGGTATCGACCTGTATCAGGCTCGATCCGGTGGACAGTTCCAGCACCCGCACCTCGCGGGCCGCGCCGCTAAAGGCGCTGGCCCCGATATAGCTCAGGATGCCCGGCGCGACCGAGGCGAGATCGATCAGATCCTGTCCCGGCGTAAAGCCGCGGATCACGTCACGCTGCGCCCCGACGGCACTGTCCGAGACGCTCTGAAAGATGATCGTGTCCTCGCCGGACTGGGCATAGATCACGTCGCGCCCGCCCTGCCCGTACAGATCGTTCTGTCCAGCCCCGCCGAACAGCCGGTCGGCGTCATCGCCCCCGCGCAACGTATCGTCACCATTCCCGCCAAAGATGTCGTCTGCCCCGGCATCGCCGTTGATGTCGTCATCGCCATTGTCGCCGGTCAGCCGATCGTTGCCTGACCCGCCGCGAATGGTGTCGTTGTCTTCGCCGCCGTTGACCGTGTCATTGCCCGATCCGCCATACAGCACATCATCGCCGCCCAGCCCGCGCACCAGATCGTCTTCGGCGTCGCCCGACAGCTGATCGCTGAGGTTGCCCCCCTGCAAGGTGTCGCTGCCCGACCCGCCGGTCACGAACTCGGTCGCGGCGCTGTCCCCCAGCGCGCGATAGTAATCGGCCCCCTCCTCCAGTGAGACCTTGCCCAGGATCATGCCGCTGTTGAACAGCCGATCATCGCCATCGCCAAGGTATGTATCCCCTTGGATCATGCCGGAATTCGTTACTGTATCGGCATAAGTCACCGATCCCTGGATCGCCACATTGCCCTGTGCCAGAATGCTGCCGGTGTTGCTGAAGCTCATGGGAGAGAGGCTTTCGACCAGCGCGCGGCCTGCGCCGGGGAGGCCCGAGATGATGCCGCTGTTGACCATGAACACCGGCGAGGCCCCCGCCCCCACCCAAAGCGCGCTTTGCGGGGCGCTGCCGGTCAGGGTGATCTGGCCGTGGTTTTCCATGCGGTTGCCGGTGCCCCCGCCCCCCAGGTACAGCGCATACCCACCTGAGGCGACCTCACCATAGTTGACGATGCTGTTGCCGTTGCCCGCATCGACGATGATCCCGCCCAGGGCGGCGTGGACCGCGCCACTGCTGCCGACGAGGATGGTGCATTGCACAGCGCTGGTGGACAGGGAAAAGAAGTCGACCCCGGTTTCCCCCGCCGCGACGGTGCCCAGCACGGTCAGCGTCGCCCCGGTCAGTTGCAGATCACTGCGGGTCGGGCTGCCCCTGAACCCGTCCCCCGACGAGCGCACATAGATATCCGGGATCAGGACAAAGTAATTGTTGTCCTGAATCAGATATGTGCTCGACTGGTGCGTGGTGATCGCCTGGAACGTCATGGCCCTGCTGTAGCACAGGCTTGGTATCCGAAGCGTTTACCGCGATTGCGTCACTCTGGGCTTTCCCCGCGCGAGACGTTGCTTTTGGGGAAGTCGATCTGCGGCGCCTCGACGCCGTAAAACGCGGCCAGCGCGGTCCAGTCGTTCAGATCGTCCCATTCCAGTTCCAGGCACTGCTGCGGCCCGGATCGGCGCACGCGTTTAAAGTTGCGATACTGGCGGCGCCAGAACTTGTGCATCTTTTTGCGGCGGGCGCTGGCGTTGGTCGCCCATTCGGTATGGTCGGGGTAGATCTCGGGGTGGGTCTCTTCCCAGTGCTGCACGCTGGCCATCCAATCCTTGCGTGCCCGGTTGATCCAGATAAAGCGCGCCTGCGGGGCCAGCACCTTGCGGATAAAGGGATGGATTTGCGTGTGCCCAAAGGGCGCGTCCTGAAACACGTCATAGGGGGCGATACAGGACACCAGCTCGGCCAGCTCGTCCTTGACGCGGTCGGCGTGCTCGGCGTGAAAGGCACGAAACCCTTGGGATTTATCCGCCAGCTTTTGCAGGTCGCGCAGCGCGGGCTGGATTTTCTGCAACAGCACCCGGTTGTGTTTCATGGCGCGGGTCCCCACCCCCAGCGCCAAAAGCGCATGGCCCACCGAGGTCGTGCCGGTCTTGTAGGGCGAGCACACGATGTGGACCGGGCGGGTGATCTCGCCGTTCTTGATCCACCTCTTGGCCAGCGTGCGCCGCAACACCATGGGTCAGCGCCCGTTGCCTTTGAGCCAGGCATAGAGCCGCAGCAGCGGCCCCTTGAGGATCGGCACCCGTTCCGCCAGTTCCCGGCCCCAGCGGACCACCGGGCTTTTGGAGCGGGTCAGCTGAATCTTGGGTTGCACCAGGCCAGCCAGCACCTCGCTGTAGAACGGCGTGCGGATCAGCGCGCTCCAGTAGTATTGCGACCAGGGCAGCGCGCCGGCCTTCCACGGTTTGTAATCGCGGTCGGCATAGTGGATCAGCCAAGGGTCTTTCTTGGCGGCCATGGCTTGGCGCTGGTTGCCCACCGGCACACGGCCATAAGAAGCGGGCCCGGAGTTGAACACGTTCCACCGCGGATCAAGCAGGAACAGAGACTGTTTGAACGTCTTGTTCAGGATGTCCTGATCGCGGAACAGGTACCGCCCCTCCAGCGCTTCGCGCATCAATTCACGCCCCAAGGCCGGCAAATCGCCCATGGCGGCAAAGTTGAACAGCAGCACCCCGGCGTTGAAATAGCGCGCGATCTGCTCGTCGCTCAGGCCCAAGACCTCGCGGTGATAGACCGACAGATCCGGCACCTCGGGGTCGATGGTCTTGACCGGGCCGGACAGGGTGCGCGTCATGATCCAGTCGGGCACAGCGGCGATCTGCGCATCGCCCATATCGGTGTCGTACAGCGCGCAGACATCGGCGCGCAGGATCGTATCGGCGTCCAGATACAGCAGCCGGTCCAGCCCCGGCAGCAGCGAGAACAGCAAAAAGCGGTTGTAGGTGGCGTTCGAGGGTGCGCGGCTGGTCGAGCGATAGCCCTTTTCCAGCGCCTTGCCAGAGTTGATCGCCAGCATCTGCGCATCGGGGTGATCGGCCAGCACTTCGCGCAGCATGTCCAACTGGCGCGGCGCAATCCCTGAGTGCAGGAAATACAGCCGCAGCGGGCGGGCCGGGTCGGCGTGGTCGATCAAGGATCGCAGCATCGCCGCCGCATGGGGCAGATAGGCCCGGTCCGAGGCCATGGCCAGATGCACGGCGTTCTCTTCGACCGGGTCACCCTTGGCGATCTGCGGCGAGACAAGCGCTTCGGACAGGTTCAAAATGCTGGTTTCGCGCAGGGTTAGAGACGGATTGACCTTTTGCTCGTGGTGCACCCAGACGGTCAGCAGGCGTTCCGCCAGAAAGCCCAGGTAGCGCGCTTGATAGGCGGTATAGAACCGGCGGTCGGCGGGCACCGCCTCGACCTTGAAAAGGATGTCGAACAGCCACGCGCAGTAGCGATCGAACAGCGCCCGGCGCATCAAAGCCATATTGCCCAGACGCACGGTACGGCTGCGCGCGACCTCTTCAAAGCTGTCGGCGTACGCGGGGTGATCGCGGGTGATGATCTCGCGCAGCAGGTCGAAATCATCCGGCGCGTGCCCGGCCTTGTAGTTGGCCTCGACGGTGCGGCCCATGGTGTGCAGGCGCGGCAGCACGATGTCCCAGGCGTCGCTTTGGGTGGTCAGCCAGTCTTCGGCCTCGTCCAGCCATTGCGGGATGTCGAACAGCTCAAGGCGCGCCTCGACCGGGCCAGTGGGGCAGCGACCGGTGAAATCCAGCAGGCGACGATAGTGCATGAGGCCCACGTGGCTCGCCTCGGAGGGGTTCTGCCACGCCCAATACAGCGCGGTCAGCTCGCAATAGGCGCCGTTGCGCTCCGAGATATGCGTGCCGGTGTCATCGCCGATCATCCCCGGCAAGGGGGCGGCGGCACCGGCGCGGCCAACGTGGATGGGATGAATCTGGTCCGAGGAAATACGCGGGGCCGGCTGGTGGTAGGCCGTATAAATCGCGGCAGTCATCTACTGTACTCTTCCTCGTGTTTCCCGGTCTTTGCCGGGGCCAGCGCGGCGGGGCGCGGGCGCTCTTCTTATAGGGGTATGCTGTAGAGCATCACCCAAAAATGGTCTAGAGGCAGAGAGGACAGGGCGGCAACGCACCGCCGCATCCAAGACGCAAGGGGCAGCAGATGACACAGCCGACGCTGGTGGCCGTGGTGGTGACCTACAACCGCCTTGCGCAGCTCAAGGTGACGCTGGACCGCCTGCTAAGCAGCGCGCCGCAGCACTTGAGCGCGGTGGTCGTGTTCGACAATGCCTCTGATGATGGCACGGGGGCGTTTCTGGCCGAGTGTCTCGCGCGGCAAGACGCCGGAGATGAAGACGGGCGCCTGCATGTGATCACCAGCCCTGCCAACCTCGGGGGGGCGGGCGGCTTTGAGGCCGCCATGCGCGCCGCCCATGAGCGGTTTGACCCCGATTGGATGGTCCTGATGGATGACGACGCGCGCCCTGTTCGCGGTGCATTAGAGACGTTTCACGCCGTCCCGCGCACCCCGCAAGAGGCCTGGGCCGCCGCCGTGTATTACCCCGACGGGCGGGCCTGCGACATGAACCGGCCTTGGATCAATCCCTTCCGTTCGGGGGCGGATCTGCTGCATTCGCTGCGCCATGGCCGCGACGGCTTTCACCTGAACGAAGAAGACTACCAAAGCGATCAGACCCGCGACATCGACGGCGGCTCTTTTGTCGGGCTGTTCGTGGCGCGGGCGGCGATCGAGCGGGTGGGCTACCCTGATGGGCGATTGTTCCTGTACGGCGATGACGTGCTGTATACGCTGGGGCTGTCCCAGGCGGGCGGGCGCATCGGATTCGACCCGAACATTGCCTTCGAGCACGATTGCGCCACGCTGTCGGGCGGGCCGTCCCCGGTGATGTTCCCCCTGTGGAAGGTCTATTACTTTCACCGCAACCAAGTGCTGGTCTACCGCCGTGCCGCGGGGCCGGTGCTGTTCTGGCCAGTGCTGGCGCTCAAGGCGCTGTCGTGGTGGCGGCGGGCGGCGGCCTATGGGCCGCAGCGGCGCGCCTACCTGCGGCTGATCCGCGCCGCCCTGCGCGACGGTTTGCTCCGCGACACCTCCAGGCCCCGCGAGAGGGTGCTGGAGATGGCGCAGGACTAGGGCCGTGTCACGCGTTTTGCGCCGGAACAGAGCCTGTTTTAGCGCCGCGCCAAGATCTCCAGGTGGTAGCGCCGCAGCAACAGCAGCCCCAGCGCCGTGGTCACCATCCCCCAGCCCAGCACATACAGAACCGACACGTAATGCGGCTCGTAGGTGGGATAAAACCCCGACCGCACCAAGCCCGTGATATGCAGCAAGGGGTTCCACCACAGGATATCCTGCGCCCCCGTGGGCAGATCGCGATACAGCCAGATCACCCCCGACCCCAGGAACAGCGGTCGCGTGACGATCCCCCAGATCGTGCCCCACACCGGAAAGACCCCCTGCACCACGCAGTTGATCAACCCGATCCCGCCCCCCAGCAGACTGGCCAGCGCAAAGCCCAGCAGGATCGGCCCAAAGATCAGCGACACCGCCGTGTCCAGCACCGCCAAAATCCCGGCAAACAGGATAAAGGCCACGAGGAATTCGGTCAGCGAGTTCAAGATCCACCGCCCCATCACCGCGTCGATCCACGTCACCGCCGGATAGCGCAGCAGATTGCGCGAGAAATTCAGCGCGTGCATGACAAAGCGGGCGTTCTTTTGGAACAGGCCGTAGGCCAGATAGCCCGTGGCGTAGAACAACAAGAAGTTATTGCCCAAGGGCGGCGTGCGCAGCAGCAGCGAAAACCCCAGAGCAAGGAACAAGATCATGCCCAACGGCTCGAACACGGCCCAGACATAGCCGCCGGGGCTTCGCCCATAGCGTGCGGACATCTCGCGCAGGATTAGCGCCAGCGTGGTGCGTGCGTGGCCCCATTTGCGGGCCGTGGGCGCGCGCATGGGCAAGGGGGGCGGAATATCTGCGGTCTCGGTCACGGGTGCGCGCGCCTCTGGTGCCTCTGGTCTTGGACAACCCAAGTATGTAGACTCGGCAAACAAAACGCAAAAGCTCAGGCAGGCAAGCCCCCGTGACAGATACTCCGTCCTCCAAGGCCCCGTCGCCCAAGACTCAGGATCCCAAGGCATCGCCGCAAAACCCGCCCGCGCCCAAACCTGCCCCCAAGCCTGCGCAAGGCGGCGGACAGGGTGGCGGACAGGGCGGTAAAAAACCCGGCCAAGGTCAGGGCAATGCCCAGCCCAAAAACCAACCCAAGAACCAGGGCAACAACCAGGGCAACAACAAGGGCCCCAAGGTCATCGAGGTCGCCCCCATCGCCCAGCCCGCCCGGATGCGGCGGCGCCATTGGGCGGTGCTGTTTTCCTTTGTGATCTTTGTGCTGATGCCGCTGGCCGGCGCAGGCGTCTACCTGTGGACGCGGGCGGTTGACCAATATGCCTCGACCGTGGGCTTTACCATCCGCCAAGAAGAGGGCGGCAGCGCCGCGGGTCTGCTGGGGGGCTTGGCCGCGCAGGTGGCGGGGGGCTCTGGGCGCGCCGACACCGACATTCTTTATGAGTTCATCCAAAGCCAAAGCCTCGTGGCACAGATCGACGCCAAGTTCGACCTGCGAAGCCTTTATTCCGAACAATGGCAGCTGGACCCGGTCTTTGCCCTGCGCCCCGATGCCTCGCTCGAAGATCTCGTGGACTATTGGCAACGCATCCTGCGCATCGCCTATGACGAAAGCAGCCAGCTGATCGAGCTGGAGATCCGCGCCTTTGATCCGCAGCTGGCCCAACAGATCGGCCAGGAGGTGCTGCGCCAAAGCCAGACCCTGATCAACGAGCTGAACGCCCAGGCGCGCGCCGACACCATCCGCTACGCCGAAAGCGATCTGGCAGAGGCCCAGACCCGCCTGCGCGAGGCCCGCTCTGCCCTCATCCTGTTCCGCACCCGCACCCAGCTGGTGGACCCCGAAACCGACCTGCAAGGGCGCATGGGCGTGGTCAACACCCTGCAACAGCAGCTGGCCGAAGCCTTGATCGAGCTGGACCTGCTGGCGCAATCGACCAATGACAGCGACCCGCGCGTGGTGCAGGCCCGCCGCAAGATCGAGGTGATCCGCACCCGCATCGAGGCCGAGCGCACCAACGTGGCCTCGGGCGCCAGCGCCAGCAGCGGCGAAGACTACCCCACCCTTCTGGCGGAATATGAATCGCTTTTGGCCGACCGCGAGTTCGCCGAGGAAACATGGCGCGCGGCGCTGACGGCGCTGGATGTGGCGCGGGCCAATGCCTCGCGGCAGACCCGCTACCTGGCCACCTATATCGCGCCGACCCTGCCGCAATCGGCCGAATACCCCCGCCGCTGGGTCCTGTTCGGGCTGACCGGGCTCTTTGCGATGCTGGCCTGGGCGATCATGGCCCTCGTCTATTACTCGATCCGCGACAGCCGCTAAGAGGGGCCGCCGTGATCCGCTTTGAAAACCTGTCCAAAAGCTTTTGGGTGCGCGGGCGGCAAAAGGTGGTGATCGACCACCTTGACCTGACGCTGCCCACGGGGCGGTCCTTGGCCTTGCTGGGGCGCAATGGCGCGGGCAAGTCGACCTTGCTGTCGATCATCGCCGGTGCCCTGCCCGCCGATACCGGGCGGGTGATCTCGGACGGGACGATCTCTTGGCCGGTGGGTCTGGGGGGCTCGTTTCACCCGCAGATGACCGGGGCGCAGAACGTGCGCTTTGTGGCGCGGGTCTACGGCGTCGACACCGAAAGCCTGCTGCATTTCGTCAAGACCTTCGCCGAGCTGGGCCCGCAGTTCTATAACCCGGTCAAGACCTACTCGGCCGGGATGAAGGCGCGCCTTGGCTTTGGCCTGTCCATGGGGATCAAGTTCGACACCTACCTGATCGACGAGACCACCGCCGTGGGCGACGCGCGCTTTAACCGCAAGAGCCGCGCGGTGTTCCATGAACGGATGCGCGGGGCGTCTTCGATCGTGGTCAGCCACCAGATGAACACCGTGCGCGCCTTTTGCGACAGCGGCATCGTGTTGAACCGCGGCAAGCTGGAATATTTCGACGACCTCGAAGCGGCCATCGACCGGCATCTCAAGCTGAACGGTTAAGACCCGAATTTTCCAAAGCTTCGCGCAAAAATTCACCTGTCTTCGATCCGAAAGTCACAATCGACTTTTTCAAGTCGATATTAATCTTAGTGAATGTTCACCTTTTAGACTAATTTACTCCCCCGGAATGTCCGCAGCGACCAGCAGTTTGCCCTCACACACCGTGAGGGATTCACCATGCTACAGATGCAGATTTCAGGACTGGTCGGGACGGGCAACGCCACCTTCGATACAGGCATTACTGACTTGATTATCCTGCATAATAACGCAGGTGCCCAGCTGGTTTCCGTGGCCGGACACGCCGGCGGTCTGGTCTGCTATGACCTTGGCTTTGGGGCGCTGCCCGAGGTGGTGACATGGCGCGGCACGGTGGCCGATACGGTGACCGGTACGGGGCCGTCGCTGCTGAACATGGGCGAAAATGTGGCAATTGTGGGTCTCGATCATGGCGGCGTCAGCTATATCGAAACCTCTGTGACCGGCGTGCTGTCCTGGCCTGCGCAGACCGCGGCCGGCTATGACAGCTGGTCGGTGGGCGCGCTGGTTGGTGAAAATATCCTTGCGCTGGCAGATGCTTCGGGGGCGGGCGTCAGCCTGTACCAGCAGCAAGCGGGCGGCGCGCTGAGCCATCTGCGCACCATGTCGGACAATGGCACGCTGTTTGCCGACCAGATCAGCGCCATGGCTTCGGCCACAATTGGCAGCCACGACTTTCTGATTGTGGCCAGCGCCTCCGAGCAGGGCGTCAGCGTCCTTGAGGTCAACGGCCTTGATGTGCGCAGCCGTGGCCGTGTTGGCCCGGACGATGGTCTGGGCATCATGACCCCCACCGATGTGAAAACCGCCACCGTGGACGGCACGACCTTTGTTCTGGTGGCCTCGGCCCCCAGCGGCGGCGGCGCGGTTGGCGCGATCTCGGTGCTGGAACTGGGCGTTGGCGGTCAGCTGACCCCGACCGATCATGTGATGGACACCCGCGACAGCCGCTTTGGCCAGGTGCAGACCCTTGCCGTGGCCGAGCACAACGGCATGACGCTGGTGGCGGCGGGCGGCGGCGACGATGGCGTGACCTTGATGGCGCTGACGGCGCGCGGCCAGATCGTGCATCTCGATAGCTTTGCCGACACCAACACCACCGGCCTGACCGGCGTGACCGCGCTGGAGATGGTGGTGCTGGGCACCGAGCTGCAAATCTTTGCCACCTCGGGCGCCGATGCGGGCGTCACCGTGCTGCGCGCCGATCTGTCGACCCTTGGCCAGAGCTATTGCGCAGCCGATGGCGGCGAGGTGATCACTGGCGGCGCGGGCGATGACATCCTCAGCGATGGCGCCGGGCTGGATACGCTGACCGGCGGCGCGGGGGCGGATATCTTTGCCCTGTCCGCCGATGGCCATATCGACCAGATCTTTGGCTTTGACCCGGCGCAGGACCGGCTGGACCTGTCGTCCTGGCCGCTGCTCTATGATGTGGCGGACATCACCGTGACCCGCACCTCGACCGGCGCGGTCCTGTCGGCGCGCGGCGAGCGTGTGCTGATCGTCTCTCACGATTACAGCCCGCTGGGCGAGGCAGAGCTGCGCGCCGCCGTGGACCTGACCGTGAACCGCGCCTTCCTGCCGCCGCAACTGGCGCGCATGGGCACCAGCAGCGACGAGTTCCTCGAAGGCAGCTGGGGCAATGACACTCTGTCGGGCGAAGCGGGCAACGACACCCTGCTGGGCGGTCTTGGCGACGACACCCTGTCCGGCGGTGCGGGCACCGATTGCGCGGTTTTCGGCCTGAACAGTGACGATCTGGCGCGCGTGACCGTGGACGGCAGCAACGTCACGCTGGTCTCTGGCGAAGGCGTCGACCTGATCGACGGGATCGAGGAGTTCGAGTTCACCAACGGCACCCTCAGCCTTGCGCAGCTCTCGGCGCTGAGCTCCCCCACCTTGGTCGAAGGCGGCTCTGGCAATGACATCCTCAGCTTTGACGCAGAAGCCGTCGAGCTGATGGGCCATGACGGCAACGATGTGCTGACCTCGGGCAACTTCAACGACATCCTGAACGGCGGCACCGGCCACGACACCCTGTCCGCAGGGCGCGGCGAAGACCTGCTGGACGGCGGCGCGGGTGACGATGTGCTGATGGGTCTGGGCGGCAACGACACGCTGAACGGCGGGAGCGGCAATGACACCATCAAGGGCGGCCGCGAGGACGATCTGATCAACGCAGGTGCAGGCGACGACTCGGTGGTTGGCCAGCGCAACCGCGACACCATCGACGGCGGCACCGGCAACGACACCATCAAGGGCGGCGGCGGCGGCGACGCGCTGTTCGGCGACAGCGGCCATGATTTCCTCAAGGGCGGCACCAAGGCCGACCTGATCGAAGGGGGCGCGGACAATGACACCCTTGCGGGCAACCGCCACGACGACACGCTGGACGGCGGCGCAGGCGCGGACCTGCTGAACGGCGGCGGCGACAACGACAGCCTGATCGGCGGGTCGGGCGATGACACCATCAAGGGCGGCGACGGCGCGGATGTCTTTGTCTTTGCCTCTGGCCACGATCGCGACCAGATCGAAGACTTTGAAATCGGCATCGACACGCTGCAACTGGACAGCGGCCTGACCGGCGGCCAGAGCGCGGCGCAGATCGCGGCCGGGGCTCAGGTCATCGCCGATGGCCTGCTGCTGGACTTTGGCGGCGGCGACGAGATCCTGCTGGCCGGTCTGACCAGCGCCTCGGGCCTCAGCGCAGACATCGAAATTCTTTAAGGCGATACATGAATGTGGCAGGATAATGTCATGTAATGTTTGATATTTGTCGCACAGGCAGAGTTTCCTCAGGACCGCACCACCCCAAGCCATCACGGCGCTTGCCCGAAAGCGGGGCTTTCAAATAGACCTTTTGGAAAGCCCCCGCGCCTATACCGGCGTTTGATGTGTGCATAGCAAGAGGTTCTTCATGTCTGCCACCGCCTTCAGCCCGATCGGTCTGGTCATCAACAACGATGACGTGGCCCCGGACAGCGCCGACACCACAAACGTCATGGAGGTGGGCGACATCTTTAACGGCACGCTCGACTATGCGGGCGACACCGATTGGGTGGCCATCGACCTGCAAGAGGGCGACACGATCCTGTTCACGCTGGCCCCCACCCTGGGCGGCGGCGGGATCGAAGACCCGTGGCTGACGCTCTACGACGCCGCGGGCGTCGAGCTGATGTACAACGACGACGCCTCGACCGGCTCGATGACCTCAGCCATCGAGTTCGACGTCGAGATCACCGGGACCTACTACCTCG
Source organism: Tropicibacter naphthalenivorans (assembly GCF_900176475.1). Classification (GTDB taxonomy): domain Bacteria; phylum Pseudomonadota; class Alphaproteobacteria; order Rhodobacterales; family Rhodobacteraceae; genus Tropicibacter; species Tropicibacter naphthalenivorans. Next base: position 14,188 of record NZ_FWXX01000018.1, read on the forward strand.
AGGCGGACAGCTTTGACGGCAATGAGATCGGCGGCTACGTCCTCAGCGCGACTTATGTGACCGACGCCACCCCCGATCCGTTCGAGCTGTTCAAGGTGCTCGACTGGGGCACGCAGGTGGATTTCTCTGGCTCGACCATCGACGTGGCCTTCGCCAGAGCGGGCTATTCGGTCTACAACTACGAAGACCTGACCTCGCTGACTGCCGAAGACTGGACGATCTACGAAAAGCAGCAGTTCCAGCTGGCCTTTGACTACATTGAATCGATCATCAACATCGAGTTCAACGTCATCACCAAGCCGCGTCTGGCCGATCTGATCCTGATTGCCGATGCCGATGGCGAGGTCTCTGGTCAGGGGGCTTTGGGCTATTTCTCGCCTCCGGGCTATGAAAACGAAGGTGTGGGCGCCTTTGCGGTGGACAGCTGGGACCGGTCCGGCGCGGATGGCGATCTGGAGTGGGGCGGCTACAACTACGTGACAATCGTGCACGAGCTGCTGCACGGGCTGGGCCTGGCCCACCCCCATGACGACGGCGGCGCGTCGACCATCCTGCCGGAGGTCATTGATCCCTTCGATTCCTTTGGGGTCTACGACCTGAACCAGGGTGTCTACACCACCATGTCCTACAACACCGGCCTGCATATCACCGATGTGGGCGCGCTGTCGGACAGCGACGTGCAGACCTACGGCTATGAGGTCGGCCCCATGGCGCTGGACATCGCGGTGCTTCAGGCGAAATACGGCGCCAACACCGACACCGCGCGCGGCAATGACACCTATTACCTGCCCGAAGTGAACATGGCCGGCACCTATTGGCAGTCGATCTGGGACAACGCCGGGCAAGACACCATCCGCTATGACGGCACCGACGACGCGGTGATCGACCTGCGCGCCGCCACCCTGAACGAAGAGCACGGCGGCGGTGGTTTCCTGTCGGCGGCCGATTACATCTCTGGCGGGTTCACCATCGCCAACGGCGTGGTGATCGAGCACGCCATCGGCGGCGACGGCTGCGACATCCTGCAAGGCAACCAGGTGGCGAATACGCTGACCGGCAACCTTGGCGATGACAGCATCTATGGCGCGGGCGGTGACGATAACGTCTGGGGCAACGCGGGCAACGATCTGATCTTTGGCGATGCGGGGGCGGACACGCTGCGCGGCGGGCGCGGCAATGATGAGCTCAGCGGCGGGGCGGGCGACGACTCGCTGGCCGGTCAGCGCCACGGCGACACGCTGTTTGGCGGCGACGGCAATGACACCGTCAAAGGCGGCGGCGGCAACGATGAGATGCACGGCGATCTGGGCAACGACTTCTTGCGCGGTGGCACCCGGTCCGACACCATGTACGGCGGCGCGGGCGACGACACGCTGATCGGCAACCGCCACGACGACCTGCTGGACGGCGGTGCGGGCAACGACAGCCTGAACGCGGGCGGCGACAACGACACGCTGATCGGCGGGGCGGGCGACGACTGGATGCGCGGCGGCTCCGAGGCGGATGTCTTTGTCTTTGACACCGGCCACGACGCTGATGTGATCGACGACTTTGAGATTGGCATTGATACGCTGGAAATCAGCACCGCTCTGGCGGGTGGGATGACGGCGGCGGCCATCGCCTCTGGCGCGACCATCACCGGCGCGGGGCTGGTGCTGGATTTCGGCGGCGGCGATACGATCCTTTTGTCTGGCCTGACCAGCACCACCGGCCTCAGCGCCGATATCGACATCGTCTGAGCCAACCTGCCAGACCAAAACCCCCAAGACCAAGTGACCAAGCCGGGCCCCCTGCCCGGCTTTTTCTTTGGGGTTGCCGCAGGGCGTGCGCTTTTCTACCGTGACGCCAAATCGCATCAAACCCTGAAAGACCAGAATGGCAGATTACATCGGCACCCCCGGCAACGACACGCTCACCGCCCTGTCCAGCGACGTCGAGGCATGGATCCCCGGCACCCTTGGCGATGACATTATCCTGCTGTCGGACATGACGGCGGGCAGCACCGCCTATGTCTATTATTCGCAAACCAGCGGCCTGACCTCTGGGCTGACCTTTGCCTTTAACGGGCACAACGGCGACGGCCAGATCAGCGGCGCAGAGTTTACTGACGCAGTGATCCTTGGCGACAATGCCTTGCAGCTGTGGGGCACCCCGCAGGACGACATCTTTACGCTGATCGTCCCCAAAGGCGCCGATTGGGAGGTCGTCGGCTGGGAAGGCCAAGACCGCTATGAGCTGATGCTGTATGGCGATCTGTGGTTGTCCTTTTACGAGGGCACCACGGGCATCCGCGTCGACCTGCTGGACAACCAAGTCTACCGCGACGGCACGGTGGACATCGATACCGCGAACGAGGCGCTCTATGTGGATGACCAAGGCGGGCAGCTGAACATCCGCGGCGGCTATTTCAACGATATCGTCACGGGTTCGCATCGCGATGAAGGGTTCGAAGGCCAGATGGGCGATGACACCTTTCTCGGCAATGGCGGCGTCGACACCTTTTACATGAGCTATCAGGGCGCCTCTGGCAGCCAAAGCCCGCTTGAGCAAGCGCAGGCGAGCTTCACCGTAGTCAGCGGCGGCGTCGAGGTCACCAGCCCCCATGGCACCGATCTTCTGATCGACGTGGAACAGATCGTCTTTAGCGATGGCACAGTAGCAGTGGCCGATATCGTCCCCGGCCAGACGCTGCTGGGCAGCAATGACGCCGACGACACGCTGACGGGCAATATGGGCCATGATACCTTTGACGCCGGGCGCGGCAACGATGAGATCATCGGCCTTGGCGGCGACGACGCGATCTGGGCCGATGGTGGCGATGATCTTGTCCTCGGTGGGTCGGGCAACGACACGCTGCGCGGCGGGCGCGGAAGCGATTACCTTGATGGCGGCAGCGGCGACGACAGCCTTGTGGGGCAGCGCGACGGCGACACGCTCAGCGGTGGCGATGGGGCCGATACGCTCAAGGGCGGCGGTGGGCAGGACCGTCTGTACGGCAATGACGGTGATGATTTCCTCAAGGGCGGCACCTATCAGGACCTGATCTTTGGTGACAACGGCGACGACACGCTGATCGGCAACCGTCACAACGACTCGCTCTATGGCGGCGCGGGGGATGACAGCCTGAACGCCGGCGGCGACGATGATTTCCTGTTTGGCCAGGAGGGCAACGATTGGCTCAAGGGCGGCTCCGGGGCCGATGTGTTCATGTTCGCCTTGGACGGCGGGCAGGACACCATCGCCGACTTCGACACCGCCGAAGACCTGTTGATCCTCTACAACCTCTTTGGCTGGGCGGATGCCGAAGCCGTGGCCTCGGTCGCGCAGGTCACGAACGCCGGGATCGCGCTGAGCTTTGACACCGGAGAGCACCTGCTGCTTGAAGGGCTCAGCGACATTGACGCGCTGATTGCTGCCACGCAAACCTCCTCCGGACTGTAAATCTTTCGCGTGCGAAAGGTCGTGAAACAGTCTCTAACCCAGCCGTTAGAGACTGTTTTCGCGTTTAAGCACCCAGCCGACAAAGGCCTTGTCCGGGCTGCGAAGTGTCTGTTTGCCAGTGCGCCGCCAGACGCCGTGCCATTCGGCCAGCAGGGCGTAGACGTCCAGTCCGGGGGCCAGCGCGCGCGCCTGTTCAAGGGCGCTGTCCGACACCGGGGGCGGCGCGTCCAGCGGCATCACCATTCCGGCGCGCGGCGTCACTTGCAGCTTGTCACCGGGGATCTCGGCGAGGTGGTAATCGGGCAGATGGTCAGCGGCGATCATGTCGCGGATCATCTTGCGAAACACCCGCCGGGGCGAGCCAGAGCCCGACTTCTTCAGCAATGTGTCGATCGAGATTTCCCAAACCGTCTGCCGCCCGCAGTGCTTGCGCGCCAGCTCGTAGATGCGCCGTTCCAGCGGTTTGCGCAGGCGAAAATAATCGCGGCTCAGCGTCAGCACCGATTTCGACAGCACCGCGCGGAACAGCCATTCCGACAGGGTCACCGCCACGGACACCATCTTGCCCCCGCGCGAGGCGCGCACGATCTGCCAGTTCTCGATCAGACCAAAACCGGTGGTCACTTCCTTCCCGCCGGTTTCAAAGTTGGTGGTGACGCGCGTGCCTGCCAGCCGCTCAAAGGCTTCGCGCAGACGCCGGTAGCTGTCGCCGCTGGTCTCGCGGTTGGTCGCCACCAGCAGGTCATGGGCGCGCAGATGCAAGGTGCGGCTGACCGCCAGCCCGGCATTGATCCCCGCCATCAGCTGGCTGATGCAAAAGATCAGGATGTCCTTGTCGTGGATCGTCGCCAGCCCCTTGACCGATGGGGTCACGGTGATCGCGGTGCCATTGTGTTCGTATTCCAGGATGCGCCGGTCGGGCCGGGTGGACAGGCTGAACATCGGGTGTTCCATGCTGGCCATATCGTCCTTGGGCGCCGCATCAAAGATGTCGCACACAAAGAAATCCGCCGTCGGATGCCGGACAGGATCAAGCCCGCCCGCTGTCAATTCGGCCACTGCTCCGGCCCCTTTATCATGCGATGGCGGCCGTTTTGCCTGTGGCTCTTTCCATCGTGGTTTTAGTGACACCCATCCTAAAGTTATCCACACGCGCCGTCCAGACTTGGGGACAACCGCGTCGGGGGTTCAGAGTCGCTTTGTCGGGGTTTCGGAATCGCCTGAGCGTGGTTTCAGAGTCGGGTGTGTGTAAAAATGGCTCGATTCATCCTGTAAAATCATAGGCTTGGTGATCAAGCGTTTTTCCTTAACATGACTCTAACCAGAATTAACACGCAACAAGCCAGCCAAGGCGCCAGCCGCAGCGCGCCTTTTCCCCCAAAGCGCCCGAATCAACCCTCGGAATTTGCTAGGAAAATCACCTGATGTGACGGTTTCTCTTTCATGTATCGCCTTTTCGTGCATATTGAGGAAAAAGCATAACATCAGGCGGAAGGACACGGGCAGATGGGCAATGATATCCCCCTCCCCCCCTATTTCAACATCGACCCCGATCAGGCTTTGGCCGAGCTTGGCGCGCCATCAGGCAGTGCCGATTTTGCTGCCATCGCGGCGGCCTGCGGGCGCGGGCGCACCGACCTTGCCGGGCGCGGAATGGATGAGAGCGGCACCAAAACGCTGCGCAAATTCTCCACTTGGGAAATCACCCGCTACCTGATCCCCGTGGCCCCGGCCCACTTCCGCCGGGTGCTGCGCGAGAACCCCGAGTTGCCGCAGGGCAGTTCCACCTCGGAAGGCAGCGCCAAGTGGTTCACCTTTGACGAGGTACTGATCTTGCGCGCCCATTTCGGCACCAAAGGCTCCAAGGCCAAGGAGTACCGCCCCTACCGCCCCGAAGGTCTGGCCGCGAAACTGGTTGCCGTGGCGAACTTCAAGGGCGGCGTGGGCAAGACCTCGACGGCGGCGCATCTGGCCATGAGCGCGGCGCTCGACGGCTACAAGGTCTTGGTGCTCGATCTCGATTCCCAAGGCTCCATGACCTCGATTTTCGGCGGCAAGGTGGATGACGAATGGGGCACGGTCTTTCCGCTGCTGGCGCGCCACTACGCCCGCCATCTTCAGGCCGAGAACCGCGCCCGCGCCGACCGGGGCAGCGACCCCATCGCGCTGGATGAGACCCTGACCGAGGCGCTGGACACCAAGGCGCAGGACCTGATCCAATCGACCCATTGGCCGAACATCGACCTGATCGGCGCGCAGCTGAACCTCTACTGGGCCGAGTTCCAGATCCCCGTCTGGCGGATGCAGGGGCGCGGCTGGAAGCTGTGGGATGCGCTGCTCGATGGCCTCGAAGAGGACGGCATCCTTGATCAATACGACCTGATCTTCCTCGATACCCCCCCTGCCCTTGGCTATCTGACGATCAACGGGCTGTCGGCGGCGGACCTGCTGTTGGTGCCGCTTGGCGCGTCCTTCCTGGAGTTCGACTCCACGGGGCGGTTCTTTGACATGCTGCATTCGACTTTTGCCAGCATCGAAGAGGCGGAAACCATGGCGGCGCGGGCGCTGGGGCGCGAAGGCATGGCCTTTGAATGGGACGCGGTGCGCGCGCTGATCACGCGCTATGATGGCGCGCAGCAGGCCGAGATGGCCGCCTTGATGCAAAGCTACCTTGGCCCAACCCTGTCGCCCCACCGGCAGGATTTCACCGCGCTGATCGGTCAGGCCGGTGAGCAGGTGAGCGGCATCTACGAGGCCGACTACCGCGACTTCAACCGCGAGACCTACGCCCGTGGCCGCCAGACCTTTGACGCGACCTATGCGGCCTTCAAGCGGTTGCTGATCGGCGTGTGGCGCCGCGAGGAGTTGCAGCGGCAGGAGGCGGCGGAATGATACCTTTCGCGCGCGAAAGCTTTGCCGCTCAAATAGACCCTATTCCTGCCCAAACCCGGAGGATGTGAGATGGCCAAACGTAAACGATTGTCCCCGGCGCAGGGGCTTGGGCTGGGCGCGGATATGAGCTCTGCTTCCCCTGCCCCGGCTGCCGCACCCATGCGCCCGCCCATTGCGCAAGTCGCGGGCGAAGCCGCTGCCGTGTCTGCCCTAGGCGAGATGCGCGACGAATGGGACAAGGCCCGCAATGACGGGCGGCTGGTGCTGTCGCTGCCCTTGGATCAGGTTGAGGCCGAGCATTTGGTCCGCGACCGCGTAGTCCAAGACGACGAGGCCATGCAAAGCCTGATCGACAGCCTGCGCGCCCGCGGCCAGCAAACCCCCATCGAGGTGGTCGAGCTGGGGCAGGGGCGGTACGGCTTGATTTCCGGCTGGCGGCGTCTGTCCGCTTTGCGCCGCTTGCACGCCGAGACGGGGGAGTTCGGGCAGGTGCAGGCCCTCTTGCGGCGTCCGCAGGATGACCCCGCCGCCTATGTTGCCATGGTCGAGGAAAACGAGATCCGCGCCGATCTGAGCCATTACGAGCGCGCGCGCATCGTGCTGAAGGCGCTCGAAGCGGGCGTGTTCGAAACGGAAAAGGCGGCGCTTCAGGGGCTGTTTGCCGCCTCGTCCTATGCGCGCCGGTCCAAGATCAAATCCTTCCTCACGGTGGTGCGGGCGCTGGATGGCGTGGTGCGCTTTCCCTCGGCGATTTCCGAGCGGCTGGGGCTGGCCCTGGCCAAGCGTCTGGATGAGGACGCTGAGGCCGCTGGGGCCCTGCGCGCAGCGCTAGAGGCCGCCGATCCGCAAAGCGCCGAAGAGGAAACCACCTGTCTTACGCAGGCTCTGAGCGCGGCGGACAAGCCCGCCAAGACGGCGGCAAAATCAGAGCCTAAAGGCCGGGATAGGGTCGAAATTGGCGGCGTGACCCTGTCGCAATCCAAGGGCAAGCTGGAGCTGAGCGGCAAGGGTCTGACGCCCGATCTGGTGGACCGGCTCAAGGCGTGGCTGGAGGCGCAAGGCTGACCTTTCGCGCGCGAAAGATTTCGCAACAGGGCAGGGGCGTCAGATCAAGTCGATCGCCCCGTCCAGCCCAATGGTGCCGGACAGCCCTTCGAACAGGATCGTATCGCCCGCGCCAAAGTCGATCTGCACCCCGGTGGCGCTGATGCTTGCCGCGCCAAGGATGTCGGTCACGCTTTGCCCGCCCATCAAGGAATAGGTCAGCGCCAGCCGGTCCTCGGTCAGGTCGAAATCCCGGATCACGTCGGCCCCGTGATCAAGGTCGAAGACAAAGACATCCGCCCCCGCGCCGCCCTTGAGCGTGTCGTCATCCGCCCCGCCGATCAGCGTATCGTTGTTGCCACCACCGTTCAGATCGTCGGCCCCCGCGCCACCGGACAGGCTGTCGTCGTGGCGGTTGCCCACCAGCGTGTCGTTCCCGTCCCCGCCCAGAACCGTGTCGCGGTAGGTGCCGCCCTTGAGGAAATCGTCGCCCGCCTCACCCGACATCAGGTCAGAGCCGCCGCCGCCCTTGAGCGTATCGGCCCCTTCGCCGCCATGGAGGGTATCGGCGTTGCGCTGGCCGACGATGCTGTCATCGCCTGCGTCGCCATACAGCAGATCGCTTTCCCGTCCGCCGCGGATCGTGTCGTTGCCCGCGCCGCCATAGACCGTATCGTCGCCGCCATCGGCCCAGACGTTGTCAGCGCCCTCGCCCATATCCAGCAGGTCATTGCCGCGCCCCGCATCAGCGGTGTCATTGCCCAGCCCGCCGCTGAGCACATCATCCGTATCGCCCCCCGTCAGGGTCTGCCCGGTCAGGATCACTGCGTCCTGCGCGCGGGCGTCCAGCTTGGCGTTCTCGCCCGAGATGGTGACGCTTTGCGTGACCTCGCCCAGCAGCGCGCCGCCCGAAAAGGTCACCGTATAGACCCCGTCCGGCAGCGCCATCTGGTAACCGCCCGCCGCCCAGCTGGTGGTGGTAAAGGTGCCCGCGCTGCCCACCGCCTGAACGGTGACGCCGCCAAGGCCTTCGCCCACATCATAAAAGGCGTCGCCGTCCGCATCGTCGATCACCACGCCCAGCAGCTTGGGCGCGTAGCTCCATGTGGTGCCAAAATGCTGGGTGGTTAGGAAAGGGCCGACCTCGGTGCTGGGATCGCTGTCTTGGGTCCAGGACAGGCCCACTTCGGTGTAGGTGGCGCTCAGGATGCTGTTGCGGTGGCCGGGATTGTCCTGAATGCCGTCGCCGGTGCTTTGCCAGTTGCTGACCAGAGTGCCGCCGCTGATGTCGACCGCGTCATAGCCCCAGTCGATGTAAAAGCCCGCGTGCGCATACAAAGGATCCTCCGCATAGGCATAGATATTCTCGGCCACCTGCCGCAGATCCTCGTAGCCGGCATTCAGCATCCGGTTCAGCAAGGACGCCTCTCCGGCCAGGTTATGCGACTGTTCGTCCTGCGCGATCATCAGATCGGTGTGGGTGTCCGCCGATTGCGCCAAGGCAGAGTTCCACGCCAAAGGCGCCACCGAGGGCAGCCCCGCCAACTGGTCCGCAAAGGCATCAAGGTCGACGCCAAAGTAAGTCACCGCCGAAGTGATATTGGCCGCAACGGTCGTTCCGCTATTGGCATCCAGGATCAGCTGATCGAACTCGCCCGCCGGATTGGCGCGGGCGCGGTTGATCAGTTCCAGCATCAACTGCTGCTCTGCGGTGGTGATCATGGGGGCTCCTCCCTGTGGCGATGACGCTAGGTAGAGCCGAGTTTACGGCCATGGCGTGGCATCTGTCAGCCGCTTTGAGGACCTTTGCGCACAAGTTTGCCGTTCTCAAAGTGGATGCCGCATTCGGTCTTGCCGCTGTCGGCCCAACGCCCGGCGCGCGGGTCTTCGCCCGGTTTGACGGCGCGGGTGCAGGGCGCGCAGCCGATCGACAGATAGCCTTGGGCCATCAGGGGATGTTGCGGCAGATCGTGCTGGGCGAAATAATCGCTGACGTCCTCGGCGGTCCAGTCGCGCAAGGGGTTCACCTTGATCCAGCGGTCCTGCGTTTCGAACAAGGGCAGCTCTGCCCGCGTGCTGGCCTGCCCGCGCTTGCGCCCGGTGATCCAACAGCCAAGACTGCGCAGGGCCGCCAGCATGGGCAGGGTCTTGCGCACGTGGCAGCACAGGTCGGGGTTTGTGCCATGCAGCGCGCCGGTGGGATCATCGGCGGCCACCCCGGCGGGCGAGGGATGCACCCGCTGCGTATTGCACAGCCCCAGCTGCGCAATCAGCCGTTCGCGGTAATCCAGCGTTTCGGCAAAATGCTTGCCCGTGTCGAGAAAGATCACCGGAACATAGGGATCGATCCGGCTGACCATATGCAGCAGCACCGCGGCCTCGGTCCCGAAGGAGGACACAAGCCCGATCTTGCCGGCAAAGTCGTGACGGATGACACCGGCGAGGACATCCTGCGCCGCCTGCCCCTTGTAACGCAGCCCAAGACCCGCCGCGCGGTCGCGCAGATCAAGCCGTTGGTTGGTCTCATAGGTCGGGCCGGGGACCGGGGCAGAGGTATCTCGCATGGACGTCTCCTGTGCTTGATTCCCGTTATAGCTGTGCCTTTCTTTCGCGCAAGCCTAGCGGCGCCGTGCAGGTGAAATCAGCAGCCTTTTGCCCGAATTTTCCGCGATTCCCTTGATTTCGTTAACAAATTCTGAATGTCGCATGGGTTTCAGAACGCGCCCCAAGAAAAAAGCCCCGCCGAAAGGCGAGGCTCGTTGTCCAGATCAGAGGGTCAAAAGACCCATCTTATTTCCACTTGGAAATGCAGGGGATCTTTGTCTTGTCGCAGCGCTCGGCGTATTTCTGCGCGATGTCCTTGACCTCTTGCAGGATGCCCTCGGCGCTTTCCAGCTTGATCGGTTCCAGACCCAGACCAAGGAAGCGGTCGTTGGCCACGTGCAGCTCGTTTTCGGCGGCTTCGTTGCGCGGGTTGTCCACATAGGCCACTTCGGCGCCCATCATGCTGTGGATCATCTCGGCCAGATCGCGCACCCGGTGGGTTTCGGTCATCTGGTTGAGGATGTTCACGCGCTCGCCCTTTTCCGGCGGGTTGTTCAGCGCCAGTTCGATGCAGCGGCAGGTGTCCTGAATGTGGATGAACGCACGCGTCTGGCCGCCGGTGCCATGCACGGTCATCGGATAATCGACGGCGGCCTGCATGATAAAGCGGTTCAGAACGGTGCCGTAATCGCCGTCATAGTCGAAACGGTTGATCAGACGCTCGTCCATCTTGGTCTCTTCGGTCTGCGTGCCCCAGACAATGCCCTGGTGCAGGTCGGTGACCTTGACCTGGTCGTTCTTGTTGTAGAACGCGAACAGCAGCTGATCTTGCGACTTGGTCATGTGGTAGATCGAGCCGGGGTTGGTCGGATACAGGATTTCAGTCTCTGTTTCGCCCTCGGGCGTCTCGATCTTGACCTTGAGGTACCCCTCGGGGATCTTCATGCCCGCGGTGCCATAGCCGTAAACGCCCATGGTGCCGAGGTGGATCAGGTGCACGTCCTGACCGCTTTCGACGATCGCCGCCAGCACGTCGTTGGTGGCGTTGAGGTTGTTGGACACGGTGTAACGCTTGTGGGCGCTGGACTTCATCGAGTAGGGCGCGGCGCGCTGTTCGGCAAAGTGGATGATCGCGTCGGGCTTTTCATCCTGGATCAGCGTCAGCAGGCGGTGGTAATGCTCGCCCACGGTAAAGTTGTGATACTTGATCTCGTTGCCGGTCAGCTCTTTCCAGACGCGGATGCGCTCGCCGATGGGGCGGATCGGGGTCAGGCTGTCGACTTCGAGCTCGATATCGATATTCCGGCGCGACAGGTTGTCGACAATCGTTACGTCGTGCCCGCGGCGAGAAAGATACAGCGCATTGGGCCAGCCACAGAAACCGTCGCCGCCGAGAATAATCACTTTCATGGGTCTTCTACCTGTCAGATCGTTGAGTGTTCCTAGTCTTGCCCAAGCTATGACCGCTTTCAAGGAGAAGAAAAACCCTCAAAAGGCTCTTCTGTCGCGTGTATTGTCGCCGCTGAGGCAAGAAGTCGCCACTCTAGCCCAGCGAGTCGGGGGCGTATCCAAAATGGTTAAAATCAGGTAAATATTTATCCAGAACAGCGGCTTGCATTTCGGGGGTAAAGCAAAGCTGTTCCTTATACTGCTGGCCGGTGCCTTTTCCCGCGCGCTCTGGGCGAAAGGGCAGATCCAGCCGACCGGCCATCCAGGCCCAATCCATGGCGAAATCTTCGAGCCTGCCGATGAAATCATAGGCAATCGTGTCCATGGACAGGTTGATTGCCTGCAAACGCCAGTGCGGATTGTGCTGCGCATCGGGCTGGGCGCAGATCGCCAGCACGAAATCTTCAAAGCTGGGGCAGGTGTCGGCGGCAAAGCCGGCCGCCTCGCGCAGCCGCCCCTGGGCATGGTTCCAGACGATCTTGTTCATATAGGCCGATTGCAGGCGCACGTAGGGGTTGCGCACAAAGCTGAACACATAGCGCCCGCGTAGCGCGGCGGGGGCGTCTTCGACGCTCAGCTCGGGGTAGGTCAGCAGGGCGGTGGCCTTGCGATCATGCACAGAGGTTTCGGGGGTCCAGTCCGGATCGCCCATCTCGGCGCGCTGCAAGGCCAGCTTGATCGTCGAAGACGCCACTTTGGGGTTGTTGATGTAGACGATCCCCAGCCGCCGGGCCACATGCACGGACCGGGCCAGCAGGGTGCGGGGCAGGGTGGTACGCTGTTTGGTCACGTCAGATCCTTTCGGAACCGCTCTGGCGGCATGGACGGGGCATAGACGATCTGCCGCGGGGCGCAGCGCCAGTGGGACAGATCCAGCCCAAAGCGCGCCTCGAGCCGGTCTGCGGCGGGCAGCACGGCGCGGGTTTGCAGCGCGGCGTAATCGGCCTTGGTCACTTGGGTGGTCCAGCTGGATTGGCGGGCCATGGCCTCGGCCACATCCTGGGGCGCGGGGTTGCGCATGATCCGCGAATTGCGTTCCTGCGCGCAGAACATCAGGCTCTGTTTCGGCACGATATAGCGTTGTTGCGCGTGGCGCAGGATGGTCGCCTTGTCCTGCGCATAAAGGTAGCGGGGCATCACGCCGGGGTTCACCCGCCCGCCTTGCAGCAAGGGGGCGCCGTATTCCTCGGGCGGCAGGCCAAGGAACGACAGAATGCGCGCCTCAAAGCCGGGGGCCTCGGTGGCGATGTCGCGTTCGAACATCATCGGCAGCACGTTGTCTGCCCCGAACAGATCGTAACAGCGGGCGATGGCCTCTTCGGTCTGGGCGAGGAACTCATCAAGCTTTTCGACCTTGCCCCAAAACCCGCCCGGCTCTTCCTTGGCGCAGATGTTTTGCAGATAGCGCGAGTAGGCCCGTTCGATCGGGCGACGCAGGACAAAGATCACCTTTGTATCCCGGCCCAGATGCTCGGCGATGCGGCGCACGGGGTGCGGTGCCAGATAAGAGGGCGAGACCTCGCCCACCATGGCGCCATCGTCGATATGGGCAAAGTGCTGCGCGTACCAATCCGGCCCCTTGGCGAATTGGCCCGAGAAATAGTGCAGCTCCTTGGGCTGGGACAGGCCGATGGCCGGGTTGCGCTCCAGCACGCGGTAGATCAGCGAGGTGCCGGCCTTGCCCTGACCCAGCACGACGAAAGAGGGCAGGCGGGTCATGGTTTGCTCTCCAGCAGGCGGTGAAGGGCGGCGCGATAGGCGCGCGCATCCCGCTCAGACATCAGCGTTTCGCGCAAGGTCAGAGCCTGTTTTCGCGCTTCATCGGGGGCAGCCAGCACCGCGCGGAGTGCCTCGGCCCATGCCTCTGGCGTGGCTTCGGGCGGCAGTTTGCGCGCCAGCCCGTCCCGCAGCACCTCGCCAGTGCCGCCCACGTCCGAGCCGACCAAGGGCACGCCGGTCATTGCCACTTCGAGCAGCATCATCGGCACCCCGTCCCAGCCCGAGGTATACAGCCACGTGTCACACTCTTGCAGCGGCAGATCGGCAAAGCGGTCATAGCGGCCCTCCAGCGTGACGTTGTCCGGCAGCGGGGGCAGGGGGGCACCGCCCATGACGGTCTCTCCCCAGATGCGGAAATCGGCCTCGGGCAGGGCGCGGGCAATGCCCAAGGCCAGATCCACCCGCTTTTGCGCATCCAGCCGCCCGGCCCAAAAGATCTGCGGGCGGGCGTTGCTTGTGGGGCGCGGGGCCACGGGGATGCCTGGGTCAACGGGGTTGGGCACCGTGACCACGTGGGCGGCGTCCGTCTCTGGCAGCATGTGCCGCGCGCAGAGCTCTGCCGTCAGGAAATCGCTGTCGGTCATCACCCCGGACAGCTGGTCAAAGTGCCGGTAAAAGCGCCGCAGCGGATAGCCCGTGGCGTGCCCCATATCGGTCTGTTCATTGCAAAGCAGGCAAGCATAGAGCCGCATAGACGCGCTCAAAGCCGTGCCGTAAGGCGTCAGCATATCCCACATCAGCCGCGAGTTGATGTTGAACACCGCCTCGGGCGCAAGGCTGCGCAGGAACTCGGCCAGAACGCGCTGGCGCGGGTCGCCCCGCAGCAGGGGCGCCAGATCGGCAAAGTCCACATGCCGCACGCCTTGGGGCAGTTTCGACGCAGGCAGCGCGCCGGGTTGGTCGGTGGTGATCACAAGCACCGCGTCCGGGCCATGCTCGGCGGCCAGCGCGTGGGCCAGATGGCCTTCGACCCGCCGCGCGCCGCCAAACCGCGCCCGGTTCACGCAGATGACAAAGCGCGCAGGGGTGTGGGCGGCCGCCTTTTGCAGGCGCAACATCGCCCCAGTCCGAGAGCTGATCTGATCGTTGTGAAAGGGTGGCACCTTGACCGCCAGCGCCTCGGCCCAGCCCTGTTCGACCAAGGGCTCAAAGCGCGCCACCTTGCGGACCTCTTGCCCCAAAGCGCCGCGTTCCAGCCGCCTGCGCAGCTCTTCATAGCGGTCGCGCCAAGCGGCTTCGGCCTCGAGCGGGGGCAGACCGTAGGCGTCCGCCAGATCGCGCAAGCCGGTAAAGGGCGCGGCGAGATTGCCCGCCTCGCGCCCGGTGGTCAGGTAATGGACAAAGGGGTTCTCGCCGCTTTCGGCCACCTCGGGGTAGCGGGTCAGATAGGCGCGGGTGCCAAACCACGGCGCCGGATCGCGCCCCTCGCGCCAGCCTGCGCGCAGGTAATGGGCCACCGGATCGACCTCTTCGAGGGCGCGGATATCGGGGTTTTGCGACAGGTAAAAGGCGTGGTCGAATTCGGCTTTTACGGTGTCATAGAGACTGTCATCGGGCACTTTTCCGCGCTTGGCCTGCGCCCGTTCGATGCGGGCCTCAAAGACCGGCCCATAGTGCGGCACGGGGGCCGGGGCAGGGGGCTGCTCTGGCTCTGCTTCGGCGGGGGGGAACAGCCGCGCGATCAGGCCGGGGCGCGGGGGCGCCACCTGCGCCAGATCCGTCACCCGGTCGATGCGCATGGCGTCCTGAAAGCGCACCAAGGCCCGGCGCGCGCGGCTTTGGGACACAAGGCTTTCGTCGCGGCGGCGTTTAAAGATGATGGTGTCCGGCGCATTCACATGCCGCCAGCCCGCCGCCATGGTTTCAATGGAAAACTGCCAGTCCTGAAAGCTGAGCCCGGCGGGAATGTCGCGGTGCACATAGGGGTGTTCCAGATGCGCCTCGCGCGGGGCCATGCACAGGCTGTCATAGTAGTTCATGAAATAGAAATGCTGCGGCAAAAACAGCGGGTCGTCCTGGTCGGGTTTCAGAAACACCGCCTGCGCGCCGTCGAACAGCCAGTTCAGCTCGGGGTGGGCAATGGCGCGGTAGCCCTGCTTGTCCAGCGCCCGCAGCCGCCGCACCCCGTCGCGCAGCCAGTTTTCCGAAAACAGGTCATCCGCATCCAGAAAGGCGATATAGCGCCCGCGTGTCTGCGGCACGATATGGTTGCGCACCCGGCCCAGATCGCCCTCTTGCGCGTCGATCTTGGTCCAGTGGGACAGGCGATCTTGGGTGAAATAGGCTCTGGTTTGAGGGGTCGCATTGTCCAGCGTGATGATCCGCTCGACGGTGATGCCATCGGCCTCGGCCAAGGCAATCGCCGCATCCGCCGCCGCCAGCGTCGGCCCGCTGACCAGCGTTTCATCGTGGGCGGTCAGGATTACGCTCAGGTCTGTCCCTGTCTTCAACGACTGCTGCCTTTTCTGGTTTCAAACCGGTCGCAAACTGCTTGCAATAAAAACAGGCTGTCTTCAACGCGGCAATCCCGCTTGGTGCCCGTTTAAGGCGATTTGAATTCCCCCGCTTACCTCGCTATCCAGAGGTCAGCGACATGCAGATCATGGGACAGACAGCTATGAAGAATTCATCGGCCTTGGTACTTGTGGGCGGTTTCGGTTTCGTCGGGCGGAACATTCTTGAAGCCATTCGGACAAACGACGCCTTCGAAGGTCTGGCCCCTGCGGTCATCGACAACCTGTCCAACGCAGCCCCAGGCTATGAGGCGCTGGACGTGCCGTCCTATCAGGGGGGCTACGAGGAAGAGGGCGCAGGCAGCTTTCTGGAAGAGATCGAAGACACCGGGGGGCGGATTTTTGTCTTTCTCGCCGGTGAGACGCGGGTGGCCGAATCCAAGGACCGCCCGCTTGATTTCATCGAGGCGAACATCACCGCCCCCTCCGATTTCGTGATGAAGAACGTGCGTGAAGGTGACCACTTCCTGCTGATTTCCACCGCGGGGGCGCTGTTTGACGGCACCTTCGAGGTGCGCACCGACAGCGCCTATTGCCCCAAGAACTTTTACGGCGCGACCAAGGCCGCCGAAGAGATGATCCTTGAAAAGCTGGTGGAACTGCGCGGCGGCACCTTTAGCGTCATTCGCATGACCAACGTCTACGGCGTCTATTCCGACAAGAAGAAAAGCGCGATCCACGCCTTTACCCGTGCCATCATCGAAGACGGCGATGTGTTCATCAACGGGGACGGCAAGCAGAGCCGCGATTTCATTTTTTCCGGGGATGTGGGCCGCGCTATTGCCGAGCAAGCCCGCCGGGTGCGTGCGGGCGAGGACTGGAACAAGGTCAACATGATCGGGGCCGGGGTCTCGACCTCGCTGATGGATGTGGTGGCCGCGATCGAAGAGGCCTCGGGCAAGTCGCTGAACTACACCAAGGTCCCCGCCGAAGAGCTGCTGAAAACAGAGCCGCGCGACGTGATCGCCAATGCCGACGATGTGGCGGTTCTGCTGGGTGAGAACCGCACATCCTTGGTGGATGGCATCCGGGCGACCCACGCCTATTACGCAGGATAAGGCCGTGACAGAGACTGTTTTCGTTGCCGGTGCCGGTCTGTCAGGTGCGGTGATTGCGCGCGAGTTGGCCGAAGCGGGCCACCGCGTCGAGGTCTATGAGGCGCGCGATCACGTGGCGGGCAACTGCTATACCGCCCGCGACGAGGAAACCGGGGTGATGCTGCATCACTACGGCCCGCATATCTTTCACACCGGCGATACGCAGGTCTGGGATTACGTGAACCGCTTTACGCGCTTTCACAGCTATCGCCACCGGGTCTGGACCACGGTGGGCGGCAAGGTCTACCCGATGCCAGTCACGCTGGCGACGATCAATCAGTTCTTTGGCCAGGCGCTGACCCCTGCGCAGGCGCGCGCCTTTGTGGCCGACCGCGCGGTGTCCATCCCCGAGCCCGCCAATTTCGAAGAGCAGGCGCTGGCGATGATCGGGCGCGAGCTGTATGAAGCCTTCTTTCGCGGTTATACAGAGAAACAATGGGGGCGCTCGCCGCGCGATCTGCCGGCCTCGATCCTCAAGCGTTTGCCGCTGCGGTTTTCCTACGAGGACAGCTATTTCAACCACCCGTTCCAGGGGATGCCCGAGGACGGCTACACGCCGATGGTCGCGGCGATGCTGGATCACCCCGGCATTACCGTGCATCTGTCGACGCCGCTGGATCCGGCGCAGGTTCCCAGCGGCGCACAGCTGTTCTGGTCCGGCCCCTTGGACGCGTACTTCGGGATGAAGCTGGGGCGGCTGGGGTACCGGACGCTTGATTTCGAACACCTGCGCGGGCAGGGCGATTTCCAGGGCTGTCCGGTGATGAACTATGGTGATGTGGACACGCCTTGGACGCGCATCACCGAGCACAAGCACTTCGCGCCGTGGGAAAGCCATGAGGCGACGCTGGTCAGCCGCGAGTATTCGCGTCTCGCCGCCGACGGTGACACGCCCTATTACCCGATCCGTCTGGTGGATGAAAAAGCGCTGCTGTCCGATTACGTGCGCGCCGCCGAAGCGTTGAGCGGCGTGACGTTCGTGGGGCGGCTTGGCACCTATCGCTATCTCGATATGGATGTGTGCATCCGCGAAGCCTTGGACGCCGCCGCCGCCTTTTTGGAGGCGCGTGAAAAAGGCGGGTCCATGCCCGCCTTCTTGTCGTCTGTGCTGTAGGTCTATCGGGGCAGGCGGATCGCGCCGTCCTTGGTCACCTCGATTGGGCTGGGATAGAGCCGCTTTTTGCTGGCCTTGGCCCCATGCGGCAGGCGCACTGTCAGCACCAATGTGCCATCCGCATCGCGGTAGGGATCGGCGGCGCACCAGTCGCCCAAGCCCGCCGCAGGGCGGCTTTGCCCGATGGCCAGATCGGCAAAGTCATGCGCCTTGCCATTGACGATCAGGCTGTCGCCTTGGCGTTTCAGCCGCAGCTTGGCGTCAGAGCGGGTGGGCGACAGGATCAGCCGCATCAGAACCACCGACCGATGGCCATGCAGCGGCAATTGGTGACGGTGACGGTCACTGCGCCCGCCGAGGAATAGAACCCAAGGTTGGCGAGGCTGGCGGTCAGCGTGCCGATCACCCCGGTGGTCGAGACGTCGTCGCGCAGGCCGGCGTTGCTCCAGTCGGCGGAATTCAGCGACAGGCTGATGTCGACGAAATCAGGCTCTTCGACAAAGGCCGCCGGATAGGTCCAGCCTTCGTAGCAGACCACGGCGGTGGCGGCGGTGATGGTGAAATCCTTTTTCAGGCACAGCTGCGTGCCGTCGGCCCAGCGGACATAGCTGCCGTTGGCGTTGCTGCCGCGCTCGATCACAGCGCCGGTGGGGGTGCCGCCCGATTGGCTGACCGCGCCCAGAAGCGTCGCCGGCCCATAGCCGTAATCGGCACGCATCAGGCGGCCCGGCGTCGCGTCGGTGGCGCTTTGCTGGATGGCCGCGCCCTGCGCGATGCCAGTGGCGGCGTCGAACTTCAGCGCCTCGGTCCAGGTGCTGCCGTCGCTGACCTTGATGCCAAAGTCATCGTCCCCGTTCAGGCCCATTTCCGCGCGCCCGCTCCAGTTGGTCTGGAACAGAAGCGATGCGGTATCGCCGCTGGCGGCCTTGTTCACCTTGACCTGATGGCCCGCGCCTTCGTGGGTGAGTAGGGTGGCGGGGGCGGCGACCGCAAGGCGGTTGGTGGTGTCATGGCTGGTGCCGATACCGACCCCGTCGAGGTTGTCCAGATCGGGCAGCACCGGCCCCCACAGATCGTTCTCAAAGACCATCAGCCGCGAGTTGCCCAAGTCCCACGCCCGCCAGCCCGGCTGCGGCGTGATAAAGATCCAGGCGTTCGGCACGCGCAGCGCCAGCTTGCCCGCCTGTCCCGCCCACTCGCCGGTGGGCACCGCGCCAAGCGCATAGATCGCGCCGTCTGTTGCCGTGAGTGGCGGTGTGTTAGAGCCGAATTCGGTGATCCCGCTCTGGACCAGCGCATCGAGCATTTGCAGCGCTTCGTTGTGGGTGACGTGCTTTTGCGCCTGGGACGGCGCAAGATAGGGCAGGGACAGCCGGGCAGAGAGATCGGACATGAGGGCGGCTCCATCGCAAACAGGGGTTTAGCGATGGGGTATCGGGCCGGGGTTAACGCGCGGTGGGACCACCGTGCGCTGGCAAGCAAGGTTAACGAAAGATGAACCGAGCTGTGACCGCCGTTAAGCGGCGAGCAGATCGCCCAGCCATTGCACCTGCACGATGTCCGAGACCTGCAAATCCTGCCCGCCCGCAACCTCGGCGGCGACCATCCCGTCGACCAGCACATTGGCGCCGAGGCCGTCTTCCCAGACTTCGATGGTGATGCTTGTCACCTCGGCGTAGTTGCCCACCGGGCCGACCTGCACCGCGATCTGATCCTCAGTGGGGTCAAAGTCGGTGATGACCGCCGCCTCAAAGCCCAGCTCGCCGTCGGCCTCTTCGTGGATCAGGCCAAAGGTATCGGCCCCGGTGCCGCCGGTCATCACGTTGCGATTCACCGACAAGAGCACATCATCGCCCGCACCGCCCTCGAGCGTGTCGATATGGATGTCCATCTCGTAAAAATCTTCGTCGCCCAGCGTGTAGTTGTACTCTGTGCCGCCGGTGCCGATCAGCGTATCGTTGCCATCCCCCCCCTGCGCGAGGTTCTCGCCGTCCTGATAGGTGGCGGTATAAAAGAGGCTTTCGCCGACGGTGATCCGGTCGTCGCCGCCCCCACCGTTGATGGTGTTGTCGTCATAGTTCCCAAGGATCGTGACGCCACTGTCGCCGTCGGTATAGCTCATGTCGCCGCCGTCTTCTTGCAGCAGCAGCGTCACGCCCAGATCGTCGATGCTCAGACCCTGCGCGCCGGTGATCTGCGCCATCAGCGTGTCCCCAAGGTACAGATCCGCGCCAAGCCCGTTGTCCCAGTCGGTCAGGCTTAGGGTGCCTGTCTCGCCCGGCTCGACCGTGATCGCCAGATCAAGCCTGTCCTCGGCGGGGTCAAAGTCGGTGATCACCAGCGGGCCCGCGCCCGGCACGCTTTCCCAGCGGAGCACATCCGCCCCCGTGCCGCCGGTCAGCGTGCTGGCCCCAAGGGCAGACAGCGTGTCATCGCCCGCGCCGCCGTCCATCACGCTGTGATAGGGGCCATCGTCAAAGGCGGTGCTGGCATCATACATCAGGTCGTCCCCGTCGCCGCCCAGCAGCGTGTCGATCCCGTCATCCCCGTAGAGCGTGTCGTTCCCCGTGCCGCCCGACAGCAGATCGTCGCCGTCATCGCCATACAGCAGATCTTGGTCCGCCCCGCCATCAAGGGTATCATCGCCGGTCCAGCCATAGACGGTGTCCCAGCCATCCTCGCCATCGACCTGATCGTCGCCCTCGCCGCCGCCCAGAAGGTCATCATCGGCGCCGCCCAGAACGGTGTCGTTCCCGCCATTGCCAAAGGCCATGTCAAAGCCGCCAAGCGCCTGAATAAGATCATCGCCCTCGGTGCCGTCGATGGTGTCATCCCCGTCGGTGCCGATCAGGCTGTCTTGGGGTTCCGGCTCTGTCTCGGTGTCGTCACTGCCCGTCGAGGTGTCCATCCCGGCCATGACAAAGGGCATACCGAACAGCAGGGACAACAAAAGCAAAGCACTCATGGGCGCGACTCACTATAAGATGAACAGACCGGGGTAGTTTAAACCTTTGACGTGCAAAGAAAACCGTCTCTGTCCGGCTTGAAAAAGCCGCGCGCCAAGGTTCCCGGCGCGCGGCTCTTACCATAACAAAGCTTATGCCGCGTCAGTCGAAGTCCGCGATAAAGTCGCTTAGGTCGAAGGCCCCGACGCCGATATCTTCGACATAGGCAAAGGTCTCGCCCAAGGTGCTGAGCGTCACCCCGGTGCCAGATAGGCTCACGGTGATCGAAGAGATGATCCCAAAGCCGGTCAGGTCGAACTGGTCCAGACCGTCCTCATAGTCGGTGATCGTGTCGATGCCGCCGCCGGGCGCAAAGACAAAGGTGTCCGCGTCATCGCCGCCGGTCAGCAGATCGTCGCCCGCGCCCCCGGTCAGAACGTCGCCGCCGACGCCGCCGTCCAGCGTGTCGTTGCCTTCATCGCCAAACAGCGCGTCTTCGGTGTCGCCGCCAGACAGGGAATCGTCGCCCTCGCCGCCGAACAGCGTATCCGCGCCAACGCCGCCTTCGAGCGTGTCATTGCCCAGACCGCCGTCGAGGCTGTCTTCGCCTTCTCCGCCGATCAAGCTGTCAGCGCCGTCTTCGCCATAGAGCACGTCGTTTTCCGTGCCGCCGTCCAGGGTATCGGCCCCGGCCCCGCCGCTGAGCGTGTCGTTATGCGCCTCGCCAAAGATAAGGTCGTCGCCCAGCCCACCGATCAGGCTGTCTTCGCCGTCGCCGCCCGACATCGTGTCATTGCCGCCAAGCCCGTCGATCACGTCGTCCAGCGGCGTGCCGGTCAGGTCGTCGTCGCCTTCGGTCGGCCCGCTGGGCGGATCATAGAGGCTATCGGCCACAAGGTTGCCGCCAAGGATCAGGTCGCCCATGTCGGTGTTCTTGACCAGAACCGCGACGCCAGAGGCCGCCGAAACCAGCAGATGCGCGCCGTCCTGGGTCAGGGTGACTTCGCCTTGGCCAAACAGGCTCAGCACGTCCATCTCGGGGTCGAAATCCTGAATGCAGTTGTCCGCCCCGCCGGTGATGCGGAACAGATCCGCGCCCGCGCCGCCGTGCAGCTGGTCGTCGCCCTCATTGGCCACCAGCGTGTCGTCGCCGATCCCGCCATAGAGACTATCATTGCCCAAACCGCCCAAAAGCAGGTCATTTCCAGAGTTGCCAAAGGCGCGGTCATCGCCGTCGCCCCCCGACACGGTGTCATGGCCAGAGCCGCCGATCACCCGGTCTGCGCCGGTGCCGCCGCGCACGGTGTCGTCACCCTGCCCGCCGATCAGCGTGTCGTCGCCGTCATCCCCCAGCAGCAGGTCATTGCCGTTGGCCCCAAGGCCGCGGTCATTGCCCGCGCCGCCCAGCACGGTGTCATCCCCTGCGCCGCCGTTGAGGAAATCATTGCCCGCGCCGCCGGACAGGCTGTCTTCGTTGCTGTCGCCAAAGAGCGAGTCGTTGCCCGTCCCGCCATAGAGCGTGTCCAGCCCCGTGCCGCCCAGCATCCGGTCGTGCCCTTCGCCGCCCATGATGTGATCCGAGCCCCAGCTGCCCTTGAGCCAGTCGTCGCCCGCGCCGCCATAGACCCGGTCGTGCCCGTTGCCCGCGTCGATGGTGTCATTCCCGTCGCCACCATAGAGACTGTCATGGCCGAACTCGCCCAGGATCAGGTCGTCGCCCGCGTTGCCGCCCAGCGTGTCGTTGCCGTCGCCGCCGAAAATGCTGTCGTTGCCATTGCCGCCCCAGGCCACGTCATGATCGTCGCCCGCCATCAGCAGATCGTCGCCATCGTCGCCGCACATCTCGTCGCGGCCTTCGTTGCCGTACATGGCGTCCTGACCCGCGCCGCCGCGCAGGCTGTCATGGCCCGCCCCACCGGACAAAAAGTCGTCGTCCTCGCCCGCTTCGAGCAGGTCATTGCCGGCTTGGCCGTACAGCGTGTCTTCGCCCGCGCCGCCCAGCAGCGTGTCATACCCCGTGCCGCCGGTCAGATTGTCGTTCCCGGCATCGCCCGAAACGCTGTCATCGCCGTCCAGCGCCTGAAAGATGTCGTCACCTTCCAGCAGCTCGATCACGTCGTCCAAGGGGGTGCCAATCAGGATATCGTCCAAAGGGGTTGGTACTGGCATATCAGATCTCTTTCAAAGACTGCGGCGGGGCGCGGGGAGCGTCTGGAAATCAGCGACGTTTACCCTTGTGTCCCGTCGGAAAAACGGTGTGCATTCTGGCTGCTCAATCTCCGCCTGCGCAACAAAGCGTCTCTTGCGCATGGATTATAGAGGGTTTTTCGCGAAATGTGCAAAAATTGTGGCAAGCCTCGTGATCTTTGTCACAGGATCTACAAGCTCAAGATTTCATCGTGGCGTTAACGAATTTTAACACATTGTTAAGGATCTCGGGGCAAGGCAGTTTCCTGCCAAAGGAGATTTGTTTGCGCCCTTGCAGCCACCGCGAGAGCGTGTCAGCCTCGGCATAACGACAAGACTTGCGCCCCCCGTGGCTGCAACCGGAGACCGGAATGCAATTAGACGATTTCGACGTGAAGACCTTTCCCGCCATTGACACGGTGGGGCTTTCAACCGCCGATCATCGTCTGAGGGTTTGCATCGTGACCGAGGAAATCATCGGTCCGGTGCGCAATGGCGGCATTGCCTCGACCTATTATCACCTGTCCAAGGGGCTGGCCGCGCATGGCCACGACGTGCATGTGCTGTTCCTCAAGGGTCCGGTGGTGCAGGACGAAACGCCCGAGCATTGGGTGCAACACTTTGCCGAGTTCGGCGTGACGCTGCATTACCTGCAGGTGCCAGAGCGCCCGATCTGGTCGGCGGCCACCGAATGGCAGGAACGCTTTGCCGCCGCCTATCAATGGCTGCGCGATCAAGAGACGTTCGACGTGGTGCACACCTCGGAATGGCGCGGCGGCATGGTCTATGCGCTTATGGCCAAACGGCTGGGTCTGGCGTTCCAAGAGACCCTGTTTCTGGTCAAAACCTCGTCGCCGCACATCTGGAACCGCCATTACCAGATGCAGCCGATTGAGCGGCGCGAGCTGGTGCTGGCCGCCTATGCCGAACAGAAATGTGTCGAACTGGCCGATGCGGTGATCGGCGGCAGCGCCCATCTGATCACCTTCATGGAGCAGATCGGCTACAAGGTGCCCGGCACCAACGTCTTTGTGCAGCCCAACATCGTCGACTTCTCCAAGGTGATCGTCACCGATCAACGCCAGCCGCGTGGCCCGGGCGAGGTGATGCACACCCAGGAAGTGATCTTTTTCGGCCGCCTCGAAGGGCGCAAGGGCGTGGAGCTGATGTGCAACGCGCTCGACATCCTCAAGGAACGCGGGGTCGCGCCGTCTCGGATGACCTTTATGGGCAAATGGGGCGCGCCGCTGGCCACCCAAGGCGGCATGAAGGTCGAAGACTACCTGAACGCCAAGGCCGAGAACTGGGATTTCCCGGTCGAGTACATCACCGACAAGAACCAGCCCGAGGCGCTGTCCCACATGTGTTCGCGCGACATGATCGCGGTGATGCCGTCCTTGATCGAGAACTCGACCATGGCGGTGTACGAGACGCTGGAAAACAACATTCCCTTTATCGCGACGGCCGTGGGCGGCACGCCCGAGCTGATCGACCCCATCGACCACGACCGCTGTCTGGTGGCGCCGAAGGCGACGGCGCTGGCCGACCAGCTTCAGCGCGCTCTGGAAGAGGGGCAACCCATCGCGCATTCCAGCTTTTCCAACGATGAAAACCTGCGCGTCTGGTACGGGTTCCACGCCCATGTGGGCGAGCGGATTGCGCAGCTGGGCCGGCGCGAGGCCATCACCCAGATCACCGCCGGGATGGATCATCCGGGCACGCCGGTCAAAACCATCTCTTTCGCGGTGCTGGTGCGCCGCGGCGATTCCCTGGCCGATCTGGTCGCGGCGTTGCGCGCCGAGGCCCCCGACCGCGTGGTGCTGGGCTTTACCGAAGCGGCCCTGCGCGCCGACGTCCAGACCGCCGAAGATGCGCTGCGTTCCCACGGAATAGAGACTGTAACGCTCGATTGTATCGGTCAGGCGGCGGGGGATGCGCTGAACATGCTGGCGCGCGCCCATGGCGAGGATGCGCTGGTGATTGCCCATGGCGCGGGCACCCTGCCCCGGCCCGGCTTTTTCGCCGCCGCGCGCGCCGCGCTGACCCACCGCCCGGGCTGTCTGTTCACCACCTTCTTCGAGGCGCAGGACGACGTGCTGGGGATGCCCATGGGCGGCGATGTGGCGAGCCATTTCCTAAGCTCGCGCGCCTATGGCCCCGAGCTGTTCGCCATGCGCACCGAGACCTACGAGCGGATCGGCTCCTTTGAACCCTATGACGTGCGTCAGGGCATCCTGCACGAATACGTCACCCGCGCGGTGGAAGCCGGGCCCGACGATCTGCTGGTCTACCCCGAGGAATTGCTCAGCTGGCCGCAAGCCTTTGACGAGGCGCGCGAGTTGGCCGATGACACGGTCTACGCCTACCTCAAGGCCAAGCCCTTGATCGACAAATCGTCTCTGTCCCAGCGGAAAATCACCCTCGCGGCGCTGCACCACGTGCGCAGCTCGGGCGGTGCCTTGGGCGACAAAGTGCTGCGCGATGGCGGCCGCGACGAAGAAGAGCCGCTGTGGCTGATGCCCGTCGACTGGAACCGCACCGACATCACCCAGCCGTCGAAACGCGCGCTGATCGTGGCGCTGGACGAGGCAAGCAATACGCTGTGGCTGTATGCGCGCGGGGCAGGCGATCGCCGCCTGTCGCTGCGCGATACCGCGCAAACCATCGCGCTGGTCGAAAGCCACGGCGCGCCCGAGGATGAGAACCATGTCACCCTTTCCAGTTACGAGCTGCCCGCAGCGTGGGAGGTCGGCACCTCTTATCCGATCAGCTGGGGCTTGTATGAAAACGACCACAAGCTGCGCAACCAGTTCCTGCGGATCAACAAGATCTCCGAGAACACCTTTGCGCTGGCGGCTCGCAACCCGATCCTGACCAAGGGCGCGCTGCAAGAGATCATCGCCCGCCAACGCGAAGCAGCCCGCATCGAAGCGGCGCTTGGCGCGCAGGCCCAGGCGGTGCTCGACGCCGCAGGGGCCACCTCTCAGCCCAGCGAAAGCACCGATATCGATGCGCTTTTGGCCATGACAGGCTCTGACCCGGCCCCGCAAGAGACCCGGCCCAAGCCGCTGAAAAAGGCCGATCTGGACAAGGGCACCGATCTGGACGACCTGCTGTCGCTGGCCCAAGTCACCGGCCGCGCCGGGCTGGAACGTCAAAGCCTGCGCAGCCGGTCGAGCGCCTTGATCGACAAACATGCCGGCGCGGCGCCCTCGGATCAGGGCGACATCCGCTCTTTCCTGAACCCGGCCAAGTCCGCCGAGGCCTGGGCGCACAACGGCTGGTTGATCGGCTGGGCGTGGGACCGCACCGACCCCGAGCGCACCCTGCATGTGGCGGTGCTGCGGGACGGGGTGCCGATTTTCATGGTCACGGCTGATACGCATATGCCCGCGCTGGGGCGGCGCACGCCGGGTCTGGAAAACCACGGTTTTCGCATCCCGGTGGGGCAGGACTTTCTCGAGGCGGGCGCGCTGTCGCTGGTCGTCTGGGAAAGCCGCAGCCCCGTCCGCAATGGGGCGCTGATCGTGCCTGAGGCCGGGGACGCGCTGCAACAAGCCCCAGAGACCACCCGTTAAAACGTTTTAAAGATGACGACAAAAGGACTTTGCCC
>NZ_FWXX01000021.1 GCF_900176475.1 Tropicibacter naphthalenivorans
TCCAGCGCCATTTCATTGTAGTCGTAATCGCGCCCGTCGACCCAAGTCGTCTGGCCGCCGGTGCGCTTGACGACGAGACATTTGACGGTGTCCTTGCAGTGCAGCAGGGCTTTGTCGGCGTTGGTTTTCAGCGGGGTCTTGCGGCCACCGCGCGGCGCCTCATCGGCGGTGATGACAACCTTGGCGTCGCAGCCGTTGACACGGGCGGCCAGGGCGTCGGGCGAGAAGCCGGCGAAGACGATCGAATGCACCGCGCCGATGCGCGCGCAGGCCAGCATGGCGTAGGCGGCCTCGGGGATCATGGGAAGGTAAATGATGACCCGGTCACCTTTGCGCACGCCCATGGATTCCAGCACGTTGGCCATGCGGCAGACGCGGCGGTGCAGGTCGTTGTAGGTGATCGACTGGGCTTGTTCGGTGGGATCGTCGGGCTCGAAGATGATGGCGGTCTGGTTGCCGCGCTTTTCGAGATGGCGGTCGATGCAGTTGGCGGCGACGTTCAGCGTGCCGTCCTTGAACCACTCGATCTTGACCTCGCCGAGGTTGAAATTGACGTCCTTGATCTGCGTCGGCTGCTTGATCCAGTCCAGACGCTGCGCCTGATCGGCCCAGAACCCGTCGGGATCAGACACGGACCGCGCATACATCTCTTCGTATTTCGCCGCATCGACGTTGGCATTCGCGACCATATCGGCCGACGGTGCGTAGGTATTGCTCATGTCAGGCTCCTCCTTCATTCGGGGGCAGGGAATGACACCCGGCCCCCGAACTCAAGACCGATCTTGGTCGCAAGGGCCGGGCATTTACATCAAATTGCGAGATACTCTGCGCGCAGCGCTTCGTTTTCCAGCACTTCGGCGGCAGACCCGTCGAAAACGATGGACCCAGTGTCCAAAATCACCGCGCGATCAGCAAGTTGCAGCGCGCGCACGGCGTTTTGTTCGACGATGATCGTGGTCATCCCCTGCTCTTTGATGTGGCGCAGGGTCTTTTCGATCTCGTCGACAATGACCGGGGCAAGACCTTCGTAGGGCTCGTCAAGCAGCAGAACCTTGATGTCGCGCGCCAAGGCCCGGGCAATCGCCAGCATCTGCTGCTCACCGCCGGACAGGGTCACGCCCTCTTGCATCCGACGCTCGCCCAGACGGGGGAAGAGGTCGTACAGACGCTCGATCGACCAGCCAATCGGCTCGGCGATCTGCGCCAGCTTGAGGTTTTCCTCGACCGTCAGGCCGGGAATGATGCAGCGATCTTCGGGCACAAGACCCAGGCCGGCCATGGACGCCTGATGCGATTTCATCAGGTGCAGCGGCTGGTGATCCAGCCAGATCTCGCCGTGGTTGACCTGCGGGTCATCCATCCGCGCGATCGAGCGCAGCGTGGTGGTCTTGCCCGCGCCGTTGCGGCCCAGCAGCGCGAGGATCTCGCCCTCGTGCACGTTAAAGGAAATGCCCTGCACGATATAGCTTTCGCCATAGTAAGAGTGCATGTCCCAGACCGACAAAAACGCGGGAGCGGTTTCAGCCTGGTTGGCGTTCTTCGAAAAATCCGGACGAACGTTCATGTTCAGATCTCCTTAATGAGCTTCGCCAAGATAGGCTTCTTGCACCTTGGGATGGCCTTTGATGTTCTCGGGCGCATCTTCGACCAGCGGCGTCCCCTGCGCCAGAACCGTGATCCGGTCAGCGAGAGAGAACACCACGTGCATGTCGTGCTCGATGATCGCGATGGTGATGTCGCGCTTTTCCTTGATCTCTTTGAGCAGATCGATGGTGTTGTTGGTGTCCGCGCGCGCCATGCCGGCCGTGGGTTCGTCCAGCAGCAGCAGCTTGGGGTTCTGCACAAGGCACATCGCCATCTCGAGGCGACGCTTGTCCCCGCGCGACATCGAGGCAGAGTGCATGTGGCGCTTGTCCAGCATGTTCACGTCCTCAAGCATCTGCTCGGCCATAGAGACCAGCTCGCGCTCGGAGGACACCGACTCGATCCCGTGCAGGCGGTACGCCCCGTCGCGCTTGGCGAACAGCGGGATCATCATGTTTTCCATCACCGTCAAATCCGCAAAGATTTCAGGGGTTTGGAACACGCGGGAAATGCCCATCTGGTTGATCTCGTGGGGCGAGCGGCCCAGCACCGAGTTGCCGTCAAACATGACAGAGCCGGTGTCGGGGATCAGCTTGCCTACAAGGCAGTTGAGCAGGGTGGATTTACCGGCCCCGTTCGGGCCGATAATCGCGTGGCAGGTGTTCTCTTTGACAGAGAGGTTCACATCGGACAGCGCCTGAAGGCCACCGAAGCGCTTGCCCACGTCTTTGACGTCTAGAATACCCATGGGTGTCTCTCCTTATTCCGCAGGCTCGGTGCTGGCGTTTTTGCTGTCTTCGTCCTTGTTGCGGCGCAGGGCTTTGCCGACGCGCTGACCGCCTTCGACGAGGCCGCCGGGCAGGAAGGTCACGACAAGCATAAAGATGATGCCCAGCGTGAGGTGCCAGCCTTTGCCAACAAAGGGATGCACGATAGCGACCATGAAGTTCTCGATGCCATCGGGCATAAAGCTGAACCAGCCATGCAGGACGTTGTCGTTGATCTTGGAAAAGATGTTTTCCATGTACTTGATCGCGCCTGCGCCCAGGACCGGACCGATCAGGGTGCCTGCACCGCCGAGGATGGTCATCAGGACGACCTCACCGGATGCGGTCCACTGCATACGCTCGGCGCCTGCCAGCGGGTCCATGGATGCCATCAGGCCGCCCGCCAGACCGGCGTACATGCCAGAGATGACAAAGGCCGCGAGGGTGTAGGGCTTGGGGTTCAGACCGGTGTAGTTCATGCGGGTCTGGTTCGACTTGATCGCGCGCAGCATCAGGCCAAAGGGCGAACGGAAGATGCGGATCGACAGGTAGAACGCCAGCAGCATGATCACGGCACAGACATAGTAGCCCGCCGAGAAGGTAAAGGTCCACGGACCCACAGCCAGATCAAAGGCAGAGCGCATTTCGAGCCCAAACAGGTTGGTCACCGGGATCGAGCCGTCTGCGGTGGCCGAAGCGCCCAGAATGCGCGGGTCGTCCAGCGTCAGTTGCAGGCCGGTTTCACCGTTGGTGATCGGCGTCAGCACCGAGTAGGCCAGCGCAAAGGACATCTGCGCAAAGGCCAGCGTCAGGATCGAGAAGTAGATCCCCGTCCGGCGCAAGCTGACATAACCGATGACCAGCGCGAACAGGCCAGAGATGATGACGCTCAGGATGATCGCCGGAATGATGTTCATGCTCAGCAGTTTGAACATCCAAACCGCCGAGTACGACCCCACACCCAAAAAGGCCGCGTGACCGAACGAAAGGTAGCCGGTCAGGCCGAAGAGGATGTTAAAGCCAATAGCGAAAATCCCAAAGATGACAAAGCGTTGCATCAGGTCGGGGTAGCCTGCGTTGAACTGCGCAAGGCCGCTGCCTTCGGGGAAGGGGTTGAGGATGAACGGGGCTGCCATGGTCAGGATCGCGACCAGGATCAGCAGGGTGGTGTCTTTCTTTTCAAGTCCAAACATGGGCTCTTACTCCATCACGCCTTTGCGACCCATCAGACCGCGCGGACGGGTCAGAAGGATGACGATAGCGACAAGGTAGATGATGATCTGGTTGATGCCGGGGATGGCCGAGATGACCACTTCGAGCGAGGCAAGGCTTTCGAGCACACCCAGCAAGAAGCCAGCGGCAACCGCACCGGGCAGCGAGCCCATGCCGCCAACCACAACCACGACGAAGCTCAGCACGAGGAAGTCCATCCCCATGTGGTAGTTCGGCGCGTTGATCGGGCCGTACATGACGCCCGCCAGACCCGCGACAGCAGCGGCAAGGCCGAACATGGCGGTAAAGCGCTTGTCGATGTCGATGCCCAGCAGGCCGACGGTTTCGCGGTCCGCCATACCGGCGCGGACAACCATCCCAAAGGTGGTGAATTGCAGGAACGCAAACACGCCCGCGATCACAACCAGCGAGAAGCAGAAGTTCACGACGCGCCACGCAGGATACACGATGCCGGGTAGCACCTCGACCACGCCGCTCAGCGCGTCGGGCGCCGGGGTCTGGATCGGGTTCGCGCCAAAGACGGCCTTGATGATCTCTTGCAGAACGATCGCCAGACCAAAGGTCACAAGGATCTGGTCGGCGTGCGGACGCTTGTAGAAGTGTTTGATCAGCCCGCGTTCCATCGCGTAGCCGATGAACAGCATGACCGGGATGGCGAATAGGATCGCCAGCGGCACGGACCATTCGATGATGGTGCCACCCAGTTCGGGGCCAAACCAGCTTTCGACGTAGGGCGTCTTGACCTTGAGCGGGTTGCCCAGAAAGTCAGTCTTGGTCGGGTCGATCGTTTCAGAGGAAAGGTTCAGCAGGCGTTGCAGCGTGACCGAGCAAAAAGCGCCGATCATGAACAACGCCCCGTGGGCAAAGTTCACGACGCCCAGCGTGCCGAAGATGAGTGTAAGCCCCAGCGCGATCAGCGCATAGGCAGAGCCTTTGTCCAGCCCGTTGAGAATTTGTAGAAGGAATGCGTCCATGGACCCCACCGTCAGGTTAAGTGTGGAGAGCGCCCTCCAGCGGTGCCGGGGGACGGGATGATGAGTTGCCGATTTCTTCGGTAAGCAAGTCGCGGAATTCTAAGCGTAAATTCTGCGAAACTGGCAAAAGGATGGGCCTGGGCCCATCCTTTCTTTGGCTTATGCGCCCGGGTTACAGGTGCCCAGTGCGCCGCCTGCGAACATCGGGTGATCCGGCGGATAGGTGACCTGAGCGGCCGGGGTGACTTCGACGATCTCGAGAAGGTCGAACTCCGACGTCGGGTTCTCTTTACCACGCACAACCAGAACGTCCTTGAAGCACTGGTGGTCCTCGGCGCGGTACAGGGTCGGGCCGTTGCCCATGCCGTCGAACTCAAAGCCTTCGAGGGCTTCGACAACTGCGCAGGGGTTGAACGAACCGGCACGGGCCACGGCGTCTGCGTACAGCAGGGTCTGGACATAGCAGGTGTGTGCGGCCTGCGACGGCGGGAAGCCGTACTTGGTGCCGAACGACTTGACGAATGCCTTGGAGCCTTCGTCCTGCAAGGACCAGTGCCAGCCGGTGGAGCCAACGATGCCCTTGATGTTGTCGCCCGCGCCGCGCGCCATCAGGCGCGAGAAGAGCGGAACAACGATCTCAAAGTTCTTGCCGTTCGCTTGCGCTTCGCGCAGGCCGAACTGAACCGCGTTGGTCAGCGAGTTGACCATGTTCCCGCCGTAGTGGTTCAGAACCAGAACGTCTGCGCCGGAGTCCTTGACCGGGGCGATGTAGGACGAGAAGTCCGTCGCCGCCAGCGGGGTCAGCACGTTGTTGACGGTTTCCCAGCCCAGAGCCTCGGTCGCGGCTGCGATCGATTCCTGCTGCGTCCAGCCCCAGGTGTAGTCGGCGGTCAGGTGGTAGGCCTTGCGGTCGTCGCCGTACAGCGACTTCAGCACCGGTGCCAGCGCCGCGCCGGACATGTAACCGTTAAAGAAGTGACGGAAGCCGTTGGCTTTCTTGTCTTTACCGGTGGTGTCGTTGGAGTGGGTCAGGCCAGCCATAAAGATGACGCCTGCCTCTTGGCACAGGCCCTGAACGGCGATCGCCACACCCGAGGACGAGCCGCCGGTGATCATGATTGCGCCGTCTTTTTCGATCATCGACTTGGCCGATGCGCGGGCTGCGTCAGACTTGGTCTGCGTGTCGCCGGTGACATACTCGACCTTCTTGCCCAGGATGCCGTTGCCTTCGAGCGCCTTGGACGAGAAGGTGTTCAGCATACCGCCATCGCCGCCACCGTTCAGGTGCTCGACGGCCAGCTCGTAGGCGCGCAGTTCGTCTGCGCCTTCGTCAGCGTAGGGGCCGGTCTGCGGAACGTTGAAGCCCAGGGTCACGGTGCTGCCGGTCGGCGCGTTGGTGAAGCCCGAGTGGCTCGCAGCCGAAAGGTAGGTCGGCAGAGCCAGACCTGCGCCTGCAACGGCACCGGTCTTGAGCACGCCACGACGTGTCAGGTTGTTGGACATAAATATCCTCCCATTTCGTGATATGGCAAACCGAAGCTCCTCAACGACGGTTCGCGGGCACTGTTGTGCAAAGGTACTATGACGCAGGGTCGTAAAATTTCGCAACAAGGGCTTTTCTTAAAACGCTTTTTTTGTCAAAGGCTGAAAAGTAGACTAAGGTATTCTGTAAATTTCTGTATGTTGCAGTGCAGAAACCCATTGAATTGATGCAGGAAACGCATGTCACGCGATACGTTAACAGGCAGCCGCATTCGCGAACGGCGGGTGGCGCAGGGGGTCAAACAGGCCGATTTGGCGCGAAAAGCGGGGATTTCGGCCTCTTACCTGAACCTCATTGAGCACAACCGGCGCAGAATCGGCGGCAAGTTGCTGCTGGATATCGCCGAAGTGCTTCAGGTTGAGCCGGCCTTGCTGACCGAGGGCGCCGGCGCGACCTTGATCGCGGCGCTGCGCGAGACGGCGCTGGATATGAACGCCCCCGCCGAGCTGGACCGCGTCGACGAATTCGCCGGTCGCTTTCCCGGCTGGGCACAGCTGCTGGCCGAGTGCCGGGGGCGCATTGCTACGCTGGAACGCACGGTCGAAACGCTGACCGACCGCATGACCCACGATCCGCATCTGGCCGCCTCGCTGCACGAGATGCTCTCGACGGTGACGGCGATCCACTCGACCGCCTCCATTCTGGCCGAACCCGGCGAGATCGACCCGGACTGGCGCGCGCGTTTTCACCGCAACATCCATGAGGACAGCGCGCGCCTTGCCGAAACCTCGCGCGGGTTGGTGACCTATCTCGAGGCCGACGACGCCAGCGCCACGCAAACCGGCTCGCCGCAGGAAGAGCTGGAAACCCTGCTGGATGGCATCCAGCACCACGTCCCCGAGCTAGAGGACGGTGGCCGCGTCGACCAGGCGCTTAAGCGGGTGGGGCAGGGGGCCTCGGCGGCGGCGCGGGACATCTTGCAGCACTGGCTGGAGCGTTACGCCCAGGACGCCAAGGCCCTACCTCTAGAAAGTTTCGCCGCGCCGTTGCGCCGCTATGGTCCCGATCCTGTGGCTTTGGCGGGCGCGCTGGGGGCCGATCCGGCACGGGTGATGCGGCGGCTGGCCTCGCTGCCCGCCGAGATCCTGCCAGAGCCGGTCGGGCTGGCGATCTGCGACGCCTCGGGCGTGCTGCGCTACCGCAAACCCTTGCCGGATTTCCCCATGCCACGCTTCGGTGCGGCCTGTCCGCTGTGGCCGCTATATCATGCGCTCAACCGGCCCCAAGTCATCCTGTCGCGGCCCTTGGTTCAGCCGGGGCGCACGGGGCACGGCATCTGGGCCGATGCTTTGGCGGTACCGCAGGGGCTGGCGGTGAACGACGACGCGCAATACGAATCGCACATGCTGGTGCGGACCTACCAGCCCGGCGCGACCGACGCCCCCCCGCGCGAAGTGGGCGTGGCCTGCCGTGTTTGCCCGCGCGACGCCTGCACCGCACGCAGCGAGCCTTCGATCCTTTCGGCTACCGCATAGCGGGTTTTCCCTGCGGCAAACCCGCCCGCATTTCACGTCACATCTTTTGACAGGTCATTCATAATAGGCATAAAGTCGTACCACCTTGTCTTGGGAGGGGAGTCCGAAAATGGACCGAAAAAGGGGACAAGGGGCGAACGGGGGGGATGAATGTCCGGGCAGGTACTGCTGATCGAGGATGAACCAAATATCATCGAAGCCATCAAGTTCATCCTTTCGCGCGAAGGGTGGCATGTTCACACGCATTCCAACGGGGTCGATGCGGCCGATGTGGTGCGCAGCCGCGCGCCCGATGTGCTGATCCTGGATGTGATGCTGCCGGGACGCTCGGGGTATGACATCCTGCGCGAGCTGCGCGACGACCCGGCGACCGCCGCGCTGCCGGTGCTGATGCTGACCGCACGTGGCCAAAGCAAGGACCGAGAAATGGCGGAACGCGCCGGGGCGTCGCGGTTCATGACCAAGCCCTTTTCCAACGCCGAGGTGCTCGACGCGGTGCGCGCGCTGACCTCGGTGGCATGAGCCAAGGCAGCGGGGGCGAGGATCAGATGCCGCTGTTCGTCGAACGCCAGACCTATCGCCGCCGCCGCTTGGTCGATGCGGCGCGCGCCTTGCCGGTGCTTGGCCTGATGCTGTGGTGGGTGCCGCTGCTATGGTCCCTGCCGGAGGAGCCGATGCCCGCCTCGACCGCCTTGATCTATATCTTCCTCGTCTGGGCGGGGCTGGTGGCGGCGGCTGGCCTGCTGATCTACGCCCTGCAAGCCAAGCGCAACCGCGGCCCCGAGGACGCCCCGTGACGACGATCAACGCGCTGGCCGCGATTTCGGTCGCCTATGTGCTGTTGCTGTTTGCGGTGGCCTTCTTTGCCGAACGGGCCGCACAGCGCGGCAATGCGGGGATCTTGCGCGCGCCGATCATCTATACGCTGTCGCTGTCGATCTATTGCACAGCGTGGACGTTCTACGGCGCGGTCGGCAGCGCGGCGCGTAACGGATTGGAATACATGACGATTTACCTCGGCCCGAGCCTTGTGCTGATTGGCTGGTGGTGGGGACTGCGCAAGCTGGTGCGGATCGGGCGCAGCCAGCGCATCACCTCGATTGCGGACCTGATTTCCAGCCGCTACGGCAAGTCGAACCTGCTCGGCGTGGGCGTGACCTTGCTGGCGGTGGTGGGCACCACGCCCTATATCGCGCTGCAATTGCAGTCGGTGACACTGTCGGTCGAAGTCTTTGCCCAAGCCGACGCCGTCAACCTGCACAACAAGCAGTTCACCGCCTTTTGGGTGGCCGTCGGCCTGTCGGCCTTCACCGTGATCTTTGGCACGCGCAACCTTGATACCAACGAGCGCCACCACGGCGTCGTCATGGCCATCGCTCTGGAAGCCATCGTGAAACTGGCCGCGCTGCTGGCGGT
Source organism: Tropicibacter naphthalenivorans (assembly GCF_900176475.1). Classification (GTDB taxonomy): domain Bacteria; phylum Pseudomonadota; class Alphaproteobacteria; order Rhodobacterales; family Rhodobacteraceae; genus Tropicibacter; species Tropicibacter naphthalenivorans. The sequence goes on from NZ_FWXX01000021.1 coordinate 8,993, forward strand.
GGGCACCTTTGTGGTTTGGGGCATGTCGGGCGGCATCTCTGGCACGCTGGAGCGCATCGACCAGTCCTCCCTGGGCCTGTGGGAGGTGCAAGGCGGGCGCTGGGTGGGCCTGATGATGCTGTCGTCGGCGGCCTTCCTGTGCCTGCCGCGCATGTTCCAAGTGCTGGTGGTCGAGAACGACAATGACCCGCAGCTGCGCATGGCGGCTTGGGCCTTTCCCTTGTACCTGATGCTGATGAGCCTGTTCATCGTGCCCATCGCGGTGGTGGGGCTGGACGTGCTTCCCGCAGGATCAAACCCCGATCTGTTCGTGCTGACCGTACCGCTGTCCCAAGGGCAGAATGGGCTGGCGGTGCTGTCCTTCCTTGGCGGGTTTTCCTCGGCGACCTCGATGGTGATCGTGGCGGCGATTGCGCTGTCGACGATGGTATCGAACCACATCGTCATGCCGATCTGGCTGCGGTTTTCGGCGACGACGGCCTCTGTCTCTGGTGACGTGCGTCAGGTGGTGCTGCTGTCGCGGCGGCTGTCGATCGCCGGTGTGCTGCTGCTGGGCTACCTGTATTACGCCATGTCCGGCGGCGGCGAAGCCCTTGCGACCATTGGCCTTGTGTCCTTTACCGGCGTTGCGCAGGTCTTGCCCGCGCTGCTGGGCGGCATCTTTTGGCGTGGGGCGACGCGCACCGGCGCGCTGGCGGGGCTGACGGCGGGGTTCGGCATCTGGCTGTATACCTTGTATCTGCCCAGCTTTGGCCCCGGCGTGGTTCTGCCCGAAAGCTTTTTTGTGGATGGTCCGCTTGGCGTGTCGTGGCTGCACCCGCACGCGCTCTTTGGGATCGAGGGGCTGGACCCGCTGTTGCACGCTGTCCTGTGGAGCCTGTCGTTGAACACCGTGGCGTTTTTCGCCGCCTCGCTCATGAGTTTTCCCAGCCCGCTGGAGCGGTTGCAAGGCGCGCAGTTCGTCAACGTGCAACAGGCGCCCGGCAGCGCGCGCGGCTGGTCGCAGGGGGCGGCGCAGGCCGAAGACTTGATGGTCATGTCCCAGCGTATCCTCGGCGCGACCGAGGCGCAGGCGCTGTTCCAACGCGCTGCGCAGGATCAGGGGCTTGCGGGCTATCTGCCTGAACCCACGCCGGCGTTTCTGCAGGTGCTTGAACGCGAGCTGTCGGGCTCGGTGGGGGCGGCGACGGCGCACGCCATGCTGGGGCAAATCGTCGGCGGCATGGCTGTCTCGGTCGAAGACCTCATGGCCGTGGCCGACGAGACCGCCCAGATGATGGAATATTCCGCGCGCCTCGAAGAGCAATCCGCCGAGCTGTCCCGCACCGCCGCCCAGCTGCGGGCCGCCAACGACAAGCTGACGCGGCTGTCGGTGCAAAAGGATGCCTTCCTCAGCCAAATTAGCCACGAGCTGCGCACGCCCATGACCTCGATCCGGGCGTTTTCGGAAATCCTGCGCGACACCGACGGGCTGACCGGCGAAGAACGCAACAAATACAGTTCGATCATCCACGACGAGGCGATTCGCCTGACGCGTTTGCTGGACGACCTGCTGGACCTGAGCGTGCTGGAAAATGGTCAAGTTTCGCTGAACATCGTCCAAGGTACGCTGCGCGAGGTGCTGGATCGCGCGCAGGCCGCGGCCTCGGCCAATGAAAACGGGCCCGCCCTCGACATCCAACGCGATCTCACGCGCGAGTCGGTGGTGTTGTTCACCGACACCGAGCGTCTGAGCCAAGTGTTCATCAATCTCATCAGCAACGCCGGAAAATACTGCGATGCGGCGCAACCGCGCTTGGAAATTCGCGTGCAGAAAACCGACAAAGACCTGTTGGTCGATTTCATCGACAACGGCAGCGGCGTGGCGCCCGATGCACAAGACGTAATTTTCGAGAAATTTTCACGGGTTAGCGATCAAAAAGCCGGTGGCGCGGGCTTGGGTCTTGCGATTTGCCGCCAGATCACCGCGCGTCTGGGCGGCGAAATCAGCTATCTGCCGGGGCAGGGCGGGGCCGCATTTCGTGTGCAATTGCCCCTGTCGATGACGCGCGCGGCGTGAACTCTGTGCGGTTTTTCATGATTTTCGCACAGGCTTTCAGGCCTTGGTAACCAAATCCCGCCATACAGAAACGCGGAGGCATGTAATGTACGGCGATTTTGTTCATGGCTGATGGTGCAAGAGATGACGTTTTGGGTCAAAAGGCCCAGGCAGCTCAGCGGGCGTTCGAAGCTCGCGGGATGTCGCCGTCCAAAGCATTGCGCCGCGCATTGTCGCGTACGGCGGATTTGCTTTGGGATCTGGCGCTCGTCACTCAGAATGTGACCATCGAAAGCCTCGACCAGGATGGCGTTGTCGACTCGCTTGGCCCGCAGGATCTCTTGCTGTTGATGGACGGCCCTGACGGGACGACCGGTCTGGCCGCAATCGACCGCGAGATCATGACAGGCATCATCGAAGTGCAGACCATCCTGCAAGTGACGCAGATCCCGATTGATCCTGAACGCGTGCTGACCCCCACCGATGCCGCCATGATGGCCCCCTTGCTGGATGGTACGCTGGAATTGATGTCGGGGTATCTGGTCGATCACCCGCTCAAGGCCGAGATTGAAGGGTTCAAATTCGGCGCGATGCTCGAAGATGCGCGGACCGCGTCTCTGTTGCTGGATGCGCATGGTTATCGTGCCTTCCGGGCCGATATGGATTTGGCGCTAGGGCGGCGCAAGGGGCGGCTGTCGATCATCCTCCCCGAGGTTAAGAAGAAGGCCAAGAAAAGTGGCGAAGAGGCCGGTAAAGCTGGACCCGGCCCCTATGAAGAATTGCTCAGTCGCGTTCCCGCCCGCCTTGATGCAGTGCTGACGCGGATCAAACTGCCACTTGGCCGCGCCGGAGAGTTGAAACCCGGTGATGTTCTGACTCTGCCGCCCGATGCTTTGGACAAGGTCGAAGTGATCGCCGGGCGCAACCAACTGGTGGCCAAGGGGCGCATGGGCCAGCAAAACGGTCTGCGGGCCGTGCGATTGACTTGGCCCAAGCGCAATGGAGGCGCCGAAATGGCCGCGGCCACCGCTGGCGCGCCGGCGGATGAGCTGCCCGATATTGGCGGATTGCCGAGCCTGCCTGATGCGACGCCTGATTTCGATAAGGGCGGTTTCGATGGCGGTGACGCCGCCGGGGATCTCGGCGATTTCGGCGGCGACTTTGGCGCGCCCTCAGAAGAGGCGCTGCCGGATCTTCCGCCCCTCGATTTTGGCAGCGAAGCTGCAGAGTTCGATATGGGTGAATTCGATTTGGGCGACCTCGACGGCGGAGAGACGACAGACGATGGCCTGGCCGATATCGGCCTGGACGAAGGGTTCGCTTCTGCGCCTGTCGATTTCGACTTTGACGAAAAGTAACGTCTTATTCGGCGAGCGTTTCCAATGTCGGGCGCAACCCGCTGAGGTCATAACCCGCCTCAGCCGTCGCTTCGAGAACCGCATCCGCGCCAAGCTTGGCAGCGTTCCCCAGCGCCCAGATCACCGAACACCGCGTCCCAGAGGCGCAATAGGCCAAAACGGGGCCATCCGCGGCGGCGACCAATTCGCTTTGGCGCAGAATGTTCTCGGCGTTCATGGTCTGGTGGGTCAGCGGAAGGACGGCAAACTCCATCCCCGCGTCCGTGACGGCGGCGCCAATGGCCTCCGCCCAAAGCTCGGGCGGGTTTTCCCCATCCGGGCGGTTGCAGATCACAAGACGAAAGCCCGCCTCATGCAACGTCGCCGCATCCTCGGGAGAGATCTGCGGCGACACGAAGTATTTATCGGTAATTTTGCGCGTATCCATACATGCGGATTACTCCGCGGGAACGAGCCTGTCCAGACGGGACCGGACAAAGGGCGCAACCACCATGCCGGTAATCATCGCGGCCAAAAAGGCATAGAGCCCCGCCCCGCCATAGGTCAGCGAGGCGATCGACGGCCCCGGGCACAGCCCGACCAAACCCCAGCCCATGCCGAACATCACCGACCCGATGATCAGGTTCTTGTCGATCTTGGTCGAGGGTTTCGGCGGCAGGGGCGTCCCAATCAACGAGGTCTGACGACGCGCCCGCACCAGCCAAGCCAGCGCCATCGGAATCATCGCCCCGCCCATGACAAAGGCAAGGGTTGGGTCCCAGTTGCCGAAAACATCCAGCCAGCCCTGCACCTTGGTGGTATCGGTCATGCCGGACACGAACAGGCCCGCGCCGAAAAAGCTGCCTGCAATCAAAGCGATAAGGTGACGCAACATTAGATGACCCCCAAGATGTGGCGGAAGATGATCACACCGATGCCGCCCGCCAGGATGTAGCAGCAGGTCGCAACGATGCCGCGGATCGACAGGCGAGACATCCCGCACACGCCGTGTCCAGACGTACAGCCGTTGGCGATGCGCGTGCCAACACCAACCAGCAGACCTGCCGCGATCAGCGCGTAGTAGTTGTCCGTCAGATGCGTGTCGACGGAGCGGTAAAACGGCATCAAGATGACCGGCAAAACCGCCACGCCGAGCAAAAACAAGATCCGTTCCAGCGCAGTGTCACGGCCCGAGCCATCCACCAGACCGCCGATGATCCCCGAAGCGCCCATGATTTTGCCATTCCCAAGCAGGTAAATAGCGCCGCCGGTCCCGATCAGCAGTCCGCCGATCAGACCCCAAATCCAATCTATTGGCATGTGTGTTTCCTTGTGTGTCCTGTTGGCCCGCCGTCGCGCTGGGCCTGAAACCGGCGCCAAGGTCCTCTCCCCCCTTGGCGCCAGCGGTGTTTAGAGCTTGTTCACCGGAACCTTGAGGAACACGTCCCCTTTTTCGTCCGGCTCGGGCATCTGGCCCGCGCGCATGTTCACCTGCAACGAGGGGATAATCAGCTTGGGCATGGCGAGGGTCGCATCGCGCGTGTCGCGCATTTCGATGAAGTCTTCCTTGGATTTGCCTTCGCCGACGTGGATGTTCTTGGTTTTTTGCTCACCCACGGTGGTTTCCCACGCATATTCATCGCGGCCCGGCGCCTTGTAATCGTGGCCGACGAAAATGCGGGTATCGTCCGGCAGCGCGAGGATTTTCTGCACCGATTCATAAAGGGTCTCGGACGAGCCGCCGGGGAAGTCACAGCGCGCCGTGCCGAAATCCGGCATGAACAGCGTGTCGCCCACAAAGGCCGCATCGCCAACCACATAGGTCAGGCAAGCCGGCGTGTGACCGGGGGTGTGCAGCACGTCGACACGCAGCTGGCCGATATGAACACTGTCCCCTTCGACGAACAGCTCATCGAACTGGCTGCCATCGCGCTGGAACTCTGTCCCTTCGTTAAAGACCTTGCCAAAGGTGTCCTGCACGATCTTGATCCGGTCGCCGATACCGATCTTGCCGCCGATCTGCTGCTGGATATAGGGCGCAGCCGACAGGTGGTCGGCGTGCACATGGCTTTCCAGAAGCCATTGGCAATCATAGCCTTTTTCTTTAACAAAGGCGATGATCTGATCCGCAGAGCGGGTGTCGGTGCGCCCCGAGGAGTAATCGAAATCCAGCACGGAATCGATCACCGCGCAGGCGGATCCGTTCGGATCGCGCACAACATAGGAAATGGTGTTGGTTGCATCGTCGAAAAATGCGGTGACTTCAGGCTTCATGGCCGTTCCCTCCGAAACTTTGTGCACAACATATAAGTAAACGCGAATATGTTTCAAGCCAATTCTTGCACATGACCTGTATCAAAGTGCTTAACTGCGCAATTTGACATAGTGTCCCGGAACCCAAGAAAGGCGGCATATCATGTCTCATCATCAGTATAAACTGCGTCTTCTCAATCGGTTGCGCGAGTTGGGCGGGCGTTTGGATGATATCGAAAATGCGCTCGAAGAACCGCATTCCAAGGACTGGGAAGAGATGGCCGTCGAGCGTGAGGGCGAAGAGGTCCTTGAACGACTCGGCGAGTCTGGTCAGGCTGAGGTTGCGCGAATTCGCTCTGCGCTCTCTCGAATGGCGAGCGGTGAGTACGGGTTTTGCGTGAAATGCGGCGATGAGATCGCTTCGGCGCGTCTTGATGCCGTACCAGAAGCGCCGCTGTGCGCGTCCTGCGCGGCGAAATCCTAAGGAGGAGAGGGCAATGACTGACCTGGAAGAACGCATCAACGATCTGCACGAGCAAATCCTTGCCGCCGCGGACACCCAGCGCGAAGAATTGCTCGATCACTTGGAGCAAGCGGTTTTGACGCTTGAAAGCAAAGGCTTGCCCGCGCCGCACTGGGCCAAGGATTTCCTGGCGGCGCGCATCGACCGCGATGTCGAAGATCAGTTCGACAATATGCCTTTGTAGGTAAAATCCGAGTCAAATTCGCCACGCTTTGTGGGGCTTGCGTGGCTTTGACGGCGTAAGTGTTTGTCATTTCCCCCTGTTTTTGCGTTTAATTTGCCTAGAATGACGCGCAAATGCGCGCAGGAGCAGGCAAATGGCAGAACAGGTCGGCTATCATGTCGTCGAAGGTGTGGCGTTCCTGAACGTCGCGCATCCCCCGGTGAACGCGCTCTCGCGCCCGGTGCGCGTCTTGTTGATGGAGGCGCTGGACCGCGCCGAAGAAGACGACGCCGTCTCGGAGATCGTCCTGAAGGGCGAGGGGGTGACCTTTCCCGCTGGTGCGGATCTGTCTGAATACGAACAGAAATTGACCGAACCCTTTCTGCGCGATCTGTGCGAACGGGTCGAATATTGCGAAAAGCCGGTGATCGCCTTGATGCACGGCACCGTCTATGGCGGCGGGTTCGAGCTGGCCTTGGCGGCGCACTATCGTTTGGCAGCGCGGTCCACGCGCGTCAGCTTGCCCGAGGTGCTCATGGGGTTGACGCCGTCGGGCGGGGCGACGCAGCGCCTGCCGCGTTTGGCGGGGGCGAAAGTCGCGCTGGACATGATGCTCTCGGGCGGGGTTCTGGTGTTGGATCGCGCGCCGGGGCAGCAGCTGGTCGATGAGCTCTTTGACGGGGATCTGCGCGGTGCGGCGGTTCAGTTTTGCCATAAATTGCGTGAAAAAGGGCAGGGGCCGCGCAGGTTGTCGCAGGCCCGTGACGGGTTTGCCGATCCCAAGGCGTATCAATCTGAAATTAACACCCGCCGTGCAAGCCTTCCCGAAGGGGATGATGCGCGCGCGCAGATTCTGCATCTGGTCGAAGCCGCGCCGCTTTTGCCCTTTGAAGCTGGCCTGGCCATGGAACAAGACGCCTTTGAAGAGGCGCTTGGGTCGGACGCGGCCCATGCTTTGCGCCACTCTTTCGTGGCGGAACGCAACGCGCGGCGGTTTCCCGCGCGGCCCAAGGCGCTGCCCAAGGTGAACCGGATTGCGGTTCTGGGGCCGGGGCCTTTGGCGATGCAACTTGCGGTGGCGGCTTTGCAATCCGGCGCGGCAGTAAATTGGGGCGCCAAGGATGTGGCGCGGTTGGACGATGGCGTGCGGCAGCTGCGCGAGATTTTCGCGCGATCGTCAAAGGGGGCGGTGGAGGCGCGGCTTAAGCTGCTGACCACCGGAGAAAGCGCCGAGATGGTCAAGGGCGCGGACATGATCTTGCACGCCGCCAAGGGGCAGGGCGACGTGCCTGCCCCGCGTGAGCTGCCGCGCGCGGTTGTCATGGCCGGACGGGTCGATGCTTTGGGCCTGCGGTTTGCGCCGCCCGTCTTTGCCACGCGCCTGATGGAGGTTATCGAAGGCCCCGACGGCACGGCCACGCAGATGGCCTATGCCTTGGCGCTGGCAGAGCGGCTGGGCAAGACGCCGGTGCATGTGAAATCCTCTGGCGCGACAGTGGCCGGGCGGCTGGTGGCGGCGTTGCACCGCGCGGCGGATGCCTTGGTCGATCTGGGGGCGGACCCCTATCAGATCGACGATGCGGTCGAGGCCTGGGGATGGTCCAAGCCGCCGTTTCGCACGCGGGACACCATTGGGCTGGAAGATTTTACCGGCCAATCGCGGGCCTTGGGCGCGCGCAACTGGTCGGCGGAGCTATGTGAGGTGGACCGCAAAGGCTGGGTCGCGGGCGCCGGCTTCTACGATTGGGGCGACCACGGCGCGCGCCCCAGCGAGGCGGTGCCGCGACTGATCAACGGCGCGCGTCCCGTCGCACCGATGGCCGCCGCCGATGTGGTCGAGCTGCTGGTCGGGGCAATGGCCAATGAAGGCGTGCGGATGCTCAGCGAAGGCATGGTGGATCGCGCCTCTGACATCGACGTAGTGGCGATGCTGGCGCAGGATTTCCCGCGCGGGCGGGGCGGGCCGATGAAAATGGCGTCGATCTGGGGGCTGTTCCGCATCCTGAAAAAGATGGAACGGCTCGGCCATGTGGACACGGCCTTTTGGGCCCCGATGCCCCTGTGGGGCGAACTGGTCAAGAACGGCCGGGATTTCGACGACGTCTAAGCGGCGGTTCAGCCGAGGAAGATGCCCATGATCACCATCATGAGGCCGATCACCGACAGGAACAGCGAACCCATGTTCAGGGGCATAACCCGGCGCACGGCGTCGCGCAGCTCGTCGTCGGACAGCCCGGCCTTGCGCGCCTTGGCGACTTTGACGATCGACCAGATCAGCCCGATAAGCCCCAGCAGCGAAATCGCCGCGCCCGTCCAGATCAGCCATGCCATGATGTCGTGTCCTCTTTGGTTTTATGGGAAAAAGCGCGTAAAGCAGCCGGCGCGCGCGCGCAACCCCTTGATGGGGGCGGGTCCGGGCGGTAGCTAGAGGGCCATATTTGCAGGAGGCACCCATGCAGGACGAAGACAGCTCGAACAGCTACGGCATCGCAGCGGGCGAATTGCGCGCTTTCATCGAACGCGTTGAGCGGCTCGAAGAAGAAAAGAAAGAGGTCGCGGAACAGATCAAGGAAGTCATGGCTGAAGCCAAGGGCCGCGGCTACGACACCAAGGTCATGCGCAAGCTGATTTCCATGCGCAAGCGCGACAAGGACGACATCGCCGAGGAAGAAGCGGTGATGGAAATGTACATGGCCGCGCTGGGCATGTCCTGATCCCAAACGGATCCAAGGGGCGCGCTGGTGACAAGTGATCCAGTTGGCGCGCAAGCGCGACAGTTCGGATCAGCCCCCGCCCTGACCCTCCCCCGATCCGGGGGAGGGGACCCTAGACGCAGTCTACCCCTTTGAAAAGATGTAGGATTGTGCCTTTAGGGGGCAATCACCGTGACGCCGGGAATGCGCGAGATCGTGTAGATATCGTCTTCGTACAGTTCGGTGAGCATGTCGATGTAGGCCTCGTCCCACGGCAGATCGACCTCTTCTTCGATCTCTTCGTCCAGCGCGTATTTGTCCAGAAACGCCGACATCACCCGGCGTTTTTGCATTTCGTTGATCGTCGGGTTTTCCTTGAGGAAGGCCCGGAAGCGTTTCATCCCTTCGCGCGAGATGATCGACGAGAAAAGATCAAACGCCCCGGTGATCTTGCGGGTGATTTCGATCCCGGCCATGTCGCGAATGAGTTGCCCCCAGATCAGCGGCGTGTCCTCGTTGCACCAGATCGTGATCGGCACCTCGGGCACGTCTGCGCGCAGGCGGCGGATCAGGTCGGACCAGCGAAACTGCATCGGGTCCACCCCGTCCAGAAAGGCGTCAAAGTTGGTGTGCGGGGTCGCGGCAAAGGCGGCTGGCAAGAAGGTGGCGGGATCGCGCAGGCCCATGAACAGCTCCAGGTCGTCGCCTTTGAAGATCTCGGACAGGGTGCGCAGGCGCGCCTCTGCTTTGTAGTAGATGCGCTGGCCGCCAAACATAAGCTTTGGAACGGAAAAGAAATTTTGGTTCGACAGGATCAGCCGGTCGACCTGCGCGGGGTCTTCGTTGACAATGGCGTCCAGCAGGATGTCACGGACATCGTCATTGGGGCGCTTGGTGCCGATCCGGTTGACCGCATCGGACAGCAATTGGCGGTAGTTGGACGGGCCGGGGATGGCCACGCCTTCGTGCCGCCACGTCTCGGCGTTGCGCAAGAGGCACTTGAGAATGCGGTCGTCGTCGGTGCAATGCACGCCGGTGTGTAGGATTACCTGCATGGGCCTGTGGGTCTTGCTGAGTGGTTCTTGGGGTTTTTGTTGGCTCAAGGTCGCACTATAAGCGCTTTTGCGGGAAGAAAAACAGGACAAAACGAGGCGCTCATGAGCACAGCCGAGACTTCACAGGATGCCGCGCGCACCCGCCTGCCCAGCCGTTGGTCGGTTGGGGCGGTGGTGATTGCCGTTGTGGTTGTGCTGCCGATCCTGTCGGTGGTGTGGATCGCGCTTTTCCCCAGCGAGAACATCTGGCCGCATTTGATCGCCACGACCCTGCCGCGCTATCTGTGGAACACAGGCGTGTTGATGGTGGGCGTGGGCCTGCTGTCGGCGATGGTCGGGACGGGGGCCGCGTGGCTGGTGTCGCGGTACGATTTTCCGGGGCGCGCCTCGCTGGAATGGCTGTTGTTGCTGCCCTTGGCGATTCCCGCCTACGTGGGGGCCTATGCCTTGGTCGATTTCCTCGAATACGCCGGGCCGGTGCAGACGGCGATGCGTGGGCTGTTCGGCTGGCAGAGCGCGCGCGATTATTGGTTCCCTGAAATCCGGTCCATGGGGGCGGCGATCATCGTGCTGACGGCGGCGCAGTTTCCCTATGTCTACCTTTTGACGCGCAACGCCTTCCGCGAGCAATCCGCGGCGTCAGAAGAGGTGGCGCAGTCGCTTGGGGCAGGGGCCTTGGGCCGGTTTTGGCGGGTCGGCCTGCCCTTGGCGCGGCCGGCGATTGCGGCAGGCGTGGCCATCGTCATGATGGAAAGCGTCAATGATTTCGGGACGGTAGACTATTTCGCGGTGCAGACCCTGACCACCGGGATTTTCTCGACCTGGCTCGAGGCGAACAACGCAGGCGGCGCGGCGCAGATCGCCTCGGTCGTCTTGTTTCTCGTGATTTTCCTTGTGCTGCTGGAGAAAGTCTCTCGTCGCAAGATGCAGTTTTTTAACCTGTCGACGCGGCACCGCCCCGTGGCGCGCAAGGCCTTGTCCGGGCGGATGGCGTATCTGGCGATGATTGCCTGCGCGCTGCCTTTTGCCATGGGGTTTGTGCTGCCCGCCGGGGTCATCCTGAGCCACGCTTGGGATAATGCGGACAATTGGGTCGATCCCGAGCTGTGGAAGGCGGTTCTGCACACCCTGACCGTTGGCGGCTTGGCGGCCGTGATCACGGTTCTGGCGGGGGTTTTCCTTGTCTATGGCGTGCGTTTGTCGGGGCGCAAGCTGCCGCGTCTGCTGCTGCCTGTGACGACGATTGGCTATGCCGCGCCGGGTGCGGTGCTGGGGGTGGGTATCCTTATCCCATTGGCCGCTTTGGACAATTTCATCGCAGACGGGATCTGGGCCGCGACGGGCTGGGATCCGGGGTTGGTGTTGACGGGCACGGCCTTTGCCTTGGTTTTGGCCTATTGCGTGCGCTTCTTTGCTATCGGGCAGGGGGCGGCGGATGCGGCCATGGGCCGGGTGTCGCCGAACCTTGCGCTGGCGGCGCGGTCGCTGGGCCGCAACCAAGGCCAGGTCCTTGTGGATGTCTACTACCCCTTGATGCGCTCGTCGGTCGCCTCGGCGCTGTTGCTGGTGTTCGTCGATTGCGTCAAGGAACTGCCCGCAACGCTGCTGCTGCGCCCGTTTAATTACGATACGCTGGCCACGCGCGTGCACGAACAAGCCTCGCTGGAGGCCTTGGGAGAAGCTGCCCCCGCCGCGATTCTGGTGATTTTGGTGGGGCTGTCGGCGGTTGGGCTGTTGGCTCGGGCAAATCGATGAATTTTGGTGCTTGATCCCGCTTGGCGATTTGGAATATCTGTCCCCTCGTGCCCCTATAGCTCAGCTGGTAGAGCAACTGATTTGTAATCAGTAGGTCCGCGGTTCGAGTCCGTGTGGGGGCACCACCTTTCTGACATCCAAGGCAAATTTGACGCGGTCGCCTAAAGCCACCTGACTTGGGGGCTTGGAGATTTCATGGATTCGTCATGGATTTCCCCGAGCTTTGAAGCTTTCGCAAGGGAAGTCGCCTTAGGGTTGCGCAGCGCGGCTTAATTTTTGAGCATCTTCCCCAACGGTCAAATTTTTATTGATTGGCCAGTCATGAAAAATAATTAAATTAAATCATTGAGTTAATTCGCGCTTGCCTGCGGGGGCGCCGGCGCTGGCGCGCATGTGAGGCATTTGATCAAACATGTGGCGATTTACAGGGCGGCGGCAAATGCGCTACCGATTCTACCTGATGCACATGACCACTCCGCTCTATTGTCGCGACAGCGACCTGATTGGCCGACCATCCGCTTGCACTGGCAAGACGGAGCGCGGCCATGGCGCTTGGAAAGCCTTTTACTCAAAAACAGGCACCGGCTTGGGGCGCGCATCGATACTCCAACAAGTGAGGACTCCAATGAAAAAGACCATGATGACTGTTGTCGCTGCTGCCACGCTCGCAGCAGGGGCCGCTGGCGCCGCGACGCTCGACGATGTCAAAGCCGCCGGCAAACTGAAATGCGGCGTGAGCCAGGGTCTGCCCGGCTTCTCGACCCCCGATGATTCCGGCGCATGGACCGGCATCGACGTCGACTACTGCAAGGCACTGGCCGCAGCGGTTCTGGGCGATGCCGAAGCCGTGGAATATGTCTCGCTCTCCGCGAAAGACCGCTTTACCGCGCTGTCTTCGGGTGAGATCGACGTTCTGTCGCGCAACACCACCTGGACCATCACCCGCGACACCGATCTGGGCATCTCGTTCGTCGGCGTGAACTACTACGACGGTCAGGGCATGATGGTGCCGAAGTCCTTTGGCGTGACCTCTGCCAAGGAACTGTCCGGCGCAACCATCTGCACCAACACCGGCACCACCACCGAGCTGAACATCACCGACTACTTCAAGCAGCACGGCATGGAGTTCGAACTGGTCGCCCTGGAAAACTCTGACGAGGTGATCGCAGCCTACGGCGCAGGCCGTTGCGACGTCTTCACCACCGACCGGTCCGGCGTGGCCGCCGAGCGTCTGAAGCTGGCGAACCCCGATGACCACATGGTTCTGCCCGAAACCATCTCCAAAGAGCCGCTTGGCCCGTCGGTCCGCGCCGGTGACGAGCAGTGGGCCAAGATCGCCCGCTGGGTTCTGAACGGTGTGATCGAAGCCGAAGAATACGGCATCACCTCGGCCAACGTCGAAGAGATGAAGGGCTCCAACAACCCCTCCGTGCAGCGTATCCTGGGCGTTGGTGACAACGACTACGGCGCGCCGCTGGGTCTGGACGCAGACTTTATCGCAAAGGCCGTGGCACAGGTTGGCAACTACGGCGAGATGTACGAGCGCAACGTTGGCCCCGACACCCCGCTCAAGCTGGAGCGTGGCGTGAACGAGTTGTGGACCAACGGCGGCCTGATGTACGCACCGCCGGTCCGCTAAGACCCGCGAAATTTCCGCAAAAAGACCAACCGGATGGGGGCAGAGGTTCGCCTTTGCCCCCTTTCCCATAACATAGCGGGGGTATTTCAATGAGTTCGACGAGTGACCGCGACGCCCAGGGGACGGGCGAACGCACAGGTCTCGCGGCCCTGGTTTTCGACAGCCGGGCGCGGTCCTTATTCTTTCAGGTGGTTCTGGCGCTGGCGATCATCGCGATGATCGTGGTGGCGGTCCAAAACGCCGCGGCAAACCTTGCCGAGCAAGGGCGTGAGTTCGGTTTCGACTTTTTCGACCGGCCGTCCGACATTCAGATTCTGACGACATTCGGCACGTGGCTGGTGGGCTACGAGGCGGGTCAGAACTCGATCTTCGACGTTTTCCTGCTGTCCATTGCCAACACGTTGATCGTGGCCGTGGCCGGCATCTTTTTCGCGACGATCTGGGGTTTTTTGCTGGGGATTTTCCGGCTGTCCCACAACTTCGTCCTCAACAGCTTTGCGACCTTTTATGTCGAGCTGTTGCGCAACATTCCCCTGCTTTTGCAGATCTTCTTCTGGACGGCGGTTCTGCGGATCGTCGCCCCGAGCGAGCGCGGCACCTATGGGACGCTGATCCCCGGTCTGCTCCAGTTCGACGCCAAGGGCATTTACGGGCCGTACCCCGTGCCGCATGACGGCTTTGCCCTGACCATGTATGCGCTGGTGGTGGGCATCATCGCCGCCTGGGGCTTTGGCAAATACGCCGCCAAGCAGCAGGACGCCACGGGCAAGCAGCTGCCGACGTTCCGTGTTGGCCTGGGGCTGATCATCGGTCTGCCGGTGCTGATGTTCCTTGTGACGGGTCGGCCCATGTCCATCGAGTGGCCGAACTTTGTCACCGAAGGTCCGGTGTTCCGCCGTGGCTTTGAACGGGGCGTTGGCTCTTATATTGCGCCCGAATTCATGGCGCTGTTCCTGGCTCTGACCACCTACACGGCGGCCTTTATCGCGGAAATCGTCCGCGCGGGCATTCAGGCGGTCCCAAAGGGCCAGTCCGAAGCCTCTGCCGCGCTGGGTCTGCCGGACAATCTGGCCATGCGCAAAGTCATCCTGCCGCAGGCGTTCCGGGTGATCGTGCCGCCGCTGACCTCGCAGTATCTGAACCTGACCAAGAACAGCTCGCTCGCGGCGGCCATCGGCTACCCAGAGCTGGTCGCGGTGTTTGCAGGGACAACGTTGAACCAAGTGGGGCGGGCGATCGAAATCATCGCCATCGTCATCTTGGTCTACCTGACGATCTCGCTGCTGACCTCGGCCTTTATGAACTGGTTCAACAACCGCGTTAAGCTGGTCGAACGGTAAGGGAGCGGATCTATGCAAGAACACGAAACAGATCACTGGGTCCGCACGCACGAAGCGCCGCGTATGGACCCGCCTTCCAGTTCGGTCGGGCCGCGCGCCTGGCTGTGGAAGAACATCTTTGCCTCGATGGCCGACTATTCGACGCCGGGCAAAGCCGTCACCTCTGTGATGATGCTCTTTATGACGGTGTTTTCCGCCTATGCGCTGGTGTGGATGGTGTGGACGATGCTGGACTTTGCGCTGTTCTCGGCGACCTTCTTTGACCCCGAGGGGCTGAAGCGCGACGCCTGTCTGGTCAATCCCGCTGGCGCGTGCTGGCCCTTTGTGCAGGCAAAGTGGTACCAGTTCATGTTTGGCTTTTACCCGCCCGAAGAGGTCTGGCGCGTCAAGGTGGCGATGGCCATTCTTGGGGTTGGCATTGCTTGGCTGGTCTTCCCGCTGCCGCATCGCGGCAAGGTCGCGGCCTTTATGCTGATCGGTTTTCCGATCCTGTCCTACGTGTTGCTGAACGGGATGCCCGTCGAAGACGACGGCGATCTGGGGCACATCTTTGCCGGGGCGTGGTTCCCGCTGGTGCTGGCCGCGGCCGCCTTTGCGGCGTGGTTCATCGCCAACAAGGGCCAGTTCGGGGACGTGGGCCAAGCCTTTGCCCCCGCCTTGCTGATGGCGGCGGTTGTCCTTGGCGCCTGGGGCATGTTGCCCTTGGTGACCATGGTGATCGACCTCGCACTGGGGACCGAAGTGGTCGAGACCAACAAGTGGGGCGGTTTGACCATCACGCTGGTGGTGGCGATCTTTGGCATCGTCATTTCCTTGCCCGTGGGCATGGTGCTGGCACTTGGGCGTCGCTCGAACGCGCCGATCATCCGCTATTCTTCGGTGATCTTCATCGAAGTGGTGCGGGGCATTCCGCTGATCTCGGTGCTGTTCTTTGCCTCGGCCATGCTGCCCTACTTCCTCGAACCGGGGGTCGACTTCAACAAACTGCTGCGCGCCATGATCGGTGTGGTGCTGTTCGCCTCGGCCTATATGGCAGAGGTGATCCGGGGCGGCCTGCAAGCCATCCCCAAGGGCCAGTACGAAGGCGGCATGTCGCTGGGTCTGTCCTATTGGCAGCAGATGCGCCTGATCATCATGCCGCAGGCGCTGACCACCGTCATTCCGGGGATCGTGAACACCTTTATCGGGCTGTTCAAGGACACCACGCTGGTTCTGATCATTTCGATCTTTGACCTGCTGGGCATCCTGTCGGCCACGCTAAAGGACCCCGAGTGGTCCACGCCCACAACCGCCTATACCGGCTATCTCGTGATCGCGATGATCTACTGGGTTTTCTGCTTTGGGATGTCCCGGTACTCGGTCTACATGGAACGCAAGCTCGACCGCGGGCATCGCTGAGGAATTGGAAACATGAGTGAACAAATGACAAACGCACCGCGGAAGAAAATGACCGTCTCGGACGAGGTGGCGATTGAGATCAGCGGGATGAACAAGTGGTACGGCCAGTTCCACGTGCTGCGCGACATTGATCTGACGGTCTATCGCGGCGAGCGGATCGTGATCTGTGGGCCGTCGGGGTCGGGCAAATCCACCCTGATCCGCTGCATCAATGCCCTGGAAGAGCATCAAAAGGGCTCGATCGTGGTGGATGGCACGCGCCTGACCTCGGATCTCAAGAACATCGACACGATCCGGTCCGAGGTTGGCATGTGCTTTCAGCACTTCAACCTGTTCCCGCATCTGACGATTCTGGAGAACTGCACGCTGGCGCCGATCTGGGTTCGTAAAGTCCCCAAGAAAGAAGCCATCGAAACCGCGATGCACTATCTGGAAAAGGTCAAGATCCCCGATCAGGCCAACAAGTACCCCGGTCAGCTGTCCGGTGGTCAGCAGCAGCGTGTGGCGATTGCCCGGTCCTTGTGCATGAAGCCGCGGATCATGCTGTTCGACGAGCCGACCTCGGCGCTTGATCCGGAAATGATCAAGGAAGTGCTCGATACCATGATCGAGTTGGCCGAAGAGGGGATGACCATGCTGTGCGTGACCCACGAGATGGGATTCGCTCAGGCGGTGGCAAACCGGGTCATCTTTATGGCCGATGGCCAGATCGTCGAGCAGAACGAGCCGAACGCGTTCTTCAACAATCCGCAGAGCGATCGGACCAAGCAGTTCCTGAGCCAGATTCTCGGCCATTGAGTCGGATTTTGATCGCTACGCCAAAGAAAGGGACCTTCGGGTCCCTTTTGTTTTGCCCGAGCGGCGTGGTGATTCACCGGGATTCGCGGCAGGGGCAGGGGATTTTTGACGCTAGATGGCGTCGAAAACGTGGATTTTGCCCTCGGAGGTGCGGAAATTGGCGGGGGAGGGGGCCTATTTTCCTCAGAAAATGCCTGCTTCCTCAGCGTCACCCAAGTTTTTTGACGGAAATATGAAAAAACCGCTTGCGGGTTTTGGGTGATAACCTTAAAACCCCTTCACCGGCGGCGCTGAGGCGCTACGGGGCGCTGCGGCGGGACGGAACGAGGCACTGGTTGCTGAGGGACGGGACGCTGAAGCGGAGAGAATTTTGAGGCATTGACGGCGGGGCGCGCCAGTAAGTTAGGGCGCATCTCGTTGGTATTTGTCTCTACGCTATTTGAAATTGATGGTATCTGAAGGGATATGTGGGCGACTTAGGTTCATTTCGATGAACAAATGTCTGCATATCAACGTCTTTAGGCGATGATCGCTGGGCTCGAGTAGCGAAGCGATGGCGCCGATGATAAGATGTCAGCTTCACTGTTTGGACGGCTTTCGGTATCTTTTGGTACTGAAGCACAGACAAACAGATGACTTTCATTGCATTCCATACCTAGCCGGGTTGGAAGTTGCTGCTGCGCTC
>NZ_FWXX01000024.1 GCF_900176475.1 Tropicibacter naphthalenivorans
TTGGCCGGATCAATCGAGTTGATCACGAGGTCTTCGTTCAGGTGCTTGGGCAGGGGCAGCTGCACCAGGATGCCGTGCACCGCCGGGTCATTGTTCAGCTGGTCGATCAGCGCCAGCAGGTCCGCCTCGGAGGTGTCCGCGTCCAGCTTGTGCTCGTAAGAGTTCATGCCGACCTCGACGGTCTGCTTGCCCTTGGAGCGCACGTAAACCTGGCTCGCCGGGTCTTCGCCGACGAGGACAACCGCCAAACCGGGCGTGATCCCGTGCTCTTCCTTCAAGCGCGCCACATGGCCCGCCACCTTTTCGCGCACCGTGCCTGCAAACGCCTTGCCGTCGATAATCGTTGCGGTCATGTCTTGCTCTCCAATCGTTGACAGGTTGTCTCTAGCGCGTGCCAGAGCGCCCCCGCGAAACTGCGCATTCCCAGCACTGCAAGGCGATCTTCTGCGCGGCGGATGACGAAAACCGTCATGTGTTCCAGCCCCGTGCGCACCACGCGCCCCGGCCCGAGCGCGGCGGTGTCGATGTCGATCAGTTTCGAGAGCAGCGCCTCCAGCGGGTCCGCCCCCGCCTTGGAGGTGATCTCAAAGGCCACGAACCCGTGGGTCTGTTCCGAAACAGAAGCCTCTGTAGCCTCGGCCAAAACCAGCGCGGCCACGTCGGCCTCGGCCCGGTTTGGCAGCTCGATCATCCATTGGCCGGGTCCGGTCCAGAACGCGCCGTAATCGCCCGCCTGCACAGCGCCGGACACCTCTGGCAGGCGCATCCCAAAGGGCGCGGGCGCGGTTTGGCCCTTGCGCAGGTACAGCGAGGCAAGGCCAAGCCCGGCGTTCTCTTGGATGGTCAGCGCGCCGAACGATGTCTGTCGCGGGGCGGCATCGCCAAGGGCGGTGATAGGGCTAAGATCAGTCACGAAGGCGTCCTCCCTCGGGGTCGATGAAATGGGCAGAGACCACCTCTACGGGCACCTCTGTCCCTTCGAGCGGGTTGGCCGCCACCAGCGTCTCGCCCATCCGGGCGTCGCCGTTTTCCAAGTAAGCCAGCGCGATGTAGCCTTGCAGGTGCGGCGAATAGCAGGCCGAGGTGACCCAGCCCTGATCCGTTTCCATGCTGCGTGTCGCGCCCTGTTCAAAGAGATGCGCGCCGGATACGGCCATGGTCTGCGGCGCGAGCGATTTGAGCCCCACGAGGCGGCGCTTCTCCTGCGCGAGGCCTTCGCGGCGGGACATGATCGCGCCGATGCTGTCCTTTTTCTGCGACACCATGCGCCCAAGGCCAAGCATCTGCGCCGTCGTCTGACCGTTGAGTTCGGCGCCCGCTGCGTGGCCCTTTTCGATGCGCAGAACGCCCAAGGCTTCGGTGCCGTATGGGGTCGCGCCCAGATCCTGACCGCGCGTCATCAGCCGCTCCATCAGGGCCGCGCCGTAACGCGCCGGAACCGCGATTTCATAGGCCAGTTCCCCCGAAAAGGAGATTCGGAACAGCCGCGCCCGCAGGCCGCCGCACACCGTCAGGTTCGCACAGGCCATAAAGGGGAAGGCCTCGTTCGACAGGTCAAACCCGTCCACGATCCGCGACAGCAGTTCGCGCGATTTCGGACCAGCCACGGCGATCTGCGCCCAGGCATCGGTGGTCGAGATCAGCTGCACATCGAGGTCCGGCCACAGGCATTGATGGGCGAATTCCATGTTGCGATAGACCGCGCCCGCGTTGGCGGTGGTCGTGGTGACCACATAGTGATCCTCGGCCAAACGCGCGCAGGTGCCATCGTCGTAAAGGTGGCCGTCCTCGCGCAGCATCAAGCCATAGCGCACCATGCCAACCTTCAGCGTGCCCATCATATTGGCGTAGATCCGGTTGAGGAACTCCCCGGCGTCCGCGCCTTGCACGTCGATCTTGCCCAGCGTGGTCACATCGCACAGGCCGACGCCCGCGCGCACCGCCAGAACCTCTCGGTCCACCGTTTCGCGCCACGTGCGCTCACCAGCCTGCGGGAAATACTGCGCGCGCATCCACGGGCCGACCTCGACGAACTCTGCACCCCGGGCCTTGGCCCAGTGGTGGGTGGGCGTCAAGCGTTCGGGGCGGAAGCCCTTGCCGGTATCGCCGCCACCCAGCACACCGAGCGACACGCCGGTATAGGGCGGGCGAAAGATCGTCGTGCCGGTCTCTGGCAGGCTCTTGCCGGTCAGCTCTGCCATGACCGCCAGCGCCGAGACATTGGCCGTCTTGCCCTGATCCGTCGCCATGCCCAGCGTCGTCCAGCGCTTGAGATGCTCGACGGGGCGCATGTTTTCCTGATGGGCCAGCTTGATGTCCTTGACCGTCACGTCGTTCTGGAAATCGACCCAGGCGCGGCGCTTGCCCGGCACATGCCAGAACGCCTCCTGATCCGCAGAGGCATCCTTGGCCGTGGGCAGCGCGATGGGATGCGCGGTGATGCCGATCTCGGCCAGCGCCGCAATCGCGCCCGCCGCGCCAGAGGCCAGCGCCTGCGCCGTACCGCCCTGCCCTGCCGCCGCGCCCGCTGGGATCATCCCCGCAGGGCCGTTTTGTCCGGGCACGAAGGCAAGGCGCGCCTCATCCCAGACGGGCCGCCCCCGGTGATGCGAAGACAGGTGCACATTCGGGTTCCATCCCCCGGCCACACCCAAGGCGCCCGCATCATGCCAGCTGGACTGACCGTCGCGGGTGATTTCAATGGCGCGCAGCCCGAGGCGGCCCTTGGTGCCGGTGACCATCGCCCCGTCAAAGACCTTGTAATCGCCCTGCGCCGCCGCACCCTTGCGGGTGTCGATGACCCCCAGCAGGTTCGCGCCCTTGGCCAACAGGTCACGCGCGGTGCGGTGGCCGTCGTCGCCGTTGGTAAAGATCGCGATGGCGTCATTGCCCTGCCGCACGGGGCTTGCCGCCCAGCGGTTGGCATAGGCGCGCATGGCCCCGGCCAGCATGATGCCGGGCCGGTCGTTGTCGGCAAAGGGGATATGCCGCTCGGTCGCGCCCGCCGCTAGAACCGACCGCTTGGCCGTGATCCGCCACAGCGTCTGGCGCACGGTGCTGCCCGGCTCGGGCAGGTGATCGGACACCCGCTCCACCGCGCCAAAGATGCCATGGTCGTAGACGCCAAAGACGGTGGTGCGCGTCATGATCCGCACGTTGGGCAGGCTCTCCAGCTCTGCCTTGACGGTGGCAACCCATGCCTCGGCAGGCGCGCCATCCAGCAGGTCGCTTTCCATCAACAGGCGGCCACCAAGATGGAAATCCTCATCCCCAAGGATCACGCGCGCCCCCGCCCGCCCCGCCGTCAAAGCCGCCGCAAGCCCCGCAGGCCCCGCGCCGATCACCAGCAGATCGCAGTGCAAAAAACCTTTGTCATAGCTGTCGGGATCGGGCAGCATCGACAGCCGCCCAAGACCCGCCGCGTTGCGGATCAGCGGCTCATACAGCTTTTCCCAAAAGGCGCGCGGCCACATGAAGGTCTTGTAGTAGAACCCCGCCGCAAAGAAGGGCGAGAACAGGTCGTTGACCGCCAGTAGGTCGCGATGGAGCGGCCCGACATGATTCTGCGAGCGCGCGCTGAGCCCGTCATACAGCTCGGCCACCGTGGCGCGGGTGTTGGGTTCCTGCCGCGCGCCCTCGCGCAGTTCGACCAGCGCATTGGGTTCCTCGGACCCGGCGGAGAAAACACCGCGCGGACGGTGGTATTTAAAGCTGCGGCCCATCAGCTGCACGCCATTGGCCAGCAGCGCCGAGGCCAGCGTATCGCCAGCAAACCCGCTGTAGGCAGTGCCGTTAAAGGTGAACTTCAAGGGGCGATTGCGGTCGATCAGACCACCGGACAGCCGGGTCATTGCGCGCCCTCCCGCTTGGCAACGTCACAGGCCAGCTCTGCGCCGAGGATTTCGTGCGTGACGGTGTTGCGCGTGACCACCAGCCACGACCGGTCGCCTTGCTCATGGAACCAAAGCTCTTGGTGGACGCCCGCCGGGTTGCTTCGCTGAAAGACATAGTCGCAAAAGGCCGCTTCGGCGTCCGGGGCTTGCGGGTCGGGGCGGCGCAAAAGCTGCGCATCGCCGAGATAGGTGAACTCTTGGGCATTGCGCGGCCCAAGCAAGGGATGGGGGATCAACATATGTGGGCCTCAGTGCAGGTTGGGTTGGGCGCCGACGCCCTTTTCGTCGATGACATATCCGCGCGCGAACCGATCAAAGCGGAAGGCCCGGGCGGTCTCATGCGGTTCGTCGCGGGCCAGCAGATGGGCAAAGGCGTAGCCCGACGCGGGGGTCGCCTTGAACCCGCCGTAGTTCCACGCGCCGTTGAAATAGAGATCGCCGATGTCGGTGCGGTCGATGATGGGCGAGCCGTCCATCGACATATCGACGATCCCGCCCCAGTTGCGCAGCAGCCGTGCCCGGCCCAGCATCGGCATCAAGGCCATGCCGCCTTCGAGCACGTCCTCGACCACCGGCAACCCGCCGCGCTGCGCGTAAGAATTGTAGCCGTCCAGATCGCCGCCAAAGACCAGCCCGCCCTTGTCCGATTGCGAGATGTAGAAGTGCCCCGCGCCAAAAGTGATGACGCCCGGAATGACCGGCTTGAGCCCTTCGGAAACAAAGGCTTGCAGCACTTGGCTCTCGATCGGCAGGCGGCGACCCGCCATGGCCATCACCCGGCCCGAATTGCCCGCCACGGCGACGCCGACCTTGCCCGCGCCGATCACGCCGCGCGTGGTTTCAACCCCGGTGACGCGGCCCGCGTCCATCCGAAAGCCGGTCACTTCGCAGTTCTGAATGATGTCGACGCCGCGCATATCCGCCCCGCGCGCATAGCCCCAAGCCACACCATCGTGGCGCGCCGTGCCCGCGCGCTCCTGCATCAAACCGCCCTTGATCGGGAAGCGCGCGTTGTCGAAATTCAGAAACGGCGCCCTCTCGCGCAGGTCCGCCTGCGACAGCAGCCGCGCGCCCGCCCCGCTTAGCATCATGGCATTGCCGCGGCGGCGATAGGCATCGCGCTGCCCGTCGCTGTGGAACAGGTTGATGATGCCGCGCTGGCTGACCATGGAATTGAAGTTGGTGTCCTGCTCGAGGTTCTCCCAAAGCTTCATCGAGAATTCGTAGAATGGCTGGTTGCCCGGCAGCAGGTAGTTCGAGCGGATGATCGTCGTGTTGCGACCCACGTTGCCCGAGCCGATCCAGCCCTTTTCCAGCACCGCCACATTGGTCACGCCGTAGACCTTGGCGAGGTAATAGGCCGTGGCCAGCCCGTGACCGCCGCCGCCCACGATGACCACATCGTACTGCGCCTTGGGCTCCGGGGTGCGCCAAAGCGGCCCCCACCCCTTGTGGCCCGTCAGAGCCTCTTTGATGACCTTGAAGCCTGAGAATGTCATGCGTCCGCTCCGTTTTCTTACCCCTTTATAGGCAGGGTAAACCGGCACTCTCTTCTTGCTTTGGGTCACAAAATATCGAACATGGGACGGAAACTTATTTTCCTGACGGGAAATTGACGATGCGGAGAATCGCCTTTCTATTGATCGACGGATTCGCCTTGATGTCGACCGCCGCGGCGCTGGAGCCCTTGCGCGCGGCGAATATGTTTGCGCCGACACATGCCTATGACATCACGCTGCTGTCGTCCTCGGAGCTGCACGCGACCGCATCGGTGGGCGCGATGTTCGACGCCCGCCCTTACCACAAGGTACAGCCGCTGTTTGACCTGATTTTCGTGGTGGCGGGCGGCGATCCGGCCCGGATCAACGACCCGGCGCTGTTTGCATGGCTGCGGCAGGCGGATCGCAACGGGGCGGCGCTTGGCGGAATTTCCGGCGGGGCGGTGATCCTGGCCAAGGCGGGGCTGCTGCGCGAGCGGCGTTTCACCGTGCATTGGCACCACTACAAGGATTTCGACAGCCTGCCCGGCCCTTGGCTGCTGGAACGCAGGCTGTTTGTGATCGACCGCGACCGCTATACCTGCGCGGGCGGCTCTGCGCCGCTGGATATGATGCACGCGCTGATCGCGCGGGATTTCGGCGGCAATTTCGCGCAGCGCATTTCCGATTGGTTCATCCAGACCGAAGTCAGGGGCGCCGAAGCGCCGCAGCGCTCATCCATCGCGGCGCGTTATGGCCCGCTGCCCCTGCCTGTCGAAACCGCCATTGAACTGATGGAAAGCCATATCGCCGACCCTTTGGATCAAGAGCAGGTGGCCGAGCTGTCTGGCCGCTCTGTCCGGCAGTTGCAGCGGCTGTTCCGCGAGGCGCTGGGGCGGTCCGTCATGGAGGAGTACCGCCGTATCCGGCTGGAGACAGGCCGAGAGCTGATCGTGTCCACCCGCGTCCCGCTGGCAGAAATCGCCCAGCTGACAGGCTTTGCCACGCAGGCGCATTTCACCGATGCTTTTCGCCGCGCCTACGGTCATCCGCCCTCGACCCTGCGGCGCGCACCCGCAAAGCGCCCAAAAGGCTAGACGAAAAAGACCCGGTCAGGTGCGACCGGGCCAAGCGGGTGGCAGCAAAAGACCAAGCTGCCACCGGGGGGATGTGTCGTCAGATGTCCAGCGTATGCTGGCGTTCCCAGTTCGAGAAATGCGTCACGAAGGAATTCCATTCCTGATGCTTCATCTTGATGTAGCTGGCCGAGAAATCCGTCCCCAACATCGCCTTGAGTTCGTCATCGGCGTCAAAGCCCCGGATTGCATCGAGCATGTTGAGCGGCAGCTTTGGTGCATCCGTGATAGAGTGGCCCTCGGCGTACATGTCGATGTCATAGCGCTTGCCGGGGTCGGCCTTGCTGCGGATGCCAGAGAGGCCCGCCGCGATGATCACCGCTTGCAGCAGGTAGGGGTTGACCGCGCCATCGGGCAGACGCAGCTCGAACCGGCCCGGCCCCGGCACGCGGACCATGTGGGTGCGGTTGTTGCCGGTCCAGGTCACGGTGTTCGGCGCCCAGGTCGCGCCGGACATGGTGCGCGGCGCGTTGATGCGCTTGTAGCTGTTGACGGTCGGGTTGGTGATCGCGGCCAGCGCCTCGGCGTGCTTCATGATCCCGCCGAGGAAGTAACCACCCTGCTGTGACAAACCCACTTCGCCGATCTGACCGCCTGCATCGCCTGCAAAGGCGTTGGTCTTGCCGTCCAGATCCCAGACCGAGATATGCGCGTGACAGCCGTTGCCGGTCAGCCCTTCGATGGGTTTAGGCATAAAGGTGGCGCGCAGGCCGTGCTTTTCCGCCACGGATTTGACCATGAACTTGAAAAAGCTGTGGCGGTCGGCGGTCACCAGCGCGTCGTCGAAATCCCAGTTCATCTCGAACTGGCCGTTCGCGTCCTCGTGGTCGTTCTGGTACGGGCCCCAGCCCAGCTCCAGCATGTAATCGCAGACCTCGGCCACCACGTCATAACGGCGCATCACCGCCTGCTGGTCGTAGCACGGCTTTTCCGCCGTATCGAAGGGGTCAGAGATCGCGTCGCCTTCGGGGGTCAGCAAAAAGAATTCCGCCTCGATGCCGGTCTTGACGCGCAGGCCCGCCGCGGCGGCATCGCGAACCAGCTTTTTCAGCACGTTGCGCGGGGCTTGTTCGACCGGCGCGCCTTCCATGACGCAATCGGCGGGCACCCAGGCCACTTCGGGTTTCCACGGCAGCTGGATCGCCGCATCCGCGTCCGGCACCGCCAGCATGTCCGGGTGCGCCGGGGTCAGGTCGAGCCACGTGGCAAAGCCGGCAAAGCCTGCGCCGTCCTCTTCCATATCGGCGATGGCCTGCGCCGGGACCAGCTTGGCGCGTTGCCCGCCAAAAAGGTCAGTGTAGGAGATCATGAAATATTTGACGCCCGTGTCGGCGGCGAATTCTGCGAGTTTGCTCATCTTCTTCGTCCCTGTCTTATCCCTGTTGGTGCGGCGAGAGGGGCGGCCCCCCTCGCCTTTGCGGCGTCAAAAGCCCGGCTTGCCCGGATACCAGTTGGTGCCCGCAAGCGGCACTTGGGCCATGGCGGCGGCTTCCATCGTCAGCGCGCACAGATCCTCTGGTTCGAGGTTGTGCACGTGGTTGTGGCCGCAGGCCCGCGCGATGGTCTGACACTCCAGCGTCAGCACGCTGAGGTAGTTGCGCAGGCGGCGACCGGCGGCGATGGGATCGAGGCGCTTCATCAGCTCGGGGTCCTGCGTCGTGATGCCCGCCGGATCGCGGCCTTCGTGCCAGTCGTCATAGGCGCCGGTGGTGCTGCCGAGCTTTTGGTACTCGGCCTCCCACTTGGGATCGTTGTCGCCCAAAGCCACCAGAGCCGCCGTACCGATGGCCACCGCATCCGCGCCAAGCGCCAGCGCCTTGGCCACATCGGCCCCGGTGCGGATGCCGCCAGAGACGACCAGCTGCACGTCGCGGTGCATCCCGAGGTCTTGCAGCGCCTGAACGGCGGGGCGGATACAGGCCAGCGTCGGCTGGCCGACGTGTTCAATGAACACATCCTGCGTCGCTGCCGTGCCGCCCTGCATCCCGTCAAGGACAACCACATCGGCCCCCGCCTTGACCGCCAGCGCGGTGTCGTAATAGGGGCGCGCGCCGCCGATCTTGATGTAGATCGGCTTTTCCCAGTTGGTGATCTCGCGCAGTTCGAGGATCTTGATTTCCAGATCGTCCGGGCCGGTCCAATCCGGGTGACGGCAGGCCGAGCGCTGGTCAATCCCGACGGGCAGATCGCGCATCCCGGCCACACGCTCGGTGATCTTTTGCCCCAGCAGCATCCCGCCGCCGCCGGGCTTCGCGCCCTGCCCGACCACCACTTCGATGGCGTCGGCGCGGCGCAGGTCATCGGGGTTCATGCCGTAACGCGACGGCAGGTATTGGTAGACCAGCTTTTCCGAATGGCCGCGCTCTTCTTCGGTCATGCCGCCGTCGCCGGTGGTCGTCGAGGTGCCCGCCATGGTCGCGCCCCGGCCCAAGGCCTCTTTGGCGGGACCAGACAGCGCGCCAAAGGACATGCCCGCGATGGTCACGGGGATCTTCAGCTCGATCGGCTTCTTGGCAAAGCGCGTGCCCAAGGTCACCGAGGTGTCGCATTTCTCGCGGTAGCCTTCGAGCGGATAGCGGCTCATGGAGGCTCCAAGGAACAGCAGGTCGTCGAAATGCGGCACGCGGCGTTTCGCCCCGCCCCCGCGGATGTCGTAGATGCCGGTCGCAGCGGCCCGGCGGATTTCCGAGTTGGTCTCGTTCGAGAACGTCCAGCTCTGGCGCGGCATTGTTTGAGGTGTCTTGTCCATGTCGCGCTCCTCAGTATTCGTCGGCGTGGTCGATGTTGAAATTGTAAAGCTTGCGGGCCGAGCCATAGCGTTTGAACTCTTCGGGCTTGGCGTCTGCCCCGGCCTGCTCCAGCAGGGTCTTGAGGGTCTCAAGGTGCTCGGGGCGCATCTCTTTTTCGATGCAATCCGCGCCGAGCGATTTCACCGAGCCACGCACGAAAAGCCGCGCCTCATAGAGGCTGTCGCCCAAGGCATCCCCGGCATCGCCCAGCACCACGAGGTTGCCCTTTTGCGCCATGAAAGCGGACATATGGCCGATGTTGCCATGCACGACGATGTCGATGCCCTTCATGGAAATGCCGCAGCGCGAAGAGGCGTTGCCCTTGATGTTCAGCAAGCCGCCGTGGCCGGTGGCCCCTGCGTATTGCGAGGCATCGCCTTCGATGGTCACGACACCAGACATCATGTTTTCGGCCACGCCGGGACCGGCAGAGCCTTCGACGGTGACAGAGGCTTCCTTGTTCATGCCCGCGCAGTAGTAGCCGGTCGGCCCCTTGATGGTGACCGACAGCGGGCCGTCCAGACCGCAGGCCATGGCATGGGCGCCGCGCGGATTGGCGATGACATAGGTTTCATTGGCCTGCGCGCGCGCCGCAGCTTGCAGCGTGACATTGACGTCGCGCAGCGGGGTGGAGGTCATATCAAGCGTTGTGGTCATGGATCAGCGCTCCCAGAAGTAGACGGTGGCGGGTTCGGGTTCCCAGACGCGCGCGGCCTCGATGCCGGGCAGGTCCGCAAAGGCGCGGTACTCAGACGCAAAGGCGACGTAGTCGTCGGTTTCGGCCATCACGGCGGGCTTGCAGGCGATGGGGTCACGCACCACGCCAAAGCCGTTCTTGGTCCCGGTGACAAAGGTGAAAAAGCCGTCGAGATCCTCGATGGTGCCTTCCAGCGCCTCACCCAGGCTCGCGCCTTCGGCGATGCGCGAGGAGATATAGGCCGCGCCCACTTCGGTGTCGTTTTCCGAGCGGGTCATGACGCCCTTTTTCGCCAGCTTGCGGCGCATCTGGTTGTGGTTCGACAGAGAGCCGTTGTGCACGAGGCATTGGTCATCGGCGGTGGAAAACGGGTGCGCGCCCAGCGTCGTCACCGCCGATTCCGTGGCCATGCGGGTGTGGCCAATGCCGTGGCTGCCGCCCATCTCGCGCAGGCCAAAGCGCGCCGCCACATCCTTGGGCAGGCCGACCTCTTTGTAGATTTCCATCGACGCGCCAGAGCCCATGATGCGCAGGCCGCGCGCTTCGAGCCATGCGATGGCCTCGGCGGCCTTGGCTTCGGGCAGGGTCAGCACCGCATGGGTGTCCACCACCTTGACCTCTGGCGTCACGCCAAGCGCCGCGCCCAGTTCAGCGTCCAGCCCGGCAAAGGCGGACTGCGGTGCGTCCGATTGAACGGTGATCTTGACCGCGCCCTCTGCACCATCGCCGTAAATCGCGATCCCGGCGCTGTCGGGGCCGCGGTCGGTCATGGTGATAAGCATGTCTGTCAGCATGTCGCCCAGCTTTGGGCGCAGGTCATCCTTTTTCAGAAAAAGGCCTACGATGCCACACATGGCGTCCTCCGTAATAAGTGACTGCGCGCGATGTCGCGGCGCCTCACCTATGCCTAAGAGGAAACCTTATTTCTTTTCAAGAAAGTTTCTTGCACCACCGGAATAATTTAATCCTGCCGGGAAAGTTGCCTGTTTATTAAGCATATCCCCGCCTGCTCAGCTCGCCTGCGGGTAGGTGATGATCGAAAGATAGCGCAGCGGAAGCTCGACGATCTCTTCTGGGCCATGCGGCGCATCCGCGTCGAACAGCAGCGAATCGCCCGGCTCCAGCAGGTACAGCTTGTCGCCATGGCGGTAGTTCACCCGCCCGTCGAGGATATAGAGCATCTCGATGCCCTCGTGCTGAAACGTCGGAAAGCGGTCGGATTCGTCGGTCAGCGTCAGCAGGTAGGGTTCGACCACCACACCAGAGTTATTCGACCCGATATGGCCCAGCAGATTGTACTGATGCCCGGCGCGGGTGCCTTCGCGTTCTATTTCCGCGCCCTGCCCCGCCTTGACGTGCATACAGCCGCGCACCTCTTCGTAGCCGGCAAACAGCTGCACGATGGGCACGCCGAGCGCATTGGCGAGGGCGGAAATCGTGTTGAGCGAGGGGGAAATGACGCCGTTCTCGATCTTGGACAGCATCCCGACCGACAACCCGGTTTTCCCGGCCAGATCCGCCCCGGTCATCCGTTGCCGCTTGCGCAACTCGCGCACCTGCCGCCCGATGGCCACCTCGAGGTTCTTTTCACGATGCTCGCGCAGCGCATGTGGGTTCTGTTTCAGCTGCCCCGCCCCGGCGTCGCCCCTGTCCGGGCCTTCGGTGGCCTTGGTGTCATCTGCACGTTTGTTCAAAACTTTCCCCTCATTCCTTGGTCAGCGGATCTGCCAAAAGCGCCTCTGACAAATCTGGTCGGACCCGTTGGTGCCACAGTTGCCCAATCGCCCCCAGTTCCTCGACAAGTAGCGCCCCATGCGCCGTGAGCCAATCCAGCACAGAGCCGAACTCTTGGATACGGGCGCGGCCATCGCGCACGGCCACCACCGGCCAGTCGCCCACCAACGCGTTGTCGATGCCGTAAATCTCGGTGCCCCACCAGCGCCCCATCCCAAAGGTGTGCGGCATCACCCGCCCCCGCTTGAGCGCCGCGAGCACCGCAACGGTGCCCAGACTGTCGGCGGTTTCCACCGCATCGTGCCACCGGTCCAGGATCGCGGCATATTCCCAGCTCACGGCCGTCCACTGGCCGGGGAAGCGCTCATTATATGTCTCGTAAAAGGCTTTGGGCCTGCGAAAGAAGAACTCTGCCCCCTCAAGCCCCGGATCGTCAAAATCCGGGAATTGAAAGGTGAAGCGTTCCATGAACTCTGGCGAGGTCTGCGCGATCAGGTCGCGGTAGCCATCACAAGTGCAGGCGATCATCTCGCCTTTGAAGCCGCGCGCATAGGCCGCGCGGGTCAGCTGGTCGATCATCGGCGGCGGCGACGAGCAGAAACATAAGATGTCCGGGTCGCCCGCCAGCATCTGGTTCAGGATCTGCTCGGCGTTGCCGGTATCGGCGTCATAGCGGGTTTCGCTGACGATCTCGCGCTCTGCGACGCGGAACGCCGCGCGATAGGTGGCCAGCGATGGCAGGCCCAGCTCATCTTCTTGCGCGCAAAGCGCGACACGCCGCGCCTTGGGCCGGTGGCGCGCCAGCCAATCCACGCCGGTGACATTAAAGAAGGGATGCACTTCGGCGGGCGCGATCAAGGTCGGGTAATCCGGCGACAGGTCAGAGGGTAAAAGCGTGGCGGTCAGAACCCGGCGCTCCATCAGATAGGGCAGCGCCAGCCGCACATCGCGCCCGCCAAGGGTCAGCACCAGCCGCACCTTGTGGGTCTCCACCATGTCCCGGGCGGCGGCCAAGGCCGCTTGCGGCCCCTGCGCGCTGTCCGCTTCGATCAGCACCAGCGGCCTGCGCCGCCCGTCGATCATCAAGCCGCCGCGGTCGTTGATCCAGTCAATCCAGATGCGGCAGCCCTGAATGCCCGGCTGCCCCCAAAAGGCTTCGGGACCAGAGAACGGCACCAGTGCGCCAACGCGGATCGGCGCCTGCCCTTGAACGCCGAGTCGCGGCAGCGTCCCTGAAACTATCAACCTCTGCGCGAGCGAGGGGCCTGTCATGACGTTCAAACCTGCATAAATCTTGTGCATTTTACCCGGATTTCGGACCTCTCCGATATTCTCTTAAAGAAAATTAATTGACCAGAAGAAAATTTTTGGGCCAAACCAGAGTCAACCATGTGAACCAATTTAATGTACTGGTTCATACCAAAATCAAAGCGACAGGGAGAAAGTCATGTCTAAACGAGTTGCCATCATCGGGGCCGGTCCTTCGGGTTTGGCGCAGCTGCGCGCGTTCCAATCCGCCGCCCAGAAAGGCGCGGAGATCCCCGAGATCGTCTGCTTTGAAAAGCAGTCCAACTGGGGTGGCCTTTGGAATTACACGTGGCGCACGGGCGTCGATGAGAACGGCGAGCCGGTGCATTGCTCGATGTACCGCTACCTGTGGTCGAACGGCCCCAAGGAAGGTCTGGAGTTTGCCGACTATTCCTTTGAGGAGCATTTCGGCAAACAGATCGCCTCTTACCCGCCGCGCGCCGTGCTGTTCGACTACATCGAAGGCCGCGTCCTAAAGGCCGACGTGCGCAAATGGATCCGCTTTTCATCAGTGATCCGCTGGGTGGAATACCTGCCCGAAAGCGAGGAATTCGAAGTCACCGTGCACGATATGACCGAGGACCGCGTCTACAAGGAACGCTTTGACCATGTGATCTGCGCGTCCGGGCACTTCTCGTCGCCCAACGTGCCGGAATACCCCGGTTTCGATCAGTTCAATGGCCGGATCGTGCACGCCCACGACTTCCGCGATGCCCGCGAATTCGAAGGCAAGGACGTGCTCGTGGTCGGCTCGTCCTACTCTGCCGAGGACATCGGATCGCAGTGCTGGAAATACGGGGCCAAAACGGTCACCAGCTGCTATCGCTCTGCGCCCATGGGCTTCAACTGGCCGGACAACTGGGAAGAAAAGCCCGCGATGGAGCGTGTCGAAGGCAAGACGGTGCATTTCTCTGACGGCACCACCAAGGACGTGGACGCCATCATCCTGTGCACCGGCTACAAGCACTACTTCCCGTTCCTGCCCGACGATCTGCGCCTGAAGACCGCCAACCGCCTCGCCTCGGCGGATCTCTACAAGGGCGTGGTCTACACCCATAACCCCAAGATGTTCTACCTCGGGATGCAGGACCAGTGGTTCACCTTCAACATGTTCGACGCGCAGGCGTGGTACGTGCGCGACATCATCCTTGGCCGCATCGAGGTGCCCGCCGACAAGCAGGTGCTGATGGCCGACGTGGCCGAGCGTGAAGCCCGCGAAGAGGCCTCTGACGATGTGAAATACGCCATCAATTACCAGGCCGATTACATCAAGGAACTGATCGCCGACACCGACTACCCCAGCTTTAACGTCGATGGCGCGACCGAAGCCTTCATGGAGTGGAAGAAGCACAAGGCCAAGGACATCATGGCCTTCCGCAACAACTCTTACACCTCGGTCATCACGGGCACCAAGGCGCCGGTGCACCACACCCCGTGGAAAGACGCGCTGGACGACAGCATGGCTGCCTACCTGGCCAACTGATCCGCCCTTTCCTGCCCTGATCCGGGGGCCACCCTGCCCCCGGTGTTTTCTTCGGAGCCTTTCTTCATGTTCGATCAAATCGGCCAGCCCTTCCGCCCCGGCCCGCCCCGTCCCACCGCGCCCCGGCGCGCGGCGGCCTATAGCCTTGGCTCCAATGAAGAGCGTCACCGGGTGCCGGGGGGCGGCGCGGCTTTGCTGGAATTACGCGCCGGAGACCGGATCACCCTATGCAACAGCGAAGGCGGACAGGTTTGCGAACTTGTCACCGCGCATCCCGATGGGCGTCTGGATGGCGGCCTCCTGGATCATACCCTCGATACCAAGGGCGACGGCCTGCGCACCGCTGTGCAGAGCAATGCCCCCGGCATGGCGCGCCTGCGCCTCGGCCTTGCGCGTCGCGGCATCGACCTTGGCGGCGCGCGCGCCATTGGCCTGTTTTCTGGGGGCAGCCCCGCGGGGGACCAGGCAGAGTTTACCGCGCAAAGCCCCGGCTGGCTGCTGGTCACAGCCCCTGCCCCCACGCCCGATTTCGAGGCGCAGACCACCGCCACCCCGATCGACATTCGCCTCACCCGTGCCGCCCCGCGCGCCCTTGGGCAGTTCGCGCTGCCCGATCCCCTCGCCGACCCGGTGCAGGATCTGCGCGTGACCTCTGCCACCGCCCGCGCCTACCGCGTCGCCAAGGGCGAGTTCATCCAGATCATGGACGTGGATGGCCGCCAATGTACCGATTTCCAATGCTTCGATGCGCGCAAGGTGGACAAGGGCATCTTTCACCCGCTCGACGTCACCACGACCCGCACGATCCAGCACCACGCCTATCCCATGCCCGGCCTGCACGCGAAGTACTTTGACCACGATCAGACGCCGCTGGTCGAGGTCATCCAGGACACCTGTGGGCGTCATGACGCCTTTGCCATGGCCTGCAACGCGAAATATTACGACGACATCGGCTATCCCGGCCACGTCAACTGTTCCGACAACTTCAACCTGGCCCTGGGCCCCCACGGCATCCCGGCGCGGCCCGGCTGGATGGCGGCGAACTTTTTCTTCAACACCGCCGTGGATGAGCACGGCCTGCTGGTGTCCGATGAGCCATGGTCCCGCCCCGGCGATTACGTGCTGCTGCGCTCCCTGACCGATCTGGTCTGCGTGTCCTCCGCCTGCCCCGATGACACATCGCCGGCAAATGGCTGGAACCTGACCGACATTCACGTGCGCACCTATGGCGCGACGGAACGC
The DNA here is from genome assembly GCF_900176475.1 of Tropicibacter naphthalenivorans. Classification (GTDB taxonomy): domain Bacteria; phylum Pseudomonadota; class Alphaproteobacteria; order Rhodobacterales; family Rhodobacteraceae; genus Tropicibacter; species Tropicibacter naphthalenivorans. The sequence goes on from NZ_FWXX01000024.1 coordinate 15,761, forward strand.
TTTTCCCGCGCCACCGCCTGGCGCCCGACCCCAGACGAGGATCCGATCATGACGCGCGAAACTGCGTTTCACGAAAAATTCGCCGCGATGACCCGCGATTTCGCCGATTACAACGGCTTTTGGCTGCCCAACAGCTTTCCCGAATGCGATGCGGTGGAAAGCTACTGGGCCTGCCGCGAGGGCGTGGTGGTCATGGACCTGTCGGCTTTGCGCAAATTCGAAGTGACCGGCCCCGACGCCGAAGCCCTGATGAACTGGGTGCTGACCCGAAATGTGGAAAAGCTCGCCGTGGGTCAGGTGGTCTATTCCGCCATGTGCTACCCGCACGGCGGCATGATCGACGACGGCACGCTGTTCCGCCTAGACGAGCAGAATTTCCGCTGGATTGGCGGCTCGGACGAAGGCGGCGTGTGGATGCGCGAAGAGGCCGCGCGCCTTGGGCTGAACGTGATGATCCGCTCCTCGACCGACCAGATGCACAACCTTGCCGTCCAGGGGCCGAAGTCCAGGGAGCTGATTTCCGACCTGTTCTGGACCGCGCCCCATCAGCCCGAGCTGGCCGAGATGGGCTGGTTCCGCTTTGCCCCGGCGCGGCTTGGCGGGCCGGAGGGCATCCCGGTGGTGATCTCGCGCACCGGCTATACCGGTGAGCTGGGCTATGAGGTCTTTTGCCATCCGTCCCAAGGCGGCGCGATCTTTGACGCGATCTGGCAGGCGGGTCAGCCACATGGCATGAAACCCATGGGGTTGGCCGGTCTGGACCTTGTGCGGATCGAAGCGGGTCTTGTGTTCGCAGGCTACGATTTTTCCGATCAGACCGATCCCTTCGAGGCGGGCATCGGCTTTACCGTGCCGCTGAAATCCAAGACCGCCGATTTCGTCGGGCGCGAGGCGCTGCTCCGCCGCAAGGAAACGCCTGCGCGCAAGTTCGTCGGGCTGGAGATCGATGGCCAAAGCGCCGTGCACCACGGCGATTGTCTGCGCATCGGGCGCGCGCAGGTGGGCGAAGTCTGCTCTGCCATGCGCTCGCCGCGCAGCGGCCAATGGATCGCGCTGGCCAGGGTCGACGTGGCCCATGCCGCACCGGGAACGCCGGTCGAGGTGGGTCAACTTGACGGCCACCTCAAGCGATACCCGGCAAAGGTCGCGCCGTTTCCGCACTATGACCCGCAAAAGAGCCGGCCACGGTCTTAGGCTCAGGCCTCATCAAGATTTGAGGGACAAGGTTATGCAGGGGCGTCGTGGAGACCTGCATCATGAGCGATTTGTTCTGGCTCACAGAGGCACGGATGGCGCGTCTGCGCCCCTTATTTCCGAAGAGCCGCGGCCGCCCGAGGGTTGATGACAGGCGCGTGCTGAGCGGAATTATTTTCATAAATCGCAATGGTTTACGCTGGCGTGATGCACCACGAGAATACGGCCCGCACAGTTGAAGGGGACCGTGGCCCCAGTGGGGCCGCGTAAGCCCCGGAAACGCTCTACAACCGGTGGCGCAGGTGGAGCGAGATGGGCGTCTTCGCCACGATCCTGGTCGAGCTGGCCGATCAGGGCACCGAGACGGCAACCGTCAT
>NZ_FWXX01000005.1 GCF_900176475.1 Tropicibacter naphthalenivorans
GGGCCGAATTTCATGAGCAAGACGAAGAAGTTTCGCGGATCCGGGGCACGTGCTTTTCTTTACCTGCGCGTGTCATCGGGCAAACAGGCAGCGAAAGAGCTTTCGGTTCCCGACCAGCGGAAGCAGTTGCGGGCCTATTGCGAGCGCGAAGGCTGGGAAATCGCCAACGAATATGTCGAGACCGGCAGCGCGTTCCATGGACACCGACCGATCTTCGACGAAATGATCGAGGCGGCGAACCATGGTAGCGAGCGCGTCGATTTCATCGTGGTGCATTCCTTCAGCCGCTTCTTTCGCGATGCCGTGGAGGCGGAACTCACCCTTCGCTCGCTCGAGAAGCGCGGCACCACCCTGATCAGCATCACCCAGGATTTCGGGGACGATGAGGGCGGGCAACTGGTGCGTCGCTTGCTTATGCTCTTCGATGAGCACTCGTCGAAGGAGACCTCGAAGCACGTGCGGCGGACGATGACCGAGAATGCCAAGCAGGGGTTCTGGAACGGTGGTCCGACCCCATTTGGCTTCAGGACCTACGTCGCCGAGCAGCGTGGTCAGACTATAAAAAAGAAGCTTGAAATCGCGCCGGACGAGGCGGATCTGGTAAAGATCATCTTCGATCTTTTCCTGACAGGGGACGGCTCGTCGGGCCCGATGGGCGTCAAGCGGATTACATCCTGGCTGAACGAAAATGGATATCGGACACGTCGCGGAAGCAAGTGGAGTATTAAAGTCGTACACCAACTCTTAACGTCTACGACCGTGAAAGGCGAATTCGTATTCGGAAAAACCAGGGACATCGACAATACGGTAACGGTGTCAGTCCCGGAGATAATCAAGCCCTATGACTTTGATATTGTCCAACGGATGCTGAAAGCGCGTGACCCGAAAAAAACGCCGCCCCGGGACACTACCAGTGACATCCTGTTGTCGAAGATAGCATGCTGCGGTCATTGCGGTTCGGGCATGACGATCGCGACCGGCAAAGGCGGGCGCTATCGATATTACAAGTGCGGCGGGGAGATGAAGAAGGGGAAAACCTTTTGCCCGGGGATGATCGTTCCCATGGATCCGTTCGACACGCTGATCATCGACGAGGTCAGCGACAAGCTGTTCACCAAAGATCGAATGCAGGAAATGCTGGCCGGTCTTATGGAGCGCCAGGCGGCAAAGCGGCTGGACAACAGTGGTCACCTCGAGCGGGTCACTTCGGAGTTCCATGAAGCGGAGCAAGGGTTGAAGAGAATCTACGGGGCCATCGCAACCGGCGTGCTCGACTCCAGCGACCCGACGCTTCAGCAACACATCGCGGACGCGAAGGAGCGCAAGGACTTTGCCCAGGCCGCCCGCGACCGCGCCCTTGCCGAACTCGCACCAGAGACGGAAATCACGGACAAGAGCATCGAGCGGTTCACGGACTTCGTTCGCGAGCGGTTGAAAGGCGGCGACACCCAGTTCAAACGCGCATACCTCCGCGCTGTCATCGACAAGATCGTCGTCAACGAGAACACCATCAAAATCGTCGGGGCATCCAGTTCCCGGCGTCACTCGAACGTGAGAGCGAGCGCCGTTCACTGACCAAGCTGCACTGCTGGTCTAAAGGACGACTTCAATTCATCATCGTGAACGATGTCACCGCCGCAGCGTTCCTGCTGAGATTGATCCAAACGCGGCTCTGGGTGCGGCGCGATCTGATAGTGCCCCGGGGCGTGGTGTAGGAAGCCGCGGGCGACGCCACAGGCGACGCTGGCGGTCACCGTCGATCTTCAGAGAAGGTTTGGGTTGCAACACCTGAAACCAGAAACGGAGACGACGATGACCGACGATAGAATGGCGCTGATCGAGTTGGTTGAGAAGCAGGCCGATGGCGATCTCGTACGCGAGATGCTGGCCTTCGCAGCTGAACGCATCATGGAGGCCGAGATCGAGGCGCGGACCGGCGCGGCCAAGGGCACGCGCTCGCCCATGCGCGAGGCCCAGCGGAACGGGTACCGAGAGAGGGATTGGGACACGCGTGCCGGTCGGATCGCGCTGGAAATCCCTAAGCTGCGCAAGGGCAGCTATTTCCCCAGCTTCCTCGAGCCCCGCCGGACCGCAGAGAAGGCCTTGGTAGCCGTGATCCAGGAAGCCTATGTTCATGGCATTTCCACGCGGTCGGTCGATGATCTGGTCAAGGCCATGGGCGCCGGGGGCATGTCCAAGAGCCAGGTCAGCCGGCTGTGCATGGACATCGACGAGCGGGTCGACGCCTTCCTGGCCCGCCCCCTGGAAGGGGCGTGGCCCTACCTCTGGCTGGATGCAACCTACCTCAAGGTCAGGGAGGGCGGACGGATCATGAGCAAGGCAGTGATACTCGCTGTAGCCGTGAACGAGGACGGAAAGCGTGAGGTCTTGGGCGTCGCCACCGGCCCATCCGAGGCGGAAACCTTTTGGACCGAGTTCCTGCGCAGCCTCGCCGACCGGGGTCTGAGAGGGGTGAAATTGGTGATTGCAGATGATCACAAAGGGCTACGCGCCGCGGCCCGGCGGGTCTTCAACGCGACCCAGCAACGGTGCCGCATCCACTGGATGCGCAATGCCCTGGCGCATGCCCCGACCAAGCAGCGCACCGCGGTGGCGGCCATGTTGAAGACGATCTTCGCCCAAGAGAGCAAGTCCGATGCCGAGGCCCAATGGGCCATCGTCGCCGACGCCCTGCGCGAGAAACGGCCCAAGCTCGGAGCCCTGCTGGATGCCTCGCGCGACGATGTCCTCGCCTACATGTCGTTTCCTCGCGAACACTGGACCCAGATCGCGTCCACGAACCCGCTGGAACGGGTGAACCGAGAGGTGAAACGGCGTGCGGATGTCATCGGGATCTTTCCGAACGACGCCGCCATCGTTCGGCTCGTCGGCGCACTGATGCTCGAGACCAACGACGAGTGGGCCGTGGCGCGGCGATATATGAGCCTTGAAACCCTGGCCCGCGTCACCGACAATCCAACCGTCAGGTTGCCCGCCGTGGCATCCTGATCAGACCTGGACTTCTCCGAAGGTCGGCGCTCCTACACCACGCCCCGGGGCACTATCCGCGATCTCACGGTGAACGCCGCGAAGCCGTTTTAATTGGCATCCAGAATGCCGGGTGATGGGCATACGAGGAGCAACATTGTCAGATTGCAAGTGCTAAAGAGGCGCAGCTCCGCGCGTGTGGGTAAAGATCTGTGAACCGGGAACTGCGATGCTTTCCAATACTTTCAGGGTGTATCGGTAAGGGCGGGGCGACTGGCAGCCTATGTCTTCTCAGACGGAGTAGAGCCGGTATCAGCCTCGGCAATCCCGTCGGGGTGATCACTTGAACTACTTAGGTGGCCGGTCGCACTATCCTCGTTCTCGGTGTCGAATACATCCAGATCAAAATCCGGCGGGACAGTTGCACGGCATTTCAGAAATGTCTCTTTGAAGCGCTCATCATCCTCTCTCTTGGACATTTGTGGTCACGTTCCTTTTCATGTCGGCTTGGTTTGCCAATCCTGGTCGACACCATGGTACTTCATTTTTCGACGCGGGGATATCCTCCGTCAACGCCTCGGCCGCCCCGTCGAGCGGAGCGCACGATAGAAAATCCGAAAATCGAGCACCTGCTGAGGCCCGCCTTGGCGTTGTCACCTGCGACCGCATCGGACACATTTCTGGTCGTTTCCGCCAGCCTCGGACCTCAGCGCAGAACCCCTTCCACCAAGACCACATAGCCCCAACCCTGCGCAGCGACCTTGGGGCAGGGCTGCGCACGATCATCCGGCTTGAGCTCGTAGCGGATCACGGCGCTGACTTTCAGATCCGTGACATCGCCGCCGTGCCCAACGGCCTTGGACGGCGACCCAATCTGACGTCTTTCGCCCGTTCCGGATCCGTGGATCAGGGCCATTCCCGCGCGATGGCCGGGCGTCCCAATGCTGATCGGATCACCGACTGACACTGAGGTCTCAATGTAGACCTGGGTGCGCTCAGGGTCTGCATTGGAGTTTGACCGGTTCATCGACCAACTGATGAAAACCTCTTTCGGTGTTCCGGTCAGGATACGGCCACCGTCCTGCGCGCCCTTGAAGTGTGCGATCGTCTTGCCCGCCCAGGCAAGCTCGCGATCACCAAGGTGAAAGACCAACCGGGACTTCGCCCGGGTCAACGCTACGTAGAGCAGCCGCGCCTCTTCTGCCGCATTCGCCTCGATCTCTGTGCCGCTGCCGCCGAACGACATCCTGGACGGCAGCACCACGACGTTGTCGTATTCAAGCCCTTTCACTTTGTGGATCGTGGAGACGAGGATCTCGCCCTCAGGACGCGTAGCGCCGAGGAGGCGCTGCAATTCGTCGCTCCGCAGATCCTTCAGGAACTCGACCAGCGTCGAGAGGTAAGGGAATACGGTCTCTTGCGCACAGAGGTCCCATAAGACGGAGAGATCCGGGTCCATTCGGCCTCCGGCACGGGTTTCTGGAATGTCCGTCTCCGCGTGAAAGGTCTCCAGAAGTCGCGCACGCAGCGGATCGGTGAGAGCCTGGTCCTGCTGCGCGATCTCGCGTTCCAGAAGGTCCAACCAGAGAGCGACATGACGAAGCGAGCGTATCGCGATGTTCTCGCTGCTCTGCACGGTGACGATCGGGAAGATGCCAGAGAGTGCCCGATGGACGCTGGCCACCTCGTCGTTGGACCGGCAAAGGACCGCCAATGAACCCGGGTTCTCCGAAAGGAGCCGCTGACTGGTGGCGCGAACCTCCTGCAGCGTCCGCTCCCAACTCCAACCTTGAGCATCGACACGCTCCACCGTTCCCGATGGTGCCCCGTCAACGGCGCGCAGTCGGTCGGACTTGAGACGCCGTGACTGGGTCCGACGGCCGAAGAAGCCGTTGATCATTTCCTGGCTCTTCTCGACGATCTCCGGACTGGATCGGAAATTTACCCCCAGCGTCAGCTCGGACAGATGCTCGCCGCCAAAGTCCGCCCGGAAACGCCCAAAGTAATGGTCGGCGAATACGCCTCCGGCTTGAACCGCAGGGCGTCCCCAGGCCACGTGGGCAGGCTTGCGGTTCCATCGTAGGATGTCCTGATCGTCATCGCCGATCGCCATGATCCCGGCGCGGTCCCCGCTCCCTGCATGGAGCGCACGGATGATCTCGTAGACCTCATCGTTGACGTCTTGGAACTCGTCTACCAGCAGCGCCCGACACTCGCCCGCCACCGTGGCCCTGAATGCCACATCCTGTTTCAGCCTGCGGGCAAAGGTCGGCAGGAGCTCTTCGGTTGCCGGCGGTGTCGTTTCGCCCAGATAACGCATCGCGAGACCATGGAAAGTATGTACCCGAACGCGGGATGCGTAGGCCGCGTAGCCGAGCGAGCGGAACAGGTCCCGGACCCGCTTGCGGATCTCGAAGACCACGGCACGGTTGAAGGCCAGTACCATGATCTCCGAGGGTTTGACGTGTTGCTCGCGGATGAGGTGGGCGATCCGCCCTACGAGAACGGAGGTCTTGCCAGCGCCTGGTCCTGCATTCACCAGTAGGTGGCGATTGTAGGGGTACTGCATCGCCTCCCATTGCGCCTTTTCCGGCGAGTCCCGGTAGAAGTCGAAGAACTCCGTTGCACGGGTTGCGCGCAGCTGGTCGCGCTTTTCGGCGAAAACGCCTGTTTCGTCTTCGATCTCACCCAGTTGCTCGTCGATAAAGCCCTTGAGCGCATCCACGTCAGCGCAGGCGAAATAGCCCGGCACGAACCGATCCCGCGCCTCCTCGGGCAGGTTGGCATGGACCTCCATGCCGAAAATCCTGGTCTCTGCGAAGCGGTTGACGCTGTCGAGCTCCTCGACCAGATCGGGATACTGCCCCAGACCCGGCAGGCGATCCTGATGCTGAAGAATGTAGGACGGTGGCAACAGGTCGGGTGAGGTGCTCACAAGTCCAAGCGAAGACAGCAGGCGGATCAAACTGGAGAGATCCGAGGCGTGGAACGTCCCTGCAGGATGGGCTTCCTGCATTCCGCTGATGATGTCTGCGACCTCGAGGCTCCCATCCTTCGTGTCTTTGGGAAACAGGCGCAGAAGGGCGGCGGCCTGAGGCAGAAGGGAATCGAGTTGCTGCGCTGCGATCCAGCGTGCGGCATCCGGCAAGCCTGCCTGCCAGTATAGGTGATCGTTTTCGGGGTCGAGCCCCTGCTTGAGCCGGATTCCGACAACCCGTGCCAGGGTGCGGAAGCCATTGATGTAGTTGCGCCGAAACCGGTCTTCGCGCAGGATGAGTTCGACCTGCTCGCGGGTCTTCTTCGGGAGATTTCGAACCTCGGGATCCACCAGCTGGAACGGCTCGGGATCGTACCAGTCGTTTGGATTGAAGCGGAACGTGGCCCTGCCGTGCAGTTCGCCGAGCAACCGGCGCACCGCAGCCGCGACCCGCTCCATCAGGATCTGAACCTTTGCCTCGCTCTCGGACAACATGGGCCGTGTCCTGAAGTCGATCAACCAGACAAGGGTTAGTGCCTCGCGGCGCGCGAGGTCCGCGATTACAGACATGGCCGCGTCGAGACTGTCGAGCCCACAGTGACGCCGGATTCCGGAGAGGTTGATGACAGCCTCGCGTTCCCCGGAGTGCTCGCCCTTACTGCCGGTCCGCAGACCGACGCCAAGTGAGAGCCTGCGCATCAGGTCAGGGAGCGCGGATTCCTTTTCATTCACCGTGCCGGACGTCGCTTCCAGAATGGCCGTTGCCGCCTTTCCCGACCGGCTGGCCTCCTCGGACGCTCGCTTCAACCGATCAGGGGAGAAACGAATTTTTATCAGGTCTGGCACCATGCCTGCCTGCGAGAGATGCTCTGCCTCCTCCAGCCAATAAAGCGCTAAGCGTAGGCGCGTGGCATCACTCCGACGTTTCGCTGGTGTCCGGTACGGTTCGGTGGAGAAGCCATCCTGGGGAACAATAGCTATTTGGCTGTCTCCGACGGTCTCAACAGCCTCAAGGATGCTTCTCTCTATCTGGTCGATCTGCGGCACTCCCAGCTGGTTATCGGCCCGCATGCTCCGGATCGCTTCGAAATCCTGCGCCGAGTACAGCATCAGTGCGTCGAGTCGATCGAGCCCTGCCTGCTCGCGCTCTCTGATCCCGCGCCCAATCCGGCCCACCTCCTGCAAGTAGTCCTCCAGGTATCCGGGAGACGCCAGATGCACGACCCAATGGATGTCTGGAATGTCCATCCCCATCCCGAAAGCCTTGGTCGCCACCAGAACGTCGAAGTCACCGTTTCGAAAGCGATCGTAGATGTCCTCCCTTGTGGCACCATCGAGACCGGCGTGGAAGCTCTCGACTTCCCGACCGATCTCACGCGTCAGCTGCTCAGCCAGCGTGTCAGCATGAGAGCGAGAGAGGACAAAGACCAGTACAGCGCTGCGCTGTCCGGTCTTCTCGACATTGCTGCGAGCAGTTCGTAGGACCTGCACAAGTTCCGGAACCCGTTCCTGCAACGCCCTGCCATCTTGTTCGAAAATGTTACCCTGCAGCTGGTGCGCGCGGACACGGATATGCCCGCGCAACGGGCTGACCTGGGTCGTAGGATCTGGACATATCGCAAGCGGCAACCGGTCCGGATCTTTCGACCTGCGCTTCAACAGACCGCGCATCCGCCGACGGTCTGAGGCTGTGAGGGTAGCCGATAGCAGCAGAACCGGCGTCGGGTCCGGAAGGCGACCAGTCCGCAATTGCCTCATCAAGAAGCTGAAGGCGAAGAAGTAGTCGGGGCGGAATTCATAGCCCCACTGGTTGATGCAGTGTGCCTCGTCAAAGACAATGTATTCCAATCCACCGTCGGACTCGATCCGGCGCAGCAGCACGTCGACGAAACCGGCCACGCGAAGCCGTTCCGGAGCGACATAGAGCATCACGATCCGCTGGTCGAGAACGCCTTGCAGGACCTCACGTTGCTCCTCAGAGGACTGGTCACCGCTCAAGAAGTCCACGGACTCTTCGAAGCCCTGTTCATGAAGGCGCAGAACTTGGTCCCGCATCAGCGCCCGTAACGGCGAGATCACAAGGGTGAGCCGCCGGTTGCGCAGACCACGGGCCAGGGCCGGGACCTGGAAGAGAACCGATTTGCCCTCGCCAGTCGGCAGGGTGACCATCACGTCAGCTCCGCAGTCGCGAATATGTTCCATTGCCTGAAGCTGCGTCGGCTTGAACCCAGTTACAGGATTGTTGCCGGCTGCGCCGGACGGCTGCCAGTGCGTCACCAGGAAGTGCTCCATCGCCTCCATCCCGGAGGGGGCTTCTTCCCTTACGATCTGCAACGGTGCGAAGACAGTATCCAGTCGTTGGCTCTCCTCGGCGGTCCAGGGAACGAGTTCCACTGCAAGCCACTTGAAAGCACCTCCTGTCAGGTGTCGGGTGTCCTCCAGTCGGGGGTCGAGCAGTATGGGAACCTTGGTGCTCTCCGCCAAGGCGGTTTCGCGCAGCCACGGCCGCAGCCACTTTCCTACCCTCTTGTCGATCCCGTCGAGCACCATGGATGTGGAAAACTCGCGTGGGCCTTCATCCTGCCCCTCATCTTGCTCGACAATGGCGGGAGCCTCCAGAGCGTACCACTCCTCAAGAGGGGCCGCATCGACGACCGGCTGGAGGGTAATGCCGAGATCTGTCGCCAGCGCGATCCAGTCTCGCCAGGCATCGAGACATGCGACGAGGCAGTACCCGTTGGCCGCTGCCCGTTTCAGGTGTTCGCGGCGGCTACGATGCTGGGGCTGTTTCTCTCCCAGCCCCAATTCGGCCAGCGCCGTTTCCAAAAGGTTCAGCATCTTTCGGCTGCGGGTGCTGCCGACGAGCAGGATCGGTACCGTTTCGCTTTCACCGGGCAGGCTACGCAGCGTCGCCAACTGTTCCAACCAGTAGCCGGCTTGCGTCCGGGAGCCGGGATCGCGCACTGTTGACTGGCGAGTAACTAACAGTGGTCTGCTCGTCTGCGGGCTGTGTGGTTCCTTTATCGGCGTCACCGTCTTTGGCACGGTGATAGTGTGGAAGCTTCGCCAGCTTCCGCCCATCTCCAGCCGGTCCGCTGCCGGATCTCGCACAGCCCAGCCTGTCCCGTCGGCAAAGCCCAACAGAAGAGTGCGTTCGCGGATCGGGGCTTTCGCAAGAACCCAAGTGGAAGCGTCTGCCCGCGCAACGATCATCCGTTGACCGTCATCGGGCAGCACGGCTTGCCCTGACCACGTTTCTCCCTGCGTCCACCACTGCAGCGACGTGGGGAGCGGGGATGCCCTGCAGCCGGCCTCCGTGTCCGGAAGGCCTGTGGCACCATTCAGCGCGGCCTCCAGCCAGGGCAGCCGCTCCGTAAGCCAGCCAGGAACCATGTTGCGACGAACGGAGATCCCTTGAGCCTGCGCACGTAGTAGGACCGCCATCAGCACCTCGACCTCGGGCGTCTGACGTTGCGCTGCCGTCATCCCGGCGAACAGGTGTATCGCTTGGATTTCCAGGAAACCCGGATCGAGCGGGGTTTCCGGGTCGGCGGGCGTGACCACGTATCCGGGTACCCAGTCCAGCAGCCGCAAGAGCCGTTCCGGAAGGAGTAGGGGATGCTCGCGATCAACTGTCTTGAGGACGTCGGGCGTAGCTCGGGCGACAGAGAGGTCGCCGGGCCCTGCATCAACGATCAGTGTGAAAAGCTCCTCCGTCGAGTTGCAGCGTCCGGTCAAGATCGCCTCGTGCAGCGAGGTGTTGAAACGCTCAACTTGGCGACGGAAGAGATCGAGTGCCGCCCGGGCATCGGCATCAGCTGTATGATCTCCGCCAAGAGCATGGGACAGCGCTTGAGGCTCGAGCAGGAAGGCGACCAGGAGCGTGTCCCAGACTGGGGTTCCAGGGAGGGTAGGTACAGCACGTGACAAGATGGGCCAGTCCCAGCCGATCGCGTTGTGCCCGACCGCCAGTCGGGCCTTCGTCATGGTGCTTACCAAGTCGGGCAGCCCCTGTTGGAGGCTCTCGGTCAAGCTGTCCCCCTCAAGACGCATACTGCCGCGGTGATCGGCCTGTCCGAGTTGATGGATCCGCACCCCGTCCGTCTCGAGATCGACCGCCAGCACGGTGGTCTCCAGTAACCGTCCCGCCAGCATGGGATCGTCTTTCAGCGCCATCTCGATCGCAGAAGGATCGCGCGTCCAGCATTCCTGCACGCGTGCCTGATCCTCATCCGAGAGCGAGTGGTACAGAACGACGCCTGCATGCGGATCGCATAGCGCAAGATCCCGCAGGTCGTCGATTTGCAGCAACTCCTTCTCCAGCAGGCTTATCAGCCAAGACAAAAGCGTTCGTGGCACAGGGGCTTTGGAGGCCAGCCATCGCCGTGCGAAAATAGCCTCGTGCCCCCACTTGCCGCTCAGCCAAGTGACCCGGAAGCCATCGGGGTCGTCAGCGCTGCCCAGAGCGGCCCAATCGAGCAGGTTGGCCTTATGCTCCTCGGTCAACGTCGCAACCTTGTCCCGAGATCTCAGGGCTTGCGCCCACTCCATCCGGGGCGCGCAAACTGCCGCGAGCTGCTGTGGCGCGAAGAAAGCCAGCAATGCGGACAGGTCGGCGGCATCCGACACCGGATCAAGAGCTGCCACGAAGGCAAAGGGGCATTCCTGCGCCGCATCGAGGCCGCTGGACAGTTCGCCTGGGCTGAGCGCGGCCAGGGCCTTGGCGAAGACCTGCTGGAGGACGGGATCCTTCAGATCGGCAGGTGGGCGATCATGCCACTTGCGGCGATACCAGCTTGCCCGAAGGGTAAGTTCGATTTCTTTCGTGCCGATCGTCTCGAAGAGATCGCGCCGCATCTGGTCCAGCGCCGTCTGACTGTCAGGTCTGCCCGTCCTTGCCCAGTCCCGACCGTTGACCGATGTCCAGAGCACGGCAGCGGGCTTGGACGGTTCCCGCAGAGTGCTGCCGATTTGACATATCAGCTCGTCTCCTTCCTTCAATGTCGGGAACAGGTCTTGATCGTTCTGCAAGGCAGCCGTGGCATGAAAGAAGATCTGGTCTTGGCTGCCCTCGATTTTCAGAAACCCGAACCCCCTGTCCGAGACGATCGTTTCGACCGTGGCAAAGAAGGGCAATTTCAAAAGCGCCTTCGAAGAAATTGCGGGGAGGGGCGGTCGCTCGTTCTGAGCGGCAAGTGCAGACGTTGGCAATTCAGTATTCTTTATGGGCTGTTACTCAATATTTCAGCGTTGCAGCCAGTACGCTAAACTACAATGAAAAAGCGCACCTCCTGGACCGAATGCAAAAATGTGTGGCCGGAATTAGTGGATGGCGCAATCGGCGGCGACGCATCACGGTCGGACCGCTGCAGGGAGCGCGTCAGTTCCATCAACCCGCTTTGGTCCCGGTGGTATGACAATGAAAAACAAGTTGGCATCCGCGCTGCAGAAGGGCTACAACGCACGCTCAGGGAAGGCGCTGTGGTTGCCCTCGACGCCAAAGCCGTCGGCGTACGAGGGGACGTCTGCAAGAACACCCTGGTTCGTGAAACCGCCACTGCCACTTACAGTAGTTACGGAAGGGATGTCCTACTTCAGGCCGTACTTTTCTGGCTTCAAGATTTGATCGATGACTTTCCAAACCGCCTTTCGGGCTCCTTCATCGCTCACTTCGAATTCAGCTTGGATCTGCCTTCTGAGACACATGCGGAAGTCCGCATCGTTGATGTCTGTACCATTGCCGAAAGCCTCCGCGGCCAGCTTGCGCGCCCGGGTTATGTGACGACTGCGCTGGGCTCCGCTCAAATCTGACAACGAGAAAGATATAGAAATCTCAATGCGATAGCGGTGCCCGTTTTTATCACCTGCGGCCCGCCACGCGACCTAGATTTTCCTTTTTTAATCGTTGTTTGGCATTTTTGATCGCGTTTCCTTGGCGCGTCACGCGGGCAGCCCGCGAGCCGTATATTGGATGCAGTCCTTGGGCGGTTGACACAGAGACGCGGCCTTTTCCGTGGTGTGGTCGTTTTATGGCCGAGGTGAGGTCGTTAGCGGGGGCGGGAGTTCGTTCCCTTAACCCTGCGACAATTGCACAGGCGCGCTCGCATCAGCCCCGAAAAGTTGCTACGGCGTGGCAACTCGGTTCGAACAAGCCGGAAAAACCTGAGTTTTGTCGCAAATTCCGGCAAAATCTGTCGCGCGCAATAGGAGAGGTCTGTTGGAGAATTCAAATATTACAACTGCTTCAAAGGCTGCCCGTCTGAGCGTCGCGCCTATGATGGACTGGACCGATCGGCATTGCCGGTATCTGCACCGGCTGATCAGCCGCCACGCCCTGTTGTATACTGAAATGGTCACGGCCCCGGCTTTGGTGCGGGGTGGGGCGCTGCATTTGCTGGACTACAATCCCGAAGAGCACCCCGTGGCGCTGCAACTGGGCGGCTCGGACCCGGCAGAGCTGGCGCAAGCGGCCAAGCTGGCGGAAAGCGCAGGCTATGACGAGGTGAACCTCAACTGCGGCTGCCCGTCGGACCGGGTGCAATCGGGGACCTTCGGCGCGATCTTGATGAAGGACGCGCCCCTCGTGGTCCAATGCGTCAAGGCCATGCAGGACGCCATCGGCACCGAAGTCACCGTCAAATGCCGTATTGGCGTCGATGACCAAGACCCGAGCGTCGTCTTGCCTGACTTCCTTGAGCAGATGCAAAACGCAGGCTGCACCCGCGTGACGATCCACGCGCGCAAGGCGTGGCTCAAGGGGCTCAGCCCCAAGGAAAACCGCGACATCCCGCCGCTCGATTACGATCTGGTGCTGGCGATGCGGCAGGCGTTCCCCGACATGCACCTGTCGATCAACGGCGGGATCACCACCTTGGACCAGACTGAGGCCTTTCTCGATGCGGGCCTTGACGGGGTGATGATCGGGCGCGCGGCCTATCACAATCCATGGGACGTGCTGGGGCAGGCGGATGCGCGCATTTATGGCGACCCGCGCGACCAGGGCGCCACAGAGGTGGCCCGCGCCATGCTGCCCTATATCGAGCGGCACTTGACCTCGGGCGGCAAGTTGCATCAGGTCACACGGCACATGCTGGGGCTTTTCACGGGCCGTCCCGGTGCGCGGCGCTGGCGGCAGATCCTGTCGACGGGGGCCACGCGCGACGGGGCAGGGCCGGAACTGGTGGAACAGGCGCTGGCGGAACTTGGACCGGAAAAGGCAGACTGACCATGGAACTCTCGACCCTCTTGCCGCTTGTGGGCCTGCTGATGGCGGCGTCGGCCTTTGCCGGGATCCTGGCGGGGCTGTTCGGCGTCGGCGGCGGGATCGTTCTGGTTCCGGTGTTCTTTTTCGTGCTCACGGGGCTGGGTTATGACACGCCGCTGCTCATGCAGGTGTGTCTGGCGACCTCGCTGGCGTCGATTGTCTTTACCTCGATCCGCTCGGTGCATTCGCACAACAAGAAGGGCGCGGTGGACTGGGAAATCCTGAAAACCTGGGCCCCCGGCATCGTCGTTGGTGCGATCATCGGCGTGGCGATTGCGGCGCGGTTGCGGTCCGAAGTGCTCACGGTGATCTTTGGCGTATTGGCCGGTCTGGTGGGGCTGTACCTTGCGTTTGGCAAGCAGCACTGGCGCATTGGCCAAGCGATGCCCGGCGGGATCACCCGCGCCATCCTGTCGCCCATGGTGGGCTTTATGTCGGTGCTGATGGGCATTGGCGGGGGCAGCTTTGGCGTGCCGCTGATGACGCTGTACAACGTGCCGATGCACCGCGCGGTGGCCACGGCGGCGGGCTTTGGCCTGTTGATCGCGGCGCCCTCTGTCATCGGGTTCCTGCTGCTGCCGGTCGAAGGCGCGCCGCCCTTTACCATTGGCGCGGTGAACATTCCGGCGCTGGTGATTGCCATCGCCATGACCATGCTGACCACGCCCTATGGCGCGAAAATGGCCCACGCCTTGCCGGCGCTGACGCTGCGGCGAATCTTTGCGGTCTTTATCCTGATCGTGGCGGCGAACATGCTGCGCAAGGCCTTGGGCGCGTGAATTAAGGCGTCATTGTCGGGGAATTGAAAACAGTTTACGGGTTGCGTGGGTATTGTCTGCCTCACGCGTGGGTGGAGTCGAATTTCTTTCGTCTTTCCGGACAGTTGTGGTATGGTTAACGGATTGTTAACTATTCAAGCGCAGGTGTCCGCCCATGCTGTATCTTCTGACGATGTTGCCCTTGTTGATGCTTGGGGCCTTGGTGGACGTTGGCGGCCATGATGACGATGAAACGGAAACACCGGTAGAGCCGGTCGACCCGCCCCAGCCGACCTCTGGCGATGACGTTCTGGACCTGACCGATGGTGATGACACCTTGGCGGCGCTCTATGGCGACGATCTGGTCTATGCGGGCGACGGAGACGACTCCGTCGATGGCAACGGCGGCAATGACACGCTGCGCGGGCAGGGCGGCGACGACCACCTTGGCGGCAACCTCGGCGAAGACAAGCTGCTGGGCGGTGAGGGCAACGACACGCTGGATGGCGGGCCGAACAATGACAAGATGGATGGCGACGCGGGCGACGACAGCCTGATCGGCGGCAATGGCGGCGATCTGGGTCACGGCGGCACCGGCGACGATGTGCTGGACCTTGGCGGCGGCAATGACAGCGGCTATGGCCAATCGGGCAACGACACGCTGCTGGGTGGTCTGGGCAATGACCTGCTGGACGCCGGTCCGGGGCTGGACAGCCTCGACGGTGGCGATGGCAACGACACGCTGATCTCCGAGGGTGACAGTGACACGTTGATCGGCGGCGACGGCGACGATGTGCTGAACGTGCAAAGCTATGGCAGCACGACATCGGGCAGCTTGCTGGATGGCGGCGCGGGCAATGATGACCTGACCGGCGGTGGGGCCGATGACACGCTGCTTGGCGGCGATGGTGACGACCAGCTGTATGGCAGCCGAGGGGACGACACCCTGGACGGCGGCGCGGGGGCCGATACGCTGGTGGGCGGCATGGGCGACGACGTGATGACCGGCGGGGCCGGGGCGGACGTGTTCTGGACCGATCTGCCGGTGAGCGAAGGCTCGACCACCATCACCGATTTTGTCACCACCGGGGACGAGGCCGACGTGCTGCAAGTGGGCGTGGGCAGCGATGTGACGCTGGACGA
This sequence comes from Tropicibacter naphthalenivorans, assembly GCF_900176475.1. Lineage (GTDB taxonomy): Bacteria > Pseudomonadota > Alphaproteobacteria > Rhodobacterales > Rhodobacteraceae > Tropicibacter > Tropicibacter naphthalenivorans. The sequence goes on from NZ_FWXX01000005.1 coordinate 15,131, forward strand.
TCTGTCGGTTGTCGCAGTGGACGGCACCGAGGACGTGCAGCTGTTCTACACCGATGGCGATGTGTCCACCGAGCTGGCTTATATCACCGGTGGCGCGACCTCTGGCTTTAGCCTTGAGAACGTGGTGCTGGTCGAAGTGGTGACGATCGAAGAGGTCTGACCCTAGCTGTCCGCCAACCGGGCAGCCCGTCCGCCACGACGTTGTTTCAAGAGGCCTTCCCGTGACGGGAGGGCCTTCATCGTTTCGCGGCGCTCCTCGTGGGTCATTTTTGACCAGCGGGTGATCTCGTCGATCGAGCGAAAACAGCCGGTGCAGATGCGCGCCGCCGGGTGGATGACGCAGACCTTGGTGCAGGGGCTTTCGATCTCTTGTCGTTTCCAGATGTGGTCGGTCATGAGAGGTCTCTTAGGTGTTCAGGTGGCGCAGGCGGTCCAGCGCTCCTTGCAGGATATAAGAGGCGGCGACGTGGTCGATCACCTCGGCGCGACGTTTTCTGGACGTATCCGCCTCTAGCAGGGCGCGTTCGGCGGCGACGGTGGACAGGCGTTCGTCCCAATAGGTGATCTGCCCGTCCCAGAGCCGCGAAAAGTTGCGGGCAAAGGCGCGGGTGGCCTGACAGCGCGGGCCTTCGGTGCCGTCCATATTGCGCGGCAGGCCGAGGATGATCCCGGTGATGGCGCGTTTTTGCAGGATGGCCAGAAGGGCTTCGGCGTCGGTGGTGAACTTCTTGCGCTTGATGGTTTCCAAGGGGGTCGCGACCTGCCGCAGGCTGTCGGAGACGGCGACGCCGATGGTCTTGGTGCCAAGGTCAAGGCCCGCGAGCGCCGTCATCGGGGGCAGGGCGGGGGCGAAGTCTGCGATGTCGTCGTGGATCATATCGGGCGCTTTTTGATTGGGGTCACACCGGAGGTTTGATTTTTTTGGGGGGAGGAGGGGGCTCTGCCCCCGCCGCAAAGCGGCTCCCCCGGGATATTTGTAAAGAGAAGAAGACCTTGGGGTTCTTGGGGTTAGTCGGCGACACCCGCGTTTTGGGCGGCGCTGCGGATGGTGGCGAGAGCTTCGGGTTCGTTGGCAAAGACGGTTTGCGCCTCGACCCAGATTTCGGTGGCTTGTTCCATATTGCCCAGCACCGTGAGCGAGGAGATCAGGCGCGACCATTCCTGCGGGGTGCCGCCTTCGGTGGCGAGACGTTCGGAGAGTTGGCCGACCATGCCGCGGATCATGTCCATGCGTTCTTCGCCGGTCAGCTCGGCGGCGGCGGCCACGTCATCGGAGGAGGGGCCGCGCAGCATCGGCGGGGTTTGCGCGGGCAATTGGTAGTCGGAGACCCCGGCGCGGAAGGCCATTTCCTCGATCTGCTGCCGGATCGGCTGGACCCAAGGGGCGTCCGGCGCGCTGTTGCGCAGCAGCTCGTCCCACATGCGAAAGCCGATGTCGGGGCGGCCGGTCTGGGCCATCATCAGCCCGCCGTAAAAGCGCGCGACCTCGTTGCGCGGGTCGATGGAGAGGGTCTTTTCGATGACTTTCTGCGCCTCGGGAGAGACAAAGCCCCCGGCGGCGAGGATCATCATATCAGCCAGGTCGGCGTAGTCCTTGGCGGTAGCATCCTCGCCCTTGAGTTGCACGATCCGGGCTTGGGCCTGATAGGAGGCCTTGTAGTTGCCGATCGCCGCTTCGGAGCGGGCAAGCAGCACGTGGCCTTGCAAATCGTCGGGGCGGTTGGCCACCGCCTCGCGCAGTTTGGTCACCAGATCCATGTATTCGGCGGGCACCTCTGGGTTGGCCTGCGCAGGCACGCGCGCCTCGGCGTCGGCCTGCGAGGGGCGGCTTTTGCGGGCCTCTTCGGCGGCGTCCTTGCGCGCTTGCAGCGGCAGGTCGGGGTAGCCGGGGGCGCCGAGCCAAGTGTACAGGCCAAAGCCCCCGCCCAGCAGCACCAGCGCCATCAGCGCCGACATCACCACAGCGGCGGCGCGCGGCTGGCCGCCGGTCTCGGCCCCGGCGCGCAGCTTGGCATCGGCCGACAGGATCCGGCGCGAGATTTCAACCTTGAGGCGTTCCGCTTCTTCGGCGGGGATCTTGCCAGAGGCGGCATCGCGTTCGATTTCCGACAGCTGGTCGCGGTAGACTTGCAGGTCAAACGCCTCTGCCGGGCCGGTTTCGCGCCGCCCGCGCAGCACCGCCATCACCAAGCTCGCCGTCAGCGCCAGCGTCGCCAAGCTCGTCACAATCCAGAACGTCATGTTGCCTCCCCTTCCGAGTGGTGTTCATCTAAGGCGCATGGCCCTTGGAAAAAAGGGCAAAACGTCGCGATGTCACCCCATGTCGCAACTGCACCCCCAAGTGACGGTTGCAGCAAGGGGCGTATTAAGGAATTTAGGCATTTATCGCCTAAGACCTAGCAGATCGGATTCGAGCGCTCATGAAACGATATTCCGCCTTTGCCATCGCCCGCGAAGCCCTACGGGGCCACACCGGATGGGAACGGGCCTGGCGCAACGCGCAGCCCAAGAAACGCTATGACGTGGTGATCGTCGGGGCCGGGGGCCACGGGCTGGCCACGGCCTATTACCTTGGCAAGAACTTTGGCATCACCAATGTGGCGGTGATCGAAAAGGGTTGGCTGGGCGGCGGCAACACCGGGCGCAACACCACGATCATCCGCTCGAACTACCTGCAGGATCCGTCGGCGGCGATCTACGAAAAGGCCCGCGATCTGTACGAGACGATGTCGCAGGACCTGAACTACAACGTCATGTTCAGCCCGCGCGGCGTGATGATGCTGGCGCAGACCGAACACGAAGTCCGCGGCTACCAGCGCACGGCCCACGCCAACGCGCTGCAAGGCGTCAAGACAGAGTTCATCACCCCCGAGCGCGTCAAGGAAATCGTGCCGATCATGAACATCCACGGCCCGCGCTACCCCGTTCTGGGCGCGCTGTGGCAGGAACGCGCCGGCACCGCGCGCCACGACGCCGTGGCCTGGGGCTATGCGCGTGCGTGCTCTGACATGGGCATGGACATCATCCAAAAGTGCGAGGTCACCGGTGTCACCCGCGTTGCAGGCCGCGTCACCGGCGTCGACACCACCAAGGGCCACATCGCCTGTGACAAGCTGGGCATCGTCGTGGCGGGCCACTCGGGCCAACTGGCGGAAATGGCGGGCTTCAAACTGCCGGTCGAGGCGGCCCCGCTTCAGGCGCTGGTCTCTGAGCCGATCAAACCCTGCATGGACTGCGTGGTCATGGCGAACACCGTGCACGGCTATATGTCGCAGTCGGACAAGGGCGAAATGGTCATTGGCGGCGGCACCGACAGCTACAACGCCTACACGCAGCGCGGCTCTTTCCACCACGTCGAGGAAACCGTGCGCGCGCTGGTCGAAACCTTCCCGATGATCTCGCGCCTGAAAATGCTGCGCCAGTGGGGCGGTATCGTGGACATGACCGGCGACCGCTCGCCCATCCTGTCGAAAACCCCGGTGGAAAACGTCTTTATCAACTGCGGTTGGGGGACGGGCGGCTTCAAGGCGATCCCGGGCTCGGGCTGGGGCTTTGCCGAACTGATGGCCAAGGGCCACTCACCCCTGACCGAGGAATTCTCGCTCACCCGCTTCCGCGAAGGCCGGTTCATCGACGAATCCGTCGCCGCCGGCGTCGCCCACTAAGCCGCAAGGAGATACGGACATGCTAATCCTTGAATGCCCCTATTGCGGCGTCCACGCCGAAGAAACCGAACTGACCGCAGGCGGCGAAGCGCATCTCAAACGCTTTGGCCCCGGCTCCTCCGACGAAGAGTTCGAGGGCTACATGTTCGCCCGCGAAAACCCCAAGGGCGTGCACTTTGAACGCTGGCGCCACGCCAATGGCTGCGGCAAGTGGTTCCACGCGGCGCGCGACACCAACACCATGGAAGTCTTCGGCACCTACACCGCCCAGACCTCCACCCCGCCCGAGGACCTGCTAGAGACGATCCGCGCCAAGCGCCCCGGCTTCAAATGGAGAGACTTCTCCTGATGCTTCTTCTCTTTCCAAATATCCAATTCCACCCGCTTCCCACGCGCGAGGGCCTGACATCATGAGCACACGTCTCGCCAAGGGCGGTCGCCTCACCGACCGTTCGAAACAGATCGAATTCACCTTCAACGGCAAACGCCTGACCGGGGTCGCGGGCGATACGCTGGCCTCTGCGCTGCTGGCCAACGACCAGATGATGATGGGCCGCTCGTTCAAATACCACCGCCCGCGCGGTGTGGTCGCCTCTGGCGCCGAAGAGCCGAACGCTCTGGTCAACCTCGGCAAGGGCGACAAGCACGAGCCGAACCAGCGCGCCACCACCACCGAGCTTTTCGACGGTCTGACTGCCACCTCCCAGAACCACTGGCCGAACCTCGATTACGACATCGGTGCGGTGAACGGGCTGTTCGGGCGCTTTCTGACCGCCGGTTTCTACTACAAGATGTTCATCCACCCGCGTCCGTTCTGGAAGCACCTGTATGAACCCTTTATCCGCCAGTCCGCCGGTCTGGGCAAAGCCCCCGACGCAGAGGCGCGCGACCCCGACACCTATGAACACTTCTACGCTTTCTACGACGTGGTCGTGGTGGGCGGCGGCGTCGCGGGCCTGCAAGCGGCCAAGGCCGCAGGCGAAAGCGGTGCATCGGTCCTGCTGATGGAACAGACCCCGCATTGGGGTGGCCGCGCGCCCGTGGACGGCGGCACCATCGACGGCAAACCCGCCGAGGACTGGATCAACGACACGCTGCAAGCGCTTGAAAACATGCCCAATGTCACCATCCGCACCCGGATGATGGGCGCAGGGGTTTATGACCACGGCTATATGCTGGGCTACGAGCGTCTGACCGACCACGCGCCGCAGATGCCGGGGCCGCGTCACCGTCTGTGGAAGATCCGCACCAAGCAGATCATCACCGCCACCGGCGCGATCGAACGCCCGCTGAGCTTTGCAGGCAACGACATCCCCGGCGTGGTGCTGGCCTCTGCCGTGCGCGACTACGCGGTGAACTACGGCGTCTCCGTCGGCGATCGCACCGTGGTTGTAACCAACAACGACGACGCCTATCGCACTGCGATTGCTCTGAAAAACCTCGGCATGGACGTGCCCGCGATCATCGACGCGCGCCACACCGGCGGCGGCGCTCTGATGGCCGAGGCCAAGGCTCTGGGCATCCGGGTCGAAACTGGCCGCGGCGTGGCCAAGGTGCTTGGCGGCAAGCGCGTCAAGGGCGTGATGCTCTGCAACCAGCAGGGCGAAGGCGCGACCATCGAGGAAATCCCCTGCGAATGCGTCGCCATGTCCGGCGGCTGGTCCCCGGTGGTGCACCTGTGGTCGCATTGCGGCGGCAAGCTGACCTGGGACGAGGAACAGGCCTTCTTCCGCCCCGACGCCTCCCGCGCGCCCACCTCGCACGACGGCAAGCCCTTTGTCGCCGTGGCAGGCGCGGCCAACGGGTACTTGCAGTTGAACGACGTCATGCAAGACGCTGACGCCGTTGCGAAATCCGTGGCTTCTGCGGTTGGCTTCACCGCGACGGGCAGCGCCCCCACCGCCGAGGCACAGCCCGAGGCCGCCATGGAGCAAGTCTGGCTGATGCCGCAGGGCGCAAGCTATGATCTGCGTCTCAAGACCTGGCTGGACTACCAGAACGACGTCAAAGTCTCCGACGTGCAGCTCGCCGCCAAAGAGGGCTACGAGAGCGTCGAACACACCAAGCGCTACACCACGCTGGGCATGGCGACCGATCAGGGTAAGTTGAGCAACATCAACGGCTTGGCGACGCTTTCTAATGCTTTGAATGAAAGCATCCCGCAGGTCGGCACCACCACCTTCCGTCCGCCCTATACCCCCATCTCGATGGGGGCGATTGGCGGCGAGGCGCGCGGTGACATCTTTCAGCCGATCCGCAAGACCCCGATCCACGCGTGGCACGAAGCGCATGGCGCGGCGTGGGAGCCGGTCGGTCAATGGCGGCGTCCCTACTGCTATCCTAGGTCCGGCGAGTCCAAGCATGACGCGGTCACGCGTGAGGTGAACGCCACCCGCCAAAGCCTTGGTTTGCTTGACGCATCCACGCTGGGCAAGATCATCGTCAAAGGCCCTGACGCGGGCAAGTTCATGGACATGCTCTACACCAACATGATGAGCACCCTGAAGCCGGGCAAATGCCGCTATGGCCTGATGTGCTCGGAAAACGGGTTCCTGTCCGATGACGGTGTGGTCGCGCGTTTGGACGAGGACACCTTCCTGTGTCACACCACCACCGGCGGCGCGGATCGCATCCACGCCCACATGGAGGAATGGCTGCAAACTGAATGGTGGGATTGGCAGGTCTACACCGCTAACGTCACCGAGCAGTGGGCGCAATTCGCCGTGGTCGGCCCCAACGCCCGCAAGGTGCTGGAGAAGCTTGGCGGCATGGATCTGTCCAAGGAAAACCTCGCCTTCATGGAATGGAAAGACGGCGAGCTGGCCGGGACCCGCGCCCGCGTCTTCCGCATTTCGTTCTCGGGTGAGCTGTCGTTCGAGGTTGGCGTGCCTGCGAACCAGGGCCGCGATTTCTGGGACAAGCTGATCGAGGCCGGGGCAGAGTTCAACGTGACCCCCTATGGCACCGAGGCGTTGCACGTCATGCGCGCCGAAAAGGGCTTTATCATGATCGGGGACGAAACCGACGGCACCGTGATCCCGCAGGATCTGGGGCTGAACTGGGCGATCTCGAAAAAGAAAGAGGACTACATCGGCAAGCGCGCGCAACAGCGGAGCCACATGACCGATCCGTCGCGCTGGCAGCTGGTGGGCCTTGAAACCGAGGATGGCTCGGTTCTGCCCGATGGCGCCTATGCGGTCGCCAGCGGCCACAACGCCAACAAGCAGTGCAACACCCAAGGGCGCGTGACCTCGACCTATTATTCGCCGACCTTGAAAAAGGGCATCGCCATGGGCCTCGTGCTGAACGGTCCGGATCGCATGGGCGAGAGCATCCCGTTCATGTGCGCCGATGGCGAAACCATCGTTCGGGCGACCATCGTCAGCCCGGTGTTCTTTGACCCCGAAGGGGAGAAGCAGAATGTCTAAGCCTGTCCTGCCGCTTGGCGGCGCATCCTCCCAAGGCATCGTCACCGTGGCCGAACATGGCCCGGCGGGGATGATCACCCTGCGCGGCGATCTGTCGTCCGAAGCCTTGATCAAGGCCGTCACCGACCTGACCGGCGCTGCCATGCCCGGCCAGCGCGGGGCCAACACCAACGGCGACTACGGCCTCTTGTGGATGTCCCCGGACGAGCTGCTGATCCTGCTGCCTTATGCAGAGGCCGACGCCGCCGTGGCCACCTTGGACACCGCGCTGGCGGGGACGCATTTTCTGGCCGTCAACGTCTCGGACGCGCGGGCGCAGTTCATCCTCAAGGGCGCAGCCGTCCGCGAGGTGATCGCCAAGATCGCCCCGGTGGATCTGTCCCCCGCCGCCTTCGCCCCCGGCGAGGTGCGCCGCACCCGCTTTGCCCAGGTGGCTGCGGGCTTTTGGCTGGCGGACGCGGAAACGGCGCATGTCTTTTGCTTCCGCTCGGTGGCCGAATACATGTTCAACACCCTGCGCGCCGTGTCCGTGACCGGTTCCGAGGTGGGCGTGTTCACCGCCTAAGCCCCGGATTAAGCCACTGCCTAAACCACGGGCGCCACCCGCTTGGGTTGCGCCCGATTTGGCCCTGTCTCATAGTGGCGTCACTTAACGACAGGACACGGACATGTTGAAAACGCTTTCCCTCGCCGCCGGTCTGACGCTGGCGGCGATGCCCGTTTTTGCCGAAACGCTTGGCTACAACTGCATCATGAGCGGCGCGCGCGAGCTGGAGTGGATTTCCCCCACGATTTTCATCGCCCACGACACCGACACGGGCAAAGTCATCGTCTCGGACCCCGCGATCCTGGGCTTTAACAACGGCCAGCCGCTGGACGGCACCGTGACCAAGGACAACGCCAAGCGTCTGTCGGTCAAATGGAACCTCGAAATGCGCTCGGCGACCAACCAGCGGGTGATCATGCGCTACCGCGCCACCGTGACCAAGGCCGACCACCGCGTGACCGTCGTTGCCCAGCCGCAGGGTTATGGCAACATGTTCAACAAAGGTGGCACCTGCCAGGTCAATCGACTCAAGAAGTGACCACCGGGCCGGGAATTTTTTAACCCAAGCCTTGACCTTGCCCCATCGCCGCGACAGGTATTGCGGTAACAATTCGCCACATCACAAAAGAGGTGACACCATGGCTTTCGAACTTCCCGATCTTCCCTACGCACATGACGCGCTGGCCTCTATGGGCATGTCCCAGGAGACCATGGAATATCACCACGATATCCACCACAAAGCTTATGTCGACAACGGCAACAAGCTGATCGCCGGCACCGAGTGGGAAGGCAAATCCGTCGAAGAGATCGTCAAAGGCACCTACCAGGCCGGCGCGGTTGCCCAGAACGGCATCTTCAACAACGCTTCGCAGCACTGGAACCACACCCAGTTCTGGGAAATGATGGGCCCCGGCGGCAAGACCATGCCGTCCGAGCTGGAAGCCGCCATCAAGGAATCCTTCGGCACCGTTGACAAGTTCAAGGAAGACTTCGCCGCCGCGGGCGCGGGCCAGTTCGGTTCGGGCTGGGCATGGCTGGTCAAGGACACCGACGGCGGCCTCAAAGTCACCAAGACCGAGAACGGCGTGAACCCGCTGTGCTTTGGCCAGACCGCGCTGCTGGGCTGTGACGTGTGGGAGCACTCCTACTACATCGACTTCCGCAACAAGCGTCCGGCGTATCTTGCGAACTTCCTCGACAACCTGGTGAACTGGGAAAACGTGGCCTCGCGCCTGTAATTTCCATCCATCGGATGTGATCAAAGCCGGGGCGTGCAGGAATGTGCGTCCCGGTTTTTCGTTTGCGCTGTCGCTTTTGCGATTGCACATCGGCGGGCGGGGGCGCAGCAATAGCGCTATGAGCCACCCCACCAATCAAGCCAGACAAGGCATCCTCCTGATGATCGGCGCTTGTTCGATCTGGGGGCTGTCGCCGCTTTACTACAAACTGCTAACCCATGTGCCTCCGCTAGAGCTGATGGCGCATCGCACCGTTTGGTCGACGGTGGTTTTCGCGGGCGTGCTGGCGCTGCAAGGGGACTTGCGCGCGCTCAGGGGGGCGGTGGCATCGCCCCGCGTCTTTGCCACGGTGGTCTTTGCGGCGCTGATGGTGGGCTGCAACTGGTTCCTGTTCATCTGGTCGGTGATCGCGGGCCGGGTGACGGAAACCTCGCTGGGCTATTACATCTTTCCGCTGATCGCCGTGCTGCTGGGCGTCGTTGTCCTGCGCGAACGGCTGAGCCTATGGCAATGGGGCGCGGTGAGCCTTGCGGCGGCGGGGGTGCTGACGCTGTCCATCGGCCTTGGCATTCTGCCGTGGATCTCGCTGGTGCTGTCCACGACCTTTGGCCTCTATGGTCTGGTGAAAAAGCGCCTGCCCATGGGCCCGGTCGCCTCTGTCACCGCCGAGGCGGGTTTGCTTGCTGTGCCCGCGGCCCTTTGGCTGATCCACGTCGGCCCGGGCGGGGCAGGGATCGCCGACCTGTATACCCTCGGGTTGCTCATCTTCTCTGGCATCATCACCGCGCTGCCGCTTGTGCTGTTCACCGCCGCCGCGCAGCGGGTCAACATGGCCACCGTGGGCCTGCTGCAATACCTCAACCCGACGCTGCAATTCCTTTGCGCCGTGGTGATCTTTGGCGAAGCCTTCACGCCCGTGCACGCCATCGCCTTTGGCCTGATCTGGGCGGGGCTGGCGCTCTATTCCGCCAGCAGCCTCTCTCAGGCCAAAAGCCTCGCTCAGGAAAGAGCGCGGCGCAAAATGGCGCAGACCTCGGACGCATCGCTGCCGTATTGAACGTAGTCCAGCAGCGACGCATCGGCAAAGCCGTGATCGCTGACGTGATCCAAGAGCGCCCGCAGCGGTCCCCAAAAACCTTGGACATCCATCACCACGATCGGCTTGTCGTGCAGGCCCAGCTGCCGCCACGTGAGCACCTCAAAGAACTCGTCCAAGGTGCCGGGGCCGCCGGGCATCACCACGATGGCGTCGGCGTTCATCACCATGACCTTCTTGCGCTCGTGCATGGTCTCGGTGACGATAAAGCTGGTCAGATCGGTCTTGCCGACCTCGCGGCGCAAGAGGTGCTCGGGGATGACGCCAAAGGTCTCGCCGCCCGCGTCCTGCGTGGCGCAGGCCACCGTGCCCATCAGGCCCACGTCCCCCGCGCCATAGACCAAGCGCCAGCCGTGCTCTGCAATGGCGCGACCCAGGGCGGTGGCTTGCTCGGTATAGGCGGGCTGGGTGCCAAAGCGTGAGCCACAATAGACACAGATGGACTTGATCGACATGGGTGGGGCCTTCTGGGGGATGGTAAACGTAACTTTAGGCTTGTTAGCGTAACGGGGATAGGCGCACAATTGCGCACCTTGCGGCTGGGGGGCTGCGAGGGGAGGACGGAAAAAGGCTGCCATGAGCACGAAAGCAATGATTTCTTCGCTGGCTGTTGCTGGCACCGCGGGCGTGGTGGCGCTGGCGGTGGCACAGGGCTGGATCACGTTGGGCACCGATGGCGCGCCGCTGGCCGATGCGCCCAAAGCGCCAGAGCCTGCGCCCTTGGTGGCGGCTGCGCCTGCGCCGCAGGTCGCGCCCGAAGTCACACCCGTGCCCGCACCGCCCGCCGTGGCCCCGGTGCTAGATGCGCCTTTGGACATGGACGCGGGCCCCGCCGACCCAGAGACCGCGCCCGAAGTCGCAGTTCCGCCCGACGTCGCAGAGGACGCCGCCCCCGAAGTCCCAAGCTTTGACATCGTCCGCGCCGAAGCGGATGGCAACACGCTGGTCGCTGGCCAAGGCGCGCCCGGCGCCGTGTTAGAGGTCATCGTCAACGGTGCCGCCGTGGCGGAAACCGTGGTGGACAGCGCCGGGCAGTTCGTGGCCTTTGTCGACCTGTCGGACCAGACGGACGGCGCGTCGGTGACCTTGCGCGCCACCCAAGACGGGGCCGAGGTGCTGTCGGACAGCGAAGTCCTGATCGCCCCGATGCCCGCGCCCGAACCCGATCAACTGGCGGCCCTGTCGCCGGTTGAAACGCCCGACATGGTCTTGGAAAGCGCCCCCGCCGCGCCGCCCCCCCCCGAGGCAGCCCTGCAAGGGGCTGAAGAGGGCGCCGCCGCGCCGATGCCCGAAGTGACCGCCGAGGCCGCCTTGCCAGAGGCGGACGAGGTCGCCGTTGCCCCCGCGCCTTTGCCCGAGGTGACCGCCGAGGCCCCAGAGGCTCCCGCAGCGGTGGCCCCAACCGGGGCCGCGGGCGTGGCGACCTCGGACGATCCGCAAATCCTCGCGCGGGCCGAACCTGCCGCCGCACAAGCCCCGGCCAGCGCCGCCGCGCCGACGGTCTTGCTTAATGGCCCCGACGGGATTGAAGTCTTGCAGACCGCGCCGCTGGCCCCCGGCGAAGTCGCCCTTGATTCCATCAGCTATGATGCGCGCGGCGAGGTGCTTCTGTCCGGGCGCGGGGGCGAAGCGGGCTTTGTACGCGTGTACCTAGACAACCGCCCAGTGACCACCTCGCGCATCCGCGACGACGGGCGCTGGCGTCTTGAATTGCCGCAGGTGGACACCGGCACCTACACCCTGCGCGTTGACCAGATCGACGAGGCGGGGCAGGTGGTCGCCCGCGTCGAAAGCCCGTTCCTGCGCGAAAGCGCCGAGGTCCTTGAGGCCGCGCAGATCGACGGGCCGATCACCTCGATCACCGTGCAGCCGGGCCATACCCTGTGGGGGATTTCGCGTGACCGCTATGGCGACGGTCTGGATTATGTCCGCGTCTTCAACGCCAACCGCGACCGCATCCGCGACCCCGATCTGATCTATCCGGGCCAGATCTTTGATTTGCCGGAACGGGGGGAGTAGGCCCTTGGGGGCGGCGCGTGGGGCGCGGTTCGGATTTGGATATTTGAAAAGAGAAGAAGCAGGGGTTCTGGTCTTTCCGAGGGGCAGGGCGTAAGTCAGAGAGGCTGACTTTAGGAGAGCCTCATGCCGCCAGACACGTCTGCCGAGATCGCCGCCGAGGAACGCCGTTCGGGCTTGCGCACCATTCGCCGGGTGGGGCCGTACCTGTGGCCCGAGGGCAAACTGTGGGTCAAGCAGCGGGTGGTGATTGCCATGGCGCTCTTGGTCTTTGCCAAGCTGATCGCGATTGGCACGCCGTATCTGTACAAGCTGGCGGTGGACACGCTGTCGGGCGAGGTGTCGGAGCTGATGCTGGGCGCGGTTGGCCTGACCGTGGCCTATGGCATGGCGCGGCTGATGACGGTGGCCTTTCAACAGCTGCGGGACGCGATCTTTGCCAAGGTGGGGCAGCGGGCCTTGCGGACGCTGGCGCTTGAGACGTTTTCGCATATTCACCGCCTGTCCATGCGCTATCACATCACCCGCAAGACTGGCGGCCTGAGCCGCATCATCGAACGTGGGGTCAAGGGGGTAGACTTCCTCTTGCGGTTCATGCTGTTCAGCGTTGGGCCCTTGGCGCTGGAACTGCTTCTTGTCTCTATCGCTTTGTTTTTCCTCTTGGATGTCTGGTACATGCTGGTCGTCATGGTGGTCATCACCCTTTACGTCTGGTTCACCTTCGCGGTGACCGAATGGCGCGTCAAACTGCGCCGCGAGATGAACAAGCAGGACACCGACGCCAACCAAAAGGCCATCGACAGCCTGCTGAACTTTGAAACCGTCAAGTACTTTGGGGCCGAGGCGCGCGAGGCGCAGCGCTATGACGGGGCCATGCGGCATTACGAAAGCGCGGCGATCAAGACGGCGACCTCGCTGGCGATGCTGAACGCGGGCCAAAGCGCGATCATCACCACGGGCCTTGTGTCGGTGATGGTGATGGCGGCGTTTGGCGTGCAGAATGGCGATCTGACCGTGGGCGATTTCGTCATGGTCAACGCCTACATGATCCAGATCACCATGCCGCTGAACTTTCTCGGGACGGTGTACCGCGAGATCCGCCAGAGCCTTGTGGACATGGGCGAGATGTTCGACCTGCTCGAACAACCGACCGAGGTGGCGGACAAGCCCGGCGCGCCGGACATCAAGGTCAGCGGTGGCGCGGTGGCCTTGCGCGATGTGGCCTTTGGCTATGACCCGTCGCGGCCGATCCTGAAAGGCGTGTCGGTGAATGTCGGCGCGGGCGAGAATGTCGCGCTGGTCGGCCCGTCTGGGTCGGGCAAGTCGACCATCGGGCGGCTCTTGTTCCGCTTTTATGACGTGCAGGGCGGGGCGGTGCAGATCGACGGGCAGGACGTGCGTGACGTCACCCAAGACAGCCTGCACGCGGCGATTGGCGTGGTGCCGCAGGACACCGTCCTGTTCAACGACACCATCCGTTACAACATCGGCTATGGCCGGGATGGCGCCACCGAAGCAGAGATCATCGCCGCCGCCAAGTCCGCGCAGATCCACGACTTTATCACCTCCTTGCCCGAAGGCTACGACACCCAGGTGGGCGAGCGGGGCCTGAAGCTGTCGGGCGGCGAAAAACAGCGGGTGGGCATTGCGCGCACCCTGCTCAAGAACCCGCCGATCCTGCTGCTGGACGAGGCGACCAGCGCATTGGACACTGAAACCGAGGCGTCCATCCAAGAGGCGCTGCGCCGCGCCGGCGAAGGGCGCACCGTCATCACCATCGCGCACCGGCTGTCGACCATCGCCGACGCCGACCGCATCGTGGTGCTGCAAAACGGCGAAGTGGTCGAGGAAGGCACTCATGACGCGCTGCTGGCGCGCGGGGGGCGCTATGCGGCGCTTTGGGCGCGTCAGCAGGCCGAAGAAGAGGACGCTGCCTAATTCTTGGGCGTGAGCTTTGTGTTTCGGCACAAGCATCTTCTGTGAAAACTTGATAATACCGGGCGATTGTCTGGGGTAGGGTGCAGATCGAACGGTCTGCACCTTTATTTTTGCCTTTATGGCGGAAAAGGCGAGGATTGGTCAGAAAACCTTACCGCACATGTTGCCGATCGGAAACTTGCGGCGTATCTGGAAACAAGGCACTAGGGCCGCAGGCTAAACAGGAGACAGCGCAATGGGTAATCGGATGGACCGCAGCGGGATGCAGGTGGATGCTCTGCTGGTGGATTTCGTCGAGCAGCAGGCGCTGCCCGGCACCGGGATCGAGGCCGCTGTCTTTTGGGATCGGCTCAGCCAAATGGCGCATGAGTTCGGCCCGCGCAACGCGGCGCTGCTGGAAAAGCGCGAGAGCCTTCAGGCGCAGATCGACGACTGGCACAAGGCGCGCAAGGGCCAGCCGCACGACCACACCGCCTATAAGGCGTTCCTGACCGAGATCGGCTATCTGGTGCCCGAGGGCGGGGATTTCCAGATCGAGACCGCCAATGTGGACCCCGAGTTTACCTCGGTGCCCGGTCCGCAGCTGGTGGTGCCGATCACCAACGCGCGTTACGCGCTGAACGCCGCCAATGCCCGCTGGGGCAGCCTGTACGATGGTCTGTACGGCACCGACGCCATGGGCTCGCTGCCGCCGGCTGGGGGCTTTGAGCGCGGGCGCGGCGCGCGGGTTGTGGCGCGGGCGCGGGTGTTTCTGGACGAAGCCTTCCCGGTCGAGGGGCTGAGCCATTCTGACGCCACGCGCTACCACGTCGAGGATGGCGCGCTGCTGGTGAACGACAAGCCCCTGATCGCGCCAGAGAAATTCGTGGGCTACAAGGGCCACCCCAAGGCCCCGGACGCGGTGCTGCTGCGCAACAACGGCCTGCACGTGGAGCTGGTCTTTGACCGCACGCACAACATCGGCGCGCGCGATCAGGCGGGGCTGGCGGATGTGCGTTTGGAAAGCGCCGTATCGGCGATCATGGACTGCGAGGACTCGGTCGCTTGTGTCGATGGCGAGGAAAAGGTGCAGGCCTATGCCAACTGGCTGGGGCTGATGAAGGGCGATCTGTCTGAGACCTTTGAAAAGCGCGGTCAGACGCTGACGCGCGCGCTGAACGGTGATCTGGACTATGTCGCGCCGGACGGCTCGGCGCTGTCGGTCAAGGGACGCGCCTTGATGCTGGTGCGCAACGTCGGCCACCTGATGACCAACCCGGCGATCTTGTTGAAGGACGGCTCGGAGATTTTCGAAGGCCTGATGGACGCGATGATCACCGTCTTGATCGCCAAGCACGATCTGTCCAAGACCGGCGGCCTGCGCAACTCGCACACCGGCAGCGTCTACGTGGTCAAACCCAAGATGCACGGCCCCGAGGAGGTTGCCTTTGCCGATGAGATTTTCTCTTTTGTTGAGAAAGCCTTGGGCCTGCCGCAGTATACGGTCAAGCTGGGCATCATGGACGAGGAACGCCGCACGAGCGTCAACCTCAAGGAGTGCATCCGCGCCGCCAAGAACCGTGTGGCCTTTATCAACACCGGCTTCCTCGACCGCACGGGCGATGAGATCCACACCTCGATGGAGGCGGGGCCGTTCAGCCGCAAGGATTTCATCAAGCGCAAGGCGTGGATCACTGCCTATGAGGCGCTGAACGTGGATATCGGGCTGGAATGCGGGCTGTCGGGCCGCGCGCAGATCGGCAAGGGCATGTGGGCCATGCCCGACAAGATGGCCGCGATGCTGGACGCCAAGATCGACCACCCGCGGTCCGGCGCGAACTGCGCTTGGGTGCCATCGCCGACCGCCGCGACCCTGCACGCGCTGCACTACCACCGGGTGGATGTGTTTGGCGTTCAGAAAGGTCTGCTCAAGGGCGGGCGGCGCGCGCATGTGGACCAGATTTTGGACATCCCGCTGGCGACTTACCGCAAATGGACGCCCGCGCAGATCACGGCCGAGGTCGAGAACAACGCGCAAGGGATCCTTGGCTACGTGGTGCGCTGGATCGATCAGGGCGTGGGCTGTTCCAAGGTGCCGGACATTCACGACGTGGGCCTGATGGAAGACCGCGCAACCTGCCGGATTTCCTCGCAGCACATCGCGAATTGGCTGCATCATGGCGTGGTCAGCCGCGACGAGGTGATGGAGATCATGCAGCGCATGGCCGAGGTGGTGGACCGTCAGAATGCGGGCGACGCGGGCTATACGCCGATGGCGCCGGGCTTTGACGGGATCGCGTTCAAGGCGGCCTGTGAGCTGGTGTTCGAAGGACGGGTGCAGCCCTCGGGCTATACCGAGCCGGTGCTGCATCGCCGCCGTTTGGAGTTGAAGGCGCAGGGGTAATCCAGCGGGCGACGCACAATGTGCGTCGGCAGGGTTAGCGCCGCGCCTTTGGCGCGTCGCCAGAGGGGGGCCGGTCCTGATGGACCGGCCCCCCTTTGCACACCGATAGGCCTGTTCAAATGTCAGACATTTAAATGTCTGACAAATTAACGAAAGGTGAAGGCGCGCCCCAAGCGGCGCATCCCGGCCTCGCTTTCAGTGCCAGAGTGTCAGTCGCAGACCACCGGTGCCCAGGCGGTGTTGGGCACGCAATACAAAACGCCCCGGTCGCTGGCGACGGTGGTGTTCTTGGGGCAGGTGACCTTGATCGGGGTGTACTGGCTGTAGGTGTAGGGGCCGATCACATGCGGCTCTGGTCCGTCATGGGCCACCGCGCCGCTAGCCGCAAAAGTGCCAAGGGTCAAAGCGGCCGAAGCCATTGCAAATCTAATCATCGTTTCTCTCCAATACTCGCAACTGCGGCGCGCTGAAATCCGCGCGCCGACGGGAGCAGCCTACACGCTTTTGCCCATGCGTCAAAATCCGACGGGTTTGCTGGCGAAAACGGCATATCTGCATCAGCGCAAAGCGCCTCTGCGCCCGTTCACCTTTTCGGCAGCAAAGATGTGCATTACATAGAAGTCACAACAACCGGAGCATCCACATGGCCCGCCCGATTATCGGCATTATCGGCAACCAGCATTTGATCAACGACCAGTACCCCGCGCACGCCGGTGGGTCGATGAATTCCGAAGCGATTGCAACGGTTTCGGACTGTATGCCGCTGCTGATCCCCGCCGATCCGCGTTACCTGTCGGTCGAGGAATTGCTGGAGACCTGCGACGGCTTTTTGCTGACCGGCGGGCGGCCCAACGTCCATCCCGAAGAGTATGGCGAGGACTGGACAGAGGCGCATGGCGACTATGACCGGGCGCGCGATGCCATCGTCTTGCCGCTGGTGCGCGCCTGCGTCGAGCGGGGGCAGCCGTTCTTTGGCATTTGCCGCGGGTTCCAAGAGGTGAACGTGGCCATGGGCGGCACGCTTTACCCCGAGATTCGCGACCTGCCGGGGCGTGACAACCACCGGATGCCTCCCGATGGCACGCTGGAGGAAAAATTCGCCCTGCGCCATGTGGTGTCGCTGAGCGAGGGCGGGGTCTTTGCCCAGTTGTTCGGCGCAACCGAGGTGCTGACCAACACGCTGCACGGGCAGGGGATCAAGGACCCCGGTCCGCGTGTGATCATCGAAGGCCACGCGCCCGATGGCACCCCCGAGGCGATCCACATCAAGGATGCGCCCGGATTTACCCTGTCTGTTCAATGGCATCCCGAGTGGGACGCGGCCAATGACCCGGTGTCGCGCCCGCTGTTCCAGGCCTTTGGCAAGGCGGCGCATGACTGGCACGGGGCCAAGCAAAAGGGCTTGTTGCGCTCGGCCTGAGCGAGCTGAGCGACCAGGGTGACCTGAGCAAAATCCTGATCCAGGTTAAGGCGGTGCCCCCGCCGTGGTGCCAGACTTGGCACGCAACAAAAGGGGGCACGCCATGCGCATTCTCATCGCTTACACCACGACCGAAGGGCAGACCCGCAAGATCGCGCGCTTTGCCGCCGATCATCTGACAGGCCGGGGCCATTCGGTGGAGCTGTTGCACGCGTCAGATGGCGAGGGGATCGAGGCGGCGCGCTTTGACGCGGTGATCCTGGCCGGGTCAATCCATCTGGGGCGCGTGCAGGGCGAACTGGTGGATTTTGCCCGCGAGACCAAGGGCTTGAGCGCGTTGAAGTCGCTGTACCTACAGGTGTCTCTGGCGGCGGCGGATGATGACCCGGACGGCTGGGAAGAGCTGCGCGCCATCGCGGGCCGCATGACAAACAGCTTTGGCTGGCAGCCGCAGCGGGTGGAACACATCGCCGGGGCGTTCAAATTCACCGAGTATGATTTCTTTAAGGCGTGGATGATGCGGCGGATCGCCAAGCAGCGGGATGAGACGCTGACGCCGGGGCAGGACCGCGAGTACACCGATTGGGAGGCGCTGGCGGCGATGCTGGACAATTGGGCGCGAGAGGCGGGTTAAGCCGCCATCGGGATCGCCTCGGCCATCTGCGCCATAAGCATCTGGGTTTCATGCTTTTTCAGGCACAGGCGCGCGGTGTCGCCAAAAACGGTCGGGTCGTCCGCCAGATGCGGGCAGGTTTCAAACAGGTCGGCGCGGGCGGTGGCGCTGAGGCTGCGCAGCGCTTCGGTGCCGACGAAGAAACTCTCGGTGGCCATGCCTTCTGCAAAGATCACCTGATGGCGGTCCAGCAGCAGGTGGATGTAGGTGACCAGCTGGCCTTCTTCGCGGATAATGTCGTAGCCGTTGACCATGTGGGTCGCGTGGGCAAAGACCTCTGCCTCGCCGAACATCAGCTCGGTCTGGTAGCCGTCCAGAACCATGCGGTGCTGGGGCGAGACGAGCAGGTCACGCTGACCGCCGGGCAGGGCGCCGCGACGGATGCGGATGGGGGCGCTTTTGCCGCGCGCCAGCACCGTGCGCTCGCCCTTCCAGCGCAGCGGCTGGGGGCCGTCGTCGCGGGTCATGATGAGGTCCCCGGGGCGCAGGTCTTCGATCGGGCGATAGCCGGTGTCGGTCAGGATGCGCGTGCCGGGGGTAAAGCAGATCACCCCGTCGATGTTGCTAAAGTTCACCACGGTGCCGTCGAACAGCGTGATCGAGCCGGTCAGCTCGCCGTTGTTCTCTGTGTAGGTCAGGGTGGTCCGGTCGCCGAGGCCGTTGAGGTCAAGCGTATCGCCCGAGGTCTGCGACAGGGTGCTGCCCTCGATGGTGATGGTGCCCGGGCCTTCGGCCAGATCGACCAGGGTGATGACGTCGTCGCCGTCGCCGCCGTTGATCGTATCGCCTGCGGAGGCGTAGATCGTGTCGTTGCCCGCGCCGCCCACAAGGCTGTCCGGACCCGTGCCGCCCACCAGAATGTCGTCGCCCGCGCCGCCTTCTAGGGTGTCACTGCCGGTGCCGCCGTCGATGGAATCGTTGCCGTCCCCGCCCAGCAGAGTGTCGTTGCCGTCGTCGCCCTGGATCGTGTCGTCGCCGACGCCGCCTTCGACGTAGTCATTGCCCCAACCGGCGATGATCGAGTCGTTGCCTTCCTCGCCGTACAGGCTGTCGTCGCCGCCCATGCCGTCGATGGTGTCATCGCCCAGCCCGCCGTAGATATCGTTGGTCCAGTCGGGGCCTTGCGCGTCATAGCCAGTGAGCGAGTCGTTGTAGTCCGAGCCGATGATGCCATCGAGCCCGCCGCCGTTGACATCGCCCGTGGCGTCGCCGCCGCTGAAGGTGCCGTTGGACAGGTTGACGGTGACGCCCGCGTCCGAGCCCGCGTAAGACGCGTAATCCATCCCGCTGTCACCGCGCAGCGTGTCCGCGCCCGCGCCGCCTTCGAGCGTGTCATCGCCGCCGTTGCCGTCGAGGATGTCGTCGCCGCTGCCGCCGTTCAGGCTGTCCGCACCGTCGCCGCCGAGCAGCGTGTCATTGCCCGCCTCGCCAAAGATCGTGTCGTCACCTGCGCCGCCCAGCAGGCTGTCGTCGCCAAAGGCGATGGGTGTCGCCTCGAACGCCACATCGGTGATCCAGATGCCTTGGGTGTTCGCTTGCAGGTTGGCGTAGATGATCTCGATGCTGGACACCGGGCCTGCGATTTGCACAAGGACAGAGCCGTCGGCATCGTTGGTGGCGTTTTCCACCTCGTTGGCGGTGATGGTGTTGCCGCTGACGGTGTCGCCGCCCGCCGGGGTCAGGGTGACGGTGACGGGGTTGCCGTCTGCGTCATAGGCGTTGACGGTGACAAGGTCGGTGTGGTTGCCCGCGCCCCAGTCGATGTCGTTGATGCGGAAGTTGACGTTGGTGACCTCATCCGCCACGTCGCTGCCCGCCGAGGCGGCAAAGCTCAGCGTCGCGGTGGAGGTGTCGCCCGCGCCCTGACCATAAAGGAACAGGGACGAGTTGGGGTTATACCCGCCCGCGGCGTAGTTGGCGGTGGCGGTGTCCACTTCGGCGGTCGAGGCGTCGGTGCCGTCAGCCGGGTTCCCATCGTCGGTAAATCCAAAGGTGACGTCGATCGCGCCGGTGTCTTGGGTAAAGCCCCCCGCGAGGTTCGCGTTGTCTGGGCCTTGCAGGTTCCAGTTCAGGTCGCCCGCGATGGGGGCGGGGTCGTAATTGCCGTAGTCGCCATAGATCAGGTCGTTGCCGTCGCCGCCGTCGACCGTGTCGCTGCCTTCGCCTGCGGTGACCGTGTCGTCGCCGCCGCCTGCGCGGATGTTGTCCGCCCCGGTGCCGTCGACGGTGTCGTTGGTGTTGTCCACGTAGCCGGGGTTGATGACGTCCGCGCCTGCGGTGCCATCGACAAAGCCATCGGGCGGCACGGCGTAGGCAGGCGCGCTGATGACCGTGGCGCTGGTGAGCGTGTCCACCGTGCCGAAATCCGGCACGAAGTAGACGTTGCCATCGGTGCCCAGCTGGTAGCTGCCCGGCTCTTGTTCGTTGGTAAAGGTTTGGCCGGACCACGTGCCGGACCATTCCCAAGTGCCGTTGCCAAGGACTTGCTGCGTGTCGAAAAAGATAACGCCGCCAGAGATGACATCATTGGGATCGAGATTGCCGTCCCCCAATGTGACGAGATAACCGTTGGGCATATCTGTCTCTCCTGTCTTCCCCTTGGCCCTGCCGTTTTCGGTCTGTTGGGCGTGCTGCTCGAATGGCCGTTTGGGCCGTTTCCAATATGGCTACAGTGCGAGCGGGGCGGAGATCGGGAACAATTAAGGCAGAATTGAGGTAAATTACCCCGTTTGGAAACGGTGGCATTTGCCGCACGAAACCGGGCGTTTCAGGTATAAAGCTTTGAATATAAGGGGTTTAAGGCGCGATTTTGGGCCTTGAACGCAGCGGGGCCGCGTTTTGGCTTTGTGGATAAAGCGCAAAAGCGGCCCCGGATTGTGCACAGTTCGTCTGTTTCGCGATTCGCTTAAATGGCGAAGGTAAAGACCTTATTCAGCGGCAACTCGCGAACGCGTTGTCCCGTCAGGTCGAACAATGCGTTGGCCAGCGCCGGGGCGGCGGGGGGCGTGGCGACCTCGCCGATGCCGCCGATGCGCTCTTGGTTTTCGAGGATCGTCACCTGCGTGTTGGGCATTTGCGACATGCGCAAAGGCTCATAGTCGGGGAAGTTCAGCTGCTCGACCGCGCCGTTCGCAAAGGTGATCTCTTCGCCCATGGCGGCGGACAGGCCATAGACCATGGCCCCGGTCAGCTGCGCCTCGATATTGCCGGGGTCCAGCGCGACGCCGGGGTCGGCGGCGATCCACGCGTTGGTCAGGCGGATGGCCCCGTCCTGATCCTGCACCTCGATCACCATGGCGACCGGCGTGCCAAAGGCATAGGTCAGCGCAAGGCCACGGCCCACGCCTTCGGGCGTTTCGCCGGTCCAATTGCACATGTCGCGCACCGCTTCGAGACAGTAAAAGGCCGGCAGCCATTCGTCGCGGGTCAGGTCCAGCCGCATCTGCATGGGGTCGGCCCCGGCGGCGTGCGCCAGTTCGTCCATAAAGCTTTCGTGGAAGAAGCCGTTAAAGCTGGTCCCGACCGCGCGCCAGAACCCGACGGGCGGCGTGACAGAGGTGGCAAAGCCGGTCACGCAGTAGTTCGGTACGCCGTAGGGCTGGTTGAAACTGCCGTCGACGATGGCGCGGTCGGGGCCACCGGGGGCGGTGCCCATCCAGCGTTCCAAGGCCTGCGCAGACACCGCGGGAGAGGCGATTTGCGCGTCGATGGACACCGGTTTGCCGTTCTCCACCGCGCCGCTGAACCGCCCAATGGCGGCGGGGCGGTAGAAGTCGTGGGTCATGTCCTCTTCGCGCGACCAGACCACGTTGATGGGGGTGCCGGGCATGGCCTTGGCGACCTTGGTGGCGATCACGGCGTAGTCAAACTCGCCCCGGCGGCCAAAGCCCCCGCCCATGAGGGTGACGTTTACCTCGACGTCGGCCTCGTCGATGCCCGCCACGTCGGCGCAGGCGGTGCGCAGGAAGGTCGGGCCTTGGTTCCCCGTCCAGATTCGCAGTTTTGTCCCATCGAACCAAGCGGTTGTGGACATCGGCTCCATCGTGGCGTGGGCGAGGAAGGGCGCGCGGTATTCGGCGTGAACGGTGTTCTGAACCTTGTTCACATCGCCGTCGTCCCGCATCTGGCTGTCTTGTTCGCCCAGAAAGCTGTCCTCGATGGCTTTGAACATCTCGGCGGTGGTGGCGGGGTGGGTGGACTCTTCCCATTCGACGGGGATGGATTCCAGCACCTTCATGGCGGTCCATGTGTTGTTGGCGATCACCGCCAGACCGTCGCCCAGATCCACGACCTTGTCGACACCGGGGGCGCGGCGCGCCTCAAAATCGTCATAGCTGCGCATCCCGGCGCGGGTCGGCGCGCGGCGCACGGCGGCGAATTTCATCCCCGGCAGGCGGGTGTCGATGGCGAATTGCGCGGTGCCGGTGGATTTGCCGGGAATATCAAAGCGCGGCTGGGTCTGGCCAAGGATCGTCCACTCGGACCGGTCGCGCAGGTGGATTTTACCCGGCTTTTCATTCACCGCTTCGGCGGCGAGGTCGGTATAGGCGATTTCCGTGCCATCGGGGGCGATGACCATCCCGGCCTTGGTGGTCAGATCGCGCGCGGGCACGTCCAGACGTTTGGCGGCGGCGGATTTGAGCATTTCGCGGGCGGCGGCGCCGGTGTGGCGCATCCGTTCAAAACCGTCCTTCATGGCGGTGGAGCCGCCGGTGACTTGCAGGGAAAAGACCTTGCCCAGTTGGCCCATGACTTCGCCCAGCGAATGTTCAAAGGCGGAGGCGTCATAGCCCTTGTTCGGCAGTGCCTCGGACATGAGGGCGCTGTTGAAATAGGCCTGCGCCGGGGGGCCGTGCAGGATGGTGACCTGATCCAGCGTGACGTCCAGTTCTTCGGCAATCAGGGCGGCCCAGGTGGTCTGGGTGCCCTGGCCCATTTCAGCGCGGGGGGCGATCAGGGTGATGCCGTCACCGTTGATGACGACAAAGGCGTTCAGCGCGCCGTCCTGAGGGTTCAAGGGATTGGGCGCGGGTTTGGTGACGACATAGGTGCCAAAAGCGGCCCCGCCGACCACGGCCACGGCGCCGAAAAGGAAGGTGCGGCGGGCGATTTTACCGATGCTTGCCATGGATCAGGCCCCCTTTGCGGCGGATTTGATGGCGGCGCGGATGCGCGGGTAGGTGCCGCAGCGGCACAGGTTGCCGGACATGGCGGCGTCGATCTGCGCGTCCGTGGGGTCGGGGGCCTCGGCCAGAAGGGCGGCGGCCTGCATGATCTGACCCGACTGGCAGTAGCCGCATTGCGCCACCTGGTGGTCGATCCACGCCTTTTGCAACCGGTGCAGGGCGTCCGGGGTGCCGAGACCTTCGATGGTGGTAACCTCGCCGTCCACATCCTCGATCGCCACTTGGCAGGAGCGCACCGCTTGGCCGTCGATCTGCACGGTGCAGGCCCCGCAAGAAGCGACGCCGCAGCCGTATTTGGTGCCGGTCAGGTTCAGCGCATCGCGCAACGCCCAGAGCAGCGGCACGTCGCCGGGCAGGTCAATGTCATGGGTTTGGCCATTCACGGTGAGGGTGGTGGGCATAGAGGACTCCGGAAGGTGACGGATCAGCGTTTCTTCCTATTGTGGCACGTTGGGCGGCGGGGGCAAGGCCGCGCCGCCCTTGGCGCGGCGTCAAAGCGCGGTGCGCAGGTGCCACAGGTCGGGGAAAAGCTCTGTTTCGAGCATCCGTTTGAGGTAGGGCGCGCCGCCGGTGCCGCCGGTGCCGCGTTTGAGGCCGATGACCCGTTCGACGGTGGTCAGGTGGTTAAAGCGCCAACGGCGGAAGTAGTCTTCGAGGTCGACGAGCTTTTCGGCCAGCTCGTAAAGGTCCCAGTAGCGGGCGGGGTCCTCGTAGACCTTGCGCCATGCGTCTTGGAGCTGTTGGTCCGGGGCGTGCGGTTCGGCGCGGTTTCTGGCTGGGATTTGGACGCCTGTGGCGGCAGAGAGGCGCTGGCAGGCGACATCGTAGAGCGAGGGCTGCGTGAGTTCGTGTTCTAGTTGCTGGGCCAGGTCGGGGCGGTGCGCGTGGGGGCGGATCATCGCGGCGTTGCGGTTGCCGAGGGTGAATTCGATCATCCGGTATTGAAAGCTCTGGAAGCCCGAGGATTGCCCCAGCGCGTCGCGAAAGGCGGTGTAATCCGACGGCGTCATGGTGCGCAGCACGTCCCACGCGCCGTTGAGTTGTTCAAAAATGCGGGCGACGCGAGAGAGGCCTTTGAACGCCTGGCGGGCGTCGGGGGATTGCAGGAGCGTGCGGGCTTTGCCGAGTTCGTGCAGGGCGAGTTTCATCCAGAGTTCCGAGGTTTGGTGCTGGATGATGAACAGCAGCTCGTCCTCGGCGGCGCTGAGCGGGTGCTGGGCGCTGAGGATCGGGTCGAGGTGCAGGTAGTCCGTGTAGGACATGTCCTGCGCAAAGGACATCTGCGCGCCTTCGGTTTCGGGGTTGTAGGGTTTGTGGGTCATGTGGGTTTGTCCAGGCGGGCCGGTTTGAACCGGGAATGTTTGTAGGGGAGCGTCACACCGAAGATGTGCACTTTGAGAGGAGGGGGGCTTTGCCCCCCGCCCGGAGGGCTCCCCCCAGGATATTTTTAAAGAGAAGAAAGCTTAGGTGACGGCTTTGCGGGCTTGGAACTCTGGCGTGTCCCACAGGCGTTGGTCGAGGATTGTCGCCAGTGTTGTGGCGGCGTGGTCGACGTCTGCGTCGGTGGTGTAGAGCGGGGTGAAGCCAAAGCGCAGGATGTCGGGGGCGCGGAAGTCGCCGATGACGCGCTGTGCGATGAGCGCCTGCATGATCGCGTAGCCCTGCGGGTGGCGGAAGGAGACCTGGCTGCCGCGCTGGGCGTGCTCGCGCGGGGTCGCGAGGGTGAGGTCTGGGCAGGTGCTTTCGACGGCTGCAATGAAGCGGTCGGTGAGTTCTAGGGACCGGGCGCGCAGGGCCTCCATGTCGACGGTGTCCCAGATGTCGAGCGCCGCGTCCAGCGCCGCCATTTGCAGCACCGGCGGGGTGCCGACGCGCATCCGGGTGACGCCGGGGGCGGGGCGGTAGGCCTGGTCAAAGTCGAAAGGCGCGTCGTGACCCAGCCAGCCTGCCAGCGCCGGTTCGGCATGATCGGCATGGCGCGGGGCGACGTAGATAAAGGCGGGCGCGCCGGGGCCGGCGTTGAGGTATTTATAGGTGCAGCCCACGGCGAAGTCGGCGCCCCCTGCGGCCACATCGGGGGCAAAGGCCCCGGCGGAGTGGGCGAGGTCCCAGATCGCGAGCGCGCCGTTTGCGTGGGCCTTGGCGGTGAGGCTTGGCATGTCGTGGCGGCGGCCGGTGCGGTAGTCGACCTCTGTGATGAGTGTCACGGCGATCTCATCGGTGATGTTGGTCTCGACCTCTTCGGGGGCGACGACGCGCAGTTCGTAGTCCTGGCCGAGCAGCTGGACCAGCCCTTGGGCCATGTAGAGGTCCGAGGGGAAGTTGCCGCTGTCGGAGAGGATGACCTTGCGGGTCGGGTTCAGTTTCAGCGCGGCGGCGAGCGCCTGAAAGACCTTGATCGACAGGGTATCGCCGATGACCGTTTGGCCTGCCTCGGCCCCGATCAGGCGGCCAATGCGGTCGCCCAAGTGCCCCGGCAGGGCCATCCAGTCGCAGGCGTTCCATGCGCCGATCAGGTGGTGGCCCCATTCCTCGGTCAGCATTTTCTGCATCCGGGCGGGGGTGGCCTTGGGCAGTGGCCCAAGCGAGTTGCCGTCGAGGTAGGTCACCCCCTTTGGCAGATCAAAGAGGTCGCGGGTTTTGCTAAAGTCAGTCATTTCAGTGTCCTATGCGCGCGTGGGGTTGGGCCCCGCCGCAGAGGGACGGGGTTACATCAATCCAAAGCGCCCGCGCGTCGGCGGATCGGGGCGGCGGCAGGTGTAACGCATCTCAGACTTCTCCTCCGGCGATCTGTAGCGCCTGACCGTTCAGACTTCCAGAGTTTTCACCGCACAGGAACAGCGCGGCCTCGGCGACTTCGGCGGGGGTGATGAGGCGGCCATGGGGGTTGACGCCAACCATGAGATCGCGGGCGGCGTCTTTGTCCATGCCGGTGCGGGCCATGATGCTATCGACGTTGCGGCTGACGATGTCGGTGTCGACATAGGCGGGGCAGAGCGCGTTGAAGGTGTAGGGCTTGGTGGCATAATCGGCGGCGAGCGCGCGGATAAGCCCCAACAGCGCGTGCTTTGACGCGGTGTAGGTGGGCGCGCCTTTCAGGCCCTTGACCCCGGCGATGGAGCTGACGGCGATGACCCGGCCCCAGTCGGTGGTGGTCATGGATTTGAGCGACTCGCGGATCGTCAAAAAGGCCCCGTCGAGGTTGGTCGCCATCATGTTGCGCCAGAACGCGAGGTCGGTTTTCAGGATCGCGCGGCCTTCGGCGATGCCTGCGTTGGGCACGCAGATCTGGATGGGGCCGCGGGCGGCGACGGCGCTGGCGATGCCTTGGGTGACGGAATCCTCAGACTGGACGTCCATCTCCAACGGGTGGATGTGGGCCGCCTCGGCCTCTTGCAGTTTCGACAGGCGGCGGCCGGTGATGGTGACGGTTGCGCCCTGTGCCGCCAGTGCCTGCGCGATGGCGAGGCCGATCCCGGTGCCGCCGCCGGTGACCAGCGCGTGTTTGCCGTTGAGCATGGTATCCTCCCTGTTTTGGGGCAGCGTAGCGGGCGGGGCCTGTCGCGCAAGGGTTCTTGCGTATGGAATTCACGTATGCGAATGTGTGCGCGTATATAAGGGGAGGATCACCATGGTACGGACGGCAATTGTGGCGCTGCTGGGCAGTTTGGCCTGTGGCATGGCTGTGGCCAGCGAAGACATCGCGGATCAGTATCCGCAGTCCGAGCTGTATTCGAAGCCAGTGGAGTGGCTGCCGGGCGTCTATAGCGCGATCGGGGCGACCGCGCCGCCGACCTATGAGAACTCTGGCCACAACAACAACCTGTCGTTCATCGTCACGGGGGACGGGGTGATCGTGGTGAACGGCGGGGCCTCGGCGCGGCTGGCGCAGGCCTTGCACGAAGAGATCAAGGCGGTGACCGATCAGCCGGTGCGTCTGGTGATCAACGAGAACGGGCAGGGGCACGCGGCGCTGGGCAACTCGTACTGGGCCGATCAGGGTGTGGATATCCTCGCCCATGCGGACGCCATCGAGGTGCTGGAGCAAGACGGCGATTTCATCCTGATGGGGATGCAGCGCTATAATCGTGACAAGGCCGAGGGGACGCGGATGGTGATCCCCAACCTGTCCTTTGACGATACATACGTGGTCGAGATGGGCGATCTGACGGTCGAGGTGCTGCACCTTGGCCCGGCGCATGATCCCGGGGATGTGCAGGTGTGGATCCCGTCCAAAAGCGTTGTGATCGCGGGGGACATTGCCTTTCACGAACGGATGCCGCCGATCTTTGAAGGCACCTGCACCTCCTGCTGGATCGAGACCTTCGAAGGCCCGTTCACCGATCTGGGCGCGACTTACGTGGTGCCGGGGCATGGCCATCCGACCTCGATGGAGATGGTGACGCGCGAGACAGTGGGCTACCTGCACGACCTGAGGGCCAAGATCGGCGCGCATATCGACGAGGGCGGCGATCTGGGCAGTGCCTATTACGTGGACCAGTCGGCCTGGGCCTATCTGGATACCTTCGAGGAGTTGGCGACCAAGAACGCCGGCAGGGTGTTTGAGGAGATGGAGTGGGAATAACGAGGCGAAGGCCTCGTTATTCCGGCGGCAAGGTCATGTTTGCGTAGCAAACGTGACAGCCGCACAGTGAGGGCCTTCACGCAACGCCCGGCGGCAAGGTCATGTTTGCGCACCAAACAAAAAAACGAGGCCGCCCATCAGGGCGGACGAGTGCGCAGGCAAGGCAACCGAAAGCTAACCCAAGCCCGCTAGACCCCAGGCCCACATTTTCACACACAGGACACCCAGACCCATGCGCACCCCCTTCATCGCCGCCGCCATAACCGCCATCCTCGCGGCCCCTCTGGCGGCCCAAGACCTCGTGGACGAGATCACCGGCTACATCGAATTCGAACCCTACGACTCGGGCATCATCGTCCCCGAGCAACTGACCGAGGACGTTTGGGCCGACATCACCTTCGTCGACACCCGCGACGCGGCGCAATTTGCCGCAGGCACCATCCCCGGCGCGATCCACATGGAATGGCGCGAGGTGCCGGGGCGCCTGGACGAGCTGCCGACCACCGGCAAAGTCGTTTTGTTCTGCAATACCGGCAGCTTGTCGGCGCAGGCGACCTTTGCGGCGCGGCTGCTCGGGCACGACAATGTGGTGGTCTTGCAGACCGGAATCCTTGGCTGGCGCGAAAACGGAGCCTATCATCCGGGTTAACCGGATCTTAAGGTCTGAACCAAAGGCCAGGTGAATCATCGCCCAGAACGGGCAGGAGAGAGACAATGCTCAAATGGATCGACATGCCGCCGGTGTGGCTGTTGGCTTTCCTATCGGCGGCGTGGTGGCAAAAGACTTATCACCCCATGGGCGGCTTTGGCCCGGTCTGGGCGGACCTGCTGGGGGGGATTTTGGTCGGGGGTGGGCTGATCCTGATGGCCCTTGCGATCTTTGAAATGCGCCGCCACCGCACCACGGTGATTCCGCACCGCACGGCGGACAGGATCGTCACCAGCGGCATCTTCAAACGCTCGCGCAACCCGATTTACTTGGGCGATTCGATGATCTTGACCGGAATGATCCTCTATTGGGACGCGGTGCTTGCGCTACCACTGATCCCGATCTTTGTCTGGGTCATCGAAAAGCGCTTTATCGAGCCAGAAGAGGATCGTTTAAGGCGAAAGTTTGTTGCCGAGTATACACGATATGCGCAACAAACGAGAAGGTGGGTTTAAACTCCGGTCTCTTTGTGATCTAGACGGGCGCACAACTTGTGATCGCTAGGTCAGCAAGGTAGACCAATTCGCAATGCGCCCGTTCTGCGGGCGTTTTTGACTTTTCCTGACAAAGGGGGATGGACGTTGAAAATAGGGACGCCCAAAGAGGTCGAGAAAGGCGAAGCCCGTGTGGCCATGACGCCGGACTCGGCACGCCAGCTGCAAAAGCTGGGCTATGAGTGTGCAATCGAGACGGGTGCAGGCGCGCAAGCGGGCTTTGCAGACGCCGACTATGAGGCAGCCGGGGTCGAAGTTCTCGGCTCGGCAGACGCGCTGTGGAGCGCCGTGGATATCATCGCAAAGGTGCGTATCCCGACCTCGGCAGAGCTGGACAAGCTGACCGCCGACAAAACCTTGATCACCTTCTTCAACCCCGGTGGCAACACCGAAGGTCTGGAGCAGGCCAAGGCCAAAGGCGCCAACGTGATCGCCATGGAAATGGTGCCGCGTATTTCGCGCGCGCAGAAAATGGACGCGCTGTCGTCGATGGCGAACATCGCCGGCTACCGTGCCGTGATCGAAGCCGGCAACAACTTTGGCCGCTTCTTCACCGGTCAGATCACCGCTGCGGGCAAGGTGCCCCCGGCCAAGGTTCTGGTCGTCGGTGCGGGTGTGGCTGGTCTGGCCGCGATCGGTACCTCCACCTCGCTGGGCGCGATCACCTATGCGTTCGACGTGCGCCCCGAAGTGGCCGAGCAGGTCGAATCCATGGGCGCAGAGTTCGTCTATCTGGACTTCGAAGAGGAACAGCAGGACGGCGCAGCCACCGGCGGTTACGCCTCTGTCTCCTCGCCTGAGTTCCGCGAAGCGCAGCTGGCCAAGTTCCGCGAACTGGCCCCCGAGATCGACATTGTCATCACCACCGCGCTGATCCCCAACCGCGAAGCCCCCAAGCTGTGGCTCGAGGACATGGTCAAAGCGATGAAGCCGGGCTCGGTGATCGTTGACCTCGCGGCGGAAAAAGGCGGCAACGTCGAAGGCACCGTGATGGACGAGAAGGTCGTGACCGACAACGGCGTCACCATCATCGGCTACACGGACTTCCCGTCGCGCATGGCGGCGCAGTCCTCGACGCTGTATGCGACGAACATCCGTCACATGATGGCTGACCTGACCCCCGAAAAGGACGGCCAGATCAACCACAACATGGAAGACGACGTCATCCGTGGCGCGACCGTCACCTATCAGGGCGAAATCACCTTCCCGCCGCCGCCGCCCAAAGTGGCTGCCATCGCGGCGCAGAAGAAAGAAAAGCCCAAAGAGCTGACCGCCGAAGAAAAGCGCGCGCAGGAAATCGCGGCGTTCAAAGCGCAAACCAAGAGCCAGGTCACCCTGCTGGCGGTGGGCGCGGCTGTCATGCTGATCATCGGCGCGTTCGCTCCGGCCAGCTTCATGCAGCACTTCATCGTGTTCGCTCTGGCGTGTTTCGTCGGTTTCCAGGTCATCTGGAACGTGTCGCACTCGCTGCACACGCCGCTGATGGCCGTGACCAACGCAATCTCGGGGATCATCATCCTTGGCGCGCTGTTGCAGGTCGGCTCTGGCAGCTGGCTGGTCATGTTGCTGTCCGCCATCTCGATCCTGATCGCGACGATCAACATCGTCGGCGGCTTCATGGTGACGCGCCGTATGCTCGCCATGTTCCAGAAATCGTAAGCGGGGGAAAGACTTATGAGCATTGGAATCGTTTCCGCCGCCTACATTGCGGCGGCCATCCTCTTTATCCTGTCGCTGGGCGGCCTGTCCGGTCAGGAAAGCGCAAAGCGCGCGGTGTGGTACGGCATCGTGGGCATGGCGGCGGCCGTGTTCGCCACCTTCTTTGGCCCCGGCATGGGTGCCTATGTGGTGGTCGTGCTGGTCATGATCGTCGGCGCGGGCATTGGTCAGTTCCTGGCCAAAAAGGTCGAAATGACCGAGATGCCCCAGCTGGTCGCGGCGCTGCACTCCTTTGTGGGTCTGGCGGCTGTGTTCATCGGCTACAACGCCGAGCTGGAAATGAACCGCGTGGCGGATCTGATCGCGGCGGCCCCGGCCAGCCTGACCGGCACCGGTCTGGAAAGCTGGCTGCACGAGCAGGGCGTTGACGGCTTTGCCGCCAAGGTCGCGCACAAAACCAACGTCGAGCTGAACATCCTCAAGGTCGAAGTCTTCCTTGGCGTGTTCATCGGTGCGGTGACCTTCACCGGTTCTGTCATTGCCTTTGGCAAGCTGGCGGGCAAGGTCACCTCGGCGGCGAAAAAGCTGCCGGGCGGTCACTTCCTGAACGCGGGCGCGGCGATCCTGTCGCTGATCCTGCTGGTGATCTACATGACCACCGGCGCGGGCTGGACGCTGATCGTGATGTCGCTGCTGGCGTTCTTTATCGGTTATCACCTGATCATGGGCATCGGCGGTGCCGACATGCCGGTGGTTGTGTCGATGCTGAACTCCTACTCGGGGTGGGCCGCTTCGGCCATCGGCTTCAGCCTCGGCAACGATCTGCTGATCGTGGTCGGCGCGCTGGTCGGTTCCTCGGGGGCGATCCTGTCCTACATCATGTGTAAGGCGATGAACCGGTCGTTCATCTCGGTGATCCTCGGCGGCTTCGGCGGCGCAGCAGGCCCGCAGATGGAAGTCGAAGGCGAACAGGTGGCGATCGACGTGGACGGCGTGGCAAACGCGCTGGACGAAGCCGACAGCGTCATCATCGTGCCGGGTTACGGCATGGCGGTCGCTCAGGCGCAGCAGAACGTCGCGGAACTGACCCGCAAGCTGCGCGCCAAGGGCAAGGAAGTCCGCTTTGCGATCCACCCGGTGGCGGGCCGTCTGCCCGGTCACATGAACGTGCTGCTCGCAGAGGCCAAGGTGCCCTACGACATCGTTCTGGAAATGGACGAGATCAACGAAGACTTCCCGGAAACGGATGTGGTCATCGTGATCGGGTCGAACGACATCGTGAACCCGGCGGCGCAGGACGACCCGAACTCGCCCATCGCGGGGATGCCGGTTCTCGAAGTGTGGAAAGCCAAGCAGGTCTTCGTGTCCAAGCGCGGCCAGGGCACGGGCTACTCGGGCATCGAGAACCCGCTGTTCTACAAAGAGAACACCCGCATGTACTACGGCGACGCCAAGGACTCGATCGGCGCGCTGCTGCCCAAGATCGACTGATCTGGCCAGATATTATGATACGAAAAGGGCGGCCCTCGGGTCGCCTTTTTACGTTTGCGGCTTGGCGTGGGGGGCAGAGACTGGGATGGGTCAGTTTCGCCGAAACAGGCTGTACTGATAGGGCTGCGCCTCCCCGCCGGGGGTCATGTGGACGTGCCGCAAGCTTTGCACCAGCGCAAAGCGCGGCCCCAGCGTCTGCGCCAGTAGGGCGGGGGAATAGCGCTGCACCGGCAGGCGCGCGCAGGTCTGCGGGCCATCTGCCGCAAAGCTCGCGATCACCGCGTGCGCACCGGGCTCCAAGGCCATGGCCAGCCGGTCGATATAGGCCTTGCGCCCCTCTGGCGTGGTCAGAAAGTGAAACACCGCCCGGTCGTGCCACAGATCATAGCTGCGCGCCGGGTGCCACTCGGTCACATCCGCCGCGATCCAAGTCACCGCGTCCCCGGCGTGGCCCAGCTGTGCCTTGGCCCGCGCCACCGCCTCGCCCGAGATGTCCAGACAGGTCACATCGCCCAATCCCGCCGCCAGCAGCGCAAGGGGCAGGGCGGACAGCCCGCTGCCAATGTCGATCACCGCCGTATCGAAGGGCAGCTCCAGCGTTCCGATCAACGCCAGGGACGCCTCCGGCGCGTGTTCCGTCCAGCCAAAGTTCCCCTCTGGGCGGCTGGCATACATCCGGTCCCAATGGGCGCGGCGCGCGTCCGACATGGCAAACCCTCCGACTTTTGCATTAGCTAAGGCCGATTTTGCAAATTTATCAAGCACCGCGAGCGCAAGCAGGCTTGCGATGAACAGGGGCTTAAGGCACAAACAGGGCGAACAGGTTTTTGAGAATTAGGGGGACCCTATGAACCTCACGATGAATCGTAACGTGCTGGTCGAAGCGTTCGGCGCGACCGAAGGCGCCGCGCTGCGCGTCAAACAGGCCGCTCTGGTCGTTCTTGGCATCGCCGTTCTGGCCGTGGCCGCCAAGATCAAGGTGCCGATGTGGCCCGTGCCGATCACCATGGGCACCTTCGCCGTGCTGGCGATGGGCGCAGCCTACGGCCCGCGTCTGGGTCTGGCGACCATCATGGGTTACATGCTGGTTGGCGCTCTGGGCTTTGACGTCTTTGCAGGCTCTTCCGCCGAGAAATTCGGCCTCGAGTACATGATGGGCGGCACCGGCGGCTACCTCGTGGGCTACGTCGCAGCCACCGTCCTGCTGGGTATGCTGGCGCGCATGGGCTGGGACCGCTCGGCGCCGAAAATGGCCGGCGCGATGCTGCTGGGCAACGTCATCATCTACGTGCCGGGCCTGATCTGGCTGGGGATGCTGTACGGCTGGGACAAGCCCATCCTGCAGTGGGGCCTGACCCCCTTCATCGTCGGTGACGTGATCAAGCTGGCGCTGGCCGCGCTGATCCTGCCCGCCGCATGGAAGCTGGTGGGCCGCGCCCGCGGCTAAGCCTTTCTGGCATGACAATACGAAAAGGCCGGGCATCGCGTCCCGGCCTTTTTGCTTTTCTACGCAAAGCTTTACGCCAGTTCGGTGTCGATCCGCGCGCTGTGCTGAAGGCTTTTGTGCACGGGGCATTTGTCGGCGATCTCCAGCAGGCGGGCGCGCTGATCGGCGCTTAGATCACCTTCCAGCGTGATCCGCCGGACAAAGCGGTCGATCCGCGTCTCGGCCACCGTGTTGGCGTCCTGCGCATGGACCTTGTCGTGCACCACATCCACGCGAATCCCCGTCAGCGGCCAGCCCTTGCGCCGCGCGTACATCCGGATCGTCATGGACGTACAAGCCCCCAGCCCCGCCGACACGAACCCATAGGGCGACATGCCGCGATTGGTCCCGCCGTAGGCCTCTGGCTCATCCGCCAGCGTGTGGTGAAAGGGGCCGTTCTGCACGTCCTGCAAGAACCCGGCCGCGTCCGCCTCGGTCACGCGCACCACGCCTTCGGGCGCGCCAATGGGCGGGGCAGGCGGGCTGAGGTCCAGATAGCGTGAGGCCCAGGCGGCGATCACCTCGGCGGCATATTCGGCGTCGCGCGGATTGGTGATCAAGTGGTCGGCCTCGTCCAGCGTGACAAAGCTCTTGGGGTGCTTGGCGGCGGTGAAGATGCGCGTTGCGTTCGACAGATCGACGATGGAATCGTGCGGGGCGTGCAAGACCAGCAGGGCGCGGTTCAGATCCTTTAGCGAGGGGGCCAGTTCCTGCGCATCCACATCGTCGAGAAAGGCTTTGCGGATGGTAAACGGGCGCCCGCCCAAGTTAACCTGCGCTTCACCTGTGTTACGGATCACCTGTTCGGCATCGCCAAAGTTATGCGCCACATGGCCCGGATCAAAGGGCGCACCGATGGTGGTGATCGCCTTGACGCTGGGCAGATCGCGCGCCGCGCGCAACACCGCCGCGCCGCCCAGCGAATGCCCGATCAGCAGGTCAGGGGCCATGCCCCGCCCGGCCAGATAGTCGGCGGCGGCGTGCAAATCGGCGACGTTCGAGCTAAAGGTGGTGTTTGCAAATTCGCCCTTGGAATGCCCCAAGCCGGTGAAATCAAAGCGCAAAACCGCGATCCCCATGGCCGCCAGGCGCCCGGCGATGCGGCGCGCGGCGGGGATGTCCTTGCCACAGGTGAAACAGTGCGCAAAGAGAGCGGTGGCCAGGTGCGGACCGCTGGGCAAATCGAGCCGGGCGGACAGATCGTGGCCAGCGTGGCCGGGAAAGGTGATGCGTTCGGTGGGCATGGGGCGTCCTTGTGGTCAGAGGGTAACAATGTGGCGCGGCGCGGCGGGGTTCAAGCGACCTGTCACACGCGTCACGGGATGGTGAGAGCGAATGAGACACATCTTGGCGGTTTTGGCGGTGGTTTTGGGCGCGCTGGTGGCGGCGTCCTATGGCGGCGCGTGGCATCCGGTGGGCGATTCGCTTGCGGTGTTCCGGCGCGAGTTTGTCATCGGCTTTGCCTTGGCTCTGATCTGGACGGGCTGGCCCGCGTGGGTCCGCTGGCCCTTGGCCGGGCTGGCGGTGGCTTGGCTCGGGGCTTTTGTCTGGGCGTCGCGGCCTGACACGCCGGGGGCGGGCTATGTGCTGTATCAACAGAACCTGCTGCATAACCGGGCCGACAGCGCCGAATGGCTGTCCCGCGTACGTGTCGAAGAGCCGGATTTTTTGACGCTGCAAGAGGTCTCACCGGCGAATCTGGCGATGCTTTCCGGGCTGGAGAGGTATGTGAACGCGGTTCATTGTCCTTTGGGCCGGATGGGAGAGATGGTGATGACCCGCCATCCGGTGGTGGCCGGCAGTGGTTTTTGCTCAAAGCGCGACGGGATCGCGGCGGTGCAGGTCGACCTGCCAGAGGGGCCGGTCTGGGTGGTGTCCCTGCATCTAAGCTGGCCCTGGCCGCACGGGCAGGCGGCGCAGGTGGATCAGATTTTGCCTGCTCTCAGGCGCATTTCCGGGCCGGTGATCCTTGCCGGGGATTTCAATTCGGTGGCGTGGTCGCATACGGTGGCGCGTGTGGGCGCGGCGACCGACGCGCGGCGGATCGGCCCTGTGCTGGGGACGTTCGATTTGCCGCTGATCAAGATTGGAATCGACCATGTGCTGACC
Organism: Tropicibacter naphthalenivorans; assembly: GCF_900176475.1. Taxonomy (GTDB): domain Bacteria; phylum Pseudomonadota; class Alphaproteobacteria; order Rhodobacterales; family Rhodobacteraceae; genus Tropicibacter; species Tropicibacter naphthalenivorans. The sequence continues at coordinate 51,254 of NZ_FWXX01000005.1, forward strand.
AGTGGCTCTGGCACGGTGCAGGTCATGCCGAAACTGGGGTCGGACCATCACGGGCTGCGCGCGGTGGTGCGGCCGTAAGGGGAAGATGATGCACGAAATTGGGCATTTCGAGGTAGAGACAGATCGCGACCGGGCAGAATGGGCACGATTGCGGGCGTTTTGCGCAGAGTGGGGGGATCGCGCGTTTTCGCGGGATGCTTTGATTGGCGGGCATGTGACCGCCTCGGCTTTTGTGCTGTGTCCAGAGGGGGTGTCGGTGCTGCTGACCCATCACCGCAAACTGGATCGCTGGCTGCAACTGGGCGGGCACTGCGACGGGATCGCGGATACGTGCTTTGTGGCGCAAAAGGAAGCCTACGAGGAATCCGGGCTGTCGCGCATTGATCTGCTGCGGCCAGAGGTGCTGGACGTGGACATTCACGAAATTCCGGCCCGTGGGGCCGAGCCGGCGCATTTGCATTACGATGTGCGGTTCCTTTTCCAGGCGAGGTCGCGCGCGTTTCGCGTCTCATCCGAGTCGCTGGATTTGGCGTGGGTGCCGCTGTCAGAGCTTGCGGCCTACACGGACGCGCCTTCGGTTTTGCGCTTGCGGGACAAGGCGGTGGCCTGGGGCGCGGCGCAGGTCTAGGGTTTGCGCATGATTTTGCAGTCCAGAATTCCCTATGACATCAGCCCGCGCGCCCTGCCGGGGATACAGCCTTTGCCGCTGGCCGAGTGGTTGATCGTCGACGATGCCTATGCGGCCCAGATGGCAGAACGAGAGCGGTTGCTACGCGATGCGCGCGAGGCGGTTCTGGCCATGACCGAAGGCGCTGTGCCCGCCGCGCAAGAGCTGTTGAACGTGGTTCAAGAAACGCTCCCGGCGGGGTTCGACCGGCACGGCACGCGGATACGCCGTCCCGACGGCGCGGTGATCGATGTGGATGAAACAGACCCGCTTGGCACCCTGGGACGCCTGGTCCAAGAAGACTTTTGCCTGCTGGAAAAGCACGGGGACGCGCATGTGCTGACAGCCGCGGTGCTGTGTTTTCCGGCCAATTGGATGCTGTCAGAAAAGCTGAAGCGGCCTTTGATCGGGATCCACACGCCAGTGGCAGAGTATGACGAAATGCTCGCAAAACGTGTGCAGCGCCTGTTCGATGGGGTGCAGGTGGGGCGGCCTTTGTGGCGGTTCAACGCCCTGTATTACGACGATCCGAACCTGCACCAACCGCGGGCTGAACATGACGAAAGGGCGCCTATCGACCCAGCGACAGCGCCCTTTCTACGCTCGGAACGTCAAACGATGCTGAGGTTGCCAGAAACGCGAGCAGTGGTTTTTGGCATCCACACCTTTGTGACCTTGCGGCGTTAATGGATCAGGAGGCGGGCCACCTGATGCAATCTATCCGTGTGGTATAGCACGGTGAACAGGCCGGTCACGGCCAGCGCCTGACTGACCAGACGCAGGTCCACACCGCGCCCGCCATTCATGATCCCGACAAAGACCGCCAGCGGCAGGTTGATGATCGCCAGCGCGCCGGTCAGCAGCCATCCGGCAGCGGACATGCGGCTTTGCTCTGGCTCGACTTCAGCTGTTTGGATGCGGTATTGCGCAAGGCGGTCGGTGACGGCGGGGCGCTCGTCCTCTTCGCCAGCGGGATAGAGCGCGCCGCGAATATCGTCGGCCAAATGGTCGTCGGCGCTGTAGTCCTGCGCAGGCTGAACGTCGTTCAGAACCTCATCGACCGACCGAACCACCGGTTCGGCGCGGCGCGGCGACACATAACTACGCAGGCGGATAAAATCTTCGCGGTCCAGCAGCACGTCGGGCGAATACCATTCGAGAATGTCGGCGGACGAATGCTCTAGCGCGGCAAGAACCACCGCAGACAGCAGCTGCGCGGCGGCTTCATCCTGATCTTCGGTGGGCAGGCCGCCTGCGCGGGTGATGACCTCGATCAAGACGCGGGGGCCATAATCGCTGTCTTCTTCAGAGATGACCTGAATGCCCAAGGACCGGCCCATCACGGCGTTGCTGCCGCGCTGCGGTGCGCGCCCCTGACGTGGATCAAGCTGCGCCACAACCCGCGCCGCAGTGTCCAAATAGGGATCCGGATCAAGGTCTTGGGTGTCTGGCAGGATGAGGCCAGCGTAGGGATACTCAGTACAGGTCATCGGTGAAATCCTCGTGCGAGAGGTCTGCGTTGAGGACAGGTATGCCGGATGATCTTGGTTACATTCGGGCAAAATCTGGTAATTTTAAATGTATGTTCCGCTAAAACGGACAAAGTGGTTAACCCTTGGTTACCGTTTGTTCGTTAGGCGTGCATCGTGGCGGTCGCGTCACACTTTATACGCGACCACCCGCGATTCTTTTTGGACTTAGTTGTCGATACGCTCGGCGGCAGCGGCGATCGCTTGTTGGTAGACGGTTGCGGCGTTCCACTCGTTCAGAACGCGGAAATTCGCGGTGCCTTGCCTGTAGGGTTGCCCCTTTTTCCAGCCCTTCTGGCGCAGGTAGTTGGCGGTCGAGGCCAGCGCGTCGGCTTCGTTATAAAAGTCAACGCGGCCATCGCCGTTGCCATCGACGCCAAAGCGCATGGCGTTGCCGGGCAGGAACTGGGTGTGGCCCAGCTCGCCGTGGTAGGCACCCTTTTGGTTGGGGCTTAGCATCCCGCGGTCGACCATTTGCAGCGCCGCGATGGCGTGCGGACGGAACAGGCCGGGGCGGCGGCAGTCATAGGCGACGGTCAGGATCGAGTTGATCACCGGCTCGGACCCCATGTTGCGGCCAAACCCGGTTTCCATCCCGTGGATCGAGATCAAGATGCCCGCCGGGACGCCGTAGCGCTGTTCCAACGACCCGTAAAAGGCAGCGTTGCGCGCGAGGCGTTTCTTGCCCGTCGCGGCGAAACTGGACAGCGAGCCGAGGCGGATTTGCACAAACTTATCAAAGCTGTATTTGACGCCCTTTTGGTTGCGGTCGGCGTTGATGGTGCGCGTGCTGTAGCTGGCATTCATCAGCGCGCCAATGCCGCGATCCTTGACGCCGGCGGCTTTGGCTTCGGCGGCGAATTCGGATTTCCACGCGTTGAAGCCAGAGGAAGTGTTGCCACAGCTTGCGGCAAAACCGGGGCCAGCGGCGAGAAGGGACAAACAAAGGGCGGATAAAATGCGGCGCATGAGGCTCTCCGGAGGTTGAGTATTGCGGTTAGGTTAGCCGCAATGGGCGGCACGATCCAAGGGGGAATTCCTGACCAGCCTCAGCTGTGATCACAGCATCGAGGCGATGCCAGCCATAGCCCCCGAGGTGTCCATGGCGACAAAGAACCCGGCCAGCCCCATGGCCAAGGAGGCGGCGCGCAGGTCTTCGCCGCGCATCACGTTGTAGGCCATGATCGGGGCGGCGACCGGCAGCGACACGGTGGCGACGGTCAGGCTGACGGCCCAGGTGGACAGGCGCGCCTCGATCGGGATGATGCCGTCTTCGGCGCGGATTTCTTCGATTTCTGCCTTGGACGCGGGGCGCAGCAGCGTGGCCCGAAGAGACGTTTCAAAAGCCTTAACGTGGGCGTCGAATTGCGGCGCGCCCATGTCGGCGTTGTCGTTGGCGGCGGCCATGCGGGCGGCGCTGTTGACCTGCGGCAACATCTGGGCGAGGTCGGCTTTGGACGGGCGGGCGGTGGCCGGTTTGGTGCCGGACACGCGGCGGGGGGCGATGGGCGTGACGGTCTCGGCGGGCTCAAAGCTGGCGGCAAGGCCCGCGACAAGGGTCTGCGCCGGGATGCGCAGCGCGGTTTCGCCCCAGACAACCGCCTGGATCGGCAAGGTTTTGGCCAGCGTATACAGCATCGGTGCCAGCCGTGCCTGAAGCGTCGCGACATCGTCGTTGCCAAGGATAGACAGGGTCAAAAGGGTCTCTTGGGCGACAAAGGCCAGCTCCAGATCAAAGGTCAGCGCGCCATCGGTCAGCGTCAAAGAGGTCAGGCCCGCCTCGAGAACACGCAGGTCAGCGCCGAGCAGATCGGCAATGTTCGGCAGGGACACAAGGCGCTCGCCGTCAAAGATAAGCTGTGCTGCGGTGGTGTTCATCGCGTTCATTTCCCCGTCTCCTTTTTAGGATGTCCGTTTTGTTAACCAATTTTTGGCCAGCAATTGGGGAAGGAATGAGATGTGATCTGGATCACACTTGGGCTGCGTTAACCTTTTTGTGCCGCAATGGGGCAAAGCCTGCCATAAAGGTTAACAAATCGGGCATTTCTGACACGAAACGCCCGATTTGACACGTTTTTGCCCTGATCTGTGGGCGCTTGCGCGCTTTAGAGTGGGGGGCGACTATACGTTAGAGGCTGCGACTATACCTTACGTCACTCATCCGGGATGTCGGCCAGCAGGCCCATCGGTTTGTCGGCATCCACGGACTGCATGATGGACTCGATCATCTTTTGATCGGTCCCGGCCTCTTGCAGGGCGACGCGCGCCATAGTGTCAAAGCCTTCGCGGTCCATCATCGTCGCCATCTGCGCGACCGAGTATTTGCCCGCCTTCATGTCTTCGTTCATGCGCATCAGATCCTCTGCGGATTTCACGTCTTGGGGGCGCAAAAGCTCTGGCTCGGCGGTGGCGACCGCTTGTCCGCCTTGTAGGGAATGCGACAGCAGAACCGCTCCGCCCATGACCGTGGCTGGCAGCAGCAGCACCGCCAAGAGGCCCAGCACGATCTTGGGGGTAAAGACGCTGCTCTGGCGAGCGTGACCCAGATCGGGCGCGACCTCGGGCTGCGGCTGCGGTTGGGGATCGGGGGCTTTGGGCGCGTGGGTCTGTTCCAGCCGGGCCAGTCGATCTTGAAAGGAGTTGCTCATTGCCTTGGCCCTTTGTTGCCACGCGTTAAGGATGTGTGCGCGGGTCGTGATGCGCGGTTAACCCGTTTTCACAGCGCACCGGGGCATCTCCGCGACCGCTTTGGGGCGATTTTGCGCAAAATCCTGTAACTTCAAAAGGCCGTGCGCCATATCCGCGCCGTAAACCGGGCGGGCAGGGCACCCAAAAGGGCATTAAACGAAAACGGGGCGCCCAAAAGGACGCCCCGCCAGTCTGCGATCCCAAGGGGGATTAGCAGGAGTAGTACATGCCGAACTCGACCGGGTGCGGCGTGTGTTCGTACTTTTCGATCTCTTCCATCTTGAGCTCGATGTAACCTTCGATCTGGTCCTTGGTGAACACGTCACCGGCCAGCAGGTAATCCATGTCTGCCTTGAGCTCTTCGAGAGCTTCACGCAGCGAGCCGCAAACCGTCGGGATACCGGCCAGCTCTTCGGCGGGCAGATCGTAGAGGTTCTTGTCCATGGCTTCGCCCGGATCGATCTTGTTCTTGATGCCGTCGAGGCCAGCCATCAGCAGAGCCGAGAAGCACAGGTAGGGGTTCGCCGAGGGATCGGGGAAACGGGCTTCGACGCGCTTTGCCTTGGGGTTTTCGGTCCACGGAATACGGACACAGCCCGAACGGTTACGTGCCGAGTAGGCGCGCAGAACCGGGGCTTCGAAGCCCGGGATCAGACGCTTGTACGAGTTGGTCGACGGGTTGGTGAAGGCGTTCAGCGACTTGGCGTGCTTGAGGATACCGCCGATGAAGTACAGCGCTTCCTGGCTGAGATCTGCGTATTTGTCGCCTGCGAACAGCGGCTTGCCGTCCTTCCAGATCGACATGTTGCAGTGCATCCCGGTGCCGTTGTCGCCGTAGATCGGCTTGGGCATGAAGGTTGCGGTCTTGCCGTAGGCGTCGGCCACGTTGTGGATGACGTACTTGTACTTTTGCAGCTCGTCCGCCTGGTGGGTCAGCGTGCCAAAGATCAGGCCCAGCTCGTGCTGGCAGGACGCCACTTCGTGGTGGTGCTTGTCGACCTTCATGCCGATGCGCTTCATCGTCGACAGCATTTCGCCGCGGATGTCCTGCGCGTGGTCGGTCGGGTTCACCGGGAAGTAACCACCCTTGAGGCCCGGACGGTGGCCGGTGTTGCCCATTTCGAACTCGGCGTCGGTGTTCCACGATGCGTCAACCGCGTCCACTTCGTAGGACACTTTGTTGATGGTGTTGGCGAAACGGACGTTGTCGAACAGGAAGAATTCTGCCTCGGGGCCCCAGTAGGACACGTCGCCGATGCCGGACGACTTGAGGTAGGCTTCCGCCTTTTCGGCGGTGCTGCGCGGGTCGCGGCCATAGGCTTCGCCGGTGTCCGGCTCGACGATCGAGCAGTGCACGCAGATGGTTTTCTCGGCGTAGAAGGGGTCGACATAGGCGCTGTCGCAGTCGGGCATGAGTTTCATGTCCGAGTTTTCGATCGATTTCCAGCCAGCGATGGAGGAACCATCGAACATGAAGCCTTCTTCGAGGAAGTCTTCGTCGACTTCGCTTTCGATCACGGTCACGTGCTGCAGCTTGCCGCGCGGATCAGTGAAGCGGATATCGACGTATGCGATTTCCTCGTCTTTGATCTTCTTGAGCAGGTCTTTTGCGCTCATTGGATTATTCCCTCAGTTGCTTAACTTGATGTTTCGGCGTGGTTTACAGCGCGTCCGAGCCGGACTCGCCGGTGCGGATGCGAATGGCTTGTTCGACGGGCGAGACGAAAATCTTGCCGTCGCCGATCTTGTCGGTCTTGGCCGCGCCGACGATGGCGTCAATGGCGCCGTCGACCTGGTCGTCGTCCAGCACGATTTCGATCTTCACCTTGGGCAGGAAGTCGACGACGTATTCGGCACCGCGGTACAGTTCGGTGTGGCCTTTCTGACGGCCAAAGCCTTTGACTTCGACCACAGACAGGCCTTGGATTCCTGCGTCTTGTAACGCTTCTTTAACTTCATCAAGCTTGAACGGCTTGATGATGGCTTCGATCTTTTTCATGAGCCTCCGCCCTCCTGTCATTCGTGTTGTTGACGGCAGATCACTTCTCAGAGGCGGGGACAATCGGATAGGCTTTGATCAGGTGCTTACAGACTGCTGAAAAATGTGGCGTGATTAAAAAATAGGCAAAACGCCTGCAAACTGGGCGAAATTGAATCGCGAGGATTTATGAGTGAATTGCTGACAGCGGCGCAAATGCGCGAAATCGAGCAAGCTGCCATTCAAAGTGGCAAAGTTTCCGGGCTGGAGCTGATGGAACGGGCCGGGGGTGGGGTTGTTGAGTCGATCTTAACCCATTGGCCGGACTTGTCCGAGGGGCGCTTTGACGCGGTGATTCTGTGCGGGCCGGGGAACAATGGCGGCGATGGCTTTGTCATCGCGCGGCTTTTGGCGGCGCGGGGCTGGGCGGTGTCGGTTTATTTGCTGGGCGATGTGGACAGCCTGCCGCCGGACGCGCGCACCAATGCCGCCCGCTGGGCAGAGCTGGGCGCGATTGGCGCGGTTGCCGATTACGGCGGCGCGGTGCCAGACCTGTTTGTCGACGCGCTGTTCGGCACCGGCCTGACGCGCGGCATCGCACCAGAGGCTGTCGCGCCGTTCGAAGCGCTGTTCGAGGGTGGGGCCCGCACCGTGGCCGTCGATGTGCCCAGCGGTGTGTGCTCGGATTCTGGGCGGGTGCTGGGGCAGGGCGTGGCCGTGCAGGCCGATCTGACTGTCAGCTTTCACCGCGCCAAGCTGGGGCATGTCCTGGCCGAAGGGGCCGAGCAGGCGGGCAGCTTGGTTGTCCATGACATCGGGCTGACCGAAGGCTGCGCCGAGGCCGCGCAATTGGTCACCCCGCCCACGACGCTGGAGGTCGGCAAGGGCGGCGCCCATAAATACGACAGCGGCCATGCGATTGTGCTGGGCGGTGCGCCCGGCCAAGGCGGCGCGGCCCGGATGGCGGCGCGCGGGGCGTTGCGGATCGGCGCGGGGCTGGTGACTCTGGCCTGCCCGTTGCGCGCGGTGGCCGAAAACGCGGTGCATGTGAACGCTATCATGCTGCGCGGCATGGACGGCCCGCACGGGCTGCACGAGATCCTCGAAGATCACCGCGTCTCGGCGCTGTGCCTTGGGCCGGGGCTTGGGTTGACGCAGGCGACCGCCGAGCTGGTCAAGGTGGCCTTGCAGTCGGGCTTGCCGGTGGTGCTGGACGCCGACGCTTTGTCCCGGTTTCAGCGCCAGCCGCAGGCGTTGTTCGATATGCTGCACGGTGACGTGGTGCTGACCCCGCACATGGGAGAGTTCGCGCGCCTGTTCCCCGATCTGGCCGAGCGATTGGAGGATGACGCCGAGAGCGGTCCGGCCTTTTCCAAGGTGGACGCGGTGCGCGAGGCGGCGGCGCGGGCGGGCTGCGTGGTCTTGCTCAAGGGGGCGGACACGGTGATCGCGGACCCGGCAGGCGCCTGCGTGGTGCATTCGGCCCATGGCGCGCGGTCGGCGCCTTGGCTGGCGACGGCGGGGGCGGGCGATGTGCTGGCGGGGTTCATCTGCGGGCTGATGGCGCGGCATGTGCCCGCCTTTGCCGCGGCGGAACTGTCCGCTTGGCTGCATGTAGAGGCGGCGCTGTCCTTTGGTCCCGGCCTGATCGCCGAGGATCTGCCCGAAGAGCTGCCCAAAGTCTTGCGCGCGCTGAACGCCTAGCCCCGGAATGGACAAGGGCGGGGAAGTCCCGCCCTCACTCTCTTATACTGTGGCCATTTCCTGCGTGGCCGAGGCGACCTCTAGCCCGTCGGCATAAAGGATGTGCGGCGCGTCAAAGACCAGTTCCACCGTCTCCATCTCGACCTCGCCAAGGTCGCGGACGAATTCGCCATCGACCAGACGCGCCACCGGCACCAAGGCTTGGGACGCGCCGAACAGCGTTTCCGCCCGCCAGTCGCGCACTAGCAGTTCCTGCGTCGCCGGGAAAACCGCGTCACGGTCGGGGCGGGTATTGCCCAGCGAGCCGGCCTTGATCCCCACGGCGGGGAGTTTGCGGCGAATGCGGCGCACCTGTTTGACCACGGCCATGCCGCTGTCACGGGTGATGACGCGGTCGCCTTCGTTGATGAATTCCACCGGAAGCGCGCCGTCCAAGGTCAGCACGACGGTGCCAGCCATCAATGCGTTTTTCGCGGATTCGGGCGCAACATGACGTGCGGGGCGGATTGCCCCCTGTGCACGCCGGACCGTTTTCGGTTCCATGGGCGTTCTTCCTGTACTGTTCTGCCTCAAGTTTTTCTGCCACATTATGGCAACAATGGGTAAATGTCGCGTCCTTTTTGGGTTTTAAGAGCATTCAATTTAACACGATTTTTCCTCTCGCCACTGCCGCAAAGCTTTGCTAGATACCGCGCATCGGCGGCTTTGGCCCCGACGGATGCGGGTGTGGCGAAATTGGTAGACGCACCAGATTTAGGTTCTGGCGCCGCAAGGCGTGGGGGTTCAAGTCCCTCCACCCGCACCACAAAGCATTTGAAATTAAATAGAAATACCCTTCAGAGCCGCTAAGGTCAGGTGCTTTTGCCCGCCTTTGCGTGGGCCACGGGGCCGATGCGACAGAAACGCATTCGGCCCTTTTCAACAGCGAAAGCACGCGAAAATATCCTCGAGACTGTCGAACTGGTGGTCACCTTTGCCAGAACGCCGAACGATCAGTTGGGCGGTGACAACGTAACCACGCGGCTGGGCGGCATCGGAGAGGGCATCCTGATCGGCGGCCCCGACGTGACGCGCCCCAAACCCCTTGATCTGGGGGCAAACGCCGCTTTTTCAGGCATCCCAAAATTGGAAGGTGGGCCTTTCGTGCAAGGCGTCCATCCGTGCCGTCACGTTCCGTGCAAACCGGCGGATTCCAGTTGACTTAACGGAAAATTAACGACTGATGAGAGGCATTATTTTACCTCTTCGGGGCCAAGAAATTGTCCAGCGATCCCCCCAGCGATCAAGTGCAACTCTCGGGCGAATTTACCCACCCTGAAAATTATCTCAAATTCATAGACCTCTACAAAGGTTGGGCCGCGAACAATGAACGTGCCCAGAACCCGCTGACCTTCGCTGAGCCGTTTGCCGAGACGTTGTTGGATTTTCTTAATCTGGTCACCGGCGAGGATCTGTCCCTTGAGGACAAAAAGTCGCCTTACAAGCTCAACCCCTTTGATTTGGCGGATACGACCGCGACCGGCGCCCTGCCGATCGTGAACGGCATCATCAACCCGAACGATTTGATCGTCAAAACCCAAGGAGCCTCCGAGGATTTCAAGCAGTGGATCCTGGCCGACGCGGTAGAATGGGAAGAGGATTTTACCGGCCAGTATAGCGGTCAGAGTCTGCTGATCTTTGGCGGTGCGGCCAGCGACACGCTGAGCGGCAACAACACCTCTGACTTCATCTGGGGCGGCAAAGGCAATGACCGGCTGTTTGGCTCGCCCGGCTCCGACACGATTTCGGGGGGCGAAGGCCATTACCAGGACTCGATCGAGGGCGGCGGCGGGAGCGATCTGCTCGAGGGCGGCGATGGGCCCGATCACCTGACGGCGGCGCGGGCAACGACATGCTGTACGCGGGCTACTCTGACGTTGTGATCGGGACATCGACCGAAATCACCCATACCCGGTCTTCGTCCATCGACTTATTCGAGGGGCTGTATAAGTTCTACCAATTCTACGACGACCCGACCGGCGCTACGGCCGACGCGCTGCTGGATGCAGGCTATTCGGAGGCTGTACAGTTCGGCGTCTCGGTGGCGCAGGTGGGGTTCACAGCCAGCCTCAAGGGCGTGGTCATTGGCATGGCCGTCGATAAGGCCACGGAAGCGCTGATCATGGCGTTTCGCTATATCTTCAACGAGACTCCCGAACAGAACTTCGGCACAACCGACATGCTGGAAGGTGGAGATGGCAACGACCTGCTTGTCGGCGATTGGGGGGGTGACATCCTTTATGGCGGCTATGGCCACGATACGCTCTTGGGGGGGCAGCTCTCAGGATTTCCTGAATGGCGGGCCCGGCAATGACCTGATCACAGCCGGGAAAGGTTATGAAAACACGGTCGACACGCTGATTGTCGAAGCGGGCAATGACACGATCGACATGCCCGCGATCTACACCTGGCAACACGTGCCAACGCATAAATATGTGCCGGCCTACGACCAGTGGTATTACGACAAGATCCATATTACCGGCCCGGGCGCAATTGCCTATGGTGGCTATGGGGACGACGTGTATTACCACTATGGCGTGAGGAGTTATTCGAGTCCCCGTGACAAGGTGATCGTGGAATTTGCCGATCAGGGCTATGACATCGTTCATGTGGATCCGCTCGCGGACATTGTGGCCCAGCTCTACTTCGTCGAAGAAATCCATCTCGGATGCTCCAGCCTGAGCCGCGAGATCTACGGCACCTGGCAGGCGCAGGCGTTCTATGGCCTGCACCGCGGCGATACGCTTTATGCGGGCGAGGGCGACGATACGCTGTATACGCGGGTCGACGTCGATCTGCGCAAGGAGAACGCCGAGTTTGAACACGTGATTGCCACCTACGATGGCAACAGCGAGAATTCCAACCTCAATTTTCAGAACCTCGGCTGGCGCTTTGTTCGCGGCGAGCCATGGACCGTGCACGGGTCCGAGCGCGGCGATGACATCGTCGGCGGCGGCTCGCTCGACAAGCTCTATGGCTATGGTGGCGATGACAGCTTGGTTGGGGCCGGTCTGAACGATTATCTCTCCGGGGGCGAGGGCAATGACTCGCTTTACGGCGGTGTGGACAATGACACGCTCTATGGCGATGCGGGCGACGATTATCTCGAAAGCGGTGCTGGCCATGACGAGGTGTACGGCGGCACCGGTGACGACACGCTGATCGGCTCGGATGGCAATGACACGCTGGCGGGCGGCGACGGTGATGACTTTTACCGCGATGTATCGCTGGGCTCTGTCATCATCGAAGACGCGCTTGGCGGCGATGACACGCAGATCATCACCCAAGGCGCGACCCGGCAGGGCGAGAACGTCGAGCGGCTGATCTACGAGCGCAGCTATGTCCTTGGGGTCGAGGTTCGGCAGGATCTGTACGTCGAGGGCAACTCGGTGGGCAACTCGCTCAAGACCGGGATCGGCGATGACACGCTGCGGGGCATGGCGGGCGATGACACGCTGATGGGCGGCTCTGGCGCGGACCTGTACGAAGGCGGCGCGGGCCGCGACTTCATCGAGGACCGGGGCACCCGGACGGTGACCGATGCGGACACCGGGATGCAGGTCGCCTCGGGGCTGGATGACACGCTGGACGGCGGTCTTGGGGCCGACTTCATGCGCGGCGGGCTGGGCAGTGACCTTTATATCGTCGACAACGCCGGCGACGTGGCCCTAGACAGCGCCGAAGACGCGGGCGCCGAGGACACCGTTTGGTTCCACGCCTCCGAAGGTGATCTGACCTATAACGCCAGCGTCATGAACATGCGCGAGGTGGAAACGCTGCGCATTGACCTGTCCGCTGCTGGCCAAGTCTCGCTGAGCACCGATGCGCGGGCCGACCATATCATCGGCAACGCCGCCAGCGACACCATCGACGGCGGCTTTGGCAACGACCTGAACCTTGGCGGACGCGGGACACTGGGCCGCGATGGCCAGAGCCTGTCTGACGTGCTGGGCGAGGAGGTCGCGGGTGACGACGCGCGCACCCATGACGTGCTGAAGGGCGGCGCCGGGGACGATACGATCTTTGCCTCGGTCGGGGATAGCGTCGATGGCGGCGCGGGGCAGGACGAGTTGTTCGTCAATGCCGCCGTTGGCCCGGATCAGATCACCAATGTCGAGCGCACCGTTTTCCTTGAGGCGGACACCGAGCTGTTCGTCGGGGGCACCGGCACCACGGTTATCACGCAAAACGACAGCTTTGTGCAGGGCAACGCCTTTGCGCTGACCGGGCAGGGCGTGCAGCTGCTGGCGCAAGGCGGCGACGACTCGGTCACCGGCACGGGGTCGGTCTTTGTCGATCTGGGCACGGGCAACGACAGCGACACGCACCTGCTTGGCACGGGCGGCACCACCCGCACGGTGATTGTCGGCGGTGAGGGGGGGGATACCGTCACCCTGCCGGTCGACTACGAAGTCCTCTGGATCACCGAAGCCACCGCCACCGAAACCGTCACCCGCTGGGATGCCGACAGCCAAAGCTGGATCGTCGCGGAATACGACCTGCCCGTGTTGCAAATGGTCGGGCAGGCCGAAGTCGCGCCGGGGCAGATTGTCGACTACACCTTTGCCGTTCACGGCGTCGAGCATATCGAGCTGAACTACCAAGGCGTGCAGGTCTCTGCCACGCCGGTGGAACTGCTGCCCGTGGCGCCCGAAGAGCTGACGCCGGACAGCTTTACCGCCACCCACGCCACCATCGAGGCCGCGCTGTTGGGCGATCCCGCCGCGCTGGGCTATGGGACAGGTGCGCAGCTGGTGCGCTATGTCATCTCTCTGGACACCTCGGTCGGGGTGCCGGTGTTCTCGGTGATGACCACCGACAACAACGTGCCGTTTGATGGCGAGCCGATGTACCGCTTTGTCGATGCGCCGGACGGCACGCCCGCGCTGGCGGGGCTGACCAACCTCAGCGCCGCAGAGGCCACCGCGCTGTTCAGCTTTGTCACCGACGGTGATGGCACCACGCGCCCCGGCACGCTGACGCTGAACAGCCTGCCCGAGGCGGGGTCTGATCTGATTCAGGACCTCAGCACCACCGACAACCCCGAAGACCCGCCCGCCAGCGTGGGTGTGATCTGGGTCGAGGCCTATGACATCACCGGGCGCAGCACTGGCGCTTACCCGCTAGAGGTCAACTTTGCGCAGATCCCCGGGCAATGGATTGCCCACACCAGCGACGACCGCGTCACCGACCTGTCCCAAAGCCCCGCCTCGCGCGATACGATTATCGGCGGCGTGTGGAACGACACGATCCTCAGCGGCGACGGCGGCGACGAGATTTACGGCGGCGGCAGCGACCACAGCGGGACCGAACAGATCGACGCCGGATGGGGCAATGACTTTGTGCAGGTCATCAGCAACGGGCTGACCTATCACTTTGACATCAACTACGAGATTGTCCCGTGGGATGCGGGCAGCACCCCGACGTGATCGGCGGCGAGGGCGAGGACACGATTGTCACCTCTTATGACCTCGCGGGGAACAACGGGTTCGAGGAAATCCGCCTGCACGAGTTCACCACCGCCTACGAGCGCACCATCGCCGATGAGCTGGTCCAGGAGGTGCAGGCCGATGACACCGATGTGGTCATCCTCGGCAACTCGGTCCGCTCGGTTCTGCGCGGCGGCACCGGGGGCGATACGGTTCTGGGCGAAGGCGGCAACGACACGATCTTTGGCGCCACGCAGACCGGCGGCTCTGGCGACGAAACCATCGAGGCGATCCGCGGCGCGGATGTGGTGGATGGCGGTCAGGGTGACGACGTCGTCTATTCCGCCTATGGCGCGGCGACGGTGCACGGCGGCTTTGGCGATGACATCCTCGAAGGCGCGCTGTGGGGCAGTGCCGAGCTGCACGGCGATTACGGCAACGACACGATCGTGGTGCATGACGGCGAACAATGGGACGGCACGCTGGGGCCGCAGGTCGTCCTGTCGGGCGGCGAGGGTCTGGATACGCTGATCCTTGGCTACGGGCGCTTTCACCTCGAAGGCGCGCCCGACTTTGAGGAATGGTCGGGCATCGCCGAGGGCACCCCCTGGCCCAAGATCGACCGGGTCGTGCTGGACGACCGCAACACCGGCTACAACCTGCCGCAGATCGTCGACATCACGCTGGACGACATCGAGGTGGTGGATTCGCACTTTGGCAATATCAACCTGACCCTGACCAGCGCCGCCGACCTTAGCGCCCATGTCATCAACGCCATTTCGGTGACCACCGGGGCGGGGAATGACCTGATCGAGATGACCCTGCGCAGCGATGAACACTTCAACGGGGCGCAGCATGACGCGACCCTCGCGGGCGGCACGGGCGACGACAGCTATCGCATTTGGGAAGTCGGCAACGACAAGAGTTTTGCGATCCAAGAGACCGCAGGCGGCGGCTATGACACGCTGTATTTCGCCGCCACTGGCGCGGTGCAGCTGGACGAGCACGTTGAAAAACTGGTTCTGGAAAACTGGGCCGTGGCCACCGGCAGCGACGGCGACGACCTGATCGTCGGCTCCGAGTATAACGACACCATCCAAGGCGGGCAGGGCGACGACACCCTGCAGGGCGGCGAAGGCCTTGACGTGCTGCGCATAGATGCCGCCCAGCCCGAGTTCGAGGTCACCGCGCTGGGCGACGGGATGTTCGAGATCCGCGACACCGTGGCAGACCGCTTTGGCACCGACACCGTGTCGGGCTTTGAACGGGTGGAGTTCACCGACGCCACCTATGACTTTGCCGAAATCGTGCCCACGGCGGCGCATCTGGCGGGGATCGCGTGCTACATTGATGGCAGCGTCGAACAGCGCATGGTCTTTCCGTTCTGGGACAGCCTTGGCGACGATCCGGCGCGGGACTGGGACTTCCTCTACCTGTCGCAATCCATGGACGCGGGCTATGAACTGGGCAATCTGGTCGTCCACGACATCAACTTTGCCATTGGCGAGAGCCACATATTCGCGCTGGCGGATTTCGGCCCCGGCGATGACAGCCTTGGGTTCTGGGGCACGCGTCAGGTCGGCAGCGCCGACATCAACGTGCTGAGCGCCGCGCAGGCCGAAGATTTGGTCGACCTGACCGCCGATGGCCACCTGAGCGTCGACAGCATGGACAGGCTGGCCGAGCTGGGCGGTGCGGGCTCTGGCATCCTCGTGTTTGGCGTCGAGGTGACGGACCGCTTTGGCTTTGGCTCGGTGCTGCCGGTGACGGTCTGGGGCGACGCCTATGAGTGGTCCGAGTTCAAATCCGACGCGCTGTTCCAGCTGAACCAGTTCTACCCGGATGACTTTACGCTGTATGGCGGGGACGGTGACCAGACCTTGAACGGCTGGATGTTCGACGACCAGATCTATGGCGGCGCGGGTGACGATGTGATGAACGGCGACGTGCTGCAACCCGGCGAAGCGGTGGACGAACTGCTTGGCTTTGACGACCAGCTGTTCGGACACGCTGCTGGGCGGCGTTGCGGGCAGCGACACGCTGGACGGTGGCACCGGCGCGGACCGGATGGAAGGCGGCACCGGCGCGGATGTCTACTACGTCGACAACTGGGGCGACGTGGTGGTCGACAGCTGGATCGAGAACAACGTCGAGGCGGGCAACCATATCATCGCGCAGATCGACTGGATGCTGGGCACCGAGGCGCGGCGGCTGACGTTGGACCTGTTCGCGGATGCAGGGCAGGGGTCCAGCGGCGATGACACGCTGACCGGCCACGCGGGGGCGAACACGCTGCACGGTGGCGCGGGCGATGACCTGCTGAGCGGGCTTGGCGGCGCGGACATGCTGTCGGGCGGTGCGGGCAATGACACGATCTACGGCGGCGTTGGGCAGGACATCGCGGCCTATGACGCGGCGCTCGAAGACATGGGCTTTGCGCTGGATGACTACGGCGTCTGGACGGTCACCGACCTGCGTCCCGCGGGCACGCCGGGGCATTTCGGCACCGATACGCTGATCGGGGTCGAGGTGATCGCGGTCCGCGGTGAGCTGATCACCCTCGAGGCCGCCGCCAGCGCCCGCAAAGAGGTGGCGCTGCTGGACGGCTCTGACCTGTCGGGCATGGTGCAACTGGCCACCGACATGCCCGAGGGCACGGTGCTGGGGCGCGTGACCCTGTCGGGGGCGCTCAATGGCGCGCTCTATGACTGGGACATCGCTGTCACCGATCCGCCGGGCGCGGTCACGCTGAACGGGCGCGAGTTGCGGCTGGACGACCCGTCCAAGCTGGTGGCGGGGCAGGACGTGACGCTGGAGATCGTGTTGACCTCGGGCGACACCCAGATCACCAGCCATTACACCGTTGCTGTGGGCGACGTGGGCAGCGCCGCGCTGCCGGGCGCTGTTCTGCGCTTGGGTGACACGGGCGAGACCATCGACGGCGGGGCAGGCGCGGACACGATCCTTGGCGGCGTGGGCGACGACCGGATCACCGACACCGGGGCCGAGCAGACGCGCCCCGACACCGATAGCATCGTGCTGACGCTGGGGCTGGACACGCCCGCCGCCGCCGATCCGCAGGACGTGCGGGTGCTGGCGGGTGGCACCGTGGTCCTGACCACCACCACCGACGCCTTTGGCGAAAGCCCCGTCGAGGGGCTCACCGGGACGCGCGACATCTTTGTCAGCACCACGGGCGGGCAGATGGCGCTGGCCAGCGTCGACCGCTACGGCTTTGCGCTCGAGGGGGACAGCACCCTGCTCGACGTGTCGGACGATGGCCGCTACGTGCTGTTCAACAGCGCTGCCGACGCGGGCTTTGGCACCACCGGCCAGCAGGTCTATCGCTTTGATACGGTGAACCTTTTGCTGGAAATCGTGTCGGTGGATGCGCCGATCGGGGCCATGGTGGACGGGGTCGATACCGGCGGCAGCGCCGGCAGCCTCAGCGCAAACGGCCAGCGCGTCCTGTTCCAGAGCAACACGCTGTCCGGCGACGGCACGCAACAGCTGTACCTGCGCGACATGACGACCGGTGCGGTGACCAAGCTGACGGGCGGCTCTGGCTCGCCGCAAAAGGCGCAGATCAGCGCCGACGGCCAGAGCGGCGTCTTTGTCTATGGCAACGGGCTGATGATGCAGGTCGACCTGACCACGGGTGCCCTGACGCCGCTGATCAACCGGGTTGGCGCGTTCTCTTACGCGTCCGACGCGGAGCTGATCGCCTATGAAACGCAGGAGGATGGCGTCCGCCAGGTCTATCTGCGCGATCTGTCCAATGATCAGGTGACGCTGGTCTCGACCGGCCTTGATGGCGCGGCAGAGGGCGGCGCGTGGGCTCCGGTGGTGTCTGACAACGGGCGCTACGTCGCCTTTGAAAGCGCGGCGGGCAACCTTGTGCTGGATGGGGCGGATGACGGCCCGGGCGATGGCCTGACGCGGGTCTATGTGCATGACCTGTGGACCGGGGCTTTGGCAGCGGTGTCGGAGCGCGCGTCGTCGCAGCCGATGCTGGTGGCCGGGCAGATCGGCTGGGTCGAGATGGGTGAAATCCACCTGCGCGACTTGACCTTCCTGTCCACCGTCGGAGGGGATGACCTGATCCTCGCCGGGGATGGCAATGACACCGTGGGTGCTGGGGCCGGGGCCGACAGCGTGCTTGGCGAGGCCGGGAACGACAGCCTGTCGGGCGCTGCGGGGAGTGACACGCTGGACGGTGGCATCGGCGATGACACGCTGGACGGCGGCGCGGGCGCGGATACGCTGATCGGTGGTGAAGGGGCGGACAGCCTGTCCGGCGGGGACGGCGACGACGACCTGTCCGGCGACACTGGCCGTGACACCCTCAGCGGCGGCGCTGGGGACGACACGCTGATCGGCGGCGAGAACACGGATACGGCAGTTTTCGAGGCCGACTGGACCCAGATGCAGGTCGAGGCCGTGGCGGGCGGCTACACCGTCACCGACCTTGGCAGCCCGGCGAGCCTTGGCACCGACACGCTGATCGGGGTCGAGCAGATCGCCTTCGACAGCGGCACCCGGTCCTTCACTGGGGCCGTCGCCGACGCGGTGAACCAGGCGCCCACCGACATCACCCTGTCGGCGAACGGCGTGCAGACCACTTCCGCCGCAGGCACGCTGATCGGCACGCTGTCGGTCACCGATGTGAACGCGATCTTTGGCGATTCCGCGACGCTGACCCTTGCCCGCGCGACGCTCAACTGGTCGCCCGAGCTGTTCATCGCGCTGGTCCAGACCGACGCAGGCTATGAGCTGCGCACCACCACGGACCGCATCTTTGACCGCTGGGAAGGGCTGGCGGACTTTACCCTGACGGCGACGGACCTTGCGGGGCTGAGCTACTCCAAGACCTTTGCGCTGGACGTGCAGCGCGGGGTGCTGGTCACTGGCACCGACGCGTCCGAGACGCTGACCGGCGGGATCGGCGACGACACCCTGCGCGGGATGGGCGGCGACGCACGCTGCTGGGCGGCGATGGCGACGATCTGTTCCTTGGCACCGGCGGCTCTGACCTTGCGTGGGGTGGGGCGGGCAACGACACTTTCGTGGGGCAGTTCGGCCTTGATCTGGCTGCGCAATACGAGGGCTGGCAGAACTTCCGTTTCCACGCCCTTGCGAATGGCGACATACAGGTCACCGACCTGCGCGACCGCTATGACGCGGATGACCAAGGCGTCGACATTGTGCGCGGGGCGAATATCACCATCGACGGCAGCCTGTATTGGTCGCCGGACATGGGGGTGGACGCGCTGACACCGCTGGCGCCCACCGACATTACGCTCAGCGCCAGCGCGGTGGACGATGGCGCGGGGGCTGTGGTCGGCACCCTGCGCGCGGTGGATGGCAACGCCCCGCTGGGCGATCTCAGCACCTTTGCCTTTGCCGATGCGGCTGGGGGGCTCAGCGCCGCGCAGGCCGCCGCGCTGTTCGAGATCGTAGTCTTGCCCAATGGCCTGAGCGAGCTGCGCACCCGTCTTGCGGACAGCGCCGCCCGGATCGAAGGCGGCGTGAGCCTTGCGCTGGCCGCCACCGATATGGCGGGCCTCAGCGTGACGCGCACCCTAAGCTTGACCGCAGGCACGACGGACCGCGCGATCACCGGCACCGACGCGGACGACCTGATCCAAGGCGGCGCGGGCGATGATACGATCCTCGGCGGGGCCGGGGAGGACACGCTGATCGGCGGGCTGGGCAACGACCGTCTGGACGGCGGCGCAGGCGAGGCCGACGTGGCGCGCTACAACGTCGATTGGAGCGCGGTGACCATCCTGCGCAGCGGCGAGGACACGATCCTGACGACCCTAGAGGGCAGCGATACCCTCAGCGGTGTGGAATTCGTCGAGTTCCGCTCGGCGCGCCTGTCCATCGACGCGCTGCGCGGCACCCCCGCCAGCGACGTGACGCTAGGGGACAGCGTGGTGCCGGGCATGGCCAGCGACGGCACCCGCATCGGCCTGTTGCAGGTCACCGACGCCGACCTTGCGCGCGGCGACGTGCAGAGCTTTGCCTTTGCCGACGCTGTGGGCGGCCTGAGCGCGGCCGAGGCGGCGGCGCAGTTCGGGTTTCAGACCGACGGCGTGGACACATGGCTGGTGGCCAAGGGCGGTGTCGACTACGCGGCGGGGCCGGATAGCCTGCTGATCGCGGTCACCGCCACGGGCCTCGACGGCCTGAGCGCAAGTTTTGACCTGGGCCTTACCGTGACCCCAGAGGGGCTGGTGACCGGAACGGCGGGCGCGGACGTGCTGCGCGCAGGCTCTGGCCCGACCGAGCTGCGCGGCCTTGACGGCGACGATTTGCTGATCGGCGGGGCGGGCGCGGATACGCTCCAAGGCGGCGCGGGCGATGACAGCCTGACCGGCGCGGGCGGCGATGACACGCTGATCGGCGGGTCGGGCAGCGGCGACGTGGCGTTCTTTGCCGAAGGCTGGGACGACGTGACTGTTGTGGCCGAAGGCGGCGGTTTCCGCGTCACCGGCGCCTCTGGCAGCGATCTGCTGACTGGGGTCGAGCTGTTTGACCTGAACGGGGCGCGCGGGGCGGTGGCGGATGCCATTTCCGCCTCTCCGCAGAGCATTCGCCTCTCCACCCACAACGTGCTTCAGACCCTCGGGATGGGCGACGTGGCGGCGGTGATCCACGCCTATGACCCCAACACCGCCTTTGGCGACACGGTCAGCCTGCGCATTGTCGATGCGCCGGGGGGCTTGACGGCGACCGAGGCCGCGGCCCTGTTCACCATCGAAGGCGGCAGCCTGCTGCGCGCGGGCGATCTGCTGAGCCACGGTCTGGCCTTTACCTTCGCGATCGAGGCGACGGACGCCGCAGGTCACAGCCTGATCCAGAGCTTTGACATGGCCGTCGACCGGGTCAACCAGCACATCCCTGTGGCGGTGGGCGATGACTTTACCGGGGCCCCGGTCA
The DNA here is from genome assembly GCF_900176475.1 of Tropicibacter naphthalenivorans. GTDB lineage: Bacteria > Pseudomonadota > Alphaproteobacteria > Rhodobacterales > Rhodobacteraceae > Tropicibacter > Tropicibacter naphthalenivorans. Next base: position 72,233 of record NZ_FWXX01000005.1, read on the forward strand.
GCGAAAGCACCACGGCGCAGTTCGACCTGATCGGCAACGACACCGACGGTGACGCGAAAGCTCCCTTGCGGATTTCGCAGCAGGACGGCGCGCGGGTTCAGGTTGTGCAGTTCGGCAACTTTACCCCGTTGGGCGACCCCCAAGAGCTGCTGAACCTCGGCACGGTGCAGGTCACCCGCGCGGCGCTGTTCGCAGCGCTCGAGGCCGGGATCAGCACCCAGGGCGGGACGCTGGTCGTGACCCTGCCGGACCTTGTGACCGAGGCGAGCTTTGCCAGCGGCGGCACCTACCTGTCGTCCCTGCCGCTTGCCGAGGCGCGGCAGATCCTCAGCGATATGGTCCTGACGGTCAGCTATTACGCCGAGGACAGCTTTGGCGCGCTGTCGGGCCAGCAATTCGAGCAGCTGAAATTCACCGCCGAGGATCAGGCCGCAACCGGCACCACTGGCAGCGAATGGATCGCGCTGGACACGCCGGGCATCTACGCGGGCAGCGGCGCGGCGGATACGGTGCTGGGCAGCGACGGGCACGACCTGCTGCACCAGATCAGCGGCGCGGCTACTGTGGATGCGGGCGCGGGCAACGATATCCTCAACTGGAGCACCTCTGGCGACTACACCGGCGGGGCGGGCGATGACACCATCCGCTACGTCGATGTGACAGACGGCGCGACGGCGCTGATCGACGGCGGCACCGGCAATGACGAGATCACGATCTTTGACATTGGTGCGGGCCATGTGACGCTGACCGGCGGGGCGGGGAACGACACGTTCATCGTCTTCGACAGCCTTGGGAATTTCGGCGATGCGCCGAGCGGCCATGTGATTGCCTACGAGGGCGTGACCTTTGCCGAGATGCAGATCAACGCCAGCAACCCGCAGGCGGTCACCATCACCGATCTGCGCGACGCCAGCGTTCCGGGCCATTTTGGCAGTGACACGCTGATGCTGCTGTCCGGCCAGCCGTTCCAGAACGTGATGGTCGAGATCGGCGGCGTTTTGGGCGCGCTCTTGGATGCGGTGACGCAGGCCCCGAGCGATCTGACGCTCTCGGTCGACAGCTTTACCGAGACGCGCGCGCTTGGCGATTTGATCGCGACGCTGACGCCGGTGGATGCGAACAGCGCCTTTGGCGACACGGTGAGCTTGCGGATTGTCGACCGCGCGGGCGGGCTAAGCGCGGCTGAGGCGGCAAGCCTTGTGACGCTGGACGGGTTCGATCTGCGCACGGCGGGGACAAACCTGCGGATGTACGGCGACACGCTGGATCTGGCGTTCGAGGCGACGGACAGCACCGGGCAAAGCACGGTTTTTGAACGCTCGATTGTGATCACTGCGGCCAACCTGCACGCCCCGGTGGCGGGCGGTGGCCGTGTGACCGGCGGCGAAGGCGACACGCTGCGCATCGACCTGCTGACCGGCGCAAGCGATGCCGACCCGCTGGACGTGGTGTCGGTCCTGAACCTGCCGCAGGGCGCGGCGGGGGCGCTGACCCTCGACGCGGTCACGCTGCAAGCCCCCTATGCCCGCATCGACGTTCTGGCGGGCGGCACGGTCGAGGTGGCGGGCGTCACCTATGATCTTTCCGAACTGGCACAGGCGCTGAGCGACGCGCTGTTCGATGCGGGTACCGGGCTGGCGCGCCTTGACGGCAGCACGCTGTCGCTGAGCTTGCCGCAGGTCTGGCAGGATCTGCTGATGACCAGCGATGGGGAGGGGGGCTTTGACCGGCTTGGCGTCACCATCGGCTATAGCGTTGTCGATCAGGACGGGCGTGTGTCCGCCAATCGCGGCGCGGCGCAGGTCAACTTTGACGGCGCGGATACGGTGCTGACCGGCACCAGCGGGGCCGAGACCCTGACCCTGAGCGCGCCGGGCACGATCCTTGGCGGCGGCGGGGCGGACCTGCTGATCGGCTCGGACGGCCACGACCGGCTGGAGCTGGGCGACGGCGTGGGCACCGTGCAGGGTGGTTCGGAAGACGGTGCCGGCACCGTCAGGGGTGGCGCGGGCGACGATCTGTTGATCGGCACCGGCAGCGGCACCGCCGATTACGGCGATCTGACGGTTGCCGACGTTCAGGTCACCCACGCCCATACCGACGTCTACTGGGTGGACAGCGCCCAAGGCGCGGACACGCTGGAGGGGCTGGACCAGATCACGCTGGACGGTGCGTCTTACGCCCTTGCCGATCACTTGCCCCAGACCGCGGCCATCGGCACGGTCTGGGCCAGCCTCAGCGCCAGCGACATCAACCCGGGCGAAAGCTTTGCCTATCGCTTTGTCGATGCGGCGGGGGGGCTCAGCGCGGCGCAGGCGGCGGAGCTGTTCACCATCCAAGGCGATAAGCTGCGGGTCGCGGGCAGCGATCTGCTGGCCTATGGGCCTGCGCCGCAGATCGCCATCGAGGTGACGGACAGCGCCGGGCTGACCCATACCCAGACCTTCGATCTGAGCATTGACCGGGTCAACCTCGGGCGGCCTGTCGTGAACGGCACCGACCGGGTGCTGAGCGTCGACGAAGACGCAACCCTGCGCTTCAACGTCTTTGACTATGTCACCGACCCCAACAGCTTTGACCCGTTGACGCTGCATGTGGACGGCATCTTTGCGCCGCAGCTGGACATCTACGCGAGCGATTACCAATGGCGCGTCAGCGATCCGGTCAGCAGCGTGCAGGCGGATATCGCCGCCAGCCTGACCATGACCGAGGACGGCTGGGTCGAGATGACGCTGCCCGACTACCTGCCGGATGTGATGATCGAATGGGACGGGGCGTTGTTCGACATGTCCGACTACACCAGCTTCTTTACCGCCGTGTGGTTGGAACTGCGGGTGGCGGTGACGGACACCCTGTCGCCCGAAGGCGACTTCCCGACCTTTGTGCCGTTCGAGATCTATTTCAACGGCTCGGACGACACCGTCACCGGGACCACCGGGGCGGACACGATCACCCTGACCAGCGGCACGGTTGTCCAAGGTCTGGGCGGCGACGACACGGTGACCGGCAGCCTCTTGCGTGACGTGATCGTGCTGGGCGACGGCGACGCCGTGGTGTCCGCCGGGGCGGGCAACGATACGGTGGTGCTGGGCGCGGGGGCCGCGTTGATCGACGCAGGCGCGGGCGATGACACGATCATCATGACCGGCTCGGGGGCGGCGACGATTCAGGGCGGCGCCGGGAACGACCTGATCGAGGCGCAGGGCAGTGGCGCCATCGCGCGCTTTGACGGGGTCTTGTGGTCGGATCTGGCGTTCAGCACCACGGACAGCGGCGCGCTGGTGGTCACCGATATGCGTGATGCGTCCATCGCCGGGCACCTTGGCAGCAACACGCTGTCCGGCGTCAACGCGCTGGAGGTTGGCGACCAGCGGGTTGCGACCGCAGCCCTGACACCGCAGGCGGCACAGCTGACCCTGGTGGATCAGGCGCTGATGGGGCGCGGCCTTGTGGCCGGGTCCATCGTGGCACGGATCGCCGCCGAGGACGGGAACGCGCCCTTTGGCGACACCCAGAGCTACGCCTTTGCCGATCTGGACGGCGGTCTGAGCGCCGAGTTCGCAGCCCAGGTCTTTGGTTTGGTCACGACCGACACTGGCGTCGAGGTCGAGCTGCTGCTGCCGCGTGCCTTGCCGCGCTCTGGCGACATCCTCTTTGCCATCACGGCCACCGGCAGCGACGGGCTGAGCACCCATCTGGAGCTGAGCTACGCTCTTGCGCCGGATCGGATGATCGTGGGCCTCGAAGAGGCGGACCGGATGCGCGGCACCGGCGCGGCGGACAGCGTGGTCGGGCCGGACACTGTCAACGGCGGCGAAGGTGTCGACCGCGCGGTCTATCGCGGCTCTGACGCGGGGGTCACCGTGGACCTCTCGCTGGGCGAAGGCCAAGGCGGCGACACAGCGGGCGATGTTCTGACAGGCATTGAACGGGTGGTCGGGTCGGAGTTTGCCGACACGCTGCGCGGCGACGCGGGCGACAACCTGCTGTCGGGCAACGCGGGCGCGGATAGCCTGTGGGGCGGCGCGGGCCGCGATGTGTTGTCGGGCGGTGACGGGGCCGATACGCTGATCGGCGGCGCAGGGGATGACCGGCTGTTTGGCGGCGCTGATGCTGACCGTTTTGTGTTCGCCCAAGGCTCTGGCCACGATCTGATCCTGGACTTCGGGGCCGAGGATGAGATCGCGGTTGATACGGCGCTGTGGCAGAGCATTGGCGCGCCCGAGATCACGGCCTTCCTGACCAACAACGCGGTGGAGACGGGCGGCGCGGTCGAGATCCGCTTCTCTGAAACGGACAGCGTGCGGGTTGTGGACGTCACGCTTGCCCACATGTTGACGCAGGCCGATCAGTTCGTCTTTGTCTAAGCGGTTCTGAAGCGCGATGAGGCCAGCTTTGCGCCCTCTTCCGACATTGCGGCGGGAGGGGGCCGCAAAAGGCGCTTGTGACACAAAGATTCGCTCAGATCACCGTGCGGCTCAGGCGATTTTTTCATTCTTTGCGCGGGTTTGCTGCGGCTGCGTGCTGAAATTTACGACAATTTAACCTAGTTTGCCGGTTTTTCATGGGGCATCGCAGGCACGCCCGCTTCATTTGTTGACTCGAAAATAGACCGATTCTACCCTTGGTAGCGTAAATTGTTCTTGGATCTATAGGTCAAGGCCAAGCCATGCGGACGCGTGCCTGTATTTTGTCCGAACTGCAAGAGCAGACGCCACCTACTGCACGGTGGGAATAACCAAAATATTGAATACACCCCAAAAGAAAAACAGGGGCCGGACTTTCGGAGGGATCGCAGACCTGTCTTGCGATTAAAAGTTTCGGTTGAATTTTTTCAAAAATGGCCAAAAGGCCGATTGATTTCTATCGGGAGGACGACGATGGAGATTTTTTATGGGACTTGTGGAAACGCGGACCACGGATGATTCGAAAACGGATGACGCTATCGTGTGCCAATCCGTTTTGTTTGTTGATTCCAACCCGGCGCTCAGTCATGCTTTGGCATTGCATTTTGATGCCATTTTAGCCGGAAGCTGTCAGGGTGTGAAGCTGAATGGCGACAGTTTGATTGAAACGCTTTGCGATTGGAAACCTGATGTGTTAATTGTTGATCCTGGGCAGCTGACTCTTGGTCCAGAGCAGGACTTATGTGACTTTTCATCTAATATCCGTCGCGCCTGTGGAGATATTCGCTTGATCGGATATTGCGCGCGTATGGATGATGTCATGCTGCGGGCAGTTATTGAGGCCGGATTTGTCGGCTGTGTCGGCAAAGATAATGATCTAGAACAGCTGGATATTGCGCTTCGGGCGGTTTGTGGCGGTGCCATTTATATCGACCCCACCTATGCGCAATTCTTTCACGCCACCATAGGTTCTACACCTTTTGATGATCCAATTCTGAGCGATCGTGAAAGAGAAGTCATCGTTCGTACTGCGCGTGGGCAGCAGGCGAAACATATTGCGCACGCTCTGTCTATCAGTTCCAAGACTGTGGATACGTATAAATCGAGGGCTTTGCAAAAGCTGGGTTTGAGCAGTCGGGCCGAATTGGTCGACCATGCAATCGCTCAAGGCTGGCTTGGCTGAGACATCGTTTTCCTAGACCTTACATGCACCACTCCTTCTTTTCGGAAGGGGTGGTTTAGTTATTTAATTCAATGGCTTGAATGCTTTGCCCTGCCTGTCGGGACTCTGCCTACAGCTGTAGGGAACTTACCGACTGGTCCGATTTTCTGCACTGCGGCACGCTGAGTTTGAAACGTATTTCAGCTCAAAGAGGTCAACATGGCGCGGATCAGTATTTTCGGAATTGGGTATGTCGGGGTCGTCGCGGCGGCGTGTCTTGCGCAGGATGGTCATGACGTAATTGCCGTGGATGTGGATCAAGGCAAGATCGACGCGATCAATGCCGGTAAATCCCCGATCGTGGAAAAGGGACTTGGCCCCTTGGTGGAAAAGGTCGTGGCCGCCGGGCGTTTGTCGGCCACCGCCGATATCGAATATGCCATTCAAAACACCGACGCGTCATTTGTCTGTGTTGGCACGCCCTCTGCGCCGAATGGGGCAGTTGGTCTTGTCTATGTGGAAAGCGTTTGCAAATCCATCGGAGAGGCGCTGGCCAAGAAAGACGGCTTCCATTCGGTCATTATCCGGTCGACCATCGTACCGGGGTCGTGTGAAGGTACCTGTATTCCAACGCTCGAAGCGGAGTCTGGCAAAAAAGCCGGTACAGAGTTCGGCGTCGGATATTATCCAGAGTTCCTGCGCGAATCCACCGCAATCGAAGACTATTACGATCCCGGTTTGATTGTCTTCGGGTCGATGGACAAGCCGACGGCAGCAATTTTGAACGAATTGAACGCGCCTTTGGATTGCGAAATTCACTCGGTCGATCTGCGCACCGCCGAGATGGTCAAATACACCTCGAACACCTGGCGCGCGGTCAAGGTCACCTTTGCCAATGAAATCGGCAATATCGCCAAGTCCTGCGGCTTGGACGGTCAGACCGTGATGGAAATCCTGTGTTCTGATCTCAAGGTGAATATCTCGCCTTATTTCATGCGTCCCGGCTTTGCTTTTGGGGGCTCTTGCCTGCCGAAAGACGTGCGCGCATTGCGCCATTTGGCGGCAGAAAACAAAGTCGCCGCCCCCATGCTGAACGCGGTGCTCGAAGCCAACGCCGCCCAGATCGCCCGCGCCGAGACCATGGTTGAAACCACCAAGGCGAAAAAGGTCGGCATGGTTGGCGTCAGCTTTAAGCCCGGCACCGATGATCTGCGCGAAAGCCCGCTGGCCGAACTGGCGGGGCGGCTCATCAAGAACGGCGTTGGCGTCGAGATTTACGATCCCTTCGTGCACGAAGCCTTTGCCGAGCAGAACTCGACTGCCGGGCGGGGCAACGATGTGGTGCCCGATCTCGAAGGCCGTCTGGTGGGCGAGTTGGAAAAGCTGATCGCCGACAACGACGCGATCATCGTCGGCAACATTTACAAGGATGCGCTGGCCGAATTGACCGCCGCAGCGGGCACCAAGCCGACCATCGACCTAGCGCGGCTCGACCGGAAAAAGGTCTCGGGCGGCAGCTATTCCGGCATCTGCTGGTAAGGGGCGGGCACATGCTGGGGCATCTTGCGTATCTCTCTGCCATCGTGGTGCTGGCGTCCTTTGCCACCACCCAGATGCTGGGCGCCGCCAAGGAAGCGGCGCTGGTGGTCGGTGCCCTTGGCATGTGGCGCTATTCCTGGGCGGCGCTGAATTTCTCGCGGGCGGTGTGGTTTCGCCTGCGGGTCCACCCGCGCCGCCGCCGCATCGCCGAAGGGCGGTTCGCCGAAACGGGGGTGCGCGCCCATGCGTATTTCCTTGTGACGTCTTACAAAATCGAGCCAGAGGTGACGATCCCAGTCTATCGCTCGGTGTTTCAGGCGGCGCAGAACGCGCGCGACGGGGCGACGATCGTGGCGTCGGTGGTGGATGGTGCGGATGAGAGGATCATCCGGCAGGTGTTCCAGACCGCGCAGTTGGCCAACCCAAACCCCCATGTGCAACTGATCCTTGACCGGATCCCGGGCACCGGCAAGCGCGACGCGTTGGCCCGCAGCCTGCGCCTGATCGGGCGGCAGATGCCCAGCTCGAACGACGTGGTCGTGGTGGTCGATGGCGACAGCTGTGTGCCGCCGGACCTGATCGCCAAGACCGCGCCGTTCTTTACCGATCCCAAGGTCGGCGCGCTGACCACGGACGAGGCGGTGGACATCCCGCAGCCGGGTCTGTTCCGCGACTGGTTCCAGCTGCGCTTTGACCAGCGGCAAGTCATGATGTGCTCGATGGGGCTGTCCAAGCGGGTGCTGACCCTGACCGGGCGCATGTCGGTCTTTCGCGCCAGCCTTGCGGTTGAGCCCAGCTTTATCCGCATGGTGCAGGCCGATTTCATCGACCACTGGCGGCTGGGGCGCGTCGATTTCCTGACCGGAGACGACAAGTCCACGTGGTTCTGGCTGATGAAGGAGGGCTACCAGATGCTCTATCTGCCGGACGTCAGTTCGCTGTCGGCGGAAACCCAGCCCAAGCCCGGTTTCTTTGAAAGCGCCTCTGTGCTGATGGTGCGCTGGTTCGGGAACATGCTGCGGACCAATGGCCGCGCCTTGCAGCTGTCGCCGCGCAAGATCGGCTATTTCACGTGGTGGTCGATCCTGGACCAGCGGGTGTCGATCTGGACGACGCTGGCCGGGCCGATCCTGGCGATCACCGCGACGCTGGCCTTTGATCTGGCGGTGCTGCCCGCCTACATCGCCTGGGTCATGCTGACGCGTTACGTCTTTGTCTGGGTGATCTCGGCGTTTCGCGGGCGCATCGGCTTTCCCATCACCTTTCCGTTCCTGCTGTATTTCGGTCAGCTCTTTGGCGCGCTGGTCAAAAGCTACGTCTTCTTCCGGCTCGACCGTCAGCGCTGGACCCGCCAGTCCAGCGGCCCGGCCGGCACGCGGACCATGGCCGACCGGCTGCTGGCCGCCAGTTCGCTGCACATGCACGCGCTGACGCTGGGTTGGCTGGCCATCGGGCTGTTCTGGTTCGCCGGGATGTTCTGACCGCCTTTTCCCCTTGATTTTCCATAGAAATTTCTCTGCCAAGGAGTGCCTTTCATGTCCGAAGTCCACACCAACACCGCCGATCTGCCGCCCGACTTCATCCTCGACAGCGAACACCCTCAGGTGCGTCTGCCCTTTACGGTCATCCTCGGCCAGCGCCAGCTGCGCGGCGAGAGCCTGTCGGTGGCCAAGGCCGTCGCCACCGGGCTGGTCAACCGCGCCAAGGATGGCAACACCGGGCCTGCGACGCTGCGCTTTGATCTCGAAGGCTTTGCGGTCTCGATGCCGGTGGATGTGCGCCTGCAAGTGGCCGACGCATCAGAGGACGCGCAGGTGGTGCTGCATTTCACCAACCCCACGGGGCCGCATCTGCCGGTGCTGCGCTACATCCTCAACAGCTATATTTCCGGCGACGTGGTGTCGGTGGGCGGGATGCTGAACTACACCGGTCCGGTCAAGATCAAGCCCGCCGTCGCCAAATCCCGTCCCGGCCTGCTGTCGCGCGCCGCCACGCTGGGGCGCAAGGCGGTGGTGCTGGCGCTGACCGTGGGGCTGATCGCGGTGGCGGGCAATATCCTGCACGACCGCGTGGTCTTTGCCTACGAGCCGCGCCCGGTCAAGCTGGTGCAGGACGGGCAGATCATGCGCGCCACCACCGGCGGCCAGATTTCCTACGTCGATGCCGAAGCCGCCGAGGGCGAGGTGGTCTATTCGCTGCTGTCCAACTCCGGCGATCTGCTGAGCTTTCGGATGCCCTGCGATTGCGCGCTGGAGCCCACTGACGCCTTTGCCATGGGCTCCACCGTGATGCCCGGCGCGCCCTTGGTGCGGCTGGTGGATCAAAGCGGCGATCTGACCGCCACCACAGAGATCACCTTTGACGGCACCGCGCGTCTGCTGGCGGGGGATCAGCCAGAGCTGGTGCTGGCCGATGGCCGTGTGGTGCCCGTGGGGCTGGAGCTGCTGGTGTCCGACCAAGGCTCGGGCAGCGGTCAGCCGGTGTCGGTGATCCTGCCCGAAGGCGCCGATCTGGCCGCCGGCGACAGCGCGCGCCTGCGCTTTGAACGGCAGATGTTTGGCCCTCTGCGCGAGACGCTGGGCGCGTGGATCGCTGCGGCGCAGGCGCGCATGGCGGGGTGACCTTTTGATGCGGCGGGCCGCGCGCCCGTTGCCCCCAAACTGCTCAGAAACTGCTCAGAAACTGTCCAGAAACGGCTCAGAAATCGGAGAAATTTCAAATGACTCAGATTGTTCCCATTATCCTCTGCGGTGGCACCGGAACCCGGCTGTGGCCCATGTCGCGCAGCCAAAGCCCCAAGCAATTCCACAAGGTGGACGGCCCCGCTTCGCTGACCTTCTTCCAGACCACCGTGCAGCGCCATCGCGGGCTTAGCTACGGCGATCCGGTGGTGGTCACCGCCGCGGCGCATCTGCCCGCCGTGCGCCGCCAGTTGGCAGAGCTGCAATGCCCCGCCGAGATCATCGCCGAACCCGTGGCGCGCAACACCGGCCCCGCCGTACTGGCCGCCGCACTAGAGGTCGCCGCGCGCGACCCCGAGGCGCTGATGATGGTGCTGCCGTCCGATCACGTCATCAACGGCAACATGGACGAGGTGGTGCAGCGCGCCATTGGTCCGGCGATGGATGAGCGCATCGTGATGCTGGGGATCAAGCCTTTGTACCCCGAAACCGGCTATGGCTACATCTGCGACGGCGGCGCCTATACCACCCATCCCGGCCTACGGCGCGTGGCGCATTTCATCGAAAAGCCGCCCTACGACGAGGCGTTGGGGCTGATGTCCACGGGCACGGCCTTTTGGGCGTCGGGGATTTCGCTGTTCTCGGCGGCCACCATCATCGAAGAGTTCAAGCGCCTCGACCGGCGCACCTACGAAGCGGTGGAACTGGCCGTCGGCAACGGCGAGCGCCGCGAGGGCGAATTGCACCTGAACGCCGACGCCTTTCGCCGCGCCGAGAACGAGCCGACAGAGCGCATTGTCTTTGAAAAGACCGAACGGGTGGCGCTGTTGCCCGCCGCGCTGGATTGGAACGACGTGGGCAGCTGGACCTCGATCCACGGGGTGGGCAAGGCCGACGCGCAGGGCAACGTCTTTCATGGCGATGTGATCTCGACAGAGACGAACAACGCGCTGGTGCGCTCCGAAGAGCGTCTGGTGGCGCTGGTCGGCGTGCCCGATGTGATCGTGATCGACACACCCGACGCGCTGCTGGTCACCCAGCGCGGGCGCTGTCAGGACGTCAAGACCGTGGTGGATCTGCTGCGCAAGGAAGAGCGCGCCGAAGTGCGCCGCCACCGCCGCAACGAATACGCCTGGGGGCAGTCCATGCGGCTGCACAGCTCGGCGGCCTATGACATGTCGATGCTGCGGATCAACGCGGGCAACGCGCTGGCGATCGACCCGCTGCCGGGGCGGCGCTTGATCATGGTGCAGGGCAACCTTGACCTGTTCGACGGGCTGCGCCGCCGCCGCCTGACGCCGGGGGAACATGCGGCGCTGGACGGGGTGCCCTCCAACCGGGTGACCAACAACACCGACGACGAGGCGGAAATCCTGCTGATGACGCTGCGCTCGTCGATCATGGCGGGGGCGGGCAACACCTACTCCGAGGTGCCGCGCCATGTTTCCTAGGATCGGTCTTCCAGTTGGCATGGCGTTGGGCCTGAGCCTGCTGGCGGGCGTGGCCCAGGGCGATCCGGTCGAGACCGTGATGGCCGAGCTTGCAGTGATGCAGCAGGCGCTGGCGGACGAGGTTACGCGCCTCGATACCCCCCGCCAGTTGCCGGTGCGCGGTGACATCCGTCCCCACGCTGTGTCCGCGTCCCCCCAGCCTGCAACGCTTGACGTCATGGATTTGCGGATCGCCCTGGTCCGGCTGGCGCGGGTGGTCGGGGCCAATGACCAACTGTCGGTGCTGCTGGCGCAGCCGCAGGATCGGGTGCAGGTGCTGGCGGTCCGCGGCGGCCGGGTGGATCTGGACACGCTCTTGGCGCGCGCTCAGGCGCTGGGGCATCTGGGGCCGGATGGTCTTGGGCTGCCGGTGGTGGTCGAGCCGGACGCGCAGCTGGTGATCGGCGGCGGCACGCTGCCGCTGGACCGGGCGCAGGGCGCCTTTGTGGTGAACTTTGGCCAGCTCGAGGTGATCGGCGGCACCATCGCGGGGCAGGGCCGGGCCCCCGCCCGCGTGCCACAGTTCCGGCCTTTCGTGGTGACGGCGGGCACCGGGACGATGGTGCTGCGCGGGGCCAAGCTGCGCGCGCTTGGCTTTGGCCGCAGCCCGGCCTTTGCGGGCGTTTCGGTGATCGAAGGCGGGCTGTACCGGCCCGACGCGCCGGTGGTGATCGACGGGGCGCTGTTTAGCGACGTCCAGAGCCTCAGCCTTGTACGGGCGCACAGCCCCCTGGTGGCGGATGTGGTCTTTGCCGGGGCGGCGGGCAACGCGCTGGAACTGGTCGGCACGACCGGGGCGCATGTCAGCGGCGCGCGCTTTCTGCGCATCGGTGGCGACGCCATCCGCATCGAGAAGGGCGCGCAGGCCACGTGGTTGCGCGACATCGAAATCTACCAGACCGGCGGCAGCGGCATTCGCCTGCGTCAGGCCAGCCACGGCACCCGCATCGAGGACACGCTGATCTGGCAGCCCGCCAAAGAGGCGCTGGCCGCCGACCGCTCCGATTGTTTGCAGGTCAGCGGCCTGCGCGCGGTGGGCGCGGGGCAAAAGGGTGTGTCGCTGCGGCGCACGCGTGCTTCGGCGCTTCGTGACAGTGCGATCCTTGCCTCTGGCAGCGCCGGGATCATGGTCGCCGACCAACCCGTCGGCACGGTGCTGGCGCTGTCCGGCAACCGCATCGCGGGCAACAAGGTGGGGCTGACCACCGCCGCCCCAGCCGAGCTGCATCTGGCGCAAAACGATTTTTCCCAACAATTTCCCCGATTTCTTCAGGGCGACGTGCAGGGCGACACGGGGCGGCTGATTGCCGACCTGACCGGCACCAAGCCGCTTGTGATGCTGGCGGGCGGTGCCCGGGACACCTATCTGCCCGCGCTGTCCTGCCCCACCCAGACCGGAGGTTGACGCCATGGTATTCAGTTCGGAATCCTTCCTTTTCCTGTTTCTGCCGCTGTTTTTGATCGCCTATTACCTGACCCCGTGGAAGGCCAAGTCCTACACGATTTTGGCCGGGTCTTACGTGTTCTACGCGTGGTGGCGGGTCGATTTCCTGGGGCTGCTCTTCCTGACCACCGGCTTTGCCTACCTCGTGGGCCAGCGCATCGCCGCACACCGCGGCACCCGCGCCGCCAAGGGCTGGCTGGCGGTGGGTGTGATCGGCTGCCTAGGGGTGCTGGGGGTCTTTAAGTACCTGAATTTCTTCATCGACAGCTTTGCCGCGCTGGTGGGCACCGATGCGGCGGGTCTGGGGATTCACTGGCGGTTGCTGCTGCCCATCGGCATTTCGTTCTACGTCTTCCAGGCGCTCAGCTTCTTGATCGACGTCTACCGGGGTGACGCCAAGGCCGACGCGCGCTTTATCGACTTTGCCGCCTTTATCGCGCTGTTCCCGCAGCTGATCGCCGGGCCGATCCTGCGCTACAAAGACCTCGAAGACCAGTTCCGCGAGCGCAGCCATTCGCTGGAAATGTTCTCGGACGGGATGGCGCGGTTCCTGATTGGTCTGGCGAAAAAGGTGCTGCTGGCCGATGCGGTGGCGCCCCTTGCGGACCTTGCCTTTGGCAACTCGGGCGAGGTGGGGGTGACGCTGGCGTGGCTGGGGGCCATGGCCTACATGCTGCAACTTTATTTCGATTTCTCGGGATATTCCGACATGGCGATTGGCCTTGGCAAGATGATGGGCTTCACCTTTGTCGAGAATTTTCGCTACCCCTATATCTCCAAGTCGATCACCGAGTTCTGGCGGCGCTGGCATATCTCGCTGTCGAACTGGCTGCGCGATTACCTCTACATCTCGCTGGGCGGCAACCGCAAAGGGGCTGCGCGCACCTATGCCAACCTGATGACGGTGATGGTGCTGGGCGGGCTGTGGCACGGCGCGAACTGGACGTTTGTGCTGTGGGGGTTTTGGCACGGCGGGCTGTTGGCGATCGAGCGGGCCACCGGCCATGACCGCCGCGCGGCGGGGCAGGTCTGGGCCTTGCCGGTGACGCTGCTGGCGGTGTTGATCGGCTGGGTGATGTTCCGCGCGGTCGACGTGACCCAAGGCTTCCAGATCTACGCCGCCATGTTGGGCGCCAACGGCTGGGCCGGGGATGTGTCGCTGTGGACCGAGGTCACCCGCGAGAGCATCGCGCTGATGTGCATTGCCATCGTCGTCGCCTGGGCCGAGCCGCGCCTTGCGGTCTGGCTGGATACCATGGCCGCGCCGCAGACCCCCGGCGCGGACGGGACCACCGCCGTCGCCGTCCAGCCGGTGGTGCAGCTGGCGCTGTCGCTGTTCGTGCTGTCGGTCGGCGCGCTGACGATCCTCAAGCTGGCCGAGCAGAACTTTTCCCCCTTTCTCTACTTCCAATTCTGAGGTGTGCCGATGACAACCCATGTGTATATCAAAGCCCTCTTGCCGGTCGCCTTCTTTGGCTATGCGGGCGCGGCGAACGTGACTTTGCTCTCGCAGGCCGAGGCGCAACTGACCGGCGCGCTGGGGTTCTGGAATGGCAAGCTGACGCAGCAGATCGACACGCTGTACCGCGATAACCTGCCGCATAAAGACCCGGCCATCGGCTGGATCGGGGCGGCGCGCTACCTGATGCTGGACGAGGGCCGCCCCGGCGTGGTGGTGGGGCAGAACGGCACGCTGTTCACCGCCGAGGAATTCCGCCCCGTGGCGGATGGCGTCTATGCCCGCGCGCTGGATGAGGTGGTGCTAAGCGCCAACCTGCTGGCGGGGCAGGGGGCCGAGCTGGTGGTCGCGCCGTTGCCCGCCAAGGTCGACCTGCTGGGCGCACTCAGCCCCGATGCGGCGGCCGGGGCCGAGCTGGAGGCGCTCTATCACCGCTTTGTGGCCGATCTGGCGGCGGCGGGGGTGGCGACCATCGACACCCGGCCCGCGCTGCTCGCGCTGGAACAGCCGTTCCTGGCGACAGACACCCACTGGACCCCGAGCGGAGCCAAGGCCGTGGCGCAGACCATCGCGGACAGCGGCGCGCTGCCCTTGGGCGAGACGGTGTTCAGCATCGAAACCGAAGTCCCGGCGCGCTTTGCCGGGGATCTGGTGAACTATGTGACCTCTGACGCGCTGGCCCCGCATATCGGTCTGAACCCCGAAGAGGTCGCCCCCTATCGCGCCATCGCCGCCGTGGACACTGGCGCCGCGCTGGACCTGTTCGGCGGCGGGGCCGAGGATCAGATCGACCTTGTGGGCACCTCTTATTCGGCCAACCCGAACTGGAGCTTTCCCGAGGCGCTCAAGCTGGCGTTGTCGCGCGATGTGATCAACTACGCCCAAGAGGGGCGCGGGCCGTTTGCGCCGATGCAGGACTACCTGGACCAGCGCGACCCGCTGAGCGGCGCGGGCCAGGTGATCTGGGAAATCCCCGTGCGCTACCTGACAGAGCCGCGCAAGACGGAGGGCGAGGTATGACCCTGTCTCAACGCTTTTTCTTTTTGGTGCTGGTGGGGGCGGCGCTGGCCACGGCGCAGACCTTGCGCGCTCAGACCGTCAACCTGAACACCGGCAAGATCGACTTTGCCCAAGAGGCCGGCGCGCGGGTTGATGTGACCATCGTGCGCGGCATCACCCGCTCTGACCAGCTGCCCGCGCCTCTGGTGGCCGTGCGCAAACGCCTGAGCGCCAAGCGGTACGTCCGCTTTGCCGATCTGCGGGCGCTGGCCGATTACGGCGATGGCAACGCGGCCTTTCAACTGGCCAAGCGCATCGACTACGTGGCGCGCCCGCAGCTGGCCGCCGATGCGGCGCATTACTATGGCATGGCGGCGCAATCGGGGCGCGGCGGGGCGATCTACGGCTTTATCCGCGCGGTGGATGCGCTGGACCCGGCGAGCACTTCGCAGGCGCGGCTGACGTCGCTGCGCAAGACCTTGCTGCTTTATGCGGCGGCGGGCAGCGGCCCCGCCACCGAGGCGATGCTGCGCTATTACGTGGCCGGGGCGCCCTTTGGTGACCTTGGGCCGGACCTTGACCGCTTGGTGGTGCAGACCGACAGCCCGGCGGCCAATGCGGTGGCGCTGCAACTGGCCTCGCAGATCCTGCACGCGGGGGGCGGGGACGCCGCCAGCCTGGGCACCGCCAAGGGCTATCTCGACAAGGTGGCCGGCGCCGACAGCCTGCGCCTGCGGTTGATCGCCGAGAACCTCTTGCCGCTGGTGAACGAACAGATCGCCGCGCTGCCGCCGCAGCTTTCCCAAGACATGCCGAACCAGGAGGTGTCCCAATGACCCGAATGCTGAACTGTTCCATGGCCGTTGCGCTTGCCCTGCTGGCGGGCACCGCGCAGGCCGACAGCGCCTATGGCTGCGCCGGTCTGGAAACCAACCGCGAGCTGCCCACCATCGAGGGCAAGGACGGCGTGTTCTTTCGGATCAACGCCGATTTGCGGATGAACCATCCCTTTGCGCCCGAAGTGGTTGACCAGATGGCGGCGCTGTCGCAGGCGCTGGAAAGCCGCGGCACCACGCTGATCTATGTGCCGATCCCGACCAAAAGCGTGTCCATGCCCGATCACCTGCCGGACCGGGCGCGGCTGTATGGCTTTGATCTGGATGTGGCGACGGCGGTGCATGACGATGTGCTGGCGCGGTTGAACGCCGCCGGGGTCTTGACCGCCGATATCCGCGCCGCGCTGCTGCGGGCAGAGCCGGGCAAGCTGGCGTTCTTCAACTCGGATTTCCACTGGTCCGCCTATGGGGCCGATCTGGGCGCGCAGGCGATTGCCGAGGTGATCCGCGCCCAGCCGATCTATGACGCGCTGGACAAGACCACCTACACCAGCACCCCGCTCGGGGAAGAGATCGCCTTTTCCGGGATGCGCCGCATCTTGCAGGCGCGCTGCAACGACACGCTGCCAGAGCCGACCACGATGACATGGGACACGCAGGCCACGGTTCTGGACCTTGGACTGGACGGGGCTCTGGACCTTGGGCTGGGCGACGAAAGCGGGGGGCTGGACATCTTTGGCGACGACACCGCGCAGATGCCCGTCGCGCTGGTTGGCACGTCGTTCTCGGACTCGCCCATCAACAACTTTCCCGGCTTCATCGCCCAGCACGCCGCGCTGGAGGTGGTCAACTTTGCCATCACCGGCGGCAACCAGTTCGGGGCGATTACGTCCTACCTGACCTCAACCGAGTTTCAGGACAGCCCGCCCGCTTTTCTGGTCTGGGAAAACCCGATCTACAACAACCTCGCGCAATACGGCGACCAACCCATGCGAGAGCTGATCGCCGCCGCCTCTGGCACCTGCACCCAGCCGCTGGACGCCGCCCTGTCCGAGGATCGCCTGACCCTGACGGCCTCGGTAGCGGGACTGGGGGCGCAGGACACGCTGTTTCTGGACAGTGACGGCAGCACCGCGCTGGACGTGACCTATCGGTTTGAGGCCGCGCAGGGCACCCGCGTCAAGGCGCTGCGCCGGGGCGAGCGTCTACGCCGCACGGGCCGGTTCTACATGCCGATGACCGGCCTGTGGGAGGACGGCGCCGAGACCGTCAGCATTACCCTTTCGGCCCCCATGGGACCGCAGGCCAGCCTTTCAAAATGTAGCGCAACCCCCCTGATGGAGGAAAAATCATGATGGATCGTCGTACCTGCCTTGCCGCTCTTGGTGCCCTTGTTGCCCTGCCGATGGGGCTCGCCAGCCCGGCCCACGCCGGGGACGGGGCGCTGTACAAGGACGTGTTTGACCCCAACTCCAGCTTTGTGCGCATCGTCGCGCCGGGCCAGACCTTTGGCAGCATCGACGGCAAGTCGCTGGACGCGCTGACCAACGGGGTGTCGGGCTATGTCAACGTCATGCCGGGCGCGATCCCGGTGGTGTTCTCGGACGGCAGCCTGGACGTCGAGGTCGCCCCGTCCAAGCACTACACGGTGGTCAAGATGGAGGGCCAGGAGCCGCAGGTCTTTGAGGACGCGCTGGAACTGAGCCCGGCCAAGGCCGACGTCAGCGTCGTGAACCTGACCACCCAAGGGGACGTGAACCTTTATGTGCCGCTGGCCAAGGCGGTGGCGATCAAGGCCGTGCCCGCCGCCGATGTGCGGTCAATTGCGCTCAAGGCGCCCCTGACCTTGGATTTCGACCTGCGCAGCGGCGAGGACGCGCTGGCCAGCGTCGCCGCGGTCGAGCTCAAGCGCAAGGCCGGTGTGACCATCGTGCTGAACCAGACCGGCGCGGGCTATGACGCCTTTGCCGTTGCCAATTCCTACGAACGCTAACCGCCGCACGGCAAGGAGCCGCCCCATGATACGCCACACTGCGACACGCACCCGCCCTTGGATCCTGACCATCGCCGCGTCCTGCGGTCTTGTGCTTGGGGCGGGGCAGACCCGGGCCGAGGGCAAGCTGGACTTTCACTTTGCCCCGCCGCAGATCGAGGTGCAGCCGATCTGCACCGTGCGCCCCCCCGACGAGCAGACCACCGCGCTGTGGCGGGACTGGGACGGCAAGGCCTTGCCGCGCATGGACACCGCGCTGATCAAGCGCGACCTCAACCGCCTGCTGCATCTGGACGGGCCGGCCTGGTACGACACCGCGGTGCAGATCATCGACCGTCTCGAAGAGAAAGAGCCGTCCTTTGCCGGGCAGAATGCGCTGCTGTCGCGGATTGCGGCGATGGAAAAGGCGGGGCGCTACACCGAACTGCGCAAATCCCAGCTGGTGCCGGAACTGGCCGCCATGGGCGAGACGCTGTCGGGCCGCGCGCTGACCGCGCTGTCGCGGTACTATCGCGATGGCATTGGCATCGACCGGGACGTGGCGCGCGCCGACGCGCTGCTGGTGCAGGCGGGCTTTTCGGGCAATGCCGATGCGCTCTTGGCGCTGTCGCGCATGGCGGTAGAGGGCAAAGCCCCGGCGGCGTGGGACGTGCCGCTGGAACTGGCGGTGAGCATGGCCTTCGGCTCTCTCGTGGGGGAGTTGAACCCGACGATCTGCGACCGCACGGCGCGCATCGCGCGTGAGTATCACAACGGGGTTTTGGTGCAGCAGGACCGGCAGTTGGCCCATGACTGGTTCCGCTTTACCGCCGACCTGGGCGATGCCTACGCGGCGTGGAAGGTGGTCGAATACCATCTCGAAGCCGAGGAATTCCAAAAGGATAACGCGGTTCTTCTGACCTATCTGACCAAGGCCGCCGACGCAGGCCTGCCCTATGCGCAGATCGAACTGGGCCGCCTCTACGAGGTCGGATCTCTGGTGCCCCAAGACCTGGACCGCGCGCTGGCGCTGTACGAAAAGGCCGCCAGCATCGGCGAGCGCCCCGGCCTGACGCGCGTGGCGCTGTTCATCGAACGCTACGCCGATCTTTACCCGCACCTGGCCGAGCGCCGGATCGAAATGTTGCAAGCGCTGACCAAGCTGCCGGACCCGCCCGGCTGGGCTTTTACCCGCATGGCGCAGATCGTGCTGGATGAAAAGGGCCGCTGGGACGGGGCCGCCGAGGCGCGCGCGCTGCTGGAACGCGCCGCAGCATTGGGCGATCTGGATGGGATCACCAACCTTGGCCAGTTGATCCTTGCCGATGCCCGCACCGAGGCAGAGTTCAACACCGGCGTGAACCATCTGGCGCGCGGGGTTGCGGTTTTTGGGGGCGTGACGCCGCTCAAGACGCTGTTCGGTGCCTACAACTGTCAGGCCCCCGACGCGCCACGCATGGCCGAGGCGGGCTATTGGCACTACCTCGAAGACGCCACCGCCACCGCCAATTTGCACCTGAGCGCGCAGGAGGTGCTGGAACTGACCCCGCAGGACGATCCCTTGCAGATCGCAACGCTGCAATCTCACGCCTTGTATGGCCGCCCGACAGCGCTGGCGAGCTGGCTCAAGCTGTTGGAAACAGGCACCTTTGCCGATGCCGAGCAGCGCGCCTTTTGGGAAGACTACTCGGACCGCTACGCGCATGTGATCGCCGCGCTGGCCAAGCTGGAATTCGAGCTGGCGCAAAGCCGCGAGCAGCGTCTGGCCGCCTTTGGCCTGCTGCGCGAAGAGTACAAACGCTCTGGCCCGTCGGCGGCGCTCGCGCTGGCGCAGGCGCTGCTGGACAGCCGCCTGCTGGACGATCCCGAACTGGCCGCGCAGGGCCGGGCCGAGGCGCAGACCCTGCTGGCGGACATCGCAGCGCTGGGCAACGGCAAGGCGATCGAACTGCTCGCGGGCTTTGAGGACACGCCCGAAGGCCGCCGGGCGGTCTTTGACACCTACCGCGAGGTGATCGACCGCAACGGCGATTTCTGGGCGATGCTGTTCGCGGCGCCCATGGTCGAGGGGGCTGCGCGGGACAAGGTCTTGCGCCGGGCGCGGGGGCTGATGTCCTGCGACTACAAGAACGCGATGCTGATGGCGAACATCCACCGCAAGGTTGGCGAGCGCGACGCCTATGCCCATTGGGTCGAGGTGGCCGCCACCCTGACCGAGGACAACGCCTGGGCGATGACCGATCTGGCGCGGGCCAAGCTGGACCTCTACCAAGGCGCCGCCGCTACAGAGGTGCAACCGCTGCTGCGCACCGCCTTTGCCATGGGGGATGCGGCTGCGGGGCGCGAGCTGTTCCAGCTGCACATCGACGAAGGCTATCCGACCTATGATCCCACCGCTGCCGTGCGGATGATCGAAGCGGCCATGGAGACCGAGCAAAGCGATCTGCTGGTGGGCTATCTGGGCCGCTACCGCAAGTCGGACCCCGCCACCCGCCAAGCGATTGAGGCACAGCTGGACCTGCCGCAGGTGCTGCTGACCTCTGCGGGCTATGGCGATGTCTATTCCATGCGCAGCTACGGTCAATATTTGACCGCAAACGCCAAAACGCCCGCTGATCTGACCCAAGCGACCGATTGGCTGCGACAGGCGGCAGAGTGGGGCGATACAACGGCGATGGCGGAATACGGCGAGGCGCTGGCCTTTGGCATTGGCGTGCCGCCCAACCCGTCGCTGGCGCTGGTTTGGCTGGAACGCGCCGCCGCGGGCGGCAGCACCAAGTCGGCCGAGATCACCCGTCTCGTGCGTCTGAGCCAAGGAGGATAAGCGATGAAACGATGTTTGGCCCTGATCCCGATGTGTTGCGCGCTGGCAGGCCCGGCGCTGGCCAATTGCGCCGCCGCGCCCGACCCGGTCATCTCGCTTGACTATGGCAGCCGCTATCAGGACGGCGACAGCTCTCGGTCGACCCTGGACGAAGACAGCAACGCGGCGGTGAACGACGCGCTGCGCCCGGTGGATGACTTCATCCGCGATCTGGCCAGTGCCAGCGACGACGTGCTGCGCGGCGGGGCAAAAGCGCAAGAAACCGCCGATTGCGTGATCGCGCAAATCGCCGATTGGGCGCGCGCCGATGCGCTGTCCGATCTGGGCAGCTTTACCGCGCGGCTCTCGGTAGGCGCGCGCATCTCTGGCATCGCCGAGGCCTACCGGCAGGTGCGCCCCTTTGCCAGCGACCTCAGCGCGGCGACCACCATCGAGGACTGGCTGCACGCCCGCGCCACAGAGCAGCTGGCGTTCTGGGAAAAAGAGGCCACCACCGGCGCGCGGGTGGGCAACCTGCGCGGCTGGGCGGCGCTGGCGCTGCTGAACGTGGGCGAGGTCACGGGGGACGATGCGCTGGTGGCCTGGGCCTCTGCCTCGGCGGTGCGTATCCTGTGCACCGCGCGCGCGGACGGCAGCCTGCCGCAGGAAACCAAGCGCGGCGCCTACGGGTTGCACTACCAGTTTCACGCGCTGTCGCCGCTGACCACCATCGCCGCGCGGCTGGATGGTGTGGGCCGGCCAATCACCGGGCTGTGCGGCGACGCGTTGCAGCGCGTGGTGGCCTATGCCTTTGCCGATTATGACGCGGGCGGGGCGCTGACCAAGGGCTATTCCGGCAAGGATCAATCCTACTTTGACGGCACCGAAAGCCTTGAGCCGCACGAGCTGGCCTTTTTGCCCGCCTACCTGCGGCTGTTCCCCGGTAGCCCGCTGGTGACGCGGGCCAACGCGCTGGAAACGCTGTCGAATTCCAAGCTGGGCGGCAATCAGAGGCTGCTTTGGGATCCTGAAAGCTAGGACACCCAAGGTGTCCGGGGCGCTTAGGCGAAATCGTCCAGCCCCAGACCCAGCAGCATGATCGCCTCGGATCCCCAGGCGATGCGCAGCGCCTCTGCGTCATCAAACAGCACTTCGCTGATGCCCAGACCCGTGCCCTCGGCGCTGCCGCCGTCCAGCCAGTCGGCCAGCGCCACGTTCGCCTCTGGACCGGCGCTGTTGAAGATCAGCGTATCGCCCTCGGCAAGGGTAAAGTCGACCGCCACGTCGCCATCCCCGTCGATCACAAAGGTGTCGGCCCCGTCGCCGCCGTCCAGCACATCCTGCCCCGCGCCACCGGTCAGCGTGTCGTCGCCGGTCATGCCGAACAGCATGTCGTCGCCATCGCCGCCAAGCATCACATCGTCGCCGCCGCGCCCAAGCAGGCGGTCATTGCCGCCGCGCCCTTCGATGCGGTCGCTGCCTGCGCCGGTCATCACGTGGTTGTTCAGCCCCGAGCCAATCACCGTGATCGCCTCTGTGCCGCTGTAGTTCGCCGCCTCCAGCGCTTCGCCCATGCGGATCGACCCGGGAATCTGCGCCCGTTCCCAGCCATCGCTGCCTTGGATCAGCGGCAGGTCGGCGTATTGCCCGTCGGCCACTTCGCCGATCACAGAGGTCACGGCCAGCTGCTCGTCGAGCGTGTCGATGTCCAGCGTCCCATCGGCAAAGATCACCGTCTCGACCGAGGTCAACGTGGTGCTGGACAGCATGTCCCACAGCACAACGCTGTCACCGTCGCGGGTGATGTTCAGGTCGGCCAAGGCGCGCTCTGTCACAAAGGTATCGACGCCAGAGCCGCCGTCGATCACGTCCAGCCCGCCCATGCCGTGCACCGTGTCGTGGCCCGATCCCAGATCGGCGCTGTCGTTGCCGGTGTTCAGATAGACCGTGTCCGCCGCCCCGCGCGTGATGATCATCGAGCCGTTTTCCGTCGCGAATACAAGGTCTTGGCGCACGGTGGCGGCGACTTCTCCAAAGGTGACGGTGTTGGCGGCGATGTCGGTGGGCGCGCCATAACGCTCGCCCTCGTTGAAGAACAGGTTGGAGGCCATGTAATCGGCCTCGGCCTCGGTGCGGACAGAGCGGTCGACGATCACCGTGTTGCCGGTGTCGCGCCCGCCGTGAAAGTTGATGTCGCGGTTGGTGTCGCGCACGTGCAGCAGGTTGCCAATGGCGGTGTTCCAAGAGCCAAAGACCACCGCGTGGCGGGTGTCCATCAAGGTCAGGTCGGTCAGGTCGCTGTCGACCACGTTGCGCAGCCAGACCGCATAGCCATTGCCGCCCGACCCCTTGTTGTGCGCGCCAGAGACCTCTAGCCCGGTGACGGTGATGCCGATGCTGTCGTCCAGCGTCAGCCCGTGCGAGGCGGGGTTGAGGATTTCGATGTCGCTCAGGGTGCTGTCCTGCGCCCCGGCGACCACGATGGCCGAGCTGCGCTTGGCGTCATAGACGGTGTTGGAAAACAGCGACGGGTCGGCCACGCCCAGACCGCTATCAAAGGTAAAGCCCGAGAGCGTGACATTCTCGACCATGTCCTGCACCCGGACGGTGGTCAGCGCGGCGGCGTGGTCAAAGACCGTCTCGCGCGAGAGGGTGACGGTGT
This sequence comes from Tropicibacter naphthalenivorans, assembly GCF_900176475.1. Classification (GTDB taxonomy): domain Bacteria; phylum Pseudomonadota; class Alphaproteobacteria; order Rhodobacterales; family Rhodobacteraceae; genus Tropicibacter; species Tropicibacter naphthalenivorans. The sequence continues at coordinate 95,686 of NZ_FWXX01000005.1, forward strand.
CGCCATCCACCGCGACGACCTGCGCCAGCATGGTGCGCAGCGGCATGTCCTTGCGCCAGAGCGTGTCGCCGATGGCGTCGAAAAACGCGTCTGTGTTCGCGGTCTCAATCCCCAGCGTGTCGCCGACCTGCACGCCATGCCCGGCCGCCAGCACCAGCTGCGTGCCGCCTTGGCTTGCATCCTGCGCCAGCGTCGTTTCCGCGCGCACCTGCGTGTCATACAGCGCGTGCCCGATCTGAAAGGCTGCCTCGCCAATCGCGCCAATGGCCATGGTGATCACCGTATCGCCGCTGCCCGCGCCCAAGACGGTGATGTCCGAGCGGTCGATGACCACGGTCGTCTCGAAGGTGTACACGCCTGCGGCAAGCCGAAGTTCGGTGCCAGCCTCGGCTGTGTCGATGAGGGCTTGGATGTCTGCCGCCGAAGCGCCAGCGGCGATGTCAAAATGGGTCATGATGTGCGTCAGATCCGTTTCTAGCGATGGGTTATCCGTGAATTTCTTGTTGGTTGACCCGTAAATTCGGCAAAAACATGACTGCGGACTGAACTTTCAAATTGGACTTTCGACGATTGTAACGACCTGAATGCACTGCATAATTTTTCAGGTTTCGCCCGAAAATTGGGCGCGTAACTGCTGTGCGGATGGTGAAATTTAAGGCTGTGTTCACATGTGTTCCGCTCAACCTCTGGGCGGGGTTGGTGCGGGGCATCGGCGAGGGTGTCGTGGGAGAGGTTTGTCTTCTTTGGGTTTTAATGAATTGGAGTTATCTACAAAAGCGTGCATTTAATCACATGCAAAAAGCGCGGCACCTTTTGTTGGGTGTCGCGCTGATTTTGATCAACCTAAAGGTGTCTTACATCTTGCCGATGGTCCAGAAGTACGACTCACCCGAGCTGTCGTCGACACCGTCATTGTCGGTCACAAGCCAGCCGCGCCCATCGGCGTCGATGGCAAACCCTTCTACCTTGTCTTGGATATAGCCGTTCCAAGCGCCCAGATCGGGGATCAGATCGCGCACCAGCTCTTTGGTCACCACCGGCAGCTCGCCGCCCAAGGGCGCGGGCGTCAGACCTTCCAGCGCCACGCGGGTCAGCTGCTTGACCGCTGCCGCGCCGCCGATCTGGTTGTCGCGCTCGATGATATAAAGATAGCCGTCATGCGCCTCGATTTCCGACAGGCCGACCCAGCCTGTGTCCGGGACAGTTTTGTTCGCCCCTACCGCTTCGCTACTTGAGGGGGCTTCGGTCGGGTAGGTGACTGCGCCCCATTCCTGCGTTTCAAGGTTGTAGGCCAGCAGCTTCACGTCGTTCCCGGCGTCATCACCCCAGTTGCGCTGGATGGCGATCCACAGGGTGTCGCCAACGCGGGTCACGCCTTCGGCCCCGAACCGCTTTTCATGCGCCAGCAGCTCGGCCGGAAAGGGGATTTCCTTTTTGATCTCGCCCTTGGCGTTCACGTTATACAGGCCATGCGGGATCATGCGATCGGTGCGGCCTTCGGAGGCGATCCAGAAGCCGCCCTTGCCGTCGGTGGTGATGCCTTCCATGTCCAGCTTTTGCGCCGGGCGCCCGCCGCGCGTGATGTCGATGGCGCGGGTGATGCGGGCCGGGGTCTGGCTCGGGTCGATTTCAAAGATGCGCGGCTGGTAGCCGTAAAAGCTGTCGTTCACCGCATAGATCATGCCCTGATCCGCGACCATGCCGGACAGCGCGCCCCAGCCGATCAGGGTGTCTGCGCCTGCGGAGGTCAGGGTCGGGTAGGCCGCCGGGGCGTCTTGGTATTCATACAGCGTCACATGAGAGCGCACGCCGCCGTCCTCGATCAGGTCTTTTTCGTTGGCGATGGCGAGCAGGTTGCGTCCGGGGATGGCAATCGCTCCTTCGGGGGCGATGGCGGTGGGCAGCAGTTGCGTGAACTGCGGGGCCGCCGGGTTGGTCACGTCATAGACGCTGATGGTGGACGAGCGTTCGCCCAGCACAAAGGCAAAAGTCTTGTCGCCGAAGGTGGCGACCTCCATGCCCTCGGGCTCGACCCCTTTGGCGTCCGAGCGTTTGTCGGGGTAGTGGCCGGCCTGAATGATCGGCGTTTCAGAGGCGTTGGCGGATTCCCAGACCACGGTGCCGTCCTTGTGGAAGACGGTGATGCCGCGCGATCCGCCGTCCATGTCGCCTTCGTTCGCGGTCATGAAGTGGTCGTCGTCCAGCCATTGCACGCCGTCGGGTTCGCGCAGGCGGCCCGCTTGGCGCTCGTTGAAGATCAACGCGCCGCGCTCATCGGTGGCGTCGATGCCATCCAGATCGACCGCGCCCGCCGAGAACTGGCTGCGGACGGTGCCATCGGTGTTCAGCACCACGAGGGCGTTGTTTTCCTGCAAGGTCACAACCAGCTCGCCCAAAGCGTTGAAATCGACGAACTCGGGCTCGGGGTCTTGGGGCGCGATGTCGGTCAGGCCGGTGACGTCGATCTTTTGCAGGCTGTCACAGGCCAGCGTTTCGTCCTGCACGCTAAGGGTGACCACATAGCCCGCGGGCAGCTGGCCGACGCGGCCATCGCCGAGATTTTCGTCGCGCTCATTCTCAATGGCAACGGCGATGCGGTCCCCGGCTGCGGTGTGATCGGTGGAATCGGGCTGGCCGCCCAGATCGCACTCGCCGGTGATCGCTTGGGTGGACAGGTCGATGGACAGGATCTTGCCCGAAGGGGCGGTGTAGGAGTCAGACGTGTTCACCGCGACGAAAGCGGTGTTGCCAATGACGGTGACAGAGGTCGGCTCGCCGCCCACATCGACATGGCCCAAGGGCGCAGGGGCTGCGGGGTCGGTGATGTCGATCAGGCCGATCACGCCAAGCGGGCTGTCGGTATAGACCAGCGTCATGCCATCCGCCGAGGCCCCGATGATCTCGGCCGAGCTTTCCTCGGCGGCGCGATCGCCATTGTTCAAGGGCGTGGCAAAGCTGGAAATCCGGTTAAAGCTCATCTCTTGGGCCGAGACCGCCGTCGCCATCAGGGCAACGGCGGAGACCATCGGCAGCGTCATCTTGGACATCGGGGTCACTTTCCTATGGGTCGTTTGTCCGGCGTGTCTTGCCGCCCTGTGTAACGGCGCGGTGACAGTCTGGTGAAGCTTTGCTGACGGTTGCGGGGGCTGCTTTGGCGGGGGGCAAATATGTGACCTGTAGAATGTGTCAGTCTGGTCGAGTAATCGCCTTATGCGGGTTAGCGTCAAATCGCTAACTTTAAGGTTGAAATCCGTTTTGGAATCAGTAAACCTCAGCCCAAATATGCCGGATGTTTATTCCGTAAAGATAATGAGTGCGAATACAATGCGCGACAATATACCTATAAAAGAAGAGCCAATTTCTGAATATACTGTTCAGGATTGGGCGCGGCTTCATCAGGTGGATGTAATCTCTTTTTCAGATATGTTGCCCATTGAATATTCAAACGGTCATTCCGAAAATAAAAATGCACAGTCCATAGATTCAAAATTTGGCGATTATTCCGCTTTGGATATTTGGAATATGACGGCGCGCGGCGTTTCCCATTCAATTCCTGACCTATCCAAGATCGCTTTTGAAACGCGCGATATATGTCAGACGACTTTCGATGCGCCTGCCGCAGACCGCCCGATGACGCTGGATCGCGGGGCTGGGCGCGCGCCTGTCGTTTCGATGTGCTATCAGGGTACGCCTGCGGACATGCTGTGCGTGGCGCATGAGTTTGGCCACGCCCTGCAATACCACCTGGCGCAGGGGCGCTTTGTCCCGCCGATCCTGCGGGAGCTGGCCGCCTTTCTCGCCGAAGCGGTGCTGCTGCGCTATGTTCAGCGCGAAGACCCGCAGCTGGCGGCCCCGCTAAAGGCGGCCGCGCGCGCCGACGACGCGATTTATCTGGGGCAGGACGGCGACCTGCTGCGGGCGGCGCTGGACGATCCGCAGGCGGCCTATGACTATCGCTTGAATTACCCGGTGGCCCGCCATCTGGCCCATGCGGTCACCACCCGCAGCCAGCCCGCGCTGTGGGAGAGGATCTTTCGCGCGCAGCTGACCCTGCCAGAGATGCTGGCACGGCGGCAAACGGGTCTTGCGAACACGCTGCCCGCCGTCCCGGACCCGGACCAAGAGCGCCCGGCCATCAACGCCTATCGCGTGCTGGGAATGATGGTCTTGCTGGATATCGAGACGCGGCAGGGCGAGCCGGACAAGGCGATCGAGACCTATTACGCTGCGCGTCTGGCGCATCTACAGGCGCAGACCTCGCTGGTGGCGGTGGACCGCGCGGGCAAGCCCTTTGGCTATGCCTTGTGGGATGTGGACCCCGCCGATCCGGACCTTATCACCCTGAAACGACAGGCCGCGCCCTTTGGCGATCATCTTGAACTGCAAGAGCGGCTTCAGGCGCAATTGCCTGCCACCGCGTGCGCCCGGTCTCATCATCCGCGCAGCGCCAGACAGGAGCAGACCGCATGGTAAAGCAGGACGTCTACGCAAGCGCGGGCTTTGCGCTCGAACTGTTGGCCAGGTCGCGCTACCACAAGCAATATCCGCTAAACACCTACTTTCACACAGAGATTTTCCCGGCCCTGCGCAGGGGGCAATCGCGCGTCTACTTGACGGAGCAAGGCGTTCCGACGGCGATGGTCACCTGGGCGTGGCTGAGCGAAGAGGTGCAGCAAGAGGTGCATTCCACGGGCCGCGCGCTGCGGGCCGCCGAGTGGACCTGCGGCGACCGGTTGTTCTTTAACGATTGGATCACGCCTTATGGCAATATCCGCGAGGTGCTGCACGACATGCTGCACGTGGTCTTTCCCGATACCGCCGAGGCGACCAGCCTGCGGCGCAATCAAGACGGCTCTGTCCGGCGCATCAACCGTTGGACGGGCATCAACGTGCGTCGCGCGGAACAATCTGGCGCTGGCCGATCCGCCAAGGGAGCCGCCGCATGAACGCGCTGTACCCACAACAGGAATTCGAAAGCGACGTGGCCGCGATCAAGGGCTTTGCCGAGCTGTTGATCGGCGGCTACCAAAACCCGCTTGGGGTGCGCGGCACGGTCAAGCTGCGGGTGCCCGAACGGCCCGAGCACAGCTTTGTCGCGCGGCTGGACGCCCAGCTGCACATCGACTGGACAGATCTGGACCGCGCCACCGACACCACGGTTACCGTGCCGATCGCCACGCTCAAGCGGCTCTTCCGAGAGTTCGAGGTCATCGACTTTCGCGATCCTGCGATCATCGGCACCATGGAGTTTTCGGGCAATCTGGACCTGGCGAACCACCTCGCGAAATGCTGCCTGCGGCCCAGCACCTTTACGGTTGATTGGTTCCGCGCGGTGGGGGCGTTGCACCGGGCCAAGGGCTATCGCGACCTGACAGAGGTGCCCTATCTGCACCGCCCGACGCAGCGGCAAATCCTCGAGCTGATCGCCGAGAGCTGCCCGGCGGTGATCACCGGGCTAGAGCCGTCGCCGCCTTGCAAGGACTGGACGCTGGACCGTCTGGCGCAGCATTACAGCGATGCGGTGGTGCGCGTGCGCTCTGCCACTCAGAGCCAGACCATGCGCGATTTTGTGCGCGAACTCAAAGACTTCATGGCCAATCCCTACGACGAGATGGTCGAAGGCTTTGTCAAGCCCTACACCGAAGGCGCGCAGCTGCCGCAGCAGATGTGGGACGACTTTGGCCCGCTGTTCTTTGACCGCGAGGATTTCATCCCGCCGCAGCTGTGGCTGGGTGCGGTGCCGACCCATGTGCCGACCTCCAGCCTGCACCGCGATCCGCGTTGTGGGTTCCTGTTGCAGGTGATCGGGCGCAAGCGGCTGGACCTGTATTCCGCCGACCAAGAGGACCTGCTGTACCCCTACAAAGCCTACAACAACTACCAGCCCTGCTGGTACCGCCCGCAGGCGCCGGACCCAGAGGTGTTCCCCAAGGCGCAGCAGGCCAAGTGCCTGTCGGTGACGCTGAACCCCGGCGAGATGATCGTGCAGCCCGCAGGCTGGTTCCACCAGGTGCACGCGCTGGACAGCCCGAACATGTCCGTGAGTTATTTCTGGCGCTACTGACGCGCCGGACCCCGGTTACGTCCGCGCCTTTATGGGGCAGACGTAAAACGGGCGGCAGGTTCTGAACCAACCCACCGCCCTTCAAAGCCGCCGGGAAAGCTCCCGGCATCTTCAAGCAAGGCCAAGTTTAGCAGACATTGGCTAATATGGATAGGGAGACAAAATATGTCCCGTTTTTATAAGCAATCTTCTTCCGATGACCTCTTTGGCACCGCGTCCTTTGGCGGCGGTGGCGGCGGTGGCGGTGGTGGCGGCGGCGGCAGCTGGTCGCCGACCGTGTGTCAGGGCGTGGACAACGTGGCAGACAGCTTTGCCGTGATTGGTATTGGTGCCAGTGCGGTGGGCCTTGCGGCGACCGCTGGAGTGGTGTCGGCGCCTGTCGGAGTCGCAGCCGGTGTGGTCGGCGCCGGCGCAGGTGTCGTTTCTTATGCTGCGGACCAAATTGGCGAGGCCTACTGCGCGCCGGCGATGTCGTAAGATATCAATCGTTTGCCCGTTGGAGCTTTCGGCGGGCAAACACCATTGAACATCAGCTCAGATGGAGAGCAGAATGGTATTCCTAGCTTTTACAACCGTGGCCTCGATCCTTGTGATTCTTGGGTTGTTGGATATTGAAAGCGCACGTGCGCTTGGAGCGGCCGGCATTGCGCTTTTTGGGTTCTTGATGCTTGGCAAAGACAAGATTGCAACAGCCACGCAGAATATGCCTTTGCCCCCGGTTCTGACCACCAAGAACGCGGAACTGCTGGCTGCTACCTTTCTTTTGGCGGTGTGCTGTGTGTTTGTTTATGTCGGTGTTCGCTGAAACGCGCGTCTTGCAAATGTGCACTGAGCCTAGGGGATCCTTGCAATCTCACACAGAGGACACGCAATGTATCGCGTTAGACTGTTCCTTGTTTTCTTCGCGGTTTTTGTGATCCTCGGGGCGCTCGCGCGCGAGTTTTGGAACCTGTCGCTGGTTCACTATGCCGTTATTGCGGCCATCTCTTGTGGCGCGATGCTGGCCTCCAAGAAATTTTTTACGTCGCAGTGACGTCCAATCTGCGGCTGGCTGCATCGGGTCTTGAGCGACATTGCGCAGTAAAAAAAACGTGGCGGAACCATTGGCCCCAACACTAAGGACCGAACCTTGACGAGTCGCGGAGCAATCAAGAAAGTACTGTTATACATCGGATTTTTCGCGCTGGGGTTCGCGACGGCCGAGTGGGCTTCGGCCCTCTTTTCGCAGTGACGCCGCAGCCTTGCTGCAAGGGGAGCGACGGTAGAAAATGAGGGTCATTTCCACGGTTCTGGCCATCATTGCTGGCATCGCAGGTGCCTTTACCGCGTGGCAAGGCTATGCCTCGGATAGCAAAAACCTGCTGGTCCTTGGCGTGCTCGTGATGGCGGCGGCAGCGATCACGGTGCTGCGCAAGTCCAACGGCTGAGGCACATCCTCCAAGGATTTTGCACCCGCGCCGCAGGGGGCGGTTGCAAATAGGGCGGCAGGGTCTGAACCATCCCACCGCCCGGTCAAGCCGCCGGGTACGCGCCCGGCTTCTTCAGGCAAGGCCAAGTCGATTGACATTGGCCACATCAAACAGGGACGACAAATCATGTCCCGTTTTTACAAACAAACTTCGTCCGATGACCTCTTTGGCACCGCGTCCTTTGGCACCGCGTCCTTTGGCGGTGGCGGCGGTGGTGGCGGCCACAACTCCGGTGTCGTCAACCATGGTCCGAACCCGGTGTCGGCCTACGGTACGTCGCACACAGGTTTGACCAATGGGTCCTACCCGAGCAGTGGGAGCTCTCTTTCTGATACAGCCCAGCATATTGGGCACCACTTGGTCGGTGGCACCTCGGCAACATTCGGCACCTCAGGCGTTGACATTTCCACAACCACAAACTGCACGTCTTGCCACAACCCGTTCGACGATCCGTATGCAAGGTAATCGTGTCTAAGGCGAAAGCATTTCTGATCCTCGCCTTCGGGTCCATAGCAGCCTTTGCTGCTATGGATTTCCGAAGCTTCACGGCGTTTTTGCACCAAACCGCACGACCGGGCGTCGATGAGAGGCAATTTCTGGTGTCATGGGACACGCCCATACGGCTTTGCACCGTGGGACTGGATGCGCAGGCTCACACCGTGCTTGACGGGTTTGTCGATCTCATGCGGCGCTTCGACATCGACGCGTCGGTACAGCCCAACAAAAGGTATCCCGAGTGCTTGCGCGATGGTGACATTATTGTAAGCGCCGAGGCCATAAATCCCGAGACGTTCTCGGCTTTCTCGGACGCGGCCCGCGCCGTGGATGCCACCGCGCTGATCGAAACGCCGCCTTCCCGTTTTGGGTTCAGTACGTTTTTCTACGACCGGGATCGCAATGTGAAATCGCTTGCCTGGGTCAACGGGCCCGACCTAAAGGCGCGGGGGGAGCTTCGAGAGGCTTTGGTGCAAGAGCTGTTTCATGCCGTCTCTTTCGGTCAGGACATTGATAAAACGGCAAAAGCCTTTTCGATCCTGCACGAAGTCAGCCCCGCCAAAAGGGGCATGGACAGCCCCGCCAAAATCAACACAAGCCCGGACGGGGTGTGCCGATTTGACTTGCAGCTTTTGCACATCCTTTCGAACCAAAGACCCCGACACCACAAAGAGAAAAACCTGATCTACATCCCGTTGCGCGATATTGGCCTGTCTGACTATCTGCTGTCGCTTATACCTGCCATTTCTATCGCCCGTGACCAGAAGACCGCTCAGGACGCGGAACGCATTCTCGCCAAGACGTGCTCTTGGACCGTTCCGTAAAGACCCCCGATCTTCCCCGCGTCAACAGACGCAAAGGCGGCCTAGCGTTCCCCTAAAGACTGGTTGATCGTGTCCACGATGGGCGCAAAGAAGTAGCTGATCAGCCGCCGTTTGTCCGTGGTGATGTCCACAGCGGCGGTCATGCCGGGGCGCAGGGCGAACTGTTGTTCGCCGGTGTCCAGCACATTGCGATCAGGCGTGATGCGCACCGCAAAGGTCCACAGGCCCTCGGCGCTTTCGGTGGAATCGGCGGCCACGTCTGACACCTTGCCTTTGACAAAGCCAAAGCGTTCCGACGGGTAGGCTTCGAGGTTGATATTGGCTTGCTGGCCGGCCTCGACAAAGCCGATGTCGGCGTTGGTAAAGACCGCCTCGATCTCGACGTTCTGATCCTTTGGCACCACGCGCAGCAGCTGCTCGCCGCTGCGGGCGACCGCGCCGATGGTGTAGACCTCAAGCTGGTCGACGACGCCGTCCATGGGCGCGGTCAGCTGCGCGCCCTGTTTGCGGCGCTCGGCGGTGCGCAGCTGCTCTTCGAGCGTGGCAAGGCGGGCCTCGATCTCGGCCCGGCGTTGCAGCAGTTGGTTGCGCTGCGCGGTCAGGATGCTGCGGCGTTCGGCCAGCAGGGCGGTTTCCTGACTGCGCTTTTGGTCCAACTCGCGCAGGGCGATGTCGCGTTCCTTTTCCAGCGCGGTAAAGCCCTCTTGGACGTCCAGAAACGCCGCCCGGCTCGAGGTGCCGCGCTCCAAGAGGTTCTGCGCCACCTCCAGCCGTTCGGTCTGGATGGCGATGGCGGCGGTGATGCGGTCGATATTCGCGCCGGTGACGGCTATGGATTGCTGGTTCGCGGTGACGCGCGCGGCGATCTGGGCCATGGCTGCTTGCAGATCGTCGATCTCGGCGGCCAGCAGGCGCGCCTGTTCGGGGTAAAAGGTGTGGGCGGTATCGGCGGCCCCGGCAAAGGCACCCGCGACCTGTGCGGCAAACCCGGCGGACTGGATCTGCCCCCCGTCGACCCCCGCCACCAGCGCGCTGATCCGCGCGCCTTCGATCCGCAGGCGGGCCATTTCGGCGGTCAGCGTGTTCAGCTCGGCCTCGGCGTCGGTGGGGTCCAGCGCGATCAAGACATCGCCGCGCGCCACCGCGTCGCCGTTGCGCACATGGATGGCGGTGATCTTGCCGTCGAACTCGGGCTGGACCACCTGCACGCGGCTGACCGGCACCACCTTGCCTTGCCCGCGCGCGACCACCTCGACCTTGAACACGCAGGCCATGATCACCAGTGCCGCAAAGACCGAGATGGTGAACCAGATCGTCGCGTGCAGCGTCGGCGAGGTGATGCGCATGGGCTCGGGCAAGGCGGTCATGACAGGCTCTCGAAATCGACCACCTGATCGGGCGCGGCAAAGACGTCCGGGCGGTGGGTGATGATGATCAAGGTGGTGGTCTGGGTCAGCCGCTCCAGCTCGGCGGCCATGGTGCGCTGCGCCACGTCGTCCAGCGCGCTGGTCGGCTCATCGAGGATGATCACCTTGGGCCGTTTGAGCAGCGAGCGCGCGATGGCGATACGTTGGCGCTGCCCCCCCGACAGGGCCGAGCCGCGTTCGCCCACGTCGGTGTCCAGCCCCATGGGCAGGCGCGCCACCAGCGTATCGGCGGCGGCGGTGCGCAGGGCGTCGCGGATGTCATCCTCGGTCGCATCTTCGCTGCCGATCAATAGGTTATCGCGCAGGGTGCCGCTGAACAGATAGGGCTCTTGCGGGATATAGGCGACCTTGCTGCGCACGTCGTGCGGCTCGTACCCGGCAATGTCTTCGCCGCCCAGCAGCACCTTGCCTTCGGACGGCACGTCGATCCCCGAGGCCAGCCGCCCAAAGGTCGACTTGCCGATCCCCGACGGCCCGACCACCAGCGTCAAGGTGCAGGGCGCAGCCTCAAAGCTGAACTCACGCAGGATCGGCGCGCCGGGCACATAGGCAAAGCTGACCTTGTCAAACCGCAGGCGCGGTTCGATGTCCGGGGACAGGCGGGGGAGGGCGCCAAAGGGCTCCTTTGGGGAATTGACGATATCGCCCAGCCGCTGCCGCGACACCTTGATGTTCTGCCAGCTTTCCCACAGCTTGGAAAAGTTGGCGATGGGGGCGGTGACCTTTTCCGCCAGCAGGTGAAAGGCGATCAATTGCCCCAGCGTGATCGCCCCGGCAAAGACCAGATTGGCCCCGACAAAGATGATCGAAATGGTCACGCCGCGCTCGACCATGAACGTCAGCTTGCTGCTGAAAATCCTCAGCAAGCCAACGCGGTAGCTGGCGCGCAGGCTTTGGCCCAAGGTGTCATCCAGACGGCCCAGCATCTTGGCCTCGGCGCTCAGCGCCTTGACCGCGGCAATGCCAGAGATGTTCTCGACCATCTGGGTCTGGTGGCGCGCGCCGGCGTCGAATTGCACCCGCAGGCGTTGGCGCAGGAACGGCCCAAAGGCAAAGTAGATCAGCGCCTGCAAGGGCAGGGCGGCCAGCACGATCATCGTCAAAGGCACCGACAGCGACAGCAGCACGCCGAGGTAAATCACCACGAACATCAGGTCCAGGAACACCCCGGTGGTCGTCCCCACAAGGAAGTTGCGGATGGTGTCCGTTTCGCTGATGCGCGCGATGGTCTCGCCCACGGACCACTTGCGAAAGTGGCTGAACGGCAGCTTGAACAGGTGGTCAAAGATGCGCATCCCGAATTCGCGGGTCACCCGGTTGGCGGTCAGCAGGCCAAGCAGGCCGGACAACACTTCGAAACCGACCTGAAACACGCTGACCGCGGCAAAGATCGCCACGACCACGATCAGAGAGGCTTCGCGCTGAAAGGGCAGAATGCGGTCGATGATGACCTGGAATATAAAGGGTTCGACCAATCCGATCAAACGCAGGCAAATCGCCAGAAATACCAACTCGATATAAAGCGGCGCGTATTTCCACAGGGATTTGGTAAACCACGAAAGCGGAATCTCGCGATCTTTGTCATTATTGCCGGACATCAGGCGGCCTGCGATCTATCGAATTGGCTGGAAAAGATGCAATTGATCTGCGGCGATATACTGTTGAAGTCGCGATTGACGTGTGTTCGAAAAAACTCACCGGATAGAATAAGCTTGCGCATGAATCCCCCACCTGCACCCGCGCGATCCCTTTTAAGTAGAACATGATGCAGCTGCAAGTAGAGTTTGATAAGTTTAGCGACCGTTTATCGGTTTTTATCCGGTTGTCGGGGGATATGTGTTTTAGAAAACCCGATAATGAAACGCAAACCGGGCCGCAAGGCACCCGCCCGCGGCCCGGTCTGATCTGCCTGTCTGGCCGTGTGGCTTAGACCTTCATCAGTTTGAAGAACCGCGGCTGGTTAAAGCTGGCCGCCGTGGACACGCATTGAAAGCCGTTCACGTTGCAGTTCAGGATGTCTTGGTAAAAGGTCTTGTAGGCTAGGTAATAGTCGCCTTCGAGGTCCAGCCGCTCGCGCCGGATCGGGTTGATTTCCAGAACGATGGCGCGCTTGGTGATGCGGGTGAATTCCTCGATCAGCTGCATCCAGTCCTTGGGATGGCAGTAATGTTCCAGCGCGTCGAAGCAGAACAGATAGTCAAAGGCGGCGTCCTCATACGGGTAGGGGACTATCCCTGCGTCGAACAGATCGACCCGCGCGCCGATGCTGTCGATGATCGGCTTGTAGGGCCAGTCGCGGGTGTCGGTCTGCGCGTCGATGATCGTCTCGCCCAGATCGCGGTCGATCGAGCGTTTGCCATTGGCGGCGCGCAGGCCTTCGTTGGTGTAATCGGTACCGGTCACCTCGTGGCCGAAGTGGTGCAGGATTTCCAGCGTCGCGCCGTGCGCCGTGGACATTTCCAGACATTTGAACCGGTTATGGCCGTTCATCGTCTCGGGGGCAAAGCGCAGCAGCCGCACCCAGGACCGCCGGATGTTCTTGAACCGCAGCAGGTATTTCTTTTGCACGTGCTCCAGCTTGTCCATGTCGCTTTGCGCGATGTCATAGGGGTCGGCAAAGCTTTGCGGGGGCAGGCGGTCATAGGCGGCGATGAAATCGTTGATGGTAAACAGATCGTCGCTGCGGGCGTCGCGCCAGCCGGTCAGCTGCCGTGCGCGCAGTTTGTCCATCTCTTCGACGAACCCTTGATAGCCTTTGCGATGCCCGGTCGGGAACCGGCGCTCCCTTTCTAAAAGGGTCGTTGGATCGGTGCTCTTCATGCCTGCCTCTTAACGGTTTTTTAGTGATTCTACGGGGCCGATTCCCGCCTGTCTACGGGCATGGCGCGCCGCGAAGGCGGTTGCCGGGACGCGTGGCCGCTTTGCCATGCCTGTGGCTGACGTTCACTTTGGTTAACATTCGCTGAACTTTGGGCTTTGGGCCGGGCTGCGGCGGGATTCCCCACCAAACAGAGGTGAATCCGTCTTGCGCCGGGGGCTTTCGGACAATAGAAGGTGCCAAATTCGAACACCCGCGCCCTGATTTCCGGGGCGCTCCGCAATTCTGAGGGAAGAGATATGCAGGTCACCGAGACGCTGAACGAAGGCCTCAAGCGCGGTTACGCCATCACCGTGACGGCGGCCGAGCTGGAAGCAAAGGTCAACGAGAAACTGGTTGAAGCGCAGCCGGAAATCGAGATGAAGGGCTTTCGCAAGGGCAAGGTGCCCATGGCGCTGCTGAAAAAGCAGTTCGGCCAGCGCGTTCTGGGCGAGTCGATGCAAGAGGCCATCGACGGCGCGATGAACGAGCACTTTGAAAAGTCCGGCGATCGTCCGGCGCTTCAGCCCGAGGTCAAGATGACCAACGAGGACTGGAAAGAGGGCGACGACGTCAACGTCGAGATGACCTACGAAGCGCTCCCCGAGGTGCCCGAAGTCGACCTGACCGCGATCTCCGTGGAAAAGCTGGTTGTCAAAGCCGAAGACGAAGCCGTTGACGAAGCTCTGAAATCCCTGGCCGAGACCGCGCAGGAATTCGAAGACAAAGACGGCGCAGCCGAAGACGGCGATCAGGTCGTGATCGACTTTGTTGGCAAGGTCGACGGTGAGGCGTTCGAAGGTGGCGCAGCCGAAGATTACCCGCTGGGTCTGGGCTCTGGCTCCTTTATCCCCGGCTTCGAAGAGCAGCTGGTCGGCGTGAAAGCGGGCGAGGAAAAGGCCGTCGAGGTCAAGTTCCCCGAAGAGTACGGCGCAGAGAACCTCGCCGGCAAGGACGCTGTGTTCGACGTGACCGTCAAGGCCGTCAAAGCGCCCAAAGCCGCGGAGATCGACGACGAGCTGGCCAAGAAATTCGGCGCGGACGATCTGGAGGCTCTCAAGGGCCAGATCCGTGAGCGTCTCGAAGCAGAATACGCTGGCGCAGCCCGTCAGGTGATGAAGCGCGCGGTTCTGGACGCGCTGGACGGCATGGTGTCCTTTGACCTGCCGCCGTCGCTGGTCAAGGCCGAGGCCGACCAGATCGCGCACCAGCTGTGGCACGAAGAGCACCCGGAAGTGCACGACCACAACCACGACACCATCGAGCCGACCGAAGAGCACACCAAGCTGGCCGAGCGCCGCGTGCGTCTGGGTCTGCTGCTGGCCGAGCTGGGTCAAAAGGCAGAGGTCGAAGTGACCCAAGCCGAGATGTCTCAAGCGATCATGAACCAGGCACGTCAGTACCCGGGCCAAGAGCGTGCGTTCTTTGAGTATGTTCAGCAGAACGCTCAGATGCAGCAGCAGCTGCGCGCGCCGATCTTTGAAGACAAGGTCATCGACCACATCGCCGAATCCGCCACCGTGGCCGAAAAGGAAGTGTCGAAAGAAGACCTTCAGAAGGCTGTTGAAGCGCTCGACGAAGAGTAATCTTTGCCTTCAGGTAAACGAAAAGGCCGTCTTTTTGGGCGGCCTTTTTGCATTGTGGTTGAACGGCTGCGCGCGAGGGGTCAGCCTGTTTTGGAAAGGCTCGCATCGCCCGGCTCTGCGACATCCCACCCGTTCTCGCCAGGGCCGGTGTTGTGGAAAACGGCCATTTCGTCAGCGAGTCGCTGAGAATCGCGCGACAGAATTTCGCTAAAGTCAGTGGCTTCGAGCACCATCGACGCATTGCTCTGGGTCACGCGGTCCAGTTCGCTAATGGCGGCGTTGATTTCCACCAAGGTCTGGGACTGCTCATTCAGACCGTTGGACACTTCGCGGATGTTGTCGGAAATCTCTGTGACGCCTTCAAAAATCTTGCTCAACTCGCTGGATGCTTCGCCAACCAGATGCACACCGTTGCTGACGTGGTCGGTGCTTTGAGAAATCAGTTCCTTGATTTCCTTGGCGGATTCGGCGGTGCGCTGTGCGAGGCTGCGCACCTCGGAGGCCACGACGGCAAAGCCACGGCCCGCTTCGCCCGCGCGGGCCGCTTCGACCCCTGCGTTCAGCGACAACAGATTCGTCTGAAAGGCGATGTCGTCAATGACGGTGATGATCTGCGAGATTTCCTCGGAGGAGGTTTCGATCTGGCTCATGGCCTTGATCACGTTTTCCACCACCTGACCGCTGTCGCGGGCGGCGCTGCGCGTCTTGGCGGCGGTTTCATCCACCGCGCGGGCGTTATCGGCCGAAGCGGTCGCCGTTGTGGTCAGTTCCTCCACGGCGGCGGCGGTTTCTTCCAAGGTGGCGGCCTGCGTTTCAGTGCGCGACGACAGGTTGACCGCAGAGGTTTGCAGCTTGGCCCCGGTTTCGGTGATCGTTCTGCTGACGGTCTGTACCTTTGTCACCATGGAAGCGATCTGTTCTGCCGCCTCGTTATAGGCGTCAATCACGAACCCCATGCGCGAGCCAGGGCTGTGTTCCACGCGATAGCCCAAGTTGCCTTTCTTGAACTCCCTCAACCCCTTGGACAGGTCGGAAATGGCTGTCTGCCGGGCGGTGATGTCGGTGGCGATCTTGACGACCTTGGTCACCTCTCCCTTGGAGTTGGTGACCGCAGAATAGGTGGCCTGAATCCAAATGGTGTCGCCGTTCTTACGCTTGCGCGCGTACTGGTCCGTAAAGAAATTGCCTGCGCGCAGATCTTCCCAAAAGGCAGCATATTCGGGGCTTTCAAGCACGTCTGGCGGCACAAAAATCGCGTGTTTCTGCCCGCGGATTTCGTCAATCTCATAGCCCATGACATCCAGAAAATTCTGGTTCGCGTCGACGATTGTGCTGTCCGGATTGAAGTAGATGACGGCCTGAGACCGCTCGACCATCTGCAAAAGCGCTTTTTCAGTGTCCGTCACGGTGGGTCCCGTGGTCGCCGCGCGTTTGAAAAAACTCATATAAGTCTCCTTTGGGTCTTGGAAGCGGACCCCTTGGAGCACAGGCCTAAACTGAAAGTCCTGACAACTTGATAAACTGGCAATTTGAACTAAGCGGCATCGGCCCGCCAAAAACCGGGCAAAGAAAAACCGCGCAGGGCAGGGCCTTGCGCGGTTCAATCTTTGGTAAGGAATAAGACTTAGTCTTCTTCCGAAGCCTCGGCAGCGGCCGGTGCATCGTCGTCGTCGGAGGCAGCGCCACCGATGTCGTCGAACAGCTCGGACACTTCGAATTCGGCCTGTGCTTCTTCTTCGGCAGCCAGTTCCTGGATCGACTTGCCGGACGCTTGCAGCTCGGCCTCTTCGGGCGAACGCGCAACGTTCAGCGAGATCGTGACCATGACCTCGGGGTGCAGGTGCACCTCGACTTCGTGCAGGCCCAGAACCTTGATCGGCTGGCGGATGATGACCTGCTTGCGGTCGATCGAGAAACCTTCGGCGGTTGCCACTTCGGCGGCGTCACGGGTGGTGACGGAGCCGTAGAGGTTGCCACCATCGGAGGCCGAGCGAATCACGACGAACTGCTGGCCGTCCAGCTTTTCGCCAAGCGCTTCGGCTTCTTTCTTGGTTTCCAGGTTGCGTGCTTCGAGCTGGGCTTTCTGCGCTTCGAAAGAGGCGATGTTCTCTTTGGATGCGGTCAGCGCCTTGCCCTGCAGCAGCAGGTAGTTGCGTGCGTAACCCGGCTTGACGTCAACGACGTCGCCCATTTGGCCCAGCTTGGCCACACGTTCCAGAAGGATAACTTGCATGTCAGTCGCTCCTTATTTCACGGCGTAGGGCAGCAGGGCGAGGAAGCGGGCGCGCTTGATGGCGCGGGCCAGTTCACGCTGCTTCTTTGCCGAAACGGCGGTGATGCGGGACGGGACGATCTTGCCGCGCTCAGAGATGTAGCGCTGAAGCAGACGGGTGTCCTTGTAGTCGATCGCAGGTGCATTGTCGCCCGAGAAGGGGCAGACCTTGCGGCGGCGGAAAAACGGTTTTGCAGCCATGGTTTAACTCCTTTTCTGGGTTTAGTCGCGCGGGCGGCGCTCGCGGCGTTCGCCACGCTCGTCACGCTTTTGCATCTGGACGGACGGACCTTCGGCGTGCTCGTCGACACGGATGGTCAGGACGCGCATCACGTCGTCATGCAGACCCATCAGGCGTTCCATTTCCTGAACGGCGGCCGACGGTGCGTCGGTCTTCAGGAAGGCATAGTGGCCTTTACGGTTCTTGTTGATCTTGTAGGCCATCGTCTTGACGCCCCAGTACTCGGACTCGACGACTTTGCCGCCGTTGTCGCTCAGCACGGTGCTGAAGTGTTCAACAAGACCTTCGGCTTGCGCGTTGGACAAGTCCTGGCGCGAGATGAAAACATGCTCGTAAAGCGGCATGTGCTCTCCATTTCTATCTAGGCGCATTTCATAGGGTGCGGGATTACCCCTTTCGCCCCGACCCACGAGAGACTGCGCGATGAATATAAAGTCGCGAAAGGTCCGCGCGGTATACACGGTTTTGCGCGCAGTTCAAGCGTTGATCCGGGGTGCGGAAACCTGACGCGATTTGGCGGCAAGCAATTACCCCAAGGCTGCCCCAATCCTGCCGATTTCGGCGGCGAGGTTAAGGGAATATTCACCAACAGGAGCTTTTCCCATGACCGTCCAGATGGCCACGCGCCCGACCGCCGCCCCGATCACGCCGATGTTTGGCCTGTTGATGCGCGGGGTGCTGACCGTGGCCGGTGCGGCGCTGGTGATGGCGGCCTTTGGGCTGTGGTTGGTCCCCGGCGAGCCGGATGCGCCTGCGCTGTCGCTGATCCGGCTGGGCGTGTCGCTGTTCATGCTGATCTCTGGGATGTGCTCTCTGGTGATCTCGCGCAGCGGGCGCGGGTAAGCCCGTTCCGCGCGGATTTGCACAGACTCTGTTGGCTTTCGTGCAATTGAGCGCAAAGGCGTTAGGCCCCAAATGTTGTTCATCTCAGTGACACACGAAAAGGTGCCAAGATTATGAAATCCCTCGCTTTCGCCGCCGCTCTGGCCGCAGCCCCGTTCGCCGCTTTTGCCGAAGCCGAAACCTACACCCTCGACCCGTCGCACTCGCAGGTGGTGTTCAACTACGAGCACCTCGGTTTCTCGACCACCTACGGCATGTTCTCGGGCTTTGAGGGCACCATCCAGTTCGACCAGGAAGACCCGGCTGCCTCCTCCGTCGAAGTCTCTTTCCCGGTCAAGTCGATGATCACCGGTTGGGAAGCGCGCACCGGCCACTTCATGTCCGGCGACTTCTTTGACGCGAGCGACGACGAGATGGTGACCTTTGCCTCCACCGGCATCGAAGTCACGGGCGACACCACCGCCAACATCACCGGCGATCTGACCCTGAACGGCGTGACCAAGTCGGTTGTGCTGGACGCGCAACTGAACCAGGCGGGCGATCACCCGATGGAAGGCAAGCCCTGGGCCGGTTTCTCGGCGACCACCACGCTGATCCGTTCGGATTACAACCTTGGCGCATTTGCCCCCTATGTCAGCGACGAAGTCGAGCTGTTCATCTCGATCGAAGCTATGAAGGCCGACTGATCTGTCTCAGTCGTGATCTCCAAAAGATCGGTTGGCTTTTGCCCCTGACCCTTTCGGGTTGGGGGCTTTTTGTTTCTGTGGGGCATTCCGCCAAAAGGTGCGCTAGCCAATTTGGTCGGCTAAGCGGACGAAACTGCCGCTTACTCCCAATCGAACTTGACGTCCAAAACATCTGTGATCGAGACGCGCCCATCAGTTGTTCGTTTCGGATCTTTGTCATTCATGATGAAGAACACAGTTTTTACGTTACTCCAGTTGACCGTGCGCAAGCCAACGGGGACTTCCTCAAATGGGAACTGGGTCATGATGTGCTCCAAACCAAACTGTTGTTCGTTTTCCGGTGTCTTTTCATAGGCTTCAAAAGAGCCTGGACCGTTCGGTGAAGCCCCAAACTCAAGCTCTAACAGACCGACGGGATCGTCATTGTGCTCTTCAACGGGTCCATAAAACGGATCTATATACGTAGGGATCAAGTCCCGGAAGCCGAGGCTTTCAGAAAAGCCTACCCAAATTTTGGTCATACCGCATCAGCTCCAATCAGCATCTGAAAATCAGTAAAGTAGGGATTTCGAATGCGCAAGTTGGGCTTGAAGCGGACAATTATTCCGCCAGACCTCGAACCAAAGCAAAAAAGCCAAGGCGTTGTCCGCGCCTTGGCATGTCGTCATTTCGGTGGATTTCAAAAGCCCGAAGTCTGTCGCCCCGATCAGTCCGCGCGGGTGGCGGTCAGTTTGACCATCAACGCCACCGCAAAGCCCAGCTGGCCTTCGTCGGTCATATTGCTGCCGATGGCAAAGTCGCGGCGGTCCAGCGTCACGCGGCCTTCCATCTGGGCGGTGTCGCCGTCGATGTGCAGCTGAAAGGGCAGGGTGAGCGGCACGGACTGGTCCTTGATCGTCAGGGTGCCTTGCGCCTCATAGCCGTCGGCGGCGCGCAGGATGTCGGCCTCGAACACCGCCGTGGGGTGCGCCTCGGCGTTGAAGAAATCCGGACCCATGGCCTGCTGCGTCACCGACCCAAGCGTCAGCGAGGGGATCGCCACCTCGACGCGCACGTCGCCTTTGGTGCCGGGGCCGGGGGTCTCGTCAAAGCGGATCTGGGCGGTGAAGTCGGCAAAGCTGCCCGTCACCTCGTTGCCGAACTGGCGGATGCTTAGGGCAATCTCGCCGTCTTGCTTTTGCCAGTCGCTTTCGACCTCGGCCAATTCGGCCTGCGCGGGGGCGGCCTGCGCGCTGAACACGCCCAGAGCCTGCCCCAGACCGATGGCAAACGCCCAGACCACCAAAGCGCCGATCAGCGGGGCAACGACCGGGTGCGGGGCGGGGGTGCCGGCCTCGACCACGCCTGGGGTCATGCGGCGCAGGGTGTCGTCCTTGTCGAGGATGTGATGCTTGGCCGCGCCGACGATGTGCAGGATCAAGGACACCATCAGCACCTTTTCAAACACGCCATGCAGCGCGCCCGCGACCTGCGAGAGGCGCTCGTTTTCCGGCACAAAGGGCAGGTTCTGGCCGATGCCCCAGATCGGTGCATACCCTTCGGTGGCGGCGTGGTGGACCCAGCCCGACAGCGGCACGATCACCAGCGAGCCATAGAGCAGCCAGTGCACCACTTCGGCGACAAAGACCTCTAGCTTGCGCTCGGGGTGCAGGGGCGCGGGCTTTGGCTGGGTCAGCGCCCAAAGGATGCGGGCGAGGGCGACAAAGAACAGCACCACGCCCACCGTCTTGTGGATGGAAAACAACTGCGCCTTTTGCGCCAACGCCTCGGCGGTGTCATAGGGCATGTCGGTGGCAATAATCCCGAGGGGGATCATCGCCATGATGCCGATGGCAATCGTCCAGTGAAAGAATTTGGTGACCGCGCCGTAGCGCGTGGCGGTGTTGGAAAGCATCAAAATAGCTCCGAAAAGTCGTGTTGACCTTTAGCTAGCAGAGTTTGCGCGTGCAGCAATCTTCGCCTTTGCACAGCATTCGTGCGCGAAGCGTTGCGCCCGGGGCCCGTGGGCGCTATGGGCATTGACCAAAGGACAAGCAGTAAGGAGAGGGGCATGGCCCGCGCATTCATCTTTCCCGGACAGGGCGCTCAGACCATCGGCATGGGCAAGGACTTGGCGGACGCTTACCCGGCGGCCCGCGCGATCTTTGACGAGGTCGACGAGGCGCTTGGCGAAAAGCTGTCGACGCTGATCTGGGAAGGCGACATTGCGGACCTGACCCTGACCGCCAACGCGCAGCCCGCGCTGATGGCGACGTCTCTGGCGGCGATGCGCGCGCTGGAAGCCGAGGGCGTGTCGATGGATGCGGCGTCCTTTGTGGCGGGGCATTCGCTGGGCGAATACTCGGCGCTGACGGCGGCGGGCGCGTTGACCGTGGCGGATGCGGCCCGTCTGCTGCGCAAGCGCGGGCAGGCCATGCAGGCCGCTGTCCCCGTGGGCGAAGGGGCGATGGCCGCTGTGCTGGGTCTCGACCTCGACGCTGTGCGCAAGGTGGCCGCCGATGCGGCGCAGGGCGACGTGTGTCAGGCGGCCAACGACAACGACCCGGCGCAGGTGGTGATTTCCGGGGCCAAGGCCGCCGTGGAACGCGCGGTGGACATCGCCAAGGAAGCCGGTGCCAAGCGCGCGCTGCTGCTGCCGGTGTCCGCGCCCTTCCACTGTGCCTTGATGCAGCCCGCCGCTGACGAGATGGCGCAGGCGCTGGCCGATGTGACGATCAACGACCCCGCCGTGCCGGTGGTGGCCAACGTGGTAGCTGAGGCCGTGTCCGACCCCGAGCAGATCCGCAAGTTGCTGGTGGATCAGATCTGCGGCGCGGTGCGCTGGCGCGAATCCGTGCTGTGGATGACCGGCACGGGCGAGGTCACCGAGTTCTGGGAAATCGGCGCGGGCAAGGCTCTGTCCGGCATGGTCCGCCGCATCCACAAGCCCGCCGCCGTGCGCAACGTCGGCACCGCTGCCGATGTGACCGCCGCCGCTCAGGCTTTGAACGCATAAAAGTATAGGGGGCCGCTGCGCCCCTTCGTAAGATATGTAGGGAGAGGAACGAGCATGTTCGATCTGACTGGTAAGAATGCCCTCATCACAGGTGCCTCGGGCGGCATCGGCGGCGAAATCGCCAAGGCTCTGCACGGGGCGGGGGCCACGGTTGGCCTGTCCGGCACCCGCACCGAGCCGCTCGAAGCGCTGGCCGCGGAACTTGGGGAGCGCGCGCATGTGCTGCCGTGCAACCTGTCCGACGCCGACGCGGTGAACGCGCTGCCGAAACAGGCGGCCGAGGCCATGGGCAGCGTCGATATTCTGGTGAACAACGCCGGGATCACCCGTGACAACCTGTTCATGCGCATGTCCGAGGACGAGTGGAACAGCGTGCTGGAGGTCAACCTGACCTCGACCTTCCGCCTGTGCAAAGGCGTGCTGCGCAGCATGATGAAATCCCGCTGGGGCCGCATCGTCAACATCTCTTCGGTGGTGGGCGCGACCGGCAACCCCGGTCAGGGCAACTATGCCGCCGCCAAGGCCGGGATGATCGGCATGTCCAAATCGCTCGCCTACGAGGTCGCCAGCCGGGGAATCACGGTAAACGCCGTGGCGCCGGGCTTTATCGAGACGGCGATGACCGACAAGCTGAACGACGACCAAAAGGGCGCGATCCTTGGGCAGATCCCCGCGGGCCGCATGGGTACCCCCGCCGAAATCGCCGCCAGCGTGCTGTTTTTGGCAAGCGCCGAGGCCGGTTACATGACGGGCGCGACCTTGCACGTCAACGGCGGTATGGCCATGTTGTAAAACGCTGGGGGACACGGCGGGAAAGCATTTGCGATCCGCGCTGCCTGTGCTATAGGCCCCCCAGATTTTGACTGAATGGGAGGAGACTCCCCTTCGGTTATGCCCGGCCCGCCGGGAGATCGAGCCGCCCGAGAGGGTAACCAGACGCCACCCGATTGGGCAGGGCAAACCGGGCAACTGCCCGACAGACTTGTGAGGAAGAGACATGAGCGACATCGCAGATCGCGTGAAGAAGATTGTGGTTGAGCACCTGAGCGTTGAAGAGGACAAGGTGACCGAGTCCGCTTCGTTCATCGACGACCTGGGCGCAGACAGCCTCGACACCGTCGAGCTGGTCATGGCATTCGAAGAAGAGTTCGGCATCGAGATCCCGGACGACGCAGCCGAGACCATCCAGACCTTCGGCGACGCGGTCAAGTTCATCTCGGAAGCTCAGTAAGCTTTCCAGAGCGGATTTATCCCGTTACGATACGGCGTCCCTTGTGGGCGCCGTTTTCGTTTGTGTGGGATGGGGTCGGGGTGCGTCAGTCCCCGCTGTCAAGCCTCAGAACCAGCCCTTCGGCGGGCAGGATGGCGTAATAGCTGCCGCTCTCGCGCCCTGTATCCAAGTGATAGCCGGGGGATTGGGAAAACCGCTGTACGAGGCTCGTCGCCTGTGCCCTTGCGCCTCGGCCGGGGCAGGTGTGGCCGCGTCGGTTGTCCAGGTCCGGGGCGTCCTTGGTCCAGGGGGTCGCGGACGCCAGGTTCAGCGACATCAGAAAGTCCAGCCCGTCGGCCTCTAGCCGCGCCTGCGCCTTGGGGCCGAGTTTCCACAGCCTGATGTGACAGTATTCGCTCCACAGCCCGGACGCGGGCCGGTCAATCAGCGCATAGGCGGTGGTCAGCCCGATGGGCAGGGCGGGGCTTTGAATGTCACGCCCGGCATAAAGCGCGTCATAGAGCGGCGCGCGCAAAGGCCAGAGCCTGTCCGATTTCCATGCCATCAGGGCGATCCCGGCAAGCGTTACGATCAGCACCAGTCTTCGCATGTGACCCCCATTCTTCCGCGCAAGGGCTATCCGGGCAGGGGGCAAAAAACAAGGCACCCCGGAGTGCTGTCCGGGGTGCCTGTCGTGTCGTGATAGGGCGGCGCTTAGCCGTCGAAGTCGACCGTCTCGACCAGTTTCAGCGCCTGCGCGCGGTAGCCTGCGATCTCCATCAGGTTGACGTCGTCCGCTTCAAAGCTGCCCCAGCCCTGGACCAGCGGATCGGCCTCAGAGCCCGGCGCGATGGGGTATTCGTAGTTGGCCTTGGCGTAGACCTTCTGCGCCTCGGGCGAGACGAGGAATTCCATCATTTTCAGGGCGTTGTCCTTGTTCGGCGCCGCCGCCGTCATGGCCACGCCCGAGATGTTCACATGGGTGCCGCCGTCTTCGAAGGTCGGGAACAGCACGTTGACCGAGTTGGCCCATTCGGTCTGCTCGGGGTCTTCGAGCATCTGGCCCATATAGTAGGTGTTGCCGAGCGAGATGTCGCATTCGCCGGCCCAGATCGCTTTGACCTGCGCGCGGTCGTTGCCCTGCGGCTTGCGGGCGAGGTTGGATTTCACGCCTTCGAGCCAGGTCTTGGTGTAGTCTTCACCGTGGTGCGCCAGCATCGCCGCCACCAGACCGATGGTGTAGTCATGGGTGCCAGAGCGGGTGCAGATGCGGCCCTGCCACTTGGGGTCGGCGAGGTCTTCGTAGGTGGTGACTTCGCCCGGCTCGACACGATCCTTAGAGGCATAGACGATGCGCGCGCGGGTGGTCAGACCCCACCACTGGCCGTCCGGGTCGTGGTATTGCGCGGGCACGTTCGCGGTCAGCACGTCGGATTGCACCGGCTGCGTGACGCCCGCCTCGACAGCAGCGGCAAGGCGCGAGATGTCGACGGTAAAGATCAGATCAGCGGGCGAGCGGCGGCCTTCGGCCTTGAGGCGCTCGACCATGCCTTTGTCGAGGAACGCCACGTTGACCTTGATGCCGGTCTGTTCGGTAAAGGCGTCGGTCAGCGGGGCCAGCAGTTCGGGCTGGCGATAGGAATAGAGGTTCACCTCTTGGGCCAGGGCTGGGGCGGCCACGAGGGCAAGGGCGGTGGTCAGGCGCAGGAACATGGAATCCTCCGTTTGTGTCGCGTCCGTGTTGGGCGCAGATAACCCGACCAAAACAGTCGGGTCAATACCTGAGTGGAAAATTCAGGAATGGCGCGCGCCGGTTTTTGGACAGCTAGCGCGAGATGGCGGCGCGCCTAGCCCTTGGCGCGCTCGGCGGCCTTGGCGGCGTCCCACAGCGCGTCCATTTCCGTCAGGTTGCTGTCCGTTGGGGTTTTGCCCTGCTCGGCCAGCGCCGCCTCGATATAGGCAAAGCGGCGAGTGAACTTGGCGTTGGCGGCGCGCAGGGCTGCCTCTGGGTCGATCTTCATATGGCGGGCGAGGTTGGCCATGACGAACAGCAGATCGCCAAATTCCTCAAAGGCGTGCTCCGCGTTCTCAGCCTTGCGCAGCTCGTCCATTTCCTCGGCGACCTTGTCCATGACCTCATCGGTCGAGGGCCAGTCAAAGCCCACACGCGCCGCGCGGTTTTGCAGTTTCAGCGCACGCAAGAGGGCGGGCAGGCCCAAAGCCACCCCGTCCAGCACCCCGGTCTGGGCCTTGGCGGCGCGCTCTGCCGCCTTGATCTTTTCCCAGTCGACGGTCTGCTGATCGGCGGATTTCTCGCGGCTCTCGTCGCCGAAGACATGCGGGTGGCGGGCGACCATCTTGTCGGACATGGTGTCGGCCACCTCGTCAAAGGTGAACAGCCCACGTTCAGAGGCCATATGCGCGTGGAACACCGACTGGAACAGCAAATCGCCCAGCTCGCCCTTGAGCTCGTCCCAAGCCTCGCGTTCAATGGCGTCGGCGACCTCGTAGGCCTCTTCGATCGTGTAGGGCGCGATGGTGGCAAAGTCCTGTTCCAGATCCCACGGGCAGCCGCTGTCCGGGTCGCGCAGGCGGCGCATGATCTCGACAAGGCGCGGCATCCCGCCGTTTGGATTGTGGATCAGGTCATCACTCATTGCGTCCCCCATGGTCTTGCGTCACCAGAGGGATGGAACATCAGGCACAAGGAGTCCAGCCATGGCCGTCATCAACCGCATCGCGGGCTTTGCCGAAGACATGGCGGGCTGGCGCAGGCATCTGCACATGCACCCCGAGCTGTGTCTGGAGTGTCATGAGACGGCTGCGTTTGTCGTCGCGCGTTTGCGCGAGTTCGGCGTTGATGAAATCCACGAGGGGATCGCCACAAGCGGTGTGGTGGGCGTGATCCGGGGGCAGGGCGATGGGCCGGTGACGGGCTTGCGCGCCGATATGGACGCCCTGCCGATGGAAGAGGCGACCGGCGCGATCTGGGCCAGCACGGTGCCGGGGCGGATGCACGCCTGCGGCCACGACGGGCACACCGCGATGCTGCTGGGGGCGGCGCGCTACCTGTGCGAGACGCGGAATTTTGCGGGCTCCGTGGTGCTGATCTTTCAACCCGCCGAAGAGACCATCGGCGGCGGGCGCATCATGGTCGAGGAAGGCATCATGGATCGGTTCGGGGTCGAGGAAGTCTTTGCCCTGCACACCGATCCCTTTGGCGATCTGGGCGAGTTTCGCACCTGTCCGGGGCCGATCATGGCCTCCGTCGATGACTTTGAGCTGACCTTGATCGGCAAGGGCGGGCACGCGGCCTATCCCCAGGAATGCGTCGATCCGATCCCCTGCGCGCTAGCGATCGGGCAGGCTTTGCAGACGGTGGTGTCGCGCAATACCGATCCGCTGGGGTCGCTGGTGGTGGCGCTGTCGCAGATCAACGGCGGGACGGCCAAGAACATCATCCCCGAGCGGGTCGAGATGGCGGGTACGGTGCGCAGCCTTGACCCAAAGGTGCGCGATATGGCCGAGCGGCGGATTTCCGAGATCATCGCGGGGCAGGCGGCCTCCTATGGCGTGCGGGCCGAGCTGAATTACATGCGGACCTATCCGCCGACGGTGAACCACGCGGCGCAGACGCGTTTTGCGGTGGACGTGGCGCGCGAGGTGTCGGGCAAGGTGGTAGACGATCTGCCGCCCGAGATGGGGGCCGAGGATTTTTCCTATATGCTCGAGGCACGGCCGGGGGCGTTTTTGTTCCTTGGGCAGGGCAAGGGGCCGTCGGTGCACCATCCGGCGTTCGATTTCAACGACGCGGCGGCGCCTTATGGGGCGAGTTTCTTTGCAAGGGTGATCGAGACAAGGCACGGGCGAGGACGGTAAGACGGCGCTTGTTCTGGTGGAACGTCGCCCCGGAGGGGCGCAAGCAAACTGCCCCGCCCACCGTCCCGCTAGGGCACCCGGTGCGAGGGGTTTCCTTTGCCCCAGCGTCGGCGCACTCTGCCCGCAATAAGGAGATTCGCCATGCCCATCGTCAATTCCATCGCCGCCCTTGCCCCGCAGATGACCGCGTGGCGGCGGCACCTGCATCAGCACCCGGAATTGGGCCTTGAATGCCATGAAACCGCGGGTTTTGTCGTCGAGCAACTGAAAAGCTTTGGCATCACCGACATCCACACCGGTATCGCCACCAGCGGCGTTGTCGCCATCATCGAAGGGCGCGGCCCCGGCAAGACCATCGGCCTGCGCGCCGATATGGACGCCCTGCCGATGGAGGATCTGAGCGGCACCGACCATGCCTCGACCAAGCCGGGTCTCGCGCATACCTGCGGGCATGACGGGCACACGACGATGCTGTTGGGCGCGGCCAAGTACCTGGCGGAGACGCGCAACTTTGCCGGGCGGGTCGCGCTGATTTTCCAGCCCGCCGAAGAGGGCGAAGGCGGCGGGCGCATCATGGTCGAAGAGGGCATCATGGACCGCTTTGACATCTCCGAAGTCTATGGCGTGCACAACGCGCCCGGCACGGCTTTGGGGCATATCACCACCAACCCCGGCGCGCTGATGGCGGGGGTGGATGAGTTCACCGTGACAATAACCGGCAAGGGTGGCCACGGGGCCGAACCGTCGCGCGCCGTCGATCCGGTGGTGGCGGCGGCCAGCCTGACCATGGCGCTTCAGACGATTATCAGCCGCAATATCAATGCCTTGGACAAGCTGGTGGTGAGCGTGACGCAAATCCACACCGGCACTGCCGCCAATATCATCCCCGAGACCGCCGTGATGAACGGCACCGTGCGCTATTTCGACAAGGCCGTGCAGACCGAGGTCAAGGCGCGCATGGCCGAGTTGGTCGAATTCCAGGCGCGCAGCTTTGGCGCGACGGCGGTGCTGGACTACGAAGAGGGCTATCCGCCCACCATCAACCACCCCGATCAGACCGCCTTTGCCGCCTCGGTGGCGCGTGAGGTGGTCGGGGACGAGGCGGTGGATGACGCCGTCGATCCGATCATGCCGGGCGAGGATTTTTCCTATATGTTGCAGGCGCGGCCCGGCGCGTATCTCTTTGTCGGCATGGGGGATCGGCCCAATTGCCACCACCCCAAGTATGATTTCGACGATGAGATCGCCCCCATCGGGGCCAGCTTCTTTGCCCGGCTGATCGAAAAAGCCCTGCCTTTGTAAGACTTTAAAGGAAATCCCATGAGCCTCGAAGACGCGCAGCGCCAGATCGACCACGCCTTTACCCGCGACGACCTTAAGGGGCCGTCGTTCGAGAATGTCTTTGCCGGGGCGACCAGTTTTCTGCGGCGCAAGTACACCAAGGATCTGACCGGCGTGGACATCGCGGTGACGGGTCTGCCGTTTGACCAGGCGGTGACGAACCGCCCCGGCACGCGTCTGGGGCCGCGGGCGATCCGCGTGGCGTCTTTACTGCAACCCTGCGATGCGCCTTATGGCTGGGGCTATGACGTGCTGTCGGACTTCGCCATCGCGGACTATGGCGATATGGCCTTTGACTACGCGGTCCCTGCGGACGTGCCGGGGCGGATCAAGGCCCATATCGGCGGGATCATCGGCGCGGGGGCGGGGTGCATTGCCTTGGGCGGCGATCACTCGGTGACCCACGGCTGCCTGCGCGCCACCGCCGAGAAATACGGGCCCCTGAGCGTGATCCAGTTCGACGCGCATACGGACACCTGGGCCGATGACGATGCGGGCCGCGTCGATCACGGCACCTTTATGTACAAGGCGGCGAAAGAGGG
Source organism: Tropicibacter naphthalenivorans (assembly GCF_900176475.1). Taxonomy (GTDB): domain Bacteria; phylum Pseudomonadota; class Alphaproteobacteria; order Rhodobacterales; family Rhodobacteraceae; genus Tropicibacter; species Tropicibacter naphthalenivorans. Next base: position 124,417 of record NZ_FWXX01000005.1, read on the forward strand.
GATAGTGGTGCCCGAACGCTCGGTCCAGATCGGGATTCGCACGGATAACCCCGACACGATGGGGTTCAACATCATCGACGCCCGCGCGGTGCATTCCAATGGCCCCGAATGGGTGGCCGAGCGGGTGCATGAAATCGTTGGGACCAAGCCCTGTTACGTGACCTTCGACATTGACGCGCTGGACCCGGCCTTTGCGCCGGGGACGGGGACTCCGGTCTGGGGCGGGCTGACAAGCCATCAAGCGGCGGTGATTCTGCGGCGTCTGGCGGGGATTGACCTTAAAGGCGGTGACGTGGTCGAGGTCTCGCCCCCGTTCGACACCACCGGCGCCACGGCGATTGCGGCGGCCCATGTGGCGACAGAGCTTTTGTGCCTGTGGGGGTGGACCCGGCGAAAGTAATCCACAGATTTCTGTTCGCAAGGCGTTTGGAAGCGGTTTATCTTAACCAAGCTGAGTTAATTTTCAGCCCATCAACCTTAACGCGTTGTTAAGGTCGGCGGATTCATACTGGTTCCGCCGACGGTATCGGCAAGAATATGACCGTTTCCGAACCGGCTCTTTCAGATCACGGCATACCGTGGCAGCGATAAAGACCCGGACTTTGAGATGACTTCGAGCAGGAGCACCCTAGATCATGCGTATGGTACTTTACGGATTCTTGATTCTCGTTGTGGGCGGGCTGGGCTGGATTCGCTTTGCACCGTCGAAACCCGATGTGTGGCACGTGGACCCGCATGTGACCGCCGAACAGGACCTCGCTGGCGGGGTGCGCAGGCGCGTGCCCGGTGACGCGCAGACGCTGGCAGAGCTGGACCACATCATCGTCAATTCCCCGCGAACGCACCGTCTGGCCGGTTCGGTCAAGGACGGTCATGTGACCTATGTCAGCCGGTCCAAGTGGATGGGGTTCCCCGACTACACGACGGTGATGAAAAACGGCGAAACGCTTGAAATTTATGGGCGTTTGCGCTTTGGTCAGTCGGATATGGGTGTGAATAAGAAACGCGTCGACGGCTGGATCGAAGACCTGCGCGCCACGGCGCAAAAGCTGTAAACGCTTGACGCCTTAGGCTGGATGGGGGATGCACCAACGCATGATCCCATCCGACCGTCTCCACCAGATCAAAGAGCGCCTCGAATATGTCGAGGCCCGCATGTCGCAAGGCGAAGGCGACATTGCGGCGCTTGGCCGTGAATATGCCGAGCTGAAACCCGTGGTCGCCACGATCACCGACTACGAAGGTCTTGTGGCCGATATCGCCGAAGCCGAGGCGATGCTGTCGGACCCCGAGATGAAGGAATTGGCCGAGGAAGAGCTGCCGGACTTGCGCGCGCGCCTCCCCGAGGCCGAGCACGCGGTGCAACTGGCGCTGCTGCCCAAGGACGCCGCCGACAGCCGCGCGGCGATGCTGGAGATTCGTCCGGGGACGGGCGGGGACGAGGCGGGCTTGTTTGCTGGGGATTTGGCGCGCATGTACCAGCGCTATGCCGAGGCGCGCGGGTGGCGTTGGGAAGTGATCGAAGAGCAGGTCTCGGATCTTGGCGGGGTCAAGGAACTGACGGTGCGGATCGCCGGAGAGGGCGTCTTTGCCCGGATGAAATTCGAAAGCGGCGTGCACCGGGTGCAGCGCGTGCCCGAGACGGAATCGGGCGGGCGGATCCATACGTCGGCGGCGACGGTGGCGGTGCTGCCCGAGGCCGAAGAGGTCGATATTCGGATTGATCCCAATGACATCCGCATCGACACCATGCGATCCTCTGGCGCGGGCGGCCAGCACGTGAACACCACGGATTCGGCGGTGCGCATCACCCATATTCCATCGGGGATCGTGGTGACGAGTTCCGAGAAATCGCAGCACCGCAACCGCGAGATCGCCATGCAGGTGCTGCGGGCTCGGCTGTTTGACCTAGAGCGCAGCAAGGCCGACGAGGCGCGCTCGGCGGATCGTAAATCGCAGGTCGGCTCGGGGGATCGGTCCGAGCGCATTCGGACCTATAACTTTCCGCAAGGGCGGATGACCGACCATCGGATCGGGCTGACGCTGTACAAGCTCGATCAGATCATGGCGGGCGATCTGGATGAGATCATCGACGCGCTGATCGCTGAACACCAGGCGGCGCTACTGGCGGAGATGACCGCATGAGGATCGCGCCAAATCTTTTTGAAAAGATTTGCAAATTCCTTGGAAGGAATTTGGATGCGCGCCTCTGAACTCCTGGCGAAAGGCACGCAGACCCTGGCGCAGGCCGGGGTGCCGGATGCGGGCCGCGATGCCCGGCGTTTGATGGCGCATGTGCTCAAGGTGCCGCCCGGTCGCCTGACGCTCTTTCTGCCCGAGCCGATTGATCCGGACCTTTCGGTGATCTTCAACGCCATGGTCGAGCGCCGCGCCGAGCGTGTGCCCGTCAGCCATCTGACCGGGCGGCGACAGTTCTATGGCCGTGAGTTCCTTGTGACCCCCGAGGTGCTCGACCCGCGCCCCGAGACCGAGACCTTGATCGAGGCGGCCTTGGCCGAGCCCTTTGCCTCGGTGCTCGATCTTGGCACCGGGTCGGGCTGCATCCTGCTGACACTGCTTGCGGAGCGTGAGGGGGCCATTGGCGTCGGCATTGACCTCTCTGCCGGGGCGCTCAACGTTGCCTTTTGGAACCGCAACGCGCTCAAACTGGAACAGCGCGCGGCGCTGGAGCAGGGGTCTTGGTATGCGCCTTTGATCGGTACCGATGAGCAATTCGATCTGATCGTGTCGAACCCGCCTTACATCGCCGCCGAGGAGATGGCCGATCTGTCCCCCGAGGTGCGCGACTACGAGCCGCGCATGGCCTTGACCGATGAGGGCGACGGGCTGTCGTGCTACCGGCTGATCGTTGCGGGGGCGCTCGCCTATCTGGCGCCACAGGGTCGCCTTATGGTGGAAATCGGGCCGACGCAGGGGGCGGCTGTGCGCGAAATGATGTCGCAGGCGGGCCTCGGCGATTTGCGCATCATCCCCGACCTTGATGGCCGCGATCGTGTGGTTGCGGGCACGCGAGGCGCAAAATAACGCTTAAAACCGGGGGAAATTGGTCGGTAACGGGTCATTTGCACTTGTCACATATGATGGCATGTGCATATTCAAGCGAAGTCGAGCGGACGGACGGCCTTGCCGATCGCGCCCGACGCCAAGCCAAACATGAAGGTGACGTTTGTTCGGTGGCGCAGGACTGTGCCCGATCATGTCGCCAAGCTGCCGAAGAACAGGCTGGATATCAACAACATGCGTTCATCCAAATCCCGCTCGCGGAACAAGAATAACCGCAACCGCAACAACAACTCGCTGGGCAATGTCGTCAACCGTGTGTTTGACAGCAACGGCCCCGAGGGCAAGGTCCGCGGCACTCCGCAGCAGATCATCGACAAGTACAACCAGCTTGCGCGCGATGCGGCGCTGGGGAACGACCGCGTCGCCTTGGAGAACTTTCAGCAGCACGCCGAGCATTACATGCGTTTGCTCAGCGCGGCGCAAAAGGAACAGGACGCCAAGCGCGAGCAGCAGGAACGCGAGAATCGCGAACGTCAGGCGCAGCGCGATCGCGACCGTGCGCAGCGCGATCAGGACAGCGATGGTGGCGACAAGCCGCAGCGTCAGGACAACCGGAATGACAACCGCAACGATCAGCGTCAAGAGCGCCGCGCCGATGTCGACCCCTCTGAGGCACCGCAGCCGGATGTGATCGACGCCGCGCAGGACGGCGATGCCGGTCTGGTGGACACCCCCGAGGCGCGCGCCGAAGCCAAGCCAGAAGCCAAGCCCGCCCGCAAGCCGCGCACCTCGTCGCGCACCAAAAAGGACGCGCCCAAGGCGGACGCCCCGGCAGAGGCGGCGGACGATCAGCCCAAGGCAGAGGCGCAGGGCGACGCTCCGGCGGACGCCCCCAAGGCCGAGGAAAAGCCCAAGAAGCCGCGCGCCCCGCGTAAGCCGCGCAAAAAGCCCGAGGATGCCGAGGCGCCCAAGGCAGAGGCGGACGCAGCCCCCGAGGCACAGTCGGACGCCGCTGAATAAGCCAGCGCAGCAGCCGTCAATCAGACATCAAAAAAAGGCGCGTGCCCCCGACAGGGCCGCGCCTTTTTCGCGTTTATCGCAGCGGCCTTAGCCCTGCTCAAACATCCGCGCCAGCGCGCAGAACTGCTCAATCGACACTTGCTCGGCCCGTTCGGTGGGCTGGATGCCCGCGGCCAGCAGGCGGTCTTCGAGATCGGGGGCCGTGCCCTTGAGCGCCGCCCGCAGCATCTTGCGCCGTTGGTTAAACGCCTTGGCGACGATGCGCTCGAGGATCTTGGGATCGGCGGGAAAGCGCGGTTCCGGCAGCGCGGTCAGATGCACCACTGCCGAAGAGACCTTGGGCGGCGGGGTAAAGGCTTCGGGCGGCAGCGACAGGGCGATGCGCGCGTCGGTGCGCCACTGGGCAAGGATCGCGAGGCGGCCATAGGCCTTGGAGCCGGGCTGGGCGGTGATGCGCTCGGCCACCTCTTTTTGGAACATCAGCGTCAGGGTCGACCAAAAAGGCGGCCATTCCTTGGGCGTGAGCCAGCGGATCAGCAGCTCTGTGCCGACGTTGTAGGGCAGGTTGGCGCAGATCGCGATGGGGGGCGTCAGATGCGCCAGAGGGTCGATTTCCAGCGCGTCGCCTTCGATCACGGTAAGGCGTCCGGGGTAGGCACCCGCGATCTGCGCCAGCGCGGGCATACAGCGGTGGTCCTTTTCGATGGCCAGCACACGGCGCGCGCCCTCGGCCAAGAGGCCACGGGTCAGGCCGCCGGGGCCGGGGCCAACCTCGATCACGTCGGTATTCGACAGATCCCCCGCGATGCGGGCAATGCGCGAGGTCAGGTTCAGGTCCAGCAGAAAGTTCTGCCCCAAGGCCTTGCGCGCCCGCAGGTCATGGGTGGTGATCACGTCGCGCAGCGGCGGCAGGTCGTCGATTCTGCTCATGTGAGGGTCTCTTGGGATTGGCCAGCGGCAAGGCGCGCGGCGAGTTTCAAGGCTTCGACCGTCGAGGACGGGTTGGCCACGCCCTTGCCCGCGATGTCAAAGGCGGTGCCGTGGTCGGGCGAGGTGCGGATGAACGGCAGCCCGAGGGTGACATTCACGCCCCGGTCAAAGTCGAGCGTCTTGATGGGGATCAGGGCCTGGTCGTGGTACATGCACAGCGCCACGTCATAGCGGGCGCGGGCGGCGGGGTGGAACATGGTGTCGGCGGGCAGGGGGCCTGCGATGTCCATGCCTTCGGTGCGCAGCTTGTCCAGCACGGGGGTGATGAGGGTCTGTTCCTCGGTCCCCATGCGCCCACCTTCGCCCGCGTGGGGGTTCAGGCCCGCCACGGCAAGACGCGGGGCCGACATGCCGAACTGAGTGGTCATGGCGGCGTGAGTGATGCGGATGCGCTGTTCGAGCAAGGCGGGGGTCAGCGCGGCGGGCACGTCTGCGATGGCGATATGGATGGTGATCGGCACCACGCGCAGTTGGTCGGACGCCAGCATCATCACCACCTCATCGGCCCCCGCCAGCGCGGCGAGGAATTCCGTATGGCCGGGATAGGCAAAGCCCGCGCCCTCGGCCAGCGCCTGCTTGTGGATCGGCAGGGTGCAGACGGCAGAGGCTTTGCCCTGTTGCACCAGCTGAACGCCCTGTTCGATCGAGGCGATGACGCCCTGCGCCTGCGCGGGTTGCGGCGTGCCGGGGGTGCGCGGGCCGTCAAAGGCGATGGGCAGCACGGGCAGGCCGGTCTTGGCGGCGTGGGCGGCGTCTGCGGCATGCTCGATCACCACGTGACGCACGGTGCCGGGTAGATGCGCGGGATCGCCCAGCCAGACAAAGGGCAACGCGGCGCCAAGCGCGGTCCAGGCGGCCTCGGCCAGTTCGGGGCCGATGCCAGAGGGCTCACCACAGGTCAGGGCAATGGGTTTCACCGGACTATTCACGGCTGTCTCCTAACGGGGAGGAATGGAAAAGGCGCCGCAGCACATGCCCGGCGCCTGTCTTGGGTCACCCTCGGCGGCCCGTCAGTTTTCGATGATGCGCGCGTCAGCCTTGAGCTGCGCCAGATAGCCTTCGGCCAGCCCTTGGACGCGGCGGTCGCGCAGGCCGATGGTCACTTGCTCGCGGTCGGCATCCTCGGCAATCTTGTTGGTGCGGCCACACATCATCAGAAAGACCAAGGTTTGCCCGTTGGCGCGGGTCAGCGCGGTGGACACCTCGCCGCGGTCCAGCTTGGACAGCTCATAGGCGATGTCGGTGGGGATTTCGGACGGGGCAAGGGTGCCACGTTCCAGCACCTCTTCGGGCTGGCCCTTGGCCACGCCATACAGATCGTCGCAGCGGTCCACCTGCGAGGCCAGCACACGCGCCTTGGCCAGCGTTTCCGCCGAGCGCCCGCCGGGCATGTAATAGGCGGCGTATTCGATGGCGGCGACTTCGGGTGCGGTATAGCCGGTTTCCTCGATGTCGCGCAGCTGGAACAGGGCGACGGCACCTTGCAGCGGCAGCGGGTCCGACACTTCGCCCGGCGCAAGGCCAAGGATGATCGGGCGCAGCTGCGGCGGCAGCTCGCTTAGGTCACGCCACGGCAGACGCCCGCCATTGCCGCGCGAGGGCGTCGCGGAAAAGCGCCGGGCCTGCGCGGAAAAGCTGGCGGTGTCGTCCAGCTGGGCGATGCGCGCGGCGCGCTCGTTGATCTGGGCTTGGTTCGCGGGGGTCACTGGCATGATGATCTCGGACAACAGCACCCGCACGTTGCTGCCAGAGGCATCGGCACTGAGCGCGCGGTCGACTTCGGCTTCGGACACGGCGCTGCGCGGGACAAAGCGTTGCTGCACCAGCAGACGCCACGACAGGCCCGCCGCCACGAAATCGCGGAAGGTCTGCTCATCCACACCGCCCTGGGCCAGTGCCTGGGTGAATTCCTCGCGCGAGAGGTTGGCGCGGCCGGCGAACTCTTCCATGCCGTCAAGGATGTCCTGCGCCGAGGGGCGAATGCCTGCGTCCTGCGCCGCTTGCAGTTTCAGGCGGTCCTCGATCAGCTGGGTGCGGGCCAGCTCGGCAGGGACACCGGGCGCGCGCAGCAGTTGCAGCATCTGGGCGCGCTGGTTGATTTCATACTGGGTGATGACCTTGTCGTTCACCACGATCGCCGGGCCAAAGAGGTTCTGCGCCGGGGCCGCCATGGGCGACAGCGTCAGGGCCAGCGCGGTGGCCACGGCGGGAAGCAGGCGGGTCAGTTTGCACATGTGCGGCGGTACTCCTTGGCGCTGCCGCCGGTGCTGAACCCTTTCAGCGAGACGGTCAGGTCGAAATCAGTAGAGGGCTCAAGGTTGGTGGCCGACGCGAATTCGCGGTTGGCCGACAGATCCACTTGAACGCACTCATTGCGGTATTGCAGGCCCAGCCCGGTGCGGTCAAGCCGCTGGTCGGCAAGGTCATAGCGCGCGCCAAGGCTGGCGGACCAGTTGGCGTTCACCCGGTAGGTGCTGTCAAAGCTCCATTCGGACTGCGCCTTGGCCCGGTCCTCGGCCGGGTCGGTGACCAGCAGCAGGTAAGACGCGCTCAGGTCAAGGCGGTCGTTGGACCACATGGCGGTGGCTTCGGCCTTGGAAAAGCGGTTGTCGCTGTCCAGCAGGCCACGCGCCGACAGGGTCAGCCCGGCGGGGTGCATGAACTGCGTGGCGACCAGCCAGTCCGAGGCATCCCCCGCCAGGCCCGAAGAGCGGGTAAAGGCCGGGTCGGCGTCCTGCCGCCAGACGCGCCCCATGGTCAGCGAGGCGGCCCATCCGGCGGGCGCCTCATGCAGGTAGCGCAGGCCCGCCACGGCGCTTAGGCCATGCTCGCGCCGGTCGGCAGAGGGAAAGCGCGACAGCGACAGCAGGTTGCCCTGATCCAGCTCGACGCGGGTGCTTTCCTCGTTGGGGTTTTTCTGGCGCGTGCCGCCCGCCCAGCCGATCTGTGCGATGGGTTCCAGCAGGGTATAGCCGCCCTGCGCGCTGGCGCGGGCCAGGGGCAGGCGCAATTCCACCGCAAGCGCGCCCGTGGCGGCGGTCACATCGCTGGGGCTGGTGGCGTCCTGATAGGTGTTGAACCGGTCCAGCGCCAGCTCGCCAGTGACCCCGGCGCGCAAGCCCCCCATCAGGGTCCAGCGCCGCCGCCAGCTTGCCTCGAGGTTGAGGCGGCTGACGTCGCGGCCATCGACAATGCTGTCCGCGTCCGGGCCGTCCACATCCAGCGACGACCAGCGCAGGTGCGCGTGCGCCGCCGCCGCCAGCCGCAGCTCTCCGCCAAAGGCGCTGGGAAAGAGCCGGCGTTCATAGGTCGCGTCGGCGACCACGGTGGGCAGGGTGTCGTTGTCTTCGGTGGCGCGCAGGGTCTGGTAGTGGATCAGGCTGGCCCGCAAAAAGCTGTCCGCCTTGATCCGCGACAGCGTCAGCGTCGAATCCAGCCGGTCACGTTCGTTGATGTCGTAATCGTTCAGGTAGGCGATGTCCGTCACCGCCTTGAGATCAAAGCTGAGCTTGAAGTCGCGGCGCAGGTCGAACCCGCCATTGGCAAACAGATAGCCGCGCGTCTCGCCCGGTTGCAGGCTGTCCGAGGACACCGCGCCTTCGACGGCCAGATCGCCGTTGTGGTAGGCGCGGCGATAGCGGTACTCCAGCGTGCGGCTCTGGCGGGACAGGTAGGGCGTCAGCGTGATGTCCTGATGGTCGCCGATGGGGATAAAATACGGGATTTCAATGCCAAACCCCAGCTGGCTGTTGCTGCGGATCTTGGGGATCAGAAAGCCGCGGGCGCGTTTCAGCGTCGGGTCGGGCAGGCGCATGTGCGGCAGGTAAAACACCGGAACGTCGAAAAAGCGCAGCTGCGCCTCGTCGAAATACAGCTGCCGTTCCTGTTGGTCATGGACGACACGGGTGGCGCGGATCTGCCACAGGGGCGTTTCGCCGGGTTTGCACACGTGACAAGAGGTCACCGCCACCTTGGACAGCTGGGTGTAGCGCCCGCCGACGCGGCGCGCCTCGACCGAGGCCAGCTGAAGCTGTTGGTCCAGCACCAGCCGCGCCCCGCGCAATAGGCCGTTGCGCAATTCGGCATCCAGCGAGGCGCTGTCGGCGGTAAAGACGTTTCCGTCGGGGTCGGTGACATAGATCGGCCCGTCGATCTCCAGCGTTTGCGCGGCGTCGTCGTAGACAATCCGGGTCGCGCTAAGGGTCAGCCCGTCGTGCAGCACCTCGACATTGCCGGTGGCGACGAGGCGGTCTTGGCCCTCGACTGTCACACTGTCGGCCACCAGCAGGGCGGGGGGTGTTTGGGCGTTCGCGGCCACCGGCCAAGCGGTGCTTAGCGCCAGCGCGAGGATGCGAAGATAACGTCTCATCCGTCCTCCATATGCAGCACAAGCCCCAGCGCCAACAGGTTCGCGGCCACGGGCGGTGTCCATGCGGCGATGATCGGCGAAAGCTGGCCGCTTTCCCCAAGGATCTGGGCAAAGTTGCGCACGTAGTACAGGCCAAAGCCCAGCATCACCGCCGAGAGCACGGAAATCCCCGTCCCGCCAGAGCGCGTGGGCCGCATGGTAAAGGCCGCGCCGACCAGCACCATCGCCATCAGGAACAGCGGGCGGGCCAGTTCGATGTGCATCCAGACCGTGTGCCGCCGCGCGGAAAAGCCCGCCAGTTCCAGTCCGGCGATAAACTGCGGCAGATCCCAGATCGCCACGGCGTTGGGCTTGCCAAAGCGGTCGCGGATGCTGTCGCGGGTCAGGTTCGAGGGCAGCGTCAGGCTGGCCTGTTCCAGCGCGCCGCTTTCGGGGTTCAGCCCGGCGGCGAGGGGCCACGACTTGACTCCGCGCAGCTGCCATTCGCCTTCCATCAGCTCGGCCTCTTGGGCGATGATGCGGCTGGCGGGGCCGCCATCCGGGGCGTAGGCGACGATGGACACGTCAAACAGCTGCGTGGCCTCGGCGTTGGTGCGGGTGGCGCGGATCACCGCCTGGCCGGTATCGCCGCCCTGACGCAGCCACAGACCTTCGGGGCCGATGGACAGGGCCGAGGTGTTGCCCGAGTCGTAGAACTCGGTCAGATCGGCGTAGCGCTTGGTGGTGGCGGCGACGATCGGGTTGAGCACGGACACGATCAGCGCACCGATCAGCAGGGCCATGGCAAGGGGCGCCGCCAGCGAGGTCAGCCCGGACCGCCCCGCCGCCCGCGCCGCCACCAGTTCGGACGACTTGGCCAGCCCAAGGAACAGCGCGATGGTCGCAAGGATCATGATCAGCGGCAGCAGCGCGTACATCGCCTCTGGCATCTTGAGCAGGGTCAGCTGGACCGCGCGGCCAAAGGTGCTTTGATCGCCGAGGTTGCGCAGCTCTTCGATCAGGTCGAGCAGGCCTTGGAACAGCGCGAGAACCCCGAACACCCCAAGAAAGTTCAGCACGAAACGGCGGGCGAAATAGCTGTGCAGGATCATGCGGGCGCCTCCGTCACGGGGCGCCGTTTGGGCCGATAGGGGCGCGCCGCCTGCCACAGCAAGCCGACGGTGATCACCGCGCCCACGAGGCTGGGCAGATAGGTGATGGGCCACAGGCTGGCGTCATTGCGCACCGGATCGGTGACCAGACCTTCGACGAATTTGACGCAGACGATCAGAAAGATCGCAAAGATCACCTGCCGCGTCGATCCCAGCCGCGAATAGCCCCCCGTCATCATGGCGGCAAAGCCCACCAGCGCCGCCACCCCGCACAGCAGCGCGTGCTGGAACCGCAGGTGCGCGGTTTCCAAGACGCGGCCAAGCGGCTGGTAGGTCTCTGCCGAGACGGCGGGGGCCTGGGTCAACAGCTCCAGCGTGGGCACGAACTGGATGCGGCGGCGGGTGGTGGTTGGCGGGGCCAGCACCGCCGAGATGTCATAGGTCAGATCGGTAAAGTTGGTGGTCGACAGCGTATTGTCCCCAAGGTCCAGGGTCTGCGCCATGCCCGCCAGCATCACCAGCTTTGCGCCTTCGTCGTCGCGCAGCAGGTAGGCGCGTTCAGCGGTGTAGGTCACATCGCGCCCCTCAAGGCGGCGGTCGGTCAGCAGCACGTCGCGCAGCTCGCCCCGCGCGGTGATTTCGCGGATGTAAAAGGTGATGCCGTCCGACGGGTGCAGGAAGGTGCCCTCTCGCAGCAGCCGCGCCGCTACCGAGCCGGACAGCTCTTGTTCGCGCATCCGCAGTTGTTCGGCGGATTTAGGCACCAGAACATGGGTCAGGATGCTCATCATCAGGACAACGATCACGCCAAAGGCCAGCACCGGGCGCGTCAGCCGCCACGGCGAATAGCCAAAGGATTTGGCCACGACCATTTCGCTGTCGGCGGACAGGCGGTGCGCCACGTAGACGGCGGCGGCAAAGCTGGCCATGGGCATGACCTTGGCGATCACCGCAGGCAGCCAGAGCGCGGAAAATTCAAGGAAAACGCCGGCGGAATGGCCGTTGGCGATCAGCTGGTCGAACAGTTTTACCGCCCGGTTCACCCAATAGACCGACACTAGGACTAGGGCGAAAAAGCCGAACAGCACCATAAGTTGCGACAGGACATATCTGTCGAATCGTTGCAAACGCGTGTTCCCCCCAGAACATCCAAGTGGGCGTACCCTAATGGATTGCGCAGGCTTAGAAAAGGTCGCTATCGCACCTCGGTGGGCCAAGTCCCGCTGGCATTCGGGCGGCGCGGGGGCTAGGTCTTGGGGAACAAGATGAGGATGACGAGATGACCGACCTGCGTGAAATCGCTTTTGCCGAAGTTAACCTGGACGATCTGGCCGGGGCCGAGGGCCGTGTGGCGGTCCTGGTGCCCTCCGAAGGCACGCTAAGCCCCGGCGCGCGGCGTCTGAGCCGTTTGACCAAGGGCGCGGTGGCCCGTGCGGTCGAAAGCGAGGCGTTTGAAAAACTGGCAGAGGGTGATGCGCTGTCCTTGGCCTATCCCGTTGGCATGGCGGCCGGGGCGGTGGATATCGTCAAGCTGGGGCGGCGTCCCAGCGCGGGTCTGGCGCGCAAGGCCGGGGCGGGTCTGGCGAAACTGGCGGGCGGCAAGGCGCTTACGGTGCTGGCGGAAAACACCCGCGCGCCCGAGGAAATCGCCTTGGGTCTGGTGCTGCGGTCGTGGTCGTTCACCAAGCGCAAGGAAACCCCGACGGACGCCCCCGAAGGCGCGACGCTGCTGGTCAAGGATGTGGCCGCAGCGCAGGCCGCTTGGGTCGATCGCGGCGCGGTGGCGACGGGGATTTGCTTTACCCGTGATCTGGTGTCCGAGCCCGCCAACGTCTTGACCACCACGGAATTTGCCGCGCAATTGCAAGGGCTTGCGGACTTGGGCGTCGAGGTCGAAGTTCTCGAAGAGGACAAGCTGGCCGAGCTGGGAATGCGCGCACTGCTGGGAGTGGGCCAAGGCAGCGCCAGCCCGTCCAAGGTGGTGATCATGCGCTGGAAGGGCGGGCAGGGCGACCCTCTGGCGCTGGTCGGCAAGGGTGTGGTGTTCGACACCGGCGGCATCAGCCTGAAACCGGCGGGCGGCATGGAAGACATGACCATGGACATGGGCGGCGCGGGCGTGGTCGCTGGCGTGATGAAAACGCTCGCCCTGCGCAAGGCCAAGGCGAATGTCACGGGGCTGGTGGGGCTTGTGGAAAACATGCCTTCGCACAACGCGCAGCGCCCCGGCGATATCGTCGCCTCGATGAAGGGCACGACGATCGAGGTGATCAACACCGACGCCGAGGGGCGTTTGGTTTTGGCCGACGTGCTGTGGCACGCGCAAGAGGCGGAAAAGCCTGCCGCGCTGGTGGATCTGGCGACGCTGACCGGGGCGTGTATCGTGGCGCTTGGGCATGACAACGCGGCGGTGTTCGCGAACAATGACGACTTTGCCAAGGACTTTATGAAGGCCGCCGAGACCGAGGGCGAAGGCGCGTGGCGGATGCCGCTGGGCGCGCCCTATGCCAAGCTGATCAAGAGCGCCAAGGCGGACATCAAGAACTCTGCCGGGCGGGCCGCTGGGTCGATCACCGCGGCGCAGTTCCTGCAATGCTTCGTCAAGAACGACATGCCGTGGATTCACCTCGACATCGCCGGGGTCGCGCAGACGCCGGGCGAGACCACGTTGGCCCCCAAGGGCGCAACCGGCTGGGGCGTGATGGCCTTGGACCGTCTTGTGCGTGACAAGTACGAAGGATAAGTCCCTGTGGGTGCGGCCTTTTTCTATCATCTGACGGAACGCCCCCTAGAGGCGACGCTGCCTGTCCTGCTGGAAAAATCCATGCAGGCGGGTTGGCGCGTGGCGGTGCGCGGGGTCGATCCGGGGCGGCTGGAATGGCTGGACCAACGGCTGTGGTTGGGACCGGAAGAGGCGTTTCTACCGCATGGGATGGCGGGCGGGCCGCATGATGCCTTGCAGCCGGTTTTGCTGACAACGGGGGCGGCGGGCAACAATCCGGCGTGTCTAATGAGCGTCGACGGCGCAGAGGTCACACCCGAAGAGGTGCAGGCGCTGGAGCGTGTCTGCATCCTGTTCGACGGCCACGACCCAGAGGCGGTGCAGGCCGCGCGGGTGCAGTGGAAGGCGCTGACCGGCGCGGGCTGTTCGGCGCAGTACTGGTCCGAAGAGACGGGGCGTTGGGAAAAGAAGGCCGAGGCCTAGCGTTCCAGCACCAGTTTGCCGCCCGACAGTTCGATCCGGTCAAAGCGGTTCAAGTAAGTCATGCCCAGCAAAGAGGTTTCCATCTCGCCGCCGTTCACATAGGCGGGCAGATTGCGGTCTTCGAACGGGCCGAGCGCGACGGTTTCCAGCCGCACGGGCGCGGTCTTGACGCTGCCATTGGCGGTGCGCGCCTCGGTCAGAAAGATCAGGTTGTCGGTCAGCCCGGCGCGGGCGGCGGCCTCGCGCGTCAGCACCACGGCAGAGGCGCCTGTATCGACGACAAAGCGCGTCGGCACGCCGTTCACATCCAGCGAGATGTAATAATGGCCATCGGGGGCGCGGGGCAGCTCGATCCGGCCTTGATCGGCAAAGACCGATTGCTGCGGGTTCACGTCTTGGCGGATGTCGTCCCACAGGCCGATTGCGGCGATGGCCCCCACAAAGATCAGCCCCCAAAGCGCGGCGTGCTGCATCATCTTGCCCAGCCCGCCGCGGTTCTGCACCACGTACCAAGATACCAGCGCCGTGCCGAGCACAACGAGATAGATAAGGTTGCCGATCTGGTCGCCGTTCATGGACGCTCTCCCCTTCGCTAAAGGGAATGTAGGCGCTTTGCCGCGATTTTACAGCGTGCCGATGCCAAAAGCCCTAAGGCCGTCCAAAACGAACTGCACCGACAGCGCCGCCAGCAGCATTCCCAGAAGGCGCGTGACCACGTTGATCCCGGTGCGCCCCAGCGCGCGTTCGATCATCCCACCGATCAGGAACAGCGCGAGCACCAGCAGCAGCACCACCGCCATGACGCCCAGCACGCTGACCATGCCAAGGATGCCGGGGGCCTGCCCCGTGAGCAGGATCATGGTGGCAATGGCGCCGGGGCCAGCGATCAAGGGAATGGCGAGGGGGAAAACGCTGGGGTCGGGGTGCTCTTCGTCCTGTTCCTCGGCCTTGTCCTCGCGGCGTTTGGTGCGCCGCTCAAACAGCATGTCGAGGGCGGTGATGAACAGCAAGATGCCGCCCGCGATGCGGAAGGCGGGCATCCCGATGCCGATGAAGCCCAGCACCGCTTCGCCGAAAAAGGCAAAGAGCGTCAGCAGGATAAAGGCGATGGTCACCGAGCGCAGCGCCACTGCTCGGCGGTGCGCGGCATCGGTCCCTTGGGTCAGCGCGATAAAGATCGGCGTCAGCCCGATGGGGTCGATGACCACGAAAAGCGTGGCAAAGGCGGTGATGAGAAAGGCGCTGTCCATGTGGCAGACTTAGGCCGGGGCGGTGCCGGGGTAAAGGGGCGACAGTCGCGTGTAGCTGAATGTCTCTTGCGCGGTGGTCAGGGTCCAACTTTGGCCATCCGGGGCGACGCTGTAGGTGCCTTGCAGGAGTGCGCCGAAATAGACGCTAAGGATGATGGCGTCGTCCGGCCCGGTGGTAATCATGGCGCGCCGCTCGCGGGTGCTGAGCGTGGTGCCGTTACTTACGTATGTGCCGATACCTTCGGAGTCGAACTGGCCGTTCAGGGACCAGTGAAAGGTGTAGCTGCCGTCGCTGCGAAAGTGCCATTCCTCGCGCCACGTGCCTGAATCGTCGGTTTCGAATCGCTCCCACAGGCCGGGGAGGCCGCTGCTGCCTGACAGGCGGGTGAATTGCCACAGTGGCGCGGTGGTGGGAAAGGTCAGGGTCTGTCCATCTACCGACAACGTGAAGGGCAGCGCGTCTTGTAGTGCGAAGAGCGTGCCATCGGCGGTGATTTCGATCTGGACACCTCTGGCGGTACGCCACAGGCCGCTCAGAGCGGGATCAATGGTGTTGGGCGTGAACGGCAGGTCGACGGGCGGTGCGCGCATGGAAAGCTCCGGTTTGCGCGCAGTATGCCCCGGCAAAGCGGATTTGCCAAACGTCAGAGGCTCTCGGCGGCGTCCAGCTTTTCCAGAGCGGCTTCCCACATCTCTTCGGCGCGGGACAGGCCGTCCATGACTTCGGCGTATTTCTTGTTCCAGACTTCCAGCTCGCCGACCTTGTCGTTTTCATAAAGCGCGGGGTCGGCCAGTTTCTTGGCCAGCTTTTCGCGCATCTCTTCGATCTTGGTCACGCGCTCTTCGCATTTGCGGGCGGCGGCGCGCAGTTCGAGGATCTTGTCACGCGAGGGGCGTTTGGGCTTTTCCTTTGGCTTTTCAGCGCGTTGCGGCGTGTCTTTGGCCAGCAGCATGGCGCGGTAGGCGTCGAGGTCTTCTTCATAGGGTTTCACGGTGCCGTCTTTGACCAGCCAGAGGCGGTCAGCGACCATGGACAACAGGTGCATGTCGTGGCTGACAAGGATCACCGCGCCGGAGTAGGCGGTCAGCGCCTCCATCAGCGCTTCGCGGGATTCGATGTCGAGGTGGTTGGTCGGCTCGTCGAGGATCAGCATATGCGGCGCATCGAGCGTGGCGAGCAGCAGCGACAGGCGGGCCTTTTGCCCCCCCGACAGGCGGCCCACTTCGGTTTCGGCCTGCGCAGCCATGAGGCCAAAGCCCGCGAGCTTGGCGCGCAGCTGCGCGGGGGCGCTGTCGGGGCGTTCGCGTTGCAGGTGCTGGATGGGCGTTTCGTCGAGGTGCAGTTCGTCCACTTGGTGTTGGGCAAAGTAGCCGATGCGTAGTTTGGAAGAGCTGTTCATCTTGCCCTGCATCAGCGGCAGACGGTTTGAGAGCAGTTTCGACAGGGTGGATTTGCCCTGACCGTTCTTGCCGAGCAGCGCGATGCGGTCGTCCTGGTCGATGCGCAGGTTGAGGTTGCGCAGGATCACCGTCTCTCCGTAACCCGTTGCGCCGCCTTCGATATTGACGATGGGCGGGGACAGTTCATCGGGCTGCGGGAAGGTAAAGACCCGCTTGGCCGCCTCTTCGGGGGCGGCGATGGTGTCCATTCGCTCGATCATCTTGAGACGGGCCTGCGCCTGTTTCGCCTTGGAGGCCTTGGCGCGGAAGCGGTCGACGAAGGATTGCAGGTGCGCCTTGCGCTCGGCCTGTTTCTTGGCGGAGGCGGCTTGCTGGGCGCGTTTTTCGGCGCGCTGCTTGACGAAGGCGTCGTAGGGCACGCCGTAATAGGTCAGCTGGCGGTCTTCGAGGTGCAGGATGCTGTTCACCGCGCGGTTCAACAGGCCACGGTCGTGGCTAATGACGATGACGGTGTGCGGATACTTTTGCAGGTAGGATTCGAGCCAGAGCGCGCCTTCGAGGTCGAGGTAGTTGGTCGGCTCGTCGAGCATCAGAACGTCGGGCTGGGCAAAGAGCACACCGGCCAGCGCCACGCGCATCCGCCAGCCGCCGGAAAAGGCAGAGCAGGGCATGAGCTGCTGGTCTGGGTCAAAGCCAAGGCCGCGCAGGATGGTGGCGGCGCGCGCCTCGGCGGACCAGGCGTCGATGTCGGCGAGACGGGTCTGGATCTCGGCGATGCGCGTGCTGTCGGTGGCGGTCTCGGCCTCGGCCATGAGGGCGTGACGCTCGGTGTCGGCCTGAAGCACGGTGTCGATCAGCGAGGTTTCCGACGAGGGGACCTCTTGGGAGACGCCGCCGATCCTGGCCCTGCTGGGCAGAGAGATGTCACCGCCGTCCAGCGTGAGTTCACCCTTGATCAGGCGAAAGAGCGTGGTTTTGCCCGCGCCATTGGGCCCGACGAGACCGACCTTGTGGCCTTCGGGGATGGTGGCAGAGGCGCCCTCGAACAGGGGGCGGCCTTCGACGGAGTAATTGATATCTTGGATGCGCAACATGAGGTAGGCAGGTGGCAGAGGGCCGGGGGCTTGTCAATGCGGCGCGGGGAGGTTGGGGCTGGCGGGTGGGACTGTTTGCCAAGGTAAAGGCGCCCACCCGCCAACCCTGCCGCCCCGCAGCGCGCGTAACATGCGGGGTTTTCAAGTGTGATAACCCGTGCTAGGCGCTTGCGCAGAATTCGCGCCGGTGTCTGCCGGTGCCTTATCAATGGAGAGAGACCATGGCTCTGGAACGCACTTTTTCGATCATCAAGCCCGATGCAACCCGCCGCAACCTGACCGGCAAGATCAACGCCAAGTTCGAAGAGGCTGGCCTGCGCATCGTCGCACAAAAGCGCATTCACCTGACCAAGGCGCAGGCGGGCGAGTTCTACAAGGTGCACGCTGAGCGCCCGTTCTACGACGAGCTGTGCGAGTTCATGGCGTCCGCGCCGATCGTTGCACAGGTTCTGGAAGGGGAAGGCGCAATCGCCAAGAACCGCGAAGTGATGGGCGCAACCAACCCCGCAGACGCGGCCCCCGGCACAATCCGCGCCGAGTTCGCAGAATCGGTTGGTGAGAACTCGGTCCACGGCTCCGACGCTCCGGAAACTGCGGCTGAAGAGATCGCGTACTTCTTCTCGGGTCTGGAACTGGTCGGCTAAGCCACCCGTTCGAGGTTTTGGAAATTGAGGAAGGGGCTCCGGACGGGGCCCCTTTTTCTATGTGGGTTTTTCGATTACGCCGATCTCATCCAGAGCGCGCAGTAGGGCGGTGTCGTGTTTGGGCGTGGCGGGGATTTCGGCCTTGAGGGCGTCAAAGGCGGTGCGCAGCTTGGCCTTTTCATCCGCTTTGCAGTCGTTCCATGGCCGGCCCTGAAGCGCCATGTGCAGCACGTAGTAGCCGATGAAATGCGGGCGGGTGCCAGAGGCCAGCATCCGGCGGTAGGCCTCGTGGGCGCCAAGCTTACGCAGGGTTTCGGCGTCGGGGATGCCAGCGGCAGCGCATTCGCGTTCCACGGCGGGGCCGAGGTTGCGAATACTGGAGACGGGCGTGCTCATGTGAGCATGGGGTCGATGATGTCCGACGAGATGCCCATGGCCAGCGGGGTGAAGTCGCCGTCCTCGAACATGGCCTTGGCAGCGTCATGGATCACGCGGTGGGTGACGCGCGCGAGCGCCGAGCCCAAAGAGATGCGGGCAACCCCGGCGGCGGCGTATTCGGCGCGGCTGTGTTTCGTAAACCCTCCGGCGGCGAGCGCGTTGACCGGCAGGCGGGTGGCGGCGCAGATGGTTTTCAGGTCGTCAAAGCTGGGCGGCAGGGGGATGTAGACGCAGTCGGCCCCGGCGGCTTCATAGCTTTGGATGCGGGCGATGGCTTCGGCCAGGTCGTACTGTCCGTTCATCACGCCATCGGCGCGGGCGACCAGCACGAAGTCCCCCGGCAGGGCGCGGGCCGCAGACGCGGCGGCGCGGATGCGTTCCGCGGCCAGCGCGGCGTCATAGGGGCGCGCGTCCGGCAGGGCGGTGTCCTCGATCGAGATGCCCGCGAGGCCGACCTCGGCAGAGAGGCGCACGGTTTCGGCGCAGGTCTCTGGCGCCTCGCCAAAGCCGTTTTCGAAGTCTGCCGAGACGGGGGCGTTCACGGCCCCGACGAGGGTCTGCGCGTGGGTCAGGGCCTCGTCGCGGGTGACGTGGCCCATGTCAGGCTTGCCAAGGGTAAAGGCGTGGGCGGCGGAACTGCTGCCGATGGCCTGCGCGCCCATGGCGACCAGCATCTTGGCCGAGCCTGCGTCCCACGCATTGGCGAGGATAAAGGGATTTCCGGGCTGGTGCAGGTCGCGGAAGCTGGTCATGGTTCAGGCTCTCGTTAGGCTTTGGGCAAAGGTACAAAGGGTTTCGAGCGCAACCAAAAGGCGATCATCGTTCACTGTCAAGGCAATGCGCAGGTGCCCGGCGGCAGAGATGCCAAAGCTCTCGCCCGGCATGACGGCGATGTGGTGGCTGTCCAGCAGGCGGTTGGCGAAGTCTTGGCCCGACAGGCCGGTCTTGCGGATATCCAGCATTAGGTACATCGCGCCCTGGGAGGGGATCACGCCGACGGTGCCTTGGCGCGCCAGAACGTCCAAGGCCAGCGCGCGGCGGCGGCGAAAGGGCTCGGCGATCTCTTGTTCAAGGTCCGGGCCTTGGGTCAAGGCGTAGAGCGCGGCGTCCTGGATATAGCCGGGCACGCCGTAGGTGGTCGAGACGGCAAGGTCCGAGAGGGCTTCGATCACGTGGGGCGGGGCGAAGATCCAGCCAATCCGAGAGCCGGTCATGGCGTGGCTTTTCGACATGGAGCCGATGACAATGGTGCGTTCGGCCATGCCGGGCAGGGCGCGCGGAGACAGGTGATCGCCCTCCCACGTTTGCGTGTCATAGACTTCGTCCGAGATCAGCCACAGGTCGTGATCGCGGCAGGTTTGGGCGATGTTCTCCAGAACCGCGCGTGGGTAGATCGTTCCGGTGGGATTGTTGGGGGTGTTGATCAGCAGGGTCTTGGCACCCGGCGTTTGGGCGGCGGTGTCCAGCGCGCCCTTGGTCGGGAAAAAGCTGTTTTCCGCCGTGGTGGGAATCGCCACGGGGCGCGCAGAGCAGGCCCGCAGGGTGCCGGGATAGGTCACGTAATAGGGATCGACATAAAGCGCCGCATCCCCCGGTTGTAGCGTCGTCAGATGCGCGGCGAACAGGGCGGCCTGCCCGCCGGGGGTGACGAGCACATTCTCGACCTTGGTCGGAACGCCCGTGCGCTGGGTGACACGGGTGGCGATGGCCTGCCGCAGGGGCGTGATGCCGGGGACGGTGGCATAGCCTGTGTGGCCCGCGTGGGCGGCGGCGTGCATGGCGTCAAGGATCGCAGGTGCGGTGCGGATGTCATGCTCGCCAATGGTCAATTCGGTGACGGGGATGCCCTGTTCGACCATGGCGCGGGCGCGGGCGAAGACCTCCCAGCCGTCGGAGCCTTGGTCGTTCATGTCGGTCACGCGCGGGGAAAGCTGGGGCATGGGGGCACCTTTGATCGTTTGCGCGCACCCTGCCAAGCTTGGCGCACAGGGGCAAGCAGGTTGCCGAAAGGTTAACGCTCCGTCCAAGTTGTGTGAATGAATTCAGTGGGTTGCGCCCGCACCCCGGTTTGACAGACCGCACGGTCCGACGTAGAGTTTCAGACATGCTGGACGAGGTATGGTCTCAGGTCCGCGAAGTGCGCTTCGCCGGGCCTTTTTTCGTGCCTTGCCTCTGGAGGGGTAAAACCTACAGGCAAAAAAGGTGTCGAGCATGA
Organism: Tropicibacter naphthalenivorans; assembly: GCF_900176475.1. Classification (GTDB taxonomy): domain Bacteria; phylum Pseudomonadota; class Alphaproteobacteria; order Rhodobacterales; family Rhodobacteraceae; genus Tropicibacter; species Tropicibacter naphthalenivorans. The sequence goes on from NZ_FWXX01000005.1 coordinate 145,158, forward strand.
GCAGCAACTACCAAGACGCGGTGTTGATCACCGCATGTGTGGAAGACAGCCGTCTGGAAGAACAGCGACAAGAGATCGCCCAGACGCTGTCGGATCTGATCGTGGATGTCCGCGAATTGCAGATCCGGATGAGGCAGGGAGACCCGGAGAAAAAGGCCGAGGCCAACAAGGTCTTGGCAGATTTGCGGTACTGGCTGAAGGCCGCCCGAGAGACGGAGATTGAACTTGAAGCGATCAGAAGACGACAAGCTGGGATCGAAGACGCCTACGGGCTCGATCTGTGCAAGGCACGCGATGAGATCGGGTGCAGAATGGCTCGCCTCCGGGCCTGCTACGATCAAGGAGACCTTTCTGAATGAGTTGACCGATGGGGAGCGCCTTGCGCTCCCCTATTTGTTTGAGTTCTGGGCGCATGAGCACCAGTTGCCCCCCGAAGGCGACTGGCGCGCTTGGGTGATCCTTGGGGGGCGCGGCGCGGGTAAGACGCGCGCCGGGGCCGAGTGGGTGCGGTCCATGGTCGAGGGGGCGCGGCCGCTGGACCCCGGCAAGTGCAAGCGGCTGGCGCTGATCGGCGAGACCTTTGACCAGACGCGCGAGGTGATGGTGTTTGGCGACAGCGGGATCCTTGCGTGCTCGCCGCCCGATCGCCGCCCCGTGTGGCAGGCAACGCGGCGTTGTCTGGTCTGGCCCAACGGGGCCGAGGCGATGGTGTTTTCCGCGAGTGAGCCAGAGGCGCTGCGCGGGCCGCAGTTCGATGGTGCGTGGGTTGACGAGCTGGCCAAGTGGAAGAAGGCGCAGGACACCTGGGACATGTTGCAGTTCGGCTTGCGCCTTGGGGATGATCCGCGCGTTTGCGTGACGACCACGCCGCGCAATGTGCCGGTGCTGAAGGCTTTGCTGGAGGCACCCTCGACGGTGGTGACCCGCGCCAAGACCGAGGCGAACAAGGCGCATCTGGCCGAGAGCTTTCTGGCGGAGGTGCGGGCGCGCTATGCGGGGACGGCCTTGGGCTTGCAAGAGCTGGACGGCATTTTGGTGGATGACATCGACGGCGCGCTGTGGACGCGCGACATGCTGGACGGCGGGCGCTTTGGCAAGCAGCCCGAGATGACGCGCATCGTGGTGGCGGTGGACCCACCCGCCGGCGAAGGCAAGAGCAGCGATGAATGCGGGATTGTCGTGGTGGGCGCGGTGACCACGGGGCCGGTGGCCGACTGGCGCGCCTATGTGCTGGAGGATGCGACGGTGCAGGGGGCGTCGCCCTTGGGCTGGGCCGAGGCGACGGCCAAGGCGGCGAAACGCTGGGGTGCGGACCGGGTGGTGGCCGAGGTGAACCAAGGCGGCGCGATGGTCGAGACGCTGCTGCGGCAGGTCGATCCCTTGATGCCGGTGCGCAAGGTCCATGCCACGCGCGGCAAGGCGGCGCGGGCCGAACCGGTGGCGGCCTTGTACGAACAGGGACGGGTGGCGCATGGGCGCGGGCTTGAGGCGCTGGAGGCGCAGATGTGCCTGATGACCCGCCACGGGTTCGAAGGCCAGGGCAGCCCTGACCGGGTGGATGCCTTGGTCTGGGCGATTACCGATCTGATGATCGACGGGGCGCGGACGGGCCAGTTTCCGAAAATGCGGATCGTTGGGTAACTTTCTGATTTTTCAGGAAACAAAGGGCGCGCAGGGCACCGTACGGTGGTGGAGGACGCTCTTAACGCCTTGGTCATAGGTTGTCTTTCGAAGCACGAGGGGACGCCTTTCAAAGCCCGCCTCGGAGGGAATGGCCGGAACGGCTGCGGCCCAGCGGCGGGCCCGGACAAAGGAGCAAACGATGGTATTCGATTTTCTGCGGCGCGGGGACAAACATGAGGCCAGCGTGCCGGAAACCAAGGCTTCGGCAACGGGGCGCGTTGTGGCGCATATGAGCGCCGGGCGCGTGGCGTGGTCCCCGCGCGATACGGTGTCGCTGACCAAGCAGGCGTTCACCGGCAACCCGGTGGGTTTTCGCGCGGTCAAGCTGATTGCCGAAGCCGCCGCCGCGCTGCCGGTGGTGCTGCAAGACGCCGAGATGCGCTATTCGGATCACCCGATGCTGCGTCTGATCGGCGCGCCGAACCCCGGTCAGGGGCGAGCGGAGCTGTTCGAAGCGCTCTATGGTCAGCTGCTGCTGGCGGGGGATGGCTATCTTGAGGCCGTCAGCGGCGAGGCGGGTCTGCCGTTCGAGCTGCATGTGCTGCGCTCGGATCGGATGTCGGTGGTGCCCGGCGCAGATGGCTGGCCGATTGCCTATGATTACACGGTGGGCGCGCGCAAGCATCGCTTTGACGTGACCGGGCCGATCAGCCAGATCTGCCACATCAAGACCTTTCACCCGCAGGACGATCACTATGGTCTGTCCCCGCTGCAAGCGGCGGCGCAGGCGGTGGACGTGCACAACAGCGCGTCGACCTGGTCCAAGGGGCTGCTGGACAATGCGGCGCGGCCCTCGGGGGCGATTGTCTGGAAGGGCGCCGAAGGGCAAGGCCATCTTACCAACGAACAATACGACCGGCTGGTGTCTGAGATGGAGAGCCAGCATCAGGGCGCGCGCAATGCCGGGCGGCCGATGCTGCTGGAAGGCGGTCTGGACTGGAAACCGATGGGCTTTTCGCCGTCGGACATGGAATTCCAGAAAACCAAAGAGGCGGCAGCGCGCGAGATTGCCGTGGCCTTTGGGGTGCCGCCGATGCTGCTGGGGATTCCCGGCGAGGCGACCTTTGCCAATTACGCCGAGGCGCATCGGGCGTTTTATCGCCAGACGGTGCTGCCACTGGCGACCAAGGTGACCGCGCAGGTGGGCCGTTGGCTGTCGCTGTATACGGGCGAGGACGTGGCGCTGAAGCCCGATCTGGATCAGGTGCCTGCCTTGGCCGCGGAACGCGACGCCCAGTGGAGCCGCGTCGTCAAGGCGGACTTCCTCACCGCTGCCGAAAAGCGCCAGATGCTGGGCTTGCCCGCCTTGGCCGAGGAAGAGCGCGGTGAGTGAGCTGCGCCCCCGGAGCGAGGCTTTTGCCTGCGCGCCCGCGATGCGGCTGGAGGCGCATGAACGCGTCAGCAAGCTGCACGTGGAGCGGCTGGAAGAAAAGCTGGCGCGGCTCGAAGAGCTGATGGAACGGCTGGAGAAACGCCTTTGGCTGGCGGTCTACGGCGTGGTTGGGGCGATCCTGGCGCAAGCGTTTCAGGGTCTGCTGAGCGTGACCCCCTGAGCAAGGAGACGGAAATGGAATTGGAACACAAGTTCTGTCGGCTGGGTGCCGATGTCGAAGTCAAGGACGGCACGCAGATCGAAGGATATGCCTCGCTGTTCGGGGCCTGCGATCAGGGTGGCGACGTGGTGGCCAAGGGCGCCTATGCGCGGTCCTTGCAGCGCCTGACCACCGAGGGGCGCGCGGTCAAGATGCTGTGGCAGCACGACCCGGCCCAGCCCATCGGCATCTGGGACGAGGTGCGCGAGGACGACAAGGGGCTGTACGTCAAGGGCCGCCTGCTGGAGAGCGTGGAGAAGGGCCGCGAGGCCGCCGCGCTGATCGAGGCGGGGGCGATTGACGGGCTGTCCATCGGGTACCGGACGGTGAAGTCGACGAAGAATTCCCAAGGGCAGCGGCTCTTGGCGGAACTGGAGCTTTGGGAGGTGTCGCTGGTGACCTTTCCGATGCTTCCCAGTGCGCGGGTCAGCGGCAAGGGGGACACCCCGATGACCGATGACTGGTGCGAATTGGCGGATGTCCTTGAGGGGATGCGCCTGAACCTGGCGGGCGACTGACGCGCGCCACTCATGACCGCGCCTGAACGGGGGCGGTAGGGCAACCGAGCCTGTCTCTTTGCACCATTGGTGGGGCATCCTGCCGTTTGGCTGCAAGGCGCTGGGCATAAACAAGGTGATGAATATGAGCACAACCGAGACCAAGTCTCGGACCGGGGAAGACGTGTCTCCGGTCGCCCGGGTGAGTGCCGCGATGGCGGGACTGATCGGGGACTTCAAGGCCATGCAGGCCGACATCTCACAGAAGCTGAACAAACAGGAAGAGCGACTGACCATGCTTGATCACAAGACCGCCCTCGCGGGCCGCCCGGCACTGTCCACCGCTGCTGCGGAACTGGACGCCCCCCACCAGAAAGCCTTTGACGCGTATTTGCGTTCGGGCGACGACGACGGCCTGCGCGGTCTGGTTCTGGAAGGCAAGGCGATGTCCACCGCCGTGAACTCTGACGGTGGGTATCTGGTCGATCCGCAGACCGCCGAGGTCATCAAGTCAACCCTGTCCTCGACCGCGTCGATCCGTGCGATTTCCAATGTCGTCAACGTCGAGGCCTCGTCCTTTGACGTGCTGATCGATCAGGCGGACACCGGCGCGGGCTGGGCGAACGAGACCGCCTCGACCGCCGAGACCGGCACCGCGACCATCGAGCGTATCTCGATCCCGCTCTATGAGCTGAACGCGCTGCCCAAGGTGTCGCAGCGTCTGCTGGACGACAGCGCCTTTGACGTGGAAAGCTGGCTGGCGCAACGCATCGGTGACAAGTTCGCCCGCGCAGAGGCGGCTGCCTTTATCAACGGCGACGGTGTCGACAAGCCGCGCGGCATTCTGGACCACACCTCGGTGGCCGAAGACTCTTGGGTCTGGGGCTCGCTGGGTTACGTGGCGACGGGTGTGGCGGCCAGCGTCGGTGACGGCGATACGCTGATCGATCTGGTCTACGCGCTGGGCGCGCAGTACCGCGCGGGCGCGACCTTTGTCATGAACTCCAAGACCGCGGGCGCGCTGCGCAAGCTCAAGGACAATGACGGTCGTCACCTGTGGGCCGATGGGTTCTCTCAGGGTGAGCCGGCGCGTCTGCTGGGCTATCCGGTGCTGATCGCCGAGGACATGCCCGATGTGGCCGCGGATTCGACCCCGATCGCGTTTGGCGATTTTGGCGCGGGCTACACCATCGCCGAGCGTCCCGATCTGCGCGTCCTGCGTGACCCGTTCTCGGCCAAGCCACACGTGCTGTTCTATGCGACCAAGCGCGTGGGCGGCGACGTCAGCGACTTTGCGGCGATCAAGCTGCTGAAATGCGCCATCTCGTAAGGGCGTGACGGAACGAGAGGCGGGGGCAGGTCCCGCCTCTCACAGGGCGCGCGCGCAGACGTTGTCCAGTTGACCCCTCCGCCCGAGCAGCGTGGGTGGCGCGCGCCCACCTGAGACAGGCTGGGTACGAGACGCGGATTTCGGAGAAGATACATGATGTTGGTGGAAGAAACTCAGGTGCCCGAAGTGGCCCTTCCGGTGGCGGAGCTGAAGCGGCACTTGCGGCTGGGCACGGGCTTTGCCGAGGATGACGTTCAGGACGCGGTCCTTGGCTCTTTCCTGCGCGCAGCGATGGCGGCGATCGAGGCCCGGACAAGCAAGGCGCTGATCGAGCGCAGCTTTGTGGTGACGTTGGACGATTGGCGCAAGGGTGATGGCTATGCCTTGCCGGTGGCCCCGGTCAGCGCAATCACCGAATTGACGATTGTCGACGCCTATGGCGTGGCGACCCAGATCGCGGCCAGCGCCTATCGTCTGGTCAAGGACAGCTTTGCGCCCAAGCTGATGCCCATGGGGGCCTGTCTGCCGACCATTCCCACGGGCGGCGCGGCCGAGGTGCGCTTTACCGCCGGGTATGGCACCAGCTTTGACGCGGTGCCCGATGATCTCAAGCAGGCGGTGCTGCTGCTGGCGGCGCATTACTACGAATACCGCGACGAGACCGCGCTGAGCCAGGGCTGCATGCCGTTTGGTGTCACCAGCCTGCTGGCGCGCTATCGCCCGGTCCGTGTGGGGCTAACCGCATGAGCACCCCGCGTTTGAACCAGGAACTGGTGCTGGAGGCCGCGTTGCGCGTGCCAGACGGCGCTGGGGGCTATGACGAAAGCTGGAGCGGTTTGGGCACGCTATGGGGCGAAGTCTCGCCTCGGTCCGGGCGGCTGACGGGCGGCGAAGAGGTCACCCTGTCCAGCTACTCGCACAAGATCACCGTCCGCGCGGCCCCCATGGGCGCCAGCAATCGCCCTGTGCCGGGGCAACGCTTTGTCCAGGGCACGCGGGTCTTTCGGATCGACGCTGTCACCGAAGAGACCTCGCGCGGGTTGTACCTGATTTGCCAATGCCAAGAGGAGGTGGCCGTATGACCTATGCCGTTTCCGCGCCGCTTCAGGCGGCGGTGTACCAGACGTTGGCGGCGGATGTGGCGCTGTCGGTGCTGGTGGGCACCAACATCTTTGACGCGCCGCCCGCCGGGCCGTTGCCCGCGACCTACGTGTCACTCGGGCCGGAAACGGTCACCGAGGCGGGCGACAGCACCAGCAACGGCGCGGTGCATGATTTCGTCGTCAGCGTGGTGACCGAGGTGGCCGGTTTCCAGACCGCCAAGGAGGCCGCAGGCGCGGTCAGCGACGCCCTGCATGGCGCGACGTTGACCCTAAGCCGGGGCTGCGTAGCGGGCCTGTGGTTCCGCAAAGCCAAGGCTGCTCGCCAGAACGACGGCGTGCGCCGCATTGACCTGACCTTCCGCGCATCCGTGGAAGACACCCAACCCCTTTAACGGCCTTTGAATAGGAGTGAACGCGATGAGTGCTCAGAACGGCAAGGATCTTTTGATCAAGGTGGATCTGACCGGCGATGGTCAATTCGAAACGATGGCGGGCCTGCGCGCGACGCGGGTCAGCTTTAACGCCGAGCAGGTCGATGTGACCACGCTGGAATCCTCTGGCGGCTGGCGCGAGCTGCTGGCCGGGGCGGGCGTCAAGTCGGCCAATATCAGCGGCTCGGGCGTGTTCAAGGACGCCTCGACCGATGAGCGCGCCCGGCAGATCTTTTTCGACGGAGAGACGCCGAACTTTCAGGTGATCATCCCCGATTTCGGCACCGTCGAGGGCCGTTTCCAGGTCTCGTCGATCGAATACGCCGGCTCGCACAATGGCGAGGCGACCTACGAGGTGGCGATGGCCTCGGCGGGGGCGCTGGCGTTCACCGCGGTGCCGGTGGCGTAATGGCCAATCCGTGGCGGGGGGATGTGGCGTTGGTCATGGACGGCGAACGCCACGTGATGCGGCTGACCCTTGGGGCGCTGGCCGAACTGGAAGCGACGCTGGACAGCGGCACGCTTGTGGATCTGGTCCAGCGCTTCGAGAGCGGCGGGTTCAACACGCGTGACGTGTTGGCCCTGATCGTCGCCGGTCTGCGCGGCGGCGGCTGGAAGGGGCAGGCCTCGGACTTGGTGCAGGCCGAGATCGAAGGCGGCCCCATGGCGGCGGCGAGGGCGGCGGCGGCTTTGCTGGCGCGGGCGTTCATGTTGCCGGAGCAGGGCGATGGACGGGTTTGACTGGCCCGCCCTGATGCGCGCGGGAATGCGCGGGCTGGGCCTGAAGCCGTGGGAGTTCTGGGAACTGACCCCGGCGGAATTGCAGTTGCTGCTGGGCGAGAGTTCCGGCGCGAAACCGATGGGACGGTCGCGGCTTGATGAGCTGATGTCGGCCTTTCCCGACCAAAGCGGAGGTGCTTGCAAATGAGCCAAGTGGATATGATCGACGATCTGGGCGCCCAGGTTGACGCGCTCGAGGACAGCCTCGGCGGGGCGGTGGGCATGGCGGCGCAGTTCGACGCCGAGCTCAAGCGCATCCACGAGACGTTTTCGGCCACCGGGCGCGGGGCGCAGCGCCTCGAGGCGCAGCTGTCGCGCGGGGTCTCTCGGGCGATCGACGGCGTGGTGCTGGACGGGATGAAGCTGTCGGACGCGTTGCAGACGGTCGCCCAGTCGATGATCGACTCGGCGTGGAAAGCCGCCGTCCAGCCGGTCGCGGGTCACGTGGGCGGGATGCTGGCGGGGGGACTGTCTTCGGTCTTTGGCGAATTCTCGCCCTTTGCCAAGGGGGGCAGTTTCACCCAAGGCCGGGTGATGCCCTTTGCCAATGGCGGCGTGGTGAGCGGCCCGACGAGTTTTCCCATGCGCGGCGGCACTGGCCTGATGGGCGAGGCTGGCCCCGAGGCGATCATGCCACTCACGCGCGGCGCCGACGGCAAACTGGGCGTGCGCGCGTCGGGGGGCGGCCAGCCGGTGACGGTGGTGATGAACATCCAGACGCCGGACGTGCAGGGCTTTCAACGCAGCCAAAGCCAGATCGCAGCCCGCATGAGCCAGGCGCTTGGGCGCGGCGCGCGCAATCGCTAATCGGAGGACACCATGTCGTTTCATGAAGTGAGATTTCCCGCCGACCTGAGCTTTGGCTCGGTGGGCGGGCCGGAACGCCGCACGGATATCGTGACGCTCACCAGCGGCCACGAGGAACGCAACACCCCTTGGGCGCATTCGCGCAGACGCTATGACGCCGGGCTTGGCCTGCGCTCGCTCGACGATGTCGAGGCGCTGGTGGCGTTTTTTGAGGCGCGCCGGGGGCAGCTCTACGGGTTTCGCTGGAAGGATTGGTCGGATTACAAATCCTGCGCCCCTTCCAAACAGATTTCCGGCACCGATCAGGTGATCGCGCGCGGCGATGGCGTGACGAAAAGCTTTCCCTTGATCAAGACCTATCGCTCCGGTCTGCACAGCTATGCGCGCCCGGTGACCAAGCCGGTCAAGGGTTCGGTTCTGGCGGCGGTGCAGGACGTCGAGATGCGCGAAGGCGTGCATTTCACCACCGACGTGGAAACCGGTATCCTCACCTTTGTCGAAGCGCCGATGAAGGGCCTCGAGGTCAGCGCAGGCTTTGAATTCGACGTGCCGGTGCGGTTCGACACCGACCGGATCAACGTCAGCGTGGCCAGCTTTCGCGCGGGCCAGGTGCCCGACGTGCCGGTGGTCGAGGTGCGTGTGTGATGGGCGCGCAAGGGCTACACGATCACCTGGCGACGGGCACGACCAGTGTGTGCCGCGCCTGGGCCGTGACGTGCCGCGACGGTGCGGTCTATGGCTTTACCGATCACGACCGGGATCTGACGTTTGACGGCGTGACCTTCAAGGCCGACACGGGCCTGACCGCCAAGGCGTTGCAGCAGGCGACGGGTCTGTCGGTGGACAACACCGAGGCCATGGGCGGCCTGTCCGACGCCGCGATCCGCGAAGAAGACATCGCGGCGGGGCGCTATGACGGGGCCGAGGTGACCTCTTGGCTGGTGAACTGGCAGGACGTGACCGCGCGGCGCGTGATGTTTCGCGGCACCATTGGCGAGATCACCCGCGGGGCCGGGGCCTTTCACGCCGAATTGCGCGGTTTGACCGAGGCGCTGAACCGCCCTGTGGGGCGCGTGTTCCAACAGCCGTGTTCGGCGGTGCTGGGCGATGCGTCGTGCCAGTTTGACACCAGCCAGAACGGCTACGTGTTCGAGGGACCGTTGCAAGAGGTCTTGGAAAACCGTGTCTTTCGCTTTGGCGCGCTTCCTGCGTTCGAGGCCGAATGGTTCATGCGTGGGCGGCTGGAGGTTCTCAGCGGGGCGGCAGCGGGCCTGTCGGCGATCATCAAGCGTGACCGCGAGGTCGACGGCGAACGCGGCCTCGAGGTCTGGGAGCCTTTGCGCGCCACGCCCGAGGTGGGCGATACGGTGCGCGTCATCGCGGGCTGCGACAAGCGCTTTGAGACCTGCCGGCTCAAGTTCAACAACCTTGTCAATTTCCAGGGCTTCCCGGACATCCCCGAGGACGACTGGATGACGGTCCACCCGACCGCGTCCAAGAGCCTCAGCGGCGGCAGCCGACGATGAGCCAGCTGGTCACCCATGCGCGGGCGTGGATCGGCACGCCTTACGTGCATCAGGCCTCGACCAAGGGCGCGGGCTGCGATTGCCTTGGCCTATTGCGCGGGTTGTGGCGCGAGACACATGGCACAGAGCCAGAGGCGATCCCCGCCTACAGCATGGACTGGTCCGAACCCCAGGGCGAAGAGCGCCTCTGGGCCGCGGCCCTGCGCCACCTGACGCCCAAAGCCCTAAGCGAGGCCACCCCCGGCGACGTGCTGCTGTTCCGGATGCGCGACGGGGCGGTGGCCAAACATGTCGGCCTTCAGGCGCAGGTCGGCAAACACGCGACATTCATCCATGCCTACAGCGGGCATGGCGTAATCGAGAGCGCGCTCAGCGCGCCTTGGGCGAGACGGGTCGTGGCCCGTTTTGCCTTTCCATTGGAGGGTTAATCATGGCGACGATCCTTTTCTCCGCCGCAGGTGCAGCGATTGGCAGTTCGATTGGCGGGTCCGTTCTGGGCCTGTCGATGACCGCCGTGGGCCGGTTCATCGGCGCAACCTTTGGCCGCAGGCTTGATCAGCGGTTGATGGGACAAGGGTCCGAGGCGGTGGAAACCGGGCGCGTTGACCGCTTTCGCTTGATCGGCGCGGGCGAGGGCGCGCCCATCGCGCAGGTCTATGGCCGGATGCGCGTTGGCGGCCACGTGATCTGGGCGACCGAGTTCCTAGAGCACGTCAAGACGTCGGGCGGCGGCGGCAAGGGAGCGCCCTCGCGGCCCGAGGTACGCGAGTATTCCTATTCGATCAGCCTCGCCATTGCCCTGTGCGAAGGCGAGATCACCGCCGTCAATCGCGTCTGGGCGGACGGGGCGGAAATCCCCGTCAGCGATCTGAACATGCGCGTCTACCCCGGCTCGATGGACCAGCAACCCGACCCCAAGATCGAAGCGGTCGAAGGCACGGGCCTTGTCCCCGCCTATCGCGGCACCGCCTATGTGGTGCTCGAAGACCTCTCGCTCGGGCAGTTCGGCAACCGCGTGCCGCAGTTCAGCTTTGAGGTCACCCGTCCCGAGATGTCGGCGGCGGACGATGTGCCTTTGGCGGTGCGGGGCGTTGCGATGATCCCCGGCACGGGCGAATACGCGCTGGCGACCGAGCCGGTCTACATGTCCTATGCTGCTGGCGACGATCAGATTTTCGGCGTGGGGCCGGGGGGCAACGCGGTGGCGAACGTGCATTCGCCGTCCGAACAGCCTGATTTCAACACTTCGCTCACGCAGCTGGTGGACGAGGCGCCCAATTGCGGCGCGGCGTCCCTGGTGGTCAGCTGGTTCGGCGATGATCTGCGCTGCGATGCCTGCACGATCCGCCCCAAGGTCGAACAGACCGAGTTCGAGGCCACCAACATGGCGTGGTCGGTCAGCGGCCTGACCCGCGATCAAGCGCAGGTGGTGCCGTTGGAAAATGGACGCCCGGTCTATGGCGGCACGCCCACGGATGTGTCTGTGATCCAGGCGATCCAGCGGATGCAAGCGAATGGGCTTGCGGTGATGTATTACCCGTTTATCCTGATGGATCAGATGGATAACAACGGTTTGACCGATCCGTGGAGCGGTTCTGCCGACCAGCCCAAGCTGCCTTGGCGCGGGCGCATCACGCTTGGCACCGCGCCGGGGCGCGATGGCTCGACCGATGGGACCGCTGCCGCCGATGCCGAGGTCGCCACCTTCATCGGCACCGCCACCGCCAGCGATTTCGCGATCTCGGGCCAAGAGATCACCTATAGCGGCCCGGACGAGTGGTCCTACAGCCGCTTTATCCTGCACCAAGCGGCGCTGTGCGCGGCGGCGGGCGGGGTCGACAGCTTTTGCATCGGCTCGGAAATGCGCGGGCTGACGCAGATCCGCGGGGCGAACGGCTTTCCCGCCGTGGCGGCCCTGCGCGCGCTGGCGGCTGAATGCCGCGCTCTGCTTGGGCCGACCGTCAAGATCGGCTACGCGGCGGATTGGTCCGAGTATTTCGGCTATCACCCGCAGGACGGCTCTGGCGATCTGTACTTCCACCTCGATCCGCTCTGGGCCGACGCCAACATCGACTTTATCGGCATCGACAACTACATGCCGCTGTCCGATTGGCGCGATGGCGACGACCACGCCGATGCCGAATGGGGCGCGATTTACAACCTCGATTACCTGCGCGCCAATATCGAAGGCGGCGAGGGCTATGACTGGTATTACTCCTCCCCCGAGGCCCGCGACGCCCAACGCCGCGCGCCCATCCAAGACGGTGCCTACAACGAGCCGTGGGTCTGGCGCTATAAGGACATCCGCAACTGGTGGGGCAATTACCACCACGAGCGCCGCGCCGGCGTCCGCGAAGACACGCCCACCGATTGGACCCCGCAATCCAAGCCCATCTGGTTCACCGAACTGGGCTGCGCGGCCATGGACAAGGGCACCAACCAACCCAACAAGTTCCTCGATCCCAAAAGCTCGGAGTCGCAAACGCCGCATTATTCCAATGGCTTGCGTGATGAGCTGATCCAGCGCGAATACCTGCGCGCGATGATGGGCTATTGGTCCGAGGACACCCATAACCCCACATCAGAGGTCTACGGCGCGCCGATGCTGGACATGTCGCGGGCCTTTGTCTGGGCGTGGGATGCGCGCCCCTATCCGTGGTTCCCCGCGAACGAAGACCTGTGGTCCGATGGCGCGAATTACCGCCGGGGGCATTGGCTGAATGGGCGTATCTCGGGGCGGTCTCTGGCCTCGGTCGTGCAGGAAATCTGCGGGCGCGTGGGCCTGACCCGGATCGACACCAGCGGGCTGCATGGCTTTGTGCGCGGCTACGTGGTGCCTCAAGTCGGGGACGCGCGGCAGGCGCTTCAGCCGCTTATGCTGGCCTATGGTTTTGACGCGATCGAGCGCGATGGCCTTTTGGTCTTTCGGATGCGCAACGGCCAGCGGGCGACGGACCTGACGCTCGATGCTATCGCCATCAGCGATGAGATCGACGGCGCGATCAGCGAAACCCGCGCCAGCGAGGCCGAACAGGCGGGGCGCGTGCGTGTGCGCTTTGTCATGGCCGACGCCGATCACCAGGTGGCGTCCGAAGAAACGGTCCTGCCCGATGAGCAGACCCACGCCGTGGCCGAAACCGAACTGGCGCTGGCGCTGACCCGTGGCGAAGGCCGCCTGACCGCCGAGCGCTGGCTCGCCGAAGGGCGCGTGGCCCGCGACACCATGCGCTTTGCGCTGCCGCCCTCGCAGATGGCGCTGGGGGCGGGCGACATCGTGCGTGTGCCGTCGAAATCCGGCGACACGCTGGCGCGGATCGACCGCGTCGAAGTGATGGAGCAGCAGATCATCGACGCCGTGCGCATCGAACCTGACGTCTACACCGCCTCGGAGGCCAGCGAAGACAGCGTCGCCCTGCGGCCCTTTATCCCCGCCGTGCCGGTGACGCCGTTCTTTATGGACCTGCCGCTGATGACCGGGGACGAGGTTGAACACGCGCCGCATCTGGCGTTGACCGCGACGCCTTGGCCCGGATCGGTCGCCGTTTATGACGCGGCGCAGGACAGCAATTATGCGCTCAACAGCCTGCACGCGGCGAAATCGGTGATCGGCGTGACGGAAACGCCGATGCTGGCGGCGCCCCACGGGGTGATCGACCGGGGCGCGCCCTTGCAGGTGCGCCTTGCCAGCGGGACGTTGCAGTCGCTGCCGGATGCGGATTTCCTTGGCGGAGGCAACCTCATGGCGATTGGCGACGGCTCGCCCGGCGGGTGGGAGCTGTTCCAGTTCCGCGATGTGCAATTGCTCGAGGACGGGCGCTGGCTGTTGTCGCACCGGCTGCGCGGGCAGGCGGGGACCGACGGGCAAATCCTGCCGGTCTGGCCCGCGGGGATGTACGTGGTCTTGCTGGACGGCAGCGCGGCGCAGATTGACATGCCCGCCACGCAGCGGCGCGTCAACCGGCATTACCGCATTGGACCTGCGCGCCGGCCCTATGACGACCCCAGCTATGTGCACCAAGAGCACGCCTTTGACGGCAACGGCCTCCGGCCCTACAGCCCGGCGCATCTGCGCGCGCAGGACGCGGGCGGAGATCTGTCGGTCGCGTGGATCCGGCGCACCCGCATCGACGGCGATTCGTGGGACAGCTACGAGGTGCCGCTCGCCGAGGACCAAGAGGCCTATCTGGTGCGTGTCCAGCAGGGCGAAACGGTCATCCGCGAGGTGCAGACCAGCACACCCGATTGGACTTACACTGCCGCGCAGCAAAGCAGCGATGGCCTTACCGGGGCCTTTGACATCGCCGTGGCGCAAATCTCTGGTCGCTATGGGCCGGGGCCATTTGCCCGCGTGACCTGCGGAGCCTGAGCCCGCCGCGATCAAAACAGCCGGATGCCTCTTCCCGAGGTGTCCGGTTTTTTGCATTTTTACACGTGATTAAAGTCATCACGGATTTGCGTTTTGGCATGAATGCACTATCTGCTAACCTCATCCCGTCAAAGGAGGGAACCGATGGCAGAAACGCGCGCAAAACTGGCGAAAGTCGATCCCGTCTGGGACCGCATCATGCGAGAGGCACAGGATGCCGTCGAGGCCGAACCGCTGCTTGGCGGGATGGTGCATTACTCGATCCTGCACCATCCGACGATCGAACGGGCGCTGAGCTATCGCATTTCGCTCAAGCTGGCCAATGGCGAGATGTCAGAACAGATCATCCGCGAAATCTGTGACGAGGCCTATGGCGCGGACCCTGAACTGGCGAGTGCCGCGCGCGCCGATATCACCGCCACCTATGACCGCGATCCGGCCTGCCACCGCTATCTGCAACCCCTGTTGTTTTTCAAAGGCTTCCAGGCGATCCAAGCCTATCGTGTAGCGCATTGGCTGTGGACCCAGGGGCGCACCGATCTGGCCTATTTCTTTCAGATGCGCACGTCGGAAATGTTCGGGATCGACATTCACCCCGCCGCCAGGATCGGCAAGGGGATTATGATCGACCACGCCCATGCCATCGTGATCGGCGAGACGGCGGTGGTCGGCAACAACGTGTCGATGCTGCATTCCGTGACGCTGGGCGGGACCGGCAAAGAGGACGAGGACCGTCACCCCAAGATCGGCGATGGCGTCTTGATCGGGGCCGGGGCCAAGGTCTTGGGCAACATCAAGATCGGGCATTGCTCGCGCATTGCGGCTGGGTCGGTGGTTTTGAAAGAAGTGCCGCCCTGCACAACCGTCGCCGGGGTGCCGGCCAAGATCGTGGGTGAGGCGGGCTGCGATCAGCCCTCGGTCGAGATGGATCAGATTTTGCGGTCAGAAGGGCTGTAAGCCCCTCTCAGAACAAAGTAAAAGCGCGCCGCGGATCGTCCCGGGCGCGCTTTTTTCATGTCTGGCGAAGGGGTTAGGCCAGCATTGCCAGCGGGTTTTTGAGGTTGTCCACGATCGCGCCCAGCAGTTCCGCGCCAAGAGCGCCATCAATCACCCGGTGATCGACGCTCAGGGTCATGGACATGACCGTCGCCACGCCAAGATTGCCATCAGCATCCACCACCGGTTTCTTGACGCCAGCCCCAACGGCGAGGATCGCGCCATGGGGCGGGTTGATGACCGCGTCGAAATTTTCGATCCCGAACATCCCGAGGTTGGAAATGGCAAAGCTGCCGCCTTGGTATTCCTCGGGGGAAAGCTTGCGGTCGCGGGCGCGGGTCGCGAGGTCTTTCATTTCCGCCGACAGGGCCGAGAGCGATTTGTGATGCGCGTCTTTCAGGACCGGCGTGAACAGCCCGCCTTCGATGGCGACAGCCACGGCCACATCCGAGGGCGTCAGCTGCAAGATGCGGTCCCCGGCCCAGACGGCATTGGCGGCGGGCACCTGTTGCAGGGCGTTGGCGCAGGCCTTGATGATGAAATCATTGACCGAAAGTTTGACGCCGCGCCCTTCGAGTTGCTTGTTGAGCTGCGCGCGGAAGGCCATGAGCGCATCCAGCTGCACCGAGCGGCGCAGGTAGAAATGTGGGATGGTCTGCTTGGCCTCGGTGAGGCGGGCGGCGATGGTCTTGCGCATCCCGTCGAGCGGGATTTCGCGGTACTCGCGGTTTGCGTAGAGCTTGGCGATGGCCCCCGGCTGGACGGCAGGGGCTGGCGCTGTGGCCTGCGCTTGCGTTGCGGGAGCCGCTTGCGGGGCTGCGGGCGCAGGGGCGGCGGCGGGGGCAGAGGCCCCTTCGACGTCGGCCTTGACGATGCGGCCACGCGGGCCAGAGCCGGTGATCTGGCCAAGGTCCAGACCTTTCTGTTCGGCAATCCGGCGGGCGAGCGGCGAGGCAAAGATGCGACCGCCGTCCTTGACCGGGGCAGGGGGGGCGGCCTTATCGGAGCCCCTTGCAGGGGCCGCCTCTGCGGCCGCGGGGGCCTCGGCCTGCGGCGCGGTGGCCCCGGCGCTCGCCGTGATGTCATCGGCGCTTTCACCGTCTTCCAGCAGGATGGCGATGGGGGTGTTCACCTTGACGTCTGCGGTGCCCTCAAGGATCAGGATCTTGCCGATGGTGCCTTCGTCCACGGCTTCGAATTCCATGGTCGCCTTGTCGGTTTCGATCTCGGCGATGATGTCGCCGGACTGGACGCTGTCGCCCTCGGACACCAGCCATTTGGCCAGCGTGCCTTCTTCCATGGTGGGCGAGAGCGCGGGCATGAGGATTTCTGTGGGCATCGGGAAAGCTCCTGTCGGAGGTCTGGTGTGTGGTGTGGGCGATGGGGGCACTGCACGCCCCCATCCGTTTGGTCCCAAGGGGTTAGCGGTAGGTGACCTTTTTCACCGCGTCGATCACATCCTGGGGCGTGACCAGCGCGTGTTTCTCAAGGTTGGCCGCATAGGGCATAGGCACGTCTTTGCCGGTGACGTTGATCACCGGGGCGTCGAGCCAGTCAAAGGCCTGTTCCATCAGCACCGCCGAGATGTGGTTGCCGATCGACGCCGTGGGGAAGCCCTCTTCGACGGTCACGCAGCGGTTGGTTTTCTGCACGCTTGCGATGATCGTGGCGGTGTCCATGGGACGCAGGGTACGCAGGTCGATGACCTCGGCGCTGATGCCCTCTTTGGCGAGTTCCTCTGCGGCCTTCAGCGTGTGGCTCATGCCGATCCCAAAGGAGACGAGCGTGACGTCCGTGCCCTCTTGCCAGATGCGCGCCTTGCCGAAGGGGACGGTGAAATCGTCTATCACCGGCACGTCAAAGCTGCGCCCGTAGAGGATCTCATTCTCGAGGAAAATCACCGGGTTGGGGTCGCGGATGGCGGTTTTCAGCAAGCCTTTGGCGTCGGACGCCGAGTAGGGCATGACGACCTTGAGGCCGGGAATATGCGCGTACCACGCCGCGTAATCCTGGCTGTGCTGCGCGCCGACGCGGGCCGCCGCGCCGTTGGGGCCACGGAAGACGATGGGGCAGCCCATTTGCCCGCCGGACATATAAAGGGTCTTCGCCGCCGAGTTGATGATCTGGTCAATCGCCTGCATGGCAAAGTTGAAGGTCATGAACTCGACCACCGGGCGCAGACCGCCAAAGGCCGCGCCGACCGCGATGCCGGTAAAGCCATGCTCGGTGATCGGCGTGTCGATCACCCGCTTGGAGCCGAATTCGTCCAGCAGCCCTTGCGAGATCTTGTAGGCGCCTTGGTACTCGCCCACCTCTTCGCCCATGAGGAACACCTCGGGCGTCGCTCGCATTTCCTCGGCCATGGCGTCGCGCAACGCCTCGCGGACGGTCTGGGATTTGACCTTGGTGCCCTCGGGCCAGTCAGGTTCCGCCGTGACGGTGGGTTCGGGGTGCTGAATCGCCGCCGCCGGGGCGCTTTCCGAGGTCAGGGTCTTGTCCGCCGGGACCGGCGCGCTGGCGCTGTCGGGGGTGGCGTCCAAGGCCTCTCCCTCTTCGACCAATACCGCTATGGGTGTGTTGACCTTGACGCTTTCGGTGCCCTCGGGGATCAGGATCTGGCCGATGATGCCTTCATCGACCGCTTCGAATTCCATCGTCGCCTTGTCGGTTTCGATTTCCGCAATGATGTCGCCAGAGGTGACGGTGTCGCCCTCTTTGACCAGCCATTTCGCCAGCGTGCCTTCCTCCATGGTGGGGGACAGGGCGGGCATCAGGACTTGGGTCGCCATCGGTGTTTCTCCTTATATCCTGATAAGTTACGCGTCGGCGTAAATGTCGGTCCACAGCTCGCTGAGGTCCGGTTCCGGGCTCTCGCGAGAGAAATCAGCCGCCTCCGAGACGATGGCTTTGATTTCCTTGTCGATGGCTTTGAGATCATCCTCGGTGGCGTGTTTGCCTTGCAGCAGCAGGTCACGCACGTGTTCGATGGGGTCGCGTTCCTCGCGCATTTTCTGCACCTCTTCGCGGGTGCGATACTTGGCCGGGTCCGACATCGAGTGGCCGCGATAACGGTAGGTCTTCACCTCCAGGATGTAGGGGCCTTTGCCCGCGCGGCAGTGTTTGACCGCCTTTTGACCAGCCTCGCGCACCGCCAGAACGTCCATGCCGTCGACCACCTCGCCGGGGATGCCAAAGGCCTCGCCGCGGGTGTGCAAATCAGGGGTCGAGGTCGACCGCACTTGCGCCGTGCCCATGGCGTACTGGTTGTTTTCAATGACAAAA
Source organism: Tropicibacter naphthalenivorans (assembly GCF_900176475.1). Classification (GTDB taxonomy): domain Bacteria; phylum Pseudomonadota; class Alphaproteobacteria; order Rhodobacterales; family Rhodobacteraceae; genus Tropicibacter; species Tropicibacter naphthalenivorans. Next base: position 163,551 of record NZ_FWXX01000005.1, read on the forward strand.
ATCACCGGAAGCTGCCAGAGCGCCGCCATGTTGAAGGTCTCGTAAACCTGACCTTGGTTCGCCGCGCCATCGCCAAAATAGGTAAAGGTCACGCGGTCGGTGCCCTTGTACTTGTCGGAGAACGCCAGACCCGCGCCCAGCGGCACCTGCGCGCCAACGATGCCGTGTCCGCCGTAGAAATGCTTTTCGCGGCTGAACATGTGCATCGAGCCGCCCTTGCCCTTGGAGTAGCCGCCCTCGCGGCCGGTCAGTTCGGCCATGACGCCCTTGGGGTCCATGCCGCAGGCCAGCATATGGCCGTGATCGCGGTAAGAGGTGATGCGCTTGTCGCCCTCATCGGCGGCGGATTCCAGCCCCACCACAACCGCCTCTTGCCCGATATAAAGGTGGCAAAAGCCGCCGATCAGACCCATGCCATACAGCTGGCCGGCCTTTTCTTCGAACCGCCGGATCAGCAGCATATCGCGGTACCAGGTCTTGAGCTCTTCGGCCGAGACATTCGGCTTGGTCGCGGATTTACGCGGGGCCATGGCCTCTCCTCCCTTGGTATTGTTTAGCGTTGAACTTGTTTTTTGAAAGCGTACTCCGCCCCCGCGCAGGCGTAAAGCCCGCGCAACAATCTTTCGTTTCAAAGATGTGAAGGATTGATTACTTCCGCGTCAAATCGCGCCAGATCGAGTCAGTTCACCACGATTTCGTCGCTGCGCACCATGCCAAGCACGTCGCGCACTTGCTGATCGAGCAGGTCAATGTCCAGATAGTCGTCGGACATGCGGCTGGTGAGATTTTCCATCCGGCCCACTTCGGCGCGCAAGGCGGCCAGCTCGCGTTCCAGCTTTTGGCTTTCCACGACAATCTCGGCGCGGCGGAACAGGCCGAAATCCCCCTGCACGGCGGCAAAGGTGAAATAGGCCGTCAGGCTGAGCGTGACGGTGAAAAAGATCAAAACCCCGATAGAGGGGCGCGCGGAACGGGTTGTCATACTGGTCTGCCTCGGCATCTCTTTGGTGGATGCGTTTCGCTAGCTTGCCTCAGCCAAAGCCCGCTTGAAAGCCCCGATCCAGCCCGCCGAAAATCCCGCGCCAAACCGTTGCATTCCTGCCAGCGCATCTGGCGTTTTTCCGCAGCGCGGGTATCGTGCGGGCATGACTCGCGTTTTGCTTTTTCTTTGTGTCCTGACCCTGTCGGCCTGCGCGCCGCGCGGGGCAGTTTTGCTGCTGCGCGACGTGCCCTTGGGCGCGGAATCTGTCCGCTCGGTCTTTATCGCCACCAACCGCCACCCCGCGCGCGAAAACGAGGACGCGATGTTCCGCCAGCAATTCGGCCAGACCCGTGACCCGGCCTTGCGCTTTGCCCGGATCGACATCTCGATCCCGCCCGCGCATGTTCCCGGCAAGATCGAGTGGCCCCGCCAAGCGCCTGATCCGGCACGGCACTTCCTAGCCCGAGGCGAGGCGCGCTATGCCGATGCCGCCGCCTTTCTGGCCGATCTGAACGCGCAAGGGACGCGCGATGAGGTTGTCCTGTTTGTCCATGGCTACAACGTCAACAACGCCGAAGCGGTCTATCGCCTCGCGCAGATCGCCCATGATTTCGACGCCAAGGTGCCGGTGATCGCCTATTCGTGGCCCTCGGCGGGGGATGCGCGCGGCTATGTCTACGACCGCGACAGCGTGATTTTCTCGCGCGATGGGCTCGAAGATCTGCTGGTGACGCTGACGGGGGACGGCCAGCGGGTGTTGGTTGTGGCGCATTCCATGGGCAGCCAACTGGTGATGGAAACGCTGCGCCAGCTGTCGATTTCCGGCAAGGGGCAGGTGCTGGGGCGGCTGTCCGGCGTGGCGCTGATCAGCCCGGACATCGACAGTGACGTCTTTGTCCAGCAGGCGAGGCGGATTGCGCCCTTTCCCCAGCCCTTTGCCTTGGTCACCTCGGCGCAGGATCACATCCTTGATCTGTCGGCGCGGCTGACGGGCAAGCCCGCACGGCTGGGCCAGATCCGCAACACAGAGGCGCTGGACGGTCTGCCGGTGGACCTGATCGACCTGTCGGAGATCGAAGGCGGCGACCGGGGCGGGCATTCCACCGCCTTTACCGCGCCCGCCGCCATCAGCTTGCTGCGCAGTCTGGACCAAGACCTTTAGGCACGAAAAAGCGCCCGAAGCCTTGCGGGGTCTCGGGCGCTTTGTGCATTATTACAAGGGGTTAACCCAGGGCGGCGACGCCCGGCAGTTCCTTGCCTTCCATCCACTCCAGAAACGCGCCCCCGGCGGTGGAGATGTAGGAAAAGTCCGACGCAGCGCCCGCCTTGTTCAGCGCCGCAACCGTGTCGCCGCCGCCTGCGACCGACACCAGCTGACCGGCTTCGCTGCGCTCGGCGGCGTATTTCGCCGCGGCATTGGTGGCGGTGTCAAAGGGGGCGATTTCGAACGCGCCCAGCGGGCCGTTCCAGATCAGCGTCTTGGCCTTTTCAATGGCCTGCTTGACGGTCTCGACCGCCTTGGGGCCCGCATCAAGGATCATCGCATCGGCGGGGCAGGCGTCTGCCGCGACGGTCTCATTCTCTGCGTTTTCCTTGAACTCGCGGGCGACAACCACGTCGGCGGGCAGGATGATCTCGCAGCCAGCGGCCTCGGCTTTGGTCAGGATCTCGCGCGCGGTGTCGGCCATCTCGTGCTCGCACAGCGATTTGCCCACGTCGATGCCTTGAGCGGCGAGGAAGGTGTTGGCCATGCCGCCGCCGATCACCAGCATGTCGACCTTGGCCACGAGGTTGCCCAGCAGGTCCAGCTTGGTCGAGACCTTGGCCCCGCCCACAACCGCCAGCACCGGACGTTCGGGCGTGCCAAGCGCGTTTTCCAGCGCCGAAAGTTCCGCCTGCATCAGGCGGCCCGCGCAAGAGGGCAGCAGATGCGCGAGGCCTTCGGTCGAGGCGTGGGCGCGGTGCGCCGCCGAGAAGGCATCGTTGCAGTAGATATCCCCCAAAGCGGCCATTTGCTTGGCCAGTTCGGGGTCGTTTTTCTCTTCACCGGCGTGAAAGCGGGTATTTTCCAGCAGGGCGATCTGGTTCTCGCCAAGCGCGTCGATCACCGCCGCCGCTGCCGGGCCGACGCAATCGGCGGCAAAGACCACCTGCGCGCCAAGGGTCTCTTCGAGCGCGGGGATCAGCGGCTTCAAAGACATGTCCTCGCGGCGCTCGCCCTTGGGGCGGCCAAAGTGCGCCAGCAGCACCGGCTTGCCGCCGCGCGCCAGAATATCCTGGACGGTGGCGGCGATGCGCTCGATCCGGGTGGCGTCGGTGACTTTGCCGTCTTCGACCGGCACGTTGATATCGACCCGCGTCAGCACGCGCTTGCCGCTAAGGTCCATCTCGTCGAGGGTTTTCCAGGCCATGTTTAGACTCCCATGCGTGGTTAACCCTTGACTGCCCTGTTAACGCTGTGAGGTCAACGGCGTCTTGGCAATAGCGCCCGCGCGCACTATCAAGTCGCAAAGGTTAATTCACGGAGGCGACAATGGCCGAGATTAAAGATCCCGAAAACACCATCCTGATGGAACTCAAAGGCGGCACCGTCACCATCGAGCTGCTGCCGGATGTAGCGCCCGAGCACACCGCCCGCATGAAAGAGCTGGCGCGCGCAGGCAAATACGACGGTGTGGTGTTCCACCGCGTGATCGACGGTTTCATGGCGCAGACCGGCGACGTCGAGCACGGCAACGCTGATAGCGACAGCTTTAACATGCGCCGCGCGGGCACGGGTGGCTCTGAGTTGCCGGACCTGCCGGCGGAATTCTCCAAGCTGCCGCATGACCGGGGCACGCTGGGCGCTGCGCGTTCGCAGAACCGGAACTCGGCCAACTCGCAGTTCTTCATCAACTTCAAGGACAACTCCTTCCTGAACGGGCAGTACACCGTTTATGGCCGCGTCATCGACGGGATGGAGCATGTGGACGCGATCGTGCGCGGCGAGCCGCCTGCGAACCCGGACAAGATGATTTCCGTCAAGGTTGCGGCAGATGCGTAAGCTGGCTTTGGTCCTGTCTGTGCTGGCGTCTCCGGCGCTGGCGACGGGGATCGACATCACCGTGGCGGGGCCGGACGGCGACAAGGGCGTGATCAAGATCGACCTGCTTGAGGACATCGCGCCCAAGCACGTCGAACAGATCACTGGGCTTGCTGCTGAGGGCGCCTATGACGGCGTGGTCTTCCACCGGGTGATCGACGGCTTCATGGCGCAGACCGGCGACGTGCAGTTCGGCAATGTGGACGGCGAGACGTTTTCCATGCGCATGGCGGGCATGGGCGGCTCTGACCGCTCGGACATTGTGGCGGAATTCTCGGACGTGCCGTTTGATCGTGGCGTGGTGGGCATGGCCCGCTCGCAAAGCCCGGATTCGGCGAACTCGCAGTTCTTTATCATGTTTGAGCCGGGGCATTTCCTGAACGGGCAATACACCGTTGTGGGCCGCGTGACCGAAGGCATGGAGATCGTGGACGGCATCAAGCGCGGCGAAGGCCGCAATGGTGAGGTTTACGGCGAGCCGGACCGCATGTCCAAGGTGGTCGTCACCGAATAAAGCGAAGGCGGGCTGATCCAAAGGGCTTGCTGCGCAAGTCCGGAGGCCTCAGCCCCCCTCCTGTCCTCCCCCCGTCACCCCGGGGGGAGGGACCTTGCCTGTCTCGCGCGCCGGATCTGGGGCGGGCTGTGCAGACGGGCTGTTTTGCGGCATCATGGGGCGAGGAGGATCGCCCATGTTGCGCGTGTTGATGTTTTGGCTGTGTATGGCTGTGCCTGCAATGGCGGACCCGAGCTTTTGGAAGTTCGAGTGGCCGCAGACGGATTTTTCCATAACTACAGTTGAGAATTGGGCGCAGATCATTTCTGGCGGGCCGGGCAAGGATGGTATCCCTGCGCTGAGTGATCCGCAGGTGATCGGGGTGGCCGAGGCCCAGGGGATTGGCGATCTGGAGCCGGTGATCGCGGTGGAGATCGAGGGCGCTGCGCCGCGCGCTTACCCCATTCGCTACCTGATGTGGCATGAGATCGTGAACGATGTGGTGGGTGGGCGGCCCATCGCGGTGACCTTTTGTCCGCTGTGTAACTCTGCGGTGACCTTTGATCGGCGGGTGGGCGGCGACGTGCTGAGCTTTGGCGTCACGGGCAAGTTACGGTTTTCCGACATGGTGATGTACGACCGCGAGACCCAGAGCTGGTGGCAGCAGGCGGTGGGGCAGGGGATCGTTGGCGCGCAGACCGGCGTGCAGCTGGCGGTATTGCCCTCGTGGATGGAGAGTTGGGCGGCGTTCAAGGCGCGCAACCCCGAGGGCGAGGTCATGGCGGAACCGGCGTGGAGCCGTCCCTATGGCAGCAACCCGTACCGCAGATACGACACCTCGCAGCGGCCGTTTTTGTACAGTGGCGCGCCGCCGCCGCATGGGATCGCGCCGCTCGCGCGGGTGGTGCGCGTGGGGGAGCGGGCTTGGCCTTTGGAGCGGTTGCGGCAGGCGGAGCGCATCGAAGAGGGCGGCGTGGTCTTGGAATGGGCGCGGGGGCAGGCGTCGGCCTTGGACGCTGGGCAGATCAGCGCCGGGCGCGATGTGGGCAATGTGCGGGTGCGGGCCGAGGGGCGCGACGTGGCCCATGACGTGATGTTCGCCTTTGCCTTTGATGCGTTCTGGCCGGATGGCGTTTGGATGCTTGGCGAGTGAACCGTGTGATTAGGCGGCGAGGGCGGCGGGCAGGCGGCGGGCAATGGGGGCCAGCGCGCCTAGGTGCAGCCATGTGCCACCCAAGCGTTGCGCCTCTGCGCCCGTGCCCAGCTTGAAATGTGCCAGACCGGGGGCGTCCTGCTGGTTGATGGTGCCAAGGTCGAGATGGCTGTGACCCTGATCCGCGAGCCACGTCATCGCCGTCCAGAGCAGCGCGTTCATGGCGTTTAGCTTGCGCCCCTCGGCGTTCGAATGGCCGATCTGCCACGTCGCCATGGGGCCGTGCCGCAGGATCAAGGCCGAGGCCACGGGGGCACCGCCATGTCGCGCCTCGAACACCACGGCCTTGCCGGGATTGCGCGCGGCGAAGGCGGCGGAGAAGGCAGGAGGCAGGCCGCGATAGCGTTTCGCGCGGGCTTGCACGGCCTCTTGGCTCAGGATCGGATGCTGCGCGGTCAAGGCATGGCGGGTGATGCGCAAGCTGCTAGCCTCTGCTCGGTTCAGGCGATTGCGCCATTTCTGCTGTAGGCGCGCGCGCATGGTGGTGCTGTCGGCCAAGGGCACCATGGCGAGGGTTGCAGGGGTCACCAGCGGCCAGAACCCAGCGGCGCGCAAAGCGTCATGCCCCAAGCCTTCGGCATTCAGCAACATGGGCCGGCGGTCATGCCAATGTTGCCAGCGGTCCAGCCAGTCGGTCACATCCGCAGGGTCGCGCGCCACCGGCCCGCGCGAGACAAGATCGACCCGCCCAAGCCAGCCCAGACGCCGCGATTGCACCTGCCAGATCAGCTGCGCCTGACCGCTACATTCGCGTTTACACAGGCGAATGGGCACCTCCATCGCCTCGCAGGCGCGGGCGAATTCAGGAGACTGGGGCAGGGGCAGCAACAGCGACTCGGACATGACCCAGATTAAGGACCTAGAAAGTTTCTGTGTGGTTAACTGCCCACATGAAACATGATTCGCTGCGCCGATCCGCGCCCCGCGCCGTCTCTGTCACCGCCACCCGGCCACGGCCCACCGCCGCTGCAGCCCTGCTGCTGGCAACCGTGCTTAGCCTGCCTTTGCTGGCGGCGACGTTGGTGTCATTGCTGCTGTGAAACGCAAAACGCCCCAAGCGCGGGACTTGGGGCGTCGTGAATTGCACTGAAACTGGCGCTTAGTCGGCCAGCTTTATCAGCGCGTGCCGTTTCTTGCCCGCGCTCAGCTTGATCGGGCTTGCCAAGGCGTCGGCATCCAGCACCAGACCCGCGTTGGTCAGCGGTTCGTCGTCCATGCGTGCGCCATTCTCGGCGATCAGGCGCTTGGCTTCCTTGCCGGTTTTGGCCAGACCGGAGCGGACAATCGCCTGCACGATGGACAGCCCGTCGCCCAGCTCTTCGCGGCTCAGCTCCAAGGTCGGCAGGTCGTCGCCCACGCCACCCTTTTCAAAGACCTCACGCGCGGTCGCCTCTGCCGCCGCCGCCGCCTCTGCGCCGTGGCACAGCGTCGTCACCTCGTTCGCCAGAACGATCTTGGCGTCGTTGATCTCGGACCCTTGCAGCGCGCCCAGACGCTCACATTCCTCGACCGGCAGCTCTGTATAGAGCTTGAGGAACCGGCCCACATCGGCATCCGTCGTGTTGCGCCAGAACTGCCAGAATTCGTAGGGCGCGCACATATCGGCGTTCAGCCACACCGCGCCATTCTGGGATTTGCCCATCTTCTTGCCGTCGCTGGTGGTCAGCAAAGGCGAGGTCAGCCCGTAAATCTCGTGGTCCAAGACGCGGCGGGTCAGGTCGATCCCGTTGACGATATTGCCCCACTGGTCCGAGCCGCCCATCTGCAACAAACAGCCATAGCGGCGGTTCAGCTCAAGGAAATCATAGGCTTGCAGGATCATGTAGTTGAATTCGAGAAAGCTCAGCGACTGCTCGCGGTCCAGCCGCGATTTCACCGATTCAAACGACAGCATCCGGTTGACGCTGAAATGCCGCCCGATGTCGCGGAGGAATTCGAGGTAGTTCAGCCCGTCCAGCCACTCGGCGTTGTTCAGCATCAGCGCAGGCGTCTCACCTTCGTAATCCAGGTACTTGGCAAACACCTGCTTGATGCCGCTGATGTTGTCATCGATCTGATCGGCGGTCAGCAGCGGGCGCTCATCGGCGCGAAAGGACGGATCGCCCACCTTGGTCGTGCCCCCACCCATCAGGGTGATCGGCTGGTGGCCGGTCTTTTGCAGCCAGCGCAGCATCATGATCTGGATCAGCGAGCCCACGTGCAGCGACTTTGCCGTGGCGTCAAAACCGATATACCCCGGCACCACGCCCGCGCTCAGCGCTTCGTCCAGCGCCTGATAATCGGTGCAATCGGCCAGGTAGCCGCGCTCGATCATCACACGCATGAAGTCCGATTTGGGATGGTAGGTCATGGGGTCACCTCTTTATATAGCGCGGGCACGTATAAGCACGAGTGGGGCTGAGGGAAAGAGCATGTTGCAGGCAAAGGCGATCTGGGCGCTTGGCGCCATGTCCGGCACGTCGCTGGACGGGGTGGATGCGGCGATGATCCGCACCGATGGCGAAACGATTTTCGAATTCGGCCCGTCCGACTATCGGCCCTACACGCAGGATGAGCGCGCCACCTTGCGCGCCGCTCTGGGGCGCTGGCCGGGCGACGATCTGGACGCCGCTTTGCAGGTCACCCAAGACAGCCACATCGCGCTGCTCTCGCAGTTCCAAGGCGCTGAGATCATTGGCTTTCACGGCCAGACGCTGGCCCATGACCCGCGCGGTCGCGGCACGCATCAGCTGGGCGACGGCGACGCCTTGGCCGAAGCCCTGAACACCCCCGTGGTCTGGGACTTCCGCAGCACCGATGTGGATTTGGGCGGGCAGGGCGCGCCGCTCGCGCCGTTTTACCACTTCGCCTGCGCCAAATACATCGGCGCGACCCAGCCCATCGCCTTCCTCAACCTCGGCGGCGTCGGCAACCTTACGTGGGTCGACCCGAGCAAAGCCAAACCTCAGGACCCGGGCGCGCTCCTTGCCTTTGACACCGGTCCCGCCAACGCGCCGCTCAACGATCTGGTGGCCGAACGCCTCGGCCTCGACTGCGACAAAGACGGCGCTCTGGCCCGCAAGGGCCGCGTCGAAGAGGGCGCACTCGAACTCTTCCTGGACGAGCCCTTCTTCCGGAAAATGCCCCCCAAGTCCTTGGACCGAGACGACTTTTCTTTGATGCTCGACCTCGTGCGCGAACTGTCTGACGCCGATGCCGCCGCCACCATGACCGCCATGGCCGCCACCGCGGTGATGCAAGGGATGGAGCACTGCCCCAGCCTGCCCACCCGCGTCCTCGTCACCGGCGGAGGCCGCAAGAACCCCGTGATGATGCGTATGCTCTCCGCCAGCCTCGACTGCCCGGTCGAGCCGATCGAAACCACCGGCCTCGACGGCGACATGCTCGAGGCCCAAGCCTTCGCTTACCTCGCCGTCCGCGTCGCCCGCGGCCTGCCCACCTCGGCCCCCAAAACCACCGGTGTCGCTACCCCCATCGGCGGCGGCCGCATCAGCCGCCCCACGTAGCCCCTTGGTTTCTTCTCTTTAAAAAATATCCCGGGGTGTGGGGCAGCGCCCCACCGGGGGTCTGGGGGCGCAGTCCCCAGAAGCAAAAGAGCGCCCAAAGGCGCTCCGTTGGATCACATCAACCCAACCTGTCTCGCTGCGATGTCTGCAAGGCTCCGCCGGTCAGGTCTTATCCACCCGTATGACTCATATGACGCGAGACACGCCCGTCCACCGTCTGGCGGGAATAGTCGAAATCATGGCCCTTGGGCTTCAAACGGATCGCCGCGCGGATCGCCTCTTCCAAGGGCGCATCATCGCCCGGATGGTTGCGCAAGGCCGCGCGCAAATCGGCGTTGTCCTCTTGCCCAAGGCACATAAACAGCTCACCCGTACAGGTCAGCCGGACCCGATTGCAGCTCTCGCAGAAATTATGCGTCAAAGGCGTGATAAAGCCGATCTTCTGCCCCGTCTCCTCCAGTCGCACGTAACGCGCAGGGCCACCGGTACGCTCGGGCAGGTCGGTCACGGTGTAATTCTCGGCCAGCCGCGCGCGCAGATCGCTCAGCTTCCAATACTGGTCCAGGCGGTTCTCATTGCCGATATCGCCCATGGGCATGACCTCGATCCAGGTCAGATCCATATCGCGCTCGGCGCACCATTCCGTCATCCGGAACAGCTCATCTTCGTTAAAGCCCTTCAGCGCCACGGCGTTGATCTTGATTCGCAAGCCCGCCTCTTGCGCCGCATCAATGCCCTTCAGCACCTGCGGCAAACGCCCCCAACGGGTGACATCGGCAAACTTCGCCTCGTCTAGCGTGTCCATCGACACGTTCACCCGCCGCACGCCGGCGTCAAACAACTCGCCCGCGAATTTCGCCAGCTGAGAGCCGTTCGTCGTCAGCGTCAGCTCCTTCAAAGCGCCCGAATCCAGATGCCGCGTCATCGACCGGAAGAACGTCATGATATCACGCCGAACCAAGGGCTCGCCCCCGGTGATCCGCAGCTTTTCCACGCCCAGACCGATAAAGGTCGAACACATGCGGTCCAGCTCTTCGAGCGTCAGCAGCTCTTTTTTCGGCAAGAACGTCATGTTCTCGGACATGCAATAGACGCAGCGGAAATCGCAGCGGTCGGTCACCGAAACCCGAAGATAAGAGATCGGGCGCTGAAAGGGGTCAATCAATGGGGCTGTCATGGCGTAGAACCTAGGCAAGGGCGGCGCGCGGGGCAAGGGCGCACGCGCAATTGTGTCTGGCATCCTGCACAGGTAGGACTACTGTGTCACGCAAGACCAAAGGGGTAGGTAAATGAAAACAGGCTTTGTACTTATCGGCGCGCTCGCGCTTGCGGGTTGTGGAAAGATGCCGTTGGGGCTGGGCAAGCCCGATGCGCCCGCGCCCGCAGCGCAGACCCAAACCCGCCCGCAGGCCCGTCCCGAAGGCGCTGCCGCCCCGGTGCCACAGGCCAATGCGCGCACGGTCGAGCAGTTTGACACCACCACCGCCGCCGAACGGGCAGAGGCCGCCGCCGCCCCCGAACCCGCGGGCGAAACCAAGCTGGGCACCACCGTCGCCAGCCTTGGTGATCCGTCCAAGCCGGGGTTCTGGCTGGAAACGCCGCTGGTCTCCAGCGCCTCGAAGGGGCGGGTTTTCTTTCCCGCGACCGGAAAATCGGCGCAGGTTGACCTGATCCCCATCGACGGGCCAGCCACGGGTGGCAGCCGTCTTTCGCTAGCGGCCATGCGCCTGATCGAGGCACCGCTGACCGACCTGCCGACCATCGAGGTCTTTACCGGCGGCTAACCTTTACAGATACTTGGCGGCTTCCTTGCGGGCAAAGGCCTTGAGCCGCTCGCCATGGGCCGCCAGGAACGCTTTCGCACGCGGCGCGTCATGCTTTGACAGGTCGCGCACCCACCAGGCGATGGCCTTTTGGATGAACCACGCGCGGTCGTCCACGTACTCCCCAGCCCAGCCCAGCACCCGGTCGCGGATCGCCAGATCCGCCTCGGTGGGGTTGTTCAGCTTGGCCCAGGGCAGGGTGATCACCAGCGCCGCGCGGCGGGTCCACATATGCTCGGACGTGGTCCACTCGGCCACGGTGTCGATGCGGGACGGGTCGGCTTGCAACCGCCGCGCCCCCGCCGAACAGACGTGATCGGCAATCGCCCAGCTGTCGAACTGCGGCACCCACGATTGAATCACCGCCCACGCGTCCTCGTCCGGGCGCAGGCGCGCCTGGGTCAGCAGCTTGGCGGCGGCAACGCGCGCCTCAAAGATATCCGTCTGCCACAGCCCATTCGCCAAGGCCACGCGGTCCTCAACCGACAGCGCGCCGCGCCACTCGGTGGTCAGAGCGTTCAGCACCGGGTTGGGCACGCCCAAGTAGACGCGCTTGGCCTTGTGATAGGCGGCGGCCCCTTTGGCGCGAGAGGCATCGCCCCCCGCTTTTAACGCCTCCAGCGCCTGCTCCAGCGTGACCATCGGCGCTTATTCCACCGTCACGGATTTCGCGAGGTTGCGCGGCTGGTCCACGTCGGTGCCCTTGGCGATGGCGGTGTGATAGGCCAACAGCTGCGCGGGCAGGGCGTACAACAAGGGCGTCAGCACCTCGCGGATTTCCGGCATGACAATAGTCTTCCACGCGTCCGCCCCGGCAATGGACGCGCCCGCCGCATCGGTGACCAGAACCACCTTGCCACCGCGCGCCATGACCTCTTGCATGTTGGAAATGGTCTTTTCGAACAGGCTGTCCTTGGGGGCCATGACCACCACCGGCACGCTTTGGTCGATCAAGGCGATGGGGCCGTGTTTCAGCTCGCCCGAGGCATAGGCTTCGGCGTGGATGTAGCTGATTTCCTTGAGTTTCAGCGCGCCTTCCAAAGCCAGCGGGTACATCAGGCCACGGCCAAGGAAGAGGATATCGCGCGCCTCGGCCAGCTCATGGGCGGTGTCGCGGATGTCATCGCCCCGGCCAAGCGCCGCGTTGAAGGTGCCGGGCAGGGCGCGCAGCGAGGCCAGCACGTCCTGGAGTTGATCCTCGGTCATGCGGCCCCGGTCCACGGCGGCTTTCAAAGCCAAGACCAGCAGGACGGTCAACTGGCAGGTGAACGCCTTGGTGGAGGCCACGCCAATCTCGGTCCCGGCGTGGATCGGCAGGGCCAGATCGCTTTCGCGCGCAATCGAGCTTTCGGGGACGTTGACCACCGACAGGATACGCTCCGCCTTGCCCGCGCAATAGCGCAACGCCGCCAGCGTATCGGCGGTCTCACCCGATTGGCTGACAAACAGCGCGGTGGTGCCCGGCGTGATCGGCGGCTCGCGGTAGCGGAATTCGGACGCGATATCGACCTCGACCGGCAGACCGGCGAGCTGTTCGAACCAGTATTTCGCCGTGAAACAGGCGTAATAGGCGGTGCCGCAAGCGACCATGGTCAGGCGGTCGACCTTGGCAAAGTCCACGCCGGGATCGGGCAGGGCGATGCCCGTTTCGGTCAGATATGCGGACAAAGCGGCCGACAGCACGGTGGGCTGCTCGGCGATTTCCTTGGCCATGAAGTGCTTGTAGCCGTCTTTGTCGACGCGGGCGGCGTCCATCTTGATGGTGCGCTTTTCGCGGTTGACCAGACGGCCCGCCTCGTCGCGGATTTCCACGCCAGCGCGGGTCAGCACGGCGCGGTCACCTTCCTCCAGATAGGTGATCTGGTCGGTCATGGGGGCCAGCGCGATGGCATCCGAGCCGACGAACATCTCGCCGTTCCCGTGGCCAATCGCCAGCGGAGAGCCCTTGCGCGCCGCCACCATCAGATCGCCTTCGCCGTCGAACAGGAACGCCAGCGCAAAGGCCCCGTCCAGCCGGTCAACCGTCGCCATCGCCGCCTCAACCGGGGCCATGCCCTCGTTCAGGTGCTTTTGCGTCAAGAGAGCGACGGTTTCGGTGTCGGTCTCGGTCTGCGCGGTCAGGCCGGCCTCGGCCAGCTCAAGGCGCAGTTCCTTGTAGTTCTCGATAATGCCGTTGTGCACCACGGCCACGGGGCCCGCCTGATGCGGGTGGGCGTTGGTGGCGGACGGCCCGCCATGGGTTGCCCAGCGGGTGTGGCCGATGCCCGATTTCCCGGCCAGAGGCTCATGGACCAAAAGGTCGGACAGGTTCACCAGCTTGCCCACGGCGCGGCGGCGATCCAGCACGCCGTCGTTGATGGTGGCGATGCCCGCCGAGTCATAGCCGCGATACTCGAGGCGCTTGAGCCCCTCGACCAGCATCGGTGCCACTTCGTGGCTGCCGAGGATACCGATAATTCCGCACATCTTGAAAAATCCCTGTGAAACGTCTGCTCTGAATTACTTTTGCTGCTTGGCCTTGCGGGCGCGCAGCATGTCGAAAAGCTTGGTGGCAAGGCCCGGTTTGATGACCTGTTCAGGGCGCGAAACCGCCAGCGCGCCGTCCGGCACGTCCTTGGTGATGGTCGAGCCCGACCCGGTCATCGCGCCGTTGCCGATGGTGACGGGGGCCACCAGCATCGTGTCCGACCCGATAAAGGCGTTGGCCCCGATGGTGGTGCGATGCTTGAACACGCCGTCATAGTTGCAGGTGATGGTGCCCGCGCCGATGTTGGTGGCTTTGCCGATGTCGGCGTCGCCGATGTAGGTCAGGTGGTTGGCCTTGACCCCTTCGGCGAGGACCGCGTTCTTGACCTCGACAAAGTTGCCCACGTGCACATGCTCGCCCAGCTCTGCGCCGGGGCGCAGGCGCGCGTAGGGGCCAACAATGGCGCCGCGGCTGACATGCGCGCCCTCAAGGTGGCTGAACGCCCGGATGCGCGCGCCGCTTTCAACGGTGACTTCGGGGCCAAAGACCACGTTCTGCTCGATTTCCGTGTCGCGCCCGATGACCGTGTCCCACGCAAGGAACACCGTGTCCGGCGCGGCCAGCGTCACGCCCAGATCCAGCAGCTCGGCGCGCGCCTTGGCCTGGAATTCGGCCTCGGCGGCGGCGAGGTCCTTGCGCGAATTCACGCCCATGGTCTCGGCCTCGTCGCAGCGGACCACCGTGGCGGACAGGCCCTTGGCGCGCGCGATCCCGACGATGTCGGTCAGGTAATACTCGCCGCTGGCGTTGTCGTTGCCCACCGCGCCGACCAGCTCGAACAGCGTTTTGGCATCGGCGGCCACCACGCCAGAGTTGCACAGGGTGATGGCGCGCTCGGCCTCGGTGGCGTCCTTATACTCGACGATCCGGTCCAGCGTGTCGCCATCCGTCACGAGGCGGCCATAGCGCGCAGGATCGCTGGCCTCAAAGCCCAGCACCACCACGTCATGCTGGGTGCGGGCGTCGCGGATCGCCTCTAGCGTGGCGTCGCTGATAAAGGGCGTGTCCCCGTACAAAACAATCGCATCGCCATCGAACCCGTTCAAAGCCGGGGCGGCCTGCGCCACCGCATGGGCGGTGCCCAGCTGCTCGGACTGGATGACAACCTGCACCTCGGGATCATAGTCGTGGGCAGAGGCCTCGACCTGCGCCGCCTCATGGCCCGCCACAACCACCGTCCGTTCCGGGGCCAGCGCGCCACCCGCCCGCAGCGCGTGCCACAGCATCGGCGCATGGGCGATCTTGTGCAGAACCTTGGGCAAGTCGCTTTCCATCCGCGTGCCTTTGCCAGCGGCCAGAACGATCAGGGCAATACTCATCTCAAAATCCGATTTGTCTTTCACTAACCGCCCTTTTATCTCCTGTATCTGTCGGGGCAAGCCGTGACTGGTCACGCGACGTTTCTGGATGTGACAAAAAGGGGGCCGCCATGCGCTGCGTAATATTCGATCTCGACGGCACGCTGGCCGACACCAGCGGCGATCTGCTGGCCGCCGCCAATATCTGCTTCGAAGGTATGGGCGAGGACGTGCGCCTGACGCAGGATGACGCCGGGATCGCCCTGCGCGGCGGGCGCGCCATGCTGACCGCGGGCCTCAAGCGGGCCAACGCCTACACCGAAGAGCGCGTGCTGAAATGGTATCCTACCCTGCTAGAGGCCTACGGGGGCAACATCGCCACCCACACGCGCCTCTACCCCGGCGCGCTCGAGGCGGTCGAACAGCTGCGCCGCGACGGCTACGCCGTGGGCATCGCCACCAACAAACCGCAAGGGCTGGCCGAAGCGCTCTTGCGCGAACTGGGCGTGCGCGACCTCTTCGCCTCGATGATCGGCGCCGACACCCTGCCGGTCAAGAAACCTGACCCCGCGCACTTCTGGGCCGCCGTCGATCAGGCCGGGGGCAACCGCGACCGCGCGCTGCTGGTGGGCGATTCCGACACCGACCGCAACACCGCCGCCAACGCCGGCGCGCCCTCGATCCTCGTCACCTTTGCCCCTCCCGGCCAGGCCGTCCGCGACCTGAACCCCGAAGGCACCATCGACCACTTCGACGACCTCCCCGCCGAGGTCCGCCGCCTCATTGGCTAACCCTTCGCCCTTCTTCTCTTTGAAAATATCCCGGGGGGAATGCCCAACGGGCAGGGGGGCAGCGCCCCCAACCGCGCAACGGTGAAAACGAATGACCGACAAATTCCAAGGCAATTTCACCCAACAAGAGCCCATCCCCGAGGAGGCCATCACCGCCGCCCTCGAGGTGCTCCGCCATGGCCGCCTGCACCGCTACAACACCGCCCCCGGCGAGCTGTCGCAAACGGCCCTGCTGGAACAGGACTTCGCCAAACTCACCGGGGCGAAATTCGCGCTGTCGGTGGCCTCGGGCGGCTACGCTTTGGCCTGCGCCCTGCGTGCGCTGAACGTCCAGCCCGGTGACAAAGTGCTCACCAACGCCTTTACCCTTGCGCCGGTGCCGGGGGCCATCGCCAGCCTCGGCGCGCAGCCGATCTTTGTCGATGTCACCGAAACCCTGACCATCGACCTCGACGATCTGGAACGCAAACTCCCGCTGGCCCGCGTCCTTATGCTCTCGCACATGCGCGGCCATCTGTGTGACATGGACCGGCTGATCGCCCTCTGCGCCGCCCATAATGTCCAAATCATCGAGGATTGCGCCCACACCATGGGGGCCACGTGGAACGGGCAGCAATCCGGCCGCCAAGGCGTCATCGGCTGCTACTCGACCCAGACCTACAAGCACGTCAATTCGGGCGAGGGCGGGTTCCTGATCACCGACGACGCCGAAATCGCCGCCCGCGCGATCATGCTGTCCGGGTCCTATATGCTGTACGAACGGCACCTCGCCGCCCCCGGCCCAGAGGTCTTTGAGCAGATCAAATACGACATGCCCAACGTCTCGGGGCGGATGGACAACCTGCGCGCGGCGATCCTGCGCCCGCAACTGGCCGCCCTGCCAGAGCAGATCAAGCGCTGGAACGACCGCTACCGCGTGGTGGAAAATGGCCTGCGCAGCACCCCCGGCCTGACGGTGATCGACCGCGACGCGCGCGAAAACTACGTCGGATCGTCGATCCAATTCCTGCTGCTGGACTGGCCCTCGCCCAAGGTGCAGGCGGTGCTGGACCGCTGCGCCGCCGCCGGGGTGGAGCTGAAATGGTTCGGCGGGGCCGAGCCCAGCGGCTTTACCTCGCGCTACGACAGCTGGCGCTACGCCCCGGCGCAAAGCCTGCCGCAAAGCGACCGCATCCTTGCGGGGCTGCTCGATATGCGCCTGCCGCTGACCTTTACCCTTGAGGACTGCGCGCAAATCGCCCGGATCATCCGCACCGAGGTCAGCGCGGTCTTTCAGGAGGCCTAATTCTGCAATCGCGGGTTTCCGCGCATCCCCGGCGCAGGCTCGGAACGAAACCGCGCGCCCCCCTGTTTGTCCTGCATCTG
This sequence comes from Tropicibacter naphthalenivorans, assembly GCF_900176475.1. Taxonomy (GTDB): domain Bacteria; phylum Pseudomonadota; class Alphaproteobacteria; order Rhodobacterales; family Rhodobacteraceae; genus Tropicibacter; species Tropicibacter naphthalenivorans. The sequence goes on from NZ_FWXX01000005.1 coordinate 180,631, forward strand.
GAGACACGAACAGGAGCAATCCACATGTTTACGCGTACCATCAGCGCCGCAACGGCCATCGCCCTTATCACCGCCACCACTGCGTCCGCGGCGGGCACCGCCTTTGCCACAACCGACCTGAACCTGCGCGCAGGTCCCGGCCCGCAGTTCGAAATCATCGACGTGATCGACAGCCAAGACGCCACCACCGTCGAAAGCTGCGTCGTCGAAACCAACTGGTGCAAGGTCAGCTATGACGGCACCGAAGGCTGGGCCTTTGGCGATTACCTGACCGGCCAGCTGGAAACGCCCGTCCCGGTCTACCTGCCCGAAAGCACCATCGAGGTGCAGACCATCACCTATAACGAGGCGAACGAAGGCAACGCCGTTGCCGGGGCTGTCGCGGGTGGGGCCATTGCGGCCGCGGCCTTGGGCGGTCCGCTGGCGATCATCGGCGGCGTGATGCTGGGCGCGGGGACCGGGGCCAATATCGACCCCGAACAGACCACCGTGACCTACATCCGCGAGAATCCCATCGACCCGGTCTTTGCCGATGGTGAGGTCGTCGTGGGCGCAAAACTCCAAGGCGAGGCGCCCTTGGTCGCGGTGCCGGACAGCCCGTACTCTTACGTCAATCTGAACAACACCTACGCTTTGGTAGAGCCCGCATCGGGCGAGATTGTCTATATCCTGCGATAACTTAGCGCGCTTTCTTCAACGGTTAACCAGTGCAGCGGCCCCTATCGTCTCGGGGGCCGTTTTTCTTTGCCTACGCAAAACCCATTGACCAATCGGCAAACCCGCCTCTAGGATATGAACAAGCGTTCAATAAACCCGGGGGAGGGGGTGGCGATGTTTCTGGCGAGCATGAAGTTCGACCTTGGCGAAGACGTTTTGGCCTTGCAGGACATGGTCCACAAGTGGGCCCAAGAGCGGGTCAAACCCATGGCCGCCGAGATTGACCGCTCCAACACCTTCCCGCCCGAGCTGTGGACAGAGATGGGCGAGCTGGGCCTGCTTGGCATCACCGTGTCCGAAGAGTACGGCGGCGCCGGGATGGGCTATCTGGCGCATACCGTCGCGGTCGAGGAAATCGCGCGGGCGTCGGCCAGCGTCAGCCTGTCCTACGGCGCGCATTCCAACCTGTGCGTCAACCAGATCAAGCTGAACGGCAATGACGAACAGCGCGCCAAGTACTTGCCGGGGTTGATCTCGGGTCAGCACGTCGGCGCTCTTGCCATGTCCGAACCCAGCGCCGGCTCCGACGTGGTCAGCATGAAACTGCGGGCCGAGAAAAAGAACGACCGCTTTGTGCTGAACGGCAACAAGTACTGGATCACCAACGGTCCGGACGCGGATACTTTGGTGGTCTATGCCAAGACCGATCCCGACGCCGGGGCCAAGGGGATCACCGCCTTTTTGATCGAGAAATCCATGACGGGGTTCAGCACCTCGCCCCACTTTGACAAGCTGGGAATGCGCGGGTCGAACACCGCCGAGCTGATCTTTGAGGACGTCGAAGTGCCGTTCGAAAACGTCCTTGGCGAAGAGGGCAAGGGCGTGCGCGTGCTGATGTCGGGCCTTGATTACGAGCGGGTGGTTCTGGCCGGGATTGGTCTGGGGATCATCGCCGCCTGTATGGACGAAATCATGCCCTACCTGCGCGACCGCCACCAGTTTGGCCAGCCGATCGGGTCGTTCCAGCTGATGCAGGCCAAGATCGCCGACATGTATACCGCGCTGAACAGCGCCCGCGCCTATGTCTACGAGGTCGCCAAGGCCTGCGACCGGGGCGAAGTGACCCGCGCCGATGCCGCTGCTTGCTGTCTTTATGCCTCTGAACAGGCGATGGTGCAGGCCCACCAAGCGGTGCAGGCCATGGGTGGCGCAGGTTTCCTGAACGACGCCGCTGTTGCGCGCATTTTCCGCGATGCCAAGCTGATGGAGATCGGCGCGGGCACCAGCGAAATCCGCCGGATGCTGGTCGGGCGGGAGCTGATGGCGGCGATGAGCTAAGGCCATGCCGCGCTGGGTCTGGTTCCTGCCGCTTGGGCTTTTGTTGCTGGCGACGGCGGGGCTTGGGTTTCGCTACGGTTGGGCTCTGATGACGCTGACAGAGACGGACGTGATCACCGCCTACGCGCAGCGCTATTTGGCGGATCGTCCGGGGGGCGGCGCGCGGCTGACCGATTGCGTGGCCTATCCCGGCGAAGCGCCCGGCATCTGGCTGCGGGTGGTCTGCGCGCCCCCCGGCGATCCGGCGCAGAGCTATGAGTATCAGGTGAACCGCCTTGGCCATCTTGTCCGGGCGCTGTCGCCGCAGACCAGCGGAACCTTGAGGGGACCAAGCATATGAACATGGCGGCGCAATGCCTTGACCACCCAAGCGAACAGGTCGCGATCATCGACCTGAGCGAAGGCGCGCGCCGCGATGTGACCTATGGCGATCTGGCGCAGGCGGTGGACGGGCTGGCGCGCTATCTACAAGGCGAAATCCAACCGGGGGACCGGGTTGGCGTGCTGCTGGGCCAAGGGCTGTGGTGCGCCGCCGCCCATCTGGCGATCTGGAAAATCGGTGCGATTTCCGTGCCTTTGTTCAAACTCTTCAAGCAGGATGCGCTGGCGAGCCGGGTGGGCAATGCGGGCTGCGCCTTGGTGCTGACCGACGCCGAAGGGGCCGATTTGCTGGGCGATTTGGCCCCCGCCGTCATGGCCGAAACCGCCGGTGTGGAGGGCGCGCCTGTGCCCTATGCGCAGGCCGTTGCCACGACCCCCGCCGTGCTGATCTACACCTCCGGGACCACCGGCGCGCCCAAGGGCGCGTTGCACGGGCATGGCGTTCTGGCGGGGCATTTGCCCGGCGTTGCGCTGTCGCACGATCACCTTGGCCAACCGAGCGATTGCCTGTGGACGCCAGCGGATTGGGCGTGGATCGGCGGGCTGTTCGACGTGGCGATGCCCGCGCTGGCGCTGGGTGTGCCGGTGATCGCGGGGCCGGGGGGCAAATTCTCTGGCGAGATGTGCAAGGCGGCCCTGGACGTCGGGGCGCGCAACGTGTTCTTCCCGCCGACCGCGTTGCGGATGCTCAAGGCCGAAGGCACACGCTTGCCGGGGCTGCGCTCTGTCGCCTCGGGCGGCGAGCCCTTGGGCGAGGAAATGCTGGCATGGGGGCGCGACGCGCTTGGGGTAACCATCAACGAATTCTACGGCCAGACCGAGTGCAACATGGTCGTCAGCTCTTGTGCCGCCGATTTCGCGCCCAAACCGGGGTGCATCGGCAAGCCCGTTCCCGGCTTTGATGTGCAGGTGATCGACGCGGACGAGAGCGGCGAGGGGGACATTGCCGTGCGGCGCGGCGCGCCGTCTATGATGTTGGAATATTGGCAAAATCCGCAGGCCACGGCTGAGAAATTCCGCGGCGACTGGCTGTTGACCGGCGATCGGGGGCGGCTGGAAGGCGAGTTTATCCGCTTTGTGGGGCGCGACGACGATGTGATCACATCCGCTGGCTACCGCATCGGCCCCGCCGAGATCGAGGATTGCCTGCTGACCCATCCCGCCGTGGCCACCGTCGGCGTCGTGGGCAAGCCTGACGCCCTGCGCACAGAGATCGTCAAAGCCTATGTGGTGCTGAAACCGAACCATCCCGCCACCGAAGGCGAATTGATGGATTACGTTAAATCCCGACTTGCAAGCTATTCCTACCCAAGGGAAATTGCGTTCCTGGAGGCTCTGCCCATGACGGTCACGGGCAAGGTCATCCGCAAGGAACTCAAGGCCCGCGCTGCGCGGGAGGGAATGACATGACAAAGACACTGGGGGGCCTGGCGCTGTTGCTGTTGACAAGCGCCGGGACGGCTTATGCCAGCGAGGACGCTACGGCGGTCGGCGCGCTGGAGAGATGCTTGATGACGGCGGGGGCGCCGCAGGTGACCACCGATTATGCTTGTGGCGAGGCGGCCTATGCGCTGTGCGAAACAGGCGGGGCCTTGCGCGCCGACTGCCTGACACCGCTGCGCGAGGCGCTGTGGCTCGACGTGGACGCGGTGCTGGCGACGATGCCGCAACGGCCACCAGAGGCGCTTGGGCTTAGCCGCAAAGATTACCGCGCCTTGAAACGCGGCCTGCGGGCGGGGCTGGGCTGGCCCGGTTGCCCCAAGGGCGTGCCCGAGGCGCGCTGCGATTACATGACCGCGCTGGAACGCTGGGTCGAGGCGCGGGCGCTGCAACAGACGCTGACCGCCGTCACCGTCGAGGGGAGAGAGAGATGAAACTGAACTCGCAGGCGATTGCCGCATCCGAAGGCTTTAAGGCCAACCAGCAGGCGCACCTGGAGGCGCTGCGGATCGTATCGGAGGCGGCGGCGCTTGCGGCAGAGGGGGGCGGCGCGCGGTCGCGCGAGCGGCATGTGTCGCGCGGCAAGATGCTGCCTCGGGACCGGGTGGCGAACCTGCTCGATCCCGGCGCGCCGTTCCTTGAGGTTGGCGCGACGGCGGCCCACGGCATGTACGACGGGGCCGCGCCCTGCGCCGGGGTGATCGCGGGGATCGGCGTGGTGCAGGGCCGTCAGGTGATGGTGATCTGCAACGACGCCACGGTAAAGGGCGGCACCTACTACCCGATGTCGGTCAAGAAACACCTGCGCGCGCAGGAGATCGCCGAGGAAAACCGTCTGCCGTGCATCTACCTGGTGGACAGCGGCGGGGCGAACCTGCCGAACCAAGACGAAGTGTTCCCCGACCGCGACCACTTTGGCCGGATTTTCTACAACCAAGCGCGGATGAGCGCCAAGGGCATCGCGCAGATCGCCGTGGTCATGGGCTCTTGTACGGCGGGCGGCGCTTATGTGCCCGCCATGTCCGACGTGACGATCATCGTCAAGGAACAGGGCACGATCTTTCTGGCCGGGCCGCCTTTGGTCAAGGCGGCGACGGGCGAGGTCGTATCGGCAGAGGACTTGGGCGGCGGCGACGTGCACACGCGCCTGTCTGGCGTTGCGGACTATCTGGCCGAGGATGACGCGCACGCTTTGGCCCTCGCGCGGCGGGCGGTCCTGTCGCTGGGCGGCGATGGGGCTGTTGCGGCTTTGGGCGGCGAAGCTCCGGCCTATGATCCTGACGAGATCCTCGGCGTGGTGCCTGCGGATTTGCGCACGCCCTATGACATCCGCGAGGTCATCGCGCGGGTGGTGGACGGGTCGTATTTCGACGAGTTCAAACCGCGCTTTGGCGAGACCTTGGTAACCGGGTTTGCCAAGCTCTGTGGCATGGACGTGGGGATCATCGCCAACAATGGCGTGCTGTTTTCCGAGGCCGCGCAAAAGGGCGCGCATTTTGTCGAGCTCTGCTCTCAGCGGCGTATCCCCTTGGTGTTCTTGCAGAATATCACCGGGTTCATGGTGGGCCGCAAGTACGAGAACGAAGGCATCGCCCGCCATGGCGCCAAGATGGTGACCGCCGTGGCGACCACCGCCGTGCCCAAGGTGACGATGCTGGTGGGCGGCTCTTTTGGCGCTGGCAACTATGGCATGGCCGGGCGGGCGTATCAGCCGCGGTTCCTATGGACCTGGCCCAATTCGCGCATCAGCGTGATGGGCGGCGAGCAGGCGGCAGGGGTGTTGGCGACGGTGAAACGCGACGCTTTGGAGCGGGCAGGGCAAGAGTGGTCCGCCGAGGAGGAGGCCGAATTCAAACGCCCCACCATCGAGATGTTCGAGCGCCAGTCGCATCCGCTGTACGCCTCGGCGCGGCTGTGGGACGATGGCATCGTTGACCCGCGCAAGACCCGCGATGTGCTGGGCTTGAGCCTGCGGGCGGCGCTGAATGCTCCGATTGAAGAGACGCGCTTTGGCGTGTTCCGCATGTAAAGGAGGCCGATGATGGCCAAGAGCTTGCAACAGATCATTGATGAGAACCCCGAGGCCGAGACCTTTCGCTTTGGGGATAACCCCAAGCTGTGCGCGCAGATCATCGCGCTGGTGCGGTCGGGGAAAAAAACCGCGACCGTCGAGGCGATGCGTGCCTACACGCGTGAAGGCGATGCCTTGCCCGAGGTGGGGCGGCGCGATGTGGCGCTGAACTGGGACGGATCGCCCGCTCTGATGCTGGAGACGGTCGAGGTCGTTACGCGAAAGTTCAGTGAGATGGATGAAGAATTCGTTGCCGCGCAGGGGGAGTTTCGCGATCTCGCGCATTGGCGCAAAGCGTATCGGGCGTATTTTTCGCGCACGGGCGGGGTGTCGGAGGACATGGAGATCATGTGCGAGCGGTTTCGCGTGGTTGAGGATTACGCGTGAGGTGAGGTGGTTGGGGGCGCTGCCCCCATAGCCCATTGGGCTATTCCCCCGGGATATTTGAAAAGAGAAGAAGACCGGGAGCGGGAGGAGGATTGGGATGTTTGATACTTTGTTGATCGCGAACCGGGGGGAGATTGCCTGCCGGGTGATCCGCACCGCGAAAGCCATGGGCTTGCGGACGGTCGCGGTGCATTCGGACGTGGACGCGATGGCCGCGCATGTGGCGATGGCGGATGTGGCGGTGTCCTTGGGCGGGGCCTCGCCGGCTGAGAGCTATTTGCGCGGGGAGGCGATCATTGCGGCGGCTTTGGACGTGGGCGCGCAGGCGATCCATCCAGGCTATGGGTTCCTGTCCGAGAACCCCGATTTCGTCGAAGCCGTTGAGGCGGCGGGGCTGGTGTTCGTTGGGCCTTCGGCGCGGGCGATCCGGGCGATGGGCCTTAAGGATGCGGCCAAGCGGTTGATGGACGAGGCCGGGGTGCCGATCGTGCCGGGGTATCTGGGCAAGGATCAAGAGCCGTCGCGGCTGGAGGTCGAGGCGGCAGCGATTGGCTATCCCGTTTTGATCAAGGCCGTGGCGGGCGGCGGCGGCAAGGGGATGCGGCTGGTCGAAGCGCCGGGCGATTTTGTCGATGCGCTCGAGCGGGCCAAGGCCGAGGCGCGCACCGCTTTTGGCAACGACGCGGTGTTGATCGAGAAGTACATTCAGCAGCCGCGCCACATCGAGGTGCAGGTCTTTGGCGATGGTCAGCGCGCTGTGCATCTGTTCGAGCGGGACTGTTCCTTGCAGCGGCGGCACCAGAAGGTGATCGAAGAGGCACCCGCGCCGGGCATGACCCCCGAGATGCGCGCGGCCATGGGGGCGGCGGCGGTGCGGGCCGCCGAGGCGATTGGTTACAAAGGCGCGGGGACGGTGGAATTTATCGTGGACGGCTCGGGCGGGCTGAGGCCTGACGGGTTTTGGTTCATGGAGATGAACACGCGCTTGCAGGTCGAGCATCCTGTTACGGAAATGGTCACAGGTGTTGATCTGGTGGAATGGCAGTTGCGTGTGGCTGGGGGCGAGGCCTTGCCCTGTGGGCAGGACGAGCTGACGCTGACCGGTCACGCGTTCGAGGCCCGTCTTTATGCCGAGGATGTACCCGCCGGGTTCTTGCCCGCGACAGGGCGGCTGACCGCTCTGTCGTTTCCCGAAGGGGTGCGGGCCGACAGCGGGGTGCGTGCGGGCGACGAGATCAGCCCGCATTACGATCCGATGATCGCCAAGGTGATCGTCCATGGGCCGACGCGCTCCGTGGCGCTGCGGCAGTTGGCGCGAGGGTTGGCACAGACGCAGGTGGCCGGGACGGTGACGAACCTTGCGTTTCTCGGTGCGTTGGCCGGGCACAAAGGGTTTGCGCGCGGCGAGGTCGATACCGGCTTGATCGCGCGTGATTTGGACGCGTTGACCGCCTCGGCAGGGGACGCCCCTTTGGCGCGGGCGCAGGCGGCGCTGGTGGCAACGGGGCTTTGGGAAAATGCCACTCCAGAGACAGGATTTGCGTTGTGGGCGCCTTTGGCGCGTCAAGTGCGATTGGCTGAGGGTGACGAAGAATATGTGATCACACTGCGTGTTCACAGCCCGGATCGGGTCGAGATAGACGCGATTTCTGCCGAACGGCGGGGAGGGCGATGGTATCTGGATGGCACTGCCGCTGCAGATGTGTCGATTTCCGGCGATGTGATCACAGTCTTTGCGGGTTTTGGCCGGGCTTACCGCGTGGTTGATCTTTTGGCGCGCGATGCCGCGGCGGAGGCCGGGGGTGGCCTGACGCTGGCCCCGATGCCGGGGCGTGTCGTTTCTGTCCATGTGCACGCGGGGCAGGCGGTCGAGGCGGGCGATCGCCTCGCGGTTTTGGAGGCCATGAAGATGGAGCACACCCTGACAGCGGCGCGCGATGGCGTGATCGCCGAGGTCTTGGTGCGCGAGGGGGATCAGGTCGAGGCGGGCGCGCCGCTGATCCAGCTTGAGGAAGAAGAGGAGGCGGCGGCATGATCCGACTGCATCACGTGCAATATGGGCGGTCGTTCCGGGTGCTTTGGCTGCTCGAAGAGATCGGGATCGAAACCTTTGGCGGACTGGAGGTGATCGAGCATCAGATCGGCAGCGCCGCGATGCGCGAGAGCGATCTGGGGCGCGTCTCGCCCGCCACGCGCATTCCCGCGATCGAGTACAAAGGGCTCGAGATGTCCGAGTCCGGCGCGATTGTGGAATATCTGACAGAGACTTACGCGCCGGAGCTCAACCGCCGGATCGGCGATCCAGAGCGCGCGTCTTGGCTGCAATGGGTGCACTACTCAGAGACCATGGCGAGCCTGATTGAGCAGCTGAACCTGCAAATGGTGTTCCTGCGGCCGCCCGCCAAGCCCTCGCCGATTGTGATCAAGCTGAACGTCGCGCGGCTGCGGCAGACCCTTGCGGGGATGGAGGCGCGGCTGAGCGGCGACTGGCTGCTGCCGGGGGGCTTTAGCGCGGCGGATATTATGATGGGATTCAACCTGTTCGCGGCGCCTTTTTACGTGAAACTGGACGAATTTCCCAAGTTGCAGGCGTACAAAGCCCGGATGGAGGCACGGCCTGCCTATCAGCGCTGCATCGCGCGCGAAGGGGCACAGCGGTTCTACGCGCAGGACTTTTACCCGGTGCCGGAAGCGTGATCCAGCGGAGCGCCTTGCGGCGCGCAGGTTGGTAGGGCGCAGGCCGCACCGTGACGTGTCCTGCTGAAGGTATCGCAAGAGGAGAGGCTCGCAGATGGCGGATTTCGTTGAGATTTTCGAGGTTGGCCCTCGGGACGGATTGCAGAACGAGGCGCGGCAGATTGCGACCTCGGACAAGATCGCCTTGGTCGATTGCCTGAGCGAAGCGGGGTTTGCGCGTATCGAATGCGCCAGTTTTGTCAGCCCCAAATGGGTGCCGCAGATGGCCGACAGCGCCGAGGTTTTGGCGGGGATCTCGCGGTCACATGGCGTGTCCTATGCGGCTTTGACGCCGAACCTGAAGGGGCTAGAACGGGCCTTTGCGGCGAAAGCGGACGAGGTGGCGATCTTTGGCGCGGCCTCCGAAGGGTTCAGCCGGGCGAACATCAACGCCAGCATTGACGAGAGCCTCGCGCGGTTCGTGCCGGTGTCCGCGGCAGCGAAAGCGGCGGGCGTGCCGATGCGGGGCTACGTGTCTTGCGTCGTGGAATGCCCCTATGACGGGGCGGTCGCGCCGGGCGCGGTGGCGCGGGTCGTGGCGGCCTTGCGCGACATGGGCTGCTACGAGGTCTCGCTTGGCGACACCATCGGACGCGGGCGGCCCGAGGCGGTGGACGCTATGCTGAGCGCGGTGTTGAACGAGCTGCCAGCGGAGCGTCTGGCGGGGCATTTCCACGACACCGGCGGGATGGCCTTGGCCAACGTGGACGTGGCATTGGCGCGTGGCCTGCGGGTGTTCGACGCGGCAGTTGGCGGGCTTGGCGGCTGTCCCTATGCGCCCGGCGCTGCGGGCAATGTGGCGACCGAAGCCGTCCATGATCACGTCTCCGCGCTGGGGTATGAGACGGGGTTGGACCGCGAGACATTGTCCCAAGCGGCACAGATGGCGCGCGCCATGCGATCCGCCTAGAAACCCCTTAAAGACAAGGCGTTGCGCGCGGTCGCTCGTGTAGCGCTTTAAAAGCAGCGCGTTAACCATCGCGCGATACCTGAACGGCGCGTCCGAAGCCTTTGACCCAAGGAGAAAAGCCCATGTCTGATTTGATCCGAATTGACCGTGATCCGCGCGGTGTGGCGACGATTTGGTTAACGCGGGCGGACAAGCACAATGCCCTGTCGGCGCAGATGATGATCGACCTTGAAAGCGCGGCGCAGGCGCTGGGGCAAGACGACAGCATTCGCGTGGTCGTGCTGGCCGCTGAGGGGCGCAGCTTTTGCGCGGGCGGCGATCTGGCGTGGATGCGAGCGCAGTTCGAGATGGACGCCGAGACCCAGCGCAGCGAAAGCGCGCGGATCGCCACGGCGCTTGGCGCGCTTTATGCCTTGCCGCAGCCGCTGATCGGGCGGGTGCAGGGCAATGCCTTTGGCGGCGGGGTCGGGCTGGCTTGTGTCTGTGACGTGACCATCGGGGCCGAAACCGTCAAGATGGGGCTGACCGAGGTCAAGCTGGGGCTGATCCCGGCGAATATTGGCCCTTATGTGGTTGCGCGGCTCGGCGCGGTGAAGGCGGCGCAGATGTTCATGAACGGGGTGATCTTTGACGCGGCAAAGGCCGTGGACCTCGGGGTGCTGACCCGCGCCGTGCCTGCCGAAGACCTCGACGCCGCCGTCGAGGCCGAGGTTGCGCCCTATCTCGCCTGCGCGCCGGGGGCGGTGCGGGACGGCAAGGCGTTGCTGCGCGCCTTGGGCGGGCAGGTGACGCAGGCCCAGGTGGACCGCGCCATCGACGCGCTGGCCAAACGCTGGCAGGGCAACGAGGCGCGCGAGGGCATCGGCGCGTTCTTTGACAAACGCCCCGCGCCCTGGGCACAGTAAGTCATGCTGACCCAAATCGCGCATCTTTACGCAACCGCTTGCCTTGCCGTGATCTTTTTCCAGATCGCGCTGATCGCGGGCGCGCCCTTGGGGGAATACACCCAAGGCGGCCAGCAAAAGGGCGCGCTGAACGCCAAGGGACGGATCATCGCCGCCGTGTCGATCCCGGTGCTGGCGTTCCAAGGCTTTGCAATCCTCAGCGCCGCCGGATTTCCCGGTCTCGGCTGGCCAAGATGGACGGCTTACGCGGCGCTAAGCGTGTCTGTGATCACAATGATCCTCAACGGCATCACCCCAAGTGCGCGCGAACGCGCAGTTTGGTTCCCCGTGACCACCGTCATGGCGGGTCTTGCGGCCTATGTGGTGATTGTCACGCTGTAACCTGCGGCAAAAGAGACTCACCTGCCCATTCCGGCGGCTTAACCTTTGGCTTACCAAAGAAATCCCGCGACCCTTGCGCGCGCCCAACGCCTCGCAATCCAAGGGAAAATTTGGTATTCCCTTGTACACAAAGGGAAAATCAAGAAAATACGACCAAAAGCCTATTTGATTTCAATCTTTTGAATATCGCTGCGACTTGTTGACCCTTGGGGCGCGTAGGGATAAGTCAGCACGTGAACGCATGAGCCACCATGCGATCCACGCATGACATCGAAGGAGCCGCCTCGTGGAAGAGATGCTGCGGGAATACCTTCCCATCCTCGTTTTCCTGGCCGTGGCCATCGCCATTGGTCTCGTCTTCATTTTCGCCGCCATCCTCGTCGCGGTGCGCAACCCGGACCCGGAAAAAGTGTCGGCCTATGAATGCGGGTTCAACGCATTCGATGACGCCCGGATGAAGTTCGACGTACGGTTCTACCTCGTGTCGATCCTCTTTATCATTTTTGACCTCGAAATCGCATTCCTGTTCCCCTGGGCCGTGGCCTTCAAGGACGTGAGCATGGTGGGCTTTTGGTCGATGATGGTATTCCTCGGCGTGCTGACCGCTGGCTTTGCCTACGAATGGAAGAAGGGGGCGCTCGAATGGGAGTGATGACCGGTCTGAACACCGCTGGCGGTGATCGCGAACACGCAACCCAGGCGCTGAACGCCGAGTTGCAGGACAAGGGCTTTTTGCTGACCTCGACAGAGGACATCATCAACTGGGCGCGCACCGGCTCGCTGCACTGGATGACCTTTGGTCTGGCCTGCTGCGCCGTCGAGATGATGCACACCTCGATGCCGCGCTACGACCTTGAGCGGTTTGGCACCGCGCCGCGCGCCTCGCCGCGTCAGTCGGACCTGATGATCGTTGCGGGCACCTTGACCAACAAGATGGCCCCGGCGCTGCGCAAGGTCTATGACCAGATGCCCGAACCGCGTTACGTGATCTCTATGGGGTCTTGCGCGAACGGCGGCGGCTACTATCACTACAGCTATTCCGTGGTGCGCGGCTGTGACCGCATCGTGCCGGTCGACGTCTACGTGCCCGGCTGCCCGCCGACGGCAGAGGCGCTGGTTTACGGCATCCTCGCGCTGCAAAAGAAGATGCGCCGCACGGGGACCATCACCCGATGAGCCAAGGCGCCGCGCAGATCGCGCCGTCGCAGGCGTTGGTGGAAGAGAACACCGCGATGCTGTCCAGCTTTGAACAGCAGGGGATGCGTCTGGACCAGGAGGTCTGGATGGATTTCATCGCAGAGTTCCCGGACCCCGAGCTTGCCGAAAGCGCGCTTGGCGCGGCAGAGCGCATGGTCAAGGCGGCGGGAACGCTGCCCACCGCGCGTTTCGAGATTCTGGTGGACGACGCAGACGAGACCGCCGAGCCGGTCTATGAGCTGCGCCTGACCACGCGGGTGCTGCCCGAGGCAGCGATCATTTCAACATTCGAGGCGCTCCTGACGCGCGTGTCCACCATGTATGGCGGCAGCACGGCGGCGTGGGAATTTGCCGATCCGACCAACACCACGATGGAGGCGCTCCAGTGAAAGAGCTTGGCACCCATATCGAGCTGAAACGCCCCGATTGCGTCATCGCATGGGATGTGACGCACGGCGAGCTGAACATCGACGTGGCCCCGGCGAACGTCGCGGGCTTTGTCGAGTTTCTCAAGACCGACCCGACCTGCCGCTTTTCCACGCTGGTGGACATCACGGCGGTGGATTACCCCGACCGCCCCAAGCGGTTCGACGTGGTTTACCACTTCCTGTCGATGTACCAGAACCAGCGCATCCGCCTGCGCGTCTCGATCCGCGAGGACGAGATGGTGCCGTCGATCGTCAACGTGCACCCGTCGGCCAACTGGTTCGAGCGTGAAGTGTTCGACATGTTCGGCATCCTGTTCTCGGGCCACCCGGACCTGCGCCGCATCCTCACGGACTACGGCTTTCGCGGCTACCCGCTGCGCAAGGACTTCCCGACCACGGGCTACACCGAAGTGCGCTACGACGAAGAGCAAAAGCGCGTCGTCTACGAACCGGTCAGCCTGACGCAGGAATACCGCCAGTTTGATTTCATGTCCCCGTGGGAAGGCGCGCAATACGTCCTGCCCGGCGATGAGAAAGAGGCGCAGAAAGAGGGATGACGGTGATAGGCTATGGAATTCGAACCAATGGACCAGTTTGTGGTTGCGCCGATTTCGGGGGCAAGCGGCTGGAAAACCATGCTTCTCTGGCTAGAGGCGTCGGTCATCGTCGCACAAATTTCGGTCGTGTCGCTTGGTCTCGTGGCGTTTCCTCTCTGGCGCATGCTGCCGCGCGTAGGACTGTCGAAATGGTGGTCTCTTTTGGCAGCATTTCCGCCCGCGGCCATCGTCCTAATCTGGGTTGCTGGCTTTCGCCCTTGGAAGCACAAGGAGTAGACAAATGATGGACGGCTCCAAATTTGACGACGCCCTGACGGGCGAGCAGAAAATCCGCAATTTCAACATCAACTTCGGCCCGCAGCACCCTGCCGCGCACGGGGTGTTGCGTCTGGTTCTGGAACTGGACGGCGAGATCGTGGAACGCTGCGATCCGCACATTGGTCTGCTGCACCGCGGGACGGAAAAGCTCATGGAGAGCCGGACTTACCTGCAAAACCTGCCGTATTTCGACCGCCTCGACTACGTGGCGCCGATGAACCAGGAACACGCCTGGTGTCTGGCCATCGAAAAGCTCTGCGAGATCGAAGTGCCGCGCCGCGCGTCGCTTATCCGTGTGCTGTATTCGGAAATTGGCCGGGTGCTGAACCACCTGCTGAACGTGACCACGCAGGCCATGGATGTGGGCGCGCTGACGCCGCCGCTCTGGGGCTTTGAGGAACGTGAAAAGCTGATGGTGTTCTATGAGCGCGCCTGTGGTGCCCGTCTGCACGCCGCCTATTTCCGCCCCGGCGGTGTCCATCAGGACCTGCCCCCGGCGCTGATCGACGACATCGAAACCTGGGCGAATGAATTCCCGGCCAAGCTGGACGACATCGACGGCCTGCTGACCGAGAACCGCATCTTTAAACAGCGCAACTGCGACATCGGTGTGGTCAACGAAGAAGAGATCAACGAGTGGGGCTTTAGCGGCGTGATGGTGCGCGGCTCGGGTCTGGCGTGGGATTTGCGCCGCGCCCAGCCCTATGAGTGCTACGATGAGTTCGACTTCCAAATCCCGGTGGGCAAGAACGGCGACTGCTACGACCGTTACCTGTGCCGCATGGAAGAGATGCGCCAGTCGGTCAAGATCATCCATCAGGCGATTGCCAAGCTGCGCGCGCCCGAAGGGCAGGGCGACGTTCTGGCCCGTGGCAAGTTCACCCCGCCCAAGCGCGGCGAGATGAAGACCTCGATGGAAAGCCTGATCCACCACTTCAAGCTGTACACCGAGGGCTTCCACGTCCCCGCAGGCGAGGTTTACGCCGCCGTTGAGGCGCCCAAGGGCGAGTTCGGCGTCTATCTCGTGGCCGATGGCACCAACAAGCCGTACCGCGCCAAGCTGCGCGCGCCGGGTTACCTGCACTTGCAGGCGATGGACCACGTCGCAAAGGGCCACCAGCTGGCGGATGTCGCGGCGATCATCGGCACCATGGACGTGGTGTTCGGGGAAATCGACCGATGATCCGCACCTTGGCGTTCCTGACCATCGGCTTCGCTGCGCCCGCGCTGGCGCAGGGGATGCCCGTGTTCGATGACGCCAAGGGCTTTGACGTTGTGGGTGTGATGGACGGCTCTTTGGTTGTCGCCAACGGCGGGCACAGCTTTATCTGTTCGCTGCGCGCGGGCGGGGACGTCTGGCAACTGGCCAATTGCGAGCCGATCATCGGCCCCGCCATGGCCGCCCAGATCGAGGCCGAGGAGCGCGCCGCTGTTGAGGCTGCCGCCGTTGAGCAAAACACCGAGGCGCGCGAAATCTTTTTGCGCAACCTTGAGGTCATGCCGGACGTGGTCTTTGCCAACCTGCTGGCCGATCTGCTGCGCCAAGCGCCCGATTGCACGCTGACGGCGTCCAACAAACAGGAACTCGCGCTGATCGAACGCGCCTATGCCCAGTTGGTGATCGAGCGTTTTAACTATCCCGCCGGGCTGGATTCCGAATTGATCAAGGCTTTGAGCAAGAAGTTGGAGGACGGCGGAGAGGTGCTGGATGACCGCGAAGAGGTGCTGCACGGCTCCGGTTCGGTGCGGCTCAAGACCTGTCCGGCGAACTAAAGAAATTGGCCAGAACGGCCGGTGTACGAGGGACCAAAGATGAAGAAGATCGCTTTTGCCTGTGCCGCCCTTGGCATGACCGCCGCCTGCGTGATGCCGCCCAAGGACGTCACCCAGCAGGATCTGGAGCAGTTCGATGCCGCCGTGGCCTCGATCGGCTGCGATCTGGTGGGCGAAAGCGACTATCTGCCGGTGGAACTGCAAACCGGTCTGACCCGCGAAAAGCTGCTTGAAGTGGCGTCCTACAAGGTCAGCACCGACGAGGCAGTCAGCCTTGAGAACGGCGGTGTGCGTCTGGTCACCGGGGTCTGCACGCCCAAAGAGGTCTAAGATTTTCCCCTGCGTCTCAGGGGGTTAGGGAATAACCGGGGGCCGATCCCCCGTAGATAAGAACGGAAACGTTGCCATGCTGCGTCGACTGCACCACGAACAACCCGAGAGCTTTGAATTCACTCCGGCGAACCTCGCCTGGGCCAAAGAGCAGATCACCAAGTATCCCGCAGGCCGCCAAGCCAGCGCGATCATCCCGCTGCTGTGGCGCGCGCAGGAACAAGAGGGCTGGCTGTCCCGTCCGGCGATTGAAACCGTCGCGGACATGCTGGGCATGGCCTATATTCGCGCGCTCGAAGTGGCGTCGTTCTACTTTATGTTCCAGATGCAGCCGGTGGGCGCGGTCGCGCATATCCAGATCTGTGGCACCCTGTCCTGCATGATCTGCGGCGCCGAAGACCTGATCGCGGTCTGCAAAGAGATGATCGCCGACAAGCCGCACACGCTGTCCGCCGATGGCAAGTTCTCTTGGGAAGAGGTCGAGTGCCTTGGCGCTTGCACCAACGCGCCCATGGCCCAGATCGGTAAGGATTATTACGAAGATCTGACCGCCGACAGCCTGCGCGACCTGCTGACCCGTCTGGGCAAGGGCGAAGTCCCGCAGGTCGGCCCCCAGAACGGTCGTTTCGCCGCAGAGCCTCTGGGCGGCATCACCTCGCTCACCGAATACGTCAACGCCAACATCACGCTGAACGCCTCGGCGCAGCTGGCGCATGACATCGGCGACACGGTCAAACGCATCGATGGCACCGAAGTGCCGCTGCGCGCGCCTTGGGGCGATGCGTCGGGCACCCGTGCGCCGGGCGGCGAAGAGATCAAGATCAAGCCGTCCGAAGGCCAGCCCGCCGACAAGACCGGCATCGACGAGCGCGAGGCGCAGGCTCAGCCCACCGCCAAGCCCGAGAGCGACTCGGTTCCGGCCGAAGAGGTGGGCACCAAGCCCGAAGCGCTGAGTGCCCCCAAGGACGGGCAGGCGGATGATCTCAAGCGCGTCAAAGGCATCGGTCCCAAGCTCGAAGAGATGCTGCACGGCATGGGCATTTTCCACTTCTCGCAGATCGCCGCCTTTACCGAGGCGGAACTGGCTTGGGTGGATGCGAATCTCGAAGGGTTCAAGGGCCGCGCGACCCGCGATGAGTGGGTGGCTCAGGCTAAAGTCCTATCCGGGGAATAAACTCGGGATTTGCCCTTTGTCCTTTTAGAAGCAATAGTTAACCTAAGAATAAGTTAACAAAAAGACTGCTCAACCTGGAGGGACATGGGATGAATGAGATGAATGGACAGAGCGGTTGCGCCGTCAAGACATGGGGCGGCGCGGCTCTTATGGGTCTGTTCGCAGCGGTGATGCTGGTGGTCGCGGGTGGCCAGGGCGTCTTTACCGCGGTTGTTTTGGGCGCGATCACTTTTGTGTTGCTTGGGCTGCTGCTGACGTGGCTGTTCTGCGCGCCGCTGCCGGAACCGGCGAAGTTTTCCAGCGATGAGTTGATCGAACCGGTGACCCCTGCTGCTGCGGGTGACGCGGGCGCGGCCACGGCCAGCGATTCGGTTGTAAAGGCCTCGGCCGCTTTGGCCGGTGAGGCTGAGCTGGCCGATCGCAAAGGCGAGTGGAAGTACGAAGGCGAGGCCGCCGCTGAAGACACCGTCGCAGACGACACGCCTGCCGAGGATGCGCCTGCCGATGCCCCGACTGCCGAGACCGATGCGCCCGCCGCGTCGGGAGAGGCGCTGGTAAAACCGTCCAAAGCGTTGGCGGGGACCGCCGAACTGGCAACACGCAAGGGCGAGTGGAAATACGAAGCCACGGCGTCGGACGCTGCGGGCGCCGACGCCTCGGCAGACCCAGCGGCTCAGGCGGACGACACCGCCGCAACCGAAGCCCCTGCGCCTGACACCGCCGACGCGGCCCCGGTGCCTGCTCAGGAAACCAGCAGCGCCGCCGCGCCTGCGGCTGTTCTAAAGCCCTCGACGCCTTTGGCTGGCGAGGCTGAACTGGCGACGCGCAAGGGCTCTTGGAAGTACGAAGCCCCGGCCAAGGAAGCCAAGGCCGCTGCCGCCGAGACGACTCCCGACTTTGACGGCGACGGCGTCAAAGAGGGCACCGATGAGGGCGAAAAGCCCCAACTGATGGATGCTCCGCGCGATGGCGGTGCCGATAATCTCAAGGAAATCAAAGGGGTCGGTCCCAAGCTGGAAAAGCTGTGCCATAGCCTTGGGGTCTATCACTTTGACCAGATCGCAGCCTGGACGGACGCAGAGGTCGCTTGGGTTGACGCCAACCTTGGCGGGTTCAAGGGCCGTGTCAGCCGCGACGGCTGGGTCGAACAGGCCAAGATCCTGGCCGCCGGTGGCGACACCGAATTCTCGAAACGTGTCGATAAAGGGGAGGTTTACTAACCCCTGCGACACCACTATGCCTTGCGTACGGCTGTGCTGTATGCAAGGCCTGATATTGCACTGTTGGGGAGGAACGGCGCTCAAGCAGGTGCGGATTGTCCGCGCCTCTTAGTCAATGGAGCGATGACGTGACCATGAATACTCCGATTTTTGCAATGACCCCTGATTTCTCGCCGGTTGTAAAGCTGATGGCGATGCAGACGCGGTTTGCGATGGAAACCAGCCAAGGCATGATAAAGCTGGCGTTCTTGCCGTGGCAGGGGATGCAGCTGGGCTTTGGGGGGATTGGTGCCCCGACCGAACCCGCCGCCAAACCTGCGCCCGCCGCCAAGGCAAAGGTTGCAGAAAAGCCCGCCGCCAAGGCTGCGCCCAAAGCGGCCCCCAAGCCAAAACTGGTCGAACCCGTGGCGAAAGAGGCTCCGAAGCCTGCCGCCAAACCTGCGGCCAAGGCCGAGGCTCCAAAGCCCGCCCCCAAGGCAGAAGTGAAAGCCGCGCCTGCGATCTCTGCGCCGAAAGCCGGATCCGCGCCCAAGGCAGAGACCCCGAAGCCGGCTCCCAAGCCAGAGGTCAAAGCCGAAGCTCCCAAATCCGCCCCAAAAGCCGAAACCGCCAAGCCCGCCCCCAAGGCCGAGACGCCCAAACCGGCCCCCAAGGCCGAGGCACCCAAAGGCCCGGCCAAACCGGCCACTTTGGCAAGCGCACCCGCCAAGGCGGATGATCTGACCGCGCTCGAAGGGGTTGGACCTAAGCTTGCAAAGGCGCTAAACGAGGCGGGTATATACCAGTTTTCGCAAGTGGCAGCATGGTCCGAGGCCAATGTCGCTTGGATTGACGACAATATTGCCGGGGTGCGCGGACGCGCCTCGCGCAATGGATGGGTGGCACAAGCCGCCAAATTGGCTAAATAAGGGCCGGAACGACGATGGCAGATTCTGAAGAGCTTAACCGGCAAGGGCGTAATATCGGCCTGTTGATTGCCGGGGTGGCTGTCGGATGGGTCGCCGCCAACGCTCTGGGCGCGGCGCTGGACTGGAGCCAGCGCACGCGGGCCTTCTTTGACCTCGCCGCCGGGGCGGGGTTCTTGATGGCTTTTTGGATGATTTACGGGCTCTGGCGTGCGCGCCAGAAGAACAAGGACTGAGAGATGCTGCAGGACCAGGACCGGATCTTTACCAATATCTACGGGATGCACGATCGCACCCTTGATGGCGCGAAAAAGCGTGGCCATTGGGATGGCACGGCGGGCCTGATCCAAAAGGGTCGGGACTGGATCATCGACGAGATGAAGGCCTCTGGCCTGCGCGGACGCGGCGGGGCGGGCTTCCCCACCGGTCTCAAATGGTCCTTCATGCCCAAGGAAAGCGACGGTCGCCCGTCCTATCTGGTTGTGAACGCTGACGAATCCGAGCCGGGCACCTGCAAGGACCGCGAAATCATGCGCCACGATCCGCACACGCTGATCGAGGGCTGCCTGATCGCCTCCTTCGCCATGCAGGCGCACGCGTGCTACATCTACATTCGCGGCGAATACATCCGCGAGCGTGAAGCGCTGCAAGCGGCGATTGACGAGGCCTATGATGCCGGCCTGCTGGGCCGCAACGCTGCGGGTTCGGGCTGGGATTTCGACCTCTACCTGCACCACGGGGCAGGGGCGTACATCTGCGGCGAGGAAACCGCGCTGCTCGAATCGCTCGAAGGCAAAAAGGGTATGCCCCGCATGAAGCCGCCGTTCCCGGCAGGCGCGGGTCTGTACGGCTGCCCGACCACCGTGAACAATGTCGAATCGATTGCCGTTGTGCCGACCATCCTGCGCCGCGGCGCGTCGTGGTTCGCAGGCTTTGGCCGCCAGAACAACGCGGGCACCAAGCTGTTCGCGATCTCTGGCCACGTGAACAAGCCCTGCGTCGTCGAAGAGGAAATGTCGATTTCCTTCGAAGAGCTAATCGAAAAGCACTGCGGCGGTATCCGTGGCGGTTGGGACAACCTCAAGGCGGTGATTCCCGGCGGCTCTTCCGTGCCTTGCGTGCGCGGCGAAAAGATGCGCGATGCGATCATGGACTTTGATTACCTGCGCGGCGAGCTGGGCTCTGGCCTTGGCACCGCGGCGGTCATCGTCATGGACAAGCAGACCGACATCATCAAGGGCATCTGGCGTCTGGCCAAGTTCTACAAGCACGAGAGCTGCGGCCAGTGCACCCCGTGCCGCGAGGGCACCGGCTGGATGATGCGCGTGATGGAGCGTTTGGTGAACGGCAACGCCGACCCCGAGGAAATCGACATGCTCTGGGACGTGACCAAACAGGTCGAAGGCCACACCATCTGCGCCCTTGGCGACGCGGCGGCCTGGCCGATCCAAGGTCTGATCCGCAACTTCCGCGACGAGATCGAGGATCGCATCAAGGCGCAGCAAAGCGGCAGGACGATCGCCGCGGAGTGATCGCTGGTACACAAACACCCAGACAGACATTTCAAACGGCGGCCCCAGCGGTCGCCGTTTTGCGTTTGCGTTTGTTTTAATCGGGGCGGCAGGGCGAGACGCCCCATCAGGGGCGGCGAGCAATAACACCTGCTTGACCCACGCGGCCTCAAAGGGGACACTGCGGTTAACAAAGGCGCCTCCAGAGCGCCCCTGCGAGAGGACAAAGGTATGTTGCGAATTGCGATTATGGTGGCCTTGGCGCTGTCGGTGACGGGCTGTTCCAAGATCGGGATCAAACGCGCGCCGGGCGTGCTGTTCGACGGGCAAAAATTCCGCGCCAGCGCCAAAAGCACCACGCGCAGCGACCGCCAGCACTTTGTTGCCTCTGTCAAAGGGGTGTCAAAATCCTTTGATGGCGCGGTCGAGGCGGCGGAATACCAAGGCACGCGGCATTGTCTGAAATACTACGGCACCTCGGATATTGACTGGGATGTCGGCCCCGATACCCCGCGCGAGGCGCTTGTGGTGGACAATGATACGTTGACCTTCCTTGGCATGTGCCGCGACGATTAATGTGATCACACCGTTTGAACGCGCCCGTCTGCCGATACCTCAGGCGGGCGCTTTCGTCTCAATGGGGAAAAATCGCCGAAAATCTGCGGTTTTGAGGCGCGCTATTGAATAACACTGGGGCCGGCCCCCATGTGAAGGCAGTGATTTTCCGAATGGAGGCCAACCCATGCGCCTGATTCCCACCGCTGTCCTCTGTGTCGCCCTCGCGGCCCCCGCTTTTGCCAAGGTGCCGCTGCGCGACGTGGCAGACATCGACAACGGATTGATGGCCATCGCCATCGCCGACGAGATCCGCAAAGAGTGCGACGGCATCGACGCCCGCCTGTTCACCGCGCTTGGCCGCATCAACGATTTGCGCAACAAAGCCAAGGCTTTGGGCTATTCCAACGCGGAAATCGACGCCTATACAAAATCCAAATCCGAAAAGGACCGGATGCGCGCCAAGGCCGAGTCGTATCTCGCCAGCAAAGGTGTCGACGCGGACAATCGCGACCAACTGTGCGCATTTGGCAGAGCCGAAATCGCAAAAGGCACAAATATCGGGTCTCTTTTAAAGTAATTGCGCAAACCGCCCCTGAAAACGGGCAGTTCTTACCCAAAGGTTCCAAAATTACCTAAATTTGTGATCACACTTTGGGGCGGCTGGGCGAAAATACATGTTTATCGAAGATTTTTCCGGCAATTCCTGCGCCTAAAGTCTGGTATCACGACGCGGGGCGCGCTAGAAAGCGCGCGACCGCGGCCCATCTGCGGATGGGCGCTGCCAGCCACGGAACTGGAAAGGCTCGGGCATGTCCGATACGCGCAAGATCATCATCGATGGCAACGAGATTGAAGTAGACGGGGCGATGACCCTCATTCAGGCCTGCGAAGAGGCCGGGATCGAGGTTCCGCGTTTCTGCTACCACGAACGGCTTTCCATTGCGGGCAACTGCCGCATGTGTCTGGTCGAAGTGGTCGGCGGCCCGCCCAAACCGGCGGCCTCCTGTGCCATGCAGGTGCGCGATCTGCGCCCTGGCCCGGAAGGGCAGCCTCCGGTTGTGAAAACCAACTCGCCCATGGTCAAGAAGGCCCGCGAAGGGGTGATGGAGTTTTTGCTCATCAACCACCCGCTGGATTGCCCGATCTGCGATCAGGGTGGCGAGTGTGACCTGCAAGATCAGGCGATGGCCTATGGCGTCGACTTCAGCCGCTTCCGCGAGCCCAAGCGCGCCGTGGACGATCTGGACCTTGGTCCGTTGGTCGAGACCCACATGACCCGCTGCATTTCGTGCACCCGCTGCGTGCGCTTTACGACCGAGGTCGCGGGCATCACCCAGATGGGCCAGACCGGCCGGGGCGAGGACGCAGAGATCACGTCTTATCTGAACGAGACGCTCGATTCGAACATGCAGGGCAACATCATTGACCTGTGCCCGGTGGGCGCGCTGGTGTCGAAACCCTACGCCTTTACCGCCCGCCCGTGGGAGCTGACCAAGACCGAGACCATCGACGTGATGGACGCGCTTGGCAGCAACATCCGCGTCGACACCAAGGGCCGCGAAGTGATGCGCATCATGCCGCGCAACCACGACGGCGTGAACGAGGAATGGATTTCCGACAAGTCGCGCTTTGTCTGGGATGGTCTGCGCCGCCAGCGTTTGGATCGCCCGTATGTGCGCGAGAACGGCAAGCTGCGTCCGGCGACTTGGCCCGAAGCGCTGTCGCTGACCGCTGAAAAGCTGAAAGGCGCGACCAAGGCGGCGGGCATCGTCGGCAACCTTGCTTCGGTCGAGGCGGCCTTTGCCCTGAAAAACGTGATCGAAGGTCTGGGTGGCGTGGTCGAATCGCGCACCGATGGCGCGAAACTGCCCGCGGCGAATCGCTCTGCCTATGTGGGCACCGCGGCGATCGAGGACATCGACACCGCCAAGACCATTCTGCTGATCGGCACCAACCCGCGTGATGAGGCGCCGGTGCTGAACGCACGCATCCGCAAGGCGTGGATGAACGGCGCCAAGGTGGCGCGGATCGGCCAGCCGGCGGACCTGACCTATGATGTGTCCGAAATCGGTACGGGCCGCGAGGCTCTGGCGAAACTGGCCGCCATGGATCACTCGGACAAGCACGACGAAGCGGGTGTGATCATCGTGGGTCAGGGCGCCCTGAACGAGGCCGACGGCGCTGCCGTTCTGGGCACCGTCATGAAGATGGCCGAAGCGGCGCAGTCCAAGCTGCTGATCCTGCACACTGCCGCGTCCCGTGTGGGCGCGATGGACGTGGGCGCGGTCAACGAGCGTGGCATGGATGCGGTCAACGAGGCCGACGTGATCTACAACCTCGGCGCGGACGAAGTCGAAATCGGCGAAGGCGCGTTTGTCATCTACCAAGGCTCGCACGGCGATCGTGGCGCGCACCGCGCCGACGTGATCCTGCCGGGTGCCGCCTACACCGAGGAACAGGGCCTGTTCGTGAACACCGAAGGCCGTCCCCAGCTGGCCCTGCGCGCGGGCTTTGCCCCCGGCGAGGCCAAGGAAAACTGGGCGATCCTGCGGGCGCTGTCCGCCGAGCTGGGCGCAACCCAGCCGTGGGATTCGCTGGCGCAGCTGCGTCAGGCTCTGGTTGCCGAGGTGCCGCATCTGGCGCAGATCGACGAGGTGCCCGAAAACGCATGGACGCCGATTTCCGAAGGCACCCTGGGTCAGGCCGATTTCCGCCCCGTCATTCAGGACTTCTGGCTGACCAACCCCATCGCGCGGGCGTCCGAGCTGATGGCTGAACTGTCGCGCAACGCCAAGCTGCGCAACCAGACGCAGGTCGCGGCGGAATAAGTGAAGCGGCTCGCCTTCATATCCCTGTTGGCTTGCGCCACCAGCCTCAGCGCCTGCGCGGATACGCAGCAGGCGCAGCCGTTCGTGCCGGTCTATGAAGGGATCGAAACGCGGCTGCTGGAAGGGGATCTGGTGCAGTTTTCTGTACAGATGCGCGGGGCCCGTGGCGGCTCTGACGTCAAAGATTATAGCGAGTGCGCCGCTGCGCAGTACGCGTTGATCCGTGGTTACGGTTTCGCGCGCCATTTGCGCACAAATGTATACGAAGAGGGTGGCCTCTGGCGTGGAGATGCGGTTTACACCATCTCGGCGGCGCTGCCACGCGGGCTCAAGACCATCGACGCCGAAGTGGTGTCGCTGGCCTGTGCCGAGAACGGAATACCGATGGTGTGAGGACCCCAGATGTCTGACTTCTTTACCACCACTTACACAGGAATCGCGCTGGTCGTGCTGGCCCAGATCCTTTTGGTTCTGGTGCCGCTTCTTGTGTCTTTGGCCTTCTTGATGTGGGGCGACCGCAAAATCTGGGCGGCTGTCCAGATGCGGCGCGGTCCGAACGTGGTTGGCACGTTCGGCTTGCTGCAAAGTTTTGCCGACTTTTTGAAGTATATCGTCAAAGAGGTCGTGGTGCCTGCGGGTGCGGACCGGGCGGTGTTCTTTATCGCGCCGATGGTCAGCCTTGTGATGGCCTTCATCGCCTGGGCGGTGATCCCGTTCGGCGACGGCTGGGTGATCGCGAATATCAACGTGGCGATCCTCTATGTCTTTGCGATCTCGTCGCTAGAGGTTTACGGCGTGATCATGGGGGGCTGGGCGTCCAACTCCAAGTACCCGTTCCTTGGCTCGCTGCGTTCTGCGGCGCAGATGATTTCGTACGAGGTGTCGATCGGCCTGATCATCATCGGCGTTGTCATCTCGGCCGGGTCGCTGAACTTTGGCGAGATCGTCAAGTCGCAGGACGGCATGGGCCTGCTGAGCTGGTATTGGCTGCCGCACTTCCCGATGATGATCTTGTTCTTCATCTCGGCGCTGGCCGAAACCAACCGCCCGCCGTTCGATCTTCCCGAAGCGGAATCGGAACTGGTTGCCGGTTACCAGGTGGAATACTCCTCGACGCCGTTCTTGCTGTTCATGATCGGCGAACTGACCGCCGTCGTCCTGATGTGCGCCCTGGTCTCGCTGCTGTTCTTTGGCGGCTGGCTGTCCCCGGTCGAAGGCCTGCCGGACGGGTTGTTCTGGATGGTTATCAAGATGATCTTCGTCTTCTTCCTGTTCTCGATGGTCAAGGCGATCACCCCGCGGTACCGCTATGACCAGCTGATGCGCCTGGGGTGGAAAGTCTTCCTGCCGTTCTCGCTGGTCTGGGTCGTCTTCGTGGCCTTCGCTGCCAAGTTCGGCTGGTTCTGGGGGCTCTACGCTCGCTGGGCGGTTGGGGGCTAAGGATGTCCGACCTCAAGCAAGCGCTTCTGGATGCCAAGTATGTGGACATGATTTCGCTCGGCGATTTCGTTGTCCGCGACTGCGGCTTGCCGGATGTGGATGCCGAGGGAAACCTGATGCCGCAGGCGAGCGAGATCGCCGCGGCGTTGTTCCGCTGGGCGGCTGACGTGCCGGCGGGTTCAGATAACACGGCGCGGGCTGCGGCTGGCGCGGATCAAAGTGATCAGTCGGGTGGGGACAAGATCCTCCCCGAGGCGGCGGCAGAGCCCGACGCCGACAAGCAGGAGAGCGCGTGATGGCAAACATCGATTACGGGCGGGCGGCAAAATACTTTTTGCTCGCGGATTTCGTGAAGGGCTTTCAGCTGGGGCTGAAGTACTTCTTTGCGCCCAAGGCGACGCTGAACTACCCGCATGAAAAGGGGCCGCTGTCGCCCCGTTTTCGCGGTGAACACGCGCTGCGCCGCTATCCCAACGGCGAAGAGCGCTGCATCGCGTGCAAACTGTGCGAGGCGATCTGCCCCGCGCAGGCGATCACCATCGACGCCGAGCCGCGCGAAGACGGTTCGCGTCGCACCACGCGCTACGACATCGACATGACCAAGTGCATCTACTGCGGTTTCTGCCAAGAGGCCTGCCCGGTGGACGCCATCGTCGAAGGCCCGAACTTTGAATTCTCGACCGAGACCCGCGAAGAGCTGTTCTACGACAAGGCCAAGCTGCTGGAAAACGGCGAGCGCTGGGAAGCCGAGATCGCGCGCAACCTCGAAATGGATGCGCCCTACCGATGAAACCTGTTCTCCGCCATAGCTGTGCTGCGTTGACTTCGGCCCTTGGCCGGGGCGCGGCGGCCTGTGGCGGTGCGTTTTGTGCCGAGCCTGTATCGTTCGCAACGACAAAGGAGACGGCGCAATGACCGGCAAGACGCCTTTTGAACTGATGATGGAACAAGCGCAGGAAATGGCCAAGGCCTTTAACCCTGCGATGACCTCGTTCGATCCCAAGGGTTTTGAAAAGCTTTGGCCGACCATGTCCAAGGACGCCATGGAGATGTTCTTTGGCAAGGGCATGTCCAAGTCGGGCTTGGACGCCAAAACCCGCCTTTTGCTGACCCTCGCGGGGCTGACCATGCAAGGGGCACAGGCGGAAACGCCGTTCCGGATGACCGTGCGCCACGCCATCGAGGCGGGCGCCACCGAAGAAGAAGTGGCCGAGACCATCGCGCAGATGTCGATGTTCGCCGGTATACCCGCCATGACCCGCGCCATGGAACTGGCGCGTGAGGTGATGGCCGACAAAAAGGATGATGAGACATGATGGTCTTTGCCTTCTACCTGTTTGCGCTCAGCGCCATTGCGGGGGGCCTGTTCACGGTCGTTAGCCGCAACCCGGTGCACTCGGTGCTGTGGCTGATCCTTGCCTTCCTGTCGTCGGCGGGGCTGTTCGTGCTGATGGGCGCGGAATTCGTCGCGATGCTGCTGATCATCGTTTACGTGGGCGCGGTCGCGGTGCTGTTCCTGTTCGTGGTGATGATGCTGGACGTGGACTTTGCCGAGCTCAAGGCCGAGATGGCCAGCTATATGCCGCTGGCGTTGCTGATTGGCCTTGTGCTGTTGATGCAGCTGGCCATGGCCTTTGGCGTCTGGGAAGCGTCGGAACTGGCCGCAAGCCAGATGGCCGCGCCGATGCCCGCTGACATGCACAACACGCAGGCGCTGGGGATGATCCTCTATGACCAGTACTTCCTGCTGTTCCAGCTGGCCGGTCTGATCCTGCTGGTCGCTATGATTGGCGCGATTGTTCTGACCCTGCGCCACCGTGCCGACGTCAAGCGTCAGGACGTGGTGGCCCAGATGATGCGCGACCCCGCCACGGCGATGGAACTGCGCGACGTCAAACCGGGGCAGGGCCTGTAATGGCCCGCCCTTGCCGGGGCGCGCGATGAGCGCGGTCTGGGACTTCCTTTTGTCGCCGTGGGGGGTCGCGGCCTACGGGATGTTCTGGGTGGCGAAACTTTTGGCGGGGGCTTGGGTGCTCCGCCGCGCCGTTTCGATCCTGCCTCAGGCTGGCCAGGTCTGGGTGAACGGCAAAATCGGGGTGATGCGCGGGCTGATGGCCCGGTTGCGCCCCCCGGCGGTCTGACGGGCCGCACAGAGATTTGAGACCTCGGGCAACCGGGGGCAGGGGCGCAGCCCTTGTGCAAGACGAGACGGAACTGAAACGGGCAAACGACCCGGAGGGACGACAATGATCGGATTGGAACATTACCTGACGGTGGCAGCTGTGCTGTTTGTCATCGGGATTTTCGGGCTCTTCCTGAACCGCAAGAACGTGATCATCCTGCTGATGAGCATCGAACTCATGCTGCTGGCGGTCAACATCAACCTCGTCGCCTTTTCGACCCATCTGGGCGATCTGGTGGGGCAGGTCTTTACGCTCTTTGTCCTGACGGTGGCTGCTGCGGAAGCGGCCATTGGCCTTGCCATTCTCGTCTGTTTCTTCCGCAACCGCGGCACCATTGCCGTGGAAGACGTCAACGTGATGAAGGGCTAAGCCGATGGAAACCATCATCCTATTCGCCCCGCTGGTGGGCAGCCTGATCGCGGGCTTCGGCTGGCGGTTCGTGTCGATCCGCGGCGCCCAGTGGATCACCACGGGCCTGCTGTTCCTGGCCTGCGCCCTGTCGTGGGTCGTGTTCCTGACCCATGGGCCGGAAACCCAGCACATCACGATCATGCGCTGGATCGAGTCTGGCTCGCTCAGCACCGATTGGGCGATCCGTCTGGACCGCCTGACCTCGATCATGCTGATCGTCGTCACCACCGTTTCGGCGCTCGTGCACCTCTATTCCTTCGGCTACATGGCGCATGACGAGAACTTCAAAGAGGGCGAGGAAAGCTATCGCGCCCGGTTCTTTGCCTATCTGTCGTTCTTTACCTTTGCCATGCTCATGCTGGTGACGTCGGACAACCTCGTCCAGATGTTCTTTGGCTGGGAAGGCGTGGGTGTCGCCTCCTACCTGCTGATCGGCTTCTACTACCGCAAGCCGAGCGCCAACATCGCCGCGATGAAGGCCTTTGTGGTCAACCGTGTGGGTGACTTTGGGTTCGCTCTGGGCATCTTTGCGCTGTTCTACCTGACGGACTCGATCAACTTTGACGATATCTTTGCCGCGTCGGCCGGTCTGGCGGACACGCAGCTGACCTTCCTGTGGCGCGAGTGGACCGCCTCCGAGGTGATCGCGGTTCTGCTGTTCATCGGTGCCATGGGTAAATCGGCGCAGCTGCTGCTGCACACCTGGCTGCCGGACGCGATGGAAGGCCCGACCCCGGTGTCGGCGCTGATCCACGCCGCAACCATGGTGACCGCCGGTGTGTTCCTTGTGTGCCGCATGTCGCCGCTGATGGAATACGCGCCGAACGCCATGGCTTTCGTGACCGTGCTGGGCGCGACGACGGCCTTCTTTGCCGCCACCGTGGGTCTGGTGCAGAACGACATCAAGCGCGTGATCGCCTATTCGACCTGTTCGCAGCTGGGCTACATGTTCGTGGCGGCGGGCGTGGGCGTCTATTCGGTGGCCATGTTCCACCTGTTCACGCACGCCTTCTTCAAGGCGATGCTGTTCCTGGGCGCAGGCTCGGTCATCCACGCGATGCACCACGAGCAGGACATGCGCAACTATGGCGGCCTGCGTAAGAAGATCCCGCTGACCTTCTGGGCGATGATGATCGGCACGCTGGCCATCACTGGCGTGGGTATCCCGCTGACGCACTTTGGCTTTGCCGGCTTCCTGTCCAAGGATGCGGTCATCGAAAGCGCATGGGCGGGCACCGCGGGGGGCTATGCCTTCTGGATGCTGGTCATCGCGGCGCTGTTCACCTCGTTCTACAGCTGGCGTCTGATCTTCATGACCTTCTACGGCAAGCCGCGCGGCGACAAGCACGCCCATGAGCACGCCCATGAAAGCCCGACTGTCATGCTGATCCCGCTGGGCGTTCTGTCGCTGGGTGCGATCTTCTCGGGGATGGTGTGGTACAACTCGTTCTTTGGCGACCACAACTCGGTGAACAAGTTCTTTGGCATTCCCGCCCATCACGAAGAGATGGCGGACGCCGGTCACGGTGACGATCACGCGGCCCCGGCGGCGGATCATGGCGCAGCTGACGATCACGGCGCAGCGGTGGCCCACGCGGCCCCGCAGGGCGCGATCTTTATCCACCCGGACAACCACGTCATGGACGAGGCGCACCACGCCCCGACCTGGGTCAAGATCAGCCCCTTCATCGCCATGCTGATCGGTCTGGGCACCGCCTACCTGTTCTACATCGTCAACCCGTCGCTGCCGGTGCGTCTGGCGCAGCAGCAGCAGCCGCTGTACCAGTTCCTGCTGAACAAGTGGTACTTTGACGAGATCTACGACTTCTTGTTCGTGCAACCGTCCAAGGCCATTGGCCGCTTCTTCTGGAAGCGCGGTGACACCAATGTCATCGACGGGTCGATCAACGGCGTGGCCATGGGCATCGTGCCCTTCTTTACAAAGCTCGCTGGGCGCGCGCAGTCCGGCTACATCTTCACCTATGCCTTTGCCATGGTCATCGGCATCGCGGTCTTCATCACCTGGATGACGCTCAGCGGAGGGGCGCACTAATGGGTAACCTTCTTTCCATCGTCACTTTCCTGCCCGCTCTGGCAGCCCTTGTCCTCGCGCTGTTCCTGCGCGGGGGGGATGAGGCGGCCGATCGCAATGCAAAGTGGCTGGCGCTGATCGCCACCTCGGCGACCTTCGTGATTTCGCTGTTCATCCTGTTCCAGTTCGACCCCGCCGACACCGGTTTCCAGATGGTCGAGGAACGCACTTGGGTGATGGGCCTGACCTACAAGATGGGCGTCGACGGCATTTCGGTGCTGTTCGTGATGCTGACCACCTTTATGATGCCGCTGACGATCTATGCCTCTTGGGGTGTGGAAAAGCGGGTCAAGGAATACATGATCGCCTTCCTGCTGCTGGAAACGCTGATGCTGGGCGTGTTCATGGCGCTGGACCTGGTGCTGTTCTACATGTTCTTCGAGGCCGGTCTGATCCCGATGTTCCTGGTGATCGGCATCTGGGGCGGGGCGAACCGCATTTACGCATCGTTCAAGTTCTTCCTCTACACCTTCCTTGGCTCGGTGCTGATGCTGGTGGCGATGGTGGCGATGTACGCGGACGCGGGCACCACCGACATCCCGACGCTGATGACTCATACCTTTGGCACCGAGACGTTCAGCCTGCTGGGCATTCAGGTGGTCGGCGGGATGCAGACGCTGCTATTCCTCGCGTTCTTTGCCAGCTTCGCGGTCAAGATGCCCATGTGGCCGGTGCACACCTGGCTGCCGGACGCCCACGTGCAAGCGCCGACCGCAGGCTCGGTGGTGCTGGCGGCGATCCTGCTCAAGATGGGCGGCTACGGCTTCCTGCGCTTCTCGCTGCCGATGTTCCCGGTGGGCTCTGAAGTGATGTCTGACCTCGTCTTCACCCTTTCGGTGATCGCGATCATCTACACCTCGCTGGTGGCGCTGGTCCAAGAGGACATGAAAAAGCTGATCGCCTATTCGTCCGTCGCGCACATGGGCTACGTGACCATGGGGATCTTTGCGGCGAACCAGCAGGGCATCGACGGCGCGATCTTTCAGATGCTGTCGCACGGCTTTATCTCTGGCGCGCTGTTCCTGTGTGTGGGCGTGATTTACGACCGGATGCACACCCGTGAGATCGACGCCTATGGCGGTCTTGTGAACCGGATGCCGGCCTATGCGCTGATCTTCATGTTCTTCACCATGGCGAACGTCGGCCTGCCGGGCACCTCTGGCTTTATCGGGGAATTCCTGACCCTCATGGGTATCTTCCAGAAGAACACCTGGGTCGCGGCGGGCGCTGCAACCGGTGTGATCCTCTCGGCGGCCTATGCGCTGTGGCTGTACCGCCGCGTGGTCATGGGTGATCTGATCAAGGAAAGCCTCAAGACCATTCAGGACATGAACGCCCGCGAAAAGCTGATCTTTGCGCCGCTGGTGGTCATGACGATCTGGATGGGGGTCTATCCCGCGCCGATCCTCGACCGCATCGGGCCGAGCGTCACGGCATTGGTTGAACATTACGACTCGGCTGTCGAGGCGGCCGGTCTGGGTGCTGCGCCTGTTGCAGCCGTAGCAGAACATTAAGGGGGCGGGTCACATGATCTCGGCTGATCTCAACATCATCCTGCCGGAAATCCTCATCGCGCTGTTCGCGATGGTGGCTCTGGTCGGCGCGGTCTACACCGGCAAGGACAAGCTGGCCTCTGTGCTGGTCTGGGCGACCTCGGCGCTGTTCCTGCTGATCGCTTTCTGGGTGGGCACCACGGGCGAGGGGGCTTCGGTCGCCTTTAACGGGATGTTCATCGAAGACGGCTTTTCGCGCTTTGCCAAGGTGGTCATCCTGACCTCGGCGGCGGCGGTCCTGCTGATGTCCGAAGGGTACATGGCCCGCCGTGGCCTGCTGCGGTTTGAATATCCGCTGCTGGTGGCGCTGGCCGTCGTCGGCATGATGATGATGGTCTCTGCGGGCGATCTGATGTCGCTGTATATGGGCCTCGAGCTGCAATCGCTGGCGCTGTACGTTGTCGCGTCGCTGCGCCGCGACAGCGTGAAATCCACCGAAGCGGGCCTCAAGTACTTTGTGCTGGGCGCGCTGTCCTCGGGGCTGCTGCTTTACGGCGCATCGTTGATCTACGGCTTTGCGGGCACCACGCTGTTCTCGGGCATCATCGCCGCCGCCACCGAAGGCCACGTCTCGGTCGGTCTGCTGCTGGGCCTCGTGCTGATGATCTCTGGCCTCGCGTTCAAGGTCTCTGCCGTGCCGTTCCACATGTGGACCCCGGACGTCTATGAAGGCTCGCCGACCCCGGTCACCGCCTTCTTTGCCACCGCGCCCAAGATGGCGGCCATGGGCCTGTTCGCCCGCGTGATGCACGACGCCTTTGGCGGGGCCGTCGCGGACTGGAGCCAGGTGATCGCGCTGATTTCCGTGCTGTCCATGTTCCTTGGTGCCGTTGCCGCGATCGGCCAGCGCGATATCAAGCGTCTGATGGCCTACTCGTCGATCGCCCACATGGGCTATGCGTTGATGGGTCTGGCGGCGGGCACCGAGCTGGGTGTGCACGCGATGCTGGTTTACATGGCGATCTACGTCACCATGAACGTCGGCACCTTTGCCTTTATCATGTCGATGGAGCGTGACGGCCAGCCGGTGACCGACATCAACGCCCTTGGCATGTACGCCTCCAAGGAGCCGGGCAAGGCGCTGGCCATGCTGGTGCTGCTGTTCTCGCTGGCCGGTGTTCCGCCGCTGCTGGGCTTCTTTGGCAAGCTCTACGTGCTGCGCGCCGCCTACGAGGCGGGCCTTGCGTGGCTGGCGGTGGCCGGTGTGATCGCCTCGGTGATCGGGGCCTTCTACTACCTGCGGATCGTCTACTACATGTACTTTGGCGAAGAGCAGGAAGAGGCGCTGGACGGTGGCAAGTCTCCGGTCCTTTGGGGCTTCCTGATGGCGTCCGCGATCATCATGGTGGTCGGCATCGTCAACATGTTCGGCGTCGATGGCGCGGCGCAAGCGGCGGCCATGGCGCTGGTCAACTGACCGACGGCCTGACAATTAAGCAAACGGTGGCGCGCCTTTCGGGCGCGCTGCTGCGTTTCTAAGGGGGCTTTCAGAATGTGGCCTGACGGATATGCCAAGCGGGTTCTGCCCGAGGTCGACAGTACAAACGCCGAAGCGGCGCGCATTGCGCCGGATCTGGCGGGGCCGGAGTGGATTCTTGGCCTGCGCCAGACGGCAGGGCGCGGGCGGCGCGGGCGCGCTTGGGTGAACCCCGAGGGCAACTTTACCGCCACGCTGGTGATGCGCCCGCTTGAGGCGCCCGACGTGATCGCTCTGCGCAGTTTCGTGGCCTCTCTGGCGCTTTATGATGCCTTTGCACAAGTCACCGGGACCGACGCGGGCCTGTCGCTGAAATGGCCCAACGATGTGCTGCTGAACGGCGGCAAGGTGGCAGGCATCCTGCTAGAGGGCAGTCCCGGCTATCTGGCCATCGGCATCGGCGTCAACCTGATCGCTGCGCCGGATGCGTCCCAAGTCGAAGCGGGTGCGGTCTCCCCGGTCAGCCTGCTGGCCGAAACCGGCGTGCGCCTCACGCCCGAAGCCTTCCTGACCGCGCTGGCCCAGGCCTACGCCAAGTGGGAGCGGACCTTTACCACCTTTGGCTTTGCCCCGGTGCGCGAGGCGTGGCTGTCCCGCGCCGCCCGCCTGGGTGAGACCATCACGGCACGCACCACGCAGCAAGAGACGGTGGGCGTGTTTGAGACGGTGGACGCCGAGGGCAATCTGGTCTTAAAGACCCCCAAAGCCCGCGTCGCCATCGCCGCCGCGGACGTGTTTTTCTAAGGGACCGCCCCCATGCTCTTGGCCATCGACTGCGGCAACACCAATACCGTCTTTTCCATCTGGGACGGGGCGAAGTTCATCGCCACTTGGCGCACGGCCACGATGCACCAGCGCACGGCGGACCAATACTATGTCTGGCTGTCGACCCTGATGGCCTTTCAAAAGATCGAAGCGGACATCACCGACGTGATCGTCTCGAGCACCGTGCCGCGCGTCGTGTTCAACCTGCGTGTGCTGGCGGACCGCTATTTCAACACGCGCCCCATCGTGGTGGGCAAGCCAGAATGCGATCTGCCGGTGGACGTGCGCGTCGATGCGGGCACTGCCGTGGGCCCGGATCGTCTTGTAAACACCGTTGCGGGTTACGATCTATTCGGCGGCGACCTGATCGTTGTCGATTTCGGCACCGCAACGACGTTCGACGTGGTGGCCGAGGATGGCGCCTATGTGGGCGGGGTCATTGCGCCGGGCGTTAACCTCAGCCTCGAAGCCTTGCACCAGGCAGCGGCGGCGCTACCTCACGTCGATATTTCCAAACCGGCCATGGTGGTTGGCACCAACACCGTGGCCTGTATGCAGTCTGGCGTTTTCTGGGGCTACGTCGGCCTCGTGCGTGAGATCTGCAACCAGATCAAGGCCGAGCGCGGCCGTAAAATGCGCATCATTTCCACGGGGGGGCTGGCCCCGCTGTTCCAGCAGGCCGTCGACCTGTTCGACGAATTCCGCGATGACCTGACCATGCACGGTCTGCGGGTCATCCATGATCATAACAAAGGCAAGACCTTATGAGCACTGAACGATTGATTTACCTCCCCCTTGGGGGCGCCGGCGAGATCGGCATGAACTGTTACGTCTATGGCTACGGCAAACCGGGCGAGGAACGCCTGATCGTGGTCGATATGGGCGTCGCTTTTCCGGATATGGACGGCACGCCGGGGGTGGACTTGATCATCCCGGACATCAGCTGGCTGCGTGAAAACCGCAACCGGATCGAGGCCGTCATCGTCACCCACGCGCACGAAGACCACGTGGGCGCGGTCGGCCACACCTTTGAAGCGCTCGGCGCGCCGATCTATGCGCGCGCGTTTACCGCGAATATCGCGCGTCACAAGCTCAAGGAGTATGGGGTTGAGGGCAAGGCCGTCCGCACCGTATCCCCTTGGCCGGAAACGGTAAAACTTGGGCCGTTCACGCTGGGCTTCCTGCCGATTTCGCACTCGATCCCCGAAAGCTCCGGGCTTGTGATCGACAGCCCGGCGGGCCGCGTGATCCATACCGGCGACTTCAAACTGGACACCACGCCCTTGGTCGGCGAGCCGTGGGACCCGGAGCTGTGGCGCGAAGTGTCCAAGGACGGGGTCAAGGCGCTGATCTGCGACTCGACCAACGTTTTCTCGCCCGAGCCGGGCCGCTCCGAGGCGTCGATCGGCAAGAACGTCGAAGAGCTGATCGCCGGGGCCGAGAACATGGTTGTGGCGACGACCTTTGCGTCCAACGTGGCGCGCGTCAAAACGCTTGCGCAGGCGGGCGAGCGGGCTGGGCGGTCGATCTGCCTGATGGGCCGCGCCATGCGGCGGATGATCGAAGCGGCGGTGGAAACCGGCGTGCTTAGCGACTTTCCCAAGGTCATCAACACCGAGGACGCAGGCTCTATCCCGCGTGAAAACCTGATGCTGCTGGTCACCGGCTCGCAGGGGGAACGGCGCGCGGCCTCGGCGCAATTGGCGCGCGGCAAGTTCCACGGGATCGAGCTGAAAGAGGGCGATCTGTTCCTGTTCTCGTCGAAAACCATTCCGGGGAACGAGCGCGGCGTGATCCGCATCATCAACCAGCTCTCCGAGAAAGGCGTTGATGTCATTGACAATTCCAACGACTACCACGTCTCGGGGCACGCCAACCGCCCCGATCTGGAAACCATGCAGGACGTGGTTCAGCCGCAGATCGTGGTGCCCATGCACGGCGAACATCGTCACCTGCGCGAGCATGTAAAACTGTCCGAGGCCAAGGGCCGCGCGGGCGTTCTGGCGGTGAACGGTATGATGATCGACCTCACCGGCAACGCGCCGAAGGTGGCCGAATACATCGAAACCGGGCGCACCTATCTGGATGGTTCGGTGCAGATCGGCGCGCTGGATGGCATCGTGCGCGACCGTATCCGCATGGCTCTGAACGGTCATGTGATCGTGACGGTGATCCTGGACGAGGACGACGAGCCGCTGGGCGAGCCGTGGTGCGAGCTGATGGGGCTGGCCGAGCAGGGGCGGTCCAACGCGCCGCTGGTTGACGTGCTCGAAGAGGACCTGTCGCAGTTCATGGGCCGCGCCGGGGACAAGACCCTGACCGACGACGACAAGCTCGAAGAGGGGCTGCGCCGCGTCACGCGCCAGACCTGCATGAACGAGATTGGTAAAAAGCCAGAGGTGACGGTGGTGGTCAGCCGCCTGTCCTAAAAGTTAATCAGCCCGCCCCAGTGGCGGGCTTTTTTAATGGAACTTAACCTTCTCCGGCGGGTTGGGCGGATAACACGCCTGACTGTAGGAGAACAGAATGATTGAAAAAGCCGGTTCCGCCAAATGGATGGGTGGCCTGAAAGATGGCAAAGGCACGGTGTCCACCGAGTCGACCGCCCTCAAGGAGCAGCCCTACGGCTTTAACACCCGCTTCGAAGACGGCGCGGGCACCAACCCCGAGGAATTGATCGGCGCGGCGCATGCCAGCTGTTTTTCCATGGCTCTGTCGATGATCCTAGGCGAGAGCGATCTTGTCCCCGACGAAATTTCGACCACGGCCAAGATCTACATGGATAAGAAAGACGGTGGCTTTGCGGTGGTGAAATCCCACCTGACCGTGGCGGCAAAAGTGCCGGGTGCCTCTGTCGAAGCCTTTGAAAAGGCGGCGCAAACCGCGAAAGAGAACTGCCCGATCTCCAAGCTGCTGGATTGCGAGATCACCATGTCCGCAGAATTGGTTTGATTTACGAGTTTTAACGAAAAGCCTTTGTCTACCTGTTCTGGTTACCCTTAACGAGTTGCGGGCGCGCCTTGACGGTGCGCCCGTTTTCGCATCAAAACATACAAAAACCGCCCCGATATTCGGAGCGGTTTTGTAAATTTTACCAAGGGCTTAGCTGGCGCGGCGCTCGTCAAAGCTCAGCGCGATAAAGTCGGGCAGGTGGTCGCCCATGCCAACCACGTTGTTGTCCCTGCGCCCACCGCGATCTTTGCCACGGGTGTCATTGCGATTGTCGCGGGTGTCCCGACGCGGCTCTTCGCGCTTTTCTGTGCGCGGCTCAGAGCGGGTTTCCACTTGGCGCTTGTCATCGGAGGACTTGCTGCGCGACCGCGAGCGACTGGATTTGCGCGGCTCATTCGTGTCCTTGGTCTCTTCCACTTTCTCGGCAGGGGCCTCGGTCTTGACCGGATTGTCGAGGCGCGGGATCTCTTTTTGGATCAGTTTTTCCACCGCATCAAAGTACTTTTCATCGCGCGGCGTGCAGATGGTAAACGCCTTGCCCGAACGGCCTGCGCGGCCGGTGCGGCCAATGCGGTGGACGTAATCCTCGGCGTGGCTCGGCACGTCAAAGTTGAACACGTGGCTTACGGCCGGGATGTCCAGCCCGCGCGCCGCCACGTCCGAGGCCACGAGAATGCGCAGTTCAGAATCGCGGAAGGCATCCAGCGTCTTCATCCGCTGCGACTGGTCCAGATCGCCATGGATCGGGGCAGCGTTGTGGCCATATTTCTTGAGCGATTTCGAGACGATATCCACGTCGACCTTGCGATTGCAGAAGATGATCGCACGGTCGCAGCTGTCGCCCTCGGCGTCGATCAGGGCGCGCAGCACCTTGCGTTTCTCGGTGCCTTCGCGGTCTTTGCGCGAGGGCTTGAACACAACTGCACCTTGCGTGATGTTCTCGGATGCGGTGGCCTGACGCGCGACTTCGATGCGGGCCGGGGCCGAGAGGAACGTGTTGGTGATCCGCTCAATTTCCGGCGCCATGGTGGCGGAAAAGAACAGCGTCTGGCGGGTAAACGGCACCAGGCCAAAGATGCGTTCGATGTCGGGGATAAAGCCCATGTCGAGCATCCGGTCGGCTTCGTCGATGACCATGATCTCGATGCCGGTCAGCAGCAATTTACCACGTTCAAAGTGGTCCAAGAGGCGGCCCGGCGTGGCGATCAACACATCGACGCCCTTGTCGATCAGCTGATCCTGTTCCTTGAAGGACACGCCGCCGATCAGCAACGCCTTGGTCAGTTTGACGTTCTTGGCGTAGGTGTCGAAGTTTTCGGCGACTTGCGCGGCCAGCTCGCGGGTTGGGCACAAAACCAGCGACCGGGGCATCCGGGCGCGGGCGCGGCCGCGGGCGAGCTTGGTGATCATCGGGAGGGTAAAGGACGCGGTCTTCCCCGTGCCGGTCTGGGCGATCCCCAGCACATCCTTGCCCTCAAGCGCCGGGGGAATCGCACCCGCCTGAATCGGAGTGGGCGATTCATAACCGGCCTCTTCGATGGCTTTGAGAACTTTGGGGCTGAGGTTCAGGTCAGAAAATTTTGTCATATGTATCCGATCGATGCGGACACTTTCCTGGCCCGCGCGTCTGTCTGGGATAGCCCTTTTGGCCCGGCGTCGCGCCGTTTGCATCCCCTGTGGGGGGGTCTTTAGTGAAAATGCCGTAAAAGGTCAATCAAAGCCTACGCCTGCGGGGCAATCGTGATGCTATATTCGTCCCAAAACGGAAACAAACGGTTAATTCAGCTTGGATTGTTTCCGGGGAAATGCTTCGCACGCAGGTCGTCCAGTTTCATAACGTGTCGACGCAGCAATCCATGGGCACTGAGTCTATCGCACAAGGGCTGATCCGCGACGCAGACTTCGTCAAAGAACGCGCGCAAGGCGGGCTCGCCGCCATCCTCTTCGATCACCGCAAACAGGTCGTGCAAGCTTAGCGCGCCATCCCGGCGTACCTGCGGCTTTAGCTCGGATCGATACGACCCGCGCGCCAGTCTAAAGCGATAAGCGTTTATAAAATGCGCCCAACTGTCGGCGTGGAAGTGTCCAAGCTCAATACCGGGCAGGTCAGCTTGGCCAGGGTTTTGGACGCCGTTAAGGGTAACGTTATGTATCTTAATTTGTAGACCTTTGGTGCCCGGGCGAAAGAACAGCTTGCCGGCCACATGGGACAGGAAACCGCCGGACAAATGGGAGGCCCACATTGGAAAGCAATCCTCGGCGGCGCGGTGACGCTCGGCTTGATTTTGGTGGAAAGCTTTAAAGGCCGTCTCGCCGGGCGCGGTGCCGGTTCCATTTGCCAGCGCCTCGATCGGACGCACGCGGGCGCAGAGTGCTGAGGCGGGCAGGGCGGCCAATTGCGCGGCGACGGGGGTTTCCGACAAGAGGAATTCATCGGTGTCGATATGGGCCAGCCAATCGACCTCTGGCTTGCGGTTGTTGGCGTGGCGGGCGTTGATGCTTTGGCGGGCCTGATGCTTGTCCGGGCGTCCATTGCGCTTGGCCCAATAGGCTTTATCGGTTTGGACGACACGGATTTTAGGGTGGGATTTCAGCGCCCTAAAGGTGTCATGCGCATCGACATCCAAGTAGATGTACAGCCTGTGCGCGCCCTGTTCCAAATGCCATGCCGCGAACCGTTGGATCGCATCCAGAGGCGCATTGGTCGTGGTGACCGTTCCCCAAGTGGTCATGGCAGGCGTCCAAACACGCGGTGCACCGCGCCGTCGAAATCGAAGTCGTGGGTCAACAGCATGTTGTGCTCGGACAGGCGTTCGCGCAACTCGGGCGTGTCGGCGCAGACCTCTTCGAAAAAGGCGCGCAGGCCTTCGTCGCCTTCTTCCTCCATGAGAAAATCGAACAGTTCGGATTGGCCAAGCTCGGGGCGCTCGTTGCGTTTACGGTAAGATCCACGCGTGCGTCGAAACTCTAGATGAGATCGGAAATGCTCCCAAGAGGGGGCGTGGAAATGCGCCAGCCAAATGCCCGGCGGACGGTGCCGATTGGACACTTCTTCCTTGTGCATTTTGAGCGCATGTATCCCTAAGCGGGTGTCGGGAATGCCGGTTCGGGCAAACACCTTGCCAGAGGTATGGGACAGGAAACCGCCGTATAGATGCAGTCCGAAGGTGGGGTAAACCTCTTGCAATATTGCTTTTTTCAGTCCGGCGTACTTGTGCGAGAACTTGAAGTGGCGCGGCTGGCCGTGTTCTGGCGCAAGGCATTCGGCAGGAGAGACACGCGCCGCGGCGGTGGCGGGCGGCATGGCTGCGAGAATTTCGTTAACGGGATTTTGCGCGATTAAGAACTCGTCGACATCGATATGCCCCAGCCAGTCAAGATCGGCTTCGCTGGCGCGCAGGGTGCGCGTGGCGTTAAAGGCTTGGCGCAGCTGGTGTTGATCCATGCGGCGCTTGCCGGAATTCTGCCAGTAGGTGTCATCGCACAGCGTGACATGAACGCGCGGGTTCTGCTTGAGGAACCCGGCTGTGGAAGCATTTGGTTCATCAAGGTAAATGTGCAAAGCATCGGCGCCCAGCTCTAGATGGTGCGCGGCCCAGCGGGCGATTTGCGGCAGCGGCGCTCTGATCGTCGAGACCAGACCCCAGCGCAGGCTCTGAGGCGTCAGGTGCAGCCGGTCCACCGGAACGGGTGCGATATTCGAGCGTTTGTTCGTCTTGGCCGCGATCTGCTTCAACTTGCGCGTGCGCATGGTTTGCAACCGACGAAACAGCGTTCGATCGTCATGGATCAGCAAATCCAGCAGGTGATGCGCCAGCGGGGCGATCACTTGGTCGCCCTCGGCCTCTTGCCACAAACGCGCCAGCAGGTTCACATCGAGCCCGCCATTGGTGATGGAATAGGCGTCCATTTCCATCGGCAACGGGGCGCGGGTCTTTTCCAGCGTAAAGGGTTTTTCGGGCGGCTGACCCGAGTGTAACCTCTCGGATTCGTAGAGCTTCATCATCCCAAAGAGCGCCGTCAAAGACAGCCCGACGCTGCGCTGCGCAGGCGTCGTCCCATGATCCCCAAAGGTGGTGACGGCGGACACCAACCACCGTTGGTTGAGATGCGCCAGCAGGTGCGCGCCGTGTTCGGCCCACAGCCGTTGGAACAAGGTCGGCGCGTGGTCAGGATAGCTGCGTTTGCGCAAATGCGCGATCAGCAGGCCGTTGAGAAACACCAACTCGCTCTGCCCTTGCAGTTCTTCACGAAGTTGAAAGCACTTGCGGTGATAAGAAGAGCGAAACGGCGGGCCGAGAACGGGGTCGTCTTGGGGATCGGCGACGATCTGGTCGGCCATGGGCGCAAGGTCCAGGTCGAGCGGCGGGAGCGCTTCGCCCTCTGCATAGGAAAACGAGTCGCGGCGCGCCTCATACTGGGACAATAGGGCGGCCATACCGCCCTTATACGTGGGTGTTCTGCTCATATCGGCAAAGTGGCCGGATTGCGCAGATAGAGCAAGAGGAGAGGTAATTCACGCAAAGGGCTTCACAGGGGCGGGCCGGGGCGCTAAGGGGCGTTTATGGCTTTGAC
The DNA here is from genome assembly GCF_900176475.1 of Tropicibacter naphthalenivorans. Lineage (GTDB taxonomy): Bacteria > Pseudomonadota > Alphaproteobacteria > Rhodobacterales > Rhodobacteraceae > Tropicibacter > Tropicibacter naphthalenivorans. The sequence goes on from NZ_FWXX01000005.1 coordinate 222,084, forward strand.
ATCGTTTGACCTAAAGGCCCGTGACGGGCGCGCGCGCACGGGGGTGATCACCACCCCGCGCGGAGAAATCCGGACCCCGGCGTTCATGCCGGTCGGCACTGCAGCCACCGTCAAGGGGATGCTGCCCGAAAGCGTGCGCGCGACCGGGGCGGACATCCTCTTGGGGAACACCTACCATCTGATGCTGCGCCCCGGCGCAGAGCGGGTGGCGCGTTTGGGCGGTTTGCACAAGTTCATGAACTGGGATCGGCCGATCTTGACCGACTCGGGTGGTTTTCAGGTGATGAGCCTGTCTGAGCTGCGCAAATTGACGGAAAAAGGCGTGACCTTCCGGTCGCATGTCGATGGCTCCAAGCATGAGCTGACGCCCGAGCGGTCGATGGAGATTCAAAAGCTTCTGGGCTCTGACATCGTCATGGCGTTTGATGAATGCCCGGCGCTGCCTGCGGATCGCAAGCGTTTGACCGACAGTATGCGCCTGTCGATGCGGTGGGCGCAGCGGTCGCGTGATGCGTTTGGCGATCGGCCCGGGCACATGCTGTTCGGGATCCAGCAAGGCGGGCTCGAAGAAGACCTGCGCGCCGAAAGCGCCGAAGCCCTGAAAAACATCGGGTTTGACGGCTACGCCATTGGCGGCTTGGCCGTGGGCGAGGGGCAAGAGGCCATGTTCGGCTGTCTCGATTTCGCGCCGGGGCAATTGCCCGAGGATAAACCGCGCTACCTGATGGGGGTGGGCAAGCCAGAGGATATTGTCGGCGCGGTCAAACGCGGCATCGACATGATGGACTGCGTTTTGCCGTCGCGATCCGGGCGCACCGGGCAGGCGTGGACCCCGCGCGGGCAGGTGAACCTCAAGAACGCGCGCCACGCCGATGATCCGCGCCCCTTGGACGAAAACTGCACCTGTCCGGCGTGCACGTCCTATAGCCGCGCTTATCTGCATCATGTGTACCGCAGTGGCGAGATGATCGCCGGGATGCTGCTGACTTGGCATAACCTGCATTATTATCAGCAGCTTATGCAGGGAATGCGTGACGCGATCGAGGCCGGAACCTTTGTCGCTTTCGAGGCGGATTTCCAAGCGACGCGCGCCTTAGGCGACATCGAACGGCTCTGATCGGGCCACGGGCTTTCCCGAATTTGGCCATGTTTACCCGCCATCCTGCCCCTGAAGGTAGGGGCAGGACGATGACGCAGCTGTGGCTTCATATCGGGACGCAAAAGACCGGTTCGACGGCGATTCAACACTTTGGCCAGGCGCAAGCCGCGTTTCTGGCGCGGCATGACGTGCAATTCGTGAAGCTGGTGCGGCGGTCCTCGCTGAACCGGCTGCCCAAAGCGCTGCGGCGCGGGGATCTCGACTTTGCCCGGCACGTGGGTGGCTTGATCGAAGAGGGCATCGCGCAGGCGACGGCCCGCAATATCGTGTTGTCGTCGGAAATGCTGTCGGCCAACGGGGTCGATCTGGCGCAGCTGGCGCAAATCCTGCCGAGCCTCACGCGCTTGCCTTTGAACATCGTGGTGTACCTGCGCCGGCAGGATCGGTTCATGGAATCGCACTATCGGCAACGCGTCAAGAATGGGCGTTACGGGGGCCCCATCAGCAGCTACATCAAAGAGACGCGGGATGCGTATGGCGATTATGATCGGCTTCTAAGACGGTGGGAGGAGGGCTTTCCTCAGGCGCGAATATACGTGCGTCGGTTCGAGAAGGGTCACTTGAAAGACGAAGATATAATAAGCGATTTCAATGCACTGCTAGGTGTTTCTCATGTGCCACATGAGCTGCGCGCCGCGCCGATCAACGCCTCGCCCAGCGATGAAATGCTGACTATGCTGCACTTGCTAAAGGCCGCAGGCGGCTATGATGTGGCGCGCTTGCGCAAGGCGGTTGAGGCGCGCTGCGGCGATTTGGGGCGTCAGGCGCGGCTGTTGTCCGCCGCGCAGGCGCGTGCCTTGATGGATTACTATGCCGCCAGCAATGAGGCGGTGCGCCAGCGCTATTTCCCCAAGGACGAGGCGTTGTTCGAGACCGATGATTTGAGGCAGGAAACGTCAGCAGATCAAGGCTTTACCGCGGATCAGCAGGCGATGATCGGCGCGCTGCTCGCGGCCATTGCCGAGGCCCATGTGCGGGCGGCGTGACAGAATTTAACGGAGCATCTCGCTCAGATCGCTGCGCAGCAGATCCCAGCCACCCGGACGCCAACCAAGATTGGTCAGCTTGTCGCAGATCAGCGGCTTTACGGGTGTGCCGGCGGGCGGCGGCGGGGCGGCGGGATTGCCGGTGATCATTTGCACCTCGGTCAGCAAATCATGGCGATCGACCACAATATCCGACGCATGAACCGGCCCGGAAATATCATTTTGGATCAGGAGGTTGCAGGCCTCGGCCAAATCAGTGCCATGCACTTCGGTCCCGCGTCGAGGGGGAATAGGGCGCCCGCTTTGGTAGTCGTCGAACAGGGGGCGCCACTTGTGCTGTGGGCCCGGCCCGTAAACGCCCGTGGCGCGCAGGGCAATCCCGCGAAAGCGGTGGGCGCTAAGATCCTGTTCGCATTGGACTTTCACTTGACCATAAAGCGAGGAGGGGCGCGGTTGCAGCTCTTCGGTCAGCGGCGTGCCCTGCGGCACATCATCAAACACGGCGCGCGTCGACAAAAAGATCACCGTCTGCACATGCGCCTTGGCGGCGTTGCGGAACAGGCGCTGAGTGCCGTGTAGATTGGCGTGCACAAATCCTTGTGGATCGTTGCCTTCACCACCGCGATATTTGCCGGGTTCATGGGTAAAGCCGGCATGGATCAGCACGTCGATCCCTGACAGGTCAATGTCTTGATCTGCAAGATCCCACGTGACGTGTCTGTCAGACGCCTTGGTCCGGCCAAACGTCGTCACCTCACCCGCCAGACCGCGCAGCAAAAACTGGCCAACCAGGCCCGACGCTCCGGTCAGGGCGATCCTCATGCGGCGTTCGGAAGGCGGCTGAGATCGGGCATATTGCCTTCGGCGTAGCTGTGCCAAAGGTCGATCAACGGGCGCAGCTGATGTGCCTTTGCATGGTCTTTTTGCCAAGGTTTTTCATACTGATAGTGCACGATCTTAATGTTGTTCCAATCCCAGAGTTGCGGCAGGTTGATCCAACAGTATTGAAGCATGTTGTAAAAGATCGGCAGGCCGTGCCAGTCTGGAAAGAAGTCCTGAAGAAAAGTCTGATCGGTGCGTTTCCAGAACGCGCCCGGCGTATCGAGACGGGCCAGCATTTGCGCAAAGGTCTGAGCCGAGGGCCGGGCCACAAAGACGCCAGAGTTCATGCGATGGAAATCGGCGAGGCTTTCGTAAACGTTCGGAGCGGCGCAAAAATCGGGGTAATCGAACAGCTTGTCGACGTTTTGCAGCACCAGCGTATCGCTATCCAGGAACACGCAAGCCTGGTAATCCAGTTGCCATAGCCGAAGCTTGATGAAGTTATCCAGCGGCGTGTGAAAGCTGGGTTTGGTCCCTTTGGTGAACGGGGCGCGGCCATGCAGGCGCGACTTGGCGTGTGCATGGTTAAACGCGTCAGAGAGCGGCAGATGATGGGTCAGGATCAGGCGCACCCCCATGGCGCGCAGCGGCTCTAACGCGGTGTCGGGCACGGCGGCGGTGTGCAGGACAACCAGATCGGCGTCGGTGCCGGTCAAGCGCAGCGAATTCATCAAAGCTTTGGCGCCAAGCGCAAAATCGGCGTTGGTCACGAGGGTCACAAAGGCACGAGATGCGCGCGCCGGACGGGTTGCGATCAGCGCAGGATCAAGGCGGGTCAGCGCGGTCGGGGCGTCGTACATGGTGTCCTCGGGGTTGCTCTGACGGTTGGGTAGGGCATTTCACTGGTTAGGTAAAATGAAGCTTTTCTGAAGATTGATATATCTGGCTTTGCGAAATCTTCAAATTTTACAACGAAAATTTAGGACTTTGTGCGGAATTGATGCAATCAATCATGTATCAATCCGCTGCCGCGTGCCGCGATCAAAGGGCGTTCGGCGCTCACAAAATTCGTGTCGCATTTTATTGATCCGGCGCTGGCTAGCCCCCTTGAAACCAACGGTTTTTCTGGCAACCGCCCATCTGACAGGCGTGGGTAGGCCAAAGCGCCCGAAATGTGCCCTTGCGCCGCCCTGCCAAGACCGCCATTCTGCGCCAAAGGGCAGGGGCCTTTGGGTTGAAAACCGTTAAAATGCCCCCATCTCCCTAAGCATGACCGGAGACGGTGAACCGCTGCCGCTGAGCGGGGCGCGACCGTCTTGCCAAGACCAAGGAAACGCGAGCATGAAACAGCCCCTCAACCCCTCTTATCCGGTGCTTCCGCTGCGCGACATCGTCGTGTTCCCGCACATGATCGTGCCCCTTTTCGTGGGCCGCGAAAAATCTGTGCGCGCGCTGGAAGAGGTGATGAACGACGACAAGCAGATCCTGCTTGCCAGCCAGATCGATCCGTCCGTGGACGATCCCGAAACCGATGGCATTTACAAGGCTGGTGTGCTGGCCAACGTGCTGCAACTTTTGAAATTGCCCGATGGCACTGTCAAAGTGCTGGTCGAGGGGCAAAGCCGGGTGCGCATCACCGAATACCTTGAAAACGATCGGTTTTTCGAGGCCAAGGCCGATTACCTGACCGAAATGCCCGGCGATGCAGCCGCGATCGAAGCCTTGGTGCACACCGTCGCCGAAGAGTTCGAGCGTTACGCCAAGGTGAAGAAAAACATCCCCGAAGAGGCGCTGGCCGCCGTTGGCGAGGCGACCGAGCCTGCGCAACTGGCTGACCTCGTCGCGGGCCATCTCGGCATCGAAGTGCCGCAAAAGCAGGAACTGCTTGAAACGCTTAGCATTTCTGAGCGTCTCGAAAAGGTTTATGGTCTGATGCAGGGCGAGATGTCGGTTCTGCAAGTCGAGAAAAAGATCAAGACCCGCGTCAAATCCCAGATGGAGAAGACACAGCGCGAGTACTACCTGAATGAGCAGATGAAGGCCATTCAGAAGGAGCTTGGCGACGGCGAGGATGGCGAAGGCGAACTGGCGGAACTCGAAGAGAAAGTCGCCAACACCAAGCTGTCCAAAGAGGCCAAGGAAAAGGCCGAGGGCGAGCTGAAAAAGCTCAAGAACATGTCGCCCATGTCCGCCGAAGCGACCGTGGTGCGCAACTATCTGGACTGGATGCTGTCGATCCCGTGGGGGACCAAGAGCCGCGTTAAGAAAGACCTTAACCGCGCGCAGGACATTCTCGACGCTGATCACTATTCCTTGGACAAGGTTAAAGAGCGCATCGTCGAGTACCTTGCGGTGCAGGCGCGTTCGCAAAAGCTGAAGGGGCCGATCCTGTGCCTCGTTGGCCCTCCGGGCGTTGGTAAAACCTCGCTGGGCAAGTCGATGGCCAAGGCCACGGGGCGCGAGTTCATCCGCATCAGCCTTGGCGGCGTGCGCGATGAATCCGAGATCCGCGGTCACCGCCGGACCTACATTGGCTCGATGCCCGGCAAGATCATTCAGGCGTTGAAAAAGGCCAAGACCACGAACCCGCTCATCCTGCTCGACGAGATCGACAAGATGGGGCAGGACTTCCGTGGCGACCCGGCCTCTGCCATGCTCGAAGTGCTTGATCCCGAACAGAATTCGACTTTCGTGGACCACTATCTTGAGGTGGAATACGACCTGTCGAACGTCATGTTCGTGACCACGTCGAACAGCTATAACATGCCTGGGCCGCTGCTGGACCGGATGGAGATCATCCCGCTGTCCGGCTACACCGAGGACGAAAAGCTGGAAATCGCCAAGCGTCACCTCGTGGACAAGCAGGTCAAGAACCACGGGCTCAAAAAGAAAGAGTTCGCGGTGACCGACGAGGCACTGACCGATGTGATCCGCTATTACACCCGCGAGGCGGGGGTGCGGAACCTTGAACGCGAAGTGGCCAAGCTGGCGCGTAAAGCGGTGACCAAGATCGTTAAGAAAGAGGCCGAGCAGGTGACTGTGACGCCGGAAAACCTTGACGATTTCCTTGGCGTTAAGAAATACCGTTACGGTCTGGCCGAAGAGGACAACCAAGTCGGTGTGGTCACCGGGCTGGCGTATACGTCGGTGGGCGGTGATCTGCTGCACATCGAGGCGCTGCGCCTGCCGGGCAAGGGCCGTATGAAGACGACCGGGAAACTCGGCGATGTGATGAAGGAATCGATCGACGCGGCGTCCTCTTATGTGCGCTCGATTGCGCCGCAGATCGGGGTAAAGCCGCCGCGCTTTGACCGGATGGACATCCACGTGCACGTGCCCGATGGCGCGACGCCCAAGGATGGCCCCTCGGCTGGTTTGGCGATGGTGACAGCGATTGTGTCGGTGCTGACGGGGCTGCCGGTGCGCAAGGATATTGCCATGACCGGCGAGGTTACCCTGCGCGGCAACGCCTCGGCCATTGGCGGCCTCAAGGAAAAGCTGCTGGCGGCTCTGCGGGGCGGGATCAAGACGGTCTTTATCCCCGAAGAGAACGAAAAAGATCTGGCCGAGCTGCCGGACAACGTGAAAGAGGGGCTGGAAATCATTCCGGTCAAACACGTGTCCGAAGTTCTTGAGATGGCTTTGATCGGCAAGCCCGAGCCCATCGAATGGGACGAAGAGGCCGAAGAAGCGGCGGCAGCTGCTGCGGCGGCCAAACAGGGCGGCGTCGATGTGGGGGCAACCGCGCACTAAGCCTTTGCTATAGAACAAAGAAAACGCCGCGCTCTGAAATGGGCGCGGCGTTTTTGTGTGTCTGAGAGACCGGTGTTCAGTGCGAGGCAGCCGCTCCGAAAACGGTCAGAAAGGCCAACATCATCACGACTTCGGCGCTCGGCGCGCTGCTGGAGGCCGCGGCTTCGACGATGATCGGCGCCTCCATCTGCGGCTCTTCAAGCCCGCCGGCGGTGGCGCTGGCGGCAATTGTGGACATGGCGATCGCGGCAGCAATCTTTTTCATCTGAAATCCCCCCTGGTGCTCAGAAAACAGATTTTATCCTTGCGCGATTTTCCGCCGAGTCAAGCAAGTGCTGGAAATCGGTGGAAAAATCGGTTAAAGTTAATCTTAGGCGATAACGCCAAGCCGCGCGCAACGACGTGGCATCACACAAAGAGCAGAGACAGGCACATGGCTACTGAAACCAAGACGACCACGCGGCGTCGGACGACGTCGACTCGTAAAACGTCCAGCGCGGCAGCATCGACCAAGACGCCCAAGGCCGAAGAGGTCCTGGCAGAGCTGACCGGCGAGCCGACCCCGGCGGAAACCACGATGCCGACCGCGGACATCGTCGAGTTGACCGAACAGCCCGAGCTGAAAAAGCGCGAGCTGATCGAAATGGCGGTCGAGCGCAGCGGCGTGAAAAAGCGCGACGCGAAACCGGCGATCGAAGCTGTTCTGGCGATTCTGGGCGAGGCACTTGCAGAAGGGCGCGAATTGAACCTCCAGCCGCTGGGTAAACTCAAGGTCACGCGTATGAAAAAGGGTGACAACGGCCAGATTATCAACGCCCGCGTGCGTCAGCCGCAGACGGATGAAATTTCTGACACGGACCCTCTTGCGCACGCCGCAGAGTGAGGTTAGAAGCCGCTCTACCGGGTGATTAGCTCAGTGGTAGAGCGCTTCGTTCACATCGAAGATGTCAGGGGTTCAAATCCCTTATCACCCACCAGAATTCCAGAAAGCGCACCTAAGACGGGTGCGCTTTCGTCGTACTGGGGCGAGTGTTTTGGCGGGTTGGGTGGCCGCAAAAACTTGGGATTTTTCCGGATAAACGGTCTTGCGCGCGGGGCTGGCTTTCGCTAAATCCACCGCACGGCGGGTGATTAGCTCAGTTGGTAGAGCGCTTCGTTTACACCGAAGATGTCGGGAGTTCGAGCCTCTCATCACCCACCATTCCACCTTGTTTTGCTCTACCATTTTCCGGAACTGGACTGCGTTATTGTCAGTCTGAGTGTGCGGATGTACCCTTTGGCTGAATTGGTTTGGAGGGGCGTTTTATGTGGATCGAGGGTCTTGGGCGTACGGTTTTTCGGGCGCATTTGAATCAGGGGCCCAGCGGAATGTACCTCTTTGATCATCAAAGCAGCCAGTTCCGCATTATTTCCGGTCCCGATGGCCAGAGTTTCACGGCCTCTTCCGCGCTTTATAGCGAGTTTCAGCGGATTCTCGTGTCGGGCAAGGTCGCAGGTCCACAGGATGTCGGCTACGAAGTCTATGAATTGAATGACGATTTCACCGTCTCGTTGTTTCAGGACATTGAACCGGGCGCGGAGTCTTCCTTTTTTGACTTGGATAAAACCGTCCATAGCCTGGAGACGTCGGATTACCTTATTTCCTTGTCGGGGATGCCGACGGTCTTGTTTTCAGACGGCACATTTGAACCGTTCTCGGAATTCTTCGGCGGTATAAGCACGATCACTTCGGCGCGCTTTGCCGGAAAGTATCAAAGCGAGGCGCTGATTATCGCCGAGGTGGATGGCAATTATAACGGGCAGCTGATTGGCATCGACAGAGCGCAAGCCCAGTATCGGATTTACGATCAGTTCGAGGGGGCGATCAGCAGTGCGTCTGTTTCGAACGTCTTTGTTCTGCAGGACCGCCTTTTTGCAAACATAGGGACCTCGACCTACGGCAAAGAACTGTGGGAACTGGTCGATGGCGTCTGGACGATTGTGGAGGATCTGGATCCGGGGTTTTGGTCGTCTAGCCCGTCTTATGAGTTCACGCAAAACGGGGCGCATTATTTTACCGCCGTGACGCAAGACGTGGGTCGAGAGTTGTTTCGGTTGGACGCGGATGGTTTGTCCCTTGCGCTGGACGCAAATCCGGGAAGCGCCAACGGGTTGGTGCGCGCCGTTTTCCTTCGGGTCGGGGAAGACGTCTACTTTCAGGATGACGCAGAGACGGTTTGGTTCCGCATGGACGCCGCGGGCGTAATCCACACGTCGACAGGTTTCGGCGCTGACGGGACCCTAGACACGCCCAGCTTTGTGGTGAATTTCGACACCCAAGAGGCGACGTGGACCCGGAATTCTTATGACGCTTCCGCAGTTTACGTCGTGAACAACGGATTGTTGCGCCCATTCGATCTACCGGACGGGATCGGGATCGAAGCCGACGGCCTTTTCTTTTTGAATGGGACACTGTTCCTTAAGGCGGACGATGGCGCGAGCGGAACCATGCTCTACGCTTACGCGGCCTCCGGGGAATGGGTCGCGCTGTTTGATGCCCCGTATGAGACCGGCGTTCCGTTGCCGAGCATCTATGATCTGTCGATGATTAACCACGGTGGGCCCAGGGACGTTTGGTTCGGCGACGACAGCGACGAAGTCGTGCTGGCCCCGGATGTTGGCGGTATCATCTACGCCGAGGCGGGGAACGATTCGCTGATGGGCGGCGTGTCTGCCGATGCGCTCTATGCCGGCGATGGGGACGACACGCTGACCGCGGGGGACGGCGACGATACGCTGGATGCAGACCGGGGTGCGGATCATATTTCTGGCGGTGATGGGGATGACCAAGCCTGGGGCGATGGTGGCGACGACACCATATTTGGCGATGCTGGCAACGATACATTGCGGGGCGGGCGTCAGTGGGATTCGATCGATGGCGGTGCTGGTGACGACTCGATCGTGGGCCAGCGTCATGGCGACACTCTGCTGGGTGGGCTGGGCAGCGATACGCTCAAGGGCGGCGGCGGCGCTGATTTGATGGTTGGCGGCGAAGGGGACGATTTCCTTAAAGGGGGTAGTTACGCGGATACCCTGTTGGGCGGCGCGGGAGACGACCGTTTGGTCGGCAATCGTCACGATGATGTGCTTGACGGGGGCGCAGGACGGGACAAGCTGAACGGCGGCGGCAATGACGATACGCTGATAGGGGGGGCAGGAGATGACTGGCTGGTCGGCGGGATCGGCGCGGACTTTTTTGTCTTTGAGGCCGGTTCGGGACAGGACACCATCGCGGATCTGGATTTGCGCTACGATAAAATTTCGCTGACTGGGGCCGATCTAGGCGGGCAGTCGGTCGTTGATCTGGCTGCGGCGGCGCAGACGACAGAGGCTGGGCTGCTGCTGACTTTGACCGAAGGTGACACGATTTTGCTGTCTGGCGTGACGCAGAGCAGCGGTCTAGAGGCAGTGCTGCTGTTCTGAGCGCATCTTGGTCAAGCGGCTTGCTCTGTCTCGACCTGCGGTGATGTGGCGAAGCCAGACTGCGCGCTGACTTCGAATTGACCAACCAAAGCCTTGAGGTTTTTACCTTCGGTCAACAGGATACGGCTGTCGGCGGCGGATTTTTGGAACATCTCGGCGTTCTTTTGGGTCATCTTGTCCAGCTCAGAAACCGCGAGGTTCACATCGTTCAAGCCTTGGGACTGCTCCTCTGACAGCTCGGCGATCCGGCGGATTTGCGATGTGACCTCTTCGACGGCATGAAGGATGTCATCCAAGGCCGCGCCGGTTTCATTCACGAATTGCACGCCATGCTGGACGCGTTCGCCGGACGTGGAGATCAAGGTTTTGATCTGGCGCGCGGCTTCGGTGGTGCGTTGGGCCAGCGATCGTACCTCGGCGGCGACAACAGCAAAGCCACTGCCAGCGTTCCCCGCACGCGCCGCTTCGACCCCGGCGTTGACGGCCAAGAGGTTGGTTTGAAAGGCGATGTCATCAATTATGTCGCTGATCCGAGAGATTTCCTTGGCGGAGTTGTCGATCTCGGTCATGGCGGAAACGGTGCCCGATACGATGTCCGCCCCGGCGCGGGCCTTATTGATGGCGCTTTGCCCGCTGTCGTTGGCGGCGCGCGCTCCGGCGGTGCTGTCGGAGACGGCCGATGTCACATGTTGCAGCGCGGCGGCGGTTTCTTCCAGCGTTGCGGCGGTGTGCTCGGCCCGGTTGGACAGATCGTCCGTCGAATTGCTGATATGGTCCGCGCTTTCGCTGACCGCCTGGGCGGATTGGGCAATCGCTGTGATCACGTCCCGCAGCTGCGCGATCGCATGGTTGTAATCGGCCATAAGCTGTTGGTAATCGGCACCAAAATCTTCGGTGATGGCGGCGTCGAGGTTGCCCTTGGCGACCCGGCGCAGCGCCGTTTCCAGCGCTTTGACGACGCGGCTTTGTTGTGCCTGAACCTCGGTCTGCTGGGTGCGCAAGGTTTCCGCCTCCACCAGCCCATCGCGAAACACGACGAGGCGGTTCGCCATATGCCCGATTTCGCCCTTTTCGCGGGCCAAATCGTCAAGCGCGATGTCTGTCTTGCCTTGCGACAAGTCGCTCATGCGATCCATCACAAGGGTCAGCTTTTGCGTCAGCTGCCTGCCAAAGATGAACGCCAGCAAAGTCGTGATCCCGAGCGCCACCGCGATGCCGATCAAGCTTTGCCAGAGGACGGCGTCGGTGATGGCGTTCAGGCTGGTCTGGTCGATGATGATATGCGCGATGGCCACCGGTTTTCCGGAAAAGTCATTGACGACATAGGCTTGTCCGGCGGCGGGTGCGTCATTCAGGGGGAAGTTTTTCCTCAGGGGATCGCCCTGTAATGCCTTTTCGATGTCGGACGCGCTTAGTAGGGGCGGGCCATCATAATAGGCTGTTACGCGTTGCAAGCCGCTGTCATCGCTAGAGAAATCAGCGATCGAATCGTCCGGTAGCAGGTACATTTCGACGCTGCTTTTCCCCTCGGCAAAGATGTCCTCTAGAAAGGCGCTGTCGAACCGCAGCCCAAATTCCACCGTGCCCACATGATCGTTGCCTTGACGCACCGGCGCGATGCCGCGAATGCCAAGGCCCGCGCGCCCACGTTCCAGCCCGGCCAAGGCCCGCTGCTGTTGGTTGGCTGCGACCACCAAGCGGCGAAAGCCGGACAGATCATCGCCATACAGATCGGGTTTGTGGACCCGCAGGATCGAAATCGCATCAGGCGAATGAAACTGGAACTGCGCAACCCCGGTCGAAGCTGAGACCTCGCCGAAATTCTTGACGAACAAGCGGTGCAAGCCCTTGGTATCCTGTTTGTCGACGGCGCGCTGCACCCGCGGCATGGCCGCAACGACCGTCGCCATGGACAGGGCGGTTTGTACGCGGTCGGCCATCGACGCTTCGAGCCGACCCTGGATCTGGCGAAATTCACGATCGCCCCCCTCTTGGGCCAGTTTCTGCGATCCAAGGTACAAGGGCACAGCCGCCAACAGGGCAGAAATCACTGCACTGATAAGAATTGCGAGAAATATCCTGAATCTCAGGGACATGATCTACTCCGCTGGGTTCGCCGCCATATCAATGCAGCGTCCAGCGTTTTGACCGCGTTAAAGCAGGCCCGAAAAATACAAAAAACTTTAGACTTACCGCCCCAAAAGACGCATCCCGCGATCAATCCCTTCAAGCGTCATGGGGACCATGCGGTCGTCAAAAATCTCGCGGATCATCTGGATACTTTGCGTGTATTTCCAATGACTTTCGGGCACCGGATTGATCCACAGATGATCGCCCCACTGCGCGCGGGCCCGCGACAGCCAGACCTGTCCGGCCTCTTGATTCCAATGCTCATTTGCCCCACCGGCATAGGCGATTTCATAGGGCGACATAGAGGCGTCCCCGACAAAAATACATTTGTAATCAGGCCCGTAGGTGTTGAGGACCTCCCACGTCGGGGTCTGTGCATCCCAGCGCCGCCGATTGTCGCGCCAGACGCCTTCGTAAAGGCAGTTATGAAAATAGTAATGCTCAAGATGTTTGAATTCGGCGCGGGCTGCGGAAAACAGCTCTTCGACAATCTTGATATAAGGATCCATCGAGCCGCCAATATCGAAAAACAACAACACTTTCACAGCGTTGCGCCGTTCGGGGCGGGTTTGCACGTCAAGATACCCATGCTCGGCGGTGGCGCGGATCGTGCCATCCAGATCGAGTTCTTCGTGCGCGCCGTCGCGGGCCCAGCGGCGCAGGCGTTTGAGCGCGACCTTGATGTTGCGCGTGCCGAGCTCGATGTTGTCATCGAGGTTCTTGAACTCGCGCTTGTCCCAAACCTTGACGGCGCGCTTATGGCGCGACTCTTTTTGGCCGATGCGCACGCCCTCGGGGTTGTAGCCGTAGGCGCCAAACGGCGAGGTGCCGCCTGTGCCGACCCATTTGTTGCCCCCTTGATGGCGGCCCTTTTGCTCTTCGAGACGTTTTTTCAGCGTCTCCATCAGCTTTTCAAAGCCTCCGAGCGCCTTGATCTGGGCCTTTTCTTCGTCGCTCAGATGCTTTTCCGTCATCTTGCGCAGCCACTCTTCGGGCAGATCGACGGCGTCAAGGACCTGCTCGGGCGTGATTGCCTCTAGCCCTTGGAAAGACTGGGAAAACGCGCGGTCAAAGCGATCAAGATGGCGCTCATCCTTTACCATGGCGGCGCGCGCCAAGTAGTAAAAGGCATCCACATCATAGGTGGCCAGACCCACGGTCAGCCCTTCGAGAAAGGACAGGTATTCGCGCAAAGAGACCGGCACGCCATTGCTGCGCAGGGTTTCGAAGAATGGAACAAACATGCGCCTGTTGTAGGGGGCGGGCGCAAAGGGCGCAACACCAACAGGCGCGGGTCCGAAAGGCTAAGCCGCTACCCATTTCGTATAGGGGAGCGGCCAAATTTACTTTTTGTTTACCGGGATTTTCGATCCTGAACCCGTCGTAGACAGGGAAGGGAGGATCAAAAATGGAGGCGCAAGATCATTGAGGGGGCGGATCGCTGGGGCTGGTTTCGGCCAGCCTCAGAGGTTCTTTTCCAAGATGACGGTCGCGATCATACCCAGCAGAGCGAAAGCGATCATATAGATCGTGGCATATTGCAGAATGTCCAGCTTATTGCCTTTGCGGCGGCGGGCAGTGGTGCCGCCAATGATGGCGCCAAGGAGGGCTGCAAAGATGACGATCATAGGGCTCCGCTTCTCCGTCTTGCGGGGTTGAGAGAGCCGATTTCGCGCAGTTTCGCACGCACGGCCCATTCCGAGCCGAACCCGTACCGCGCCCAGCCAAGGCTGTCCAGTCGGACTTTGCGGCCTTCGGTGACGCGGCCTGCCAATTCCAGCGCCTCGGCGCTCAGCATCATGAGCGTGGCGAGCAGGGCGGCGTTCTCATGGCGCGCTGCGGTGTCCAGATGCGGGGTCAGCAGGTACAGCGCATCGTTGGCGCGGCCGGCAGAGATGGCGTAGGCGGCCAGCTGAGAGGCGACATAGGCGCGGTGCAACGCGGTGTCAGGGGATTGGCCAAAGTACCGTTGTGCAAGGACAAAATGGTCCTGGGCGCCCTGGGGATCGGTGGCTTGCAGCAGGCGGCCCATGGCGTAGTGCGAAAACGCCCGGCGGTGATCGTTCCAGCCCATGGCCGTGGCAACCTTGAGCGCTTCGGTCGCAGAGGCGCGGCGCTGCGCCGGGTTCGCGCCCGGTCCAAGCGCGGTTTGCACGGCGTCGATCCAGATGCGCGGGGTCTTGGACAGGCGTTTGGGCGAGGCGGACGCTCCACGCGGATTGATGCGGGCGAAAATTTCCGGCAGGCGATCAGCGACCTGATTGCGGGTCATGCCGGTGCGCAGCGCCGGGTCGTAGTAGGCGCGCAGGATCGTCATGTCGTAGCCGGTCAGCACGGTGTGCACGTTATCGTCGTTAAAGACGCTGTCGGGCAGGCGGTACAGATCGTTCAGCGGGCCGATGGCCTGGGCCAACTCTTCGTGCAGGCAGTCGCGCACCTCTTGGGGCGAGGCATCGTTCGGCAGGAAAATCGCCAGTTTGTCGCGCTTTTTCAGTTGCGACCACGACACTTTGCGGGTGCGGCGGTTGGCCTTGTATTCCTTGAGCGAGGTGACATTTGGCACCACGAAACAGGCCGCCGTGGGCAGAGCCGAACGGATTTCCGACCGGGTGACCGCCTGAACGGTGATATTCGCGGATGCCGTGTTGGTCAGCTTGATGGGAATGCCGGCCTCGGTGCGCAAGCGGTGCAGCAGGCGGTTCAGATCCGGGCCCAGGGACGCGGGCGGCGCGCCCGTCACGCGGACCGAAATCGGGCCATCAAAGCGGGTAAAGGTCGACAGGCTGCGCCCGGATTCCAGCGTAAACGCCAGATCGAGGAAGTCGCGTGCCATGTCGGAATTCGAGGCCACGGGCTGCGCCGGGCGCGGCACCGAAAAGCTTTTCATCGGGGGCATCCCAGAGGGCGCTTCGATCGCGTCAGAGGCGGCGCGCGTTGCGGCGGTGTCGCTGGGGGCAACCGGCATACAGGCGCCGAGGAACAGGTACAGCGGCAAAAGTAACTGGCGAGTTCTGCGCATTATGGCCTCTGATACTTGATGAAGGGGGTAACGACGCCGATCCGGTCATAGAGTTGGCGGGCGGTTTCGTTGAACTCCTGAGTCATCCAGTAGACAGTTGGTGCGCCATGTTGGTCGGCGGCGGCATAGACGCCTTCGATCAATGCGCGCCCCACGCCTTTGCCGCGCACGTCGGGCAAGGCGTAAAGGTCTTGGAGATAGCAGACCTCTTCGATTTTCCACGCGTGGCGGTGAAAGAGGTAGTGCGTGAGCCCCACGACACGGCCATCGATCTCGGCGACCAACGCGTTGAAATCGCGCGGATCATCGCCAAGAAGGCGCGCAAATGTCGAAGCGTAGACCGCGTCGGTTGCCGTACTCTCGTAAAAGGCCAGGTAGCCTTTCCAGAGCTCACGCCACACGGGTTCGTCTTCGGCACGCAAGGCGCGCACGATAAGGGCCGTCGCTTGGGACACGTTTTAAAGCCTGCCTGCTCGATTGTTTAACTCAGATGCCCTGCAGCATCCGGTGTTTTTCTGTCCTCTGTTTGGACACTATAGGGCATAAGTGAGGTTTCTGGACAGAGCGTTAATCTACGCATTTGAATTTTTTCCCACACACGGGATGCGTGCGGATGGATTGTTTGAATTCAATGGGTTAGGTCGTGCAATGCTGCAACAATTTAGTCAAATTGGCAGTATTAATTGTATCTTAACGTCGGTTAACAGTGGCGGCATTGGGGCAGATTGTTGCCTGACGCTAGGGCAGGTTTGGCGGTTTTCGGGGCGAGGTGCCAGATGACGTTTATGCCAGCCAAACCAGTGAAAACAGCGACAAGGTTGAGGGCCGGACGATCATCGGCGCGATTTGATCGGTGCGCACGCCGCGCAGCAGCTCCAGCGTAAAGCCATGGCGCCGGACGGGGCTGCCGCACCCAGCACGATCAGCGTTTGCGCGGGAAATGCCAGCAATTTGAGGGCCGATATGGTGGCGATGGTCAGCTCTGGCCTTGCCGGTGGGGCCAAGCAAAAAGCCAAGGTCAGCACGGAGAACACGCGAAGAATGTCGTAGGTGAGGACCAGGAGCAGTGGATCGCCGCAATCGTTAACGAGTTCAGAGCATCGGCTTGGCGGAATTGGGAAGGGGGGAGGGCTGCTTTTCAGGCGCCCCGGCCGCCCCTTTGGGGCAGCGGCCCGCCCGCCAAGCCACGCCCTCAACTCTGTTTTGAGTTGTGTTTTGCATCTTGGTTGGAGGTCTCGGTCTGGCGCGGAGGACGGGAAGGGCGCAGACCAAATCAGCCACACCTTTGCAGCAGATTTGGCTGGATCGTCACAAATTTGCTTCGAAGGTTTAGGGTGAACCGGCGGTATTTGCGCTAACGAGCGAAAGTGTTAACGGGTTACATCACGGTTGCACATCTCATCACGCGGCGGACAGTTCGCGGCAAAACCCCTGCGCTTTCAAAGCACAACAGCCGTAGTCCGTGAGGCTGTCGATCTCTGATCCCCTAAAATTTATTGGGAATGATCGGTAAATGCTTAGTAAATGCCTCTTTGTGGTTGCCACGCGGGTCGTTCATACACAAACTTGTCATCAACCGCTCTGACAGAATGTCGAGCTGATACCCTGAAAGAGGCGCCCGTGTCCGTCGTTGATCTGAGCAAGCTGGCCTATCCAGAGAACAACCTAAGGTCGTTTTTGGACTCGGTCTGTGAAACGCATGAATTGGACTATGCAGCCTACGCCGGGATGAACCCGATCGCGCAAAGCGTACATGGCGTTGTTAACTACCCTGACGCGTGGCAGACGCGCTACGTCGAGCAAGGTTTTCAGACCCGCGACCCGGTTTTGACCACCGCTGCGCGCAGCATTGCGCCGGTGGATTGGCAGAGGATGCGCGGCGACGAGGCGTTCAAAACCGTGTTCCGTGAGGCGCATGATTTCGGGATCGCCGAGCAGGGGCTGACCATTCCGGTCCGCGGACCGTTCGGTGATGTGGGGCTGTTCAGCGTCACGCGCAACTGTTCGGATGACGAGTGGTCTAAACTGAAGTCTAAGATTCTTGGTGAATTGCAGAATGCGGCCGTTCATCTTCATGACCATGTTGTGCATTCGCACGAGCTGACGCGGGTCTTGTCGCACCCCTCGCTTTCGTCTCGCGAAGTCGAGATCCTGCAATGGATCGCGGCGGGCAAGACGCAGCAGGACGTGGCCGACATCTTGAACATTTCGAACCGCACGGTCGAGGTGCACCTGCGCTCTGGGCGGTCCAAGCTGGGTGCGTTGACCACGTCGCAGGCGGTGGGGCGCGCCATTGGGCTGGGGTTGGTTTACCCTCTTTAACAGCGCGTCAACGACTACGGGTTTTCCCCATACGGGATTTCCCCAATAGCATCTTTGTTAATAAATCATGATCATTCCTCCAACGACTGGGAAAACGGAGGTTTGGCATGATTATTGTTGTCGATGGGGTAAACCGCGACCGCTACACGCGGCTTTTGGATGAAATGTTTGCGCTGCGGGCGCGCGTCTTTGGCGGGCGCCTTGGCTGGGAAGTGGACGTGCGCGACGGTAAGGAGATCGACCAGTTCGATCATCTTGACCCGGCCTATGTGATTGGCGTCAACGATGCAGGGCGCGTGGTGTCCTGCGTGCGCGCCTTGCAGACGACGGGGCCGCATATGCTGTCGGATGTGTTCTCTTCGATCTTGGCCGGTGAGCCGCCGCTGCGCAGCCCAACCATCTGGGAATCTACACGTTTTTGCGTTGATACCGAGGCGTTGGATCGCGGCAAATCGCGCAACTCGGTGGGCTATGCGACGTGTGAGCTGATGGCGGCCTCGCTGCAATATTGCAAGGATAGCGGGATCACGGACATCGTGACGGTCATTGATCCGGTGATGAACCGCGTGCTGAAACGCTCCGATTGCGCGCCCTATGACTACGTCGGTGAGACGGTGCCCATGGGCAAGGTTCCGGCCATGGCGGCGCTGCTGGATTGCACGGACGAGCGTATCGAAAAGATCAAGGCGTTCGCCGGGATCGAAGGCGACATGTTCGTGGATGAGGCGACGGCGCAGGCTTTGGCCGATCCAGCGGACGCCCCGGCGCCGGCGCCCATCGAGGTTCCGCAACTGGTGAAAGAGCCGGTGGTGACGCAGTCGCAATTGGCGGAATACTGCATGGATCAGGTGCTGGATGCCCACACCGCCGAAGAACTGGAGGCGGCGCAGCGTCTGGCCAGCGCCCTTGCCCAGGCGGGTATGATCCACGCGGGGCATTAACCAAGGTTCCCGCGCAAAGGGACACAGCAAAGGTTGAACCGGTGGTCGGCGGCGCGAGGGGATGCGCCGCCGTTTGCCGTTTTAAGACCTGTTGCGAAACGATTAACGCTCGCGCCGCGCCATAAAGGCCAGCCGCTCGAACAGATGCACATCCTGTTCGTTTTTCAGCAAAGCGCCGTGCAGACGGGGCAGGGCGGTCTTGGCGTCGCGCTTGAGATCGTCGGCGGTCAGATCCTCGGCCAGCAGCAGCTTGAGCCAATCCAGCACCTCGGACGTCGACGGTTTTTTCTTCAGCCCCGGCTGTTCGCGCAGCTCAAAGAACTGGGTCAAAGCGGTGGTCAGCAGAGACTCCTTGATGCCGGGGTGATGCACCTCGACGATCTTGCGCAGCGTGTCCGGATCGGGAAACTTGATGTAGTGGAAAAAGCAGCGGCGCAGGAACGCGTCGGGCAGCTCTTTTTCATTGTTCGAGGTGATGATCACGATGGGGCGGGTGCGCGCCCGGAGCGTCTCGCCGGTCTCGTAGACGTGAAACTCCATCTTATCAAGCTCTTGCAGTAGGTCGTTGGGGAACTCGATGTCCGCTTTGTCGATCTCGTCGATCAGCAGGACGACCTTTTCGCCGGCGTCAAAGGCCTGCCACAGCTTGCCCTTGCGGATGTAATTGGCCACGTCGTTGACCCGCTCATCGCCCAGTTGGCTGTCGCGCAGGCGGCTGACCGCGTCGTATTCGTACAGCCCCTGCTGCGCTTTGGTGGTGGATTTGATGTTCCATTCGATCATCGGCAGCCCAAGGCCCTTGGCCACCTGCCGCGCCAGTTCGGTCTTGCCCGTGCCCGGCTCGCCCTTGACCAGCAGCGGACGCTCCAGCGCCACGGCGGCGTTCACGGCCATGGTCAAATCGTCGGTTGCGACGTAATCGTCAGTCCCGTCAAAGCGCATTTTCGTCTCCTTCGTCGTTGGCAAAGGGGTAAAGAGCCGCGCGGCGCAATGCAAGCGCACCGCAAGGGCTGGACAACGGCGAATCGTGGTATAAATTTGATCAAGTCGTCGCGACTGCGCTTTAGAAAGAGCGCCTCTTCGAGGTTAAGTTATACACCTATAAGGGGTTTTCGGTCGCGGTATTGTTCACGTCCAGCTTGTTTGCGGGGCGCTCGGGACAGGTTGTGCCGCGCGCGCGATCAGTGACCGCAGATTGTGCCGCGTTACCGCTAAAACTGGTGGTTTGCCTCGTGACAAGCCCTCTACCTTCGGTTAAGTGCAGCGCCTAGGGGTGCCTGATATCTAAGGAATTTTGACATGGCGGATATTGGCAAGGAAGAGGGAGCGGAAATGAAACAAGAAAGCTTTTTGCCCGACGACTATCGCCCGGCCGAAGATGAACCTTTTATGAATGACCGGCAGCTGGAGTATTTCCGGCGCAAGCTTCTGGACTGGAAGGCCGAGTTGCTTGCGGACAGCCGCGACACCATTGAAACGCTGCAAGAGGGCACCCGGAACATTCCCGACGTGACCGACCGCGCCAGCGAAGAAACCGACCGCGCGTTGGAGCTGCGCACCCGCGATCGTCAGCGCAAGCTGGTGAACAAGATCGACGCCGCGCTGCGCCGCATCGACGAGGGTGAATACGGCTACTGCGAAAAGACTGGCGAGCCGATTTCGCTCAAGCGTCTGGATGCGCGTCCCATCGCGACCATGACCCTTGAGGCGCAGGAACGCCACGAGCGCCGTGAAAAGGTCCACCGCGACGATTAACCCTTGCTTAGGGTTGGTTAAGACCAAGATCGGACGCCGGGGCGGTTGCCTCGGCGTTTTCTTTTGTCCATAGGGGCGGCATGTCTTTGAACGGTCGAAATATCACCATCGTCGGCGGCGGCATTGGCGGCTTGGCCTGCGCGTTGGCGTTGCGCGCGCGCGGCGCCGAGGTGCGCGTTTTGGAGCAGGCCGAAGCGATCCGTGAGGTCGGCGCCGGCATTCAGGTCTCGCCCAACGGGTTGCGCGTGATCGAAGCCTTGGGCCTGGGCGAGGCGTTCCGCGATGTGTCCGTAGCCGGGCAGGCGGTGTCCTTGCGCGACTACCGTGCAGGGCGGGAGGTGCTGCGGCTCGACCTGACAAAGCTGCCGAGCGCGCAGAGCTATCGGTTCGTGCATCGCGCTGACTTGATTGACCTTTTGGCCGGGGCCGCGCGTGCGGCGGGCGTTTCGATCCGGTTGTTGCAAAAGGTCTGTTCGGTGGAGCCAGGGCCGGTTCCCGTCGTGCATCTGTGCAACGGCGACACCGTGCATTCCGATCAGATCATTTGCGCCGACGGTCTGCATTCCGTCCTGCGCCCGTTGCTCAATGGCGCGGCACAGCCGTTCTTCACGGGCCAAGTGGCGTGGCGCGCCGTGGTGCCGAACCGCGTGAACCACCCGTCCGAAGCGCGCGTGCACATGGGGCCGGGGCGTCACATGGTGACCTATCCGCTGCGCGGCGGGGAAATGGTTAACATCGTCGCCGTCGAAGAGCGCGCCGCCTGGGCCGATGAAGGGTGGAGCCATCAAGACGACCCCGCAAATCTGCGCCGCGCCTTTGCCAGCTTTGGCGGGATGGTGCCGGATTTACTCGCGGGCGTCGCGCATCCCGGTCTGTGGGGTCTGTTCCGCCATCCCGTGGCCGAAATTTGGCACGGCGAGAATGTCGCCCTTTTGGGCGATGCCGCGCATCCCACGCTGCCCTTCCTCGCGCAGGGGGCCAATATGGCGCTTGAAGACGCCTGGGTGCTGGCCGCACAGCTGGATGGGCCGAGTGGGCTGCCCGGCTATCAGGCGCTGCGCCGCCCGCGTGTGTCCCGTGCCATCGACGCCGCCAACGGCAACGCGTGGAAATATCACCTGCGCAATCCGCTGATCCGCGGGGTTGCGCATCTTGGTCTGGGGATGATCGGCCGTATCGCCCCCGACAAGATGTTGCATCAGTTCGACTGGCTCTATGCCCACGACGTGACGGCGCCCACAGCCTGATCGCCGCAGCGACGGCACAGCACCGCAAAACAGCACCTTCGCAGGGGGAGACTCTGCCGCATCAGGTGTTAAATTTCCCTCAAAGGGAGGTGAGTCCATGGATAAATTCGACGGGATTCCCGAAAAGGCACTGGCGTGGCACAAGGCGGGCAAGGGCGCTGTCCTTGCGACCGTGATCCAGACCTGGGGCAGCGCGCCGCGCCGCGTGGGCAGTCAGCTTGCGATCTCTGGCGACGCCGAAATCGAAGGCTCGGTTTCTGGCGGGTGCGTCGAAGGCGCGGTGATCGTCGAGGCGCTCGAAGCGCTGGAGGCGGGCGAGGCGCGCGAGTTGGAATTCGGCGTCTCGGACGGCGACGCCTTTGCCGTGGGCCTCGCCTGCGGTGGCACGATCCGCGTGCTGGTCGAACCCGTCGGTGCGGTTTTGCCCGAGGACATGCTGGAAGAGTTGGTTAACAAACGCGCCGCCCGCGAGGCTGTCGCCTATGTGGTCGATCTGGACAGCGGGGCGCGGCATTTGGCCACCGACGGGCACGAGCCGCGCTTTCGCATGGACCGTTCGGGCTTTGAAGAGGACAGCCGGACCTTTGTCGCGATCCACAACCCCCCATTGCGCTTGATCGTCGTGGGCGGCGTTCACATCACCCAAGCGCTGCTGCCCATGGCGCGCATTGCGGGCTATGATCCAGTCATCATTGACCCGCGCGAGACCTTTGGCTCTGCCGCGCGCTTCCCCGGAGAGCGGATCGTGGACGACTGGCCGGACGAGGCGATCGACCAGCTGGGGCTGGACGTGGGCACGGCGCTGGTTCTGCTGACCCATGACCCCAAGCTGGACGACCCAGCGCTGCATCGCGCCTTGCGGTCAAAGTGCTTTTATATCGGGGCGTTGGGCAGTACGCGCACCCACGCGAAACGGGTGGCCCGCTTGACGGAGGCCGGGTTTTCCGACGCGGAAATCGCCCGCATCCACGGCCCCATCGGGCTGGATATTGGCGCGTCCGGCCCGGCGGAAATCGCCGTATCGATTCTGTCCGAAATGACCCGCGTGCTAAGGAAAGGCGCATGAAGTTCGGCCCCCTCCCGGTTGCGCAGGCCGAAGGTGCAGTGCTGGCCCACGCCATCGCGCTGCACAAGGGAAAGTTGAAGAAGGGCTCGGTGCTGACCGCCGAAGACCTCGCTAAACTGACCGAGATGGGGCTGAGCGAAATCATCGCCGCGCAGTTGGAACCGGGCGATCTGTTCGAGGACGCCGCCGCAGAGAAACTCGCCCGCGCGCTGGTGCCTGATGCGGACCGGGCAGGGTTAACGCTTGGCCGGGCCGCCACGGGGCGGGTGAACATCACCGCGCAGGCCCCCGGCGTTGTCGAGATCCTGCCAGACCGCATTCACGCGCTCAATGCGCTGCACCCGATGATCACTGTCGCGACCGTCCCGGAATGGCAGCGCGTCGACACCCGCAGCATGGTCGCCACGGTCAAGATCATCTCTTACGCGGTGCCGCAAGCGGCGCTGGAAGCGGCCTGTCTGGCCGGGCAAAGCGCCCTGCGCCTGCGCCCTGTGACCTGCCAAACCGCCGATCTGATCCAAACGACCGTGGACGGCACGGAGCCCGGCGACAAAGGCCATCGCGTTACGCAAGAGCGGCTCAATCGCATGGGCGCGACCCTTGGCGCGCCGCAGATCGTGCCCCACAAAATTGAACCGCTGGCCGAGGCCATCCGCGCATCGAGTGCCGATATGGTGCTGATCCTCACCGGCTCTGCCACGTCAGATCTGCACGATGTCGCGCCCGAAGCGCTGCGCATGGCGGGGGGCGAGGTGACCCACTACGGGATGCCAGTCGACCCCGGAAACCTGTTGTTTTTCGGTAGCTTACAGGAATGTCCTGTCATTGGACTGCCGGGGTGCGCGCGCTCTCCGGCGCTCAATGGTGCGGACTGGGTGTTGGAACGGCTGCTGTGCGGTGTGCCGGTGACCCCGCGAGACATTGCCGGGATGGGCGTGGGCGGCTTGCTCAAGGAAATTCCCGTCCGGGGCCGCCTGCGCGAAGCTTGACGCAGCCGATCAGGCCGGCGCGTCGGCGATGAAATCGATCAAGGCCGAGCGTCCGGCGTGTCCGGTCCCTTCGGTCAGCTCTTTTTCATAGCTGGCCAGACGCAAGACCCGCAGGTCGGCAAAGCTGTCGCGCAGCAGGTCTTCGGTATACATGTTCTCGGTCAGGCCCGGCCCACCCGTGCCCAGGGCGACCTGCGCGGGCGTGTAGCCGTGCAGCATCAGCCGCCCGCCCGGCGCGAGCGCTTGACGCATTCCTTTGAACAGGGCGGCCCGCGCGTCCGGCCCGACAAACTGGATGAACACACCGACGACCATGTCGAACGGCTGCGACCAATCCCAGTCTTCGATCCCGCATTGGTGCAGATCAAGATCGACGCCCCGCGCGGTGGCCAGCTTGCGCGCCTTTTCGAGTCCAACACTGGAGGCATCAAAACCCGTGACGCGGCACCCTTGCTGCGCGAGCCAAGTGGCGTTGCGCCCTTCACCCTCGGCCACGCAGAGCACCCGCGCGCCAGAGGGAATCAGCCCTGGATGCGCGCTGAGAAACTGCGCAGGCGCGGTGCCAAAAACGTACTCATCCTGCGCATATCGTTTGTCCCACATGCCGGTCTCCTATTCGTTAAGATCACGACAAAAAAACCCGCCGGGCTGCGGCGGGTTCTTGTCGTCTGGGTTAGGCGCCGATCATTTCGGCAGCGGCCCGATCATCATGACCATCTGACGGCCTTCCATCTTGGGCATGTTTTCGACCTTGCCGATTTCCTTGACGTCTTCGGACACGCGTTGCAGCAGGTCGCGGCCAAGATCCTGGTGCGCCATCTCGCGACCACGGAAACGCAGGGTCACCTTGACCTTGTCGCCGTTCTCCAAGAATTTGAGAACATTGCGCATTTTCACCTGATAGTCATGGACGTCCGTACCGGGGCGGAACTTGACCTCTTTGACTTCGATGATCTTTTGCTTTTTGCGAGCTTCGGATTCACGCTTTTGCTGTTCATATTTGAACTTGCCGAAATCCATGATCTTGCAGACCGGCGGGGTCGCGTTGGGCGAAATTTCCACAAGGTCGAGACCGGCGCGCTCTGCCAGTTCCATGGCGCGCGCGGGGGTCACAACCCCAACGTTCTCACCTTCGGCTCCGATGAGCCGGATTTCGTTTGCCCGGATGCGATCATTGACGCGGGGGCCTGTGTCGCGCTGCGGAGGCGCGTTGTGCGGACGGCGGGCTATTGGAATGCTCCTTTTGGAATTGCTCTCGAAGGCGCAAGGTAAACCTCTGAACGCCTTGTTTCAAGCGGCAAAACCGCGCTGGGGTGCTGCATTGCGGCGTTTTCCCCTTGTGCAGGTGCAGCAGGCGCGGCACATCCTTGGCGGGAAAGATGCAGCAATCGGGTTGTGTCTGTAAACAATGAACAGGGGGATAAGATGCGCAATCTCGTCGCGATCCTTATCGCTGCGGCGCTCGCCGTAGGCGGGTATGTTTGGTACACCGGCCAGCAAGAGGCCGCCGCCGCTGCCGAAGCGGCCAAAGTCGCCGCAGAAGAGGCCGCCGCAGCAGCCAAGGCAGAGGCCGAAGCCGCAGCCGCCAAGGCCGCAGAAGAAGCCGCCGCCGCCGAAGAAGCGGCCAAGGCCGAAGCTGAAGCTGCCGCTGCGCTGGCCGCCGAAGAGGCCGCTGCCGCAGAAGCGGAAGCCGCTGCCGCTGCCGCAGCAGAAGCGGCCGCCGCTGCCGAGGCCGAAGCTGCCGCCGCTGCCGAAGCCGCGCAAGCCGCGCTGGATGCTGCTGCCGCAGAGGCGGCTGCGGCTGTGGATGCCGCTGCCGATGCCGCCGGGGATTTGGCCGATGATGCGGTCGAAGCTGCCGAGGGCGCAGTGGACGCCGCCGCCGAGGCGGTTGATGCCGCTGCCGATGCGGCCGCCGCTGCGGCGGATGCTGGCGTTGAGGCGGGTGCCGAAGCGGCCGATGCTGCCGTAGATGCCGCCCAAGAGGCTGTGGATGCCGCCGCCGATGCTGCCGCTGACGCAGGCGCAGCCGTTGCCGAAACCGCTGATGCCACCGTGGATGCTGCTGCTGATGCCGCTGCGGCGGCAGGTGACGCGGCTGTCGAGGCCGTCGATGCCGGTGTCGAGGCCGCTCAGGACGCGCTGGACGCGGTCACCGGGGCGGATGCAGAGACCGCAGCCCCTGCGATCACCGAACTGCTGACCCCCGAAGGGTTCGACTACGATAAGGTTGCGGACTACATCGACAATTCCGAGCTGAACATGATGGCCAAAACCGGTGCCAAGACGGTGCTGGAAACCATCAAGGACAACCCCGAGGTGCCGCAAGCCGCTTTGGACAAGCTCAAAGAGATGCTGGGCCTCTAAGCCCCGTTGCTCTGCAAAAACAGCCCCGTGCGAAGCGCTCGCGCGGGGCTTTTTCGTGGGGACTACACTTATAGAGAGCGCATAAAAAATCCCGCCAGAGCCAGCGCTCGGCGGGATTTTTGGTGTCTTGCGACAGGATCAGTCGAGGAACGCCTTTTCCACCACGTAGTGCTTGGGGTCGGAGTTCGCGCCTTCTTCCAGCCCGTACTCTTCGAGCATCTCCTTGAGCTCAAGGTTAAAGGCGAGGTTGCCGCAGATCATCGCGCGGTCGGTTTCCGGGTTGATCTGGGCCACGCCAAGATCGGCAAAGGCCTCGCCCGAGCGCATCAGATCGGTGATGCGGCCCATCTTGGCGCTCTCTTCGCGGGTCGTGGTGGGGTAGTACTTGATTTTCTTCCAGAAGCCTTCGCCGATGACTTCGTTGAGCAGCTCATCGTCCTTGAGGCTCTCGATCAGCTCACGGCCATAGGTCAGCTCGGCGGCCTCGCGGCAGGTGTGGGTGATGATGACCTCGTCGTAATCCTCGTAAGTCTGCGGCTCGCGCAGGAGGGACGCAAAGGGCGCAAAGCCGGTGCCGGTGGCAAAGAACCAGATGTGCTTGCCGGGCAGCAGTGCGTCATGCACGAGGGTGCCGACGGGCTTGGGGCGCAGGATGATTTCATCCCCGACCTTGATGTGCTGAAGCTTGGAGGTCAGCGGGCCGTCCTGCACCTTGATCGAATAGAACTCCAGCTCTTCGTCCCAGGACGGCGAGGCGATGGAATAGGCGCGCAAAAGCGGCTTTTGGCGGCCGGTCTTGGGGTCGGGGTCGCCCATCAAGCCGATCATCACGAACTCGCCCGACCGAAAGCGCATGGTCGCGGGGCGCGTGCAACGGAAGGAGAACAGGCGATCCGTGTAATGTTTGACTTCGGTCACGGTCTGGGCGTCCGGGACGGCCATCTTTTTCGGAGCAGGGGCGGCGGTGGCGTCGGTCACTTGGGTCATCTCTGTCATATTGCGTTTTGCCGATCTGTTTAAACCGGCACCTTATCCATAGCTTTGATCTGTATCAGGTGAAAGGTGACCTCTGGGCGCAGCGGGTCAAATTCCTTGCAAGGAATTTGCAAATCTTTTGAAAAAGATTTGGACCGCGCCTGAAATCAGGGCGATGATCACGCAGCAGACGTTCCGCGCATACGTGCCTGGTAGTCGTGCGCCTGCCAATCGGCGCGGGCCAGCCATTGGTCTTCGGGCTGACGCGCGGCCAGATCGTCTTCGATCTCGACCTCGTCAAAGCCCGACCGGCGCGCCATGGCGTATTGATCGGCAATCACATGCCCACGGGCGCGCAGCTGGCCTTTGTAGCCGCGCAGCCGCAGCAGCCGCGCCAGTGTAAAGCCGCGCCCATCGGCAAAGCTGGGGAAGTCGATGCGGATCATATCCGCGGTCTCTGCCCCGGTCAGCGTTTCCGGCGCGGTGTCAGAGGCCAGATCGAGGATCTCGCCAGAAAAAGTTTCGGGGCCAAAGCCTTGGTCCGTCACGATAATCGACATGGTGTCGGTCCTTTCAAATCGGGGGTTGAGCGGGTCAGCCTTTGTTTCTTACGGGTCTGCCATCCACGAAATGGATGCCGCATTCTTCCTTTTGTTGGCCGCGCCAGCGGCCGGCGCGCGGGTCTTCGCCCGGCGCCACCTTGGACGTACAGGGCGCGCAGCCAATCGAAGGATAGCCCTGCGCCACCAGCGGGTGCTTGGGCAGGCGGTTCTCTTCCATGTAGTTGCGCACGTCCTCCGGCCCCCAATGGGCCAGCGGGTTGACCTTGATCCGGCCCGTGGCCTCTTCGAGTTCAAAGAACTCCAGCGTGGCGCGGGTCTTGGCCTGATAGCGCTTGCGCCCGGTGATCCAGCCGTCATAGCCGTCGAGTGCAGCCTCCAGCGGCAGGGTCTTGCGCAGCGCGCAGCAGGCGTCCTGATCGCCCAGACGCAGCCCGCCATAGGGGTCGCGCTGCGCCAACGTTGCCTCATCCGTGCGCAGCACTTGCAGGTTTTCCAGCCGCAGCCGCTGGGCCACCTCTTGCTGGTACTCCAGCGTTTCGGGGAACAGCAGCCGCGTGTCGATGAACAGCACCGGCGTCTTGCGATTGACCATGGCGACCAGATGCAGCAGCGCCACGGATTCCGCCCCAAAGGACGACACCATCGCGATTTTGCCCGCCTCGGGGTCGCGCAGGGCGCCTTCGAGAACTGCCGTCGCCCCGTGGTGACGATAGCGCGCGTTCAGCGTCTCGACCCGGGCGCGCAGGGCGTCCAGATCGGGCGCGGCCCGCTCGGGTGGCTCATTCTGAGGCGTTTGGCTTAGCGTCAAACCCATGACATCACGCGGCCCTTGTACGTTTCGAAGCGGTCTCGCCATAGAGCGCCTCTTTGAACGGATCCATGCCCAGACGGCGATAGGCGGCGAGGAAGGTTTCTTCGGCCCCGGTACGGTGCGTCAGGTAGGCGTCAACAAGGCGCTCGATGGCGGGGATGATCTCTTCGGCAGAAAAGCCCGGGCCGGTGCGCTGGCCGATGGCTGCGGTCTGCGTGTGATCGCCGCCCAGCGTGATCTGGTAGTTCTCGACGCCGGCGCGGTCGAGGCCAAGGATGCCGATGTGGCCCACGTGGTGGTGCCCGCAAGCGTTGATGCAGCCCGAGATCTTGATCTTGAGGTCGCCGATCTCGTTTTCCAGCTTGAGCTCGTCAAAGCGCGTGGCGATCTGTTGCGCCACGGGGATCGAGCGGGCGGTGGCCAGCGCACAATAGTCCATGCCGGGGCAGGCGATGATGTCCGAGATCAGGCCAATGTTCGCAGTCGCAAGCCCGTGCGATTTGAGGCGCGCGTGGATCTGCGGCAGGTCGGATTTGTGCACGTGGGGCAGAACGATATTCTGCTCGTGGCTGATGCGCAGCTCGTCGTGGCCGAACTCCTTGGCGATGTCGGCGATCACGCGCATCTGTTCGGACGTGGCATCGCCGGGCGTCTGACCGTGGGCCTTGAGGCTGATCTGCGCGATGGCATAGCCCGGCGCGCGGTGCTCGGCCAAGTTTATGTCGGCCCAAGCGCGGAAGACCGGATCGGCCTCATAGGCGCGGTCGAAATCGGCGGTGTCACGGGTGCTGAACGCGGGCGCGGCGAACTGCGGCTCGATCTGCTGGTACAGGGCGACGTCGGCGCCGTTGAAGGCTGCCTTGGTTTCGGCAAAGCGCGCGTCCACAAGGGTGCGGATCTCGTCGATGCCGTGCTCGTGGACGGTGATCTTGATGCGCGCCTTGTACTTGTTGTCGCGGCGGCCCAGTAGGTTCCAGACCGAGACGACGGCTTCGAGATAGGGCAGCAGATCGGCCTGGGCGACAAAGCCGTTCAGGGTCTTGCCGATCATCGGAGTGCGGCCCAGACCGCCGCCGACCAGCACTTCGTAGCCGATCTGACCGTCCTGCTGGACGATGCGAATGCCTACGTCATGGGCGGCGATGACGGCGCGGTCATTAGGGCTGCCCGAGACGGCGACCTTGAACTTGCGCGGCAGGAACTGGAACTCGGGGTGGTCGGTGGACCACTGGCGGATCAGCTCGGCCACAGGGCGCGGATCGGCGATTTCATCGGCGGCGGCCCCGGCAAAATGGTCGGCGGTCACGTTGCGGATGGTGTTGCCCGAGGTCTGGATGGCGTGCATCTGCACCTCGGCCAGCGCGTCAAGCATATCCGGCACGTCGGTCAGTTTCGGCCAGTTGTACTGGATGTTCTGGCGCGTGGTGAAGTGGCCATAGCCCTTGTCCCAACGGTCGGCGATGTCGGCCAGCTTGTGCATCTGGCGGCTGGAGAGCGTGCCATAGGGGATGGCGACGCGCAGCATGTAGGCGTGGAGTTGCAGGTAAAGACCGTTCATCAGGCGCAGCGGCTTGAATTCGTCCTCGGTCAGAGAGCCGTCGATGCGGCGGTTTACCTGCGCGCGGAACTGGCGGTTGCGTTCTGCGACAAAGGCGGCGTCAAAGTCAGAGTAGGTGTACATCGGGTGCGTCCTTTCCAAATTCCTTCAAAGGAATTTGCAAATCTTTTCAAAAAGATTTGACGTGTCGTTCAGAGGTCGGCCTGTTTGCCGTGGGCGTAGTTCGAGGGGCCCTTGCGGCGAAAGGCTTCGCGGAAATGCGTGGGCTCTGGGCCGTCTTGCGTGGCGTCCATATC
Organism: Tropicibacter naphthalenivorans; assembly: GCF_900176475.1. Classification (GTDB taxonomy): domain Bacteria; phylum Pseudomonadota; class Alphaproteobacteria; order Rhodobacterales; family Rhodobacteraceae; genus Tropicibacter; species Tropicibacter naphthalenivorans. The sequence continues at coordinate 252,305 of NZ_FWXX01000005.1, forward strand.
CGCGAGGTAGACGCCCACCACTTCGGCGTGGCGGTTGCTCGCGTCCAGCAGGCGGACCTGGGCGTGGGCCTCATCGGTCAAAAGCTCCGCTTCGGTCAGGCGCGGCGACCAGCGGTCATCGGCGGTCAGGTAGACCACGTCGCCCTCGATCAGGGCGTTGGCGGTGATGACTTTGGGGGTGAAAGCTTTGGGCATCAGGAAACCTCCTGTTGAGCAATGGTGTGGGCCTCGGCGTCGCGTGGGGCGAGGCCGAACAGCAGAAGGGCGGGGCCGCTGAGGGCGGCTTGGGTCAGGTCGTTTGGCAGGTCGGCCAGCGTGGTGCCGATGACGCGCTGATCGGCGCGCGAGGCGTTTTCGATCACGGTCACGGCGGTGTCGGGGGCTGCGCCGTGCATCAGCAGGCGGCCCTGGACAAAGCGCGCGGCCTTCTTGCCCATGTAGATCGCGGCGACTTCGCCGGGCTGGGCGAGGTTGCGCCAGTCGTGGTCGGCAAAGCCTTGCATGTCGTGGCCGGTCATCACGCGCGCGGCCTTGTTGCGGCCCCGCTTGGTGAGCGATTGGCCGATGCCTGCCAGTGCAGCAGAGGCGGCGGTGATGCCGGGGACGACTTCGTAGGTCAGGCCCGCGGCTGTGATCGCGTCCAGTTCCTCGTCGAGGCGGCCAAAGACCGTGGGATCGCCACCCTTGAGCCGCACGACGCGCGCGCCGGTCAGGGCGTGCTGGACGATCAGTGCGTTAATGTCCTCTTGGGCTGCCGAAGGGCCAAAGCCCGCTTTGCCGACGTTGATCAGTTGCGCGGTGTCCGGCACAAGCGCCAGGATGTCAGCGCCGACGAGGCGGTCATGGATCACAACCTCTGCGGCGTCGAGCGCGCGCAGGGCTTTGAGCGTCAGCAGGTCGGCGTCGCCGGGGCCTGCGCCGACGAATTGCACCGTAGCGGCAGGGCGCGCGGGACAGACCACGGATGCCAGTTTGCGCAGAAGTCTCTGGGAGAAGGTCTGGGACATGGGCATCGCCTTTTGCGTGGTTTGATGCCCTCAATATAGGAAATTGTCCCGGTTTTCGGCTAGATGCTTGCGTTGATAAGGATGATTGTTCTAACTGGCGGCGTCAGGAGGAGGGATTTTCCTCTGAAGCGGAAAAAGAGGAACAATGATGAAGATCGACGCCACGGATCGGAAAATTCTCATTGAGCTGCAACGCGATGCGGCGCAGTCGCTGGATGATATCGCCAAGGCGGTGGGGTCTTCGAAGACGCCGGTGTGGAACCGGATTCGCAAGATGCGCGAGGCCGGGGTGATCGGCGCGCAGACCGTTATGCTGGATGCCGAGGCGCTGGGGTTCGAGGCGACGTTTTTCGTTTTGATCCGCACATCCGAGCATGAGGCGGATTGGCAGGCCAAGTTCCTCAAGGCCTTGCGCGAGCGCCCCGAGGTGCAGGAGGCGCATCGCTTGGCGGGGGATATCGACTATATCCTCAAGGTGCGGGTGCAGAACGCGCGGGCCTATGACCAGTTTTATCAGGCGCTGATTTCCGAGGTGAAGGTGCACAATGTGACGGCGCTGCTCTCGATGGAAGAGATCAAGGCGACTGTGGCTCTGCCGCTGTGAGGTGGGGATGCCTTCGGCGAGGATATTTTCAAAGAGAAGAAGGGCTTAGAGCTTGACCTTGAGGTGTTTTAGCCCGTGGAAGTGGTAGAGGTTGGCGTAGATTGGCGGCTGTGTGAACGCGAGGTTTGGGCAGCGGTTGAAGAGGATCGGCAGGGCGATTTGTAGCTCTAGTCGGGCCAGTGGCGCGCCGACGCAGAAGTGCAGCCCGCCGCCGAAGCTGGTGTTTTGTTTGGTCTGCCGGGTCGGGTCGAAGCTGTTTGGGTTTGGCCAGAGGTCCGGGTCGCGGTTGGCGGCACCGAGCAGCAGGGCGACTTGGTCGCCGCGTTTGAAGCTGTGGCCGAAAATGTCCACGTTTTCATAGGCGTAGCGGGTGAACATGTGCAGCGGCGGGTCAAAGCGCAGGATCTCTTCGGTGGTGGCCTCGGTGGTGTCTGGCGTGATGGGCGTTTGCGTGTCCAGCAGGGTTTTGATGCCGTTGCCCATGGTGTGGACGGTGGCTTCGTGCCCGGCGTTGAGCAGCAGGATGCAGGTGGTGATCAGCTCATCGGTGGACAGGCGCGCGCCATCCTCTTCGGCGGCGATCAGCTGGGTGATGAGGTCTTCGGCGGGCTGGCTGCGGCGCTGGTCGATGTAGCCGCGCAGGAAGTCGGCAAACTCGGTGGCGGCTGTCGCGGCGGCGTCCTCGATGGTGCGGTCGCGGCGGGCCTGGTACATGGCGACCATGGCGGCGGACCACCTAAGCAGTTGATCGGCCATGCTTTCGGGCACGCCCAGCAGGCGGCAGATCACGATTACCGGGATCGGTTGGCAAAAGGCTGGCAGCAGGTCGACCTCGCCTTTTGGGAAGGCGTCGATCAGATTATGTGACAGCTGCGCGATTTCTGGACCGAGGGTCTGGATGCGGCGCGTGGTAAAGGCCCGAAGCACCAGACTGCGCAGGCGGGTGTGCCGGGGCGGTTCGAGTTCGAGCATCGAGTGCGCCTCGATTTTATAGAAAGGCGCGAGGTGCTCTGGGATGTCGGGCGCTTGTTCGGTGGGGATTTCGCGGCCAAAGCGTTTGTCGCGTAGCAGGGCGTGCACGGCTCGGTGCGACGTGGCGCAGGGCAGGGCGTAGTCCTCCCACCATGTCAGGTCTCCGGCGGCGCGCAGGCGGTCGTAGAACGGGTAGGGGTTCTGGACAAAGGCGGGATCGGTGGGCGATTGGGACAGGCGTTGCATGGGGCCAAGCTGGCCTGTCTTGGCATTGGGGGCAAGAGGGGGCTAGGTAGAGGGCATGAGAGACATGCGACATAAGCGGGCGCCGTGGATCGTGCTGTTCCTCGCCCTAGTGGCGGGCTTAGGCTGGTCGGTCTGGCGCTATGGCTATGCGCAGGCGCTGGAGCAGGTGTCGGCGCGGGGGCAATCGGATTTGGCCTTGGCCTCGGACCGTTTGGTGACGGGGCTGATGCGCTATCGGTCGGTGGCGGTTTTGCTGGCCGATCATCCGGCGTTGGAAGCGTTGCACCGGGGCGGTGGGCGCGCAGAGGCGGAGCGTCTATTGCTGGCCTCGGCGGACCGGACCGGGGCGCTGACCGCGTTTTACGCCGATGCGCGCGGGGAGGTCTTGGCCTCGGCCTTGCCGGAGGTGCCCGAGGCGCTGCCTGAGCAGCCGTGGTTCCGGCGGGCCTTGGATGGCGCTTTGGGGGTGTCGCACGGGGTCAGTGAACGCTTTGAAAAGCGGGCGTTTTTCTATGCGACCCCGTCCTTTGACGCGGATGGGCAGGTGCAGGGCGTTCTGGTCATCATGGTGGATGTGGACACGCTGGAGCGGGATTGGCGCGGCTCTCGGCCGGCGGTGTTGTTCCGCGATGAGGGCGGAGAGGTGTTTGTCACCAACCGCTCGGAGTTGCTGTTCTGGCGGCAGGAGGACGACGGTCTGACCGGGCCGGGTGGCGAGGTGATCGCGCTGCGCCGCGCCGATGTCGCCGGGCATGAGATCTGGCATCAAAGGATCAGCCAGTATGTGCCGCAGACCGCCCTTCATCTAGAGCAGCCCTTGCCGGTGATCGGAATGCGCGGCGAAGCCTTGGTCGATGCGGCCCCGGCGCAGCGGGTGGCGGGCTTGCAGGCGGCGATCGTCATGGCGCTGTGCCTGTTCTTTGGCTCGCTTTTGTTCCTTGCGACCGAGCGGCGGCGGGCCTTGGCGCAGGCGAATGTCACGCTGGAGGCGCGGGTCAAGGCGCGCACCCGTGATCTGGAGAGCGCCAACGTGGCCCTGCGGCGCGAAGTGTCCGAGCGCGAAGAGGCCGAGGCGGCGCTGCGGCGCGCGCAGGCCGATCTGGTACAGGCGGGCAAGCTGAGTGCCCTGGGGCAGATGTCGGCGGGGATCAGCCACGAGCTGAACCAGCCGCTGATGGCAATTGGCCAATACGCCGAGAATGGCGCGGCGTTTTTACAGCGCGGCAAGCCTGAAAAGGCGGCGGAGAACCTTGGGCGGATTGCCTCGCTGGCGACGCGGGCGGCGCGGATCATCAAGAACTTGCGGGCCTTTGCGCGCAACGAAAGCGAGCCTATGGGCAAGGTCGACCTGACGCATGTGATCGACACGGCGGTGGAGCTGACCGAGGCGCGCTTGCGCGGGGACGGCGTGGCGTTGCAGTGGGATCGGCCAGAGGGGTCGGTCTATGCCGTGGGCGGTGAGGTGCGGCTGGGGCAGGTGTTCGTGAACCTGATCAACAACGCCGCCGACGCCATGGCGGGGCAGGCGCGGCGGGCGATTACGATTGCGCTGGAAGAGGGCGCGCGCCTGCGGGTGACGGTGCGCGACACCGGGCCGGGGATTGCCGACCCCGAGCGGGTGTTCGAGCCGTTTTACTCCACCAAGGAGGTGGGCGATGGCATGGGCCTTGGGCTGTCGATTTCCTATGGCTTGGTGCAGAGTTTCGGCGGTGACATTCGCGGGGTGAACGCGCCCGAGGGCGGGGCCTGTTTCACTGTCGAGTTGGACCCATGGCGGCAGGAGGCTGCGGCGTGACGGCGTGTGGGACTGTTCGGCGGTGCCGAATGCGCCCACCCACCGACCCCGCCGCTGGCGCACAAAAGGACGAATGATATGAAACGCTTGGTTCTGCTGGTGGATGACGATCAGGCGGTGCGCGAGGCGCTGGGGCAGACGCTTGAGCTGGCCGAGTTCGACGCGATCACCGCCGGGTCTTTTGTCGAGGCCAAGGATCAGATCGGGCCAGACTTTGAGGGGGTCATCGTCTCGGACATTCGGATGCCGGGGCGCGATGGGTTTCACCTGCTACATTACGCCTTGGGGCAGGATGCCGACCTGCCGGTGATCTTGTTGACCGGCGAGGGCGATATTCCCATGGCGGTGCGCGCGATGACCGAAGGGGCTTTTGGATTCCTTGAGAAACCCTGCTCGGCGGCGGATTTGATCGCGGTGATTGAGCGGGCGCTGAAAACGCGCGGGCATGTGCTGGAGAACCGCGCGCTCAAGGCGCAGCTGGAGACGGGCGATCCGGCGGCGCGGATGCTGTTTGGCCATTCGGCCAAGGCCGAGGCTTTGCGCGCGCGGGTACGGGCGGCGGCGCAGATGGGGACCGAAGTGCTGGTGAACGGCGCGCCGGGCAGTGGGGTGTCCAAGGTCGCCGAGGTCATTCACCTGAGCAGCGCCCGCGCCAAGGCCCCGTTCGAGAAACGCGCGGCGGCGGGCCTTGGGCGCGACGAATTGGCCCGCGTCTGGGAGGCCTGCGAAGGCGGGACCGTGTTCCTTGATGACATCGGCGCCTTGCCGGTGGACACGCAGGTGGCCTTGATCGATGCGCTCGACCGGGGCGGGGCGGTGCTGATCGGCGGCAGCACCTCGGATCTGACGGGGGCGGTGGCCGAGGGGCGCTTTTCCGCAGAGCTCTATTACCGGCTGGAGGTTTGCGAGATGCGCATTCCTTCGCTCGCCGAGCGCCCAGAGGACATCCCCGTCCTGTTCCGGCATTACGTGGCGCAGGCCGCCGAGCAGGCCGGGATCACCCCGCCGGAAATCACGCCGGACCATCTGGCGGGACTCATGGCGCAGGACTGGCCGGGCAATGCGCGGTCCTTGATGTCGGCGGCCATGCGGTTTGTGCTTGGGATGCCCGAAGAGCTGTCCAAGGGGCAGGGGCTGGGGCTGGCCGAGCAGATGGCGCAGGTGGAGCGGTCCTTGCTGGCGGCGGCGCTGGGGCTGCACAATGGCAAGGCGGCCGAGGCGGCCAAGGCGCTGAAACTGCCGCGCAAAACCTTTTACGACAAGCTGAGCAAATACGGGCTCAAGCCCGAGGCGTTCCGCCGCGAAGGGTGAGGCGGGCAGGGGATTCTGTGAAATGGAATATGTGCGGATTTCCGCACAAAGCCCGCTAACAGCCGTGCGGGTTTTCGCACAAGGGCTGCGCCCCGTGGCGGGATGTCAAGGCATTTGCGCGTGCAGAGCCTTGGAAAGGCTGGGAAATTCTTTGATAGCATAAATTTTCCGCCAAATGCTTGATCCCACGTCGCCGTCACGGTTTCGTTACGCCATCGGGCCCAAGGGAGAGGCCCCGACGCAACTTTGTATTCTCGGGAGGATACCCATGAAAAAGTTTCTTTTGTCCGCTGTGGCGGCCGCCGCTGTCATGTCCGGTGCAACCGGCGCAATGGCCGCCTGTGACGACGGCGAGATCGTCATCAAGCTGAGCCACGTGACCAACACCGACCGCCACCCCAAGGGGATCGCGGCCAGCCTGCTGCAAGAGCGCGTGAACGAAGAGATGAACGGCAAGGCTTGCATGGAAGTCTTCCCGAACTCGACCCTGTACAACGACGACCAGGTGCTCGAAGCGATGCTGAACGGCGACGTGCAGATGGCCGCGCCCTCGCTGTCGAAATTCGAAGCCTTCACCAAGCAGTTCCGCATTTTCGACCTGCCGTTCATGTTCAAGAACATCGACGCGGTTGACGCCTTCCAGAACTCTGAGACCGGTCAGGCGATGAAGGAATCCATGACCCGCCGCGGCCTGCTGGGCCTGGCGTTCTGGCACAACGGCATGAAGCAGATGTCGGCGAACAAGGCGCTGAACCTGCCGACCGACGCCAATGGCCTGAAGTTCCGCGTGCAGAACTCCGAAGTGCTCAAGGCGCAGATGGCGGCCCTGGGTGGCTCGCCCCAGCCGATGGCCTTCTCCGAAGTGTACGGCGCGCTGCAAACCGGCGTTGTGGACGGTCAGGAAAACACCTGGTCCAACATCTACGGCCAGAAGTTCTTTGAAGTGCAGGACGGCATCACCGAAACCAACCACGGCATCATCGACTACATGCTGGTGACCAACGTGGACTGGTGGGAAAGCCTCGACGCCGACGTGCGCGACCAACTGGCGACCATCATCAGCGAAGTGACCGAAACCCGGAACTCTGAATCCTTCAAAGTGAACCAGGAAGCCAAAGCGGCCGTGATCGCCGCTGGCGGCACCGTGCGCGAGCTGGACGACACCGCCCGCGCCGCTTGGGTCGAAGCCATGAAGCCGGTGTGGGAGCAGTTCGTCGGTGACGTCGGTCAGGACAACATCGACGCCGCTCAGGCGATCAACGCCCAGCACTAAACCTCAGCGCCCGGTCCCCGACACGGGGGCCGGGCCGCGCGCATCCGTCACGCGCACCGCAAAATTCTTGCAAGAATTTTGCAAAAGTTTTCGAAAACTTTTGCCATCCGCCGCCGAGAGCGCAGGCCCGGCGCGATACCGTTTTTCCTGAAATACAGGAGGGGGACATGTCATCCAAACCGTCTGACTCCCTGCTCGGCACCTTTGTCAACGAGCTGGAAGAAACCTTTATCGCCCTGATCCTCGGCGCGATGACCATCATCACCTTTGCCAACGTCGTACTTCGCTACGTGTTCAACACGGGCCTCATCTGGGGGCTCGAGGCGACCTTGTTCCTCTTTGCCTGGCTGGTGCTCTTTGGGGTCAGCTACGCGGTCAAGCAGACGGCGAACCTTGGGGTGGACGCGGTGCTCAACATCGTGCCGCCCACCGCGCGCCGTGTCATGAGCCTCATTGCCGCCGCCGTTTGCGTGGCCTACGCCTTTTTGTTGCTCAAGGGCGCGTGGGATTACTGGGCCAACTTCGCCAATCTGCCGCAGACCACCGGTCGCTGGTTCCCCACGGGCTTCGAAGAGATGAAGCGCACCTCTTATCGCTCGTGGTACGAGGTCAACGACATCCACATGCCCGACATCCTGCGGTTCATCGAGCCGTGGATCAACTACGGCGACGCCTACGAGAAAATGCCGCGCTTCATCCCCTACGCGATGCTGCCCTTTGGTGCGGCCCTGCTGTTTTTCCGCACCGTTCAGGCCGCCATCCGCATCTGGACCGGCCAGGCCGAGAGCCTGATCGTCAGCCACGAAGCCGAAGACGACGTCGCCGACGTCGCCCATCTCAACAAGGAAGACTAAGGACATGGACGTCGTACTTCTCTTTGTCATGATCATTGGCCTGATGCTGATCGGTGTGCCGATTGCGATCAGCCTTGGTTTTTCCTCGATCATCTTCCTGTTGGTGCTGTCCGATGCCTCGCTGGCCTCAGTCGCCCAAAGCTTTTTCCAAGCCATGGCAGGCCACTATACGCTGCTGGCGATCCCCTTCTTCATCCTCGCCTCGTCGTTCATGTCGACCGGCGGTGTGGCCAAGCGGATCATCCGCTTTTCAATCGCCTGTGTCGGCCACATGCGCGGCGGCCTTGCCATCGCGGGCGTCTTTGCCTGCATGATCTTTGCGGCGCTGTCGGGCTCTTCGCCGGCGACCGTGGTGGCCATCGGCTCGATCGTCATCGCCGCCATGCGCCAGGTCGGCTACTCCAAGGACTTTGCCGCAGGGGTCATCGCCAACGCAGGCACGCTGGGCATCCTGATCCCGCCGTCCATCGTGATGGTGGTCTATGCGTCGGCCACCGACGTCTCCGTGGGTCGCATGTTCCTTGCAGGGGTCATCCCCGGCCTGATGGCGGGCGCCATGCTGATGATCACCATCTACATCATGGCCCGGATCAAGAACATGCCCGCGGGCGAATGGCTGGGCTGGGGCGAAATCCTTGAAAGCTTCGCAGACGCCTTCTGGGGCCTGATGCTGATCGCGATCATCATGTTCGGGATCTACGGTCTGCCGGGCGTCTTCCCTGCGGTGTTCACCCCGACCGAAGCCGCCGCCGTCGCCTCTATCTACGCGTTCTTCGTGGCGACCTTCATCTACCGCGACATGGGCCCGCTGAACGTCGACCGGGACGGCCGCAAGCTGACCCTGCTGGACAAGCCCATCGCGCTGGTGACGGCCTTCTTCCACCGCGACACGCGCAAGACCCTGTTCGAAGCGGGCAAGCTGACCATCACACTGATGTTCATCATCGCCAACGCGCTGATCCTCAAGCACGTTCTGACCGATGAGCAAATCCCGCAGCATATCGCCGGGGCAATGCTGGATGCTGGCTTTGGGCCGATCACCTTCCTGATCATCGTCAACGTCATCCTGTTGATCGGTGGCCAGTTCATGGAGCCCTCGGGCCTTCTGGTGATCGTCGCGCCGCTGGTCTTCCCGATCGCGCTGCAACTGGGGATCGACCCGATCCATCTGGGCATCATCATGGTGGTGAACATGGAGATCGGCATGATCACGCCGCCCGTGGGCCTCAACCTCTTCGTCACCTCCGGTGTCGCCGGGATGCCCATGATGCGGGTTGTGCGCGCGGCGCTGCCCTTCCTCGCGGTGCTGTTCGTCTTCCTGATCATGGTGACCTACATCCCCAAGATCTCGACGCTGGTGCCAGACAAGGTGATGGGCCCGCAAATCCGCTGCGAAGGCGTCATGCCGGTGGAACCGCTGGAAAAAGCCTTCTGTCAGGCGCGCGGCTTTAGTGCGGAATAAAACAAAGCTGAATAGACCAAAAAGGGGGCGCTGCGAGGCGCCCCATTTCCTTATAAGCGGACGCGGGCAAGGGTCGAATAATGCTCGGCCCCGTCCACCATGGTCAGCGACGCCCCTTCAAACTGCGCCTGCAACGCGGTGGCCATCGCGAGCGGCGACCAGGTATCCTTGCTGCCGTGCCACAGATCGACCGGACAGCGCACCTGCGCCAAAAGCCCAGCCCAATCAGAAACATAGGCGCGAAGATAATCCAGATACGCCGCCCGCTTTGCGCCAAAACTCTCGGAGAAACCCGCCGTTAAAACCGCGCGAAACTCCGGATCGGCCAGCAAGGTGCGCTCCATCTCGCCCGCCTGCGCAAACAACGCCTTGATCATGGCCCCCGGCGCAACACGCCCCAGCGCGCCTTGCCCCCAAGTCATCGCGGCCAGCGCTCGGGGCCGCCGCATCGCCATCTCAAACACCGGCTTGCCCGCCATATGCGGCAGGAAATCCCCCAAGCTCAAAGGCGCCGCCGCCGAGACCAAGGTCAACCGCTCTACGCGCTCCGGCACCTGTGCCGCAAGACGCATGGCCGCCATCGCGCCAATCGAAAACCCAACCACATGCGCGGGCCCATGCCCCCCGGGTAAGGCCTTTACCACATCGCCCGGCGCATGATCCAACAACGCCAAAGGCACCACCCGCCACTCAGGATTCCCCGCCGCCAAAAGCCGCGCATCCGCCGCGCTCCCCGGCATCCCGTGGCAAAACAAAACCGATCCAGCCATCAACACCCCTCACCAAACCAAAAGAGGGCCACCCCGGCCCCCCTTCTTCTCTTTCCAAATATCCCGGGGAGCGCGAGGGGGGACCCCTCGCACCCGCCCTCAAATCACCCGGCGGCGTTCAAGGCTTCGATGATCGGCACAAAATCGGACGCCTTCAACGACGCGCCGCCGACCAAGGCGCCATCCACGTTGGACACCGCAAAGATCTCTGCCGCGTTCGAGCCCTTGACCGAGCCGCCGTACAGCAGCCGGACCGAGCGGCCCACGCCTTCGCCAAACCGGCGCTCCAGCCGGGCGCGCATGAAATCATGCACTTCGCCAATCTGATCGGTGGTCGGCACCTTGCCGGTGCCAATCGCCCAGACCGGCTCATAGGCCACCACAAGGTTATGCCCCGTCGCGCCATCGGGGATCGAGCCCGCAAGCTGCCCGCCGATGATATCCAGCGTGTTCTGCGCCTCGCGCTCGTCCAGCGTCTCGCCAACGCAGACCACCGCCACCAAACCGGCGTCCCACGCGGCCTTGGTCTTGGCGCGGACGTCATCGTTGTGCTCGTCATGATCGGCGCGGCGTTCCGAATGGCCGAGGATCACATGGCTGGCCCCGGCGTCCTTCAGCATATCCGCCGCGATGTCGCCGGTGTGCGCGCCGCTGGCCGCCGCGTGGCAATCCTGCCCGCCGATGGCAATGCCCTCTGCCGCCTCTGCCGCCGCGCAAACCAAGGTCGCAGGCGGGCAGATCAGCACCTCGGCCGCGCCTTTGGTCGCGGCCTCGCTCATCGCGGTCAGCTCTTGCAGCTGCGCGCGGGTTCCGTTCATCTTCCAGTTGCCTGCGGCCAGTTTCGTGCGCATGTCGTCTCCCATTTCTTGATTAGCTCGCATCATCGCGGGGGGGCGCGTGGCGTCAAGCCCGGTTGCGCAAGGCGCGACGATTATGCAAGGGGAGACAACGCCTTGGAACCGCCTCGGAGAAGTGACCATGATCCCCAGACTGGATGTGCAAAAGATCGCCGCGCGCGATCCGCAGACCTTGGCCGAGCTGCGCCAAGGGGCCGAGCAAAGCGGCTTTCTGACCGTTTACAACACGGCGATTACCCCGGCGCGGATGCGGTTTGTCATCGCCGCCTACCGCGCCTTTTTTGATCTACCAGAGGCGCAAAAAGCCAAGGTCGACATGGCCCGCACCGGATCGAACCGGGGCTGGGGTGCGCCGCAATCGGAACAGGTCGACCCGGACGCCAACCCCGATTACAAACAAGTCTTTGACTGCGGGTTCCAAGTGCCCGGCAGCGATCTGGCGGTTTATGCGCCCAACCTGTGGCCCGAAAAACCCGAAGGCTTTCAGCAGGTTGTCGCCGCCTATTACCGCGACGCGCTAGAAGTGGCGATGACGATCCTGCGCGGCATTGCCGAGGCGATCGGGCAGGACGCGGGCTATTTCGACGACAAGTTCGACCAGCCCATGGCGCTGTTGCGGTCGAACTATTACCCGCCGCGGCCCGACTGGGCGGGGGACAAGGACTTTGGCATCGCGGCGCACACCGATTACGGCTGCCTGACCCTGCTGGGCACCGACGGGGTGCCGGGGCTGGAGGTTTTGACCACGGATGGCGACTGGCTGCCGGTCGAGGCGCGGCCCGGCGAGTTCATCATCAACTTTGGCGAAATGCTGGAAATGTGGACCAACGGACAGGTCAAGGCGACGCTGCACCGGGTCAAAGGCTCCAGCGACGAGCGAATCTCGGTGCCGCTGTTCTTTAATCCCAACCACGACACCAATGTCGCCCCCATGGGCTCAGGTGAGGTGATCCACGCCGGGGACCACCTGACCAAGCGCTTTAACGAAACCTACCTGCATTTGCAGGACAAAGCCTAAAGGTAGCGCAGCGCCTCTTGCGCGAGGGCGACCGCCTCTGTGGGGTCGTCCTGCGCGCTGTCCGGCAGGGTCCAATAGGGCATCGCGGCGTGGGCGCCATCCTTGCGGGTGTATTCCCAGCGGGTGCAGCCAAGATCCTCTAGCCGCTGCACAAAATCGCCAGCGCCTTTCAGCATGATCCCCATGTCACCATGCACAATCGCAAAGATCGTGCCCTGATGGTACAGGCACAGCCCGCCCATCATCTTGCGCGTGGTCAAATCGCCCAGCCCCGAAAACAGATCCTTGGCAAAGGCGATCTCTTCGGCGGAAACGGCCATTGTTACTGCCCGCGTTCGGCCTGAAGCTCTTCGATGTCCTTGAACTTGATCGACTCGCCGCAGCCGCAGGCGTCGGTCACGTTGGGGTTGCGGAACTTGAACCCGCTTTCCAGCAGCGAGGTTTCATAGTCGATTTCCGTGCCGAACAGGAACATTTGCGCGGTGGGCGCGATCAAGACGCGCGCGCCGTCCTTTTCGATGACCTCGTCGTTGGCTTCGGGGGCGTCGACGTAATCCATGGTGTATTCCATGCCCGCGCAGCCGCCCTTTTTCAGGCCGATTTTCAGGCCGTGGCGGTTGTCACGTTCCATCAGCTTGCGAATCTGCTTTACAGCCGCGTCGGTGATGGTCACGGGGGTCGAACCGGGAATGCTGAACATGAGATATTCCTTTTGCCTGTCCCCAATCTAGTGACTGCGGCTTGCAATCTCAAGAAGGGAGAGGGTGCCATAACTGGCGGCAAGCGCCCATGCAAAGGATGCAAGCGTTCCGACGATCACATATTCGCTGGCGTGCTGGTCTTCTTTGGCGGTGTCAAAGCGCAGGACGGATTTGGCGGCGATCAGGAACCCGATGGCGGTGGGCTCGCCGATATAGACGAACAGAAAGATCAGCGCGCGTTCAAGCTGGCCAATCAGGCGGCCCGCGTCGGGCAGGCCGTTCAGCTGGATGTCAAACCGGGCGGTCAGCAGGCCCACCGCATAACCGCCGGCGGTGACGGTGGTGATGAGGCCCGCGATGAACAGGGCGGGCGCGGTCAGCAGCGGCAGATGCGCCGCCCAGATGCCCTGTGCCGCAGCCCCCGGCCACCAAAAGGCGGCAACGGCGAGGGTCAGCAGATGGGCCGCTTGGTCCAGCAAAAAGGCGGTCAGCGTGTCGCGCTGCGCGGGCGGGGCGTAGGTCTTGATCGCGTCGATGACCATATGCGCGGCGGCGACCAGCAGGGCGACCTGCCAGATGCCGCCAAGCGCCGCGGTCGACAGGCCAAAGACCAGCGTGACGTGCAGCAGCAGCACCAGGGGGGTGCGTTTGTGATCGACCATCCATTTGGTTTGCAACACGAAATCGGCCAGCACGTGGGCCAGCAAGAGCGCCGCAAAGCTTTGGGCGATGGCCGGGTCAAGCGCGGGCACCTAGATGGTTTCCCAAGCGGTTATGGCGGTTTCCAGCGCGGGAAAGCCCGCGGCCCACAGCGCTTGGTCCACCGCCTGACGGGTGATGTTCAGACGTTTGGCGGCCTCAAGGCGCGGGCCTGCGTCCGGGGGAAGCATTTCCACCACGGCGCGGGCTTGGGCTTGGGTCCAGCCTTGGGCGATGTGATCGGCGAGGGTCAGCGCGGCGTGCTGTGCGCCGCCACGGGCATGGGCCATGAGCCGCGCGCCGCCGAGCTGTTCCAGCAAGCGGCCCGACATGGTAAAGGCGCGGCCGTGGCCCGCGTTGGGGTCGGGGGCGTCAATATCGGGGAAGGTGCCGCGCCCAACGGCGACGGCGATGCGCGTGGCGTAGGTCTTGTTCATCCGGCGCAGGCTGGCCTGAAGGTACAGCGCGGCGCGCAGGACGCGGGCAGGCTGGCCCATGGCCAATTGCCACCCATCCCCGCCACGCCGCGCAAAGGTGGCAAAAGTCGGGTCCCAAGTGGCAATCTGGTCCGAAGCGGTTTGGAGCGTGTGCATCACCTCATCCAGCGCCGATGCGTCAAGGGCGCCGGATTTGACGATATCTCCGGTCAATACTGCGAGTCTCATGCTGCAAGTGGTATCGCTTTCATTCTGGAAAAGAAAGCAAATTCGCTTGCGTTACATAAAGCCGAGTTCCAAGCGGGCCTCGTCGGACATCATGTCCATGCCCCAAGGCGGGCTCCAGGTCAGTTCGACATCCACGCTTTTGACGCCCGCGACCGGCTCGACGGCCTCTTGGACCCAACCGGGCATTTCGCCGGCGACCGGGCAGCCGGGCGCGGTGAGGGTCATGATCACCTTGACGTCGTTCTGGTCGTCAATCTCGACGGTGTAGACCAGACCCAGATCGTAGATGTTCACGGGGATTTCAGGGTCGTAAACCGTGCGGCAGGCCTCGACCACCTGATCGTAAAGCGGATGATCGGTGCTTGAGGGCGCAATCAACGGCGCGCCTTCCAGCTGGGGGCTCTGATCGGTCATGACTGTCCTCTTCGCGGAAAACCTGAGAGATTATATAGGTTACTCGGGCGGCACGGTAAAGGGCAGGGCGAGACCAAAACTCTTTCAAGAGTTTTGCAAATTCCTTGCAAGGAATTTGGCCCTGCGCGCGCCTTGGGATCTGGTTAATCCTCGGGGGTGATCTTGCGCCGCACAGGGGTGGGGCGGACCTTGGCTTCGATGTGCTCGTACAGCTTTTCGGCGATGTTCTTATGCGTCGCCGTCTCAATGCCCTCGAGGCCGGGGGAGGAGTTTACCTCCAGCACTTTCGGGCCCGATTCAGAGCGCAACAGGTCCACGCCCGCAAGGTTCAGGCGAAACGCCTTGGCCGCGCGCAGGGCGGTTTCGCGTTCTTCGCGGGTGATCCGTGCCACCGTCGCAGAGCCGCCCCGGTGCAGGTTCGAGCGAAAGTCGCCCTCGGCCCCGGTGCGTTTCATCGCCGCCACAACCTTGCCGCCGACCACGAGGCAGCGGATGTCTTCGCCCGCGGCTTCCTTGACAAAGTCTTGCACGAGGAAGTTCGCCTTGAGCCCGCGGAAGGCGTCGATCACCGATTGCGCGGCTTTCTTGGTTTCGGCCAGCACGACGCCTTTGCCTTGGGTCGATTCGAGCAGTTTCACGATCATCGGCGCGGTGCCCACCAGCCGCATCAGGGAATCGGTGTCCTTGGGCGAGGCGGCAAAAGCGGTGTTGGGCATGCCGATCTTGTGCCGCGCCATCAGCTGGTGCGCGTGCAGCTTGTCACGCGAGGCGGTGATTCCGTCCGAGCCGTTGACGCAAAACGTGCCGATGGTTTCGAACTGGCGGATCACGGCAGTGCCATAAGAAGTGATCGACGCGCCGATGCGCGGGATCACGGCGTCATAACGGGGCAGGCGCTTGCCGTCGTAGTGCACTTCGGGCGACAGTGCGTTGATCGCCATGTAGCAGCGGGTGGTGTCGATAACCTCGACGGTGTGACCGCGCTTTTCGCCTTCTTCCACCAGGCGGCGGGTCGAGTAATTGTCCTCGCGCGACATCACCGCGATGCGCAGGGCGCGGTTGGGCGCGGCTTGGCGCACGCGGGCGTCCGAATATACGTCATAGGACAGGCGCGGCTGTTGAAACCGATCGGTGGCCACGATGTTGATGTGATCCTTGAGCGCCTCACGCCCCAGCAGCATCCGCGACGCCATAGACGACCGATCCGTCAACGTCAGTTCGATCCGCCAGCTTTCGTCGCCCACCCGCAGGGTCGAGGCGATGACATAACGGCTTTCGGTTTCGCCATTGGACGAGGTGACATTGCGCCGGTCCACGATTCGCGCCGAGCACGGAATGATCAGATCCTCGCGCCCCGGCACCGGATGCACGGTAAAGCGCACTCTGGGCGCATTCGCCGGGCCAAAGGTTTCGATGTCAAACGCATGCAGCGCCGATGTCCGCGCGCCCGTGTCCACCTTGGCCCGCAGCGCAGGCAGGCCGAGATCGGGCAGCGACACCCACTCCTCCCAGCCAAAGCGGATCATGTCTGCGGGCACATCGGGGGTATCGGTCATGGGGGCGCTCCTTCGGGCTTGTCTTTTGCGATAGCAACCGGCGCGGCGCGCCACAAGGGGGCTTTAGGCGCGCTGATCGAGCCAGGTCCGGACCTCGCCCACGCGAGAGCGCGCGACAGGCACGCGGTTGCCATCCTTTAGGTGCAAAACGTGTTTTGCGCCGTCGCGTTCCAATTTTTCAGCCATTTGCGCCGCAATCCACCACGAGCGGTGCGGCTGCACGCCGTCTTCGGGGTGGGTCTGAGCGATGATGTCGGACAGCCGCGCGCGGTGGGTCAGGCTGTCGCCGTCCAGCGTAATGTGAACGTGGTGCTCGCGCGCCTCGATGGTCTGGATGCGCGCCAGCGGCACGGGCTCTGCCCCGACGATCACGTGGCGCTCGGGGTCTTGCGGCGCATCGCGCGCGACATTCGGCAGGATCAGGTTGAAGAACATAAAGCCAAACGCCTCGGCGACCACGCAATAGAACAGCGCGTGCGGATACAGTTGCAGCGACCGCTGCCCGCCCGTGGTGAACTCGATCATCGCCTTGCCCACGAGCAGCGTGGCGAGGGTCGCGATCTGGAACCACACGGTGCGATACAGAGCAAAGCTGCGAAAGCTGCCTTGCAACCATGTGGCAGCGGTCAGGCACAGCCACAGCATCAGGTGAAACACTGCCAGCACCACCAACCACAGGCCCATCAGGGTTCCAAGGCTCATGGCCCCCAACAGATTCGGCGCATCGGTTGCAACCATCAGGATGTAGGACAGCACCAGATAGGTCTGGGTCGCGGGTTGCCGCAGGATCTGAACAAACTCTTGCGGCGACATCTCAAAGCGCGCGCCAAAGAAGTCGCGTACCTCAAGAGGTTGGGGCACTGGGTCTTGAGTCGCCAAAGTCGGTCCGGGCATCATGTCTTAACGTCGCTTAAATATGCGCGCAGGTTAACACCGGAGTGATCGCCTAAACAGAGACTTTTGATGCTAGGTTAAATCCTAGGTGGTGGTGGCGCGCAAACGGCACAGGTGCCGGTGCTCAGCCCTTGGCCGAAACCCGGCGAAACCGGCGGCTTTGCCACAGCGGCCAGCCCATCATCTGGCTGATGGTGCCAAATTTCATGCCGCGCCCGGTCAGGGTGTCAAAGGTGCTGGGCATGGCTTTGACGGTGCCGGACTGGATGTCGTGGCTGAGGATGATGGCGCCGGGGCGCGAGCCTTTGAGGATTCGCTGCGAGACGACGCTTGCGCCGGGGCGGCGCCAATCCTGCGGGTCAACGGACCACAGAATCGTCGGCAGGTTGCGGTTGGTGTACAGCATCATCCGCTGGCGGCGCGTGAATGACCCATACGGCGGGCGGAAGGTGACCGGCGGCCGGCCGGTGATCTTGAAAATCGCGTCCGAGGTGCGGTCGATCTGATCCAGCACGCCCTGGTCCGAGTATTTCGCCAGATTCGGGTGCGACCAAGAGTGATTGCCAATCTCGTGGCCCTCATCGGCGATGCGGCGCACGATATCCGGCCAGGTCACCACGCGATTCCCGATCAGGTAAAAGGTGGCGCGCAGGCCGCGCGCCTTGAGCATGTCCAGCAGCTTTGGCGTCAGGGACGGGTGCGGGCCATCGTCAAAGGTCATGGCGACCACCGGGGACACGGTGCGCACGGCCATGACGGTGGCGGCGTCCCGCTGGGCGATATCCTGGGGCAGGGCGATGATCGGGGCGGCCTCTGCCTCTTGGGCGGCGGGCAGGGCAAAGGCAGCGGTGCTGGCGGACAGGAACGTCCGACGGGAAAAATGCGTCATGAAATGGTATCCTGGCAGGGACTTGGGCAAGCAGATGCACATGAGGAAACGCGCTCAGGGTGTTGAGTTTCAAGCGATTCCCCTAAAATTTGCTTTTTGCTCATGGGGATAGTGGCTGAAAAATCACTCGGATTTTCAGCGAATTTTGCCGACCCGAGAAAAAAGCGATTTTTCCGTTCGAAAGCGCTTGACGGTGTCCGGGCCTATCCCTAAAAGCCACCTCACGCCAAGGCCGACACGGTCTGGATAGCAGCGAGCGGTTGTAGCTCAGTTGGTTAGAGTACCGGCCTGTCACGCCGGGGGTCGCGGGTTCGAGCCCCGTCAACCGCGCCACGCTGCATATCTGGATTGGGCCTAAACGTGAAAATGCGCGGTTGTAGCTCAGTTGGTTAGAGTACCGGCCTGTCACGCCGGGGGTCGCGGGTTCGAGCCCCGTCAACCGCGCCACTTTCACGAACATCACAAAAATTCGATGAAACTGCCCGGAACTTTTTCCGGGCTTTTGGCGTTTTTGTGGTATCTTAGGGTATTCCTGACTGCACAGCGGGAGGGATCGGAACTACAAACCGTCTGACCTGCAAAAGAAAAGCGCCCCGGATGGGACGCTTACCTTGGACAAGCAGGTGGAACAAAGAAACTGGGAACTGGTTAGACAAAAGGGAGGTTACGCGCCCCAAGTGCGGACGGGACCGCAATCCATGTGAACGAAGTTGGACTTAGAGTAGCGACCAACGCCACCACCGCTGCACGCCTGGGCAGCTTTTGCCATCTGGTTCACAGACCGCGACGACAGCCGAAGATCCGCCGCCTGTCCCCGGAGGTGGCGAGAGTTCTTGGCCACACCAGAAGAGCGCGAACGCAGCATCGAGTTGGTTTTCGGGCTGCGATAGCCGGAAATCAGCATATAAGGCTCGGTCACATCCATCAGGTTGTGGGCGGCTGCAATGATGTCCAGCGTGCGTGTGTCGATGTTCTTGACGTCATTCGTGCGCCAGTCGCGCATGAAATAGTTCACTTCCTTGATCGCATCGGCAAGGTAGTTGCCCTCGATCCAGTAGATCATGTCGATCCGCTCGCCCGTGCGGCCGGAATACATGCGAAGGCGGCGAATATCGCCCGCACCGCGTAGGAAACCAGCTGCGTTCGAAAAGGTCGGAGCTGCTGTAATGGTCGTGGCTGCAAATGCGCCAAGAAGTCCGCGGCGTGTGATGCCGCCCGAGTTCATATCAGTCATATGAGCGCCTGTCCCGTGGTCGCTGTTACCTGTTCATACGCGCAACGTTGTGCGCGCTCTGCCATCTTTCCCCAGATGTCGAAGTCTCTATGCCACGAATCAGTTAAGCGAAAAAGAACGATTTGGGGTCCGTGAGATAGTGCAAGGGGAATTGGGCAGAATCCCGCTTAAACTCCGGCGGACTGTGGCCTGAATGTGTCCAAACCCTTAACGCGCGCTTTGACAGGTCACTTGGCGCGTTTGTGAGTAGACAGGGACACCCCATTGTTTACACAGTTATTTCAGCAAAACACGTCTCGTGTATGAAGGATTTTAGATGATTTCATTTCAACGACCGTCCCGAACCCGCGCTCTCAAGGCCGCTGTCGCCGCTGGCGCGCTTTTCCTGGCCTCTGGCGCCGCTGCGCAGCAGGGGGATTCGGCGCTGACGTTTCAGGTGACCGCCTTCAAACAGGCCGTCGCGGAAAATATCGGTGCCGATGAGCAGATCGCGGCCTTTTATCGGGCGCGCAATTTCGAACCGATCTGGACGAGCGGCTCTGACGCGGACCGCGCGCGCCGTCTGGCCTTGATCGAGGCGTTCTCGCTGTCGGACGATCACGGGCTGCCCCGTGGCCGCTTTGATGCCAACGCCCTCAAGGCGCGCATGGCGCAGGCGCAGACCGGGCGTGATCGTGGCCTGTTGGAAATTGAGCTGACGAACACCTTCTTGCAGTTTGCCCATGACATTCAGACCGGCGTCCTAGAGCCGGGCAAGGTGGTTCCGGCCATCAAGCGAGTGATTCCGCGCCGCGATGCCGCAGAGCTGCTGACCCGTCTGGTGGACGAAGACCCCACGGCGGTCATGCGTTCGCTGTCGCCAAGCAGCCCCGAATATGCCCGCCTGATGCGCGCGAAGCTGCGGCTGGAGCACCGGATCGCTCATGGCGGTTGGGGGCCGACGGTGCCGGGCGGCAGCCTGAAACCCGGTCAAAGCGGCAACGCCGTGGTGGCTTTGCGCAACCGTCTGACGGCGATGGGCTATTTGCAGCCGTCGCTGACGCAGACCTACGACAGCCGCATCGAAGCGGCCGTGCGCGAGTTCCAAGAGGACATGGGCCTGACCGCCGATGGCGTGGCGGGCGGCTCGACCATGACGGCGCTGAACAAGTCGCCCGAAGAGCGGCTGAAATCCATCATGGTCGCCATGGAGCGCGAGCGCTGGCTGAACCTGCCCGACGGCCTTGGCCAGCGGCACGTGCGCGTCAACCTCGTGAACTTTCACGCGCAGATTTTCGACGACAACAAGCTGACCTTTGAAACCAAATCGGTGATCGGGCAGAACAAGTCGACCCATGAGACGCCGGAATTCTCCGACACGATGGAGCATATGGTCATCAACCCGTCGTGGTATGTGCCGCGCTCGATCATCGTGTCCGAGTATCTGCCCGCCATGCGCGCCAACCCCTATGCCGCCGGTCACCTGGAGGTGATCGATGCCCGGGGCCGTGTGGTGCCGCGCAGCAACGGGTTCTCGCAGTATTCCTCCCGCAGCTTCCCGTTCAACATGCGCCAGCCGCCGGGGCCGCGGAACGCCTTGGGCTCGGTCAAGTTCATGTTCCCGAACAAGTACAACATCTACCTGCACGACACCCCGTCGCAGGACCTCTTTGCGCGTGAGGTGCGCACCTTCAGCCACGGCTGCATCCGTCTGGACGACCCGCATGACTTTGCCTACACGCTGCTGGCCAAGCAGGAAAGCGATCCGGTGAACTACTTCCAGTCGATCCTGCGCACGGGTCAGGAAACCCATGTGGATCTGGTGGAGCCGGTGCCGGTGCATCTGATTTACCGCACCGCGTTCACCTCGGCCAAAGGTCAGATGAACTATCGCAACGACGTCTATGGCCGCGATGCCCAACTGTGGCGCGCGCTGGAACGCGAAGGCGTCGCGCTGCGGGTTGGCAGAAACAGCTGACACGCCCCTATATATAATGTGTAAGACGCCGGTGCCTGAGCGGGGACCGGCGTCTTTTTCTTTGCGTGCTTGTCCCGGTCGCGCGCACAGCCTAAATCCTTGGGCAAGCCAACGGCAGGAGAAGACATGACCCACACCATCGCAGAGATCGCAGACGCTTTGGGCCTGTCTTTCCAAGGGGATGGAGGCTTGCATATTACATCCGTGGCCGAACCCGCACAGGCGCAGGCCGATCAGCTGGCGCTGGCCATGCGGCCCGACTTTGCCGAGGGGCTGCGCGACGGTCAGGCGCAGGCGGCGATGATGTGGGACGGCGCGGATTGGCAGGGCTACGGCTTGCGCGCGGTGATCACCTCGCAGAGGCCGCGCTTTGCCATGGCGGGGCTGTCGGCGATGATGGACCTTGGGCAGGGCTACGTCGCGGGCATCCACCCCAGCGCGGTGATCGACCCCAGCGCGGTTCTGGGCGCGGAGGTCAGCGTCGGTCCCTTGGCAGTGATCGGCGCGCGGGCAGAGATTGGCGCAGGCAGCGTGATCGGCCCGCAGGCGCAGATCGGCACAGCGGCGCGCATCGGCGCGGGGGCGGTGATCCATGCCGGCGTGCGCATCGGCGCGCGCGTGACCATCGGCGCGCGGTTCATCGCCCAGCCCGGCGCGGTGGTCGGCGCGGATGGGTTCTCCTTTGTGACGCCAGAGCCTTCGGGGGTGGAAAAAGCCCGCGCGAGCCTTGGGGCCGAGGGCACGGACGACGCGCAAAGCTGGGCGCGAATCCACTCGCTCGGTGGTGTGACCATCGGCGACGACGTGGAACTGGGCGCCAACAGCTGCATCGACCGCGGCACCGTGCGCGACACCCGCGTGGGCAACGGCTGCAAGTTCGATAACCTCGTGCAGATCGGCCACAATGTGGTGATCGGCAACGATTGTCTGATCTGCGCGCAGGTGGGCGTCGCGGGCTCGACGGTGATCGGCAACAATGTGGTGCTGGGCGGGCAGTCGGGCGTCTCTGACAACCTGCGCATCGGCGATCGGGCGATCTTGGGCGGCGCGTCGGTGGTTCTCTCCAACGTGCCAGAGGGGCGCGTGATGCTGGGTTATCCGGCTGTCAAAATGGAGACACATGTAGAGAGTTATAAGGGGCTACGCCGGTTGCCGCGGCTGTTCCGCGACGTTGCGGACCTCAAGAAAGCGGTTTCAAAACTGGCGGGGAATGACTAAATCACGGGCAATTCGGTAAGGGGACCGCGCGAAATGGAAGTCAAACAGCAGGTGATCGAGATCATCGCCGAGCAGGCGTTGCTGGAGCCTTCGGATGTGACCATGGACAGCACGCCCGAGGATTTGGGAATTGATTCCATGGGCTTGGTCGAATCGATCTTTTCCATCGAAGAGGCCTTTGACATCTCTATCCCGTTCAATGCCAACGCCCCCAGCGAGAGCGATTTCGACATTTCCAGCGTCGCCAGCATCGTGGCGGGCATCGAACGTCTGATTGCCGAGAAAACGTCGTGAAACGGGTTGTCATCACCGGCGCGGGAACGATCAACGCGCTGGGATCGTCGGTGCCTGCCACGCTCGAGGCCATGCGCGAAGGGCGCTGCGGCATTTCCGAGCTGGAATTTCGCGACGTGGACCGGCTGGCGATCACCATCGGCGGGCAGGTCAAAGGCTTTGAGCCTGAGCGCGTGTTCAACCGCCAGCAGCTGGCTTTGTATGATCGCTTTACCCAGTTCACCTTGATCGCCGCGCGTGAAGCGGTTGCGCAATCGGGGCTGACCTTTCACGACGCCTTGTCCGAACGGTCCGGCGTGGTGCTGGGCACCTCTGGCGGCGGCTTGACGACTCAGGACGAAAATTACCGCGCCGTCTATGAGGAGGGGAAGAATCGCGTTCACCCCTTTGTGGTGCCGAAGCTGATGAACAATGCCGCCGCGAGCCATGTGAGCATGGAATTCAACCTGCGCGGGCCGAGCTTTACCGTTGCTACCGCCTGCGCGTCGTCGAATCACGCCATGGGGCAGGCGTTTCACATGATCCGCTCGGGCATGTGTGACGCGATGATCACCGGCGGGTCCGAATCGATGCTGTGCTTTGGCGGGGTGAAGGCTTGGGAAGGGCTGCGCGTCATGACCAAGGACGCCTGCCGCCCGTTCAGCGCCAACCGCAACGGCATGGTGCAGGGCGAGGGCGCGGGGGTGTTCGTCTTTGAGGAATACACCCACGCCAAGGCCCGCGGGGCCGAGATATTGGCCGAAGTGCGTGGATTCGCAATGACGTCTGACGCGGCGGACATCGTGATGCCGTCGAAGCAAGGCGCCGCGAGGGCAATCGCGGGAGCCATGCGCGACGGCGGGATCGACCGGGCCGAGGTGGGCTATATCAACGCCCACGGCACCGGCACGGCGGCCAACGACAAGACGGAATGCGCGGCGGTGGCGGACGTCTTTGGCCCGCACGCGGATGCCTTGATGATGTCCTCGACCAAGTCGATGCACGGCCATTTGATCGGCGGGACCGGCGCGGTCGAGCTGCTGGCCTGCATCATGGCGCTGCGCGACGGGGTGATCGCGCCGACCATTGGCTATCAGGAACCGGACCCGGAATGCGCGCTGGACGTTGTGCCGAACGAGGCGCGCGAGGCCTCGGTCGACGTGGTTTTGTCCAACGCATTTGCCTTTGGCGGGCTGAACGCGGTGCTGGCGCTCAGCCGGGTGTAAGCCCGGCGAAGGCTGATCCAAAGGGGCGCTTCCGCGCGCTTTGATACACGCTAGACGATAGCTGACATGCCGTCTGGCGCGGGGTTAATAGCCGCGCCAGATCCACCCACCACCGTAAATCCGCGAGCTGTCCGGGTCGTAAAAGACGCAAGCCTGCCCCGGCGAGACGCCTTCTTCGGGCGTCAGCAATTCCACTTCGGCGGTGGTGTCCGACAGCGGGCGAATGATGGCTTCACGCGGCGGGCGGGTCGAGCGGACCTTGACCGACAGATGCCATTCTTTCTGCGAAGTGAAGGGCTTATCCCCCAGCCAGTTGATCTCGCGCACGGGGATGGTGCGGGTCGCCAGCAGCTCTTTGGGGCCGACCACGACTTGCTTTTTGTCCACGTCCAGCCGCACCACATACAGCGGTTCGGATAGCCCGCCGATTCCCAGACCCCGGCGCTGGCCGATGGTGTAGTGGATGACGCCTTTGTGCTCGCCCAAAACGCGACCATCTGCATGGACGATCTGACCGGGCTCGGCGGCACCGGGGCGCAGTTTCTCGATCACGCCAGCATAGTTGCCGTCGGGCACAAAACAGATGTCCTGACTGTCGGGCTTGTCCGCCACGGCCAGCCCGTATTTCGCCGCCAGCGCGCGTGTCGCATCCTTGGAGGGCAGGTGGCCCAGCGGAAACCGCAGGAATTCCAGCTGCTCGGGCGTGGTCGAAAACAGGAAATAGCTTTGATCGCGATTCGCATCCGCCGCGCTGTGCAGTTCCGGGCCGGTTTCACCCATTTTGCGCTGGATATAATGGCCGGTCGCCATGCAGTCGGCCTCGAGATCCTTGGCGGTTTCCAGCAGATCCTTGAACTTTACCCGTTCGTTGCAGCGAATGCAGGGCACCGGGGTCGCGCCGCCCAGGTACGATTCGGCGAATTCCTCGATCACGGCTTCTTGAAAGATGTTTTCGTAATCGAGCACGTAATGGGGGAATCCCATTTCCTCGGCGACCCGCCGCGCGTCGTGAATATCGATTCCCGCGCAGCAGGCTCCTTTCTTGGCCAGGGCCGCGCCGTGGTCATAAAGTTGCAGCGTAACGCCGACCACATCGTAGCCTTCTTCCTTCAATTTTGCCGCAACAACCGAAGAATCCACGCCGCCGGACATGGCGACGACGACTCGGGTTTCCGAAGGCGGTTTGGGAAAGCCCAGTGAATTCAAAGGGCTAGGATCGAGGGGCATGACAAGTCTCCGTGGAATAAACGGAATATAGGAAAATACGAAATACTCTCAAGAGCGGGTTTTAGAGGGCGTTAAGACGGACGTGGCTTGATAGCGCCAAGTTAATCGCGTGGAGAACGAAAAAATGTATCTCAAAAAGGTAGATGGCCCGCGTGCGGTAAAACTACCGGACGGTAGCACCATGACCCGTGCGGATTTGCCCCCGGCGGATACGCGCCGATGGGTTGCATCGCGCAAGGCCGCTGTCGTCAAGGCCGTCCAGTTTGGATTAATCTCGGAAGAACAGGCGCTTGATCGGTATGAGCTTAGCGATGAGGAGCTGTCAGAGTGGATGACTGCGGCGGCGCAGCATGGCGAAGAGGCGCTCAAGGTCACCCGCGTCCAGAAATTCCGGTAGCAAACATTTAAATTTGCGTGTTCCTGACGTATGGTAAGAAGGCGTTAACCTTTTTCGATCACGTTCGGGGAGACCCGAAGATGTTACTTGGAGACCTCTATATGCGCATTCTGTTGGTGGAAGACGATCCTACGACGTCCAAAAGCATTGAGCTGATGCTTAGCCATGCGAACCTCAATGTTTATTCCACGGATATGGGCGAAGAGGGCATCGACCTCGCCAAGCTGTACGATTACGACCTGATCCTGTTGGATCTGAACTTGCCTGACATGAACGGGCATGAGGTTCTGCGTCAGCTGCGGGTGGCCCGGATCGAGACCCCGATCCTGATCCTGACCGGCGATGACGACACCCAGAGCAAGATCAAGGGTTTCGGCTTTGGCGCAGACGATTACATGACCAAACCCTTCCACCGCGATGAGCTGGTGGCGCGCATCCACGCGATCATTCGCCGCTCTAAGGGGCATTCGCAATCGGTCATCCGCACAGGTAAGGTTTCGGTCAATCTGGACGCAAAGACGGTCGAAGTGGGCGGCAAGCCGGTGCACCTGACTGGCAAAGAGTATCAGATGCTTGAACTGCTGAGCCTGCGTAAGGGGACGACCCTGACCAAAGAGATGTTCCTGAACCATCTTTACGGCGGGATGGATGAGCCCGAGCTCAAGATCATCGACGTGTTTATCTGTAAACTGCGCAAAAAACTCTCCGAAGCCACCGGCGATGATAACTATATCGAAACCGTCTGGGGCCGAGGCTACGTGCTGCGTGATCCCGAGCCGTCCCAAGATGAGCACAAGCCGCTGGCCGCCAACGGCTGAGCGATCTGGACCTTGCCCTCGGGCGCGCCTATCACGCACAGTGTGACCGCGCGAGACAGGGGGCAGGGCCAATGTCGGAAAAAGATATCGACACTCTCAGCGAGGCCGAAGCAAAGGCCGAGCTTGAACAACTCTCAAACGTTTTGGCCAAGGCCAATCGGGCGTATCACACAGAGGATGCGCCCGAAATTTCGGATGCTGAGTATGACCGTCTGAAGCGCCGAAATGCTCAGATCGAGGCGCGGTTTCCTGAGCTGAAGCGGGCCGATAGTCCTTCGGAACAGGTGGGGGCGCCGGTCGCAGAGGGCTTTTCCAAGGTCCAGCATAAAGTCCGTATGATGTCGTTGTCGAATGCCTTCGAGGACGAGGACATTACGGCCTTTGACAGTTCGATCCGCCGATACTTGGGGTTGGCTGACGACGCTCCCTTGGCCTACACCTCGGAACCCAAGATCGACGGTCTTTCCCTGTCCTTGCGGTACGAAGATGGCATTCTGGTTCAGGCCGCGACCCGTGGCGATGGGGCCGTCGGCGAGAACGTGACCGCGAATGCGCGCGTTATTGCGGACATTCCTCAGGAAATCCACGGTGCGCCCTCCGTACTTGAAGTGCGCGGGGAAGTGTACATGAGCCATGCGGATTTTGCCGCCTTGAACGAACGGTACGCAGCGCGCGGGGGCAAGACCTTTGCCAATCCCCGCAACGCCGCCGCCGGGTCGCTGCGGCAGTTGGATGCGAACATCACGCGTGAGCGCCCACTCAAATTTTTTGCATATTCCTGGGGGGACCTGTCCGAACCGCTCGCCGACACGCAGATTGACGCGATTGAGCGGTTCAAAGCCCTGGGATTTCAGACAAATCCGCTGACCGCCGTGTGCAAGACAACCGCCGAAATGCTCGCGCATTATCGCAAGATCGAAGCGCAGCGGGCGACCTTGGGCTACGATATAGACGGGGTTGTCTACAAGGTGAACGATCTTAAACTGCAAGAGCGTTTGGGTTTTCGTTCAACCACGCCTCGTTGGGCGACCGCGCATAAGTTCCCGGCAGAGCTGGCCTGGACCCGGTTGGAGTCCATCGACATCCAAGTCGGGCGCACCGGCGCCTTGTCTCCGGTGGCGCGCCTGACGCCAGTGACGGTCGGCGGGGTCGTGGTGTCCAATGCCACGTTGCACAACGAAGATTACATTGCCGGGCGCGACAACACGGGCGAAGAAATCCGCGGCGGCAAGGATATTCGCGTCGGCGATTGGGTGCAGGTCTACCGCGCCGGCGACGTGATCCCCAAGGTGGCCGATGTGGACCTGTCGAAACGCGATGCGGCTGCCGTGCCTTATGTGTTTCCCACTTCTTGCCCCGAATGCGGCTCGGACGCGATCCGAGAGGAGGGCGATTCAGTTCGCCGGTGCTCGGGGGGGATGATTTGCCCGGCGCAAGCTGTTGAAAAGATAAAACATTTCGTCTCGCGCGCGGCGTTTGACATTGACGGATTGGGCGCAAAACAGGTCGAACAATTCTATCAGGACGGCTGGGTAAAGGAGCCCGCCGATATTTTCGAGCTCAAAGCGCGCTTTGGCTCTGGCCTTCAGATGTTGAAAAATCGTGAAGGATGGGGCGAAAAATCTGCGGGCAAACTGTTTGACGCCATTGATGAGAGACGGCGCATTGCTTTGCCCCGTCTGATCTTCGCCCTTGGAATCCGGCACGTTGGTGAACAAGCTTCGACGCTTTTAGCGCGCCACTATGGATCGTGGCAGGCTTTCGAAGCTGCGATGCAAGAAGCGGCCGATCTTCAGGGACCCGCTTGGGACGACCTTCTGTCCATCGATGGGGTTGGCAAAGTGCTTGCGGAATCGCTTGTCTCAGCGATGAACCAAGAGGCTGAGCGCGCGTCGATGGACCGTTTGGTGGCGCATCTAGACGTGCAGGACGCGGAACGCCCTGACACCGACGGCTCCCCAGTTGCAGGAAAAACGGTCGTTTTCACCGGAACACTGGAGAAAATGACCCGCGCCGAAGCCAAAGCGCGGGCCGAAAGCCTTGGCGCCAAGGTCTCTGGGTCTGTGTCCAAGAAGACCGACATCGTCGTTGCGGGACCGGGGGCGGGCAGCAAGGAAAAGAAGGCGCTCGAATTGGGCCTTATGGTTCTGGACGAAGACGGCTGGTTGGAGCTGATCGGCGTATGAGCGGACGGCCCGAACCCCTGTGGCCGCTCTTTGCCGAAGTGACGGTTCTGGATGGCATCGGCCCCAAGATCGGGCAGGCTATTCAGCACCTAGGTGTCGAAACGCCGCGGGATTTGCTTTACACTTTGCCCTATGCGGTGATCGACCGTAGGTTGCGCGATACGATACAGGGGGCGGAAGTCCCCGGTGTGGTCACCGTCGAAGTTTCGGTGGGCCTGCATCGCCCCGCCGCGCGCAAAGGCGGCGCTTATCGGATCGAAGTCGAGGACGCGAAGACAAGGTTTCAATTGGTTTTTTTCCATGGTCGGTCGGATTATCTCACGCGTGTTTTGCCGGAGGGCGAACGGCGGATCGTTTCGGGTCGAATGGAGCTGTTTGACGGTGTCGCGCAAATGGTGCACCCGGAACATATCTTACCTGTGGATGAGGCGCACAGCCTACCCGGGTATGAACCGGTCTATCCGTTAACGTCTGGCGTGACCCAAAAGACCATGGTCAAGGCGATGGCGGATGCGTTAACCCGCATTCCCGATTTGCCAGAGTGGATTGATCCCGCGCAGCATGCGGCCAAAGATTGGCCCACGTGGGCAGAGGCGTTGCGTCTGGCGCATGCGCCGCAGGGCCCCGAAGATGTCTCGATGACCGCGCCGGTCCGCGAACGTCTGGCCTATGACGAATTGATGGCGCATCAGCTGACCTTGGCTTTGGCCCGGGCAGACCGGCGGAAAACCCGCGGTATCGTGTCGCGCGGAAATGGGGTGTTGCGTAGTAAGGTATTGAAATCCCTTCCTTATCGCCCCACCGGCGCGCAACTTCGCGCGATGGAGGAAATTGCCGACGACATGGCATTGCCCGAAAGGATGAACCGGCTGCTTCAAGGCGACGTGGGCGCAGGCAAGACCTTGGTGGCGCTGATGGCGCTTTTGGTGGCCGTCGAAGCGGGCGGGCAAGGCGTCATGATGGCGCCCACCGAGATCTTGGCGCGCCAGCATTTCGAAGGGCTGCAACCCTTGGCCGAAGAGGCGGGGGTGGTGCTGGATTTGCTGACCGGGCGGGATAAGGGCGCTGATCGAAAGGCAAAATTGGCCGCATTGGCCCGCGGCGATATTCACATTTTGGTAGGCACCCATGCGGTATTCCAAAAGGATGTGGTTTTCGCTGACTTGCGGATTGCCATTGTGGATGAACAGCACCGGTTTGGCGTTCGGCAACGGCTGGAACTTGGGAAAAAGGGGCAGGGCGCTGATGTCTTGGTGATGACGGCGACGCCGATTCCCAGGTCTTTGGCCTTGGCTCAGTACGGCGACATGGATGTCTCTGTCTTGGATGAAAAGCCGCCCGGGCGCACCCCGGTCAAAACCGCGCTGATCTCGACCGAGCGGATCAACGAAGTTGTGGATCATCTGCGCAACGCCGTGGCCGAGGGGCGGCAAGCCTATTGGGTGTGTCCCTTGGTCGAGGAAAGTGAGGTGTCCGATCTGATTGCTGCCGAAGCGCGGTTCAAAAAGTTGCGCGCGGCGCTTGGTGAGGATGCGGTGGGTTTGGTGCATGGCCAGATGCCTCCGGCTGAAAAAGATGCGGCCATGGCAAAGTTCGTGGCCGGGGAAACCAGCGTTTTGGTGGCGACAACGGTGATCGAAGTGGGCGTCAACGTCCCGAACGCGTCGATTATGGTGATTGAGCGGGCCGAGATTTTCGGTCTGGCGCAGTTGCACCAGTTGCGCGGGCGTGTCGGGCGCGGGGCCGCGGCCTCGACCTGTTTGCTGATGTATCAGGCGCCCTTGTCCGAAACCGGGATGAAGCGGTTGACCACCCTTCGCGAAACCGAAGACGGTTTTCGGATCTCCGAAGTGGACTTGGAAATGCGCGGCGCGGGCGATTTGATCGGCGTGGCGCAGTCAGGGCTGCCAAAGTTCAAGATCGCAGATTTGGAGCGGCAAACTGCTTTGATGGCCGTGGCGCAAAGTGACGCGCGACTGCTCTTGTCCGAAGACCCAAGCCTGAACAGCGAACGGGGCAAGGCGGCTCGGCTGCTGTTGTGGTTGATGCGTCAGGACGAAGCCATTCGTCTGATAACTGTCGGATAATCCAAAGAAAAACGGGCTGCCCGTGGAAGCGGAGCCAGCCCGTTTGAAGTGTGGTTTTACGCCGTGAAAAGTGAGACGACTCACTTTGTTCTCAAATGTTCTCAAAAAGTTCTTTACACGTAGTTAATTTCATGAGAACAAATAGGCAACGCAAGAGAACATCGGAGAACACGCCATGCTCGACACTGTTAAGATCGCTCTGACGCGCCAGAACAACATGTTGTGGCAGGACGCGCTTGGTGCACTGTCCTTGGCGGTCATTTTCTTTGGTGCTCTGCATCTGCCTACGGTTTTCTAAACCGCTTTGGTGTGTTCCCTGCCGGGGGCTGCCAATCTTTTTCTGCCTGCGTTTAGCGCTGTGAACATTGCGTGCATCACCTGTCCCGATGCACCTGCCTGTCCCCTTCGGTACGCCTGCCTGTCACCGAATTTGTTCAAAGGCGCTGATCAGACGCATACTTTCCGCCGCCTCTTCCCCAAGAGTGCGGCGGTTTTTTTTTATATTTTATAGGCCAAGCGCAGACCGCCCCAGTGACGGCCCTGAACGTGGATCGGTGCGGACAGATCCTTCATCATGGCAAAGACGCCGCCGCCCATGTCGCGCCGATAGACCTGTAGAAGGAACGGTTTTTCGTTTTGCCCGGCCTTGAGCCCGACCCGGTCGTCAAAAATCCGTCGATTTCGACAGTTTGCCGCGTTCCAAACCGGGTCCGGCCCCTGCGGGTGCGAAAATTTCTTGTTATGCGTGGGCAGGTAGCCATTGGTGTCCACGGCTGCACAGAACACGATCCGCGAATCGTGATCCAGCACGGGTTCTTGGATCGGCGGCAGCAGGCGGTCGGTCAGCCGCGTAAAGGGCGCTAAAACCTGCTCGGGGTTACTGCCAGCAATCGGTTGGTAACTTTGGTTAAACAGTTGCTCGATCGTGATGTGGCCAGAGCGCACAGCGGCGTCAAAGGCCATGCTGATCTGGCCCGCCAGGTCCTGCACCAAGGTGATCATCGCGCCGTCTTCGCCGCTACCGCCCAAGGCGACCGCGTGTTGCAAGATGCCTTCGGAGGTGTCGATCAGGTTTTCACAGCGTTTGTTGGCCTCATCAACGCCCTTGGCGACAGCCGCGATCGATTCTGCGATGTCATCGACGGCGTTGCCGGTGTGATCCATAGCCTCCTTGGACCGGGCCGCATCCTGCGACAAGGCGTGGGCATCGTCGCGCAGGCGGCTCATGCCGGCTTCGATCTCGGCCAAGGCGCGATCCGTCTGGCCCGAGCGCGTCAAAACCGTTTCGGCCTGCGTGACGGTTTCCTGGGCACCGCGATGCAACCGCGACATCCACTCGGACAGTTCGGCGACGGTTTCGGTAATGGTTTCAGCGGCATCGGTGGTTTTTCCACTCAGATCCTTGACCGAATCCGCGACGATGGAAAAGCCCTTGCCAGCTTGTCCGGCGCGCGCGGCCTCAATCTTGGCGTTGATGGCAAGGATATGCACCTGAGAGGCGATATCGGTGATCAATGCGTTGGAATTGCGCACCGCGTGCAGCAGCTTTTCCACGATTTCGGTTTCGGAATGCACGCTGCGGACCCATTCGGCCAGCGACTGCGAGCTTTGCCCGGACTCGGCGATCAAGCTGGTCGAGGTGCGCACCTGCTCGATGGCATCATCCGCAGCCAAAACCATGCGATCCACCGCAGCGACCGTCGATTCACTGGCTCTTGCAAGGCCCGCAGTGTTGTTTTGAACGCCTTGCAGCAGCGTCAGCTGGCTTTTGCAGCGATTGTCCAAATCCTGCAAAAAACCAACGATATCAACAATTTCATGCCCCAATCCGGTGGCGGATTCGGTCAGCTCTGCCAGCTCTTTGGACGCGTCGGGCGCGTCGAAGTTCGTATTTTCCTGCATGTCTCGCCTTTCACGCTGCCTCTCCGGGTAGCACAATGAGACAAACAGAGCGTTAAGCGGTGTGCGCGGCCAAAGCCTGATCCATCGCCTCGCAGGCAGCTTCCAGCGCCAAGAGGATAGACGCGTGGCGATTTTTATAGGCCGCGGCGGGGCGCAACACTTCGAGCCCGTCAAAAGGCGCAGGCGGGGTGGGGCCGTCTTCCTTGAGCATGGCTTTGAGCGCATCACGCGCCGCGACGATCTGCTCCTTGGTGCAGCCGATGATGGCCCCGCCAACGACCGACGCCGCAGCCTGACCCAGAGCGCAGGCTTTGACATCTTGACCGTAGTCGGTGACCTTGCCGTCTTGCACGGCCACATCCACCGTCACAGTGGACCCACACAGGGGCGAGCGTTTCTTGACGGTCGCATCGGGCGCTTCCAAGCGGTCGGTCCGGGGAATGTCCCCGGCGAGTTCGAGAATCTTCCCGGAATAAAGCTTGATCAGGTCGTTTTCGCGGGACATGGCTTTCCCTTTATCGCTGTCTTCTCATAAATAGGCGTGGATTTCCCCGATGCAAAAAGGTTTTTGCCCATGCCCTTCGATCCTTCGACCTTGGTCTATGATTCCAATGGCCTGATCCCCTGTATCGCCCAGGCCGAGGGCACAGGAGAGGTGTTGATGATGGCGTGGATGAACGCCGAAAGCGTCGCCAAAACGCTGAAGAGCGGCAAGGTGACCTATTGGTCCCGCTCGCGTCAGGCGTTCTGGGTCAAGGGCGAGACCTCGGGCCACACCCAAGAGCTGGTCGATCTGCGCGTCGATTGTGACCGCGACTGCCTGCTGGCGGTGGTGCGCCAAGAGGGCCCGGCCTGCCACACCAACCGCCGTTCGTGTTTCTACACCTCGGTGGTGGGTGAAGAGACCGAGCTGATGGCCCCGATGGCTTAACCCCTGCGGCGGCGGCGGCGGCCCCCGGTGCTGTCATCGCCCCCGCTTTTGAACGAAACGTCGGGCAGGGTGACGATCTTGGACAGCTCCGGAAAAGGGTCCGCCGCGTTGGGGATCGCGTTGGCCGCGACGAAAAACTCGGTAAAGCGTTCCTCGATGGCGGTCTCGATCTTGGTGATCTCGCGTACGGTCTTTTCGATTTCACGGCGCGCTTTGAGGTTGCACAGGGCGATGCGCGCGCCGGTGCCTGCGGCGTTGCCCGCGTTGGTCACCTTATCCAGCGGCACGTCGGGGATCATCCCCAGAACCATGGCGTGCAGCGGCGAGATATGCGCGCCAAAGGCGCCGGCCATGACGACGCGATCCACCTTGTCGACACCGCGCTTGTCCATCAGCAGGCGGGCGCCCGCGTAAAGCGCGGATTTCGCAAGCTGAATGGCGCGGATGTCGCCCATGGTCACGGTGATGCGCGGGCCGCCTTGGTCGGTGGCGTCGTGGATCAGGTAGGAATGGGTGCGCCCTTCGGAAAAGCAGCGTTCGGTTCCGGTTTGCTCGGCAGAGCCGATCAGGCCAGAGGCGTCGAGAACGCCCGCGATGCGCATTTCGGCAACCGCTTCGATGATGCCAGAGCCGCAGATACCGGTGATGCCGGTCTGCGCGGTCTCTTCCCAAAAGCCGTCCTCGTCCGACCACTTGTCACAGCCGATGACACGGAAGCGCGGCTCCTTGGTGGTGGGATCGATGCGAATGGCCTCGATCGCGCCGGGGGCCGCGCGCTGGCCCGAGCTGATCTGCGCGCCCTCAAAGGCGGGGCCGGTGGGCGACGAACAGGCCAGCACGCGCGTGGTGTCGCCCAGCAGGATTTCGGCGTTGGTGCCCACGTCGACGATCAGCGCGAGATCGGGCGATTTGCCCGGCTCTTCGGAGAGGGTGACGGCGGCGGCGTCCGCGCCCACGTGGCCCGCGATGCAAGGCAGCACATAGATCTGCGCCGCGGCGGGCAGGGCGGTCAGACCCAGCTCGGCGGCGGTCAGGTTCAGAGAATCCGAGGTGGCCAGCGCAAAGGGCGCTTGCCCCAGCTCGAACGGGTCGATGCCCAGCAGCAGGTGGTGCATCACCGGGTTGCACACGAAAACCGTCTCGAGGATCAGCTCGGCGGTGATGCCAGCCTCGGCCGCGATCTCCTCGGTGAGGGTGTTCAGAGCATCGCGCACGGCGCGCGTCATTTCCTTGTCGCCGCCCTTGTTCATCATCGAGTAGGACACGCGGCTCATGAGGTCTTCGCCAAAGCGGATCTGCGGGTTCATGATGCCCGAAGAGGCCACGACCTCACCCGTATCAAGGTTGGTCAGATGCGCCGAAATGGTGGTCGAGCCAAGGTCGATGGCCAAGCCGAACAACCCGCCTTCGTGCAAGCCAGGCCAAGCAGCGATCATGCGCGGAATGTCATTTTCATCAGTTTTGTGCAAGGCGACGGTGATTTTCCATGCGCCCTTACGCAAAATGGGCTGTATTTTGCCAAGCAGGGAGAAATCTGTGGATATCTTTTCGATATCCCACTGCGCCTTCAAAGCGCGCGCGATGCGTTCCAGATCCCCGGTCGGCTCGTGCATGTCGGGCTCTTGGACTTCGATGTAGTAAAGCCGTGTCGCCGGGTCCATTTCGATGACACGCGCACTGGCAGCTTTGCGCACGACCTGACGGTGCACCTGGCTTTCGGGCGGCACGTCGATGATCACGTCGCGTTGCACCGTGGCCTGACAGCCCAGACGGCGACCGGCTTTCAGCCCGCGAATGTCGTCATAGCGCTGCTCGACCTTGTTCCACTCGGACAGGGCGTCCTGGGCGACGTGCACGCCATGCTTGGGGAAGTCGCCATAGCTGGGCGTGATCTGACATTTCGAGCAAATCCCGCGCCCACCGCAGACCGAATCCAGATCCACGCCAAGCTGCCGCGCGGCGGTCAAAACGGGGGTGCCAACGGGGAAACGTCCACGTTTGCCAGAGGGGGTGAAGATGACGAGAGGATCTTGAGACATACTCGGCCTTGTTCGCTGGTTTCCCGGCAACATACTGCGCGCGCGCCGAAAGGAAAGCCAAGGCGCGACATCTTTGTGTCATGCACCGTCACGGCGCGCGCGGACAAAACTCTTTCAAGAGTTTTGCAAATTCCTTTGAAGGAATTTGGGGCGCGGTTACCCTTCGTCCAGCCAGCGCAGAATTTCGCCGCGATTGCCATCCAGATCGGGCGCGGGGCTGCGTGTGGTGGGGTCGGGGGCGTCCGTCATCTTGATCGGGTTGCCGGCCGCCTTGTAGGCCTGTCGCCCGTTTTTATCCAAGACGTCCACCACCATGTTGCGGGCGAGGATCTGCGGGTCTTTCATAACCTGCTCGACGTTCTGGATCGGGCCGGTGGGGATCCCTGCGGCGGTCAGTTTGGCGATCCAGTGGGCGCGGGTGTTGTCGAGCGTGACCGCCTCGATCAACCGCTTGAGCAAGCGCGCATTTTCGCAACGTGCCGGGTTGGTGGCAAAGCGCGGATCGTCGGCCAGCGGCAGGTTCAGCGCGATGCAGAGCTTTTCGAACAATTTGTCGTTCCCTGCGGCGATCACGAACAATCCGTCGCTGGCGTGGAAGGTTTCGAACGGCGTGATCGACGGGTGACGCGCGCCAGAAGGGCCGGGGGCTTTGCCGGTCACCGTGGTCAAGGCCACCGCGTGCTCCAGGATGGCCAGTTGGCTGTCGAGCATCGCCACGTCGATCTTGCGCCCGATGCCGGTTTTGTCGCGGTCCAAGAGCGCGGCCAGAATGCCTTGGGTCAGGAACATGCCCGCAATGATGTCGCCGATCGACGCGCCCACGCGCACCGGATCGCGATCCTTTTCGCCGGTGATCGACATCACGCCGCCGCGGGCCTGCACGACCATGTCGTAGGCGGGGCGTTTGGCGTCAGGGCCGCTGTGGCCAAAGCCCGACACCGCGCCGTAGACCAGCCTCGGGTACGCCATGTGCAGTTCTTCCCAGCCATAGCCCAAGCGTTCCATAACACCGGGGCGATAGTTCTCGACGATCACGTCCGCGCGCTCCAAAAGTTGTTCGAAAACAGCACGATCCGCGGCGTCCTTCAAGTTCAGCGCGATGGACTTCTTGCCGTGGTTGATGGCGGCAAAATAGGCGGACTTGCCATCTTTGAACGGCGGAAAGGCCCGCGTGTCGTCGCCGGTCTCAGGGGGTTCGACCTTGATCACCTTGGCGCCCAAATCCGACAGGGTCATGGTGCAATACGGTCCGGCGAGGACATGGGTCAGGTCAAGGATCGTGTATCCGGCAAGGGGGGCGGTCATCTGGCTCTCCGGCATTGGACTGCGGTGCGCCTAGATGACCGCGCCGTGCCGCCAACGGCAAGGGGGCGCAGGCAGACAAAGCGAGAAACTGCGGTCTTGTCGCACCGGGTGGTGCCGAATTGCGCGTTACCCTTGCTGCGCGCGCGCGTGGAACACGAACCCCAACAGGTTCATCAAGACCTGCGCCGCCAGGATCGACGTAGATCCGGTGGGATCGTAATCGGGGGCGACCTCGACCAGGTCAATGCCAACAACCTGATGATTTTGCGCCACTTTTTGCAGGATTTCGAGCACGTCGTAGTACAGGAACCCGCCGTGGCTGGGGGTGCCCGTGCCCGGCGCGATCGAGGGGCAAAAGGCGTCAATGTCGATTGTGATATAGACCGGCGCGCCTTTGGGCAGTCGGGCGGCGGTGGCCTCTGGCCCCAAGGCGCGCACCTGCCGCACGGACAAAATGTCAGAGCCGCGCGCACGGGCGTCGTCATAGCCTTCTTTGGCGGTCGAACTGACGTTGCGGATGCCCAGCTGGGTCAACCCGCTTACCCACGGCTTTTCCGAGGCGCGCCGCATCGGGTTGCCGTGCCCGCGCGTGACCCCGTGCCGCTCATCCACGAAATCCAGGTGCGCGTCGATCTGGAGAACGTGAAAGGGCGCGTGGCCTTCGAAGGCCTCGATGCACGGAATGTTAATGGAATGGTCGCCGCCAATCACCACTGGCAAGGCACCGCCCGCCAAGGCTGCCTCGACCCCGGCGCGGATATTGGCGTGGCTCTGCAGGGTGTCCGTGTGGACAATGTCAGCGTCGCCCATGTCGACGATCCGCACGTCTTCGCCGAGGTAGGTCGCATCGTCCTCATGGTCATAAGCCCCAGCGTGGCCAAAGGAAAACAGCGTCGAGGCATCGCGCACAGCGCGCGGGCCAAAGCGCGCCCCGGCCCGCCACTGCGTCCCCGCATCGAACGGCGCGCCAAGGATCGCCACATCGGCGTCGATCTGCGTCCAGTCGGCCACGTAGGGCCGTTTGCCAAACGTACAAATCCCGGTGAAAGGCAGGTTCAGCCGCCCGCCGTCGTACCCATGTCCGCTCATCGCGCTCTCCTGTCGTTTTATCCGATCATGGGGGCAAGTCCGCGCCAAGGACAAGCCACCTCTGCCAAGCGCGCAAAATGCCCGGCGGGGTGTCGCAGGGCGCGCAATTCCCCGCTTTTGGTCTTTTCACTTGGGCAATGTCATGCAATAGGGACGTGCCAACCGAACCCTCCCAAGGAGTTGCCCCATGGAGATTCGCGAGGCCCTGACCTTCGACGATGTTTTGCTTGTTCCCGCTGCGTCCAGCGTTCTGCCCAGCACGGCGGATACGCGCACCCGCGTGACCAAATCCATTGACCTTAACATTCCGTTGCTGTCCTCGGCGATGGACACCGTGACCGAGGCGCGCATGGCGATCACCATGGCGCAGGTGGGCGGCATGGGCGTGATCCACAAGAACCTGAACGTTGAAGAACAAGCGCGCGAAGTGCGCCGCGTCAAGCGTTTTGAATCCGGCATTGTTTACAATCCGGTCACCCTGACGCCCGAGCAGACGCTGGCCGATGCCAAGGCGCTGACCGAGCGCTACGGCTTTACCGGTTTCCCGGTGGTCGACGAAAACCACCGCGTCGTCGGCATTGTGACCAACCGCGACATGCGCTTTGCCCAGCATGACGACACGCCGGTCAAGGCCATGATGACGCACGAAAATCTGGCGATCTTGCATGAGCCTGCCGACCGCGACGAGGCGATCGACAAGATGAAAGAGCGGCGGATCGAAAAGCTGCTGGTCACTGACAAGGATGGCAAGCTGACCGGTCTGCTGACTCTGAAGGACACGGAAAAAGCCGTGGTGAACCCCACCGCCTGCAAGGATGAGCTGGGCCGGTTGCGCGTGGCCGCCGCCTCTTCGGTGGGCGACAGCGGCTTTGAGCGCTCGCAGGCGTTGATCGACGCGGGCGTCGATATCGTGGTTGTCGACACCGCGCATGGCCACTCGCAGGGTGTGCTCGACGCGGTAACCCGGATTAAGAAACTGTCAAACACGGTGCAGGTCATCGCGGGCAACGTGGCCACGGCGGAGGCGACGCAGGCGTTGATCGACGCGGGCGCGGATGCGGTCAAGGTGGGGATCGGGCCGGGCTCGATCTGCACGACTCGCATGGTCGCCGGTGTCGGTGTGCCGCAGCTGACGGCCATCATGGATTGTGCCCGCGCGGCGGGCGACGTGCCGATCATCGCGGACGGCGGCATCAAGTTCTCGGGCGATTTTGCCAAGGCCATCGCGGCGGGCGCATCCTGTGCCATGGTCGGCTCGATGATCGCGGGCACGGACGAGTCCCCCGGCGAGGTCATCCTGTACCAAGGCCGGTCGTTCAAAGCCTATCGCGGCATGGGCAGCCTCGGCGCCATGGCGCGCGGCTCGGCGGATCGCTACTTCCAAAAGGATGCCGCCAGCGACAAGCTGGTCCCCGAAGGCATCGAGGGGCAGGTGCCGTATAAAGGTCCCGCAGGCACGGTGATCCACCAGCTGGTGGGCGGTTTGCGTGCGGCCATGGGCTATACCGGCAACGCCACGGTGGCGGACATGCGTAAAAACTGTTCCTTCGTAAAGATTACTGGCGCAGGTCTTTCCGAGAGCCATGTCCACGACGTGCAGATCACGCGAGAAAGCCCGAACTACCGGATCGGGTAACATCGGAATGGGCCGCTTCGGCGGCCTTTTTCATTTTAGATCAAAGGACTGCCCATGACCCCAGCTGCTCGCGTTCAGGCCGCCATCGAAATTCTCGACCGGACTATTGCCGGGGATGCGGCAGAAAAGGCGTTAACCAATTGGGCCCGTGGTGCACGCTACGCCGGGTCCAAGGATCGCGCCGCCGTGCGGGACCATGTCTTTGACACGCTGCGGTGCTGGCGCTCGTCTGCGGCCTTGGGGGGCGGCGAAACCGGACGGGCCCGGATGATTGGTCTGTTGCGCGGTCAAGGCTCTGATCTAGATGCGCTTTTTTCCGGCCAAGGCCATGGACCCACGCCGATTGACGCCTCTGAAACCGGCCGCAGCCCAGAGGGGTTCGAAGCCTGGGATGTGCCCGATTGGATCGGGGAGCGCTTGCGGAAAAGTCTGGGAGAAGGCGCCGAAGAGGTTGCTCTGGCTTTGCGGCATCGCGCCCCGGTCTTCTTGCGCGTTAACCTCCTTAAAGCCGATATGAAGACGGCGCAGGCGCGTCTGTCGTCCGAAGGCATTGAGACCGAGCCGCACCCCTTGTCGCCGACCGCCTTGCTGGTGACCGAAGGGGCGCGCCGCGTTTCCAATAGCGAAGCTTTTGTTCGCGGTATGGTTGAGTTGCAGGACGTGGCCAGCCAAGCGGTGATTGACGCTCTTCCATTGGAAAACGCGCAGCGTGTGCTTGATTACTGCGCCGGTGGCGGCGGAAAATCCTTGGCGCTGGCCGCTCGGTTGCAAGAGGGCGTCATTCACGCCCATGATGCCAATCCCAAACGCATGAGCGACCTGCCTGAACGGGCGCGGCGTGCCGGGGCCAACGTGGTTACCAAGACCCGCCCGGACGGTCTTTACGATCTGGTGCTCTGCGATGTGCCCTGCTCGGGGAGTGGCGCATGGAGACGCTCGCCCGAGGGCAAATGGCGGCTGACTGCTCAAGAGCTTGGTCGCGTTTGTGAGACGCAGGCGCAGATCCTCGACAATTGCACGAAATTGGTTAAGGCGGGCGGCGTTTTGGCCTACGCGACCTGTTCCGTTCTGCGTCAGGAAAACCATCAACAGGTGGCCGATTTCCTGGACCGGCACGATGGCTGGGAAAAGCTGCAAGAGCGGCAATTTCTGCCCAATGATGGGGGCGACGGCTTTTTTGTCGCGGCTTTCCGCCGAGAGGAGCCTGCGCCTAGCAACCACTGATTGCATTCGCCCGTCAGTTAACGTCCCATTAACCCGTTCCGCGTCCAATCCAATGAAGTCGAATCGCGCGTAGTGGGAGAGGGTCTTGGCCACAGTCGTTCCAAATGTGCCTGCAAAAGTCATGTTTTCTCCGGTTGCAGGGGCAGCATTGCTGTTGGTTTTTGCGACGCTATCCCTATTGGTCTCGATCTTTGTGGATTACCGTGTGGTCGAGGTCGCCGCCCTGGCCGCGACTGGAACTTTTGGCGCAATTGCAGTGGGTTGGCTTGTCTTTGACATGATCTTCCGCCGCCGCTCTGACCGCAAGGCGCAGCTATTGGCCGAGATGGTCGAGGGCGAGGCCGCGTTTTGCTTTGTTGCCGATGGTGAGGGTGTCATCCTCGCTGCGAACGCAACGGCGCGCGAACGCTTCAATCCGACCGATGGAGACGGGTTGGCCGAGGTCTTGCGCGGCGTCTTCGCCAGCTCCGAGGGCGTGCTGTATCGCCTGTACCAAAAAGCGCTCAAAAGCGGCTCTGCGGTCGAAGATATTACCAGCCACGCAGACGGATTTCGCGTTTTTGTTCGGTGCCTTACGCCGAACCTCGTGCTGTGGCGACTAGAGCCTGAGGTGCTGCGCAGCGGTGCAGTACAGCGCGCTGACTCGCCGGTCATGTCCCTCGGGCGGAACGGCGCAATTTTGTTCATGAACAGCGCCGCCCGCGAGTTGCTGGGCCAACGGCCCAAGCGTTTGGAGGATGTTTTTCTTGACCTGCCGCTGCGGTCTGGCGGTGTGCATCTTTTGAAAAGCAGCACGGGAACGCAGAAGGTTTTGGTGCAATCATCCAATATTGGCGGAGGCCGCGTTGAGGTGTCCTTGGCGACTTTGCCGGATGAGGATCACGCGGACACAAACGAAAGCGCTGATCTGACAAGCAACTTTGACACGCTTCCGGTCCCTCTTCTCAAGGTTGCGCCGAGCGGAGCGATCCTGCGCGCGAATGCCGAGGCGCGCCGGATGTTGAACCTTGGGGCGCAAGCGCCGGGAAACTTGACAGAACACATGGAAGGTCTCGGGCGCGCTATTAAGGATTGGCTCCTTGAGGCGGCTGAAGGGCGGGACTTGCACCGATCGGAGTTTCTTCGTTTGACGCGGGACGATTGCGAAGTCTTCGTGCAGGTCACGCTCAACCGGGTGATCGAAAACGGGGCGCCCGCTTTGATCGCAGTTTTGAACGATGCAACCGAATTGAAAACCCTCGAGGCGCAATTCGTTCAAAGTCAAAAAATGCAGGCTATCGGCCAGTTGGCGGGTGGGGTCGCCCATGACTTCAACAATCTTTTGACCGCAATATCAGGACATTGCGATCTTTTGCTGCTTCGCCACGATCAGGGTGATCCGGACTACGGTGATTTGGTTCAGATCAATCAGAATGCCAACCGGGCCGCTGCGTTGGTTGGGCAACTGCTGGCCTTTTCGCGTAAGCAAACCATGCAGCCAGAGGTCATGGATCTGCGCGATACGCTGTCGGACCTTGCGCATCTGCTGAACCGGCTTGTTGGCGAAAAGGTGCGCTTGACGCTTAAACATGATCCGTTGTTGCCCACTGTGCGTGGTGATCGGCGGCAGCTTGAGCAAGTCATGATGAACCTCGTGGTCAACGCGCGTGACGCCATGCCAGATGGCGGAGAGATCATCGTCGAAACGGAGCGCCGTGTCCTTCGCGAGCCATTGCACAGGGATCGCGCTGTGGTTGCGCCAGGGACTTATGTCTCGGTTCGTATCACCGACGAAGGGGTGGGTATCCCCAAGGACAAATTGCAAAAGGTGTTTGAGCCGTTCTTTACCACGAAGCGCACCGGCGAAGGAACCGGTTTGGGCTTGTCCACGGTGTACGGGATCGTCAAACAGACCGGCGGTTTTATCTTTTTGGACAGTGTTGTCGGGCAGGGAACTTGCTTTACGCTGCTTTTCCCCGCGCATGAAACCCCGCAGGAAAAAACAGTGAGTGAAGAGCCGGAGAAAACCACGCGAAAACTGCCGCAGAAAGGCTCTGGCGTCGTACTGTTGGTCGAAGATGAGGCACCCGTGCGTGCTTTTGCGGCGCGCGCTTTGCGGTTGCGCGGTTATACGGTGATCGAAGCGGAGACTGCCGAAGATGCCCTTTCGACGCTTGATGACGAGGATTTGACGGTCGATATCTTTGTGACGGACGTGGTGATGCCGGGGATGGACGGGCCAACCTGGGTGCGCAAAGCCCGTGAAAATCGACCCGACACCAGCGTGGTTTTTGTGTCGGGGTATGCCGAGGATGTCTTTGGAGAAGGCAGCGAAGTCATTCCGAACTCG
This sequence comes from Tropicibacter naphthalenivorans, assembly GCF_900176475.1. Lineage (GTDB taxonomy): Bacteria > Pseudomonadota > Alphaproteobacteria > Rhodobacterales > Rhodobacteraceae > Tropicibacter > Tropicibacter naphthalenivorans. The sequence goes on from NZ_FWXX01000005.1 coordinate 295,370, forward strand.
GTCTTTCTGCCAAAGCCATTTTCCCTTTCGGATCTGACAGATACCGTTCATCGCCAGCTCAACTGACGCTAGTTTGCGCTCTCCCACACGTCAAAGTCCGCCGCGCATTTGCGGTGTAGCTTGGCAAGGGTTTCAGGTGTGAGTTCCAGATCTGTCTTGGGCGATTCGTTCGTGCGCGGTAGATCAACTTTGGTGCTCAAGCGCTCTTCAAGAAAATGAATCAAACAGTCCTGATTTTCGTACTTGAACAGGTGCGAAACAGACACGCCATTGGGGCGCGGCTCGATGAATTTCGCCTGCGAGCCAACATTGGCAAACGGCGGCCGATCGCCTGTCGCGTAGGCTTGGCAGAAATCATCGAACGTGATCCCCTTGGTCGAGGTCGGACGACCATCCAAAAAGGGTCGTTGCCGATAGCGATACCAAGAGCCTAGCCAATCGATGGGTTCGCGGATCACGGCAAGGATATCCATGTGCTCGGCCCCCATTTTCTCATACATGGGGCGGAAGAACCTGTTGTAGCGGTAAACCGGCGCGTGTTTCAGCTCTGGCGGGTCATTAACCACCATCGAGGCATGGGGGCCTAGCGCGCGCGCATACGCCGAAGTCCCCGTCTTTGGGACCGCCAGAAACACCAACCTTTGCTTCCAAAACACCAGCATTCTTTAGGCTCCATAAATCTCAACCACTCTTTAACCATCCTGCGCCAAGCTTCGAAAGGAAAGATTTAACTTGAAATGTTCTCACTTTGGTCTCATTAAATAATGTGAACAAGAGGTGAACAAAAAAGCTTCGATTGCTGTGATTGGCAGCATGTGGAATAAGGACCCAAAGCAATGGCAACGGCAGATCTCCTTTCGATGGACAATAAGCGTAACGCGGACAAACAAAAGGCGCTGGACAGCGCTTTGGCTCAGATCGAACGCCAGTTCGGTAAAGGGTCGATCATGAAACTCGGTGGCGACAACGCCATGCGGGATATCGAGGCGACGTCGACCGGCTCGCTGGGGCTCGACATCGCTCTGGGCATCGGCGGTTTGCCCAAAGGGCGGATCATTGAAATTTACGGGCCGGAATCGTCGGGCAAGACCACGCTGACCCTGCATGTGGTTGCCGAAGAACAGAAAAAAGGCGGCGTTTGTGCCTTTGTCGACGCGGAACACGCGTTGGATCCCGGCTATGCGAAAAAGCTTGGCGTCGATCTGGATGAATTGCTGATCTCGCAGCCCGACACAGGCGAACAGGCGTTGGAGATTACCGATACGCTGGTGCGGTCCGGGGCTGTTAACCTTGTGGTGGTCGACTCGGTTGCGGCGCTGACGCCGAAATCCGAACTCGAAGGGGACATGGGCGATTCCAACGTTGGCGTCCAAGCGCGCCTGATGTCTCAGGCCATGCGCAAGCTGACGGGGTCGATCAGCCGGTCCAACTGTATGGTTATCTTTATTAACCAAATCCGGATGAAAATCGGCGTGATGTTCGGCTCTCCGGAAACCACGACGGGCGGCAACGCGCTGAAATTCTATAGCTCGGTGCGCTTGGACATTCGCCGGATTGGCGCGATCAAGGACCGCGACGAAGTCGTTGGCAACCAGACGCGCGTCAAGGTCGTCAAGAACAAGGTGGCGCCGCCCTTCAAGCAGGTGGAATTCGACATCATGTATGGCGAAGGCATCTCGAAAATGGGCGAACTGCTGGACCTGGGGGTCAAAGCGGGCGTCGTGGATAAATCCGGTGCATGGTATTCCTACGGGGATGAGCGGATCGGGCAGGGGCGTGAGAACGCCAAGACGTACCTGCGCGAAAATACCCGCGTTGCCCTTGATATCGAAGATAAAATTCGTGCCGCGCACGGGCTTGAGTTCGACATGCCCAAAGACGATCCCGATCTTGTGGATGACGATGATTGATCTCGGCTCAAGCTGAAAATACCAAGAGCGTCCCGGTTGGGGCGCTCTTTTTCATTCCAAGAGGGGCTGCAAAGCCGGGCAGGCATGGACAGCGCGCCGGGCTAGCGGTACACCTGCGCGGGACTGAATTCGCCCGCAAAGAGGCCCTGACCAATGGCTAGCCTGAACGACATCCGTTCCACCTTTTTGAACTACTTTGAAAAGCAGGGGCACCAGATTGTGCCCTCGTCTCCGCTTGTTCCGCGCAACGATCCGACGTTGATGTTCGTTAACTCGGGGATGGTGCAGTTCAAGAACCTGTTTACCGGTGTTGAACGCCGCGACTACCAGCGCGCGACCACGGCGCAGAAATGTGTGCGCGCCGGTGGCAAACACAACGATCTGGACAACGTGGGATACACCGCGCGTCACCATACGTTCTTTGAAATGCTGGGGAACTTTTCCTTTGGCGATTACTTCAAAAATGAAGCCATTCCCTTTGCGTGGGAGCTGGTGACCAAAGAGTTCGGCATTGATCCTAAACGCCTGCTGACCACCGTTTACCATACGGACGACGAAGCCTTTGAAATCTGGAAAAAGGTTGGCGTGCCCGAGGATCGGATCATTCGCATCGATACGTCGGACAACTTCTGGCAGATGGGGCCGACCGGTCCGTGTGGGCCGTGCACCGAGATTTTCTACGATCACGGCGATCACATCTGGGGCGGCCCTCCTGGATCGGCGGATGAGGACGGTGACCGCTTTATCGAAATTTGGAACGTCGTTTTCATGCAGAACGAGCAGTTCGAAGATGGCTCGATGAAGGCTTTGGACATGCAGAGCATCGACACCGGCATGGGGCTGGAGCGGATCGGCGCGCTGCTGCAAGGCAGCCACGACAACTATGACACCGACACCATGCGCGCGCTGATCGAAGCTTCGGCGCACGCCAGTTCGGCGGACCCGGATGGTCCCGGCAAGATGCACCACCGGGTGATTGCCGACCACCTGCGGTCGACCTCGTTCCTGATTGCCGATGGGGTGATGCCGTCCAACGACGGGCGCGGTTACGTGCTGCGCCGGATCATGCGCCGCGCCATGCGTCACGCGCATTTGTTGGGCGCGCAAGATCCGATGATGCACAAGCTGGTCCCGGCCTTGGTGCGTCAGATGGGCGGTGCTTACCCAGAGTTGCAGCGCGGTCAGGCGATGATCGAAGAGACGCTTCTGCTGGAAGAAACCCGTTTTAAACAGACACTTGACCGGGGGCTCAAGCTGCTTGACGACGAATTGGCGGACCTGCCCGAGGATGCTCCGCTGCCCGGTGAGGCGGCGTTCAAGCTGTACGACACCTACGGGTTCCCGCTCGATTTGACGCAGGATGCCTTGCGTGAAAAGGGGCGGTTTGTCGACACCGATGGCTTTGACGCGGCGATGGCCGAGCAAAAAGCCAAGGCGCGCGCGGCTTGGTCCGGATCGGGCGAAGCGGCGGATGCCACGGTCTGGTTCGACATCGCGGAAAAGCACGGCGCGACGGATTTCCTTGGGTACGACACCGAAGAGGCCGAAGGGCAGATCCTCGCGATCGTCAAGGATGGCGCCGAGCTGACCGAGCTGAAACCCGGCGAGACCGGGATGATCGTCCTGAACCAAACGCCGTTTTACGGCGAGTCTGGTGGCCAAGTTGGCGACACCGGTTGGGCGCGTCGGCTTGAGAACGAGGACGAAGGCGCAACCGTCACCAACACCCAGAAAATGGGTGGCGGCAAGGTGTTTGCCCATCAAGTCACCGTCGACAAAGGCACGCTAAAGGTCGGCGACGCCATTTCCCTTGAGGTTGATCACAAGCGCCGTTCGGCGATTCGGGCCAACCACTCGGCGACGCACTTGCTGCACGAGGCGCTGCGCGAAGCGCTTGGGGATCACGTGGCGCAGCGTGGCTCGCTGAACGCACCCGATCGTCTGCGGTTCGACTTCAGCCATGCCAAGGCGTTGACGCTGGATGAAATCCGCCAGGTGGAAACCGAAGTTAACGAGCACATTCGTCAGAATACGGCCGTTAACACTCGGATCATGACTCCTGACGACGCGCGTGCGCTCGGCGCTCAGGCGCTGTTTGGTGAAAAGTATGGTGACGAGGTGCGCGTGGTTTCCATGGGGACAAAAATCGGGTCCGGAAAAGGGAATGATGGTCAGACCTATTCTCTGGAACTGTGCGGCGGCACGCATGTGGCGAACACTGGCGACATTGGCGCTTTTGTTCTGCTTGGCGATAGCGCCTCTAGCGCGGGGGTCCGGCGGATCGAAGCGTTGACCGGGCCGGGTGCCGATGCCTATCTGCGCGCGCAGCGCGAGGTGCTGGACGCAGTTCTGAGCGAGCTGAAAACCACGCCGGATCAACTGGTTGCACGGATCAAAGGCGAGATGTCGAAGGTCAAGGAGTTGACCAATGAGGTCGCAACCCTGCGTCGTGAATTGGCCATGTCCGGCGGGGCTGGCAACGGCGCGGGCGGTGAAACGCGCGAAGTGAACGGCGTGAAATTCGTGGCTCAGGTCCTGTCGGGTGTGACCGGAAAAGACCTGCCGCCGCTGATTGACGAGCACAAATCGCGCATCGGCTCTGGTGCTGTTCTGCTGATTGCTGATGGCGACAAAGTTGCCGTGGCGGCGGGTGTGACCGACGACCTCAAGGGCTCTTTGAGCGCGGTGGATTTGGTTAAGGCAGCCGTGGCAGCCATGGGCGGCAAGGGCGGCGGCGGCCGTCCTGACATGGCCCAGGGTGGTGCCAAGGATGCGTCGAACGCCGATGAGGCCATCAAGGCCGCTGAAGCCGTTATTGGAGGTTAACCAATGGCTGCGCTCTGGATTGCCCATGTGACCGTCACCGACGAAGAAGCTTATGGCAAGTACGCGGCGCTCGCGGGGCCGGCGATTGCAGCACACGGCGGGCATTTTATCGCGCGCGCCGCGCGATACGTGCAACTGGAGGGAAAAGAGCGCCCGCGCAACGTGGTGGCGCGCTTTCCTTCCGTCGAGGCGGCGGTTGAGTGCTATCACTCGGATGCCTACCAAGAGGCGCTGAGCCATGCGCGAGGTGCTTCGGAGCGTGAGCTGATGGTGGTTGAAATCACTGAATAAACCAATGGGGCAGGGGGCGGTCGCCTTTTGCCCCATTCCGCCAGGTTCGCGGCGGGTTTGGGCAACTGGCTCTGGCCAAGCCGGGGCGGAGTTGCTAGAGGTTAACGAAGGCAGCGTCTGTTAACCCGTTGCTCGGATATTTGCCGTGTTTGAGGTGGGTATCTGGTCCTCAGTTTCGATAGGTGGGCGAGATTACGGCCCGTTAACCTATCCTGTGGTAAGTTTACTTAATTTTCGGTGCGGTTTTTGGCCGATGTTCGGTCAGACATAGAATGCGCGCTTGGCTTGATCGGCATGTTTTCGCCCGGTCATCGGTGCCGTTCGGCGTCGCTGTGCTTGCCCGGTGAAAACCGTTTCGAGCTGTGACTGATTCGTGGCAATTTCGCCCGATCTGTTTCCAAAGTGGTGTATAATTTTCGATACCAAGAATTGTTTCCGCATAGGAAATATCCACAACCCCTAGTTTGGGGCCAAAGGCATTGAAAACTATGGCAGGACAGGCACAGATTCCCGGTTTTCGGACCTAAATCGGGGTCAAAGGATGCTTTTGCCTATCAAAGTCAGGAATTCCTGTCGCGCGCTCCCGAAAATCTTGGCTAAGGTTAGGTACCTTCAATTTTTTCTTGGGAGAAAGATCATGAAAAAAGTTCTTGCTGGCGCAATTCTTGCTGCAACGACCCTGGCCGCCCCCGCCTTTGCGTGGGAAGGCAAAGTCGTCGCGTGCTATGACAAAGTGTGGGTGCCTGCCAAATACGCCTACACCAAAGAGTTGATCATGGCGTCCCACACCGAGTGGGAGTGGCAGGACGGCCAGATGGTTAAGGTCTGGTACCCCGCCGTTTACAAAGAGAACAAAAAGATGAAGTCGCCGGGCCATTACATCGCCCGTCCGGCCGCCTGCAAATAAGCCGCGGCTCCGCTGACACGACAGCGGGCTTTCATTGACGAAAGGCGCGAGGACTGCCACCTCGCGCCTTTTTGGTATCCGGCGCATTGGCCCCACTTGAGGAAACAAAGCCAAACGCAAAACGCCCCGGCGGTTCGGGCCGGGGCGTTCAATCTTATTAAAAAGTGGTTTAGGCGCGAGAGGCGCGCTTACGCTCGTGCGGGTCCAGGTGGCGCTTGCGCAGACGGATCGCGTTCGGCGTCACTTCGACCAGCTCGTCGTCGTTGATGTAGGCGATGGCCTCTTCCAGCGACAGGGTGATCGGCGTGGTCAGGCGGACCGCTTCGTCCGAGCCAGAGGCGCGCACGTTGGTCAGTTTCTTACCCTTCAGCGGGTTCACCTCGAGATCGTTGTCGCGCGAATGCTCGCCGATGATCATGCCTTGGTAGACAGGCGCCTGCGCGCCGATCATCATCTTGCCGCGCTCTTCGAGGTTCCACAGCGCATAGGCCACGGCCTCGCCGTTTTCCATCGAGATCAGAACACCTTGGCGGCGACCGGGGATGTCGCCCTTGTGCGGGGTCCAGCCGTGGAACACGCGGTTCAGCACGCCGGTGCCGCGCGTGTCGGTGAGGAATTCACCGTGGTAGCCGATCAGGCCACGCGACGGCACATGCGCGATGATGCGGGTCTTGCCGGCGCCAGCGGGGCGCATTTCCACCAGCTCACCCTTGCGCGGGCCGGTCAGCTTTTCGATCACCGCGCCGGTGTATTCGTCATCCACGTCGATGGTGGCCTCTTCGACCGGCTCCATCTTGACGCCGTCCTCGTCGCGCATGATCACCTGCGGGCGCGAGATCGACAGCTCAAAGCCCTCGCGGCGCATGTTTTCGATCAGAACGCCCATCTGGAGTTCGCCGCGGCCCGACACCTCAAAGGCTTCGCCGCCGGGGGTGTCCGCGATGCGGATCGCCACGTTGGTTTCGGCCTCTTTGTACAGGCGCTCGCGGATGACGCGCGACTGTACTTTCTTGCCGTCACGGCCGGCCAGCGGCGAGTCGTTGATGCCAAAGGTCACGGTGATGGTGGGCGGGTCGATGGGCTGCGCTTCGAGCGGTTCTTCGACGGCCAGCGCGCACAGCGTATCGGCCACGGTGGTCTTGGTCATGCCCGCGATGGACACAATGTCCCCGGCAAACGCCTCGTCGATGTCCTGCATTTGCAGACCGCGGAAGGCCTGGATCTTGGTCACGCGGAACTGTTCGATCTTTTGACCGATGCGCGAAATCGACTGGATCGTCTGGCCAACCTTGACGTGGCCGGATTCGACACGGCCGGTCAGCAGGCGGCCCACAAACGGGTCGGCGCCCAGGGTCACGGCCAGCATACGGAAGTCATCCTCGACCTTCTTGACCTGCTTGGGCGCGGGCACGTGGTTCACGATCAGGTTGAACAGCGCATCAAGGTTCTTGCGGTCGCCATCCAGCTCGGCGTCACACCAGCCAGAGCGGCCAGAGGCGTAGAGATGTGGGAAGTCCAGCTGGTCTTCATCGGCGTCCAGCGCCGAGAACAGGTCAAACACTTCGTCCAGCGCGCGATCGGGTTCGGCGTCGGGCTTGTCGACCTTGTTGAGCACCACGATGGGGCGCAGACCCAAGGCCAGCGCCTTGGAGGTCACGAACTTGGTCTGGGGCATCGGGCCTTCGGCGGCGTCCACCAGCAGCACAACACCGTCCACCATGGACAGGATGCGTTCCACCTCGGCGCCGAAATCGGCGTGGCCGGGGGTGTCAACGATGTTGATCCGCGTGCCTTTCCACTCGACCGAGGTCGCCTTGGCGAGAATGGTGATCCCACGCTCGCGTTCCAGATCGTTGCTATCCATGGCGCGTTCGGCCACGGCTTGGTTGGCGCGGAAGGCACCGGATTGTTTCAGCAGCTCATCGACCAGCGTGGTTTTGCCGTGGTCAACGTGGGCGATGATCGCGACGTTGCGCAATTCCATGAGAAAAGACCCTTTGATTTCGGAGTTGCCACGGCCCCTAGCCGGGTCTGAGTGAAAAGGCCAGTGCAAAAGGGACGCAGTGGGGCGTTGCATGGCGGGAACAGTGGGGGAATTTCGCCGCGCGCCCCGGAACCGGCGGCATTCAGCGCAGCGGGCAGGGGCGTGTCGGCGGGCTTTGGCTGGCAACTCACGAAGTCGAGAAACCCACGTGAAAACAAGCGTTTGTGATGTGGAACTTTGGGCCTTAGCGCTTAGTTAACCGAGTGTCACAAGGGCGGCCAGACAGGGCGTCCTTTCGAGAAATTCGGATAGAAAAAGGATATCTGACATGAAACGTTTTGTTCTTGCCGCTGCCGCCGCTTTGACCGCCACGGGCGCTTATGCGGGCGATCTGTCGCCGGCCCAGCCCGAAGCACCGGTGGTCGTCGCAACCCCGGCGCCGGTCAGCTTTGGCGGCGATTGGACGGGCGCCTACGGCGGTCTGAGCTACGGCAACCTGTCCGCGCAAAGCGCCGGTGCGTCGGACAATGACTACGCCTTTGGCGGCCACGTCGGTTACGACTATGACTTTGGCGATTGGGTCGTGGGCGGTGAATACGAATACCAGGATGGCGGCGATGTGAACATTGCGGGTGTCGATGTGGACAACGTCCAGCGTCTGAAGCTGCGCGGCGGCTATGACCTTGGTCAGGCGCTGATCTACGGCACCGTGGGTGCGGCGCGCATCGACACCAGCATTGGCGATGATACCGGCGCGGTCGGCGGCGTGGGTCTGGAGTACAAGGTGACCGACAACTTCACCATCGGCGGCGAAGTGCTGGCCCATGACTTCAACGATCTAGGCGGCGCGGATGCCGAGGCGCAGACCTTTAACATGCGCGCGTCTTTCCGCTTCTAAGGTCTTGTAATTATTGTGAAGGCGCGTCCCGTTTGGGGCGCGCTTTTGCGTTTGCCGTTAGTGCGGCGTGCTGTTGGAAAACAGGTGGATCACCAAGATCCCCGCTAGGATCAGGCCGATCCCGATGACCGCCGGCAGGTCCAGCTTTTGCCCAAAGACCACCAGCCCGATCAGCGCGATCAAGACGATGCCCGCGCCGGACCACAGCGCATAGGCCAGCCCCACGGGAAAGACCTTGAGCGCGTGCCCCAGCAGGTAGAACGCCAGCCCGTAGGCGATGACCACGATCAGCGACGGCAGCGGCCGGGTAAAGGCAGCGCTGGCCTGAAGCGCGGTTGTCCCGATGGTCTCGGCCAGGACGGCCAGCGCGAGGGTGAGATAGGGCATCGTGTCCTCAAGGTTCTGAAAGCGCGGGGTAAATCGCGGCTTGGCGCGGGGCTTGCGGATTTAAGTATGCGCAATTTTATGGGTACTTAACAGTCTAGTAGGGGCTCAGGCCCTAAGAATCCGGGGATTTTATTCCTTGGAGGATTCTCATGAAACGCGCACTCGTGCTGTCGACCTTTCTTTCCACCCTGGCCGGCATTGCCCAGGCGGCGGAACCCGCTGAGGCGATGCAACAATTCCTGATCGATCATGTGGCAGGCTGGGCGCATGCACCGGTGGTTGTCGCCGCCGTACAGGCCCGCAACGCAGAGACCCAAGGGTATGACGCGGCGCGCATTGATGAACTGGACCAGATGTGGCGCGCCGAAGTCGGCAGTGCAAATGCCCCGACCATCGACCCTGTGCTGTTCAGCGAAGCCTCTGATTTCCTGCGCGCGCAGGTGAATGACATGGGCGGCGCGGTGACCGAGATTTTTGTCATGGATGCCGTGGGCCTGAACGTGGCGTCTTCGGACACCACGTCGGATTACTGGCAAGGCGATGAGGCCAAGTGGCAGCAAACCTATTCGGTTGGCGCCGGGGCGCATCACTTCTCCGAGATCGAATTCGATGAATCGAGCCAAACGTATCAGGCACAGATTTCCTACACGATCACCGATCCCGCCACGGGCGCGCCGATCGGCGCGATCACGGTTGGGGTGAACGCTGAATCCCTGATGTAAATCGGGGAACAGACGTAAAGAGTCGCAAGAATAGGGGCATTGATGAAACCTTCGAGCAAGAAAACGGGCCTGAGGCAGGCCTTGAATTCCGTGTTCCTACGCTGTGCGGCCATCATGGCTGTCACGACAATTGTCGTGGCAGGCGTGCTGTCGGTGCAGTCCGGGCGTCTGGCCAACCAACTGGCGGTCAAAGCGGTCGGGGATCAGGCCGAAAAATCCGTCGATGCCCTCGCGGTCGAACTGGTGAAGCCGATCCGTTTTAAGGCCAGCGACAAGATCACCGAGGTCGGCCAAAACACCCTCGACATCGCGGGCGAGTCTGGTCAGGCGTTGCTGGTGATCGACGCCAGCGGTGCGGTTTTGTCCTCCTTTGGCGCGGTTGACGCGCTGGGGGGCGATTTTGCTGACATGGCGGCGCAAGCGCTGGCCGAAGGTCACCATGTCGCGGCGGAGAACGGCCTTTGGCAAGCGACGCCCGTCATGCTGTCCGCGGATGAGCCTCCAATCGGTGCCGCCGTGATCGCCTATAGCGCCGATGTGGCGCTTGCCAGTGTACGCGAGCAGAACCAAATGATCCTTATGACGGCGGTCACGGTCTTTGTGGTGATGATGGCGATTACGGTGCTCGTGCTCAAACGTGTTCTGGGGCGTCCCTTGGCGACCATGTCCGGCGCGCTGCAAACCGTGACGGATGGCGACTATGACAGCAAAGTGCCCATGGTCGAGCGCGCCGATGAATTTGGTGCCATTGCCCGAAATCTCGACCAGCTCGTGACCAAGCTGCATGATGGGCGCGTGGCCGAAGAGCAGCGGGTCATCCAGATGCAACTGCAATCGCGCGTCGTGGACCATCTGGGCCAAAGCCTTGATGTATTGGCCGAAGGGGTCCTTAACCGCGACATCCACGAGGAATTCCCGGAAAACTACGAACAACTGCGTCACAACTACAATCGCGCGGTCCAGAGCCTGCGGGTCGTGATTGGCGAGGTGCGCGATGCCTCCTCGGACATTCTCGGCAACGCCGATTCCATTGCGCGCGCGTCGGATGACCTGTCGCGGCGCACGGAAACGCAGGCGGCCACCCTCGAAGAGTCCGCCGCTGCGCTCGAAGAGCTGCTCAACAGCGTGAACACCGCGGCCCAGAACGCGTCGAACGCCGATGCCGCGGCCCGAAATGCGCGCGATATTGCCCGTCAGAACGGCGAGGTCATGCACTCTGCGATCAGCGCGATGGCAGAGATTGAGAAAAGCTCGGAGCAGATCAGCGAGATCATCACCGTCATTGACGACATCGCCTTTCAGACCAATCTCCTGGCGCTCAACGCCGGGGTCGAGGCCGCACGGGCGGGCGAATCCGGCAAAGGGTTTGCGGTGGTCGCCTCCGAAGTGCGCGGGCTTGCACAGCGCAGTGCCGAAGCGGCCCAGCAGATCAAGGATTTGATCATCGGATCCGCGGACCAGGTGCAGAACGGCGTGCAATTGGTTGAAAAGGCAGGGAAAGCCCTAGAAGAGGTGGTGGGCAAGGTTGCTGAAATCTCGGATATGGTTAGCGAAATTGCTCGCGGTGCCGGAGAGCAAGCCCAAGGTCTTGAAGAGATCAATGTCGGCATCGCCAACCTGGACCGTGTCACGCAGCAAAACGCGGCCATGGTTGAAGAGGCGACCGCCGCGGCGCATACATTGCGCGCCGACTCTGGTGGGCTTCGGGACAAGGTTGCTCTGTTTCAGACGGACTCATCAGAGCCTGCAAGCATGGCGGCGGCCGCGCCTTCGCGCCCTGCCACTGCGGGCAAAGCAGCCGCGAGCTAATGCCGGCTATCGCAGAAATGGATCACTGCGGACTAACTTGAATATCTTTTGGCGGATCCATGCGTGCATTGGCGAATGATGAAGCCGGGTTGTCCAGACCAGCGAAATATCAAACGGCGCTGGGACCGGACAGGGCAACCGCTTCAGCCGGCCCTCCAAGCCAACTGCCAAACGGGTGGGGACCGTGGCAACCAGATCGGTCTCCTCAATCACCAGCCCCAAACCGGCGGGGCTGGGCACCTCGACAACGGTGTTGAGTGTATGCCCGGCGTCGCTCAACTCTCGCAAATAGCGCGAGCGCCATTCATAACCGTAGGTCACGGTCACGTGGGTGCACGCCAAATAGGCCGCAAGATCAAAGGAGTCTGCGCAATATCTGGCATCGGGGGCCACAACGCAGCTGTATTCGTCGCTCAAGAGCGTCTGACAAAAGAACTCCCCCTCTGTTGGTGTAATGGGGCCCATCAGCAAATCTGCTTTGCCGGTCTTTAACAGATTGGGTCCTTTGTTGGTCGCCGTTACAAGATGCAGCCGCAGTCCGGGCGCTTCGGCGCGCAAAGCGCGAATTACGGACGGCAAGATGATTTGCCGTTCATAATAATTGCTCGCGATGGTCACCGTCGCCTCGGCGGTGGCTGGATCAAAAGCATCCGGCATGGCCATCTGCACAAACGCATCCAGCATCTCTGTCGCTTGGGCCGCAAGCTGATCGCAACGCTGGGTCGGCATAACGCGCCCGCTTTGGCGGTAAAACAACGGATCATCAAAGGCTTTGCGGAGCTTGTCGATGGTATAGCTGACCGCTGACTGGTTCACCTCCAACTGCGCCGCCGCGGCCGTGAAAGATCGCAAATCGTAGACCAATTTCAGCGTCCGTAGGGCTGCAAAATCAAGGTTCAGGGGCAGGGGGGGCATTGGCGCTCCATACGGGAAATTGATAACTTCGATCAGCTACATCGAATTGTTGCATGGTTGCTAATCCAGTATCAACAGGCCAGCACAAAGGGGAGGAGAGCACCATGCCGCTAGCGCCAGTGAACGAGGACGTGACCGTCCATCAATTGATCGACACACCGTACACATTTTACAAACAGGCGCGGGCGAACACACCGGTGGTGACGCTGCCGTCGGTCAAACGGACCCTGCTGACCAAGGCGGTCGATTGCCGCTACGTCAAAGATAACCCACAGCTTTTCAGCTCCAACGATCCCTCGACCCCGATGGAAAAGGCGTTTGAAGCGCATACCTTGATGCGCAAGGATGGCGCAGAGCATATGGCCGAGCGCAACGCGATGATGCCGACCTTTGCGCCCAAAAACCTCAAGGGGATCTGGGGGCCGATGTATGAAAAATACGCCGAGGAGTATCTGGATCGGCTACCCAAGGACGAAGTGATTGACCTGTTTCCGCTGCTCGCCGGGCCTTTGGCGGCGCGGATCTTGGCGGAAACCATGGGGATGCCCGACGCCAGTGACGAGGACATGCAGCACTGGTCGCAGGCTCTGATCGACGGGGCGGGCAACTTTGGCTGGTTCGATGAGCCGTTTGTGCGTGTCGCCAAAGCCAACGTCGCAATGAACGCCAACATTGAGGCCAACGCAGACCGTCTGCGCGCCGAGCCGGATCAATCGGCCCTGTCGGTGATGATCCACGCGGAAAACCCCATCCCGTGGAGCCAGATTGTCGCGAATATCAAGATCGCCATCGGCGGCGGGATTAACGAACCGCGCGATGCGGCGTTAACGATCCTTTACGGGCTGTTGACCAACCCCGACCAACTTGAGGAAATCAAGGCCTCGGGCAACTGGTCCGCCGCGTTCGAAGAGGGGGTGCGCTGGGTTGCGCCGATCCAGGTGTCCAGCCGTCTTGTGCTCGAAGACACGCAGATCCGCGATTATGACATCCCCAAGGGTACGGTTGTGATGACCTGTCAGGCCAGCGCCAACCACGATGAGGACGTTTTCGAAGACGGCCATCTTTACAATGCGCTGCGAAAATCCGCGCCGCATCAAAGCTTTGGCTCGGGGCCGCATCACTGCATGGGCACCCATATGGCGCGGATGATGGTGGGGCGGATGCTGCTGCCGATGATCTTTGACAAGTTCCCGAACATGCGGCTGGTCGACCCGGAGACCGTGGTGTGGAAGGGCTTTGGCTTTCGCGGACCGCTGAACCTGCCTGTCAGGCTGACATAAGAAAAGGGGCCGCATAAACAGCGGCCCCTTCATTTTTGTTAAGGATCACTTTACGTCAAAGCGATCCGCATCCATGATCTGCGCCCAAGCGGCGACGAAATCGTTAACGAACTTTTCGCCATTGTCGGACTGCGCGTAGGTCTCGGCAATGGCGCGCAGCTGCGAGTTTGCGCCAAAGACCAAGTCAACACGCGTGCCGGTCCAGCGCAGATCGCCGGTCTTGCGGTCGCGCCCTTCAAAGACCTGCTCATCCTCGTCGACCGCTTCCCACTTGGTGCCCATGTCGAGCAGGTTCACGAAGAAGTCGTTGGTCAGCTGGCCCGGACGGTCGGTCATCACGCCATGTTGCGCGCCGCCGACGTTGGCGTCCATGGCGCGCATCCCGGCCACCAGCACCGACATTTGCGGCGCGGACAGGCCCATGAGTTGCGCCTTGTCGATCAACAGCTCTTCGGCGGAGGCGGTGTAGTTGGTCTTGAGGTAGTTGCGGAAGCCATCGGCGACCGGCTCCAACACGTCAAAGCTCTCGGCGTCGGTCTGCTCGGCGCTCGCGTCGCCGCGGCCCGGCGTGAACGGCACCGTCACGTCGTAACCCGCTGCTTTTGCAGCCATTTCCACGCCGACATTGCCGCCCAGCACGATCAGATCGGCAAGGGACACCGCGCCGAAATCGGCCTGAATGCCCTCGTAGACCTTGAGCACCTTGGCGAGCTGCTCGGGTTGGTTCACCTCCCACGCGTTCTGCGGCGCAAGACGGATGCGCGCACCATTGGCCCCGCCGCGCTTGTCCGAGCCGCGATAGGTCGCAGCAGACGACCAAGCGGTGTAGACCAGCTCTTGCAGCGACAGCCCGGAGGCGGCGATTTTCTCTTTCAAAGCAGAGACATCCGCATCGGACAGGGACGGGCCAGCGGGGATCGGGTCTTGCCAGATCAGATCCTCGGCGGGGACATCCGGGCCAAGATACAGCGCCTTGGGCCCCATATCGCGGTGGGTCAGCTTGAACCATGCGCGGGCAAAAGCGTCGGCGAACTGGTCCGGGTTCTGGTGGAACCGGCGCGAGATTTTCTCATACTCGGGGTCCATGCGCATCGCCATATCGGCGGTGGTCATCATGGTTTTTACCTTTTTCGACGGGTCATGCGCGTCGGGGGCCATGTGCGCCTCGTCCACGTCCTTGGGTGCCCACTGCCACGCGCCTGCGGGGGATTTCACAAGCTCCCACTCGTAGCCGAACAGCATGTCGAAATAGCCCATGTCCCACTGGGTCGGGTTCGGGGTCCACGCGCCTTCGATGCCAGAGCCGATGACGTCCGCGCCGATGCCGGTGCCGTGGGTCGACGCCCAGCCAAGCCCCTGCGCCGCCATGGGAGAGGCTTCGGGATCGGGGCCGACCAGCGCCGCGTCGCCGGCGCCGTGGGACTTGCCAAAGGTGTGGCCGCCCGCGGTCAGCGCCACGGTTTCCTCGTCATTCATCGCCATGCGGGCAAAGGTCGTGCGGATGTCGCGCGCCGATTTGAGCGGATCAGGCTCGCCGTCCGGGCCTTCGGGGTTGACGTAGATCAGACCCATCTGCACGGCGGCCAGCGGGTTTTCCAGCTCGCGGTCGCCGGAATAGCGGCTACCTTCGGCTTTGGAATCCGCCAGCCATTCCTTCTCCGCGCCCCAGTAGATGTCTTGCTCGGGCTCGTAGACGTCTTCGCGGCCCCCGGCAAAACCGAATGGTTTCAGGCCCATATCCTCAATCGCGCAGTTTCCTGCGAGGATCATCAGGTCAGCCCAGCTCAGCGCGTTGCCGTATTTCTGCTTGATCGGCCACAGAAGGCGGCGCGCCTTGTCGAGGTTGACGTTATCGGGCCAGGAGTTCAGCGGCGCAAAGCGCTGGGTGCCAGAGGTTGCGCCACCCCGGCCATCGGCGGTGCGGTAGGTGCCCGCGCTGTGCCACGCCATGCGAATAAAGAATCCGCCGTAGTGACCGTAGTCGGCGGGCCACCAATCCTGGCTGTCTTTCATCAGCGCAAAGAGATCCTTCTTGACCGCCTCCAGATCGAGCTTTTGGAACGCCTCGGCATAGCTGAAGTCCGCGCCCATGGGGTTCCCCTTGGCCGGGTTCTGGTGCAGCACGCCGATGTTCAGCTGGTTCGGCCACCAGTCACGGTTCGAGCGCGCGTTAAAGGTCACCGCGCCGTGCATCACCGGGCAGCCGCCCGCCTTGCCGATATCATTGCCGTCCATGTTGTCTCTCCCATTTGCGGCCCGGTCGTTGCGGGCCTTGTGAAACCAAAAGGCGGCGCGGGTGCCGCCCTTGAGGATCAAGCTAGTGCGGAAGAGTGATTTAGAAAAATTCTATTTTCAGATTGCAATGATAGGTTGGGGTTATCGCTAATGGCCAGTGAGATAGGCGCAGACAACCGCCGCAGCGCGTACCCCGTCGATCAGGCGCACCTGCGTGACGCCTTTGGCGCGGGCGCTGATCTCTGTCATGCCGCCACAGCCAAGGGCGACGGTTTGCACCTGATCCTCGGTTTCGGCGGCGACGACTTCGTCCAGCACGCGGGATGTGGCGGCGTCGGGGTCTTGTTCCAAAGCCAAAACAGGCACTTCGGAGGCGCGGACCTTGGCCAGTTGCCCGCCAAGGCCGTAGGCCTGCACGTTGGATTGCAGGATCGGCACCGCGACGCCCATGGTCGTCACCACGGAAAAGTGGTCAGAGGCCAGCGCCGCCATGTGGTAGGCCGCCTGGCCGATGCCGATCACGGGGCAGGCGGCCAGCGCGCGGGCCTGCGGCAGGGCGGTGTCGTCGAAACAGGCGATGATGATCGCCTCGGCCCCTTGATCGCTGGCCTTTTGCACCAGTTTGAGCAGGGGGCCGGTGGCGGCCTCGCCATCCTCGGCCCCTTGGATCGAGGGCGGACCGTCGTGGGAGGTCCAGCCTTCGAACGTGGCCCCCGGCGCTGCTTGGCGCGCGCTGCGCAGCATGGCTTCGGTCATGGACACCGTGCTGTTGGGGTTAATCAGAACGATCATACCAAACCGCTTCCCGCGTCAGAGCCCACCTTGGCCTTGCGCCGCGCGCCCCACAGGGCGATGCACAGGAACACGCCGATGATGACCAACGAAAAGGCCGTGGTCAGCGTGCCCAAGGCGTACAGCACCGGGGTCGTGACGTTGGTCGTCATGCCGAAAATCTCCAGCGGCAGGGTGTTGTAGCTGCCCGAGGTCAGCAGGGTGCGGGCGAACTCGTCATAGGACAGCGTGAACCCGAACAGCGCGACGCCAATCAGCGAGGGTGCAATGATCGGCAGGACCACGTGGCGCAGCGTCTGCCACGGGGTTGCGCCCAGATCGCGCGCCGCTTCCTCGTAGCTTTTGTCGAACCGGTTGAAGACGGCGAACATGATCAGCAGGCCAAAGGGCAGGGTCCAGGTCAGCTGCGCGCCATAGCCCGAGGTCGCCCAATGCACGTCAAGACCGCCTTGGGAAAACATCAGACCCACGCCGAGCGAGATCAGGATCGAGGGGATCACCAGCGAGGTAATGATGAGGTAAAACAACACGCTAGAGCCGGGAAAACGCTTGCGGAACGCCAGCCCCCCCATGACCGACACGACCACGGTGGTGACCATGACCATCAGCCCCAGCATAAAGCTGCGCCGGAAGCTGCCCCAGATGTCGCCCACCGCTTGCTTTTCGAACAGATCGCGGAACCAGTGCAGGGAGGTGCCTTGCATGGGGAAGGTCAGACCGCCGCCCGGCCCTTGGAAGGACAGGATGCCGATGGTGATGGTGGGGCCGTAAAGGAACAGCATGAACAGGGTGAAAAACCCGGCAAGCACGTAGAATGAACGCGGACGCGGTTCCATGATTACAGTTCCTTTCGGATGTCGACAAAGCGCAGCAGGATGCCGATGGTCAGCAAGACGGTCAGCAGCAGCACAACGGCGGTCGCGGCGGCAGAGGGGTAGTTGAGCAGCGCAATATCGTTGGAAATCAAGCGCCCGACGTTGGCGGACTGGCTGCCGGACATAAAGCGCACGGTGATGAAATCGCCCATGACCAGCGCCACGACAAAGATCGTGCCGATCATCATCCCCGGCTTGGTCAGCGGGATGATCACGTTCCACAGGATCTGCGCGCCGTTTGCGCCCGCGTCCCGCGCCGCCTCGATCAAGGACCGGTCAATGCGCATCATGGTGTTGAAGATCGGCACAACCATGAACAGCGTGTAAAGATGGACAAAGGCCAGCACTACGGCGAAATCACTGAACAGCAGCCATTCCAGCGGCTCGTCAATGACGCCCCAGCTCAGCAGCGCCGAGTTCGCGATGCCGTTGCGACCCAGAAAGGGAATCCAAGAGATCATCCGAATGATGTTCGAGGTCCAAAACGGGATCGTACACAGCAGGAACAGCGCAATCTGCCAGGTCTGCGTGCGCACGTGGAACGCCAGGAAATACGCCACCGTAAAGCCGATCAGCAGGGTCATCGCCCAGGTGATCGCGGCGTATTTAAAGGTGTTGAGAAAGACTTTGTAGGTGACGGGCGAGCCAAAGAGGAACTCGTAGTTCTCCCACGTGAACGCCGGAATGATCGAGAATTCGGTGGCCTGCCAAAAGCTGACCACGACGATCAGGATAATCGGCAACACCAGAAAGAACGCCAGCACCAGCGTCAGCGGGGTCGCCAACAGCCAGCCGCTTAGGGCTTTGTTGCGCAATAGGTTTTCCATGGGGCTCGCTTGTCTTTTAGGGGGTGGGGGCGCGATGAACGCACCCCCGTTTGGCATCAGGACGCGATGAACTCGTTCCACTTGCGGTTCATGTACATGTTCTCGTCCATGACCGAGTTCCAGCAGGCCACAGAGCCCATGCGGTCGTAGAACGAGCCGCCATCGCGCACGTCGCCCGCTTGCGCCAGCGGATCGCCGAAGGGCGAGGTGATGACGTCGGTGGCCGGCTTGCCTTCGAACCAGTAGCCCCATTCGTTTTCGGACATGTAGGTCTTGGAGGTTTCCGGAACCGCCGAGTAGTAGCCCTGACGCATCAGGAAGCCGCCGACCCAGCCGTCGAGGTACCAGTTGATGTACTCATAGGCCGCGTCACGCTCGAGCCCGGTCAGGGCTGCGGACAGGCCGATGCCGCCACCCCAGCTGCGGTAGCCTTCTTCCAGCGGCTGGTAGACGCATTCGATGCCCTTGGATTTGACGGCGGTGATCGCGGGCGACCACATGGACTGGATCACCACTTCGCCCGACGCCATCAGGTTGACGCTTTCGTCGAAGGACTTCCAGAAGGCGCGGAACTGGCCGTTCTTCTTGGCTTCGGTGAAGATGCCGATGGTCATATCGATCTCTTCGCGGGTCATGTTGCCCTTGTCGGGGTAGGTGTACTCGCCCATGGATTCCACGACCATCGCCATGTCCATGATACCGATCGAGGAAATGTCGAGGATAGAGGCTTTGCCCTTGAATTCGGGGTTCAGCAGCTCGGACCAGTTCTTGATCGGGCGGCCAATCAGGTCGGGGCGGATGCCCAGCGTGTCGGCGTTGTAGATCGTCGGGATCAGGGTCATCCAGCCGGATTCTTCCTGAACAAAGTCCTTACCGTCCGGACCAGAGGTAAAGCCAACGGTGTGCGGCGCGGTGCCCTGTGCGATCTCGCTGTCGGGGGTCAGTTTACCATTGCGGAAGATGCCCACGATCTTGTCGTAGTTCTTGATCTTCGAGGTGTCCATCGCCTGCAAGTTGCCGGTCGGCCAGACTTTTTTACAGATCCAGTACTCGATGTCGGCAATGTCAAAGCTGTTGGGCTGGGTCGCCGCGCGCTGGGTGACGCTGTCGGAATCCAGCGCGGTCATCTCAAGGTTAAAGCCAAGGTCTTCCTTAACCTTTTGCGCGACCTCGTTGAGGTTGGACACGCCGGTGCCGAACTGGCGCAGAGTGACGTCCTTGATGTTCTGCGCCCAGATCATCGGTGCGCCAAGGGTGCTGCCCGCGGCGAAAGCGGCGCCGCCTTTGAGCAGGTTACGGCGGTTGATTTTGGTCATGTCTTCTCTCCGTGTTGGTATTGCTTTTAGGTTTTAGTTGATCAGCCGGTGCAGGCTGTCTTGCGCCCAGGTCAGTCCGACGGTGTCGCCGGGTGCCTTGGGATTCTCGAAAAACTCGGCGTCCTTGATGACGGCGGTGATCTCTTGGTCGCCAATCGCGCGGGTGGTGACGCTGACGTGGGTGCCTTGGTATTCGACGGCCGTCACGGCGGCCTCGAGTTGACCCTGATCGGCCAGACCGACGGCATCGGTGCGAATGGCGAAATGGCCTTCGGGCAGGGCGATGACGTTGTGCCCGCCCATGAAACGCGCCACGAATTCGGTTTTCGGCGCGTTGAACACGTCGCGCGCCGGGCCAGCCTGTTCGATCACCGCGTTGTTCATGACGACGATCTCATCGGCCAGCGCGAGCGCTTCGTCCTGACCGTGGGTCACGTGCAAAAAGCTGATCCCGAGTTCCTGTTGCAGCTTGCGCAGCTCGGTGCGCATCCGAATGCGCAGAAAGGGGTCGAGCGCCGACAGGGGCTCATCTAACAGCAGAACCTGCGGGCGGGTGATCAGCGCACGGGCGAGCGCAACACGCTGCTGTTGACCGCCCGAAAGCTGGTCGGGCAGGCGGTCGGCCAGCTTGGACAGGTCCACCAGTTCAAGCATCTCGGCAGCGGCCTTGCGGCGGGTCGCGGCGTCCACGCCCTTCATCTTTTGCGAAAAGGCGACGTTGTCCAGAACCGTCAGGTGCGGGAACAGCGCATAGCTCTGGAACATCATCGCGGTGCCGCGCTTGGCCGGAGGAAGGTGGGAAATATCTCTCCCTCCCAATAGGATAGATCCGTCAGACACGCTTTCGTGCCCGGCGATCATCCGCAGCGTCGACGACTTGCCGCAGCCCGACGGGCCCAGCAGGCAGGTGTAGCTGGCGGGGCGGAAATGGTGGTTGATGGCGTCCACCGCGACGGTCTTTCCGTAGCGCTTGGTCACGCCCACCAACTCGAGATCTTTGGAAATGTCGGTCATGGTGTCCCTTTCGTTAACCTGACCGGACCCCACGTCGGGGGCCTCGCGCAATGATGGACTGAACGACAAGGGGGGGGGATTTTTTCGTTGCTCAATCTTTGGGCGAAAAAAATTCAAAATGCCCGATAATTGCACGCATCATTGTATACAATCATGTCGGCAATCGACTCGCTCTTGAGTCGCGCGGGCTTTGGTGTTCCGTTGAAGACAGAAGGCAGACGGGTAGGTGGAGTATGAATACGGTTGAGAAAACGACCTCCAAAGGGGCAGCGGACACGGTGGCGGACTCGTTGTCGGTGGCGATTCACGAACATCGTCTCGCGCCGGGGACCAAGCTGGGCGAGGACGAGATCGGCGAGATCTTTAGCGTCTCGCGCACCATTGTTCGTTCCGCGTTGCAGTCACTGGCGCATCAGCAACTGGTGGACATCCAGCGCAACAAGGGCGCGTTTGTGGCCCGCCCGTCCCTGCGCGAGGCGCGCGAAGTCTTTGAGGCGCGCGAGCTGCTAGAGCCGCGCACCGCCCGCAGCGCCGCCATGCACGCGACCCCCGAAGACGTGGATTTGCTCAACCTTCATATAAGAGAAGAGCATGACGCGCTTGCCGCCGCCGACCGGGGCAAGGCTTTGCGCCTGTCCGGGCAGTTCCACATCGACATCGCGCGCATTGCCGATCAGACGACCATCGCGGCCTTTATCGAGGCGCTGATCGCGCGCTCTTCGTTGATCATCGCGCTCTATTGGCGTCGGCAGGCAGCGCTGTGCGAAAGCGTGGCGCACCACGATCTGGTGTCCGCGATCGCCACGGGCGACGGGGATCGCGCCGAAGAGTTGATGCGCAGCCACCTTGTCGACTTGCACAGCGCGCTGGATTTGCGCGACGCGCCCGAGACGGCGGGTTCGCTGAGGGACGTGCTTCAATTGTAAGATTGCGAACGAAATGTGGATAGTTATTCCGATTATGCGCCATTTCGTTGTCGAACGCCTTGCCCCATATTGCCTCTCAAGACGCGGCACTGCTTGCCGCACGCAAAGGAGGCTCTCTCATGAACACCGTGACCACTCTCGACGCTCTGCGCGACCGGCTGTCTCCGTCTGACCGGATGCCCTTGGTTTTCCTTGGGCACGGCAGCCCGATGAACGCCATCGAAGACAACGCCTATAGCCAGGCCTGGACCGAGCTGGGCCAGACCCTGCCGCGCCCCAAGGCGATCCTCGTGGTGTCGGCGCATTGGATGACGCGCGGCACGACGCTGGTGGATGTGTCGGCTATGCCCAAGACAATCCACGACTTTTACGGATTTCCCGAGGCGCTGTTCGCGCAGCAATACCCCGCGCCCGGCAACCCCGAGCTGGCCCGCGACGTGGTCAGCCTGCTGGCCAGTCATCACGCCGAAGGCGACGATACCTGGGGGCTGGATCACGGTGCCTGGACGGTGCTGAAATACCTGTATCCCGGCGCGGATGTGCCCGTTTTCCAGGTCTCGATCGACATGGGGCAGGGGCTGGATTACCAGCTGGCCATTGGCAAAACCCTGTCCGAACTGCGCGATCGAGGGGTCTTGATCCTTGGGTCCGGCAACGTGGTGCACAACCTTGGGGCGGTGCAATGGGGCGCGAAAGCGCGTCCGCATGACTTTGCCGTCGAGTTTGACCAGCTCTTTGCCGACCGTCTGACTGACCGCGATTTCGGCGCGCTGGCCGACCGTCAAGGGCTTGGCCCGCTGCTGCGCATGGCGCATCCGTCGGTGGACCACTACCTGCCCGCTCTGACCATCGCTGGCGCCTCTGACGCCGGGGATGACCTGACTTTCATGACGAACACCATTGATCTGGCGTCGATTTCGATGCGGTCTTTCGTGTTCCACGCCCGCTAAGGAGGGACCGATATGCTTGTAGACGGAAAATGGGCCAGCGACTGGCAACCCGTTCAAAAGGCTGACGAAAAGGGCCGTTTCGTGCGGCAGGTGTCGAGCTTTCGCAACTGGATCACTCCCGATGGCAGCGCCGGTCCCACCGGCGAGGGGGGATTCAAGGCCGAGGCGGGGCGCTATCGTCTGTACGTGGCGCTGATCTGCCCGTGGGCGTCGCGCACGCTGATCGCCCGCGCGCTCAAAGGTCTGACGGATGTGATCGAGGTGGTCGTCGTAAACCCCGTGATGTCCGACCAGGGCTGGCAGTTCGGCGGCTATGACGGTGCGCATGACGATCCGTTAATGGGCGCGACCTACATTCACGAAATCTACACCAAGGCTGACCCAGAGTTTACGGGTCGCGCCACGGTTCCGGTGCTGTGGGACAAACAGCGCGACGTCATGGTGAACAATGAAAGCGCCGACATCCTGCGGATGCTGGACACCGCGTTCGAAGGCATCGTGCCCTCTGATGTGCGCCTCTACCCCGAGGACTTGGCCGAAGAGATCGAGGCGCTCAACCCGGTGATCTACGACCGTCTGAACAACGGCGTCTACAAGGCGGGCTTTGCCAGCAGCCAAGAGGCTTATGACGAGGCGGTCGTGGGCGTTTTCGACACGCTCGACATGCTCGAAGAGCGGCTGACCGGCGACTACCTCTTTGGTAACCAATTGACCGAGACGGATATTCGACTGTTCGTGACCTTGATCCGTTTTGACGCCGCTTATCATGGGCTGTTCAAGACGAACCGCCGCCAGATCGCCGATTACCCGCGGTTGTCGGCGCATATGGCCCGCGTTTTGCGGCTTCCCGGCGTGCGCGAGACGGTGAATATGGATCACATCACGCGCGGCTATTACGCGATCAAGGCGCTGAACCCTAAGCGCATCCGCCCCACGGGCCCTGCGCATATCGAGGCGCTGCTGGCCTAACTCAAAGGCAAGCGAATTGGGCGAAAACCGCCCAAAGCTTGCCTTATACGGGCCATCTTTAACCTGTCTTAACGGTTCCCAAAGGTTAACGCCGTTTTGGGGCGGTTAAGACAAGGTTTGGGGCAGGGCACGTGACAGTTTATTACATCGGCACACATGGCAGCGACAGCAACGCGGGCACGCAAGACAGCCCCTTGGCGAGCATCGCGGCGATTGCGAACCAGTTGCAGCCCGGTGACACGGTTTATTACCTGTCCGGCACCTATCAGAACGCGACTTATGGCGCGGTGGATGCCACCGGCGCGCGCGAGATCTGGAAGGACAGCAGCGATACGATCTTCAAGCTGAACAACGTGCATGGCACCGCTGACGCGCCCATCACCATCGCCCCTGCGCCCGGCGCGCAGGTGACCTTGCAATATGACGGCAACGGCGCGGTGGTGCTGCGCGGGTCGAGCCATATCGTCGTCCAAGGCTTTGATATCGAAGGGCCGGGGGCGAGCTTTGCCAGCGATGCAGACGCGATGGCCGCCGCGGCAGAGGCCCAGTGGACTTACCGCATCCCGGACGGGCAGGGCGGTTTCACCTATCACGAGCGCATCGATGAGACGACCACCCAGACCGACGATCTGGCCGACATCAGCGGGCTGGACACGGAAAAGCCCTTGCTCTGGAACGCGCCGGCGATTTCCTTGCCCAACGGCAGCCATGACATCACGATCCAAGGCAACACCATCCACCACAGCGCCGCCCATGCGGTGTCGGGGCATGGCGGCAACGACCGGATCACCGTCTCGGGCAACACCATATTCGAGAACAATCACTACACTTCGAACGGCACCCACGCGATTTCCTTTAAAGGGGCCGAGGACGTGGCGGGCGGCGATCACCAGATCACCATCACCGGCAACCATCTGTATGATAACTACAATTTGCTGATTTCCTGGGTCGCCTCGAAAACCAAGGTGACCATGCACATCGACGAAGGCAAAGGCATCCACTTGCAGGATCTGACTGCCGAAGGCGGGTGGAGCGGCGAGGTGCTGGTGGCCAATAACCTTGTGGAACGCTCTGGCAATGCGGCGATCACCAGCAACAACGCGCAAGGTCTGCGGGTGCTGTTCAACACGCTGATCGACGCAGGTTACGTCAACCGGCTGATTGCGCTGAACGGCGAGGCGGGCTCTGTCTATCAGGGGTATTTCTCGGGTCAGTTCAAGGGCGTGTCCATCGCGCCAGAGGACTTGGCGGATATGGTTGGCCATGTGGGCGTTGCGGCGGGCGGTATCCGCATCGGCGGGACGGAAACGGACCGGCTGGAGATCATCAACAACCTGATTTCGAACGGCGATTCCACGCTTTGGGCGGTGGACGCCGCCGCCAGCGCCACCAGCGCCACGACCACCATGGCGGGCAATATCGCGGCGGGCACGCGCGGGGTCTTGCTGCGCTCTGGCGATGAGGCTTTGGCGCAGGGCGTGCGCTTGATGGACGACGCAGGCTTTGTTGATGCGGCCAGCGGCGACTACCGCCTGACGCCGGACTCGCCCGCTCATGAGGCCGCCATTGTAACGCCAGAGACAACCCAGATCGCCTATGACATGGACGGGGTGCAGCGCGCGCCCGCAGGCTGGGACGTGGGCGCCTTCGAGGCGGTGGCGATCACCGCGGGCACCGATTACACGCTTGACCCCTCCAGCCCAGAGGCGGGCCTTGCGGGCACCAATGCGGACAATGGCAAGCCGATCTGGTCGGCCACGGAAACGGCGGCGCATATGGTGCGCGGCTGGGGCACATGGGCCGATCACGCCGCCGATCTGAGCGACGGGATCACCATCACCTACAGCTTTGATTCCGCGTATTTCAACGACACGGGCGAGGCCTTTGACCCCGCGAACCAGGCGCATGTGCGCGAGATCCTCGCCTATTTCGCAGAGCTGGCGAACATCCAATTTGTCGAGGTCACCAGCGCCGATCTGGACCCCGGTGAGAGACCGAACATCACCTACCAGTTCGAGATCGGCACCACCAACGGCGGCGGCTGGGCGCATCTGCCGTCCCCCGGTGGCGGCATCGTCAATATCGGTCATGTCTCTTGGGAAGACGAGGCAGCGCCCGGCAACGCAACCTGGCGCGTGATCATGCACGAAACCGGCCATGCGCTGGGGCTGGAGCATCCGGGCGAGTACGGCCTGAGCAACACCGGCTACGCGGGCGAGGCCGACCACTGGAACGACACCGGCCAGTATTCGATGATGTCCTATTGGGGCGCGGATAACACCGGCGGCGAGATGGGGGACCGCAGTTCGGCGCTGATCCACGATCTGCTGGGCTTGCACATGCTGTACGGGGCCAACACCGCCACCCGCGCCGGGGACACGGTGTACGGCTTCAACAGCACCGCCGGGCAGTTCTATGATCTGGACGCCAACGCCGATCTGTCCTTTGCCATCTGGGATGGCGGCGGCATCGACACGCTGGATATGTCCGGCGCGGCAGGCAGCATCCGGGTGGACCTGCGCGAGGGCGGTTTTAGCTCTGGGGCGGGGCTGACCAATAACATCTCGATCGCCTATGGCGCGCAGGTGGAACACGCGGTGGGCAGCGTCTATGCCGATGACCTGCGGGGCAACGGTCTTGATAACGATCTGCGCGGCGGCTGGGGCAATGATCTGCTCGTCGGCAGCTATGAGACGGCCTTGGATCTGGGGCGGCATGACTTTACCGGCGTGCAGATCAACCACGACCCGCTGGAGCGCGGGCAGTACCTTGTGGCAACCGATTTTAGCGATTTGTCCGGGGCCGGGGGCTTTACCCTTGAGATGATGGCGCAGATCACCCGCATTCCCTCCGATAGCGTGGTCTTTGCCTCTTATGCGTCCGAGCTGCGCACCAACGATCTGATCTTCGAAGGCCAGCGCGATGGCGTTCTGACGGTGACTATCGGCAATAAGACGATCAACACCGATATTCTCACGCGCAGCCTGGTGGACGGGGAGCCGCACCGCCTGTCGCTGGCGTGGGATCGGCCCAGCGGTGCGCTGACGGTCTATGTGGACGGCACCCCCGAGTGGAGCGGCACGCATCAGGCGGGCTATCGCATCGGCGGCGGCGGGACGCTGATCTTTGGTCAGGAACAAGACGCGATTGGCGGGCGCTTTGACGACGGGCAGCTGTTCCAAGGCACTTTGGGCGACATCCGCCTGTTCGATCACGCCCTGACGTCCCAGCAGATCGCGGAGACGGCCTTTGACGTGGTGGACGGCGCGCAGGCGGGGCTTTTGCACAATTGGCGCAGCGATGGTCTGAGCGCCGGGGCTGCGCCCGGCCAGCTGGCCGATCAGGCCACCGGGGCCGCGTCGGTCAATCTGACGGCGCTCTTGGGCGCGACCTTTGAGGTGTCGCAAAGCTCGCAGTACCAGGACAACGTCGCGGCCCATGTGCTGGACGGTGACCCAAGCACCGCGAACCACACCTATAACGGGGGCGATGAATGGTTGTCTGTGCGCTTTGGCCAGCCGCTAAGCGTGGATTTCGTCGAGTTGGTCAACCGCGACAACAGCGGGCTGCGCCTGCTTGGGGCCACGGTCAGCCTGCTGGATGAAACCGGGGCCGCGGTCTGGACCTCTGCGCCGATCACCGACACCGCCAGCGGCGACGTGCTGCGCCTGTTCCCCGATGCGCCGGTGATGGCGGCGGGGCTGCGGGTGGACCAAGACGGCAACTACCTGCACCTGGCAGAGGTGAACGTCTTTGGCGCAGTCCCGACGGGCGATTTCCATCCTCTGGTGGATTTGACCGCCGAACACGCGGCGGGGCTGACCGTCTCGCAAAGCTCGGTCTACGGGGGCAATGACGCGGCGCAGGTGATCGACGACGACCCGGCCAGCTTTAACCACACGCTCAACAGCGGCGATGAGTGGCTGCTGCTGGAGTTCGACCAAAGCGTCGAGATGGCGATCATCGAGATCGTCAACCGCGACTCCTCTGGGGTGCGGCTGGACGGGGCGACGGTCAGCGTGTTGGACGAGGGCGGCGCGGTGCTGTGGACCTCTGCGCCGATCTCTGGCGCGCTGTCGGGGCAGACCGTTCGGATCGAGCCGCCTTGGGGGCTGATGGGCGCGGCGGTGCGCGTCGCGCACGACAGCAACTACCTGCACATCGCCGAGCTGAACGTCTTTGGCCCTTCGGCCCAGACGCAGACTAACCCCAGCGCACCGCTGCCCGCGGGCACTGACCTGACGGTGGTAGGCGGCGCGCTGGCCTTTGATACCACGCCAGAGCCGCTGCCGGGCAGCGACAGCGACACCTTGCGCGGCGGCGAAGGCAACGACACGCTCTTGGGCGGGCTTGGCGATGACCTGCTGATCGGTGACGGGGCCGACCTGCGGGCCACGCCCGAAGACTTTGACCTCATTGGGGTGTCCGGCGCTGCCGAGGTGTCGCTGTCCACCACCGGCTTTCCCACCGGCTCGTTTACCATCGAGTTCCTCTGGCAGCAGACTGCGCTGGTGAATCAGGCCTATGGCTTTGCCTTCCCCGGTCTGTCGCTCTATCGCTATGACAGCGGTGTGGTGTCGATCATGTTCTGGAATGCCTCGGAACAGGACTGGAGCTATGCGGCCATTCCCACCACCATGACCGACGGCGATCTGCACCGGATTTCGCTGTCTTACGACGACGCGTCGGGCCATCTGGGGATTTATATCGACGGGGCTCTGGCGGGCAGCCGCGACTTTACCCCCGGCACGCGCGGGGTGCCCGCCGATGGCACGATCCGCTTCCGGGACGAAGGCTTGGTGGGTGATGTGCGCCTGTATGATCGCGCCCTGACGGGGGCCGAGATCGCCGCCACTTGGGGCAATTCCCTAAGCGCCCCTGATGGCATCACCGGGCTGGTGGGCTATTGGACCGCCGGCAACGGCACGCTCGAAAGCGGGCTGAGCGGCGGCGCGGACATGACCGCCAGCGGCACGACCACCGGCCAAGGCGCGCTTTGGGCGATTTCCCACGATGACGCGCTGTCCGGTGGGTCCGGGGCCGATACGCTGGACGGCGGGCAGGGCAACGACACGCTGGACGGCGGCGACGGGGCCGACCTGCTGGATGGCGGCGACGGCGACGACACGCTGATCGGCGGGCAGGGGGATGACACCTTTGTCGGCTCGGCGGGCAGCGACAGCGTTGACGGCGGGGCGGGGGACGACCATCTGCTGCTGTCGGGCACATGGGCCAGCCACACGGTGCGCTATGATGGCGGCGGGGCGTGGACCATTGGCGGCGCGGCTGCGGTGGCGGTGCTGGGCGTCGAATGGCTGAGCTTTGACGATCAGCGGGTCTCGGCGGTCATGGCGGGCTCGACCAGCGCGTCTGGCGGTGACGACTGGATCAGCCTGAGCGGGGCGGGGCAAGTGGATGCGCTTGGCGGCAACGATCTGCTCGACGGCAGCGGGTTGGCCGATCGTCTTGACGGTGGCACGGGCCAAGACACCATCCGCGCCGGGTCGGGCAGTGACACGGTCCACGGCGGGGCGGGCAACGACAAGCTCGACGGGGGTCATCTGGCCGATACGCTGTACGGCGACGACGGCGACGACACGCTCGAAGGCGGCTATGGCGACGATCTGATCGACGGCGGCGCGGGCTATGACATCGCGCTGTATGCGGGCTTTGGCGGCAATATCGCGGTGAATCTCAACCTGTTCGGCGCGCAGGCCACCGGCGGCGCGGGCGTTGATACCTTAACGGGGATCGAAGGCTTGATCGGCGGCGATTACGCCGACCGCTTTGTCGGGCGCACCGATGACAGCTGGCTGGCCGGGGGCGATCATGCCGACACGCTGGTGGGCCTTGGCGGGGATGACACGCTGGCGGGGCAGGCGGGGCACGACAACCTCAACGGCGGCGCGGGCGACGACACGCTTGATGGCGGCGAAGGGCGCGACGTGCTGCTGGGCGCGGCGGGCACCGACACGCTGGTCGGCGGCCTTGGCGACGACCAGCTGCGCGGTGGCAACGGGTCGGACAGGCTGATTGGCGGCCTCGGGCGCGATGTGCTGATCGGCGGCGACTTCGTGGCGGGCGGCTTTCCCGGCGACGGGGCTTTGGACGTCTTTGTCTTTGAAAACGTGGCGCAATCGCAGCGCTTTGGCGCGGGCCGGGACATCATTCGCGACTTTGAGGACGGCATCGACCTGCTGGATTTGGCGGGCATCGACGCGGACCACACGGTGGCGGGCGACCAGGCCTTTACGCTGATCGGCGACGCGCATTTCTCTGGCACGGCGGGTGAATTGCGGGTGGTGAACACGGCGGCGAGCACCCTTGTTTACGGCGATGTGGACGGCGATGGCGCTTCGGACTTCGACCTGTTTATGAACGGCCTTTTGACCCTTGGCGCGGATGATATCCTGCTCTGATTTGAGGCCGCTCAAAACGCCCAGAATTTGGGCAATAAAACTGTCCTCAATCTTACGGATTAGAGGCGCCGATTTTGGCCGCTGTTAAGGGTTTCTGAAAGGCAAGGGGCTAGACCTCAGGTCGGATCTGAAAGAGGACTCGACATGCCCCTGCGCCTTATCATGGTACTCGTCATTGCTCCGATGCTGGCCGTTACGGCCTATTTTGTCGCGCTGGATATGCGCGCAAATCAGCGAGACATTCAAATCGCCACCGGGGTCAGTCAATTGACCGTCACGGCCGAAGCGTTTTCCGATCTCGCGCATGAGCTGCAAAAGGAACGGGGGTATACGGCCGGGTTCATTTCCTCCGGCGGCAAGAATTTCGTCAATGAGCTGCCCGCGCAGAGGGCGGAAACCGACGCGGTGCTGGCGGCCCAGATCGCGCGCGGCCAAACCGGGGCCAGGGCCAAGGTCGAGGGACTTGCAGCGCTGCGCACGGCGATTGATGCAGGCGAACGGACGGTGCCCCAGGCGGTCAAGACCTACACCGGCTTTATCATGGCGCTGCTCGACAGCTCGCATCCCGGCAACAACGCGGCGGAGGGGGTCGATATGCAGTCGCTCTTGCTGGCGCGGTCCTTTGTCTCTACGGCCAAGGAACTGGCCGGGCGCGAGCGGGCCATGGGCGCCACCGGGCTGGGCGGTGGATTTTCCCCCAGTGTTCTCAATGGCTTCCAAAGCAATGGGGCCGGGCAGCTGACCCTCTTGACCGAGGCGGACAAGCTGCTTGGCGGGGCCGGGTTGGTCGCTGAGGTGCAGGCAACGCCGGAATTCGCCGCGATTGATGCGGCGCGCAAAACGGTCCGAGACGGGGTTGAAACAGGTACCTATGGCGATCTGATCGCGTCCGATTGGTTCAAGCTGTCGACTGCCTGGATCGACATGCTGCGTCAGCAAGAGTTGGCGCTCGCCGATCAGATCAAGACACGCGCTGCCGCGGACGAGGCGTCGGCGCTTGGCCGGTCGCAGTCGGTGTTGATCACGGCGCTGGTGGCCACGGCGCTGTCGCTGGCCTTTGCGATCTTCAACTTCGACGGGCTGATCCGCCGCATCAACTGTCTGCGCAAGGCGGTCGAGGGGATGACGCGCGGCTCTTATGAGGCGTCTTTGGGCCGCACCGAGGGGCGGGATGAACTGACCCGGATGGCGCGCGCGATCCATGACTTCCGCGATGAAAGCCTGCGGATGCGCGATTCTGCCCAGGCGCTGGAGGCAGAGCAGACCCGCAGGGGCACCGAGCAAGAGACCGTCATGGCGCTGTTCCGCGCCAAGCTGGCCCAATTGGCCGAGGGCGATCTGACCAATCACATCAAAGAGGATGTCCCGGACAGCTACGCCGAGATGCGCGATGACTACAACGCGGCCGTCACTCAACTGCATGACACCATGCAGCGGCTGATTTCTTCGGCCAATGTCATCGGCCAACACGCCCGCGGCATCCGGGGCGCGTCCGACAGCCTGTCGCATCGCACCACCAGTCAGGCCGCCACCTTGGAAGAGACGACAGCGGCGCTCGAACAGGTGTCGGCCTCGGTGCGCATGGCCGCCGAAGCGGCGCAGAACGTCGACGGGGTCACCTCCAAGGCGCAGGGCGATGCCTCGTCCAGCAGTGAAGTGGTCCGGCAGGCGGTGTCGAAAATGGGAGAGGTCAGAAAGTCCTCGGACAACATTGTCGGCATTATCGACGTCATCGACGATATTGCCTTTCAGACCAACCTCTTGGCGCTCAATGCCGGGGTTGAGGCTGCGCGCGCCGGTGAAGCGGGCAAGGGCTTTGCCGTGGTCGCCAGCGAGGTGCGCCAACTGGCGCAGCGGGCGTCGGAGTCGGCGGCGCAGATCAAGGAACTGATCGGCACCAGCGCGGATCAAGTGTCTAGCGGGGTGGCGATGGTCGAAGAGGCCGGTAGCGCCCTGGAACTCATCGTGGGTCATATCACCAACATCTCGGCCTTGGTCGGCGATATCGCGCGCAGCGCCCAAGAGCAGTCGGTTGCCATTTCGGAAATCAACAATGGCGCGACAAATCTGGATCAGGTGACCCAGGAAAACGCGAACATGGCCAACCAAATGCAGTCCTCTGTCTCTGCCCTGTCGATTGAAACCGATATGCTCGAAGAGATGACCGCGCGGTTCAAGGTCCAAGACGGAGCAGCAGGGGAATTCAACGCACGGGCGGACGCGGCCTAGGCTCAGGACTCATTTCCATTCATAGCCAGAAGATGACGATGGCGGCGAGAGCGATGGCTGAGAGAAAGATGACCGGGTTTCGGTCGTAACGCGTCGCGACCCGTCGCCAGTCTTTCAGTCTACAGAACATGATCTCGATCCTGTTGCGGCGGCGGTAGCGACGCTTGTCCACTGCCCGGCAGGGTATTGCGCAGCAATGTCCCGAGAGGGGTATTTTACGGGTGTCTTGCGGCTTTTCCTGCCTAGTATACAGGCGCGTATCTTCTTGTCCTGCAACGTTTCCGTGAACCAGTCGGCATCGTAGCCTCGGTCCGCCAGAAGCCACTTGGCCGAAGG
>NZ_FWXX01000004.1 GCF_900176475.1 Tropicibacter naphthalenivorans
TTGGCCGGATCAATCGAGTTGATCACGAGGTCTTCGTTCAGGTGCTTGGGCAGGGGCAGCTGCACCAGGATGCCGTGCACCGCCGGGTCATTGTTCAGCTGGTCGATCAGCGCCAGCAGGTCCGCCTCGGAGGTGTCCGCGTCCAGCTTGTGCTCGTAAGAGTTCATGCCGACCTCGACGGTCTGCTTGCCCTTGGAGCGCACGTAAACCTGGCTCGCCGGGTCTTCGCCGACGAGGACAACCGCCAGACCCGGCGTGATCCCGTGCTCTTCCTTCAAGCGCGCCACATGGCCCGCCACCTTTTCGCGCACCGTGCCTGCAAACGCCTTGCCGTCGATAATCGTTGCGGTCATCCGTCCATCCCTTCCTTGCCAAGCCCCCGCACCAACAGCGCGCCAGGCCTTGGTCCATCAAGCCCCCAAAGCGCGGCGGCGCATCAGGGATCACCTGTCATACAAAACTCAACATCCCCCTAAACCGCGCGCGCTAACATTTCCATGGGGCGAACGCGGCCGGGGACGGTGGGCGGGGCGAATTCGCAGAAGAGCGCCGTCCCGCCGTTTCCGATCTTAGCCAAAATGGCTCAGAACAGACCTTCGATCAGGCCTTCGTCGTTCAGGTGGATGCTTTCCGCCGCCGGAACGCGCGGCAGACCCGGCATGGTCATGATCTCGCCGCAGACGACAACCACGAACCCCGCACCGGCGGACAGGCGCACCTCGCGCACCGGGATGTCAAAGCCGGTGGGCGCGCCGCGCTGGCCCGGATCGGTGCTGAACGAGTACTGGGTTTTCGCCATGCAGACCGGCAGGTTGCCGTAGCCTTGCGCTTCCCATTCCTTCAGCTGCGTGCGGATCTTGGCATCCATCACCACGTTGTCGGCGCGATAGATTTCCTTGCAGACCGTCTCAATCTTTTCGGCCAGCGGCATCTCGTCGGCGTAGAGCGGCGCATAGTTCGCCTCACCCGCTTCACAGATCTCGACAACCTTGCGCGCCGTCGCTTCGATGCCCGCGCCACCTTCGGCCCAGTGCTTGTTCACGATGGCTTCGACGCCAGCTTCGGCGCAATAGTCGATAACCGCCTGAACCTCGGCATCGGTATCGGCGTAGAAGTGGTTGATCCCGACAATCGCCGGCACACCGAACTTCTTCATGTTCTCGATGTGACGCCCAAGGTTCGGGCAACCCGCCTTGACCGCTTCGACGTTCTCGTTGTTCAGGTCCGCTTTGGCCACGCCGCCGTTCATCTTCATGGCGCGCACGGTGGCAACGATCACAACCGCGTCGGGCTTCAGGCCCGCTTTGCGGCACTTGATGTCCATGAACTTCTCAGCGCCCAGATCCGCGCCAAAGCCCGCTTCGGTCACAACGTAATCGGCCAGCTTCAGAGCGGTGGTCGTCGCGATGACAGAGTTACAGCCGTGCGCGATGTTGGCGAACGGGCCGCCGTGCACAAACGCCGGGTTGTTTTCCAGGGTCTGCACCAGGTTCGGCTGCATGGCGTCCTTGAGCAGGACGGTCATTGCGCCCTCGGCCTTGACGTCGCGGCAGAATACCGGGGACTTGTCGCGGCGGTAGCCGATAATCATGTCGCCCAGACGCTTTTCCAGATCCTTGAGGTCGGACGCGAGGCACAGGATCGCCATGACTTCGGACGCCACGGTGATGTCAAAGCCGTCTTCGCGGGCAAAGCCGTTGGCCACACCGCCAAGCGACGAGGTGATTTGGCGCAGCGAGCGGTCGTTCATGTCGACCACGCGGCGCCACGTCACGCGGCGGGTGTCCAGCTGCGCTTCGTTGCCCCAGTAGATGTGGTTGTCGATCATCGCCGACAGCAGCGAGTGCGCCGAGGTGATCGCGTGGAAGTCACCGGTGAAGTGGAGGTTCATTTCCTCCATCGGCACGACCTGCGCCATACCGCCGCCAGCGGCCCCGCCCTTCATGCCAAAGTTCGGCCCAAGCGACGCTTCGCGGATGCAGATCATCGCCTTTTTGCCGATCTTGTTCAGACCGTCGCCCAGACCCACGGTGGTGGTGGTCTTGCCTTCGCCCGCCGGGGTCGGGTTGATCGCGGTCACGAGGATCAGCTTGCCGTCCTTGCGATCCTGCACCGAGTCGATGAACCCTTGGCTGATCTTGGCTTTGTCATGGCCATAGGGCTGGAGGTGCTCATAGGCGATGTCCAGCTTTTCACCGATCTCTTTGATCGGCTGCTTCTTCGCCTCGCGGGCGATTTCGATGTCGGATTTAAAAGCCATGATGGAAAGGTTCCCGTTGGTGTCGCTATTGGGCTAACCGATAACGACCCGGGCAACGACACGTCACGGCAAATCCGACCTTTCAACGCGAACTTGCGGCGCTGGCCAAATCCCGAAACGCGCAAAATGCGCGCATCGGAAACTTCGTGCTCAAGATTCGGGCTGCCACGCGCGCTGGTCGGGGATGTGCAGCGTCAGGGTGTCGCCCACCGCCATGCGCCCTTCGCGCTCGACCCAGGCGGTCACGCCGCGGCGGCCCTCGGCGGCGGGTTTAAAGCCTTTGCCGTGGCCGGGGCTGGCCTTTTCGATGCTTTTGGCCGGGTACTGGCAGGGGCGGTTGTGCATGTCGACGGTCACGCTCGCCCCGTCCGGCCCTTGCAGGCGCGAGGACGGCGGCAGGTGGGTAAAGTCCGGCAACCCGCGCACCACCATGCTGGCCCCCAGCCGCGCCGGGTCGATGGCATCCACGCCGATCTCAGCCGCGATGGCGTCCAGCTCCTCTTGCGAGACGATGGTCAGCTGGCGCACGTTGCGGATGGGGGTGCCGGGTTCGTACTGCGCCTTGGTGCGCACGCAGGCCGCCCGCTCGCGCCCGCCATGGACCGACCCCGCGATCCCGTCAAAGCGCAGCTCCAGCGCGTCGCGCGTCTCAGACAGCAGCTCGGCGCGGTCGTCCGAGGTCACGATCCCCAGCCAGACGATTTCGGCGGTGTAGTCGGTGGGCTTCAAGGCAGGCATGATACGTCCTTTGCGAAATGCGCTATGCAACTTTAAGTGTTATGAACAAACGCCGGAACGGGAACAAGACCCGCCCGTCAGGACCGGCGGGATAGACCTTGGCGATGGCCTCTTCGTACAGGGCAATCAGGCGGGCCTGCTCGGCGGCGTCCAGTTTTTCCAGCACGGGGCGGGCATAGGTCGATTCGGTAAAGCGGCGGACGGGGTGGCCCGCGTCCACCCGATCGAGCACTTGATAGTACTCGGTCTCCCAGATCCGCAGATCACCCAAGCCCTCGAGCAGGTGGAAATAGGCGGCCGGCAGCAAAATGCCCGGCCCGTGATCATGGTCGACGCGGCCCGGAAACAGCTCTTCGGCCAGCTGCCGCCACAGGCGGTGCGAGGGCGCGTTGTTCTGGTGCGGCACCTGGATGGCCAGCGTCCCGCCGGGCTCGAGACCCGCCACCAGGCGGGGCAAGAGCGCCGCATGATCCGGCAGCCAATGTAGCGCCGCATTCGAGAAAATCAGCGCCGCAGGGCCGGTCCAATCGCTGATGTCCTGCGGGTGCAAGGCGTCATAGGCGTCGGTCTGCGCCGCCTCTTGCAGCATGGCGGCCGAGCTGTCGACGCCGATGATCCGACGATCGCCAAACCGCTGGCGCAGCGCCGGACCCACCGCGCCATTGCCGCAGCCCAGATCGACCACATCGCCCTCGGGCAGCGGCCCCACCTGCATCAGCAAGTCCAACGCAGGCCGCAGCCGCACCCCGGCAAAGCGCGCATAGTCCCTTGGGTTCCAGTCCATCTTTGCCCCCGACCCTCTGCCCCTGAAAAGCAATCAACCGGAGCTTACGCCCCGGTTGATCCCGTTTCAATTCAACAGTTTGGCTATGCCATCACGCAGACGGCTCCGGTTCCATCCCACTGTCCGAAGGCTTCGCCTTGGGCTTGGTCTTGGGGATGGCGGTCAGGCTGGGCTTATCCTCGGACGCGCCCGCGCCATCATCGTCGTCGTTCGACTGAGGGGGATCGCCGCGCATCACGCGCTCGATCTCTTCGCCGGTGAGGGTCTCATACTCCAGCAGACCCTGCGCGAGGCGTTCCCAGTCGTCGCGACGCTCGGTCAGGATCTGGAACGCGCGGTCATAGCCGTCCTGGACAAAGCGTTTGACCTCTTCCTCGATCAGCTCCTTGGTGTGCGCCGAGACGGACAGACCCGCGGTGTTGCCCGAGTAGCCCTCGGCCGCTTCGCGGTAGTCGATGTTGCCGACCTTGTCGGACATGCCCCACTGCAACACCATGGCCCGCGCCAGCGCAGATGCCTGTTGGATGTCGCCCGCCGGCCCGTTCGAGACGTTTTCCGCGCCGTACTTGATGATCTCGGCCGCCTTGCCCGCCATGGTCATGGCCAGCTTTTCCTCGCACTCGGATTTGTGCCAGTTCAGACGGTCGATTTCCGGCAGGGACACCACCATCCCCAGCGCGCCGCCGCGCGGGATGATCGTCGCCTTATAGACCGTGTCACACTGCGGCAGGGTCAGGCCAACAACGGCGTGGCCCGCTTCGTGATAGGCGGTCTTTTCCTTTTGGTCGTCGGTCAGGACCATGCTGCGGCGCTCGGCGCCCATCATGACCTTGTCCTTGGCCTGCTCAAAGTCTTCCATCGTAACAAAGCGCCGCCCCACGCGGGCCGCCATCAAGGCCGCCTCGTTCACGAGGTTCGCCAGCTCTGCGCCGGAAAAGCCCGGCGTGCCGCGCGCGATGATGCGCATGTCGACATCCGGCCCCAGCGAGGTCTTGCGGGCGTGCACGTTCAGGATCTTTTCGCGGCCCTTGATGTCGGGGTTCGGCACGGTCACCTGACGGTCGAAACGGCCCGGACGCAGCAGAGCCGGGTCCAGCACGTCGCGGCGGTTGGTGGCGGCGACGATGATCACACCTTCGTTCGCCTCGAAACCGTCCATCTCGACCAGCAGCTGGTTGAGCGTCTGTTCGCGTTCATCATTGCCACCGCCGTAACCTTGGCCACGGGCGCGGCCCACGGCGTCGATTTCGTCGATGAACACGATGCAGGGCGCGTTTTTCTTGGCCTGCTCGAACATGTCGCGCACGCGGCTCGCGCCGACACCCACGAACATTTCAACAAAGTCAGACCCGGAAATGGTGAAGAACGGCACACCGGCCTCGCCCGCAATGGCGCGCGCCAGCAGCGTTTTACCGGTGCCCGGAGGGCCCACCAGCAGCGCGCCCTTGGGGATCTTGCCGCCCAGACGCGAGAACTTCTGCGGGTTGCGCAGGAATTCCACGATTTCCTCGAGCTCTTCCTTGGCCTCGTCGATGCCCGCCACGTCGTCAAAGGTGACGCGGCCATGCTTTTCGGTCAGCAGCTTGGCCTTGGATTTGCCAAAGCCCATGGCCCCGCCTTTGCCGCCGCCTTGCATCCGGTTCATGAAGTAAATCCACACCCCGATCAGCAGCAGGAACGGCAGCAGCGACAGCAGGAAGGCCTGCACGCTGGATTGTTCCTGCGCTTCGGCAGTCACGGCCACGTCGTTTGCAAGAAGCAGGTTGGTGACTTCGGCGTCGGTCGGCTTGATCGTGACGTAATCCTGACCATCCGTGCCGCGATAGCGAATCTGTTCGCCATCCACGGTGACCGAGCTGACCTGGTTGCTTTCAACCGATTGAACGAATTCCGAGTAGCTGATCGCCCGGCTCTGATAGGTGGTGTCACCGTTCGTAAACAGGTTGAACAGCGCCAGGATCAGGAGAAACAGCACAACCCAGAAGGCGATATTTCGAGCATTGCCCAAGGGAAAACTCCTTTGACTGCGGAGCGGTCTCCGCGTTTTATGGGGTTGGCTGTAACATAGACATCCCCCGCCTCGGTTCAATGCGAAAGAAGAAATCGGGCAAAGCTGATTTCCCCTTGGCCCCGATGACGAAACGAAATGCCGTGGTTTTCGGCGTCCGTAAGGCCCGCGCAGGCGGTCAGGTGATCGCCTTGCCAGACCGACGGCCAAGCCAGCGCGACCCGGTGGCGCAGCCCCTCGCGGTGCTCCCTGGGCAGTTGGTCCCAGCCGTCTTGCCCCAGTGCACGCAGGGTGAAGCCCTTGAGGTCAGGCGCCTTTACCGTCCAGCTTGTGTCCCAGTTGGCCGTCTCGCTTGTATCGTCAACGGTGCCGCACATCTGCGCGACTGAGGCATACTCTCGGAAAATAGTTAACCGCCCGTTTACGAATTGCAGATCGCAGCCGTGAAGCGTCCCTGCCCCGCCGCTGGTGACGCGGCTGACCAAGGCGTCCAGCGGCGCGGCGCGTGGGCCATACTCCGCCCCTGCGACATAGCGCAGCGCGGCGTTCAGCAGGCGTCTTTGGGTGGCGACCTCGGTCTGAGCGGCCCAGTCGGGGTGCAGCGACAGCACCGGGCCGTCTTGCGCGCCAAAACGGTTCCAGATGTCGGCGGCGCGGGCGTTCAGCGCTGCGCGTTCGGCGCGCAGGTGTTCGGCGGTCTCGGCTAGCGTCTCGCGCGCAAACCCGTGGGTTTGCAGCAAAGGCAACAACGCGCGCATCCGGGCGCGCACGTAGGCCGGGTCGTCGTTGCTGGGATCGTCGACAAAGGGCGATTTCAGCACGGTCGCATAGTGGCGCAGCTCGGCGCGGGCCATGCCAAGGCAGGGGCGGACCAGCGTCATGCCACTGGCCAGCGCGCGCAAGGGCTGCATCGCCGACAGCCCGTCCAGCCCCGCCCCGCGCGCGAGGCGCATCAGAAAGGTCTCGGCCAGATCGTCGCGCGTGTGCGCCAGTAGGACGTGGGCGATCTGACCGCGCCACGCGTCGATCAGGCGCAGACGGGCGCGGCGGGCGGCATCCAGCTTGTTCCCCGTGCCGTCCCACCGCCAGCGCAAAATGGTATGCGGATGGCCCAGCAGCGCGCATTCTTCGGCGACCATCTGCGCCTCGGCGGCTGACTCAGGGCGCAAACCGTGATCCACCGTCACCACATGCAGGCGCACGCCCCACGCGCGCGTCCAGTTGTGCGCCAGCAGCAGCATCGCCATGCTGTCGCCGCCGCCCGACACGGCCAAAGCCACGTCAGACGGAAAAGAGGGGCCCAGAAGGCCCCCCATCGCATCCGCAAACCGCTTGTCCAGCGTCACTGGCATCCCAGCGCGGCGCGGCTGTCTTGGGCCTGCGCCACAAAGCCCGACTGCGGGTAGCGGCCCGCGACTTCGGACAGGGTCACGCAGGCCTCGGGGACAGAGCCAAGCTCGCCCAAGGACACACCCAAGCGCCACAGCGCCTCGGGGGCGATTTGGCTCTCGGGAAAGCCCGAGTAGGCGTTGAGGTAGCGGCGCGCCGCTTCGCGGGTGTCGCCGGTCAGGGCCAGCGCCTTGCCTTCGCCCACGAGGGCCGCCGCTTCGAGCGGACCCATGGGATAGGTCTCGCGGAATTGCGCGAACAGCAGCGCGGCGTGTTCCCCGTCGCCATCGGCCAAAGCCTTTTCCGCCGAGCGAAAATCGGCCTCTTCGCTGACGGCGAGCTCGCCGTCATAGGGCAGGCTGTCGGTGGCGGGGGCCACGGGTTGCGCCGCGTCAGGCGCGATTTCGCCGCCAAGGGGCAAGGACGCGCCCAAAGCGCCGATGTCGCAGCCGTCCTCCAGCTCGCAGATGCGGAATTCGAGATCGCCAAGACGGTTGGCCCCGTCCTGCGCCACCTGCCCGATGCGGAATTCCAGCTGCTCGGTCTTGGAGGTGATATACGCCAACTGGCCTTCGATGGCGTTGATCCGGTCCAGTTGAGAGCCGCCAACCGCCACGCCGCTGGCGCCGGTGGTGGACAGCTCTCGTTTGAGCTTTTGCAACTCGACCGTCAGCACGGCCAGATCCTGTTTCATATCCGCAAGCGTGTCCTGCGCGGGGGCCTGCCCCGCCAGAACGCACAGCACAAGGGCCAGAACGCGCGTCATCCGCTTACCCCGTCAGGCTGGAGGCCGAGATCACCGTCACGGCGCGGCGGTTCTTGGCGTAGCAGGATTCCTCGGAGCAGATCTCGATCGGGCGTTCCTTGCCGTAGGAGATGAACTTGAGGCGGCTCGACGGCACACCCTTGGACACGAGGTATTCCATGACCGAGTTGGCGCGGCGCGCGCCGAGCGCGAGGTTGTATTCGCGGGTGCCCTGCTCGTCGGCGTGGCCTTCGATGATCGCAAGGTAGTCCGAGTTGGTCAGCAGCCACTGCGCCTGACCGTCCAGCACGGTGCGGGCCTCGGGCGAGAGGGTCGACTGGTCTACGGCGAACAGCACGCGGTCGCCGACGCGCTGGGTGAAATAGGCGGTCGAGGTCGGGTCATCGACGCTGCCCGGCACGAAACCGGCGTTCGCGCCGCCCGCGTTGGGGCCAAGCGCCCCCGCGTCAGCGTTGTCGAACCGGTTGGGGTTGGTACAGGCAGCAAGCCCGAGGGCGGCCACCAGCAAAACAGCTTTGGTTGCGAGTTTCATAGGACTTCCTGCTCTGATCTTTGCCCCTGCTGTAACACGCAGAAAGGCAGTTGTGAATCGGGCGCGTGCATCATTGCAGCGGCCCCCAGCTGGGGTCGGACGCGCCTGCGGGGGTGCGCACCCGTTTCAGGTTGCGCCCCGAGATGTCGACGGAATACAGCGCGGTTGCGCCCTGCGCCCCTTGGGTTTCGCGCGAGAACATGATGACGCGGCCATTGGGCGCCCAGGTCGGGCCTTCGTCCAGGAAGGACGCGGTCAAGAGGCGCTCTTCGGAGCCGTTGGTGCGCATGACGCCGATGTGGAACCGGCCCGCGTTCTGCTTGGTAAAGGCGATCATATCGCCGCGCGGCGACCAGACCGGGGTGCCATAGCGCCCCTCGCCAAAGGA
The DNA here is from genome assembly GCF_900176475.1 of Tropicibacter naphthalenivorans. Classification (GTDB taxonomy): domain Bacteria; phylum Pseudomonadota; class Alphaproteobacteria; order Rhodobacterales; family Rhodobacteraceae; genus Tropicibacter; species Tropicibacter naphthalenivorans. Next base: position 8,866 of record NZ_FWXX01000004.1, read on the forward strand.
AATGCGCGTGCCCTCGCCGCCCATGGCGGGCATGATGTACAGCTGCTGGGTGCCGCTCTGGTCGCTTTCATAGACGATCTGCGTGCCGTCGGGCGAAAAGCTGGGCGCGGTTTCAATCGCCGGGCCAGAGGTCAGGCGGCGGGTCGCGCCGCTGGCCACGTCCATCGCCCAGATATCGGTGTTCGAGCCTTGGGTCAGCGAATAGACCACCATCGAGCCATCGGGGGAAAAGCGCGGGGCAAAACTCATGACGCCTTCGTTGGATTGCAGGATGCGGCTGTTCACGTCGCCAACGCTGAGGATGTGAATGCGCGGAAAGCCCGTCTCATAAGACGTATACAGCACCCGGCTGCCATCGGGGGAAAAGCGCGGGGCCAGCACGATGGACGAGCTGTCGGTCAGATACTGCACGTTCGCGCCGTCATAATCCATGATGGCAAGGCGCTTTTGCCGCTCGTTCTTTGGCCCGGTTTCAGAGACGAACACCACGCGGCTGTCGAAATAGGGGCTTTCGCCGGTCAGGCGGCTATAGACCTGATCCGCCACCTTATGCGCCAGACGCCGCCAGCCGTCCGAGGTCGAGGCGAACTGCATCCCCTGCCCCAGCTCGGTCCCGGCGAACACGTCCCAGACGCGGAACTTGACCACCACACGCCCCGAGGCATCAGCAGAGACCGCGCCGGTAATCAAGGCTTGGGCGTTGATCGCCTTCCAGTCGGCGAATTGCACCGGGGCGGCAAAGCTGCTGACGCGGCTGATATGCGCATCGCGCGGGATCTCGCGGAACAGGCCCGTGCCGATCAGGTCGTCGGCGACCACGCGGCTGAGCTCTTCGGCGTATTGCGCCCCTTCCGAGGTCTCGGCGACAAAGGTCGGCACCGCAAAGGGCATGGGTTCCACCACGCCTTCGGTGATCTCGATGCGCAAGGGCTGGGCCGAGGACAGCGCGGGGAAAAGCGCCAGAGTGAACGCCACAAGGACGGCGGCAAAGCGGTGGATCATCAAGGACCTCCCTTGGGGACTGCTCGGATCGGGGCGGCGGGTCTGCGCCCGCCCAACGGCACCATACGCAAGATTAACAAACCGCAAAACACCCCAGAGCGGGGTCAGCGGCGGGGAATTGCCGATCAAAGGCGTCATGTTTCACGTCTCGCGGTCATCGCAGGCGCATATCCTGAGGGTTAAAGGTCATCTCGACCTGTTTCCATTGGTCGTATTTGTCGGCGGGCAGGTCATAGCCGTTGGGCAACTGGCAGCGCAGCACGGCGCGGCGGGCGGCTTGGAACGCCGTCTCGGTGGCGGACGCATTGCCGCCATCGGCGCCGATCATCCGCACGGTGCCGTTCACGACCTTGCCGTCCTGGCCCAGCTCAAAGCCCACGGTGACGGTGACATTGGCGGCCTGAGAGCCGACGTCCACCTGCCAGCATTTCTGCACCGCAATGCGGAAGGCATCCCGCTCGCCGCCGGTCATCGGCGGGCCGTTCGGGGCGGCAGGCTCAGGCGTTCCCCCGGCCAAAGCTTCGGCCAGAGCCGCGGCGATGGCGTCATCTGCGGCCGATTGCGGGGCCTCGGGTTCCGGGTCGGGCTGAGCGGTTTGCGCCGGTTCCGCACGGGTCAGCTGCTGCGGGCGCGACTTGGGCCGCATCGAGGACGACGGCGCGCGGGCGGCGGCGGGCTCTTCGGCCTCGGTGACGATCTCGGTGGTGGTTTCCTCAGGCGCGGTCTGCTCGCGCGCCTCTTCGGCGACGTCCGGGCTTTCGGCGTCGGGATCGGCGGCTTGCTGGACCTCGTCAGCGATCACCGCGTCCGGCTCAGGCGGCGCGACGGGATCAGGGGCGACACGCGGGGCCGGGCGCGGCTTGGGCCGGACCGAGCTGATGGGCGCATTGGGAATGACCGCCGCGGGCGGCTCTGGCGTTGGCGGCTCTGGCGTTGGCAGAGGGTCCGGCGCGGGCGGTTCCGGCTGCGGGATCGGTTCGGGGTCCAGCTGGGGCTGCGGTTCGGGAATAGGCTCCGGTGCCGGGGTCGGCTCGGGCGCGGGTTCCGGTTCCTGCGCAGGGGTCGGTTCCGGCACGGGTTCAGGTTCCGGCGCGGGCGTAGGCACGGGCACCGGGTCCAAAGGCGTCTCAGCCTCGACCTCGGCGGGGCGGGACAGCGCGGCGAAGTCCTCTTCGGACAAGACGGTCACATCGGCCACCTGCATGTCAGGCGGCTCGGGCCGGAACACACCGCCCAAGAGCAAATACAGCAGCAGCGCCCCATGCGCCGCGCCAGAGATATACAGCCCACGGCTCACGATGATTTACTCGGTTCGGCCATCAAGCGCGGGGCCGCCCACGTCGGTCACAAGGCCAATCGACGAAAAGCCCCCGGCGTTCAGCGCGCCCATGATCTGCGCGACCTGCTCGTACGGGACAGTGCCATCGGCGCGCAGGTACACCCGGTCGTCGGCGCGTTCGGCGGCAATGGCGCGCAGGCGGTTCACCAGATCGTCGCGCGCGACCTCGGTCGTCTGGATCAAGACCGCGCCATCGGCGGAAATCGTCACGGTCAGCGGCTCTTCGGTTTCGGACGGCAGGGCTTGAGCGGCGGTTTTCGGCAGTTCCACCGGCACGCCCACCGTCAGCAAAGGGGCCGCGACCATAAAGATGATGAGCAACACCAGCATCACGTCGACAAACGGCGTGACGTTGATTTCCGACATGGGCTGCGCGCCGCTGCGGCGGCTGCGACGGCGGCGGCTGCCTCCTCCGCCCTTTTTCATGACACCCGCGCCCATGGATCAGGCGTCCAACTGGCGCGACAGGATGGTCGAGAATTCGTCGGCAAAGCTTTCGTAGCCGCCGATGATACGGTCGGCGTCGGCGCTGAGCTTGTTATAGAAAATCACCGCCGGGATCGCAGCCATGAGGCCAAGCCCGGTGGCCAGCAGCGCCTCGGCGATACCGGGGGCCACCACCACAAGCGAGGTGTTCTGCTGCGCGGCGATCTCGATAAAGGCGTTCATGATGCCGAACACCGTGCCGAACAGACCGATAAAGGGCGCGGTGGACCCAACCGTCGCCAGCACCGGCAAGCCCTTGAGAAGGCTCTCGGATTCCTTTTGGATGGCCACGTCCATGCTGCGGTCGATGCGCTGCTGGGCGTTGGCGATCAGCGCGCCGTCCTCGCGGTGCGAGCGGCGCCACTCGGTCATCCCGGCGGCAAAGACCCGTTCGGACCGGCCCTTTGGCTCTGGCCCCAGCGTGTCGAACAGCTCATCCAGCGGCTCGCCGGACCAAAAGGCTTGGTCAAAGCGCCGCGCCTCTCGGCGGGCATTGCGGTAGGACATCAGCTTGTCGATGATGATCGCCCAGGACCACACGGACGCCGCGATCAGCATCAACATCACGATCTTGACGGTCAGTGTCGCGCGCGCAAACAGCGCCCACATCGAAAAATCGATCGCCTGTGCGGCGGCCAGCGTTTCAGCTTCCATTGCTCTGCTCTTTCCTGTCGGCCCCTGTTTGCGAGGCTCTGATTAACGGCAGGTTTAGCTGATTTGCACGCGATTGGCTATCATATTGGCGTTATCGCGCCAAAATTGGCGCGGATCGGCGGACAAACGCGCAATTGCGCCCCTAGTGCACCTTTTGGCGCAGCTTGGCAGGCAGGCGCGACGGGTGGCCGTCCATCGTGGCGCAGACCGCCGTGACCTCCGCGCGAAACAGGATCTCTTCGCCGCGCAAGACCTCTTGGGTCATGATCAGGCGCACCCCGGTCATGGATTTGACCTGCGTGCGGACCTCTAGCTCGTCGTCGTATTTGGCGGGCGCGAGGTAGTCGCAGTCGATCTTGCGCACCACGAAAACGATACCCTCTTCGCGCATGGCGTTCTGGTCAAGCCCCTGTTCCTTGACCCATTCGGACCGCGCCCGTTCAATGAACTTGAGGTAATTGGCGTGGTAAACGATCCCCGCCATATCGGTGTCTTCGTAGTAGACGCGGACGGGAAAGCTGTAGGTCGTCATGGGCGCTCCATCGGGGCAATGGGAAATTCCTGAGCGGAGACAAACACATGGGCGCGCGCCCCGCAACCCAAGGCGTCACTTGCGCTTGCGCCGCCCGCCAGAGCTTCGGGCGTGGAAGGTCGGCGGGCGCTTGGCCACCCACGCCAAAAAGCCCTGCATGTCGGGATGCGCGCGCAAGGCATCCACGTCGTGCAGATCGCGGGCAAGCTCTGCCTCGGTAAAGCGGGCGTGGATTTCATTGTGGCAGATCTGGTGCAGGCGCACGGTGGGGCCGCCCTTGCCGCCTTTGAGCTTGGGGATCAGGTGATGCAGGCTTTGCTTGGCCTCGGGTGGGATCGGGCGCCCACACAGCGGGCAAATCGGGTCGGTCATGGCTTGTGCCTGCGGCGTGGTCTGGGCAAAAGTCTTGGGCAATCATCTGGCCCGCCACGCATAAGGATCAAGCCCGCGATGAATTTCGACCTCGCCTCGCAGCCGCAGTTTGTCCAGACGGCGGCGGGATACGCCCTGCAAGGCTGGGACGTGGCCAAGGGGTGGCTGCTGTCGCCCGCCGCCTGGTCGCAGTTCGGCCTGCTGGTGGCGGCGTTTCTGGCAGCGTGGCTGCTGACGCGGCGGCTGGGGCCGTGGCTGACGCGCGTCTTGACCCCGCCCGAAGACGCGCGCAGCCTGCTGGCGACGCTGCGCCGCTTTGTGCTGGTGTTCGTGGCGCTGCTGCTGCCGCTGCTGGCGTTTGGGTTCACCGCGATTGGCGAGCAAGCCACGCGCGCCATGTTCGGCTCTGGCGCGGTGATCGCCTTTGGCAAGCGGGTGTTCCTGTTCCTCGCCGCGCGCATCTTGGTGCGCGAGATCATCACCGACGGGTTCCTCAAGCTGCTGGGGCGCTTTATCCTGATCCCGGTCATGGCGTTGTACGCGCTGGGTCTGCTGGACGTGGCGACCGCGCGGCTGAACGAGATGACCGTGGCGCTGGGGAACATTGAATTCACCCTGATGGCGGTGATCCGTGGCCTCATCGCAGGCTCGATCCTGTTCTGGCTGGGGCGCTGGTCCAACGACCAGACCGGCGGCTACATCCAACGCCAGCAGGAAATGCCCCCCGCGACGCGGCAACTGGCGACCAAGGCCGCCGAGCTGACGATTTACGGCATCGCCTTTATCCTGCTGATGAACATCGTCGGCATCCCCCTGACCTCGCTGGCGGTGATCGGCGGCGCGGTCGGTGTGGGCATCGGCTTTGGCCTGCAACAGATCGCGTCGAACTATATCTCTGGCGTGATCTTGCTGCTCGAGGGCCAAGCCACCGTGGGCGACTATGTCGAGCTGGACAACGGCCTTGCCGGGACCATCGTGCAGACCACCGCGCGGGCGATGATCCTGGAAACCTTTGATGGCCGCTGGATCGTCGTCCCGAACGAGGATTTCATCACCACGCGGGTGATCAACTACTCTGACCAAGGCTCTTCGAACCGCTACGAGGTGCCGTTCCGCGTCAGCTATGACACCGACATCAACCAAATCCCCAAGATCATCGAAGCCGCCGTGGCCACCCACCCCGACGTGCTGTCCGACCCCTTCCCCCCCGATTGCGAGCTGCGCGCCTTTGGCGACAGCGGGGTGGAATTCGCGGTGGAGTTCTGGGTGAACGGGCTGGATGACGGGCGCAATCGCTACACCTCGGACGTGGGGTTCCTGATCTGGAACGCGCTGAAGGACAACGGGATACAGATCCCCTATCCGCAGCGCGTGGTGCACATGAAGCAGGCCGAGGCATGAGCCAAGCGGTTGTGATCGGCGGCGGCCCGGCGGGCCTGATGGCGGCGGATGCCTTGCTGTCGGCGGGGGTGCGCGTGACGCTGGTCGAGGCGAAACCCTCGGTGGCGCGCAAGTTCCTGATGGCGGGCAAGTCGGGCTTGAACCTGACCAAGATGGAGCCTTTGGACGCTGTATTGCGCGCATACGACAGCGCGGCTCTGGCCCCCATGGTGCGCGCCTTTGGGCCGACGCAGGTCAAGGCATGGGCCGAAGGTTTGAACCAAGAGACGTTCACCGGCTCCAGCGGGCGGCTGTTCCCAGTGGTGATGAAGGCCTCGCCCCTCTTGCGTGCATGGCTGGCGCGGCTGGATGGCATGGGCCTACGGGTGCTGACACGCTGGCGCTGGACGGGCTGGGCCGGCGAAGCATTGACGTTCGACACCCCGGACGGCGTGCAGGGTTTGCCAGCCGATGTGACGATCTTGGCGCTGGGAGGCGCGTCCTGGGCGCGGCTCGGCGCGGATGGGCAATGGGCCGACGTGCTGCGCGGAATCGGCGTGCCTTTGACACCTTTTCAGCCGTCGAACGCCGGGGTTGTGGTGCCTTGGTCGGCGCACATGACCAAACATTTCGGCCAGCCGCTGAAGAACGTGTCCTTCGCCGCCGGGACTTTGCGCAACCGGGGTGAAGCGGTCCTCTCGGCGCGCGGGATCGAAGGCGGCGGGGTCTACCCCCTCTGCCCGGCCCTGCGCGAGGGCCATGCGCTGAGCGTTGACCTGTTCCCCGATCTGGACGCCGCCGCGCTGACCGCGAAACTGTCGAAACCGCGCGGAAAACAGAGCCTTTCCAATCACTTGCGCAAAGCCCTGCGGCTGTCCCCCGCCACTATGGCTCTGGTCATGGAATGCGCCCGCCCCCTGCCCGGTGCGCCCGCCGCGCTGGCAACGCTGCTCAAAGCCCTGCCGATCCCCGCCACCGGCCTGCGCCCCATGGACGAGGCAATCTCGACCGCGGGCGGCGTGCCGTTCAGCGCGCTAAACGATGGCCTGATGCTGACCGCCCGTCCCGGCGTGTTTTGCGCGGGCGAAATGCTGGACTGGGACGCGCCGACGGGGGGCTACCTGCTGACCGGCTGCCTCGCGACGGGCCTGTGGGCCGGACAACACGCGGCGCGCTGGCTGGGATAGCGCTGGCCCAAGGGACGGTGGGCGGGGCGTGGTTCCGCAGGAACGAGCGTCCGCCCCCGTCACTCAAACACGAACGTCACGTGATCCGCAGACACCTCGCCGCGCGCGACCACGCGCGTCTCGGGGACCCCACGCGCGATCATCTCGCGGCGCAAGGCTTCGGCCCGTCGCCTTGCCAATTGCCTTGCCAAAACAGGCACTTCACCCTCGGCCACACCCACGACGATCTCGGCATCCAAGCCCCCGATCCGCGTGCAGGCGCGCAACACCGCCGTCATGCGCGCCACGTCCCAGACTGCCCTCTCATCCAAGACGAACCGTTTGTCCGCAAACGGCACGGCCATCTCGCCGGCTGTAGAGCACGCCTGCAACGTCGGTTCAAACCCCAACTTTGGCAGCCAGAATCCGTCGGCAAAGACCTGCCCCCCGCCCGTCACCTGATGTACCCGCCGCGTGCCACTTGGCGCGGGGGATGCCACGCGCACCTCCGACCTTGGCAGGCCATAGCGCCGCTGCCAGCCTTCGGGCGTCACCCCCGGCGTCACCGCCACCTGCAAGCCCATCGAGGGGTAGTCCAAAGTCAAACTCTCGACCTCGGCCAAGCCCGCCTGCACCCGCGCGAGCACCCGCAAAACCGCCGCCCCGTCGCCGCTTGGGGCCACGCGTGGATCGCCGCGCAGGTCGGCCCCCAAGGCCCGGGCCAGATCGGTCATCCCCAACCCGCGCGGCAGTTTTCCGGTCACCGACCCGCCCGTGCCTGCGTCCCACGTCAGGGTAAAGGCCGCCGGGGTGCCATCGTCGCGCAGATCAGCCTCCAGCGTGCCCGCCTCGCCCAAGGCTTGCCGCGCCAAGGCCCGTGTCGCAGGGTCGGCGGCCACCCCCGTGATGCGCAGCCCTTCGGCGTCGTAGGCCATCACGCCGCTATCGAGCAGCCGCAGCGCGTCTAGCCCCGGCCAGATGGGCGCGGCCCAATCGGTCAGGTCGGGATAGGGCGCAGCTTCTGGCGCGCCCTCCACCACGCCCATCCGGTCCAAGGGGAAATCCCTCGGCACCCGGCCCGAGACGGCCAAGGCTTTGCCATCCCAAGTCGCGCGCAACGCCAACGGTGCGCCGTCATCCGGCGGAGCCACAGCGGCGTTCAAGACATATCCCGGCGGCAAAGCCGCACGCAGCCTGTCCAGTTCAGAGGTCAGGTCCAGCGGCCCGCCGATCAGGGTGACAACAAAGGGCGACACCGACAGGCTGCCCTGCGGGACTTGCGCAAAGACCGGCAGGGCCAAGGCGACGGCTTTGGCAAATCCCGGTTGATCCAAGGGCAGCACAGCCCGTTGAATGGCGCTCAGATGCAGCTTGCCCAAACCCTCAAAGATGCTGGTATCGAAATCGGGGGGCAGCTTACCGCGCAGCTCTTGCCCCATCAGCGGATCGCGGGTCAGCAGCAGGCTGTAGGGCAAACCGTCGTCCAGCGTCTCGATGGTCAAAACCGCAGTCAGCCCCTCGGGCAGGTCCGCAAACAGGGCGTCCACCGCCGCGCGCCCCTTGGGCAGATGCACCTGCCCCGACAGCGTCAGCGCGCCGTCCACGATCTGCGCTTCGCCGTCCAGCATCAGGGCCAAAGCCTGCGCCGCCCGCATCGCCAGATCATCAAACCCCTCCGGCGCGCCCGCGCCCAGCGGCAGATCGGGCACCGCGCCCAACACGTCCCCCAGCCGCGCGCCCAGCGCTTCAGACGGCAAATGGCCCGCGTAAGCGACGGTCGGCCCGCCTGTGATCGTCAAGGAATATGGCGTCACGGTCGGCATCAAGGTCAGGTCGTCCACGACCTCCTGCACCCCGTCCAAGTCCCGCAAAACCGCCAAGACCGCCTGACGCGCCGCGTCGGTTTCGACCCGGCCTGTGGCGGTCACTTTGCGCCCCTCCACCGTCACCGCGATGGGATGCGGCGTGTGGGTCAGGGCGCGCTCGGCCGCAGCGGTGATCCCCGCCGCGACCAAGGCATTTTCGTCGGGCACGCGAAACACGCCCAACCCCACCACCGCTGCGATGATCGCAAGGATGGCAAAGAGGTCGCGCATCAGACCGCGGCTTTGCGGCTTTCGTCGAGGTAGATCTCGCGCAGGCGCAGGGCGCGCGGACCCGGCACACCTTCGCCCAGGGAAACGCCGTCGATTTCCACAACCGGCATCACAAAGGTCGAAGCCGAGGTGATGAACGCCTCATCGGCCTGCTGCGCTTCTTCGATGGTAAAGTTGCGCTCTTCGACCTCCATCTGCGCCTCTGCGGCAAAGCGCAGAACGGCGGCGCGGGTGATGCCGTGCAGAATGTCGTTGGACAGCGCGCGGGTCACGATCTTGTTGCCCTTGATGAAGTAAGCGTTGTTCGAGGTGCCCTCGGTGACGAAGCCATCCTCGACCATCCACGCGTCATCGACACCGGCCTTTTTCGCCATCATCTTGCCCATGGACGGATACAGCAGCTGCACCGTTTTAATGTCGCGGCGGCCCCAGCGGATATCGTCGATCGAGATGACCTTGATGCCCTTTTTCGCAGCGGGGCTGTCGGCCAGACCGGGCTTGTTCTGGGTGAACAACACCAGCGTCGGCTTGGTGGTTTCGGGATCGGGGAAGACAAAGTCACGATCATCCGGCGCGCCGCGCGTCACCTGGAGATAGATCATGCCCTCTTCGATATTGTTCAGCTTGACCAGCTCGCGGTGGATGTCCAGCAGCTCGTCCATGGTGCAGGGCGCCGCGATGTCCAGCTCGGACAGCGAGCGTTGCAGGCGCTTGGCGTGGCCGTCAAAGTCGATCAGCTTGCCGTCCAGCACGCTGGTCACCTCGTAGACGCCGTCCGCCATCAAGAAGGCGCGGTCAAAGATCGACACCTTGGCTTCGGTTTCGGGCAGGTACTCTCCGTTGACGTAAACGGTGCGGGTCATGGCATGTCCTCAATCTGTGTTGAACTCTTCAAACGGTGGTTGCCGCGTCAGGTCAAGCCCCTCTGGCTATTTGGCCGCCCCGCGCAGCGCATCCCCAGCCACCAAAAGCCCGTTGCGTATGGTCTTGGGCTGCGTCGCATAGGCATAGCGGGCTTTGCCATTTTCGAAGCTGTGGACGATCAGGCAGCTGGTGCCAACCCGCTTGCCGGTGCTTTTGTATGCGCCATTGTAAGTGCAGACGAGACCCGCCTCGGTGGCCATCCAGCCGGTGTACTCAATGCGCAGCTTGCCGCCTTTGTTATGGCGTTCGACGCGGTCGCTACCAAAGAACTGGGCAAACACGCGCGGGTCCTTGGACATCAGCGAATGGTCTCTCAGCAGCGCCTCCAGCGCCTTGCCCTTGCGTTCGGTGACGCTGACATCGGTGCCGGCCTTTAGGGCTTCGAATTGTTCCAGAGCCTTGGCGGGATTGCCTTTGTAGCTGCCGCTGACAAGGCCAAAAAACGCCGAGGCCTTGCGGCTGTGTGTCGGAACGTAAACCTGCGTCACCTTGGTCAAGGTGACCTGCTTGGGGGCGACAACCTTGCCGTTCACCGCATAGACAAAACAATCGCCGCGCCCCTTTTTCAGGTTCTTGCGGCAAAAGGCCAGCGAGCTGGTCTTGGCCAACTCTGCGCTGTCATAGCCCCACGACCGACCCCACGCGCCGTCTGGCGCAATAGAGATCGCTGTGTGTTTCTTTTTGCTGGTCAGTTCGGCGGCGGCGGCCTGCTGCTTGGCGGTTGGCGCGACGGTCCAGGTGACGGTGTCGGCGTGGGCCTGAAGCGCAGAGGCCGCAAGGCAGGCCGAAACGATCAAGGGGCGAAGGAAGGTCGGGAAAGTCATTGGGCCGTCCAGAAAAGTCTAATGTGCGCAGCGGGATAGCGCTCTGCGCGCAGGTCTGCAACACATTGGGGAATGCTGGAGGTGGCCCGATGGCCTGCGGGCGCGCCTGCCTTCGGCCCGGCGATTTGCTCGCGCAAAACGCGTTCGGCGCTGACGGCTTGCCACTGGCAACCCGTCCGGGCGCGCCTGCCTTCGGCCCGGCGATTTGCTCGCGCAAAACGCGTTCGGCGCTGACGGCTTGCCACTGGCAACCCGTCCGGGCGCGCCTCACCCCCACAAAGTCGCGCTCGGGGGATGCACGCCCTTATCGTCGAACTGCAACGCCGCCGCGCGGTCTTCGGCCAGCAGCAAAGGCCCGTCGAGGTCGGTCACAAGCACGCCCTGCGCCACCAAGGTCGCCGGGGCCATGGCCAGCGACGAGCCGACCATGCAGCCGACCATGACTTGGTAGCCTTCGGCGAGGGCAGCCTGTTTCAGCGCCAGCGCCTCGGTCAACCCGCCGGTCTTGTCGAGCTTGATGTTCACCACGTCGTACTTGCCCTTGAGAGCCGCGAGACTGGCGCGGTCGTGGCAGCTTTCGTCGGCGCAGACGGGCACCGGGCGATCCATGCCGATCAGCGCATCGTCCTCGCCTGCGGGCAAGGGCTGTTCCACAAGGCTCACGCCAAGCCGTTGAAGATGCGGACAAAGATCGGCGTAGACCTGTGCGCTCCAGCCTTCGTTAGCGTCGATGATGATGCGCGATTTCGGCGCGCCGCGGCGAACCGCTTCGAGGCGGGGCATGTCGTCGGGCGTGCCGAGCTTGATCTTGAGCAAGGGCCGGTGGGCGTTCTTGCGCGCCGAGGCCTCCATCACCTCGGGGTCCGCCAGGGACAGGGTGTAGGCGGTGATTTCCGGCCCCGGCGCGGGCAGACCGGCGAGATCCCACGCGCGTTTGCCCGCCTGTTTACACTCAAGATCCCACAGGGCGCAGTCCACGGCATTGCGGGCGGCCCCGGCTGGGAGCAGCCCCTGCAAGCCCGCGCGGGTGACGTCGACAGGCAGCCCCGCGATCTCGGCCTCGACACTGTCCAGCGTTTCGCCGTAGCGGGCGTAGGGCACGCATTCGCCCCAGCCGGTGACGCCATCGCGGGTCAGGCGCACGGTGAGAACCTGCGCCTTTGTGCGCGAGCCGCGCGAGATGGTGAACACCTCCGCCAGCCGAAAGGTGTCGCGGGTTACCTCGATCATCTGCCTCTCCTTATTACAGGGCAATTGCTGGGCGTTCCTTACAGGGCCGCCAGCGCGCTCGCCAAACGATCCGCGCCGTGGCGGAACGGGTCGACCGTGGGCAGGCCCAGCTGCGCCTCGATGTCGGCGCAATAGCGTGCGGCCTCGTCTTCGCCCATATGCTGCGTGTTGATCGAGACGCCTGCAACCACACAATCGGGGTTGGCCACCTGCGCCAGCTGCAAGGACAGGTCGCGCACCGCTTCCAAGGTCGGCAAACGATAGCCCGGCAGGCCGCGCATGTGGGCGCGGGTGGGTTCGTGGCACAGGATCAGCGCGTCGGGCTGGCCGCCGTGGATGAGCGCCATGGTCACGCCAGAGAAAGAGACGTGATAGAGGCTGCCCTGCCCTTCGATAATGTCCCAATGGTCGGGGTCGTTGTCGGGGGTCAGCCACTCAATCGACCCGGCCATGAAGTCCGCGATCACCGCGTCCAGCGGCACGCCGTCGCCGGTGATCAGGATGCCGGTCTGGCCGGTCGCGCGGAAGGTGCTCTTCAGGCCTGCGGCCTGCATCGCCTTGTCCAGCGCCAGCGCGGTGTACATCTTGCCCACGGAACAATCGGTGCCCACGGCGAGCACCCGCTTGCCGGTGCGCTTGACGCCATTGGCGATGGGGTAGTCGACCTCGGGGACGCGCACGTCGTGCAGCGTGCGCCCGCATGCCTCTGCCACGGCGACCAGGTCGGGTTCCTCGCGCAGCAGGTTGTGCAGGCCAGAGGCGAGGTCAAAGCCCTCTTCCAGCGCCGCCACCAGCACCTTTTTCCACGCCGGCGAGATCACCCCGCCGCGATTCGCGACACCAATGACAAGGGTCTGCGCGCCCGCCGCCTTGGCCTGTTCCAGCGTCATGTCGGGCAGGCCCAGATCGGCCTGACAGCCCTCCATCCGCAGTTGGCCGACGCAATTGTCCGGGCGCCAATCCTTGATCCCCTGCGCGACCTTGGCGGCCAGAGCGTCGGGGGCATCGCCGAGAAACAGCAGGTAGGGTGTCTTGATCATGGGGGCTCTCCGGTGTTGGTGTTTGTCCCCAGCCTAAGCGTGCCCGCGCCCAATTCCTTACGGAAGTCCGCGCCCAATGCTGCGCTGCGGCGGAGATTCTGCGAAAATTTGGGCGCTTTGGCGAAGAATCTTGCATTGCGCACGCCCTGTCCCCGCCAAAGGTGCTGCACCACAGCGGCGGATTTCGCTTGCGCAGCATTGCGCAATTTAATAACCACCATGGCAATCGAAACGTAATTTCCTTACGCAAAGAGGTGACACATGTCCTTCCGCATCCAGCCGACCGCCCCGGCGCGCCCGAACCGCTGCCAGCTTTTCGGCCCGGCGTCGAACACCAAGCTGCCGCCCAAGATGGCGACTTCGGCCGCTGACGTCATCAACCTCGACCTCGAAGATTCCGTCGCACCGACCGACAAGGACATGGCGCGCAAGATGGCCATCGAGGCCATCGGCGACATCGACTGGGGCAACAAGACCCTGTCCGTGCGCATCAACGGGCTCGACACGCCCTATTGGTATCGCGACGTGGTCGACCTGCTGGAGCAGGCCTCGGAGCGTCTGGACCAGATCATGATCCCCAAGGTGGGCTGCGCCGAAGACCTTTATGCCGTGGACGCGCTGGTCACCGCGATCGAGCGCGCCAAGGGCCGCACCAAGCCGATCAAGTTCGAAGTGATCATCGAATCCGCCGCCGGTATCGCCCATGTGGAACAGATCGCCGCCGCGACCCCGCGCCTTGAGGCCATGAGCCTTGGCGCGGCGGATTTTGCCGCCTCGATGGGCATGGCGACCACCGGCATCGGCGGGACGCAGGAAAACTATTACATGCTGCACGAGGGCCAAAAGCATTGGTCCGACCCGTGGCACTGGGCGCAGACCGCCATCGTCGCCGCATGCCGCACCCACGGTGTGCTGCCGGTCGACGGCCCTTTTGGCGATTTCAGCGATGACGAAGGCTTCCGCGCGCAGGCGCTGCGCTCGGCGACGCTGGGCATGGTGGGCAAGTGGGCGATCCACCCCAAGCAGATCGCGCTGGCCAACGAGGTGTTCACCCCGACCGAAGCGGCCGTGACCGAGGCGCGCGAAATCCTCGCCGCCATGGAAGAGGCCAAGGCCCGCGGCGAAGGCGCCACCACCTACAAGGGCAAGCTGATCGACATCGCGTCCATCAAGCAGGCCGAAGTGATCGTCCGCCAGTCGGAAATGATCGCCGCGTCCTAAGCGCTGCCTGATCTTTTCAGCGGCCCTGCCCTCGTGGCGGGGCCGTTTGCGTTTGTGGACAAGAGCTTAGAGGCTGTCATACAGCGCCTGAACCGTCTCGGCGGTATAGAGCAGCGGCACCGGATCAACCACGCGCCAGACCGGGGCGGAACCGCCCCCCAGCAAGGTTTCGGCGCGCGCGGTGTCACAGACGCCCCCGCCGTACAGCCGGTTGGCAAGGTTCAGAATTCCCGTCTGGTGCATCAACTCGGTCCCCGACCCGATGGCATCCTTGACCAGCAAGGCGCGATAGCCCAGCCGGGTCGCATCCCGCACGGTGGCGGCGATGCAGGCATCCGTCCACGTCCCCGCGATCACCAGCCATTCGATGTCCGCGAACCATTCTAGCAAATCCGTGCCGTAAAAAGCCGAAGCGTCCTGTTTGACGAACACCGCCTCGCCGTCCAGCGGCGCCAGCTCGGGGCAGATGGCGGTCAACTCAGATCGCGCGTCGGAAAAGGTCGGCGCCCCGTCCGCCGCCACGGGCTCAAAGGCGCGGGGCGGGGCAATCGCGTGATCGCGGACATAGCAGGCGTGGCCCACCGGGATGCCCGCTGCACGCGCCGCCCCCAGCAGGCGGGCGGCATTGGCCACCACATCTTCGATTCCGGCGACGGTGTAATCGGGGTCTTGCCGCGCCTCTTGCTGGATGTCGATCAACAGCAGGGCAACCTTGCCCTCTGGCAGGGTCAGCTTATCGTGAACAGGAGCGCGCATGGGGACCTCGGGGTTAGTTGCCCCGTCAGCTTATCAGCCGCGCTCATCCTTGGGAGAGCCCATAACCACATAAGTGGTCAGGGTGTTGACCTGAGGCAACGCCCCCAGAATCTCGGTGTGAAAGTGTTTGTAGGCTGCCAGATCGGCGGCCTCGACCCGCAGCAGATACTCATAGGCGCCGGTGATGTTGTGACACTCGCGCACCTGCGGGGCGGTGGCCATGGCGCGCTCAAAATCCTCCTGCGCGGTCTTTGTGTGCGCGTTAAGACCGACCGTAATATACGCGGTAAAAGTGACGCCCGTCTTTTCCGCCGACAGGACCGCGCGGTAGCCCTTGATAATGCCTGCCTTTTCCAACGCGTTGGTGCGCCGCAAACAGGCAGAAGCGGACAGGCCGACTCGTTCCGCCAAAGCCAGATTCGACAGGCGACCGTCGCTGGACAGCTCACGCAATATCCTGCGATCAACAACGTCAATTTCGGTCATAAATTGCTCCAGACCCCGAATTCCGGGTGAGAATGCAATTTAATGCCAAAAATTTCAAGTATTATTGCACCATGGATACGGAAATCATGCTTGCCCTTTTTAGCTTTAGTGTTGTCACCCTGTTTACGCCGGGGCCGAACAACGTGATGTTGATGGCCTCGGGGGCCAACTTTGGTCTGCGCCGGTCGGTGCCACATCTGCTGGGCGTCGCGGCGGGCTTTCCGCTGATGGTGCTGCCAGTGGGGCTGGGGGTGATGCGGCTGTTCGACATGTTCCCGCCTGCCCTGCTGGGCCTTCAGGTCGCCTCGATTCTCTACCTGCTGTATCTGGCGTGGAAGATCGCCCATGCCGCCCCGCCCAAGGACGCCCCCGCCAGCGCGCGCCCGTTGACCTTTGTTCAGGCGGCGGCCTTTCAATGGGTCAACCCAAAAGCGTGGAGCATGGCTCTGGGCGCGATCACGCTGTATGCGGCGAACCGCGATCTGGCCGCGATCCTGTGGGTGTCGGGCAGTTTTCTGGCGATTGGCACGGTGTCGGCCCTGACGTGGACGGCGCTTGGCACCGGGGTGCGGCGCTGGCTGGATCAGCCGGGGCGGCTGCGCGTCTTTAACTGGACGATGGCGGCTTTGCTGGTGGGGTCCGTGGCGATGGTCATGGTCCGCTGACCCGGGCGCACAGACCGGCGGACTCGCGCCAATTCCCGAACATTCGTCGAAAATTTTGACCTCCATCAATTTTAAATTCCACTCTTGGAATATCAAAGAGGCATCACATCTGGAAGGAAGCCCCTATGAAACATCTCGTCCTGTCTGCCGCGCTGCTGGCCCTGACCGCCCTGCCCACCTTGGCCGCGCCGCCTGCGGAACTGTCGCGTCCCATCGTGGCCTACACGCCCGTCATCGCAAAGAATGCCGACGCGCTAAAGCTGACCTTGGACCAACGCGAAACCCTGAAAAACTGGCTCGCGACCATGCCGGCCAAGCGCGAAGCCCTGCAAAACGCCGCCCTCGCCGCCCGCGCTGAACTGCGTCAGGCGATCAACACCGGCGCGCCCGTCGCTGACCGTCAGGCTCTGGCCGCCAAGGTTGGCGATCTGGAAACGCAACTGGTGATGATGCGCTCGAATTGTACGGATCACTGGCGCGGCGTGCTGACCGAAGCGCAGTTTGCCAAAATGCTGGAATTGGCGGGCAACTAAGCGCCTGCTGCGCCGCGCCGACCTTGGCAGATTTGATTGCAATCGCCGCGCGGCGCGGCCATATAGCCTTGCGACGACAAGGAGGCCTTGCATGACCCATTACCTCGACTTTGAAAAGCCGCTGGCCGAAATCGAAGGCAAAGCCGAAGAGCTGCGCGCCATGGCCCGTGACAACGAGGAAATGGACGTCGCCGACGAGGCGCGCGCGCTGGACGCCAAGGCCGACGCGCTGCTCAAGGATTTGTATGCAAAGCTGACGCCGTGGCGGAAATGCCAGGTGGCCCGCCACCCCAACCGTCCGCATTGCAAGGACTACATCGAGGCGCTGTTCACCGAGTACATGCCGCTGGCCGGGGATCGCAACTTTGCCGATGACCACGCGGTGATGGGCGGCCTTGCGCGGTTCAACGACCGTCCGGTGATGGTGATCGGCCACGAAAAGGGCAACGACACCAAGTCCCGCGTCGAGCGTAACTTTGGCATGGCCCGCCCCGAAGGCTACCGCAAGGCGGTGCGCCTGATGGAGATGGCCGACCGCTTTGGCCTGCCCGTTGTGACGCTGGTGGATACCCCCGGCGCCTACCCCGGCAAGGGCGCCGAAGAGCGCGGCCAGTCCGAGGCCATCGCCCGCTCGACCGAAAAGTGCCTGCAAATCGGCGTGCCGCTGGTGTCGGTGGTGATCGGCGAGGGCGGCTCTGGCGGGGCGGTGGCCTTTGCCACGTCCAACCGCTTGGCGATGCTGGAACATTCCGTCTACTCGGTGATCTCGCCCGAGGGCTGCGCGTCGATCCTGTGGAAGGATTCGGACAAGATGCGCGAAGCCGCCGAGGCGCTGCGCCTGACCGCGCAGGATCTGGTCAAGCTGGGCGTCGCCGACCGTGTGATCCCCGAACCGCTGGGCGGCGCACATCGCGACCGCGAGGCGATCATCGCCAGCGTTGGCAAGGCGATCCAAGGGATGCTGGACGAGATGGAGGGCAAATCGCCCGCCGATCTGGTCCGCGCCCGCCGCCAGAAATTCCTTGATATGGGGTCGCGCGGTCTGGCCGCGTAATCCATGCTCGAAGGGCTGGACCAGATCGACTGGGCGGCGCTGCGCCACGCCTATGGTCCGGCCGCTGACGTGCCCGGAGATCTGCGCGCGCTGGCCTTGGGCGGCGAGCGGCAGGCCGCCAAGGCTTTGGAGCGGCTCTACAGCAACATCTACCACCAAGGCACGCGCTACACCGCGACCGTCGCCGCGGTGCCGTTCATCGCCGAAATGGCGTTGGCACGGCGCGACCGGGCGGCGCGCTGCCTGACGCTGCTGGCGGCGATTGCCCAGCCCTCGGTGCGGCAGATGCTGGACATGGGGCTGGCCTCGCAGGGATATTATCAAGAGATGGCTGGCCAAGCGCGCGCGCGGAGAGACTGCGAGCGCGCCGAGGGCGAGACCTACGGCATCGGCCCCGATGTCGACGCGGATGTGCACGCCGCCGTGGCCCGCGCCCTGCCCGCGCTGCTGCCGCTGTTCCGCCAGAGCGACCCTGCGGTCACCGCCGCGCTGATCGAGCTGACCGGGCAGGTTCCACAGGCCGCCGGGGCCACCCTGCCCCACCTGCGCGCCGCCCTCGGCGCAACGCCGGACACCGCATCAGACGAGGGCGTCACCCTTGCCGCGATCCGGGCGCTTGGCCAGTTGGGGCAAACCATAGAGCGGCCAGAGGTCACGCCCGACCTGACCGCCCTGCTCACACCGGACCACAGCGCCCTGATCCGCGCCCGCGCCGCCGTGGCGCTGTGTGACATCGGCCAAGGCCAGTTCGAGCCGCTGACCGAAGCCCTGACCGCTGCTGCCACGATCTACGACCAGGACGCCGCCCGCCCGCCGGGCCACGGCTGGACGATTCCGCAGGTGGCCCGCGCCTTGCGTCCCTTTTGCGCCGCCCACGGCCCGGAAATCGCCCACCGCCTGATCAAGGTCCTGCCCATCGCCGCCGAGCGCGGCGTCACCAGCACCGCCATCGTCGACACGCTGATCACCGCCCTGCTGGACGGCGCGCCGACGCAAAACGCCTTTACCGGGCGGCGGCGCTCTAAATTGGGCGATCTCGACCGCAAAGCCCTAGGCGCCATTGCCGAGCATGGCCCGTGGCGGATCGCCGACCGGGTCTATGGCAACTTCACCGGCCAGATGCGCGGCTACGGCCTGCCCGACACCGCCGAAGGCTTGGCGCACTTCGCCCGCAAACCCGGCTTTTTCAAACGCCTTGCCGGGGCGTGACCCGCGCGCGCCGTAACAATCCCCACGCCCACGTGAAACTCTGTCAGGTGACAGGCGCGGCGGTTTCGGCCTAACTCGGACCATGGAGATTTTATTCGCATATGGCGCGGGGCTGCTGACCCTCATCAACCCCTGCGTGGTGCCGGTGCTGCCCATCGTTATCGCGGGCGCGCTGCAATCGGGGCGGGCCGGGCCGCTGTTCATGGCGGCGGGGCTCAGCCTGTCCTTTGTCACGCTTGGCGTGCTGGTCACTGCCTTTGGCCACCTGATTGGCCTCGACATCGAGATGATCTCGGACGCCGGCGCGATCCTCATGATTGCCTTTGGCGCAATGCTGCTGATCCCGCGCGCCAGTGCCGTGCTTGCGGGGGCGACCGCCGGTCTGTCCGCCCAAGCCGACGCGCGCATCGACGGCCTCGACCGCAGCGCCTATGGCGGGCAGTTCCTTGGCGGGCTGCTGCTTGGCGCGGTCTGGAGCCCCTGCATCGGCCCGACCCTGGGCGGGGCCATCGCGCTCGCCAGCCAGGGCGAGAGCCTTTTGCGCGTCACCGCCATCATGATGGGCTTTGCGGCGGGGGTGTCGACCCTTGTGCTGGGTCTCGCCTATGGCACGCGCGGAGCCATCACCCGCCACAACGCCACGCTGCGCCGTCTGGCGATCTCGGCCCGGCCCATCCTTGGCGTGGTGTTCATCGCCGTCGGCCTTGGCCTGCTGTTCAACATCCACCACGTCATCGAAGCCACCCTGATCGGCATCATGCCCGGCTGGCTCATCGACCTGTCCGTCGCCCTCTAACTCATAGGAGACCTTACATGAATCGCCGCACTTTCCTGACCCTCACCGCCGGGGCCGCCGCCCTGCCGCTGACCGCCCATGCCGCGCCGCTGGACTATACGCCGGGGCTGGTGGAAGAACGCCTCGCTGCGGGCGACACCGTGTTCCTAGATTTCAAGGCCAGCTGGTGCAGCACCTGCGCCGCGCAGGAACGTGTGCTGGACAAGCTCAAGGCCGCCAACCCCGCGTATGAGGCCAACATCACCTTTATCAACATCGACTGGGACACCTACAGCAAGGCCGATCTGACCAAGTCGCTCAAGATCCCGCGCCGCTCGACGCTGGTGGTGCTAAAAGGCGAAGAGGAGCTTGGCCGCATCATCGCCCAGACCGCCGAATCGACGATCCAGGAACTGCTGGACACCGCGCTCAGCGCCGCAACGGCTTAAAGCACCGCCTCAAGCCCCAGCGTGGTGATGAGGCGGTAATAGGCAAAGACAATCACCGCGAAGAAGGCGACCATGATCAGCTCGTGTTTGAACTGATGCGAGTGGAAAAAGTCGCGGTCGCGGTGATGCAGCACGTCCATCAGCTCATCCCCGAACTTGACCGACAGGAACGTCCCCGCGCCGGACAAGAGCACGATCAGCCAATAGGGCCACGGATGCAGCAAGATCTCGTGGAACAGCCGCGTTAGCGACGTGGTCTGGTAGTAATGCGGCGCCAGCAGCAGCACCGCGCCGTTAATAAACCCGGCCAAGGCCCAGACCACCACCTCGGACACCACCATCCGCACACCGAACAGCAACCGCAGCGGGAAATCCAGCAGGAACCCGGCGTCGGCGATCGGCGTACACAGGACAAAAAAGCTCCACGTCAGGGCGGCGGCGATGGCCCCGGTGGCGGCGTCAAACCGCACCCAGAGATAGATGAAATAGGCGACCAACAAGGCCAGCAAAAGGGCGAACTTGATCAGAACTTGGCGGCTGGGGCTTTGGGCGGGGTGGGTCATCACAGCACCTGTTTTGCGCCCTTTGTCCCGCCATTTCAGAGCCTTGTCTAGCCCACCAACAGCCGCAGCCCCTGCGTCACATCGGACCGCACCGCAAGGCGCAGGCCCGGCTCGTCCCCGGCCTTGAGCGCGGCGATGATCAGGCGGTGGTATTGCGGCGCTTCGGACCGGCGCAGACGGCCATAAAGCGCGCGCATGGTCGGCCCCAGTTGCAGCCACACGGTTTCGCACATGGCCAACATGGCGGGGGCCTGCGCGCGCAGATACAACGTGCGGTGAAATTCAAGATTGGTGCGGATATAGCCCACCGCGTCGCGGTTGCTGACCACATCGGCGATCGACGAATTGATCGTCTGCAAGCGCTCGATCAAAGCCATATGGGCGCGCGGCAAGGCCCGCGAGGCCAATTCGACCTCTAGCAAGGCGCGCAGGGCCGCGAGTTCCTCAATCCGCTCGTTGGACAGCTCGGGCGTCTGCACGCGCCCCGACGCCGACATGGACAGCGCGCCCTCGGCCACCAGACGGTTCACCGCCTCGCGCGCGGGTGTCATGGACACCTCGAATTCCTTGCCCAGTCCGCGCAGGGTCAAGGCCTGCCCCGGCGCGATCTGGCCGTGCATGATACGGGTGCGCAGCCCGCGATAGACGCGGTCATGGGCAGAGGCGGATTCGGGTTTCACGGTCGGTTGCATAGCGCGTTTGTGATCACAAACCATTAACGCGTCAACTCCCTGTTTGTCGCGGGCGCGCGCCACATAGATGGCAGCGCCGCGTTAACTTTATGGCAAGAATGTGGCTAGGCCGCTGGGCCGGGAAAGTTTATCTTCAATTTGTCAGAAATTGACCGGCCAAAGGGGGCTTCGGACGGTCAGTGACAGAGTTGAAAACAAGGATCGTGTGATGACCCGTACCGTGCCCCAAGCTGCCTATGACATCCTCGGCGTGCTGCCGACCGACGACTTTGCCACGATCCGCAAGGCCTATCTAAAGCAGGTGCGCCTGCACCATCCCGACGTAAACGCGGGCGACGTGGACGGCGCGACCCAGCGTCTGGCGCAGATCAACGACGCCTATGACGCGCTGGTCTGGCACATCAAGATGGACGAAGAGGCGTATGCCGCGCGGCGGGCCGAAGAGGCCCGACAAGCCGCCGCCAAGCGCCGCGCCGAAGCCGCCCGCCGCGCCGCCGCCGAAAAGGCCGAGGCCGAGCGCCGTGAGGCCGCCCGCCGCGACGCACAGGCGCAGGCCCGCCGCGCCGAGATGATCCGCCGCGCCCGCCAAGAGGCCGAAGCCCGCGCCCAAGCCCCGATCAGCGTGAAATTCAACGATGCGCGCCGGGTGTTCAGCGGTCAGCAGACGCGCACGCTGCGCTGCGCGTAATCCCGGCTTAATCGTCGAAGCGATAGCGGTGCAGCTCGTGCCCGTGCTTGCGCAGCCAATTGCGTGAGGGCTTCCAGTCGCCATACAGCCGCTCCACCTGCGCCCAGAAGGCCGGGGAATGGTTCATCTCGGCCAGATGCGCCACCTCATGCGCGGCGACATAGTCGAGCACCTCGGGCCACGCCAGAATCAGCCGCCACGAATACATCAAGCCGCCGTCATGGGTGCACGACCCCCAGCGCGAGCGCGTATCGCGCAAGGTCAGACGGCTGTAGGGCCGCCCCAAGGCCGCCGCATAGCGATCCGACGCCTCGGCCAGACGGTCGCGCGCCCGCGTGCGCAGCCACCCCTTGAGCCGTGCGGCCACGCGCTCCTCTGGCCCCGGCACCAGCAGCGCGTTGCCTTCGATCCGCACCGACCGCCCTGCCCCGCTGCGCACCACCAGCGGCACGCCTTCGACCGGGACCGTCGCGCCAATCGCCACCGGCACCGGCATTCCCTGCTTGGCGAGGTTCTCTCGCAGCCAGTCTTCTTTGTCGCGCACAAAGGCCGCGCCTTCGCGCTCGGACACCGATGTCGGCAAGGTCAGCGTCACCCGCCCATCCAAGGACGACACGCGCAACGACAGCCGCCGCGCCCGCGCCGAGCGCCGCACAATCACGTCGATCACAGGGTTGCCCGAAAGCCTGATATGCCCCATATGCCCCTTGCCTGTTCAGGAATGCGCCCAAAGCCTTTGACACCAGAGCCGTGGTATGGCAATGGGCGCAGATTGTCGACATGACCACGAGTTGAAAGGGATCACCCATGCCCAAAGAAGAATGGGGCACGAAGCGCGTCTGCCCGACCACTGGCAAGCGTTTCTATGACCTCAACCGCGACCCGATCGTTAGCCCCTACACCGGCGAGGTTGTGAACCTCGAAACCGGCAAGCGCGGCCAGATCGCTGCTGACGCAGAGGACAAGGCCAACCCCAAGAACCAGAAGGACGACATGGAAGATGATGTCCTGCTGGATGATGACGATGTTGATGTGGATATCGACGATGATGATGTCCTCGAAGACGAGGATGACGACAACGTCTCGCTCGACGACATCGCAGACGTCGCATCGAACGACGACGATTCCTAAGATTTTAGGCGCGCGTGGGGCCAAAATCCCAAGCGCGCCAAGGGTTTGACAGCGCCCCGCAGGTGGGAATGCAGAAAAATCCAAGAAAAAGCTGATGGGCGTGATTTTTCCGCTTGATCCCGCCCTCAGCATTGCGTAATCACCGCCGCACAGCGCCACGGTGCTGCACATGATGGGGCCTTAGCTCAGCTGGGAGAGCGCCTGCATGGCATGCAGGAGGTCAGGGGTTCGATCCCCCTAGGCTCCACCATCACCCCCCCCCTGCCAGACTTGGATGCCCGCGACACCGGAAGGTGGTGCGCTTTGCATTTTAGCCTATGGCTCATGCCTGCCTCAGACCGCAGAGAACACCCGCAGCGCCGGGCCATGCACGCCAATATCCAGCGGGCCGAAATCCGAATCGACGCACAAAGAGAAATAGCCAGCGGTGGGCAGGTAGACCGTGCTGTAATCGCCGTTCGACCGCGTCACCGTCCAGCATTTCTGGGTGATCCCGCCGGAAAAGTTCACCGTGATCTGGCGGGGCCGTTTGACCCGCAGGCGCTGAAAGTCGTCCAACAGCATCCGTCCGGCGCGCGCGCTGGCGTCATGAGCCGAAATCTCGGCTTCGATCAGGCTGGTGACGTGGTCGGCGAGGTCTTGCATGTGGCTCAGGTTAGCCCGCGCCGCACAAGGTTCAAGCCCGCAATCAGCAAGACACACAGCGTCGCCCGGCGAAAGGCGGTCTGGTCGATGCGGTCCTGGATCTGTCCGCCAATCCACATGCCCAGCACGGCGGGGGGAATCAGTGCCAGCGACAGCCAGACGGTGCGCCCGTTCAGAATGCCCGATCCGGTGTGCGCCAGCGTCAGCGCCACCGCGCCAAGACCATAGACCACGCCTTGGATGCGCATCTGTTCGGCCTTTTCGGTGCGCAAGGCGGTCAAATAGGCCACCGTCGGCGGCCCCCAGACGCCGGAAAACCCGCCAATAAAGCCCGCAAAGCCGCCAATGGCCGCCTCTAGCCCGCGCGAGGGGCCGCTTTTCAGGTGCGGCTGCCAGCCCGCCAGTTGCAGCACCGCGAACAGCGTGATCGGCCCGCCGATCATCAGCAGCAGCACGCTTTGCGGCAGCACCGCCACCAGCTGCGCAGAGACCAGCAGCGCGCATAGCGCGACCCCCAGGAACAGCCGGAATCGCTTGACCGAGGCCCAGGCCGCCGCCCGCCCCTGCCGCATGGCCTGCATCCCGTTGGTGACAACGGTGGGCAGAATCAGCGCCGCCAAGGCCAGCTCTGGTGCGACGATCGACCCCAGCCCGGAAATCAGGATCATCGGCATGGCAAAGCCCACCATGCCCTTGACGATGCCTGCCAGCGTCGCAATTCCCATCACAAGCGCCAGTGTTGGCGCGGTTAAGCTGGTAAAAATCTCGGTCATGGCGGATGCTTAGCACGTCCACGGACCGAGGCATGCGAAATTCGAGCGCGCAATAAATGAACAAAGCGCCGCAGCAATGGGTATTTTTGTTGCGCTGCGCCTGCAAAATGGCTAGGACCAGCGAGAAAGATAGAGAGGAGCCGATGAAATGGCGCATGACGGACAAGACCTGAGCCTTGGCAGCGTGATCCTGCCCGATCTTCTGGAGCTCACCGGCGCGGCAATTGCCCCGGTCGAGAGCCTGTTTGCCGACGCCCGCAGCGCGGTGCGCGAGATGGTCAGCAAGGATGGCCGTATCTCTGGCGGTCTGATCGAAGAACACCAGTTTGCCTGCCATGGTTTGGCGTGGTTGGCCACTTATGTGGAATCGCTGCGTCAAATGCAAGCATGGGCAAACCGCTTGGTGGAACAAAACACCTTTGGCGAGGTGGAACAGCTGCTGCACCAGATCGCCTTTGGCGAGTATCTGGCGCAGGTCAAAGGCGGCATCCAGATGAACCAGGGCGAGATCGTGCGCCTTGCGGACATGGGTGTCACCGACGCCTCGGCGCTGGACACCGATGCTGTGACCATCCTGCTGGGGCAGGCAAACTCGCCCGCCGCGCGCACACGTCTGGTTGCCCTGATGGAAGAGCGCAGCGCAGAGATCACCGTGGGCAAGACCGGCCTTGATGAAGAGCTGGAAATGATCCGCGAGCAGTTCCGCCGCTACGCCGTGGACAAGGTCGAACCCTACGCCCACGAATGGCACCTCAAGGATGAGCTGATCCCGATGGAGGTCATCGAAGAGCTGGCCGAGATGGGCGTTTTCGGCCTGACCATCCCCGAGGAATACGGCGGCTTTGGCCTGTCCAAGGCGTCCATGTGTGTTGTGTCCGAGGAACTGTCGCGCGCCTATATCGGTGTCGGCTCTCTAGGCACGCGTTCCGAAATCGCGGCCGAGCTGATCATCGCCGGCGGCACCGAAGAGCAAAAGCAAAAGTGGCTCCCGGCGCTGGCCTCCGGTGAGAAACTGCCGACGGCTGTGTTCACCGAGCCGAACACCGGCTCTGACCTTGGCTCGCTGCGGACCCGCGCGGTCAAGGACGAGAACGGCGATTACAAGATCACCGGCAACAAGACCTGGATCACCCACGCCGCACGCACCCATGTGATGACCCTGCTGGCCCGCACCGACCCGTCGACCGACAACTATAAGGGTCTGTCGATGTTCCTCGCGGAAAAGACCCCCGGCACCGATGAAGAGCCCTTCCCCACCGAAGGCATGACCGGCGGCGAGATCGAGGTTCTGGGCTATCGTGGCATGAAGGAATACGAGCTGGGCTTTGACAACTTCCACGTCAAGGGCGAGAACCTGCTGGGCGGCGAAGAGGGCAACGGCTTTAAACAGCTGATGGAGACCTTTGAATCGGCCCGTATCCAGACCGCCGCGCGCGCCATTGGTGTGGCCCAGTCGGCGCTGGACGTCGGGATGCGCTACGCGCAGGAACGCAAGCAGTTCGGCAAGTCGCTGATCAACTTCCCGCGTGTGTCGGGCAAGCTGGCGATGATGGCCGTGGAACTGATGATCGCGCGCCAGCTGACCTACTTCTCGGCTTGGGAAAAGGACCACGGCCGCCGCTGCGACCTTGAGGCTGGGATGGCCAAGCTGCTGGGCGCCCGCGTGGCCTGGGCGGCGGCGGACAACGCGCTGCAAATCCACGGCGGCAACGGTTTTGCGCTGGAATACACCATCTCGCGCATCCTGTGTGATGCGCGCATCCTCAACATCTTTGAGGGCGCTGCGGAAATTCAGGCGCAGGTCATTGCGCGCCGCCTGCTGGCCGACGCGAACTAAGCTCTGCCACATGACCTAGATGGGCCTCGCCGGTTTGGCGGGGCCTTTTTCGTTGGTGCGCATGATCTTGATCAAAGTGCGCGGCGGCTGGATTTGCTCTTGAGGACAAAACACATCTCAGGAGTAAAATATGTCTTTCAAGGAAAAATTCGCCGAAACCCGTAACAACCTGCGTGGGCTGCGCAAGGCGATCCCCGACACCTTTGCGGGCTTTGTCAGCCTTGAACAAGCAGCCAGCCCCGACGGCGCGCTGACCCACAAGGAAAAAGAGATGATCGCGCTGGGGATCGCCGTGGCGCTGCGCTGCGAGGATTGCATCATCTCACATGTGGGGGCCGCGATCCGCGCCGGGGCCACGCGCGAAGAGGTGGCAGAGGCGCTGGGAACCGCGATTCAGATGTCAGGCGGGCCGGGGCTGATGTACGCGTCCAAGGCGCTGGCTGCGTTCGACGAACTGTCCGAAGGCTAAGGCGCGCGGCTGCGACAGCCTGTCACGACGGAATTATATTCCAACTTCGTTATATGAATATCAGTTACATATTCCAAAGGATAGCTCGATGAAGCACCTCACCCTCGCCCTCATTCTTGCCGCAGCGCCTGTTTTCGCGCAGGGCGTCCCTGGCCAGCACTTTGTGGAAAACTGGGATCTGGACGGGGACGGCGCTGTCTCTGTCGCAGAGGCAACCGAGCGCCGCGGCGACGTCTTCCTGAGCTTTGATCAGGACGACGACGGCTTTCTGGACGCCGAGGAATACAAGGTGTTCGATCAGGCGCGCGCCAATGACATGGAAAACGAGGGCGGTGGCCACGGCCAAGGCAATATGAAGAACGCCGCCGAGGGCATGGAGCTGGCGATGAATGACGTAGACGGCGACGGCAAGGTCAGCCGCGACGAGTTCCTTGGCCAGGCCAAAGTCTGGATCGCCGAGATGGACCTTGATGAGGACGGCGTGATCACCACGCAAGACTTTGCCATGCGCCGCAAGATGATGGGCGGTGGCCACGGCAAGGGCAACTAAGCCCCTGAAAACGAAACGCCCCGCTGAAGATCCAGCGGGGCGTTTTTTCTGGGTGGGACCAAAAGTCTTTCAAGACTTTTGCAAATTCCTTTGAAAGGAATTTGGACGCGCCGTCAGCCGCGCAGGGTGCCGCCGGTGGCCTTGGTGACCTTTTCGACGATCTTGGCGGCGACCGCCTCGATGTCTTTTTCCTTCAGCGTCTTGTCGGTGGGTTGCAGGCGCACGGTGATCGCCAGCGATTTCTTGCCCTCCCCGAGGCTGCCGCCGATGAATTCGTCGAACACGCGCACATCGTCGATCAACGCCTTGTCCGCACCCGCCGCTGCATTGACCAGGGTCAGCGCCTCGACGCCCGCGTCCACCACAAAGGCAAAGTCCCGCTCGACCGCTTGCAGGTCATTCAGGCGCAGCGCCGCACGGGTAGAGCCGGATTTGCGCGGCAGCGGCACTTCGGCGGGGTACAGCGTAAACGCCACCGCCGGGCCTTTGACGCCCATCTCGTCAAGCACCTTGGGGTGCAGTTCGCCGAACACGCCCAGCACCTTTTTCGGGCCGAGGCAGATCTTGCCGTGGCGACCCGGGTGCCACCAGCCTTCGGCGCCGCGCAGGATTTGCACCTTGGCGGGCGCACCGATGGCGGCCAGCACCGCTTCGGCATCGGCCTTGGCGTCGAACACATCCACCGCGCGCGCGGCACCGTGCACATCCTTGGGCCCAGTGCGGCCCACCAGCAAGCCAGAGACCTGCACGTGCTGCTCCCCCGGCTCGCCGCCGTTAAAGGCGTGGCCCAGTTCGAACAACGCAAGGTCCATGTAGCCGCGCGCCTGGTTGCGGGCCGCCGCTTGCAGCAGGCCGGGCAGCAGCGCCGGGCGCATGTGGCTCATCTCGGAGGAGATCGGGTTGGCCAGCATCGTCGCATCGTCCCCGCCGCCGAACAGGCTGGCGGATTTGCGGTCGATAAAGCTGTAGGTCACGCATTCGTTGTAGCCCAGCGCCGCCGCCGTCCGGCGCGCCTGTTGCTCACGCTTTTGCTGCGGCGACAGGATCGCCTTGGGCACGCCCGGTTGCAGGCGCGGCAGCGGCTTGCCTTGCAACTTGGTCAGCGAGGCGATGCGCGCGACCTCTTCGACCAGATCGGCCTCGCCCAGCACGTCGGGCCGCCAGGACGGCACATGCGCGAGGTTCCCTTCCATGCGGAAGCCAAGCCGGGTCAGGGTCTGGCGCTGCTCGGCCTCGGGGATCTCCATCCCCACTAGGCTGATGACCCGCGCCGGGTTCAGCTTGTAAGCGCGCGAGGTGTCGGGCACCTGTCCTGCCACCACCACGTCGGAGGCCTCACCGCCGCAGAGGTCAAGGATCATTTGCGTTGCATCCTCAAGGCCTTGCATATTGTAGGCCGGGTCGATGCCGCGTTCGTTGCGATAACGCGCGTCCGAGTTGATTTTCAGTGCGCGGCCCGTGTGGGCGATCTGCACGCGGTCCCAGACGGCGGCCTCGAGGAAGACGTTCACGGTCTCATCGGTGCAGCCCGTGGCCAGACCGCCCATGATGCCGCCAACGCTTTCAACGCCGTTGTCGTCGGAAATCACCACCTGACCAGCGGAGAAAGTATAGGTCTTTTCGTCCAGACCCACCATTTCTTCGCCGCCCTTGGCACGGTGCACCCGCAACGCACCCGAGACCTTGTCGGCGTCGAAGACGTGCAGCGGGCGGTTGCGGTCAAAGGTGAAAAAGTTCGTCACGTCCACCAGCTTCGAAATCGGACGCAGGCCAATGGCGCGCAGGCGGTCCTGAAGCCACGCCGGCGACGGGCCGTTCTTGACGCCGCGAATGAGGCGACCGGCAAAGACTTCGCAGCCGTCCGTGGCCGCATCCTCGTCGATGGAAACCTTCACCGGGCAGCTGAACGCGCCGTCCACGTGGTTTTCCTTCAAAGGTTTCAGCGTGCCCAAGCCGCGCGCCGCGAGATCACGGGCGATGCCGTGCACGCCCAGCGCGTCCTGACGGTTGGGGGTGATGGCGATCTCGATCACCGGGTCAACCTTGGCCGGGTCGTTCTGCGCCAGCCAGTCGGTGAACTTTTGGCCGACCTCGCCCGAGGGCAGCTCGATGATGCCGTTATGCTCGTCCGACAGCTCCAGCTCGCGTTCAGAGGCCATCATGCCGTGCGATTCCACCCCGCGGATGTTACCCACAGACAGGGTCACGTCGATGCCCGGCACGTAGTCGCCCGGCTTGGCCAGCACCACGGTGATGCCCTCGCGCGCGTTGGGCGCGCCGCAGACGATCTGCTTTTCGCCCTCGTCGGTCATCACCTTGCAGACGCGCAGGCGGTCGGCGTCGGGGTGCTGCTCGGCGTGGGTCACCTTGGCCAGCGTAAACGTCGCCAGCTTGGCCGCCGGGTTTTCGACGCCCTCGACCTCCAGGCCAAGGTCGGTCAGCGTCTCTGCGATCTCGTCCACGGAGGCGGTGGTGTCGAGATGCTCTTTGAGCCAGGAGAGGGTGAATTTCATCGGAATGGCCCCGGATAAGATTGCGCGTTGACCGCGTCCTTACCGGATGCGCGCTTGGGTGAAAAGGGGCAGAGCCATCGCTGGGCTTGGCAGAGCGCTTTTCAGTCGCGGAAACGCTCGGCCAGATCCTCGGCGTCGCCCATGGCGGCCAGTTTGAGCTCGCGGATCAGGCGCAGGGTGGGCTTGAGCGCAAAGAAGGCCGAGCCGATGACGAACAGCCAGATCGCCGGGGTCTCATACGCTTTCCAGAAGAACAGGATGGAGCCGATTAGAAAGCAGATCGCCGCGAGGAAGTCGACGATGGTGTGGGCGATTTCAAAGGCAGCGTACAGGCGGCGGCTGCGGTCAGTCTTTTGGCGGTTCTCGTGGGTGAAAAGGGTCATGTCGGCTCCTGTCTTGGGGGTGACCTAGCCGATTTTCAGCCTTGAGCAAGCGCAGACGGGCCGCGCCCTCCCTGGTGGGCGCTTGGGTCCGCATGTGAGGTTCGCATCTTCGCAAAACACGCAGACGTTGCGTGTCAGGTGAGCTTGCAAAAGCGCCCTCCGGGGGGAGGGTTCGCCCCGGTCCGCCAATGGCGGTGAGCCGCCCAGTGGGCGGATCAAGGGGAGAACGAGCGGAGCCCCGGGCAGGCGCTGCCCGGCTGAGCCGGGCGGGACACATCAAGTGGTCCCTGCTAACAAAAAAGCCCCGGAACCAGTCCGGGGCCTTGTCTTACTTACTCAAACCGCCATGCAGCGTCGGCACGTCCAGCGACGCAAAACCGTAATGGCGCAGCCAGCGCAGGTCGCTGTCAAAGAAGGCGCGCAAATCCGGGATGCCGTATTTCAGCATCGAAATCCGGTCGATCCCCATGCCAAAGGCAAAGCCCTGCCATTCCTCGGGGTCGACGCCCGCCGCTTGCAGCACCTTGGGGTGCACCATGCCCGAGCCAAGCACTTCGAGCCAGCCGTCGCCCTCGCCGATCTTGAGCTGACCGTCCACCCACGAACACTGGATATCGACCTCGGCCGACGGCTCGGTGAAGGGGAAGTGCGAGGCGCGGAAGCGGGTCTTGATCCCGTCGATCTCGAAGAAGGCGGAAAAGAACTCTTCCAGCACCCACTTGAGGTTCGCCATCGAGATGTCCTTGTCGATCGCCAGACCTTCGACCTGGTGGAACATCGGGGTGTGCGTCTGGTCGTAGTCGGCGCGGTACACCCGGCCCGGCGCGATCACCCGGCAGGGCGCGCCGAACTTTTCCATATGGCGAATCTGCACCGGAGAGGTGTGGGTGCGCAGCACGTGCGGCGGGCGGTCATCCCCCTCGGCGCGGTGCATGTAGAAGGTGTCCATCTCGGCCCGCGCAGGGTGATGCGAGGGGATGTTCAGCGCGTCGAAGTTGTACCAGTCAGTGTCAATCTGCGGCCCTTCCGCCACCGAGAACCCCATGTCGGCAAAGATCGCGCTGACCTCTTCGGT
Organism: Tropicibacter naphthalenivorans; assembly: GCF_900176475.1. Classification (GTDB taxonomy): domain Bacteria; phylum Pseudomonadota; class Alphaproteobacteria; order Rhodobacterales; family Rhodobacteraceae; genus Tropicibacter; species Tropicibacter naphthalenivorans. The sequence continues at coordinate 40,378 of NZ_FWXX01000004.1, forward strand.
CACCTGGCTGATCGGGTGGATGGTGCCCCGACGCTGGGTGCGCACGGGCAAGGTGACGTCCAGCCACTCGGCCTTGAGACGCTCATCCAGCGCGGCGTCGGCCAAGGCTGCCTTTTTCGCCGCCAGCGCGGTGTTGATTTCGTCCTTGAGGGCGTTCAGCGCAGGCCCGGCAACCTGGCGCTCTTCGGGGGTCATCTTGCCCAGCTCGCGCATTTGCAGGCTGATCTCGCCCTTCTTGCCGACGGCCTTGACGCGCAGGTCCTCCAGCGTGGCTTCGTCGCCAGCCTTGGCAATCAGTTCGATGTACTTGGCGCGCAGATCGTCCATCACGGGGCCTCCTGAAAAAGTCGCCCTCTGCTAGCACATTTCGGCCCGTGTGCAAGCTGTTCCCCGCCAATGCAAAGACGTGCCTGAAATTTTACTTTAGGATCAACAGAGGCGGGCGTAGGGTCAAACGAACTGCAACACTTCGCTTTATCAGGCATTTCATGACCAAACGCACCGAATTCCGGGTCCATTGGCCGGACATCGCCCCCCAAATCCAAGCGCTCAGCACCGATGCGCAGCTGCCCCAGGCGATCGCCCTGCTGCAAGAGACGCTGGAACTGGATGCTGCGGACCTTAGGCGCACCGATGTGTCGCATGTGCCGGACGCGCGGCTGGTCCGCCACGTCAAGGAAACAGAGCGGCTGGCGCGGCTGCACCTGCGGCTCAAGGAGATGCCCGCAGCGCATCAGACCATCCGCGCGGCGCTGGCCTTTGCGGCCCAGACCGGTCAGACCGTCAGCCCGTGGATCATGCTGGCGGGCCTGATGCTGGAGCGTAAGGACACCGAGGCCAGTGCGATCCTGCGCGACGCGCCAGAGCTGTCCCCGATAGAGCTGCGCCACCTGACGCAAATCGCGGTGGACGCAGGCGCGGGCGCGGCGGGCGAGATTCTCGCGCATCGGGTGCTGACGACCCAAGGCCCGACGCAGACCTTCTACGCCTTGCTGCTAGAGGCGCGCGCCATCCACGACCCGGACACCCTGCTGAGCAAGATCGCGCAGGACATCGCGGACGGGCTGATCACGCGCGAACTGGCCCCCGTGGTGCGCACCGCGGCGCGCCAAGGCGCAATCACCCGCGCGCAACACGCCGAGGCCACCGCCCTGCTGGCGCAAAAATGGCCCGAGGACGCGGCCCTTGCCCGCCGAGCCAAGGCGCTGTCCGCCCCCGGCTTGGAGTTGCGGGACGACATTGCGCCGCAAGAGCAGGTTCAGCAGATGCTGGACAATGCCCGCCGTATGAACCCGGATGACGCCAAGTTCGAAACCCGCACCCGGATGCTGGAGCGGCTGGCCGCGTCGAACATGTACCGGCGGGTGATCTCGGACCCTGGCAGCGCCGAGGTGGCCTTTTCGCCCAAGGTCGAGGGCGGCGATGTCCTGCTGCGCTTTGCCGGTCTCGCCGAGCCGGGCAAGCTGCATTACCTTGACGCCATGGCCGCCGCTGCCGGGCTGAATGCCATCTACCTCAAGGATCCGAACCGGCTGTTTTTCTGTAACGGCCTGCCCAGCATGGGCGGCACGCTGGACAGCACCATCGAGGGGCTGCGCGCCAAAATCGCCGAGTACGGCGAGGGCCGCAAAGTCACCGTTCTAGGTAGTTCGGCGGGCGGCTATGCGGCGCTGCTGTATGGCGTGTTGCTGGGCGCGGACCGGGTGATCTCGCTGTCCGGACCGAGCACCGCGCTGCGAGAAGTCGGAGACACGATCAAGGACCGCCGCGTGCGCGCCATCCTGCACCGTTTGGAACAACACACCACTCCCGAAAGCCGCGACATCCGTCTGCAAATCGAGCGCGCCGGGTATTGTCCGCAGCTTGATCTTGTCTATGGCGAGAATAACCGGCTTGACCGCGCCCATGCCGAGCTGCTGGCGGACCTGCCGCAGGCGACCCTGCACCCAATCAAGGGCTTTGATGGCCATAACACCATCGCCTACCTGACCGACAACGGCCTGCTGCTGGATGTGCTGCGCGGCGACATGAGCGGGATCAACAGCGTTGCCGCCGCGAGGACATGAACGCTCCGCTCCATGCCCCTGCCCGGCTTGATGCCGCCCGTCTGCGCGAAATGCGCCGCAAGATCGGCCCGATGCGCGCCAGCACCTACGACATCTCGGCGGTCTGCAACCTGACCTTCGAGGGATGAGTGCTCTTTGCCAAGGGCGGCGCGCGGCGGCTGACCTATCGCTTTTTCTCGCCCACTCTGGCCTATCAGCCGCGCACCCCCGGCGACGCGCGGGGCGATTACATGCGGCTGGATTGCGGCAACCGCCTGAGCGACTTGCACCGGCATTATGAGAGTGACGGCAGTGCCAGCGCGGGCAAATGCCGTTCGCCGAACGTCGATTGCCGGGACTGCCGCGCCTACGAGCAACGAACCTGTGGTACGAGCTGTTTATGCCCTTGGACTCGTGGCTTAGTGCGCGGCGGCGTGCTCTGCCGTGCGGTCGGTCACCACGAACTCGACCCGGCGGTCGATCACGTCGTAGTGCTGGCAAAAGTCCGGGTGATCCTCGGTCAGGTGGCTGACGGTGTTGAAGGTTTCGGTCTCAAACCCCGCCGCCTTGATCACCGCGACCACGGCCTGCGCCCGGCGCAGACTGACAAGGCGGTTCGATTCGGTGCTGCCCAGCGGGTCGGCAAAGCCCATCAGCGTGATCTTGGCCTCGGGGCAGGATTGCACCGCCGCCGCCATTTGCAAGGCTACGCTGGTGGCCAAGGGGGTCAGCTCGGTCGAGTTGGGGCCGAAATAGATGCGCGAGCGGTCGGCGATGGTCTGAAGCTCGGCCACGCAGGGCGTCAGGGTCGGATCGGGCATCGGCATGTCCATATGCGCGTGGTCGTCATGCTCGGGCTCGGCGATGGGCTGGGCGACAGGCGCTGGTGTCGGCTCTGCTGCGGCAGCGATAAGCGGCTCGGCAACAGGATCAGCCGTGGCCACGACGATGGGTTCGGGCAGGTCCAGCGCCTCATTCAACGGCAGGTCGGATTTGAGCGCCGCGAGGATGTCTTGCGCACTGACGGCCGGCTCTTCAAAGGTCTCCGGGGCGGCGGCGGGCAGAGGATCGGGCAGCGGGACGGCGGTCGGCATCGGCGTCATCGCCGGCGCGATCACGGGGATGTCGGGCTGCGCCGCAGGTTCGGGTGGCAGCGCCGGGGCAAAGGTGGTGAAATCGTTGCGGGCCACCTCTTCGCTTGGTTCTGGCAGCCCCTGCTGGTTCAGCATATTGAGCAACAGCATCACCAAGTACAGCTGCGTGGCCAGAAATCCGCCCGCCAGCACCCAGCCCAGCGTCTTGAGATGAAACCGATTTGCCGCCGTCTTTTGCATCGCGCCACTCCTATTAATCGTACAGAAAACACCTAGATACAGGGGCGGAGTTTTGCGCCTGTACCGAATATGCCAAGCGTACCACGATATTGTAGGTTGTAAAAGCGTGCGACCTTCGCCTGCGGCACTTTCTTGGGGATAACTCCCCCTGCCCTGTCCAGAGGCGCAAAAGCAAAAAGGCCCGAGGTGTCCCCCGGGCCTTTTCGTAATCTCAAGCTCCGCTTGGCCTTAGGCTGCCAGCGCGCCTTTTGCCTGATCGACGATCGCAGCAAAGGCTTCGGGCTCGTGCACGGCCAGATCTGCCAGAACCTTGCGGTCCACTTCGATGCCGGCCAAGTTCAGGCCGTTGATGAACTTGGAGTAGGTCAGTGCTTCGTCATGCGCGCGCACAGCGGCGTTGATGCGCTGGATCCACAGAGCGCGGAAGTTGCGCTTGCGGTTATGACGGTCGCGGGTTGCGTACTGGTTGGCCTTATCAACGGCCTGTGCTGCAACCTTGAAGGTGTTCTTGCGACGGCCGTAGTAACCTTTGGCTGCCTTGATGACCTTCTTGTGACGTGCGTGCGTAACGGTTCCGCCTTTGACTCGGGACATAGCTGTATCTCCTCTTAGCGGTCGTAGGGCATGTAGCTCTTGACGATCTTGGCGTCAGGAGCGGACAGCGTGGTGGTGCCGCGAGCATCGCGGATGAATTTCTTGTGGCGCTTGATCATGCCGTGGCGCTTGCCCGCCTGGCCTGCCATCACCTTGCCGGTCGCGGTGACCTTAAAGCGCTTTTTGGCGCTCGATTTTGTCTTCATCTTGGGCATTTCGGTCTCCTTCTACGTCGCGCGACTCGGCATGCCTCTGGTGGCCGGACGCACGGTGGAAGGCGCCGTATAGGGGGGATGGGCGATTTTGGCAATAGGCTTGGCGGGGTTTTCTGCGCGCTAGAACACCACCTGCCCAATGACCGTATAAACCGCGTCGGGGATGTCGGACCAGCGATAACCGCCCTCTTTGATGCGCATCGCATACAGGATCATGCCCGCGCCCCAGACCAAGACGATGGCGGCCCCGCGCGGCGCCCGCCCATCGGTCCAGGCCGAGACAATGGCAGGGATGGAGAGGACCAGAAACAACAGCCCCACCACCAATAACGTATCTGGCTGCATCGCGCCCCCTTTGATCCCAAAGGCAGGCTAGACCGGAACAGGGGCCAAGGCAACGTTACGCGCTGGCGCGCTGCTCGGTCGCCGCGCCTGCGGATTCGGTGCGGAACTCGGCGATGCGCTGGTTGATCTGCGCCACCGTGCCTTCGAACGCGCGGACCTGGTTGCTGGCCTGCCCCACCGCCGCCGCGTTGGCCTGGTTCGACTGATCCAACTGGCGCTGGTTCGCGGCCACCTGCCGGATGCTGTCGTTTTGCTCCTGCGTTGCGGCGTCGATGCGGGCAAAGCTTGCGGCCACATTGGCGATTTCCGAAACCAGTTCGGCCAAGCGGGCCTCCATGTGCTCGGACCGGTCGTTGATGCCGTTCACCCGATCGAGGATGTCCTTGACCACGGCGGCGATTTAGGCGGCGGACTTGGCGCTTTGATCCGCCAGCGAGCGGACCTCGGTCGCCACCACCGAAAAGCCGCGGCCATGTTCGCCCGCGCGGGCCGCCTCGACCGAGGCGTTCAGCGCCAGCAGCTTGGTTTGCAGGGCGATCTGGTCGTCCATGTCCACAAAGCGGCGGATCTCCTCGGTGCTGGTGACCACCTCGCTGATCGAGCGCCGGGTCTGCACCACCTCGTCCTGCGCGGCGCGCGCCCGCAAACGGCAGTCTGCGCCTGTTCGGCAGCGCCACGCGCGTCGGTGGCGGTGGCCTTCACGCGCTCTTCGAGCTCGGTCAGGGCGGCGCTGTTTTCCTCGAGCGAAGCAGCCTGCGACTCGGCTGCAAGGGCGAGGGAATCAAACGTGCCGCTCAGCTCGGTCGAGGAAAAGCTCAGCGCCTGCGTGTCTTCGCCGATGTGGGCAAACAGCCGATCCAGCAACGCCTTGCGGTCGGCGGTGGCCTTGGCCTCCATCTGGTCGAAGTAGTACTGCATGGCGAGGACCGAGTCGCCCGTGGTGCCCAGCTGGATAGCCTTGGTCGCCAGGGTCAGATCATAGGGCGGCGGGCGCAGGCGGCCCTTGGCGTCAGGCTTGTGGCGCATGGCCAGCGCGGTGATCCCGGCCTGATAGTTGGCGTAGCCGGACATATAGGCCTGCCATTCGATACCGGTGGCGGCGATGCCCTGAATCAGCTCGGCCTCAAGCTCGGCGTAGCCGGTGTCGAAGTCGCCGGACAGGATATACTTGCCCTTTTGACGCTCTCCCTCGACCACTTCGGCAGGAAGATCGGCAGGGTCCATCCCGATGGCATCGCCGTAAACGCTGCGCAACATCGGCTCAAAGCCGTCATTGACCCATTCAAAGACCTCGGCCCCGACAGCCTGAAGTTCCGGTATCCAGCATCTCCGAAACGACTCGTGCATCGCAGTCCTCCTAGCAATCGCCAAGACGCTAGGAGAAATCCGCAAACATCATCTTACAATGACGTCTAAAATCACTCGGGGTCGGTCGAGTAAATCAGCCGCTCGTCGCAGGGCGCCACGCGCAGAATGTTGGTGGTGCCCGGCTGGTTGAACGGCACACCGGCGGTCACGACGATCTGGTCGTTTTCATCGGCATAGCCGTTGGCACGGGCGGCGCGGGCGGCGTTCACAACCGCTTGTTTGAACCGTTCCAACTCGCCGGTCATGACGCTTTGGGTGCCCCAGGTCAGGGCATGACGGCGCGCGGTCCCCCGGCAGGACGTCATGGCGATGATCGGCACACGCGGGCGTTCGCGCGCGACCAAAGCCGCCGTGGTGCCCGAAGAGGTAAAGCAGCAGATCGACTTGATGTTGGTCGTCTCGGCGATCTCGCGCGCGGCGGCGACGATGCCATCGGCGACAGAGTTGCGCTGCGCGGTGCGGGACGCCTCGATGATCTCGACGTAGGTGCTGTCGGATTCGACCTCGATGGCGACGTTGTTCATGGTGGTGACCGCCTCGATCGGATAGTCGCCTGCCGCCGACTCCGCAGACAGCATGACCGCGTCGGTGCCCTCGTAGATGGCGGTGGCCACGTCCGAGACTTCGGCGCGGGTGGGCATGGGCGATTCGATCATCGATTCCAGCATCTGGGTCGCCACGATCACCGGCTTGGCCGCCGCGCGGCACTTGCGTACGAGGCGTTTCTGGATCGGCGGGACGTTCTGCACGGGCAGTTCGACGCCCAGATCGCCACGCGCCACCATGATGCCGTCGGACACCGCGAGGATGTCGTCAAAGCTTTTGACCGCAGCGGGCTTTTCGATCTTGGAGAGGATCGAGGCGCGGCCCCCAGCCAGTTCGCGCGCCTCCATCACGTCCTCGGGACGCTGGACAAAGGACAGCGCCAGCCAGTCGACGCCCAGCGCGCAGACAAATTCCAGATCCTTGCGGTCCTTTTCCGACAAAGCGGCCAGTGGCAGCACCACGTCGGGGACGTTCACACCCTTGCGGTTGGAAATGGTGCCGCCGGTCTCGACGATGCAGTTGGCGAAATCCTCGCCGCATTCCTCGACCCGCAGGGAGATCTTGCCGTCGTTCACCAAGAGGTGCGAGCCGACTTCCAAAGCGGCGAAAATCTCGGGGTGGGGCAGGTTCACACGCTTGTGGGTGCCGGGGGTCTCGTCCAGATCAAGACGGAAGGTTTCGCCCCACTCCAGCTCTTCGCTGTCGTTGGCAAAGACGCCGACGCGCAGTTTCGGCCCCTGAAGGTCGGCCAGAATGGCGATCGGGCTGTCGAGGTCCTTTTCCACCTGGCGGATCATCTTGTGCCGCTCGGCGATTTCCGGGTGCGAGCCGTGGGACATGTTCAGGCGGAACACGTCGGCGCCGGCCTCATGCAGCTTGCGGATCATCTCGTAGGTGTTCGAGGCCGGGCCCAGCGTGGCCACGATTTTTGTCTTACGGTCGCGTTTCATAAAGTCTCTCCTGCCTCGTCTGGCTGGCCAGTTCCTGGCCGGGTCGTTGGCCCGATTTACGGCCATCCGGATGGGCGGTTCCCGATCCGGCAAATCTGATGCGGTGCGGCACACACGTCAAAAGCCGCATATGTTACCGCTAACGTCATGGGCGTTATGGCGCATTTGCCGCCGCCGCGCAACTTGCTTATGTGTAGAGCAGCACGGATGACGGGACCATGACATACACTCCTTACCAAATCGAAGGCGAAAGCCGCAAAAGCCGCTTTTTGATCACCTGCGATCACGCTGCCAACACTGTGCCCCCGGATTTGGGCGGAACGCTAGGGCTGCCGGATGCGGATATGGCGCGGCATATTGCCTATGACGTGGGCGCGGCGGGGGTGTCGCTCGCGCTTGGCGAAGCGCTGGATGCGCCGGTGATCCTGTCGAACTTTTCGCGGCTGGTGATCGACCCGAACCGCGGCGAAGACGACCCGACGCTGCTGATGAAACTTTATGATGGCTCGGTCATTCCCGGAAACCGACACGCCGACGCGGCAGAACGCGAGCGCAGGCTGACCGCCTACCACCGCCCCTACCATGCGGCGCTGGAACGGCTGGCGACGCGGCGGGACGATACGGTGATCGTGTCCATGCACTCGTTCACGCGGCAGCTGCGCGGACGGCCTTCGCGGCCCTGGCACGTTGGGATTTTGCACGCCTATGACGCGCGCCTGTCCGATCCGCTGATCGCCTTGCTCGAAGCGGAACCGGACCTGACCGTGGGTCGGAATGAACCCTACCCCGGCCACCTGCCCGGCGACGCGGTGGACCGTCACGCGCTGCGCCATGGCAGACTGAACACGCTGATCGAATTGCGCAACGACCTGATCGAAACGGAAGCCGCCCAAGCGCATTGGGGCGCACGGCTGGCCCCCCTGCTGATCAAGGCACTGCAACAGGTGCCGGATTAAGACCCCCTGCCCGGCACGCCCGGGCAAAAGTTTTGGAAAACTTTTGCAAATTCCTTACTCAAGGAATTTGCACCGCGACCATAGGAGACACCACATGGACGACCAGACCCGAATCGAAATCGAGGCCGCCGCCTTTCGCCGCCTGCGCCAGCATCTGATGGAGGACCGCAAGGACGTGCAGAACATCGACCTGATGAACCTCGCCGGGTTCTGCCGCAACTGCCTGAGCCGCTGGTACCAAGAGGCCGCCGCCGAGCGCGGCATTGAACTGTCCAAGGACGAAGCCCGCGAGACCTACTACGGGATGCCCTACGACGACTGGAAAACCCAGAACCAGACCGAGGCAGACGCCACCAAACAGGCCGCCTTTGAAAAGGCGTTCAAGGAAAACGTCACCGACAAAGCCTGACACCGGCGGGGCGGCTCAGCTTGGGCCGCCCTCGCGCGCCTCTTCGACCTGTTGGTGCAGCCAAAACGCATAACTGACGATCACGTTCTCGGTCAGCTCGCTCAGCTGGTTGGCTTGGCTCACCATTTGCGTTTGCGCCTGCAAGTACATGTTGTTGGTGCGTTCTGCGACCTTGGGGATCGTGTCCGCCCCCACCACCGTCCAGCAATAGTGCCCCCAGGCGCCCCAGTCGCGCGCCCAACTCTGCTGTAGCTGCGCCACCCGCTTCACCGTGGCTGTCGCCAGGTCCAGCCCTTCGACATAGGCGCTGGGTTTTGGGGGTGCTGCGGCCAGGATCGCCGTGTCCTGCGCCACCTGCGCCAATCGCGTTGCCTGATTGGTCTGAAGGCTCAGCGCCTTTTCCACGGGCCGTGTGATCGACATGTTATCCTCCGGTCAGGCGCGTCAGCATCGCGTAGAGCGCCTGTATCTGCACCGCGCTGCGGCTGTAGTAATCAGGGTTGTTGGGATCGTCCGAGCAATAGCCCCACCAGTCCCAGCAGCCTTCGGGATTTTGCACCGCGTTGTCGTCGCCGCCATCCACCTGCGGGAACAGCACGATCAGGTCGTTCGCCTCGGCGATCTCCAGATACCCGGTCGAGGTCACGTAGCGCGTGCCATAGGGCGGCTGGTTACGAATGTCGGCGCGACCATTGATGAAATCCACGTAGGCGTAGCCCTGCTTGCAGCCGTGCAGCGCGATATGCACCCCCAGCGCCTGCGCCTCGCCCGAGGCCACGCGCGAGGGGATGTAGGCATAGCCAAACTCCGCCATGCTCGCCTCGCGCAGGGATTTTGGTACGAAATCCTTTTGCTCAAAGCGGATCAGATCGCCCTTGCGCGCATCCGCAGGCGCGGCGAGCGGGCCGTAGATATGACGCAACAGCTCGTGCGACTGGATGAATTCGCCCTTGTTGATGTAGGGCGGGCGGTTCGCGTCCAAGGGGTTATCCTCGGGGTTCATGGTGATGATCGAATGGCCCGCCTCGATGTCATCCACAAACATCATGGCGTCCCCCCGCACCCCCAGCGCCTCGTAGAACGCATGGGTCGAACGCACGGCAAACTGGTTCACCACCGTGTCACGCGTGCCGGTAAAGATGTACATCCGCTGGCCTGCCACATGTGCCAGATCGTCGATGTCCTCGGTCTCTTGCGCCATCCCCAGCAGCTTTTCGGTATCCGGCGCGGTGGCCGGGGTCAGCGGCGTCATGGCGATATAGAGCGAATTCAGAATACACGAGGTCGGCACCGTCATCGCCGCCCCGCGAAAGGTCTCGGCGGCGCGGTACGGCCCGCCCGCGATCACCCCCGCCCCGACAAAGCTGGACGAATGCGCGATATGCAGTTGCACCGTCATGAACGCGCCAGAGGACAGGCCAGAGATCGAGTGCTTGCCTTGGGTCTGATAAGAGCCGAGATCGGACACCGTGCTGTCGAGCATGTCGAACCCCTAAAGGTTGTTTCACACCCAGCTTTTCGCGCGAATGACGCTAGGGCAAGCGTGCAATGCTGCACTGCGGCATAATTGCCAGCCACCCGCGCACAAGCGCCCAAAAATCAGTCGTTCAGCGGCGCGCCATGTAGGCCAAGCGCACAAACGCGCGTTCAACCAAGGCCAGCGCAGGCGCCTTTTGCCCTGCCGAGCGCAGCGTCAGGTCGGTTTCCATCAGCAGCGACAGCGCGTCTTCGAGCCGCGAGACGGTCCACGACTGCGCCTGCCGCAGCATCCGGTCGCGGCGCGGGCCAAAGATCGGCGGGCGCAGACGCTGGATGCCCTGCGCGGGGCCGCCGTGCGCCGAAGCGATGGCGAACAAGGTGCGAAAGTGCCGCGCGCCCATGATCAGCAGGGTCACGGGGGCGACGCCCTGCGCCTCGAGCCGGGCCATGACGGGGGCGATGTCTGCGGTGCGCCCCTCGGCCAGGACGTGGAAAATCTCGTCCATTTCCGCTTCGATCGAGGCGGGCGCGTTGATCTCGACCTCTTCGGGCGACAGCGGTTCGGGGTCGTCCAGTTTATACAGCGCGACCTTTTCCAAGGTCTGGCGGAAATCGCCGGGGGTCAGGCCGCGCGCCAGCGCCTCTAGCGCGCCCATGGCGTCGCGGCTGACGTCAGCGATCCCGGCGCGTTTGAGTTCCGATTCGATCTCGGAGCGCCCCATGGGGTCGTTGAACAGCGCCGCCGCCCCGGCGTTGGGGGCCGCTTCGAACAGCTTGCGCAGGGAGGATGTCTTTTTCAATGACCCCGCCGTCGCCACCACCTGTGCATCGCCGGGCCGCCAGTCTTTGAGCACTTCGCCAAAGGCCTTGGTCAGCCCGACCGTCGCCTCTTCGACCAGCACGGCGCGCGGGCCGGGGAAAAAGCCCACCGACTTGACCGCGTCGAACAAAGCCGCCGGGTCGCCGCGCAGATCGCCTCCGGGAATGCGGGTCAGGCGCATCTCTGCCTCGCCCTCGGGGCCGACGATATTGGCGATCAGTTCCTGCCGCTTGAGGGCCACGCGCATGGTGTCCTCGCCATAGATCAGCACGCCAGCGACATTGGCATCGGGGCGCGCGAAAAAGGCGTTGGCGTCGCGCGGGCTGAACTTCATAGCGTCGACGCGCGCAAGAACAGACGGTCGATGACCTGATCGGCCAGCATGACCATCAGGCGTTCCTGCGCGTCCCGCTCGGCCGCCAGCGTCGCCACGGTCGAACCGGTGGTGGAATAGCCGGTAAAGGCGGTGGTGGTGCCTTTGATGGCGCTTTGCCCGGTGGCGAGGTCGACCAGATCAAACGCCGCCGTGCCGTCGATCCGGTAGCGCGTGGTGCTGCCGGTCGAGGTGGATCCCTGCCCGACCTGCGCGGTCGTCAGCGTCACGTTCAGGCGATAGGCCGGGGACACGCCCCGCCCCATGCGGTCCTCGAACCGGCGGTTGAACAGGTAGGCGTCGGGCGTCGCGGCATCGCTCAGGGCAATGCTGCCCTGCAACGCCCGCCCGCCGCCGTTCGGCCCGTAGACCGGGGTAAAGCCGCAGCCCCCAAGGGCCACGGCACCCAGCAGAAACGCTCTTCGGTCAGACAACCACATTGACGATACGCCCCGGCACCACGATCAGCTTTTTCGGCTGGCCGCCGTCCAAAGCCTTGACCACAGCTTCGTGCGCCAGAACCAGTTTTTCAACCTCGTACTTGGGCAGATCCTTGGGCACGGTCAGCTCGCCGCGGCGCTTGCCGTTGACCTGGATCGGCAGGGTGACGCTGTCTTCGACCAGCATCGCCTCGTCGGCCACGGGCCAGGGCGCGTTGGCGATCAGACCTTCGCCGCCGAGCAGCTGCCAGAGTTCCTCGGACAGGTGCGGGGTCATGGGCGACATGAGCTGCGCCAAGGTCTTGGCCGCAAAGGTTTTTGCCTCGGTCCCGGCGCGCGATTTGTGCAGCGCGTTGGTAAAGGCATAGAGCTTGGCAATCGAGGCGTTAAAGCCAAAGGATTCGACACCCATGGTGACGTCGTGGATCGCCTTGTGCGTCTCGCGCAGCAGGGCGTCGTCCTCTTTGGTGGGGGCCACGTCGCTGGCGGCAATCTCGGACGCGATACGGAACACGCGCGCCAGATGCTTGGAGGCCGCTTCGGCGCCCGAGGCGGTCCATTCCACGTCCCGCTCGGGGGGCGAGTCGCTGAGGACAAACCAACGCGCGGTATCCGCGCCATAGGTGGCGATGATGTGCATCGGATCCACGACGTTGTTTTTGGACTTGGACATCTTGGCCGAGGGCACGATGGTGACCTCTGTGCCGTCCTTCAAAAAGCCCTTGCCGTCGCGCAGTTCGACCTCTTCGGGGTAGTGATAGACCGGGCGGCCATCGGCGCCGGTGGTCTTGTAGATCGCGTGGGTCACCATGCCTTGGGTGAAGAGCGCGTTGAACGGCTCGGCGCATTTCTGCGGCAGGTGGCCGGTCTCGATCATGCCACGCGCGAAAAAGCGCGAGTAGAGCAGGTGCAAGATCGCGTGCTCAATCCCGCCGATGTACTGGTCGACGTTCATCCAGTAGTCGGCGTCGGCCATATCGGTCGGCGTGCCGGCGCGCGGCGCGGTGAAGCGGGCGAAATACCACGACGAATCGACAAAGGTGTCCATCGTGTCGGTCTCGCGCTGAGCGGGCTTGCCACAGGACGGGCAGGCGCAATCGCGCCACGTCGGGTGACGGTCCAGCGGGTTGCCGGGGATGCTAAAGTCGATCGGCTTGCCCGCCTCATCGTAGGGCAGCTGGATCGGCAGGTTTTCCTTTTTCTCAGGCACCACGCCGCAGGTGTCGCAGTGCACCACCGGGATCGGGCAACCCCAGTAGCGCTGGCGGGACAGACCCCAGTCGCGCAGGCGGAACTTGGTCACGCCTTGGCCCACGCCGTTGGCTTCGCAGAAGTCGATGGTGGCGTCGATGGCCTCTTCGCCGGTCTGGATTTCCGCGCCCGCGACCAGACGGGTAAAGCGGACCTTCTCGGTTTTCGCAGGCACAAAGGGCTCGGCCTGAATGTCGTGCTCGCCCTCCACCGGCATAAAGGTGTCGACAATCGGCAGGCCGTATTTGGTGGCAAAGTCGTGGTCGCGTTGGTCGTGGCCGGGGCAGCCAAAGATCGCGCCCGTGCCGTAATCCATCAAGATGAAGTTCGCCACGTAGACCGGCAATTCCCAAGCGGTGTCAAAGGGATGACGGACGCGCAAGCCGGTGTCAAAGCCCTTCTTCTCGGCCTTTTCCATCTCTTCTTCGGTGGTGCCCATCTTGCGGCATTCGGCGGCAAAGGCGGCCAGCTCGGCGTTGTCCTTTTCCAGCTGTTTGGCCAGCGGATGGTCCGGCGAGATGCCGACAAAGCTTGCGCCCATCAGCGTGTCGGGACGGGTGGTGTAGACCTCGATCCGGTCAAAGCCATCAGGGGCGTCGATGGTGCTGAAGGCAAACTGCAACCCGCGCGAGCGGCCGATCCAGTTGGCCTGCATCGTCTTGACCTTGGCGGGCCAGTTTTCCAGCGTGTCGAGCGCGTCCAGCAGCTCGCCCGACATGTCGGAGATCTTGAAGAACCACTGCGTGAGTTCCTTGCGCTCGACCGGCGCGCCAGAGCGCCAGCCGCAGCCGTCGATCACCTGCTCGTTCGCCAGCACGGTCATGTCGACCGGGTCCCAGTTGACCATGGCGTTCTTGCGGTAGACCAAGCCCTTTTCGAGGAAGTCGAGGAACAGCGCCTGCTGCTGGCCGTAGTATTCCACGTCGCAGGTGGCGAACATGCGGCTCCAGTCGAGGCCAAAGCCCAGCGGCTTCATCTGGCCGACCATGGTGTCGATGTTGTTGTAGGTCCAGTCCTTGGGATGACCGCCCGACGCCATGGCGGCGTTTTCCGCAGGCATCCCAAAGGCGTCAAAGCCCATGGGGTGCAGCACGTTATGGCCGGTCGCCAGCTTGTAGCGCGCGATCACGTCGCCCATGGTGTAGTTGCGCACGTGGCCAATGTGGATGCGGCCCGACGGATAGGGGAACATTTCCAAGACGTAATACTTGGGCTTGTCGCCCTCACGCGAGGCTTTGAAGGTCTGGGCGTCTTCCCAGGCGGCTTGCCATTTCGGCTCGATCGAAGCGGGGTCGTAGCGGGACATCCGAGTGGTTCCTTTGACAAAGGCGGGGGGCCGCGCGGGCGCGGGCCTGCATGTTTGGCAAGCGTGATAGGGCTTGGCGCGGCAATCGTCCAGCCTGATGGCTGGCCTCTTGATCTATTCCGGGGGCGTTTGTGCGGCGCGGCGGGCGATGCGCAGCAGCTTTTGCTTGGTCTGGTGGACAACGTCATCGGGCAGGCCCGAACGGTTGAGTGCCAGAAAGACCGGCTCCAGCCCCAGATCGACGCGGGCATTTTCGGGTTTATGCGTTGCGCGCAGCCCGTCAGGCAGGTTCAGCAGCTCGTAAATCGGGGTCAGCGGCCCTTGGGGGGCGGTTTTGAGCGCCTCTAGGGGTTGGCTTTCGACGGGCGCCTGCGTTTCGGCGCGGATCTGCGCAACGATGGCGTCCAGATCGGCACCCAAGGCGGCGTCGGCGCGGTAGTCGGGATAGTCCGCCTCGATCCGGGTGCTGCGCAGGTGCTGCCACCACAGGCTGGCCATCCACGGCTCGGGGGCGCGGGTGGACAGGTAAAACACCACCTCGGCCCCGGGCAAAACGGCGCGCGCTGCCCTTGCCATCTGCCCCATCAGGATCGGTGTCGCGCTATAGCTGGTCACGCCTGCGCGCCCCGGCATGACGCCCGCGAGGTCTTCGGCAGAGATGACAACCGGCTGGGGGATGCCGTCGAACAGGGCGAAAAGCTCGGTCGCGCGGTCATAAAAGCGGGTCAGCGAGTCGTCCGTGCGCCGCCGCGAAAAGCTTTGCGCCGCGTGGGTCAGATAGGGGATGTCATCGCGCAGGATCACATGGGCGTGGCCGTCCAGCGCTGTGCGCCCTGCCTCCAGCCCCTTTTGCACCGTGCTGGTGCCGGTCTTGTGAAACCCCGGATGGATGATGATCCGCGACGGATACGTCATGTGCGCCCCCTGCCCTTGCGCGTTAACCTCACCCGGCGGCTCGGCAACCGCAAGAGGACGCGCTGCACCTTTGGTGCAAGATGACATTTCCGCAACCGCCCCGCCGCAAATCCGCGCCAAGCCTTGGAGCCCCCGCCCGCCCGTGCCATGTATGACCTCAAAGCATTTGACCCCAAGGCGTACGCGTTATGAAAATCCTGTTGATCCACCAGAACTTTCCCGGCCAGTACAAGCACCTTGCGCCCGCTTTGGTGGAACAGGGGCATCAGGTCGTTGCCCTGACCTGCAAGGTCAAAGAGCCGCAAAAGTGGAAGGGCGTGCACATCCTCCCCTACGAGATCAAGGGATCGAGCACCCCGAACATTCACCCTTGGCTGGCGGATTTCGAGACCAAGATCCTGCGCGCCACGTCCTGCTATCGCGGGGCCAAGGCCTTGCGTGACAAGGGGTTCATCCCGGACGTGATCTGCGCGCACCACGGCTGGGGCGAGTCGATGTTCCTCAAGGACATCTGGCCCGAGGCGCGGTTGGGTCTGTATTGCGAGCTGTATCACCTGACCACGCCGACGTTCCTGAATTTCGACCCCGAGTTCCCCTCGCAGAGCGTCGAGGCCGACCGCCTGCGCATCCGCATGAAGAACCTCAACAACCGCCTGCACGAAGAGGTGATGGATGCGGGCATCTCGCCGACGAAATTCCAGGCCTCGACCTTCCCGGACAAATGGCAGGACCGCATCACCGTCGCCCATGACGGCATCGACACCGATCTGGTCTGCCCGAACCCGGACGCGCAGCTGGTCATCGACGAGACCCTGACCCTCACGCGCAAAGATGAGGTCATCACCTTTATCAACCGCAACCTCGAACCCTACCGCGGCTACCATATCTTTATGCGCGCCCTGCCCGAGATCCTCAAAAAGCGACCCAACGCACATGTGGTGCTGCTGGGCGGCGACGAGGTGTCCTATGGGGCCAAGCCGCCCAAGGGCCAGACGTGGAAGCAGATCTTCATCGACGAAGTGCGCGGCCGCATCCCGACGCCGCACTGGAACCGGGTGCATTTCCTTGGGCGCGTGCCCTATGATCGGTTCCTTTCGATGATGCAGGTCAGCACCGCGCATGTGTATCTGACCTATCCGTTCGTGCTGTCATGGTCTTTGCTGGAGGCGATGAGCGCCGGCTGCGCCATCCTCGCCAGCGGCACCGAACCCGTGCGCGAAGTCATGACCGAGGGCGAAAACGGCTGGATGGTCGACTTCTTTGACAAGGACGCGCTGGTCGAACGGCTGGACGCCCTGCTGGACGATGCCGAGGCACGGACACGCATGGGCCAGACCGCCCGCGCCTATGTTCAGGAAAACTATGACCTGCAAAAAGTCTGCCTGCCGCAGCATATCGACTGGGTCAATCGCCTCGCGCAGCTCGAGCCGCGCCCGGTGCAGGATTGATCCGCACAGAGCACAATAAAAAAGCCGGACGCACTGTCCGGCTTTTAGCTCTTCTCAAAGGCCCCAAAGCTCAGAGCCTGCTGTCCTGCCCGCGCAGCTGACGGGCGCGCGTCAGGATCGCATCTTCGACCGCGCGAACCGTTTCGGCAGACGCCGGGCCCGACCGCGTCATCAACGCCACGTTCAGCGACCGCGCATCCAAGGCCGGGTCGGTCACGTAGATCGTCGCGCGATAGGCACGGCCCCCACCCGGAGGCGTGCCATAGCCGGTGGTGATCACGCCGGTGAACGGGTCCACCGACTGCACCGGCAAAAAGTTCAACGTCTCGAGCGCTGCGTTCCAGATGTACTTGTTGACCGCGCCAACCTGCCCCGCATCGCCGCGCTTGCGGAACAGATCCCAGATGGTGCTCGTGGGCTTTACCCGATCGCGATAGATGATGTCGTCTGCGATTTCACTGGCGGGGGGCGTTTCGACCGCCTGACCGCGTCCTCCGAACGCACTACAGCCCGACTGGACAACCAGAGCGGCCATAAGGCCCGCGCCCAGAAGGATTTGCGACTTACGCATGACGACTTCTCCCCACCAAGGATCCTTTTGCATTGCATACAAGTCAGGTGGCGGGGCGGCAAGTCGTCAATGAATCGGCGCGATTCCAAAGACAGCCCAACAGCGCCCAATCTAAGGAATCGGGCGCGCGCGCGTAGGAGGCGGCTTTTTCGCCCCAATCCGCACCCTGCGATTTTCGCGCGCGGACAAGCCGACCCCCCGGATTTCCCCTGTGAATCGGCAGGTTTCCGCACATTTTGCCCTGAAACGCCGGGGCGGGACCACAGCTTGTGGCAATATCGCATCACTGATCTGCTTGTTGCGCACGGGCGTTTCAGGCGGGTTGCAAACGCAGCCCCCGAGGGCGCATAGAAAGCTCATCAAAGTCGGACAGCCGGCTTGGTAGTGCCTTTGAACACATGAGGGAAACAATGAAAAAGATTCTGTTTGCAAGCACCGCTCTGGTTGCTTTCGCGGGCGCAGCTTCCGCAGAAGTCGCTCTGTCCGGCGTCGCTGAACTCGGCGTTATCGGCAGCGACGCATACGCTGGTACCGAATTCCACACCGACATCGACGTCACCTTCACCATGACCGGTGAAGCAGACAACGGCCTGACCTTCGGCGCATCCATCGACCTGGACGAGTCGGACGAAGATGACGCAGAAGCGGCAATCGTTCCTCCGGGCACCGCACCGCGCGGTTCCAACGCATTCGCAGAACGCACTCAGGGCGGCGAGTCGATCTTCGTTGCTTACGGCGCAATGCGTCTGGACATGGGCGACGTTGACGGCGCGTACGACGCAGCTCTGACCGAAGCCATCATCGGCGGTTCCATCACCGACGATCTGGAGCACGCAGGCTACAACGGCAACGCTGGCCTTGACGGCACCTACGGCGGTCAGATCGCAACCTTCTCCTACGCGGCGTCCGGCTTCACCGGTTACGTGTCGGCAGAAATCGACGATCAGGCAGCTGGCACCGCTCAGCGCGACGCAGTCTGGGGTGTTGGTGTTAAGTACTCCACCGCAATCTCCTCCGCGACCGTTGGCTTTGGCCTCGGCTACCAGTCCGCTGGTTCCGTGGAGATCATGGGTGTGTCCGCAGACATCAAAATGGACAACGGCATCCAGGCAATCCTGAACTACTCCGACACCGATGGCATGGCAGCTGACTACAAGCACATGGGCATCGCTCTGGGTTACACCATGAACGCTCTGACCGTTGGCGTGAACTACGGCAAGTACGACTTCGACGCCGGCACCGAGAACACCGGTTACGGCTTGGCCGTGAACTACGACCTCGGCGGTGGCCTGGTTGCTCAGGCTGGCTACGGCAAGTCCGACCGCGCAGGCGTGGAAGCCGACCAGTGGTCGCTGGGTCTGGCAATGTCCTTCTAAGGACACCAGCCTTACGGCATAAGAGAGAGCGGGCCTTGCGCCCGCTCTTTTCTTTTTGGGGCCATGGCGTTACTCCGGCCCTCGCGGAAACGTAAAACAGGAGCATCGCCATGGGACTCAGTGATATTCAGGCTCGTGTGGCCAAAGCCTGCACCAAAGCCGGGCGCGATGTGGCGGACGTACAGCTGATCGCCGTGTCCAAGGTGCAACCGATCGAACGCGTGGAACATGTGCTGGACGAAGGGCACCGCCTGTTCGGCGAAAACCGCGTCCAAGAGGCCGCGGGCAAGTGGCCCGCCCTGATGGAGCGCTATAGCGGCGTCGATGTCCACCTGATCGGCCCGCTGCAATCGAACAAAGCCCGCCAAGCGATGGAGCTGTTCTCGGCCATCCATTCGCTCGACCGCCCCAAGCTGGCGCAGACGCTGGCCCGCCTTGCCCAAGAGCTGGGCCACTGCCCCGATCTGTTCATCCAGGTGAACACCGGCGAAGAAGAGCAAAAAGCCGGGGTGCGCCCCGCCGAGGCTGACGCGTTCATCACGGAATGCAAAGGGCTGGATCTGCCGATCAAGGGTCTGATGTGCATCCCCCCCGCCGAGGAAACCCCGTCGCTGCACTTTGCCCTGCTGCGAAAGATCGCCGAGCGCAATGGCCTGAGCGGCCTGTCCATGGGGATGAGCGGCGATTTTGAACAGGCGATTGCGCTGGGGGCGACCCATATCCGCGTCGGTTCGGCCATTTTCGGCGCGCGCGTTCCGCCCCACGCGGGCTAAATCTTTTCCTTAAAAGATTTGCAAATTCCTTATGCAAGGAATTTGCCCGCCCCCCCTGTCAGGTCCAGATTGCACCCATCATAAGGCCAGTTTACCAAGGTCTTATGGTCATACCTGTCGAAACCTTCGTTCTGCCCACCGCCGCCCAAGGCACGCTTCAGGCGCGCATCCAGCAGATGGTGGCCGAGGGCATCCTCTCGGGCCGCTTCCGGCGCGGGGAAAAGCTGCCCTCGTCCCGCCGCCTCGCCGCCCATCTGGGTGTCAGCCGCATCACTGTGACGCTCGCCTATACCGAGCTTCTCGCGAATGACTACCTCACCTCGCGCGGGCGTTCCGGCTATTTCGTGTCGGACAACGCCCCAGAGCCGCCGGACTTTGGCCCCCTCGCCCCGCGCCGGGACAAGGTCGACTGGTCCAGCGCGCTGGCCCAACGCTACACCACGCAGACGCGCCTTGGTCAGGGCAAGCCAGCCGACTGGGCCAGCTACCGCTATCCCTTCATCTACGGCCAGGCAGATGCCACCCTGTTCGACCACGCCAACTGGCGGCTTTGCGCGACCAAGGCCTTGGGCATCAAGGACTTTACCACCCTCACGCAGGATCAATACGACGCCGACGACGCCGAGCTGGTCACCTTTATCGCCCGCCACACCCTGCCCCGGCGCGGCATCATGGCCCGGCCCGAAGAGATCCTCATCACCCTTGGCGCCCAGAACGCCCTGTGGCTGGCCACCCAACTGCTGGCGACCCAGCGCCCCACCGCCATCGAAAACCCCTGCTATCCGGCCCTGCGTGCCCTGCTGCACCAAGCGGACGCGCATATCACCCCGGTGGATGTGGACGAACACGGCTTGCCGCCCGGTGCCATCCCGGACGGCACCTCCGTCATCTTTACCACCCCCAGCCACCAGTGCCCCACCTCGGCCACCCTGCCGCGCGCGCGGCGTCATGACTTGCTGACCCGCGCCGCCGAGCTGGGCGCGGTCATCGTCGAGGATGACTACGAGTTCGAGATGTCCTTTCTTGGGCCGCCCTCCCCCGCGCTCAAGAGCCTCGATGAGGACGGGCGCGTGGTCTACGTCGGCAGCTTTTCCAAGTCGCTCTTTCCGGGGCTGCGGCTGGGCTATCTCGTGGGCTCTGCCGAGTTCATCGCCGAGGCCCGTGCCCTGCGCGCCTCTGTCCTGCGCCACCCGCCGGGGCACATCCAACGCACCGCCGCCTATTTCCTGTCGCTGGGCCACTACGACGCACTGGTCCGCCGGATTGGCCGCGCGCTGGGGCAGCGCCGCCGCGTAATGGAACACGCCATCGCCCAACATGGGCTTGAAATCGCGGGCAAAGGCGCGCATGGCGGCTCTTCTTTCTGGATGCAGGCGCCGACCGGCACCGACACCGCCGCCCTTGCCGAAACCCTGCGCGCAAAAAGCGTTCTCATCGAACCAGGCGCTGCCTTTTTCGCGGGCAACGCGCCGCCAACCAATTACTATCGCCTCGCCTATAGCTCGATTCCCGCCGAGCGGATCGAAGAGGGCGTCGCGCAGATTGCAGCAGCGCTTGCACCCGCTACAAACCAAGGCTAATCCCCCCTCATGCGCATCGTCAGAGACTATCAGTTCACCCGACCCGAAGACCGTGGCGCCAGCGCCGCGATTGGCAATTTCGACGGCGTCCACCTGGGCCACCAGGCGGTGATCGACCTCGCACGGCAGGCCGCCCCCGGTGCGCCCTTGGGCGTCATGACGTTTGAGCCGCACCCGCGCGAATATTTCGCCCCGGACGCCCCCGCCTTTCGCCTGATGAGCGCCGAAGCCCGCGCCGCGCGGCTGGAAAAGCTGGGCGTCGAGCGGCTGTATCAACTGAATTTCAATACCTCTCTGGCCAATCTGACCCCGCGCGAATTTGCGCAAAAGGTCATTGTTGACGGGCTGGGCCTTGTGCATGTGGTGGTTGGCGCCGACTTTTGCTTTGGTAAAGGGCGCGCGGGCACGGTCGAGGATCTCAAAGCATTCGGCGCGGAAATGGGCTTTGGCGTGACCGTGGCTGACCTGCTGGAAACCGGCGGTATTCAGGTGTCGTCCACCGCAATCCGCGAGGCGCTCGCCGATGGTCGCCCCGATGATGCCGCCGCCCAGCTGGGCCACTGGCACCGCATCGAAGGCGAAGTGATCGGCGGCGAACAGCGCGGGCGCGAGCTGGGCTATCCCACCGCGAACATGTCCATCGACGGGCTGCACCCGCCGAAATTCGGCGTCTATGCCGTTTATGTCGACGTGCGCGATGGGCCGCACAAGGGCCACTATACCGGCGCGGCCAGCGTCGGCGTGCGTCCCATGTTCAACGGCCAGATCCCCAACATCGAAACGTTCCTCTTTGACTTCACCGGCGATCTGTACGGCGCGACGCTGTCGGTCGCCCTGGTCGAATACCTGCGCCCCGAGCTGAAGTTCGATTCGCTCGATGCGCTGATCGAACAGATGGCCGCCGACTGCGACCGCGCCCGCCAAATCCTGGCGGACAAGGCATGAGCGAGATCGACCGCAAGGGGCTGTCCCCTCGGTTCTGGGAACACAAGCCTTTGAAATCCATGACGCAACCCGAATGGGAAGCGCTGTGTGACGGCTGCGGCAAGTGCTGCCTGAACAAGCTGGAGGACGAGGAAACCGGCGAAGTTGCCCTGACCCGCGTGGCCTGCCGCCTGCTCGACGACGCGACGTGCCTGTGCGCGCAATACCCGATCCGCCACCAGTTCGTGCCGGAATGTATCGTGCTGAAACCGTCGAACATCGAAAGCAACCTGTACTGGATGCCGGAAACCTGCGCCTACAAGCTGCTGTGGAACGGCGAGCCTTTGTTCGACTGGCACCCGTTGATTTCCGGCACGCCGGAAAGCGTCCACGCCGCCGGCGTTTCCATGCGCGGGCTGACGATCCCTGAGTTCGAAGTGGGCGAAGACGACTGGGAAGAGCACATCATCGCCGAGCCTACCTAAGACCCGGCCTTGAAAGGCCGGTTTTGCGCCCCTGCCCCCTTGGCCTTGGGCGCGATCCACGTCACCTTGCGCCAAGACCCCTCGCAAGGAGCATCCCATGCATTTCGCCTCTGACAATTCCGCCCCGGTGCACCCTTTGGTGATGCAGGCGCTGACGCGCGCCAATGACGGCAGCGCCATGGGCTATGGCAACGACGATCTGTCGGCGCAGGTGGTCCAGCAGGTCCGCGACCTGTTCGAAGCCCCCGAGGCCGCCGTTTACCTTGTGCCCACCGGGACCAGCGCCAACGCGCTGGCGCTGTCGATCCTCTGCCAGCCCTACCAGACGGTGTTCTGTTCCGAGCTGGCCCATATCAACGTGGATGAATGCAACGCGCCCGAGTTCTACACCGGCGGGGCCAAGCTGACCCTCGTGCGTGTGCCGGACGTGATGACGCCGGACAGCTTGCGCGCCGCTCTGGACGGCGAGGAAAACCGCGGCGTTCACGGCCCTTTGCGCGGCCCGGTGTCGATCACCAACGTCACCGAAATGGGCAATGTCTATAGCCTGCGCGAAATGACCGAGCTGTGTGCCGTGGCCAAGGACTACGGCCTGCCGGTGCATCTGGACGGCGCGCGCTTTGCGCAGGCCTGCGTCGCCATGGGCTGCACCCCGGCCGAAATGACGTGGCAGATCGGCGTCGACGTGGCGGTCTTTGGAGGGACGAAAAACGGCCTTATGGGCGTCGAAGCGGTGGTGATCTTTGACCCCGCCAAGGCGCAGGAATTCGAGTACCGTCGCAAGCGCGCGGGCCATCTGTTTTCGAAACACCGCTACCTTGCTGCCCAGATGGAACCCTATCTGACGGATGATCTGTGGCGCGAACTTGCGATCTCTGCCAACACCCGCGCCGCCGAACTGCGCGCCGGGCTAGAGGCCTTGGGCCTGGAAATCGTAAACGACACCCAAGCCAACATGATTTTTTTCCGGATGCCTCTGCGCGCGCATTATGCCGCGAAACAGGCCGGCGCCGCCTATCACCTGATGGAGCCGGAAAACGTCCCCGAGGACACCCCCGTCATGGCGCGTCTGGTCTGTAGCTGGGACACCCCGTCCGAAACGGTCCAAGCGCTGCTGCACACCTTTCGGAACGCGCTGTAAAAAAAGGCGGGGTCCGTGCCCCGCCCTTTCGATCAATTCATCTGGAAATGCAGCTCATAAGAGCCATCATTGAACGGGCCAAACAGGTCCGGGATGTCGGGATGCTCGACCGGCTGGCCGGAGTAATCCGCAATCAGGTTCTGCTCGGACACATAGGCCACGTAATAGCTCTGATCGTTTTCGGCCAGCAGATGGTAGAACGGCTGATCCTTGACCGGGCGCGATTCCTCGGGGATGGCGTCGTACCATTCCTGCGTGTTCGCGAATTCGGGATCGACGTCAAACACCACACCGCGGAATGGATGTTTGCGATGGCGGACGACCTGACCCAGATGATATCTTGCGCGCGTCTTTAGCATTGGAACACCTCTCTCCGCCTTAACTTGGGGCAACTATGGCAAAAAATCCAACTTTTGGCCAGATTCTTGCCGGAAACACTGTGTGAAGCGGCAACCAACAGTGGTCGCTGCTCATGAATCGATCAGCAACACACCGCTTTCTTGAGGAAATGTGATTTCCAGCACGGCCGCAATCCGGTAAACTGCACCTTAATAAAAAATGACAATGACGCGAGAGGCAGATGAGCAAGTTCCTTCGCGCAATGGTGATCCTTCTTCTCGTCGCGTCCTGCGGAGGCGGCGGCGGCACGGGCAAGGCACCGCGCAACCTAGACAATGCCTGTTCGATCCTCGAACAGCGCCCGACCTACTATCGCGCCTTCCGGGCGGCCGAGCGCAAATACGGCGTTCCGGTCCACGTGCAGATGGCGACGATCTATCAGGAAAGCAAGTTCATCTCGGACGCGCGCACGCCGTTTCGCTACACTCTGGGGGTGATCCCCATGGGGCGGCAAAGCTCGGCCTTTGGCTATAGCCAGGCGCTGGACGGCACCTGGGAGGAATACCAGCGCGAGACCGGCAGCTACCGCGCCCGCCGCGACAACATCCGCGACGCGACGGATTTCATGGGCTGGTACATGAAAAAGTCCAACGACATCCTGGGCATCCCCATGTGGGACGCGCGCAACCACTACCTCGCCTACCACGAAGGCCGCACCGGCTTTCGCCGAGGCACCTACAACGGCAAGGCATGGCTGATGCGGGTGTCGTCAGAGGTCGGCCAGCGCGCGATCACCTACCAAGGCCAGCTGCAACGCTGCCGCGCGGCCAGATAAGACCCACCGATACCCAAAAGGCCCCGTCCAGCGTCGGGGCCTTTTCTTTAGCGGTTCAGCTTTTTCAGCTCGGGGTCGATATAGAACATCGTGTTGGGCAGGCTCTTCTTTTCCAGCCCACCAAGCACCACCGTCGTCTGGCTGCCATTGCCATCGGTGATCACCCATTGCCGCAGCTCCACCGGATTTGCGGTAAACTTCAACTGGATAGAGCCATACTCGGGCCGCTTCGGGTCCTGCGCGGTGACAATCGTCGCGGTGCCGTCGTAGCTGTGCCCCTTGACCATCCCGGCGCGCGTCAGATCGACGTTGCGATCCAGAATGATCGACAAGGGCGTCTGGTTCAGCGGATAGGTCTCGGGCGAGCTGCCCAGCTTGCGATCAAGGATATACACCGCCCCCGCCGAGGCCAGCACCAGCGCATATTCCGGCGGATTGTAATCAAACCGCACCTTGCCCGGCCGCTTGATCGAAATCGTCCCCGTCGAAATCGTCCCATCGGCGTTGATCTGGGTAAAGCTCCCCTCCGCCGCCTGAATGGTGTTCAAATACTGGGAAATCGCGCCCAAGGACAATTGCTGCGCCTGCGCGGGCAAGGCCGCCAAAGCGCCAAAGGCAAAAAGTCCGGCGGTAAAAGCTCTGCGGATCATCTGTGTTCCTTCCTGCTCGGGATGCGCCCAACCTGACCGATCCGGCCCTGCTATGCGATAGCATCCCCCTTCAAACACATATCGGCCCCCAAGCGTTCCCCTTCAAGAGCACAAAGGGCGAGGTCCGCAAAACCCCGCCCTTCTTCTCTTTTCAAAATATCCCGGGGGAGGCCGCAGGCCGGGGGCTGGCCCCCTGCACACCTCCGGTGTGACGCCCCCATGTCCCCTTCTACTGCGCCTCCGGCACAAGAATCTCACGCTTGCCCACGTGGTTCGCCGGCGAGACGATCTGCTCGTCCTCCATCTGCTCCACCAGACGCGCGGCCTTGTTGTAGCCAATCCCCAGCTTGCGCTGGATATAAGAGGTCGAGCATTTGCGGTCCTTGATGACAATCGCCACCGCCTGATCGTACAGCGCATCCTCGCCGGTGGTGTTCCCGCCGGTGTTCAGGCCCAGTACCGCGTCGATATTGTCGGCCTTGTCCTCGTCCGGGCCTTGTACCACGCCCGACACATACTCGGGCGGACCAAAGGCCTTGAGGTGGTTGACGATCTCTTCGACCTCTTCGTCCGAACAGAACGGGCCGTGGCAGCGGGTGATCTTGGCCCCGCCCGCCATGTACAGCATGTCCCCCATGCCCAGCAGCTGCTCTGCGCCCATCTCGCCCAGGATCGTCCGCGAGTCGATTTTCGACGTCACCTGGAAGGAAATCCGCGTGGGGAAGTTCGCCTTGATCGTGCCGGTGATAACGTCGACCGAGGGGCGCTGCGTCGCCATGATCAGGTGAATACCGGACGCACGTGCCATCTGCGCCAGACGCTGGATGCAGGCTTCGATCTCCTTGCCCGCCACCATCATCAGGTCGGCCATCTCGTCGACGATCACGACGATATAGGGCATCTTTTTCGGCTCGATCTGTTCGGTTTCAAAGATCGGCTCGCCGGTCTCATCGTCAAAGCCCGTCTGAACGGTGCGCTCGAACATCTCGCCTTTGGACAGCGCATCGGCCACGCGGCCATTGTAGCCGTCGATGTTGCGCACGCCCATCTTGGACATCTTGCGATAGCGGTCTTCCATCTCGCCGACGACCCATTTCAGCGCCACAACCGCCTTTTTCGGGTCGGTCACAACCGGGGACAGCAGGTGCGGAATGCCGTCATAGACCGAAAGTTCCAGCATCTTGGGATCGATCATCACCAGACGCAGATCGTCCGGCGTCAGCTTGTACAGCAGCGACAGGATCATCGTGTTGATCGCCACGGACTTACCAGACCCGGTGGTCCCCGCAATCAACAGGTGAGGCATCTTGGCCAGGTTCGCCACCACGGGATCGCCGCCAATGTCCTTGCCCAAAGCCAGCGGCAGCTTATGGTTGCCATCGCCAAACTCGCGCCCCGCGAGGATCTCGCGGAAGCAGACCATCTCGCGCTTGTCATTGGGCAGTTCGATGCCGATCACGCTGCGGCCCGGCACGGTGGACACACGCGCCGACAGCGCCGACATGGACCGCGCGATGTCATCGGCCAGACCGATCACGCGCGACGCTTTCAGACCCGGCGCGGGTTCAAGCTCGTACATGGTGACCACGGGACCGGGGCGCACGCTGACGATCTCGCCCTTGACGCCATAGTCGTCGAGCACGCTTTCCAGCATCCGCGCGTTTTCTTCCAGAGCCTCATCGGACAGGTGGTGACGCTCGATCTGGTCCGGCGACATCAACAGGTTCAGCGGCGGCAGTTCGTAGTCCGCCTTGTGGTCGTCGAATTGCAGGCTGGGCTGGGCCTCGGCCTGCGCGCGTTTGGACGGCAGGATCGGCTTGCGCACAGGCTTTTGCACGACCTTCTTGGGCTCGGGCATGGGCACCACGCCGCCGCGCTGGATCGGCACCGGGGCCGGGTCGGCCTGATACGTCTGCACGTCGTCGTCATAGCTGGCGTCGTAGCCTGCGTCATACTCCGGCTCAGGCTCGGGCTGCAAGTAGGACGGCTCTTTGTAAGTGATGTTGGGCTGCTCGGGTTCGTCAAAGCTGTCCAGCTCGATGAACTCGGCGCCCTCGTCGCCGTAATCGTCGAAATCGCTCAGCCCCGCATAGGCGTTTTCGTCCACCGGGGCGCGCGGCGGCATCGCCGGGGGCGCGGGCATGGCGACCTCGGGCATCGCGGCCTCGGGCATCCGCGCCGAGGCGGTCAGCGGCGGCTCGGGCGGCAGCTCACGCGCGGCGGCGGTCAAGGGCGGCTCGGCGGGGATCGACCCACCGGGGCGCACAGCCGGGTTAAAGATCATCGGACGCGGGCCGTGCCCCCGCCCCTTGGTCAGGGGCTTGGACGGGTCGGGCTGGGTAAAGGACACGGTCGGGCCGGTCTTTTTCCGAGAGTTCACGGCGCGGGCGATCTTGGCCTTGATGCGGTCCTCGCCGGGGGCGTCCATGTCGTGGTCAACCAGTTCCTCGACCAGATCGGGTTCGGGCATGGGATCGGGATCGGCACGGCGAATGAGGGACGGCATCCGCGACAAAAAGCCGGTCTTTTCCGGCTCTGGCGCAGGCGCAGGCACGTCCAAGGCAAACTCGGGCTGGGCGTCGTCCTCAAGCAAATCAGGGTCATAGACCGTCTCGGTGCGGCGCACGCGCGGCGCGGCGGGCATGGCAGCGCTCGGGGCCGTCACGGGCGGTTCGGCGTGGGCATAGGCGTCTTGCTCGGCGGCAAAGGCGGCGGCCTCGGCCTGACGCTGCTCGCGGCGCTGTGCCTGTGCGGCCTGCGCGCGCTGCGCGGCACGGGCGGCCCCGCTGGCCCCAAGACCAAGAACGCGCACCAGCTGCGCGTAGCTCATGACAACGCCGACCACCAGGAAGCGGCCAAGGCGCGCCAGTTCAGGCCGGGTAAAGCCCAGCACAAAGGCGCCCATCGCCAGAATCCCGACACCAAGGATCAGCTGCATCAGCTTCAGCCCCGCCGCCAGCGACATCGGCAAAAGGTTCAGCAGCGAGCCCATCATCATGTCACCGAACAGCCCGCCAAGGCCGAAATCATGGCTCCACGTGGCGCTGTGCGGCAGGCCCGAGGCATAGACCGAACACATCAGCACCCAAGCGGGCGACATAATCAGGCACCAGAACATCCGGCCCTCTTCGCGGTGCAGCACCATGCGCACACCCCACGTCAGGAACACCAGCGCCAGCGCCCAGGACCCAAGGCCAACGATCATGAACAAGGGCGCTGCGATATAGGCGCCAAGGCGGCCCATCCAGTTCTGCACCGGGGCGTCGGTCGCCGCGATCCACGACGGATCGTCCGGAGTGTAGGACGCGATCATCGCCGAAGCCATCAGCCCGATCACCACCAACACGATCCCGATCAGCTCTCGTCCACGCTTTTCCAACGTCAGCGCCGTGTCTGCGTCGAACAAGGGGTCGCGCCCCCGTGCCTGATAAGATGCCATGCCTTGCCTCGTCTTTTTATTATTCAAAGAGACAGTCCCTGATCAACGTCAGGCCCGCCTCTGTTTCTTCCGCGGGCGCAACGATCGCCACGCGGAAGTATCCTTTGCCCGGATTGGGCGTGCCGGGGACGTCCTTGGACAGGTATTCGCCCGGCAAAACGCGCACGCCGGTTTCCTGCCACAGCCGCAGCGTCGCGGCCTCGCCATCCTCGACCGGCAGCCACAGGAACATGCCCGCTTGCGGCGGCTCATACCCCGGCACGTTGCCAAATATCCGGTCCGCCATGTCGTATTTTTCCGCATAGAGCGCGCGGTTTTCGGCCACATGCGCCTCGTCGTCCCACAGCTTTTCCGACGCGTGCTGCAAAGGCAGCGGGATCGGCGCACCGGCATAGGCGCGCAGCTGCTTCATCCGGGCGATGCTTTCGGGCCCGCCCGCCACAAAGCCAGAGCGCAGCCCCGGCAGGTTGGACCGCTTGGACAGCGAGTGGAAGGTCAGCACCCGTTCGGGGTGCGCGCCCATCTTGCGGGCGATTTCCAGCGCCCCGGCGGGGGCCTCATAGCGGTAAAGCTCGCAATAGCATTCGTCCGCCATGATCTGGAAATCGTGCTTTTCGGCCAGCGAAATCAGCTCTTGCCAGTAGTCGGCGCTGGCCATGACCCCTTGGGGGTTGGCGGGCGAGCAAATGTAGCACAGCGTCGCGCGGTCCAGCGTGGCGGCGTCCAGCGCGGTAAAGTCCGGCAGGTGGCCGCTGTCCTTGGTCGCAGGCACAAAGACCGGCTCGGACACGGTGGAAATCGCCGAGATCATATAGACCTGATAGAACGGGTTCGGCATGAGGAAGACCGGCTTTTGGCCGTTCTTTTGCTCAGCCGC
This sequence comes from Tropicibacter naphthalenivorans, assembly GCF_900176475.1. GTDB lineage: Bacteria > Pseudomonadota > Alphaproteobacteria > Rhodobacterales > Rhodobacteraceae > Tropicibacter > Tropicibacter naphthalenivorans. The sequence continues at coordinate 70,162 of NZ_FWXX01000004.1, forward strand.
CAAGGCCATCCCGGCATTGTACAGCCCCTCGCGCGTGCCGTTCAGGGCCATCACCTGCGTGTCGGGATCGACCGTCACCCCATAGCGGCGGTCCAGCCAACCCGCGATGGCGGCGCGCAGTTCGGGCGTGCCCTCATTGGGCGGATAGCGGCCAAAATCGGCTGCCGTTTCGGTGATGATGTCTGTAATCCACTGGGGAAAGGCGTGTTTCGGCTCGCCAATCGACATGTGACGCACAGGCCCGCCGGGCGCGTGCACGTCGAGCAAAGCGCGCAAACGCGGGAAAGCATAGGCCGGAAGGTTCGAGAACCGCTCGGGGAACATGGTTTAGCACTGCCTCAGAGTTACGGGATCATTTTCGCCCCGCTTTTGCCGCAGGATACGGAATTTAGGGGGGGTCTGTCCATCACCAAGGCGGGGCGGACGGGCGGTGTGGCGCGAAAGCCGCATCTGCCCGTCTTTTTGGTTAACCGCGCAGGATCGGCTCAATCGCCGCGCCCAGCCGCAGCAGGCGATGTTCCGCCATATCGGGGCCGATGAACATTAGGCCACAAGACGGCGTGGTCGTCGGCAGGGTCAGCCCGCAGCCCCCCATCAGGTTACCCACACGGGTGTTGCGCAGCGCCAAGAGGTTCTCGGTCACGTAATAGTCACCATCGCTCAGCAAGCGGTCTGCGTTGGGCGGCAAGATCGGCGCGGTCGGGCAGATCACCGCGTCAAAGCCCGCCGTGGCCTGCGCCCAAGCGGCGCGGGTGGCGTCCAGCCTCTGCCAGGCGGCGACGTAATCGGCAGCGCTCGGCAGCTTGCCCGCCTCGAACCGCTCGCGGATCGGCACAAACATCTTGTCCGGCTCGGCCTCAATCGCGTGCCGCCACGTGGCCCAAGCCTCTGACGTATAAAGGATACCGGCATCGCCCATGGCGTCGATCACCCCGTCGAAACTGAACGGCACCAGCTCGGCCCCCGCCTGCTCCAGCCGCTTCAGCGCGTCCTCGTAGGCCGCTTTCGGGGCGTCGCGCAGATCCTCCAAGACGGTGGTTTCCAAGACGGCCAAGCGCCGCCCCTTGACCGACGCGCCGGCCAGATCGGGAGCCGCGCGCCCCTCCAAGGCAGACAGCATCAGCGCCGCGTCCTCGACCGTGCGGCACAGCGGCCCGATGGTGTCGAACTTGGCCGCCAGCGGCACAACCCCGGTCAAGGGCAACCGCCCCGAGGTGGTTTTCAACCCCACCAAATCGTTCCACGCCGCCGGGATGCGCACCGACCCGCCGGTGTCCGACCCCACCGCCGCCGCCGCCAACCCAAAGGCCACCGAGGTCGCTGCGCCCGACGACGAGCCGCCCGACACGGCATCAAGGTCGTTGACGCAAGGCGAGGTCGCGGTCACCGGGTTCAGCCCCAGCCCGGAGAACGCCAGCTCGGACATATGGGTCTTGCCCAAGCACACCAGCCCGTTATGCGTCGCGTTCTCCAGCACCCAGGCGTCGCGCGCAGGCACCCGCCCCGCCAGCAAATCCGACCCGGCGCAGGTTTCCACCCCCGCCGTGTCGAACAGGTCCTTCCAACTGATCGGCACCCCGTCCAGCGCATGACGGCGTAGACCCAGCCGGGCGCGGTCGCGGGCTGCCTCTGCCTCTGCAAGGGCGCGGCCTTCGGTCATGCGCGCATAGATACGCCCGGCCAGGTCATGCCCCGCCGCGCGATCCAGAAAACCTTGTGTCAATTCAACCGGATCAAGGTCGCCCGCCGCGATGGCCCGCCCCAGATCGGCGGCGCTTGTGTCGTGGAAATCGCTCATCTCATGCCCCTCTTGCCTGGCCTCACGGTAGCGGCAGACCAGCGCATGGACAATCCCGGCAAAGGGGCCATATTACGCGGCATGGAACATGATCTGATCATCGTCGGCGGCGGCCTCAACGGCCCTGCCCTTGCCCTCGCCGCCGCGCAAAGCGGCCTGTCCTCTGTCGTGATCGACGCCCTGCCCATCGCGGCACGGCAGGCGAGCGATTTTGACGGGCGCTCCTACGCGCTGGCGCTGTCCTCGCAGCGGATGCTGGTGGGGCTGGGCCTGTGGGACGCGCTGGCGGATGACGCCCAACCGATGCGGCAGATCAAGGTCTCTGACGGGCGCGTGGGCGACGCCGAGGTCTTTCTCGGCCTGCATTTCGACAGCGCCGAGATCGAAGAAGGCCCCATGGGCTACATGCTTGAGGACCGCTACCTGCGCCGCGCGCTGATTTCCGCGATGGAGGCAAGCCCGCTGATCACCCAGCGCCCCGAGACGCGCGTGATCGCCCAAAACACCACGCTGGAGCGCGCCCAAGTCACGCTGGACAGCGGCGAGACCCTGACCGGCCGTTTGCTGATCGGCGCCGACGGCCGCCGCAGTGGCACCGCCGAACGCGCGGGCATCCAGCGTACCGGCTGGGGCTACGGCCAGACCGCGCTGGTCTGCGCCATCGCTCACGAAAAGCCGCATAACGGCACCGCGCACCAGCTCTTTTTGCCGCCCGGCCCGCTTGCGATCCTGCCACTGACCGGCAACCGCTCCTCCATCGTCTGGAGCGAAAAGGAAACGCGCGCCGAGGCGATCAACGCCCTGCCCGATGCCGACTACCTCGATATCCTGCGTCCGCGCTTTGGCGACTTCCTTGGAGAGATTTCCCTTGCAGGCCAGCGCTTTACCTATCCGCTGAACCTGACGCTGGCGAACAGCTTCATCGGCACCCGCCTCGCTCTGGTGGGGGACGCCGCCCACGGGATGCACCCGATCGCGGGCCAAGGGCTGAACGCCGGGCTGCGCGATGTCGCCGCCCTCGCCCATGTGATCGCCCATGCAACGCGCCGCGGCGAAGACTTCGCCTCCCCGCAGGCGCTCGCCCGCTACCAAAGCTGGCGCCGCTTTGACACCGCCAGCCTTGCGGCCTCGACGGACCTGTTCAACCGCCTGTTCTCGAACGACAATCCGCTTCTGCGCGGCATCCGCGACCTCGGCATGGCCGCCATCAACGCCGCCCCCAGCCTGCGCCGCTCTTTCATTCGCGAAGCCGCGGGCCTGACAGGTGACCTCCCCGACCTCATGCGCTGACGCCCTCCGCTTCTTCTCTTTACAAATATCCTGGGGGGAGGCCCATCGGGCCGGGGGGCAACGCCCCCCTTAGTCTTAAGTTGCACACCTCCGGTGTGACGGGGCAACGCCCCCCTCCTTCCCCAATTGCACACCTTCGGTATGACGCCCCCCAACAGAAAAACTAAACGCACCCTTCAGTTTTTCACCAAAGCCAAATCCCGCAGCAGCCTTCCCCCGCCCCCGGTCCCATGCAAGATTGCCCCAAACACGATGGGAGGACTTCATGGACCAAAAATGCGCACTCGTCACCGGGGCCGCGCGCGGCATCGGCTTGGCCACCACGGACCTGTTTCTGGAAATGGGCTGGCGCGTCGCCATGATCGACCGCGACGGCGAGGAACTGACCAAGGTCGCCGCCGAGCGTGACAACGTCCAGGCGATCATCCGCGACGTGTCCAACCCGCAGGAAGTCGACGCCATGGTGCGCGACACGCTGGCCTTTGCGGGGCGCATCGACGCGCTGGTCAACAACGCGGGCGTGGCCGAATTCGGCCCGGTCAAGGACTGCACCTTTGACATGTGGCGCCGGGTGATGGAAACGAACCTCGACGGCGTCTTCCTGTGCACCCAGGCCTGCACCGACGCGCTGAAAGAAACCCAGGGCGCGATCCTCAATATCGCCTCGATCTCGGGTCTGCGCGCCTCGACGCTGCGGGTGGCCTATGGCACCTCCAAGGCCGCTGTCATCCAGCTGACCAAACAGCATGCCGCCGAGCTGGGCGAATACAACATCCGCGTCAACTGCGTCGCCCCCGGCCCGGTCAAAACCAAGCTTTCGATGGCCGTGCACTCGCCCGAAATCATCGCCGCCTATCACGACGCCATCCCGCTGAACCGCTACGGGTCAGAGCGGGAACTGGCCGAGGTGATCTGTTTCCTCTGTTCCGAAAAGGCGTCCTACGTCACCGGGCAGATCGTCGCTGTGGATGGCGGCTTTGACAGCACCGGGGTCGGCCTGCCCGCCCTGCGCGACTGAGCAAAAAACCAAAAAGGGCGGGGATCACACCCCGCCCTTCTCGCATCGAACCTGTCTAAGGTCACTTGATCCGCTGACCGTTCGCCAGCACGTGGCCCTGCTCGTTCACCACGATGGACGAGGTCGCGGTGTCCGGCTCGTCGCCCGGCACGGTGAACATGCCCAGCATCATGCGCACGCCCATGGCATCCTGTTCCGGCAGCAGCCCCATGGTGATCAGGTTGTCGATCAAGCCATTGGCCCCGGAAATCTGAAAATCCAGCTGGCCTTCGGGGCGCGGCATCCCGTCAAAGCTGTCCAGATCAGAGTTGTCAAAGGTGAACGCGCCTTCGCCAAGGATCGTGCCGCCCGCAGCCGAGATCACCAGATCGGTCAGGGTGACTTCGTTCAGCTCGCCGGGGACATCCACGTCGTAGGTCTCTTCGTCCGCCAGATCGACGTAGGGCGTGACCTTGGCCTCGAGGTTGGCGGCCACGGTGGCCGGATCGCGCGGCAGGATCGCGCCGGGATCAAAGATGTTCCACAGCATGTCCGCCATGGTGAACTCTGCCAGCACCAGCGAGATCGACGCATCCTGCGGCGCGTCCGACTTTTTCAGCGGCAGCTCAAAGCTGAAGCCCAGATCCTGCATCGCAAAGCTGATCGGCAGCGGCAGCTCGGGGCCGGACAGCTCGACATCCAGCGCGGTGGCCGAGACGGCGTAGATCATCTGCTCTGCCGAGAAGGCGACGCCAAATTCACCCGCGTCAGACGACATCTTGCCGACAGTGGTGCCCTTGCGCTCGGTCACCGAGAAATCGGTCTGCCCACCTTGGTGCGCCATGACGAGGTCGATCATCAGCCCAGAGCCGAACAGCGCGGTGGGGTCTTCGAAATCGACATCCGTCGGGATCGCGGTTTCGCCCGCCACGGACAGCCCGTTCAGCATCCCCTTGAACATGCCCGCATCCGAACCGCCCGGCTCTTGGAAGGCCAGATCATAGGTCAGGTTACCATAGGAAAATTCCTGCGCCATCGACCGCAGGCCATCCGAGTTCATTACCGACATGGTGCCCGAGATCGGCCCCATGGCCACATCGGCGCGCAGCATGTCGCGGGTGATCTCTTCGCCCTCGGCCACCAGCTTGGTCAGGGTATAGCCCAGCTGATCAGCAGAAATGTCGTAGTTCATGCTGGCCTCGGTGCCCGAGATCAGCGCCTTGAACGACGGCGCGGTCATCTCGACCACCACTTCGCCCACCTGCTCGCCATCTTCGTTGATGAAAACCGTGATCGGCGCGCTGTCCGGCAGGGTCATGGTGACCGTCCCGTCGCCGTTGTCGGCCAGCGTGATCTGCGGCATCTTGATGTCGACGCGCGCGTCCTCTTCGGGGATGTCGACCCCAAAGGTGATGTCGCTCAGAACCAAAGAGGTGCCGTCCATCGTCTCGGTCGCCGTGACCGGATAGCCAAGGCTGTTCGCGTAGTAGGTTTCGAGGTCGTCCCAGACCTGCTGGGGCGTCACATCCGCGAACGACGGGCCTGCCATCGCGATCAGCGCAAGCGCCGAGGCCGTTGCATAGCGTTTCATAATCCACCTCTCTGAGTGTTCTTAAATCTGTGCTTTCAACTTCGGGGCCATGGGCGCAATGGTCAAGGGACTGGATTCCATACTCTTCAGCCTTTACCACGATTTTCGACACAGCTTCAGGAGGCATCCCATGGATTTGACCGGCAAGACAGTGATGATCACAGGCGCCAGCCGCGGCATCGGCGCAGAGGCCGCCCGCGCCTTTGCCGCTGCCGGGGCCAAGGTGGCGCTGGTCGCCCGATCGGCCGAGGCGATTGCCGAACTGGCGGGGGAAATCGGCGCGCAAGCGGTTGCGATCCCCTGCGATATTGCCCGCTACTGGGAGTTCGAGCAGGCCGTGGCAAATTGCCTCAAGGCGCACGGCAGCCTCGATATTCTGGTGAACAACGCCGGCGTGATTGAGCCGATCGCGCGCATGGCCGAGGCCGACCCCGACAAATGGGGCGAAGTCATCGACATCAACCTCAAGGGCGTTTTTCACGGGATGCGCGCGGGCTTGCCGGTCATGCTGGAGCAAGGCAGCGGCTCGATCCTGACCATCGGTTCGGGCGCGGCGCACGGCCCGGTCGAAGGCTGGTCGCAGTACTGTTCGTCCAAGGCCGGGGCCCTGATGCTGACCAAGATGGTGCACAAGGAATACGGCGATCAGGGCATCCGCGCGATTTCGCTGTCCCCTGGCACGGTCGCCACGCAGATGCAGCGCGACATCAAGGCCAGCGGCATCAACCCGGTCAGCCAGCTGGACTGGTCCGACCATGTGCCGCCCGAATGGCCCGCCAAGGCTTTGGTCTGGATGGCGTCCGAGGCGGCTGACGGGTTCCTCGGGGACGAGATTTCCCTGCGCGACGAAGGTATCCGCAAGACCTTGGGGCTGGCATGATTGACCTTGTAAAACAAGACGATGGGCTGTGGATTGCCACGATCAACCGCCCCGAAAAGGCGAACTCGCTAACGCCCGAGATGCTCGGACACCTGTGCGAGATTGCCGAAAGCGCCCGAGAGGCGCGCGCGCTGGTGCTGACCGGCGCGGGCAAGGTCTTTTCCGCCGGGGCCGATCTGGACGCGGCGCGCGCCGGGCTGGCGGTCTCGCCGCTGTGGGAACGGCTGTCGGGGGCGATTGCGCGGCTCGATGGGCTGACTGTCTGCGCGCTGAACGGTACGGTGGCGGGCGGCGCCATGGGCATGTTCCTCGCCTGCGATCTGCGGATTTCGGTGCCGGGGGCCAAGGTGTTTTACCCGGTGATGAAGCTCGGCTTTCTGCCGCAGCCCTCCGACCCCGTGCGCTTGGCCGCGCTGGCCGGGACCAGCCGCGCCAAGATGATCCTGATGGCCGGTCAGAAAATCCCGGTCGAAGAAGCGCTGACATGGGGTCTGATCGACCGCATCGTCGAGGGCGACGTGCTGGACGCCGCCCGCGATCTGTGCGCCGACACGATTGGCGCGGGCCCCGCCCACGCCGCCGGGATCAAGCGCCTGATCCGTTAAGCCTTACGCCGACAGCCGCGCCACAAGGCTGTCGGTGGTCACGCGGCCCATGGCGGTGCCGTTTTCCATGACGGTCAGCGGGCCGTGACGCAGCAGGGGCATCAACTCGCGGATCGGCGTTTCGATGTCTGTGCTTTGCTGGCCGGTCCCCGGCTCCATCACGTCGCGGGCGGTCAGCACCCCCAGCGGGTTCATATTCGCAACGAATTCAGCCACATAGTCCGACGCCGGGTTCGAAAAGATCTCGCGCGGGGTGCCGACCTGCACGATCCGCCCGCCTTCCATGATGGCGATGCGGTTGCCGATCTTGAACGCCTCGTCGAGGTCGTGACTGACAAAGATGATGGTGCGCTTGAGGTCGCGTTGCAGGTCGAGCAGCTCGTCCTGAAGCCGCGTCCGAATCAACGGATCAAGCGCCGAAAACGGCTCATCCATCAACAGGATCGGGGCCTGCGTGGCAAAGGCGCGGGCCAGACCGACGCGCTGCTGCATCCCACCGGACAGCTCGCCGACTTTGTGATCGGCCCAGTCGGACAGGCCCACAAGCGCCAGTTGCTGCTTGACCGTTTCGGTGCGTTTCGCCGTCGATTGCCCCGCCAGCTCCAAGCCGAAACCGACGTTTTCCGCCACGGTCCGCCACGGCAGCAGGCCGAATTGCTGGAACACCATGGCGACGCGGCTCTGGCGCATCTCACGCAGCTTTTGCCCCGAACAGGATGTCACATCGACCATCTCTTGCCCGTCATGCACCCGCACCGCGCCGCGCACCACCGGGTTCAACCCATTGACCGCACGCAACAAAGTTGACTTGCCCGAGCCGGACAGGCCCATAAGCACCAAGATCTCGCCCTCTTCGACGTCAAGCGAGCAATTGTGCACGCCAAGGACCTGGGCCGTGGCGTCCTGAATTTCGGCGCGCGACTGGTGTTGATCGGCGAGCGGCAAGGCTTTGTGCGGCTGCTCGCCAAAGATGATCGAGACGTTGTCAAAGGAAACGGCGGTCATTTGCGGCCCTCCCAGCGCAGGGCGCGATCCAGCATGATCGCGACGACGACGATGATCAGACCGGCCTCAAAGCCCAGCCCCGTGTCCACTCGGTTCAGCGCCCGCACCACCGGCACGCCAAGGCCATCGGCTCCGACAAGCGCCGCGATCACCACCATCGACAGCGACAGCATGATGGTCTGGTTCAGCCCCGCCATAATCTGCGGCAGGGCCGAGGGCAGCTCGACCTTCCACAGTTTTTGGCTGGGGGTCGCGCCAAATGCGTCGGCCGCTTCGATCAGAGCCTTGGGGGTCGACGAGATGCCCAAGTGGGTCAACCGGATCGGCGCGGGCACGACAAAGATCACCGTGGCGATCAGACCGGGCACCATGCCGATGCCGAAAAACACAATGGCCGGAATAAGATAGACAAAGGTCGGCAGGGTCTGCATCAGGTCGAGGATGGGGCGCATCCACGCATAGAGCCTTGGCCGATGGGCCACCGCGATACCGATGGGCACGCCGATCCCCATGCAAACGACGCAGGCCGAAAGAACCAGCGTCAAGCTCTCGGTCGTTTCTTCCCAATAGCCTTGGTTGAGGATGAACAGAAAGCCGAGCAGCACCAGCAGCGCGGGCTGCCACCGGCGGTGCAGGGCAAAGGTCGCGGCGACAAACACAAGGACAACAGCCAAGGGCGGCGGCGTTTGCAGCACCCAAAGGATGCCGTCGATCAACGCTTCCATCGCGAAGGCCATCGCATCAAACAGGGTTTCGCCGTGATCCTGCGCCCAGTCGAATGCGGCCTCTGCCACGTCCCCCACTGGGATTTTGTTCTCGGTCAGCCAGTCCACGCGCGCCCCCGTTTATTAACTCGCCAGTCAATATAAACGGGAAGCGGTACGAATGGAAAGCGGCAGCTTGGGTCAGCGCCCCAAGTTTATGCGTGATGCGGATTTGCTGATTGCGCAATACGCAATCAAGAGCCCAACAGCCCACCACCGGCGGATGCCCCGCTTAGCAGGCTCAGCACAACGTTGGTAGAGGACACCGGCGCGAAATTCAGTGCCTCCTTTTGTACCAGATACCGGCGGCGCAGTTCCTTGAGATTGTCGTCATTGGCAAAATCCGCCAGTTTATCCGTGCCAAAGAACCGTTCGGCGCGGGCCTTGAGGTCTTCGAGCTGGCGTTCCACGTCCAGCGTGCCAAAGCTGTCCGACGGCAGTTGAAAGACGGTCTCAAAGACTTCGCGCAGGGGTTTCGACGCCATGACGCCGTACCACCGCGAATCATTTGCGGTGGAGTTGCTCAGCAGTTGGCTTAGGTCGCGTTCGATCGACAGGGCCACGCGCATGGTGGGATCGGCCTCACCGGCGGCGATTTCGAACTGGCGGTCCAGGTAGTTCTCAACAATCGCGTCGGCAAACCCTTCGGGATAGACGCGCCCCTGAGGCGGTTCGGTGAAATCGAAGGCGTTGTAAAAGGCCTGATAGCGCGGGTCGGTGATGGAGTTGACCAGCGAGGTCGGCACATCCCGGTCGGATTCCAGAATGCGGCTGGCAAAGGAGACGCGGTCATCGCGCGACGGCAGGTCAAACAGGTTGAAGGTCGCCAACATCAGACGCACGTCGTTGAACAGGTCTTTGGGCTGTTCGATCTGCTCGTCCATGCGGGTGGACATGACGTCGACATAGTCCTGCAACTTGCTGTCAAAGGTCCAATCATTGGCCACCGCTTCGGCCCGGTCGAAGAAACCGAACAGTTTGGTCATGGCGACGTAGTTGGGGTTGTCCTGCTGATTGGCCACGGACTCGGGGTCGCCAAGGTCAGAGTTGAGCACATCGGTGAGGAAATCGATGTTGTATTGGTCATCTTCGAGGCCGAAAATGCTGAGCGTGGCGGCAAAGGCTTCGGGGTCGTCAAACAGGTCCTCGGCGGTTTGGAAATCCTCGACGCGGCCCTCGAAGATTTCGGCAAAGCCGTAGATGCCATCGGGGCGATTGACCTTTTGCGCAAAGCCAAAGGCCTCGGCCAGTTCGGCATAGCGCGCATCCCCAAGCCGGTTGGCAAAGGAGGTCTCGTCGGTGACGTCAGATTCGAGCACTTGCTTGAGGAAATAGGTGTTGCCCACATCCTTTTCCAAACCGAAGTTCTTGAGCGTCGCACGCAGCAAGGAGGGATCGTTCAGCAGGTCATCGGCGCTTTCGACATCGGCCAAGGCTTGGGCCACCTCAGAGCCGGTGCGGGTATCGGGGGTCTGCGCCGTCTCGCCGGCGAAGTTAAAGGCCTTGGCAAAGGCGAGGTAACGTTTGTCAGACAGACGGTTGGCCAAAGACAGGCGATCGGTCAGATCCGAATCGAGGATTTTCTTGAGGAAAGCACGGTTGTTGACGTCTTCGTCCAAGCCAAAGGCACCAAGCGCCACACGCAAAAGCGCGCGATCATCCAGCAGCTCGTCCGAGGTCTGGATGGTCTGCATTTTCTCTTTGAAATAGGTGGTATCGCGGTTCACCTGGGGTGATTTCTGCATCACTTCCTGCTGCTCGTCGCGGGTGCGCGCGACGTAGTTATAGCCGGTCAGTCCGGTTCCCAGAATAATCGGCGTATACATGGCGCGATCCTCGCAAGCGTTCCTAAACAGCCCAGCCCCTTTTGAGCTAGACATGGATACCGCGTGGAGAGTTAACCGCTCCTTTCATCCTGCCCTGCCATTTGCCGACAATTCGATGCAAAGGCGCATGAAAAAGGCCCCGCCGGGTGACGGGGCCTTAAGGTTTATCAGGGTAGGCTTAGTTCAGCGCCGCTTTGACCGCCGCCATCGCGTCGCTGCCGTCCTTGGTGGTCACACCGTCGAGCCAGCCGTCCAGCACGCCGGTGTTGGCGGACAGCCATGCCTTGGCCGCGTCCTGGGGCTCTGCGCCGTCATCGAGGATGGCGCCCATGATCTCGTTCTCCATCGCGAGGGAGAATTCGAGGTTCGTCAGCAGCTTGCCCACGTTCGGGCAGGCGTCCACATAGCCCGCGCGGGTGTTGGTGTAGACGGTTGCACCGCCGAGGTTCGGGCCAAAGTAGTCGTCGCCACCGGTCAGGTAGGTCAGGTCGTAGTTGGCGTTCATCGGGTGCGGCTCCCACGCGAGGAAGACGACCGGCTCTTCGCGTTTCACGGCGCGGCCCACCTGCGCGAGCATCCCCTGCTCGGAGCTTTCCTTGACGTCAAAGCCGTCGAGACCAAAGGCGTTGGCCGAGATCATGTCCATGATCAGACGGTTGCCATCGTTGCCCGGCTCGATGCCGTAGATGGTTTCGTCCAGCGCATCGGCCTGGGCGGCGATGTCGGCGAAGTCCTTGATGCCCAGCTCGGCGCCTTTGGCGTTGGTAGCGAGCGTGTATTTCGCGCCTTCGAGGTTGGCGCGCACGGTGTCGACGGTGCCCGCGTCACGGTAGGGGGCGATGTCGGCCTCCATCGTGGGCATCCAGTTGCCAAGGAAGACGTCGATGTCGCCTTCGGCCATGGAGGTGTAGGTCACCGGCACGGAGAGGACCTTGATGTCGGTTTCATAGCCCAGCGCGTCCAACACCAGCGTGGTCGCGGCGGTGGTGGCGGTGATGTCGGTCCAGCCGACGTCCGAGAAGGTGACGCTGTCGCAGTTTGCGGCGGCCTGCGTGGCGAGGCCAAGCGCGAGGGCGGAGGTGAGAAGACGGGTCATTGGAGGCTCCCTGTTTTTGATTTGCGGGCAGTGAACGATTTTGCGTTGGGTTTTGCAACCACGTCCTGAAAGGCAGATTTTCAGGGGCCAAATTTGCGATGGGGTCTCTGTTCATAAGGGCAAAAAGGGCGCTCTGCCACAGGTGAGCAAAAAGGGGCTCTGCCCCCGGCCTTGCGGCCTCCCCCGGGATATTTGGAAAGAGAAGAAGGGGTGGGTGGCGTGTCTTTGGGGGGTGTGCTTTAGTTTTCTGTGCGTAGCAGAGGGAACGGCATGGCGGATTTGGAGCGGCGGATTGCGCAGGGGCGCGGCGATGAGGTGGCGGATATCGTCTTGCGCGGCGGGCGGGTGTTCGACCTGATCACCGGCGAGATGCTGGACGGCGATGTGGCAATTTGTGATGGCGTGATCGTCGGGGTGTTTGACGCCTACGAAGGGCGCGAGGTCATTGATGTGTCGGGCCTTGTGCTGGTGCCGGGGTTTATTGACACGCATTTGCATATCGAGTCGTCCCTTGTGACGCCGTTCGAGTTTGATCGCTGCGTCGGGCCACGCGGGGTGACCACGGCGATTTGCGACCCGCATGAGATTGCCAATGTGATCGGCGCCGAGGGCGTGCGCTATTTCCAAGAGGCCTCGATGCGGACGCTGATGGATATTCGCGTGCAGCTGTCGTCTTGTGTGCCCTCGACCCATATGGAGACCGCCGGGGCCGAGCTGGTGGCCGAGGACATTGCCGGGCTCATGGGGCATCCGTCGGGGCTTGGGCTGGCGGAGTTCATGAACTATCCCGGCGTGATTTACCGCGACCCGGAGGCAATGGCCAAGCTGCGATTGTTCGAGGGCGGGCATGTGGACGGGCATTGCCCCCTGCTGTCGGGCAAGGATTTGAACGCCTATGTGGCCGCTGGCATTCGGACCGAGCATGAGGCGACCAGCGCCGAGGAGGCCTTGGAAAAACTGCGCAAGGGGATGCGGGTTTTGATCCGCGAAGGGTCGGTGTCCAAGGATATGCACGCGCTGCGCCCGCTGCTGGATGAGCGGACCGCGCCCTATATGTGTCTGTGCACCGACGACCGTAACCCCTTGGATATCGGGGAATATGGGCACTTGGACTATATGATCCGCGAGATGATTTCCCTTGGGACATCGCCCTTGGCCGTGTACCGCGCGGCGAGCCTGTCGGCGGCCGAGGCCTTTGGCCTGAAGGATCGCGGCATGATCGCGCCGGGCAAGCGGGCGGACATCGTCGCGCTTGGCTCGCTGGAGGATTGCGATGCGCGGCTGGTGATGGCGGGGGGCGTTGTGCTGAATGATGCGGCCTTTGCGGCGCGCGAGGTGATCGACCCCGTGGGGCGCGGATCAGTCAAGGCGCCGCGCGTAACGCCAAGCGATTTCCGCGCCCGCGCCAACAAGGCCGAAACCGACGTGATCGGCATTCGCGAAGGCCAGATCCTGACCGACCACCTGCATGAGGACATCGAGATCGTCGATGGCGACAAGGCCCCGGACGTCAGCCGCGATCTGGTGCGCATCGCCGTGGTCGAGCGACACGGCAAGAACGGCAATATCGCGACGGGATTCGTGCGCGGGTTCGGGTTGCAGGCGGGGGCGATTGCCTCGACCGTTTGCCATGACCACCACAACATCGCCTGCGTGGGGGTGTCCTACGACGACATGGCCGCGGCGGCGAACCGGCTGTCAGAGATCGAGGGCGGCTTTGTCGTGGTCAAGGATGGCGAGGTGCTGGCCGAGCTGGCGTTGCCGGTCGCGGGCCTCATGTCGCTGGAGCCGTTCGAAGTGGTGCGGGATCACCTCGTCGCGCTGCGAGAGGCGGCTAAATCCTTGGGTGTCACGCTGGAAGAGCCGTTCTTGCAGCTGGCCTTTCTGGCGCTGCCGGTCATTCCGGCGCTCAAGATCACCGACCGGGGCATGGTCGATGTGACCAAGTTCGAGATCATTTCCTAAAGGAAAGGGGGCGCGATGGCCCCCTGCGCTGTTTTACAGCCGGTTCAACAACTCAGCCGTCGGCCAAGCGTCGGCGGGCATTCCCAGTTTCGCTTGCACATCGCGCACCGCCGCGCGGGTGCCCGCGCCAAGGATGCCGTCAATCGCGCCCACGTCATAGCCCATGGCAGCGAGTTTGGTCTGAAGCTGCTTCATCTGCGCGCCTTGCAAGCCCGGTTCTGGGTTGCCCGCATCGTAAACCGGCGCGCCCATCAGGCGGGTGCCGAAATAGGCCGCGGTCAGAACGTAGGTAAAGCTTTGATTCCACTCGAAATAGACGTTGAAATTCGGGTAGGCGATGAACTTGGGGCCGAAACGCCCCTGCGGCAGGATGATCGACGCCTGCAAGCGCCCGTCGTCCAGCTGCCCCGCGCGCGCGCGCACGCCAAGCTGTTCCCATTCGGCGACGGATTTGGTCACCTCAAGGCCCGTCTGGGACCAGTCGAAATCGGCGGGCATGGTGATTTCCTGAAGCCACGGCTCGTTCGGACGCCAACCGAGATGGCTGAGCATCTTGGCCCCGGACAGCAGCGCATCAGGCGCCGAGGTTTTCAGCGTCACATGCCCGTCGCCGTCGCCATCAACGCCGTTTTCAAGGATATCCTTGGGCAGCATCTGCACCATGCCGATCTCGCCCGCCCAGGCGCCGGTGGTCGTGCGCGGGTCGAAATCGCCATGCTCATACAGCGTCAGCGCAGCGAAAATCTGCGGTCGGAAAATCTCGGGGCGGCGGCAGTCATGGGCCAGGGTCACCAGCGCGTTTGCGGTGTTGAAATCCCCTTGGAACGCGCCGTAATCGGTTTCAAACGCCCAAAAGGCCAGCAAAACCCCCGGCGCGATGCCGTAATCGGTCTGGATGCGATCAAAGACCGAGGCATAGCGCTGGCCCATCTGACGCCCCTTGTCGAGACGGCTCTGGCTGATCAACTTGCGCGAAAAGGTGATGAACGGGTCCTGAAAGATGCCCTGACGGCGGTCGGCCTTGAGCACCGCTGCGCTTTGGCTGACGCCTGCGAAAAAGCGGTTCACCGTGGCGGCGTCATGCCCGCCGGCGATGGCCTCGGCCTTGAGCCCGTCGACGAACGATCCGAATCCCCCGCCGCAAGGGACGCTTTGTGCCTGTGCCGCGCTGGCCATCAGGCATCCCAAGATCGCTGCTTTTATCCGCATGTCCTACCTCATTCGCTGCGTTGGCGCGCAGACTAGCAGGACGCGGCGGGCAAGCAAGGACAGGAATGCGCAGCAAATTGCCAACGTTCCACCTGTGTTCTTTGAACAAATTCGCGCGTTAACGTTTTATTCAGCTTCGTGAACGAATCCTGATGGCGGGAGGCACCACCTGAGTCCATCGGAGTTGCTACAGTGAAAATACTGATCGCCGAGAGCACCGTGCCTCTGGCCGCGCTGTGGAAGCGCCATCTCGAAAGGATGGGCGCTGAGGTTGTCGTGGCGACGACGGTAGACGCGGCATTCGACCTGATCGACCAGATGGCGTTCCAAGTCATCGTGATGAACGTGCGCCTAAAGGGCGGCGCATCGCTCGCGGTGGCGGACTTTGCCCAGTTTCGACAGCCGGACGCGCGGGTGGTGTTTGTCACCGACTCGACATTCTTTTCGGATGGCTCGATTTTCAAACACAGCACCAACGCCTGCGCGTTTCTGCCGAGCTCAACGGAACCATCCGACCTTGCCGAGATGGTATCGCATTACGCGCACGCCAATTAAGCGGCCTTCAAGACCTCGCGGCCATGCGGTGACATCAGGTCCAGATCAGGGCCGACGGGGACGATGCGCGTGGGGTTCACCATATCGTGGCTATAGTAGTAATGGCTTGTAATATGGTCGAAATTCACCGTTTCAGCGACGCCCGGCCATTGGTACAACTCACGCACGTAGCCCCACAGGTTCGGGAAATCCACGATCCGGTTGCGGTTACATTTGAAGTGCCCGTGGTAGACCTTGTCAAAGCGGATGAGCGTCGTGAACAGCCGCCAGTCGGCCTCGGTGATCTGATCGCCCATCAGGTAACGGCCCTTGCCCAGACGCTCTTCGAGCCAGTCGAGGCTGTCGAACAGCTCGGCAACCGCCTCATCATAGGCCTCTTGCGAAGTGGCAAAGCCTGACTTGTAGACCCCGTTGTTCACCGTGTCATAGATGCGCGCGTTCACCGGCTCGATCGCCTCGCGCAGCTCTTGGGGCCAGTAGTCGTCGGTGTTGCCGGTGAGATCGTCAAACGCCTCGTTGAACATGCGGATGATTTCCGAGCTTTCGTTCGACACGATAGTTTTTTGGTGCTTGTCCCAGAGGATCGGCACCGTGACCTTGCCCGACACATCCGGGTCGGCCTTGGTGTAGATGTCGCGCAGGAACGGCAGGTCGTACAGCGTATCCCCGGTCGCCCCGGCGAAATCCTTGTCAAAGGTCCAGCCGTCTTGCAGCATGTAAGGGTGCACCACGGAAACGGTGATAAGGTCTTGTAACCCCTTGAGTTCGCGAAAGATCAAGGCCCGGTGCGCCCAGGGGCAGGCATAGCTGACATACAGGTGATAGCGGTTCGGCTCGGCCTTGAAACCGCCCTTGCCGCTGGGGCCGGCGCTGCCGTCCTTGGTGATCCAGTTGCGGAAACCGGATGTGGTGCGCACGAACTTGCCGCCGTGTTTGTCGGTGTCATACCAGCCGGTTTGCCATTCGCCGTGTACCAATTGTCCCATGGGATCCTCCTAATCGCTTGGACCCAGAGGTAGCGCTAAGCGCCGCCCGGACAAAGCCCGACAACTGCGCATGATCCGTGCATAGGTGCACAGACTTAGCGACGGATAGCCTTTAGGATAAAAATCAGCACAATCGCGCCCAGCACCGTCCCGACGATGCCTGCCGCCATTCCGGTGATGACCAAGAGGAACCGCAGGATCAGCCCGCCGATCAAGGCACCGCCGATACCGATGGCAACGGTTTCGAACAGGCCAGTTTTCAGGTCCATGATCCGCGTCGCGACAAAGCCCGCAGCCGCGCCGACGACAATAAGCCAGAGGATGGGCATGGGGGTCTCCTGTTGCCTCGTTTTAGGTTAACGCGGCGGCTCTGGGAAGGCGACCGAAATCGCCCTAGCGGCGGCCGCGCCAGTGGGTTGGCACGATCAAGAGCGCCCCGATCGAGGCCGCAATCGCATTCAGCCCCGGAGAGCGGAATCCAATGTGAAACATGATCTGGACGAAGTAGAACAGGAACGCACCGCCAACGCAGATGATGATGCTGGGGATGATGCCGTTCTTGGTAAAGCCTGTTTTCTCAGAGGCATAGCCAATGATTCCCGCAATGACGACGGTGCCGATCAAGACTGGGAACATGGCCTATCCTCCAAGTTGCGTGCCGCGCGGCACCGGGTTACCGAGCAAGAAGGGTGCCGCATCCTGCGCGCCTTTGCCAGCGCGTTGCGCGCGGGTGATGGTCAAGGCCCCCTGCCCGCAGGCAATGGTTAACGCGTCGTCCAGCGCGGTGCCTGCGGGACCATTGCCGGTGGCGGGCGCGGCGGCCAGCAGCTTGATCCGCTGACCGTCTTGCATGGTCCACGCGCCGGGAAACGGCGACAGGCCATTGATCTGGCGGGTGATCTCGGAGGCGGATTTGGTCCAGTCGACGGCGGCCTCGGCCTTGTCGATCTTGGCCGCATAGGTCACGCCGTCCTCGGGCTGCGGCTGGGGCGTCAGCTCTGGCAAGCGATCCAGCGCGGTGACGATCAGCGCCGCGCCCATGGCGCTGAGGCGGTCGTGCAACTGGCCGGTGGTTTCGGTCGCGCCAATGTCCGTCGCCTCGCGCAGCAAGACGGGGCCGGTGTCCAGACCCGCTTCCATCTGCATGATGCAAATGCCGGTCTGCGCGTCACCCGCCATGATCGCCCGGTGGATCGGCGCGGCCCCGCGCCACCGCGGCAACAGCGAAGCGTGGATGTTCAGACAGCCTGCCTTGGGCGCGTCGAGGATCGCCTGCGGCAGGATCAAGCCATAGGCCACCACCACCGCCACATCGGCGTTCAACGCGGCGAAGGCTGCCGTCTCTTCGTCCGATTTCAGGCTGACTGGATGGCGCACCTCTAGCCCGAGGTCCAGCGCGCGGGCGTGGACCGGCGTCGGACGGTCCTTTTTGCCGCGTCCGGCGGGCCTTGGCGGTTGGCAGTAGACGGCGGCGATCTCATGCCCGGCCTGCACCAGCGCATCCAGCACCGGCACGGAAAAATCGGGCGATCCCATAAAGATAACGCGCATCAGCTGATCCTTTTGCTTGGGTTACCCGGCCCGCAGCTTCTTGGCGCGGCGCACAAGGATGTCGCGTTTGGCGCGGCTAAGGTGGTCGATGAAAAGCTTGCCGTTGAGGTGGTCGATCTGGTGCTGGACCGAGGTCGCCCAGAGCCCGACAAAGTCCTTTTCCACCGTCTCGCCATGCTCGTCCATATAGCGCACGGTCACCGCGCGGGGGCGCTTGATCACGGCGGAGACGCCCGGCAGGTTGGGGCTGGCTTCCTCGTGTTCGCGCAACTGGACAGAGGCGTGCAGGATCTCGGGGTTGGCCATGCGCACCACCTGCCCGCGCGCGTCCGAAGCATCAACCACGGCAAGCCGCAGCAGCACGCCGATCTGCGGCGCACCCATGCCGACGCCGGGCATATCCTCCATCGTGTCGATCATGTCCTGCCAGACGGCGCGGACCTCATCGGTGATGGCCTCGACCGGAGCGGCCTTGGTTTTCAAGCGCTTATCGGGGTACGGCAAACAAGGGCGAACGGTCATGACAAAGCCTCGTAACGGGACAAAAGGGCGGCGCGGTCCCCCGGCGCCATACGGTCAAAGTGCATGATGCCATCGAGATGGTCGAGCTCGTGCTGGGCGCAGATCGCCTCGAACCCGGTGAGGGCGCGCTGCTGCGGCTGGCCTGCAAGGTCGGTGAATGCCAGCGTGATTTCGGCATGGCGCTGGGTCAGCGCGGTGACGCCGGGCATCGACAGGCAACCTTCGGCGCTGGGAACCAACTCGTCAGAGGCAGCGAGGATCGACGGGTTGATACAGGCCAAGGGCGTCTTGTCCCCGTCCTTCCATCCAGCATCCATGACAAAAACACGCAGCATGGCCCCGACCTGAGGGCCAGCCAGCCCCCGCCCCGGCGCGGCATACATCGTTTCGAACATATCGGAGATCAGCCCGCCCACCTCGGCGGGATCAGCCGGCGCACAGACCTGCGACAGGCGCGGGTCGGGCCAGTGCAGGATCGGCAGAGCCGTCACGCGCGTTCCCGCGCGCGCTCTTTCTTGAGCTTGACCATCTTGCGGGTGATCATCTGGCGCTTGAGCGGCTTGAGGTAATCGATGAAGAGCTTGCCTTCGAGGTGGTCGATTTCATGCTGGACGCAGGTCGCCCAGAGGCCATCGAACTCTTCGGTTTGCAGGTTGCCGTCGCGGTCGAGCCACTCCACCTGCACCATCTTGGGGCGGGTGACCTCGGCGTATTGATCGGGGATCGACAGGCAGCCCTCTTCGTAGACGTTCTGCTCGTCCGAGGACGCGATGATGCGCGGGTTGAACATGACCAGAGGGCGCGGCGGGCCGTCCTCTTCCTTGACGCAATCGAGCACGACAAGGCGATCCATAACGCCGATCTGCGGCGCGGCCAGACCAATGCCCGGCGCATCATACATGGTTTCCAGCATGTCATCGGCCAACACCCGCAGTTCGTCCGAAATATCGGGCACGGGGGTGCAAACCTTTTTGAGGCGCGGGTCGGGGTGGATCAGGATCGGGCGTTTCATGACCTTGGACTTAGGCGGTTGTGGCAGAAATCGCAACTGTGTGAAGCGCGCGGAATGGGGCAAATTCGCCCTTGCGAAGGGACGCGCATCGGGGGACTGATGGGCAACCAAATTCCTTTCAAGGAATTTGCAAATCTTTTGAAAAAGATTTGGTCCCCGCATCAAATCGAGGAAAGGACATCCGATGAGCCGTTTTGACGAAGAAATCGACCGCTTTGGCACCCATTCGGTCAAGTGGGACATGATGGAAGACATCTACGGTGTCCCCGCGTCCGACGGCTTGTCCATGTGGGTCGCCGACATGGATTTCCGCCCGCCCGCCTGCGTGCAATCCGCCCTTGAACGCATGACCGGCCACGGCGTTTATGGCTATTTCGGCGATGATGCCGCCTACAAGGCGTCGATCCAGTGGTGGATGGCCGAACGTCACGGCTGGCACATCCGCCCTGAGTGGATTTTCTCGACCCATGGTTTGGTGAACGGCACCGGGCTGTGCATCGACGCCTTTACCAAGCCCGGCGACGGCGTTGTGCTGTTCACACCTGTCTATCACGCCTTCGCGCGCACGATCAAAGCGGCGGGGCGCGAGGTGGTCGAGTGCCCCTTGGCGCTGCGCGATGGCCGCTACGAGATGGATTTCGACGCCTATGACTCGCAAATGACGGGCAATGAGCGGATGGTGATCCTGTGTTCGCCGCACAACCCCGGTGGGCGTGTGTGGTCTCGGGCAGAGCTCAAGGGCGTGGCGGAGTTTGCCAAGCGCCATGACTTGATCCTTGTCTCGGACGAGATTCACCACGATCTGGTGATGCCCGGTCACAGCCACATCCCCATGCCCCTGGTCGATGACGGCATCAAGGAGCGCTTGGTGATGATGACCGCGACCACCAAGACCTTCAACATCGCGGGCAGCCATCTGGGCAATGTGATCATCGCCGACGACGACCTGCGGGCGCGGTTCGCAGCGCGGATGGGGGCCTTGGGGATTTCGCCAAACTCCTTTGGCTTGTTCATGGCGACGGCGGCTTACTCCCCCGAAGGCGCGGCCTGGGTGGATGAGTTGGTGACCTATCTCGACGGCAACCGCAGGGCCTTTGACGCGGCGGTCAACGCTATTCCCGGGCTGGCCTCGATGCCGATGGAGTCCACTTACCTCGCGTGGGTCGATTTTGCCGGCACCGGCATGACGCGCGACGAATTCACCTCTCGCGTGGAAAAAGATGCGCACATCGCCGCCAACCACGGCACGACCTTTGGCACCGGGGGCGAGACCTTCCTCAGGTTCAACTTTGCCACACCGCGCGCGCGGGTCATCGAGGCCGGGGAACGTCTAGCCAAGGCCTTTGCCGACCTGCAATAACGCAGCTCACTGGCGCGGCGGGCGCGGTTTATACACCGGCAACCGCCAGCCCAGCGCGATACTGCCTGCGCGCAACCCCACCGTGGTCACCGCGCAGGCGATGGCGGCAACGGAGGGCCCAAGCCCCAGCCCCTGCGCGACGATCAACGCCACCGATCCGGCCAGCGCACATGTCACGTAAAGCTCGCCCTGCTTCAACACCAAGGGCACCTCGTTGGCGACCACGTCGCGCGCCAGCCCCCCGGCGCAGCCCGTGGCAATGCCCATCACCACCACGATCACCGGCGGCAACCCCAATCCAGAGGCAATCCCCGCCCCCGCCGCCACCGCCACGCCCAAGGCCACCGCGTCCAGCCAGAGGATCGCGGAATAGCGGCTTTCCAGCCGGTGCGCGGTGAAAAACACCACCACAGCCGAGGTGCAGGCCACCGCCAGATAGGTTGGGTCGGCGATCCAGAACACTGGGTTCCGGTCCAGCAACACGTCGCGCAACGTGCCGCCGCCCATGCCCGTCAGGCAGGCCAGAAAGGCAAAGCCGATCAGGTCCAACTGCGCGCGGCTGGCGACCAAGGCTCCGGTCAGCGCGAAAATCACCACCGAGGCATAGTCGAGCAGGGTCAATAGGGTCATAGGCTCCTCCTGCGCCCAAGGATGCCCGGAAAGCCGTGAAATGTCAGGGGGGTTTGCGCCTCAGGATTTCTTGAACGGGGCCATCCCTGCGCGCGCCAACTCGTCGGCGCGCTCGTTCTCGGGGTGGCCGGCGTGGCCCTTGACCCATTCCCACGTCACCTGATGGCGCTTTTGCGCCTCGTCCAGACGTTGCCACAGCTCGACATTCTTGACGGGCTTTTTCGCCGCCGTCTTCCAGCCGTTGCGCTTCCAGCCGTGGATCCAGCCGGTGACGCCGTTTTTCACGTAGGCGCTGTCGGTGACCACCGTGATGACCGAGGCGCGCGACAGGCTTTCAAGCGCGTTGATCGCCGCCAGCAGCTCCATCCGGTTGTTGGTGGTGTTGGCTTCGCCGCCCTTCAGCTCGCGCTCTTTGACGAGCGTTTCGCCATCCTTGGCTTGCAGCAGGGCGCCCCAGCCGCCGGGGCCAGGATTACCGGAGCAGGCTCCGTCGGTGTATGCGTATAGGTCAGTCATGGGCGGTCAGGGTGAACCAAGGCGCGACCGTCCCGTCAAGCCCTTTATCCGCGCCATGGCGAATTGCGGTGGGTTCCAAGCCGATCGCGCGCAGCAGGCCCGTCAGTTCCGGCACGGTGTAATAGGTGTAGAACCGCCCCAAGCTGTCGCGCGCCTCGCCCTGCCCTTGCTTGAGGCCGATATGCAACAGCCCACCGGGTTTCAGCGCGCGTTTCAGCCGCGCCAGATGGCCGGGCATTTCATCGCGCGGGGCGTGCAGCAGGCTGAAGTTGGCCCAGATGCCATCGTAAATCGCCTCAGCCTCGATCTGGTCAAAGCGCGCTTGCCAGACAGTGATCCCCTGATGCTGCTGCGCCTGTTCGACCATCCCGGCAGAGGCATCGACCGCGTCCACACTTAGCCCCGCCTGCGCCATGGCCACAGCCCAGGATCCCGGCCCGCAGCCCAGATCCAGCACCCGCGCACGCTTCGGCAGCGCGGCAATGAAATCGCGCAGCGAGGGGTCTTTGCCGTGATCCATGCCAAAGCTTTGGGCATAGTCGGCGGCGCGGGCGTCGTAGACATCAAGGGTTTGCAGATCAGCCATTGGGCAGGGATGCACGTTTAAGCTGCGCGTTGCAAGTCAATGCCAAAATTCGCATGTGATGCGCGAACAAACGCCGCCCCGCGCGCCCATTCGTTCCAAATGCGCAAGAATGCCAAAGCGTTAGAGGAACACACCCACGCCAAGGCAGATTACCACCAGCGCCGTCAGCAAGACCCGCAGCTGCATCCACCACGCCGGTGCAAGCCCCCAGCGCCAGAACTGCCAGTCCAGCACCAGCAGCCCCAGAAAACCAAAGATCAGGCTCAGCCCCGCGCTGGTCGGCCCGCCGCCCGTCATGAAAAACGCCCAAAGCGCGGGCAACGTCGACAGGCCATAGCCGACCGCCGCGCGCTCGCCCTCGACCTTGGTGGCAAAACCCCAGAGCACGCCGGACATGAACGACAGGATCACCGCGCCGTAGAACAGCTGCACATAAGGGCCGATGAACCGCGGCCCCAGCGCGCGCAGCCCCCACCCCGCCAGATCGCCCGAGATCACCGTCAAGGCACCCCACGCAAAGGGGATCACCCCGGCAAGGCCAAGGATCAGGGCGGAACGTGGAATGGTCGCAATAGCGGTCATGGGGCACCTCTGGGTCGCTTAGGCCAAGTATGGCGCGGCCCGTGTCCGAGGCAAGGTTTACGCAGGCTCGCGCAGCACCTTTGGCACCTTGAACTCGATGTTTTCCTGCGCGGTTTCCACCACTTTGACGGTCACGTCATAGCGGGCGCGAAAGGCGTCGACGACCTCGTTGATCAGCACTTCGGGCGCGGACGCCCCGGCGGTGATGCCAACCGAAGCGATCCCGTCCAGCGCGCGCCAGTCGATGTCATCGGCCCGCTGCACCAGCTGCGCGTATTTGCACCCCGCGCGCGAGGCGACCTCGACCAAGCGGCGCGAGTTTGACGAATTCGGCGCGCCGACCACCAGCAGGGCGTCGGACTTGGGCGCGATGGCCTTGACCGCTTCCTGGCGGTTGGTGGTGGCGTAGCAGATGTCTTCCTTGTGGGGGCCGACGATCTGCGGAAAGCGGGCGTTCAGCGCCGCGACGATGTCGGTGGTGTCGTCCACGGACAGGGTCGTCTGCGTCACATAGGCGATGTTCGCGGGGTCGCGCACGGCAACGCTGGCCACATCTTCGACCGTCTCAACCAGCAGGACTTCACCATCGGGGAGCTGCCCCATGGTCCCGATCGTCTCGGGGTGACCGGCGTGGCCGATCATAATGATCTGCAAGCCTTTTTCGTGGTGGCGCGCGGCCTCCATATGGACCTTGGACACAAGCGGACAGGTCGCATCCACATAGATCATCTCGCGCTGCGACGCCTCGGCGGGCACCGATTTGGGCACCCCATGCGCCGAGAAGATCACCGGGCGATCATCAGGGCAATCGGCCAGTTCCTCGACAAAGACCGCGCCCTTGGCCCGCAGGTCATCGACGACGTATTTGTTGTGCACGATCTCGTGGCGGACATAGACCGGCGCGCCCCATTTCTCGAGCGCCATTTCGACGATCTTGATGGCGCGGTCCACACCGGCGCAGAACCCGCGCGGCGCGGCAAGATAAAGGGTCAAGGCTTGGGTCATGTGGCGTCTCCTTGCGCCCGAGGTAATACCTATGATGCCATGCGTCCAGACCCACGGTTTCGTGAGTTGCCTTCCCCCCGCTGGAAGGTGGTCAATAGGTGCGCGCAAACAGGAGGATCAGATGAAATACGCTTTGGCTTTGGCCCTGCTTGGGGCGTCGCCCGCCCTGGCCGCAGGCATTCTGCCCTATGACGACGCCGCCCGTGTGGCCGAGGGGCAAGTGATCTATGCCGAGACTTGCGCCAGCTGCCACGGTGCCGACCTGGAGGGAGAGGACAACTGGCGCGAAGCGGACGCCGACGGCTATCTGCCCGCCCCGCCCCACGATGAGACCGGGCACACCTGGCACCACCCGGACCCGCTGCTGGTGCAGATCGTGACCCTTGGGACCGAAGCCATCGTCGGCGGAACCTATCAATCCAACATGATCGGCTTTGGCGATGTGCTGACCGAGGATCAGATCCTGAACGTGCTGGCCTATATCAAAAGCACATGGCCCCAGCAGGTCATCGACATGCACAACGAGATGAACACCCGCGCCGGGGTGAACTAACGGTCTGGGTTAAAGAAACCCTGCGGTGATCGCCGCAAAGGCGATGTAGCGCACGGTTTTCGCAAAGCCGACCAGCGCCACGAACAGCCACAGCGGGGTTTTCATCAGCCCCGCGATCAGCGTGATCGCATCGCCCAGCGGCGCCCAGCTTAGCAGCAGCGTCCAGACGCCATACTTGCTGTACCAACGCTGCGCGCGGGCGAGCTGTTCTTCGTTGGCGGGGAACCAACGCGAGCCTTTGTAGCGCTCCGCCCCGCGCCCCATGGCGTAATTCACCACCGATCCCAAGGTGTTGCCGATGCTGGCGACGATCACCAGCGTGGCGACGCTGTACAGCCCGCCCGCCTGCAACGCGGCAAAGACGATCTCTGACTGGAACGGCAGGATTGTCGCCGCGCCAAACGCCACAAGGAAAAGGCCGCCCAAAGCGGCGGCCTCACCCATATCGAACCTGTGATCGCGCGGTCATCCCCATAACCGCCGATGTAGGTCATGCGTCGTTCGACGCAACCTCAAAGTTCCGATCATTCGGCACATCGCGCGGCGGGCGGCCGATCACGTCACGCAGCTCGTCCAGCTCGATAAAGTTGTCGGTCTGGCGGCGCAGTTCATCGGCGATCATCGGCGGCTGGCTGCGGATCGTCGACACGACCGAGACGCGCACGCCCTGACGTTGCAGCGATTCGACCAGCGGACGGAAATCGCCATCCCCCGAGAACAGCACGATGTGATCGACGCGCGGGGCCAGCTCCATGGCATCCACGGTCAGCTCGATGTCCATGTTGCCTTTGACCTTACGGCGACCTTGGCTGTCGGTGTATTCCTTGGCCGGTTTGGTGACCATGGTGAAGCCATTGTAATGCAGCCAGTCGACCAGCGGACGGATGGGCGAATATTCGTCGTTTTCCAGCAGCGCGGTATAATAAAATGCACGCACCATTTTCCCGCGACGCGCGAACTCCTGCCGCAACAACTTATAGTCGATATCAAAGCCCAAGGCCTTGGCGGCGGCATACAAATTGGACCCATCGATGAACAGCGCAAGCCGTTCGTCTTTGTAAAACATAAAATGCCCTTTCGATTAATATCCCTACGCAAGGCCGTGAGTGTGAGTGGGGCTGTAGGGTCGGTTGACAAACTGTAAAGGATTTCCCAGCTTTCTCAACCGGACTTATGTATTCAAAAGGATAGCTTAAAGCTCGCAATGGTACAAGAATACTTGATCGCCTTGGGATCTAATCTTGGCTCTGACCAAGGGGATCGAACACAGACCTTGGCGCAGGCGCTGGCGGCGTTTGTCGACCGGGGCATTCAGCTGCGCCGGGTCAGCCGATTTTACAGCACGCCGTGCTTTCCCGCAGGGGCCGGGCCGGACTATGTAAATGCCGCTGCTGCACTCGCCTTTGACGGGAGTGCCGCCGAGTTGCTGGAACACCTGCACCATGTGGAACATCTGTTTGGCAGAGAACGAAAACAACGCTGGGGCAGCCGGTCGCTGGATCTGGATTTGATTGCGGCGGGCGATGCGGTGCTGCCGGACGCGTCGCTGCACGCCCGCTGGCGCGCGCTGCCACCCGACGCGCAGCTGACCGAAACGCCGGGCCAACTGATTCTGCCGCACCCCCGCGTGCAAGAGCGCGCCTTTGTCCTTGTACCGCTCAATGATGTCGCGGCGGGCTGGATGCACCCCATCCTGCGCCAAAATGTCGCGCAAATGCTGGCCACCCTGCCCGCACATTTGCGCGAGGAACCTGTCCCGCTGCTTGGGAACGACTTGTAAATCCCCTGATGGCACGTTAGAAAAGCTTTTCCGAAGCTCCGAGACAAGGTGACACCATATGGCCCGCGTGACGGTAGAAGACTGCGTTGATAAGGTTCCGAACCGGTTTGAGCTTGTTATGCTCGCCGCCCATCGTGCGCGTGAGGTCGCGGCCGGTGCTGCGATCACCGTGGACCGCGACAACGACAAGAACCCGGTTGTCGCCCTGCGCGAAATCGCTGACGAGACCCAGTCCGCCGACGAACTGCGCGAGCGCCTGATCGAGTCGAACCAGTCCCAGATCGAAGTGGACGAGCCCGAAGAAGACGCCATGGCGCTGCTCATGGGGGCCGAACAGGACAAACCCCAAGAGGACGACATGTCCGAAGAAAAGCTGCTGCGCGCGCTCATGGAGGCGCAAGGCCAAGGCTAAAGCCTGAAAGGTTGTAGCGGAATGATCGCTGCCGAAGATCTTGTTGCGCTTGTTCGTAACTACAACCCAAAGACCAACGAAAAGCTCATCCTCGCGGCCTATGACTATGGCCGCGAGATGCACGAGGGCCAGTTCCGCAAGTCGGGTGAGCCCTATTTTTCGCATCCCGTCGCCGTTGCCGCCATCCTGACAGAGCAACAGCTGGACGATGCGACCATCATCACCGCCCTGCTGCACGACACGATCGAGGATACACGCTCGACCTATTCCGAGGTCTCCGAGCGTTTTGGACGCGAAGTGGCGGATTTGGTCGACGGCGTGACCAAGCTGACCAATCTTCAGCTGTCCAGCAGTGAAACCAAGCAGGCCGAGAACTTTCGCAAGCTGTTCATGGCCATGTCCAAAGACCTGCGGGTCATTTTGGTAAAACTGGCCGACCGTCTGCACAATATGCGCACCATCCGCGCCATGAAGCCTGAGAAACAGGCGCAAAAGGCGCGTGAGACCATGGACATCTATGCGCCGCTCGCGGGCCGCATGGGGATGCAGTCCATGCGCGAAGAGCTGGAGGATCTGGCCTTTCGCGTGCTGAACCCCGAAGGGCGATCCAGTATCATCCGCCGCTTTATCCACCTGCAAAAGGAAACCGGCGATGTGATTCACCGCATCACCGGCGATATGCGCTTGGAATTGGAAAAGGCCCATATTGACGCGCAGGTCTTTGGCCGCGCGAAAAAGCCTTATTCGATTTGGCGCAAAATGCAGGAGAAAAAGATCGGCTTTTCGCGCCTGTCGGACATTTACGGATTTCGCGTGATCACCCAGACAGAGGCCGACGCCTATGCCACGCTGGGGGTGATCCACCAGCGCTGGCGCGCGGTGCCCGGACGTTTCAAGGATTACATCAGCCAGCCGAAATCCAACGGCTACCGCTCGATCCACACCACCGTGTCGGGCCGCGACGGCAAGCGGGTCGAGGTGCAGATCCGCACCCGCCAGATGCACGAAGTCGCCGAGACCGGCGTGGCTGCGCATTGGTCCTATCGTGATGGCCAGCGCGGAGAGAACCCCTTTGCCGTCGACCCGACCAAATGGGTCGCCCAGCTGACCGAACAGTTCGACGCCGAAGAAGATCACGACGCCTTTCTCGAAGCGGTCAAGCTTGAGATGTACTCGGACAAGGTGTTTTGCTTTACCCCCAAGGGTGACGTGGTCAAACTGCCCAAGGGCGCGACGCCGCTGGATTACGCCTATGCGATCCACACGCGCATCGGCTCGGCCTGTGTGGGGGCCAAGGTGGACGGCATCCGCGTGCCGCTGTGGACCCGGCTGAAAAACGGCCAATCCGTTGAAATCATTACCGCCGAAGGCCAGCAGCCGCAGGCGACCTGGCTGGACATTGCCCAGACCGGCAAGGCCAAGACCGCGATCCGCCGCGCCCTGCGCGAGGCGAACAAGGAACGCTTTATCAAGCTGGGGCACGAACTGGCGCGTGCAGCGTTCGAAAGCCACGGCAAGAAATCCACCGACAAGGTGCTGGAAAAGGCCGCCGGGACGCTACGGCTGGATTCGGTCGATACCCTGCTGGCCCGTCTGGGCAGCGCCGAGCTGACCGCCAACGAGGTGGTGCAATCGGTCTATCCTGACCTTGCGATTTCCAACGATGGCGACGTCGAGGCCAAGCGCGCCGTGGTCGGTCTGGCCCATGGTCAAGGGTTCGAACGCGCCCGCTGCTGCCAGCCCCTGCCGGGCGAGCGCATCATCGGCATCGCCCACCGGGGCAAGGGCGTGGCGGTCCACGCCATCGACTGCGAGGCGCTCGAAGAGTTCGAGGACATGCCCGATCGCTGGCTGGACTTGCATTGGGCAGACGGCACTCACCCTCCGGTTTATACGGTGTCACTTGAACTCACCATCGGCAATGACGCCGGGGTGCTGGGGCGGATTTGCACATTGATTGGCGAGTGTAAGGCCAATATCTCTGACCTGACATTCATTGACCGGAAACCCGACTTTTATAGATTGCGTGTGGATATTGATTTGCGGGACGCCGAACACCTGCACTCGGTGATTTCTGCGCTTGAGGCGGAAAGCAATGTCGCATCGGTCGAGCGGCGGCGCGATCCTTCGCTGGCGGCGGCTCCGACGGCAGTACTATGAGGTAAGAAAGGAAGACAGTGGTCTTCAAAAGGCGGGACAGGCGCCCATTCTGGCGCATTATTGTCGAGCTGCTTTGGCCGCGTGGCGGTTGGGGCCGCGCTGCGCGTTATGTGCGCCACCGTCTGAACCGTCTGCCCGATCCGCCGCATCGAATCGCCCGTGGGATCTTTGCCGGGGTGTTCACCACCTTTACGCCGTTCTACGGGATGCACTTTGTCGTAGCCGCGACGCTTGCGCTGATCCTGCGCGGCAATGTGCTGGCCGCCCTGCTGTCGACCTTTTTCGGCAATCCGCTGACCTATGTGCCCATTGGCGTCGCCGCCATGAAAACCGGCTATTGGCTGCTGGATATGGAGGGGCGCGGCCCCCGGCCCGAGGATCACACGGGTCTGGTCGAGAAATTCCTGCGCGCCGGGTCCGATCTGTGGGACAACCTCATGGCGCTGTTTACCGGGCGAGAGGCCGACTGGACGCATCTCAATGTCTTTTACGACGAGGTGTTCTTTCCCTACATGATTGGCGGGATTATCCCCGGCATGATCACCGCGCTGGTGATGTATTACCTGTCTTTGCCGCTGATCACCGCCTATCAGAACCGCCGCAAGGGTGCGCTCAAGAAAAAGCTGGCAACGCTTAAAAAGAAGAAGGCGGAAAGCCACGCAAAGTGAGCGCTAACAGCGACCTTTTCCCGGTTTTCAATCCGGCTTTGCGCGCTTAGGTTTTGATCAAATTCGCTAACTCGGAAGAGATCATGACTCAGTTTGCTGGCCGCCTTCGTCTTGGTGTGAACATCGACCACGTCGCCACCGTGCGCAACGCGCGCGGGTCCGCCTACCCCGACCCGATCCGCGCCGCCAAGATCGCCGAAGAGGCGGGGGCCGATGGCATCACCGCGCACCTGCGCGAGGACCGCCGCCACATCTCGGACGCCGATATCGACAACCTGATGGAGGCGCTGAGCGTGCCGCTCAACTTCGAGATGGCCGCAACCGACGAGATGCAGGCCATTGCCCTGCGTCACAAGCCTCACGCCGTCTGCATCGTCCCCGAAAAGCGCGAAGAGCGCACCACCGAGGGCGGGCTAGAGGTCGCGCGCGAGGAAAACCGGCTGGCGCATTTCATCGCGCCCCTGCGCGAGGCGGGCTGCCGCGTGTCGATCTTTATCGCCGCCGATCAGAAACAGATCGAGGCCGCGAACCGCATCGGCGCGCAGGTGATCGAGCTGCACACCGGCGCCTATTGCGATTTCCACGCCGAGGGGCGCTTTGACGAGCGCGCCGCCGAGCTGGAGCGCCTGCGCGAGATGTCGGCCTTTGCCCATTCGCTGGGGCTAGAGGTGCACGCGGGCCATGGTCTGACCTATGAAACGGTCTCGCCCGTGGCGGCCTTCCCCGAGGTGATGGAGCTGAACATCGGCCATTTCATCATCGGCGAGGCGATTTTCCGCGGGCTCAGCCCCGCCATCGCCGAGATGCGCCGCCTGATGGACGAAGCGCGCTGCCAGTGACGCCAATAGACCTAAGCGTTGACATTCCAGACTTGGGAATCGAAGGGTCCGCCTCGCGAGACCAAAAAGAAGCTGTTTGCAGATTTTTCGAATGGGATCATATCCCTTGGCTGTCTGAGGAACAGGCTCACTTGCTCTTGGCGACCCGCGATTTTTCAAAAGCAGTGTGCAGCCGTAAGATGTCCGATTGGTCCCCATCCGAACAACGGACTTCAATTAGAAAGTCCCTCCCGCCTGCAACCGCAATTTTGATCCTCCGAGACGAAGAGCTAAGAGATGAAATAACGGCTTGGGCTCGCAATAGATTTTCGCGTGGAACCCACAATGGTCTGCCCAGACTGCGTATCGATGACAAGTTCCACAAAGCAAGCGCGTATTGCGAAGAAGCTTATAGGCTTTTGACGAACTCGCAGGCATAGGTAACATTGTGTTGACATCATCTCAAATCATAGCTGATCGCGGCCATCTAGAAACGGGGCAGCTATGATCCTCGGCGTCGGCACTGATCTGGCGAATATCGACCGCATCGCGCGGGTCCTTGACCGCCACGGCGACCGCTTTCGCAACCGCGTGTTCACCGACATCGAGCAGGCCAAGGCCGAGCGCCGCCGCGACGTCGCGGGCACCTACGCCAAACGCTGGGCCGCCAAGGAGGCGTGCTCCAAGGCGCTTGGCACCGGTCTGCGCATGGGCATCGCGTGGAAGGACATGGCCGTCAGCAACCTGCCCACCGGCCAGCCGATCATGCACGTCACCGGCTGGGCGGCGGATCGCCTGAAACAGATGACCCCGCCGGGGCATGAGGCGATCATTCACGTCACCCTCACCGACGATCACCCCTGGGCGCAGGCCTTTGTAGTGATCGAAGCACGCCCGCTCCCTTGACACCCCCTGCCCGCCCCCGCATGAAGCCCGCATAGGTTTTCCAAGGGGCTGGGTCATGGCTGAAGAGAATAAAGGCGGTATCGTCGAGACGATCAAAACGGTCTTCTGGGCGCTGGTCATCGCTGGCGTGTTTCGGACCTTCCTGTTCCAGCCGTTCTGGATTCCGTCGGGCTCCATGAAGGACACGCTGCTGATTGGCGACTTTCTCTTCGTGAACAAGATGGCCTACGGCTATTCCTATGCCTCCTGCCCGTCGCTGCCGTTCATGGGTGTCGATGCCAAGGATCTGTGCGGCTGGGCCGACGGCGACAACACCCGTCTCCTTGGGTCTGAACCCAAGCGCGGCGACGTGGTGGTGTTCCGCCACCCGGTGCACGGCAGCGATTTCATCAAGCGTCTCGTGGGCCTGCCCGGCGACCGCATCCAGATGAAAGGCGGCCTGCTGCACATCAACGGCACCGCCGTAAAGGTCCAGCGCGACGGCAGCTTTGAGGAAACCGCCGCCCCGCAAGGTCCGCAGCAGCTGCGCCCGCGCTGCCACAACGCCCCGGTGGGCGAAGGCGCCACCTGCGTCAAAGAGAAGTACATCGAAACCCTGCCCGGCGGCGTGTCGCATTCGATCCTGAACATCTCCAGCCAAGGGTCGGACAACACGCCGGTCTATACCGTCCCCGCGGGGCACTACTTCTTTATGGGCGACAACCGCGACAACTCTTCGGACAGCCGCGTGCCGAACATCTCGGGCGGCGTTGGGTTCGTGCCATATGAGAACCTGATTGGCCGGGCAGACCGGGTGATGTTCTCGTCGGCGGGCCGCTCGATGCTGTTCTTCTGGACGTGGCGCGGCGACCGCTTCTTCAAAGCCATCGACTAAACCGGGCCTGACGCGCTAGAACGATCCCATGAAGCAGTCCGAAGACCTCAAGGCGCTCCAGCATCGGCTGGGCCACACCTTTGCCGACCCGGCCCTGTTGCGCCGGGCGGTGACGCATTCGTCCATGTCCGGCCCGGGCCGCGAGGACAACCAGCGGCTCGAATTCCTTGGGGATCGGGTGCTGGGTCTGGTGATGTCCGAGGCGCTGCTCCGCAGCGATCGCAAAGCCTCTGAGGGGCAGCTGGCCCCGCGCTATAACGCGCTGGTGCGCAAGGAAACCTGCGCCGACGTGGCCCGCCAGATCGACCTTGGCGCAGCGCTAAAGCTGGGCCGGTCGGAACAGATGTCCGGCGGGCGGCGCAAGCTGGCCCTGCTTGGGGATGCGATGGAGGCGGTGATCGCCGCCGTCTATCTGGACGCGGGCTTTGAGACCGCGCAAAAGCTGATCCTGCGCCTGTGGGGCAAACGCATCGACAGCGTCGACGAAGACGCCAAGGACGCCAAGACCGCGCTGCAAGAATGGGCGCAGGGTCGCGGGCTGCAACCGCCGAAATACGTGGAAACCGCCCGCACCGGGCCGGATCACGCGCCGGTCTTTACCATCGAAGCGCGTCTCGACAATGGTGAAACCGCCGAGGCCACCGCCGGCAGCAAGCGCCACGCCGAACAGGCCGCCGCCAAGGCTTTGCTGGACCGTCTCGGCTAAGCCCTCGCGCGCGCAGGCTGGAGGGCGGGCCGCTGAGGATCGCCAGAGCCTCAGTCGGGGCGCACGGAAGGCCGCGCGTCTAGCGATTGTAGGCTGGGTGCGTCTTTGACCACTTGATCCGTGCAGGCCTTCGCCAAAACATCCCTTCCCCATGTGTGGTTTCTTGGTTAGGCCTGATGCAGACCCATTACAGGTGGACACCCCGATGACCGACAACCTGCGCGGCGCCCTTTGGATGATGCTCGCCATGCTCGGCTTTGGCGTCGAGGATGCCTTTTTCAAGGCCGCCACCGCCACGGGGGGCATCAGCCCCGGCATGGGCACTGTGCAGTTTGGTTTGACCGCCATGCTGATCTACGCCGCCTATGCCCGGCACAAGGGCGTGCCGCTGTGGGATGCCGCCTACCTGCAAAAGGGTCTGCTGATCCGCACGGGCTTCGAGATTTGCGGGCGGCTGTTCTTTGCCCTCGCGCTGGCCTACACGCCGCTGTCCACCACCTCGGCGATCCTGCAAGCCGCGCCCCTCGTGGTGATGCTGGCGGCGGGGCTGATCCTGGGCGAGACCATCGGCCCGCGCCGCTGGGCGGCCATGGCGGTGGGGTTCCTCGGGGTGTTGCTCATCATCCGCCCCAGCCCCTCGGGGATCGAAGCCAACGCGATCCTCGCGCTGCTCGGCATGATCGGCTTTGCCGGGCGCGACGTGGCGACCCGCACCGCGCCCATGCACATCCATTCCGCGCAACTGGGCGTGCTGGGCTTTGGCGTGGTGACCTTTGCCGGACTGGTCATCATGGCCTTCGAGCCTGCGGTTTTTGCCCCGACCTTGCCCGCCATGGGCCTGATCCTCGGCACCGCTCTGTGCGGCGTCGTGGGCTACACCAGCCTGACGGCGGCGATGCGCACCGGCGAGGTTTCGGTCATCGCGCCGTTCCGCTATTCGCGCCTGCTGGTGGCGCTGATCCTCGCCTATACCGTGTTCGGCGAGCGGCCCGATACCATGACGCTGGCAGGCGCGGCGCTGATCGTCGGCTCTGGCACCTATTCGCTGTGGCGTGACGGACGGGCGCGACGCTGATTCCTCTGGCCTTGCGCCACGTTTTGCCCTACACAACCGCCTTCGCAATCAGGATCGCAAGACAGCCCCATGACCACACGCGCAGGTTTCATCGCCCTCATCGGAGAGCCCAACGCCGGCAAATCCACCCTCACCAACCGCATGGTCGGGGCCAAGGTGTCGATCGTCACCCACAAGGTGCAAACCACGCGCGCGCGCATCCGTGGGGTCGCGCTGGAAGGCGACAGCCAGCTGATCTTTGTCGATACGCCGGGGCTGTTCCAGCCCAAGCGCAGGCTTGACCGGGCCATGGTGGCGGCGGCCTGGGGCGGGGCGGCAGACGCTGACGTGATTGTCCTGCTGATCGAGGCACACCGCGGCGTCACCGAAGGCGTCAAGCGCATCCTCGACGGGCTGGCCGAACTGCCGCAAGGGCGCAAAATCGCGCTGGCCATCAACAAGATCGACCGCGTTGAGGTGCCGACCCTACTGGACCTGACCAAGGATCTGAACGACCGCTTTGCCTTTGCCAAGACCTTCATGATCTCGGCGGAAAAGGGGCGCGGCGTCGACGACCTGCGCCACTGGCTGGCGGATGAGCTGCCCGAAGGGCCGTGGCTGTACCCCGAAGACCAGATCGCCGACCTGCCCATGCGCATGATCGCCGCCGAGATGACCCGCGAAAAGCTGACGCTGCGCCTGCATCAGGAGCTGCCCTACCAGCTGACCGTGGAAACCGAGAATTGGGAAGAGCGCCCCGACGGCTCGGCCCGCATCGATCAGGTGATCTACGTGGCGCGTGACGGCCACAAGGGCATTATCCTGGGCCGCAAGGGCGAGACGATCAAGGCGATCTCCAAAGCCTCGCGCGAGGAACTTTCCGAATTCCTTGGCCGCAAGGTACACCTGTTTCTGCAAGTCAAAGTGCGGTCGAACTGGCTGGAAGAGGCCGAACGCTACTCGGAAATGGGGCTCGATTTCACAGACGGAAACGCCTGATCGGGACGGCGACCAAATTCCTTTCAAGGAATTTGCAAAAGTCTTGAAAGACTTTTGGTCCCGCCTGTGGAAAGCCCTGCGCCATGACACGACTGACCGCGCGCTTTTGGGTCGATGCTTACCTGACCCGGCTGCGTCTCTATGACATTCCGGCCTTTGTGGTCGCGCATGGCGATGACACCGCCGGGGCCGTGCTGGTCAAGCTGGCGACCTTGGACGGGCAAGCGCAGGCCTTTACCCGCAGCTTTGACCTGATGACCGGCGCACGGGTCTGGACCGATCTGGCGCACGGCCCCGAGAAAGAGGTGGACACCGCCATCGCCCGCCAGCGCAGCTTTGACCCCGATCTGTGGGTTATCGAGGTTGAGGACCGTCATGGCCGTCACCTGCTAGACGAGCCCGGTCTCGATTAAGCCATCGCCCCAGCGCCACGGCCCCCAGCCCAGCCAGCCAGAACACTCCGCCCAAGATCGCGATCCACATCAGCACCTTGGGCCAGCCGATCAGCGGCGGGTCGATAAAGAAATACGGGTGCCGCCCGTCGATTTCTCCGCGGATCAGCGCATAGGCCATATAAGCGCCCGGCCACGCCAGCCACAGCGCCGCGTGCCGCCACAGCAGCCCCGCTTTGGGCGCGAACACCGCCCACCACAACAGCAGGGCCAGCGGGATCGCGGTGTGCAGGCCTTGGTCCGTCCACCAGCGCAAACCTTCGTGCTCGCGGGCCAAAAGCGCGTGGTAGACCACGCCGACGATGGCCATCCACAGCGTCAGCCCCGTCGCCCAGACCGCGTTCACGCGCCATCCCGCCGCTATCGCCGTGGCCGTCACCGCCGTCAAGGCATTGGTCAGGATGGTGAAATAGCGCCCAATGCGCCACAGCTCTTGCGCCAAGGTCATGTCCGGGCGGCGATCCAACCCCACCTGAACGTAGAGAACCAAGGTCACCCAAGCCAGAACGGCGAGGCAGGCGGCAGACAGGCGAGCGGGCATAGACATGGCCGCAAGGTGCCGCGCCTTGCCCGCGCACGCAAGGGCTTGTCACCACCCGCGCAAAGCCCCACCTTGCGGCGATGGACTGGCGCGACACGGGCATACTCTTATCCACGCGGAAACACGGGGAAACCTCTCTGATCCTTGAGGTTTTCACGCCCGAACATGGCCGCCACGCGGGCATCGTGCGCGGCGGAACCTCGCGCAAGCTGGCCCCGCATCTGCAACCGGGCGCGCAGCTTGATCTGGTGTGGAAAGCCCGCCTCGAAGAGCACATCGGCGCCTTTACCGCCGAGCCGCAGCGCTCGCGCGCGGCCAATGCCATGGGCGACCGGCTGTCGCTCGCGGGGCTGAACGCCGTGACCGCGCTGCTGGGCTTTTGCCTGCCCGAACGCGAGCCGCATCCAGCGCTCTACAGGCGCAGCGAAGCGCTGCTTGACCTGCTCGGGCAAACCGACATCTGGCCGCTGGCCTACCTGCAATGGGAAGTCGCTCTGCTGGCCGAAATGGGCTTTGCGCTGGATCTGACCCGCTGCGCCGCCACCGGCACCACCCAAGACCTGACCTATGTTTCGCCCAAGACAGGCCGCGCGGTATCGACCCATGGCGCGGGAGAATGGAGGGACAAACTGCTCCCCCTGCCCCCGGTCCTCCTGGGCCAGGGCGACGCCAGCGACGGCGAAATCCTGATCGCGCTTGGCACCACGGGGCACTTCCTTGACCACCACCTTGCGCCGTCCTTGGGCCATACGCCCATCCCCGACGCGCGGGGCCGCCTGCTGGACCGGCTGTCGCAGCGCGCGGCGCAAATGCACGGGCCATCTTCCCCCTCGCCGCAATCCGGGATAGGTAACCTTTGATGAAGTGGAACTTGCCAAATATCCTGACCGTCCTGCGCCTGCTCGCCGCTCCCGGCGTGGCGGTGATGTTCCTCTATTTCTCGCGGCCCTTCGCAGATTGGGCGGCGCTGTTGCTGTTCATCTCGGCCGCCGTCACCGATTGGTTCGACGGCCATCTGGCCCGCACGTGGAAGCAGGAAACCAAGCTCGGCGCGATGCTGGACCCCATCGCCGACAAGGCCATGGTGGTGATCGCGCTGATGGTGATCGTGGGATATTCGTCCATGTCGCCGTGGCTGGTGCTGCCCGCGACGGTGATCTTGTTCCGCGAAGTCTTTGTCTCGGGCCTGCGCGAATATCTTGGCGACACCGCCGGGACGCTCAAGGTGACCAAACTCGCCAAGTGGAAGACCACCGCGCAGATGATCGCCATCGCCATCCTCTTTAGCCAAGGGGTGTTCGAGCATTATCTTGGCATGTCGACCTTTGGCATGGATCAGGCGATGTTCGACGCCATCATGACCGGCGAGACCGAAGACCTTTTGGGTCTGCACTGGAAGAACGCCGGGATGTATTGGACGGGCGCGCTGGGTCTGCTGCTGCTTTGGGTGGCGGCGACGCTGACGCTGATCACTGGGTGGGATTATTTCCGCAAGGCTCTGCCCTTCCTCAAGGAGGATCGCTGATGGATGTTCTGTATTTTGCATGGGTCCGCGAACGGATCGGCCTGCCCAAGGAACGCGTTGAAACCAATGCGAAAACCGTGGCCGAGCTGGTCGACGAACTGCGCGCGCGCGAAGAGCGTTACGAGGCAGCCTTTGCCGATCTCTCGGCGTTGCGCGTGGCGGTGGATCAGGATCTGACCGACTTTGACGCCTCTATCGAAGGTGCGCGCGAGGTGGCTTTCTTTCCGCCGATGACGGGTGGTTGAGATGCGGATTGTCGTTCAGGAACAGCCCTTTGACTTCGGCGCAGAGGCGGACAAATTCGCAAACGGACGGCACGACATGGGGGCGATTGTCACCTTTACCGGCGTTGTGCGCGACGTCGAAGGGGGCCTGAGCACCATGGAGATTGAACACTACCCCGGCATGACCGAACGCGCGCTTGAAAAGATCGCGCAAGAGGCGTCTCAGCGGTGGTCGCTGGGCGATGTGTTGGTCATTCACCGCTATGGGCCCATGGCGCCGGGTGACAAGATCATGATGGTCGCAACTGCTGCACGGCACCGCAAGGATGCCTTTGAGGCCGCCGAATACTTGATGGATTACCTCAAATCCCGCGCGCCCTTCTGGAAGAAAGAGCATACCGGCAAGGATGCCGGCTGGGTCGCCGCCAAGGATGAGGACGAGGACGCGCTGAAACGCTGGTAACGCGTTACGCCGCGCCCATCAGCCCCACCAGTTCCACGTCATCCGCCGTCGCAAGGTCGATCGGCTGGATCAGGCGGGCAACTTCGATGCCATCCGCGGTGATCACTTGGTCGCCATTCTCCAGCGTTTGCACGTCGATCACCGGGGCCACAGCGCCGGTCGAGGCGTCATATTCCACCACGAGGTAATCCTCGCCCAGCGTGAAATCCGCGATTTCCGCGCCCGTGCCGACCCAGTTGCCGATCATAAAGCTGTCGTGGCCAAGCCCGCCAATGCCCAGATCGCCTGCGCCAAGGAACAGGGTGTCGTCGCCCGCGCCGCCCTGTAGCGTGTCGGTGCCATCCGCGCCTGCGGCCTCGCCGGGATATTGCGCTTCGAGGTCGGCCAAGACCTGCTCGGCCAGCGCGGTTTGCTCTTCGGGGGTCAGGGCGTTCCACGCGTCGGCGTTTTCATACAGCGCTTGCAGGCTGTTGTGGTAGACGCGCGCGTCAGGCTCGGTGCCGGTCAGGTTGGGCGTGTGGCCGATCAGGATGTCCTTGCCAGCATCACCTTGCAGCAGGTCCGCGCCCGCGCCGCCCAGCAGCAGATCGTGCCAGTCTCCGCCGGACAGGGTGTCGTCCCCCTCGCCGCCCAGCAGCGTGTCCATCCCGGTGTCGCCGCTCAGCGAATCGTCTCCGTCGCCGCCCGCCAGAACGTCGTGCCAGCCGCCGCCGTCCAGCATGTCATTGCCCAGACCGCCCAGCAGCAGGTCGCGCCCCTCTTCCCCGAATAGGGAATCATTCCCATCCGCGCCATCCAGCGTGTCATGCCCGCGCGCGCCCAGCATCCAGTCGTCGCCCGTGGTGCCCAGCCAGTCGTCGCCATCGGTCAGGCCAATCTGGCCCTCGACACCTTCGGGCGGGGTCGGGTCGGCGGCGTCCTCATCCGGGGTGCCCGTGCCAACCGCCAGCGAGGCCAGCCCCATCGCGCCAATCATGGACATCAGTATCGTGGTGAGCATCTCGATCACTCTGAGGTTGCATTAACGTTTATTAACCTTTGATCCTCAAATGAGGCGAAAATCGTGCGAAATGGCGGTCTTTGTTGGCAAAACGAAAACAGTGGCGGGGTTTGCGAAATCCGGCGGGTTTGGTAAAAAGATTTGCCCAATACCCAGAGGTTCCATGCCCTTTTCCCAGGTCCAACCCGAAAAACTCTCGGCCGCAGTGGTCAGCCAGATCGAGCTTTTGATCCTGCGCGGCATCCTGCGCCCGGGCGAACGCTTGCCGTCCGAACGCGAGCTGTCAGAGCGCTTGGGCGTCTCGCGGCCCAGCTTGCGCGAGGCAGTGGCAGAGCTGCAAGAGCGGGGGCTTTTGACCAGCCGCGCGGGCGCGGGCATCTATGTGACAGAGGTGCTGGGCAGCGCCTTTTCCGAGGCGCTGATTCAGCTGTTCGCGGGCCATGACGAGGCGGTCTTTGACTACCTGTCGTTCCGCCGCGACATGGAAGGCCTTGCCGCCGAGCGCGCCGCCGAACATGGCACCGACACGGATTTGCAAGTGATCGCAGAGCTTTACGCCAAGATGGAAGCCGCCCACGGCAAACGCAATCCAAACGAAGAGGCGCGGCTGGACGCCGATTTCCACCTTGCGATCATCGAGGCCAGCCACAACGTCATCATGCTGCACATGATGCGGTCCATGTACCAGCTGCTGCGCGAAGGCGTATTCTATAACCGTCAGATCATGTTCAAACAGCGCACCACGCGCGAAGCCCTGCTGGACCAGCACCGCGCCATCAACGACGCCCTTCAGGCCCGTGATCCGCAGGCGGCGCGCAAAGCGGTCGAGCAGCACCTAAGCTACGTCGAAACCGCCCTGCACGCCGATCGCCGCACCGAGGCGAACGAGTCCATCGCCCGCCAACGGCTGGAACGCGAAAAGGCAAGATAAGAGACGTCGTTTCGAAACGAACAACGTATCGTGCGCGCTTAGTTCTCTTGCACCCTGTCAAGGCCGTCCAGTGTTTGAGCACGTTTGGGCTGTGGAAGCACAGATTCACCCGACTGGACAGCCGGTTCTGCACCGTCACTTAAATCGGGGCCGACAATTGCTTTGGCTGAGCCGCACAAAAACTCGCCACTTGGGTTAACCGCCAAATTCCGGCCCATTGACGCACAATGCCGTCTCATCGCTTCGCGTTCATAAACGCCTGCATTGGCCGCTACGGCAGTTAGGCTCGCGGTTGAAACGATTGCAATCACAAGAGCCAAATTAACAAACCTATTCATACTCTTTCCTTCACAATGATTTTGATGTGCCTCTTAGTGGCTCGTGAGCAGCGTGTTATGCAATAACAGACCGAAAGATATAGCATTTCAACCAGTGCCACCCGACAACCAAAAATCCCCCCGGCGCGTTATGCATCCGGGGGGATCTGATGAAGATCGGGCGGGAAGGAGACACCCGATCTCAGAGAGGCTTAGCCCTTGGAGAATTCCGGGTAGGCTTCCATACCCAGCTCTGCCATGTCGAGGCCGTTGATCTCGTCTTCTTCGCTGACGCGCAGACCCATGATCATGTTCAGGATGAACCAGACCACTGCCGAGGCGACCACGGTGAAGATGCCGACCACAACAATGCCGTACAGCTGAGTTGCGAGCGATGCGTCAGGGTTGGACAGGACAACCGCGATGGTACCCCAGATGCCGCAGATCAGGTGAACCGGGATCGCACCAACCACGTCGTCGATCTTGAGCTTGTCGAGAACCGGCACGGTGAAGACCACGATGGCGCCGCCGATCATGCCGATGATGGTTGCCAGACCCAGGGTCGGAAACAGCGGTTCTGCGGTGATGGACACCAGGCCAGCCAGAGCGCCGTTCAGGATCATGGTCAGGTCAGGCTTTTTGTACATCAGTTGGGTCAGCAGCAGGGCTGCAACTGCACCACCAGCGGCCGCTGCGTTGGTGTTCGAGAAGATGCGCGAGATGTCAGCCACATCGCCCACGGTGCCCATCGCCAGCTGCGAGCCACCGTTGAAGCCGAACCAACCCAGCCACAGGATGAACGTACCCAGGGTTGCGAGGGCCAGGTTCGAACCCGGCATCGGGATCACGCGGCCATCTTTGTACTTGCCGATACGCGGACCCAGGATCAGAGCGCCGGTCAGAGCCGCCCAGCCACCAACAGAGTGCACAACGGTCGAGCCTGCGAAATCAAGGAAGCCTGCTTCGTCCAGGAAACCGCCGCCCCACTTCCACGACGCTTGCAGCGGGTAGATGATGGAGGTCAGGATCACGGTGAAGATCAGGAAGGGCCACAGCTTGACGCGCTCGGCCATGGTGCCGGACACGATCGACGCGGTTGCCGCACAGAACATCAGCTGGAAGAAGAAGTCAGAGCCGGTGGAGGCATAGCCGATGTCGTCTGCGTCAGCCGGAGCAACGCCCACGGCTTCCAGAACGCCCGGACCCCAAACGTTGGTCAGCACGCCATCGATGGACCAGTCGCCCAGCGGGTACATCAGGTTGTAGCCGATCAGGTAGTAAAAGATCGACGCCAGCGAGAACAGCGCGACGTTCTTGGTCAGCTGCATGGTGACGTTCTTGGAGCGCACGAGGCCCGCTTCGAGCATCGCAAAGCCCGCTGCCATCCAGAACACGAGGAAGCCGCCCACGAGGAACAGCACCGAGGTCATGATGAACGGGAAGGTGTCAACGGCTTCGGCAGCGGCCTCGGCCTCCTGCGCAAAGCCCAGCGTTGGCAGAGCCAGCAGCGCCGCTGCGGATACCAGAGTTTTGGTCAGTTTCATATTCATAGTCCCTTTGGATCCCCCTAAGGCGCGTTACAGCGCGTCTGCGTCGGTTTCGCCGGTGCGCACGCGCACGGCCTGCTGGACATCCAGCACAAAGATCTTGCCGTCACCGATCTTGCCGGTCTGGGCGGTGGATTTGATCGTCTCGACGACCTGATCGGCCATGGCAGCGGCCACGACGATCTCCAGTTTGATTTTCGGAACGAAGTTCACAGCATATTCTGCGCCGCGGTAAATTTCGGTATGGCCGGACTGAGAGCCGAAGCCCTTGATTTCCGTCACCATCATGCCGCGTACGCCGATTCCGGTGAGAGCCTCGCGGACCTCCTCCAGCTTGAACGGTTTGATCGTTGCAATGATCAGTTTCACCTTGATCCCCTTATCGTCTTGCGAGAATTGCCCTCGCCTTGTGCACATGCAGAAAAGCCCCTGATGCCCTGAAAATTGAAGGCAGATGGGTGAAAAAGGGGGCGTTTTCGCGGGGTGTGCGCCTATTTTTTGCGCACATCGCTCAAACTGCACAGTAATTAAGCGCAAAGAAAACGCTCAATCGGTTTGCAGGTGGTCAACATTCGCGGCGCGAGCCACTATATTCGCAAGCAAAAGGCGCAAAGAGCAGACAGATTCATGAGTTCTTCAGGAAAAAAGCCCTCGCGGCTGGTTGCAGACCGTCGTTACCCGCGAAAATCCGAATCGGCGCCCAAGAAAAAGGCACCGGCGCGGCGTGCGCCCAAGCGCAAGGCACCCCGCGGACCGATCCGCAAAGTGCTGACGGTGCTGCTGTGGCCGTTTCTGATGCTGTGGCGGCTGGTCTGGCGCGTGGTGGTCTTTGCCTCGATCGTGACGGCGCTGCTCATCGGCGGCGCGGTCTGGTACACCTCGACCGGCCTGCCCGAAATCTCGGACATGGTCGACGGGCGCGCACGCGGCTCTGTCACGCTGCTGGACCGCGAAGGCCGGGTCTTTGCCCTGCGCGGCGACCAGTTTGGCGGGGCGGTGACGGCGGACAGCGTTTCCGAGCACCTCAAGAACGCCATCGTCGCCACCGAGGACAAACGCTTTTACAGCCACTTTGGCCTGTCGCCGCGCGGCATCGCCAGCGCCATTCGCATCAATATGTCCGAGGGGCGCGGGCCCTTGTCCGGGCACGGCGGCTCGACCATCACCCAGCAGACCGCGAAACTGCTGTGCCTCGGCGTGGTTTATGACCCCACGAAATGGGAATCCGAGGTCGATTATGTCGAGGATTGCCGCCGCGGGTCGCTGAAACGCAAGGCGACAGAGGCGATCTACGCCATGGCGATGGAGTGGAAGTACACCAAGTCCGACATCCTCTCTATCTATATGAACCGCGCTTATATGGGCGGCGGGGCCTATGGCGCGGCGGCGGCGGCCGAGCGCTATTTCTCCAAACCGGCGGCGGCGCTGAACCCTGCCGAATCGGCGATGCTGGCGGGGCTGCTGACCGCGCCGTCGTCGCTGGCGCCCACGGCCAACCTGAAACGCTCGCAAGATCGCGCCGCCACGGTGCTGCGCCTGATGAACGAACAGGGCTATCTGTCGGATGCAGATACTGCCTATTGGCAGGCCAACCCGGCGACGCTGGCCGAAAGCTCGAAAAACCTGGCCGGCGGGTATTTCGCCGACTGGATGATGCGCACCGGGCCGGAATTTTTCACCCGCGACACCACCGAAGACGTGATCATCAGCACCACGTTGGACCCGCGCATCCAAAAGGCCGCCGCCGACGCGGTGAACAAGGTCTTTTCCGAAAAGGTCCGTGAAGGCTCCAAGGCGCAGGTTGCCGTGGTGGTCATGAGCGCCGATGGCGCGGTGCGCGCGATGATCGGCGGGCGCGACACGGATGCCTCTGGCGTGTTCAACCGCGCCTTTCAGGCGATCCGCCAGACCGGCAGCGCCTTTAAACCCTTTGTCTATGCCACCGCGCTGGAACTGGGCTATTCGCCGCTGGACACCATCGTCGATGAGCCGTTCTGCATGAATATCCCCGGCTCGGGCCAGTGGTGCCCCGAGAACTACAGCCACAAGAATTATGGCCGCGTGACCCTGACCGAGGCGCTCAAGAACTCGCTCAACATCCCCGCGGTCAAGATTTCCGAAAGCGTCGGGCGTGACCTGGTGATGCGCGTGGCGCGCGATTTCGGCATTTACCGCGATCTCAAGGACACGCCGTCGCTGGCGCTGGGGGTCTCCGAGGCGAACCTGCTGGAGATGACGGGCGCCTATGCGGGCATCCTGAACGGCGGCTCTTCGGTGACGCCTTATGGGTTGCGCGAATTGCGGCTCAAGGGCGAGTCAGAGGCGCTGATGGGCACCCCCGGCGGCATGGGCGAGCGGGTGATCCGCCAAGAGGCGGCGGGCCAGTTGATCTGGATGATGGAAAAGGTC
Organism: Tropicibacter naphthalenivorans; assembly: GCF_900176475.1. Lineage (GTDB taxonomy): Bacteria > Pseudomonadota > Alphaproteobacteria > Rhodobacterales > Rhodobacteraceae > Tropicibacter > Tropicibacter naphthalenivorans. Next base: position 114,832 of record NZ_FWXX01000004.1, read on the forward strand.
GTGTCCGAAGGCACCGGCGGGCGGGCGCGCCTGCCTGATCGTCAGGTGGCGGGCAAGACCGGCACCAGCCAAGAGGCGCGTGATGCGTGGTTCGTGGGCTTTAGCGCCGATTACGTGGCGGGCGTATGGATGGGCTATGACGACAACACGCCGCTGACTGGGGTGACGGGCTCGGGCCTGCCCGCCGAGATCTGGCACGAGGTTATGGTGCGTGTGCACGACGGCCTGCCTGTGCGGCCCCTGCCGATGGTCCAGCCCGCGCCCATACAGGTGGCCGAGCCAGAGCCGACCCCTGCCCCGGTGCCGCAGCGGCGGGTGCAGGAAAGCGTGCTGGAGCAGGTCTTGCGCGACATCTTTGGCGGCAACTAAAGACCTCAGAAACACAAAAGGCCGGGGATCGACCCCGGCCTTTGTCGTTTCTGTGCCCCGCGCTTAGGACGCCTTTTTCAAATCCGCAATCATCGCGTCGATGTCGCCGCGCCGCTTGTCCAGCATCGCGCCAATCTCGGTGCGTTCGGTCAGCAGCATGTTCACGCCTTCAACGTACATGTTGAAAAACAGATCCTTGCCGGTGCGGTCCGACACGTGGAAATCCACGCGGAAGGGCGCTTCGCCCTTGAGATAGGCGGTGGTTTCCACCTGGAAATAGTTTTTGACCGCCTTCACGCCCTTGACCTCTAGCCGCCCGCCCATGAATTCGCGGAACCGTTTGCCGTACTTGCGGCTGATGTAGCCGGTGAACGCCTTGGAAAACGCCGATTTCTGCGCCGACGTCGCCCGGCGGCCATCGGCCCCCATCGCGTAAGCGGCGATATAGGAAATGTCGGCGTATTTCTTGAAGATGCGTTCAAAATCGCCGTACATCGCGCCTTCGGACTTGCCCGAGGCGATCACGCGGTTGATGTCCCCCACCAGCGCGTCGACCAGTTTCTTGGCCTGCGCTTCGTTCAGCGCAAACGCCGCACCGGGGAAGAGGGCCAAGGCAGCAGCGCCTGCCAGAACAGTGCGGCGGGTCATGAACGTCATACTCAAAATCCTTCTGTATCCAGCGCCAGCGGGTCGATTTCTTCGCTCGCGGGCGGTTCTTCACCTAGTTCGAAACGCCGGTTTTGCAAGTACATGAGACGAAGTTGCGCGTAACTGTCGGCGCTTTCGTACAGCACCGAATCGACCGTGTCAGAGTACTGCCCGCGGTCCTGCACCTCGTCGAAAATCCACGCGCCGGTCTTGAAGCGCTTTTGCGGCGTGGTCAGCACGTAGTCCAGCGGGTTGGTAAAGAAATCCACCACGGTGCCTGCGGTGTCGCGCTCGGTCGACGGACCATAAAGCGGCAGTTCCATATACGCCCCCTCGGGCACGCCCCAAACGGCCAGCGTCTCGCCAAAGTCGGTTTCGTCCTGCGGCAGGCCCAGATCGGCGGCCACGTCAAAGATGCCAGCAAAGCCCATGGTGGCATTGATGCTGAACCGCAGGGTGTTCTTGGTGGCATCCCCCAGACGGCCTTGCAGCACTTGGTTCACCACGGTTTTCGGCAAGGACGTGGTGTCGACAAAGTTGCCCACCACGATACGCACATCCTGCGGCACGGCATTGGACAGCCCCTGCCCCGAGCCGCGCAGCAGCTTTTCATCGACGCCGGTGTTGAACGCGTGAATCTTGCGGTTGGACGCCTCGTAGGGGTCCCAAATACCGTCGGGCGCCTCGTTGGGCCCGGGGACAGAACAGGCTCCGGCAGCAGAAACCAGAGCCATGGCGAAAAACGCACGCTGAAGTGTCATTCCGCGTCGACCTTTCATTGATACCTTGGGGTAGCGGCAGCTATTCCCTAAAAGGATACTTAAATTCATTTTGAAGCGAACCCAATTCAAAAGCCCGGGAGCGCAGTATTTGTGACACATTGGCGACAGCGGATTTCGATGACACTGTCATTTACCAAGACCTATCCTGCCACACAGTGGCACAATGAACAAAGCCTTCGGGCGGAAAGACGCGTATGAGCACCGCGAACAAAGACACAGGCCGCGACGAGCTGCGCGCCATTCGGCGCAAGAGCCGTCCCTATTTCTGGTTTGTTGCCGTTTTCAGTTTCTTCGTGAACCTGCTGATGCTGACCGGCCCCTTGTATATGATGCAGGTCTATGACCGGGTGCTGGGCTCGCGTTCGATTGCGACGCTGGTGGCGCTGTCGGTGCTGGTGGCGTTCCTGTATGGGATGATGGGCATTCTGGATTACGTGCGCGGGCGCGTCATGGCGCGGGTTGCCGCGCGGTTTCAGGCCGATCTGGACCTGCGGGTGTTCGACGCGGTGGTGCGCCGTTCGACCGTTATGCCCGATGAGCTGGCGCAGACCGGCCTGCGCGATCTGGAATCGGTGCAGCGCTTGCTGTCCTCGCCCGTCTTGATGGCGATGTTCGACATTCCGTGGTCGCCACTGTTCATCCTTGGGATCATGATTTTCCACCCGTGGCTGGGCTATCTGGCGATTGGCGGGGCTGTGGTTTTGATCGGGGTGACGATCCTGAACCAGAAACTCAGCCGCGAGCCGACGCTGAAATCCAACATGGCCGTGGTCCGCGCCGAGCGCACCGCCGAGCAGATCCGCCAAGAGGCCGAGATGGTTCAGGCGCTGGGGATGCGCGGACACGCCTTTACCCGCTGGATGCACGCCCGGTCTGAAAGCCTGCGTGGCCAGATCAGCACCGCCGATTTGACCGGCACCTTTACCACGATGACCAAGACGTTCCGGATGCTCTTGCAGTCCGCGATGCTGGGTCTGGGCGCCTATCTGGTGCTGCAAGGCGAGATGACGGCGGGCGCGATGATCGCAGGTTCGATCCTGATGGGCCGCGCGCTGGCCCCCGTCGAGCTGGCGATTGGCCAGTGGCCGATGGTCGAGCGCGCGCGCAAAGGCTGGGCGAACCTGTCGCAACTGCTGACCGAAGTCCCCGAGGACATGGAGCGCACCCAACTGCCCAAGCCCCAAGCCAAGCTTGAGGTGCAGCAGCTGACCGTGGTGCCGCCCGGCGAACAGCAGGCGGCCTTGCGGCTGGTGTCGTTCAACATCGCGCCGGGGCAGGCTTGCGGCGTAATCGGGCCGTCGGGCTCTGGCAAATCGACGCTGGCCCGCGCGCTTACCGGCATCTGGCGGCCTGCCGGGGGGAAAATCCGCCTCGACGGTGCGTCGATCGACCAATACGGGCCGGACGTTCTGGGCCAGCACATCGGCTATCTGCCGCAGCGCGTGACCCTGTTCGACGGCACCATTGCCGAGAATATCGCGCGCCTCTCGCCGCAACCCGACGCCGAACAGGTGGTCGCGGCGGCGAAGAAGGCAGACGCGCATGAGATGATCCTGAAACTGCCCAACGGCTATGACACGCGGGTGACCGCCGCCGGGGGCCGCCTGTCGGGCGGGCAAATGCAGCGCATCGGCCTTGCGCGGGCGATGTATGGCGATCCGGTGATCCTTGTGCTTGATGAGCCGAACTCGAACCTCGACAACGAAGGGTCCGAGGCCGTCAACAAGGCGATCCGCGGCTTTAAAGAAGCGGGCAAAGCGGTGCTGATCATGGCGCACCGCCCCGCCGCCATCAAGGAATGTGACCTGCTGCTGATGATCGAAAACGGCCAGCGCGCCGCCTTTGGCCCCAAGGAAGAGGTCCTGCGGTCCATGGTCAAAAACCATCAACAAATTCAGACCAGTGCTGGTCCCGGAGGTGTGCGATGAGCTCGCAATCTGATTTCCCGCTCAAGGTGCCGATGACGGCGGGCATTGTGGCGCTGGGGCTGCTGGTGGGCGGCTTTGGCACCTGGGCCGTGACGACCAATATCTCTGGCGCGATTGTCGCCGGGGGGCAGATCGAGGTCGACCAGAACCGTCAGATCGTGCAGCACCCCGACGGCGGCGTTGTGGCTGAGATACTGATTGACGAGAACGACACCGTCGAAGCGGGCGATGTCCTGATCCGGCTGGACCCGACGATGCTGCTGTCGGAACTGGCCATCGTCGAAGGGCAGTATTTTGAAATGCTCGCCCGCCGCGCGCGCCTGAGCGCCGAGCGCGACGAGGCCGAGACGATGGAGTTCAGCCCGATCCTGCTGGAGCGCGCCGAGACAGACGCTGAGGTCGCCGAACTGGTGTCCGGTCAGCGTAACCTCTTTCTGGCGCGCAGCGAAAGCGTCACGCGCGAGATTGAGCAGCTGGACAAACGCCGCGAGCAGATCGCCGATCAGGTGACCGGGATCGAGGCGCAGCAAGCGGCGCTCAACCGCCAGTTGGAGCTGATCCGCCAAGAGCTGACCGCCAAGGAAGGGCTGCTGGGCCAAGGGCTTGTCCGCGTGGCCGAGGTGCTGGCCCTGCAACGCGAAGAGGCGCGCCTGTCCGGTCAGGTGGGCGAACTCACCGCCGGAAAGGCGCAGGCCGAAGGGCGCATCACCGAGATCGACATCCAGATCCTGAGCCTGCGCACCCGCCGCCGCGAGGAGGCGATCACCACCCTGCGCGACCTGCAATACCGCGAGCGCGAGCTGGCCGAACGCCGCCGCGCCTTGCAGGAACAGCTGACCCGGATGGAGATCAAGGCCCCGGTGTCCGGCGTGATCTATGGCCTGACGGTATTTACCCCGCGCTCTGTCATTCGGCCTGCGGACCCGGTGCTGTACCTCGTGCCGCAGGATCGTCCGCTGGTGATTGCCGCGCAGGTGGAACCGATCCACATCGACAAGCTGTTCGTGAACCAAGAGGTGTCGCTGCGCTTCTCGTCCTTGGACCAGCGCGAGACGCCGGAGCTGTTCGGGCAAGTGGTGCAAATCTCGGCGGATGCGTTCCAGGACGAGGCCTCGCGGCTGCGCTACTACCGCGCCGAAATCATCCTCAACGAAGGTGAAATCGCCCGCCTGCCCGAAGGCGCGGCGCTGATCCCCGGGATGCCGGTCGAAGCCTTCATCCGCACCGAGGACCGCACCCCGCTGGCCTATCTGGTGAAGCCTTTCACCGACTATTTCGCCAAGGCCTTCCGCGAAAGCTAGGCCCAACTGATCCAGCGGAGCGCGCTGGCGCGCGCACAGGTTATTATGATTGGCGCGCCCCTCACCCGGGCGCGCTTTTCTTTTGGCGCCGCCGCGAGAGGGGCGGTTTTTTCGCGATTGCGTCGCTGCTGGGGCTTTCCCTTGGGGCGCGGCGCGCATAGCGTCCGGGCAAAGACTTGGAGGTTTTCCCATGAGCAATGCAATCGAATCCCGTCTGGCCGAGCTGGGCCTGACGCTGCCCGACGCCCCTGCCCCGGCGGCGAACTATGTGCCTTATGTCATCTCGGGCAAGCAAATCTTTATCTCTGGCCAGATCTCGATGAAGGATGGCGCGTTCTGGACCGGCAAGGTCGGCGCGGACCTGACCACCGAAGAGGGCGCGGAAGCGGCGAAATCCTGCGCCATGGCGTTGCTTGCCCAAGCGCGCGCGGCCTGCAGCGGCGATCTGTCCAAGCTGGGGCGTCTGGTGAAACTGGTGGGTTTCGTGAACTCGACGCCCGAATTCACCGAGCAGCCCAAGGTCATCAACGGCGCGTCCGACCTGATGGTCGAAGTGCTCGGCGAGGCGGGCCGTCACGCCCGCAGCGCGGTGTCCGCAGGCGCTTTGCCGTTCAACGTCGCGGTGGAAATCGAAGCGATTTTCGAGCTGGCGTGATGCACCCCAAGGCTCTGCCCGACAGCTTTCTGGCCACGCCCATCGCGCATCGCGCCTTGCACGACGTGACCCAAGGCCGCCCCGAGAATTCGCGGGCGGCCATTCGTGCGGCCATTGCGGCGGGCTACGGGATCGAGATCGACGTGCAGCTGTCCAAGGATGGCGAGGCGATGGTCTTTCACGATTACGCCTTGACGCGGTTGACCGGTGCGGCGGGTCCGATCCAGCAAAAGACCGCGGCAGAGCTGAGCGCTTTGTCCCTGCTGGGCGGCGATGAAGGCATCCCGACCCTGCCGCAGGTCTTGGGTCTGGTGGCGGGGCAAGTGCCTGTGCTGATTGAGATAAAGGACCAAGACGGCCAGATGGGCGAGGGCATCGGCGCGCTGGAGGCCGCCGTGGCCCGCGCGCTGAAATCCTATCCCGGTGACGTGGCGGTGATGTCCTTTAACCCGCATAGTGTGGCGGAAATGGCCCGCCTGCTGCCGGATGTGCCGCGCGGTCTGACCACCTGCGGCTATCGCCCGGACGACTGGCCGACCCTGCGCGCCGAGGTTCGCGACACCCTGCGCCGCATCCCCGATTTCGAACGCGTGGGGGCCTGCTTCGTCAGCCACAATCACCAGAGCCTCACCGCCCCCGCCGTGCAGGCCTTGCACGACAAGGGCATCGCGATCCTGACGTGGACCATCCGGTCGCCAGAGGAAGAGGCAGCCGCCAGAAAGGTCGCCGATAACATCACCTTCGAGGGATACGCCGCTTGAACCGGCGCGCAGACGTGCCAAATTGAAGGCACGATGAGCAGCCAAGATCTATCCGTCACCGTCCTGACCTCGTTGTCCGAGATCGACCCCGAAACATGGGACGCCTGCGCTTGCCCAGAGGCGGCGGACGGGCGGCCCATGGACCCGTTCACGACCTACCGCTTTCTGAGCGCGCTTGAAGACAGCGGATCGGTCGGCGGGCGCAGCGGCTGGGACCCGAGGTATTTGATGGCGCAGCAGGGCGACGAGGTGATCGCCGTTGCGCCGCTGTACGGCAAGCATCACAGCCAGGGCGAGTACATCTTTGACCACAACTGGGCGCACGCGCTGGAACAGGCGGGCGGGCGCTATTACCCCAAGCTGCAAATCGCCGTGCCCTTTACCCCCGCCACTGGACGGCGGTTCCTGACCAAGCCGGGGTTCGAGGCGGTCGGCATGTCGGCGCTGGTGCAAGGCGCGGTGCAACTGGCGGCGAACAACGAGCTGTCCTCGTTGCATGCCACGTTCTGCACCGAGGCCGAGGCGATTGCAGGTGCGCAGATGGGCCTGCTGCACCGGGTCACCACGCAGTACCACTGGGTGAATGACGGTTACGGCAGCTTTGACGACTTCCTCGCCTCGCTGTCTTCGCGCAAACGCAAGAATATCCGCAAGGAACGCGCCAAGGCGCAAGCCTTTGGCGGCACGATCGAAGTCCTGACCGGCAATCAGATTGAGCCGCACCACTGGGACGCCTTCTGGGTGTTCTACCAAGACACCGGCGCGCGCAAATGGGGCTCTCCCTATCTGACGCGGGCGTTTTTCGACCTCGCGCAAGAGCGCTTGCGGGACGACATCGCGCTGATCATGTGCAAGCTGGACGGGCAGTATGTCGCCGGGGCCATGAACCTGATCGGGCGCGAGGTGCTGTATGGGCGCTATTGGGGCTGCATCCAGGATTTCCCCTGCCTGCACTTTGAAGCGTGCTATTATCAGGCCATCGACTTTGCGATTGCCCAAGGGCTGAAACGGGTCGAGGCGGGCGCGCAGGGCGAACACAAACTGGCGCGCGGATACCTGCCGGCCCCGACGCATTCGCTGCATTGGATCGCCGATCAGGGGTTTTCCGACGCGGTGGCGCGCTATCTTGAAGCGGAACGTAAAGCTGTGGACGAGGATATAGAGATCCTCACGGCCTATGGGCCATTCCGCAAAGACCAAAGGGAGGAACAGCAATGACCGAGAGACTGTCGGACACAGCCCGCAAGACGGTGCTGGGACCGCTGCTGGACAACGGCTGGGAGCTGCTGGGCGACCGCGACGCCATGCGCAAAACCTTTAAGTTCAAGGACTTCACCGAGGCGTTTGGCTGGATGACCCGCGCGGCGATGTTCGCCGAGAAATGGGATCACCACCCCGAGTGGTCCAACACCTACAACACCGTGGTGGTCACGCTGACCACCCATGACGTGGACGGGCTGTCGGCGCTGGACGCCAAGCTGGCGCGCAAGATGGACGGGCTTTAGGGCCCGATCTTGGACACATAAAATCCTAGACAAACAAAAAGGGCGCGCCACATCGGACGCGCCCTTTGACATTTAATGGCCCTTTCAAGCGATCAGATCGCCGCCAGCAGCGCCTCGCCGCCAGAGATGTCACAGACGCCGGGGTTTTCCTCGGCGTGCAGGACGGTGACCACGCCATCCTCGGCCACCAGAGCGTAGCGCTTGGAGCGGTCGATCAGCCCGGCGGGGGGCGCGGTGAAATCCATGCCCACGGCCTTGGTGAATTCGGACGCGGCGTCGCCCAGCATCGAAATGCCCGCAGCGGTCGCCCCTGTGCTTTCGCCCCAAGCGCCCATTACGAAGGGGTCGTTGACCGACAGGCAGATGACCTCGTCGACGCCCTTGGCTTTGAAATCCTCGATGGTGCGCATAAAGCTGGGCACGTGGGACGTGGTGCAGGTGCCGGTGTAGGCGCCCGGCAGCGCAAAGATCACCACCTTGCGGCCTTTGGTCAGCGTGTCCAGCTCGACCGTTTCCGGCCCTGCGTCGCCCATACGAGACAAAGTTGCGTTTGGCAGACGGTCACCTTGGGAAATTGCCATTGGCGCTCACTCCTTGAATTGCGTTTCCTGTGATCTCGACTATAGGCTGCGCGCAAACAAGGGAAATGGGAGAGTGCGGAAAATGGCGAAAGTTGTGGTGGTTGGCGGCGGCCAGGCGGCGTCTTCTTGTGTGGCGCGGCTGCGGGCCAAGGGGTTTGAGGGCACGATCACCCTGATTGGCGAAGAGCCCGTCGTCCCCTATCAGCGCCCGCCGCTGTCCAAGGCGTACCTGCTCGGCGATATGGAGCTGGAACGGCTGTACCTGCGCCCGCAGGCCTTTTACGAGGACAACGGCATCGACCTGCACCTGAATGAGCTGGCCACCGGCATCGACACCGACGCCAAGACCGTGCAGGCAGGGGATCACGCCCACGATTACGACCACCTCGTGCTGTGCACCGGCTCTGCGCCGCGCCGCCTGCCTGCGGCCATCGGCGGCGATCTGGAGGGCGTTTTCGTGGTGCGCACTCTGGCGGACGTCGACGCGATGGAGCCGCGCTTTACCAAAGGCGCGCGGGTGTTGATCGTCGGCGGCGGCTATATCGGGCTTGAAGCGGCAGCGGTTGCGGCCAAGCTGGGGCTCAAGGTCACGCTGGTCGAGGCGGCGGATCGCATCCTGCAACGGGTCGCGGCGCAGCAGACTTCGGACTATTTCCGCGACCTGCATACCTCGCACGGTGTCGACATCCGCGAAGGCGTGGGCCTGTCGAAGCTGACCGGCGAGGGCGCGGTGACTGGCGCGGAACTGGCCGATGGCACCACGCTGGAGGTGGATTTCGTCATCGTCGGCGTCGGCATCACCCCGACGTCCGGTCTGGCCGAGGCGGCGGGGCTGGAGCTGGACAACGGCATTGCGGTGAACGCCCAGTGCCAGACCTCTGATCCGTCGATCTGGGCGGCGGGCGACTGCGCAAGCTTTGTCCACAACGGCACCCGGATGCGTCTGGAAAGCGTTGGCAACGCCATCGACATGGGCGAATTGGTCGCCGACAACATCATGGGCGCGGGCCGCGATTACGTCGCCAAGCCGTGGTTCTGGTCCGACCAATACGACACCAAGCTGCAGATCGCCGGGCTGAATGCCGGCTACGACAAAATCGTCACGCGCAAGGGCGCAGGCGACGAGGTGTCGTTCTGGTACTACGCGGGCGACAAACTGCTGGCGGTGGACGCGATGAACGACAGCCGTGCCTACATGGTCGGCAAGCGCTTGATCGAAGGCGGAAAATCCCCGGCGGCAGAGGCCGTGGCGGATGCCTCGACCGACCTCAAGGCGCTGCTGAAAGCGTGAGGATCATCGCCGGAGACTTTCGCGGGCGTCGGTTGACGCCCGTGGGCAAGGGGGACGCGGGCGCGCACCTGCGTCCCACCACCGACCGCGTGCGCGAGAGCCTGTTCAACATGCTGGCGGGCGGGCGCTTTGGCGAGCCGTTCGAAGACGCGCAGGTGCTGGACCTGTTCGCCGGAACGGGGGCTTTGGGCCTAGAGGCGCTGTCGCGCGGGGCGGCGCATGTGACCTTGGTGGAAAATGGCCGCGTCGGGGCCAAGCTGATCCGCGCCAACATTGCCCTGCTGGGCTGCGGCGACCGGGCGCGCATGCTGGGCGCGGATGCCACCCGCCTGCCCGCCGCGGGCACCCCTTGTTCGCTGGTTTTCCTTGATCCTCCGTATGGCAAGGATCTGGGCGCGCGCGCCTTGGACGCCGCCCACAAAGGCGGCTGGATCGCCCCCGGCGCGCTGATCGTCTGGGAGGAAAACGCCCCCCAGCCCGCGCCCGAGGGCTTTGTCCCGCTGGACACCAAGCGCTACGGCGACACCACCGTCACGCTGCTAGAGGCGCGGTAAGTTACCACTGCCACATGGCCGGGACGAACTGATAGGCCTCGCCCTCTTTGCGCACGTGGCCGACGCCGGGGAACGGGAAGTGATAGCCCAGAACGGCCATCCGATCCGTCGCCGCCATGTCCAGCAAGCGCTTGCGGGTGGCGACGGTTACATCGCCGTCCATGTCAAAACCGTTGAACCACTCGGGCCGCGCAAAGCTCATGTAGGCGTGGCTCATGCTGTCGCCGAGCGCGAGCAACTGCTGGCCCTCGCTTTCGACGATGATCGACATGTGACCCGGCGTGTGGCCCGGCGTGTCGATGACGCGAATGCCCGGCGCGATTTCCTGCTCGTCCGCCATCAGCGTCCACTCGGCCCCGTCCACGTTCAGCGAGTTCACCGCGCCCACGACGAACTGCTGCATCTCGGCGGGCACGTTCGAGGCCAGCCCGTCCTGCGTCCAAAAAGCGTGCTCTGCCCCGCCGATGAAATACTGCGCATCCGGCAGGATCGCCTCGTCGAAATCGTCGCGAATGCCCCAGATGTGGTCAGGGTGGGCGTGGGTGATCACCACATGTGTGATCTCGGCCCCGTCGATGCCTGCGCTGGCGAGGTTGTCCATCAGACTGCCCGCCGTGGGCAAAAAGCGCGAGCCAGAGCCCACATCGACCAACACCTTGGCGTCCCCAAGTTCGATCACGATGTGGTTGGTGTGGCTGTAGTTGGTGTCCGGCGACAGGAAATAGCTGGTCAGAAAAGCCTGCACCTCGGCGGAATCGGCGTTGACCCCAAGGCCGCTGACCGGGGTTTCCAGATGGCCGTCCGAGACGATGGTCAGCTTGGCCTGCCCCAGCGTGAAAGAGAAATGCGACGGGTTGCTCGCGCTCGGCGCGCCCAAGGTCTGCGCACGGGCGGCAACCGGCAAAGCCAGCGCAGGTGCGGCGGCAGCCATCGAGAAAATCTCGCGGCGGGTGGGTTTGAAGATGGTCATTTGGCCTCCCTGAAATTCAAGCATTCGCATGAGAAGATATCACTGCAGGGGCGCATTTCCACGATTCCTTGCGTCAAATCCGCAGGTTTCCCGGCCAGAGAAAAACACCCGCCAATTCCCACCCGCCGGGTGAAAATTCATTTTTATCAAATGGTTAAATCCCAAATTTTAGCGTATTGCGACGCATTGGCTGTTGCGCTGGATTTGCCTTGGGCTTATTTCAGCGTCGTCGCCGCGATGCAGCAACGCCCGCGGCACCATCAGTAAGGAGATCGCCAAATGACGATCAAGACCGCAGCTTTCACCCTTATGGCGGGCCTCATGGCCAGCACTGCGATGGCCCAAGAGGTCACTTTGCGCTTTCAGCACTTTGTGTCGCCCCAGTCGGCCAACCCCAAATACTTCATCGAGCCTTGGGCCGAAAAGATCGAGGCCGAGTCCGGCGGTCGCATCAAGGTTGAGATCTATCCCTTTATGCAGCTGGGCGGCACCGCGCCGGAACAGTTCGACCTGATCCAGGACGGCGTGATCGACGGCGGTTGGGTGATCCCCGGCTATCAGGCGGGGCGTTTCCCGGAAACCGAGGCGCTGGAACTGCCCTTTATGGTGACCAAATCCGCCGAGGAAGCCAGCCGCGTGGCCTGGGAATTCACCCAGAAGTACCTGACCGACGACTTTGAGAACGTCCACCTGATCGCCGCGCACATGCACGGCCGCGGCTTGGTGCACAAGAAAGGCCCGGCGGTCGATGATCTGACCGACTTCGAAGGCCTCAAGCTGCGCGGCCCCTCGCGCCCGGCGACCCTGCTGCTGGAGAAACTCGGCGCGATGCCCATCGGGATGCCGGTGCCGCAGTTCACCGAAAGCCTGTCCAAGGGCGTCGTCGATGGCGGCGTGATTACGTGGGAGATGTCGCCGTCGCTGAAGCTGGACGAGCTGACCGACAGCCACACGGATGTGGCGGGGGACTACTCGCTGTACAACCTGTTCTTCATCTGGGCGATGAACAAGGACGTGTACGAGAGCCTGCCGGACGACCTGCGCGCGGTGATCGACGCGAACTCGGGTCTGGAAACCTCGGCCTGGGCGGGGCGTGCGCATGACTTGGGCGACGCGGACGGCAAGGCGGTGATGATCGCGGCGGGCAACGAGGTAGCAGAAATGTCGCCCGAGATGACCGAAGTGATCAAGGCCAAGGGTGATGAGGTGATCGCCGACTGGATCGCCGACATGGACGCCAAGGGCCTGCCCGGCGCGCAGATGGTCAAGGACGCCCGCGCACTGGTCGAGGCCAACAAGGGCGCGCAGCCCGAGGGCTGATACGCCAAGCGGATACGGCAAGATAAAAGGGCGTGCGGAGAAATCCACACGCCCTTTTATCTTGCGGGGCCCAAATCTCTTGCAAGAGATTTGCAAATTCCTTCGCTAAGGAATTTGCCCCCGTGCCCCTGAGACGTCAGCTTTTGTAGGTCGGGTGGAACAGGCCAGCCGGAGACAACGTAAAGATATCGCAGCCGTCGGCCGTCACCCCGATGGAATGCTCGAACTGCGCCGACAGGGATTTGTCGCGCGTCACCGCTGTCCAGTCGTCCGCCAGCACCTTGGTTTCCGGGCGGCCCACGTTGACCATTGGCTCGATGGTAAAGAACATGCCTTCTTCCAGCACTGGCCCTGTCCTTGCGCGCCCGTAATGCAGCACGTTCGGCGGCGCGTGGAACACCCGACCCAGACCGTGGCCGCAAAAGTCACGCACCACCGACATGCGCTGCGCTTCAACGTAGGTCTGGATCGCGTGGCCGATGTCGCCAAAGGTGTTGCCGGGTTTGACCGCCTCAATGCCCAGCATCAGCGCGTCATGCGTGACTTGGATCAGGCGCTCTGCCTTGCGCGGCAGCTTGCCCGCCACGTACATCCGCGAGGTATCGCCGTACCAACCATCCACGATCACCGTCACGTCGATGTTCAGGATATCGCCGTCTTTGAGCTTTTTGTCGCCGGGAATGCCGTGGCAGACCACATGGTTCACCGAGATACAGGACGCGTGCTGATAGCCCTTGTAGCCGATGGTCGCGGAAATCGCCCCCGCGTCGTTCACCCGGTTGCGGATAAAGTCATCAATCGCGCCCGTCGTCTGGCCGACAAAGACATGCTCTGCCACCTCGTCGAGGATCTGCGCGGCCAGCTCGCCCGCCTTGTGCATCCCGGCGAAATCGCCGTCTTCATAAATCCGGATCCCTTCGCGGGTCACTCGGCCGCCATCTGCACTCACGTTACGCTCCGTCCTTGGTTTGCGGGTTATGTAACGCCTTACCTTGGCTTTTGCCAGACCACCCTGCGCCGCAAGCCGGGAACTTTGGTCCTCTGCAGGGCGTTTTGATCAAAACAAGACCGGAGACAGGACAGATGGAGCAGCTGACGCAGCTGATGAACACCGAAATTTACAACGGCAAATCTCTGTCGGATTTGCTGACGCTGGAATTCCTCGCGCAGATCCTTGGCAATGTGGTGGCAGCCATTGTCATCCTGCTGGTCGGCTGGATGATCGCCAATTGGACGCGCCGCCGCATCCAGACCCTTGGCGAAAACCACGCGCGCTTCGACACCACGCTGTTCCACTTTCTTGGAAATGCCGCGCGCTACGTGGTGCTGGCCTTTACCGCGCTTTTCGTGCTGAACACCTTTGGCGTGCAGACCACGTCGATTGTTGCGGCCATCGGCGCCGCCGGTCTGGCTGTCGGCCTAGCCCTACAAGGGACCCTGTCCAACGTCGCTGCCGGTGTGATGATCGTGGTGTTTCGCCCCATCAAGATCGGCGATTTCGTCGAGGTCGCGGGCGAGATGGGCACCGTCAAGGACATCACCCTGAACACTACGGAACTGGCCTCGCTCAGCAACGTGCAAGTGATTATCCCCAACGCCCAAGTCTGGGGCAACGTGATCGAAAATTACTCGGTTTATCCGACCCGCCGCGCCGAGTGGACCTTTGGCGTGGGCTATGGTGCGAACCTGAAAACCGCCGAAGAGACCATCCGCCAGACCATCATGGCCGATCCCCGCTCGCTGTCCGAGCCTGCGCCGTTCATCCAAGTGAACGGTCTGGGCGACAGCTCGGTGGATTTCCTCGTGCGGGTCTGGGTCGAGAGCGCCGATTACTTCCAATACCAAGCCGACATGAAACGCGCGGTCAAAGAGGCGCTGGACGCCGCCGGGGTCGACATTCCCTTTCCGACGCGCACTTTGGTCATGGACGATGGCGATGCGCCGAGCCCCTCTGATCCAAACCCGAAAACGGACAATCGCGGGCTGGATGGCGACGAAGAGGCCGCCTGACCCACCGCTTTCCTTTGGGCTGCGAGGCGCGTACACCTGCGCCAACAGCCCGGAGGTCCCCCATGTCGTTTCTCACCCTCGTCCGCCACGGCCAAGCCAACTCGACCGCACGCGATGAGGGCGGCTATGACAAGCTGAGCGATCTGGGCTGGCAGCAGGCGCGCTGGCTGGGCGACTACTTTCGCAGCGCAGGCGACCGCTACGCCCGCGTCTACACCGGCACCCTGCGCCGCCACATCGAGACCGCCGAGGCGATCAACCCCGATTGCACCCAAGCGCCGGTGCAGGACGCGCGCCTGAACGAGATGTCCTACTTTGACCTCGCCCACGCGCTGGAACAACAGCACGGCATCCCGATCCCGCAGGACCGCGAAGGCTTTGTCAGCCACCTGCCGGTGCTGTTCGGACACTGGCACGATGGCAAGATCGAGAACCCGCCTGAGAGTTTCCAGGCCTTTGAAACCCGCGTGCGCGATGCTCTGACAGAGATCGCAGCAGGCGACGGGCGGGCGCTGATCGTGACCTCCGGCGGGTTGATCGGCATGGCCATGCGCATCGTGATGGGGCTGGACCTGACGGCGATGGCGCACGCCTGCCTCGCGATTGAGAACAGCTCAGTCCACCGGGTTCAGCCCTTGCCCACCGGGCTGGCGCTGACACAATTCAACGCCCTGCCGCACCTTGATACGCCGGACCGGCAGCACGCCCGCAGCCACCTGTGAGGGCCAAATTCCTTCCAAGGAATTTGCAAAAGTCTTGAAAGACTTTTGGTCCCGCGGGTGGCCCCCTTGCACTTTGACCGCAGCGGCGCGACAGTCCGCCCAAGTGCAGGAGACCACATGACACATCTTTGGATCAGAGCCGAAAGCCGCCCCAACGAAGAGCGCGTCGGCATCACCCCCGACGGCGTCCGCGCCGCCATCGCCAAGGGCATCCACGTCACCCTTGAGGACAGCCCGACCCGCGTCATCCCGTCCGAAGACTTCGTCGCCGCAGGTGCCACCCTCGCCGAGGAAGGCAGCTGGCCGGACGCCCCGCGCGATGCCATCATCTTTGGCCTCAAGGAACTGCCCGACGACGGCACGCCCCTGCCCCATCGCCACATTATGTTCGGCCACGCCTACAAGGGCCAAGAGGCCGGGCAGCGCCTGCTCGCGCGCTTTGGAGCTGGGGGCGGCGCGCTTTATGACCTTGAGTACCTCACCGACGCCGCTGGCCGCCGCGTCGCTGCGTTTGGCTATTGGGCGGGCTTTGCCGGGGCGGCGGTGTCGATCCTCGCCTGGGCGGCCCAGCAGCGCGATCAGGTCTGCCCCGCCGTCACCACTTGGCCGAATTCCGAAGCCATGCTGACCGACCTGCGCGCGGCGCTCGGCGGCAAACGCCCCAAGGACGCGCTGGTGATCGGCGCTTTGGGCCGGGTCGGCACCGGCGCGTCGGACCTTTGCGCCGCGCTCGACATTCCGGTCACCAAGTGGGACATGGCCGAAACCGCGCACGGCGGCCCCTTTCCCGAAGTTCTGACGCACGATCTGTTCTTCAACTGCATCCTCGCGCGCCCCGGCTGCCCGGTCTTTGTGCCCGCGGACGCCACCACCGCCCAACGCGATCTGACCGTCATCGGCGACATCGCCTGCGATCCGCAGTCGGATTTCTCGCCCA
Source organism: Tropicibacter naphthalenivorans (assembly GCF_900176475.1). GTDB lineage: Bacteria > Pseudomonadota > Alphaproteobacteria > Rhodobacterales > Rhodobacteraceae > Tropicibacter > Tropicibacter naphthalenivorans. The sequence continues at coordinate 131,166 of NZ_FWXX01000004.1, forward strand.
TCAAGGTCTATGACCGCGAAACCGACTGGCAGTCCCCCGTCACCCGCGCCCATGACGCGCCGCCCCTGGACGTTATGGCCATCGACAACCTGCCCTCGCTGCTGCCGCTCGAATCCTCTCAGGATTTCGCCCAGCAACTGCTGCCCCACCTGCTGACGCTGACCGCCATCGAGGACGGCGTCTGGGGCCGCGCCTTTGCCACCTACCAAGACCACAAGAAAGGCTGATCCCATGACAATCCACTGGTGCGGCACCGGCCTGTCTTCGATCCCTGGCCTGCGTCGCCTGATCGAAAACGGCCATCAGGTCACCGTCTGGAACCGGACCACCGAAAAGGCGCGCGCCGCCGTTGGCGATCTGACGGACGACATCCACGCCTTTTCGCCCGAGGCGCTCGCCGCCAAGGTCCAGCCCGAGGATATCATCGTCTCGATGCTGCCCGGCGACTGGCACGTCGACTTGGCCGAGCTTGCCATCGCCAAGGGCGCGCATTTCGTCTCGTCCTCTTATATCGCGCCGGAAATGCGCGCGCTGGATGCCAAGGCCAAAGAGGCCGGCGCGCGGCTGGTCAACGAGGTCGGCCTCGACCCCGGTATCGACCACCTGATGGCGCACGCCTTGGTGGCCGATTACAAGGCGTCGCCCGCCTTCGACAAGGGCAACGCGGTCAGTTTCCTGTCCTACTGCGGCGGCGTGCCGAAAGAGGCGAATGCCTTTCGCTACAAGTTCTCTTGGGCGCCGGTCGGCGTGCTCAAGGCGCTGCGCTCTCCGTCGAAATCCATCAAGCATTTCACCGAGCTCAACGTCTCGCGGCCTTGGGACGCGCTGTCGCGCTATGACGCGCCGCTGCCTACGCCTGAGAGCTTCGAGGTCTATCCCAACCGCGAATCGCTGCCCTTCATGGCGGAGTATGGGTTCGGAAAAGACTGGAAGGTCAAGGACTTCGTCCGTGGCACCCTGCGTCTAAACGGCTGGGCCGAGGCGTGGAAGGACATCTTTGCCGAGGCGCCCAGCGCCAGCGACGAACGGCTGCAAGAGATCGCGGATGAGCTGCTGGCCGACAACGCCTACGCCCCCGGCGAGCCCGACCGCGTGGTTCTGTGCGTCGACCTCAAGGCCGAGGCCGAGGGCGAAACCGTCTGGCACAAGACCTACGTTATGGACGCTTGGGGCGACGCGCGCGGCACCGCCATGGCGCGGCTGGTGTCGGTTCCGGTGTCGCTCGCGGTCGAGGCTGTGCTGAACCGCGAGATCGCACCGGGCGTGCACGCCGCCCCGTCCGACCCCAAGCTGGTCACCCGCTGGCTGGACGAGGTGCAGACCTTGGCGCAACATCTGATGGTGGTGGACCAATGCGCCTGATCGCGGCGCTTTGCCTGCTGGCCGCCCCTGCGGTGGCCTCTGAGGTCTGTCACCCGATCGTCGCGACCCAAGGCTGGCAAACGGTCGAGTTCCCGGCGGGCCTTGTCCAAGGCATCCGCTCCGAAGGGTTCTGGACCGTCCTTGACGGCACCCTTGGCCCCGCGGGCACCAACGGCCACACCGGCACGCTGGCGGCGGACCTCAACCCGGACAACCACCCTCGTATCGACGAGGACGCAGGTCACGGCGCATTGCTGGTGCGCATCCCGCTGGCGCAAGAGCGCGTCATGACGTGGAAAACCCTGACTGGCTTTGTCACCAACGCCGGGGCGTTCAACATGAACCTCGGCGCGCTCCATTTCCGCATCAACGAAGCGGACAGCCATCTGGCCGACAACGCCGGTCAGATCAACGTCTGTTTCACCTACGACTAAGCGTTACTCGGGCGTGTCCGCGCCCAGACGCGGCGCGGGTCGGTCCAGCACCAGATCCGCGTCCGAGAACTTGATCGGGCTGCGGATGCCGGGGATGCCGCCGGGGGCGATCTGCATCCCGCGCGCCACCACCTGAGGATCGGCAAAGACTTCGGCCATGTCGTTGATCGGCCCGGCGGGCACGCCCTGCGCCTCGCAGGCGGCCAGCAGATCGGCCTTGGTAAAGCGCGCCGTGGCCTCGGCCAGCCGCGCGGTCATCGCTTCGCGGTTGGCAATCCGGTCGGCGTTGGTCAGGAATTGCGGGGCGTGGGCCATGTCATCCAACCCCAGCAGGCCGCAAAGCCGCTGGTACTGCGCGTCGTTCCCGGTGGCGATGATGATATGCCCGTCGGCGCAGTCAAACACCTGATACGGCGTCAAATTCGGGTGATAGTTCCCCGTGCGCCCCGGCGGCGTCCCGGTGCTGAGATAGTTCAAGCCTTGGTTCGCCATGGCCGCCACGGCACAATCAAGCAAGGCCATGTCCACGTGCTGCCCCTTGCCCGTGCGGTCGCGTTGGTGCAGCGCCGCGAGGATGCCGGTCACGGAATAGAGCCCGGTGAACAGATCGGTGATCGCAACGCCTGCGCGCTGCGGCTGGCCGTCCGGGTCGCCGGTGATCGACATAAAGCCGCTCATGCCTTGGATGATATAATCGTAACCGGCGCGGTGTGCATAAGGCCCATCCTGCCCAAAGCCCGTGATCGAACAATAGATCAGGCGGGGGTTCACCGCCGATAGACTGTCGTAATCCAGCCCGTATTTGCGCAGGCCCCCGACCTTGAAATTCTCGATCAGGATATCGGCCTCGGCTACCAGATCGCGCAGCCGCGCCTGTCCCTCTGGCGAGGCGATGTCCACCACCTCAGAGCGTTTGCCGCGATTGCACGAATGGAAATAGGCGGCAGTGCGTTCGCCTTCATCCTCAATAAACGGAGGCCCCCACTGGCGCGTATCATCGCCAGTGCGGGCCTCGATTTTCAGAACATCCGCGCCCAGATCGGACAGGGTCTGGCCAGCCCAGGGGCCCGCCAGAATCCGTGCCAATTCAATGACCTTTACCCCTTCGAGCGGGCCGCGCGGAGCCGATGTCATTCAGCCGCTGCCAGCTGTTCATCCAGGTAAGCCGAGAAGTCGGCGTAGTTCATGTTCGACACTTTCTCGCCGTTGATGATGAACGACGGGGTCGAGTCGATGCCATGCTCTTCGGCGTTTTCCTTGTACCAGCCGACCAGCGCGCGCAGTTTGCCGCCGTCGGTCAGACAGGCGTCCAGCTGCTCGTTGCCCAGACCGGCGAGGCGGCCCACCTTGCGCAGCTCATCGGCAATCGCCGCCTCAGAGCCCGCACGCGCCCAAGTGCCTTGGGTCTTGAACAACATGTCGGTGATGCCAAAGAACCGGTTGGTGTCGTCGCCGCAGCGCGCGATCATCGAGCCCCACATGCCGAACTTGTCGAAATAGACCTCGCGGTAGACGAATTTCACCTTGCCGGTGTCGATGTAGTTCGCCTTGACGTCCTTGAACACGTTCTCGTGGAAGGTGGCGCAATGCGGGCACGTGTATGACGCGTATTCGATCACGGTGACCGGCGCGTCTTCGGCGCCCAGAACCATGTCCTGAACGACATATTCCTCTGCCTCTTCGGCGGCAGGCGCAGAGGCTTCTTGCGCATTGGCGGCCATGGGCAGGGTGAACTCGGGGCCAGCGACCTGCCCCTGTTCCTGCCCATAGAACCACGCGCCCCCGGCGATCACGGCCAGCGCCAGCGCGCCTGCGGTCGATGTCATCTTCATGCGATAAGCCTCTTGTTTCAGTGTTCTGCGGCGGGGATCAGCCCCGGTTGCCTTTAGTTATGACGTTTGTCGCCAGCCGTTCAAGGGCGGCGCGCAAAGCCGGATCGCCCACACCGTCCGCGACTTCGGCGGCGCGCGCCTTGACCTCGGCGGGCGGCTCGGCGGTTTGCGGTTTCTTGCGATGCTGAAAATCCACCTGCCCTTCGGCAAAGCCGGTGGCGGCAGTCTGCGTCACCCGCACGCGCGTGATGGCGTTGTAGCCATAGACCGCGTTGATCTTGGCGCGAATTTCCTCGGCCCGCATCTGCACCAAGGGCGCGTTCGCCCCGGTGGTCAGCAGCGCCAGCGTCGCGCCAAAGCCGCCGCGCCCATAAGACACCTCGACGGGCCGCGTCATGGCGGCAATGTCCGGTCCTGCGATCTCATCCCAGTGGGTCAGGACACGGCTTTGGGAAAAGCCACGGCTTTCCGACGCGTTCCGGATCTTGCTTTCCAGGAACTTGGACGTCGGCTTGAAGCCATATGTGCTTGTGCTGCGCTTCGACATGGGTTGAATCCCTCTCTTGCGCCCTATTCTAGTGGCTGCGACACGGGGCAACCAGCCCCCTTGAACCACACGGAGCCTCACCCTTGCGTGAAATCGCCCAAGCCGCCGACCTGCTTGACTGGTACGACCGCCATGCCCGCGTGTTGCCGTGGCGCACGCCGCCCGCTGAACGGCTGGCGGGGGTTGCGCCCGATCCCTACCGGGTGTGGCTGTCCGAGATCATGTTGCAGCAGACGACCGTCGCGGCGGTCAAAGACTATTTCCTTGCCTTTACATCGCGTTGGCCCACGGTTGCCGATCTGGCGGGGGCCGAGGATGCCGACGTGATGGCCGCCTGGGCGGGGCTTGGGTACTACGCGCGGGCGCGCAACCTGCTGAAATGCGCGCGGGTGGTGACGAGTGAACACGGCGGCGTGTTCCCGCGCGATCACGCGACCTTGCTGAGCTTGCCGGGGGTTGGGCCGTACACGGCGGCGGCCATTTCGGCGATTGCCTATGACGACCCGCAAACGGTGCTGGATGGCAATGTCGAGCGGGTGATGGCGCGTTTGCATGACGAGCATACGCCCTTGCCCGCCGCCAAGCCCGTGTTGACCGACTACGCCGCAGCCCTGACACCGGATCAGCGGCCCGGAGATTATGCGCAGGCTGTGATGGACCTCGGGGCGACGATCTGCACGCCCAAGCGTCCGGCCTGCGGGTTGTGTCCCTGGCGGCCTGCTTGCGCTGCGTGGCACAATGGCACCGCCGCCGAACTGCCGAAAAAGTCGCCCAAGAAACGCAAACCCACCCGGCAGGGGATTGCTTATCTGGCGCGGCGGGTCGATGGCGCGTGGCTGCTGGAACGTCGCCCGGATCAAGGGCTGCTGGGTGGAATGCTGGGCTGGCCGGGGTCGGACTGGGCCGAAACACCGCCCGTCGAGGCGCCGCCGATCCGCGCCGAATGGAAGACCCTGCCCGCCGAGGCCCGCCACACCTTTACCCATTTCCACCTGATCCTGACGGTGAAAACCGCGCTTGTCCCGATGGAGCGGGTGCCGGATCGGGGCGAATTCGTGCCTTTGGAAGAGTTCTCGCCCTCCGATCTGCCAACGGTGATGCGCAAGGCCTTTGACCTGACGCGCGGCGGGGCGTGACGATTTGAGCGCAATTTGCCGCGAAATCACCGCGATTTGACCTCGCGCAAAGCAAAAGACCGCCGCTTGATCCGAGTAGTGGGGTATAAAAGACGAGTAAACTTCGGAGCAGTCCCATGACTTCCTCGGCCCCCATCCCCCCGGCCAAGGTCGCGCGGTTCACCGCCGCTTTGCCCTTTGGCCTGTCGTTTGTCCTGATCCCGCTGGTGTGGATCGGCGCGATCTATGGCGGGTTTTGGGTGCTGCTGGCGCCGCTGTGCGCTTGGTATTTGTTCACGGCGATCGACGTGGCAGTGGGGCTGAACACCGGCGACGCCGACCTGAACACCACCGAAGACCAGCTGTTCTGGTACAAGCTGCTGACGCAAATCTGGGTGCCGCTGCAATTCGTGGCGCTGTTCGGGCTGCTGTTTTACGTCTCGCGCGCCGGGCACCTGAACGGCTGGGAAAAGTTCGGAGTGATGTTCGGGACGGGTGTGATGACCGGGACCGTGGGCATCGTGTTCTCGCACGAGTTGCTGCACCAAAGGAACCGGTTCGAGCGCGCTTTGGGCGATCTGCTGCTGGCGATGGTGCTCTATTCGCATTTCCGGTCGGAACACCTGCTGGTGCATCACCGCTATGTCGGCACGCCGCGCGACCCGGTGACGGCGCGCTACAACGAAGGCTTTCACCGCTTTTACCCGCGTGTGCTGCGCGAATGCTGGCACTCGGCGTTCAAAGCAGAGGCTGAGATGCTGGGCCGCAAGGGCTTGCCTTGGTACAGCCGCCGCAACCCGTTCTGGCTGTACTGGGGGCTGCAACTGGGGATGCTGGTGCTGGCTTTGGTGGTCGGCGGCTGGGAAGGTGTGCTGCTGTTTGTGGTGCAGGCCGGGGTGGCGATCTGGCAGCTGGAGGTGGTGAACTACGTCGAACACTACGGGCTGACGCGCAAACATCTGGGCAACGGCAAGTACGAACACGTGATGCCGCGCCACAGCTGGAACGCCGCGCATAAGGCGACAAACTGGTTGATGATCAACCTGCAACGGCACTCTGACCACCACTACAAGCCCGACCGGCGCTTTCCCCTGTTGCAGAATTACTCCGAGGATGAGGCCCCGCAGCTGCCCTATGGCTATCCGCTGATGGCCATGGCCGCGATGATCCCGCCGGTGTGGCGACGGATCATGAACCCCAAGGTGCGCCATTGGCGGCAGATGTACTATCCCGAGATCACCGATTGGAGCGCCTATAACAAAGCGCGCAATCCGTTGCCGCGGTGAGGGACCAAATTCCTTCTGAAAAAGGAATTTGCAAATTTCTTACTTAAGAAATTTGGCCCGTGCCCCTGCGCGCTCTTGTCGGGTGACAAGGGCGGCGCATCGGTCTAGAACCCCCGCAAAATTGGACATTTGACAGAGGATTCCCCATGACCATTCAGGTTTTCGGCCACAAGTCCCCCGACACCGATTCCACCGGCAGCCCGATCATCTGGGCTTGGTATCTCAACGAGATCAAAGGCACCGCGGCCAAGCCCGTCCTGCTGGGCGAGCCGAACACCGAAGCGGCCTTCATGCTGACCCACTGGGGTCTGGACAAGCCCGAGATCATCGGCACCGTCGAAGCTGGCGCGCCGGTTGTCATCGTTGACACCAACAACCCTGCCGAGCTGCCCGCTGACATCAACGCCGCGGACATTCAGGCGATCATCGACCACCACAAGCTGGTGGGCGGCTTGGAAACCAAAGGCCCGATCGACATCACCATCCGCCCGCTGGCCTGCACCGCGACCATCATGATCGACCTGATGGGCGACGACGCGGAAAAGATGCCGCGTGAGATCAAGGGCGCGGCGCTGTCCTGCATCCTGTCCGACACGCTGGAGTTCCGCTCGCCCACGACCACCGCGCATGACAAGGCTGTCGCCGAAAAGCTGGCCGCTGATCTGGGTGTGAACCTGGGCGAGTACGCCTCGGCGATGTTCGAAGCCAAGTCCGACATTTCGGAATTCTCGGACGCCGAGCTGATCCGCATGGACAGCAAGGAATACGAAGTGGACGGCACCAAGTTCCGCGTGTCCGTTCTGGAGACCACCGCGCCCAAGCTGGTGCTGGACCGCAAGGACAGCCTGATGGCGTCCATGGTGGACGTCGCCAAGGAAGATGGCGTGGATCAGGTTCTGCTGTTCGCCGTGGACATCCTGAACGAAGAGGCGACCCTGCTGGTGCCAAACGATCTGGTGAAGGGCGTTGCCGAGAAGAGCTTTGGCGCGTCGGTGTCTGGTGACACGGTTGTGCTGCCGGGGATCATGTCCCGCAAGAAGCAGATCATTCCGAACCTGAAGGTCTGACTGGGCCTTGGGGCTGGGCGGGGGCGCTGCCCCCGTAGCCATCTGTCATTTGTCGTGCTTTGCACGACGGGGGCGCTGCCCCCGTAGCCATCTGTCATTTGTCGTGCTTTGCACGACGGGGGCGCTGCCCCCGGACCCCCGGGATATTTTGGAAGAGAAGAAGATGAGGGTCGGCGCGTTTGCGGCGGCCTTTTTCTATGGGGCGAAGGGGAGTTGCTCGCCCAAGCAGATGCCTTGGGGGGAGATTTGACAGGCGAAGGCGAGGACTTGGACGCCTTGGGCGTGGGCCTGATCGAAGGCAGCGGCGTATTTGGGATCCAGGTCGCGAGCGAGGGTCACGTTTGTGCAATCGGTGCGCTGGACGAGGTAGAGCATCACGGCGCGGTGGCCTTGGGCCGCCATGTTCGCCAGTTCGCCGAGGTGTTTGGCGCCGCGGGCGGTGACGCTGTCGGGGAATTCCGCGAGGCCATGGGTGCGCGAGAGGGTCACGGATTTGACCTCGACGTAGCAGTCGGGGCGGTTTTCGGCTGTCAGCAGAAAGTCGATGCGGCTGTTTTCGCCGTATTTCACCTCTGGGCGGGTGGTATCGTAGCCTTGCAGGCCGGGAACCTGGCCGGAGGTCAGCGCGTCCTTGAGCATCCGGTTGGCCGCACCGGTGTCGACGCCGGTGAAGTGCCCGCCGGGGTGTTCCACCAGCCGCCATGCGTATTTCAGCTTGCGCTTGGGGTCATCGTTGGGTTCAAGCCAGACGCGCAGGCCGTCGTCCTTGAGGCCCAGCATCGAGCCGGGGTTGGCCACATGGGCGGTGACTTCGCGCCCATCTTCGAGGCGGCAATCGGCCAGAAAGCGTTTGTAGCGTCGCAAAAGCGTGGCGGGGATCAGGTCACATTGAAAGCGCATCATCCGGGGCCTATACCCTTGGTCAAGACCCGCGCCAAGGAGGCCCACCATGTCCAACCCCACCGCTGCCATGCTCGTGATCGGAGACGAGATCCTGTCCGGGCGCACCCGTGACGCCAACATGCACTACCTCGCGCAAGAGTTTACCAAGCATGGCGTCGACCTGCGCGAAGTGCGGGTGGTCTCGGACGATCGGGCAGCGATTGTGGATGCGCTGAACGCCTTGCGCAGCGCCTATGACGTGGTGGTGACCAGCGGCGGCATCGGGCCAACCCATGACGACATCACCGCCGATTGCGTGGCCGAAGCCTTTGGCGCGCATATCGACGTGCGGGACGACGCCTATGCCTTGCTGGACGCGCATTACAAGTCGCAGGGGAAGGAGTTCAACACCGCCCGCCAGCGGATGGCGCGTATCCCCGATGGGGCGACGCTGATCGACAACCCGGTGAGCATTGCGCCCGGCTTTACCATGGAGAACGTCCATGTGATGGCCGGCGTGCCGAGCGTGTTTCAGGCCATGGTCGCGAGCGTCTTGCCGACCTTGACCGGCGGCGCGCCCTTGTTGTCGCAGACCCTGCGGGTGCAGCGCGGCGAGGGCGACATTGCCGAGCCCTTGGGGCAGTTCGCACGCGATTACAGTGACTTGCAGGTGGGCTCCTACCCCTATCAGCAGGACGGCGTGTATGGCTCCAACGTGGTGGTGCGCGGGGCCGACGCGGCGCGGCTGGACGCGGCCATGGTGGCGCTGCGCGCGCTCTTTCCCGAGGCGTAACCCCGTGGCCCTGTCCCCCGACGCGAACCGATTGCTGGCGACATTGGACGCCACATGGCCCGCCGCCGCCAAGGTCGAGGCCGGCCCCTGGACTTTGCGCGAAGGGCGCGGGGGCGGAAGCCGCGTTTCTGCTGCGACGATCCGCGGCCCGTGGCGGCCCGAAGACATCGCCGCCGCCGAGAAATCCATGCGCCTCATGGGGCAGCAGCCTTTGTTCATGATCCGGCCCGGCGAAATGGCCCTAGACCGCGAACTGGCGGCTTTGGGCTATGAAAAGCGCGACGTGACCAACCTGTGGGTTTGCCCGATCGAGACGCTGACCGACCGCAAGGTGCCTTTGGTGACGGCCTTTACCATTTGGGAACCTTTGGCGATCATGCTGGAGCTGTGGACGCAGGGCGGCATCGGAGAGGAACGCCGCGCCGTGATGGACCGCTGCGCCCTGCCCAAGACTGGCCTCTTTGGGCGGGTGAGCGACAAACCGGCGGGCACTGGCTTTGCCGCGGTGCATGACGGCATCGCCATGGTCCACGCCCTGCTGATCGCAGAGGCACACCGGGGCAAGGGTCTGGGCGGCTGGATGATGCGCGCCGCTGCCTTTTGGGCGCAGCGCAAGGGTGCCCTGTGGATGAGCCTTGCCGCCACCGAAAGTAACGTTGCGGCGAGCGCGCTCTACTCGGCCTTGCGGATGGAGATCGTCGGGCAGTACCATTACCGCATTCTCAACGACGCAGAAGGTGACGACCCATGACCGACACGGCCCCCACGGCGCTGAACCTGCCCATGGTCGACCCGCTGCCCGAGGCGACGCAAAAGTACTTTGACATCTGTCAGGACAAGCTGGGGATGATCCCCAACGTGCTGCGCGCCTACGCGTTCGACATCGAAAAGCTCAATGTTTTCACGGCGATGTACAACGACCTGATGCTGGCGAACAGCGGTCTGACCAAGCTGGAACGCGAGATGATCGCCGTCGTGGTGTCCTCTATCAACAAGTGTTTCTACTGCCTGACTGCCCATGGCGCGGCGGTGCGCGAGCTGTCGGGCGACCCCAAGCTGGGCGAAATGCTGGTGATGAACTGGCGGGTGGCCGATCTGAACCACCGCCAGCGCGCCATGCTGGCCTTTGCCGAAAAAATGACCGTCGAGTCGTCGAAAATCGCCGAATACGACCGCGAGAGCCTGCGCGACGCGGGCTTTTCCGACCGCGACATCTGGGACATCGCCAATGTGGCGGGGTTCTTTAACATGACCAACCGGGTGGCCTCGGCCACGGATATGCGCCCGAATGATGAGTATCACGCGCAGGCCCGCTAAGCCCTTGCGTTTGTTCAGCCTTCTCGCCGCTCTGGCGCTGCCCGTGGCGGCGCTGGCGCAGGATTTCTCGCTGCCTTCGGGGGCAGTGCGCAGCTATGACGCGGTGCGCGATCCCGGCGTTTACCGCCTGCCCACCGGCCCGTGGACCAAGGACGCGGGCCTGCCCACCGAACAATTCGAAGGCCGCATCAGCGTCGAGGCATGGCGCCTGTCCGGCACCAGCCAGACACCCTTTCAGCTGGCCAAACCGCTGCGCGACACGCTTGAGGACGCCGGGTACGAGATCCTGTTGGATTGCCGCGCCTTTGCCTGCGGCGGGTTTGACTTTCGCTTTGCCACGCTGGTGCTGCCCGCGCCCGAGATGTTCGTGGACCTGACCGACTACCACTTTGTCGCCGCGCGCAAGGACGGCGGCGCGGTGTCGATCCTGACCAGCCGCGACGACGTCAAAAGCTACCTGCAAATCATCCGCGCCGGGGCTGCCCCCAAAGGCCAGACCAAACCCGACGCCGCGCCCTTGCCCACCGTGGCCCCCACCGATCTGGGCGACGTGGCCAAGGGGTTGGAGCTGACCGGCCATGCGGTGCTGAACGATGTGGTCTTCCCCTCTGGTTCGACCCAGCTGGGGGACGGCGCGATTGGCTCGCTCGACGCCATCGCTGACTATCTGCTGCGCACCCCGGACCGGACGGTGATGTTCGTCGGGCACACCGACGCCACCGGCTCGCTGGATGCCAACAAGGCGGTCTCGCTGAAACGTGCGCAGGCCGCTGTCGATTACCTGCGCCGCAAAGGCGTGCCTGCCGCCCAGATCAGCGCCCAAGGCGCAGGCTACCTCGCCCCTATCGCCTCGAACCTGACCGAAGAGGGGCGCAGGGCCAACCGCCGCGTTGAGGCGGTCCTTCTCCCCGCGCGGTGAATGCGGGATGGCGGGCGGGGCGATGTTCCGCAGGAACGAGCGCCGTAACGCCTTACCGTAAAACGAAAAAACCTCGGGCCGAAACCCGAGGAGAAATAAGTTGGCCTGTGTTCATCTCAGGCTGGGGAAGAACAAGGGTGTCGGGGGCAGCCAAGCGCCCCCAATCATCTCACCACTGCTGCGGGCCTTTTTCGGCAAAGGCATGCACCAGGAAATCAATGAAGGCGCGGACCTTGGGCTGGGTGAACCGGCCCGGCGGGTAGACCGCGTAGACGCCTTGGGTTTCCAGCGGCAGATCGGGGATCGCATCCTCGACCAGGCCCGCTTCCATCGCGTCATGATACAGATAAGACGGCAGGTAGGCGATGCCGAGCCCCGCGATACAGGCGTTCAGCAGCGACTGGCCATCGTTCACCGTCAGCCAGCCCGCGGTGCGCACCTGACGCTTTTCACCGGACGGCGCGGTCAGCTTCCACACGTTGCCCGAGGCTTGGTTCGAGTAATGCAGCAGCTTGTGTTCGTTCAGATCGTCGATCCGCTGGGGTCGCCCGAATTTCTCGAAATAGGACGGCGCGGCGATCATCCGCTTGGTCGTCTCGGTCAGCTTGCGGGCGCGCAGGGTGCTGTCTTCCAACTCCCCGATGCGCACGGCCATGTCAAAGCCCTCAGAGATCAGTTCGACGTAGCGGTTGTTCAGCACCATGTTGACGGTGATGTCCGGGAATTCCGCGAGGAACTCACCCAGCACCGGGCTTAGGTGGTTGACGCCAAAGTCCGTCGCCACCGAGATCCGCAACAGCCCCGAGGGCGCGCTTTGCATCGAAGTCACCAGCGCGTCGGCCTCTCCGGCGTCGTTCAAGACGCGGCGGGCGCGGTCGTAATAGGCAAGGCCAATTTCCGTAGGCGAGACGCGGCGCGTGGTCCGGTTCAGCAGACGGGCCCCAAGGCGCGCCTCAAGGCTGGACACGTGCTTGGAGACGGCGGATTTGGAGATCCCCATCTTCTTCGCGGCATCGGTGAACCCACCTTGGTCCACCACGGTCGCAAAGGCCTCCATTTCAGTCAGACGATCCATCTACGTCTCCATCACTCGTTCAAATCCGTTGTGATGGTTATCGCGGCGGTTTGCGGCGCAACTGAGGCAGTGCAGCGACAATTCAGGGGAATCGCCCTTGGCTGTCGGACAGGCGGAAACAGGGAAACGATGGGTCTTGGTCCGGGAAACACCCGGTTGGACCCACACAGCGCGCCGCACGGGGCGACGCGCAATGGGGTTTCTGGATCGAGCGTCAGGCCGCCTGTCGCTGGTGGTGCCCCTCTTCGATCTCTTCGACGATCTTGGACACAAACGCCTTGAGGTCGCTGGGATTGCGGCTGGTGATGATGCCTTGGTCCGCGACGACCTCTTGGTCCTTCCACACCCCGCCGGCGTTCTTCACGTCGGTTTTGATCGAATGAAAAGAGGTCATCTCGCGGCCCGCGACGATCCCCGCCTCGATCAAGACCCAAGGGGCGTGGCAGACAGCGGCGATGACCTTGCCTTGATCGTGAAAGGCTTTGACGAGGGTCAGGACATCCTTTTCGACACGCAGAAGGTCCGGATTGATCTGGCCGCCGGGGATCACGAGCGCGTCGTAGTCCTCCGGGGTGGCGTCAGCGATCTTGAGATCGGCAGAGGCATCGCGCCCCCAGTCCGAGCCCTCCCAGCCTTTGATGGCATTGCCGTCAAGCGTGGCCACATGCACGGTGGCGTCCTTGACGCGCAGTTGATCGCGGGGAAATTCCAGTTCGGATTGTTCGAACCCGTTGGTGGCGATGATCAGGATTTTGGCGGACTGAATGGCTGTCATGAGAGGCTCCTTTTAGCTGATGGGCTGAGGTTCAGCCCTCTTGACCCATCAACGCGCGCTCTGTCCTTTCGTTCCTGCAGATGATGGTACGGCGCTCGGCTCTGCCATCGCCCCGCCCACCATCCCGCATTCCTCGCGATGCTGATGGGACGGTGGGCGGGGCGAATTCCGCAGGAAGAGCGCCGTACAGCGGCCTACAGCCTGGCCGCCAAGCGGACACCTTGGTTGATGGCGCGCTTGGCGTCCAATTCCGCCGCCACATCCGCGCCGCCGATCACGTGCACCGGCACACCCTGCGCCTCAAGCTCATCGGCCAGGCTACGCTCCGAGACCTGCCCTGCGCAGAGCACCACCGTATCGCATGCGATCACTTCGGGCTTTTCGCGCGCCTCGCCATAGCTGATGTGCAGCCCGTCGTCGTCGATCCGTTCGTAGTTGACCCCCGCGCGCATCTGCACCCCTTTCATCTTGAGCGCCGCGCGGTGGATCCAACCGGTCGTCTTACCCAGACGCTTCCCCGGCTTTTCGGCTTTGCGTTGCAGCATGATCACGTCGCGCTCGGCCGGGTCTGGCTGCGGCCCTTCGGGAGCAAGCCCCGCGCGGACCAGTGCCGGGTCGGTCACCCCCCATTCGCGCAGCCATGCCTCGGGGTTCAGGGTCGGGCTGTCACCAGTCACGAGGAACTCGGCCATATCAAAGCCGATGCCCCCTGCCCCGATCACCGCCACACGCTGGCCCACCTCGGCCCCGCCGCGCAGCACATCCACGTAGCCGACCACCTTGGCGTGGTCCTGCCCGGGAATGCCCGGATCGCGCGGCGCAACCCCCGTGGCCACCACCACTTCGTCAAACCCTGTCACATCCTCGGCGCGGACGGTCTGGCCGAGACGCACAGTCACGCCGGTGTCCTCGAGCATGGCCGCGAACCAGTCGACAAGGCCATGAAATTCCTCTTTGCCGGGCACGACCTTGGCCATGTTGAGCTGGCCGCCCACCGTCTCGGCCTTGTCAAACAGCGTCACTTGGTGCCCGCGCTGTGCCGCCGTGATCGCCGTCGCCAGCCCCGCTGGCCCCGCGCCCACCACAGCCACGGTCTTGGGGGTCGGGGCTGGGGTGACGGTCAATTCGGTCTCATAGGCCGCGCGCGGGTTCACAAGGCAGCTCGAGACCTTGCCGCTGAACGTGTGATCCAAGCAGGCTTGGTTACAGGCGATGCACGGTGCGATCAGATCGGCCCGCCCCGCCGCCGCTTTGTTCACGAACTCCGGGTCCGCGAGGAAGGGCCGCGCCATGCTGACCATATCCGCACAGCCATCGGCCAAGACCTGTTCCGCCACACCGGGGGTGTTGATGCGGTTGGAGGTGATCACGGGGATGCCCACCTTGCCCATCAGCTTTTTGGTGACCCACGCAAATCCCGCGCGGGGGACAGATGTGGCGATGGTCGGAACGCGCGCCTCGTGCCAACCGATGCCAGTGTTGATGAGCGTTGCGCCAGCCTTTTCAACCTCTTGCGCCAGGGTCACCACCTCGTCAAAGGTCGAACCGTTGGGGATCAGGTCGATCATGCTGAGACGGTAGATCACGATGTAATCGTCGCCCACCGCCTTGCGGACGCGGCGGACCACCTCAAGCGGCAGGCGCATCCGGTTTTCATAAGAGCCGCCCCAGCGGTCGGTACGCTTGTTGGTGTGAGCCACTAGGAATTGGTTAAGAAAGTACCCTTCCGAGCCCATGATCTCGACCCCGTCGTAGCCTGCCTCGCGGCTGCGCTGCGCGGCGGTGACCATGTCCGCGATCTGTTTCTCGATCCCCTCTTCGTCCAATTCCTTGGGCGGAAAGGGAGAAATGGGCGATTTGCCGGGGCTGGGGGCGACGCAGTTGGGGGCATAGGCATAGCGGCCCGCGTGCAGAATTTGCATCGCGATCTTGCCGCCTGCATCGTGGACCCGGTCCGTCACCATCTTTTGGTTGGCGATGTCCTCGGCGGTGAAAAGTCCCGCCGCGCCGGGGAAAACGCCGCCTTCGCGGTTGGGGGCCATGCCGCCGGTCACCATCAGGCCCACACCGCCCCGCGCCCGCGCCGCGTAGAATTCAGCGACGGCGTTCCAATCGCCGCGCTCTTCGAGGTTGGTGTGCATTGACCCCATAAGGACGCGGTTCTTGAGGGTGGTGAACCCCAGATCCAAAGGGGTCAACAAATGCGGATAGTCTGACATGACGGGCCTCCCTGCGTGTTGCGGGTACCTCATACGATCGCAGGCACCCTGTCACCACGAAACGTCACGTCAGAAACGGCGCGCAACAGACGCGTCACGCCACCTTGGAGGGCGCGCCATCCCGCGCGTCTTCGGTCTGGAACGCGCCCATGCGCCCGGTCAGATCACGCGCCGCGCGTGCGATCCGGTCCGCCATGGCTGCGAGTTCTTCGGACATGGCGGCGGCGGACTGGGTGTTGCCATCAAACGCCGCGATGGTGCTGTTCAACTGGTCCAGCGCCGCCGTCTGCTGGGCACTCTGCTCGGAAATCTCGGCGTTGAAGGCGCTGGTTTTGTGCACCGCCGCGCGAATTTCTTCGAGTGAGGAGATGGCCGCCGAGACCAGTTCGACGCCTTCGTTCACGCGGACTTCACTTTCGACGATCAAATCGCGAATGCCGCTGGCGGCGCTGGCCGTCTTTTGCGCCAGCTGCTGCACTTCGGACGCGACCACGGCAAACCCCTTGCCCGAAACCCCGGCGCGCGACGCCTCGACGCCCGCATTCAGAGCCAGCAGGTTAGTCTGGAACGAGATGTCGTCGATCAGGTCGATGATGCGCGCGATCTCGCCCGAAGACGCCTCGATGCCGCGCATGGCCTCCATGGCTTTGCCGGTGATCTCACGACTTTTCTCGGCACGCGAATTGGCCCCATTGGCCGCCTCAGAGGCGTCGCTGGCCTTTTTGGCGGTGCTGCGGATCGTCTCGGTCATCTGGTTGAAGGTTGTGGTCGTCTCGGTGATTTCATGCGCCTGACGTTCCGTGCGGGTCGACAGGTCGTTGGTCGCCCCCGAAAGCGCCGTCGCCTCGCTGTCGAAGGTCCGCGCGGTGTCCGCCGTTTCGGCAATTGCGCCGCGCAGGGTCGAAACGGCGATGTTGAAATCAGCGCGCATTTCTTCGAATTCCGGTTCCAGCTCACGGTTGATGGCGCAGGTCAAATCACCGTCCGCCAAGCGGCGCAACCGGTCGCTGAGCAGGCTCATAACTTCGGATGCACTGCTTTCGGCGGCCTCGGCCTTGGCCCGTGCTTGCGAGGCAAGTTCGGCCTGACGGCTCTGCTCCTCGGCGGCTTCATTGACCTGGCCCAGAACCTCATTCCGGTTGGCGATGATCACCGCCAGCGTGCCAGTTTCAAAAACCACCACGACCGCGTGCAACGCCGTGCGGATCACATCCGTCCAAAGATCCGTCGTCGGGTAGACAAGCAGCGGAAAGAAAACGGTCAGCGCCACGTGGTGCACCGCCGTCAGCCCGGCCGACCACAACAGCAGGCTTTGTCGCCCCAGCATGGACACAACCGCCAGCTGGACAAAGAACAGCATGTGCATGTCGATCTGCCAGAACTGCCCAGATGCGGCCGCCGTGATCAACATGGGCAGGCCGACCAAAACCGCGACCAGCGTCAAATCGGCTACAAATGACTTTAATCGCACGGCCAAGAGAGCAATCCCCAGCATCACGCCGCTGGCAACCACCGTTATAACCACCGAATTCCCTGCACCCCACGCAACCAAAGCCGGCACCGGCGTCAACATGAAGACGTTCAGCAAGGCAAGGTCACGCGCGTCTCTTTTGATCAGCGTCTTGAGGAAATTCATCATGGTCGTCAGCTCCGGCACTACGTGTGCCCGTAGAAAATGTGTGGCACACATGTCGAAGGTCTAAGACCCATCGTTTTCTACTTCTTTAAAATCCCATCACATGCGTAGATTTTTCATGAAAAAACCGGGGGACATCCCCCGGCTTTATCGGCTTGCTCATTCGGCGGCGCGGCGCGGCAAAACCCAGTCCGCCCGTGGGAAGTGGCAGGTGTAACCCGCTGGGAACCTTTGCAAATAATCCTGATGCTCTGGCTCCGCCTCCCAGAAATCACCGACCGGCTCCAGCTCTGTCACGACCTTTCCGGGCCAGTTTCCAGACGCTTCGACATCTGCAATTGTATCAATCGCCACTTGCCTTTGCGCCTCATCGACATAATAGATCGCCGACCGGTAGGACATGCCGATGTCATTCCCCTGCCGGTTCACCGTGGTCGGATCGTGGATCTGAAAGAACACCTCCAGCAGCCGCCGATAGCTGATCTTGCTCGGATCAAAGATGATCTCGATGCCTTCGGCGTGGGTGCCATGGTTGCGATAGGTCGCGTTCGGCACGTCGCCGCCGGTATAGCCGACACGGGTCGAAATCACGCCAGGCAACTTGCGGATCAGCTCTTGCATCCCCCAAAAGCATCCCCCGGCCAGAACCGCACGTTCGCTCATGTCACATCCTCCACCTGGTCCAGATAGGCACCATAACCCTCTGACTCCATGTCCTCTTTAGCGATGAACCGCAGCGACGCCGAGTTGATGCAGTACCGCAACCCACCACGATCCTGCGGCCCGTCCGGGAAAACGTGCCCAAGGTGGCTATCCCCGTGGCGCGAGCGGACCTCGGTGCGGATCATCCCGTGCGTGGTGTCGCGCAGCTCGACGATATTGTCCGGCTCAATGGGTTTGACAAAGCTCGGCCAGCCGCAGCCCGATTCGTATTTCGCGGCGCTGGCGAACAGCGGCTCGCCGGAAACCACGTCCACATACAGGCCCGCCGCCTTGTTATCGAGGTACTCGCCCGTGCCGGGCCGCTCTGTGCCGGACTCTTGCGTCACATGGTACTGCTCAGGCGTCAGGCTGTGGATAACTTCCGGTCTTCGTTCGTATTTTGCCATTTTGGCCCTCCTGTCTTGCGCGTGAATCAATAGATGGGGCCGTTGCGCAAAAAACAAAGCCCGGCGACACATCGCTCACATTGGCGCGCGCGGGCCTTGCGGGAAAGGGGGCTGCCCCCCTAAGTAACGCCTGAGTGACAATTTCTTTCTCCCAAGGATCGAAGGCCGTCGCTCCGGGCGCTGGGATGGCAGCCTAGCGCCCGTCAAGACGGCCCACAGCCCAGCTTGCGGCATCGCTCACCGCCGCGTCAGGATCATCGGCCAAGGCCTGGACGGCGGGGCGCAAACCCATGTCTCCAGAGTTTCCAATCGCATAACAGACGTTGCGGACGAACCTATCCCGCCCGATCCGCTTGATCGGCGAGCCGCTGAACAGCGCGCGAAACCCTGCGTCGTCCAAAGCGGCCAGCTCTGCCAGCCTCGGCCCGATCAATTCGGGCCGCGCGTGGTATTTCACCTCTGCCGCCATCTGGGCGAACTTGTTCCACGGGCAGGCCGCCAGACAATCGTCACAGCCGTAAATCCGGTTGCCCAGACCTGCGCGCAGATCCTCGGGCACCGGGCCGGAATGCTCGATCGTCAAATAGGAAATGCAGCGCCGCGCATCCAATTGATAGGGCGCAGGAAACGCCCCCGTTGGGCAAGCATCCAGACAGGCCCGGCACGACCCGCAATGGTCGCGCTCTGCCCCGTCCACCGGCAACTCAACAGTCGTAAAGATCGCCCCCAGAAAGAACCAAGACCCAAGCTCCCGGCTCACCAAGTTCGTATGCTTGCCCTGCCAGCCCAGACCCGCCGCCTGCCCCAAGGGCTTTTCCATCACCGGCGCGGTATCGACGAACACCTTGATCTGCGTCTCGGGCCCGGCGGCGTCAATCAGCCACCGCCCAAGCCGCTTCAACCGCTTCTTCACCACGTCATGGTAATCGCGGTTCTGCGCATAGACCGAAATCGCCCCACGATCGCCCTGCCCCACAACCGCCATCGGATCATGCGCCTGACCATAGCTCTCGGCCAGCATGATTACCGATCGCGCCTCGGGCCACAGCACATCCGGGGCGCCGCGCCAGTGCATCCGCTCGGCCATCCACGCCATCTGCCCATGCCGCTCCTGCTCAACAAAGGCCGCCAAGCGCGCGGCCACCTGCGGTACATCCGATGGCCGACACACCCGGCACGCCGAAAACCCCACGGCCTGCGCCTCCGCCTTCAATCGTGCCGCAAGCCCCTCCACCGCGCCCTCATCTTCTTCTCTTTAAAAATATCCCGGGGAGCGCGAGGGGCAGCGCCCCTCGCCCTTTCCTTAAAAATCCAAATCCGCGTAATGCGCCGGCGGCGGGAACCCCGGCACCTGATCGGCCAAAATCGACCGGAACGCCGGCCGCGACTTGATCTTGGCGTACCAATCCTTGACCACCTCGGACCGGTTCCAATCCACGTCCGAAATATAATCCAACGACGACAAATGCGCCGCAGCGGCGAAATCCGCCAAGGTCATCGTGTCCCCCGCCAGCCAGCGGCGGTGATCCAGCAACCACGCCAGGTAATCGAGGTGATACTTGATCGCCTTGGCCCCCGATTTCACGTTGCCGCTGTCGGGAAAGCCCAGCTTCATCACCTTCTTGTTCACCCGCTCATACAGCAGCTTGGACGTCACCTCGTTGTGGAACTTGTCGTCGAACCACCCCACCAGACGCCGCACCTCGTAGCGCGCATCCGCAGAGCGCGGCATCAGCGACGGCTCGGGGTATTTCTCTTCGATCCACTCGCAGATCGCCGCAGACTCGGCCATGGTCTTGCCGTCGATGCGCAGGATCGGCACCTTGGCGGCAGGGTTGCGGCGCAAAAACTCGGGATCTTTCTCCCAGTAGCGTTCCTCGACCAACTCGACCTCGATCTTCTTTTCGGCGAGGCTCAGACGCACCTTGCGGCAGAACGGAGACAACGGAACGTGGTAAAGCTTGGCCATGGAAATCCCAGAGGTTGGCGGAAAACACCTCTCTGATACAGGCGTTTGCCCGGAGGTTTCAAGCGCTGCCGCCGGGACCGGCAGGCTCATGCCTTTACTCGAAACAATCCGCGCGCCCGTCTGCCTTGATCGTCGCGGCCCCGTCCATGATCCCGCGCGCGCGCCGGTCCAAAAAGGCCGAGGGCCGCGCCGCGTTGCGTTTCTTGGGTGAGGGCAAGACAGCCGCAAGCAGCGCCGCCTGCCGCGCCGACAGCGCCTCTGGGCCTTTGCCGAAATAGTGGCGCGCCGCGGCCTCGACGCCGAACACGCCCTCGTCGAATTCGGCAATGTTCAGGTATACCTCTAGGATGCGGCGCTTGGACCAGACCGCCTCGACCGCCGGGGTGATCACCGCCTCCAGCGCCTTGCGGACATAGCTGCGGTCCTGCCAGAGGTAGACGTTCTTGACGACCTGCTGGGAAATGGTGCTGCCGCCGCGTTCGGCCCCGCCTTCGATGGCGGCGCGGATGGCGCTCATGTCAAAGCCCCAGTGGGTGCAGTAGTTGGCATCCTCTGCGGCCACGACCGAGCGCAGCATCACCGGGGCAATGTCATCCACGTCGACCCAGTGCTGGTCGACCGGACGGCCCAGCCGCTGGCTTTCGGACCACATGGTGTGCGTCGTGGGCGGGTTCAGCCCCGCGTAGATCACCACCGCCGCCAAGATCAGCCCCGCCATCAGCACCCCCACCCGCAGCGCCTGTTTCAAAAGCCACCGTCCGGGGCGGATGTCGCGCTTGGCCCGCTTGGTGGTCTTCTTCGTTGGTTTCTTTGCCATAGGTGTTTTCTACACGTCCCGCGCGAATGCGCGACAGAAAAATGGCGGAGCCGCCAAAGGCCGCCCCGCCGTTACCGCAAACCGGGTAGTTCTAGTCAACGTGTGCACTCGCTAAGACCCAAAATAGAACCTGTTACGAACAATCCCTTTATGCCCGCGAAATTGGTTCCGGCTGCGGTGGGAATGTGGCGGAAATAAGGTGATTTACGCAGCGTCAGGTTGCATTCACCCCGCCACGCATCCCTGGCCGCGAATATTTCTACCCAGAAATGAAAAAGCCCGGAGTTTCCTCCGGGCCTCTTCTCATGCGTGTATCGGGGATTATTCCGCCGGAACGGCCAGATCTTCCTCGATTCCCAGCGGGTGCGGGATCTTGTCCAGCATTTCCTTGGGGCAGACCTGAACAAAGTTGTCCTTCTCCAGATCCCAGTTTTGCAAGATCGTTTCCGCCTTGCGAGAGCGGGTCTCTGCCGCGTGGTTCTCGATCAGCTCTTTCAGCTGCGCTTCCCACTCGGGGGTGGTGACTTTGCAGGTCACCAGACCTTCCATGTTCATCATGTCGGGCGCGGTGCCTTCGGGGTCGTACAGATAGGCCATACCGCCCGTCATGCCCGCACCAAAGTTGGCACCGATCCCGCCAAGGATCACCGCGACGCCGCCGGTCATGTATTCACAACCGTTGGAGCCACAGCCCTCGACCACGACCTTGGCACCGGAGTTACGGACCGCGAAACGCTCGCCCGCTTTACCGGCGGCATAGAGGTAACCGTCGGTCGCACCGTACAGGACAGTGTTGCCGATGATGGTGTTCTCGGACGCCTCAAGCGGCGAGACCAGCGGCGGACGCACCACGATGGTACCACCCGACAGACCCTTGCCCACGTAGTCGTTGGCATCGCCGGACACTTCGAGTTTCAGGCCCGGAGCGGCGAACGCGCCGAGGGACTGGCCCGCAGAGCCGGTCAGCTTGACGTGCAGGTGGTCGGGCTGAAGCGCGTTGCGCATCCCGAACTTGCGCACGATGTGCGACGAGGTGCGCGTGCCCACGGTGCGGTGCGTGTTCATCACCGCGTAGGACAGCTGCATCTTTTCACCGTCCTGCAAGAAGCGCGCGGCGTCCTGCACGATTTCGGCGTCCAGCGTGTCACGCACCGGGTTGCGCGGGCGGTTCAGGTCGTACTTGATCTTGTCCGAGCCATCCACGCGGATCAGCAGCGGGTTCAGATCGAGATCGTCCAGATGCTCTGCACCCCGGCTGACCTGGCTCAGCAGGTCGGCACGGCCAATGACCTCTTCGAGCGACCGCGCGCCGATGGACGCGAGGATCTCGCGCACTTCTTGCGCGTAGAAGGTGATCAGGTTCACGACCTTGTCGGCGTTGCCGGTGAACTTGCCGCGCAGCGCTTCGTCCTGGGTACACACGCCCACCGGGCAGGTGTTCGACTGGCACTGGCGGACCATGATGCAGCCCATGGCGATCAGCGCAGCGGTGCCGATGCCGTACTCTTCGGCGCCCATCATCGCGGCCATGACAATGTCACGACCGGTCCGCAGACCACCGTCGGTGCGCAGCAACACGCGCGAACGCAGGTTGTTCATCGCCAGAACCTGATGCGCTTCGGTCAGACCCATTTCCCACGGCAGGCCGCAGTACTTGATCGAGGTCGCGGGCGACGCGCCGGTGCCACCGTTGTGACCCGAAATCAGGATCACGTCGGCTTCGGCCTTGGCCACACCAGCGGCGATGGTGCCAACGCCCGAAGACGCCACCAGTTTCACCGTGACCTTCACCGTCGGGTTGATCTGCTTGAGGTCGTAGATCAGCTGCGCGAGGTCTTCGATCGAGTAGATGTCGTGGTGCGGCGGCGGCGAGATCAGCGTCACACCCTTGGTCGAGTGGCGCAGACGCGCGATCAGGTCGGTGACCTTCATGCCGGGCAGCTGACCACCCTCGCCGGGCTTGGCGCCCTGTGCGACCTTGATCTCCAGCTCTTCGCAGTGGTTCAGGTACTCGGCGGTGACGCCGAAACGACCGGATGCCACCTGCTTGATCTTGGCGGACGGGTTGTCGCCGTTCGGCTCGGGCACAAAGTGTGCCGGATCTTCGCCACCCTCACCAGAGTCCGACTTCGCGCCGATGCGGTTCATGGCGACGTTCAGGGTCTTGTGCGCCTCGGGCGACAGCGCCCCCAGCGACATCCCCGGCGTCACGAAACGCTTGCGGATCGAGGTGATGGATTCGACTTCTTCGATCGGGATCGCCTCGCCCAGCGGCTTGATCGCCAAAAGGTCACGCAGATGGATCGGCGGGTTCGCCTGCATCGCGTTCGAATACTGCTTCCACAGCTCAAAGGACGCGCGGTCACAGGCGGCCTGCATCAGGTGCATGTTCTGCGCACCCCATGCGTGGGTCTCGCCGGATTTGCGCGACTTGTAGAAGCCACCGATGGGCAGCACGTCGCGCCCCCCCTTGAAGCCAAGGGCGTGGACCTCTTCGGCCTTTTTCTGGATGCCGGACACGCCGATGCCAGAAATACGGCTGATCATGCCGGGGAAGTACTCGGCGCACATGGCGCGCGACAGGCCCACGGCCTCAAAGTTCAGACCACCGCGATAGGAGGAAATCACCGAGATGCCCATCTTGGACATGATTTTCAGCAGGCCCTGGTCGATGGCTTCGCGATAGCGGGCCACGGCCTCGGTCAGGGACAGGTCCAGCAGGCCGCGCTCGATGCGGTCCGCCAGGCTGTCCTCGGCGAGGTAGGCGTTGACCACGGTCGCACCGGCACCGATCAGCACCGCAAAGTAATGCGGGTCGATACATTCCGCCGAGCGCACGTTGATCGAGCAGAAGGTCCGCAGACCCTTGCGCGTCAGGTGCGAGTGCACGGCCGAGGTCGCGAGGATCATCGGCATGGCGACCTTGTCCTCGGACACGGTTTCATCGGTCAGGATGATGTGACCTGCGCCAGAGCGCACGGCGTCTTCGGCTTCGGCACGGATGCGGGCCAGACCGTCACGCAGCGCGCCAGCGCCACCGCTGAAGGTACAGTCGATGGTGGTGCAGGGCGCGTTGAAGTGCTTGCACAGCTCTTCGAACTGGGCGTTGCCGACAAAGGGGCTGTCCAGCACGAGGATCTCGGTCTGGCTGCTGCTTTCGTCCAGCACGTTCTTGAGGTTGCCGAACCGCGTCTTGAGCGACATCACGCGGTATTCGCGCAAACTGTCGATCGGCGGGTTGGTCACCTGGCTGAAGTTCTGGCGGAAGTAGTGCGACAGCGGGCGATACTTTTTCGACAGAACGGCGGACGGCGTGTCGTCGCCCATAGAGGCCAGCGTTTCCTTGGCGTCCTCGGCCATGGGCGCGAGGATCTGCTCCAGCTCTTCCATGGTGTAACCAGCGGCGATCTGACGGCGGCGCAGCTCTGCCCCCTCAAAGACCGGCTTTTCGGTCACGGCGGCCAGCTCTTCGTCCAGCTCGTTGATCTTGCCGACCCAGTCACCGAAAGGCTGCGACGCGGCCAGCGCGTCCTTGATTTCGGTGTCGTGGTAGAGCTTGCCCTCTTTCATGTCGACGGCGATCATCTGACCCGGGCCAAGCGCGCCTTTTTCACGGGCGGTGGCTTCGTCGGTCGGGACCATGCCGATTTCCGACCCCGCGATCAGCAGGTCGTCGCCGGTCACGACATAGCGCATCGGGCGCAGGCCGTTGCGGTCAAGACCGCCGCAAACCCAGCGGCCATCGGTCATCGCCAGGGCGGCGGGGCCGTCCCACGGCTCCATAACCGAGTTGCAGTAGGAATACATGTCGCGCCAGCTTTGCGGCAGCTCCACCGCCTGCTTGGACCAGCTTTCCGGCACCAACATGGTTTTCGCCATGGGCGCGTTGCGGCCCGCGCGAACCAGCACCTCGAACACGCCGTCCAGCGCCGCCGAGTCGGACGCGCCGTTCGGGATGATCGGCTTGATGTCCTCGGCCAGCTCGCCAAACGCGCTGGAGGCCATGCGGATCTCGTGCGACTTCATCCAGTTGACGTTGCCCTTGAGCGTGTTGATCTCACCGTTGTGGGCCAACATGCGGAAGGGCTGCGCCAGCCACCACTGCGGGAAAGTGTTGGTCGAGTAACGCTGGTGGTAGATTGCGAAAGCGGACTCAAAGCGCTCGTCTTGCAGGTCGGGGTAGAATTCCGACACCTGCTCGGCCAGCATCATGCCCTTGTAAATGATCGAGCGGCAGGACAACGAGGCGATGTACAGACCACCCACGCCGCCGATGCCAGCCGCGCCAGCCGCCTTTTCGATGCGGCGACGGATGACATACAGCTCGCGCTCAAAGGTCTCTTCGTCCACACCCTTGGAGTTCGAGATCAGGATCTGCTCGATTTCCGGACGGGTCGCGTTGGCCTTTTCGCCAAGGCAGGCAACGCTGACCGGCACGTGACGCCAGCCGTAGATGTAATAGCCCATGCGCAGAACTTCGGATTCCACGATGGTCCGGCACGCTTCCTGAGCGCCGTGATCGGTGCGCGGCAGGAACACCTGACCCACAGCGATCAGCTCGTTCTTGCGCGGGGTGTGGCCGGTGCGCTCGATCTGGTCATAGAAGAAGGGAACGGGGATCTGCACGTGGATGCCCGCGCCGTCGCCGGTCTTGCCGTCAGCGTCCACAGCACCACGGTGCCAGATGGCCTTGAGCGCGGTGATCCCCGCCTCGACGACCTTGCGCGAGGGCTTGCCGTTCAGGTTGACCACAAGGCCAACACCGCAGGACGAGTGCTCTTCGCTCTCGTGGTACATGCCGTTTTCCGACATCCATGCGCGCTTGGCTTCTTCCTCGCGGACCCAGGCTTCATCATATTTGGTCATGGCTTATTTCCTCCATGAAGGGCCACGCAGCGTGGCCGTGAATTCGGTAGGGGGCCGGTGGGCGGCCCCTGAAATGGGGTAAGGACCGGGGGGGGCGAGGCACCCTGCCCCGCCGTTCAGGTCACTCGGCAGCGACAGCCGCCTTGGCGTTCAGATCGGCCAGAACCGCATCGGCGCAGTCGCGCCCGTCGCGGATCGCCCAGACCACCAAGGACGCACCGCGCACGATGTCGCCCACGGCGTAGACGCCCGGCAAAGCGGTGCGGCCGGTGGTGAACTCGGCCTTGACGGTGCCCCAACGGGTCACTTCCAGCTCGGGCGCACCCCAGAGGGTCTGAAGCTCTTCGGGCTCAAAGCCCAGAGCCTTGACCACCAGATCGGCGGGCTCATCGTAGTCAGAGCCTTCGATCAGCTCGGGCGACTGACGGCCCGAGGCGTCCGGCGCGCCAAGGCGCATCTTTTGCACGGTCACAGCCGACACAACGTCGCCGCCCTTGAAGCCCGCCGGCGCGGTCAGCCACTCGAACTGCACGCCTTCTTCCTCGGCGTTCTGGGTTTCACGCTGCGAGCCCGGCATGTTGGCACGGTCACGGCGGTACAGACATTTGACGCTTTCGGCACCCTGACGGATCGCGGTGCGCACGCAGTCCATGGCGGTGTCGCCGCCGCCGATCACGACGACCTTCTTGCCCTTGGCGTTCAGCTCGCCGCTGTCATACTCGGCCACGGTGTCGCCAAAGTTCGCCACGCGGTTGGACGCGGTGAGATAGTCGATCGCCTTGACGATGCCCTTGGCACCCGCGCCGGGGCCACGCAGATCGCGGGACTTGTACACGCCGGTGGCGATGATCACCGCGTCATGCTGGTTGCGGATGTCCTCAAAGGACATGTCCGCGCCGACACTGCAGTTATAGACAAAGCGCACGCCGCCCTCTTCGAGCTGCTGGATGCGGCGCATGACCACGTCCTTCTCCAGCTTGAAGCCGGGGATGCCGTAAGTCAGCAGGCCGCCGCCACGGTCGTAGCGGTCATATACGGTGACCTGAACGCCAGCACGGCGCAGCATGTCCGCCGCCGCCAAGCCGCCGGGGCCCGCGCCAATGATGCCAACGCTCTCGGTGCGCTCTTGCGCGGGGGATGCGGGCTTGACCCAGCCGTTTTCCCAAGCGGTGTCGGTGATGTACTTTTCCACCGAGCCGATGGTCACGGTGCCGTGGCCGGACTGTTCGATCACACAGTTGCCTTCGCACAGACGGTCCTGCGGGCAGATGCGGCCGCAAATCTCGGGGAAAGTGTTGGTCGACTGCGAGATCGCATAGGCCTCTTCCAGACGGCCCGTCGCGGTCAGGCGCAGCCAATCAGGGATGTTGTTGTGCAGCGGGCAATGCGATTGGCAATAGGGCACGCCACACTGGCTGCACCGGCTGGCCTGCTCGGCCGCTTTTTGCGCTGCGAATTCTGCATAGATCTCGTCGAAATCTTCTTTGCGGACGGTGGCGTCGCGCTTTTCGGGCATCTGCCGGTCGACTTTGACAAACTTGAGCATCGGCTGCTTGGCCATGGTCCCTGCCTTCTGAATGCATTTCGGGTTGAGGGCTAGTTACACAAAGCCAAAAGGGAATAAAAGTCAAAAATACTGACCTATATTCAGAATAAGTCAGCCTTTGCGCCTTAAATTCCGCTGCGCCGCCGCAATTTTAAGTCACG
This sequence comes from Tropicibacter naphthalenivorans, assembly GCF_900176475.1. Classification (GTDB taxonomy): domain Bacteria; phylum Pseudomonadota; class Alphaproteobacteria; order Rhodobacterales; family Rhodobacteraceae; genus Tropicibacter; species Tropicibacter naphthalenivorans. Next base: position 158,893 of record NZ_FWXX01000004.1, read on the forward strand.
ATCCGGACCTATTTTAGCGCTTTCATCAAGGAAACAAGGGTTTATACCAAGCAGGGTATTCGCCAAGGACGTTACCACATGCCATTTGCCCAGTTACTGATTCTTGCCCTGATTCAGGGAATTACAGAGTTTCTGCCTATTTCTTCATCAGGACACCTGATTCTCCTGCCGAATCTGACCAGCATGGAGGACCAAGGGCAAGTCATTGACGTGGCCGTGCACGTGGGCACGCTGTTCGCGGTAATCCTGTATTTCTGGTCCGACGTGAAAATGGCCGCGCTCGGAACCCTGCGCATGGCCACGGGCAAGATCGACACGCCGGGCGCAAAGCTCGCCTTCCTGCTGCTGATCGCCACGATCCCGGTGATCCTGTTCGGCCTCGCGCTGAAACTGACCGGGCTCGACGACATGCTGCGGTCCACGGCGGTGATCGGCTGGACAATGCTGGGGTTTGGGCTGGTGCTGTACTGGACCGACACGCGCGGCGCGGAACTCTACGAAGACCGCAACTGGTCGCTCAAGGACTCCATCTATATGGGCATCGCCCAAGCCATCGCGCTGATCCCTGGCACCTCTCGGTCCGGAATCACCATCACCGCCGCGCGCCACCTCGGCTACAAACGTCAGGACGCCGCGAAACTGTCGATGCTCATGTCGATCCCGACAATCATCGCCTCGGGAACCCTGCTCGGTCTTGAGGTCGCTTCCACCGCAGACGCCGCCGCCGCCAAGGATGGTGCCATCGCCGCCGCCCTCGCTTTTGTCTCAGCCCTGCTTGCCCTCACGCTGATGATGCGCCTGCTCCGCTCGGTCAGCTTCACACCCTACGTGATCTACCGCGTGATCCTCGGCGCGATCCTGCTGTACATCGCCTACAGCTGACTTCTTCTCTTTATAAATATCCTGGGGGAGGCCGCAGGCCGGGGGCAAGGCCCCCTCCATCCCTACGTGGCGCACCTGCGGTGAGACGGCAACGCCCCCCAAAATTATTAACCAATAATTTTGCCCCACCCAGACGCCAGCTTACGCCCGGTGATACGGCGTCCCCGCAAGGATCGAGGCCGCGCGGTACAGCTGTTCCGCGACCATTACCCGGACCAGCATGTGCGGCCAGACCATCTTGCCAAACGACAGCAGGAAATCCGCCTCGGCGCGCAGGCTCGGGTCAATCCCGTCCGCGCCGCCAATCACCAGCGCCAGATCCTGACAGCCGGTATCGCGCCAGCGCGCCATGCGCTCGGAAAACTCCGGCGACGTCACCACGGCCCCGCGCTCATCCAGGCAGCACAGAACCGCACCGGTCGGCAACGCCTTGCGCAACAAGGCCGCCTCTGCCGCCATGCCGCCACCCTTTTTATCCTCGACCTCCAACACGGACACAGGCCCAAGCCCATGGGCCCGGCCGGTTTTGTCGAACCGTTTCAGATAGTCGTCGACCAGCTCGCGCTCGGGGCCCTTGCGCAAGCGGCCCACCACGCAAAGATGGACGCGCATGACTTACGCCTGCGCCCCCGGTGCGCTTGGCACCCACATCTTTTCAAGCTGGTAGAACTCGCGCACTTCGGGACGGAACACATGCAGGACCACGTCGCCCGAGTCGATCAAGACCCAGTCGCCGGTTTCCTTGCCTTCCATCTTGCACAGCACGCCCAGCTTTTGCTTGAGCTCTTCGGACACTTTCTCCGAGATTGCTGCGACCTGACGCGACGACCGGCCCGAGCAGATCACCATGTGATCACACACGGCAGATTTACCGCGCAGATCAATCTGCACGACATCCTCGGCCTTGTTGTCAGAGAGGGTTTCCAGAACCAGCGCGAGGATCTCGGCGCTGGTCACCTGATTTTGGGTCACGCCCGGCATGGGCTGCCCCCGCTCAGCGGCAGATGCCGCGTTTGCCATCGAAGACAGGACATTGTCCTCCTATGAGTCACGCGCCGAACCACGCCCCGACGCAAAGCGATACCCTGAATATAGCACCGGATTCGTTAAATCTCAATAATCTGGCGATTCCATCGGGTGAGCCACGCGCTTTGCCGCTGTTTTAACAGACTGTAAACCCCCTTTTCGCCTCACGCACCGTAGGGCACCCAGACGGTTTTGACCTCGGTCGCGGCCTCCAGGAACGCGCGGCCTTCGCCCGCTGCCCCCATCCAGTCGCGCACCAAACCGTTGTTGACCCAAGTGCGTTTCAGCACGCCCGCTGCCTCGCGTTCGATCAGCCCCGAGACATCCGACGAAGAGAAGGACCAGACCGCATCCACGTCCATATGGCTCGCCAGCGGCCCCGCCAGATCGCCGTGATCGCCGGTCAGGATATTGACCACCCCGCCGGGAACGTCAGAGGTTTCAAGCACTTGATAGAAATCCGTGGCCACCAAGGGAAAGGCCTCGGACGCCGCCAGAACCACCCGGTTCCCCATGGCAATCGCCGGGGCCATCACCGACACCAAGCCCAGCAAAGGCAAGGCGTCCGGGCACAGCGCGCCAATCACCCCGCAGGGTTCGCGCAAGGCCACCGCCAGGCCGCGCACCGGGGCCTGCGCCACCCGCCCGTCGAACTTGTCGGCCCAAGCGCCATAGCTGAACAGGCGCGAGACCGCCGCATCCACCTCGGCCTTGCCGCCGGTGCCGCCGGTCATCCGGTCGATGCTTGCGGCAAACTCCTCGGCCCGCGCCGACAGGTTTTCCGCGATGTAGTACAAGACTTGCGCCCGCAAATGCGCGCTCGCCCCGGCCCAAGCCTTGGCCCCACGCGCCGCCTCAACCGCGTTGCGGATGTCCTTGCGGCTGGCCAAGGGCGCCTGCCCCAGCAGTTTGCCGTCCTTGTCATAGATACCCCGCGCATAGCCGCTGTCGGGACGCGCCTGCTTGCCGCCGATATACAGCTTGGCGGTGCGGTCCACCGGCTGCGGCTCGGCGCTATCGCCGGCAAAACCCTGCACCGGCACCAGCTTTTCCGCCACTTTGGCAGGTTTGACATAGGCCATCAGCCCCTCGGGACCGCCTTCGCGCCCAAAGCCGCTCTCGCGCACCCCACCAAAGGGCGCTGCGGCGTCGAACATATTGGTGCCATTGACCCAAACCACCCCGGCGGCCAGCTTGGGGGCCACATCCAGCGCGGTGTTGATGTTCTCGGACCAGACGCTTGCGGCCAGGCCATAGCGCGTGTTGTTCGCCATCTCGACCGCCTCGGCAGGCGTGCGGAAGGTGCTCGACACCAACACCGGGCCAAAGATTTCCTCCTGCATCAGGGCATCCGCCGGCGACAGGCCAGAAATCAGCACCGGCGGGTAGAAACAGCCCTCGGGCATGTCACACGCCGCGCGATAGACCTCTCCGCCCGCGCCATCCACCAACGCCGCAATGCGCGCGCGCTGCACCGGATCGACAATCGCGCCAACGTCAATGCACTTGTCCAAGGGGTTGCCCACGCGCAGCTTGTCCATCCGCGCCCGCAAGCGTTTCAGGAAATCCTCGGCGATGCCTTCTTGCACCAGCAGGCGCGAGCCCGCACAGCACACCTGCCCCTGATTGAACCAGATCGCATCGACCAAGCCTTCGACGGCGCTGTCGATGTCGGCATCCTCGAACACGATATACGGGCTCTTGCCCCCCAGCTCGAGCGTCAGGCCAATGCCCCGCCCCGCCGTCGCCTGCCGGATACGCCGCCCCACCTCTGTCGAGCCGGTAAAGGCGATCTTGTCGACCTCGGCGGCGACGATCATCTCACCCACCGCGCCATCGCCAGTGACGATGTTCACCACCCCCTTGGGCAAGCCCGCCTGACGGCAAATGTCGGCAAACAGCAGCGCGGTCAGCGGCGTCCACTCGGCGGGTTTCAGGACCACCGTGTTGCCCATGGCCAGCGCGGGCGCGACCTTCCACGCCAGCATCAGCAGCGGGAAGTTCCACGGGATGATCTGCCCGCAAACGCCCTGCGCCACTATCCCCGGCAGCTCAGCATCCATCAGCTGCGCTTGGCCAGCGTGATGGTAAAAATGCCGCTGCGCCAAGGGGATGTCGATGTCGCGGCTCTCGCGGATCGGCTTGCCGTTGTCCAGCGTTTCCAGCACCGCGAACAGCCGCCCGTGCTTTTGCAACAGCCGCGCCAAGGCATAGAGGAACCGCGCACGGCCCGCCCCGCCAAGGGCTTCCCACCCCGGCTGCGCCGCCCGCGCCGCCGCAACGGCCCGCGCCACATCTTCGGCGGTGGCCTGCGTCACCTCGGCCAAAACCTCGCCCGTGGCCGGGTTGCGCGTCTCGAACACCGCGCCGGGCGCATCAAACGCCCCGTCGATAAAGCACCCGAACCGCGCGCCTTGATCGGTGATCCACGCCAAGGCATCCCCGGCACTCTCCGGCGCAGGCCCGTATTCCATGGTCTCGAAAATATCCTTGACGCTCATCCCATCGTCCCCAACCAGAGGTAAATCACGTAGCCCAGCCAGCCAAAGGCCAAGGCCCAAATCCCATACATCACCCGCGCGCTGCGCCCGTACAGGGCCACATAGCCTTGCAGCCCCTCGGGCACCTCGGCGGGCGGCTCAAACCCCGGCTCCTCGCCGATCATCCGCTGCAACCGCGTCGGCAAATCCCGTACCGCCCGTTTCAGCTTGCGCCGCCGCCAGCCGCGCCCGCCCAGAAACAGAGCAAAAAACACCCCCAGCAGCAAAACAATCGGATTGTCCTGCATCATGCGCGCGCCCCCTGCTTCTTCTCTTTGTAAATATCCAAAAGCCCGGCTCAGCCCATCGCATGACGCCAAGAGGCAGAATACGCCCCCGTCACGTGATGCTCCAACTGCCGCTCGATATCACCCAAGAGCGACGACGCGCCAAAGCGGAACAGATCAGGCCGCAGCCAGCGATCCCCCAGCTCTTCCTTGATCAAAGACAGATAAACCGCCGCGTCCTTGGCCTTGGAAATCCCGCCCGCAGGCTTGTAGCCGACGCGATAGCCCGTGCGCTCATGGTACTCGCGGATCGCGCGGATCATCACCAGCGACACCGGCAGCGTGGCATTGACGCTTTCCTTGCCCGTCGAGGTCTTGATGAAATCCGCCCCTGCCATCATGCACACAAGCGATGCGCGCGCGACATTCTGCAAGGTTCCAAGCTCGCCAGTCGCGAGGATCGCCTTGACGTGCGCCTCGCCGCAGGCGGCGCGAAAGGCCTTCATCTCGTCGTACAAGCCCTGCCAATCGCCGGTCAGCACCTTGCGCCGGGAAATCACGATGTCGATCTCTTGCGCACCGGCCTTGACGCTTTCCTCGATTTCGGCGACGCGCAGGTGAAAGGGCGATAGCCCCGCCGGAAAGCCCGTGGACACCGCCGCCACCGGGATGCCCGACCCCTCCAGAGCCCCCACCGCAGGCGCGATCATGTCGTGGTAGACGCAGACCGCCCCCACCGTCAGATCCGGCAGCCCCAAAGCGTCCAGAATATCGGCGCGCACCGGCTGGCGCGCCTTGGCACACAGACGCGCGACGCGCCCCGCCGTGTCGTCCCCCGCCAAAGTCGTCAGGTCGATGCAGGACACCGCCCGCGCCAGCCACGCCGCCTGATAGTCCTTTTTCACGCTGCGCCGCCCCGGCAAACTCGCCGCCCGCCGTTCAATCGCGGATCGGTTCGCCCGCGCGCGCATCACCCAGTCCATGTCCAGCGCCATCCCCGGATTGCGGGCGTCATGCACCTGCGGCAGGTGCGGGGTCTGGATGGTCGTGGCGGTCTGCATGGCAACGGCTCCCTTGATCAGAGCGCCAAGGTCGCACCAACATCGCGCAGAGGCAAGCCTGTCCTAGCGTACCCGGTTCGACAGCCAGCGCAGAATGGGGTTCTTTTGCGGGCGCAGCAGCTCCAGATGCAAAATCCGCGCGCGCGGCTGGTCGGAATAGATCAGCTCGGACGCCTCATATAGGCGTTTGTTGAACTGCGGCGGGAAGACGTAGAACTGAATGTCCGACATCCACAACAGCTCTCGGAAGGTCACCTGATCGACGCGGAAGCCCGCCTCGACAAAGGCGCGGCTCCAATCGCGGAAGAAATCGAACACCCGATCCGAAGACCGGTACAGCAGCACGCCGCAGTTGATCTCGGGGAAGGTTTCGGGGACGTCGTATTTCCAGCGCTTGTTATGGCGCGGGCGATGCCACAGCTGCACATGCGCGCCGCAGATCTCGAACTTTTGCAGCAGGTCAAACAGGCTGCCCAGATCGTCGCGGACGATGGTGTCATTGTCCATGTACAGCGTTTCGTCAAAGGGTGTGTCGGGCAGCAGGTCGACCTTGGGGCGGGCCAGCCCATCGGGGATAAAGAACGCCTGATCAAAGCCAGAGGTGTCGTCGCCTTCGTGGCACCAGATCGCCGTACCCAATTCGGGGTTCGAGGCCTTGACGCTGGCGGCGGATCGGCGGGCCACATCCACATGCGCCTTGCCCCATGCAATATACAGAACGCCGCGTTTCAAAGCTGTCATAAGCCACCTATCCCGTGTCGTTTTGGGCGTACAGCAGGCAAACCGCCAAGTAAATAAGCCAAGCGGCGGATTTAAATGCGAATGGCTCGCAACTGGCTTGACTTTCTTGCGACTCGTTCTCAATTTCATCAGGGAAAGGATTTTGCCTCATGCTGTCTCGTCGCGCCCTGCTTGGGCCTTTGCTGGTTGCCCCCTGTGCCGCGCCCTTTGCGGCCCCTGTGGCGGTGCACGCGCAGGCGCCGCTGAACGTGGTCGCCACCACGGGGATGATCGCCGATGCGGTGCGCAATATCGCCGGGGACTTGGCGCAGGTGACCGCGCTGATGGGGCCCGGCGTCGATCCGCACAGCTACCGTCAGACCCGCTCGGACATTGCGGCGATGACCCGCGCCGATCTGGTGCTGTGGAACGGTCTCTATCTCGAAGCGCAGCTCGAAGAGTTCCTGCACACCCTCGCCCGCCGCGTGCCCGTGGTGGCCGTGGGCGACAGCGCCCCGAGCGATTACCTGCTGCGCCATGCCGAATATCAGGGCCGCCCCGACCCGCATCTGTGGATGGCCCCGCGCCTGTGGCGCTACGTGGTCGAAGGTATCCGCGACGCCCTGCACGCCCAGCGCCCCGAAGCCGCCTTTACCGCGCAGGCGGCCGCGTACCTCGCGCAGGTTCAGGCGGTTGACGACTACGCCCGCGCGGTCCTGACCACCGTGCCCGAAAGCGCCCGCGTGCTGGTCACCGCCCATGATGCCTTTGGTTATTTCGGGCGCGACTACGGGTTCGAGGTGCTGGGTGTGCAGGGCATTTCCACCCAGTCCGAGGCCGGCCTTAGCCGCATTGCCGAACTGGTCGACACGCTGGTGCAGCGACAGATCAGGGCGGTGTTCGTGGAAAGCTCTGTCTCGGATCGCAACCTGCGCGCGCTGATCGAAGGGGCCGCCGCCCAAGGCCATACCGTCCAGATCGGTGGCGAGCTGTTTTCCGACGCCATGGGCACACCCGGAACGTATGAGGGCACCTATCTGGGGATGATCGACCACAACGCCACGACCATCGCCCGCGCCCTTGGCGGCACCGCGCCGGAAACCGGCATGGCGGGCAAGCTGCGGGGCGGCGCATGAGCCCGCGCGATCTGAACGACGCAGGCCTGTCGCCGCTCGCGGTGCGCGGGTTGACCGTCGCCTATGGCGCGCAGCCGGTCTTGCAAGGCGTTGATATGACGACGGTTCCGGGGGCCATGACGGCGATCATCGGGCCGAATGGCGCGGGCAAATCCACCCTGCTCAAGGCGTGCCTTGGCGTGGTCAAGCCCCTGTCCGGGCAGGTGAGCGCCTGGGGCCAGCCAACCTCGCGCCAACGCGACCGGATCGCCTATGTGCCGCAGCGCGCTTCGGTCGATTGGGACTTTCCGACGCGGGTGATCGACGTGGTTCTGATGGGGATGTACCGCCAGCTGGGCCTGCTGGGCCGGGTCCGGGCGCGGCATTTTAAGCAGGCTCAGGACTGCTTGACCCGTGTGGGAATGCAAGACTTTGCGGATCGCCAGATCGGCCAGCTTTCCGGCGGCCAGCAGCAGCGGGTGTTCCTCGCACGGGCCTTGGCGCAAGAGGCCGATCTATACCTGTTGGACGAACCCTTTGCCGGGGTGGATGCCGCCACCGAAAGCGCGATCATCGCCGTCCTGCATGGCCTGCGCGATGCGGGCAAGACGGTGGTCGCGGTGCATCACGACCTGTCCACCGTGCCCGCCTATTTCGACCGAGTGTTCCTGATCAACCGCACCGCGCAGGCCGAAGGGCCGGTGGACGTCGCCTTTACCCCCGAAACGCTACAGGCCACCTACGGCGGGCGCGTGCATGTTTGAGGCACTGACGCTGCAATTGGGCTACAACGCGACGCTTGTAACCTTGGGGGCGGCGGCCTTGGGCGTGGCGGCGGGGGTCGTCGGAGCCTTTCTGAACTTTCGCAAACGCGCGCTGATGTCCGACGCGATCAGCCACGCGACCTTGCCGGGGTTGGCCTTGGCGTTCCTGTTGATGGTGTCTTTGGGCGGCGAAGGGCGATCCCTGCCCGGTTTGATGCTGGGCTCGGCGGTTTCGGCGGGCCTTGGCCTGTGGGTCGTATCATGGCTGACCACGCGCACCCGCCTGCCCCAAGACGCGGCGATCGGCGCGGTATTGTCGGTGTTCTTTGGCTTTGGCGTCGTCTTGATGACGGTGATCCAGACGCTGTCGGCGGGTCGCCAAGCGGGGCTCGAAGGCTTCCTTCTGGGCTCCACCGCCGGGATGCTGCGCAGCGACGCGTTGACCATCGCCGCCGGAGGAGTTGCCGTTTTACTGGCCGCCTTGGCGCTGCGCCGCCCGCTGCTGATGACCGCCTTTGACGCCGGATACGCCCGCCAGCGCGGCATCGACACCAACCGGATGGACGGGGCGCTGATGGCCTTGGTGCTGGCGGTGACGGTGGTGGGGCTGAAAATCGTCGGCCTCGTGCTGATCGTCGCCTTGTTGATTATTCCCCCGGTCGCGGCGCGGTTCTGGTCGGACAACGCCGCGCGGGTGATCGCCCTGTCCGGCGGAATCGGCGGGGTGTCCGGCTACGCAGGCGCGGCAATTTCCGCCAGCGCGCCGGGGCTGCCCACCGGGCCGTTGATCGTCCTGACCAGCGCCGCGGTGTTCACGCTGTCCATGCTGTTTGCCCCGACCCGAGGTGTCATCGCCGGGGCGTTGCGCCACCTAAAAATGCGGCGCGCACTGCAAAGGGGGGCGTGATGGGCGCAGAATTTGTCATGCTGTCCCTGCCGCCAATGGTGATCGGAGCTTTGGCCGCGATGGCCTGCGCCTTGCCGGGGAATTTCCTGTTGCTCCGGCGCGAAGCCCTGATCGGTGACGCCATTTCCCACGTGGTCCTGCCGGGGATCGTCGTGGCCTTTTTGCTGACCGGCATGGTGGCCACCGGGCCGATGATGCTGGGTGCGGCGGGGGCGGCGCTGCTGGCCGCCGTACTGATCGCCACCATCCGCCGCTTTGGCGGGGTCGAGCCGGGGGCCGCCATGGGCGTCGTGTTCACCACGATGTTCGCGGGCGGCGTGCTGCTGCTGGAGCAGAGCAACACCGCCTCGGTGCATCTGGACGTGGAACACGCGCTTTATGGCAACCTCGAAAGCCTGATCTGGATCGACGCGGTGGGCTGGGGATCGCTGCTGGACCCGCGTGCGCTGGCCGGTCTGCCGCCGGAACTGCCGCGTATGGCGGTGACCTTTGCCGTGGTCGCGGTGCTGACGGCGCTGCTGTGGCGGCCGCTGAAACTGTCGACCTTTGACGCGGGCTTTGCCCAAAGCCTCGGCCTGCCGACCGGAGCCATCGGCCTTGGCGTGACGCTGGCGGCGGCGCTCTGCGCGGTGGCGGCCTTTGACGCGGTGGGCTCGATCATCGTGATCGCCATGTTCATCTGCCCGCCCGCCGCCGCGCGCCTGATGACCAATCGGCTGGAACGGCAAGTCGCCTGGTCGCTGGCCTTTGCGCTGGCCTCTGCCGTGCTGGGCTATGTGCTGGCGGGCTACGGGCCGCTGTGGCTGGGCGCGCCCGCGTCAGTGTCGGCGGCGGGGATGATCGCCACGGTGTCGGGGATGATCCTCGCGTTGGCCGCTGTGTTCGCCCCTCACCGCAAAGCGTAAACCACAAAAGACTCCACCCGGAACGAAACGTGAACTAAACTGCGCAGCATGTTCGCCGAGCTCTGCATCACCTCCAACTTTACCTTCCTCACCGGGGCGTCCCACCCCGAGGAATACATGGAGCGTGCGGCCCTCGCAGGCCTGTCCGCCATCGCCATCGCCGATGTGAACAGCGTCGCGGGGATCGTGCGCGCCTACGCCCAGGCCAAGGAGATCAGCCACCAGATCGCCGAGCGGGCGGCGGCGCAACAAGACGGCCCCATCGGCCCGCCCTCGCCCTTTCCGCCGCGCCCCGGCCTGCATGTGACCAACCTGCCCCGGCTGATCCCCGCCGCAAGACTGGTCCTGCGCGAAGGGATCGAGGCCACGGCGCTGGCCGCCACGCGTCAAGGCTGGGCCACCCTCTGCCGCCTGCTGTCCACAGGTCGCCTGCGCGCACCTAAAGGCGGCTGCGATCTGGGCCTGTCCGACCTGCCGGACGACTTGAGCGGGCTGATCTTGATCCTCCACCCGCCGCACCACGCGCAGACCTCTCCGCCCGGCGCGGACGGGTGGCCCAAGCTTGCGGAACGGGTGACGCGCCGCCTCCCCGAGGCATGTTACCTCGCCCTTGCCCCGCGCTACGACGGGCTGGACGCGCAGCGCTTTGACGCCCACGCCGCGCTGGCCAAGCAGCTCAACCTGCCCACCATCGCCACCGCCGCGCCAATCATGCACCACGGACGCCGCCGCCGCATTGCCGACGTGCTGACCGCCATCCGGCTGGGCCGCCGGGTCGACGCCTTGGGGCGGGCGGCGCTGGCCAATGCCGAACAGCGCCTGCGCTCGGAACCCGAGATGCGCCGCCTGCTCGGCCCGCACGGCGAGGCCATCGACCGCGCCGCCGCGCTGGCGGACAGGTGCACCTTTGACCTTGGCGATCTGCGCTACGAATACCCCTCGGAAATCAGCGGCGATGAGACCCCGTCAGACCGCCTGTCCCGCCTCGCCCACGAAGGCCTGAACTGGCGCTACCCCCAAGGCGCGCCGGACCGGGTGCGCGCCATGCTGGCCCATGAGCTACACCTCATCGCCAAGCTCAAATACGAGCCGTATTTCCTGACCGTGCGCGACATTGTCGCCTTTGCCCGCGACCGGGGGATCCTCTGCCAGGGGCGCGGCTCTGCGGCCAACTCGATCACCTGCTACTGCCTTGGCGTCACCAGCGTCAGCCCGGAAATCGGCACCATGGTGTTCGAACGCTTTGTCTCGGAGGCGCGGGACGAGCCGCCCGACATCGACGTCGATTTCGAACACGAACGGCGCGAAGAGGTCATCCAGCACATCTACGAACGCTACGGTCGGCACCGCGCGGGCCTGTGCGCCACCGTCATCCACTACCGGGGCAAGCGCGCCATCCGCGAGGTCGGCACCGCCATGGGCCTGTCGCGCGACACCATCGGCGCGCTGTCCAGCCAGCTTTGGGGGTTCCTGTCCTCGGACGCCTTGCAACCCGCGCGCCTGCGCGAAATCGGGCTGGACCCGGACGACCGCCGCCTGCAACTGACCCTTGATATCGTCAACGAAATCATCGGCTTCCCGCGCCATCTGTCGCAGCACGTGGGCGGGTTCATCATCACCGAAGGCCGTCTGGACGAACTGGTGCCCGTGGAAAACGCGACGATGGAAGGCCGCACCGTCATCTGTTGGGACAAGGACGACATCGACACGCTGGGCATTCTCAAGGTCGACATCCTCAGCCTTGGGATGCTGACCTGTATCCGCAAGGCCTTTGACCTGATTGCCATGCACAAGGGGCCGCGCCACACGCTGGCCACCCTGCCGCCCGAAGACCCCAAGGTCTATCAAATGCTGTCCCGCGCCGACAGCGTCGGGGTGTTTCAGGTGGAGAGCCGCGCGCAGATGAACTTCCTGCCGCGGATGCGGCCCCGCTGTTTCTATGATCTGGTGATCGAGGTCGCGATCATCCGCCCCGGCCCGATCCAGGGCGACATGGTCCACCCCTACATCCGCCGCCGCAACGGCGAGGAAAAGGTCGAATTCCCCTCGGACGAGCTGGGCGAGGTCTTGGCCAAGACGCTCGGCGTGCCGCTGTTCCAGGAGCAGGCCATGCAGATCGCCATCATCGGCGCGGGCTTTACCCCGACCGAGGCCGACCGCCTGCGCCGCAGCCTTGCGACCTTTAAAAAACACGGCAACGTGTCGGAATTCCGCGACCGGTTCCTGTCGGGGATGCGCCGCAACGGCTATGATCTGGACTTTGCCGAACGCTGTTTCAGCCAGATCGAAGGCTTTGGCAGCTACGGTTTCCCCGAAAGCCACGCCGCCAGCTTTGCCCTGCTGGTCTATGCCTCGGCTTGGCTGAAATGCCACGAGCCGGGGATCTTTGCCTGCGCGCTGCTGAACTCTCAGCCCATGGGGTTCTACGCCCCGGCGCAAATCGTGCGGGATGCGCGCGAACATGGCGTCACCGTCCGGCCCATTTGCATCAACGCCAGCTACTGGGACAACGCCATGGAGCCGGACGGGCGCGGCGGGCTGGCGCTGCGGCTGGGGTTCCGCCAGATCAAGGGCCTGTCCGAGGATGACGCCGCCTGGATCACCGCCGCGCGCGGCAACGGCTATGGCTCGGTGCGCGATGTCTGGCGGCGCGCCGGGGTGGCTCCGCATCTGCTGGCGCGACTGGCCGAGGCGGATGTCTTTGCCGACTTGGGGATGACCCGCCGCGAAGCCCTGTGGGAGGCCAAGGCGCTGACCAAAGGCCCGGAGCTGCCGCTCTTCGCGCAGGACATTGACGGCGAGGCGATCTTTGAGCCCGCCGCCCATCTGCCCGCCATGACCGAGGGGCAGGAAATCGTCGAAGACTACGTCGCCATGCGGCTGACCCTGCGCCGCCATCCGGTCGCGCTGTTGCGGCATATCCTGACCCCACCCGAAGCCTATGGCCCGCGCCCTCTGGACAGCCCGCCCCGCATGGGTCATCCCTCTGACAAGACAGGGAGCTGACCATGGCCGATGGGACCTTTGCCGTTCTGCTGATGTTGCTGGGCTGGAGCGATATGAGCGACAATTACTGCGACACAGCCGGGGGCTGCTGGGCGCCGTCGGACCGCCCCGCGCAGCTCATGCTGTCGCAGGGCGAGGTGATCCGCCGCCGCGCCCATGTGGCGAACGAAAGCTATGTGCGCTACGATCTGGGCACGCAGGTCGGCCCCTTTGGGCAGGCGGCGGGCTTTTCCGCCGGCGAAGAGGGCGAGCTTTGGGCCGGCTATGGCCTGACCTACACCATGCGCATGGGCGCGTTCTACGCCGAGCTGCACCTGATGCCGGGGCTGTACCTGGACAACGGCGGCTTTGACATGGGCGGGCTGCTAGAGTTCCGATCCGGGCTGGAACTGGGACTGGAAAGCGCCGATGGCTGGCGCGTCGGGCTGGCCTATGACCACCGATCAAACGGCGGGATATTCGAGGCCAACCCCGGCAAGGAAACGCTGCAAGTGCGCTTTGGCGCGCCCGCAGCGGTGCCCTTGCCTGCGGACTAGCGGATCAACTGAAATCCTCGGTGATGATCTGCGCCTCGGGGACGCCTGCGGCTTCGAGCAGCTTGGGCATCGCCTCGACCATCGGATCGGGGCCGCAGACATAGCAGACGTCCTGCCCCGGCGTGATCACCTGTTTCAGCGTCTTCACCCCGATCTGGTCGCTGGCATAGGGGCTGCCCGGCTGATCCGTCACGATCCAGCGCGTGTCCAGCCCCGTCATCGCCTCGAACTGATCCTTGAGGATGATGTCGCGGTCGGTCTGGTTGGAAAACAGCAGGGTGTTGCCTGCAAGGTTGCCTTTGGCGGCCAGCTTGGCCCGCAGGATCGAGATGAAGGGCGTCACGCCTGCGCCCCCGGCGATAAAGACGCCGTCGCCTTCGTCGTGGATCGCGCCCCACGGGTCCTTGATCGTGACGGTGTCGCCGGGGGTCAGGGCGGCAATGCGTTTGGTCACGCCATCATGCTCGGGGTAGGATTTGATGACGAACTCTAGGCTGTCATCGCCCGGCAGCGAGGTAAAGGTAAAGGGGCGGTATTCGTCGCGCCAGCCGTCCTGATCCAGCGCCAGATCGGTGGCTTGGCCGGGGGTGAACTCGAACCCCTCGGGGCGGTCGAACACCAGATGATAGGTGTCGTGGGTGACGGGTTCGATGGTTTGCAGCGTCAAAGTATGGGTCATGGGGCGTCTCCTTTGGTCAGGAAACGCGCGGGCCTAACGCCTTGTTCCGCCGTGATGCGGATGCACCCGTCGGTGAAAGATCAACCAGCCGAGCCAAACCGCCATCGCCCCCGCCGCGAGGAACCCCGCCACGTTGGAGGCGATCTGCGCCACCTCGGCGATTTGCCCCGCAAAGGCGAACCCCAGCCCCACGTAAAGCGTCACCCAGACGGTTTCGCCCGAGATACTGCCGATGGTGAAATGCCGCCACGGCAGGTCCGTCGCGCCGCCGACAAAGTTCACATAGGGCCCCAGCGGGCTGAACAGCCAGCGCGTCAGGAACACGGTGGACACGCCGCGCCGGTGCAGCATGGCTTCGGCCCTGAGGATGGTCTCGGCGGCCTTTTTGCGGCGCTTGAGACGCTGCACCAGCGGCGCGCCACCCTTGGCACCGATGGCATAGCCGGTCTGGTCCCCCACAACCGCCCCGCCCCACGCCGCACCGACCGAAGCCATCAGGCTCAGCTCGCCCGCTGCGGCAAAGGCCCCCGCCGCCAGCATGATGAGCGAGGACGGCATGGGCAATGCGAGGCAGGAAAAGAACGTCGCCACAAGGACGATCCACGCACCGTAATGCGGCACCATGGCCAGCAGCGTGTCGGTCATTCCGGCGCGGCCTCTGGGTGGGTGGCGCGATAGTCAGCGATGGCGGTCTCGATGCGGGCGATCAGCTCTGGCGTGGTGATCCCCAGCCGTTCTGCGACCTCGTCCAGCGTCTCGCGACGCTCACCGGGGCGTGGGCCGACGACCTCTAGCATCATCTCCTTGGGGACATGCCACGTATGCGCCACGTAGCCGGGCGTCATCCAGTTGGCGATGGGCGGATCGGTCGGGCGCGGCGGGTGGTGCAGCGCGATCAAGACCAGCTTGGCCCCAAAGAACAGGCAGAACAGCACCGTCAGCGCAAACGCCCCTGCTAGCAAAGGCTTGTCCTGCATCCGATCCTTGAGACGGCGGGGCATGGGTTACTCGGCCGGGGCTGCGTAGGTGCACAGCGTCAGGTGACCGTCCGTGGCGCGGGTCAACTGACCCTGCCGGAACACCGCGTGGACGTATTCCGTCTTGTCGCCAACGTCATAGGCGTAGCTGGCGCAGGCCTCGTCGAAATCGTTCGGGTTGCGTTCATACCCGGCGTCAAAGCCAAGGGCCACGTCGGCCTCGGCCTTGGTCACGCCGGTGTGCAGCTTGGCCGCGATGCCGCGCCCGGTGTTGCGCGGCTCTTGGACCGTGCCCGCCTGCATACAGGCCGACAGCGCCAGTGCCGCCGAAATCGTAAACCCCAACCGCACCATCGCTATCCCTCGCACACTTTACAGGTTTTCGTTCTGCGGCATCCCCAGAACGTGGAAGCCACCGTCCACTCTTACCACTTCGCCGGTCGTGCAGCTACCCGCGTCGGAAATCAGCCAGACGGCGGTGCCGCCCACAGCCTCAAGGCTCGCGTTCGAGCGCAGCGGCGCGTTCATGTCGGTGTGCTTGTAGGTCTTGCGCGCACCGCCAATGGCCGCCCCTGCCAGCGTCTTCATCGGGCCGGGGCTGATGGCGTTGACGCGGATGCCGTCGGGGCCCAGATCGTTCGCGAGATAGCGGGTCGTTGCCTCGAGCGCCGCCTTGGCAACCCCCATGACGTTGTAGTTGGGCGTCACGCGGGTCGAGCCCATGTAGGTCAGCGTCAGCAGGGTGCCGCCGTTGTCCTTCATCAGGGGATAGGCCCGGCGCGCCACCTCGATAAAGGAATAGGCCGAGATATCCATCGAGTTCTTGAAGTTCGCGCGGCTGGTGTTCAGGAACCTCCCCGTCAGCTCGGACTTGTCCGAATAGGCGATGGCGTGGATCACGAAATCAAGGCTGTCCCAGCGCTGCGACAGCTGGTCAAACGCCGCGTCCAGCGACGCGTCGTCGGTCACGTCCACGTCGACCATAAAGTCGCTGCCAACGCTTTCCGCCAGCGGCTGCAACCGCTTGCCAAAGGCTTCGCCCTGATAGGTGAAGGCCAGCTCGGCCCCCGCCTCGGCGCAAGCCTTGGCAATGCCCCAGGCGATCGACCGCTCGTTCGCCACACCCATGACAAGCCCGCGCTTGCCCTTCAGATCAATGCTCATCCACCCGCCTCGCGCGTTAGTCTTTGTACTTGGACAGGACCATGGACCCGTTGGTGCCGCCGAACCCGAAAGAGTTCGTCATGACCGAGTCCAGACCTGCGTTTTCCACCAGCTCGGTTGCGATTTCCGCAGGGTCCAAGGCCGGGTCCAGCGTTTCCACGTTGATCGACGGGATGATGAAGTCGTGTTCCAGCGCCAGCAGGCAGTAAATCGCTTCCTGAGCGCCGGTTGCGCCCTGGCTGTGGCCGGTCATCGACTTGGTCGAGGACACGGGCGGCGTGGAGCCTTGGCCAAAGACGCGGCGGACCGCTTCGATTTCGCCCACATCGCCTACCGGGGTCGAGGTGCCGTGCGCGTTGATGTAGCTGACCTTGCGGCCTTCGGGCAAGGTCGACAGGGCCAGACGCATGGCGCGCTCGCCGCCTTCGCCGCTGGGGGCCACCATGTCGGCACCGTCCGAGGTCGCGCCGTAGCCGGTGACTTCGGCGTAGATCTTGGCACCGCGCGCCTTGGCGTGTTCCAGATCCTCCAGCACGACGATGCCGCCGCCGCCCGAGATCACGAACCCGTCGCGGTTGGCGTCAAACGCGCGCGAGGCCTTTTCCGGGGTGTCGTTGTATTTCGAGGACATGGCGCCCATGGCATCGAACAGGCAGGACAGGGTCCAGTCCAGTTCCTCGCCGCCGCCTGCGAACATCACGTCCTGCTTGCCCATCATGATCTGCTCTGCGGCGTTGCCGATGCAGTGCAGCGAGGTCGAGCAAGCCGAGGTGATCGAGTAGTTAAGACCCTTGATCTTGAACGCCGTGGCAAGGTTTGCGCTGACGGTCGAGCACATGCACTTGGGCACCGCAAAAGGCCCGACACGCTTGGTCGCGCCGGTTTTCAGCACGGTTTCATGCGCGGTCAGCATGGCAGAGGTGGACGGGCCGCCAGAGCCAGCAACCAGACCGGTGCGCGGGTTGACAACGTCTTCTTCGGTCAGGCCAGAGTCGGCGATCGCCTGCTGCATGGCGATATGCGCATAGGCCGCGCCCGGCCCCATAAAGCGCAGCGTGCGCTTGTCGATATGCTGGGTGACGTCAATGTCGAGCGTCCCGGCGATCTGCGAGCGAAAGCCGTGCTCGGCCATCTCGGGGCTGGCGGTGATGCCGGATTTCCCGGCCTTGAGCGAGGCAAGAACCTCTTGAGCATTATTGCCGATGCTGGACACGATCCCCAGCCCGGTGACGACGACGCGGCGCATGTGGCCTCCATTCCCGTTTGGTTGAGGGCTGTTTAGGCCATGAAGGCGGGGTGGCGCAAGGTGTGCACACGCAATGTCACCTGAACCTTGCGCTACCCCATAGGCTATCGTTTGATCCTAAGAACGACAGCCTCTGTATCGACGCCAAGAGACCGAGCAATTAATTGCTTGTGCAGACCGAGGATCTCGTCCTCATCCCATTCATCCTCACCGAAGTCGATTTCATTAATTTCGCCGAGCGCGGCCTGACCGATTTCTTTTACATGCACCCAATACTCGAACCGGCTTTCCTGACCACGACGGCCAACCCAGAACCGACCCAACTCAAGTTCTTCCAAACGCTTCAGCAAGCCGATAATTTCTCTCCGGTCCGCTTGGCATTCTTTCTCCAAGCGTGAAACTTTGGTTTCTGCGATCCTATTCGTGTATCCCTTCATCAGATTAAAAACATCTTCAGCACAGGAAAATTCTTTCTTGGTTTTCCTCAAAGCCTTGATAACAGACATCTCTCACCTTTGTATCATAGAAAAATTATAGAGCTATGATGAGACAGTCAAAGCCTTGTGTCAATACGTCTATTTTTGCTTTAGGTGCAAACAGCCCCAGCATTGCTGCCGAGGCCGTCCGTGTTTCAAACCCTCGGAAAGGCTCAGCCGATCACGGCACCGTCTTCGCGCCAGACCGCCACGATCGAAGAGCGCGGCTTGCCTGCGTTGTCGGGCCACTGGCCGCCGGGGTGCTGCACACCCACAAAGGCCACCTTGCGGTCCGCCGACCAGCACAGGCCGGTCACTTCGGCGCCGTTCGGCACGGTCATAAAGCGAGCGATCTCGCCGGTGTCGGTGTTGCCCACCAACATCTGGTTGTTGCCCATCCCGACAAAATCGCCTTCGTTCTTGTAGTCGCCGTCGGTCTGGATCCACAGCATCCCGTCGGACGAGAACGCCATGCCATCGGGCGAGTTGAACATGTTGCCGGCGTTGACGTTGTCAGAGCCCGCATAGGCGTTGTCGTAGATCGTCGGGTTGCCCGCCATCACGTACAGATCCCAGGCAAAGCCGTCCGCCGCGTGGTTGCCGCCGTTCGGCGTCCAGCGGGCGATCTGACCGAACTTGTTGGTCTCACGCGGGTTGACTGCGTTGACCGAGGTGTCGTCGCCGCCAGCGTTCGGCTTGACGCCGCGGTTCTTGTTGTTGGTCAGCGCCACGTAGGCCTCGACCTTGGTCGGGTTGGCCGCGACCCACTCGGGGCGGTCCATGGTGGTGCCGCCGACAGCAGAGGCCGCCATACGGGTAAAGGCGAGGATTTCCGCCAGCTCCATGCCGGTGGTCGCCGGGGTCAGCGGCAGCCATTCGCCGGTCTGGTCGTCGCTGAACTTGGCCACATACAGCGTGCCGTCGTTCAGCAGGTCGCCGCCGTTGGTGCCCTCTTCCCAGACGCCGTTCGAGACAAAGCGATACAGGTACTCGCCGCGCTCATCGTCGCCCATGTAGACCACGATGCGACCATCAGAGGCCTGCACCATCTCGGCGTTTTCATGCTTGAAACGGCCCAGGGCGGTGCGCTTGATCGGGGTGCTGCCGGGGTTCGCCGGGTCGATCTCGGTCACGAAACCGTGGCGGTGCGGCTCGTTCGGTTCTGCCGAGATGTCATAGCGGGTGTCGAACTTTTCATAGGCGTAGCGGCCTTCGCCGCCGATGCCGTAGCGCTTGTAGCCTTCGCCCTCGGGCATTTCGCCGGTGGCGCCAAAGTAGCCGTTAAAGTTCTCTTCGCAGGTCAGGTAGGTGTCCCACAGGGTCTTGCCCGAGCCACAGTTGTTCATGGTGCCCTTGACGGTGCGCCCCTCGGGGTCGGCATTCGTCTGAACCAGCGCGTGACCGGCCAGCGGGCCTTGCAGCTCCATCACGGTCTCATGGGTGATGCGGCGGTTGTAGGGGCTGTCCTTGACCACCTCAAAGCCGTTTTCGCCCTCTGCGATCTCCATGACGGTGACGCCTTGCAGGTTCTTGAGCAGGCGGACCTCGTCGGCGGTCTGCGGCACACCTTCGGAGGCGGCCGGCAGGTTGATCTTGGGGTTCACGTATTCCGAGTTCACGGCGATCAGCTGCTTGCCGTCGACTTCGAACAGCTCCATGCCGTCGGTGTTCTCGCCAAAGACCTTGTCGGACATTTCGACCGAAACGCCGGTCTCGGGGTCATAGGCGCCATCGGCCTCGGACCACAGCGCGTCCCCCCAGCGCACCAGCACCTTGTGGGCATAGCCCTCGGGAACGTGGATGGCGTGGTCGGTGGCGATGTCGATCGGCTTGAAGGCAAAGCCAGCGCCCTCGGCGCGCGCTGCGGTGGTCGAAGACATCAGCCCCGCACCAAAGACCGTCGCCGCCGAGCCAAAGGCCAGCGCACCGCCCAGAAAGCCGCGACGCGACACGGCGCGTTCGACCACGGCGTCGAATTGGTTGGAGGTCGGGCGCGGATCGCGGGCTTCGTCGAAATCGTCCCAGGACAGGTCGATCAGGGTCTTGTCGGCCATAGCTTTGTCTCACTTTGCTAGATGCGTCAGGACGCGGGCATCGGGCCCACGGCTGGGGACGATCTAGAGAGAGGCCATGACGGAAATGTATCGCTGAGATTAAGGTTTTGTGACGGTGAGGTGAGAGGGCAGCCGCACATGAAAAGAAAGAGGGCAGAAGGTAGCAAGCGTTTTGACAGAGGCTTGAACAAAACCGACAGTTGTGCTGTGCTGCCTTTAATTTCGCCCGACCAAACTTTTCTCAAATTTCGAAAGGCTAATCCCATGAAAATTATTCTGGCCTCCATTCTTGCCTTATTCGCAACTACAACGCTGCCCGCCGCACAGGAATTTGGCGAGAAATCCATCACCGATACCTTCAATATATCGGATGAAGTCCGCCTGCGTCTCCTGTGCTCTGCAGCAAAGGACGAGGGCCTTTCAGACGAAGTCGAAAGCGTGGCACAAACCATAACCTCCGCCCTACCGGGTATGGCGCAGACCTTTCTGCTCAAGGCCTTGGACGAAGCGGTCATCGTCTCTCCTGGCGAAGGATTTTGCGCGGTGATCGCCAGCAAAGGCGGTGCTTTTCTGCCCGCTTCTGCCTTGACGGCCGGGTCGATCTACTCCTCTGCCGTTAAAGGCGGAAAGATCTCGGCCACGGAAACCGACAGCAAAGCCTGCAACCTGATCGACAAGACTGGGATCTGCTGGGAGGAGGTCAAAGCCGGAAACGACGAATTGGACGGCGTAGTTGGATGTTTCGAAGCTAAACTGGACGGCAATATCCTGTCCGTCGCCGTGGCCCGCGAGGATATTGCTGATACTGTCGGCTTGACTGGAAAACTTGGACAGTCTGCAGAAACCTGCGCCGAGCGCGGGCTGGGCCTGCGCGCGCAATGAAATAAAAAGGGCGGCCCCCATTGGCACCGCCCTTTCCAAAAGCTGGCCTGAAAAGCCTCAGCTCTCGCTCAGCGCGACCTTCATGTCCTTGACCTGATAGATCACCTCGCCGTCGGCCTCGACGATGCCGTCGGCCACACCCATGGTCAGGCGGCGGGTCTGGATCGCCTTGGTAAAGTCGATCTTATAGGTCAGCATCTTGCGGTCCGGGCGCACCATGCCGGTCAGTTTGACCTCACCCACGCCCAGCGCATAGCCGCGCCCCTGCCAGCCGCGCCAGCCAAGGTTAAAGCCGGTCAGCTGCCACAGCCCATCCAGCCCCAGACAGCCGGGCATGATCGGGTTGCCGGGGAAGTGGCAGTCAAAGAACCACAGGTCCGGGGTGATGTCGAACTCTGCGATCACGTGGCCCTTGCCATGCGCGCCGCCATCGCCCGAAATATCGGTGATGCGGTCCATCATCAGCATGGGCGGCGCGGGCAGCTGGGCGTTGCCCGGCCCGAACAGCTCGCCTTGTGCGCATTTCAGCAGGTCTTCCTTGGTGAAGCTGGTCGGATAGTCGGCCATACGCGTGATGCCCCTTTGTGCTATGGTTCTACAGGTTGTGCGTTGACAGCCCGTCTAGCACCCGCCCCGCGCGGCTTGCAAGTGTACTCGCACCGGCTGCGCCACCGCAAAACCCCGCGAAACACGGGCAAATCCAATTGAAATCACCCCGAATGGCGCTTTATATAGCATATGGAAGAGGATTTGGGCGGAGAGCAAATGTCCGAGGCAATCGAACGTGGCAAGACTTGGCTGGGTCGCAGCGACCTGCGCCCGACACGTCAGCGCGTGGCGCTGGCGGCTTTGCTGGTGGGCGATGGACAGAACCGACATGTCACCGCAGAAAGCCTGTTTGCCGCTGCCAAGGACCGGGGGGAGCCGGTGTCGCTGGCGACCGTCTACAACACGCTTAAGGCGTTTTGCGATGCGGGCCTGATGCAGGAAATCACCGTGGACGGGTCAAAGAGCTACTTTGACACCAACACCCACGACCACCCGCATTTCTTCTGGGAAGACGACAGCAAGCTGACCGACGCCCCCGCCGAGCAGTTGGAAATCATCCGCATTCCCGACGCGCCCGAAGGGGCAGAGATCGCCTCTGTTGACGTTGTGATCCGCCTGCGCCGCAAGGCCCAGTAACGCGCCCCGCTAGATCGTGATTTCCTGACCGGCACGCCAGACGCGGCGCAGCTGGTACGTTTCATCCAGCCAGACAAAATCCGCAGGCGCGCCAGCGTCCAACCTGCCCCCACGCCCGATCACCGCGCCGGGGGCGCCGGTGACCATGTGCAGGGCGCGCGCCTCGGGCACGCCGATGGACAGCAGGTTGCGCACCGCCGTCGCCAAGTCCAGATCGGCCCCGGCGAGCGTCCCGTCATCAAGGGTCAGGCGCCCCTCGTGTCGGGCGACGCGCCGCCCGTCCAAGTGGAACGCGCGCGCGTCGCTGCCTGCCACGGCCATGGCGTCGCTGACCGCGAACAGCCCCTCCGGTTTGGCGGCAAGCGCGGCCTTCAGGCTAAGCGCGTCGACGTGGATCAAGTCCGCGATCACCCCGGCGCGCAGGGCGGGCGTGGCCAACGCAGCCCCTACAAGGCCCGGCGTGCGGCCGCCCATCTGGCTCATGGCGTTGAACAGATGCGTCACGCAGGTGGCCCCCGCAGCTTGGGCGGCAAGCGCCTGCGCCCCGGTACAGTCGGAATGCCCAAGCGAGACCAGCGCCCCCGCCTGCACCAGCGCCGCGATCTGATCGGGCGTGACGACCTCTGGCGCGACGGTCACCTTGAGGACGGGCAAGCGCTGCGCCGCATCACAGAGCATCGCGAGATCTTCGAGGTCCATCGGACGGACATAGGCGGCGGTGTGCGCGCCCTTGCGGGACAGCGCCAGATGCGGCCCCTCAAGGTGCAGTCCCGCGATGCCGGGGATATCGGCGCTGGCCACGGCCTCGATCGCCTGCGCCACGACCTCTCGCGGGGCGGTGATCAGCGTCGGCAGGATCGTCGTCGCCCCAAGGCGCGCGTGGGCCTGCGCCATTCGCCCCAAGGTCTCCGCCGTGGGCGCGTCGTTGAACATCACCCCGTCGCCGCCGTTCACCTGCAGGTCGACGAAACCGGGCATCAAGATGCCGCCGTCCAAGACCACCTCGGCGCCCCCTGCCCCGCCAAAGCGGCCCTGCGTCACGGTGACCGGGCCATCTGTGAGCCGCACCCCGTCAAAGACCCGCGCGCCGGTTACCTTCAGTCCCATCCTTGCCATCCTTCTGCGACCCGCTGCGCGAGGATCAACGCGCCGCTGGGGGCTGTGCTTTGCGCCGGGATGATCCCCGCACGCATGTTTTCCGGCAGATAGAGCGCATAGACCGCGCCCAGCCCGCCGGTCAGGCAGATCGGCTGGCCCGGCGACCACCCGAGGGCTGTCAGCCCCTCCGCGATATAGGCGGCCCCGCGCCGCAAAAGCGCCTCGGACGCGCGGTCGCCCTGTGCGCCGACAATCTCGGGCGCAAGCGTCGCAAAATCGCGCGGGGACGCCCCGGCGGCAAAGCCTGTCACCCCGGCGAACTCGCCATACTTGCCCCGCAGTTCGGCCAGCAAAGGACTGTCCGCCTCTAGCCCCTGATGCGCACGCAGAGCCATGGCCAAGGCTTCGCGCCCCAGCCACGCGCCGGATGCCTCATCGCCCAACGCGAGACCATAGCCGCCAATGCACCGCTGCGCGCCCGCCACTTGCCGCGCCAGGAAAGAGCCGGTGCCGATCACCGCTACGCAGCCGTCGCCCTCGCCCAAAGCGTCCACGACCGAGGCGCGCGTGTCCTCTTCGACCACCGCCTTTGGCCAGCCCAAGGCCGCGCGAAAGCGATCCGCCATGGCGCGATCCGTCACCCCGGCCAAGCCCAGAAACGCAGGGGCGTCCCACAGGGCAGCCTCGTCACAGCCCGCGGCCTGCGCCAAAGCCGCCACCACCGCGCGCACGGCCCGCACCGCCCCGTCAAAGTCAGAGGTTACATTCGCCCCGGCGACCTGCGCATCGACCCGCCTGCCCTGCCACAGCAGCGCGCCCCGGCAGCTCGTCCCGCCGCCGTCAATGCCAATCACCAGCCCTCGCTGCATTTTTCCCGCCAACATTGTCATGCGCCGCCACGCGTCTTAGCTATGTTAAGTGTTTGTAACCCAAGGCCACCTCAGTTTACCACACACCGAACACTCAGACACCACCAACCCGCCCAAGGGTTGTCAAATTGTTCAATCATATCATCCGCATGACCGAAGCCTTGGAACATATTCCCACCGAGCCACCGCTAGAGATAAAGCTCTGGCGCGGCACGTCGGACAAGCTGGTGGTGGTCTTTAGCGGCGTCGGTGAGACCGCCGCAGAACCGCCCGACATCGAGTTCTTTCGCTCTGCCACCGAGGACAAGCAAAACAACGCTCTGTTCGTCAGCGACCATGACCGCACCTGGCTGAACGGTGACGGCATGGCCGAGCAGATCGTCGACGCCATCGACCAAGCCCAAGCCGACACCGGCGCGCGCGAATTACACCTGATGGGCAATTCCATGGGCGGCACCATGGCGCTGCTGCTCAAGGACAAGGTGCCCGCCAAGACGGTGCTGTCGCTGACGCCGCAGTATTCGGTCGACCCAGAGATCATCCCCGAGGAAACCCGCTGGATGCGGTTTCGCAATCACATCAAGACCTTTCGCTATCGCGAGATCTTTTTGCGCAAGACGCCGGGACAAGAGGTGTTCATCGTGCACGGCGGCACCGAGGACGAATTGCGCCACGCCGAACGCTTTGATGCGGTGGACGGGGTCAAGCATTTCATCCTACCTGATTACAACCACAAGCTCAGCCAGCGTCTTAAGCGCAAGGGCCAGCTGGACGCGCTGATCAGCGCCGCGCTGAACGGGCAGCCGGTTCGGTTCCGGCGCCTGATCGAACGCCACGGCGGCATGTTCATAAGGCGGTTCCGGGACAAAGCGGCGGCCTGACGGCGCTGTTCTTGGCAAATCGCTGGTACCCGCGACCGGACTCGAACCGGTACGACCTTTCGGTCTGGAGATTTTAAGTCTCCTGTGTCTACCATTCCACCACGCGGGCCAGCGCGCGCAAAATAGCAAGGGTTCCGCCGGGGGAAAGGGCTTTTTTCGCCCCCGCGCAATTTCCGCGCGATTGGCCGTCAGGTGACTTCGGCAAAACCCGCCTCTTTGACCGCTTCCATCGCCACAAAGGTCGAGGTCGAGGACACCCCCGGCAGGGTCGACACTTTTTCCGCCAGAACGCGCCGATAGCTGGGCATATCGGCGGTGCGCACCTTGAGCAGATAGTCAAAGTTCCCGGCGATCAGGTGGGCTTGCTCGATCTCGGGGATGGTCGACAGGGCGGCGTTGAACTTGGCCAGCGTCGCCTCGCGCGTGTCCACCATCCGCACCTCGACAAAGGCGACATGGTCCAGCCCCAGCCGGATCGGGTCCAGCATGGCGCGGTAGCCTTTGATGACCCCCTCGTCTTCCAGACGGCGCAGGCGCGCTTGGGTCGGGGATTTGGACAGGCCGATGCGTTTGGCCAGCTCGGTGATCGAAATCCGCCCGTCCCCGGCCAGTTCGGTCAGAATCGCCCGGTCGAAACGGTCAAGGTCAGACTGGTCGCTTTGCATCGCACTACCCCTCAAATGAAGTCACTTTGATAACAATATGGGGCACAAGCGGTCAATCCGCCCGGGCGAACCGCAGTACACTGGGACAAATCCCCCAGAGGTTCACCCCCATGCCCAAAGACACCATGCCTGATCTTCGCGCACAAATCGACGCTTTGACCTATGCAGACGAGGCGGAGGCACTTAGCCGCCTGCGCGACGCCGCCAATTTGACGCCAAAGGCGCGCGCCCAGATCAGCGCCAAGGCGGCGCAGTTGGTGCGCGATATTCGCGGCAGCACCCGCCCCGGCCTGATGGAGGTGTTCCTTGCGGAATACGGCCTGTCCACCGACGAAGGCATCGCGCTGATGTGTCTGGCAGAGGCGCTGCTGCGCGTGCCCGACGCCGCGACGATTGACGCCCTGATCGAGGACAAGATCGCGCCCTCCGACTGGGGCAAGCACATGGGGCATTCGACCTCGCCCCTCGTGAACGCCTCGACCTGGGCCTTGATGCTGACCGGCAAGGTGCTGGAGGATCATAAGCCCGGCCCGGTGGGCCACCTGCGCGGCGCGATCAAACGTCTGGGTGAGCCGGTGATCCGCACCGCCGTTGCCCGCGCCATGAAGGAAATGGGCGCGCAGTTTGTCTTGGGCGAGACCATTGACGCCGCTATGACCCGCGGCTCGCGGATGGAGGCGCGCGGCTACACCTACAGCTACGACATGCTGGGCGAAGCCGCCCGCACCGAAGCTGACGCCCGCCGCTATCACCTGTCCTATTCGCAGGCGATCACGGCGATTGCCCGCGCGGCCAAATCGCCGGACATCCGCGACAACCCCGGCATCTCGGTCAAGCTCTCGGCCTTGCACCCGCGCTATGACGATCTGCAAGGGCAGGACGCCATCGACGCGCTTGTGCCGCGCCTGTCCAGCCTCTGCGGTCTGGCGAAAAGCGCCGGGATCGGGCTGAACATCGACGCCGAAGAGGCGGATCGTCTGTCCCTGTCGCTGGACATCATCGAGGCCACGCTATCCAGCCCGACCTTGCGCGGGTGGGACGGGTTCGGCGTGGTGGTGCAGGCCTATGGCCAGCGCGCCGGCAAGGTGATCGACTGGCTCTATGCCTTGGCCGACCGCTTGGATCGGCGGATCATGGTCCGGCTGGTCAAGGGCGCCTATTGGGACGCCGAGATCAAGCGCGCGCAGGTCGCTGGGGTCGCGGGTTTCCCGGTGTTCACCTCCAAGGGCGCCACCGACGTCAGCTATATCGCCAACGCGCGCAAGCTGCTGTCGATGACCGACCGGATTTACCCGCAGTTCGCCACGCATAACGCCCATACGGTCGCCGCGATCCTGCATATAGCTCAGGACAAAAATGCCTTTGAGTTCCAGCGCTTGCATGGGATGGGTGAGACCTTACATGATCTGGTGCACAGCGCCGAAGGCACCCGCTGCCGCATCTACGCGCCGGTGGGGGCGCACCGCGATTTGCTGGCCTATCTGGTGCGCCGCCTGCTGGAGAATGGCGCGAACTCGTCCTTCGTGAACCAGATCGTCGATGAGGATGTCCCGCCAGAGGTGGTGGCCGCCGATCCGTTTGAGACCGCCGCGCCGGGGAGCCTGACCGACGGCCCCGCGCTGTTCGCCCCCGAGCGGGTGAATTCGCGCGGGTTCGACCTGCGCCACCGTCCGACCTTGGCCGCGATCAACGAGGCACGCGGGCGGTTCAACACGCACCAATGGCAGGCAGAGCCTTTGACCCGCTCGGACCTTGCCACCCCACCCGAAGCGGTCCTGAACCCCGCCCGCCCCGACGACATCGTGGGCCACGTGGCTTGGGCGACACCGGATACTGTGGCCGAGGCCGCTCGTCAGGCGCGGACGTGGCAAGCCCCCGCCGCCACCCGCGCCGAGGTCTTGAACCGCGCCGCCGACCTTTACGAGGCGCATTACGGCGAGCTTTTCGCCCTGCTGCACCGCGAGGCGGGCAAGTCCTTGCCGGATGCGGTGGCCGAATTGCGCGAGGCGGTGGATTTCCTGCGCTACTACGCCGCCCGCGCCGAAGGGGCCGCGCCCGTGGGGGTCTTTGCCTGCATCTCGCCGTGGAACTTCCCGCTGGCGATTTTCACCGGGCAGATCGCGGCGGCTCTGGCGGCGGGCAACGCGACGTTGGCCAAACCCGCCGAGCAGACGCCGCTGGTCGCCTATCGCGCCGCGCAGCTGCTGCACGAGGCGGGCGTGCCGCGTGACGCGCTCCACCTGTTGCCCGGCGCGGGCGACGTGGGCGCGGCGCTGACCCGGCAGCCGCAGGTGGGGGGCGTGGCCTTTACCGGCTCGACCGAGACGGCGCAGATCATCCACCGCAGCATTGCCGACCATCTCGCCCCCGGGACGCCCTTTATCGCCGAGACCGGCGGGCTGAACGCGATGATCGTCGACAGCACCGCCCTGCCCGAGCAAGCCGTCCAAGCCATCGTCGAAAGCGCCTTTCAATCGGCGGGGCAGCGGTGCTCGGCCCTGCGGTGTCTGTACGTCCAAGAGGACATCGCGCCCGAGTTCCTGACCATGCTGACCGGCGCGATGGACACGCTGGTGATGGGCGATCCGTGGCAGGTGGCCAGCGATCTTGGCCCTGTCATCGACGCCGAGGCCAAGGCCGGGATCATGGCGCATATTGCCGCCGCCGGGCACCGCGTGCTGAAAACCTATGACGTGCCGGACGCGGGGCATTTTGTGCCGCCGACGCTGATCAAGGTGGGCGGGATTGCGGATCTCGGGCGTGAGATCTTCGGCCCGGTGCTGCATGTGGCGACCTATAAGGCGCAGGAACTGGACCGGGTGATCGAGGCGATCAATGCCACGGGATACGGGCTGACCTTTGGGCTGATGACGCGGATCGACGACCGGGTGCAGCATGTGACCGAGCGGGTCCACGCGGGCAACATCTATGTCAACCGCAACCAAATCGGCGCGATTGTCGGCAGCCAGCCCTTCGGCGGCGAAGGCCTGTCGGGCACCGGGCCCAAGGCGGGCGGGCCGCAGTATCTGGACCGGTTCCGCGCGCATCCCGCGCCGATGGAAGGCACGGCGTTTGACGGCGAAATGGGGCTGGAGGCATTGCAGAGCGCTTTGGCGCAGACCGCCAAGGGCGATCCGATCCGTCAGGATTTGCCCGGCCCCACCGGCGAGGCGAACCAGCTGACGACGCTCCCCCGCCCACCGGTCCTGTGCCTTGGGCCGGGGATTGATGTCGCCCGCGCGCAGGCCGAGGCCGTTCGGTCGCTGGGCGGTGTCGCTGTGGTGGCGACGGGCCACGTGACGCCAGAGGTCTTGGCCGAGGCGCAGGGGTTCTCGGGGGTGCTGTACTGGGGCTCGGACGCCCGTCCCTATCGCCAAGCGCTTGCCCAGCGGTCCGGCCCGATCCTGCCGCTGATCACCGGCGCGCCGGACGCAGGCCACGCCCGCACCGAACGGCACGTGTGCATCGACACCACCGCCGCCGGGGGCAATGCCGCGCTGCTGGCGGGGAACGACTGAACAGGGCAACTAGACGCGAGGGACCGCAAAGCCTACCTCTAGGGTATGTTTCCGATCCGCGATCACAACCCGTCCAGCCGTGTGCCGATTGTCACCTATGCCATCATGCTGGCGAACATCCTCGTGTTCGTCAGCACGTGGCATCTGGCGGCCTCACCGCGCGAGCTGGTGCAGTTCTATGCCGACTACGCGCTGGTGCCGCAGTTCCTGTCGAACGGGCATGGGTTCACCGGGCTCGTGACTTCTATGTTCGTGCATGGGGGCCTGGCGCATCTGGCGGGCAACATGCTGTTCCTGTTCATCTTTGGCGACAACCTTGAGGATGAGATGGGGCATGTGGGCTTTGCGCTGTTCTACCTCGCCGCAGGGATCGGCGCGGGGTTGGTGCACTATTTGTCCGCGCCGGGATCGCTGGTGCCGACGGTGGGCGCGTCGGGGGCCATCGCGGGTGTAATGGGCGGCTATCTGCTGCTGTTCCCAAAGGCGCGGGTCGACATCCTGATCATTCTCATCATCATCTTCAAGGTCGTCCCGGTGCCTGCGTGGCTGATGCTGGCGCTGTGGTTCGGGATGCAGATCATCGGCGGCTGGGGCGCCTCCCCGGACGAAGGCGGCGTGGCCTATTGGGCGCACGCGGGCGGCTTTGTCGTGGGGGCGATCTTGGCGGTGCCCACGTGGCTGCGCCTTGGCGGGCCGCGCTATTGGTCGCGCCACCATGGACTGCCGCCGCATCCCCCGGCAGAGTTCCAATCCGTAACCCGTATCCCAAGGATTCCCCGCCGATGACCACCCCTGTCACCACCACCTGCCACTGCGGCGCGGTCGAGCTGCGCGTCACTCTGACAGACGGGCTGAACACTGCGCGCCGCTGCGATTGCTCTTTCTGCCGCAGGCGGGGCGCACCGGCGGTGTCGGCCCCCTTGGGCGGGGTTGAGATCGTCAAGGGCGCGGACAAACTGACGCTCTACAGTTTTGGCACCCATACGGCGAAACACCACTTTTGCTCGGTCTGCGGGATCTACATGTACCACCAGCGACGGTCGAACCCGAACGAGTACGGCGTAAACCTCTACACCATCGAAGGGGTTATGCCCGCCGACGTAGAGCCTGTGCCTTGGGTCGATGGGGTCAATCATCCGTCCGACCGCTAAAGCGCGAAAAAGCCCCGGCAGAGCGTTCTGACGGGGCTTGGAATTCGGATCAGTGCGCGATCAGACTTCGCGCAGCAGCTTGACCAGCGGGTTGAACAGCTCGCCGTTGGCGGCGACCATCCGGCCGCTTTCCAGCGGGTCTTCGCCTTCGCGGATGCCTTCGACCAGCGCGCCGGCCTCTTTGGCGATCAGGTAGCCAGCGGCCACGTCCCAGAGCTTTAGCTCGCGCTGCCACATGCCGTCAAAGCGGCCCGCCGCAACGTAGCACAGGTCCAGCGCCGCAGAGCCAAGACCGCGCACACCAGCGCATTGCGGCATCACGCGGGCGAGATCCTTGATCGTCGCGGGCAGAGTTTTCTCGGCGGCAAAGGGGATCGCGTGGGCAAAGACGCCCTCGACCATGCTGCGGCGGCCCGAGACACGCAGACGGTTGGAATCGTTCAGCCACGCGCCCGCGCCACGCTCGGCAAAGAACATCTCGTCCTTGGCGGCATCGTAGACCACGGCGGACACGATCTGGCCCTTGTGCTCCAACGCGATGGAAATCGCCCAATGCGGCATCCCGTGCAGAAAGTTAGTGGTGCCATCCAGCGGGTCGACGATCCAGCGGCGGGTCGGGTCTTGACCGTCAATCTCGCCGCCTTCTTCGGCCAGCCAGCCATAGGTCGGACGCGCGCCCAGCAGCTCTTCTTTGAGGATGTTTTCGGCAGCCAGATCGGCGCGCGAGACAAAGTCACCCGCACCCTTCATGGACACCTGAAGGTTCTCAACTTCGCGGAAGTCCTTGACCAGCGACCGGGCCGCCTTGCGCGCGGCCTTCATCATGACGTTGAGATTCGCGGTGCCCTGCATGGTGCAACCCTTCCCGGAAGATCAAAAAGAAATCAGGCCGCGCGTATACGCGGCCTGACCGGAATTGCCAAGAGGGCTTGACCCCCGAGCGGTTAATCAGCGGTAGACCACGCCCTTTTCGCCCACCGGCGCATAGGCGCGCGGGGCGGCCTTGGCGGGGCGATAGGTGGATTTGCCCGCGCGGTTGATATAGGCGCCTGCGTTGGGTTCGCCGCAGCAGATCATGCCGTTTGCCAGCACCGGCTGAAGCCCCTCGGGGCAGTAGTTGGGCGCGTTGTAGGTATGTACCATAAAGTTCGAGTTGGGGTCGTTGGTTGCGTCCCCCATATACATGTCGCCCCAGGCAAAGGCGGCCCCGCCGGTCAGGCAAAGCGCCGCAGCGGCAGCAAAACGAAGCGCAATACGCATGATGTCCCCCATCGTGAAAATACAAAAACCGTCCGGGGCTAAGCTACCAATGCGTGCGTCCAAGTCAATTTGTTCGTGGTTAAAATACGGAAATTTGCGAATAATTCCGGTGATTTCCCGCGCGCCACACATGGGCCTGCCACCCCGCGCGCGCAGCGTTAACCAGATCGCAGGATCGCGGGCGCACGATTCGCACCGCAAAAAGGAGCGCGCCCATGTCCCCGTTTCTGACGATCCTCGGCCTGTATTACCTGTGCGACCAGACGGCGATCCAGCGCCCCTTGGCGGCGCACGAGGTCGCCACCTGCATGGCCAACTACGAGCAACTCAAACTGGAATTCGTCGACGATGAACTGGCGCAGGTCGGCACCCCGGCACGCGCCGCGCAGGTCCGTCAGGGCTACGCCCGGTTCAAGGCGTGGGAGGCTGAAAACCCCGCCACCGTGCGCGCGATGCGCCAGACGGCGCGCGCGCAGATGTCGCAAGGCTAGGCGTTATTTCTTCATCAGGCGGTCGGCCTTTTTGCGCACCAAGACCGTGCGCAGGTCGTGCATCGCCAGCAGCAGATCGTCGGTGACCTCTTCGAGCTGGTCGTCGGAGGCCTTGGACTGCGCCCATTGAGTCGTGATGTTCAGATAGTCCACCGCGCGGTGGATGTCGTCGATGTCGCGCATCGCCAACAGCGCCTTGCGCCGCGCCATCCAGCCCTTGATTTCGATCAGGTCCGCCTCTGTCAGGTCGCGCCCGCCGTGGGGCTTGATCTCGCCCTTGTTGAGGTTGACGACGGCGATCTGGTCCATCTCGATGCGGCGCTGGCGATTTTCCGTATCCACGAGGAACACCAGCGCGCCATTGTCACGCACACGATAATAATATTCGGGCAGATCAGCCATTTGGCCCCCTCGAATTCACGGATTGGCTATAGGTTTACCGAAAAGCGGGACGAAGTGGAAAGGGGGAAAGCACCGATCGGTGCCCCCTTTCGTATAGGTCAGGGCTGGGCGGCGACGATCTGGGCGATTTCCTCGGCGGTGACCTGCCCATCGGCGTCCAGATCCCAGCCGCGCATTTCCAGAACGATGGGTTCGATAAAGTGCGACGGATCGACGGCCTCGCGCCCGAGCGCGGCGTGCAGCTCGGCCAGCGGGACCGCGCCGTCGCTGTTCAGGTCGTAAGGTTTAAAGGTCCAGTCCAGATCGGGGTCGGCTGCGCCATAGCTGTCAATGACCTCTTGGCGCGTGACGGTGCCGTCCCAGTTGAGATCATAGGCCATGAAATCGCCCACTCCCTTGGCGCGCTGCGCGACGCTGGCGATGTCGATCTGCGTTTGCAGGCGGGACAGGTCCAACGACGTGGAATCAAAGCGCCCCACCTGTCGCGCGGTGCTGTGCATGATCGCGGTCAACCACTCGGTCAGCAGCTGCGGCTTGCCATCGAACTTGGCGGCGATGTCGGCGGGGATCGTCGGCATCCCCTCTGCCTGCGCGGCGAGCGGCAACATCAGGGCCAGAACCAGCGCCCTCATGCCAGCCCCTCGCAAAAGCGCTTGATGCGCGCGCAGGCCTCAAGCAGGGCTTCGTCCGAGGTGGCATAGCTGACCCGGAAATTCGGGGACAAGCCAAAGGCCGCGCCAAAGACCACGGCCACGCCTTCCTCTTCCAGAAGCGCCTTGGCAAAGGCTTCGTCATTGTCCAGCAGCGCCCCACCCGCCGAGGTCTTGCCGATGCACTCGGCGATGTCGGGGTAGACGTAAAACGCGCCTTCGGGGGTGGCGCAGGTGATGCCGGGGCAGGCGTTCAGCCCCTCCACCACCAGATCGCGGCGGCGTTTGAAGGCCGCGCAGCGGGTGCTGAGGTAGTCTTGCGGGCCGTTCAGCGCCTCGACCGCCGCCCACTGGCTGATGGTGCAGGGGTTGGTGGTGGACTGCGATTGCAGCTTGCGCATGGCGTTGATCAGGTCCACCGGACCCGCAGCAAAGCCAATGCGCCAGCCGGTCATGGCATAGGCCTTGGACACGCCGTTGACAGTCAGGGTGCGGTCATACAGCCCCGGCTCGACCTGCGCAGGGGTGACGAATTCGAACCCGTCATAGGCCAGATGTTCGTACATATCGTCGGTCATCACCCAGACGTGGGGGTGGCGCATGAGCACATCGGTCAGCGCCTTGAGCTCATCGCGGCTGTACCCCGCGCCGGTCGGGTTGGACGGCGAGTTAAAGATGAACCATTTGGTTTTCGGCGTGATCGCGGCTTCGAGCGCGTCGGGCGTGATCTTGTAGCCAAGCTGGCGCGCGCCTTCGACGATCACCGGCTCGCCCTGCCCAAGACGGACGATATCAGGGTAGCTGACCCAATAGGGCGCGGGAATGATGACCTCGTCGCCGGGGTTCAGCGTCGCCAGCAGCGCGTTGAACAGCACCTGCTTGCCGCCGGTGCTGACGCTGACCTGCGCGGGCGTGTAATCAAGGCCATTCTCGCGCTTGAACTTGTCGCAGATCGCCTGTTTCAGCTCGGGGATACCATCGGGGGCGGTGTACTTCGTTTTCCCGGCATTGATTGCCGCAATCGCCGCAGCCTTGATGTTGTCCGGCGTGTCAAAATCGGGCTCGCCGGCCCCGAGTCCGATGACATCGCGGCCCTGCGCTTTGAGCTCTGCTGCCAGTTGCGTCACCGCAACGGTGGGCGATGGTTTCACGCGGGCCAGGTTATCGGAAAGAAATGCCATCGGGGTCCCCGTTTGTATATCTGTGTTCCCTGTCTTAGGGTGCGCTAAACCCCCGTTCAAGCGGCAACGCATTAGGGAGAGACGACATGAACGACACGACCAACGGCTGGTACAGCTCTGAGAATGCAACCTTTGGCGACCGTCTGGCCGCCGCGCGCGAAGCCGCCGGTATGGATCAGGCGACGCTGGCCAAACGTCTGGGGCTCAAGGTGAAAACCCTCGAGACCTGGGAAAACGACCTGACCGAGCCGCGCGCAAACCGTCTGCAAATGCTGGCTGGCATCTTGAATGTTTCGATGGTCTGGCTGATTACTGGCGAAGGCGCTGACGGCGTGAGCGAGCCCGAAGAGGACCCGATCTCGCCCGATGTGAACGAAGTGCTGATGGAACTGCGCGGCCTGCGTGCGCAATTCCTGTCGCGCGCCGAACGACTGGGCCGGCTGGAGAAAAAGCTGCGCCTGCTGCTCAAGGAAGAGGGCTGAATGACCGAAGACCGCGCCACCCGGCTGAAACGTTTGCAAATGCGCTCGATGCGGCGCGGGACCAAGGAAATGGACATTCTCTTGGTCCGTTTCACCGAGGCGCGGTTGGCGGACATGACCGATGCGCAGCTCGACGCCTATGAGGCGATGATGAACGAGAACGACCAGGATCTGTACCAGTGGATTTCCGGCCAGCGCCCCGCGCCCGCCGAACACGCGGACATGATCCAAGAGATCATCAAGGTGGCTGCCAACGGCTAAACCTTTGGTGGGGCGGGTTTAATCCGCCCCTACCCCACCGTGCGATCCATTAGACTGGATTCACCTTTTCAACGAAAATATTTCGAATTTTGCCGGACCTTGTCGAGGTTTAACCGGATATTTGGAGTTTATGCTCAAAACCTCTGTCGAAGAAACAGGCGGAGAACACATGAAATGAGCATACATTCCTCCATGGGTGGCGGAACCGATCAGGGGTTCATGACCAGCTACCTCGATGCGCTGAGCCTTGTGGAACGGCTGCACCGGCTGCTGCTGGATGTCATCAAAGATGAATTCGAACGTCTCGGGATCATCGACGTCAACGCGGTTCAGGCGCTGCTGCTGTTCAACATCGGCGACAACGAGGTGACCGCGGGCGAACTGAAAAGCCGCGGCTACTACCAAGGGTCCAACGTCAGCTACAACCTCAAGAAGCTGGTTGAGATGGGCTATATGCACCACCAACGCTGCGAAATCGATCGCCGCTCGGTGCGGGTGCGCCTGACACAGCGGGGCCGCGAGATTCGCGACATCGTCGAGGATCTGTTTGTGCGCCACGCCGATGGTCTGCAAACCAAGAACGTGCTGACACTCGAAGGCATCGACGACATCTCTGGCGCGCTGCGCCGCGTCGAACGCTACTGGACGGACCAGATCCGTTACATCTACTAAGCCGGGCCACGGGACCATTCCCAACCTCGCTACCCCACGCCCTGACGCGGGCCACAGGTAGCCTGGGGCAGAAGCCCCACCCCGCGCTCCACAGCCTCCGGCAAGGATTGCCACCAAGGCTCAGCGCGATGACAGCGTCAATACCTGCAATTCCCTCTTCAGTTTTCGGACCATCGCCGCCTCATAGGCCTCGAACCCGTGCGCGGTCTCGACAAAGGCGTCCGGCCCCTGAATGACATAGGCGCGATAATAGGCGCTCAGCGCCCCAAGGTCGCCTGCCTCTCCTGCCGATCCAATCACCAACCCGTTGATATCAATCCCCGGCGGACGCACGTCCAGCGGACGGGGGCCGGTGTTCGACTCGCCATCGCCAGAGATATCCAAAACCCGCCGCCAGCATCCGGACTGCTGCGCCAACATCATCGCCCCAAAGGCCTTGGCCGACCCCAGCGCCGTCGAAGGTGGCCCCTCGACGCGCCGCGCACTGCGCAACCTCGCAATCACTTGCGCAAGGCCAGCAGGGTCAGAGATCACCGTCCAATCGACCAAAACCCGCTGCGCCGCAGGCCCGCTCCACTCGTAGATTGCCAAAGCCACCGGCGCGCCCGGCATCTGGAACAGCGCAGCCCGCACCTCTGGGTCGTCCAATGCCCCGGCAACCCCATCGAGTTGCAACCGATACTCCCGCGCATCCACGGAACCGGAGACGTCCAACCCCAACGCCAAGGCTTGCCGACAGGTCGCCTGAGCGCCCCCGCCGAAGGTCCCACCAACAGCAAGGCCCAGCGCCAAAACTTTTCCAAAAGTTTTGCAAAAATTTTCGAAAATTTTTACCCCGCCTCGCCTCACCCGCGCTCTCCTGCACGGCCCAAGGCTTCACCGACGATCCGGTCCTGAATTTCCCGATACAGCTTGCGCTCCATGGCTTGTCGATAGCCGTCGTACCCATCCGACGTCTCTAGAAAAGCCCCCGGCCCGTGAAGAACCTCGAAATCGAAATAGTCCTCGACCATGGGATCGGCCCCCAGAACAGCCAAGCCGTTTACCGTGATCTCTCGAAAGGCGAAGTGTTTGTACGCCAGACGCGGCCCGAACCCGTCATTGGACACGCCGTCCCCCGAAACATCGATCACTTGCCGCTCGCACAAGGGCGCGCGCCCCATCATCGTCGCGCCGAACCCCATCGCGTAACCCATGGCCGTCGGAAACCGCCGATAAGACCGCTGCGCCGCTGCAATCCGGGCCGCCGCGGCTTTGATATCGGACGCCGACCGCAGCATCACCCAATCCAGCACGACGTGCGATTGGCGGCGACCGCTCCACTCGTAAACGCCCAAGGCCACGTGGCCCGCGCCCTGCAAGATCGCGCCCTGAACGCTGTCCGACAGCAGCGCCGCAGCGACACCTTCACGTTGCAAGGCATACTCGGCCTCATCTACCGATGACGACACGTCCAGCGCCAAAAGCAGCGCCAGACGACACTCCAAAGCGCTGGCCCAGCCCGGCCAAAGCGCCGCGACGAGGGCCAGAAGCCTTACCAATGGCCCGTGTTTTTCATGCTCGCCCAAGGCTCTGCCGGCGCCAGTGCATCGCCTTCTTGCAGCAGCTCGATCGAGACATTGTCGGGCGAGCGGACAAAGGCCATATGCCCGTCACGCGGCGGCCGGTTGATTGTCACACCATTGTCCATAAGCGTCTGGCATGCCTCGTAAATATTCGGCACCGTATAGGCCAAATGGCCAAAGTGGCGGCTGTCGCTGGGCAGGCCGTCGTCGCCGTCCCAATTGTACGTCAGCTCTACATCCGCCGTGCCATCCGCCTGTTCGGGCGGGCACAGGAACACCAGCGTAAACCGGCCCTGTTCGCTTTCCTTGCGTTGACGCTCTACCAGCCCTAGCAGCTTGTAAAATGCGATGGATTTATCCAGATCCTTCACGCGCACCATGGTGTGCAGATACTTGATCCCCATTTTCTCCCCTTCCGCACGAGGAGCCCTGCCCTCGCGCCTAGAAAACCGATTTCAGCCCAAGATGCAGGTTCGTGCCTTGGGTCTCATAGGGCACATAATTGGAGCGCCGGTCGCGGAAGGAAACCCCAATTTCCGGCGCAAAGCCATAGTAGTCGAGTTTTGGCAGGGTCACGTCCAGCCCCAGCGTCCACGTCTCATCCTGCCGAGGGTCGGTCCAGATCGGGGTCCACGCGGTGTCGTACTCGGCCCGCTCATAGCTCAGCGTCACGCGCGGCAGCGCGCCCATCACCGGCTTGGCCGTGGCATAGCTGAGGTCCGCCCGCCGCACGTCCCGCGCAATAGCCGTATTGTCCGACATCACGTCGCGCATCGACAGGCCAAAGCGCCAAACCCCTGCGGGCAAACGTTTTTCCAAGCTCAGGCCCAGCGTTCGCGTATCAACGGTCGTCCCCGATCCCAGCCACGCCTCATGCGAATAGGACGCACTCACCGTCCCGTTCAGCCCCGGCGCCAAGCTATAGCCAAAGCGGCCATCCAGCTGGGTCACATCCGACAGCGCCTCGCCCGTGGACAGGGTGCGCAGCTGCGTCAGCCGCAGGCTCCCCAGCCAGTCGCCCGCCGCGCCGCGCTGTTCATAGCCCAGCGACAGGCCGAACACATCCAGCGCGAAATCGCTGTTTTCCGCTGCGGGGTCAATGCTTTGCGCTTCAGACGACAGGCGCACGCGGGTCATGGCGTATTGCGCCCCAAGGTTCACCCGCGCGTTTTCCCCCAAAGCGATGCGATGCGTGACCTGCGCGCCGAATTGCAACCGGACCCCGGACAAAGGCTGTGCCAGCGGGGAACTGAACGGCCCCCGATAAAGGGTATCGCTCGTCGGCGCGTCGTTCAGGTTGTCCGATGGGGTCAGCGACAGATCAAAGCGCAACCGCGTGGGCGTCGCCGCCCTGACCTGCCGAAAGTCGCGCATGGCGGTCTGTTTCAGCCTGTCGTCGGGCGCGGCTTGGCTCGCCCGTCGCAACCACAGCTGCGCGGCCAGCTTGCGCCCCTGCGTGGCCTTTGCCTGCGCCACCACCAGCGCTGCATAGAACTTTTCCTGATCGGTGTCAGAGATTTGCCAAGCCACACGCGCGGCTTTGCCCGCCTCGACCGGATAGCCCAGATCGCGCAGCGCCCGCGCCTTGATCAGCAGGGCAAAGTGGTCTTGCGGCGCACCCAGCAGCACGCCTTCGGCCAGTTTCAACGCCACTTCGGGCCGCCCATTGGCCAGGAACCGGGCCGCGGTGCCGCGCGCCTCTGGCAGGGTCAGGCGTACCTCTTGGGCCTGCGCCGCGCCGCTCAGGCACAGCGCCACCGCCAAAGCCGCCACCCCTCGGCGCACCCAAAACCCCACGGCCATGCCGCGTCAGCGCGCCGCGATGAAGCCGCCAGCTTCTCGCACTTCGACTTCGGTATAGCCGCCGGTGACCGGGTCGATGCCCACGGGCTGGTCGCCCTCAAGCACCACGATGCCCGCGATCTCTTCGCCGTTGGGGCCGGTCAGGATGCCATCCCACGTCCCGGTCACGGTGGTCGTGCCGCTGCCGCTGGCAATCGCCGACGCCGACCCGATCGTCCAATCGGTGTAGTCGATGTCGGACAGCGACAGGTAGACCTCGTTGGCATTGGTCAGCTCGGCAATCAGCGCGCCATTGGCATCAAAGAAGGTCCGGTCGTCGATGTTGCCCGACACCGCATTGGCCCCATCGGCCTGCGTGGTGTCCACGTTCAGCGTCACGGTCCCCGCAACGTATTGGATGTCCGTCCCGCTGTCCGCCTGCACCGTGCGCACGGCGGCATATTCCCCGGTAAAGGTAAACGCGCCGATGGGGTCGTTGTCGATATCGCGCAGGCGCTGCGCCGCGACGCCGCCGGCCAGCCTGTCGTTCGCGTTCGCCGGATCAAGCGCAACCGCCCCAACCTGCGAATAGCCGCTGTCCGAACGCCGGAACACCGCGTAGTAATCGGCCGAGCCCGCAGCGTTGGTAAAGACGTCAAAAGTCGACCCGCCGCGCGCCAGACCCGCAGAGCGTGCGGCGTCCCGCGTATAGACGCTTTCCTCGCCATCATAGGGCAGCGCGTTCAGCACCAGTTCCCCCGTGCTGGCGTCAAAGCTCATGTTATCCATAAACAGATCCGCGTTGGCATCCTCGCCATAGACATTCAGCGCGTTGGGATCGGCGTTTTCATTTTCATCCGGGTCCGGCTCGGTGACCAAGGGCTGTTCGCCCGTGCCCACGCCCGCCTCTGGATCAGAGGAGTTCAGCGGATTGGTCCCCGCCGAACAAGCGGCGAGAACGCCCGCAACTGCGAGCGCTATAAAATTGCGATACATCTGACTGCCTCAGGTCTTGCCCGTTTATATTTTGTCCCAAGCGTGGCGGGGATATGGTTAAAAGTCAATTCAGACCTAAGCGGGTTACCCCGACTGAGGCAGATTTGCCCCACCAGAGATACACGCTCCATATCGCCCAACCCCTAGGGAAAGCCGCCACATGGCCATATAGTGGCCCGCATCGGACTTGGCCTTTTGCGCGGCGCGGCCTAACTCTGCCCCGAACCGGACAGGAAAGCCCATGCCCCAGCCCCCTCGCGTGATCATCGTCAGCCACGGCCAACCCTCTGACCCCGACGTCGGAGAGGCCGAAATCATCGCCCTCGCGCAGGCCACGGCACAGCATCTGCCCGCTGCGGAGGTGCGCGGCGCGACCCTCGCCGCCAAGGGCGCGCTAGAGACGGCGCTGGACGGCTGCGACGCCCCGCTGATCTATCCGTTTTTCATGTCCGACGGCTGGTTCACCAAATCGGCCCTGCCCAAGCGCCTGACCGGCACCAACGCCCGGCAACTGCCGCCCTTTGGCCTTGACCCGGACCTGCCCGCCTTCACCACACACTGGCTAACCTCGGTCCTTCAAACGGAAAACTGGCGACCCGAGGACACATCGCTCTTTATCGCCGCCCACGGATCAGGCCGCAGCCCCCGCCCCGCCGAAGTCACGCAAACCTTCGCGGGCCACCTCGCCGAACTGCGACCGTGGGGCGACATCCGCTGCGGCTTTGTCGAACAAGAGCCCTTCCTGGAACAAGCCGCCACCCGCCTGCCGTCCCAATCCATCTGCCTGCCATTCTTCGCCCTGAAACGCGGCCACGTCCTCGAAGACCTCCCCGAAGCCCTGACCAAAACCAACTTTCAGGGCCGCCTGCTCGACCCCTTCGGCCTGCACCCAGACCTGCCCGCTTTCCTCGCAAAATCCCTAGCCCGCGACCTCCCCTGACGCCGGGCTTTCTTCTCTTGAAAAATATCCCGGGGGAGCCCGCAGGGCGGGGGCAGCGCCCCC
Organism: Tropicibacter naphthalenivorans; assembly: GCF_900176475.1. Lineage (GTDB taxonomy): Bacteria > Pseudomonadota > Alphaproteobacteria > Rhodobacterales > Rhodobacteraceae > Tropicibacter > Tropicibacter naphthalenivorans. The sequence goes on from NZ_FWXX01000004.1 coordinate 200,172, forward strand.
TCCACACTAAGTGCCTCACCTTCGGTGAGAGGGCAGCGCCCCCTCCTCTCTTCGTTGGCACACCTTTGGTGTGACGGGCAGCGCCCCCAAACCACGACCTCAAAAAGACGTCACCACCGTCGCCCCTTTGGCCTCGAACGTATCCATCCGCACGAGCGCATCAATCGACTCGGCCAAGGAAATCTCCCGCCCGATCAACTTCTCGGGCGCAAGAACCCCACGCCGCACCATGTCCAGCATCGCACCATAGCGGTGCGCCTGCATCCCGTGACTGCCAAGGATCTCCAGCTCCCAGCCGATGACCTTGCCCATGGGCAGCGGCGGGTCCGCCTGATCGCCCAGCAACAGGCCCACCTGCACGTGCCGCCCGCGCCGCCGCAGGCACGCCACCGAGTTCCAGCAGGTCACCCGATGCCCCAAGGCATCCAGCGACACATGCGCGCCGCCCCCCGTCACTTCGATCACCGCCTCGGGCACATCGGCCACCTGCGCGCCATTGATGCAGGCCACCGCCCCCATCTGCCGCGCCAGCTCTAGCGTCTCGTCGCTGATGTCGATCGCCACAACCTGCGCGCCCAAAGCCGTCGCAATCATGATCGCCGACAGCCCCACGCCGCCGCAGCCATGCACCGCGACCCACTCGCCCGCGCCCACGCGGCCTTGGTCCACCACCGCGCGGAACGAGGTCGCAAACCGGCAGCCAAGGCTCGCCGCCACGCCAAAGCTCATGTCTTCGGGCAAGGCCACAAGGTTCAGGTCTGCCTGATGCAGACCGACGTATTCCGCAAAAGACCCCCAATGGGTAAAGCCCGGTTGCATCTGCGCCTCGCACACCTGCTGGTGGCCCGCGTGACATTCGGGGCACGACCCGCAGCCGCCGACAAAAGGCACCGTCACCCGGTCGCCCGCCTGCCAGCGCGTCACCTCCGCGCCCACCGCGACCACCGTCCCGGCCAGCTCATGCCCCGGCACATGCGGCAAGACCACGTCCGAATCGTGCCCCTTCCAGCCGTGCCAATCGCTGCGACACACGCCGGTTGCACCCACCTCGACCACCACACCGTGGCGCTCGGGGATCGGGTCGGGCACCCGCCGCAGCTCGGGGCGCTCGCCAAAGGCTTCAAACACAACCGCTTTCATCGCTCTCTCCTTCTTCGTTGGATGCACCCTGCCCCGGCGCAACGGCCTTTTCCACCCCCTTCGGCTAGGGTACACCAAGGCAAAAGGGGGACCACCATGCAGCAATACCTCGACGCGCTTCAAACCGTGCTGGACCACGGCATCGACACCACCGACCGCACCGGCACCGGCACGCGCAGCTATTTCGGCCTGCAATGCCGCTATCCTCTGGCGGACGGGTTCCCCTTGGTGACCACGAAAAAGCTGCACCTGCGCTCGATCATTCACGAGCTTTTGTGGTTCCTTTCGGGTGATACCAACATTCGCTATCTGCAAGAAAACAAGGTCACCATCTGGGACGAATGGGCCGATGAAAACGGCGATCTCGGCCCGGTGTATGGCCACCAATGGCGGCATTGGCCGTCGCGCAATGGCGAAATCGACCAGATCAAGACTTTGCTGGATCAAATCGCCAATACGCCGGACAGCCGCCGGATGATCGTCAGCGCGTGGAATCCCGCCGATGTGCCGGATATGGCTTTGCCGCCCTGCCATTCCCTGTGGCAGGTCAAAATCCTTGGCGGGAAACTGCACCTGCAATTGTATCAGCGCAGCGCGGATATGTTCCTTGGGGTGCCGTTCAATATCGCCTCTTACGCCTTGCTGGCGCATATGTTGGCGCATGTGGCGGGACTAGAGGCTGGGGATTTCATCCATTCCATTGGCGATGCGCATATTTATTCCAACCATATGGAACAGGTCGCCGAGCAGCTTTCGCGCGACCCCCGCCCGCTGCCGCAATTGCAAATCAAACGCCAGGTCACCGATCTTTTCGATTTCCGCTACGAGGATTTCGCCTTTCCGGGGTATGAGCCGCATCCCGCGATCAAAGCCCCCGTCGCCGTCTAAGGAAGCCCCCATGATCACCCTCATCGCAGCCCGCGCCCGCAACGGCGCCATCGGCAAAGACAACGACATCCCGTGGCACATCCCCGAAGACCTCGCGCTGTTCAAACGCGAAACCTTGGGCGGCGCGATCATCATGGGGCGGCGGACGTGGGACTCTCTGCCGTTCAAGCCGCTGAAAAACCGCCTGAATATCGTGGTCTCGCGCGATACGTCGCTGCACGAGCACGTGGTCGGATCGGTCGCAGAGGCCATCGCCCTCGCCCGCGCCGAAGGGTGCTTCCGCATCTACGGCATCGGCGGCCAAGGCATCTACGAAGCGATGCTGCCCTTGGCGGACCGCCTGCTGCTGACCGAAGTCGACACGGTAATCGAAGACGCCGACGCGTTCTTCCCCGAGATTGGCGAGGGGTGGCGCGAAGAGGCAAGCATGGCGGTGTCCCAGACGCCGCACCTTGCCCGCGTGCGCGAACTGCGGCGTTGAAACGAGGGGCGGCGCGGCGCTCTGACTTATCCACAAGCCGTTGCCGGATTTGCCGCCGAGACCCCAGCATATAGGTGCCACACGGATTGCTCCCCCCGACATCGGGTGTCATAATGCCCGCCAATCAACAACAAACCCGAGCACCCCATGGCCGACGATCTCTTGCAATCCGCCGCAGAAGCCACCTATGACGCCTCCTCGATCGAGGTGCTCGAGGGGCTTGAACCCGTCCGCAAACGCCCCGGCATGTACATCGGCGGCACCGACGAACGGGCGCTGCACCACATGGTCGCCGAGGTGCTCGACAACTCGATGGACGAAGCGGTCGCGGGCCATGCCAACCGGATCGAAGTCACGCTGCACGCCGATTACTCGATTGAAATCAAAGACAACGGCCGCGGCATCCCGATCGACCCGCACCCCAAGTTTCCGGGCAAATCGGCTCTGGAAGTGATCCTGTGTACGCTGCACGCGGGCGGCAAATTCTCGGGCGACGCGTACGAGACCTCGGGCGGTTTGCACGGCGTGGGCGCGTCGGTGGTGAACGCGCTGTCGGATTCGATGGTCGTGCAGGTGGCCAAGAACAAGGAACTGTTTGAGCAGCGATTCTCGCGCGGGATCCCGCTTGGTCCGGTGGAGAAGATCGGAGCCGCTCCGAATCGTCGTGGCACAACCGTGACCTTCCACGCCGACGAAGAGATTTTCGGCCATCACCGGTTCAAACCCGCGCGTTTGCTCAAGATGGTGCGGTCCAAGGCATACCTGTTCAGCGGCGTCGAAATCCGCTGGAAGACAGAGATCAACGATGGCGAAACGCCGCTGGAGGCGACGTTCCACTTCCCCGGCGGCTTGGCCGATTACCTCATGGAAACGCTTGGGAAATCGGCGACTTACAGCGATACGCCCTTTGCCGGCGTGGTGGATTTCAAGGAAAAGTTCAACACCCCCGGCAAGGTCGAATGGGCGATCAACTGGACACCCTCGCGCGATGGGTTCATCCAGTCCTACTGTAACACCGTGCCCACGCCCGAGGGCGGCACCCACGAAGCGGGTTTCTGGTCGGCGATCCTCAAGGGCATTCGCGCATACGGCGAGTTGGTGAACAATAAAAAGGCAGCACAGATCAACCGCGACGACCTGATCACCGGCGGTTGCGCGCTGGTGTCCTGTTTCATCCGCGAGCCGGAATTTGTCGGCCAGACCAAGGACCGCCTCGCCACGACCGAGGCGCAACGTCTGGTGGAAAACGCCGTGCGCGACCACTTTGACAACTGGCTGGCGGCGGATACGAAATCCGCGGGCGCGATCCTTGATTTCCTTGTGCTGCGCGCCGAAGAGCGTCTGCGCCGCCGTCAGGAAAAGGAAACCGCGCGGAAATCGGCGACGAAAAAGCTGCGCTTGCCGGGGAAATTGACGGATTGTTCATCCAAAACCCGCGAGAATACCGAATTGTTCATCGTCGAGGGCGACTCGGCGGGCGGTTCGGCAAAAGGCGCGCGTTTCCGCGAGACGCAGGCTTTGCTGCCTCTAAAGGGTAAAATCCTGAACGTGCTGGGCGCGGCGTCGAACAAGCTGAGCTCCAACGCGGAAATCCGCGATCTGTGCGAGGCGCTTGGGGTCGGCCTGGGGACGAAATTCAACGTCGAAGACCTGCGCTATGACAAGATTATCATCATGACCGATGCGGACGTCGATGGCGCGCATATTGCGTCCTTGCTGATGACGTTCTTCTTTACGCAGATGCGGCCTTTGATCGATCAGGGGCACCTGTATCTGGCCTGCCCGCCGCTGTATCGCCTGACCCAAGGGGCCAAGCGCATCTACGTGGCGGATGACGCAGCGAAAGAGGCGGCCTTGACCAAGGGCTTGGGCGGAAAGGGAAAAATCGACGTCCAGCGCTTTAAGGGCTTGGGTGAAATGGACGCCAAGGACCTCAAAGAAACAACGATGGACCCGGCGACCCGGACCTTGATCCGCGTGACCATCGACGAGGACGAACCCGGCGAGACCGGCGATCTGGTGGAACGTCTGATGGGCAAAAAACCCGAGCTGCGCTTTCAGTATATCCAAGAGAATGCGCGGTTCGTGGAGGAGTTGGATGTGTGAGGCGTTAACCTCACTTTAAGTGCGCATTCACCATCCTGAGCGCATGCTAGAGGATGTCCATTTCAAAATCGATTTCGACATGCTGGTCGTTGCGAACCAGATCGCCCGGGAAAAGGATATCTCGGTCGGTCAATTGCTGCGCAATCTTTTGTCGGCAGAGATTTCCAGACGGAAAAATGCGAGGCCGCCCAATCGGGCGGACGAGCAGCTCCTCGCGCCCTTGCGTGCGCGCCTCGCTCCGATTTTCGCCGCCGCAAATGACTGGAACCAATTGGAAAATGACCTGCGCAATGTTGGCTTTGCCATTCGCCCCGCCGGCGGTGGGTTGGCCTTGCATCGGCACCCGTCCGGTGAGCGTCTCTGCAAAGCCTCTGAGCTTGGTTTCAGCTACAGCCGCCTTGTAGAGCGCTATCAGAGCGGTTTTCCCGGACATGCCCACACCTGGATCGCGGAACGCTTCGCTTCCTCCCCGCATAAATGCGAAGGCCCACCCGGTGAAGACGTCATCGAAGACTAGGCCCGCCCCCTCTAGACAAGCCATCCCCCCTCGCGCCATCCTCACCTCATGCGTGTGATCCTTTTCCTTCTCGTGTTCCTCGCCGCGTGCGGACGGCCCCTGACGCCGCTGGAACAGACATACCTAAAGGACATCCAAGGCACGCAGACCGATACGACCAAAATGCGCCTCGTGAACGGGCATTTCGCGAGCGAGATGACCTACAAAATTCCCGTCCGCCCCCGCACCACCTGTCAGGAACGCATCTGGCCGCCGATCACGCAGGAACGCACCGTCACCGTCGCCCCGGCGGCCACGGTTCTGTTCAACAAGGTCTTGATCCGCCAAGATCTTTTCCGCCCGGACTTCCTTGCCGGATACCCAGAGCAGATCGACCTCTTGGACGCGATGCTCATGGCCCATGAGGCGACCCACGTCTGGCAATGGCAGAACAGGGCCAAGACGGGATACACGCCGCTCAAGGCTTTGCTGGAACACACGGGCAGCGCCGATCCCTACCTGTTCGACCCGGATAAGACGCGCGATTTTCTGGACTATGGCTATGAGCAACAGGGGAGCATCGTCGAAGAATACGTCTGCTGCCGCCTGCTCGACCCAGAGGCCCCGCGCACCGAACGGTTGCGCGCGATGATCTCTGCGCACATGCCCCTTCAAGGGTTGGACAAGCTGGACGACCCCACGATCCTCGTGCCTTGGCCGGGCATCCAGGCCGAGGGGATCTGCCGCTAAGCCCTTAATCCGGGTGCTGAATTTCCATGAGGTAAGCGACCAGATCGACCACGGGGCGCGACGTCAGCACCGGGTCATTGTCCGGCGCGTTGATCGGGACGTCAAAGAGGCCTTCGAAGTAGTCGCCGTAGACCGGCATGGGCGAGCCGTGACTGACCAGCGGATCGCGGCCGTCAATACGTTTGACCACGCGGTCCAGCGGAAACGAGCCGCCGTTCTGGGCCGCAAGCTCTGTCAGGTTCGTGGGCTGGATCATCAGCACGCCGGACATGGGGCCGTCGCCGCGCCCTTCGAGACCGTGGCAGGTGGCGCAATGGGTGTAGAAATGGCCGCGCCCCACGTCGGCGTCCTGCGCCAGAACCGGGGTAGCGAGCATAAGAGTCAGTGCGGCTAAGCGTATCATCGGCGTTCTCCTAATCCCACCAAGGGCAGCTTGTCACCGGACGCGCATGGGTGCCTTGACCCGTGTCAAACCACCGCGAGATGCTCTGGCGGCTTGGGCGGGCGCTTGCCCGACGGCCAATCGAGGCAGGTGCCTTCGGACAGCAAACGGACAAGCGGGTGCCCATCCGCCCCCGGCTCTGCCACCAACTGCAACACCCGCCCATCCAGATCGCGAAAGGCCATGGCCGCAGGGCAATTGCGCAGCGTCAGCGTATCGCGCAACGCGGCCAACCCCAGAGCCTGTCCCAAGCGTTGTTCTTGATGGTTTTCCGCCGGGAAATAGCCCCCGGACACAACCCGCGCGGTGGCGATATTGGCGACCAACTGATCGATTTCATTGGCAAAGATCACATCGCGCCCTTGGCTGCCGACCGTGGTCAACTGGGTCTGGTGACCGCCATCGACGACCGCCTTGAGCACCGTCGCCAAGGCCGATCCGACCAACATATGCGTGGCGCAATCGGCGGGGTGCAAAGGCACCGAGTCGCTGTTGTTCAGCGGCAAGAACAGGCTGTAGGCCGTGCGCTGCGGGCCGCGCCGCGCCGCATTGGCGGCACTCATCCACGCCAGCAACTGCGGGGCGTGTTGGCGCAGGATCTCGGCGGCGGCGCGCAGCTGTTCGGTTTCCAGCGCGTCGGGCACTTGGGCCATGGACAGGTTCAACGACAGGCGCGCAGCGGTCACCGCAGGGCGCGACATGCGGTCGATGCTGCTGGCCTGCAAGAGCGACACGCGCGTTGCGGCATCGGCGGCCTTGGCCATGGTCGACAGCAACCGCTTGCCGTTCCAGTCAGTCGCCCCGCCGCCAAAGCGCGCCCCTCGGGCCAGTGCCGCCAACGCCGCGTTAAAGAACGGGCGCGCGGCGGGCATCGCGTGGATATGCGCGGCCATTTCCGCCAAGGTGTCGATCTGTGGCGCCGCCCCCTCTGCCCCCGGCAGCCGCAGCCCGGCCCCGAACTGGCGCGCGCACCAATCGGCCCAAACCGACATGGGCGCGTCGGGCTGTGGCGTGTGCCGCACCGGCGCAGGCGCGGCGGCGCTGTGATCCTGCATCAACACCGCCGACGCAGCCGCCCCATTCCCCGGCAAAGCCACACCACCCCGCCACAGGGTCAGCTTGCCCTTTTGCCTGTGCAAGGCGCGGCGCTGCGCAGACATCCCCGGAGCAAGGCAGGTCTGACCAGAAAACCATGGCAGGGCAGAGACTTGCGCCATCACATCCGCTTGCGTGACCACCAAGCCCGGCGCAATTTGAACCGGACAATCCGGCGACGCGATCTGATCCAGACGGCAATCCTGCATCAAGCCCAGCGCGAACAGCTCTGCCATCTCTGCCGCCAACTCTTGCGGGGAAAATCGCAGCGGGTCCGGCTTGGCAAAGCCTGTCTGGGCACGCCGCCCCCCTTCGATCACCTTGAAGGGTTGGGCGCGCGCCACGGCGGGGCCAGTACGATGGGTGCCAGTGTTTCCGGTGCCGGGCATGACGGTCCTCTTGGCGAATGGGCGGTGGTTAGAATCGATGAAACATAACATGGATGACGATACGTTAAGCGCAGTTTGCCGCCCTTGCGTGATCGCACCGTAATTTTTGCACAATTCCTCCGTGAAACTTGGCCAGCGCGTGAAATTGACCCGCGCCCATCGCCGCCGAAGCGCGTGAATTCTACGCAAACAGCCAAGCATTTCTTGACCGCATTTACGAATGTTCGTCTCATTGCATCCATTGGATGTATTTTAGGCAGGTATTCTTATGGCAATGACGTGGACCCCCGCGCGCGCTGGTGCGTTTCAGGACGCCTATCTGGATTGGTCGCGCCTGGTGGAAAAACGCCGCGACGCGCTGCATCCGGCGCGCCCGTCGGCGGGCACCGACTTTGAGCCGATCTTTGTCCGCTTGACCTCTGGGACGGTCTTTGCCCGGCAAAGCCTGCGCGATCTGGTCCAGGATGTCTCTGCGCCGCTACTGATGGACGCGCATGAGCTGGCGACCCTGAACGACCGGATCGACTCGCCCGATACGCACGGCGATCTGCCCGATGAATACGCGCTGTATCGCCGGGTCGGCACGCCGGACAGCGACCACGCCGCCCTGTTCGAGGTGCTCGACACGGGCGTGCCCGTGCGGCTGGCAGAGGCGTCACCGCAAACGCTGGCCCCCGCCGCGCCGCCCCCTGCCGACACCCAAGACGCGCCGATCATCGCGATCCTTGACGACGGTCTGGGCTTTTTGAACGCTCGGTTCCGGCGGACTTTGCCGGACGGCGCGCAGGTCTCGCGCTTTCACGCCCTGTGGCTTCAGACGCTTGAGCAGCGCGGGACCGGTCCGCATCACGTGGTCTCTGGCAAGGTGCTGAGCCGCGATCAGATCACCGCGCTTTTCCAAGGGGTTGAGGCCGAAAGCTATGCCAAGCTGAACGCAGATCTTTACGGCGCGGACAGCCCGCGCGCGGTCGAGCGGGGGCGCAGCCACGGCACGCATATGCTGGACCTCGCCGCCGGAGCCGACCCTGCGGATGCGGCCGATCCGGTGCGCGATTGGCCCCTGCTTGGCGTGCAACTGCCCCCGCAGGCGATCGAGGATACCTCTGGGACGCGGATGGAAAGCTATCTGATCCAAGGGCTGCGTTGGATCTTGCGTCAGGCGGCGAAGGTCAACCCGGACGCCCCGGTGGTGGTCAACATCTCTCTGGGCTTCCTGGCGGGGCCAAAGGACGGCACCCGCTTTGCCGAATACCAGATGGCCCAAGAGGCCGCGCATTGGGAAACCGTTACCGGCCAGCCCGTGCGGCTGGTCTGGGCCTTTGGCAACAACCGGCTTGGCCGCTTGGTCGGGCAGATCACCTGCACCGAGACCGCGCAGGCCGTCACCTGGCGCGCCCAGCCCTGCGATCAGACCGCGAACTACATGGAAATCCGAACGCCGGGGCAAAACTGCGGCGCGCTGGCCCTCATGGTGACGACGCCGGGGGGGCAAAGCTCTGGCCCGCTGACGCTGGAACCGGGGCAGATGGCTTCGCTGGAAAAGGACGGCGCGCCGGTCGCGCGGTTGTATCACGTGGCGGCACGCGACTTTGGCCAAGGCATCGTCTCGCCCGGCCATTACGTTCTGGCGCTGGCCCCGACCGAAAACCGCAAACCCACCGAGCCGTGCGCCCCCGCCGGCGCGTGGCAGGTTGCGGTCCAACACACGGGCAAAGGCACCGCGCAGGTGGTGGTCCAAGTCCAGCGGGACGACGATCTGCACGGCGCGCGCGGGCGGCAATCCTATCTGGACGCGCCAAGCGGTTATGAGTGGGACACGGGCAGCGCGTCCTACCGTCGCCCCGCCGCGGATGGCCCGCTTTGCTATGCGGGCAGCCACTCGGCGCTGGCCTCCTCGACCGCGCGACAAGTCTTTTGCGTGGGGGCGGCGGAACACGCGCCGCGCACCGCCGCGGACACGGCAGAGAACTATCGCGCCGCGCCCTACTCTGGCGAAGGCGCGGCGTGGTCCGTCAGCGGACCAACCGTGTCCACCCTCGCCGAAGAGTCGCAGTTTCTGCCCGGCGTGCTGGCCGCGGGCACGTTTTCCGGCACCACCCACGTGCTGAACGGCACCAGCGCTGCGGCTGCGCGGCTGACGCGCGCGCTGGGGCTGTCCGCCGAGCGGATCAAGCGCAACGCCAAGCGGGGCAACACCCTGCATACGGACGATCTGGACACCGCCAAGGTGGCGCGAATCGCCGTCCCGCCCGATCAGGCCAGCCGTTTGGGCACCTATCTGGTGCAAGAGCCGCACCGCCGCCTGTCGCGGTTCTAATGTCCCCGTTCTAAACAGCCGAAGCAGACAAAAAAACCGGGGCGCAAGGCCCCGGCTTTTCCACACACCATGCGCAAGTCTCCTCGCGCAGCACAGTAAACTGGTTACCACTCGGATTTCGCTTCGGCCCACATCTGGCGCAGCCACGCCGGGACCATCTCGGCGGTCAGCGTCACGGTCGAGCTGGACACCACCGCGCTGTCGTCCAACGCATCCGCCAGCGCCGCGAGGGTAAAGTCGCCCTCGTAGCTGTCGCCGTGATAGACACGCGCCGTGGTTTCGGTTTCGCCATCCAGCAAACGCACCAAGGCTTCGGCCAGCGTCACACCCAGCACCGCCCCGGCCATGCTGTCGGTGGGGAAATGCACCCCCGCCACCGTGCGGTTCATGGCGATGCGCGCGGCGTGGCGATACAGCTCTGTCTGCGCGCCGATCCCGGCGACGGGGTTGAACGCCTCGTCGTAAAAGAGGCGCGACAACAGCGTCGCGGTGGCAAAGGCTTCGGTCGCGTGCCCCGACGGCCAAGAGCCATGCCCCGGTGTCTGGATGATCGGCTGCACCTTATGCGTCATGGTGATCGGGCGCGGCACGTCCAGCCCATGTTTCAGCGGCATCTCAAGGGTTTGCGCGAGCCGCAGCACCCCCATGTTCAGCGCGATGGTCCACGGGGTGGCCGCGCCGGACATATAGCTGACCATGGCGTAAAAACTTTGGATGTCGCTGATTTGCGCCCCGATCTCGCCCACCCGGTCGCGGCGCAGATCGGCGTAGGTGCGCAGGTAGGGCAGCTGCTTGGTCCGCAGCAGATCAACGCCCGGTTTCTTGAGCGTCACGAGGGTCTGATCGCCACAAGACACCGTCCCCGTGTCCGCCGCCGCATTCAGCGAGACGCCAAACATCGCCCCCAAGGCTTGGTCAAAGACGATGCGCTTGGGCTTGACGCCCATGGTTTTGAACGCGGTCCAGGCGTCGCGCGCGGGCTTGTTGGCGCGGTCAGGCGTGCCGTCCCAATGGCCCACCGTGCCGTCGCGGGCCGAGGCAAGCGGCCCAGCCGAGGCGCGGCGCCCTTTGCCGCCGTCCCAACCGTCCCAACCATCCCAACCGTCCCAGCCATCCCAGCCGTCCCAACCATCCCAGCCATCCCAACCGTATTTCGACACAATATCTCTCCTGAAAATGCTTTGTCTCAGCTTGCGACGCCCACGCGCGCCCGGTCAAAGCCCAAGCCCCCTGTCCGCCCACCATTAACGTTTAATTCACGAACATTGTTGCGCCGCACGGCCAGTGGTAGCATTCTGGGACACACGAATTGGTTGAGCAATGGTTAACGAAAACGGCCTTTTGGAAATTCACGTGCTCGGTGCGCTGAACATCGAGGCGCAGGGCCGTTGCCTGACCCCCAAAGGCGCGAAAAATCAGGCGTTGCTGGTGCTTTTGGCCCTGTCCAGCGACATGACGCGCCCGCGCCGCTGGATCGAAGACAAACTCTGGAGCACCTTCGGCCCAGAGCAAGCCAGCGCGAACCTGCGTCAGGCGCTGTCCAAAATCCGCGCAAGCCTTGGGACTTATGCCGATATTTTGGTCGCCGACCGGGCGTCGGTGTCGCTGGATGCGTCGCGCGTCTGGGTCGATCTGCACGATGGCGAGATGCCCTTGGACGAGCGCAGCGAATTGCTGCAAGGGCTGGACGTGCGCGACCCCGAATTCGAAGACTGGCTGCGCGCCGAACGGGCCGAGCTTCAGTCCAAAATCGCGCGATTCGCGCCGCAGGACGCGCGCGGCATCCTGATCCACTGCCGGGCGATCACCGACAGCGACACCGGCCACGAACGGCTGGCCGCCGACGTCATGGCCAACCGCATCGGCGAAGGCGTGTCCGAGCAAGTGCGCGCCTGGCGACAATCACAGGACGACGACGCCCCGGATCTGACCGCCACCGACATTCAGGTCGATTGCCAGCTGATCGCCGAAGGCAACGGCCACGCGGTTTTCGTCAAGGCGCTGCACAAACCCAGCGCCCGGATCCTGTACTCCAAGCTGACCAAGGTCGGCGATCTGAGCGGTGTTCTGGACTGCGACGAAACCATGGGCCGCACGATCTTTGAGGCGACCGACCAGATCATGGGCAAGCTTCCGCAGGTGCTGGACAATGCCCGCCCCGAGGCGCGCGCCACGGCGCTCTCGCGCCTGGGAATGTACCGGATGTTCAGCTTTGAACAGGATTCGCTGCGCGAAGCCTACGGCCTGATGAAACAGGCGCATGAGCGGGACAACAACGGAGTTTATCTGGCCTGGACCAGCCTGATCCGCTCGATCCAGATCATGGAACGCGCCGAAACCAACGTCGAGGCACTGCTGGACGAGGCCACCGAGCTTCAGCATTTGGCGATGGAACAAAGCGAAGGCAACCCCTTGGTCAACGCCATCGTGGCCAAGATGCGCGGCAGCATTTTCCGCGACCCGGCGGGCTGTCTGGAACTGGCCGAATTGGCGGTCGAGGCGAACCCGGCGTCGGCCTATGCGTGGGTGTCGCTGGCCGAGGCCAACATGATCGCGGGCCGCCCCGAGGATGCCTTGGCCATGTCGGCGCGGGCACGCAGCATCGCGCGCACCTCGCCGTTCAAGCACTGGTGGGACACCGGGCATTGCGTGATCGCCATCGCCTGCAACCGCCCCGCCGAAGCCATCGAGGCCGGAGAGGCCGCCGCCCGTGCCGCCCCCCTGTCGCGCCCGGCGCACCGCCATCTTTTGGCGCTTTATGCGCTCGAAGGGCAGTTGGACAAGGCCCAGAAGGTCGCCGACAAGATGGCCAAGATCGAACCGGGCTTTTCGCTCGATCGCCTTGTAAACGATGACAATTATCCCGTGCGCACCCTGCGCAAAAAGGGGCTGTTGGAACCGATCCGCGCCCTTCTGTAACTGGATTCAAACCCGAAACAATTGTGGCCAATTCCCTGAAATCGGCCTGATGAAACCCCCGGTTTACCCAGTTCCTTCCGCAAACAGGACACATTTCCAGCGTTTCTAGGACGCGGGCCACCATGCCCGACGACTTTGAAATGCGACTGCAAAGCACTGCGGTCTTTGCGCCCCTGCCCGGGCGCCGGGACGCGGCACTGTGCTTTGCCGGTAATCGGTAGGGAACGCTCATGGCGACGTATACGGTAACGACAACCAACTGGAACTCGGCGGTTTTTTGGTCGGGGATCAGTGAGGCCACTGGCGGTCACACGCTGGATTTCTCGGGCCTCGGTTCCGGATACACCGTCAATTTCAACGAAACCCTGGGCGAAGTCACCATCAGCGACGGCGCGACGATCTTTGTCGTCGGCGACGCGAGCGCGACGGGTGGTCCCTATGGCGCGAGCCTTGGCGGCGGGACGGTCTTTGACTTCTTTGACACGATCCTTGGCAGTCAGGGCAATGACACCATCGACAGCGGCACTGGCGATGAAAACATTGTCGCGGGCGGCGGCGATGACGTGGTCGTCGACAATGCTGGCAACGACACGATCGACACCGGCACCGGGGACGATACGATCTTTGTCGCGAGCGGCGCGGACAGCGTGCTGGCGGGGGACGGGTCGGACATCGTCTACCTGTCCGATGGCGACGGCAGTGACACCATCGACGGCGGCAGCGGCGGCACCGACAATGACACCCTGTCGCTGGGCTTTACCACCGGCGCGACCGTCGCGCTGAGCGGCACCGGCGCGGGCACCTATACCGACGGCGGCGCGACCGCCTCTGGCACCTTTTCGGACATCGAGGCCATCTCGGGCACCGATTTCGCCGACTCGATTGATGCCACGCTGGACGCGGGCGGCATGGCAATCGCAGCGGGCAGCGGCGACGACACGGTGCTGGGCGGCACGGGCAACGACACGATTTCCACCGCCGATGGCGCGGACAGCATCATGCTGGGCGGCGGCAGCGACGTGGTGTCCAGCGGCGCGGGTGTGGACACGGTCACCGGCATCGACGGCGACGACTTCGTCAACCTCGGCGGCGGCGACGAGACCGCCAGCGCCACCGGGGGCAACAACACCCTGATGGGCGGCGACGGCGCGGACACGCTGACCTCGGACGCGGGCGCGGACCAGCTTTGGGGCGGCAGCGGCACCGATTCCATCACCGCGGGCGGCGGCGATGATACCGTCGATGCGGGTACCGGCGCGGATTACGTGGACGGCGGCGATGGCGCGGATCAGATCGCGGGGGGCTCTGGCCTTGATACGCTGATCGGCGGCGGCGGCAACGACACGATCTACGGCGATGACGCGGATCTGGGCACCAATGTCGGCACGCTGGCGACCTTTGACTTCAGCTCGATCAGTTCCACCGGCGACACGGGCACCGGGGCCATCGGCCAGTTCGCGATCTACGACAACATCGGCACGTCCAGCGACGGCACCGTCATCCAAGCCAAGATGACCGTGATCGACGCGGACAACCCCGACATCGACATCACCTTCAACGCCAACTCGTTCTACATTAACGCCACAAACGTGGCGGACTCGGGGTCCGGCGTCACCGTCGCCTTTGAGTTCTTTGACCAAGCCACCGGCGAGCCGGTGCAGCTGACCGGCGCGTTCACCTTCCAGGACATCGACACCCTGGCCGAATCGGTCACGGCGCAGTCTGCCGACGTCCAAAGCGTCGCCCTGTCGGCTTCGCCCGCCACCAACCTCAGCGCTGCCGACGATGGCGAGGCGCTCTCTGCCAGCTCGGACGGCACCTCTTCGGGGGCAGCAGACGAAAACCACTGGGCGCAGTTCGCCTATACCAACCAGCAAAGCCTTGTCTTTACGGTCACCTCGCGCGGGGTGGGCACGAACTATGCCTTCTCGGCGAACGACTTTTCCAGCGCGCCGACGGTCATTTCGGCCACCCCTGAAAGCCAGAACGACAGCATCGACGGCGGCACCGGCGACGACCTGATCTATGGTATGGCAGGCAGCGACACCATCAACGGTGGCGACGGGTCGGACACGATCAACGGCGGCGCGGATGCGGACATTCTGAACGGCGACGCCGACGCGGATTTCTTTACCTTCGAGGACGGGCACGGCAACGACACCGTCACCGGCGGTGAGACGACCACCACCGGCACCGACTTTGACACGCTGGACTTTACCGCCGTCACAAATGGCGTGACGGTTACCGCCACGGCGGATGAGGCCGGGACCGTGGTCAATGGCGCGGACACCGTGTCGTTCACCGAGATCGAAGGCTTCGATCTGACCGAAAGCGCCGACACCTTTAACGGCAGCGGCGTCTTTGGCCCGCAGACCGTGTTCGGCAATGGCGGCGATGACACGCTGCTGACCAGTCAGGGCGCGGACAGCGTCGAGGGCGGCGCGGGCAATGACAGCATCGTCACCGGCATGGGCGACGACACGCTGAGCGGCGGCACCGGCGACGACTACCTTGATGGCCAGCTGGGCGCGAACGTCATGACCGGCGGCGACGGCGCGGATACCTTCATCGCGGCGGACGACCACCTTGGCGATACGATCACCGGCGGCGAAGGCGGCACCGACCTTGACCTCGTGGACTTCCAGAACTGGGCGGGTGGCAGCACCGGGGTCGATGCGACCTTTACCGGGGACGAGGCCGCCAGCGGCACCTTTGGCACCAGCAGCTGGACCTTTACCGAAATCGAGGCCGTCAGCGGCACCGATTATGACGACACGCTGGATGCGGGAGCCTCTACAGCGGACCAGACCCTGCTGGGCAACGACGGCGCGGACCTGATCACCGGCGGCACCGGGGCCGACAGCCTGGATGGCGGCGCGGACGAAGACACCTTCTTTGTGGACGATGGCTTTGGCGCGGATACCATCGTGGGCGGCGAGGCGGTCACGACCGGCACCGACGAGGACCGCATCGATTTCTCCGGCATGACCGTGCCGATCACCGTCACCTATTCCGGCGACGAGGTCGGCACCGCCACCGATGGCACCGACACCCTCAGCTTTGCCGAGATCGAAGCGCTGACGCTGACCTCTGGCAACGACAGCGTGGACGCGATCCTTGACACCGCAGGGACCAACATCGACGCGGGCGCAGGCGACGACACGATCTACTTCGGCCAAGGCGCGAGCACCGTTCTGGGCGGCGACGGCAACGACCTGATCGACGATCAGGACATCATCAAGCACGCGGGCGGCAACCTGCTGGACGGTGGCGCGGGCAACGATACGATCTATTCCGGCGACGGCGCGGATACGATCATCGCGGGCGACGGCGACGACCTGATCTATTCCGAGAATGGCGCGGACAGCATCACCGGCGGCGGTGGTGACGACACCTTCCTGATCGAGGACAGCTTTGGCAATGACACGATCACCGGCGGCGAGACGACCGAAGACGGCATTGGCGATGTGCTTTACGCCGGGCTGGTCACCTCTGACCTGACGCTGGATCTGCAAACCGTGGCACCGCTCGACCCCGAGCAAGGCACGCTGAGCGACGGCACCGACACCATTTCCTTTACCGAGATCGAAGCCTTCGGCCTTGGCGCGGGCAACGACACCCTGCTGGGCAGCGATGGCGGCGATCAGGTGGGCATGGGCGCGGGCAATGACTCGGCCGATGGCAACGCGGGCGACGACGTCATCTGGGGCGAAGCGGGCGACGACATCATCACCGGCGGCACCGGCGCGGATACTTTGCGCGGCGGCACCGGCAATGACAGCGTCAGCGGCGGCGACGATGCCGACGTCTTCGAAGTTCAGGACGGCTTTGGCAACGACACCATCGTCGGCGGCGAAGGCGGCGTGGACGACGATACGCTGGACCTGAGCATGGTCACCACCGACACCACGGTGGACCTGACCAACGTCGACCCGGAACAAGGCACTGTTACCTCGGGCGCGGACACCATCGCGTTTTCCGAGATCGAGAATATCTCTCTGGGTGGTGGGCGCGACACGGTTGTGCTGGGCGACGGTGGCGGCACCGACACGATCGGCGGCTTTGATCTGACCGACAGCGGCGATGGCACCAGCAACGACCAGCTGGACCTGACCGGTCTGACCTCGGATGGCTTTACCCCGGTGACCACCGACGACGTGGTTGTGACCGACGATGGCTCCGGCAACGCGGTGCTGACCTTCCCCGGTGGTGAAGCGATCACCCTGCTGGGCGTGGTCCCGGCCAGCCTTGGCTCCCCGGCGCAGCTGGCGGCGATCGGCGTGCCCATGGGCAGCAGCGACTATATCGTCTCGGGCACAGCGGCGGGCGAGCTGATCGACGGCACCTATCTGGGTGACCCCGATGGCGACCGCGTCGACAACCTCGACCACTCCGACAGCAGCAACAACGACAGCATCGAAGCGGGCGACGGCGCCGATACCATCGACGCAGGCGCAGGCACCGACACGATCCTTGGCCAGGGCGGCGATGACGTCATCCTTGTGAACGACGGCTTTGGCAACGACTCGGTGGTCGGTGGCGAAACCGGCGAGACGGCGGGCGATACGCTGGACCTGTCCGGTGTGACCTCCGATCTGACCCTCGACCTGACCGACACCAACGGGGAACGCGGCACCGTCACCGATGGCACCGACACGCTGACCTTTACCGAGATCGAGACGATCACGCTGGGCGGCGGGCGCGATACGCTGACGCTGGCCAATGGTGGCGGCACCGACACCGTCAGCGGGTTTGACCTGACCGACAGCGGCGACGGCACCACCAACGACCAGCTGGACGTGACCGCCCTGACCGATGGTTCGGGCAACCCCGTCACCACCGAAGACGTCACGGTCACCGACACCAATGGCGACGGCACCGGCGATGCGATCCTGACCTTCCCCGGCGGCGAGGCGATCACCCTCGTGGGCGTGTTGCCCGCGCAGGTCAGCACCCCGGCGCAGCTCGAAAGCATTGGCATCCCGGCCACGGCGGCGGGCGACTTTATCATCTCGGGCACGGCGGCGGCGGATACCATCAACACCGGCTATGCAGGCGACCCGGACGGCGACATCGTTGACAACAACGACTATTCCGACGGCTCGAACGACGACAGCATCGAGGCAGGCGACGGCGACGACAGCATCGACGCGGGCGCAGGGGACGACACGATCCTTGGCCAAGGCGGCGACGACGAGATTTACCTCGACGTGGCGTTGGATAACGACAGCATCGTCGGCGGTGAGACCGGCGAGACCTTGGGCGACCGGATCAACTTTTCCACGCTGGGCGATGACATCACCATCACCTTCACGGGGGCCGAGACCGGCACCCTGACCGATGGCACCAACACCACCAGTTTCGAGGAAATCGAACGGTTCCAGATGGGGACCGGCAACGACAGCGTCATCGGCTCTGCCGGGGCCGAGCATATCATCGGCAACTTCGGTGATGACACGATCATCGCGGGCGGCGGCGACGATACGATCTTCTCGGGCTTCGACAACGACTCGGTCTCGGGCGGCGACGGCAACGACAGCCTCGTGACCTCGACCGGGGCCGACACCGTCGAAGGCGGCGCGGGCGACGATGAAATCGACGTTGGCGCTGGCGATGGAGAACAAGACCTTGTGATCCTCGCGGACGGGTCGGGCAACGACCTGATCTCGGGCTTCGAGGCGCCCACCGATCTGGGGGGCGGCGCCTACTCGGGCAACGATCTGCTCGACGTGACGGGCCTGAACGATCTGGACGGCAACCCGGTCAACACCGGCGATGTGACCGTCACCGACACCAACGGCGATGGCACCGGCGACGCGATCCTGACCTTCCCCAATGGCGAAGCGATCACCCTTGTGGGCGTGTTGCCTGCGGCGGTTTCGGCCCCAGCCGCTTTGGAGGCCATGGGCATCCCGCCCTTTGGCGGGGACTTCATCGTCTCTGGCACAGCGGCGGGCGAGCTGATTGACTCGGCCTACCTCGGGGACCCGGACGGCGATCTGATCGACAACAGCGACGGCGTCGGCGGCATCCAGGGCGATAGCGTTTTGGCCGGGGACGGCGCGGATACCATCCAGTCTGCTGCGGGCGATGACACCGTCGAAGCGGGCACCGGCGACGACGAGGTCGCCGCGGGCGCAGGCGACGACTCGGTGCTGGGCGAGGCAGGCGACGACAGCCTGACCGGCGGCGATGGCGGCGACACCCTGCTGGGCGGCGACGGCGTCGATACCCTGCTGGGCGGCACCGGCGACGACAGCATCACCGGCGGCTCTGACGAAGACCTGATCGTGCTCGAAGACGGGTTCGGCAGCGACACGATCGCGGGCGGCGAGACGGTCACCACCGGCACCGACAACGATACGCTGGACGCCAGCGCGGTGACCGCGCCGCTGACCGTCACCTTCCTAGGAGACGAAAACGGCATCGTCACCGATGGCACAAACTCCGCGCTGTTCGACGAGATCGAGGCCCTGCAACTGACCGAAGGCGGCGACAGCGTTGACGGGACAGCAGACACCCTTGGTCTGACGATCCTTGGCGGCGACGGCGGCGACACCATCATCGGCGGCTCTGGCGACGATACCCTCGACGGCGAAGACAGCGCCGACAGCATCTTTGGCGGGCTCGGCGCGGACAGCATCCTTGGCGGCACCTCATCGGATACGCTGGACGGCGGCGATGGAGACGACACCATCGACGGCGGCGGCGACGCCGACAGCATCACCGGCGGGCTTGGCGACGACAGCCTGACGGGCGGCCTTGGCGACGATACGCTGACCGTGGGGTCTGGCGATACCGCGACGGGCGACGACGGGGACGACACGTTCTTTGTCGACGCGGCCGACATGGACGGCACCCCGGCGACCATCACCGGCGGCGAGACCGGCGAGACGGTGGGCGACACGCTGAACATCACCGGCCCCGCCACCATCACCATGACCGGCGCCGAGGATGGCACGGTCACGTGGCTCGACGGATCGGTCCTGACCTTCTCGGAGATCGAGACCATCAACTACACGCCCTGCTTTACGCCGGGCACGATGATCAAGACCGCCTCGGGCGAGGTGGACGCCGCCGACATCAAGCCCGGCGACGTGGTTCTGACCCGCGACAACGGCTATCAGACGGTGCGCTGGGCGGGGTCCAAACCCCTGACCGGGCTGGAAATTTCGGCCAACGCTGCCCTGCAACCCATCCGCATTGCGGCAGGCGCGCTGGGCCGGGGAATGCCGGAACGCGACATGGTTGTCTCGCCGCAGCACCGCGTGGTGATGTCGGGCGCGGCCATCCAGCTGCTGTTCGGCGAAGAAGAGGTGCTTGTCGCCGCCTGCCATCTGGTCGGGCGTCCGGGGATCGAACAGGTCTGCCCCAAGGCCGGGGTCACCTACGTGCACTTCATGTTCGACCGGCACGAGCTGGTGATGTCCGACGGGACGTGGACCGAAAGCTTCCAGCCGGGGGATCTGTCCTTGGCGGGGCTGGACACCGACCAGCGCGCGGAACTGCTGGCGCTGTTCCCGGAACTGGCGAAATCCAGCGGGCAAGAGGCCTATGGCGCCGCGCGCATGTCGCTCAAGGCGTTCCAGGCCCGGCTGCTGACCGAGGCGTAAACCGTCAGGTCAGCGCCCGCAGCAAAGCGGCAGAGGGCTTGCCGGTCACCGGCAGGCCCGTTGCGCGTTGATAGCCTGCGATGGCGGCTTCGGTCTTTTTGCCGATGACCCCGTCTGGCGTGCCCGCGTCAAACCCCTTGCGGGTCAGCGCCTTTTGCAAGGCTTTGCGGTCCTCCAGCGTCAGCCCATAGCGGTCCGGGCCAAAATCGGCGCGCAAAGGCCCGCCCCCCGCAAGGCGCGAAGCCATATAGCCCACACCCAAGCCATAGTTCTCGGACGGGTTGTAGCGCAGGATCATGTCGAAGTTCCGAAACACCAGGAACGTCGGCTTGCCCAGCCCCATGGGCGCCAGCAAACCCGCCGCGCCATGATCGGGCAAGCTGCCCCCCGCCGCGGGCCGCACCCCGGCAGCGCGCCAGTCGGCCACGGACCGCTTTGCGCTGCGCCCCACCGGGCCGGAATAGCCATCTGGCACCCGCACCTCCAGCCCCCACAATCCGCCGCGCCGCCACCCGGCGCGCGACAGGAACCGCGCGGTGGTGGCAAAGGCGTCGATGGGGTTGTTCGACCAGATGTCGCGCTTGCCGTTCTTGTCGAAATCGACCGCGTTGGCCTGATAGGCGTTGGGGATCAACTGCGTATGCCCCATGGCCCCGGCCCAGCTGCCCACCAGTTGCGAAGGCTGCGCGTCGCCGCTCTGGACGATGCGCAGGGCGTCCATCAGGTTGGATTCAAAGAACCGCCCCCGACGCCCTTCCCAAGCCAAGGTCGAGGTGGCCGAGATCACCGGGATCTTGCCCTTTTTGGTGCCGAAATAGCTTTCCAGCCCCCAGATCGCCGCCAAGACTTCGGGTTGTACCCCATACGCCGCCTCGACCTTGCGCAAAGCGCTTTGTTGCTGGGCATAGGCGCGCTTGCCAAAGGTCACCTTGTCCTCTGGCGCGACGATGGCGAGGTAATCTTCGAGCGAGCGTTTGAATTCGGTCTGGTTGCGGTCGCGTTCAATCACGCCGGGCAGATAGCCCTGCCCCCGGAAGGCCGCGCGCAAGGTGGCTTCGGTGATGCCGCGCGCCTTGGCCCGGTTGCGAAAGGCAGCAACCCACGCGTCATAGGACGCATTCGGCTGCGGGCGCAAACCGGCCTCTAGCGCCGGATCAGGCCGCGCCACCTGCGGCGCACCGCCCGCCACGCAGCCCGACAGAACGCTCGCCGAAAGCCCCAGCGTGAAAACCCGTCTCGTCACCACCATACCGCGTCCCCTGCTCTGACGTTTCACGTCACGCTAGCGCAGGGGCGCAAGGAACCGCAACTACCCGAGCAAAGAAGCGCCGATCAGGCCGAGAAGACCAAGGCAAGAACCACCGCAAGCACCGCAACCATGCCGATGGTGAACCCGTAGCGGTTCCAGATCGGGGTGGGCTTGAAGCAATACGAACAAGAGGATGCTCCGAACCGAAGATGATAATTACACGAGCACTGGAACAGCCTGACGTTCATTCGTATTCTTTCTTAGTTCGCGCTTTGGTGCGCTTGGCAGATCCCGGATAGCCGGACTCTGCCACTCCGAACACGGGGAAATTCCCATGATCCGAGGCACAAAACGCTTTGTCTTCAACACTCAAGCCATGTAGCGGAGCGACCGGTCGAAAGAAACTACCCAATCGTACATATCAGCTACCCATTATATTTCCGGCAACATTTCGCCCAAACAAATCGCCCTGCGCCAAGAACCCAAGGAGACGGCAGGCCTGTGCGCCAGATCACGCACGGTGTCCGATCAGGCTTGCCCTTCGACAGGAGCGGGAGCAGAGTGGATTTCATTAGATACATCATATTTTTACGGAGGCGCAGCGCGTCGATGATCAAACAACTTCTGAACCCCGTGGGGCTTGCACTGATGGCGCTGGTTGCGGGACCGGTCAGCGCTCAGATGGTCGAAACACCCTATGCCACGGTCAAGGGCTGGGACGTGAACAGCATCCAGTTGGACGGCAGCTTTGCCGGCTGCGGGCCAGCAAGGTCGAGCGCGGCGAGTTGTTGGTCCTGACACTTAGCCAGTCCGGCACCTGGGAGATGTGGCTCAACACCAACCAAGGCGGGCGCTTTGGCGGCGGGGTCGTGGACATCGGCAAAGCCTCTGTCGACGCGCAATTCGGTTTTGACAGCGGCGTGGCCATGCGCGAGATCAGCGCCGCCGAGATCCCCTTGATCAAGGCGGGCCGCGAGTTTGGCGTGCAGATCAACGGCGATGGCCCGATGAAATACTGGTCGCTGACCGGCTCGACGGCGGCGATGCTCAAGGCCGAGGAATGCGGGCAGCGCCCCGGCCAATCGCGCGGCGCCCTCGCGGCCTGCCCCGACCAAGCCGCAGGCCAGCACGCTGGACATCCTGTTCGGCATGGCCAACGGCGAAAGCGGGATCGGCAACTGCAAGATGGGCTTTACCCAGATGTATCGCTGCACCTTTACCGGCGCGGTGCCGGACGCGGGCTATAGCTTTGCCATGGAAATCGCGGACACCGCGAACGAAAACCCCTCGTTGTTCGTGGCGGCGCATGGGGCGGGCTCGGCCGACGTCTGGGCCGCCTTCCCCGGCGAGCCGGACTGGATGTACATGGGGTATTGGGCCAAGACCACGAGCAATTGCCTTTTGCCCGAAGGTCCGGAATCCCCCGACGCGCAGGCCAACCTTGGGCAGGATGCTTGGGAAATCTGCATCCACTAAGGTACTTTAAAGCATTGCAATCACATAACAAAGGCCCGCACTGCGGGCCTTTATGCTGCCGCCCCATCACCCCCTACAGTGCGATCCGATCCCAAAAGGCGCGCTTGCGGGCGTGGGTATCTTGCAACGCCGCGAGGTAGTCGGCATGGGACAGGTGCGGGCCGTAGTCGGTGATCCCGCTGTCCGCCTCGGCGCAGGCCACCAGATGCCCGGCGGCGTGGCCATAGCGGCCCTTGCGCTGCCGGGTCAGGGCAAAGTCGATCATCGCCCGCCACAGCAGCACCGCCTGTAGCGGATGATGCGGCGACAGCGCCTCGGCCAGCGGCGTCAGCACCTCGTAGGCGTCGCCGTCGATCTGCCCAAGGCGTGCGTCGATCACCTGCTTGGCCAGCGGCAGATCGCGCACGGCCAGACAATAGGACAGCGCCTCCTCGACCGGCTCAAAGGTCGCAACCACTTGGCGCGCGGCATCCTCGGCGTCGATGTCGTCAAAGTCCGGCAGCAATTTCAGGTGGTGGCGCAGGGCGTCCGGGCAAAGCCGTTTCGCAAACCTCTGCCACAGCGCATCACGCAGCGCGTCCTTTTGCCCCAGCGCATCCAGACAGGCGAAATGCACGTCGTCCAGCTCTCGTGGGTCCAGCCAGTCGGCCTCGAACGCGTCGATGGCTTTGCGGATCAGGGTCAGCGCCTCTTCGGGGCGGCCCACCTCTAGCAGACGGGTGGCGGCGGCGGGAGCGATGGTGTGCTGGGTCAGCTGTTCGGGCGTGTACTGCGCAAGCCACGTGTCCACGTCGCCCAGCTGGTCGGCCACGTCCTGAAGGATGACTTCGGTGGTCCGATTGCGCCACTGCCGCGCCCGTGCCTCGCGCTCTGCCCGGTCCGAGATATAGTCGTAATGGTCCAGATCGGCGGCGGTCAGGGGGGCGTCCCGCGCCGCTTCGGCCCGTGCCTTGAGCGCGGCAAACCCCGCCTCGCCCAAGGCCGGGGCCAGCGCCGACACCGCATTGTCAAAAGCGCCGTAGCCGTCCCCGGTCATGGCCTCAAAGATGTCCCCGGCGAGGGTCTCTGGCGCGGCGGTCAGACGATCGGCCAGCCCCGCGATGGCGGTCATGGCCTGCTGGACCGTCTCGCCGATGGTGCCCCAGCTGTCATCGGTGCGCTCAAAAATCCCCTCGGCAAGATGCAACTGTGTCCACAGCAGGTCAAAAGCCGTATCCGGGGCGTCCGGCGCGATGCGCGTCTCGATCAGCTGGACCAGGCCGGTCAGCTCTGCCCCCAGCTTTTTCTGCGACTTGCGCGAGATATAGCTCTTGCCCCGCCGCAACTGGACAAAGCGTTTGCGGACATCGGCGGCCACCGCCTCTGGGCCTTGATCGGCGGCCAAAGCCATGCGCACCCGGCGCTGGCGGGCGGCATCGCCCTTGACCGCTTCGAGCAACAGATCGGCCAGCGTATCGGCCCCAAGCGCCAAGAGGTTCGCCTTGTTCAACGCCTTGCCAGCCATCCTGCCCCCTTTCGCATAAGCAAAAGGCGCCCGAGGGGCGCCTTGCGTGTGTCAGTCATCATCCGAGGCGGGCCTCAGTGCGTCCAGGCACCCCGACGATCCACTGCAAAGTTTTCGGCGTAGCCGCGCGGGCGGATGTTCGCCTTGCGCTTTTTCGGCTCGATCACCTGCGCGTCGATGCCGTGCTCCTTGGCATAGGCCAGCGCCGCCTCTTTGCTGTCAAAGCGCAGGCGCACCTGGGTCTGCGTGTCGGTGCTAGAGGTCCAGCCCATCAGCGGATCAACCTCGCGCGCGGATGCGGGCGCATAGTCGAGCATCCAGAACTTGGTCTTGGCCTGCCCAGACGACATGGCCGTTTTGGCCGGCTGATAGATACGTGCGCGCATGAAAGCCTCCGATTCAAGGACGCAGGCTTTATCCCCTCTTGGGGGCCTTTTTGCAAGTGGCCATGCCTTGCATGATTGTCACAGTTTTAAAGGCCTTAGCCGCTGTGATCACACCCCGAGGGTCACAAGCAGTCACCACGCGCCGCTGCTCCAAGGAGCGAGGGGAAGGAAGAGGAGGTCCCGGCGACACGGCGCTGCTTGCTGGCGTTTACCGTATCTGCGGCGCAGCATTGCGCAATGCGCGTTAAGTCGCATTGCGAAAGCGTTAATTTCACGGGTGAGACGCCGCCTGACAGGCCGTCTGCCGCCAGAAACTGACAGCAGCAGCCTTGCATCACCGGCCCCAAGTGCCACATTGGGGCTTGGCAGGCCCCGCGCCGCGGCGCGCAGCAGACGCCAAGGAGACGCCCGATGCACAACAACAATCCCCAGGCCATGCCCGCCCTGCACGCCCCCGCACCCGATGTGCGCGAGCGCGAAAAGCTGGAGGGCGGCAAGCGGTTCGTCATGCAGACCGAGTTCAGCGCCGCGGGCGACCAGCCCACCGCAATCGCGGAGCTGTCCTCTGGCGTGCTTGGGGGCGAGCACGATCAGGTGCTCTTGGGCGCGACCGGCACAGGCAAGACCTTTACCATGGCCAAGGTCATCGAAGAGACGCAAAGGCCCGCCATCATCCTTGCCCCGAACAAGACGCTGGCGGCGCAATTGTACGGCGAATTCAAGGGCTTCTTCCCCGATAACGCGGTGGAGTATTTCGTCAGTTACTACGACTACTACCAGCCCGAAGCCTATGTCGCCCGCAGCGACACCTACATTGAAAAAGAGAGCCAGATTAACGAACAGATCGACCGGATGCGCCACTCGGCCACGCGGGCGCTGCTGGAACGGGACGACGTGATCATCATCGCCTCGGTGTCGTGTATCTACGGCATCGGCTCGGTGGAAACCTACGGCGCCATGACGCTGGATCTGCACACAGGCAAAGAGTACGAGATGCGCGCCGTGATGGCCGATCTGGTGGCGCAGCAGTACCGCCGCAACGATCAGGCGTTCCAGCGCGGGTCGTTCCGGGTGCGCGGCGACAGCATCGAGGTCTGGCCCGCCCACCTCGAAGACCGCGCGTGGCGGCTGGCGTTTTTCGGCGACGAGCTGGAGGCGATCACCGAGTTCGACCCGCTCACCGGATCGAAAACCGATACTTTCGAACGGGTGCGCATCTACGCCAACAGCCACTACGTGACCCCGCGCCCGACGATGAACCAAGCGATCATCGGCATCAAACAAGAGCTGCGGCAACGGCTGGACCAGCTGGTGAACGAAGGCAAATTGCTCGAAGCGCAGCGGCTGGAACAGCGCACCAACTTTGACCTCGAAATGCTTGAGGCGACCGGCGTCTGCAACGGGATCGAGAACTATTCGCGCTATCTGACGGGCCGTGCACCGGGCGAGCCGCCCCCCACCCTGTTCGAGTTCATCCCCGACAATGCCATTGTTTTTGCAGACGAATCCCACGTCTCGGTGCCGCAGATCGGCGCGATGTACAAAGGCGACTACCGGCGCAAGTTCACGCTGGCCGAGCACGGCTTTCGCCTGCCGTCCTGCATGGACAACCGCCCGCTGAAGTTCGAGGAATGGGACGCCATGCGCCCGCAGTCGATCTTTGTCAGCGCGACCCCGGCGGCCTGGGAATTGGAGCAGGCGGGCGGCGTCTTTGCCGAGCAGGTCATTCGCCCGACGGGTCTGCTGGACCCGGTGGTTGAGATTCGCCCCGTGGACATGCAGGTGGACGATCTGCTGGACGAGGTACGCAAAGTCACGGCGGCGGGGATGCGCACCCTGTGCACAACGCTGACCAAGCGTATGGCCGAGGACCTGACCGAGTATATGCACGAGCAGGGCATCAAGGTCCGCTATATGCACAGCGACATCGACACCATTGAACGCATTGAAATCCTTCGAGATTTGCGGCTTGGGGCGTTTGACGTGCTGATCGGGATCAACCTCTTGCGCGAAGGCTTGGACATCCCCGAATGCGGGCTGGTGGCCATTCTGGATGCGGATAAAGAGGGCTTTTTGCGGTCCGAGACGTCCTTGATCCAGACCATTGGCCGCGCCGCGCGCAACGCCGACGGGCGGGTCATCATGTACGCCGACCGCATCACCGGCAGCATGGAGCGCGCGCTGGCCGAGACAGAGCGCCGCCGCACCAAGCAGATCGCCTATAACGAGGAACACGGGATCACCCCCGCCACCGTCAAAAAGAACGTCGAGGACATTCTGGCCGGCCTGTACCAAGGCGACACCGACCAGTCGCGCGTCACTGCGACGATCGACAACAGCTTTGCCGGGTCGAACCTTCAGGCGGTTCTGGACGGGCTCAAGGCCGACATGCGCAAGGCCGCCGAGAACCTCGAATTCGAAGAGGCGGCGCGTCTGCGCGACGAGGTCAAGCGGCTTGAAGCCGTCGATCTGGCGGTGTCGGACGACCCCTTGGCGCGGCAACAAGCGGTGGAAAAGGCGTCTGCCGATGCGGTCAAGGCCAAGGGCCGCAGCACCGCAGGGCGCCCCGGTCAGCGCGGTGGGGTCAAGCGGCGCAAGCGTTAACGCCCCCCTTGCCATTTGCCAAAAGCGCACCATTTACAACTCTGCCGGACGTTGATCGACCGGCCGAGCCGGGGCCGCTGTGGCCCCCGCGCGTTGCTCTTTTCGGAGTGGACCTGATGCGCCCCCTTTTGGCTGCCGCCTTTGCCCTGATTGCCCTGCCCGCCCTTGCCGACACTGCGCAAGGGACGGTCAAAACCTTTGATCCCGCCTCGGGGATGCTGATCCTTGAGGACGGCACCGTCTGGACGCTTGGCGCGTCGGCGACCCCGCAGGAATTGCTGACGGGCGCTGAGGTCATCTTGACCTTCACGGCGGGCACCGACAGCACCGCCCCCAAGGTCACCGCCGTAGAAAAGTTGTGAAGCCGGGAACCAAATACGCCCTTGGCCGTTGTCCTACCAGACGCAGACATTAACACCCCACGGGAGTAAGTGACTATGGAATATGGTATTTTCGGCCTCATCATTCTGGTTCTGGACATCTACGCGATTTATCAGACCCTGACCTCTCCGGCCTCGACTGTGGCCAAGATCGTCTGGACCCTCGCGATCCTGATCCTGCCGGTTCTGGGCTTTATCGCATGGCTCGTGGCCGGTCCGCGTGGCGGCACTTCGGCCCACGTGTAAGACACATATCAAAGGCACTAACCAGTACCAAGGCGGGCTCCCTCAGCCCGCCTTTTTCTATGCGCCTGTCATTTTTGCCCGAAATTTACCTAGCGTAAAGCAACAGCCCCCGTGACGTGGCTCACAGCGCCGAATCTACCAATAGCGCAATTTTCCTTCATCAAATCGACTTTAGGGGGATCAACCAAAAGCTGATTTGGTGACAGGGAGGCAGCGCAGATTCCAGCGCTGAATTTTCCTCCAAATTTCTAAACGCAGCGGCCCATTCCGGCCCGCAAATACATTTTGGAGAAGACCTATGACCACCTATCATGAATTTGACCAAGCCGCGATCGACGAAGCCCTCGAGACCGCCCATGCGCATTACGCCGACCGCAAAATGCTGATGACGCAACAGGTCCAAGGCCTTGCCGACAGCGGTCACATGGCGCTTGCGGCGCAGTGCATCAAGGTGACGGTCGAGGATGGCAAAGTTTGCCTGAACCTGCCGCTGGGCATTGGCAAGGTTTGCCTGCCGATCCCCGCAAAATTCCCCGCTGGCACCGTCGCGCAGGCTTGCCTGTCGATCTGCACCACCTGGGGCATCCCCACCGGCGTGCGCGTTTCCGTGGAAATCGCAGGCATCACCGTCGTCAGCCAGTCCTTTGGCAAGTGCTAAGGCGCAATCCCTAAAACCAAGGGTGGCCCCCGCGCGGGGCCGCCTTTTTAACGCAGGTTAATGCAGGTCAATGCAAACCGTCCGCGCCGTGTTTGAGGATCACCGGCACGATCAGATCCTCTTCGTCCTCAAGATGGCGCGACAGCAGCGCCTCGAACGACAGCACTTCGGCGTGAAAGGCGCCCGGCTCGGCGGTGTCTTGGAGCACGCCATTCGCCGCCACGGTAAAGCGGTTCAGCAAGCCGTCCATGGCGTGGTGGTCCTTGTCGAGGATATCAAACCCGCGCTGCAAAGACGTCTCGCGGCGGCTGAGCACCGGAAAGTAATGCGCATCCTCGATCTGGTGGTGGCCGTGCAACTGCTGCACCAGCATCCCGCCAAAGCGCGACACCCGCGCCTTGTACTGTTTTGGGTCGATGCCCTTGTCGACCGCCAACTCGGCGTCGCTGCGCAGCATGTCGCACAGCCGCCGGAACATCAGGTGACGGTCCAGCCAGAATTCCACCAGCCCAGCGAAATTCGCATGCTGTTGCCAATCGGCGCGGGGATAGTGCTCCAGCAGAGCCTTGAGAGCATCGGGCAGACCCGTGCGGGCCGTAAGATCAAGTTCGTCCATAATGGGCCTCCGTTGCCGCTAAGGTGCCGCGAAAGCCCCTACTGTCAACGCAGTACGTGCACAGCACAGGTGGCGTGGCGCACAACCTGCGCCGCGGTCGAGCCGATCAGCAGGTCCTGCATCCCCGGACGGTGGCTGGCGAGCACGATCAGATCGGTGCCGTTGGCTTCGGCCCAGTCAAGGATGGTCCGCCCCGAGTGCCCCTCGATCACAAGGCCGACGCCACCGGGAATGGTCGCAGCCAGATCGTGCAGCTCGCCTTCGATGGCGGCACGGGCCTGCGCGCTGTAATCGGCGGGCATATAGTTGATGGCATAGCCGGGAACCCGCTCCATCACGTGCATCAAGGTGATGCTTGCGCCCTCGTCCGCCAGCTTTTGCGCCACGGCGATCTCTGCCTTGATCTTGGCGTCGCTGCCCTCGTCAAAGGCGATGGGGACCAGAATATTCTTGTACATTTTGACGTACCTCCTACGATCGAAGGTGCGCCCTATCCTTTCGAGACGCCTTGATTCAGGTCATGCCAAATTGCGGCCATGGCCCCAGCACATTCCCGCCATAATTTTTCAATAACCCTAATGAAGGCGAAAGAACGCGCCAGCAAATACCTCCGCGCGCTGTCAGAAGGCGAGCAACGGACTGACCAAACTGCCATGTGTGTGGCCCCGCGCGGGTGACACCGTGGGGTCGCTGTCATTGCCCGAGAGGAATTCGCCGATGCGTTACCTGATTGCCGAGACCAGCTGGACCATGATGACCCTTGCTCAAGAGCTGTGCGCCAATGGCACGCTTTTGACTCGCACGGACCGTCCCGAGGACGTGCCGCAGTACCTGCGTCTGGGTCAGGCGGACTTGCTGCTGCTTGAGGCGGATCAGTTGGGGCAAAACGGGCTGGCGCTGGCGTCGCTGCGGGCCGAGTTCCCCGATACCCCCATCGCGCTGGTCGCGTCCAAGCCGAACCACGAACAGATCGCATCCTGGCTGGGCGCCGGGGCCGATTGCATCGTGCCCGCAGAGGCCGAGCCAGAGGAAACAATCATGCGTCTTCAGGCGGTTGTGCGCCGGGTGCACGATCTGGCGACGCCCGAAGTGGCGCATGGCCCGCTGCGCATCGACCTGCACCAGCGCAAGGCATTCCTGCTGGGCTGCCCGATCAAGCTGTCGCCCAAGCTGTACGAGCTGCTGGAATACATCGCGCTGCGTCCGGGCCGTCTGGTCACCCGCGCCGAGCTGCTGTCGCATGTTTACGGGCTGGAGGACGAGCCGGACGCCCGCGTCTTTGACGTCTACATCTGCAACCTGCGCGCCTGCCTCAAGGCAGCTTGCGGCGCGGTCGATATTGAAACCGTCCGGGGGTCCGGGTTTCGCTTTGCGGTTCACGACAGCCCGGCTCAGATCGCAGCCTGATCCGGCAGGTTACGCGCGATAAGTCGCCGCGACCTCGTACAAGACCGGCTCGAACGTGCGGCACAGCGCGTTCAGCTGACGATTCCTCTCTCTCATCTCTGCCGACCGCAGCATGGCCTGAAAGTCCTCTCTCCTTTCCCATTGTGAATAGTTGGCGATGCGCGTTTGCGCGTCATTCACATGCAGCCCGGCGGCGATAAAGCCGGGCTGTTTTGATATAAAACTGTCGTAAGCATCCTGAAGCGCCTCGAGCAGGTCCTGGCATGTGCCGGGGCTGGTCTCGAACGTGGTGATGACAGTCTGCGCGCTGGTCTGGTCGTCGATCTGTGGCATGATGGGCCTCCTCCTGATGGGATCATGGCACGAAACCGGCCCGTGACCAAATCCCGCCACGTGCCGCAAATTCGCCGCAATTGCCCCGTTTTCCTTGACAGAATCCCCCCCCAAGGGCCAAAGAAGGAGCCAAGCAATAAAAAGCCCCAAAGCGGGCGAGCAGCACAGGATCGGCCTTTCGACATGAGCAACAGCCAGCGTATCGAGGATTCCGTCCGGGAAACCATCATCTCGCGTCCCGACATCATTCTGGACGACAAGGAAATGATGCACGCGCTGATCGCCGCGAACGAACGCGCCATGGGCGGCAATATCATCGACCTGCGCGGCATTGCCATGGAACGCCTTGAGGCGCGTCTTGACCGGCTCGAAGACACGCATCGCAGCGTGATCGCCGCCGCCTACGAGAACCTCGCCGGCACCAACCAGATTCACCGCGCGATCCTGCGTATGCTTGACCCGCTGGAGTTTGAGCCTTTCCTCAAGGATCTCGGGGGCGAAGTGGCGCAGATCCTGCGTGTCGACGTGGTCAAGCTGGTGCTGGAATCCGCCGTCAACGACAACGAACCTGTGGTGCGCCGTCTGGGCGACGTGCTGTCCGTGGCCGAGCCGGGTTTCGTCGAAAGCTACCTGTCTGCGGGCCGCGAAGCGCCGCTGCGTCAGGTGACCCTGCGCCAGTTGCAGCAGGGCGACGGCCGCATCTACGGCGACAAGGCCGAGTGGATTCGCTCCGAAGCCTGCCTCAAGCTCGATTTTGGCCCTGGCCGTCTGCCCGGTCTGTTGGTCATGGGCGCCGAGGACCCGCATCAGTTTACCCCCCAGCAAGGCACCGACCTGCTGTCCTTCTTTGCTGGGGTGTTCGAACGCGCCATGCGCCGTTGGCTGGCCTGACGCCGCCGCTCTTCGGGGGACAAACGCTTGGGAGCATTGCAAAATGACTCTGACGATTTCTCCGCAGGCGCGGGATGCGCTGTCGCATTGGCTTGACGCGCAAAGCGCCCTGAAAGGCGCGGCGCAGAACACGCTGACCGCCTATCGCACCGATGTGGCCGAGTTCATCGCCTTTCTGACCCACCACCACGCCGAACCGCAGGGGCTCGCGCCCTTGGCCCGGATCACGGTGCAGGACATGCGGTCGTGGATGGCGCATCTGCGCGGGCAAGAGATCGCGCCGCGGTCGATCGCGCGCAAGCTGTCCGCCGTCAAAAGTTTTTACCGCTGGCTGGCCGAGCGCGAAGGCTTTGAGCCGACCGCCGTGCTGTCCGCCCGCGCGCCTAAGTTCCAGAAAAAGCTGCCCCGCCCCCTGTCGCAGGATGCCGCCCGCGCGATGATCGACACGGTCGAGCTGCAATCGACCACCGGCTGGCAGGGCGCGCGCGACGCCGCCGTGGTGACGTTGCTGTACGGTTGCGGCTTGCGGATTTCCGAGGCCTTGGGCCTGAAAGGGCGCGATCTGCCGCTGGGCCAGACCCTGCGGATCGTCGGTAAGGGCGGCAAAGAGCGAATCGTCCCGGTCCTGCCCGTGGCGCGGCGCGCGGTCGAGGCCTACCTGACGCTTTGCCCCCACCCCATGTCGCCGGACGAAGCGCTGTTTCGCGGGGCGCGCGGCGGGGCGCTGAACCCGCGCCACATCGCCAAGGTGACCGAACAGGCGCGGATGCAGCTGGGCTTGCCCGCCACCGCCACGCCCCACGCCATGCGCCACAGCTTTGCCACGCACCTGCTCTCTGCGGGCGGCGACCTGCGCGAGATCCAGGAACTGCTGGGCCACGCGTCCCTGTCGACGACGCAGGCCTATACCTCGGTCGATCAGGTCCACCTGATGAAGGTCTACGAGGCCTGCCACCCCAAGGCCTAAACCGCTCTTGCCGACCCGCCGCTTGGCTGAAACAGTGCGGGAAAGGATAAGGAGCCGACCATGAAACTCTTACATTCGGGCGCCTCGCCCTTTGTGCGCAAGGTGATGGTGACCTTGCACGAAACCGGCCAGTTCGACGACGTGGAAAAGATCGACGTGGCCACCACGCCGCTGGCGCCCGACGCCGGGCTGATCGCCGCCAACCCGGTGGGCAAGATCCCCGCCCTGCTGCGCGCCGACCGCCCCGCGCTGTACGACAGCCGCGTCATTTGCCGCTATCTGGACGACCGCGCCAAGGCAGGCCTGTATCCCGAAAGCCGTCTTTGGGACACGCTGACGCTAGAGGCGACCGGCGACGGGATCATGGATGCCGCCGTCCTGATCGTCTACGAAGAGCGGTTTCGCCCCGCCGAGAAGGTGTCGATGGAGTGGATTGAGGGGCAATGGGCCAAGGTCGCCCGCGCGCTGGACGCACTGGACACACGCTGGATCAGCCACCTGAGCGGGCCGCTGGACATGGGGCAGATCAGCGTCGGCTGTGCACTGGGATACCTTGATTTCCGCCATGACGTGCGCAGCTGGCGCACCGGACGCGATGGTCTTGCCGCGTGGTTCGATACCTTCAAGACGCGCGAATCAATGCTGGCCACTGCACCCTAAAGGAAAGGCCCGCGCAGGGTGCACGGGCCTGTATGGCGTGTGAAAGGCGGGAATCTCTCGCCTTTTTTATTTAGAAGTTCACGGAAAAACCGACGTTCAGCGCGTTGGTCTTAATGTTTGTTTTAAACGTGCCGCCCTGATCAAAGGTGCCGTTGTTGTGCGAGAAGGTGAACTGATACTCGCCGAACAGCGAATAGCGATCGTTGATCTGGTAGCTCGCCCCGGCAATCGCGCGCACGGCGGGGCCGGTCAGCTGAAAGCCATAGGTGCGCGAGCCGCTGGCATGAGTCGCATCCACATGCGGAAAGGCAAAGCCGATCCCGCCGCCCACATAGGGGGTCACGTTGCCCCATTTGTTGCTCCAACGCTTCATCACGTTGACGGTCGCGACATTATGCCCGTCCGAGAATTCCATCCGCGAAAAGCCCAACTTAGCCCGCGTGGCCGAGGGCATATACGCCTTGGTGTGGGTGTATTCGAGCGCGAAGCCCAGATCCTCGGTGCGCCACCATGTGGCCCGCGCGCCATAGTAGGGCGGCGGCGAAAAGGACTTGCCCGTCCAGCCGACAAGCTCGTCGTAGGACCCGCCCCCATTGGGCAGATCGCCGCTGATGCGGCTGTGCGGCAGGGTCTGCCAGCCAGTATAAAAGGACAATTCCACCTCGGCGGCAGCGGGCGCAGCCAGGGCAGAGACGAGGGCGGTCGAGAGAATCAGGTGTCGCATCACGGGCCTTCCTTGAACGAACACGAACAGATAATGCCTGTCCGACGTGGGTTTCAACCGCGACACAACCGCGCTAAAGCGACCTGAGGCCTTTTGAGCGCTTTACCACTTAAAGGTACACCGTTACATACCGGGCCGGAAACGTCGCAGACTCCCTGCGGCCAACGGTTTATTGCGGCCCGTGCGGCCCCCAAGCAATGGAGCGAACCTCGTGTCAAACGCAGAAGATCACGAAGGCACCCGGAGGGACTTCCTCTACTACGCCGCAGCAGGCGCGGGTGTCGTCACCACCGGTGCGGCAGTCTGGCCTTTGGTCAACCAAATGAACCCGTCCGCCGACGTGCGCGCCCTGTCGACCATCCGTGTCGACGTGTCCGGCGTGTCCGAAGGCAGCCAGCTGACGGTCAAGTGGCTTGGTAAGCCGGTGTTCATCCGCCGCCGCCTGCCCGCCGAAATCGAAGACGCCCAGAGCGTCGACGTCTCCGCGCTGGCGGACCCGATTGCGCGCAACGCCAACCTTGATGGCGCAGCAGACGCAACCGACGCCAACCGTTCGCTGGACGCGGACGGCCAGTGGCTGGTGATGATGGGTGTGTGTACGCACCTGGGCTGCGTGCCGCTGGGCAACGCGGGCGATTTCACCGTCGAAGGTGTTGGTGGCGGCTGGTTCTGCCCCTGCCACGGCTCTCACTACGACACGGCTGGCCGTATCCGCAAAGGTCCGGCGCCCGAGAACCTGCCGGTCCCGCCGGCCGAGTTCGTCGACGAAACCACCATTCTGCTGGGATAAGGAACGCTAAACATGGCCGGTATTCCGCACGATCATTACGAGCCCACAACGGGCGCCGAGAAGTGGCTGCACAAGCGTCTCCCCATTGTGGGCCTTCTCTATGACACCATCATGATCCCCACGCCCAAGAACCTGAACTGGATGTGGATCTGGGGCATCATCCTGACCTTCTGCCTTGCGTTGCAGATCGTCACCGGCATCGTGCTGGTGATGCACTACACGCCGCATGTGGACCTGGCGTTTGCCTCGGTCGAGCACATCATGCGCAACGTGAACGGCGGCTACATGCTGCGTTACCTGCACGCCAACGGCGCGTCGCTGTTCTTTATCGCTGTGTACGCGCACATCTTCCGCGGCCTGTACTACGGGTCGTACAAGGCGCCCCGCGAAATCACCTGGATCATCGGTATGCTGATCTTCCTGGCGATGATGGGCACCGCGTTCATGGGCTACGTTCTGCCCTGGGGTCAGATGTCCTTCTGGGGCGCGACCGTGATCACCGGCCTGTTCGGTGCGATCCCGCTGATCGGTGAGCCGATCCAGACCTGGCTGCTGGGCGGGCCCGCGGTGGACAACGCCACGCTGAACCGCTTCTTCTCGCTGCACTACCTGCTGCCCTTCGTGATCGCGGCCCTTGTCGCCGTTCACATCTGGGCGTTCCACACCACGGGCAACAACAACCCGACCGGTGTCGAAGTGCGCCGCACCTCGAAGGCAGACGCCGAGAAGGACACCGTTCCGTTCTGGCCCTACTTCGTGATCAAGGACCTGTTCGCGCTGGCCGTGATCCTCGCCGTGTTCTTTGCCATCGTTGGCTTCATGCCGAACTACCTTGGCCACCCGGACAACTACATCGAAGCGAACCCGCTCTCGACCCCTGCACACATCGTTCCGGAATGGTACTTCCTGCCGTTCTACGCGATCCTGCGTGCCTTCACCGCTGATGTCTGGGCCGTTCAGTTCGCGTCCTTCATCACCGGCGGCATCGTTGACGCCAAGTTCTTTGGTGTTCTGGCGATGTTCGGCGCGATTGCCGTGATGGCTCTGGCCCCGTGGCTGGACACCTCGACCGTGCGTTCGGGCCGTTACCGCCCGACGTTCAAGTGGTGCTTCTGGGTGCTGGTCGTGGACTTCTTTGCCCTGATGTGGCTGGGCGCCATGCCCGCTGAAGAGCCCTACGCGTCGTTCTCGCTGATCGCGTCGGCCTACTGGTTCGCCTACTTCTTGGTGATCCTGCCGCTGCTGGGTGTGATCGAAAAGCCGCTGCCGCGCCCCGCGACCATCGAAGAAGACTTCGAGGCGCATTACGGCAAGTCGTCCAACACGACGCCTGCTGAATAAGAAAGGACCGATAGAGATGTTCAAGAAACTCACGCTTTCGGCCCTCACGGCCCTGGCCCTTTCTGCTGGCGGCGCATTTGCCGCTGGCGGCGAAGGCCACATCGAGGACTTTGATTTCTCGTTCGAGGGTCCGTTTGGCACCTATGACCAGATGCAGCTGCAACGCGGTCTCAAGGTCTATACCGAAGTCTGCGCGGCCTGCCACGGTCTCAAGTTCGTTCCGATTCGCTCGCTGGGCGAAGAGGGCGCACTGGGCTACTCCGAGGACGAAGTGCGCGCCTACGCGGCGCAGAACTTCGAAGTGTTCGACGAAGAGCTGGACGATTTCCGCCCGGCCCGTCCGGCGGACAACTTCCCGGAAAACACCGGCGTTGGCGCACCGGACCTGTCCTTGATGGCAAAGGCGCGCGCTGGCTTCCACGGTCCTTACGGTCTGGGCATCAACCAGATGGTCAAGGGCATGGGCGGCGCGGAATACATCGCATCGCTGCTGACCGGCTACACCGGTGAGACCAAGGAAGAAGCAGGCGTGACCCTGTATGCCAACACCGCCTTCCCGGGTGGCTGGATTTCCATGGCGCCGCCGCTGGCCGGTGAAGACGTTGATTTCGACGACGGTCACAGCAACTCGCTGCACCACGAGTCGCAGGACGTTGCGGCCTTTCTGATGTGGACCGCCGAGCCCAAGATGATGGCCCGCAAGCAGGCTGGCTTTGTCGGCGTGTTCTTCCTGGTTGTTCTGTCGGTGCTGCTGTACCTCGTGAACAAGCGCATCTGGAAGCCGGTCAAGTACGGCCGCAAGGACTAAGCTTTTCTGAGCTTTGACAATAAGAAAGCCCCGCCGGATCTGGCGGGGCTTTTTCGTTGGGGCGCTTTTGGGGCGTTTAGCCCACGTAATCGACAAAGGCGCGCGGCGGGTCGTCAAAGAACTCTTGCGTCGGCTGCGGCGGATGCGCCTGCCCGTCCGCCACAAGGATCACCCCATCGGCAAAGCGCCGCGCGTCCTCGGGGTCGTGGGTCACCATCAAGACGGTCGCGCCCAGCCGGTCTGCCACTTCGGTGACCAGCCCCAGCATCTCGACCTTGAGCGCAGGCCCCAGCGCCGCGAAAGGCTCGTCCAGCAGGATCACGGGCCGCGCTTGCAGCAGCACCCGCGCCAGCGCCGCCCTGCCCTGCTGCCCGCCCGACAGCGTGCCGGGTTTTCGGTCGTCATAACCGCTCAGGCCGACGCGGGTCAGCGCCTCTGCGACCTGTTGCGCGGCGTCCGGGCTTAGCCGTCCACCATCGGGACGCAGCGCCAGCCCAAGGTTGCGCGCCACGGTCAGGTGAGGAAAAAGGTTTGCGTCCTGAAACAGGATCGACACCGGGCGCTGCTCTGGCGGCGATTGGGTGATCTCTGCGCCATCGCAAAGGATCGTCCCTGCGTGCATGGGCCGAAACCCCGCAATCGCATCCAGCAAGGTCGACTTACCCGCGCCTGACGGCCCCAGGACCGCCAGTTTCTGCCGCGCCGGGACCACGAAATTCGCCGCCAAGTC
Source organism: Tropicibacter naphthalenivorans (assembly GCF_900176475.1). Taxonomy (GTDB): domain Bacteria; phylum Pseudomonadota; class Alphaproteobacteria; order Rhodobacterales; family Rhodobacteraceae; genus Tropicibacter; species Tropicibacter naphthalenivorans. The sequence goes on from NZ_FWXX01000004.1 coordinate 238,578, forward strand.
CCCGCCATCCATGGCAATCTTGATGTCTCGCAGGTCAAGCATCCGCCCGCCCTCCTCTATCGAACAGCCAGAACAGCGCCAGCGACAGCCCCAGCAACAATAGCGCCGCGCCCGCCGCTGCCTCCATCTGGTAGGCGCCCATCAGGCGGTAGACCTGCAGGGGCAAGGTCGTGCGGTCCGGGTCGGCGAACAGCGCGATGACGCCCAAATCACCCATGGCCAGCGCCGCCGTCAGCCCTCCGGCAAAGCCCAGGGGCCTGCGCAACCGTGGCAGCCAGACCAGCCGCAGCCATGCGCCGCGCGTCATCCTTAACGTCGCGCGCAGGCGGGCAAAATCCGCCTCGACCGCCTCGGCTTCGGGGCGCAAAATCCGCAAGGCAAAGGGCAAGGCCATCAGCGCATTCACCAGCCCCGTCACCGGCAGGGCCATACTGAACGGGTTTACATAAGGCCGCAGCATCAAGAAAATCCCCGCCCCCAGCACCAGCGGCGAAATGGCGATGGCCGCCAGCGACAACAGTTCCCCGCGCTTGCTCGCCAGCGGGAAAGCCCACGCAAGGCACAGCGCCGTCGACCCCAGCGCCACCGCCAGAGAATGCCCCGCCGCGCGATACGTGTCGGCGTTCAGCAGCGCCAGCCCCGGCGCGCCCTTGAGGATCACTGCGCCGAGCGGCACCAACAAAAAGCTCGCCGCAATGGCCAACCACGCGGCGTCCCAGCCTCGGGCCCAAAGGCTGCGCCCGTCCCAACGGGCCACTTGCCGGTCGCGCCCCACGCCGAACCCATCCATATGCGAAACTTTCAGTGCAACGATGCCCGCGATCAGCGCCAAGGCCAGTTGCATCACCGCCAAGACAGCGGCGCGCCCAAGGTCAAAATCGAACCGCATGGCTTGATAAATCGCCAGTTCCACGGTGGTGGCGCGCGGGCCGCCGCCCAGCGTCAACGCTACGGCAAAGGAGGTCAGGCAGATCACGAAAATCACCGCAAAAGCCCCCGGCGCGATCCGCCGAATCAACGGCCATTCGATGGTGCGGAAAAACGCCCAAGGCCCAAGTCCGAGGGACGCCGCCAATCGAAACCGCTCTGCCGGGATGGCCAGATGCGCTTGGAGCAGCATCCGCGTCGCCAGCGGAAGATTAAAGAATACATGGGCCAAGACGACGCCGTGCAGCCCGTAGACGTCGATTTTGGGCAGGCCAACCGTGGTTAGGATTGCGTTCACCACGCCGTTCTGACCGAAAACCGCGATCAAGCCGATAACCGCGACGATCACCGGCAAGATAAACGGCGCGCCCATAAGCGTGACCAAAACGCCCCGCCCTGCGAACCTGCGCCGTGCAAAGGCGCGCGCCACCGGGATCGCAAGGATCACGGAAAAGCCCGCAGACAGAAGGGCTTGGAACAGGGTAAAGCGAAAGGCGTGCCAATCACCCGGTCCGATGGCCCCAAGTCCGCCCGCGCGCAAAACCACGGCGACAATCGGCCCAAGTGTCAAAGACACGAGGGCCAATGCCGCGATGATCCCCGCTGATGTCAGCGGTCGTTTTATTGCGACAACGCGGCGCGCCATGCCTCGATGGCCGCGTCCCGCACCTCGGCCGCCTCATCCTCGGAGTAGAACAGCACGTTTTCCGGCAGGTCGAGCTTTTGGAAGCCCTCGGGCCACTGTGCCTGATCCAAAGCTGCCGGGATCGACCAGTTGCCCGTGGCGATCATGGACTGGAAATCCTGAGAAAGGATGAAGTCCATGAAGTCCTGCGCCAATTCCGGCTGGTCGCTGCCCGCCACCTTGGCGGCCAGTTCGACCATGAAGTAGTGCCCCTCGGGGAAGATCGCGGCCTTTTTCGTCTCATCGCCCTCGGCGATGATGTGATAGGCGGGCGAGGTTGTGTAGCTTAGGACCATATCCGCTTCGCCATCGGTGAACAGACCGTAGCTTTCGGACCAACCCTTTGTCACGGTTACGATTTTCGGCGCGAGCTTGGCCCAAGCGTCCTGCGCCTGATCGCCATAGACCGACTGCACCCACAGCACCAGCGCGAGGCCCGAAATCGAGCTGCGCGGGTCTTGGATCACCAGACGCAGATCGTCCGGCGCGTCCAGCAACGCTTGGAACGACGCGGGCGGCGTGGTTACTTTTTCGGTATTATAGATGAACGCCGTGTGACCGTAGTTGAACGGCAAGAACACGTTATCGGTCCACTCCAGCGGCAGCGTCAGCGGCGACAGGTCCACGCCATGCGGCGCGAACAGCCCGGACTCGCGGGCCTTTTTCGTCACATCGGTGTTGAGGCCGATGACCACGTCAGCCTCGGTGCGTTCGCCTTCGAGCATCAGGCGCGGCAGCAGATCGCCGGGCTTGAACTGCAAATCGCAGTCACACTGCGCCTCGAACAGCTCTTCGATCTTGGGGCCCGGCCCCCACTCTGATGTGAAGTAATCCGGCGCGTAGACGGTCAGCGTCTCGGCCGAGGCGGCGGTTGCAAGGAAAAATCCCGCTGCAAGAAAAGGTGCCTTCATGGCGTCCTCCAAAAATGCGGCGAGAGGGTAAAATGTCGCGACGGGGCGCTGCACCTTCCCTCCGCCGGTTTTAACCGGTTCAGGTTCAACGGGTTGATGCGGGTACGCAAATCTCAGCTGAGTTGTCTCTCAGCACCCCGAGGCACTGGGGAACCTAGGGCCGGTGCGGCGGTCTTGCAAGCCGAAATGCCTTGAGCCGCCGCGCGCCCTGCCCTAGGACACCCCCAAAGGAGACACGCCCATGAGCATGAACACGTTTGGACATCTCTTCCGAGTCACCACCTGGGGTGAAAGCCACGGACCCGCGTTGGGCGCCACGGTCGATGGCTGCCCTCCGGGGATCGAAATCACCGAAGAGATGCTTCAGCATTGGCTCGACAAGCGCAAACCCGGCCAGAACAAATACACCACGCAGCGGCGCGAACCCGATGCGGTGCGGATTCTGTCCGGCATGTTCGAAGGCAAGACGACCGGCACGCCGATCCAGTTGATGATCGAGAACACCGATCAGCGGTCCAAGGATTACGGCGATATCGTCGAAAAGTTCCGCCCCGGCCACGCGGATATCACCTATTGGCAGAAATACGGAATTCGTGATTACCGCGGCGGCGGACGCTCTTCGGCGCGAGAAACCGCGGCGCGGGTTGCGGCGGGTGGCGTGGCGCGGGCGGCTTTGGCGGCGTTGATGCCGGGGGTCGAGATCGCCGGGTACATGGTGCAAATGGGCGCGCGAAAGGCGGAGCCCTCGCGGTATGATTTGGCGCAGATTGAGCAGAACCCGTTCTGGTGCCCGGATGCCGAAACCGCCGAAGCCTGGGCCGCCGATCTGGATGCGTTGCGCAAGTCCGGCGACAGCGTTGGCGCGGTGGTCGAGGTCACGGCGCGCGGCGTGCCCGCCGGGCTGGGGGCGCCGATTTACGGCAAGCTGGACACCGATATTACGGCAGCCATGATGTCGATCAACGCGGTGAAGGCCGTCGAAATCGGCGACGGCATGGCGGCGGCCTGTCTGACCGGCACCGAGAATGCCGATGAGATTCGCATGGGGCCGAATGGGCCGGAGTATTCCTCGAACCATGCGGGGGGGATCTTGGGGGGGATTTCCACCGGGCAAGAAATCATCACCCGGTTCGCGGTCAAGCCGACGTCGTCGATCCTGACGACGCGCAAGACGATCACCAAATCGGGCGAAGACACCGAGATCATCACAAAGGGGCGTCACGATCCCTGCGTCGGCATCCGCGCGGTTCCCGTTGGCGAAGCGATGATGGCCTGTGTGTTGCTGGATCACTTGCTGTTGCATCGAGGCCAAATCGGCGAGGCCGGTGGGCGGATTGGACCGCAGGGCTAACCCCTAGAAATCCTTCCAAACCGCGTCATTGCCCGCGCCGACGGCGACGGGCGGCGCGCTTTTGGACGGTTCGGGAATATCCCAAAACTCATCTGCCGGATTTTTGGACAGCGCAGGCGTGGACTTGGCTTGCGGATCGGGAAGGTAGAACATCTCATCACCGGGGTTCATGTTCAATCCGCTGAGCGCGGCTTGGGCGACACCGCCGCTGAACCGCGACAGCAGGTCGCTCAGGCGGGTGGCCTCGGTGCTGAGTTGCTGGCTGGCGGCGCTGGTTTCGCTGACCATGGCGGCGTTCTGCTGGGTCACTTTATCGAGTTCGGACACGCCAATGTTGATCTCTTGAACACCGCTGGCCTGTTCGCGCGCGGATACGGCAATGTCAGAGATCATGCCGGACACATCCGTCACGCTTTGCACGATGTGCCCCAAGGTTTCGGAGGTCTGCTGCACCAGCTTTTCCCCGTCGGCCACCTGTTGCGTGCTGTTGAGCACCAGATCCTTGATCTCGCTGGCGGATTCTGCGGCCCGTTGCGCAAGGTTGCGGACCTCGGACGCGACAACGGCAAAGCCTTTGCCGGACTCACCGGCGCGGGCGGCTTCGACCCCGGCGTTGAGCGCCAACAGGTTGGTCTGAAAGGCAATGTCATCGATCACATCAATGATCTGGGTGATCTGCTCGGACGACTTGGCGATCGAACTCATCGCCGCCAAGGCGTTGCCCATGACGACGCCCCCCTCTTCGGCGCGCTTGCGCCCCTCGCCCACCATCGAATCGACTTCTTCGGCGCGGCGAGCAGCCGATTGCACGCTTTCCGACAACTCATCCAGTGCCGCTGCGCTTTGTTCCAAGGTGGCGGCCTGCACTTCGGCGCGGCGCGACATCTCGTCGGACATCCCCGAAAGATCCGTTGCATTGGCTTGAACCGTCTCCGAGCTTTGCCGCAGCGATCCAACCAATTCCTCCAGGGCCGAGGCCAAGTTGTTGAAATCCGTGCAGAGCTTGACGTAGCTGTCACCCAGATCTTCCCATTCCTCGGCCTCAATCCGCGATTCAAGATCGCCGCCTTTAAGACGGCTCATCGCGTGACTGAAGGTCTGGAACAGATCAACCCGGCGGCTGTTTTCATCCTTGATGCGTGCGTTGACTTCGTCCGCCTCGACCAGCCGGTCCTTCAACACCAACAGGTCACGCGCGATATCGCCGATCTCGTCCTTGCGGTCCGTTCCAATCACCGAACACTCCAGCTGTTGCTGGGTGAGGCAGCGCACCGACTCCGACAAGCTTCCGATCGGCTTAGACAGCGCCCGCCCAAACAACCAAGCCAGGACCAAGGCGCCGACGCCCGCCATCGCAGCAACACCCGCGAGAACGAGTTGCGCCGTCTCACCGGCCCTTAAAGCGACCGGAATGGCCCCTTCGGCCGCCGCGTCTGTCGTCTCGCCAAAGCTGTCCAACTCGGCAATGGCATCGTCGAAAACCAGAGCCAAGGCATTGATCTCATTGCTTGCCTCTGCGGCGCTTGGCGCGACCTTGATGGCTGCCAACCATTGTTCCGCCGAGGTCAGCTCTGCGCGTACGCGGGCAACCTGATCCGAGATTTCAGCAGACCCAAAGGCGGCAAACGCCTCCGGTTTAGATGCCTCTAGCAGGTGCTCATACTCTGTGAGGAAATTCTCCCACGCGCCCTGTTCGCCAATGGCATGTCGCAACAAATGGATTTCAGCATGGCCCAGATCCAGTTCGAGATGCATGATGGCGTCGTCAATTTCCGCGAAGGTCGCCAGATCCTGCGCTGCCGCAATCATCGTCGACTTCATGTGCCAGCTGACGGCCACCACCATCGTTAACGCAAAAAACAAGGTAGCCGCGAACAAAGTGACCTGCGTTCCGATCTTGAACCTACCCATCGGTACCTCGTGCATCATTGGTAAAGGCAGCATTCGCCACCGGCTTGGACCAAAGTCCTAGCCCCACGAGGTAAACAAAACTTTCCGGATCGGCAGTTTTCCCTAGGAATCGCCAAATTTTTTCGAGTTTTGCGGTGAAAGCTTGGCCAATTGCACCGCAAGAATGCTGGCCGCGATGACCATGACGCCGACGAGATCGAGCAGGTGCAGGCCTTCGCCCAGCAGCAGTGCTGCGATTGCAACCCCCAGAAAGGGATTGAGAAAATGGAAGGTCGCGGCGCGGACCGCACCGATGCGATTCACCAGCAGCACCCAGACAAAGGTCGCCGCCAGACCCGGCACAAGCGTGGTATAGGCGAAGGCCGCAACCAGTTGCCACGACCAGCGCACCGCCACCTCTTCGAGCGTCAGAGCAAACGGCCAGAGGGCCGCGCTGCCGACCAGCATTTGCAGGCCGACCACCATCATGAAGTTGCCGCCAGAGGTCGCCCCGCGCAGGCTCAGCGTGGCCACGGTCAGGGCGATCACCCCGCCAACGCACAGCGCGACGCCCTGCCAATCCAGACCGGCGCTCATGCGGCCGCCCATGATCAGCGCCACGCCCAAGACGCCTGCGAACAGGCCTGCGACCGCTTGGGGGCGCAATTTATCGCGGAAAAACAGCCAGCCGGCCAAGGCGACCAGCAACGGCATCGTTGAGGCGATGATCGCCGCAAGCGACGCCTGCACCGTTTGCATCGCGACGAAGTTCAGGCCCAGATACAGCGCATTCTGGCAGACGCCAAAGATGATGGTTGCACGCCACTGCGCCCGCGTGAGCCGCCAGTTTTGCCGCAGGATCAAGGCGATCGCGACCGCCAACAGGCCCGACAATAGGAATCGCAAGGCCAAGGCCGACAGGGGCGGCGCCGCTGCGACGATGATCCGGGCCGAGGTGAAAGCCGATGACCACATGACCGCAAAGGCCAGCCCCATCAAAAGCGCGCGTATATCCATGTCTCAAGGCTTAGCATCTGCAGCGCAAAGCGAAAGCCCCAAGTGTGCCGCCGCTAACCTGTTCTTAACAGGTACCATGATAGGCACAGGATGCTTCCCAGCCTGTCCACCCTTTTCAGGACAGATTTTACCAGACGCGTCTTCTCCTCGCGTTGTGTCTTGGGGCCAAATCCAAGACGAAAAATGCCCCGCCGGTCGAAAGACAGGCGGGGCCAGTTAGTGCCCGCAGCATGAAGCGGGGCACCGGCGGTGTTCTTGAATTCTTGAATGCCTGAAAGGGACGGTTATTCCATCTCGGCGCGGATCTGCTGGCGCAGAATGTCGATCGGCACCACTTTGCCTTCGCGCTTGAAGCACCAGTAGGTCCAGCCGTTGCAGGACGGGGCGTTTTCCAGATGCGCGCCCACCTGATGGATCGAGCCCTTGATGTCGTCGCCGATCAGCGTGCCGTCGGCGCGAACCTTGGCCTTGTGGCGACCGTTCATCGACCACAGCTCTTCGCCCGGGCGCAGCATCCCGCGTTCGACCAGCGTACCGAACGGCACACGCGGCGCGGCGCGTTTCGACTGCGAGACCTGCAAGGCACTGGAATCAAAGGGACGGATGTCGGCGATGCGCTTTTCAGCCACCTCGCGGTAGGCCGCCTCGCGCTCGATCCCGACAAAGTCGCGACCCAACATCTTGGCCACGGCGCCGGTGGTGCCTGTGCCAAAGAACGGGTCCAGAACCACGTCACCGGGGTTGGTCGAGCCGACCAGCACACGATGCAGCAGCGAATGCGGTTTCTGCGTCGGGTGCGCCTTGTCGCCGTTGGCGTCCTTGATGCGCTCGCCGCCATTGCAGATCGGCAGAACCCAGTCAGAGCGCATCTGGATGCCCTCGTTCAGGGCTTTCAGCGCTTCGTAGTTAAAGGTGTACTTGGCGCCTTCGGATTTGGACGCCCAGATCATCGTCTCATGGGCGTTGGTGAACCGCTTGCCACGGAAGTTCGGCATCGGGTTCGACTTGCGCCAGACCACATCGTTCAGGATCCAATAGCCTTCGTTCTGAAGCGCCGAGCCGACCCGAAAGATGTTGTGATAAGAGCCGATTACCCAGATCGCCCCGTCGGGCTTGAGCAACCGGCGCGCCGCTTTCAGCCAGTCTTGGGTGAACCTGTCGTAGGCGGCAAAAGAGTTGAACTGGTCCCAGTGGTCGTCGCAGGCGTCGACCTTGGAGTTGTCGGGGCGATGCAGCTCGCCTTTCAGCTGCAGGTTATAGGGCGGATCCGCAAAAATCAGGTCCACCGAGCCTTCGGGAAGGCTGTTCATAACCTCGATACAATCGCCGGCCAAAATACTATTGAGCGGGAGGCCGTCAGCCCCCTTCAACTTGGTCATTTTCGTCATTCTCTGCTCTCTGTCCCCGGCCCTTTTTCGGGCTCATTGGTTGGGGATGAATCTGCGGAAAACTCGAATCACCGTCAATTTCTTTATTTAATCAGAGCTTTACGAATTAGTCTCGACACAAGATATCGCGTACGGGTTTGAACGAACGTCTATGGTGTGGGGTGACCCCCATATCTCGGAGTGCAGATTTGTGACATTTCGTGGGATAGCCGGCGTTTGTTTCCCAACCATAACCGGGGAACTGTGTCGCGATCTTTTTCATGACATCATCCCGCCATGTTTTCGCCACAATTGAGGCCGCCGCGATGCTGGGGGACCGGGCGTCTCCGCCCACGATCGGGGTCGCGGCGCAGGGCAAACCGACCGGCAGGCGATTTCCATCCACAAGGATATGCCCAGGTTTCTCCGGAAGGTTTTCCACAGCCCTTTTCATCGCCAAAAAGCTCGCCTGAAGGATGTTGATTTCGTCGATTTCCTCAACAGTCGCCTCGCCGATGCCCACCAGACAGCTTTGCTGGATCAGCGGCATCAGCAGGTCGCGGCGCTTGGCCGTCAGCTTTTTGCTGTCGTTGAGGCCGTCGGGGATCGCTTCGGGCAGCAGGATCACCGCTGCGGCCACCACAGGGCCGGCAAGGGGGCCACGGCCCACCTCATCGACGCCCGCGACGCGCAGGCCTTGATCCCAATAGGGCTGTTCGAGATTCGTGTTCAGAGCTGTCATAGCGCCCGACGAAACGCATCACCGCCCAAGAGTCGAGTCCCCTGCCCGTACGAGCAAGGGGGCTCTCAGCGGGCCGAAAAACCTATGCACAGGCTTATCCACATATCGGGCTGTGGGTATCCCCGGCAGCGCCCCGCCGAGGAGTCTCTTATCCGCCACAGGGGCGCGGTGCCTTATTAAAGCCGCTTTCAGCCGTCGGCAAACAGGCGTGGGCGCAGGATGCGCAGGGCCACCGCCCCCGCCCCCATGGTGCTGAGCACCAGCAGCAGCAGCCAACCGACCACCGGGATCAGGCTGAGCAACCCGACGCCCAGCGCGCCGATGCCCGCCGCCATGGCGCGCTCGCCGTTGGTCATGGGCTCGCCGCCGCCGAACCAGCCCAGAACCCAGACGCCCGCCGCATAGGTGCCCACGATATAGCCAAGCACCCACAGCACGATCAGCGCAAGGATCGACACCGGCGCGACGAACAGGCCGAACAGGGTCATTGCCAGCAAGATGGTCGAGCCGATCACCGCAGAGACCGTCACAAAGCCTGTCGCCAGCGCGCGGCCCGGTGTCCCCAGCACGCTGCGGCGCATCTCTGCCACGCCATGCGGCCAGATCACGGCAAGCAGAGCCCCGAGGATGGCGACCACCAGCACGCCGGACAAAAAGCCCGTGGGCAGCGGCTCTGGCTCTGGCGCGGGCTTGGGCAGGCCAGCGGCGGCGCGCTGATCCTTGGCGGTTTGGCCGAACAGGTCGGGGGCCAGAGGGTTGCCAGACAGGCCGCGCCGCTCGATTTGATCAGGGCTGGCGACGCTGTCGGGAATAGTAACGGTGTTCGCGACCTCTTCGTAGATGCGGATCGCGCCACCGATCCGGGCATCGGGGCCAAAGCGCACCGTGCTGGCGTGGAACACCACGTCCCCGGCGATTTCAGCGTCGATCTCGACAATCTCGCCGGTCAGCATGGCATTGCCGCCAATCGGGGCCGCGATGCTCATCTCCGAGGCCATGGCGCGCAGATCGCCGCCCACCTCGGCATTGACGCGCAGGCGCTGCGCCGCGGCCGACACATCGCCCGCCACCGGATCCGCGACCGTCACGCGCTGGCCCATGGCATAGACGTCGCCGGCCACCGCGCCCTCTATTTCGACCCAGCGGCCCGCCAGATGGGCGCTACCCGTAATCGGGTCGCGCAGGTCGACGCGTTCGCCCGCCAGAAAGACGTCGTCGCGCCCCTCGGCATCCATGACGATGCTGCGCCCGCCCATGTAGATGTCCTGGCCCACGGCCAATTGCTGGGCGGCCTCGTCAGCGCAGACCTGCCCCGCGACGCAAAGCGCCAGCAGCGCCCCGTAAAAACCTTTCATGAAAACCCCTTTCACCCGAATCTCGCACCGGTCATCTTCGGCGCAAACCTGTCAGGCGCATTGCGCGGGGTCAAACCGTTGCGGAAATCAGCGACAGGATGGCCACTTCGGGCGTGACCGAGCGCTGCGTCGTCCACATGTCCAGCCGCGCGCGTTCTTCGGTGGTCAGTTGCAGCTGCACGGGGGGGCCGGCGGCGGGGGTCACATCCTCTTCCCAGCCGGTGCTGCTGTCCATGGCGCGGCGCAAGGCTTGGCGGACCAAATAGGCCAAGGGCAGCGCCTCCCCCGAGGTGGCGATCAGCCGTTTCCGCAGGGTATCGGGCAGGTGTAAATCCATCATCTTTTTCGCGTCTCGCCGACTCATGTCTGCTCCTGGATTCGACCTTTCCATAAAAAGCTTAGCGTTTTCCTGCCCTCGTGCGAGACGTATTCCCTACTGCAAATGCAACCCTAACGTTAAACCAACAACAGGAGAACGAGATAGGAACATCGCAAAAGAAAAAGGGCGCCCAAAAGGACGCCCTTTCCTAGACTGTGAGCGGATGAACCGCCTGCCAAGAGGCAGGTGATTACATCATGCCGCCCATGCCGCCCATGCCGCCCATGTCGGGCATGCCGCCGCCTGCCGCGCCTTCTTTGGCGGGCTTGTCAGCAACCATGGCTTCGGTGGTGATCAGCAGGCCAGCAACCGATGCCGCGTCTTCCAGAGCGGTACGGGTCACTTTTGCCGGGTCGATCACACCAAAGGAGAACATGTCGCCATATTCGTCGGTCTGAGCGTTGTAGCCGAACTTGAGGTCGTCGGATTCGCGGACTTTGCCAGCCACGACGGACCCGTCGACACCTGCGTTCTGAGCGATCTGGCGCAGCGGTGCTTCGAGAGCAGCGCGCACGATCTGGATGCCGCGGTTCTGGTCGGCGTTTTCGCCTTCGACACCTGCCAGCACTTTGCCAGCCTGAACCAGAGCAACACCGCCGCCCACAACGATGCCTTCCTGAACGGCCGCGCGGGTCGCGTTCAGAGCGTCGTCAACGCGGTCCTTGCGCTCTTTGACTTCGATTTCGGTCATGCCGCCAACGCGGATGACAGCCACACCGCCGGCCAGTTTGGCAACGCGTTCCTGCAGCTTTTCACGGTCGTAGTCCGAAGAGGTCTCTTCGATCTGGTTGCGGATCTGGCCAACGCGGGCTTCGATCTCTGCCTTCTCGCCAGCACCGTCGACGATGGTGGTCTCGTCCTTGGTGATCTGAACCTTCTTGGCGGTGCCCAGCATGTCCATGGTCACGGACTCGAGCTTCATGCCCAGATCCTCAGAGATCACCTGGCCGCCGGTCAGGATCGCGATGTCCTGCAGCATGGCCTTGCGGCGATCGCCAAAGCCCGGTGCCTTGACAGCAGCAATCTTCAGGCCGCCGCGCAGCTTGTTGACCACGAGGGTCGCCAGCGCTTCGCCTTCGACGTCTTCTGCGATGATCAGCAGCGGCTTTTGCGACTGGATGACCTGCTCGAGCAGCGGAACCATCGGCTGGAGCGAGGAGAGCTTCTTCTCGTGCAGCAGGATCATGCAGTCTTCGAGATCTGCGGTCATCTTGTCGGGGTTGGTCACGAAGTAGGGCGACAGGTAGCCGCGGTCGAACTGCATGCCTTCGACGACATCGGTCTCGGTTTCCAGACCTTTGTTCTCTTCGACGGTGATCACGCCTTCGTTGCCGACTTTCTGCATCGCGTCTGCGATCTGACGACCGATTTCAGCTTCGCCGTTGGCAGAGATGGTGCCGACCTGAGCCACTTCGTCGGTGTTCTCGACGGTGCGGGCTGCGTCCTTGATGGCCTGAACCACTTTGGCGGTCGCGAGGTCGATGCCGCGCTTCAGGTCCATCGGGTTCATGCCAGCTGCAACAGCTTTCATGCCTTCTTTGACGATGGCCTGAGCCAGAACGGTTGCGGTGGTGGTGCCGTCACCCGCTTCGTCGTTGGTACGCGATGCGACTTCCTTGACCATCTGCGCGCCCATGTTCTCGAACTTGTCTTCCAGCTCGATCTCTTTGGCGACAGAGACACCGTCCTTGGTGATGCGCGGCGCGCCAAAGGACTTGTCCAGAACGACGTTACGGCCTTTGGGGCCGAGGGTCACTTTGACCGCGTCGGCGAGAATGTTCACGCCTTTCAGCATCTTGGTGCGGGCGTCGGTATCGAACTTGACGTCTTTTGCAGACATGTGCGTTCTCCTGAATGAATGTTGGGGTTTGAAGAAACGGCCGCCCTACGGCGCGCCGGGGACGTGCCTTAGGAAATGATCCCGAGGATGTCGCTTTCCTTCATGATCAGCAGCTCTTCGCCGTCGACGGTGACTTCGGTGCCCGACCACTTGCCGAACAGGACCTTGTCGCCTGCGCTCACGGCCATGGCGATCAGCTCGCCGCTGTCCTTGCGTGCGCCTTCGCCGCAAGCGACGATTTCACCCTCTGCGGGCTTTTCTTTTGCGCTGTCGGGGATGATCAGACCGCCTGCGGTCTTCTCGTCGCTTTCCACACGGCGCACCAGCACACGGTCATGAAGCGGTTTGAATGCCATCTCTGAGTTCTCCTGGCTCAAAGTTACTCCCTAGGTCCCTCGCTCATCGAGCAGACCATTAGCACTCACCTTGGTCGAGTGCTAACGGACGCAGAGTTAGGCAGCGTCCAAGCGCGAGTCAACGGGGGCGGGGCGGAAAATTTGCGCTTTGGTGAAGGAAATTTTTACACGGCTGTCAGTAGGCGTTTCATGCTGCACGGCAGCATCGCGGATCTTGTGCCTGGCGGCGCGGCGGATAGTGCCTGACTATAGTAAAGAGGTCCGGGCCATGCCCCTTTTCCTGTCGGCGCGCGGAACGCAGGGTTGGGCAAAACTTTTGACGCTATAGGCGCGCACCGCTTTTCATTCCTGACCATCGGGTCTAACCTGCGACCGTCTGCCACAGATCAGACCACCTGAAAGGCCCCCACATGCCCGCACCCCAAGCCGCGCCGCTGCGCAGCGCCCCGCCGCCCGTCCGGCAGCCCGACAATATGCGCGGGATTGTCCTGATGGCGCTTGGCTTTTTCGCCTTTGCCGCCTGCGATGTGCAGGCCAAAGTGCTGACGGAAACGCTGCATCCGGTGCAGATCGTCTGGCTGCGCCTGCTGGGGCTGTTCCTTGGCGTTGTGGTGATGATCGCCATGCGCGGCACGCATCTTCTGCGCACCAAGAACCCGGTGCTGCAAATCTCGCGCGGGTTGGCGGCGGTCGCCTCGGCGGTGTGTTTCTTGTTTGCGGTGCGCGACGTGCCGCTGGCGGATGCTACAGCGGTGTCGTTTATCGCGCCTTTCGTGGTGACCGTGGTGGGCGCGCTGGTGCTAAAGGAAACCGTCGGCATCCGGCGCTGGATCGCCGTGGCCATCGGCTTTGCCGGGATGCTGGTGGTGATCCGCCCCGGCCTTGGCGTGTTCCACCCGGCGATCTTTTTCGTCGTGCTGGCGGCCTGCCTGTTCGCCTCGCGGCAAATCCTGTCACGCTTCTTGGCGGGGGGCGATCCGGTGGCGACAACGGTGGCCTATACCTCAATCACCGCGACTCTGGTCGCCTCGCTGTTGCAGCCGTTTTTCTGGGAAACCCCGCAGGGTTGGGGCGTCTGGGCCGTCATCTTTGGCATGACCGTCTGCTCGGCCCTGGGCGAAGTGCTTGTGATCCGGGCGCTGGACATGGCGCAGGCGGTGGTCCTTGCGCCGCTGCACTATTCGCTGATCATCTGGAGCACGCTTTACGGGTTTTTGGTGTTCGGCGATCTGCCCGACGGTTGGACGCTGTTCGGCTGTGCGGTGATCGTCGCCTCGGGGCTGTACACGCTGCACCGCGAGCGGTTGGCGATGGCTCAATCCTCCAGCGAATAACCCCAGTGACGCAGTCCTTCGCGGCCCTCGGACGTCAAGGCATAGACCCCGGTTTCGACCTTTTCGAACCAGCCGTAGTGGTTCGAACGCATGATCGTCGTGGCCTGTTTCACCCCGGTGGATTTCGCCACGTCCTGCCCGCGTGACGGCCCTGCCCCGGTCAAAAAGCGCGCACAGGCCAAGGCGTCCTGCCGATAGCCGGTGACGATGCCGTGGCGAGTCGCGCCGCCCTCGTTCGGGTCGCCCCGCAGGCGTTGGAACTCTCGCAGCAGGCGGGCTTGTTTCACCTTGCTCTTGCGCGGGGCAAAAGGACCGGGATCGCAGTGCACCTCGACCGTCTGATCCTCGCGCACGGTGATAAAGCCCAGACCCAGCCGGCGACACAGCGACAGGTTGTCTTTCAGCGCCCGCCGCGCCGTTTTGCCGGTGGGTTTGGGCACGGCGATATAGACATGATCGGTCACCGCCAGCCGCGCCACCGCCTGATGAAACAGCGACAGGGTGATGCGCAGCTTGAGCTCGACAATTACCGGCGGCGCGTCCTCGCGCATGGCCACCAGGTCCGCCGCGCCGACTTCGCCTTTGACCTCATAGCCTTGGCGCAACAAGAACGCCTTGACCGGCGCGTAAAGTTCACTCTCCCGCTTCATGGCGTCAGCTTTAGCGTCGTTCTGGGGCTTGTCCAGCGCGCGCGGGTTCTAAATGATGCCCCGGCACAACCGGAGAATTTTATGCGTCGCTTTTTACTGACTTTTTGCTGCCTGCTGGGGCTAAGCACCGCTGCGGGGGCGACCTGCACCGGCCAAGATCTGCGCGCGACGCTGACCCCCGAGGATGAAGTCTTTGTGGAACAAAGCCTTGGGCGTACGCCTTTTGCCACGGGCAACCATTGGAAAGCGGTCAAGGATGACGAGGAAATCCACCTGATCGGCACGATGCACCTTGCGGACCCGCGTCTGGACGGGCCGTACACGCGGCTGCGTCCGTTGATCCAGAATGCCGGGGTGCTGCTGCTGGAAATGACCGCGACCGAGCAGGCCGAGATGGAACAGACCCTCGCCAGCCGGATGGATATGCTGATCTTGCAAGGCAGCTCGCTGCCCGATCTGATGGACGAGGACGACTGGCAGATGCTGTCCGCCGCGATAGAGGCGCGCGGCCTGCCCCCCGTCATGGCCGCCAAGCTGCAACCGTGGTACGTGTCGATGCTGCTGGCGGTGCCCGCCTGCCTGCAAGCGGCGCTGACGGAAAAGAATGGCCTCGACGCGCGGCTAGAGGCGTTGGCCGACGTCAGCGAAGTGCCGACCCGCGCGCTGGAGCCGTTCGACACCGCCTTGGATGCCTTTGGGCAGGTGCCGCTGGACATGCAGGTGAAGGTGATGCTGTCCGCCCTGACCGGCCCGCAGGTGGGCGAGGATATGTTCGAAACCCTGCTCGCGGGCTATTTCGAAGAGGCCCACGCCGAGATCCAGATCGTGCTGGAATTGCTGTCGCCCCGCCTGACTCCCTTGGACGAAAGCGAGTCGCAACAGGTCTACCAGATGTTCACCGAAACGTTGATCAACCAGCGCAATCAGGCGTGGATTCCGGTGATCCTTGACGCTGCTGCCCAGACCGACGGCCCGGTGGTCGCCGCCTTTGGCGCGGGCCATCTGAGCGGCGATCAAGGCGTGCTACAGCTGCTGGCCGATCAAGGCTTTGTGCTGACACAAGAGCCGTTTTAAGCGTCTCGCAGGGCTTGCAGGCACGGGCTTTGCCGTCATAGTGACCCCGCAAGGGACGACGAAAGGGCGCAAGATGCTGGCGGGCAAACGGATACTCTTGATCATCGGCGGCGGGATTGCCGCCTATAAATGTCTCGAACTGATCCGCCTTTTGCGCGGACAAGGCGCGCAGGTGACGCCCGTGATGACCCGCGCCGCCGAGGAATTTGTGACGCCTTTGAGCGTGTCGGCGCTGGCGGGCGAAGAGGTCCACCGCGATCTGTTCGACCTGACCAAAGAGGCCGAGATGGGCCATATCCAGCTGTCCCGCGTGGCCGATCTGGTGCTGGTTGCGCCCGCAACCGCGGATTTGATGGCCAAGATGGCGGGCGGGTTGGCCAACGATCTGGCCTCGACCCTGCTGATGGCGACCGATACGCCGGTGATGATTGCGCCTGCGATGAATGTGCGCATGTGGGAGCATCCGGCGACCCAGCGCAACCTTAAGGCACTGCAAGGGGACGGGGTGCGGGTGATCGGGCCGAATTCCGGCGATATGGCCTGCGGCGAGCATGGGCCGGGGCGGATGTCGGAGCCCTTGGAGATTGTCGAGGCGTTGCGCGCTGCGCTGGCGGCGAGGCCTTTGGCGGGCAAGCGGGTGCTGGTGACCTCTGGCCCGACGCATGAGCCGATCGACCCGGTGCGCTACATTGCCAATCGGTCGTCGGGCGCGCAGGGGACGGCGATTGCCAATGCGTTGCGCGACTTGGGGGCCGAGGTGGTCTTTGTCACCGGTCCCGCCGACGCGGCGCGGCCATTGGGTGTGCAGGTGGTCGAAGTGGAAAGCGCGCGCGAGATGCGCGAGGCGGTGCTGGGCGCTTTGCCGGTGGATGCCGGGGTGTTCGCGGCGGCGGTGGCCGATTGGCGGGTGGCCTCCGCGTCAGACAGCAAGATCAAGAAGGTCAACGGCGCGCTGCCGGTGCTGGAGTTTGCCGAAAACCCCGATATTCTGGCCGAGGTGTCGCAGATGGGCGACGGGCGGCCCGGTCTGGTTGTGGGGTTCGCCGCCGAGACCGACGACGTGCAGGCCCACGCCACCGCCAAACGCAAACGCAAGGGCTGTGACTGGATTGTCGCCAATGATGTCTCGCCCGAGACGGGGATCATGGGCGGGTCCGAGAACGCGGTTTTGCTGATCTCTGAAGAGGCGGTCGAAGAATGGCCGCGCATGGGCAAGGCCGAGGTCGCAAAGAAGCTGGCGGAGCGCATCGCCGAGGCGTTGAGCGCGGGGTGAGCGCACTGCAGTTTGGATATTTGGAAAGAGAAGAAGCCATGGTCGAGATCATCTTTGCGTGGGACGCCGGGGCCGATCGGTCTTTGGGCTTGCCGGCCTATGAGACGGCGGGGGCCGCGGGGGCCGATGTGCGGGCGAACCTGCCGGATCGCGGCGAGGTTGTGCTCGAGGCCGGGGCGCGGGCCTTGGTGCCGACGGGGCTGCGGATGGCAATTCCTGAAGGATACGAGGTGCAGTTGCGGCCTCGGTCCGGGTTGGCGCTGAAACATGGGATCACTTTGCCGAACAGTCCCGGCACGATTGACAGCGATTATCGCGGGCCGTTGGGGGTGATCGTGATGAACGCCGGGAGTGAGCCGTTTGTGATCCGCCATGGTGAGCGGATTTGCCAGATGGTGGTGGCGCCGGTGGTGGTGGCGTCCTTTGCGGTGGCCGAGGAATTGCCCGAGACCGTGCGGGGGAGCGGCGGGTTCGGCTCGACGGGGCGCGACTGATGGGCTTGGTGCTGGGGCTTTGCCTGTTGGTTTACGCCTTGGGCGCGGTGATGCGCGCGCCGGTGCGGCTGCGCTGGGGCGTGATTTGCGGCATCCTTGGCGTGGTGGTTTTGGCCCAGCTGGTTTTGCCTGAGGGCAACGGGCTGCGGGTGGCGACCGGCGGGCGTGCGGCCCCTTGGCTGATCTTGCTGGGGATTGCGGCCTTGGTGCTGCTTTACCGCATGGGGCTGGGCAAGTTACGAAACAGGGCCGAACAAAAGGAGCCGCCTGTGACCAAGCCCGAGGGAACCTTCGCCGATGGCGAGCTGGACCGCTATCTGCGCCATATCGTGCTGCGCGAGCTGGGCGGGCCGGGGCAGAAAAAGCTCAAGCAAGCCAAGGTGTTGGTGATTGGCGCGGGGGGCCTTGGGTCGCCTGCCCTGCTGTACCTGGCGGCGGCGGGGGTTGGCACCATCGGGGTGATCGACGACGATGAAGTTGACGTGGGCAACCTGCAACGGCAGGTGATCCACCGCGATCAGGACATTGGCGAGCCGAAGGTGTTCAGCGCCGAGCGCGCCATGAAGGCGGTCAATCCCTACCTTGAGGTGCGCCCCTACCAGCGGCGTTTGACGAGCGACATCGCCGAGGATCTGATCGGCGACTATGACGTGGTGCTGGACGGGACCGACAATTTTGACACGCGCTATCTGGCGAACCGGATTTGCGTGTCGCAGGGTAAGCCGTTGATTTCAGGCGCGCTTAGCCAGTGGGAGGGGCAGGTGTCGGTGTTTGATCCGGCCCATGGTGGCCCCTGCTACCAGTGCATTTTCCCCGAAGCGCCCGCCGAAGGGCTGGCCCCGTCCTGCGCCGAAGCGGGCGTGCTTGGCCCCCTGCCCGGCGTGGTCGGTTCAATGATGGCGGTCGAGGCGGTCAAGCAGATCATCGGCGCGGGCGCGGTCTTGCGCGGCGAGATGCTGATCTATGACGCGCTGTGGGGCGAGACCCGCAAGATCGGGCTGAAGAAACGCGCCGACTGCCCGGTCTGCGGGTGAAGCTGCCGCTGGATCATCCCGCCTGGGGGGCGCTGTTCGGCCCTTATGGCGTACAGGATGTCCCCGGCGTTTTGCGGGCGTTGAGCGCCGAATGGCACACCGATCTGGCACGCGATCTGTTCTGGGAAAAGCTGCACCATCAGGAAACGCTTTACCCCGTGACCTGGGCCGCCTTGCCGTGGCTGCTAGAGATGCCCGCGCGGCGCGAGGTGCTGGAGTTCGCGTCTTGGGTGCTTTACTGCGCGGGCTACGCCTTGCACGCCGGGGATGGCATGGCCTTGGTCTTGGCCGAGGCCTGTTGCGGGGGCAATTCCGCGCCCGCTGACACGTTGCGGACGCAGTACGGGGCCGAGATGGCCGCGCTGGCCGATTGGGCGCGAAAGACCGCGCCGCTGATCGCCGAGGATTGCATCACAGAGGCGCAAACCCATGAGAATTGTGGATATTTGCTGGTGGGACCGGCGGCGCTCGCCAAGGCCAGCGAGCTTGCAATCGCCCTTCAGGGCGCGCCTTTGTACGAGACGGAGGTGATCTGCCTCGACTGCGGGCAGGCGCATTACGGCTTTCCCGGCGCAGACGGCTATACCTTTGAGGCGATCCCAGAGGACACCCCCACCGGCCCTGCCGCACAGGCCGATCAGCAGCGCGCCTTTGCCCGCACTTTGGCCGACCGGCTGGATGGCCAGCCCTCCATCGCTGCCTATCTGCGCCGCTGGGCCGGGTTTTCCTGCTGCGCCAAGGCGTGATTTACCAAATCTAAATCCCGCTCCGACAGCGTCGCCGATTGAAGCCCGCCGCGCGCACGCCTAGCTTAGTCCCAGACGTAGGAGACCCCATATGACCAACCCCTTGCTGTCCGATTGGGACACGCCGCACGCGCTGCCGCCCTTTGACCTGATCAAGGACGAACACTTTGCCGAAGCCTTTGATCAAGGCATGGCGCAGGATCTGACGGATGTGAAAGCCATCGCCGAAAACCCCGATGCGCCGACCTTTGAAAACACGGTCGAGGCGTTTTTCCGCACCGGCCCGCTGCTGAGCAAGGCGGCGGGGGTGTTCTACAATATCTCGGGCGCCGACAGCACCCCTGCACGCGAAGCCTTGATGCGCGATTATGCCCCCAAATTCGCGGCGCATGGATCGGCGATCTACGCCAACAAGGCGCTGTTCCAACGGATCGACACGCTGTGGCAAGCGCGCGACACGCTGGACCTGACAGATGAGCAGGCGCGCGTTTTGATGCTGTTGCATCGCGGGTTTGTCCGGGCGGGTGCGTCGCTGGAGGGCGACGATGACGCACGGATGAAGGAAATCACCCAGCGGCTGGCGGCGCTTGGGACACAGTTCACCCAGAACCTGCTGGCCGATGAGCGCGACTGGTTCCGCCCCATGGCCGAGGACGAGATGCAGGGGCTGCCCGGCTTTCTCGTGAACGCCATGACCTCGGCGGGGGCAGAGCGCGAGGCAGGTGGCCCGGTGCTGACCTTGTCGCGGTCTATCGTGGTGCCGTTCCTGCAATTCTCGCCGCGCCGCGACCTGCGTAAAATCGCGTTCGAGGCATGGGCCGCGCGTGGCGCCAACGGCGGGGCCACCGACAACCGGGGCATCGCTGCCGAGACGCTTTCCTTACGCGAAGAGCGTGCCAAGCTGCTGGGCTACCCCGATTTCGCGCATTTCAAGCTGGAAACCGAGATGGCCGGTGAGCCCGCCGCCGTGCGCAAGCTGCTGAATGACGTCTGGGCCCCTGCCCGCGCCGCCGCCGTCGCCGACGGGGCCGAGCTGGAAAAGATGCTGCACGCCGATGGGATCGACGGGCCGCTGGAGCCGTGGGATTGGCGCTATTACGCGGAAAAGCGCCGCAAGGCGCTGCATGATTTGGACGAGTCCGAGGTCAAGCCGTACTTCCAGCTCGATCGCATGATCGAGGCGTCTTTTGCCTGTGCGCAGCGCCTGTTCGGGCTGGAATTTGCGCCGCTGGACGTGCCGCTGTACCACCCCGATGCGCGCGCCTGGGAGGTGTCGCGCGGCGGCGAGGTCATCGCGGTGTTCATCGGTGACTACTTCGCGCGCGGGTCGAAACGCTCTGGGGCGTGGTGCTCGGCCATCCGGTCTCAGCGCAAATTCCCCGACACGCGCATCCCGCACGTCGTGAACGTGTGCAACTTTGCCAAGGGGGAGCCTGCGCTGCTGTCCTATGACGACGCGCGGACGTTGTTCCACGAATTCGGCCACGCGCTGCACCAGATGCTGTCGGATGTGACCTACGAGATGGTCTCTGGCACGTCGGTGGCGCGCGATTTCGTCGAACTGCCCTCGCAGCTGTACGAACACTGGCTGGAGGTCCCCGAAGTCCTCGCGGAATTTGCCACCCACGCCGAAACCAGCGCGGCGATGCCGCAGGACTTGCTGGACAAGGTGCTGGCGGCGGCGACCTATGACATGGGCTTTGCCACGGTGGAATACATCGCCTCGGCCATGGTCGATCTGGAGTTCCACAGCGGCAGCGCGCCCGCGGACCCGATGCAGAAACAGGCCGAAGTGCTAGAGGCCATGGGCCTGCCCCGCGCCATCACCATGCGCCACGCGACGCCGCAATTCGCGCATGTCTTTGCCGGGGATGGATATTCTTCGGGCTATTACAGCTACATGTGGTCCGAGGTCATGGACGCCGACGCCTTTGCCGCCTTCGAAGAGGCGGAGGGCGCGTTCGATCCGGCGATGGCGAAACGGCTCGAAGAGTTCATCCTGTCCAAGGGCGGATCGCAGGACGCCGCAGAGCTGTACACCCAGTTCCGGGGCAAGATGCCGGGCGTCGATGCGCTGCTGAAAGGGCGCGGGCTGGCGGCCTGATCTATTTGAAGGCCTCGCAGGGGTCGCCTCGGTCCACCGGGGCGGCCTCTTTCAGGGCGTTGAAAACCCCATCCGGCGCGCCGCGACCAGCTTCGCCCTGCCCCAGCGCGTAGATGTGCAAATCGGGCGCGGCGAGGGTCAGCGCGGCGGGTGCACCCCAGTCCATGCGCGCGTGGCCGTTACCGGTGATGACCACGACGGGGCCGCCGGTGTCGGTGTGTGCCTTCAGCGCTTGGCGCGCCAGCTCGGCGTCCCTAAGCCGTTGAATATCCACCATCATCGGTAGCATCTCGGCGGGCAGCGCGTCACAATGCGCCGCCATCTGCATGGCCTCTCGCGCGGTTTGCTGATCCTCGGACAAGGCCTGATCAAGGCCGAACTGCGCCGCATCCGCCCCGAACACCTCGGCGATGGGCGTTTGCATCACGGCGCGCGCCTGATCGCGCGGGATGGCCGCGCCGTAATGGGTCGCTTCATTGGCTGCGTCGAACACCGGGGCGTAGATCGCAAAATCGGGCCAACCGCTTTCTTCCCATTGTAACAGGTCGCCCAAATCTTGCGCGTCGGGCGTGACCCGCGCCGCTTGATCGGGCGTGAGCATCTCCCAGACGACGGCCTTTGGCACGACTTGCGTGATGATTTCGGCCTGTTTCAGGTGGTGCGCGGGGTTGTCGTGGACCTCGCCCAAGAACAGCACATCCGCGCCAAAACCCCCGTCAGCATGGGCTGCGGGGGCCAGGAAAAGCGCTAAAATCCAAGCATATCTCATGCGAGGAAGTGTTGCACCTCGCCGGACTGCGCTTCAAGCGCCTTGCGCATTTTCGTAAATGCCGCCGCCTCCAGCTGGCGGACACGCTCCTTGGACAGGCCTAGCTCGGTCCCGAGGGATTCCAGCGTCCGCGCCTCGTCGCGCAATTTACGTTCGCGTACGATAAAGCGTTCGCGCTCGTTCAAAGACCCCATCGCCGCGACCAGCCAGTCGCGCAGCTGGGCGCGGTCGTGGTCATCCTCAACGATCTCAGAGGCTTGCGCATTGTCATCCTCTAGGGTGTCGATCCACTCGCGGCCCTCATCCTCGACCGACTGCGTCGCGTTCAGGGAATAATCGGACCCGCTCAGGCGCCCTTCCATCATCTCGACGTCACGCAGCGGCACACCGATTTCGGACGCAATCATGTGACGTAACTGATGCCCGTCGAGCTTTTGCCCCTCGGCGGCGGCCTCGCGTTCGATCCGGGCTGCGACACGCTTCATGTTGAAGAACAACGACTTTTGCGAAGAGGTCGAGCCGGTTCGCACCATCGACCAATTGCGCATCACGTAATCTTGGATGCTCGCCTTGATCCACCAGACCGCATAGGTCGAAAAGCGCACGCCGCGATCGGGGTCAAACTTGTCAGCGGCCTTCATCAGGCCCAGACCCGCCTCTTGGATCAGGTCATTCATGGGCGCGCCATAGCGGCGGAACTTGCTTGCCATGGAAATCGCAAGCCGCATATAGGCGGTGATCAGGCGATGCAAAGCGGCTTCGTCCCGGTGATCGCGCCACGCATAGGCCAGCGCCAATTCTGTCTCGGCATCCAGCAATTCTGCCTTCATGGCTTTGCGAGAAAAGCTCTGGTCGGAATTTGCATCTAGTGCCATCGGCGGTTCCCCATTCTAGCGCCCCGTTCAGGTGGGGCTTTGACAGGTATTACGCACGAACCCGCCGATTGGTTCATTTTCGGCGTGGATTTTTTTCGAGTGCCCGCTATGCGCCCATGACAAACCCTGATTTTTCAACGCACAAAACGGGATTGGGCGGCGGGGCAAAAGCCGCTTTCGGCGTACCGGGTTGACCCGACCGCGACCAAAGAGACGCGCGTAACATGTGACGGATCGGGAACTAATGCCGTCCAAATAGGCCGCTGTTTCCTCGGTTTGTTTCATCGGCTTGCTTCAGGCGTTAACCGGCTGCTAACCAAGAGTAACCCATCCTGCGCAGGTTAACCTTCGGGGATTTTCATGGTTGCTCTTGCCTACACAGTGGCGTTCCAAGGCGTCGAGGCGCGCTCGGTCGAAGTGCAATGCGCCGTGACCGCCGGCCTGCCCGCGTTCTCTATCGTGGGCCTGCCGGACAAAGCCGTGTCCGAGGCGCGCGACCGGGTGCGCGCGGCGCTGGCGTCACTGTCGATCGCGCTGCCGTCCAAGCGGATCACGGTGAACCTGTCCCCCGCCGACCTGCCCAAGGAAGGCTCACACTTTGACCTTCCCATCGCCTTGGGCCTGTTGGCCGCGCTGGAGGTGATCCCCAAAGAGGCCGTCGCGCAGACCGTTGCCTTGGGCGAGCTGTCTCTGGACGGTGGGCTGATCCCGGTGCTCGGTGCCCTGCCCGCCGCGCTTAGCGCCGCCAATGACGACCGCGCGCTGCTGTGCCCGCGCGCCTCTGCGCCCGAAGCCGCTTGGGTCGACGCCTGCCATGTGCTGGGCGCGCGCAACCTGATTGACCTTGTGCAACATTTCACTGGCAAGGCGCTGCTGGACCCGGCCCGGCCCGGCGAAGTGACGCATGACTTGGCCGCCCGCGACCTGCGGGACGTCAAAGGCCAAGAGCGCGCCAAACGGGCGCTGGAAATCGCCGCCGCCGGGCGACACCACATGATCATGATCGGCACGCCCGGGGCGGGAAAATCCATGCTGGCCAAGCGCTTGCCCGGCATCATGCCGCCATTGTCCCCGATGGAAGCGCTTGAGACCTCAATCATCCAGTCCGTTGCGGGTGCGCTGAAAGAGGGTGGCATCTCGCGGAGTCGCCCCTTTCGCGACCCGCATCACACTGCCTCTCGCGCGTCGATCATCGGGGGTGGGCGCGGCGCGAAACCGGGGGAAGTCAGCCTCGCGCATAATGGCGTGCTGTTTCTGGATGAATTGCCCGAGTTTCCCCGCGACGTGCTGGAAACCCTGCGCCAACCGATCGAGACCGGCGAGGTCATGGTCTCGCGCGCCAACGCCCATGTGACCTATCCGTGTCGGTTCCTGCTGATGGCGGCGGCAAACCCTTGTAAATGCGGGTATTTAACGGTGCCAGCGCAGGCGTGTTCCCGCGCGCCCAACTGCGGTGAAGACTACATGAATCGGATTTCCGGCCCCTTGATGGATCGCTTTGATTTGCGGATTGAGATGCCTCCGGTAGATTTCACCGATCTCGAAGCGCCCCCCGCCGGAGAAAGCTCTGCCGAGGTCGCCGCGCGGGTGATCGCCGCCCGTCAGATCCAGACCGCACGCTTTGACGCAGACCCAAGTTGCCGCACCAATGCCGACGCCGAGGGCCGCGTATTAGAGGACATCGCCACCTTGGACAGCGAGGGTAAAGCCCTGTTGTCGCGCGCCGCCGAGCGCATGGGCCTGACCGCGCGGGGTTATCACCGAATCCTGCGCGTGGCCCGCACCATTGCCGATCTCGATTCGTCGGAAAACATCCGCCGCCCGCATTTGGGCGAAGCCCTGTCCTATCGGCTGGTGGCCGCAAAGGAGGTCTGAACAAAGCGCGCGATGCTGCGGATCGACTGCCGCGCTTCGGGAATCCAGCCGTCGAAGAGGTGCCAGACGTGCGGCGCGGTCTCTTCGGCCTGGGTGGTGACCGTCGCCCCTTGCGCGCGCAGTCTTTCGGCCATGCGCAGTGTGTCGTCGCGCAGGATTTCCGCCTTGGAATGGTGCAGCAAGACCGGCGGGCATTCGGGAAACTCGGCATAAAGCGGCGAGGCCTTGGGGTCGCGGGGATCGCCCCCTTGCAGGTAATACTCGGTCAATTCTTCGATCCGCGCGACCGGCAACATCGAATCGCTTTGGGCGTTGTCCCGCAGGCTGTCGCCCGTCATCGCCAGATCGGTCCAGGGCGACAGGGCAAAGACCGCAGCGGGCGGAGTGCCCAGCTGACACAGCCGGGCCACCAGCGCCAAGGCCAGCCCGCCCCCGGCCGAATCGCCGCCGATGAGGATGTCGCCCGGCGCATAGCCCAGCGCGCGCAAACGCCCCCACGCAGCACAGGCGTCGTCAAAGGCCGCCGGAAACGGCGCTTCGGGCGCGAGACGGTAGCGCGGCGCGCACACCTCGACACCCGAGAGCTTGGCCAGCCGCGCCAGCATTGCCTCATGCGTCCACGGGCTGCCGACGATATAGCCACCCCCGTGAAAATACAGGATGACCCGGCCCGGCTTGAACGGGCCCGCCGAAATCCAATGCAGCCCGCCGGGCCGCACCAAATGCCGCATCAAAGGCGTTGGCACGAAAGAAAACGCCGCCGCAAAGTCGAAGTCCTGTCGCGCGGTCGTTACGTCCGGCACGCGCAGCAACCGGCGTTTCACGGTCAGCCGCAACTGCGCGTTCAACAGTTGCAGCTGCCAGCTCATGCGAGCTTTGCCTCGATGGCTTGCCAGATCTTCTCGGCGACGTTGATGCCGTCAAACCGTTCCAGCTCTTGGATGCCGGTGGGCGAGGTCACGTTGATCTCGGTCAGGTAGTCGCCGATCACATCAATGCCCACAAAAACCTGACCCTTTTCGCGCAGAACGGGGCCAATGGTGGCGCAAATTTCAAGATCTCGCTCGGTTAGACCAACCTTCTCGGGACGTCCCCCAACGTGCATGTTGGAGCGAACTTCGCCCTTGGCCGGAACGCGGTTGATCGCGCCAACCGGCTCGCCGTCCACGAGAATCACGCGTTTGTCGCCGTTGCTGACGTCGGGCAGATATTTCTGGACGATCAAGGGCTCACGCGAGAAGCCGGTGAACAGCTCATGCAAGGACGACAGGTTGCGGTCGTTGGCATCCAGACGGAAGACGCCAGCGCCGCCGTTGCCGTACAACGGCTTGAGGATCACGTCGCCATGCTTTTCCTTGAAGGCCTTGATGGTTTGCAGATCACGCGCGATGGTCGTCGGCGGCGTCAACTGGGGAAAGTTCAAAACCAGCAGCTTTTCCGGGTAGTTCCGTACCCAGAAAGGGTCGTTGACCACCAGCGTCTTGCCCGCAAGACGATCCAGCAGATGCGTCGTGGTGATGTAGTGCATGTCGAACGGCGGATCCTGACGCAGCCAGACCACGTCCATATCCTCCAGATCGACTTGAACGTGGTCGCCCAGAACGGCAGGGCAATCCGCCACGCGCTGCACTGTCATCCTCTGCCCGCGCGCGGTGATCCGCCCCTCTTCATAGGCCAGTTGATCGGGACCGTAGTAAAACAGCTCATGCCCGCGCGCCTGCGCCTCTTCGGCAAGGCGGAACGTGCTGTCTGCGTTGATGTTGACCTCGGAAATCGGGTCCATTTGAAAGGCGATTTTCATGCGCATACCCTCATGCTTTAACCCATATGTGGCCCAAGCAGGTCAGAGAGGCAATGTATGCTACGCCCCGAAGGCGTTTTCGATCACGCGGATGTCACCATAAGCATTCACCAAGGCCACATCGAATCGCACATCTGTCAGCGCCCCCTTGGGCTGGGTACCAAGATATTCTTCGGCAGCGCATTGTAGGCGCATCACCTGCCGGGGCGTGACATGAGACAGGGCGCGATCAAAATCGCGGCTTTGCTTGACCTCGACAAACACCAAGCCATCCCCATCCCGGACGATCAGATCAATTTCACCGCCCTGACCGCGCCAGCGCCGTTGCGCCAAAGGAAAGCCGCGGCGTTCGTAGTCGGACGCGATCTGCATTTCCGCAGCTTCGCCCGCATAGTGGCTGACCCGTCCCCGATTGCGCCGCTTTGCCGTCATCCGTCGTCCTTTTCCGATAGCCGCATGGCCAGTTGGTAAACGGGCCGCCGTTTGACCCCCAGTTTGGCCGAAACGAAGTCCGCCGCATCGCGCACTGACATCGTTTCCAGCGCCAAGTTCACCTGTTGTTCTATGTCCAATTCACTAATTTTCTCTGAATCGCCTTTGCCGACCAAGACGACGATTTCGCCTTTTGCCGGGGCTTCCTCAAAGCTCGCGGCAAGTTCGGACAACGTCCCGCGCCGGATTTCTTCGAATTTCTTGGTCAATTCCCGGCACACTGCTGCTGGCCGATCCCCCAGGATCTCTGCCGCATCCGTCAACATCGCCGCCACGCGTCGGGGGCTTTCGTAAAAGGCCAAGGTCGCCTCGACGCCGCTGACCCCGCGCAACGCAGATTTGCGCGCGCCCGAGGCGTTCGGCAAAAACCCGGCAAAGAAAAACCGGTCCGTCGGCAACCCCGCCAGCGTCAAAGCCGTCACGACCGCAGACACCCCCGGCGCGGTTGTGACCTCCAGCCCTTCGGCGGTCACCGCGCGCGCCAGATCGAACCCCGGGTCCGAGATCATCGGCGTGCCCGCCTCGGAGGCATAGAGCACTGACTTGCCCGCCGCGATCTCTGCCACGATCCGAGGACGCATCTTGGCCCCGTTATGCTCGTGATAGGCCAGCAAGGGGCGGTCCCCCACCGAAATCCCATGCAGTTCCATCAACCGGCGCAGCGACCGCGTGTCCTCGGCGGCCAGCACGTCCGCGTCGCGCAGCATGTCCAGCGCCCGCAGCGTGATGTCGCGCGCATTACCGATGGGTGTGGCGACAAGGTACAGCCCCGGCGCCAATTTGCTCTTGTCCGGAATCGCCACTGGACCCCTCTCTTTGCTTGTCTATAGTCGCACGCAATCTCGCGCCGCCAAAAGGCCGCGCCCGAAATACGAGGGAGTTCCCGTCCATGTTTGCCCGTTTCTCTACTGCGCGCAAGGTCTTGCGCCCTGTTGCCGCTGCTCTGGCCGCGCTTGCCATCACCGCGTGTGAGCCGATTTCCCTCAACTCGACCGGGGCGGCCTCGGCCACTGGCCCCAAGATCGACCCGACCAAGCCGATCCAGGTGGCCCTGCTGGTGCCGCAATCGGACCCCGAGGCCGGCCCCATCGCCAAATCGCTGGAAAACGCCGCGCGTCTGGCCATGCAGGAACAGGACGGCGTGACCATCGACCTGCGCGTTTATGACACCGCCGGTCAAGCCGCCACCGCCGCAGCCCAAGCACAAAAGGCCGTGGACGAAGGCGCCAAGATCATCCTCGGGCCGCTGCGCGCCGATGCGGTGAACGCCGCAGGCCTCGCTGTCGCCGACGAAGGCATCAACGTCCTTGGCTTTTCCAATAACCCGGCGATCGCGGGCGGCAACGTCTTTATCCTGGGCGAGACCTTTGCCAACGTCGCAAACCGCCTGATGGGCCACGCCAAGAAAACCGGCAAGACCGGGGCCGTGATCGTCTATTCCGACGATGTCCCCGGCCAGTTCGGCAAGATCGCCTTTGAACAAGCCGCGACCGTCAACGGCGTGCGCGTTGTCGCATCCGAACCCTATGCCCTGTCCGTCGAAGGCGTCACCTCTGCCGCCCAGCGCGCCGCGGCCACGTTGAAATCCGGCGCGGCGGACACCGTATTCCTGACGCCCGAAGCGCAAAACGCCGCGCTGCCCATGCTGCTGAACCAGCTGCCGGACAACGGCGCGGACCCGGCGCAGGTGCAATACGCCGGGCTTGGCCGTCTGGACGTGCGTCCTGATCTGTTCTCGCTGCCCGGTGCGGACGGCATCTGGTTCGCGGTCCCCGACGCCGCGCGCCGCCAAGCCTATGCGGGCCGCTACTCCAGCGTTTATAGCACCTCGGCGCACCCGCTGTCGGGCCTGGCCTATGACGGCATCTCGGCCATCGGCGCACTCGCCAAGGCGGGACGTGGTGACGCGCTGACGGCCAAAGCCCTGACCTCGGCTAGCTTTACCGGCACGGGCGGTGTATTCCGTCTGATGAGCGACGGCACCAACCAGCGCGCGCTGGCCATCGCCACGGTAAAAGACAAACAGATGGTGATCCTTGACCCTGCCCCCAGCAGCCTCTCCGGAGCTGGCTTCTAAGCCGGAAACCTTCACGCCTGACCTGATCGCTCCGGCGTGTGACATCTTTGACATCGACGGGGTGCGTGCGGCGCTGTTTGCCGCCTTCCCCGCCGGTGCCAGCGAATCCGACATCCGCAAGATCGCCGTGGGGCTGATGTCCGACGCGCGCGACGCCGGGCGGCAAGTGATCGCCGACGCCTTTGCCGCAGAGCCATTTGGCGCGCGGCGCACCACGCGGTCCTACACCTACCTGACCGATTGCCTCGTCAAGCTGACGTTCGAAATCGCGACCCAGCACCTGCACCGCCTTGCCACCCCCACCGAGGCTGAACGCCTGTCGGTGCTGGGCGTCGGCGGCTATGGCAGGGGCGAGATGGCCCCCTTTTCCGACGTCGATCTGCTGTTCCTGACCCCCTACAAGATCACCCCCTGGGCCGAGAGCGTCATTGAATCGATGCTCTACATCTTTTGGGATCTCAAGCTGAAGGTCGGGCATTCCTCGCGCACGATCCGCGACTGCGTGCGCCTTGGCAAAGAAGACTACACCATCCGCACCGCCATGCTGGAATGCCGCTACCTGATCGGCGACGAGCCGCTGTCGGTCGATCTCAACGACACCCTGTGGAAGGACCTCTTTACCGGCACCGAACGCGAGTTCGTCGAGGCCAAGCTAGAGGAACGCGACGCCCGCCATGAGCGGCAGGGCCAGCGCTACATGGTCGAGCCCAACGTCAAAGAGGGCAAGGGCGGCCTGCGTGATTTGCAATCGCTGTTCTGGATCATCCGCTATGTGCACCACACCGACGACGTGTCGGAACTGGTCCACAAGGGCGTGTTCCTGCCCGAGGAATACGACACCTTTACCCAAGCGGAACGGTTCCTTTGGGCGGTGCGCTGCCACATGCACCTTGTGGCCGAGCGCGCGGTGGAACAGCTGTCCTTTGACATGCAGGTCGAGGTCGCCCATCGCATGGGCTACAATGACCGTTCGGGTCGGCGCGGCGTGGAATGGTTCATGCAGGCCTATTTCCACCACGCGACCTCTGTGGGCGATCTGACGCGCATCCTGCTGACCTCGCTCGAGGCGGACCACACCAAGGGCGCCCCCCTGCTGGAGCGCATCTTTAAACGCCAGCCCAAGGTCAAGGCGGGCTACAAGGTGGTCCATGGTCGTCTCGCCATCGCCGATGACGACGCCTTCCTGTCGGACAAGCTCAACCTCTTGCGCCTCTACGAAGAAGGGCTGCGCACCGGGCTGCTGATCCACCCCGACGCCATGCGTCTGGTCAAGGCGAACCTCGACCTGATCGACGACGACTTTCGCAACGACAAGACCGCGCAAAAGCTGTTCCTTGACCTGATGCTCAAGCATGGCAACCCGGCGCGGGCGCTGACCCGGATGAACGAGCTGGGGTTCCTGGGCACCTTCATCCCCGAATTCGAACCCATCGTGGCGATGATGCAGTTCAACATGTATCACAGCTATACGGTGGACGAGCACACCATCCAGTGCATCTGGCACCTGTCGGAAATCGAACACGGCAACCTGCTCGAAGAGCTGCCCGTCGCCTCGGATATCCTGTCCGAAGGCGTCAACCGCCGGGTGCTGTACGTGGCGCTGCTGCTGCATGACATCGGCAAGGGCCGCGACGAAGACCACGCGATCCTTGGCGCGCGCATCGCCCGCACCGTCGCCCCGCGTCTGGGCCTGAACAAGAAAGAGTCCGAGACCGTCGAATGGCTGGTGCGCTATCATCTGCTGATGTCGGACATGGCGCAGAAACGCGACATCGCCGACCCGCGCACCGTGCGCGACTTTGCCAAGGCGGTGCAGACCAAGGAACGGCTGGACCTGCTTTGTGTGCTGACCGTCTGCGACATTCGCGGCGTCGGCCCCAACGTGTGGAACAACTGGAAGGCCGCGCTGCTGCGCGCGCTCTATCGCCAGACCCGCCGCGCCCTCGAAGGCGGGATGGAAGACCTCAACCGCGAGAACCGCGGCGCCGAGGCGAAAAAGCTGCTGCGCGAGTCGCTGGAGGACTGGACCGGCACCGATCTGCGCCGCGAGACCCAGCGCCATTACGATCCGTATTGGCAGGGGCTGCACATCACCGCCCATGTGATCTTTGCCCAGCTCTTGCGCGAGATCACCGACGACGAGATCAAGCTGGACATCCACCCCGACGAGGACCGCGACGCCACCCGCGTGTGCTTTGCCTTGCAGGACCATCCCGGCATCTTCTCGCGTCTGGCGGGGGCGCTGGCGCTGGTCGGGGCCAACGTGGTGGACGCGCGGACCTTTACCACCAAGGACGGCTACGCCACCGCTGCCTTCTGGATTCAGGACAGCGACGGCCATCCGTATGAAGCCAGCCGCATCCCGCGCCTGCGAGACATGATCCGCAAGACCCTAATGGGCGAAGTCGTCGCGCGCGACGCAATCAAGCCCAAGGACAAGCTGAAAAAGCGCGAAAAAGCGTTCAAGGTTCCGACCCATGTCACCTTTGACAACGAAGGGTCCGAGATCTTTACGATCATCGAGGTCGACACCCGTGACCGCCCCGGCTTGCTCTACGATCTGACGCGGACCTTGGCGAATATGAACATCTACATCGCCAGCGCGGTCATCGCGACCTATGGCGAGCAGGTGGTCGACACCTTCTACGTCAAGGACATGTTCGGGCTGAAACTGCACAGCCAGGTGAAACGCGACGTGATCGAAAAGAAACTGCGCGAAGCGATCAGCGAAGGGACCGAACGCGCCTACGGCTAGGGCGGTCAATCGCCGGGTGCGCACCCCAACGAGCGCAAACAGGCCCCGACCCGCGCGCGCTGGTCGGGGCCGCGCCCTGAATAGGCCGTCCATGCGCAGTGAAATCGCGCAGTTTTCACGCTGGGGGCCGCCGCGCGGCTGCGCCCCCTATCCAACCCCAGAGCGATCCGCTAAGCCTGCGCCAAGCAAGAGGCTGAGCACATGAAACCCATCAAGCTGATTTCCGGCGTCATGACCGTCGGGTTCTGGACCCTTGCGTCACGCGTTCTGGGCGTGGTGCGCGAAGTCATGATCCTTGCGCTGATCGGGCCGGGGCCGGTGATGGATGCCTTTGTGGCCGCCTTTCGCCTGCCCAACATGTTCCGCCGCTTCTTTGCCGAAGGCGCGTTCAACGCCGCCTTTGTGCCGATGTTCTCCAAGAAATACGAAGGCGAAGAAGACCCGCTAGTCTTTGCCCGAGACGCTTTGAACGGGCTGGCGTTTTGCCTGCTGATCCTGACCGCCTTGGCGCTGATTTTCATGCCCGCGCTGGTCTATGCCACGGCCGGGGGCTTTGCCGGGGATGCGCGGTTTGACCTGACCGTGGGCTTTGGCCGCATCGTCTTTCCCTATATCCTGCTGATCTCACTGGCGGCGCTGTTTTCGGGCGCTTTGAACGCCGCGGGGTACTTTGCCGCCGCCGCCGCTGCGCCGGTTTTGCTGAACATTCTCGTCTGTAGCGCCATGACGATTGGCTACGTCCTCGGCGGTGAAATCATCCTGTGGCTGATCTGGACCGTGCCCTTGGCGGGTGTCGCGCAATTGGCCGTGGTCTGGGTCGCCGCCGAGCGGGCGGGCATCCGCCTGCGCCCCGGTCGCCCGCGCTGGACCCCCGACATGAAGCGCCTGCTGGTCGTCGCCATTCCCGCCGCGCTGGCAGGGGGCGTGATGCAGGTGAACTTGCTGGTTGGCCAACAGGTTGCGAGCCATTTCGATAGCGCCGTCGGTTGGCTCTATGCCGCCGATCGCCTGTACCAGTTGCCGCTGGGCGTGGTGGGCATCGCCGTCGGCATCGTGCTGCTGCCGGACCTGTCGCGCCGCCTCAAGGCGCAGGACGACGCGGGCGCGCGCAACGCCTTTTCCCGCGCCGGAGAGCTGTCGCTGGCGATCACCGTGCCCTGCGCGGTGGCGCTGGTGGTGATCCCTCTGCCGCTGGTGTCGGTCCTGTTCGAGCGCGGTGCCACGACCCGCGCCGACAGTCAGGCCATCGCGCTGGCGGTGGCGATCTACGGCCTCGGGCTGCCCGCATTCGTGCTGCAAAAGGTGCTGCAACCGCTGTTCTTCGCCCGCGAAGACACCCGCAGCCCGTTCCATTACGCGGTCTGGGCCATGGTGCTGAACGCCGCCGTTGCCATCGGCCTTGCGCCCGTCATCGGCTGGACCGCCTCGGCCATTGCCACCACCCTCGCGGGCTGGACCATGGTCGCGCAACTGGCCTATGGCGCACGCAAAATGGGCGAAGTCGCGCACTTCGATGCCCGGTTTTTCACCCGTTTGTGGCGGATCGTGGCAGCATCGGCGGTGATGGGCGGGGTTCTTTGGGGCGCACAGGAACTGATGATGCCCGTGCTGAGTATGTCCTATGTACGATATGCGGCTCTTGCTGTTCTGATCGCCATCGGCATTGTGGCTTATGCCGTTGCGGGTCAGATGCTGGGGGCCTTTGGCATGGCCGAACTGCGCGGGATCGTCCGGCGCAGAAAATAAGGGGACACAATGACGCTCACACCGCTGATTACCGCCGAAGAGGGCTTTCCCGCCATGGAACGCCTTGTGGCATCGGCCCGCGAAGAGCTGCTTTTGTCGTTTCGCATCATCGACCCGCGCACCCGTCTGCGCGCGCCGGAATTGCTGGAAATGGGGCTGGAAACCTGGGCCGATCTGATCGCTTGGGTCACGCGCAAAGGCGTGCGTCTGCGGCTGCTGATTGCCGATTTCGATCCGCTGTTCATCCGTGATCTGCATCGGAACGCGTGGGTCTGCGCGTCGCAATTTGCCGATGTGGTTCAGGGGGATACGCAGATTCTGTGTGCTCCGCACGGGCAGCGCGCCGGGTCGGTCTGGCGTTTGTTCATGCGTGGGCGCATCCGGCAGGCCATGCGCGAGTTGCAAAAGCAAGACCCGACCCAGCTGACCCCGGTCGAACGGCTGTTCCTCAAGGCGGGGCCGGTGCTGCGCCCGGTGACGCTGCACCAGAAATTCGCCATCGCCGACGGCAAACGCTGCGTGATCGGCGGCCTCGACATCAACGAGCGGCGCTTTGACACCAAGGACCACGACCGCGCGCCTGATCAGACGTGGCACGATTTGTCCGTGGCGATCGAGGACGACGACTTTGCCGCCTCGCTGGCCGGGCATTTCGCCGAAGTCTGGAACGCCGCGATGGCCTGCGGCGGGGCCTCCATGGCCGAGCGTGCGGCGCAGATGCCCGCCAGCGCCCGCGCACAAGGCCGTGCCGATCTACGCGTTTTGCGGACCTTTTCCAGCCCCTGCGAAGGCGCCGCCCGCCTGTCGCCGCAGCCCCGCATCACCGAGCATGAGACCGCCCTGATCAAGCTGTTCCAGGAGGCCGAGCGCTTTATCTACATCGAGACGCAGTTCCTGCGGCACGCGCCGCTGACCGATGCGCTGGTTGCCGCCGCGGCCCGCGCGCCGGACCTGCATCTGGTGGTGATCCTGCCCGCCGCCGCCGACCGCGTGCTGTTCGACGAGGATTACAGCTGGGACGCCCGTCACGCCCACGGCCTGCAAATGCGCCAGCTTGACCGGCTGCAACAGGCCTTTGGCCCCCGGCTGGCACTGCTGACGCCGGTGCAACCGCATGAGGCCGCCCCGAGCGATCCCGCCGTCGATGGCGCGGGGCCGGTGTACCTGCATTCCAAGGTCACTTTGGTCGATGACAGCGCCGCGATCATCGGCTCGGCCAACCTCAACGGGCGGTCCATGCGCTGGGACACAGAGGCGTCGGCCCTGATCCGCAACGGCGATTTCGCCGCCAACCTGCTGGACCGTCTGGGGCAGAAATGGCTGCGTCTCGACGGGGCCGATCTGCGTGACGCCCGCACGTGGCAAACCCGCGCCGAGGCCGAGGCCACCCGCGCGCCGGACAGCCGCGAAGCCTTTGTCCTGCCCTTCCCCATGGCTGCGGGGCACAAGTTTGCGCGCAAGATGATGTTCCTGCCCGCTGACATGTTTTAGGGTCAAACCCTCGGAAAATCCGAACAATTCCGGTTTTCCTTACCGTGTAGTCAAAAATTAACCTCTGTAAACGGAGCCCAGTTTTACAGGAGAGTTTTTCATGGCCAACTATCTGGGCGACAACAACGGCAACATTTTATCGGGCACCGCGGATGCGGACAGCATCGTTGGCATGGGCGGCAACGATCAAATCTACGGTCTGACCGGCAATGACTTCCTCGATGGAGGGGCCGACAACGACACGCTGGCGGGCGGCGTGGGGAATGACACCGTTGCAGGTGACAGCGGCAATGACGCCATCGAGATTGGCCTTGGCGACGACTACATCGACGCAGGCGACGGCGTCGACACCATGTATGTCGGCTATTACGACAACCTGCAGGGCCAGGGCGCGGTGTCCATCAACATGAACGCCACCGGCGCGCAGGCCACGGGCGGTGCGGGCACCGATACGCTGCTGAACTTTGAGAACTTTACCTACTTCAACCTTGACGGTCTGCGCGTGGTTGGCACGCCGGGGGACAACCGCTTTTCTTCGCTCAACACCACGTCGGATGACAAGATCTTTGGCCTTGGCGGCAACGACTACGCGCTGCTGGGCGGCGGCAATGACACCATGCTGGGCGGCGATGGCCAGGACACCATGCACGGCGGCGACGGCAACGACCGGCTGTACGGTGGTGGTCTCAGCGATCAGGTCTACGGCGGCAATGGCAACGACTTTGTCGACGGCGGCGCGCATCACGATCTGGTGCGTGGTGACGCCGGCAACGACGTGCTGCGCGGCGGCACGGGCATTGACGCGCTCGAAGGCGGTGCAGGCCGTGACATCATGTGGGGCGGCGACGGCGCGGGCGCGGACTTCGCCAAGGACAGCTTTGTCTTTACCGACACCAGCGAAAGCGGCCTTGGCGCGGCGCGCGATGTGATCCGCGACTTTGAGCAGGGCTATGACGTGGTTCACCTAAGCAACATCGACGCCGATATTGCCACCTCGGGCGACCAAGCCTTTACCCTGATTGGCAACGCTCAGTTTTCCGGCACCGCGGGTGAGCTGCGCGCCGTGGTCCACGGCAGCAACACCTTGCTGAAAATGGACGTCGATGGCGACGGCAGCTCGGACATGGATATCCTGCTGAACGGCGCGTTCACCCTGACCGCCGACGACTTTGTGCTGTAAGGCGCGGGTATCTTAACCAGTTTCGGGGGCCGCTTGGCCCCCTTTTGCCGTTCAGCGCCGCCGGATCACGTTCAGCGCGTGCGCCCAGCCGCCCGGCGCAAGAACGATGGCCAACCCAAAGCCGCAAGCAAAGGCGAACAAGTCGGCCAACCATTCGGTTCCCTGACGCCCGGTCCCCAGCCACATGATCAACTGGATCACCGCCAGCGCGCCGATCAAGGCAAAGGCCCGAAACGGCGGCGCGCCTTTGCGCTTGAGCTTTTGGAACAGCAAAAAGGTGAAGGCCCCGATCAGGCCGTAGGCACCGGGATAGGCCCCCGCCAAGATGCGCGGATCGTCCAGAACCAGCCCCCAGCACAGCGCACCCACCGCCGAGGACACAAAGAAAATCGCGAGAAACCCGAGGTTGCCCACCACTTCGGCCACCGCCTTGCCCAGGGCCAGCGTCAGCACCATGCCGAACAGCGCGTGGGAAAAGGCGACGTGCAAAAACGCATAGGTGACAAAGCGCGCCAGATGCTCGATCGGCCAGACGCCGTTCTCGACCATCCAGTCGAACACCGTGCCGGAAAAGCCATAGGCCTCAAGCGCGCCGGTGCGCCATCCCACCGCCCCCGGCCCGCCGATCAACGACCGTTCGCCAAGGCTAAAGGCGGCTTCGATGCCCATCATCACCACGAACAGCCCCAGCACGGCGGGGGGCAACGGGTTCACCGGGGCTTCGTTATGCGGGTGCTGCATCGGATGGCCTTTCTTGACGCGCTCACGCCCCCTCGGTAAGCCACTTGGATTGAAACTTCCAGACGGAGTAAGCCCATGACCGAGGGGGTCCAAACCTCTCCCGCCTTCACACCGCGCGTCTTCTCGGGGATCCAACCCTCGGGCGGTCTGACGCTTGGCAACTATCTTGGCGCGCTCAAGCGCTTTGCCGACAGTCAGAACAGCGGTATCCAGTCCATTTATTGCATGGTTGACCTGCACGCGATCACGGTCTGGCAAGACCCGGCCAAGCTGACGCGCGCCACGCGCGAGCTGTGCGCGGGGTTCATTGCCTCGGGCATCGACCCGAACAAATCGATCCTGTTCAACCAAAGCCAAGTGCCCGAGCACGCGCAATTGGCGTGGATTTTCAACTGCGTGGCCCGGATGGGCTGGATGAAGCGCATGACCCAGTGGAAGGACAAGGCCGGCAAGAACCAGGAAAACGCCTCGCTTGGGCTGTTTGCCTATCCGGCGCTGATGGCCGCCGATATTCTGCTGTATCACGCAACGCATGTGCCGGTCGGCGAGGACCAAAAGCAGCACCTTGAGCTGACCCGCGACATCGCGATCAAGTTCAACAATGACTTTGGGGTCGAGTTCTTTCCGATCACCGAGCCGGTCATCGAAGGCGCGGCCACCCGCGTGATGTCGCTGCGCGATGGGTCGAAAAAGATGTCGAAATCCGATCCGTCGGATATGTCGCGCATCAATATGACCGACGACGCCGACGCGATTGCCTCGAAAATCCGCAAGGCCCGCACCGATCCCGACGCCCTGCCCTCCGAGGCCAAGGGGCTCGAAGAGCGTCCCGAGGCGCGCAACCTGGTGAACATCTACGCCGCGCTGAGCGATCAGACCGTGGATCAGGTGCTGACCGATGTGGGGGGCAAGCAGTTCTCGGAATTCAAGCCGATGCTGTCCGATCTGGCGGTGGCCAAGCTGTCGCCGATTTCGACCGAGATGGCCCGTCTGATGGAAGCCCCGGACGAGATCGACGCGATCCTCCGCCATGGGGCGACCCAAGCGCGCGAAATCGCCGCGCCGATCCTTGCCAAGACCTATGAGATCGTTGGCATGGTGCGCTGAGCGCCTGACTTGAACGGTGCGTTAAGCGCCTGAGAGAGAAAACGAAACGGGCCGAAGGCATCCCCTCGGCCCGTTTTGCTTCGCCCGGATCTTCCCCTATCCGTGCGAAAAAGGGTCTTGAAGCCAAGACCTTGCGCTGTCCAACTCATCCAGCTGAAACAAGCGCAGCCGCGTGCCCGCCTGACCGCCAGCCGCCCGGACAACCGGGCTGAACCAGCCGCTGTCAGACACCACCGCGACATGACTGACCTGGGGCATCCCCCAGCCTTCAGTCTGAATTTCGGGCGTCAACAAAGACGGCGCAATCTCATCCAACTGCTTGGACACCTCAAGGATCCGCGCGCCGCCGTGCCGGTCGATAAAGGCATGCAAAGACCCCAGAACCGCGTCGTAATCCTCTTGGGACACGCGGCCAGAAACCGTGAATTCCACGATCCGATCCTCCGGGTACTCGGCATATCTCAAGGTCAACGGGCAGCGTCCTTGATGGATTTAAAGTGTGGCAGTGTCCCCAAGCAGATTTAGGACGCCCTTAACCTTGATCAAGAATCTGGCAAATTTGAGGCGAGTCTGGCGAAAATTCTATATGCGTGGCTGGAATCGGTCGAAACCGGGGGCAATTCCGGGGCGTAGGCTGCCTTGACCACCGCCGCGATCTCTGGTCGCAGGACCACGTGACCGTTTTCCAGCTTGCCCAGCGGCGAGCGCTTGGAAAACGCCTGATCGGACCAGACCAGCATGGATTGGATGACCTGGCTTAGCGCCAAGGTTTCAGCGGGCAGCGCGCTGAGTTCTTTGTCCATGCGCAGAAAGACGAAACAGGCCTTGATCGAGCCGTCCTTGTCAAAACGGAAGACGCGGTACTGGTTGGCGTCCGCCTCCTTGAGGCGCGCGACCATCGGCCCAAGCCCCTCGATCAGCCGGTCGAGGTCGGGGACCTCCAGCAGTTCGTCCCACTGGCGAAAGAAAAACACCATGACGTTGCTGCCCAGTTCCGGATCGGTCTCGGCCATCTTATGACCGGACATGGCGCAGACCGCTTCGAACGCGCCTTTGACCACGCTTAGCGTCTCGTCCTCGACGCCAAAGACGATGGGCGACAGGGGCCGCCCCCAGCGCGCGCAGAGGAACTGGCCATCGGCGCGGGTGAACAGGGCGGTGATCTCTTCGGGGGTGATCAGGTCGGTCATGGCTTTGGTCTTTTATCGGCGTTTGGCGTGCCGCTTTATGGCGCAACACGC
The DNA here is from genome assembly GCF_900176475.1 of Tropicibacter naphthalenivorans. Classification (GTDB taxonomy): domain Bacteria; phylum Pseudomonadota; class Alphaproteobacteria; order Rhodobacterales; family Rhodobacteraceae; genus Tropicibacter; species Tropicibacter naphthalenivorans. The sequence goes on from NZ_FWXX01000004.1 coordinate 278,257, forward strand.
GGCAAATGCCCAGATGCCCTAGCTGGTGAACAGATCGCTCTGACCGGGCGGTTTCGGCGCGGCCATGCCAAGATGCGTCCACGCCTTTTGCGCCAGCATCCGCCCGCGCGGGGTGCGCTGGATCAAGCCCTGTTGCAGCAGGTACGGCTCGATGACCTCTTCCAGCGCGTCGCGGCTTTCGCTGAGGGCGGCGCTGATCGTCTCGATCCCCACCGGGCCGCCCGCGTAGTTTTCCGCGATCAGCCGCAAATACCGCCGGTCGGCCCCGTCGAGCCCAAGGTTATCCACCCCCAGCCGCGTCAGCGAGCTATCGGCCAGCGCCTGGGTCACCACGCCGCCACCTTCGACCACGGCAAAGTCCACCACGCGCCGCAGCAGCCGCCCCGCGATCCGCGGCGTCCCGCGCGAGCGCCGCGCGATTTCCAGCGCACCGTCGCCCTTGATGGTCACGCCCAGCTTGACCGCATTGCTGGCGACAATGGTCTCAAGCTCCGGGATCGTATAGAAATTCAGCCGCGTCGGGATGCCGAAACGGTCGCGCAAAGGCGTGGTCAACAGGCCCAGACGGGTCGTCGCCCCCACCAACGTAAAGGGTTGCAACTCGATCCGAACGGTGCGCGCGGCGGGGCCTTCACCGATCACCAGATCCAGCTCAAAATCCTCCATCGCGGGGTACAGCACCTCTTCGACGGCGGGGTTCAGACGGTGGATTTCGTCGATGAACAGCACGTCCTTGGCTTCGAGGTTGGTCAGGATTGCCGCGAGATCCCCGGCCTTGGCCAACACCGGCCCCGAGGTCATGCGAAAGCCGACGCCCAGCTCACGCGCCATGATCTGCGCGAGGGTGGTTTTCCCCAGACCGGGCGGGCCGTGAAACAACGTGTGGTCCATGGCCTCGCCGCGATGGCGGGCCGAGTCGATAAAGACGCGCAGGTTGGCGCGGGCCTCGGCCTGGCCGACGAAATCGCCCAGCATCTGCGGACGCAAGGCGCGGTCGCGGTCCTCGGGCAAAGGGTCGGGCCGCAGGGCGGGATCAGAGTCGATCATCGGTGATTATCCCTTTGGCGCCAGCAGCTTGAGCGCGGCGCGGATCAAGGCGGGGGTGTCCGCATCCGGCGCATCGCCTGCCGCTTCGGCCACGGCGCTGGCGGCCTCTCCGGGCGCGTAGCCAAGGTTGCCCAAGGCCGACAGCGCTTCGGCCTGCGCCGAGGCGTTGGGCTTGGGCGCGGGTTTCGGGCGGGGCGCAGCGGCGACCGGTTCGATCACCGCGTCGTCCTCGGAGGCCTCGGTCGCAACGCTCGCCGCACCGCCCATGGCCATAACCGCCGGGGCCTTGTCCTTGAGCTCGTTGACCACGCGCTGCGCCGTCTTGGGGCCGATGCCCTTGGCCGCTTTGACCGCGTTCCAGTCGCCCAGGGCAATCGCCCGGCTAACCCCGTCGGGGCCGAGCGTCCCAAGGATCGCCAGAGACGCCTTGGCCCCCACGCCCTGCACGCTCATGAGCAGGCGGAACCATTCCTTTTCCACCAGCGTCGGAAAGCCGAACAGCTGGAGCAAATCCTCGCGCACCAAGAGGTCGGTGAACAGCGCCACCGCCTCGCCGGGGTTCGGCAGGCTCGCCATGACCCGGTCCGAGACGTAGATCACATAGCCGACACCGCGCACGTCAATCAGCACGTGGTCCGTGTTCTTATACTCGATCCGCCCTGCGATCCGTCCGATCATGCCCGTACCTTCATATGTTGCGCGCCGTAATAATGCGCATGACAGATGGCAATCGCCAAGGCGTCTGCCGCGTCAGGCCCGTTCAAAACCGCGCCGGGCAGCTGCATTTTAACCATGTGCTGGATCTGCTGCTTTTCCGCGTGGCCGACGCCAACCACGGTTTTCTTAACCTTGTTCGGGGCGTATTCACCCACGTCCAAGCCGAACTGCGCCGGGACCAAAAGGGCAATCGCCCGCGCCTGCCCCAGTTTCAGCGTCGCCACCGCGTCCTTGTTCACAAAGGTCTGTTCCACCGCCGAGGTCGTGGGCTGATAGGTGCGAAAGACTTCGGTCAACTGGCCATGCAGCCACAACAGCCGCGCCGCCAATTCACCCTTTTCCGAGTGAATCACCCCGTTCGCCACATGGCGCAACCGTCCGCGATCCGCGTCGATCACCCCCCACCCGAGGTTCCTTAGCCCCGGATCAATGCCCAATACCCGCATGACTGCCTACATTTGTTGTTATTTCGCCACGAGTAGCACGAAACGCGAACAAACGCCAAGGTTAATGCCCCTCAGCGCAAAAACGACCCGACGTGTCACCATGGCGACACCCCGCCCAAAGCGGTCCACAAAAGCGCCGTTTCGGATGGCAAAACCGACACCGTTTCAGTTGGATTTTTACCAATTTTTACAGTGCGTTAACCGCGTTATCGCCATGCAAAAGCGGCATGGGACCTATGCAAAAACTGCTGCTTGTTTGGCACGATTGCCCATTCTATGTGCGGTTTAAGAACAAGCCGCCCATAGTCAAAAGGAGACCAGACATGGCTGCATTCGATACGACCCAACCCGCTGCCGCAACTGGCTCTGCCCGCCGCATTGGCCTGATGTTCACCCATGCCGTCAGCGCGTTTTCCGCGTGGAACGACACCCGCATCACCCGCAAGAGCCTGTCCGCTCTGACCGACCGTGAGCTGGACGATATCGGTCTGGGCCGGGGTGACATCGACGGGATGTCGCGCTTTTAAATAGCGCACCACCCCCGCTTCACATTGCAAAAGGTCACGGTCCCGGGCGGGAGCGTGGCCTTTTCTTTTTCCAGTGAAACGGTGCGGCACGGCACAAAAAAGGGGCCCAAAGGCCCCCATCTGCGGATACATCCAGTTATCCCAAGAATGGTGTGATCACCTCGGCGATCCGCGCCGTCACGGGGTCAATCTGCATCAGCCACGCGCCCGCCTGCTCGACCGTCGATCCGGTTTGCAGCTCTGCCACGTGGCCAAGAAAGGCCTCCTCGCCCAGCCAAGCCAGCACAAAGCCTTTGAACGCCATAAAGAAGAGGCCAAGGAACACAAGAACACGCAGGCCGATGCCGCCGGTCTTGCTGTCAGGCTGCTGGACGATGACGCCGGTGGTCTTGTCCAGTTTGTTCACATACCCTTTTGCCATGCGGCTGTGCTTGCGATGCACTGCCTCTTGGCGTTTACGAAAATCTTGCAGCGTGTTTTCCATAGCAACATCTCACTCATCCGGCCCCCACCGGATGCAAAAGAAATAGCCCTGATTTGCGGCAAAAATGGGGCAAACGCCGCAGATTTTCCGCAAATCAGTTTCGTATCACACAGATTTTTGCAGCGTCAGCGTCACCCAGTCGCCGATCACGTCACGGCGAATCTGGGTGATCCCGTTGGCGGCGTAGACCTCGACGACTTCGTCCGCCTGACGGGTCAGGATGCCGGACAGGATCGCATAGCCGCCGGGGGCGAGGTGGCTCGCCATATCCGGTGCAAGGTCGATCAACGGCTGCTTGAGGATGTTGGCGAACACCAGATCATAGGGCGCGCGCGCGTGCAGGTCGTCATGGCCAAAGCCCGCCGCCTCGACGCAGATCACCCGGCCTTCCATGTCGTTGGCGCGCACGTTGGCCTCGGCCACGTCGACCGCCACTTCGTCGATGTCCGACGCAATCGCCGGGTTCGGGAAAATCCGCGCCGCGCCCATGGCCAGCACCGCCGTGCCGCAGCCGATGTCCGCGACGTTCTGCCCGACAAAGCCCTCGCCGGCCAGACGATCCAGCGCCTCAAGGCAGCCCTGCGTGGTGCCGTGGTGGCCGGTGCCAAAGGCCATGGCGGCCTCGATCAACAGCGGCTCGGACCCTTCGGGGATCTTGTCGGCGTCGTGGCTGCCATAGACGAAAAAGCGCCCCGCGACGACCGGGGTCAGCTCGCGGCGGACCTTGTCGACCCAGTCGGTATCCGGCACTTCGGACACCACGAAAGGCTGCGCATCAAAGGCAGCGGCCATCAGCGCCAGTTCGATGTCGTTGGGCTGTTCAAGGAAATAGCCGCCCACTTCCCACGTGCCAGAGCCGTCTTCGATCTCGAACACGCCGATGCCCGTGGGTTCGGGTTCCAGCTCTTCCAGAGCCTCGCCCAGCGCCTCGGCGCGGTCCTTGGCGGCCAGTTTGGTAAAAGCGGTATAGGTCGGCATGGCACTCTCCGGGGCACAGCAGGGGTTTTGGCCCCTTTACCCCCTTGGGCGCGCGACCGCTAGCCTATTCGGCGGCAGCAGGGGCAAAGCGGGCAAAGATCGTCTCGTTTCCCGGCTGCGGGTGGCGCGGGATCATCAGGGCCAGCGCCAGCGAGGTCGCCGCCATCCCCGCCGCCAGACCAAAGACCGCGCCGGGCGAGACCAGCCACAGATAGCCCAGCAGCGCCGGCAGGAACACTGCCGCGATGTGGTTGATGGTAAACGCCACGGCAGCGGTGGGGGCGATATCGCCGGGATCGGCAATCTTTTGGAAATAGGTTTTAAGCGCCAAGGCCAAGGCAAAGAACATGTGGTCAATGACATACAGCGCCGAGGCCAGGACCACGCCCCAGCCGAACCAATAGACCCCGCCGTACAGCAAGAACACCGTCACCAAACCGGCGTATTCAAACGCCAGCGCGCGCCGCTCGCCAAAGTGGTGGACGATCTTGCCGAACACCGGCGCGAGGATCATATTGGCGATCAGGTTGATCAGGTACAGCGCGGTGACTTCGTGGACGTCGAAACCGAACCGCTCGACCATCATAAAGCCCGCAAATACCGTGAAAATCTGCCGCCGCGCGCCCGCCATGAACTGCATGGCATAATACAGCCAGTAGCGGCGGCGCAGGACGAATTTCTTGACCTGCGGGTTGGGGCTTTCGAATTGCGGAAAGGCCAACAGACAGTAGACCGCGATCAACAGGCTCGCCCCGCCGGACGCCAGATAGACCATGTTGTAGGTCAACCCCAGCGTGTCCCACAGCAGCACGATCACCACATAGGCCACCAGCGTCGCGGCAGAGCCTGCGGCCAAGAGCCAACCCAGCATTTGCGGCGCGCGGTCCTTGGGGAGCCATTGCAGCTGGAGGCTTTGGTTTACCGTTTCGTAATAATGGAAACCGATGGACGACAGCAGCGTGATAACCATGATCCCGCCCACCGTGGGGAACCACGCGGTCACGGCGGTCGCCACCGCCAGCAGTGCCAGCGACAACAGCCCCAGTACCTGCTCGCGCATCACCATGATGACAAGGATCACGCCAATCGCCAGAAAGCCGGGGATTTCGCGCACCGTATGCAGCCAGCCAATATCGGACCCGTCGAACCCCGCCACCTCGATGACAAAGTTATTGAGCAGCGCCGACCACGTCATAAAGCTCAGCGGCATGGCAATCGCCATGAGGAACAACAGGGCTACGGGGCGGCGCCACAGGGGCAGCTGCCGGGCTTCGGCGAGGGGCATGGTTTTCATACCCCTGCCCTTACGCCTATTTTACAGGTCTGGCGAGAGCCGAAACCCTGCGCCAGCGCACAGAGGTCACGCTTGGGAAAAGCGATACTCGACCTCGGCAAAGCTGTCCTTGGGGAAAACATACAAGAACCGCAGCCCCTCGTCCCCGGCCACGGTGTGGTGCTCGGCGTCCGAAGGGATGAACAGCGCGACGTTGGGGCCGATCTCATGCGGGATACCTTCGATGGTCACGACCCCCGATCCGGACAATCCGAAATAGATTTCCGCCGGACCATGGCGATGCGCGTTCAATGTGCCCTGGGGGCCGAACTCGGCAACGCCCATGACCATTCCGGCGGTCTGCGTGCGATCGGCGCTGAACAGCGTGCGCCAGGTCACGGTGCCAAAGGCCGGATCTTCGCCGCCCTCCAGCGGGGCGTGATCGGCATTGGCCACGACGGGCAGGGCCAGCATGGCTTGGCCCATGGCTTCGACAACATTCATTTCCATGGCGCGTCTCCTTCCCTCGCGACATTTCGAATGACCAAAAGCCTGCGCCGAATCATCCGCAGCGGTCTGCGCCATGTGCGACCGCCGCCCTGTCGTGCCCAGACGCCCCGTTTGCGACCGGCGTGTCGCCCGCAGACCAGACCCAACTGATCTGAATCAAGGCAGACACATTCGAATTGCCGCATTGGTGCGCAAACCGCGAACGGAGGCTCTTATGGATATCGTCCCGCTTATCGACCGCATCGGCGAAAGCCCAACCGCCGCGCTGTTCGGCCTGATCACCGGGGTGATCTTTGGCGTGGCGGCGCAGCGCTCGCGCTTTTGCCTGCGGGCGGCGACGGTGGAATTCGCGCGTGGGATGATGCGCGACAAGGTGGCCGTCTGGCTGCTGACCTTTTCGACCGCCGTGGTCTGGGTGCAAGGCGCGCAGATGCTGGGGCTGATCGACACCGGCGAGGCGCGCATGATGGCCGTCCCCGGCAGCTGGTCCGGCGCGATCATCGGCGGGCTGTTGTTCGGCATGGGCATGGTGCTGGCGCGCGGCTGTTCGGGGCGCTTGCTGGTGCTGGCGGCAACCGGGAACCTGCGGTCGGTCGTTTCGGGCCTGATCTTTGCCGTGGTCGCGCAAATGAGCCTGACCGGTTGGCTCTCGCCGATCCGCGATTACTTGGCCGCGTTGTGGATCACCTCTGGCGGGCGCAACATGAACCTGCTGACCACCGTCGGCCTGCCGCAAAGCACCGGCCTAGTGATCGGGCTGTTGATCGCCCTGATCGCGCTGGAACTCAGCCGCCGCAACAGGATCGGCTTTGGCCGCTTGGTCTTTGCCTCCGGCGTGGGCTTTGCCGCCGCTGTGGGCTATGGGCTGACCTTTGCGCTGGCGCAATCGGCGTTCGAGCCCGTGCAGGTCGAAAGCCTGACCTTTACCGGACCGTCCGCCAACACCTTGATGTTCTTTCTGGATCGCAACGCGGTGCTGGAGTTTGACATCGGCCTTGTGCCCGGCGTGGTGCTGGGGTCGTTCCTTGCCGCGCTGGTGACCAAAGAGCTGAAATTCCAAGGGTTTGAGGGCCCCACCCCCATGCGCAACGCCATGATCGGCGCGGTGATGATGGGGTTTGGCGGGATGCTGGCGGGCGGCTGTGCCATTGGCGCGGGGGTGTCCGGAGGGTCGATCTTTGCCGGGACCGCGTGGCTGGCGCTGTTCTGCATGTGGGTCGGCGGCATGGCCATGGACGTTGTGATGGGCGGGCGTGGCCAGCCCGCCACCGTCTGACCCTAGGACCGGATGCGCCACCCGGTTCTAAAGATCCACCACACGACCCCCAGACAGATCGCCATGAACGCCGCGATGGCCAAAAGGCTGGCGGCAATCGGCACGTCCGCCATGCCAAAGAACGCCCAGCGAAAGCCGGAAATCAGGTAGACCACCGGGTTGAGCAAGGCGATCGTCTGCCAGAACGGCGGCAGCATAGAGATCGAATAAAACGACCCGCCCAGAAAAATCAGCGGCGTCACGATCAAGAGCGGCACCAGCTGCAATTGCTCGAAATTCTTGGCCCAGATGCCGATGATAAAGCCGAACAGCGCAAAGCTGACCCCCGTCATGACCATGAACGCCATCATCGCCGCCGGGTGCTGGATCGTCAGATCGACGAACAGGAACGACGTGCCAAGGATCACTATCCCGATGAACAGCGCCTTGGTCGCCGCCGCCCCGACGAAACCGATGACGATTTCGAAAAAGTTAATCGGGGCAGAGAGCAGTTCATAAATGGTGCCGGTGAATTTCGGAAAGAAGATGCCGAAAGAGCCGTTGGAAATAGCCTGCGTGATGACGCTGAGCATGATCAGCCCCGGCACGATGAACGCGCCATAGCTGACGCCCTCGACCTCGTCGATCCGGCTGCCAATGGCCGCGCCAAAGACCACGAAATACAGCGAGGTCGAGATCACCGGAGACAGGAAGCTTTGCATGAGCGTGCGGAAAAACCGCATCATTTCATGACTGTAGATAGAACCAATGGCGGGCCAGTTCATGCGGCGTCCTCCTGTTGGGCAACGAGGCCCACGAAAATATCTTCGAGCGAGTTCTGCGCGGTGGACACGTCGCGCACATGCAGCCCCGCTTCGGACAGGTCGGCCATGAGGCGGCCAATGCCGGTGCGCTCGGCGCGGGTGTCATAGGTGTAGATCAACCCGCCGTCCTCGGCGCGGATCAGCGCGTATTCGTTAAGGCTGGAGGGGATGGCGTCGATGGGATCGGTCAGCTCGATCCGCAGGGTCTTTTGCCCCATCCGCTGCATCAGCGATGCTTTTTCCTCGACCAGCAGGATTTGCCCCTTGTTGATGACGCCCACGCGGTCGGCGATGGCCTCGGCCTCTTCGATGTAATGGGTGGTCAGGATGATGGTCACGCCGTCGCGCTTCATCTCGGCCACCACGTCCCACATGTCGCGGCGCAGTTCCACGTCAACGCCTGCGGTCGGCTCGTCCAGAAACAGCACGCGCGGCTCATGCGCGAGCGCCTTGGCGATCAGCACGCGGCGCTTCATCCCGCCGGACAGTTCGCGCACGGAATTGTCGCGTTTGTCCCACAGCGACAACTGCCGCAAGATGCGTTCAATCAACGCGTCATCGCGTTTGAGGCCGAACAATCCTCGCGAGAATTCCACCGTACTGCGAACCTTGGCAAAGGGTTCGAGGTTGATCTCTTGCGGCACCAATCCAACAAGAGCGCGCGCCTTGCGATAGTCGCGCACCACGTCGTGCCCGCCCACTTGGATCAGACCGGACGTCGGCTGTGTGATCCCGCAAATCGCTGAAATCAAGGTAGTTTTCCCAGCGCCATTGGGACCAAGCAGCGCGAGGATCTCGCCTTGTTCAATGCTGAGGTTGACCCCGCGCAGCGCCTCAAAGCCGCCCTCGTAGGACTTGCGCGCATCTGTGATCTGGACCATCGCCATGGGGTGCCTCCTGTTTTGCGTATTGGCGAACGTAGACCTCTTACGCGCGAGAGCAATCCAACATTTTTGCACAACGCTTATACATTTTGCGATGTCGCTTTTAGAAGGTTAACGCCTGATATGAGGCGCTAACACAAGCCAATGACTGACAATTTGGACCGGCCTGGATTGGGCATTTTCTTTATTTGTGTCGGGGTCATTGCGATTTCGGCCAACGATATGATGATCAAGCTGCTGTCTGGCGGCTATCCTTTACATCAGATGATTTTTGCGCGTTCCGCAATCGGGATGCTCTTTACCTTTGGCTTTGTCATGTACGAAGGCGGCCCTCGCATCCTGCGCACCCGGCATTTGGGGTTTCACGCGCTGCGGGGCGTTTTCGTTGTGATGGCCAATATGAGCTTTTACGCGGCGGTGGCGGTGATGCCCCTTGGCCAAGCGACGGCGCTGTTCTTTGTCGCGCCGCTGCTGATCACCGTTCTGGCGATCCCGATCTTGGGCGAGCCTGTGGGGCCATTGCGCCTGGGCGCGGTGGTGGTGGGCTTTACAGGCGTGCTGGTGATGCAGCAGCCGTGGAAAGCCGACGTCGAGGTGTCACGCCTGACCTTGCTGCTGCCGGTGATCGGCGCGGGCTTTTATGCGTTGATGCAGGTGATGACCCGCAAACTGGGGGTCACGACGCGGGCCTCGGCGATGGCGGTCTACACCCAAGGAACATTCTTGCTGGTGTCGGTGGCGTTTTTCCTCATCGCAGGCGACGGGCGGTTTGCCGAAGGGGTGCAAAACGAAAGCCTCAAATTCCTGCTGCGCGCGTGGATTTGGCCCGCGCCCGAAGACTGGATCGTGTTGATCGGACTGGGCACCACATCGGGGCTCATAGGCTACTGCCTGAGCGCGGCATACCGCACAGCCAACGCCGCCACGGTGGCACCTTTCGAGTACATCGGCCTGCCACTGGCGATCCTGTGGGGCTGGGTGATGTTCGGAGAATGGCCGAGCCTTGCGACGTGGATTGGCTGCGCGCTGATCATCGGCGCGGGCCTGTTCGTCTTTGTGCGAGAGCAGCAGAAACAGCGCCCCCTGCCCGGTCGACGGGCAAGATGGGGACGCCGCTAAAGGCCGGGCGACCAAAAGTTTTTCAAAACTTTTGCAAATTCCTTCCTCAAGGAATTTGGCCCGCCTGCCTTAACCGTTTCGGATCGTGTCGATCATCAGCTGCACGTTCTCGGGGTCGGCATCCGGCGTAATGCCGTGCCCGAGGTTAAAGATATGCGGCCCCTTCGAAAACGCTTTGACCACGCGGCGCGTCTCGTCGATCAGGTCCTGCCCGCCCGTCACCATGTGAGAACTCTTGAGGTTGCCCTGAACGCAACCATCGACCTGCACATGTTCCGCCGCCCATTCCGGCGTCACGCTGTCATCCACCGCGACGCAATCCGCTCCGGTTGCCTTGTGGAACCCGATGTATTTGTCCCCTGCCTGACGCGGGAAGGCGATCACGGGCAGGTCAGGAAAGCGCGATTTAAGCTCGCTGGTGATGATCCGCGCCGGTTCCAGCGCGTAGCGGTCGAAATCCTCGCCCTGCAAAGACCCCGCCCAGCTGTCGAAAATCTTGACCACCTCGGCGCCCGCTTTGACCTGCTCGGACAGGTAGTCGATGGTCGACTCGGTCAGACGGTCAATGATCTTTTCGAACAGCGCGCGATTCTCGGCCTTGAGCGCGTGCGCCGGGCCTTGATCCGGGGTGCCGCGCCCGGCGATCATATAGGTCGCCACGGTCCAGGGCGCGCCCGCGAAACCGATCAACGTCGTCTCGGAGGGCAGTTCCTTGGACAGGCGGCGCACGGTTTCATAGACCGGGTTCAGCGTGTCGTGGATTATCTCGCCCTGCCCCAGCTTGTCGAACTCGGCATCGGTGGTGATGGTGGACAGGCGCGGACCTTCGCCCGTCACAAACCACAAATCCGCCCCCAGCGCCTGCGGCAGCAGCAGGATGTCGGCAAAAAGGATCGCCGCGTCAAAGCCATAGCGGCGGATCGGCTGCAAGGTCACCTCGGTCGCCAGCTCAGGATTATAGCACAGCGACAGGAAGTCCCCGGCCTCGGCGCGCGTCGCCTTGTACTCGGGCAGGTAGCGGCCCGCTTGGCGCATCATCCAGATCGGCGGCGTCGGCAGGGTTTCCCCGGCAAGGGCGCGTAGAATTTTCTTGGTCATCGGGACCTCCCTCTTGGTCTGTGTGCCAATCTGGCCTCTGGCGGCAATATGTCAAAACGCAAGCCATTGCCAGTGACCATGCCGCCGCATAAACCTGCGGGCATGACGCTAGACCTTCCCACCCCCGCCTCGCCCCTCAAAATCGGCACCCGTGGCTCGCCGCTTGCGCTGGCGCAGGCCTATGAGACGCGTGGCCGTCTGGCCGCCGCGTTCGAGCTGCCGGAAACTGCCTTTGAGATCGTTGTCATCAAGACCACCGGCGATGATCGCGCGATGATCCAGGCGGATCGCCCGCTCAAGGAAATCGGCAACAAGGGGCTGTTCACCAAGGAAATCGAGGAAGCGATGCTGGATGGCCGCATCGACATCGCCGTCCACTCGATGAAGGACATGCCCGTCGCGCAGCCCGAAGGTCTGCTGCTGGACACCTATCTGCCGCGCGAAGACACCCGCGACGCCTTTATCTGCCATGATTACAAGACGATCCACGATCTGCCGCAGGGCGCGGTTGTTGGCACCTCATCCTTGCGTCGCCGCGCGCAGCTGCTGTTCCGGCGCCCCGATCTGCAAGTGGTCGAGTTTCGCGGCAACGTGCAGACCCGCCTGAAAAAGCTGTCCGAAGGGGTGGCGACCGCGACCTTCCTCGCCTGCGCCGGTCTGCGCCGGATGGACATGATGGACGTGGCGAACCAGCCCATCGCGCCCGAAGACATGCTGCCCGCCGTGGCCCAGGGCGCGATCGGCATTGAGCGCCGCGCCGATGATGCCCGCGCCGAGCGGATGCTGGCGGCGATTCACGATGTGCCCACCGGCCAGCGTCTGGCGGCCGAGCGTGCGTTTTTGGAGGCTTTGGATGGCTCCTGCGAGACGCCGATTGCCGCCTTGGCAGAGCTGGATGGCGACAGCCTGCACCTGCGCGGTGAGATCCTCAAGCCCGACGGGTCCGAGGCGCACGCCGCCGAGATCAGCGGCTTGATCGTCGAAGGCCCGGACATGGGCCGCGCCCTCGCCGCGCAACTGCTGAGCGTGGCGGGCGAAGGCTTTTTCGAGTGGCGGGATTAACCCCCGCCGCCTCGCGCGTTAACGCACCTTAAGAACGATCTTGCCGATGTGGCCCGAGCTTTCCATGCGTGCATGGGCTTGGGCCGCGTCGTCCATCGCGAATTCGCTGTCCATCACCGGCGCGATTTGCCCCGCATCCAGCAGCGGCCAGACCTGTTCGCGCAGAGCATCGGCAATGCGCGCCTTGGCCAGATCGTTTTGCGGGCGCAGGGTGCTGCCGGTGATCGTCAGGCGGCGCGTCATGACTTGGGCAAAGTTCAGCGCCACCTTCGGTCCTTGCAGGAACGCAATCTGCACAAGCCGCCCATCATCGGCCAAAGCCTTGATGTTGCGGGGAATATAGTCACCGCCGACCATGTCGAGGATCAGGTTCGCCCCACCTTCGGCGCGCAGCACCTCGACGAAGTCTTCATCGCGGTAGTTGATCGCGCGCTCGGCCCCGAGGTCGACACAAGCGGCGCATTTCTCATCCGAGCCCGCCGTCACAAACACCCGCGCGCCGAAATGTTTCGCCAGCTGGATCGCGGTCGTGCCGATGCCGCTGGACCCGCCGTGGATCAAGAACCGCTCGCCCGCTTGCAGCCCGCCGCGCTGAAAGACGTTTGAATAAACGGTAAAGAAGGTCTCGGGCAGGCAAGCGGCCTCTTTCAGGCCCATGCCAGTGGGGACGGGCAGGCAATGCGCCGCCGGAGTCGCCACATATTCGGCGTAGCCGCCGCCGGGCAGCAGGGCGCAGACCTCATCGCCGACCTTGGGCCAGGCCACGTCCGGACCAACGGCGGACACGACGCCCGAGGCCTCGAGCCCCGGCAGATCGGAGGCACCGGGGGGCGGCGCGTAGCTGCCCGCGCGCTGCAAGGCATCGGGGCGGTTCACCCCGGCGTAAGCGACCTGGATCACCACCTGCCCGGCACCCGGCGTCGGCACGGGGCGCGCGCACGGCTGTAGCACGTCCGGCCCGCCCGCTTCGGTGATTTCGATTGCGCGCATCTGGTCTGTCATCTTGGCCTCCTGTTTGGGCCATTGCTAACAGGACGACGCGGCGGCGCAAGGCTTAGTGGCCGACGCCCCCCGGCAGGTCATCGGCACGGCGCGGCGCGCTGACGCGGGACAAAACCGCCATCGGCCCCGCCAAGACGGTGGACAACAGGCGGTTTTCGCGCACCCCCGCCTTGACCTTTTCAAAGCGCATGACGTCCTCGATCCGCCGATCCAAGAATTCCCAAGTGGCGTCATTGCCCAGCGAATCATCGCCCAACCAGTAGAGCACCGTCGACGAATAGACCGCCGACAGCGTCGCGCGCTTCGTGTACCAATTGATGTCGTCCGAGGTGTCGCCCAGCGCGGTCCAGATCGCATCCGCCGTGCCCCAGATCAGCTTGGCCCCGTCACCCGCATACAGCGGCAAGGCGAACAGGGTTGTCCCCCGGCGCACCGCCTCGCGATCCTCGGCGGCCTCGATCCGGGCGCGCACGGCAAAGATCACCTTGTCGCGAAACCGCATCTCGGACAGGTCCGCCGCGTTGATCTTGCGCAACATTTCGGCGTCGCCCTGCTTGTGATAGGCAATCGCCAGATCCACCGCGCCGCGCGGGAACAGCCCGCGAGCCACCACCGGATCGACCTCGGCGTCGGCCACCGCCGCGTTAAAGGTCGTCTCGGTCCAGCCGTCAAAGGCCACGTGCATCAGGGCCGCGTCCAGCAGCCGATCGGAAAGGGTGTCGGTCATGGTTGGCTCCTTTTGGTTGGCCATCACACTGGACATATAGGGCGAGGCTTGCTATAGGGCCACCTCCTGCAATTCCTTGCAACTCTAGACTAGAAAGGTGGTGACAACCACATGCAGGTTAGTGTTCGCGACAACAACGTCGATCAGGCGCTCCGTGCCCTGAAGAAAAAGCTCCAGCGCGAAGGCGTTTTCCGTGAAATGAAGCTCAAGCAGCATTTCGAGAAGCCGTCCGAGAAAAAAGCGCGCGAGAAGGCCGAAGCAATTCGCCGTGCCCGCAAGCTGGCTCGTAAAAAAGCCCAGCGCGAAGGTATGCTCTAAGCGACGTTCGAACGCTTTATGACATTCAGAAAACCCCTGCGTTCCGCGCGGGGGTTTTTATTTTGCGCCTCCTTTGGCGACGTTAGGGCATGGAATGCCAGCCTTGCCCGGAAAGGTTTAGATCGGTTTAATCGCGGCAACTTAACGCGTTGGACTTTTCCTATGACCTTTTTCGTTCGCCTTATGGCTCTGCTGCTTTGTGGCGCGGCGCTGCTGGGACCGCTGCCCACCAAGGCCCAAGATCTGTCCCGGATCATCACGCTGGACCAGCTTGCGGTGGACGATCCGGTGAGCGCCCTACAGCAGACCGAGGCGGCCCTGCGCGATTCGGCAGTGTTGGGCAGCCCGCCAGAGCTGCGCATTCTCATTGACCTGCTGACCCTGCGCGCGCAGCTTTTGGAGCAGCTTGGGTATGCGATGGCCGCTGGCGACGCGTGGTCTCATGTGGCGCGCACCCAGAAATTTTCGCGTGCAGAGCTGAATATCGACCCGGTGCCCGCCTATGAGCAGGCCGCCGCACTATACGAATCGCAAAACGCGCTGGGACATGCCCGCCGCGCGCTGGAGGCCGCGATTTCCGCCGAAGCCGAGACGGGCCGCGACGACGACACGTTGGAACAACTATATCTCGCGCTGGCCCGTGTGGCCACGCTGGATGGCGATCCCGAAGCCGCCGCCAACGCCAATGCCGCGGCGCAATCCTTGTCTCAGCCATCCTTTGAAACCGCGCTGACCGAGGGCAAAAATCCCTTTATTTCCATGGATGTCTATTACGCCACCGACCGCGCCCGCAGTGGCCATCCCGCCCCGACCAAGTTCTACAGCGGGCGGCGCGGCGACCGGCTGGAGCTGGGGATAGCCACGGTCACGATCCCCGCGACGCATGTGCCCGGCACGGTGGAGCGCCCGTCGGTCTGGCGGCTGGAGTTCAGCCCCTCACCGTCCAAGCACGTGCTGCTGCGCGCGGTTCAGCCCGTGGACCCGGACAGCTTTTATGGCCGCCTTCAGGGCGAATTCAGCGGCCAGCCGGGGCGCGATTTGTTCGTTTATATCCATGGATTTAACCACAGTTTCGAATACGCCAGCCAGCGCGCCGCGCAAATCGCGCATGACATGGGCGATAGCGCGGTGCCGGTGCTGTTCTCTTGGCCGTCGCGCAACACCACCGTGGGCTATATCGCCGATGCGGCGGCTGTGCGGGTGTCGGGCCGGCGGCTTGCGGTCTTTCTAGAGGATCTCGCGGCGCGCTCTGGGGCGCAGACGATCCACGTGCTTGCGCATTCCATGGGCAGCCGCGCGCTAACCGACGCGCTAGAGATCATGGCGCTGAAACGCGACAGCCAGCCGGGGGACGATCCGGTCTTTGGTCAGGTCATGTTCGCCGCGCCCGATGTGGACGCGCAGCTGTTCGCCACCATGGCCCGGACCTTTCACCCCTTGGCCCGGCGCGTGTCGCTTTATGCCTCGTCGACCGACTGGGCGTTGGTGTCCTCGCGCAAACTGCACGGCTCTGCCCCGCGCGCCGGGCTTGGCGGCGACGTTCTGCTGGCCTCGGACAAGTTCGACAGCATCGACGTGACATCCTTGGGCGAAGACATGCTGGCGCATAACTACTTCTCGAACGAAAGCTCGGTTCTGGCGGATATGGTGACGCTGTTCTGGCGCAACACGCCCCCCGATGTGCGCTGCGGGCTGCATCCGCGCGCCATTGGACAGGTCAGCGCATGGGAATACCGCAAACAGGGCTGCCCCTCGAATGATCTGATCGGAGCCATCGCGAACTTGCGCCAGAAAAATGCGCGCACCCCCGAAGAGATGCGCGCTTTGATAACGCCGTTGATCCCCGATCAGCCCCGGCTGGACGCCGTTATGGCCCTGATCGAAGCGATGCAGACCAATTGATCAGCCCGGCCCGACCATAAAGCAGGTGACCTGCCGTGCTTGCAGCCGTTTACAAGCCAGCTCGGCGGTGTCGCGGGTCAGCCCCATAAAGGTCGCGTCAAAGCCGCGCGACCCTTTGACCACCTTGCGCAGCGCGCCATCAAGGGTCGAGGTTTCCGCAAGCGCGGTTTTCAGCAGCACCTTTTCCGCCGTGAACCGGTTGGGATAGCGGCCCACGTTGATCCCCCAGTGACGCCCGCCCGAAGTGGACAGGCGCGTGACGACCTCGGCCTCGCGGGCGGGGGTCGGCTTGGCCTTGGGGGTGATGGCGGCGGCGGACATGATCATCGGGCGCTGCTTTGGCTTGACCGTGGGGGTCGGCGCAGGCGCCTGGGCCGAAACGGTCTGGACCTCTTTCAGCACGCTTTCGATGTCATCCTCAAGCTGCGCCACGAGGGGCGCCACATCCGGCACCGCAGCGGCGGGGCGTGCGATGGGACGCAGGCTTTTCTTGACCGCGGCGCTGCCGACGACGATGGATTTCGCTCGGGTTTTCGGCGCGCTGCCGCCGTTTTCGACGACCACGACGGCGGTGCCCTTGCCCAGGTAGGGCGGCTTGCCCGGCGCGCGCAGCGCCACACGGTTCGGCGAGCGCTTAAAGCCCAAATCCAGCAATTCCGCGACCTTGGCGTTGCGCGAGGCCGTCGAGCGCCCGCCAAACACGGTCGCGATCACCCGCTGGCGACCGCGCTCTGCCGATGCCACAAGGTTAAAGCCCGCCGCGCGGGTGTAGCCGGTCTTGATCCCGTCCGCGCCCTTGTACGACGACAAAAGCCGCGCGTTGGTGTGCGACACGGTGCGCACGCCCGCGTCCGCCGTTTTGCGCGAAAACAGGTTGTAGTACTGCGGGTAGTCATAGATCACGTGCCGCCCGAGGATCGACATATCGCGCGCCGTGGACAGGTGGCCGTTTTCCGTCAGACCATGCGCGTTCTTAAAGGTCGTGCGGGTCATGCCCATCGCCTTGGCGGTGCGGTTCATGCGCCGCGCAAAGGCCGCCTCGGAGCCTTCGATCGCCTCGCCAATCGCGGTCGCCGCATCGTTGGCCGATTTCACCGCCGCGGCGCGCACCAGATAGCGCAGCTTGATCTTTTGCCCGGCCCGCAGGCCAAGCTTGGAGGGCGGCTCTGCGGCGGCGTTCTTGGACACGGTCACCAGCGTATCCATGGTCAGCTCGCCGTTTTGCACCGCCTCGAAGGCGATATAGAGGGTCATCATCTTGGTCAGAGACGCCGGATGCAGCCGCGTGTCCGCATTGCTCGAATGCAGTACCTTGCCGCTGCGCGCATCCATCACCATCGCCGCATAGGGCGCGGCCTTGGCGCTGAACGGCACGAACAGTGCCAACCAAATGAACGTGAGTAAATACAGGCCTATACGGCCAGCCTGCCTGCGACGTCCCGTCACGATGTCTGCCTTTCTGCCTCGTTCACTCCCGATTTTTCGGTGAGTAAATTTTTCTGCTCGCCGCTATTTGACGGCTTTATGATTAACAAAACGATAACACGAGACCGGCTTTCCGGAAACCCGCAAATCTTTGATTAACCATAGATTTTGTGAGCGAAGGCGAACCACATCTAGGGGGCGTGAACGCCCTACCCCCAAGACAAGCCATTGTGACGGGAATAAGGCGAAATGTGGCGGGAATGTGGCACGATTTGAGTCTGTCAGCCCAGCTCTTCAACCAGCGCTTGCAGCTGACCCAGATGCTCGAGCTCACGATAACGCGCGGCGTCGGGCGCGTCGGCGTGTTCCAGCCCCCAAACGATGTGAAAGGGCACGTGCACCCCCCAGGCCCCGGCCTCGATCGCGGGGACAACATCGGATTTCATCGAGTTGCCGACCATCATCGCGCCCTCGGTGCCGCCCGGAGTGTCGCCGAAAATCCGCGCGTAGGTCTGCGGCTGTTTGTCCGAGACGATCTCGATCCCGTCGAACAGCTCGCCCAGACCCGATTGCGCCAGTTTGCGTTCCTGATGCAGCAGGTCGCCCTTGGTGATCAGCACCAGATGATGGCTGCCTGCGACCGCCTCTACCGCGTCCCGCGCGTGGGGCAGCAGCTCCATCGGGTGGTCGAGCATATCCTGCCCCGCCTTGAGCAACTCCTTGATAACAGACGCAGGAACGCGTTCGTCCGTCACCTCGATGGCGGTCTCGATCATCGACAGGACGAACCCTTTGACCCCAAATCCATAGTGCCCGACGTTGCGCTTTTCCGCCTCTAGCAAGCGCTCTTCCAGGTGGTCCTTTTCCGCATGATCCTTGAGCAGATCGGCGAATCGCTCCTGCGTCAGCTGAAAAAACCGCTCATTGTGCCAAAGTGTATCATCTGCATCGAAACCAATTGTTTTTAGTTTTTGCACCATTGTGACCTCATGACAGGGCGCCCCCTTTTCGTGGGCGTTTGACAGGTTATATAGAAGGGCCGTATCCCGAAACGCAAAATGCGAACAGGTTTCGATGACTGACACCCAGCTGCCTAATATCTTTGCCATGAGCGGCAACAACGCCCCCGACGACGGGGACGGTGACGCAGGCGTGGTGGTTCAGACCCGCCCCAAGACCAAGCGCCCGCCGCTGTACAAGGTCTTGCTGCTCAACGATGACTACACCCCGATGGAATTCGTGGTGCACATTCTGGAACGCTTTTTCGGCATGACCCACGCGCAAGCGTTTGAAATCATGCTGACCGTTCACAAAAAGGGCGTCGCGGTGGTCGGCGTCTTCAGCCATGAAATTGCCGAAACAAAGGTGGGTCAGGTGATGGATTTTGCCCGCAAGCACCAGCATCCGCTGCAGTGCACCATGGAAAAGGAATAGGCGTTTCGCCTACCTGTCATGAGCGCTGATCGTCTTTCTTACGCCATTCACTCCGGCGGGCTGATGCTGCCCGACGGGAAAGTTGCCCTTTTCGGTGCCTCCAGCGAGGGGCCCCTGCCCGAGGGCGACGTCGAGGTCATCCAGACCTTTCGCCCCGATTATGATGCGCTGATCGCGCGCGGCGCGACGGTTTTGACCGCGCCCGAGGGTCCGTATGCCGGGGCGGTTGTGACCCTTGGTCGCGCCCGCGACCTGAACGAGGCGCGCATTGCCCGCGCGGTGAAAATTGCCCCCGGCGGGTTGATCGTCGTCGACGGGGCCAAGACCGACGGGATCGAACCCATCATCAAGGCCTTGCGCGCCAAGGTCGCGCTGCTGGGCCAAGTGTCCAAGGCGCACGGCAAATGCGTGTGGTTCACCGCCGATGAAGCCTTGCTGGCGTGGGACCGCCCCGCCATGTCCGCAAACAAGGACGGCGATTTCACCGCGCCGGGCGTGTTTTCCGCCGATGGGGCCGACCCGGCGTCGGTTGCCCTGGCGCAGGCCTTGCCGCCGCTCAAGGGCAACTTTGCCGATCTGGGCGCGGGCTGGGGCTGGCTGTCGCGCGAAATCCTGCGCCACGAGGGCGTCAAATCGCTGCATCTGGTCGAGGCGGAAAAAGCCGCGCTGGACTGCGCCGAGGTCAACGTGACCGACCCGCGCGCCAGCTTTCACTGGGCCGACGCCACCCGCTGGACCCCGCCCACCAAGCTGGACGGCGTGGTGATGAACCCGCCCTTCCACACCGGGCGCAAGGCGGAACCGGCCTTGGGTCAGGCCTTTATCGCCACCGCGGCCAAGGCGCTTGCCCCGCATGGCCAGCTGTGGATGGTTGCCAACCGCCACCTGCCCTACGAGCAAGCGCTGACCACGCTGTTCCGCGACGTGACCGAGATCGCCGGCAGTTCCAAGTTCAAGATCCTGCACGCGATGCGCCCCAATCGGGCCAAACGCTAAACGAAAGAGCACGCCATGAGTTTCTCGATCGAAGGCAAGACGGCCATCATCACCGGCGCGGCCAATGGCGTGGGGCTGGCCATCGCGCGGCACTTTGCCAACAAGGGTGCGAACGTGATGCTCGCCGATATGGACGAGCCGCAATTGGTGCGCGAATGCGGCGAGGATTGCGAAGACGCCAACATGCGCTACTTCGCCGGGGATCTGCGCGAGCGGCTGACCATGGCGAACCTGCTGTCGGCGACCATCGACGCCTTTGACCGCATCGACATTCTGGTCAACGCATCGCGGCAGATGGCCCCGTCCGACCCCTTTGACGTCGAGGATGAGACGGTCGAACAGCTGATTTCGCAGAACCTGATGACCTCGTACCGGATGACCCAGATGGTCGCCAATCGTATGATCAAACAGGCAAAAGACCAGCAAGAAGGCACCGTTGGCGCGATCGTCAACCTATCGTCCATCGCCGCGCGCCGGACCCATCCGGAACTGCTTGGCTATTCCGTGTCCTGCGCCGCGCTGGACCAGATGACGCGATCCATGGCCGTGGCGCTTGCGCCGCACCGCATCCGGGTGAACGCCGTGGCCTTTGGCTCTGTCATGTCGGCCAGCTTGCAGGACACGCTTAAAGAGCACCGCGATTACCGCTCGGACATCGAGGATCACACCCCCCTTGGCCGCATCGCTGGCCCCGGCGAGCTGGTCGAGGCGGTGCAATACCTGTCCAGCGACGCTGCGAGCTTTATGACCGGGCAAATCCTGACCGTCGACGGCGGGCGCACGCTGCTGGATACGGTTGCCGCCCCGGCGCACTGACAGATTGCCCCGTTGCGGGCCCTGCCCTGCGCGGTCTAGACAGCCCCCAAACAGGGAGAGGACAGCCAGATGATGGATGCAGAAAAGGCGCGCGCCAGCGCGTGGTTCCGGGAGTTGCGCGACCAGATCGTCGCCGCTTTTGAAGGGCTCGAAGACAGCCACGCCGCAGGCCCCCTGACCGACATGGCCACCGGCCGCTTTGAGGTGACCGAGACCAAGCGCCATTCCGATGACGGCAGCGACGCGGGCGGCGGTCTTATGAGCGTGATGCGTGGCGGGCGTGTGTTCGAAAAAGTCGGCGTCAACGTGTCCACCGTTTACGGCACCCTTGGCACCGCCGCGCAAAAGGCGATGGCCGCGCGCGGCGTTCCCGGCATCGCTGAAAACCCGCAGTTCTGGGCCTCGGGGATCAGCCTCGTGGCGCATATGCAGAACCCCAACTGCCCCGCCGTCCACATGAACACCCGCATGTTCTGGACCCCCGGCGCGTGGTGGTTCGGCGGCGGCTCTGACCTGAACCCCTGCATCGAGTTCGACGAGGACACCGCGCATTTCCACGCCACGCAAAAGGCGCATCTCGACCCCCATGACGAGGCGCATTACCCGCGTCTCAAGGCATGGGCCGACGAGTATTTCTACATCCCGCACCGCAGCCGCGCGCGCGGTGTCGGCGGCATCTTCATGGACGACCAGAACTCTGGCGACTGGGAGGCGGATTTCGCCCTGACCCAGGACATTGGCCGCGCCTTTTTGCCCGCCTATCTGCCCTTGGTCGAAAAGCGCCGCGTGATGCCCTTTGGCGCGGCGGAAAAGGACGTGCAGCTGGTCCACCGCGGGCTCTATGCGGAATACAACCTTGTGTATGACCGTGGCACCAAGTTCGGTCTGGCCACCGGTCATGACGCAAATGCCGTGTTGATGAGCCTGCCGCCCTTGGCCAAGTGGGTCTGACACGCCCAATAGGTTGACCAATCCCTAACGCCTCATGCACCCTTGGGCGCGAGAATTGGAAAAGGGGGATGGGTCATGCGGTTTGCCGGGATTTTGACTGTTGTGGGCGCTCTGACATTCGGCGCGCCCGCCTTGGCGCAGGGCTTTTCCCTGACCATGTCCATGGACGACTGGACCGAGGCTGATGAGGACGGCGCCTGTCTGGGGCGTTTTGACGGGCAGATCACCAAGGACAGCGAAATCCCTTATGGCTATGGCACCTCGGGCGCCCCCCTGTGCCTGAACAGCCCCGGCGGGACGCTGTCGCGCGCCTTGGACATTGGCACCAACCTTGGCTGGCACACCCGCGTCCTACCCGGCGAGCGCTGCGAAAGCGCCTGCGCGCTGGCGTTCCTGCGCGGCGGGTATGAAACGGGCAACGGCGTGCCGGTGTTCGTCCATGACCGCGCGATCTGGGCCGGGGCCAAGCTGGGCTTCCACTCGCCGGGGCTGACCCTGCCCGACAGCGCGGCGGTGGACAAAGACACGGTCGAATCCGCCTTCAAGATCGCGCTCAGCGCCGCGGCAGGTGTCTATGCGGTACACCAAGCCGCTGATATCGAAGGCACTCCGACGATGAACGCCTATCTCTACCAGCGTTTTCTGGACACGCCGCCCGACCAGATGCACTACATCGACAAGGTGGGCGAAGCGATCCTAGCGCAGATCCCGGTGCTGGGCGTCGAACGGCAAGCCGCCATCGACGAAGACCTCATCGAAACCCTGTGCGAGAACGCCATGATCGCCTCGCGCGGGTTTGAGTCCAGCCTTTGGACGGGGCTGGAGGCGAACCGATCCGCCACTCGGCTGCAAAAGGGCTATCGCGACGCGATGGACGAGTTTTATGGCGAAGCGGGCGACAATTCCGTCGAAACCCTCCAAATCATGCTGACGCGCGACGACGCGGGGGATTTGTTGGGCTACATGGGGCTTGTGCCTTCGGGCGACTACCGCTTTTTCGCAGAGTGCTTTGTGCCCATGCCCGCGAACCGCCTGACGGCCGGCCGGTTTGCTCCGGGGGACACCGTTGGCGTCTGGCTGGGCACCGCCTACGGCTGGGTCGAGAGCGCCTCCGAAGTGCGCGAACGCTGGAATGACGCCAAGAGCGATGATCCGGTGCGGCTGGACAGCCTCGCGCTGTTCCCGTGGGCGGCGGACTTGGCAGACCTGCCCAAGAACGCCGAGTATCGCCGCCTGTTCGGGGGCCGCGCCCCCGCCCCTACCCCGGTCGCCGCTCCGGTGGTCGTCGCTGAGACCGGCTTTCGCGCCTATCCGGGCCGCGACATCGTCGGGCGCGATTTGAAAACCGTCTCCGCCAGCAGCCTGTCGCAATGCCAAGCCGCCTGCGAAGCCAACCCGCGCTGCAACGCCG
Organism: Tropicibacter naphthalenivorans; assembly: GCF_900176475.1. GTDB lineage: Bacteria > Pseudomonadota > Alphaproteobacteria > Rhodobacterales > Rhodobacteraceae > Tropicibacter > Tropicibacter naphthalenivorans. Next base: position 301,463 of record NZ_FWXX01000004.1, read on the forward strand.
CCACGCTGGACCGCTGGAACAACCGTTGTTTCCTCAAGGACTTGCCCCGCGCGACCACTCTTCGACTGTTCGCCAAAGCCTCGAGCGTGGTGCGCAGCGATGCGCAGGATTTCGTGCGGTTTTCCAACGCCGATCTGGTGCTGAAAAAGCGCAACGACAAGTCCTATCAGACCACGCCCGACCGCACCGTCACCGCGCGCAATTTCGACGATTGCGCGGCGATCTGCCAGCGCGATGGCGACTGTCTGGGGGTAAACTGGCGCCCCGGCAACCAGTGCCAACTGTACGCGACCCCGCCCGAGTATTTCACCGAACGCGGCGTCGACATCGGCTATTTCGAACAGCCCTAGGCGTCACGCCAGTCGCCAAGGCCCAGCCCGTCCAGCGACCATTCGCCAATGGACCAGCGCACCAGCCGCAAACAGGGCAAGCCCACGTGCGCGGTCATCCGGCGGACCTGACGGTTGCGGCCTTCGGTGATGGTCAGGCGCAGCCACGCGTCCGGCACCGATTTGCGGAACCGCACCGGCGGGTCACGCTCCCACAGGGCGGGCGGGTCAATTGTCTGACATTTGGCGGGGCGCGTTGGGCCGTCCTTTAGCGTCACGCCGGTGCGCAGCGCGTCGACCTGCGCCCCCGTCGGCGTGCCTTCGACCTGTACGAGGTAGGTTTTGGGCTTTTTGAACTTGGGGTGGGCAATGCGCGCTTGCAGGCGGCCATCGTCGGTCAACAGCAACAGCCCCTCGGAGTCGCGGTCCAGACGGCCCGCGGGGTAGACCTTGGGCACGTTCACGTAGCTCGACAGCGTCGGACGGGTGGAGCCCTCGGTGCCCTTGTCGGTGAACTGCGAGAGCACGCCAAAGGGTTTGTTGAACAGGATCAGGGTCATCGGCGGGCCTCGAAAAAATCCTTGAGCAAACGGGCCGAGGCGTCCGCGGACAGCCCGTCATAGACCTCGGGGGCGTGGTGGCATTGCGGATGCGCATAGACCCGCGCGCCTTGGGCCACGCCGCCGGATTTCGGATCGGACGCGCCGTAATACAGCCGCCGGATGCGCGCAAAAGAGATCGCGGCGGCGCACATCGGGCACGGCTCCAGCGTCACATAAAGATCAAAGCCCTCCAGCCGTTCCTGCCCAAGCGCGGCACAGGCGGCGCGGATCGCAAGGACTTCGGCATGGGCGGTGGGGTCGTTCAGCTCGCGCGTGCGGTTGCCAGCCTGCGCGATGACCTTGCCGCTTTTGGCAACGATCACAGCGCCCACCGGCACTTCGCCACGCTTGGCGGCGGCCCGCGCCTGAGACAGGGCAATGTGCATGTGGCTGGTAAAGGTCATGCGCCCTTTTAAACAGCCCGCGCGCGGGGCGAAAGATGCGCTGTTAAACGCTGGTGCGACGCCCCTCGCGCGGTTTAAGCTTTGTGCAAACCAAAGCTTTGCTATAGAGCGCGCCCTATGAGCGAGACATCCAAAACCCCCGAAGGCGACCGCATCGCCAAGGTCATTTCCCGGTCGGGCCGTGCCAGCCGCCGCGAAGCCGAAAAGCTGATCGCCGAAGGCCGCGTGGCCGTGAACGGTGTGACCATCGACAGCCCCGCGCTGAACGTGACCGACAAGGATCGCGTGACCGTGGACGGGGTCATGCTCGCCGTGCCGCAAGCGCCGCGCATCTGGCTGTATCACAAGCCCACCGGCCTCGTGACCACCACGCGCGACGAAAAGGGGCGCAAGACGATTTATGACGAATTGCCCGAAGATATGCCTCGGGTGATGTCCATCGGGCGGCTCGATTTGAACTCCGAAGGGCTGTTGCTGCTGACCAACGACGGCGGGATCAAGCGCAAGCTGGAACTGCCCAGCACCGGCTGGCTGCGGCGCTACCGCGTGCGGGTCAAGGGCAACCCGAGCGACGATATGCTCAAACCCCTGCGCGACGGGATCGTGGTGGACGGGCAGCGCTTTCAGCCGATGATCGTGAACCTCGACCGCCAGCAAGGGGCCAACGCCTGGCTGACCGTCGGCCTGCGCGAAGGCAAGAATCGCGAGATCCGCCGCGCCATGGCCGACATCGGCCTAAGTGTGAACAGACTGATCCGCATTTCTTACGGCCCCTTCCAATTGGGGCAGCTGAAATCCGGCGAAGTCGAAGAGGTCCGCCGCAAAACCGTGCGCGACCAACTGGGCCTAGAGGCACCCGCTCCTTTGAAACCAAAGGGAAAAAACCTGCGGCCCAAGCGCCGGATGCCGCCCAAGGGCCGCAAGCCGAATTAAATTGTGCAGGCGCAGAATTAGAATGGGGATATTTACGGTTCGTTAACTCACCTTTCTTTTTCCCGTGAGATGCCCCGTTTTTGCCCGGATTCGCAGGCAGAAATAACGGCATGATGACCACGTTGATTGCCATACTTACGCTCGCCGTATCTTCGTTCATGGTGCTGGGAAGCCTGCGCACCGTGGCCACCGATACGATCGATATTCTCGCCACCAGCGCCGCGCGCGCCAAAACCAACGGGCAGCTGACGCAAAAGCTGGCCTTTGTGATGCTGTGGCTGATGATCTTTGCCCTGAGCTATCTGTAGGGAAGCAGCACCATGAGAGACAGATTCGAAAAACGCGCATCCAATGAGGCCGCTAATTTCGATTCGGCTCTGAATGTGATGTTTCTTGCGGCCTTTCCGCTATTGCTTTGGGTGTTCCAAGGCTCCTTTGCCGGGGTGGCCACGGCCCTTGTGGAAATCTGGATTTTCTCGATCGCTTTGCGGCTGATCTCGCGCGGTCAAAAGATCCAGCGCGAATATGATGCGGCGCAGGTCGCCCATCGGCCGCGCTTGCCGCGCAAGCTGCTTGGCTCTGCCCTGATCGGGGTCATGGTGCTGATCCTTGCCGGGCACCAGTTTGCCGATCTGCTGTTCCCGCTGGTGCTGGGCGTCTTTGCCATGGGGCTAAGCGTGGCCGCCTTTGGTCTGGACCCGATGACCGACAAGGGGCTGAACGACCCCGAGGTCGTCGCCCGCATCGAAATCGACACCGCCATGGAAGCCATCGAGGCCAAGCTGGCCATCGTCGCCGATCAAGTGGCGTCCTTGCAGGATGCCGATTTGACCCGCCGCACAGAGGTCGCTCGCGACATGGTGGTCCGTCTGGCGCGCGATAATGTCAGCGATATCAAAGGGTTTCGCCGCGTCCGCAAACCCGTGGAAAAGTTCAGCGCCATGCTGTCCGAAGAGGCAGAGCGCCTGATCGCATCGTGGGATGGCGAGGATTATCTCTTTGCCCGCAAGCGTTATGTGGCCAAGCTGGACGTAATGACCGACAGCTTTGCCACGCGTGCCCGGAAAAACGGCTTTCAGGCGGGGCGGGACGCATTCGAGATGGAAGCAGACATGCTTTTGGACCGGATGCCGCGCGAATCGGCGGCTTGACGCAAAGGCCCGTCACTTCCCCCTAGCAAGTGCAGCATTTTGTGCCTAAGTTTCCCTCGGAGCGTGAGTGCACGGGGGTCCCTATGTCCGGAAACGCCTTGCAAAAGGTAAGCTATGTCTTGTTGATCGTCCTGCTGTTCGGTGTGTCCACCGGCTGGCTTGGAGGGCTTTGATATGGCTCAGAAATTCGGCGGAAAATACAGCCCCGACGGCAGCGGACCGACCAGCGATGACCGCCCCGTCGCGCCCGCCTACAAGGGGGCCAAGGTGGCCCCGGCTGGCGCGCAATCCAACATCTTGTTCATCCCGCCCATCGTGCTCGCCGCATTGTCGATCAACGAAGGCGCGATCAGCATGGCCGTGGGTCTGCTTGGCGCCGGGGCGCTGCTGCTGGGCGCGTGGCTGATGCGCGAGGGGCTCAAGGCGCAGGCCGCCTTTGATGCGCGCAAGGTGGCGCGCCGCCCTGCCCTGCCGCGCAAGGTCTTTGCCGCGCTGCTGACCGGCATTGGCACGGGTCTGGCCGCTTGGCAGAACGAGCCGGGTTTGATCGCGCCGGTGATTTTCGGCGTGGCCGCGATGGCCCTGACGGTTGGGGCGTTTGGTCTGGACCCGATGCGCGACAAAGGCATGGAAGGCATTGATACCTTTCAACAAGATCGCGTCGCCCGCGTGGTCGACGAGGCCGAAACCTATCTGAACGGGATGCAGGACGCGGTGAAACGCGCCGGCGATCGGCAGGTCGAGGCGCGCGTGGAACGCTTTGCCGAAAAGGTGCGCGAGATGATCCGCACCGTCGAAGAGGACCCGCGCGATCTGACCGCCGCCAAAAAGTTTCTGGGGGTTTACCTGATGGGTGCCCGCGACGCCGCCGTTAAGTTTTCGGACATTTACGACCGCAAACCCGACCGCGCCGCGAAAACGGATTTCATGATGCTGCTGACCGATCTCGAAGAGAGCTTTGACAAAAAGATCGATCACCTGCTGACCGACAATAACGCCGACCTGCAAATCGAAATCGAAGTGCTGCGGGACCGGCTCCAGCGTGAAGGTGTGCGCCTGTAAGGTGCCGATAATAAACGGGGATTTCCTATGTCTGAGAAAACACGTCAAGAGGCCGAACAGATCGTCGGCATGGTCGATGAGCTGAACGCGGTGGTTCTGCCAGAGCCCAAGGATGCCAACGCCGTGGTGCCCCTGAAAGAGGCTGACGCCGAAGTGTCCGAGGAAATCCGCACCCGGATGGATGAAATCGACATGGGCGACACCAACTCGATTGTCTCCTTTGGCTCTGCCGCGCAGGCGGAACTGCAAGAGATTTCGCAGGCCATGCTGGCCGATGTGCGCAACAAGGATGTGGGTCCGGCGGGCGACAGCTTGCGCGGGATCGTGACGACCATTCGCGGCTTTTCCGTTTCGGAACTGGACGTGCGCCGGGATCGCTCCTGGTGGGAAAAACTGCTGGGCCGCGCCGCGCCTTTTGCGAAATTCACCGCCCGCTACGAAGAGGTGCAGGGCCAGATCGACAAGATCACCGACAACCTTCTGAAGCATGAGCACACCCTGATGAAGGACATTAAGTCCTTGGATTTGCTCTATGAAAAGACGCTTCAGTTCTACGACGAACTGGCGCTGTATATCGCCGCCGGTGAGGAAAAGCTGGCCGAGCTCGACACCACAGTGATCCCCGCCAAGGAGGCCGAAGTTCAGGCCGCCCCCGAGGGCGATCAGGTGATGAAGGCGCAAGAGCTGCGCGACCTGCGCGCCAGCCGCGACGATCTGGAACGCCGCGTGCATGACCTGAAACTGACCCGTCAGGTGACCATGCAATCGCTGCCCTCGATCCGCCTTGTGCAGGAAAACGACAAGTCTTTGGTGACCAAGATTAACTCCACCCTCGTGAACACCGTTCCGCTGTGGGAAACCCAGTTGGCGCAGGCGGTCACGATCCAGCGCAGCAAACAGGCCGCCGCCGCCGTGCGCGATGCCAACGATCTGACCAACGAGCTGCTGACCTCGAACGCGGCGAACCTGCGTCAGAGCAACGCCATGATCCGCGAAGAGATGGAGCGCGGCGTGTTCGACATCGAAGCGGTCAAGCAGGCCAACGCCGATCTGATCGGCACCATTCAGGACAGCCTGCGCATTGCCGACGAAGGCAAGGAACGCCGTGCCAAGGCCGAGGAAGAGCTGAAGAAGATGGAAAGCGAGTTGCGCGACACACTGGCGGCCGCCAAGGCGCGCAAAGATGGCGTGGGCGACACCGCTTCGACCGCCGTTCCGTCCTGATCATGCGCGTGACGGGCAAGCTCAAAGCCGCTGCGGCGGCGCTCTGCTGCGTGGCCCTCGCGGGCTGCGTCGGCTCGGACCTTGCCCCGCGCAAGACCTCTGTCACCCCGGCGCAGCGACCCGAAGCCGTGGTCCCCGCGGCGCTGCCCGCGCCCAATGTGGCGGCGCAGCCCTCGGCGGCCAGCCTCGCCTTGGTCGATTACTACGCCCGCGTGCAGCATGACCGGCTGGCGCGCGGCTTGCTGCGCACCGATGGCGGCGGGCCGGACACGGCCTTTACCGACACCATGCTGGCGCGCAACTTTGCCCGCATCGCGCTGGAAGAGGAATACGTGCGTGGCGGCGGCTTGCAGCCGTCGCAAGGTGGGTCCGGCGCGATCAAGAAGTGGACCAAGCCGATCCGCATGACGACAGAGTTCGGCCCGCGTGTGCCCCGTGACCAGATCGCCTGGGATCAGGCGCAGGTCGCCAGCTATGCGGCGCGCCTGTCGCGCGTCACCGGCCACCCGATCCAGATGGTCGAGAGCGGCGCGAACTTTCACGTGTTGTTCATGTCCGAAGACGACAAGGACAGGATCGCCCCGCGCATTCGCCAGATCGTGCCGGACGTAAACCCCAACGCCTTGCGCGTGTTCAACAATCTGCCGCGCGGCATCCATTGCCTCGTGATGGCCTTTTCCGACACGCCGGGCGGCTATGATTACGGCACCGCCATCGCCGTGATCCGCACCGAGCACCCCGAGCTGCTGCGCCGGTCCTGCATCCACGAAGAGGTGGCGCAGGGGCTGGGTCTTGGCAATGACGACCCGCGCGCGCGCCCGACGATCTTTAACGACGATGACGAGTTCGCGCTGCTGACCACCCATGACGAGATGCTGCTCAAGATCCTTTATGATCCGCGCCTGCGCCCCGGCATGACCCTGTCGCAGGCCAGCCCCGTCATCAACCAGCGCGCCACCGAACTGGCTGGCGGGCTTTGATAATTTCCGCGCCCTGACCATTTTGACAGGGGCGCATTGCACCGCGGCAAAGCGGTTTGACGATGCCTTGCGGCGCGGCTTACCCTTTGCCCGAAAAGTACAAGCGAGGTGGCCCTATGCCCATTTTCGATTTCCTGCGCGGGCAGTTCATCGACGTCATTCACTGGACGGACGACACGCGCGACACCATGGTTTACCGCTTTGAGCGCGAAGGCCACGAGATCAAGTATGGCGCCAAGCTGACCGTCCGCGAAGGTCAGGCGGCGGTGTTTGTGCACGAAGGCCAGCTGGCCGATGTGTTCACGCCGGGGCTGTATATGCTCGAAACGAACAACATGCCGATCATGACGTCGTTGCAGCATTGGGACCACGCGTTCCAGAGCCCGTTCAAGTCGGAAATCTACTTCGTCAACACCAACCGCTTTACCAACCTCAAATGGGGCACCAAGAACCCGATCATGATCCGCGACCCCGAGTTCGGGCCGACGCGCATCCGGGCCTTTGGCACGTACACCGTCAAGGTCGACAATCCCGCGCTGTTCCTGACCGAGATCGTCGGCACCGATGGTGAGTTCACCATGGACGAGATCAGTTACCAAATCCGTAACGTGATCGTGCAGGAATTCTCCAAAGCGATTGCCAAGAGCGGCATTCCGGTGCTGGACATGGCCGCAAACACCGGCGAAGTCGGCGCGCTGATCGCCAAGGCGATTGACCCGGTGATCCACGCTTATGGCTTGGCCTTGCCGGAATTGTACATTGAAAACATAAGCTTGCCCCCGGCGGTGGAAAAGGCACTGGATGCGCGGACCTCGCGCGGGATTGCAGGCAACCTCAATGACCACATGAAGTGGAAGGCCGCCGAGGCCATGGGCACGGGTGGGTCGATGGATTCGGCCATGGGCATGGGTATGGGCGCCGCCATGGGCGCGGGCATGGCCGGTCAGATGGGCATGGGTCCGTGGGGCGCGCAACCCCAAGCCGCCGCCCCTGCCGCAGCCCCGATGGCCCCGCCGCCGCCGCCGGTCGAACACGTCTGGCATATTGCCGAAAATGGCGCGACCAAGGGGCCGTTCTCCAAGGCGCGTCTGGGCCGGATGGCAACCGATGGCGAGCTGACCCGTGAAACCCTCGTCTGGACCGCAGGGCAAGACGGCTGGAAGCCCGCTGGCCAAGTGCAGGAGTTGGCGCAGCTGTTTACGGTGATGCCGCCGCCCCCGCCTCCGCCGCCCCCGGCTGGCTAAATCCTGAACTCAACAGGGGGCCGCGCTGGCCCCCTTTCTGCCGCTGATCCGAGCCTGTTATGTCCGACGCCCCCCCTCCTCCGCCGCCCGCTACTGCCAAGACCGATCCCACCGAGGAACACCGCTTTCCCTGCGATCAATGCGGCTCGGATTTCCGATTTGACCCCGAGGGCGGGCAGTTGGTCTGCGATCACTGCGGGAACTCGCAAGCCATCGCGGGTGCCGGGCCGTGGGGCGGCGGCGTCAAGGAGCTCGACTTCCGCGCCGCCATCGACAACCTGTTGCCCTTGCAAGAGATCGAGGAAACCCGCGTTTCCAAATGTCCCAACTGCGGCGCCGAAGTCGAATTCGACCCCGAGCAGCACGCCACCGAGTGTCCCTTTTGCGCGACCCCGGTCGTGACCGACACCGGCGTCAACCGGCACATCAAACCGCGCGGCCTGCTGCCCTTTGCCATGGACGAAAGCGCCGCCCGCGCCGCCATGACCGACTGGCTGGGCAAGCTGTGGTTTGCGCCCAACGGTCTGCAAGAATACGCACGCAAGGGGCGCAAGATGACCGGCATTTACGTGCCTTATTGGACCTATGACGCCGACACCAACTCGGCCTATCAGGGCGAGCGTGGCACCGTTTACTACGAAAACCGCAGCGTCATGCGCGATGGCAAGATGACCACCGAACGCGTGCAGAAAATCCGCTGGCAGCGCGTGTCTGGCCGAGTGCATCGGTTCTTTGACGACGTTCTGGTGCTGGCCTCGCAGTCCCTGCCCAAGAAATACACCGACGCGCTGGAGCCGTGGGATCTGGCCGCGATGGAGCCCTACAGCCCCGAGTATCTGGCTGGCTTCCGGGCCGAAGGCTATCAGGTCGATCTGGACGCCGGTTTCGACGAGGCGCGGGTCAAGATGGACCGCCAGATCGAACGCGACATCAAGTTCGACATCGGCGGCGACCGCCAGCGCATTCACCACGTGAACACTGACGTGAAGGACGTGACCTTCAAGCATGTTCTGCTGCCGGTCTGGATCGCCGCCTATAAGTATCGCGATAAATCCTATCGGTTCGTGGTGAATGGCCGCACGGGCCGGGTGCAGGGCGAGCGGCCTTGGTCGGCGTGGAAGATCACCTTTGCCGTGATCCTTGGCCTTTTGGTGGCGGGCGGCGTTGGCTATCTGATCGCCATGAACCAATAAGCCGCGCAAGGCTTGCCTGAACGCAAAGATCGTGCAAGTTAGCGCAAACATCACTTTCGGAGACCGGCCATGATCCTCTGCTGCGGCGAAGCCCTGATCGACATGCTTCCGCGTGAGACTACGCAAGGCGAGCCCGCGTTCTCGCCCTACGCGGGCGGCGCGGTGATGAACACGGCGATTGCGCTGGGGCGGCTGGGTGCGCCGGCGGGCTACTTTGGCGGGTTGTCCAATGACCTGTTTGGTCAGATGCTGACCGATGCGCTGGACGGGTCGGGCGTCGATCACCGCCTGTGCCCGCGCTCGGATCGCCCGACGACGCTGGCCTTTGTGACGCTGACGAACGGCCACGCGCAATATGCGTTTTATGACGAGAACACCGCCGGGCGGATGCTGTCCGAGGACGATCTGCCGGGCCTCGACGGCCTGACCGCGCTGTTCTTTGGCGGCATCAGCCTTGTGTCCGAACCGCAGGCGGACAGCTATGCCGCGCTCTGCGCGCGCGCGGGCGACCTTCCGGTGATGATTGATCCGAACATCCGCCCCGGCTTTATCACCGATGAGCCTAAGTATCGCGCGCGCCTCACCGCCATGCTGGAACGCGCCGACATCGTCAAGGTCTCGGACGAGGATATGGCGTGGCTCGGCACCTCGCCCGAAGAGCTCTTGAAAAACGGCGCGTCGGTGGTGCTGGTCACCCGCGGGGCCGAAGGCGTCGACGTCGTCTCTCGCGAAGGCACGTTGACCGTCCCCGCCACGCGCGTCGAAGTGGTCGACACCGTGGGCGCGGGCGACACCTTTAACGCGGGCTTTTTGGCCGGGCTGGCGCGTGACGGCCTTCTGAGCCGCGCGGCGCTGTCCACAGCTTGGCTCGACAGCCTCAAGCCCGCCGCCGAACTGGGCGCCGCCGCCGCCGCCATCACGGTCAGCCGCGCAGGGGCCAACCCGCCGCGAAAGCACGAACTATGAGAGCGCTGATCCAACGCACCAGCGGCGCGCGCGTCGACATCGACGGGACCACCGTCGGCGAAATTGCCCAAGGCGTGGTGATCCTGATCTGCGCCATGCAATGCGACACCGAAGCCGAGGCCGACAAGCTGGCCGCGAAAATCTCGAAACTGCGGATTTTCAAGGACGACGAGGGCAAGATGAACCGCTCGCTGCTGGACATCTCTGGCAGCGCGCTGGTGGTCAGCCAGTTCACCCTGTCCGCCGACACCCGTCGCGGCAACCGACCCGGTTTCTCTGCCGCCGCCCGCCCCGACGAGGGCGAAAAGCTGTACGAATACTTCGCCGCAAAGCTGGCGTCGCTGGGCATTCCCGTCGCCACCGGGCGGTTTGGCGCGGATATGCAGGTGCATCTGGTCAACGACGGCCCGGTCACCATCTGGATGGACACCGCCGACTAGGCGCAACCGCTGGGCTGGACGCCAACCGCGACGACAAGGCCGCAGGCCGCCGGAGGCGTAGACAAGCGCCGCAACGCGGCCCCGTTGGATCAGCCTACGGCTCGTGGAAGGCTTCGCGGGATTTGTACAAAGGCTTCAGCAGGTATTGCAGCACGGTCTTTTCGCCGGTGTGCAGCTCTGCCGTCGCCTGCATCCCCGGACGGATCTCCATCAAGGCCTGACGGTCGGTCATCGCCGACATATCCACGCGCACCGACACCTTATAATGCGGCTCCTGCTCGGGGCGGCGCTCGTCCTTGAAGGTATCGGCAGAGATCACATCCACCCGCCCCTTGAGCGTGCCGTAGATCGTGTAGTCATAGGCCGACAGCTTGATCGTCGCCTCCTGGCCGGGACGAATGTTGGCGATGTCCTCGGGGCGGATCTGCGCCTCGACGAACAGTTCCTCGTCCACGGGAATGATTTGCATGATCTCTTCGCCGGGGCGCACCACGCCGCCAATCGTCGTCACTTGCAGCTTGTTCACCACGCCGTGCATCGGCGAAATCAGCACCGTCCGGTTCAGCTGATCCTGCGAAGCCTTGAGGTTCTGTTTCAGCGTCGCAAGCTCTTTGAGCGTGTCGGAATACTCCTGCGCGCGGGTCAGCTCGGTCTGCGTCACCACATCGTCAAAGGCCTTTTGCGCATCGGCATGGGCCTTGCGCGCGCGCGTGACCTCGATCAGCGCCACGACCTTTTTATCCAGCAGATTTTCCATCAGCTTCTTCTCGGACGCGGCCTGATCCAGGATCCGCGCCGCGCCATCCCGGCGCGAGAAAAAGTCCTGCTGCCGCGCATTCAACAACGCCTGCTCGGACGCAACCATCTGGGGCGAACGCATCGCCAAAGATGCGGGGACATCGAATTTCGACGCCCCCGCCAGTTCAGCCTCGAGCCGCAGACGGCGAATCTCGAGGGCGGTGATCTGATCGCGTAAATCGTCAACGGAAGACTGAAACTGGGTACCATGCAGGCGCGCGAGAATATCGCCACGCAGAACTTCGTCGCCCTCTTTCACCAAAAGCTCGGTCAGGATACCGCCTTCGAGGTTCTGGATGATCTGAGGACGCGAAGAGGAAATGATCTCGCCCTGCCCACGGACGATCTCATCAAGCCAGGCGAAGGACGCCCAGATAATGAACACCCAGACCGACGCGGCACACAGCCAGATGGTCAGGGACGGGCCGCGCATCTTGCCGGCCAATTGAGAACTGAGGTTGGTGGTCGAGGTGGCCATCACGCGGCTCCTTGTCCGGAAGTGCGCAGGTGGTCGAGCACCTGATCGCGCGGGCCGTCAATGGCCATGCGCCCATTCGCAAGGATCAGCGTCCGCGAAGCCAGCGTCAGGATCGGCACGCGGTGCGTCGCGATCACGGCGGTGCGCCCGTGCAGCCAGCTTTCAAGCCGCGAGATCAGCGTCTTTTCCAGCGTCTGGTCCAGCGCCGCCGTGGGTTCGTCCAGCAGGCAGATGTCGGGGTCTTGCAGCCACAGCCGCGCCCAGCCGATGCTCTGGCGTTGACCGACCGACAGCCCTTCGCCGCCATCGTTGATGTCCAGATCCAGCCCCTTGGGGTGCGCCTTGATATACGGCCCCAGCCCCGCGAAATCGAGCGCCTCATACAGGCGGTTGTCGTCGCGTTCGAGCATATTGAGGTTCAGGTTGTCGCGCAGCGTGCCGTGGAACAGCCGCACGTCCTGCCCGAGGTAACCAATCGAACGGCGAAGGTCCTTGGGTTCGATCTGGGCCATCTCGGTGCCGTCGATCATCAGCTGTCCGCTGCTCGGCGCGTACAGCCCCGTGAGCATCTTGAGGAAGGTCGATTTGCCAGAGCCGTTGGCCCCCAGCACCGCCAGCACCTGCCCGGGTTGGATCACCAGGTGTTGCAGGTCCAGCACCGCCGCGCCTTCGGGATCATAGCGGTAGGTCACGCCCTTCAGCTCGTATTGGCCGTTCAGCCGTTCGCGGCGCAGGTACGTCCGCTCGCCCGAGCGGTCCTGCGGGATGTTGGCGAGGCCATCCAGCCCGTCGAGCGCCGCCTTGACGTTGCCCCAGCGCGCCAGAATGCCCGACAGCTGCGTCAGCGGCGCCAGCGTGCGCGACGACAGGATGCCCACGGCGATGATCGAGCCGACGGTGAATTCGCCAGCAAAAACAAGGTAGGTGCCGGTGATGACGGCGGCCACATAGGTCGCCTGCTGCACGCCTTGGCTCCAGAAGGTCAGCACCGCGCCCAACCGCCGCTGGTCCGAGCTCTTGAGCGCCTGCACGGCAGTCAACTCTTCCCACAGGCGGGCAAAGCGGTCTTCGGCGCGCTGCGTCTTGATCGTGTCCAGATCGGTCACGGTTTCCTGCAACAGCCGCGATTGCTTGGCGCTGGCCCCGTGCATTTCCTGCGTCAGGCGGATCATCCGTTTCTGCATGAAAAAGCCCGGCACGACCATCAGCACACCGCCAAGGACCAAGACCCAGACCACCGATCCCGCAATCGACCAGACCATCAGCAGGAAGACAAAGATAAAGGGAATATCCGCCAGCGCGCCCACCGTCGAGGCGGTGAAAAACTCGCGCACCGACCCGAATTCGCGCATGGAGGAGAAGAGCTTAGACGGCGAACGCCCCGGAATATCCGAACGCATCCCAAGCAGCCGATCCATCAGCAGCTTTTGCACGCCCAGTTCGATCTGCCGCCCCGCGCCGTCCAGCAATTGCGAGCGCGCGACCTTGAGGAAAGCCTCCATCAGCAGCGCCAGACCCGCGCCCGCGGCCAGCACCCAGAGCGTCGCTTCGGACTGGTGCGGGATCACGCGGTCATAGACCTGCAAGGAAAACAGCGCCACCGACACGGCCAGCAGGTTGGCCACAAAAGACCCCAGCGCGACCTCGCCGAAATGGCGCTTGAAACGGCCAAACTGGCCCCAGAACCAATGCTGCTCGCGCTCGATGCGCGCGTGGTTTTCCGACAGCAGTTGCACCGGCGCTTCGGCGCGGATCAACTGGCCGGTGAAATAGGGGCCGAACTCGGCCACGGCGACTTCGGAGTGCCGCGAAGACGTGGTGTCGTCGTAGATCGTCAGCTGCCCGCCGTCCTGCGACAGGACCAGCACCGCCTGCCCGTTGCGCATCAGGGCGATGGCAGGCCAGAGGCCGGGGACCAGCGTGTCGGGCTCGTCCTCAAGCGCCAGCAGGCCCGCCGCTTCGACGCCCATGCGCAGCGCGCGCAGGTCATAGCTGTCGCCCTCACCGGCGTGCTGGGACAGCGCTTCGAGGATGTCGGTCGCCTTGGCGTCGACGCCCAAGCGGCCCGCAAGGACGCGGATCAGGTCAGCGCGGCTGTTGGCGCGTTCCGAGTGGCGCGCGCGACGGGCGTTACCTGCGGGTTTGCCCTGCGGCACCGCCGCCAGCACCGCGCTGCGGGCGCGGCCCGCCATGGACAGGACAGAGGCGCTCAAATCCGTGCCCCCTCGGCCAGCGCGCCGCGCAGGCGGGCCAGCTCTAGCTCCGCGCGGGCGGCTTTGTATTTCAACTGAATCTCGGTTTCCAATGCGGCGGCGTAGGTCTCGTACACGCCAACCACGTCCATCACCTGCCGTTGCCCGCCCTCGTATTGGGCGCGGAACAGGTCGAGGTTCTGCTTGGCCTGTGCGGTGAGCGTGCTCGCCTCGGCGGCTTGGCGGCGGAAGGCCACCAGACGGTTGCTTTGCGCCTGCACCTGCCGTTCGGCCACTTCGCGGGCCTCGGCCACGCGGCGGGTGGCGCTTTCCTTGGTGGCCTCAATCGCCTCGAATTCGGCCATGGTGCCCAGCGAGAACAACGAGTCCGTAGTGACCTCAAGACCGCCGCTCAGCCCCCCTGCCCCGACCGCGCCATTGGCCGCCAGACCGGGCAGGTTCGACGCGCGGGCGATTTTCGCCTCGGCAATGGCTTGCTCGCGCTTGGCGCTGGCGCGGATCACGCCCAGAGGCTCCCCGGCGGAGGTTTCCTTGAGCCCGCCGATGCCGCGCAGCTCGTCCAGCTTGCGCGCGGACATGGCGTTGAGCTCGGCCATCGCGGTGGTGGTCGCCTCTTGCGCCTCACCGGACCGGGCGCGCATGGAGGACAGTTTCTGCCGCAACACGTTGAGGTCGGACATGTCGGACACGCCGCCGTTGACGCGCTCCTGCATGACCCATTCGAAGTGCGCCATTTCCTTGAGCGCGCTGTTCAGGTGGGCCGACAGATCACGGTTTTCCTCGGCGCGGATATACAGCGACAGGGCGTCGTACACGCGCTCGTTGCCGTCCTCGACCAGCGTGACAGCAGCGATTTCCACGTTGGCCTTGGCCAGATCGCGCTCGGCCTTTTTGCGGCCATTGTCAAAGAGGACCTGGTTGATGACCAGCTCTGCGACGAAATCCCCAAGCGAGTTCAAAGAGATACGCGGCCCGATCCGGGGCATCCAGTTGCTCTGGGCGGCTTCGGCGCGCAGTTGGGCGACGCGCAGCTCTGCCTCGGCGACGCGGGAGTCAGAGGCGATCACGGCGTCAGCCACACGGCTGTAGGGCGTGCCGGACAGAATGACCGAAGGCCGGGTCTGCAAAGCGTGAATGATTTCAGAGGCATCGGACGGTTTCGCGACCGCCTTTTGCAGCTTGGGATCTGCCGGGGCCGTGGCTGTGGGCTCTGCGCCCTTAAAGCGCGAGACAACCCCGTCCCCCATGTCTTTCATACACCCGGGCAGCATCGCCAGAATAGCGATCAGACCCAGGCTCCGCCTGCTCTTGCTCATGGTCGTGCCCCCGCTCTCGGCGCGATTATGATTATGGTCGGGATCCGGGGCGGGTTCAGCCCGCCCTCCGGACGTAGGTGCCCTTAGATGATGCCGGTGTTGGTGTGGATGTCGTCATCCACAAGCACCGTGGCATCGCCAAGGGTAAAGACGTTGTAGGTCTCGGTACCGACGGTCTGCGTACCGGTGGCCTGCGCCCCGGTGATCGTGACCGCGTCGTCGCTGCCACCTTCGATCGTCACCGTGTCGCTGTTGGTGGACAGCGCAAGGATCTGCTCCTCGGTGATGGTCAGACGGCTGTCTTCGGCAAAGTGCAGGTCGATCGTCTCGATCTGGAACTGGCCGAGCGCGTCGGCGATGCCGTCGGACATAAGCACCTGGTTCGTGGCCGGATCGTCGGTCACCAGCAAGCTGCCAGAGGTGTTGCCCGCCGCATCGGTGCTGGCCAGGACAAGGTGCGTGCCATCGGGAACAGAGCCATCCAGCGAGATGTAGGACCGATCCAGGAACGGCACATCAGTGGTGGTGGCCACGTCCACATCCGTCACGGTCGGGGCCGCGCCAGAGGTGTCGAGTTGCCCCAGATAGACCGTGTCTTCGGTGATCTCGGTGCGGATTTCGTCCACGCCGGTGCCGTCGCGGCCATAGCCCAGCCAGGTCAACACGTCCGGCGCATCGGTGTCGATGTGCACGGTTTCGTTGATCACGGTGGTGTTGCCCGCCGGGTCGGTTGCCTCGACCAGCATCGGCGCGTCCAGCGTGCCGGTGGGGATCGCTGCGGGCGGAATGTCCACCGTCCAGCTGCCGTCCGCCTGCACGGTGGCCACGTGGGCCATACCGCCAAAGGTCACGGTGACATCCGATCCTGCCTCGACGGTGCCGGACAGGGTCACGCCCTGCGCGGCCTCTGCGGCGTTGATCACACCGTCACCCGCGAGGGTCGCTGCGTCCGAGGTCAGCTCGTTGACGTAGGTGTCGACGCTGAAGGTCACAGAGGTGGTCGCCGGGTTGCCCGCCGGGTCGATGGTCTCGATCACGGCCCCAGAGGCGTATTCGCCGCCGTCAATCGCCGGGGCCGGGAAGACCACGGACCATGCGCCAGAGCCGCTGACCGACGCGCCAATTGTCAAACCTTCGAAGGTGACGTTGACGATCGAGCCGGGCTCGGTCGTGCCGGTCAGGATAAAGCCGTTCGAGGCCTCGGTGGCGTTGATGACGTTGTCCCCTTCGACCGGATCGCCGCTGGCGGCAAAGTTCACCACTTCGGTGTCGACGTTCACCGCGTCGGTGCGGGTCAGGGTGTTGCCCGCGCTGTCGGTGATGGTCGCGCTGATCTGCGCCACGTAGGTGCCGGGCTGGACTTCCGACGCCGCAAAGGGCGCGGTCCAGATCCCGTTGGAGCCGGTCTGCACGGTGTGGGTCACGCCGCCCATGGTCACGTCCACCAGCTGGCCCGGGGTCGAGGTGCCGGTCAGCACCACGCCGTCCGAGGCTTCTGCCGCGTTGACCACGTCGTCGCCTTCGACTGGAGCTGCCGAGATGGTCAGCAGGCCTGCGTCGGTGTCGATGCGCACGTTCTGGCTGATGACGTCGGTGTTGCCCGCGGCATCGGTCGAGGTCGCGGTCAGCGTCACGGTCTGCTCGCCCGAAGGCATCTGCGCCGCGCTGAAGGTCGCGGTCCACGACCCGTCCGCTGCCACGTTGGCTTGGACAGTCTGACCACCGAGGTTCAGTACCACAGAGCCGCCCGGCTCGGTCGTGCCGGTCAGGGTCAGGCCGTCCGCGGCCTCTGCCGCGTTGACGATGCCGTCCGCGCCGCCCGGCGCATCCGAGGTGATCGCAAAATTGCGCACCAGCGTGTCCACGTCGACGGTGCCGGTCGCGGTGGCGGTGTTGCCTGCCGGATCGGTCGCATTGGCGGTGACGTTGAGCGTGCGCTCGCCCACCGGCAGTTCCGCCGCGCTGAAGTCCACGGTCCACGACCCGTTCGCCGCCACGGTGGCGGTGTGGGTGATGTTGCCCATGGTCACGGTGACGGTGTTGCCTGGCTCGGTCTGGCCGGTCAGGGTCACGCCGTCCGCGCGCTCTGCGTCGTTGATGATGCCGTCGCCTTCAACGGTGTCGGTGATCACGGCCACGTTGGCGACCGTATCAATGGCGATGTTGCCCGATGCGGTCGCGGTGTTGCCCGCAAGGTCGGTCGCGGTCGCCGAGAAGGCCAACGAAGCTTCGCCCTCGGGGATGACCGAGGCCGGGATGGTCACGGACCACATGCCGGTCGCATCCACGGTGGTGGACAGCTGCTCGCCCGAGACGGTGACCACGATCGCGGCCCCCGGCTCTCCGCCGCCGTTCAGGACCACGCCATCGGCGCGCTCTGCGGCGTTGATCACGCCGTCCGCGTCCACGACACCTGCGAGGATCATGGTGTTCAGGTCGACGTCGATGGTGCCCGAGGTGCTGGTGGTGTTGCCCGACAGATCGGTCGAGGTCACGTACAGCGTCGAGGTGTAGCCCAGTTCCGAGTGGCCCGGACCGCCGTCCAGCATCGTCGGAGACAGGGTGATCGACCAAGAGCCATCCGCGCCCACGGTGGTCGTCCAGCTGTTGATGCTGTTGGACACTTCGATGGTTGCGCCGGGCTCGCCCGCGCCGGTCACGGCGATCATGCCGTTGTACTCGGACGCGTTGATCACGCCATCCCCCGCCACCAGCGAGGTGTCGATGGTCACGGTCGCTTCGGTGTCGATGGTAAAGCTGTGCGTCATGGTCGACGCGTTGCCCGCCAGATCGGTCGAGACGATGGTCGCCACGGTGTCATAGGTGCCACCCGGCAGCGTGCCGCCCGCAAAGGTCACCGACCACGCGCCGTCACCGCCTGCGGTGAAGGTCTGGGTGACGCCTTCGATGGTGACTTCGACCGTCGCGCCGGCCTGCGTGGTGCCGGTCAGCGTGATACCTGCGTCATATTCCGCGCCGGAAATCATGTCATCGCCGGTCAGCGGGCCGTTGTTCATCTCGACCACGTTGACGGTGTCGATCTGCACTTCGGTCGTCAGCGAGGACGCGTTGCCCGCAAGGTCCACGGTGCTGACAGTGATGGACGAGGTGTACTCGCCGCCCGGGAAGTCCGTCGCGGTTACGCTCAGCTCCCAGGTGCCATCGGCGGCGACCAGAACCTCTTGGGTCAGGTCTTCGAAGGTCACGGTCACAACCGCGCCCGGCGTCGAGGTGCCGGTGATCATAAAGCCCGCGTCGGCCTCAACTCCGTTGATGACGTTGTCCGGGGTCACCATGTCGATGGTCAGCGGATGCGGGATCGTGTCGATCTCGATCACGTCGGTGATCACGGTCACGTTGCCAAAGCCGTCAACCACGGTGATCTTGACGTCGGTGGTGTATTCGCCGCCCGGCAGCACCGTCTCGTCAAAGGTAAAGCTCCAGGTGCCGTCGCCGCCAACGGTGACCGTCTCGGAGTGGCCCTCGACCTCGATGGTCAGGGTGGTGCCCCCCTCGGCGGTGCCGGAAATGGTCACGCCGCCTTCGTGGCCTTCGGCGTTGAACAGATCGCCCGCGCCGGTGGTACCGTTGTAGATGTCCACAGCCGGAGGCGTGGTGTCGATCTCAAAGGACGGGCCATCGAGGTTGGTGATGGTGCCGTTCGGGTCGGTGACGATCACGACCACGTCGTCATAGACGCCGTCATCGGGGAAATCATCGCCGGTAAAGACCGCTTCCCACGTGCCGTCTTCGCCCGCGATCACGGTGACCTCTTTGTCGCCCACGGTGACCACGATTTCCGAACCGGGGTTGGCGGTGCCGGTGATGGTCAGCTCGGGGTTGTCCCCGCCACCTACGGCCACGTTCGCGTCGGGGTTATCCACGGTCGGCGCGGTCCATTCGGTGCCGCCATCGCCGCCGCCACCGCCGAGCGAGCCAATCACGGCCGCCCCTGCGAGACCTGCGCCGACACCCGTCGCGCCAAGGCCGGTTGCCGCGCCCAAAAGGCCGGTTGCCAGCATCGAGACTTGCTCTTCTTCGCCGTCGTAAGCGCCCAGCGGCACATCCGCGACCACCTGCGGGTCGTCGACATAGATCAGCTCGTCGGTGGGGCTCCACTTGCCCCAGGTCTCGGTCGGGCCATACTGGGCGAACAACGCGCCGCTGTCGGTCTCGACAAAGCTGACCTCGTTGAGGATGCCATCGGCGCTGATGAACAGGCGATTTGCGCCCTCAGCGCCCGTGTCGAAGTAACCTTCGAGCACGATGACCCGGCCATCGGCCAGTGTGATCAGCAGATCATCTGCCGCGCGGTCATAGCCACGCAGATCCGACTGACGAATATGAAGGGAAATATCGTTCCCGGCACCTGCGTCGATGAGAAAATCCTCATCGCTGCCGCCTACGGAACCACGTTGAAGCGCACCCGCACGGGTACGGATCACGAAATCGATCGCGCTCATGATAACACCGCTCTACTCTAATCGACGGCCCTGATTTTTATGTGGCCGACTTATTGTTCTGATTTGTAACTACCGCATTTGCCTTAATTTCGCCAGATAGTTTTTTGTTAACACAGCGATATCCGGGCAAAATTGCGAGGGTCCGCACCACATGTTCCTTAAAATGTGGTGAAAATATGGCTGATGCGCTGTTGCGAAAATGTCGACAGTCGGCCCGATGCGCCGTGTTGACCTGCGATTGATCAACGTAAGGGTGTGATCTAGATCACTTTAAACGTGCGATATAGGTCGCCACAGAGGTGTCGATATAGCCGCGCGATACCTCTGCACGGGTGCCATCCGCCGTCAGGCTGACCCGCGTCGCCAAGAGCATCTGCACCCCCGGTTTCGGGCCGAACTCCGCCGGGGCCCAGTCCGGGACGGGGGCGATGGACATGCGATCTTCGGCGCTGGTGATCCACAGGTTCAGCTTTTCGCGGTAGGTCAGATACAAAGAGTCCGACAGATCGCGCACCGTCAGGCTTGGCGCATAAGAGGCGTCCAGCCAGACCTCGTCCAAGACCGCAGGGATGCCGTTCAGCCGCCGCAACCGCCGGATGCGCCACGCCTGCGCGCTGGCGCCAAAGTCCGGCAGATCGGCGGACTTGGTCACGCGGTCCAGCGACAGCACGTCGGCAGTGGGCAACCCGCCGCCCTCCAGCAGCTCGACCCGAAAGAACGCATAGACCGATTGGACGTCGGCCTTGGCCCGGATGTAATTCCCCGACCCCTGCACCCGCCGCAACAAGCCCTTGTCCGCCAGATCGCCCAGCGCCTTGCGCAACGTGCCCACCGAAATGCCCAATTGCGCGGCATAGTCCCGTTCCGGCGGCAAGCGCGCCCCATCGGCCAGACGCCCCGCGCCGATCTCGCGGATCAGCATTTCCGAGATCTGAAGGTACAGGGGCAAGGCGTGGCGGTCGGTCATCAGGCTTTCGGGCGGCTCTTAGGGGCTTTCGGGATTGCTACAGCATTGATTTTCCAAATGCCGCCCGCGTGCAAGGGGCACTGGACCTGCCCGCCCATTTCCGCCACACCTTTCCCCAAGCCTCACGCAGGAGCCGCCATGGAACGCGTTGCGATCACGGACAGTCTGGACCTTAGCCGCCTCGTCTACGGGATGTGGCGGCTGACGAGCGACAAGGACACCTCGCCCGCCTATGTGCGCGCCAAGATCGACGCCTGTCTCGATCAGGGCATCACCACCTTGGATCAAGCGGACATCTACGGCGGTTACATGGCCGAGGAAGTGTTGGGCGCGGCGCTGACCCCGGCCTTACGCGCGCAGGTTGAGATCGTCACGAAATGCGACATCGTCGCGCCGGTCGGGCGGCACGCGGACAAGCGGGTGAAACACTATGACACCTCGCGGGCGCATATCCATGCGTCGGTGGATGCCTCCCTGCGGCTGATGGGCATTGATCATATCGACCTTTTGCTGATCCACCGACCCGACCCGTTCATGGACCATCTGGAAACCGGCGCGGCGCTGGATGATCTGGTGCGCGCGGGCAAGGTGCGCGCCGTTGGCGTATCGAACTTTCGCCCCTGGGACTGGGAGCTGCTGCAAGCGGGGATGCAGACGCCGCTGGCCACCAACCAGATCGAGATCAGCCTGCTGAACAACGCGCCGCTGACCAATGGCGACATCGCCTTTCACCAGCGCCAAGGCCAGCCGGTGATGGCGTGGTCGCCCCTTGGCGGCGGGACGCTGTTTGCCGAAGCCAACGAGAGCCTGCGCGCCCGCCTTACGCAAATCGGCGCGGATGTCGGCACTGACGCCGCGTCGGTCGCCGTTGCGTGGCTCTTGGCACATCCGTCGCGTATCCTACCTGTGCTTGGCACCAACAATCTGGACCGGATTCGCCGGATCAGCGATGCTGCCAAGGTCAAACTGGACCGCGAAACGTGGTTCGACCTTTACACGCTCGCGCTCGGCCAAGAAGTCCCCTAAGGAGCCACGATGACCTCGATGCCTCATAGCTTTGACCCGGCCAGCGCCGACCCGCGCGATTTCCGCACCGCCTTGGGGCGGTTTTGCACCGGCGTGACGGTGGTGACCTGCGACACCGGGACCGGGCCGCTGGGGATCACGGCGAACTCTTTTTCCAGCGTCTCGCTCGACCCGCCTCTGGTGCTGTGGTCGCCGGCAAAATCGTCCTCGCGCTATCCGTTTTACATTGCGGCGCAGCACTTTGCGATCCACGTGCTGGGCGAAGAGCAGCGCGACCTGTGCCAAGGTTTCGCCCGCTCAGGCGACATATTTGACACGCTGCCTTGGACCTCTGGCGACGGCAACACCCCCCTGATCGAAGGCTGCCTGTCCCGGTTCGAATGCCGCCAAGTGGCGTTGCATGATGCCGGTGACCATTCCATCGTGATCGGCGAAGTCACCCGCGTCACCACACGCGAAGGCCGCCCGCTGGCGTTTCAGGGTGGCGGCTTTGGGGCGTTTTCGCCCTTGGCCTGACCCTGCGGCGGGGGCGCTCAGAATCGCCGCTCTGAGAGCGGTTTCCGATTGCGAGACGCCGCGTTGACGTTGCGGCAACATGTAGGGATGGGCCCAAAGCGCGCCACCAAATAGACGTGGCAATTCCGTCACTTGCCATAGGGCGGCGAGAGGATCACAATTTAGTCATCTCCGGTCAAATTCCCTTTATGGTTGGTCATGCAGTTTTTTCGGTACACATCTCATTTCATGCGCGTGGTGTCTGTCGCGGTCGGGCTGGGCACGCCCCTGTCGGCCCAAGAGCCCGTCACCGCACAGGATTACCTTGATTTCGACGCCCGGCAGGCCCGGCTGGGGCAGATGCTGTTCTACGATAAGATATTGTCGGGCAATCAGAATATCAGCTGCGGCACCTGCCATCACCACAGCCTGAACAGCGCCGATGGCGTGAGCCTTGGGATTGGCGAAGGCGGCAGCGGGCTGGGCATGGATCGCACCCCCGGTGATGGCCTGTCGCTGATTTCGGCCCGCATCCCGCGCAACGCCCCTGCGCTGTGGAACCTTGGCCACCGCGACATGCGGGTGCTGTTTCACGATGGCCGGGTTGAACAGGTGGACAGCGACGGGCTGCGCTTTCGCACCCCCGCAGGCACGCTTTTGCCCGAGGGGTTGAACTCTGTTTTGGCGGCGCAGGCGCTGTTCCCCATGAGCTCTGACGCCGAAATGGCGGGCAAGCCCGACGAAAACCCGGTCAGCGCCGCCTTTGCCGAGCGCATCGACCTTGGTTGGGAACAGGTGGCCGAGCGGGTGCGCAACACGCCCGAATACGCCTACCTGTTCCGCCGCGATGTGCGCGAGGTCCGGTCCAAGGATGACATCACGATTGTCGAGATCGCCAACGCTTTGGCCGCGTTCATCGGCACCGAATGGCAAAGCTTTGACAGCCCTTACGACGATTATCTGAACGCGGGCACGCCTCTGCCGCCGCTGGCGGAAAAGGGACGCGCGCTGTTCTTTGGCGACGCGGGCTGCGCCAATTGCCACAATGGACCGCTGTTTACGGACCAGAATTTCTACGCGGTGGGCGTGCCGCAATTCGGGCCGGGACGCGCGTTTGAAACGCTGATCGGCAGCGACGTCGGCCGGATGGAGGTGACCAAGCTGCCCGCCGATGCCTACCGTTTCCGCACCCCGTCGCTGCGCAATGTGGCCCTGACCGCGCCCTATGGGCACAGCGGCGCCTATCCGACGTTGCGCGACATGATCCGCCACATGTGTGATCCGATCACCAGCCGCAACGCTTGGACCCCCGGCATGGCACGGCTGCCGCAGGTCGATTGGCTCAAGGCGAACGACTTTGTGCTGGCCGCAAACACCCAAGAGATGGCGCGACAAGTGGCGCATCTGGACCTGCAACCGGTCAAAATGATCGAAGAGGATATCGATGCGATCGAAGCGTTCCTCAACGCCCTGACCGGGCAATCCGCGATGCAGCGCCCCTTGGGGCGGCCGGACGAGGTGCCCAGCGGGCTGCCCGTAGACTAAGCGCGCTTAGACGCGCCGGGTCGACAGCTTGCGCAGGGCGGTGGGCAGGTTCGCTTCGGTCTGGAGCGACAGCAAAAGATCGGCCAGCTCTGGCTCGATCACCCGCTTGGCCGCCTCTTTAAGAGAGAACCACCGGCGAGAGCGTTGTTTGCGCTCTTTCCAGTCGTCTTTGAGCTTGTGCACAATCATCGGGTAGACCCGCACGACGCAGGGGATGATCCGCCCGTCGGACAGGATCTTCGCGTAGCGATAGGTGCCGATTACCTCGGGACTGATTTCGCCCTTGGCCCCCGCCTCTTCCATGGCTTCGATTTCGGCGGCCTGCCACGGGGTCTTGCCGTCCATTTCCCAGCCACGCGGAATCAACCAACGCCCCGTGTTCCGAGATGTCACCATCAGAACCCGCAGATGATGCTTGTCATCCCGGCGCAGCGGCAAGGCTGCGATTTGCTCCCCTATTTCAGGCACCTACCCTCTCCTGCCTGGGCACACACACTTAGATAATTCGCCAGAAAGGTTACGAAAGCCATAAAAACGAAAAAACCGCGCAGACTGTGCTGCGCGGCTTTCCCTATCCTGGCGGACCGAGGAGGATTCGAACCCCCGACCCCTTGATTCGTAGTCAAGTACTCTATCCAGCTGAGCTATCGGTCCGTGAGGCGGGGTTTACGGTTTGGCGCGGGGATGCGCAAGAGGAAAATGAAAGAAAATTCAGTTCATTTCGCCCATCGGCAATCTGACCTCGAAACAGGTGCCGTTTTCGTCGCTGCGCAGCAGCGTCAGCGCCCCGCCATGGCCCTTTGCCAGCTCGGCCACAATCGCGAGGCCAAGCCCCGATCCCCCTTTGCGGACCCCGCCCTGAAAGGGCTGAAACAGGTGTTCGCGCGCCTTTGGCGGCAGCCCCGGCCCGGTGTCGGCCACTTGGATCACCCAGTCGTCCTCGTCGATGTTGGCGGCAACGCTGATCTCACCGGACTGGCCGGTGGCAGCGATGGCCTGACGCGCGTTGCGCACAAGATTCGACAGGATTCGGTAAATCTGTTCGGGATCGCCGCGCAGAACCATCCCGGCGGGCACGTCTTCGGACAGGGAAATGTCATCCTCCCCGATGGCGAGACGCTCTGCTTCGAGCACTTCGCTGGTCAGCTCGGCAAGATTGAACAGCGTCAGCGCCGGGGCGGGTTCCTCGGCGCGGCCAAACGCGAGGGTATTTTCGCACAAAGACACCGCCCGCGTGATCGAATTCACCAGTTTCGGCGCCATGCGTTTGACGGCGGGATCCTCGGACATCTCGATCCGGTCGGTGAACAGCTGCGCCGACGTCAGGATATTGCGCAAATCGTGGCTGACCCGCGCAACCGCCCCGCCAAGCTGGGCGAGACGCTCTTTTTGCCGCAGACTTTGCGTCAATTGGGTTTCCAAAGCCTGAAGCGCCACCTCGGCTTCGTGCAATTCGCGCACGCTTGCGGTGGGTTTGATGATCCGCCGCGCATCTTCGGGGGCGGCGGCGTAGGACTGCATCTGGCCGACGACGCTTTTGATCGGTTTGACCAGCAAAACGCGCACCGCAAGGAACAAAAGCATCGCGGTGATCACCGAAATTACCGCCGACAGGATCAGGATTCGCACCCCGTAATCCAGCATCGCCATGCGCAGCGGCGCGGTGTCCATGGTGACTTCGATCAGTTGGCCGGCGTCCAAAGACGGCACGCCAATCACCCGAATCACACGCGCCTGAGGGTCGGCAAGGCGCAGCACCGCATCGCGGATCAACTCGCCCGCCGTGGCCTCGCGCAGGTCAAAGGTCTGGTGCACCATGGCGGGCAAGGGCGAGGCCAGCACCAGCTGCCGCATCTGGTCCCGCCGCAGCACGACGTTGTAAACACCTGCGTTATCAAGCAGTTCTGCCTCTAGCTCTGTGGACAGCATGTCATCGGCCAACAGCGCAAGCGACGCGATCTGTGCGCGTTCAAGCCGCGAGAGCAGGTAATCCTCGCGAAAGCGCGCAATCGACGGCACAAAGATCATGATCTCGGCCAACATGACAAAGATCACGGTCAGAATCAGGAAGCGGCCAGAGAGAGAGTTCAGCATGTCAAAGTCTCAGGGCAGCCATCGCTGGACAAGGCGGACCACGGTTTTCACGGTTTCGTTCTCAAACAATTTAGGCGTGAAATAGGCACCTGCCAGCCGTTTGTTAACCTCTCCCACAGTAGGATAGGGCGAAACCATGTTCGACACGGCGCTCATTTTCAGGCCGTTCGCGATGACCATGGACCAAAGGTTGATCAACTCGCCCGCCTGATGGCCCGCGATCGACACGCCGACGGGCTTGCCCTTGTGGACCATCGCCTTGATCAGGCCAGGGGTTTTGCGCTCGGCGATGGCGCGGTCGTTGTGGGCATAGTGAAAGCGCGCGATTTCCAGCGCGTCACCGTATTTTTCGCGCGCCTGCGTCTCTGTCAGGCCGACCTGAGCCAGTTCGGGCTGGGTGTAGGTCGCCCAAGGGATGTGGTCGGTCTTGGCCTTGGCGGGCAGGCCGAACAGCGCCGAGCGGATAACGATCCCGGCGTGGTAGCCCGCCACGTGGGTAAATTGCAGCCCGCCGGCCACGTCGCCGATGGCATAGACCCGGCGGTTGGTGGTTTTCAGGGCGGCGTCGA
Organism: Tropicibacter naphthalenivorans; assembly: GCF_900176475.1. Lineage (GTDB taxonomy): Bacteria > Pseudomonadota > Alphaproteobacteria > Rhodobacterales > Rhodobacteraceae > Tropicibacter > Tropicibacter naphthalenivorans. The sequence continues at coordinate 327,955 of NZ_FWXX01000004.1, forward strand.
CCTTTACCCCGGTCTTGGTGGTCTCGATCCCGGCGGCTTCGAGGTTGAGTTTACCTATGTTGGCGCTGCGACCGGCGGCGACAAGCAGGTGCGAGCCATTGAAAACGCGCCCATCTTTGGCGTGCACTTCAATCGCCCCCGCAGTGCCGCGCACCTCTTGGACCAAGGCACCTTCGGCAATGGTCACGCCCTCGGCCCGCAGCGCATCCAGCACAACGGCGGCCATCTCGGGGTCGTCCTTGCCCAGGGCGCGCGCGCCTTCGATCACGGTGACCTCTGACCCGAGCCGCCGATGCGCCTGCGCCATTTCCATCCCGATAGGCCCACCGCCAATGATCAACAGATGCGACGGCCGTTCGGTCAGCTCCCACAGGGTTTCGTTCGTCAGATAGGGCACGTCGGACAGGCCGGGAATCGGCGGCACCATGGGCGACGATCCCGTGGCGATCACGATCCGCCGGGCGGTGATGCGGTAGGGGCCCGCCTCGACCTGCGTGTCCGAGACAAAGCGCCCGTATTCCCGGATCACCCGCACGCCCAAGCCTTCGAATCGCTCCTGACTGTCGACCGGCGCGATAGTGTCGATCACCTCGCGGACGTGGCCCTTGGCCGCGGCATAATCGACCTGCGGCGCGACGGGCGTAATCCCAAAGGGCGCGGCCTGCGCCATCATGTAGGCCGTTTTTCCGCTTGCGATCAAAGCCTTGGACGGAACACAACCGTAGTTCAGGCAGTCGCCGCCCATCTCGTGCCCTTCGAGCAGGACCACATCGGCCCCCATCTGCACGGCGCCCGCCGCCACGGACAGCCCGCCAGACCCGGCACCAAGGATCAATAGATCGGTTTTGATCTGCTCCATCTTAGATCTCCTCTTTGCCGCGCAGGGCTTTGATCACCAAAGGCAAAGCCGCAAGCGCCGCCAGTCCGAGAATCGGGCCGATGATGTGCGGCTCCCATAAAAGGGACAGATCGGGATCTTCGCCGCGATCAAAGACTTCGCCCAGCCCCACCCCAATCGAAGTAAACACGATCGCGCCGGGAATAATGCCCAACGCGGTCGTCAGCACAAAGTTGCGAAATTTTACCCCGACCAGCGCCGGCAGCAGGTTGGCGACGAAAAACGGCACCGCAGGCACCAGCCGCAGCAGGAACAAGACGCTGATTTCATTGTCGTGCAGGCGATTCTTGAGCCGTTTGAGGGTGCCATCCGACGTCTCAATACGGGCAACCAGCGTTTGGCCAAGCCCCGCGCGCGCCGCGACAAAGATCACCATTGCGCCGATGGTGGCCGATGTGACGTTGAGCACCGTCCCAAAGGTCAGATCGAACAAAAAGCCCCCGGTAACAGAGGCCACCGCCGCCCCCGGCAGGGAAAAGGCGACGATTGCCACATAGGTTCCAAGGAACGCCAACGCCATCAACACGACATGCGAATCGCGATAGGCCAGCAGCGCCTCGCGGTTTTCACGCAAAGTCTCAAAGGTCAGATAGTCTCGGAGCGTTAAAAAACCGACAACGGCGACCATGAGAATCGTGATCAGGGGCAGGTGACGCTTCACTTTTGCGGCTCTTTCGTTAGGAATGCCCTGAACATGGCCGCTGGAGGCGTGGGGCGATACCCCGATCACGCCCGCTTGAACGGGATGACGCCAATCCGTGAACATTTTGCCGAGATTCATCCGGTCTGAAACATTTCGGCGGAATAAACGCGCGGATTGTTGCAACGAATGCCGATTCCACGTTTGACATGCGCAAAGCGTCCCCCTATAGGCAGGGCTTCGAATGCCAATGGCCGTGCGAGTTACCTCGTCGCGGTTTCATGACACGGAGTAGCCGCGATGAAACGCACTTTTCAACCGTCGAACCTCGTCCGCAAGCGTCGCCACGGGTTCCGCGCGCGCATGGCCACCAAAGCCGGGCGCAAAATTCTGAACGCACGTCGCGCTCGCGGCCGCAAAAGCCTGAGCGCATAAGGTCTGCCGCTTCGCCGTTTGGCGGAGCAGTTGGCTTTGTCGAAAAGGCCGCCCCGGAGCGATCCGCGGCGGCCCTTTTTGCGCATTCCGCTGATGCAGGTTCTTAAGAAACGCGCCGACTTTCTCAAAGCCGCCAAGGCACGGCGGGTCCCAGCAGGAGCCTTTCTCTTGCAGGCCCGAAAGCGTGCCGAGGGCGAGGCGACGGGCGTTCGCGTGGGCTTTACCTGTTCGAAAAAGGTCGGCAACGCCGTTGCGCGCAACCGGGCCAAGCGGCGCTTGCGTGAGATCGCGCGACTGGTGCTGCCCGAGCTGGGTCAGGACGGCTTTGACTATGTGCTGATTGGCCGCGCCGAACAGACCGCCGCGCGCGATTTCATCGCCATGCAGGACGATCTGCGCCGCGCCCTGCGCAAAGCGCACAGCACATGAGCCCCCTCGCCCGAATCGTCGCCCTGCCGGTCAAAGCCTATCGTTTGGTGGCCAGCCCGTGGGTCGGAAACGGCTGTCGGTTTCACCCGACCTGTTCGGCTTACGCGTTGGAAGCATTGGAAAAACACGGCGCGGCAAAAGGCAGCTGGCTGGCGGCGTGGCGGATTTTGCGCTGCAACCCATGGGGCGGCAGCGGCATCGACAACGTGCCGCCCAAAGACCCCGATTGATCGCTTTGCTCAAAAGGTTTCAAAAATGCTTGATGACGGTGACGATATCCATCCGCTCTTCTACGGCGCCCCCAAAAGCACCGAGTTCAAGAAGCTGCGCAAACGAATCGTGCAGAACGTGCGCGAAGCGGTTGACCAATATGGGATGATCGCGCCCGACGCGCATGAAAAAGACGCCAAGCCCGCCAAGTGGCTGGTCTGCCTCTCCGGCGGCAAGGACAGCTACACGATGCTGGCGATTCTCTATGAATTGAAATGGCGCGGCTTGTTGCCGGTGGAACTGCTGGCCTGCAATCTGGATCAAGGTCAGCCGGGCTTTCCCGCGACCGTAATGCCTGAATTCCTTGAGAAAATGGGCGTTCCGCACCGGATCGAGTACCAAGACACCTACTCTATCGTGGTGGACAAAGTGCCCTCGACCCGCACCTATTGCGCGCTGTGCTCGCGTCTTCGCCGCGGCAATTTGTACCGGATCGCCCGCGAAGAGGGTTGCTCGGCGGTGGTTTTGGGCCATCACCGCGACGATATTCTCGAAACGTTCTTTATGAACCTGTTCCACGGCGGGCGACTGGCAACAATGCCGCCAAAACTGGTCAACGAAGAGGGCGATCTGTTCGTTTTCCGCCCGCTCGCGCATGTGGCCGAGGTCGATTGTGAGCGATTCGCGAAGGCGATGAACTATCCGATCATTCCGTGCGATCTGTGCGGCAGCCAAGACGGCTTGCAGCGCCAACAGGTCAAGCAAATCCTTGACGGATGGGAGAAAAACAGCCCCGGACGGCGCAACGTGATGTTCCGATCTTTGATGAATATTCGCCCGTCGCACATGCTGGACCCCAAGATTTTTGACTTTGTTGGGCTGGCGACGAACGCAGGGTCTGTAAATTCTTCGGAAAAGTTCCCGGTGCGTTAATATCTGAGTTACCGGTCTGTTCTAAGGTCGCCTTTGGTGACTAGGGAAAGGGACCGATGATGAAGGCGGGCTTTGGCGCACGCATCGCGAGTTTGCAGTCCATGCTGCGTCGCGGGCTATACGGTCCGCAGGCATTGGCGTTTTTGCCCGCCACAGTGCTGGCCGCGTTCTGGTTGGGCGGCGAGCCGCTTTTGATCTTGGCTGCGCTGGGAATGCCGCTGCTGTTCATTGCGGTCGGTGGCGGGCAAGTCGTGCCGCAAGAGGATTCGGCTGGCGGCAAGTCGGCAGACCTTGTGAATTTGATCACTGCGTCTGCGATGGCGGAAAAAGCTTTGGAACGCGCGCGCGCCGCGAATCTCGCCACAGCGGTGATTCTGGTCGAACTTGAGGGGTTTGACGATGTCGCGGATCGCGACGGCGAAGATACCGCTGATATTCTGCGGGACTTGTCCCTGAATCGGTTGCGTAATGCCCTGAGACGCGACGACGTGGCGGTACGCCTCGGCGATTCTCGCTACCTTGTGCTGCTCGGGCCATCTCTGCGGCTCGATCTCGAAGCATTGCTACAACTTTCAACGCGGCTCCAATCCGGCGTTGAGGAACCCGCGTCGATCGACAACACGATGCGCTACCTGTCGGCCTCCATTGGTTTTTGCGGCAGCGCGCGTCTGAAAGACGATGCAACCGGCAAGCAAATGCTCGAAGGGGCGCAGATCGCCTTGGGCGAAGCCATGGCCAACGGCCCCTCCGCCATTCGGGCTTGGTCAGAAAACATGCGGGCCGCGCACCGTGAACAGACGACCCTCAAGAGCGAGGTGGATCGTGCGTTGGCAAATGGGCAGATCCAACCCTGGTTCCAACCTCAGGTTTGCACCTCGACCGGCGAGATCAGCGGCGTCGAAGCGCTCGCTCGCTGGATTCACCCAGAGCGTGGCATTGTGCCCCCCGCCCAGTTTCTTCGCGTGCTCGAAGAGTCGGGTAAAATGGAACGGCTGAGCGAAGTGATCTTGCAGCATTCCCTCACAGCTTTGCGCAGTTGGGATCAAGCGGGCTTGGGTATTCCACGCGTCAGCGTCAATTTCTCGGATACGGAACTTCGCGATCCCCGCCTCGTTGAACGCATTCAGTGGGAACTGGATCGCTTTGGCCTCACTCCGCAGCGACTCGGTATCGAAGTCCTCGAAACCGTGATCGCTGGCTCCCCCGAGGGCATTGTTGCGCGGAACATCATGTCTCTTGGCGAAATGGGCTGCCATATCGACTTGGACGATTTTGGCACCGGCCATGCGTCGATCACCTCGTTGCGGCGGTTCAAAGTGCACCGCCTCAAGATTGACCGCAGCTTTGTGACTCGCGTCGACCGGGACGAAGACCAACACCGGATGTTGGCCGCAATTCTTGGTATGGCTGATCGACTGGGCCTCGAGACGCTGGCCGAAGGGGTCGAAAGCGTTGGGGAACACGCCCTTTTGGCGCAACTCGGCTGCGATCACGTCCAGGGTTTCGGCATCGCCCGCCCCATGCCACCAGATCAGATGGTCGATTGGGCCGCCGGGCACGCCGAACGGATCGCGGGTGCGCAGCGTCTTGGCCGCGGCTCCGGGTAAGTGCTTTGGCCAAGACATCCGAACGCCGGCACGATAAGCGCCAACAGAAACCTACCCACCAAGCGCATTTCCCCATGGAAAACAGGGAAACTGCTTGACCTTTGAGGCCTGTAGGGTTTGAACCCAGCGATGACTTCTCAAGGGAAAGGCGGCAGTCCCAATGGACGATCAGAACAAGAACCTACTTCTTGCGACGGCACTCAGCTTTGCTGTGATTTTGGTTTGGTTCTACTTTTTCCCCCCACCGGAAACGGTAGAGGACCCGAACGCACCCGCTGCGGTGGAAACCGTCGCAGACGCGGACATTGCAACGGCTCCGGCCGCGGCACCTAGCGCGGCAGGGGACGCACTCGCAGCTACGGAAACCACCGAAGCCCCGCGTCTACCGCTGGAAACCGAGCGCCTCGAAGGCTCAATCTCGCTGACCGGCGGCCGGATCGACGACCTGCGCCTTAAAGACTATCGCGAAACGCTCGAAGAGGGCTCGCCCATCGTTCAGATGCTGGATCCGGCGGGCAACGATGATGCCTATTACGCGCTTTACGGCTGGGCGCCGGGTGCGGGCCTGTCCTTGGATGATGTGCCCGGGGCGAACACTCCTTGGACCGTCGAGACCGGCGAGACGCTGACCGCGCAAACACCGGTGATCCTTCGCTGGGACAGCCCCTCGGGCCTGATCTTCCGTCGTTCGATTTCGATTGACCAAGACTTCATGTTCACCGTGACGCAAACGGTCGAAAACCCCGGTGATGCGACGGTCTCGCTTGCGCCCTACGGCATCGTGGCCCGTCACGGCGAACCCGCTGATGTCAAAAACTTCTTCGTCCTGCACGAAGGTGTTGTGGCAATGGCCGACGGTACGCTGTCCGAAATCGGCTACTCGGACATGCCCGATTTCGACATCAACCCGAATGAGGGCGCCCGCGCCGAGGTCACCCAAGTGTCGGAAAACGGCTGGATCGGCTTCACCGATCACTATTGGATGACCGCGCTGATCCCGGCCCCCGGCAGTGCTTTCAAACAGGTTGCCAAGTACGACGAAGCGCGCGACATCTATCAGACCGAAGCCGTTTTGCCGACCTTGCAACTGGCTGCGGGCGCGACCCAGTCCGTCACGACTCAGCTGTTTGCCGGTGCGAAAGAATGGGAAACCATTGGCGACTATCAAGAACAGGGCATCCAGGGCTTTATCGACTCGATCGACTGGGGTTGGTTCTTTTTCCTGACCAAGCCGATCTTTGCGATCCTGCATTGGCTGAATGGCGTGATCGGCAACATGGGCATCGCGATCATCGTGCTGACCCTGATGATCAAGGCTGTGCTCTTCCCGCTGGCGTATAAATCCTATGTTTCCATGGCGCGGATGAAGGAACTCCAGCCCGAGATGGAAAAGATCAAGGAACGCGCCGGCGACGACCGTGAAAAGCTGCAAAAGGAAATGATGGCGCTCTACAAAGAGAAAAAGGTCAACCCCGCCGCGGGCTGCCTGCCGATCCTGCTGCAGATCCCGATCTTCTTCTCGCTGTACAAGGTGATCTTCGTCACGCTGGAACTGCGTCACGCTCCGTTCTTTGGTCCGTTCCAAGACCTTAGCGCGCCGGACCCCACCTCGCTTTGGAACCTGTTCGGTGCCTTCCCGTGGCCCGCGCCCGAGGCTGGCTCGATCTTTGCCCTGGTGTTCATTGGCATTCTGCCGCTGCTGCTGGGTATTTCGATGTGGCTTCAGCAAAAGCTGAACCCGGCTCCCGCAGACCCCACGCAGCAAATGATTTTTGCGTGGATGCCGTGGGTGTTCATGTTCATGCTGGGCGGTTTCGCAAGCGGCCTGGTGGTGTACTGGATCGCAAACAACACGATCACCTTTACCCAGCAGTACATCATCATGCGCAGCCAAGGGTACACGCCCGATGTGTTCGGAAATATCAAGAAAAGCTTGAAGCGCGAAAAATCTGACGCAAAATAACCAAGCTTTTTAAGGAAATCTTGATCGCCACGGGTCCCAAGGGTATCCGTGGCGATCTTTTTTTGGCAGACCCGGGGAAACGCCCCGAAAGTGAGGCCCCGATGGAATTGCAATTCAAACTGGCTGATGCCCCCGAAGAGGCCGAGCGTGAAGCCGCGCGCAAGTTGTTCTTGGGCGAAGTGGATTTTCTCAAAGGCGTGGTCGCCATGGACGGCCTGCCGCCCGATGACCGCATCGAGGTCTGCTTTGCCGGACGGTCCAACGTCGGGAAATCCAGCCTGATCAATGCCTTGACCCGTCGCAAAGGTCTGGCGCGCGCATCGAACACGCCCGGACGGACGCAGGAAATCAACTACTTCCAACTGGGCAGCGAACGCTATCTGGTCGATCTTCCCGGCTATGGCTTTGCCAATGCGCCGGTCGCCGTGGTCGCCAAATGGCAGGCTTTGCTCAAGAATTACCTCGCGGGGCGGCAATCGCTGCGGCGCGCCTTTGTGCTGGTGGACTTTCGCCACGGAATCAAACCCGTCGACGAAGAGATCATGACCCTGCTTGACCGCTCGGCCGTGACCTTTCAGGTGGTGCTGACCAAGGCCGACAAGGTCAAGGACAAGGACTACGACAAGACCTTGGCGCAAGTGCGCGAAAAGCTGTCCAAGCACCCCGCCGCCTACCCCGAAATCGTGCTGACCAGCAGCGAAAAAGGCGACGGAATCCCGACATTGCGGGCAATCATCGCGGGGCTGACCTAGTAATCCGGCGCGGCTTTCGGCATTGTCTGCGCAGCCTTTCCGGGGACAGACGATGAGACCACAGAACATGAACCAAGATTGGATCGCCACCGCACGCACGCTTTCCGAGGCCCTGCCCTATTTGCAGCGCTACACAGGCGCGATCGTGGTGGTAAAATTCGGCGGCAATGCCATGGGCGACGCCGATGAGATGGCCGCTTTTGCCCGCGATATCGTGTTGATGCGACAGGTTGGCGTGAACCCGGTGGTGGTGCATGGCGGCGGCCCGATGATCAACGACATGCTCAAGCGGTTGAACATCGAATCGCACTTTGTGCGCGGCAAACGCGTCACCGATAAGGCCGTGGTCGAAGTGGTCGAAATGGTTCTGACCGGCATGGTGAACAAGCGCATCGTCCAAGCCATCATGGACGAAGGCGGGCGCGCCGTGGGTCTGTCCGGCAAGGACGACGACCTGATGGTCTGCGAGGCGGACGATCCAGAGCTGGGCTTTGTGGGCAAACCCGTCGAGATGAACGTGCAGGTGCTGCACGATCTCTTTGCCGCCGGGATCATTCCGGTGGTGGCCCCCGTGGCCACCGGCATGAACGCCAACGAAACCTTTAACGTCAACGGCGACACCGCTGCCGGGGCCATTGCCGGCGCGCTGAAGGCCGATCGGCTGCTGCTGCTGACCGACGTGCAGGGCGTCAAGGGGGCCGACGGTCAAGTCATGACCCAGATGACCCCGGATGACGTGCGCCAAATGACCGAGGATGGCGTGATCGCGGGCGGCATGATCCCCAAGACGGAAACGGCCCTAAAAGCCATCGAAGACGGCGTGCGCGGTGTGGTCATCATCGACGGGCGGGTCGCCAACGCCTGCCTCCTCGAGCTGTTCACCGAGCATGGGTCAGGTTCGCTGATCCGCAACGCCGACTTGCCCTCGCTAAAAGAGTGAGGGCGCTGGCGACGCGCGCGCGGGCCGTTGGGCTTGCGATCCGGGGGGCACTGCCCCCTCGGCAAGGTGATCCGGTCCCGGACGACACACGCGCCATCGCCTTGCTCGGCCCCGATGAGCCCAACTTTTGGGCGCGTTTCACCGCTGCCAAGGAATACCGCGACGGCCAGCCGGATCCGCTGGATCGGTGGTCCAAGCGGGTGATCGGCGAGCTTGCCCACGCCGAAGGGGCGACCGCCATCTTTCCCTCTGACGGGCCGCCCTATGCGCCCTTTATGGCCTGGGCGCTGGACAGCGGCCAAGCTTGGACGTCGCCGGTTGGCCCCTTGGTCCACGCCGACGCCGGGCTGTTTATCAGCTTTCGCGCCGCGCTCGCTCTGCCGCGCGACATCGACCTACCCCAGCCTGCCACGCAGCCTTGCCCGACCTGCGCGCGCCCCTGCGCCACGGCCTGCCCCGTCGACGCCCTAAGCGACGCGCAGCCCTATGACGTCGCCGCCTGCCAAGCCCATCTGGCCAGCGACCAAGGCAGTGACTGCCGCCTCAACGGATGCCTCGTGCGACGCGCCTGCCCCACCGCCGACTCGTTCACGCGCCTGCCCGAACAGTCTGGTTTTCACATGTCCGCCTTTATAAAAGCTTACCGCTCATGACCCGTTTGATCCTGATGCGCCACGCAAAATCCGATTGGTCCGCCTTTCAAGACGACCACGCCCGCGGGCTGAACAAACGCGGGCGCAAATCTGCCGTCGCAATGGGTGACTGGCTGCGCACGCGGGGCTACCTGCCGGACGCAATCCTCTGTTCGACCGCCACCCGCACGCGCGAGACGCTGGACGGTCTGACGCTCGGCGCGCCGGTGACCTTTCTGGACAGCCTGTACCACGCCGCGCCCGACACCATGCTGGATGACCTTCGCGGGGCCACAGGCGATACCGTCTTGATGATCGGGCATAATCCGGGGATTTCGGCGCTGGCCAAAGCTTTGGTCCGCCAGCCGCCTGATCACGCGCGTTTTGCCGATTATCCGACCTGCGCGACCTTGGTTGTGGATTTCGACAGCCCTTGGCCCGACATCCGTCTGGCCACGGGCGAGGTGCAGGACTTTGCCGTCCCGCGCGAAGTTATCGGTTAGCGAAACGGCTGCGCGTACAGCAAGCCGCCGTCCGTCCACAGCGCGTTCAAGCCCCGCGACAGACCAATCGGCGTGTTTTCCCCGATATTGCGGGCAAAAAGCTCGCCGTAGTTGCCGCCCGCGCGCAGCGCCTGAACCGCCCAATCGGGCGACAGGTCCAGCATCTCACCAAGGATGCCCTCGGTCCCCAAAAGACGGTTAATCTCTGGGTTGTCGGTGCCAACCGCCAGCTCTTCGAGATTGGTCGAGGTGATGCCCAACTCTTCGGCGGCAATCAGCGCGTTCAGAACCCAACGCACCACATCGCCCCATTCGTCATCGCCGTGACGCACCACGGGACCAAGCGGCTCTTTCGAGATGATCTCGGGCAACAGGACGTGATCGCCGGGGGTCTGGAAGGTGGCGCGGATCGCCGCCAAACCCGACGCATCGGTGGTGTAGACCTCGCACTCGCCCTCAAGGTACAGGGTCTGCGCCTCGGCGGTGGCCTCGACCGGGATCGGGTCGTAGGTCATGTTGTTGCGGTTAAAATACTCTTCGAGATTGGGCGCGGTGGTGGTGTCGGCCTGCACGCAGATCGTGCGCCCGTCCAGCTCCTTGGCAGAGGAGACACCCAGCGACTTGGGCACCATAAACCCTTGACCGTCATAGTAATTTACGCCCGCAAAATCCAGCTTCAGCTCGACATCGGTGGAAAAGCTCCAGGTCGTGTTGCGCGCCAAAAGGTCGATTTCGCCCGACAGCAAAGAGGTAAACCGCGAAGAGGTCGTCGTCTCGAAAAACGTCACCGCGTTGGGATCACCGAGCACGGCCCCCGCCACGGCGCGGCACAGGCCCACGTCGAACCCGGACCACTCGCCATTGCCATTCTGAGAGGCAAAGCCCACAAGCCCCGCATTCACACCGCAATTGAGCGTGCCGCGCGCCTTCACGTCGTCAAGCGTCCCCGCAGTGGCCCCGCCCGCGGTCAACAGCATTGCGCCGAGAAGAATACCCTTGTGCATGCGTCCCTCTTTCTGGTTTCGCGTTATGCCTAATCCCTCATGCCCAAACCGGGGCGTCACAAAACGGGATGGCCTGCCATTCATCCCACATAAAACGTGGGCAGTTTGGTCGGATTATACAAACAAGGTCAAGTTAAGATGCTTAACAGAAAGGCAGTTTCCTGACCTCTCTGCGCGCCTTGCCTAGCCTTGGGCCGTTGCCAGCGCAAAGTAGCGCCCGGCATGGAGGAATTCGCCGCGCTTATACTCGGCCTTGGCTTGCGCCTCTTCGTCCTTGCCCCACTGTTCCTCTTGCCACAGCTCGTCGAGGCGGGACAATTCCCACAGCTCTTCGAGATCCGCAGCCCCGCGCGCGGCGGCCAGCGCCAGCACGAGCGAGCCGCTCATCGCCACCAGATCGTGGAAAGCCGCCAGCTGGAACGGCGACAGGGCATGGACTTCGCGGGTCAGGGTGGCTTGTCCGGCGGGGTCTTGGGGCGCGTGGATCACGCCTGCAACCGGCGTCAGGCGCACGGCAAAGGTCTGGTCCAGCCAGTCCAGCATCGGATCCCACAGCAGCGCCTGCCGCTGCACCAGCTCTTCGGGGTGATCGGCGCGATAGCACAGCAGGTCGCTGTCGCCATAAGCTGCCAGCATATCGGCCACCTCGGCGTGCTGCGTGGCGACCTTGTCCAACGCCGAGTTGGTGGTGCGGGTATAGGGCATGGTCGCCGGGTTGACCTTATCCTCTTGGGCGTCCCATTCGGTGGCCAGCGCGCGGGCCAAGCCTTCGGTCGGGACGTGGATCGGCGTCTTGGCCGGGGTTTTGATCCCGCGCCCGTCCAGCAGAACGGTAAAGCCCGCATCCACTGGGGCGACTTCGGTGGTTTTCCAGAAGCGTTTCGGAGCCCATTCGCTCATGACAAGCCTCCTAAGGTCTTGAGTATCATCGTTTCCAAGGCAGAGGCGTCCTGTGCCACAGCCACGGCCCCCGTCAAGGTGTCAGCGGCGTGATAGCCCCAGGCCACGCCAATCCCGCGCACCCCGGCGGCCTGCGCCATCTCCATGTCAAAGCGCGTGTCGCCGATCATCACGGCATCCGCCGCGTCGACGCCCGCCTCGGACAGCGCGGCATGGATCATCGACGGGTGCGGTTTCGACGGGTGATCGTCCGCCACTTGGGTCGTCACAAACCGCGCGTTCAGATCGAGGCTGCCCAGCAAAGCCGTCAGCCCGCGCCGCGATTTACCCGTGGCGACGCCCAGCAGCAGATCGTCGATGCGCGCCAACCGGTCCAGCATCTCTGCGATGCCCGGATACAGGGGCGACGCCCCGCCAGAGATACGCAGTTGCGCGTAGGTGTCCTTGTAGGTCTGGGTCATGCGCGCCTGCCCTGCGGCGTCCACCTCGGGGGCGAGTTCCGCAACGGCCAAAGGCAAGGACAGTCCGACGATGGACAGCACCGTCGCGCGGTCCGGCGCAGGCAAACCGACCGCCTCGAACGCCGCCGTCATGGACGCAAGGATATCGCCCTGACTGTCCACCAAGGTGCCGTCAACGTCGAAAATCGCCAGTTTCAGCGTCATCTCAGCTTCTCAAAGGGGTCTTCGTCGGCATAGCTTTCTTCCCAGCCGAGCGCGTCCCAAGAGTTCGCCATATGCTCGGGCAGCGGCGCGTTCACCACCACCGGCTTTTTCGTCACCGGGTGATTAAAGGCCATGGTCCGCGCGTGCAGATGCAGCTTTTTCGAGATGATGCCGCCCAGTTGCGCGCCCCAACCGTCGCCAAGGTTTTCCTGCCCCGAACCGCCGTATTTGCCGTCGCCAATGATCGGGTGGCCGATCTCTGCCATATGCGCGCGCAGCTGGTGGGTACGGCCGGTAATTGGCTCCATCGCGACCCAAGCGGCCCGGCTGGCGACCCGGTAGAGCGTCGCATACAGCGTATGTGCGCGCTTGGCCCCTTCGGTTTCGTCCATCTTGCGCGGGTGCACGCAGATCATCTTTTCGCCTTCGCCGTGCTTGCCATGCCCCGGCGCCTTGACCAGACCATAGCGGATCTCGCCCAGGTACGGCGTCGGCACACCGGCCACCAAGGCCCAGTAAATCTTGCGCGTTTCCTTGTGGCGGATCGCGTCGGTCAAGGCCTTGGCGATCTCGCGCGAGCGCGCCAGCAGCAATACGCCCGAGGTATCCTTGTCGAGACGGTGCACCAGACGCGGCTTTTCCTCGAACCCGAATTTCAGTGCTTCGGCCATGCCATCCACGTGGCGCGTCATCTTGGACCCGCCTTGGGTCGCCAAACCGGGAGGCTTGTTGATGGCGATGATGTAATCGTCCTTATAGATCACGCAGTCGCGGATCATCTCGGCATCCGCATCGCTGACCTTGGGCTTGGGCGCGGCGGCGCGCTTGGCCGCGTCGGCGTCGGGCTCGGGGATCGGCGGGATGCGCACCTGCTGACCCACGTCCAGACGGGTGTTCGCCTTGCAACGGCCGCCATCGACGCGCAGCTCGCCCTTGCGACACATCTTTTCAATGCGCCCCTGTGCCAGATGCGGGAACAGACGTTTGAGCCAGCGATCAAGGCGCTGGTCGCCGTCGCCGGGGCCGACGGTGATGGTTTGGACGCGGCTCATGTAAAGCTCCGTGCAACGAGAAGGCCGGCGAACAGCGCGGCAAGAGACAAACAGACCGAGGCCGCGACATACCCCGCCGCAAGCCCCACCTGACCGCGTTCATATAAGGTCACCGCGTCCAGAGAGAAGGCCGAGAATGTGGTGAAACCGCCTAAAAGACCGGTCATCAGCAGCGGCGCGAACTTATTCCCGTTCACATGCGCGAGCAGCACGACCAAAGCCCCCATGGCAAAGGACCCGACGATATTCACCGTCAGTGTCCCCCAGGGAAAGCCTTTGCCCAGCAGCCGCGCCATCATCAGGCCGGTCATATAGCGCGCGCTTGCGCCGATTGCGCCCCCAAGGGAGACTTGCAGAATAGGTACCATGGCGGTGCTGTCGCGCGTGCGCGGGCTATTGTCAAGAAAATGGCGGGTTTCGCGCGGTTTAGACGCGCAAACCGTCACGAATTCCGCTTTTGCCGCAGCTTGGCAAAGTAATCGACCCTTTTGCGCAGGTCGCGTTCGAACCCCCGTTCCACCGGATCATAGAAGTGCATCCGTTCCAGCCCGTCGGGGAAGTAATCCTGGCCGGAAAAGCCGTCCTCGGCGTTGTGGTCATAGGCGTAGCCGTCGCCGTAGCCCTGTTCGCGCATCAGCTTGGTTGGCGCGTTGAGGATATGCTTGGGCGGCATCAACGACCCGGTCTGCTTGGCGGCGCGGCGGGCGGCCTTGTAGGCGTTGTAAACCGCGTTGGATTTGGGCGCGAGCGCGAGATAGACCAGAGCCTGGGCGATGGCGAGTTCCCCTTCGGGAGAGCCGATACGCTCGTAGGTTTCCCAGCTTTGCAGGCAAAAGGCTTGGGCCTGCGGGTCGGCGAGGCTGATGTCCTCGACCGCCATACGGGTGATGCGGCGGGCCAGATAACGCGGGTCTTCGCCCGCCTCCAGCATCCGCGCGTACCAGTACAGCGCCGCGTCGGGGTCGGACCCGCGCACGGATTTATGCAAGGCAGAGATGAGGTTATAGTGCCCGTCTCCGCCCTTGTCGTATTGCGCGGCGCGCTTCATCAGGCGGGTTTTCAGGGCATTCACGTCGAGATCAGAGGTCGTGCGCCACGACATGACCTGCTCGACCAGATTGAGCAACGCGCGCCCGTCCCCGTCGGCCATATCCAGCAGAGCCGCGCGGGACTCGGGGGTAAGCGGCAAGGGGCGGTCCAACTCGCGCTCGGCGCGCTGCACCAGCCGTTCCAGATCGTCATTGTCCAGCCGTTCCAGCACCAACACCTGCGAGCGCGACAGCAGAGCGGCGTTCAGCTCAAACGACGGGTTTTCGGTGGTCGCGCCCACCAACAGGATCGTCCCGTCCTCCATATGCGGCAGGAACCCGTCCTGCTGCGCCTTGTTGAAGCGGTGGATTTCGTCGACGAACAGCAGCGTCCCCTGCCCGGTCTTGCGGCGCAGCTTGGCGGCCTCAAAGACTTTGCGCAGTTCCGGCACGCCGGTGAAAATTGCGCTGATCTGGACAAAGTGCATGTCCGTGGCGTGCGCGAGCAGTCGCGCGATGGTGGTCTTGCCCACGCCGGGAGGGCCCCAAAAGATGATTGAGCCCAGCGTGCCTGCCTCAAGCATCACGCCCAAAGGCGCTTCGGGGCCAAGGACTTGCTGTTGGCCGATGACCTCGTCCAGCGCCTGCGGGCGCAAGCGATCCGCGAGGGGGCGCGGCGCGCTGGCCTCGGCAGCGCCGGCGTCGGCGCCCGTATCGAACAGATCAGCCACCGCTTAGATCCGGAACCGCAGTTGCAGGCGGCGATTGCCGCGCAGCGCGTCGATGCGGATGCTGGGGGCGGCACGGCGCAGCAGCCCGTCGACCTCGCGCGGGGACGTCACGCGCGCGCCATCAATCGCGCCAAGCAGATCCCCCGCCGCAAGACCAACCCGCGCGCCATAGGGGCCGGGGTCCAGCACCACCACACCTTCGAGACCCGGCGGCAGCCCGAGTTCGGCGCTTACGGCGGGGTTGATCCGCGCGACTTTCAGCCCCGGCAGCACCGAACGTTCGCCAAGGTTCACCGTCTCGCGCGGCGGCACTTCGGGGGCGGTCATCATGGTCACCGTGGCGGATTTCATAACGCCGCGCGACAGATAGGCGATTTCGGCGTCATGGCCGATGCCCCGGATCGACATGCGGAACAGCATCTCGGCGGGGGTGTTCACTGGCTGACCGTCGACCTCAAGGATCACGTCGCCGACGCGTAGGCCCGCCCCGGCAAAACCGCTCGCCGGGTGCATCTGGGTGATGACCACGCCACCGGGTACGCTGAGGCCAAGACTGTCCGAAATGTCAGCGTCCACCGGCTGGCCAGTTATCCCTGCCCAAGGCCGTTGAAACCGTGTCGCGCCGTTTTTCGCTTGCTCAACGAACTGCGCGACAAGGGCCGAGGGGATGGCAAAGCCGATGCCGTTCGACCCGCCAGACCGCGTCAGGATCGAGGTGTTCACCCCGATGAGCCTCCCTTGGACGTCGATCAACGCCCCGCCCGAGTTGCCCGGGTTGATCGGCGCGTCGGTCTGGATGAAATAGCCGCGCCCGTTGCCGGTGGCGGTGCCGGTGCGTGCAAGCCCCGACACGATGCCAGAGGACACCGTCTGCCCGACGCCAAAGGGGTTGCCGATGGCCAGCACCAGCTCGCCCACCTCGACCGTGTCGCTGTCGCGCAGCGGCACAAAGGGCATGTCAGCGGCGTCCTCTAGCTGCAAGATCGCAAGGTCCGCCTCTTCATCACCCAGCAAGACCTTTGCTGCGTATTCCACCCGGTTGTTCAAGACGACTCGGATGTCGGTCGCCTGCCCGACCACGTGGTAGTTGGACACCACGATGCCATCAGGGGTCAGGATCACGCCGGAGCCGAGCGAGTTCTGCACCTGCGGGCGGCCTTGGGTCTGGCCGAAAAAGTTGCGGAAAAACGGATCGTCGGCAAAGGGACTGCGGGCCTCGACCACCCGACGCGCGTAGATGTTTACCACTGCCGGGGCGGCCTGTTTGACCAAAGGCGCAAAGCTCAGCTGGATTTGCGCTTGGCTCTGGGGGATCGCGGGGGTTTGCGCCACCAAAGGCAGCGGGGCAATCAGGCACAGGATCATCAACAGGTGGCGAAGCATCGTACTCTCCCTTTGGGATCCGATATGCGCCCCACGCCCTGCGATTGCAAGTCAGGGCACCCTGACCCGTGGCTACAAAAAAAGGCCCCCGCCGAATGGACGAGGGCCTGAAATTTGTCGCGAAAAGAGAGGATTACTCTTCTGCGGCTGCCTCTTCGGCGGCAACGCGCGCCTTGTCGGCTGCGCCTTTTGCGTCGACGTCGCGGTCAACCAGTTCGATGATCGCCATCGGCGCCATATCACCATAGCGGAAGCCGGCCTTGAGCACGCGGCAGTAACCACCGTTGCGGTCCTTGTAGCGCGGGCCGAGGATTTCGAACAGCTTGGCGACGTCCTTGTCTTCTTTCAGCTGAGCCGCTGCCTGACGGCGTGCGTGCAGATCGCCGCGCTTGCCCAGGGTGATCAGCTTGTCGATGACGCGCTTGAGTTCTTTTGCTTTGGGCAGAGTCGTCTTGATCTGCTCGTGCTCGATGAGCGAGCCAGCCATGTTAGCCCACAGTGCCTTGCGGTGCTCGTGGGTACGGTTGAGGCGGCGGTAACCTTTTGCGTGACGCATGTGTCTTACTCCTAAGGTGCCCTCTACGGGCGGTTTTGCTTTGTCTGGCTGCCGATGCGTGTCAGCAGCTCTCCTTGGGGCGGGATGCCCAAGGGGCGGAACAGGTCCGCCCCCCTTATCGGCTTAGAAGCTGTCTTCGAGCTTCTTTGCCAGATCTTCGATGTTGTCGGGCGGCCAGTCCTCGACATCCATGCCGAGGTGCAGACCCATACCGGACAGCACTTCTTTAATCTCGTTCAGCGACTTGCGGCCGAAGTTCGGGGTGCGGAGCATCTCGGCTTCGGTTTTCTGGATCAGGTCGCCGATGTAGACGATGTTGTCGTTCTTCAGGCAGTTTGCCGAACGCACGGACAGTTCCAGCTCGTCCACCTTTTTCAGGAGGAGCGGGTTGAATTCCAGACCGTCGTCGTCGTCCTGACGCTGGGCCGACTCGGGTTCGTCGAAGTTGACGAAGATCGACAGCTGGTCCTGCAGGATGCGCGCCGCGAATGCGATTGCATCCTCGGGCGTGACGGAACCGTCGGTTTCGACCTTCATGGTCAGCTTGTCGTAGTCCAGAACCTGGCCTTCGCGGGTCGGCTGAACGTCATAGGCGACCTTCTTGACCGGCGAGTAGATGGCGTCGATCGGGATCAGACCGATAGGCGCATCTTCGGGCTTGTTCTTGTCAGCCGAGACATAACCTTTGCCGGTGTTCACGGTGAATTCCATGTACACTTCGGCGCCTTCGTCCACGTGACAGATCACGTGATCGCGGTTCAGGATCTCGATCCCGGCGGTCTCGGTGATGTCGCCAGCGGTGATCACACCCGGACCTTTGGCGTTGACGGACACCCGCTTGGGGCCTTCGACTTCCATACGCAGGGAAACCTGCTTGAGGTTCAGGATGATGTCGGTGACGTCTTCGCGCACACCGTCCACGGACGAGAATTCGTGCAGAACGTTGTCGATCTGAACGCTGGTGATGGCCGCGCCTTGCAGCGAGGACAGTAGAACGCGGCGCAGCGCGTTGCCCAGGGTCAGACCAAAGCCACGCTCGAGCGGCTCGGCGACGATCGTTGCTTGACGCGACGGGTCAGCGCCCGGCTTGATTTCAAGCTGCGTCGGCTTGATCAGTTCAGCCCAGTTCTTGTGGATCATGCAATTCCCTCCATACCAGCCAAGACCCCATGTCCGTAAGGTCTCGACGCCCGAGGTTTCAAAATGCCAAACCGAGGCCGGACACACGTCCGCCCCCGGCAGTAATCAATGCGCGATTAGACGCGGCGACGCTTCGGCGGACGGCAGCCGTTGTGCGCGATCGGGGTCACATCACGGATCGAGGTGATGTTGAAACCGACAGCGGCCAGAGCGCGCAGCGCGGATTCACGGCCCGAACCGGGGCCCTGAACTTCGACTTCGAGGGTCTTCACGCCATGTTCCTGAGCTTTCTTGCCCGCGTCCTCGGCTGCCAGCTGAGCGGCATACGGGGTGGATTTACGCGAGCCTTTGAAACCCATGGTGCCAGCAGACGACCACGAAATGGCGTTGCCCTGCACGTCAGAGATCAGGATCTTGGTGTTGTTGAAGGTCGAGTTCACATGCGCAACGCCAGCTGCGATGTTCTTGGAGACCTTTTTCTTGCCGCCACGGCGGGTATCACGTGCCATATCGAATAGCCTCCCTTACTTCTTCTTGCCTGCGATGGCCTTTGCGGGGCCTTTGCGGGTGCGAGCGTTGGTGTGAGTCCGCTGACCGCGAACCGGGAGGTTACGACGATGGCGCAGACCGCGGTAGCAGCCAAGGTCCATCAGACGCTTGATGTTCATCTGAACGTCACGGCGCAGGTCACCTTCAACGGTGAGGTTTGCGTCGATGTACTCGCGAACGGCCAGAACTTCTGCGTCCGAGAGTTCGTTCACACGGCGAGCGCGGTCGATGTTGACGGATTCGCAGATCTGTTCTGCGATCGCCGGACCGATGCCGTGGATGTAGGTGAGTGCGATCGGCACTCGCTTGTTGGTCGGGATGTTGACGCCGGCAATACGAGCCAAGTCTCTGTTCCTTTACGTTGCGGTTCCGTAGTCCCGGAACCTTTTTTCACAACCGAAGGCCCGAGGCGATAAAGCCACCGGGCCAGAGCTGATCAGGTGATCTGCAAGGCGGGTGCGACCCACAATGCAAGCGTGATTCTCACAGGGAGATGGGGGTGGGTATGAAGATTTCACCCAAAGGTCAAGCCCCCAGCCGAAATCCAGCCACAATACCCCCGAAAACGAGGCAGGCCGCCCCGGATGGGACGGCCTGAAGAGTGATTTACGCCAGCGCTCAGGCGTCGAGCTTTTCGGCGATGGCGGTCTTGATCGCGTCCATCTCGCCCAGACCGTCAACGCGGCAGTGGTTGCCCGCGTGGTAGTAGTAACCGATCAGCGGCGAGGTCTGCTTGTAGTATTCCATCAGGCGCTTTTTCAGCGACGACTCGTTGTCGTCGGCGCGGCGCTTGAACTCGGTCCCGCCGCATTTCTCGCACTTGCCGTCCTCGGGGATCGGCTTGGTGATGTCGTTGTAGACCTCACCGCAATCACCACAGGTGGAGCGCGCCGTAATGCGCTTGACCAAGGCTTCGTCCTCGACGCGCAGCTCGACCACGCGGTCGAGCGTCTGGCCCATCTCTGCCAGCAGCTCGCCCAGGGCATCCGCCTGCTTGAGCGTGCGCGGGAAGCCGTCAAAGATAAAGCCGTTCGCCTGCGTGGTTTCCAGCTTTTCACGGATCAGGCCGATGACGATCTCGTCGGTGACCAGCTCACCGCGGGCCATCACGTCGGCGACCCGCTTGCCCATTTCGGTGCCGCTGTCCTTGGCTTCGCGCAGCATGTCGCCGGTCGAAAGTTGCACCATGCCGCGGTCTTCGACCAGCATACGTGCCTGAGTGCCCTTACCCGCCCCCGGCGGTCCAAGAAGAATAATGTTCATCGCCGAGCCGGTGCCCCCCGTTTTTTGCGGCCTTTACCCTTACCACGAAGTTGGGATTTTTGGATAAGACCTTCGTATTGGTGTGCCAACAGGTGGCTCTGTACCTGCTGGATGGTGTCCATGGTCACGCTCACCACGATCAGCACCGAGGTGCCGCCGAAGTAGAACGGGATCGCGAACTGGGTCCGAATGATCTCGGGCAGCAGGGCCACGGCGGCCAGATAAGCGGCGCCGATCACGAGGATACGGTTCACGACATATTCAAGGTAGTCAGCGGTCTTCTTGCCCGGCTTGATGCCCGGCACAAAGCCGTTCTGGCTCTTGAGGTTATCTGCTACGTCATCAGGTTTGAAGGAAACGTTAAACGTATAGAAATAGGCAAAGAACACGATCATCGCAGCGAAGAACAGCAGGTACAGCGGCTGGCCGGGACCAAAGTAGGCCATGATCTGCGACATGATCGGACCGGAAGAGCCAGACTGGCTGAAGGTCGCGATGGTCGTCGGCAGCAGCAGCAGCGACGAGGCAAAGATCGCCGGGATAACGCCCGCCGGGTTCACCTTGACCGGCAGGTGGCTGGACTGCGCTTCGGTCATCTTCATGCCGACCTGACGGCGCGGATACTGGATGGTGATCTTGCGCAGCGCCCGCTCCATGAACACCACAAAGGCGATCACGGCCACAACCATCACGATCACACCGACGATCACCGCCGGGCTGATGGCGCCGGAACGGCCCGATTCAAAGAACTGAACCAGGGCGGCGGGCACCTCGGCAATGATGCCGACAAAGATGATCAGGGAAATGCCGTTGCCGATGCCGCGCTGGGTGATCTGCTCACCAAGCCACATCAGGAACATCGTGCCACCCACCAGCGTGATCACGCAGGCGGCGCGGAAGTACCAGCCCGGATCGGTCGCCAGATCGCCCGCCTCGAGGCTGGCGGCCAAGCCGTAGGCCTGGAACGTCGCCAGCGCCACGGTGCTGTAGCGCGTGTACTGGTTGATTTTCTTGCGGCCCTGCTCGCCCTCTTTTTTCAGCTGCTCCAGCGCCGGGACCATGGCGGTCAGCAGCTGGATGATGATCGAGGCCGAGATGTAGGGCATGATGCCCAGGGCAAAGATCCCCATGCGGCCAAGCGCGCCGCCGGTGAACATCGACACCATGCCTGCAACGCCCTGCCCCGCCTGTTCGACGAAGTCACGCAGCGCACCGCCATCAATCCCCGGCACCGGAATGAACGTCCCCAAGCGGTAGACGATCAACAGACCAAGGGTGAAGAGGATGCGATTGCGCAGGTCGGTTGCTTTGCCAAGCGCCGCCCAGCTTGTGTTGGCGGCCATTTGCTCTGCTGCGGATACCATGCGGATCTCTCTGTTATGTCAAACGCCGCCACGACGCATTTTCCAGCATCGGGCGGCGCTCATTTGGAAAACTGGGCTCTATGTAAGCGGCGCTAGGGCCGCTCACAAGGCGATATTACTCAGCGCCTGCCACCTTGAGCGCGCCGCCTGCCTTCTCGACTGCTTCCACAGCAGCTTTCGAAGCGCCGGTCACCTCGATGGTGAGGGCTGCGGTCACGTCGCCTTTGGCGAGGACGCGGATGCCGTCCAGCTTGCGGCGGACCAGACCCGAGGACACGAGGGTGTCTTCGTTGATCGAACCGGCTTCCAGCTTGCCAGCTTCGACGAATTTCTGGATCAGGCCGAGGTTGACGACAGCGTATTCCTTGCGGTTCGGCTTGTTAAAGCCGCGCTTGGGCAGACGCTGGTAGAGCGGCATCTGGCCGCCTTCGTAGCCGTTGATGGCCACACCCGAACGGGATTTCTGACCTTTGATACCACGGCCACCCATTTTACCTTTGCCCGAACCGGGGCCACGGCCAATGCGTTTCTTACGCTGGGTTGCGCCTTCGTTGTCGCGCAGTTCATGAAGTTTCATGTCGCTTCTCCTATTGCCGGATGTGGTCCGCGAAGCGAATGGACCAACCACGGCGTTTCTTGTTTATGGAATCGGGCCCATAAGGCCACCGGGGGCGTATAGCGGCCCTTTAACGTGGGATCAAGCCTTGTCGATGCGCGCCCCGGCGGCGCGATGTGTTACCAGCGCACCTTGACCTCGACCGGCCCGCGAAAGGCCCAGCCGTGGAACCGCACATCGCCCTCCAGCCGGATATTCGGAAAGCGCTCGAACAGCATCGGCAAGGCCACCTGAGAGACCAGCTCGCGGCTCACGGCCGCCCCGGCGCAGAAATGCGGCCCCGCGCCAAAGGCCAGACTGGGCGAATTGTTGCGGGTGATGTCGAACACCACTGGGGCGTCGAACACGCGCGGATCACGATTTGCGGCAGAGTACATAAAGAACACCCGGTCGCCCTTGGACAGTTGCACGCCCTCGACCTCTTCGTCGCGGGTGACCCCACGTGGGACCATGCCGACGGGGCTTTGCCAGCGGTTGAACTCTTCAAAGGCATCCTTCCACGTGGCCTGCCCGTCGCGGATCATCTGCAACTGTTCGGGATGGGTCAGCAGCGCCCAGACCGCCCCGGCGATGGCGTCGCGCGGCTCATTCTGCCCGCCAGAGATGGCAAGGCGGATGTTCCCGGCGGCAGGGCCGACGTCCATCCCCGAGTCGAGCTGCACCTTGAGCAAGGAATACTCGGGCAGGTCGTCCAGCTGCCGCTCCACCGCTTGATTGATGCGGGCGACGGCAGCCAAAGCCTTGGATTCGAGCGCGGGATCGCCGTGGTAGTTCGCCACACCGTCGATCATGGCTTGGCTCGTGGCGTCCACCTCTTGCCAGCTCAGGTCATACAGGCCGGTCACATCGCGCAGCGCCTCGCCGCAGACCCGCATGGCAAAATCCCGCACCAGACAACAGCCGCCCTGCGGGGCAAGCGCGTCCAGCGCCTCTTGGGTCTTGGCGCGGAACCGCTCGGACCAATGGTCGCGCACGGTGCGGGGCGAATAGCTGGGAAAGGTGATCTTGCGGTCCGAGGCGTGCTCTTCGCCGTCCTTGCGCAGCATGTTCTCGCCCATCAGCTTGACCATCAACCCCTCGGGCTGGCGCGAGGAAAACAGATCAACGCGCTTTTCCTCGCGGTGGATCGTCTCGCGGCGGCAAAACAGCGTGGCGTTCAACTGCGGGACAAAGGCGGCGCCGGTGCCTTCGCGGATCGTGGTCAGATCGGCGTAGGGATCGGCGGCAAAGGCGGGAACGTCGATATTGTGAACAGGCGCGTTGGACATTTACCGGATCTTTACGGGCAGTGAGGCATACCCACGGAACCGGGCAAGGGGCACGCGGACGCGCGGGCCGGTCTGGGTGAGTTTGGGGAAACGGGCGACCAGCTTGCCAAGGGCGATCTTGCCTTCGACCCGCGCCAGCGTCGCGCCAAGGCAGACGTGAATGCCGGTGATAAAGGCGATCTGCCGGTTGGGTTTGCGGGTGATGTCCATCCGGTCGGGGTCGGCGAAGACGTCCGGATCACGGTTCGCGGCGGCAATCGACGTGTGAATATACGTCCCCTTGGGGATCACCCCAGAGGGAAGCTCGATATCCTCGCCCGCCAGACGGTTGCCGATCTGAAGCGGGCTTTCGACGCGCAGGAATTCCTCGACCGCCGAGCCGATGAGGTCCGGCTGGTCCAACAGCAAGCGGTGCTGGTCGGGGTTGTCCAGCAGTAGCCCGACCGAATTACCCACAAGGCTGGTGGTCGTCTCATGCCCGGCATTCAGCAGGAAGATACAGTTCTGGATCAACTCTTCTTGCGTCAGGGTGCGGCCTTCGTGTTGGCCGAAAATGAGGCTTTCGAGGACCTCTCCCTGATGCGCGCCGTCCGGATTGGCGCGGCGGTGGTTAATGAGATCGTTCAGGATCTCGCTGAACTCGGTCACGGCGGCGTTGCCCTCGGCCAGCTTTTCCGGTGCGACCACCGGGTCCAAAGCGCCAAGGATCGCAAGGGAATAGCCGCGCAGACGGGCGCGATACTCTTCGGGGATGCCCAGCATAAAAGAGATGATCTCGGTCGGCAGAACCTTGGCGAAATCGTCGATCAGGTCCAGTTCGCCCAGATCGTCGACCCGGTCCAAGAGCCTGTCCACAATCCCGTCAATCAAGGGTTCGAACTCGGCCAGCTTGCGCGGGGTGAAGGCGCCGGAAATCAGCTTGCGCACCACCGTGTGATAGGGCGGATCGTTAAAGATCAACGACGTGGTGTGATGCGTGTGCAGCGGGCATTGGCCGTATTTCTTGCCAAATTCCTCGGTCTTGTCCGACAGCATGTCCCGCGACTGATAGACCTTCAGCACGTCATGATAACGCGTCAGATAGACCGAGCCGTCGGCGTTGCGGTGAATCGGCGATTTGGCCCGCAGCGCGTGCAGCACAGGGTGCGGGTTCTCGATGAACTCTGGCCCGATCGCGTTCAGGTCAAAGCTCTGGATATCCAGCGGCATTGTCTCTTCCTCCCACGGTTAGACTGCGGGAGGGGCGGGCCTCGGGCAAGGCAAAATCGACCGCCGGGTTAGAAAAAGGGCCGAGCGTTTGCCCGGCCCTATGTCTGGTCTCGGATCGTGGGTTTAGCCCAGCTCGCCCGGTTTGTACCAACCGCCCATCTGGACCTGCGAAGCGTCCCCGACCAGTTCGGCGAAATGCGCCGGGTCTTGGGTGCCCCCGTCGCGGCCGCGGTAGTGGTAGGGGTAAACGTAGGTCGGCTTGAACGCCTTGACCGCGTCGGCGGCGGCTTCGGCGGGCATGGTGAACGGCAGGTTCATGCAGACAAAAGCAAGGTCCACATCGGTCAGGGCGCGCATTTCCGGGATGTCCTCGGTGTCGCCCGAGACGTAGATCTTGAAGTCGCCCATGGTCAGCACATAGCCGTTGTCGCGCCCCTGCGGGTGGAAATTTGTCCGCCCTTCCGAGGTGTTATAGGCCGGGATCGCGTCGATGGTGACCTCGCCCCAAGCGTGGCTGTCGCCGTTGGCCATGGACAGCGCCTTGGCCTTGAGCGGCTCGGCCAGCATATCGTGCACGGCAGGGTTGGTGATCAGCGCGGTGTCCTCGCCAACGACGGCGGCCAGCACGTCCGCGTTGTAGTGGTCGCCATGCTCGTGGGTCACAAGCACCAGATCGGCGCTGGGGAAGCCGTCGTAATCTGCCGCCGCGCCGACCGGGTCGACGTAGATCACACCCTTGGGCGTTTCCAGCACGATAGAGGCGTGGTGGACAGGATGCACCGTCACCGGGCCCATGGCGGTCTCGAACATGTCGCCGCCGCCATGCGCCGCCGCGCGGGCCTTGAAGGGCATAAAGGTCACCGCCCCGGCCGCCGCCGCGCAGGTCAGAAAGGTCCGTCTGGTCTGTGTCATTTCCGTCTTCTCCCCTATTGGTTGCGACGAAAGGTAGCGCGCCGCTCTGCCCCGGCAAATCCCCGTCGCATTTTCGTGATCAACGCGCGGACCTTGACTCTGCGGCGCAGCGTGGCTATGTGCAGGGCTCTGCCTTGCCCGTCGCGTGACCGGGCCTGCGGTGCCATCGCCCGCGGCAGACATGAAACTCCCAGGTTCTCTTCACGCACGGGCCTAACGTCAGAGCGGCGAGCATGGCATCCGGCCACCCCGCGCGTCTTGACGTCACCCTGAGCGTTCCCCCGCCCCAGATGCGGGCCGCTTTGCGCGAGCGTTTGTCTCGCCACAAAGGATATCTTCTTTGGATTTTACCGAACTCGGCCTTCCGGCCAAACTCGTCTCGAACCTCACTGAAATGGGTCTCGTGGACCCGACCCCCATTCAGGTCAAAGCCATCCCCCACGCGCTTGAAGGGCGCGACGTCATGGGGCTGGCGCAAACCGGCACGGGTAAGACCGCGTCCTTTGGTCTGCCGATGCTGGCGCAGCTGATGCGCACCGAAGGCAAACCGGCCCCGAAAACCGTGCGCGGGCTGATCCTTGCGCCGACGCGCGAGCTGGCCAAGCAGATCGCCGACAACCTGATGGCCTATGCCGCTGGCACCTCTGTGCGCGTTGGTCTGGTGGTGGGCGGCGCATCGCTGAACGCGCAGGCCAAACGCCTAGAGCGCGGCACCGGCCTGCTGGTCGCCACGCCCGGTCGTCTTATCGACCTGATGGAGCGCCGCGCCGTGCGTCTGGACAAGACCCAGTTCCTCGTGCTGGACGAAGCGGACCAGATGCTGGACCTCGGCTTTATCCACGCGCTGCGCCAGATCGCCAAGGTCTTGCCGACCGAGCGTCAGACCATGCTGTTTTCGGCCACCATGCCCAAACACATGAACGAGCTGGCCCAAGCCTATCTGACCGATCCGATTCGCGTGGAAACCGCCCCTCCGGGCAAGCCCGCCGACAAGATCCGCCAGTCGGTGCATTTCATCGAGCAGGGGGACAAGGCCCGCCTGCTGGTCGATCACCTCGACACGCACCGCGACCAGGCCGCCGTGGTCTTTGCCCGCACCAAGCATGGCGCGGAAAAGCTGATGAAGTCCTTGGTGGCCAAGGGTTTTGCCGCTGTCTCCGTGCATGGCAACAAGTCGCAAGGCCAGCGCGAGCGCGCGATCAAGGCCTTCCGCGCCGGTGAGATGACCGTGCTCGTGGCAACCGACGTGGCGGCGCGGGGTCTGGACATTCCGGACGTGCGCTATGTCTACAACTACGATCTGCCGAACGTGGCCGACAACTATGTGCACCGCATTGGCCGCACCGCCCGTGCGGGCCGCGATGGCACCGCCGTGGCTTTCTGCTCGCCCGACGAGATGGGCGAGTTCAAGGCGATTCAAAAGCTGCTGAAGAAAGACATCGACGTTGCGGGCGGTCAGCCCTGGCCCGGCAACGGCAACGCCAAGGCGCTGAACGGCGGCGGACGTGGTCGCGGCGGCAAGCCCGGCGGTGGCGGCAAGCCGAACGGTGGCGGCGGTGGCCGTGGTGGGCAGCAGCGCCGTGGTGGCGGCGGTGGCAACGGCGGCGGTGGTCGCAAGCGTCAACGCCGCGCAGCATAAAGCTTCATACGAAATCGGGCCCCTCGGGGCCCTTTTTTGTGCCTCCTGAGTGCCCTGCCCTTCCAGCGATAGAAACGAAAAACGCCGCCTCATTGCTGAGACGGCGTTTCTATCTTGTCAGGGTGACGCTTCACCCGAAAGATGCTTACTCGCGCTCTTCGATGATCTCGACGAGGTGCGGGATCGAACGGACCATGCCGCGGATCGAGGGGGTGTCCTCGAGCTCACGGGTCTTGTGCATCTTGTTCAGGCCCAAACCGATCAGGGTCTGGCGCTGCTTGGCGGGGCGACGGATCGGGGAGCCGATCTGCTTAACAACGATAGTAGCCATGTGAATCAAGCCTCTTCGGTTGCGGGTGCATCATCGCGCTTGGGCAGAATGTCGGCGACTTTCTTGCCACGGCGCTGAGCCACCTGACGCGGGGACTGCTGGTTACGCAGACCGTCCAGCGTTGCGTGGATCATTGCGTAGGGGTTCTGCGAACCGGTCGACTTGGCGACAACGTCCTGAACGCCCAGCATTTCGAACACGGCACGCATCGGACCACCGGCGATGATACCAGTACCGGTCGGCGCGGTGCGCATGGTGACCTTACCGGCGCCAGCGTGACCTTTCACGTCGTGGTGCAGGGTGCGGCCTTCTTTGAGCGGCACGCGGATCATGTTGCGCTTGGCCTGCTCGGTCGCCTTACGGATGGCTTCGGGCACTTCTTTCGCTTTACCCTTGCCAAAGCCGACGCGGCCTTTTTGGTCGCCAACCACCACGAGGGCTGCGAAGCCAAAGCGCTTACCACCCTTGACGGTCTTGGACACACGGTTGATCGCAACCAAGCGATCTGCGAATTCCGGTGCTTCCTCGCGTTCGCGACGGTTGCCCCGGCGGTTTTCACGTTCTGCCATTTGGCATTTCCTTTTCAGATTGGTGCCCAAGAGCACCGAGTTTTTCCAATCCAAGTGAAGCCAAGGCTTCCCGGATCATCGAGGCATCTCTGCCTGCAAAAAGGTGCGCCCCGCAAGGCGCACCCCTCAAACAACCGAAGTTGCTTAGATCTTCAGACCACCTTCACGCGCAGCGTCGGCCAGAGCCTTCACCTTGCCGTGGAACAGGAAGCCACCGCGATCGAAATACGCGGCCTCGACGCCGGCTGCCTTGGCACGCTCTGCGATTGCAGCGCCCACTTTTGCAGCGGCTTCGACGTTGTTCTTGCCAACAACACCCAGCGACGGCTCGAGGGTCGAGGCTGCGGCGAGGGTCTTGCCCGCCACGTCGTCGATGAGCTGCACCGAGATGTTCTTATTCGAACGGTGAACCGAAAGGCGAACGCGACCGGCGTTGACCTTGCGAAGCTTGTTCCGGACGCGCATGCGGCGCTTTTGGAACAGTACACGTTTGCTGTTTGCCATTGCCTTGCGTCCTTACTTCTTCTTGCCTTCTTTGCGGAAGATGAATTCGTCTTTGTAACGAATGCCCTTGCCTTTGTAAGGCTCGGGGCGACGCCAATCACGAATGTTCGCCGCAACCTGACCAACCTGCTGAGCGTCATGGCCTTCGACCACGATTTCAGTCTGCTTGGGGCAAGTGATGGTGATCCCTGCCGGAATGGCAAAGTCCACATCATGCGAGTAACCGAGGTTCAGCTTGAGGGTGTTGCCCTGCAGAGCTGCACGGTAACCAACGCCGTGGATTTCCAGTTCCTTTTTAAAGGTGTTCTGGACGCCGTGCACCAGGTTCGCAACCATCGTGCGGGACATGCCCCACTGCTGGCGTGCGCGCTTGGACTTGCCACGCGGGGTGACAGCAACAGCGTTGTCTTCGACGGTGATGGTGACGTCATCGGTCGCCGTGAAGGTCTGGGCGCCTTTCGGGCCCTTCACTTCGATGGTCTGACCAGAGACAGAGGCGGTCACACCCGAGGGCAGTTCGACCGGCTTCTTACCAATACGAGACATTGTCAGGCCTCCTTAGAATACGGTGCAGAGCACTTCGCCGCCGATGTTGGCTGCGCGCGCTTTGGCATCCGACATCACGCCCTGAGACGTGCTGACAATCGACACGCCCAGACCCTGACGGACCTGCGGAATGTCACTGACGCCCATGTAGACGCGACGGCCGGGCTTGGAAACGCGCTTGACTTCGCGGATCACCGGGGTGCCCTCGTAGTACTTCAGTGCGATTTCAAGCGTCGGGTGACCGCGCTCATCGGTGCCTTTTTCGTAACCACGGATGTAGCCTTCGTCCGCGAGCACATCCAGAACCCAAGCGCGCAGCTTGGAGGCCGGGGTGGACACGGTGGACTTGCCACGCATCTGAGAGTTACGGATACGGGTGAGCATATCGCCGATAGGATCGTTCATCTTATACCCTCCCTTACCAGCTGGATTTCACGACGCCGGGCAGCAGACCGTTCGAGCCCAGCTCACGCAGCATGATACGCGAGATGCGCAGCTTGCGGTAGTAGGCGTGCGGACGGCCAGTCAGCTGGCAACGGTTGTGCAGACGGCTGGGCGCAGAGTTGCGCGGCAGCTTTGCAAGCTTCAGGCGCGCCTTGAAGCGCTCTTCCATCGGCTTGGATTCGTCGTTTGCGATCTCTTTCAGCGCGGCACGCTTGTCGGCGTACTTTGCCACCAGACGCTGGCGCTTCTTCTCGCGCTCGATCATGGATTTTTTGGCCATGTCTCTCGCTCCTTACGCGTTGAACGGCATGTTGAAATGCTTCAACAGCGCCTTGGCTTGAGCGTCGGCGGAGTGGTCCCCGTATGCCTTCGCGTTCGTGGTGATGATGATGTCCATACCCCAGACTTCGTCGACCTTGTCGAACTCGATCTCGGGGAACACGATGTGCTCTTTCAGACCCATGGCAAAGTTGCCACGGCCATCGAATGCCGGTTTCACGCCGCGGAAGTCACGGATGCGGGGCATCGCGATCGTCACGAGACGGTCAAGGAATTCGTACATGCGCACATCACGAAGGGTCACCTTCGCACCGATGATCATGCCTTCACGCAGGCGGAACGGCGCGTGGCTGTTCTTTGCCTTGGTGCCGACGGCCTGCTGGCCGGCGATCTTGGTCAGATCTTCGATGGCGGATTTCGCCTTCTTGGAATCACGGACAGCCTCTGCACCGCAGCCGATGTTCAGGACGATCTTGTCCAGACGCGGGATCTGCATGTCGTTGGTGTAGCCAAACTCTTCCTTCATCGCTGCCTTGATGGAGTCAGCGTAGGTCGATTTGAGGCGCGGGGTGTAGTTTGCAGCGTCAAGCATCAGATCACGTCCCCAGTGGTTTTGGCGAAGCGCACTTTCTTGCCGTCTTCCATGCGGAAGCCAACACGCGATGCTTTGCCGTTTGCGTCGACGATGGCCAGGTTGGACAGGTCGATCGGAAGCGCCTTGGGCATGCGGCCACCTTGGGTGGTCTGCGACTGGCGCACGTGACGGATGGCGACGTTGATGCCTTCGACCACGGCCTTGCCGGCCTTGGGGTCAACGGACTGGATTTCGCCGGTCTTGCCCTTGTCCTTGCCGGACAGAACGATGACCTTGTCACCTTTTTTCAGCTTGGCAGCCATTAGAGCACCTCCGGAGCGAGCGAGATGATCTTCATGAAGTTCTTGGAGCGCAGCTCGCGAACAACCGGCCCGAAGATACGGGTGCCGACCGGCTCATTCGAGTTGTTCAGAATGACGGCAGCGTTACGGTCGAAGCGAATGGCGGTGCCATCTTCACGACGAACTTCTTTGGCGGTGCGCACGACGACGGCCTTGCGGACGTCACCCTTTTTCACGCGACCACGCGGAATTGCTTCCTTGACCGACACCACGATGATGTCGCCCACGGATGCATAACGACGGTGCGAACCGCCGAGGACCTTGATGCACTGAACTTTCCGGGCACCGGAGTTGTCAGCAACATCCAGATTGGTCTGCATCTGGATCATTTGGTTTCTCCCGACCTTTGGGGGTTGTTCTTATTCAGCCCCCCAGGGTTTCGATGATGTTGGAACATCACCGCAGGAATAACGTCAGCCCCGGATGGACTCCGGGGCAGTCACATTATTCTGCGATCACTTCCCAACGTTTCGTTTTCGACTTGGGTGCGCATTCGATGATGCGAACGGTATCGCCGACAGCGAACTTTTCCGCCTCGTCATGAGCGCGGTATTTCTTGGTACGCTTCACCGTCTTTTGCAGAACCGGGTGCTTGAAGCGACGCTCGACCAGAACGGTCACGGTCTGGCTGTTGGCATTCGAAGTGACGGTGCCGCTCAGGATACGCTTGGGCATGGTCTTACGCCTCCGACGCCGCAGCAGCGGCTTTCTGGTTCAGTACGGTGTTCACACGGGCCACGTCACGCTTGACTTGGCGGACACGTGCGGTGTTCTCGAGCTGGCCGGTGGCCTGCTGGAAGCGCAAGTTGAAGGCTTCTTTCTTGAGAGCGACAAGCTCTTCCCGGAGCTGATCCGGGGTCTTGTCGTGCAGTTCCTTGGCGTTCATCGCCTTTTCCTTTTCCTTTCACCAGCAAGCTCCGGACGGTTGGTTCCGGGTTACCCGTGCACCTGGTGAGTTTCAGACAAAAAACGGCACCGGTGCGCGCAAGGCGCACTGATTCCGTCTCTACGTGCATGAGGGCCGTCTATAAGCCGGTGCTGCGAGTCTGGCAAGGGGCTTGATCACCCTTTTTTCATTGGCCCGGCAGAGTCTCGCCCGGCGGGATTTGGACCCGCGAAACCGCCGCACGATCCGCCCCGAAATCGGCATTTGACCAAGGCCCGGTAAGACTTAATTAACCGTTTCGAAGTTACCAAGCGTCAAGTTTTGGGGAGTGCTGAAATGTCTGACATTTTGCGGGATGCACCGGCGTGTCCAAAGGCCGCCGACTGCGGACGACGCGCCTACGCCGAGCGTTTGCGCACCTATATGGCGCAATTCCGCATGGCGGATGCCGAGCGGCAGGATGGCTATGTCCAAAGCCTGCTTGAATGGTCCACCCATCCCGAGGACGAGTGCCCTACTCCCACTTGTAGTTAAAGCTGACGCTGATGCGGTCGTCTTCGGACATGTTCATGGGGACTTCGTGGCGCAGCCAGCTTTCCCACAGCAGAACGTCGCCCACGGCGGGCGCTTCGTAGACGAAGGCCTTGAGTTCTTCGCGACAGGCTTTGCGGCGGGTCGGCGCGGCCATCATAAAGCCCAGACGCGGGTCTTCGAGTTTCAGCGCAGATGCACCGTCGGGCATGGCCACGTAGGTCGTGCCGGAAATCACTGAATGCGGGTGGATGTGCAGGCCGTGGTTGCCGCCTTCGGGCAGGATGTTGATCCACAGGTCTTCGAGCACCAGCTTCTTGTCCGCCAGTTCGAATTCGAGGTCTTCGGCAAAGGCGGCGACGTGCTGGTCCAGCGACTTGACCAGATCACCAAAGATCGGAAAGCGCCACGGCAGGTCGGTCAACGAGGCATAGGACGTGTAGCCCGGATAGCCCTCTTTTTCGCACCACTCCTGACCCGCCTCGTCATCCTCGGCGATGGAATAGCAAGACCCCTCCAGCTCGGACGCGTCGATGTCGGGACCGAATTCCGACAGGCGCGCGCGATACAGGCGGGTGGCAAAAAGCGAACGGATCGTGGCCATGGGCTTGGCTCCTTTTGGCAAGGCTCGGCCCGCTTATGCGCCCAGCCCCCATTGATGCGCAAGAGGGCGGTTTGACGCCCGGCGCACCCAAACCATTAAAACGAAAAAGGCCCCCCGCACCTGGCGGGAGGCCCTTAAATCACTCTCGAAGAAACTTACCAGTCTTCGCGCACGACGACGCGGGTTTTCACCGGCAGTTTCATCGCGGCGAGACGCAGGGCTTCGCGCGCGACTTCTTCGTTGACGCCGTCGATCTCGAACATCACGCGACCCGGCTTGACCTTGCAAGCCCAACGGTCGACGGAGCCCTTACCTTTACCCATACGAACTTCGATGGGCTTGGCAGTGATCGGGGTGTCCGGGAAGATGCGGATCCAAACGCGACCCTGACGCTTCATGTGACGCGTCATGGCACGACGGGCTGCTTCGATCTGGCGCGCGGTGACTCGCTCGGGCTCGATGGCCTTGAGGCCATAGGTGCCGAAGTTCAGATCGGAACCGCCCTTTGCAAGGCCTTTGATCCGGCCTTTGTGCATCTTGCGGAATTTAGTACGCTTTGGCTGAAGCATATCGCTTACCTCCGGTCATCGCGACGACCACCAGCACCACGCGGTGTCGGGCCGTCCTGGAGTTCTTGCGCCTTGCGATCACGCGCTGCCGGATCGTGCTCCATGATCTCACCTTTGAAGATCCAGACCTTGATGCCGATGATGCCGTAGGGCGTTTCCGCCTCAACGTTTGCGTAATCGATGTCAGCGCGCAGGGTGTGAAGCGGAACGCGGCCCTCACGGTACCATTCGGTACGCGCGATTTCCGCACCGCCCAGACGACCAGCGACGTTCACACGGATACCCAGGGCACCCATACGCATGGCGTTCTGCACGGCGCGCTTCATTGCACGGCGGAAGGAAACACGGCGCTCCAGCTGCTGGGCGATGGATTCGCCAACCAGCGTTGCGTCGAGTTCCGGCTTGCGCACTTCAACGATGTTCAGGTGCAGTTCGCTGTCGGTCATGTTCGACAGTTTCTTGCGGAGAACCTCGATGTCGGCGCCTTTCTTGCCGATGATCACGCCCGGACGCGCGGTGTGAATGGTCACACGGCACTTCTTGTGGGGGCGTTCGATGATCACGCGGGCGATGCCGGCCTGCTTGCACTCTTTGTGGATGAAATCGCGGATTGCGAGGTCTTCCAGCAGGAGATCACCATAGTCTTTGGTGTCAGCGTACCAGCGGCTGTCCCAGGTACGGTTGACCTGAAGACGCATGCCGATCGGATTGGTCTTGTTACCCATTAGGCTTGCTCCTCGACCTGACGCACCTTGATGGTGATTTCCGAGAACGGCTTGTTGATGCGACCAAAGCGACCACGAGCCCGCGGACGACCGCGCTTCATGACCAGGTTCTTACCAACATAGGCCTCGGCGACGACCAGTTCGTCGACGTCCAGACCGTGGTTGTTCTCGGCGTTGGCGATAGCGGACTGAAGGCATTTCTTCACGTCGATCGCGATCCGCTTCTTGGAGAAGGTCAGATCGGTCAGCGCTTTGTCGACCTTCTTGCCGCGGATCAGCTGAGCCACGAGGTTCAGCTTCTGCGGAGACGTGCGCAGCATGCGCAGCTTGGCCATCGCTTCGTTGTCCGCCACGCGGCGGGGATTTTTATCCTTGCCCATGGCTTACTTCCTCTTGGCTTTTTTGTCAGCCGCGTGACCGTAGTAGGTCCGGGTCGGCGAATATTCACCGAACTTCTGGCCGATCATGTCTTCGGTCACGTTCACCGGAACGTGCTTCTGGCCGTTGTACACGCCAAACGTCAGACCCACGAACTGGGGCAGAATCGTCGAGCGACGCGACCAGATTTTGATGACTTCGTTCTTGCCGGATTCGCGCACTTTTTCCGCCTTTTTAAGGACGTAAGCGTCAACGAAAGGGCCTTTCCATACAGAGCGTGCCATAGGTTACCGCCCCTTCTTCTTGGCGTGCCGCGAGCGGATGATCAGCTTCTGGCTTGCCTTGTTGGTGTTGCGGGTGCGCTTGCCCTTGGTCGGCTTGCCCCACGGGGTCACCGGGTGACGACCACCAGAGGTACGGCCTTCACCACCACCGTGCGGGTGGTCGATCGGGTTCATAACGACACCGCGGACGGACGGACGCTTGCCCATGTGGCGGACGCGGCCTGCTTTACCCAGGTTCTGGTTGCTGTTGTCGGGGTTCGACACAGCGCCAACCGTGGCAAGGCATTCCTGACGCACGAGGCGCAGTTCGCCCGAGGACAGGCGGATCTGAGCGTAACCACCGTCACGACCCACGAACTGAGCGTAGGTACCGGCGGCACGTGCGATCTGACCACCTTTACCGGGCTTAAGCTCGATGTTGTGGACAATCGTACCGATCGGCATGCCCGAGAACGGCATGGTGTTGCCCGGCTTGATGTCTGCCTTCGCGGAGGAGATCACCTTGTCGCCAATGGCAAGACGCTGGGGTGCGATGATGTAGGCTTGCTCACCGTCGTCATACTGGATGAGAGCGATGAATGCGGTGCGGTTGGGGTCATATTCGATACGAGCAACGGTGCCCGACACGTCAAACTTGTTCCGCTTGAAATCGACGATACGATAGAGACGCTTTGCGCCACCGCCGCGGCGGCGTGCAGTAATCCGTCCGGTGTTGTTCCGGCCGCCCTTTTTCGTCAGACCCTCGGTGAGGGCTTTGACGGGACGTCCTTTGTACAGCTCCGAACGGTCGATCAGCACCAGCCCGCGCTGGCCCGGCGTCGTCGGCTTATACGACTTGAGTGCCATGCTTTCTGTCTTCCGTAAGCTTGGGGATCCGTGTGGATCCTATGTGATAAGCCCCCCGAAGGTGGCCATAGGTATAGGCCCCCGAAGGTGCCCGATGGGTCCGTTCCGGGGTTGGCAAGCCCACCCTCAGAACAACAGCAAAGCCCCGGAACGAATCCCGGGGCTAGGCCGATGGGGCTAGTTACGAGACAGCGGGCCTGCGGTCAAGCGCTACATCGCCTTGCCTCGGGTTCTAAAAGGCATAATCCGGCGAGGACTCGCCCAAGACGGCTTCGGACCGGGCGATGGCGTCGCGTTCCAGCGGGATCAGCTGCCCTTTGAGGAGGATTTGCTCGGTCAGGTAGCGGCGGACAAAGGGCTCGCGGCCCATCTCTTCGATCTGGGCGACGTGGCGCAGTTCGTGGACCAGCAGCCAAGGCGCATCGGCCAGCTTGGGGCGGACGTGAATCGCATAGCCGGTGGTCAGCCCGCCGACCTGACGAAAGCTGAAACCGGGGGTATCGCCGGGAAACTTGGACGTGACCCAGACACGGACCATTTCGGGGCGCTGGACGCCGACGGCGCGGGCCTGTGCGGTCTCTGCTGCGGTCAGAGGTCTCCCCTGCCCCAAAGCGACCGCCTCGGCGGCATTCATCGCAGCAAGAAACGCCGGAGCCTGCGCGTCGATCCGCGCCAACACTTCGGGCGGCGGCGAAGCAACCAAGGCCAAGTCCTGTGCGGACAATTCGGGTGGAGTTTGGGAGCAGGCCGCCAAAAAAGCGAACAGAATGATAGGTTTATTGATCAGGAAACGCACAACACAGCACCACTCAATTTGACGCGACCACAGTAACGCTAAAACACGAAACGCTGGCCGTCAAAGTCATAGCATTGCAGTTCCTTATACGAAGACTCTTCGAGCACTGCGCGCTGCGCATCGGTTTTCGGCCCGTTTTCTATCACTTCAACCCACTGCCCACCGGCTTCGGAATTGAAGTTTGTTTCCGCAATTTCCACACCCGTCGTTGTCAGGCAAATGCGCGCACAATCGTCACCGAATTTCGTCGACTCACGATGAAACGAAATTTCTGTTTCGTCGCGAAAGGGAAAAAGGCCACCAAGACCATCGTGAGTTACCATCACCTCGCCGGCCTCAGTATAACCTTGTAGAGAAGGAACAAAGAAATGGATGCCCTCGGAAAGGATGCCTTGCCCCATATCTGACGTCGTGACGTGAAATCCGTAGGCACCTGGCCGGAATTCGAAAAGTCCAAATTCGGCGTCGGGGATACCTCCCCAAGAACCAAGCACACCCGCGCCGATTTGATAGCTCACCAACGCCCATCCAGTGGCCGTTTTGCGGTAATCAAAGGTCGTCAGAAGCCCAGGACAAGCGTGGCAGCCATTCGTGTCCGACACGACAAACGCCAGCGCTCTGTTCGCATCGTACGGCATCTCAAGGATCGCTTTGGCGAGATGATTATAGAACGGCCCGATTTCGGTTCCATCCTCAAGCACGCGATCCGTCCGGGGCGGCATCACGTCTGCAATATCGTCCACCACACGCGCGACCGACGGACCGCCCTGTCGATTAACGCGTTCGGCCAAGTCTTGTGACGAAAGACCAGTGTCCTTCGCCGAAACTCCCTGTGACAAGGCCCACAAGAGGCCAACGAAACCGAACACGATGCCCCAGAACAAAGCGGTCTGAATGCGCGTCCAAAACGAAGTTCTTTGTCTGTCGTGTGCCATGGTGTGCTCCTGTTCATGAGGCGTTAACCTTTGCCTCAAGAGCTATGCCGCAACAGGGTTAATGGGACTTTAATATCTTCCGCGACCAAACGGAAAAGGCCCCCGCATTGCTGCGAGGGCCTTCGGAATTAGCGATCCAAACCTGACTTACAGGCCGGTGGATACGTCGATGGTGTTGCCCTCTTCGAGAGTGACATACGCCTTCTTGACGTCTTTCCGCTTGCCGATGCGGCCGCGGAAACGCTTGACCTTACCTTTGGTGATGGTGGTGTTGACCGCCTTCACCTTCACGCCGAACAGAGCTTCGACCGCTTCTTTGATCTGCGGCTTGGCTGCGTCGATGGCCACTTCGAAAACCACTGCGCCGTTTTCGGACGCCATGGTGGATTTCTCGGTGATGATCGGCTTACGGATCACGTCGTAGTGTGCTGCAGTCGCGCTCATTTCAGTCGTGCCTCCAGTGCTTCGACGCCCGCTTTGGTGAGCACCAGAGTGTCACGCTTGAGGATGTCGTAAACGTTTGCGCCAATGGTCGGCAGAACGTCCAGACCGTCGATGTTGCGTGCGGCCTGAACGAAGTTCTCGTTCACGTCGGCGCCATCGATGATCAGTGCGCGCTTCCAACCCAGAGCCTTGACCTGGTTGGCCAGGGTCTTGGTCTTGCCGTCGGTGTCGATGTTCTCGATGATCACCAGCGAGCCGGTCTTGGCCTTGGCGGACAGAGCCAGCTTCAGACCCAGAGCGCGGACCTTTTTCGGCAGGTCGTGTGCGTGCGAACGCGGGGTCGGACCTTTGTAGATGCCACCCTTGCGGAAGATCGGCGCCTTGCGGGAACCGTGACGTGCGCCACCGGTACCTTTTTGGCGATAGATCTTCTTGGTCGAGTAAGACACTTCCGAACGGGTCTTGACCTTGTGCGTACCGGCCTGCGCCTTGTTGCGCTGCCAGCGGACGACGCGGTGCAGAATGTCTGCGCGGGGTTCGAGATCAAAGATCTCGTCGGTCAGGTCGACCGAACCGGCAGCTGCGCCGTCGAGTTTGATGACGTCGAGTTTCATTCTTCGCCTTCCTTCTGCTCAGCCTCGGCAGCCGGAGCTGCGGCGGTTTTCAGCGCGGCGGGGACAGCAGCGTTCTCGGGGAACGGCTTTTTGACGGCGTCCTTGACGGTCACCCAGCCACCCTTGGAACCCGGCACGGCGCCCTTGATCATGATCAGGCCACGCTCTGCGTCGGTCTTGACGACCTGCAGGTTCTGCGTGGTGACACGAACGGCACCCATGTGGCCGGCCATTTTCTTGCCCTTGAACACCTTGCCCGGGTCCTGACACTGACCGGTCGAACCGTGCGAGCGGTGCGAGATGGACACACCGTGCGTGGCGCGCAGACCGCCGAAGTTGTGGCGCTTCATCGCACCGGCAAAACCTTTACCGATGGTGGTGCCTGCAACGTCAACGTACTGACCTTCGAAGTAGTGCTCTGCGGAGATTTCCGCGCCCACTTCGATCAGGGCGTCTGCATCAACGCGGAACTCGGCGACCTTGCGCTTGGGTTCAACGTTGGCCGCTGCAAAGTGGCCGCGCATCGCCTTGGAGGTGCGCTTGGCCTTAGCCGAGCCTGCGCCCAGCTGAACAGCGGTGTAGCCGTCTTTTTCTTCGGTGCGCTGTGCGACGACCTGAAGGCCATCGAGTTGCAGCACGGTTACCGGGATCTGCTTGCCGTCTTCCATGAAGAGACGGGTCATGCCGATCTTCTTTGCGATCACTCCTGAACGCAGCATGAGCAGCCCTCCTTAAACCTTGATCTCGACGTCAACGCCAGCGGCGAGGTCGAGCTTCATCAGGGCGTCAACGGTCTGCGGGGTCGGATCGACGATATCCAGCATACGCTTGTGCGTACGGATCTCGAACTGATCACGCGACTTCTTGTTGACGTGCGGGCCACGCAGAACGGTGAATTTTTCGATTTTGTTCGGCAGCGGGATGGGACCGCGAACCTGTGCACCGGTGCGCTTGGCGGTGTTCACGATTTCCTGGGTGCTGGCGTCCAGCACGCGGTAATCAAACGCCTTGAGCCGGATACGGATGTTCTGGTTCATTTGAACAGCCTTATTTTGGCATTGAGGTTGAGAGGAGGACCCGCGACCACCGCGCACCCTCATCGAACCTTAAGGGCGGAGAATCACCCCGCCCTTTCATTCCTGATAGGAATTGGTGCCCTTTACAGGGGGTAAGTGAGTCTGGCAAGGGGCCGCTTGGATTTTCCTGCCCCTGCCGGGCCTCAGGCCGCCGAACGGTGAGCGCTACGCGCTTGGCTGACGATGCCCTTGTCGAAGAGGCGCGCGATTTCGCCGTCATCCAGCCCCGCCACCTCTGCGAGGATTTCCTCGGAGTGCTCGCCCAGCACCGGCGCGGGCGCGGCCGGAACACGGTCAAAGGCGGAAAACTCCATGGGCGTGCCCGGCACCGGGTAGGACGGCAAGCCGGGATGGCTTTGCATGGTGAACATCGGGTTGTCGGGGCCAAGGTCCGGGTCGGCCTTTAACGCTTCGGGCAGCGAGCGGAACGGCGCCCAGGTCAGCCCGCCCTTGTCAAAGGTCTGCGCCACCTCGGCCAAGGGGCGCGCCGCGAACCAAGGCGTCAGGATCGCGGTGATGCGGTCGCGCTGCATCCAGCGGTCGCCCTCGCGGCGCAGGTTCGCCCCGGTTTCACGCTCCAGCGCGGCCATATCCTCGGCGGTGCCAGTGGCGGTGACGATGCCTTTCCACTGGCGGTCCGTCAGGCCGATCACCATGACGCGCTGGCCGTCGGCGCAGACAAAGTCCTGCCCGTAGGCTCCGTACAGCGCGTTGCCGGCGCGCGGACGCGACTCGCCGGTGGTGGCCGCTTCGGCGAGCATCCCAAGGTGGCCCATGGTGGCGGCGGCGGCATCTTTCAGCGAAAAGCACACCTCTTGCCCCTGCCCCGTGCGCAGGCGGTGGCGCTCTGCCGCCAGCAAAGCGGACACCACCATATTCCCGGCGGCAATGTCCCACGCGGGCAAGGCGTGCGCCACCGGCGCGCCGTCCACAGGCCCGGTCATGTGGGGAATGCCCAAGGACGGGTTCACCGTGTAATCGACCTGCGGCCGCCCGTGCCGATCGCCGGTCAGCGTGACCATGACCAAGTCCTTGCGCTCTTGGCTGAGGGTCTCGTAGTCCATCCAGCCGCGCACCCGCAGGTTGGTCAGGAACAGCCCCGCGTCATCGCCCGGCGCGGTCACGATCCGGGTCACCAACTCGCGGCCCTCTTCGGATTTCAGATTCACGGCGATGGATTTCTTGCCCTTGTTCAAGCCTTCCCAAAACAGGCTCCGGCCATCGGGGGCCACCGGCCAGCGGTTGGCATCGAGGCCGCCGCCGATGCGGTCAAAGCGGATCACCTCTGCGCCCATCTGCGCCAAGGTCATCCCCGCCAGCGGGACCGCCACAAAGGCCGAGCCTTCGACCACGCGGATACCCTTGAGGATCGTCATACGGTTTCCTCCCAGATCGCGGTGGCCTGCATCCCTTGGTGACCGTCCTGCGCGGTGCACAGCGACAGCGCGC
This sequence comes from Tropicibacter naphthalenivorans, assembly GCF_900176475.1. Lineage (GTDB taxonomy): Bacteria > Pseudomonadota > Alphaproteobacteria > Rhodobacterales > Rhodobacteraceae > Tropicibacter > Tropicibacter naphthalenivorans. Next base: position 368,922 of record NZ_FWXX01000004.1, read on the forward strand.
CGTCCTCTTCGAGCGCCACGATGTCTACGGCCCCGGCGAAAACCGGGTGCACGCCGCGATAGTGGAAATCCACCGGGGCGCGGCCTTTGTGCTCGGTGGCAGCCTGCATCAGCAGGGTGGCCTGCAAGGGGCCGTGAACGACAAGGTTGGGGTAATGCTCGGTGTCGCGGGTGTATTCCAGATCGTAGTGAATCCGGTGCGCGTTGAAAGTCAGCGCCGAGTAGCGGAATAGCAGCTTTTCGTTGGCGTCGATCTGCTCGGATAGGACAGGGTTTGCGGGCACCGGGCGCGCCTTGGGGGCGGTGTAGCGGTCGGGCATCGGCAGGTAGACGATGTCCTGGCGTTCGACCACGGACAGCCCCTGCTGGCCAAAGATCCGGTGCTCGACGGTGACGAACATCATGTCGCCCGCCGCGCCCTCTTTCTTTTGGATGTCCTGAATGGTCGACTTGCGGGTCATCGTCTCGCCCACATGCAGCGGCGCAAGGAACGACAAAGAGCCGCCAGCCCACATCCGGCGCGCGTTCGGCATCGGCGGCAAAAAGCCACCAGGACGCGGGTGCCCGTCGTCGCCCAGCTCCTCCATCGAGGCGATCGGCGGGAACCCGGCCCAGTGCCACAGCAACGGCAGACGGTCGCCCGGCTTGGGCGCTGCGGTTCCGGGACGGCCAATGGTTGCGTGCATCATGGCAGCTTGGCGCGCGTCAAGGCCGCCAAGCTCGTCGGCCATACGTCCGGTCCATGCGAGTAAATTGATCTGATCCATAGCGTCTCCTCCCGCTGTCTTGAGCGGAGTAATGGCGCGACTCTTCGGAAAAAATCAAATGTTTTTATGCACTTAGGTGGATACAACGGTATACTGTATTGGCATACCGTGGAGTGCCGTTTCGTTTAACCATTGAATAAATTGACAGAAACCCATGCTGCAAATGCAAACGCTGCGGCGCGGCGAGAGGGCAAAAAAATTTCGCGGCAAAGTGGTTTTGCGCAGGTTTCTGAGGTCGCTTGGGTGAATCGGGAAAGGCCACGCAGACCGCACGGAAAAAGGGCGCCCCGAGGGACGCCCTTTTCATTGCCGAATTCGCGAAGCGAATTAGGCGATGACTTTGGACACAACGCCGGAACCAACGGTGCGGCCGCCTTCGCGGATTGCGAAGCGCAGACCGTCTTCCATTGCGATCGGAGCAATCAGCTCGACCACGAACTTCAGGTTGTCGCCCGGCATAACCATCTCGGTGCCCTCGGGCAGCTCAACGGTGCCGGTCACGTCGGTCGTGCGGAAGTAGAACTGCGGACGGTAGTTCGCGAAGAACGGCGTGTGACGGCCACCTTCTTCCTTGGTCAGGATGTAGACCTCGGCTTCGAACTTGGTGTGCGGGTTCACAGAGCCCGGCTTACACAGAACCTGACCACGCTCAACCGCTTCACGGTCGATACCACGCAGCAGCGCGCCGATGTTGTCGCCTGCCTCACCGCGGTCCAGCAGCTTGCGGAA